>OY969887.1:0-3372500 GCA_963704315.1 uncultured Alphaproteobacteria bacterium | reverse complement strand
CGCGGATCATCGCCCATGAGCAGGTGCTTGCCGGCGAGGCTCGCGGGCGCGAGGTCGGGGAACTGCGTCGGATCGATTTCGCCCGAGGCGAACAGAACGGATTTGATGACGATTTTGTCGAGCGCCATGGCCATTTGGCGTTCGAGCGTCTCGGCGCGAGCGAGCGCATCGTGAGAGGAAGCGGCGGCGCCCGCCATCGGCAACGCGGCGGATTGCGGCATAGGTTTCTCCAGAGCTGCGAAGCGATCAGCCGAAGGATGTTCGCGGACATATAAGCTGCTGGCTCAACGAAAGCTATTGCGGCAGCCGGCGCGTCTACCGCTATAGGGTGACTTCAAAATTCCCAGCGCTGCGCGCTTGAGACGAGAAAATCGCGGAAAACCTGGACGCGCGCGACATTCTTCATCTCTTCGGGATAGACGAGATAACATTCGAGCGCCGGCATGACCGCATGCGGCAGAAGCTGCACCAGCCCCTTGCCTGGAATGTTCAGATAGTCGGGCAGGACGGCTATGCCGACGCCGGCCTCGGTCGCCCGTTGCAGCGCGGTGATATTATTGACCGACAAGGCCGCTTCGCGCGGGTTCTTGGCATCCCGGCCGGTATAGAGCAGCGCATTGAGATCATCGAGAAAGCTCGCGCCCGTCACCGCATAGGCGAGCAGCCGATGGCTATCGAGATCCTCCAAAGTCTGCGGCTGATCATGCCGTTTGAGATAATCCGCCGAGGCATAGAGGTGATAATGGACGGTGAAGAGCCGCCGCCTTATGAGGTCCGGCTGCTGCGGCTCGCGCAGGCGGAGCGCGACATCGGCCTCGCGCATGGCGAGATCGAGCTCTTCATCGGTCAACAGCACCTTCAGCCGGATGTCGGGATAAAGTTCGAGAAACTGCCCGAGCCGCGGCGCCAGCCAATTGGTGCCGATGCCGAAAGTCGTGGTGATGCGCAATTCGCCATGCGGCTTCTCGCGGCTGTCGGTCAGGCGCAGCCGCACCGCCTCAAGCTTGGCCATCACATCCTGCACGGTGCGGAAGAGAAGATCGCCCTGTTCGGTCAGGATGAGGCCGCGCGCATGGCGGTGGAACAGCGGCACTTCGAGATTCTGCTCAAGCGCGCTCACCTGCCGGCTGACGGCCGATTGACTGAGCCCCAGCGCCTCGCCGGCATGGGTGAAGGACCCCGCCTGTGCCGCCGCATGAAAGATGCGCAGCTTGTCCCAATCCATCCTGAAAAACCTCTCCGGCCCTCCGAAGGGCACGATGATGATAGGCGATCGCAAAACGGATGTCGGCGATCGGCTCACGACAATGCGTGCGGCGCCTCTCCCCGCTTGGGGTGAGGGACGCGGCACGCTTTCTCTCCGCGTTCTTCCGCGAGATCAGCCAGACATCGCCTATTCGGCCGCCGCCCGCTGATGCGCCTTGGCGCTCAGCCAGCGCTCGGCCTCGAGCGCCGCCATGCAGCCCATGCCGGCCGCTGTCACCGCCTGACGATAAATATCATCGGCGACATCGCCGGCCGCGAAGACGCCCGGCACATTGGTCGAAGTCGAAAAGGGCGCGGTCTTGAGATAACCATTGGGCTTCATTTCGATCTGGCCGAGGAAAAGATCGGAGGCCGGCTTATGGCCGATCGCGACGAAGACGCCCTCGGTCGGTAGGTCGCGCAGCGCGCCGGTCTTGACATGCTTCAGCCGGACGTGGGTCACGCCGGGCGGCTCGCCGCCGCCCAAAATCTCGTCGATGGCGCTGTCCCAGATCACTTCGACATTAGGCGCCTTGAACAGCCGCTCCTGCAGAATGCGTTCGGCGCGGAATTCGGCGCGGCGATGCACAAGCGTGACCTTGCTGGCAAGATGGCTCAGATAAAGCGCCTCCTCGACCGCCGTATTGCCGCCGCCGACGACAACGACCGGCTTGCCGCGATAGAAAAAGCCGTCGCAGGTCGCGCAGGCCGAGACGCCATAGCCCTTGAACTTCGTTTCGGACGGAATCTCGAGCCATTTCGCCTTGGCGCCGGTCGCAATCACCAGCGCATCGCAGGAATAGATTTTTCCGCTGTCGCCGTGGAGCAGAAAGGGCGTGCGGGAAAGCTCTACCTTGACGACATGGTCGGCGACGAGCTTGGCGCCGACATGCTCGGCCTGGAGCCGCATCTGCTCCATGAGCCAGGGGCCCTGGATCGCCTCGGCGAAGCCCGGATAATTCTCGACATCGGTGGTGATCATCAATTGCCCGCCCGGCTCGAAGCCGGCGATAAGCACCGGCTCCAGCAGGGCGCGGGCGGCATAGATCGCCGCCGTATAGCCGGCCGGACCGGCGCCGATAATGATCAATTTGGAATGGAGGGGACTGGACTGGAGCGGGGCGGCTGCATCGGTCATAAAGGCCTCGAATAGGCGCGAAAATGGCCCGCGGCGGCCGAGCCTGCCACAGCCTTCTCATCTCTCGCGAGCAATCTATGAGCCGGCAAGCGCGGCTGCAACCCTTCAGACTTCGATGATCATCTCGCCATAGGCGGCAAGTTGTGAGATCTTTCGCCTGTGACTCTTCCCTCCCCGGCTGAAATCGCCGCCTCCTTCTGCCGTAGCCTCGAAGCTGCGATGCGCTACGAAGAGCCCTATCCGCATTTCTATGCCGATGATCTCTTCCCTAAGCCTGTGGTGGAGGCTTTGGCAGTCCTGCCGCTCGCGCCGCCAGTCCGTACCGGGACATCGGGGCGGCGCGAGGACAATGCGGCACGGATTTTTTTTGGTGCCGCCGAGATGGCGCGGTTTCCCATCATGCGAACCATGGCCGAGGCGCTGCAAGCGCCGGCCGTGATCCGCCGGATCGGCGCGCTTTGCGCCGCGCCGCTGCGCGGCTGCCATTTGCGGCTCGAATATGCGATCGACGAGCAAGGCTTCTGGCTCGAACCCCATACCGACATCGCCGTAAAGAAATTCACTTCATTGATTTCGCTTGGCGATGACAGGAAAGAGTCAAATTTAGGGACGGATATTTACAACTCGGACAACAGGCTTTACAAGCGCGCGCCCTTCCGCCGCAATGGCGCTTTGATGTTCGTGCCGGGGACCGAGACCTGGCATGGCTTCGCGCCGCGGCAGATCGAGGGCCGCCGCAAATCGCTCATCCTCAATTATGTCGCGCCCGACTGGCGCGCCCGCGACCAGCTCGCCTTTCCGGAAGAGCCGGTCGGGCTCGAATGATGGCGGTGCCCGAGGTCAATGGTGCCGGCGCGGCGCCGGCTCAAGCGTCAGATCGCCGACGCCTGCGGCGAGGCTGAAGCCAGTCTGCGCATTGACGGACAGCGGCTGCAAGGCGATCGTGCGATTGCTGCCGCCGACCAGGACGTTGGCGCCGAGCCCAGCGCCGAACGAGGCTTCGGCCGTGGCGCCGACATAGCGCCCCGCGAGCACATGGTGGCCCAGCTCTGCCGAGGGCGCGAACACGGCCCAGACGAGCTGGCCGGGGCCGGTCAGGCCGACGTCAAAACCAAATTGATTGATGGTTCCGACGTAATATTCCGGACGGCCACCCTCCGCCGGCGTGAAGCGGCAGGCTAGCGCTCGACTCGAGGTGATGACATAGCCGACGCCCGGCGAAACATTGCACTCGAGGAGCCCGACCTTTTCTTGCGCCTTCGCCGGCAGGGCGGAAAAGAGACCCGCCGCCGCAAGAGCCAAGCCGAGACCCGCGATAAAAGCAGCACGGAAAGAATGTCGCGGAAAAAACATGAATGATCTCCCTATATTCCAACGCGAGAACAACGGCCGAGCTGGGGCTCGGGTTCCGAGCTTTATCGCTGCCATGGCGTTTTTAAAAGGATGGCGTTTTGCAAGGACTAAGGGCGACGACCATGAGCAAGGACCATAAACCATGTTGCTGCGGCAGTTCTCCGCTTTCGCCGGCGTCGGCCTCATCGCCGCCATCGTTCATTACAGCCTGCTGATCGGGCTCGTCGAAGCTTTCGGCATCGTCCCCGTGCCGGCGACTCTCGCCGGCTATCTCGGCGGCGGCCTCGTCTCTTATGTCCTCAGCCGGCGGCATGTATTTGCGAGCGGGCGGCCGCATGAAGAAGCGTCCTGGCGCTTTGTCCTCGTGGCCGGCGCCGGCTTCGGGCTCACTTTTCTGTTCATGCATTTTTTCGTCGACCGGCTCAAAGCGCCCTATCTGCCGGCGCAATTGGTGACGACGGGAATTGTTGCCTGCTGGAGTTTTGCGGCCAATAAATTCTGGACGTTTCGCTTCAACCGCGAGGCCGGGCGCTCGCGCGGGGCGTGAAGCTGGAGGCGGCTTCAGGCATCTAGATCAAGATCATTTAGAGCGGGATGCGGGCGGAAAACCGGTTCCCACTTTTCCTCATCCCGCTCTACGGCCACTTCACCAAAGGCGGCATGGAGGAGAGGATCGACTCCACATTGCCGCCGGTCTTCAGGCCAAAAATCGTGCCGCGATCATAGAGCAGATTGAATTCGACATAGCGGCCGCGCTGGACGAGCTGCTGGTCGCGTTCGGCCTCGTTCCAGGCGCAAGCGTAATTGCGCTGCACGATCTTTGGATAGATCGCCAGAAATGTTTCACCCACATCGCGGGTGAAGGCGAAATCCGCCGCAAAGCCTGCTTCGCTCGCAAGATAATCATAAAAGATGCCGCCTATGCCGCGCGGCTCATTGCGGTGCTTCAAAAAGAAATAGTCGTCGCACCAGCGCTTGAAGCCGGCATAATCCGCAACCTTATGGCGCCCGCATGCGGCCTCGAACGCCGCATGGAAGCTGCGTGCGTCGGCATCCTCCTGCGTGCGCCGCCGCGCCAGCATGGGCGTGAGATCGGCGCCGCCGCCGAACCAGGCTTTGCGCGTCGCGACAAAGCGCGTGTTCATATGCACGGTCGGCACATGCGGATTCCACGGATGGACGATGAGCGAGATGCCGGAGGCCCAGAAACGCGGGTCTTCCTCCGCGCCAGGGATCTGTTTCGCAAATTCGGGCGGAAAGCTGCCATAGACGGTCGAGACATGGACGCCGGCCTTTTCGAACAGCCTGCCGTGCAGGATCGCCATCATGCCGCCGCCGCCATCTTCGCCCGAATGATCCTGGCGCTGCCAGGGTTTTGTGACGAACCGGCCCGGCGCAGTGACATCCGCATAAGGCCCGGGACATTCGGCTTCGAGCGCTTCGAGCGCGGCGAGGATTTTCTTCTGCAGGCTCTCGAACCAGGCGCGCGCTTCGGCCTGACAGAGTGAGAGATCATTCGTCACGTTCATCGGCAAAACTCTTTTGGACTTCGATTGCCGCCGGTTCAAGCGGATGCCGACAAGCCTATCATGAATGCGCCTCAGACGCCTTGCGCATGGCGCAGGGAATCGCGGTCGAGATAGCGGTCGAACACCGCGCAGACGGAGCGCACGAAATCGCGGCCCTCGCCCGTCACATCGACGATCGAACCTTCCAATGTCACGATTGCGTCCGCCTCCATCTCGGCGAGCAGCGCGTATTCGCGATCGAAATCGGTGAGCGAACGGCCGTGCCGCGCGGCGACCTCGGCGAGATCGACGGAAAAATCGCACATCAGCCGTTCGATGATCTCGGCGTGGAAGCGGTCCTCCGCCCCGAGCGCAATCCCGCGCGTGACGGGAAGCGCGCCCGCTTCAATCTGTGCCCGCCAGTGCGCGACATCGGCGGCGTTCTGAACATAGCCCTGCGGCAGATGCCCGATGGCGGAGGCGCCGAAGCCGAGAAGGACATTGGCGGCATCTGTCGTATAGCCTTGAAAATTACGCCGCATGCGTTGCTCTGCCGCGGCATTGGCGAGCCTGTCCTGCGGCCTGGCGAAATGATCGAGGCCGAGGCGGCGAAATCCCGCCGCCTCGAAAAGCGCGGCGGCGTGACGCTGCATGGTCAGCCGCATCCGGGCATCGGGCAGATCGGCCTCGGCGATGAGCTTTTGATGCGGCTTCAGCCAAGGCACATGCGCATAGCCGAACAAAGAGAGACGATCCGGCGCCAAAGTCATCGCCTCCGCGATCGTCGCCTCGAGGCTCGAAAGGCTCTGGTGCGGCAGGCCATACATCAGATCGAGATTGATTGAATCGATGTCCTCCGCGCGCAACGCCTCGACGGCGCGGGCAACGAGCTCATAGGGCTGGATGCGATTGATCGCCGCCTGCACCTCGGCACGGAAATCCTGCACGCCGAGGCTCGCGCGCTTAACGCCGGCGCGTGCGGCTGCTGCGATCCATTCGTGCGACAGGACGCGCGGATCGATCTCGACCGCGATATTGGCCGCATCCCCGAGATCGAACTTTTCCGCAAGCCGGCTTAGAATGATGGTCAGCTCATCTGGCGACAGCATATTCGGCGTGCCGCCGCCGAAATGAATGGAGCCGATGGCGAGCCTTTCCGACAAAGCGCCGGCGACGAGATCGATTTCGGCAAGAAGATCGCCGACATATTCGCCGACTGGCGCATGCGAATTGACGATTTTTGTGTGGCAGCCGCAATACCAGCAGAGCTTCGCGCAGAACGGCACATGGATATAGATCGAGACCGCGCCGTCGGCGCGGCCGAGCGCCGCGAGCCATTGATGATAATGGACAGCGCCGATCACGGCGGAAAATTGCACCGCCGTGGGGTAGGAAGTGTAACGCGGGACGCGACCGCCATATTTAGCGATGAGATGATCGAGCCTATCGATTTCTGCGGCGCCCTTCATGTCGTGCAATTGGATCAAGCTGAGCCTTTCTTGCAATTCACTATCTAAACGCGAAGGCTGCGGACTCTGGTTTTGACGTGCATCAAGGATTTTGGACACGCGAGCTTTTGCCGCAGCATCGGCAAGCTCTAGGTTGCTGGATCAATGCGCAGCTCCTGTCGGATCTGCCGCATCGCCTCGCCGACCACTATTGAAGCCGCGACGGCGACATTGAGCGAGCGCATCGCCGGCTTAAGCGGAATCACTACGCTTGCATCGGCGCAGGCATGAACTTCATCCGGCACGCCGGCCGATTCCCGCCCGACGAGAAGAATGTCGCCCGCCGCATAGGCAAAATCCCAATAGGGCAGGCGCGCCTTGGTCGACAGGAGCACGAGACGCCGGCCGGCAGCGCGGCGCCAGCCGTCGAAAGCCGCGAAATTGAGATGCCGCGCGATGGCGACATGGTCGAGATAGTCCATGCCGGCACGGCGAAAGGCCCGGTCGCTGACCGGAAATCCAGCCGGCTCGATGATCGCGGCATCAAGGCCGAGACAGGCGCAGAGCCGCAGCAAGGTGCCGCAATTTTGCGGAATATCGGGCTGGTGGAGCGCCAGCGTAAGCGAGGCTTCGGCCACAGGGCCGGGTTCGCAGGGGTCCTCATTCATTTTTTACCATATTCGGCGATGCTCTCGCATACCCAATGCGGCGGAATTGACGCATATGTTGAACCGATTTGTCATTGCCGCTCAATTTGTCTTGGCAGTCAATCTTTTGGCAAGTTCGCCGGCTCTCGCGGAGCCGGGCGTCGACAAGACCGAAATCGTCTTCGGTCAGGCCGCGGCTCTCGAAGGTCCCGCTGCGGCGCTCGGACAAGGGATGCGCTTGGGCCTGCTCGCCGCTTTTGCCGAGGCCAATAGGCTGGGCGGCGTGCATCAGCGCCGGCTCAAGCTGATTTCTCTTGATGATGGTTACGAGCCGGACAAGTCGATCGAGGTCACCAAGCGACTGATCGACAAAGACAAAGTCTTTGCCCTCATTGGCACCGTCGGGACACCGACCTCACTGGCCACGCAGCCCATTGCCGCCGCAGCCGGCGTCCCTTTTATCGGGGCCTTCACCGGGGCCGAATTTCTGCGCAATCCCTTCAAACCGAATGTCGTCAATGTTCGCGCTTCCTATTTCGAGGAGACTGAGACCATAGTGGATCACTTGGTCAAAGATCGCCACATCGGTCGAATAGCAATTCTTTACCAAGACGATGCTTTCGGGCGTGCCGGATTGACAGGCGTCCAGCGCGCACTCGCCCGACGCAACATGAACTTGGTCGCGGAGGCCACGTTCGAGCGCAATACGACGGCGGTAAAGCTGGCGTTGTTGACAATCCGCCAGGCCAAGCCCGAAGCGGTCATCCTGATCGGCCCCTATAAACCCTGCGCAGCATTCATCCGACTGGCGCGCCAGCTTCAGATGAATACATTTTTCGCCACAATATCTTTCGTCGGAAGCGATCGCTTGGCGAAAGAACTCGGAGCCGAAGGCGCCGAAGTGGTCGTCACCCAAGTTGTCCCCTTTCCCGAGGACGCTTCAATGCCTTTCGTGGCACGCTATCATCATGCATTGGCGGCTTTCGACCCTCGCGCCGCGCCTGGGTTCGTCAGCCTGGAAGGCTATCTTGTCGGTCGTCTTGTCGTCGCTGCCTTGGAAAAGATTCCCGGCGAGCCGACGCGGCGCGCACTGCTCGATACGATCTTCAACAATAGTTTCGACTTTTTGGCTATGCGCTTGACCTATCGCCCAAATGATAATCGCGGCTCGGATGCGGTCTTTCTCACAATGATCCAATCGGATGGTAAGTTCAAACCCATCAAAACTTTTGCCGAGGTTCCGAAATGAGGCCGCTCGACGCACCGGCATGACGCGCCTGGCACGAATGAAGAACTGGATTTTGCGGTGACCAATATGGGCAGCATCGATCATCAGGCGGTCAAGCCACAACGCGGGATCTGCCTCGGTATCCGAGGTCGGCTGTTTATTGCTTTCGGTGGCGTCGCAAGCCTTACTCTGGTGGCCAGTCTCGTCGCCTTATTGTCTTATCGCTACATCGGGCGCAGTTTCGAACATATCGAACGCGACGGAATTCCGGCGATCACCAATGCGCTGGTGCTTGCCCGGGAGGCAGCCGAGCTCTCCGCCAGCGCTGCGGCTCTGCCGGACGCCACGGATCGTGCGACGCTCGATCGCAGCGTCGGCTTGCTCGAAACGAAGCGTCGGGCCATGGCGGCGAGCCTCGACAGACTGGCGGGCGTCTCCATAGATCCCGGCCTCATCGAAGCGCTTCGCCGCAGCACCAGGGAGCTCGATGCGAGCATGGAACGGCTTGCCGCCTCGGTCGACAAGCGATTGATCGTGAGCGCCGAACGGCGCCGTGTGGTGAACGAAGCGGTCGCCAAACATCGCAAGCTGACCGAGAAATTGGCGCCTTTGTTCGATGATGCCGGCTTCAATCTGCTCATCGGTCTGCAGTCCGCTGGCGAAAACCACGATCATGACGCCGCATTGCTCTCGCTCGACAAGCTCGCCAACAGCGAGGCACCCGCAGTGCTGGCCTTGGCCGAACTGAGAGCCGAGGCCAATTTCGATATCGGTCTTCTTAGCGAAGTCGCCTTGACCCCGAGCGCTGATCTTTTGCCGCCGCTGCTCGACCGGTTCACCGCCGGCAGTCACCGCGCCATCAAGGCGGCGGCGAGCCTTGCCGACGGTGCTCAGACGCGCGATCTGCGTGCCACGCTCGACGCCTTGCTGGCCCTCGCCAAAGGGGACGATGGCATTTTCGCGGTCAGACGGCGCGAGTTGAATGCCATTTCTGAAGGATGGTCGCTCGTGGCTGCCAATCAGGAGAGCGCCGCGCGACTTGCCTCGCAGGTCGAGGCGGCCGTCGCTTCGGCGCGAGGAACATCCGAGAGCGCCATGGCGGCGGCGCGGAGCGCGGTGCAGAAAAGCGCTGCTTTGCTGATCGGCTTGGTCGTCATCAATCTCGCCATCGCCGTGGCGATCGCTTCTCTTTATGTCGATCGACGCATCATTCGTCGTCTCGAGCGATTGAACCAAGCGATGCTGACTCTGGCGGACGGCGAACTGGATGTCGCGATCCCGCATGAAGGCCGTGACGAAATCTCGCGCATGGCCTCGGCCGTGGAAGTCTTCAAGGGCAATGCTCTCCAAAGACGCGCGCTCGAAGCCGAGAAAGCGAAGGAACGCGCCTGGAAGGAAGAGCGCCAGCGCGTGATCGAATATCACATCGCCGCTTTCGACAAATCGGGAAATGAATTGGCGAAGGCCTTGGCGAGCGCCTCGATCGAGATGGATGCGACGGCACGGGCAATGTCGTCGAGCGCGCAAGACACCAGCAAGGAAGCGACGGCGGTGAACAGCGCGGCGGAGCAGGCCGCAGCTTGCGCCCAGAGCGCGGCGCGGGCGGCGGAGGAAATGTCCCTCTGCATCCAGGATATCAGCCACAGGATGGCCGACTCTTCCAAAATTGCCGGCCGCGCCGTCGAGGAAGCCAAACGCGCCGACGCGACGATGCAGAGTCTCGCCGAGGCCACGGCCCGCATCGGCCAGGTCGTCAATCTGATCCGCGATGTCGCCAGTCAGACCAATCTGCTTGCGCTGAATGCGACGATCGAGGCCGCCCGCGTGGGCGAAGCCGGCAGAGGTTTCGCGGTCGTTGCCGGCGAAGTCAAAAATCTTGCGAATTTGACGCGAAGGGCGACGGAAGACATTGCTGCACAAATTGCGGCGGTTCAGAATACGACAGAGGACGCGGTCGCGGCAATCGGCCGGATCGACGCAACGATCATCGACATGAATGAAATCTCGGCGGCGGTCGCTTCCGCCATGTTTCAGCAGGCTGGCGCGACCAACGAGATCGCCGAGGCCGTGCAGACTGCTGCCGCCAGCACCCAACAGGTCAACCAGAGCATTCAAACGGTGGAGGCTGCAGCGGCCTGCACCGGGAGTGCAGCGGCTCAGGTGCTCGCCGCGGCCGCCGATCTCGGCCATCATGCCGAAGCGCTCCGGCGCGAGATCGGCCATTTCCTGGGACAGATCCGCGCCGCCTGATCTCCGCATCACCGCCTTTATCTGGCGCGGGCGACGGTGCAAGCGAGGCTTTAAGGAGAAAAATAAAGCGCGATTTAATCGCGGGAAATAAAATATATAGCGAGGACAATAAGGACGAGAGTAAGAACAAGTGCGGATTCAAACATATTAGATTTCTCAAGGTAAATGAAAAAGGCCGATACCGGCGAGCGGCCTTTTCCAGAGATCAGATTTGGATCACCTTGTTACGGGCCAACGAGCGCCGGATCAGGATATAGCTGACGGCGACGATTGCAATGGTGACAACAATATCGAATATGCCGGTCATTGGCATATGGCTTTGGACATAAGGACCGCTTGGATAAGTCCCCGATATCCATGTATAGCGCTCGAGCCAAGTGCCAAACATAATGGTGCAGGCGACCAATACGATTGCCGTCGGCGAATGGCGGATGTAACTAAACACAAGAAACACGAACGGTATTACAAATTTACATGCAAAAAATATCCACCATAGCGCCGAATAGTCCCCGTTTTGCATGCTCTCAATACGATTTCGTTCGTCGGGAAGATTGCCGTACCAAATGGTTAGATATTGAGAGAAGAAGAGGTAAATCCAGAGGATGGTGAAAGCCAGCAGCATCTGCGCAAAGTAGTTGTAGACGTAGTCTGGCATAGGCTTCACAAGCCTGTTATTTTTGCCGAGGAAATAGATCAATGTTACGGTGAAGGAAAGGAACATGGAGAAATTGCTGACGAAATTATACATTCCATAGATCGAACTTTCCCAATCAGGCAGCATCGTCATTTCGAAATCCCAAGCTACCATAGTCCCGTAGAGCACATAAGCAACGGGAACCCAATAAGCGATCTGTTTAAAGCGGTTCCAGTTTTCCTTATTCTGATCGCTAACGGCCTGTAGTTTGATAAAGCGGGCATAAAGCATCGCAACTAGCGCGAAACCGCCAATTTCACGGACAACGAGGAAAACGTAGTTGTGCCAGCCCGGCAAATGTTCGTGCGCGAGAATCCGGCCGGACGGATCGTTCAAGTAGTGCATGGTCAGCCATGGAAAGGTGCTTTTTCCCGCGACCAGCAGTATTATCAGCAGCACGAATGCGACCGGGTATAGCGCAAACGAGGAAACCGCAATATTGCGCACTTCATAGCGCCATTTCGCGCCGCACAAACGCAAGAGAGCCGCAAGGGTGACCCCGCCCAGCATCAAATACAGCACGATCACAAAGTCGGCGGTCAATACCGACCAGCTTTCGAACGAAGCCATGGGCGCTCCCTATTTCGTCTGGTTGCCCGCCTGGACGGGCGCAGTCGGCTTCAGACCATGATGGACAAAATTGATAACATGCCAACGCTCGGTCGGCGACAGATCGTTGGCGTAACTCGGCATGACTACATTGCCAAAGGTCAGGATCCCAAATATAAAACCGTCAGAAAGTGATTGTACGCCGTCGCTGGTCAGATCAAAGGGACGGATTGTCAGTTTTTCGCCGACTGTCCCATTTCCGGTGCCGGACGCGCCATGACAGGCGGTGCAGTAAATCGTGAACAGCTCCCTTCCCTTTTCGACCGAGGCGGCCGTCGGTGGAATTGGATTCGGCATCTTGGCCGCATAATCCTGGTTGGGCACGTAGGTGGTCGCTGTCCCGGGTACGGGAACCGAGCGCGGCGGAAAGGGTATCGGATCTTGCTGCGGTTTAATGCTGATCTGACTCATCATGTCCTTCGACCACGGCCATGCAAAAGCGACGGAAGGGATCAAAGGGATCATCAGCATCGAGGCAAACAAGATGCTCTTCATGCTCTTTTTCATTCGACGGCCTCTTCTTCTATTTTCAGAGCATGGTGCCGTTGAAAGATTTTCTTAATTTCATCAATGCAATTTTTTTCGGCCTTGACCATCACGCCAATCTGATCTTCGGAAATTTTTACGTTGTATAACGAGCTTTTCATGCGTACCGGCAGTCCCGCGCAAATCAGAAACGCGAAAACGGTAACGTAGACGCCGCCGAGGATCAGCATCTCGTAAGTAAGCACAAAGTCGGGCGGTAATGGAATAATGGGCTTCCCGCCCTTCATTTGAGCATAGAAATTGCCTTGCGCAGCCGCCACAAATAGGAAGCCGAGCGAGCCGCCCAACAGTGCCCCGATCAGCGTGTACTTGCGCACGGGAGCGGGACGCGGGCCCAGCAGCTCCTCGACATGGGGATGTTCAATCGGCGACTTGATCGTGATGTTCTCCACGTTCAACGTCGGCAGATTGGCCCCGCGTACTTCTCGGATCGCATCCGAGACCGCGTCAAAATGATCGAACAACGCCAGAATACGCCGAGTGCTCATGCTTCCCTCGCCAAGGCCTGCTCTTGGGTGAGCGCACGGTGATATACCATTTCCTTTACCTCATACATGGATACGGATGGCACCAGCTTGCAAAACAACATGAACAACAGGCCGAACCATCCGAAACTGCCGAGCACCATGCCCCATTGAACAAGGCTCGGCCACTGGTGATGGTTCAGGAGCCACGGGTCGTAGTCGTGAGAAAGAGTTGGCATTATGATCATCCAGCGCTCCAGGAACATCCCCAAATTGAGCAACAGCGAGATGATCAGCATGGCCTTTAAATTGGACCGGATTGTCTTGAACAGCAGGGTGAATGGCAATACCGAGCCCAGAAAATTCATTGCCCACCAATAGGGGGAAAGTGGGCCTGTTGCTTTTTGAATGAGCACTTGCTTTGCAAAAACATCGTGACCGTACCACACGGAAGCGTATTCGATAACATTGAGATAGGTCCACGCCATCGCTATCGCAAATGTCAGGCGTCCTATCTTGTCGAGGATAGGCATCGTCATATATTCCTCGAAACGGAACGTATGCCGTAACACAATGAACAATGTGATGATCGCGGCACAGCCGGAATAAAGCGCGCCAGCCACGAAGTAGGGCGCGAAGGAAGTAACGTGAAATCCCGGTTGTTGCGACATCGCAAAATCGGATGCCACGATCGAGTGCACCGACACCGCCAGCGGGATCAAGAAGCAGGCGATAGTCAGGTAGGAAATACGAAAGTTGCGCCATTGCCGATCGGTCCCCATCCAGCCTAGCGCCAGCGCAGTGTAAAAGTTCTTGCGCCATCCCTTGGCGTTGTCGCGGCAAATGGCGAAATCCGGAATTGCGCCGACATAGAGGAACAACATCGAAGAGGTCAAATAGGTAAAAACCGCGAACATATCCCAGGCGAGCGGCGACTGGAAGTTTGGCCATGCCCAGCGCTCATTGGGATAGGGCAGTGCATAGTAAACTTCCCACAAGCGACCTAAATGAACGAGCACGAACAGCCCGGCGGTCATCAGGGAAAACGTCGTCATTGCCTCGGCAAAGCGGTAAATCGGTTTGCGCCAATCCGCGTGGATAATATGCAAAATCGCCGACAATAGCGTACCGGAATGGCTCATTCCGATCCAGAAGATGAAGCTGGCGATGTATAGATTCCACATGACCGGATTATCCAAGTTCGCCACGCCAAGCCCGGTCTGGTACTGATAAACTTCGCAACCTACGCCAATGGCGAACAAGATTCCCGCAAATGCAAACAGATACCAGAAAGTCGCGCGTGGCTTTCGGAGGCTTTGCAAGACATCCTTGTTGATCTGCGCCCAGGCGATGTCGTCGCGGATGTCTTTCTCTGTACTGAAATCGGTCATCGGGGTTCTCGCTTGGCAGCCGCGGCAAAAAGAGGCGCTCTATTGTGCTCCGAAATCAGGCCTTCGTATCGCGCACGCGCTCAAGATACATAATTGAAGGATAGGGACGTAATTCTTCGAAGACACGGTACCCCCGGATGCCCTCGGGATTGCCGTCCTTATCCTTGTCCTGTACGTCCTTATAAAGATCCACTTGCTGCTGACGCCACATTTCTGCGACCCTCGAATAGGGGTCAAGCAAGTTTCCAAAGGTGATGGCGCTAGTCGGACAGGATTGAGCGCAGGCGGTCGTTACTTCGCCGTCCTTGACCAGCCGCCCGTCGGTACGCGCCTTGCTTTTGGCCTCGTACAGGCGCTGTACACAGAAGGTGCATTTTTCCATGACCCCCTTGGTCCGCACTGTGAGATCCGGATTGAGCTGCATCGGCAAAGGATCGGGCCATGCATGCTCCTGCTCGGGGTAGTCGTAAAAATTGAAGTAGCGCACTTTGTAGGGGCAATTGACCGAACAATAACGCGAACCAATGCATCGGTTGTAGACCTGAGAATTGAGGCCGTCCGGAGTATGGTTGGTCGCGCCTACCGGACACACCGTTTCGCACGGCGCCGCTTCGCATTGCTGGCAGAGCATCGGGATAAATTGTGCCCCTTGGTTGGGGGTCTCCAGATCACCAGCGTTCCAGTAGCGTTCAATACGCATCCAGTGCATCGCAAAACCGTGTGAAAACTTTTCCTTGCCCACTACTGGAAGATTATTTTCCGCATAGCAGGCCACCACGCAAGCGTTGCAGCCGGTACATGCGTCAAGATCAATCGCCATTGCCCATTTGTATCCATCCGGATGATCTTTACTCGTATCAGGTGACGGAATCGTGGAACGGTACTTCGTCCAATCCTTCAACATGTCACTAATTGACATTACTTATTCCTCCCTGAAGAGTTTTACTTTGTCGGCCGCCATGGTGACGACGATCTTGCGGTCCTGCTGAGTCATAAGCTTGCCGGTATGCCAGCCTTCATCCTTGACCACCACAACGCTGTCACCCGTCTTGTTGATTTTGACGCAGGTCCCATAGAGCGCCAATTCCCCGGTGGTTTTTTCAAAAACTGGATCAAGGATTTTGAATGGATTGACGCCGACGCCCTTGGCGTAGCGGCCCAGCGCCTCATGGCCTTGTCCGAGTGGCATCGCTACGGTATTGGGATCAATGCCCGGAAATAGATAAGCTTGTGTCTTGACCGAGCCGCTTTTTGAAGCGATTTCCAGAATATCGCCCTCTTGAATGCCTAGACGCTTTGCCGTTTCCGGATGAATCTCAACCCATGAATCCCACACAATGGTGGTCATGGTGTCGGGTGTTTCTTGCATCCATGGCAGATTAGCGTGGCGGCCGTCACGGAGGCTGGCGCGGATTGATGGTACCAGTTGAAATGGAAATCCTTGGTCGGGCACAAAGGCATCGGGCAAATTTACGTTCACAATGCCCGGAACGCTGGTCAATTGCTGTTCCTTCGGAGCGGCGACATTGAGTACGCCGTGACTCAATGTTTGGTACCAAAACAATCCATCATCAGCGGCAGGGTCCTTGAAAGCGGACTTGTTATTGGTTATCGCACTTTGCAGATAACTGTAGTAGTCGGGCCATTGTTTATAGTCCTCAGGATGCTTTTGCTTGAGCAACTCGAGCAACAGCCCGCCAAAAGAGCGAGTACCCTCCGGGTACATTCTCTCCATCAACGGCTGCTGCATTGTAATAGTGATCCCGTCGGGTTGATATGCGGCGATATGGGTGCCCCAGTCTTCCAAGCCGGAATCCAGCGGCAGCACCAGGTCGCATTCCTCTGCGGTTTCATCCCGGTAGTTAGTAAACAAGACTTTGAACGCAGCTTTTTTCAGGTTGTCCCGCAGCTTTAGAAATGCTGGCGCTGTAAAAACGGGATTGACGTCATACATGAACACAGTTTGAAAGCGACCTTGCGCCAACCCGTCGTTAAGCGAATTAAGCGCAGCGGTATCTCCATCTGCGGACGCCATTTGTGGAAAGGGGACCATTGCCGGCGCGGTGACGGTTTTGCCGACATTGCCAAGCACGAAGTTAAGCAGCATGATCGCCGCGGCGTTTTGGGCGCCGTGAACATGGCCTTCAGCCGAAGGGCCTGACAATACCAGACTTGGCGTACGCTCGCGCAACAGTGCCAGAAGACGATCGAACACCTCGCCGCTTATGCCGGTTACTTGACTGACGCGTGTCTTGTCGTAGCCGCGAACGGCGGCGACGACCGACGCTGGCACATTCTTGGCGTAGACGGGATCCTGCAAGAGAGCATTGGCCAGTCCCAGAGCGAGCACCCCTTCGGTACCAGGGCGAAGCGGAATCCAACGATCGGCGTTGGCGCCGGTTAAGGTCATTTTGGGTTCAATTTGAACCAGGACGCCGCGCGCTTTGTCCTCATTCGCTTTGCGGAAATCGGCGTACTGGCAAGAGAAATGGACCGGCGATAGCCAGGTATCGAGAAAATCAGCGCCAAACGACACTACCAGCTGGGCCTGGTCAATGTGATAGCGCGGCATTGCGACGCCATACATCTGCTCATTGACCGATCGATTGATCTTATTGGCCAGCGGGTCGTAAATGAGATGATTGTGCGAGCCCAGACTCTCGACATAGTTTTGCACCAGAACCTTGAGATGCCCGCTTAACGGGCCGGTCAGGAACGCAAATTTATCGCCGGCATTTATGGTATTTTCAGCGAGAAGAACCATCGCCTTGTCCCACGTCGTGGGTCGCAATATGCCACCCTGACGCAGTAACGGTTCCTTCAAACGATCTGGGTTATAGTGATGTTGCACCAAAGCCTGCCCGAGGCCGCATAACCGACCACGGTTAGGCGTTTCAGGGTTGCCCTCCATTTTCAGGACGCGCCCCTCGCGCACGCGGCCGTGGATGCCGCACCCCCCTTCGCATTGCGTGCAGGTGGAGGCGTAATAAATGCCGACGCCGGGCACCACAAAATCCTCCGGCTGGACATAGGATTCAACCGTTTCGGCGCCGGATTGGATGGAGGTGTAGCCACAGCCAGTGACGCTCAGCGAGGCGCTGCCCCAGCCCAGCACTTTTAAGAAACCTCTACGATTAATATTGCTCATGGGTTTGTAATCCTTGTGCGCCGGATTCGCACATGGGTTATTTGTGGCAGGCCCAGCAGTCGTGAGGACCGTGGCTGGTCGCGGGAGACATATTGTTGATCAGATGATCTTTCTCGTGGCAGGACGCACACCAGCCCATGGTCAGCGGTTTGACTTTTTCATCCACGGTAAAAGTTTTAACATCACCGTGGCAGTAGCCGCATACTTCCTGGATCGGGCGTTTCTGCCAGAAATAAAAGCGCTGGATATGACGCTCGTGATTGAAGCGCACAAAGCCTGGCTCGTCATGCACTTTCTTGAAGGGGATCGGTTCCTTCTTTTCCCAGTACTCGAATAATTGCTTGATGCGCGGCTTGTCTCTTACTGAAGGAATGTTTTGATGGCAGCCGATGCATTTCTGCAGTGGTGGAATGCCGGATACCATGCTGCGTCGCGCATAGGTATGACAATAGAGACAGTTTATCCCCAGTCTCCCGGCATGGATATCGTGAGGGAACTCGAGGGGCTGCTCTATCTTGCCGCCGGCAACTGCACCAGAAATACCGAGCGCGCCCCAGGCAAGAAGCATTATTCCGGCGGCATAACAGCACGCAAAAAACAACACCTTCACGGTGCGTGAAAATCTCGTCAATTATTACTTCCTCCCTGGCGATCCGATTTGGCTCGGATAGCGGATTGTCTCGTATCGACAATCTTGGTTCTTGGGGGCAGAATAAGCAGGGGAAAAGGCGACGGTCAAGACAGGGGCTCATAAAAATCTTCTCATTTCAATGCAACGCAAAACCTATTTTTTCCTCTTGACTCGAGAGCATTACAGAAATTTGACCGAGTTGTCTTTTTGCAATCTGGTAATCTTGATAGGCAGATAATCGCTGACAGTAACCATGATTGTTTTCAGTCTCATATGCAGCAATAGCCATCAATTCGAAGGGTGGTTCACGTCCGCCGCTGATTTCGAGCAACAACAGAGATCGGCGCGCGGCCCTCGCGGCTGCAGATCTTGTCGATCTCGTCGAGAAATACGATTGCATTATTCTCGACTTCGTGCAGCGCCTGCTGAACGATCTGATCCTGATCCATCAGCCTGTCACTTTCCTCGGCGATCAGCGGCTCATAGGCATCGTTGACGAGCGTGCGGCGTATCTTCGTCGCCTTGCCCATGGATTTGCCGAAAATATCGCCGATCGAAGCACCCGGAAAATTCGGTAATTCGAACATCGGCATCGCATGCCGATGCAAAGGGACGTTCTCACGCAAGAGGCGTGGCGCCGATGATCAAATCGCGATCGAAAAAATCTATCAGCTTTTGCGGCACGAACCGCGCCATGACTGAACGCATAGTCTGCACTCAAAAGGCCATAATTTGAAGAGTTCCCCCTGAGTGGCGATCGGTCGCATTGCAGTGCAACCGGCTTGCGCCTATCTCGGCCGCCAACCGGCGTGAGGGCCGGCAGGAAGCGCAAATGTTGCGCTCCCGGCGCTTCCCAATGCGCCTAAAACAACATCATCAGGAAGGCCGGCCGGCAGAGGCCGTTTCGATCTGAAAGCACGTTGCCCGCCCTTCTGCCTCGCTTCAAGGAACGCATTATGGCCACTAGCGCAAGCCTGGGCGAACCGACCCGCCGGGATTTTCTCTATGTCGCCACGGCAGCAGCCGCGGTCGTCGCTGTCGGCGGTGCCGTTTGGCCCTTGATAGACCAGATGAACCCTGACGCTTCGACGCTCGCGGCCGCATCGACGGAAGTCGATCTCAGCAATATCGCCTTAGGCCAGATCGTCACCGTCAAATGGCGTGGCAAGCCGGTCTTCGTCAGACACCGGACGCCGAAGGAAATCGAGGCTTCCCGCGCGGTGCCTTTGAGCGAGTTGCGCGACCCCGCGAGCGACGCTTCGCGCGTCGAAAAACCCGAATGGCTCGTCGTCATCGGCATCTGCACCCATCTCGGCTGCGTGCCGCTTGGCCATCAGGGCCTTTATGACGGCTGGTTCTGCCCCTGCCACGGCTCCGTCTACGACACTTCCGGCCGCATCCGGCAAGGGCCGGCGCCTTCCAATCTCGTCGTTCCGGCCTATAAATTCACTTCCCCCACAAAGATCACGATTGGTTGATCCGACGCCCCTTTTCGCGCGCCGAGCGATCGTTGAGAGAGCCAAATCATGAGCAGCCATTCGACCTATGTTCCGAAAAGCAGCTTGGCACGGTGGTTCGAAAGCCGTCTGCCGATCCTCGGATTGATGCATTCCTCCTTCATTGTCTTCCCCAATCCGCGCAATCTGAACTATTGGTGGACCTTCGGCGGCATTCTCTCCTTCATGCTCGTCGCCCAGATTGTCACCGGCGTCGTCCTCGCGATGCATTACACGCCGGAGTCCTCGCTCGCCTTCACCTCGGTCGAGCACATCATGCGCGATGTGAACTATGGCTGGCTGTTGCGCTATGCGCATGCCAACGGCGCCTCCATGTTCTTCCTCGCGGTCTATATCCACATGCTGCGCGGGCTCTATTACGGCTCTTATAAATCGCCGCGCGAAGTGCTCTGGCTTCTCGGCGTCATCATCTACCTCCTAATGGTGGCGACGGGCTTCTTGGGCTATGTGCTGCCCTGGAGCCAGATGAGCTTCTGGGGCGCGACCGTCATCACCAGCCTCTACTCGGCGATTCCGCTCGTCGGCGATCAGATCACGAACTGGCTCTGGGGCGGCTTTGCGGTCGGCAATGCGACGCTGAACCGCTTCTTCTCGCTGCATTATCTCTTGCCTTTCATGATCGCCGCCGTGGTTGTCTTGCACATCTGGGCGCTGCATGTGACGGGCTCCAACAATCCGACCGGCGTCGAGGTGAAATCTGAGAAGGACACGTTGCCCTTCCATCCTTATTTCACCATGAAGGACGGCTTCGCTCTCGTCTGCTTCCTCATCTTCTATGCCTGGCTCGTCTTCTATGTGCCGAATTATCTCAGCCATGGCGACAGTTACATCGAAGCGAACCCAATGCAGACGCCGGCGCATATCGTGCCGGCATGGTATTATCTGCCCTTCTATGCGATTTTGCGCTCGGTTCCGTCGAAGCTCGGTGGCGCCGTAGCCATGTTCAGCGCGGTCGTGATCTTCGCTTTCCTGCCCTGGCTCGACACGTCCAAGGTGAAATCGGCCGCCTATCGGCCACTCTATCGGATCTTCTTCTGGATCTTCGTCGCCTGCGCGGTCGGCCTCGGCTATATCGGCGCCATGCCGCTGGAAGGCGCCTATGTCACCGTCGGCCGAATCCTGACGACCTATTATTTCCTGCATTTCCTCGTGATCCTGCCGCTTCTCGGTTTCATCGAGACACCGCGTCCGCTGCCGGCATCCATCGCCGAATCGGTTCTCGCGCCGGCCCCGGCAACTGCCAAAGTCTGAGCCGCAGGGATCTGAGATGGACTCGCTTCAGATGGACTCGTTCTTGGGAAAAAAGACCATGGCCCTGCGCAAGACATCAGGTCTCTTCGGCTTGGCGCTCAGTGCGCTTATGCTTGGCGGCCTTGCTTTCGGCGGGCTCGCCGTCAAGGCAGCCGAATCCGACAGCTCACGGACCCAGCCGAGCGAAAATGGGGATCCGGTCCCGCTGCGGCAGAGCTGGAGCTTTGCCGGGCCTTTCGGCACTTTCGATCAGGCCCAGCTGCAGCGCGGCTTCAAGGTCTATCACGATGTCTGCTCCGCTTGTCATTCGCTGAACCTGTTGAGCTTCCACGATCTCGCGGCGCCAGGCGGGCCGGATTTTCCCGAGGCGCAGGTCAAGGCGCTCGCCGCGACCTATAAGATCAAAGACGGTCCGAACGATGCTGGCGAAATGTATGAGCGGCCCGGCCGGCTGTCGGATCGTTTGCCCTCGCCTTTCCCGAACAAAGAGGCTGCTGCTGCGGCCTTCGGCGTGGCGCCCCCCGACATGTCGGATCTCGCCAAGGCGCGTAGCTATCCGCGCCCTTTCCCGCTCTTCGTCTTCGATGCCTTCACGCAATATGAGGAACAGGGGCCGGACTATATCGTCGCGATCCTGAACGGCTATACGCACCCCGACGATCCGAACTGGAACGAATATTTTCCCGGCCACAAGATCGCCATGCCGAAACCGCTGAGCGATGGCGCCGTCGAATATACCGACGGGTCGCCGCAGACGGTTCAGCAATATTCGAAGGATGTCGCGGCCTTTCTCTATTGGGCAGCCGAACCCAAGCTCCATGATCGCAAGGAGATGGGCTTTCGGGTGATCCTCTTCCTGATCGTCTTCGCTTCTTTGCTTTATTTCACGAAGAAGAAGATCTGGTCGAGTATCCCGCATTGAGCCATCCCGATGACGGTCGCATCGAGATGCGGCCGCCGCGGAAGCCGCTTCACATAAACAGCTTTTCGCCCGTGATCCCTTTATAGAGGCCGGCGACCTCTTGCGCATAACCATTGAACAAGAGAGTCGGCCGCCGTTCGCCGCCGGTGCCGAGAATCTCTTCGCTCGCCTGGCTCCAGCGCGGATGCGGCACATCGGGATTGACATTGGCCCAGAAGCCATATTCCGACGGGCCGAGAGTTTCCCAAAAGGTCTTCGGCCGCTCCGCGGTAAAGGAGATGCGGGTGATCGATTTGATCGATTTGAAGCCGTATTTCCATGGCGTCGCGAGCCGCAGCGGCGCCCCGAAACATTTGCCGAGCGGCTTGCCATAAGCGCCCGTGACCATGAAGGCGAGATCATTGCTCGCTTCCGCCATGGTCAGCCCCTCGACATAGGGCCAGGGATACCAGAATTGCCGCTGTCCCGGCGCGATCTTCGGATCCATGAAAGTCTGCATCCGCACATATTTGGCGCCGGCGAGCGGCTTGGCATAATCGACGAGCGCCTTCAGCGCAAAGCCGGTCCAGGGGATCGCCATGGACCAGGCCTCGACGCAGCGATGCCGATAGAGCCGCTCCTCGAGCGGCATGCGGCGGATGAGATCGTCGATCGCCACCGTCCGCGGCGTCTCGACGAGGCCGTCGAGCTGCACCGACCATGGCCTTATCGGCAAAGCCGCGGCCGCCTCGCCGGCATTCTTGCTCATGCCGAATTCGTAGAAATTATTGTAATGACTGTTGACCGCCTCGGGCGTGACCGGACGGTCGAGGCTATAGGCCGTGTTCCGCTTGGCCGGATAAAGATCGGCGGTCGGATCGCTCGCTGCGAAAAGCGGCGGCGACCACAATGCCTCGGCGACCAAGGCTGCCGCTCCCGCTTTCAAAAGCGCCCGCCGGTGCAAGAACACGGCTTCGGGCGTTGCTTCCTTTTCCGGTATTTCCCAACGTTTCGGCCGGCAGATCAGCATGGCCGCACTCCTTCGCAAAACCCGTCTGCGCCACCTCCTACGGATCAGCATGCGCGCTCGTTACCGAAATAAAGGGCGGTTGGTTCACGATGCTGTGACGGCCGCGGCCGGAGCATCCCGACATTGCGTCCCCATTCACGGATAAGCTCTGGGCTCCAAGCGTCAGTGGAGCTTATCAGGCCGCCGGCACTTCACGGCTCGTTTCCAACTTGGCTTTTGCCATGTCGTAAAACCAAAGGCTGAAGACTACGGCGATCATCGAAAGCCCCATGAGGGGAAAGACGAGCCCGGCGACGGCCATGATCAGGCCGACGCCGCGGCCGATCCGTGGATCGGCGGGAGCCGGCGGCAAAGCCCATGATCCTTTCGGACGGCGCTTCCACCACATCACCGGAGCGGTCATGGCAAGCATCAAGATCGCGACGCAGCCCGCGAGCATCAAAAGGCGATTGAGGGTCCCATATTCCAGGCCCTGATGGACGGCAACGCCCCATTCGATCACTTTGGCCGCCGGCCCATATTGGACGAAGCCGGTATCCCCTAAGATTCGGCCGCTATATTGGTCGACATAGATGATGCGTGTCTTTTCGACCTGATCTGGCCGATAGCTCGCCATATAGGCCCCGCGCGGCCCGATCGGCAGGGCCAAAGTAAAGGGCTTTGGCAGGCCGGCCGCGTTCACAATCTCCAGCGCTGCATCGACCCCGATCACCCGATGTTGCGATGCGAGCGGGATCGAGTCCGGTGGCGCGGTCTTTTCGAGCGCCCAGGGCAGATCGGCTTGGAACTCCGAAGCATGGTCGTGGTGATGGGTCGCTTTGCCCGATCTTCCGCCGGGCCCTGCCAATTGCCATTCACGCAAAACCTCAGCCGGCGGCTTCGGCTGGCCCAGTCCGGCGCTGGTCGTCCATTGCTGAACATATTTGCCCCAAACTTTCGTCCAAGGCATTCCGGTCACCGCCAAAAACAAAATAACCGCGCTCGCTAAAACACCGGTTACGGCGTGAAGGTCCCGCCAAAACCAGCGTGTCCGCGGCGCTCCACGCACAGTCAGAACGCCACCCCGCCGGCCGCGCGGCCACCAGAGGTAAATTCCGGAGAAGGCAAGAACGATCGTCCAGCCTGCGGTCACCTCCATCAGGCAGCTCGCCCAGAAGCCGAAATATTGCAAACTATGGATCTTGCGGATCATCTGCATGATGCCGCCATAAGCGGTTGAGCCGATGATCTTGCCGTTATATGGGTCGAGAAACACTGTGCGGGTCTCATTCGCCGCGGTACTGACAATCATCTTCACCGACTGCTGCGGTTGCTCTGGCACCGTCACCTGCAGAACGCGTCCGCCAAAGGCCGTTGCGGCATCATGTACGAGTACGCTTGCTGGCGCGGGAGGAGCCGATTGGGCCGGGACTTCCAGCATGGATCGATAAATCATGTGATCGATCTCGGCCTTGAACAGATAAAGGCCGCCCGTCACCGCCAGGATGACGAGGAAGGGAAGCGCGAGAAAGCCCGCGCAGAAATGCCAGCGCCACACAGCGCGATAGAGCGAGCGCTGGATCTCGGAAGGATTGGCCATCGTCATCAATGTCTCCCGCGTCGGCTCAATAGTCATAGCGCATTTCCGCAAACAGCGTCCGTTGCGGATAGGGATGCGGGCTGACGTAATATTTGTAATTGCCGATGTTATCGATGCCGAAGGCCATGCTCCAATTCTTTGACATCTTATAGGTCAGGCGCGCATCGGCTACGAGATAGCTGCTGATGCCGCCGTAGGTATCATGATTGATGTCCGTGTTGTTGAGCAGGCTATAGGCGCCCGAGGCGTAACGCACACCGACGGCGACAGAAAATTTCTCATCGGGACGATAGAGAGCTGTGGCGCGCGCGCGCCAACGCGGAATGCGCGGCCAGTTCCCGCCGACAACCGCCGCGTTTTGATAGTCGGAAAGGATTCGTAAATCGGCATAGGTGACGCTGCCGCCGAGATCGAGGCCCTTGATCAGCACGTCATTGGAGTTAAGTGCCGTTTCAATGCCCTGAATGCGTATCTTGCCGATATTCTCGACCTCGGTCACATTGGGCGTGACCGTCGTATCCGTTTGCGAGAACAAAGCATTCCACCTGTCTTCCTGAAAGAACGAAAGGCGGGCAAGACTTTTTCCGAATGTATATTCGGTGGTGAAATCATAAGACATCACCTGTTCCGGCAACAAATTCGGATCGTTGACGATGATGCTCTGACTATTCGTGACCTGTTGGTAAAGCTCGGTTACAGTCGGAAAACGATAGGCTTTTCCGACCGAACCCCGAAACAGAAGATCCGGTGCCGCTTGATAGGACAAAGATCCTTTAGGCGAGAAATCCGTCGCGGAAAGGCTCGGATAGTCGAGCGTTCCCTTCGTATTCATATTCGAACCGTCAAAGGCCTGCCAGAACTCCTCTCTGCCGCCGAGCGTCAATTTCCACCGCGGCAAAAAGGACCAGACATCCTGGACATACAATGCCTCTTCGCTCGTCTTGCCGAGCGACGATCCCAAAAGCGAGGAGGCCGTACTCGATGACCACAAAGCTGTATTGAATGTATATTGCTCAAGCTTATATTCGTCGGCATGTGTCCCGAAAGAGACCTCGTGGCTGCCCAATGCGTTCACCTGCGGCCGCCAGATGCCGCGTAGGTCCAGCGTTTGCCAGCCGGTACCGGTCTGGGTGGTATTCGTCCCGGTCGTATTGACACCATAATCATTCGCCGTGAGCGAGATATCGCGAAGAAAATTATAGCTGCTCGCCACCGCGTCGAAATCGAAGACGCGACCAGTGGTGCTCTTGAGTTCGACCCCCTGCATGAGATGCGTTTGGGCCGCATAGCCAGGATCGAGGCCGGACAGCTTATAGTTCACGCCATTGATCGACACGACGCCATTGGCAGTATTGTAGATCGGATTGCCCGCCGCGTCGGTCAGGAAGGTCTGCGTCGTGGTGTGGGAATCGTCGGTCCACAGACCGGCCACGTAAGAGGCCCGCAAGACGGGTGTGAAATCGTAAGCGAGCTTCACCTTGCCGGTGTCTTGCAGTGTATGATCGATGCTGTAGGCGCCGAAGACATAGCGCGGCACTCCGGTCTGATCGATATCGCTATAGGCGCCTGTAACCGGCGTTCCGATAGTCTTGGTCGTCGCCGTCGTCTCGGCCGTCGCAAAACTCATCGGATGGCCCTGAGCGTCGAGATGATCGTAACTCAACCAAAAGGAAAACGCCTCGATCCTGTCGCCGATCGAAAAAGAGCCGTTCAATCCGGGATTCTGTTCATGCACACCATAGAGATTGAAGGTCTCGTTGAAGCCCTTGAGAGCAGCATGGATTTCGAGCTTTTCCGGCATGCGCGTGGTCATGACCACGACACCGCCCATTGAATTGCCGGGATAAAGAGCTGAAAATGGTCCGTAGATGACATCGATCCTTTGGATCTCCTGTGGCGTCACCATCTGCCAGCGCGGCGGATAGGAATAGCTATTGCCGAGCAAATTCGAAATGAGCAGGCCATCGGCATAAACGAGTGACTCCGCGCTTGACACCGTGCCCGTCGTGCGGGTCGCGACAATTCCGTTGCGATCACCAATATAGCGTTCGCGCACCTCTATGCTCGGGAGGTATTTGAGCGCTTCGGCCGAGGTGATCGCGTTGACGAGGACATCGATCGTTTTGGCTGAAATGCCCTCAATTACGGCCGGCACATTGGCAGGCACCGCACTTGCGGGACGTGGCGGCGCAGCCGTGGTGGTTGCCCCACTTCCTTCAGCGGTCACCTCGACCGGCGCCAATTCTTGCGTTGGGTTGGATGATTGCGCGAAGGCCTGTGTCATCAACAAAGATACGGGTACACAAAGCGCGAGCGTGCTGACGCCGCGCGACAACTGAACGCGAAACATGGAAGCCCCCGAAGTCGGCGTGATCGGCCGATAAGCGCTGCTGAATTGATGCGGCCTCGCCACGTCCCGAAAAGTCGCGAGACTTTCCGATCAGGAGATGTGCCGACGCGTCGACGTCGGACCGATTGCGTATGCGCGAGCCTTAAGGCGGGTTCGCGCAACCAGAATCGGCTTTAAGCCACAGTGCAAGCGATCAGGAGAAAGAAGGCGGAGCGCGGGCTTGCGCGTGATCTTTATGCGCATCCACGCGCAGCAGATAGGCCGGGGATTCCCAGTCGATGCGCCGTATTAGGTTGGCAGGCGCGAAGACGACGAATGCGTCCGCCACCAAGGGTGCTGACGTAGCATTCGCGATTTGGCAGAAGTCACAGCATTCGCTGGGATGATGATGCCCGCCGGCGGGACCCTGCCGATCGTCGAGATGATTCGAATGCGAGCAGATCGTCAATATATCGAACCGGCCCGAGGCTTCCGCCATAGCCAAGCGCGCAATGGTAGGCGCGAAAATCTGCACCACCAACGCGAGCAAGAAAACCGGAAAGGTCGATTTGATTTTCTGAAGCAATCCAAGGGTCCCAGCTTGAATTCCGTAACGTTATCATGGTGCCAATAGGGAGTCGAGATGATCGAAATGCCGCAGACCCCTTGCGCTGCTGCGCGATGGCGTCGACAATACCAATGTTATTCAACGCTTTCGATCCCAGGAGCCGCATGACCAAAGCGATCGTCGGCATCATCGGCGGCTCCGGCGTCTATCATCTGCCGGGTCTCGAAGATCTGCGCGAGGAATGGCTCGCAACTCCTTGGGGCGAGCCCTCCGACGCTCTGCGCTTCGGCCGGATAGGGGCGACGGAAGTGGTCTTTCTCGCCCGCCACGGCCGCGGCCATGTCCTGTCCCCCTCGGGGATCAACTATCGCGCCAATATCTATGCGCTGAAGAGCGCGGGCGTGACCGATATCGTCTCGGTCTCGGCCTGCGGCTCGTTCAAGCAGGAGCTCGCGCCTGGCCTCTTCGTCTTGGTCGATCAATTCGTCGACCGCACCTATGCGCGAGAAACCTCCTTCTTCGGCAATGGCTGTGTCGCGCATGTCTCCATGGCGCATCCGATTGCGCCGCTTCTGCAAGCTCAGATCGCCACGGCGGCCGAAGCCGAGAAGATCGATTATGTGAAAGGCGGCACCTATGTCGCCATGGAGGGTCCGCAATTTTCCTCGCAGGCCGAATTGCTGAGCTATAAGGCTTTGGGCTATGACGTGATCGGCATGACCGCATTGCCGGAAGCCAAGCTCGCCCGCGAGGCCGAGATCTCTTACGCGACGATCGCCATGGTCACCGATTTCGATTGCTGGCACCCGGACCACGACCATGTCGATGTCGCCACCGTCCTCAAGACCGTGACGGCCAATGCCGACAGAGCCGCACGGCTGCTCGCACGGCTCTTGCGGGATTTTCCGGCCGAACATGAGGCCTGCCCGATCGGCTCCGACCGGGCGCTCGATGCGGCGCTCATCACGCCGCCTTCCGCACGCGATCCGGATCTCTTGAAAAAGCTCGACGCCATCATGAAGCGAGTCTCTCAGTCGTGAGTTTGCAGCCATGAGTTTCCAAACCGATTTGAAGAGCGCGATCAGGACCATTCCGGATTATCCGAAGCCCGGCATCATGTTCCGCGACATCACTACTTTGCTCGGCAATGCCTGCGCTTTCCGCCGCGCCATCGACGAATTGGTGCAGCCCTGGGCCGGCACCAAGATCGACAAGGTCGCCGGCATGGAAGCGCGCGGCTTTATTTTGGGTGGCGCCGTCGCCCATCAGCTTTCGATCGGCTTCATCCCGATCCGCAAGAAGGGCAAGCTGCCGCATAAGACGGTGACGATCGGCTATTCGCTCGAATATGGCGTCGACGAGATGGAGATGCACGAAGACGCGCTGGTCGCCGGCGAAAAGGTCATTCTCGTCGACGATCTCATCGCCACCGGCGGCACCGCGGAAGGCGCGGTGAAGCTCCTGCAAAAGCTCGGCGCCCAAGTCGTCGCGGCCTGTTTCGTCATCGATCTGCCTGAGCTCGGCGGCGCCAAGAAGATCGAGGCGCTCGGCGTGCCGGTGCATACGCTCATCGCCTTCGAGGGGCATTGACGACGCGCATCCCGGCTCTGGACGCTGGCGGTCAAGCCTTTGTCTCATCGACCGAAAATTGGGAAATGAACCAGCGGGCATACCAATTCATCATCCATGGGATCGGGATGATGAAAATGCACGTCAGGAAGAGCACAACGGTCCGCCACAGCACCTGCCATCCGCTGGCGTTGAAGGAGACGGTGCGGGTCGTGCCTTCGATGTTCCGGCAGAGCCACCGCGTCCAGGCTGTTGTCACCCAAGCCCAGCCGATGATCGTGAAGACGGATAGATTGAGGAGGATATTCCAGCCGATATAGGCCCAAACGCTGCCGGCGAAGCTCAGCGGAAGCTGGCGCCCCTCAGAGCTGATATTGGCTACGACCCATCTGATAGTCATCCAACTGAGAAACGCCTGGATCGGTATGAGAAGATAGGGCAGGTACCAAATATCCTTAAATTGAGCATGGCCGTTGAACCAGGCGCTGAGCCAGGCGCTGAGCCCCAGCAGCACGAAGACCCACCAGATGTCGCCGACCTTGCCAGTGAAAGCGAGATTGGGTCGTTGCGGGACTTGGATATGAGCGACGCCCCAGCGGTAGAAATTGGTGAAAGCCCACGGCGCCGGGATCACCAACAATATCGCGAGGACAAGAACCAGACTGCGCCAGAGGAGCCCCCAGACGCCGAAATCTGCCGAGAGCTGGCCACCCTGAAGGCTATCGCGCCGCGGCGGACCCCCGGGAAGCGGCGGGGATCGCGGCGGTGGTGGCGGGACCGAAAAACCGAAGCCGGGAATGTCGGCCGCCCTCTGCCAGCCGGACATGCCATCGGTCCAGACGAGCGTGTCTTTCGTCAGCCGTCCCGCGGCGATCAGAGCGCTGAGCTGACCCTCTGGGAAGGGACCCTCCTGCTTGCCGTCGGACGCGATAAACCAAGATCGTTCGGACATGACGTTCCCCCCCCCCACGAACGCAGCGCCGGACGAACCATGACGGATCGTCGCGCCCCAAAGCAGGCAGATGCTATAGGCCCTCGGCACGTTTCGGCAATTGCGTTCTCAGATCCTCGCCGGCAGGGGGCGCTTGCGCTCGTGCGACGGATTTCGAACGTCATGCAGGAAAGAGCATGATCCCGAAAGCCGGCAAACTTTTCCGACAAGGCCATGCGTCAAAGCAAACAGATAGAGCGCGATGGCGATTCAATTTGAAACCATCACGCTCTTGCTATGAACGGTATCCTCAGTTCAGCCGTGCAACCTTAAGATTTGCCGTCCCTTGCCCGATCATGCCGAGCGCCGCCGCGGCGCCGCGCGCGAGATCGAGACCTCGGCCGCGAACAAAGGGCCCGCGATCATTGATTCGTACGGTCACCGAGCGGCCCGTCGTCGGATTGGTGAGACGCAGCCTGGTTCCGAAAGGCAACGTACGGCTTGCTGCAGTAAACCCATTGGGATTGAAACGTTCTCCTGAGGCCGTGCGATGACCACTCGAATAGTACGAGGCTCTTATATAAGTTCCATCGTAGGAATGAGCCGATGCAAACCCGACCGAAAACACGGAAATAGACACAAGGCCTAAAGCGATACTGACCAACTTCAACATTCTACCCTTTCTGTTGTTGCACAGAGGGCCGGTTGGTATTGTCGCTTTATGTCGAGAAAATGCGCAGCTTTAGGCAGGAAGAGGTCTTATTTTGGATTTGCCGCGCCAGATCGCCGCGCACCGGGATGATCTTGTTCGAACAGAATAGGCTCTCGTTCAGTGCCTCGATTGGCGTTCGTCCGCCGTGCCAAGACGCATGCCGCTGGAGCTTAGGTCGAAGAGGCTGATGCGGATATTGGCGATGCGCAGGCCCGCAACATCCCGATAGTTCAATTCACCACCGTGATATTTGCCCGCCGCAATTTTATCGAAAGTGGCGAGATTGGCGAGGACGAGCGCCTGACGGTCATGCGGGCTGGCCTCGTTCAGCTTGAAATAGGCATCGATCTCATCCTTGGGGATGAAGGCCTGCGCGAGAATGGGCTCGTCGCGCGCGATCAGCAGCACGCCGTCGCCATTTGATGTCACATATTCGAATGCAGTCAATGCCATTGCGCTTCAAGTCCTAGTATCTGATAGCGCAGGAGAGCGGCACGACATCGTGCCGCGAAACGTAGCGTTGATCAGATACTTATAAAGATTCCGACGTACCAACTTTCGAAGAAAGTTGGTACAAGAGAGGCCGCTTCATCAAGGGCGAAATGCGGCATTCTATAATTTTGACGTGCAGGCGACAGGCGAATTTTGCGGCAGTGAAGGCTTTCATGCGGCGCGGCCAAAGTGTCGCAGCCTCGAAGATAATGCGCTCCATTATCTTGCGCCGGCGCGATCGGGAAGGTGCCACATGGCAGAGGACGTGGAAGAAGAGGCCGAATTCAGCGTCGATCAGATCGATGCCGAAACCATCCTGGTGCGGCATGTCGTCGAGTTGCACCGCTATGCGTTCTATATCGAACAGCGCGACGGCAAGCGCGTGATCGGCGATGGGATCACCCTCGGCAATACGCATGTCACGCTGCATGATGCCGCTGATTTCACCGCCGCGGCGCGCTTTTTCGCAGAGACGCAGGCACGTCAGCGCGGCTTCATCGACTGAGCTTCGATCTTTCCGGTGAAGGCTGAAAGCACAGCGCGTTCTGCAGCCTTAGACCAGCTATTTGATCCATATCAAACTCCGCTGTTCGTTTTGATCTAAATTTTTAATAATTGACTGTTCGAATATGGGTTCGCCACGGCCCGGCCGGAGGGGATTGCGCCGAAGCAGCCTGCGGCCCGTCATAACGATCCACCCTCGTCCGGTGATTTCGAAGACAATCCTGCCGATCTTTCAAGAGGGACGGCGGCGATCTCGTGCTGTCAAAACGATTCTGCGTCCAACGACACTGTGAATCGCATCGCCGAAGAGAACGGCGCAAGGAGAACTGCGTCAGTATAATGCGTCTGTTCCAAACCAGCGGCGAGCGTCGAATCGCTATCAGGATATTGGGGGATCTATGAACACGCGGCAGATCTTGCGGGATCGGTTGGATTTCGTCGATTTGGACGAGGCGTCCTGCGCCACCTTGCGCGGGCTGGCGCCATTTCTCGAGGCGGCCTTGGAGCCGGCTCTGACCGCGTTCTACGACAAAGTCAGAAACGTCCCGCATTTGCGGCAGTTCTTCACGAGCGAAGCGCATATGGATGCCGCCAAGACGCGCCAGAAGCAGCATTGGAGCGAGATCGTCAAGGCAGAATTCGGCGAAGCCTATGTCAACGACACAAACGCCATCGGTCATGCCCATGCGCGAATCGGGCTCGATCCTCGCTGGTATGTCGGCGGCTATGCGATCATTACCCAAAAGCTCGTCGAGGCGCTTGTCGAGCAAGACTGGCCCACGCTTCTAGGTAGGAAGCGGACACAGCCCAAGTACATGGCAAACCGCATGACCGCCCTCCTCAAGGCGGTCATGCTCGACATGGAGCTTTCGATTACCGTCTATCTTGACAGGCTGACGGAGGAAAAGCGCGTGATCGAGGCCGCACAGGCAAAGGTTGCGCAAGAACAAGCGGATGCGATCAAGGCCATCGCCAGCGCGCTGAGCCGGCTCTCCAATGGTGATCTCGCAACCCATATGCGCGACGATCTCGGCGGCGAATTCGCGCCGCTCAAAAATGATTTCAACACCTCGCTCTCCATGCTGCGGGAGGCGCTGGCGGCGGCCACCAAGGCGACGCAAGGAATCAATTCCAGCGCTTCCGAAATCGCGCAGGCCTCGGACGATCTCTCCCGCAGGACGGAACAGCAGGCGGCCAACCTGGAAGAGACCGCCGCGGCGCTCGGCGAATTGACGGCGAGCGTGCGCAAGACAGCCGAGGTGACCAAACAGGCCACCGATATCGCCGCCGCGGCGAAAGCCGAAGCCAAGCGCTCCGGTCTCGTCGTCGCCGATGCGGTCACGGCGATGGGCGCCATCGACCAGTCCTCGAAGGAGATTTCGCAGATCATCGGGGTGATCGACGAAATCGCTTTCCAGACCAATCTCCTCGCACTCAATGCCGGAGTCGAGGCGGCGCGCGCCGGCGAAGCCGGAAGAGGCTTCGCCGTCGTCGCTTCGGAAGTGCGCGGCTTGGCGCAGAGATCTGCGGAAGCAGCGAAACAGATCAAGGCTCTGATCTCGGCGAGTTCGACGCAAGTTGCCGCCGGTGTCGAAAGAGTTGACGAGACCGGCAAGGCGCTCGAGCGAATCACCGCGCGCGTTGTGGAGATGGACGAGCATGTCGCGCAGATCGCGTCATCGGCGCATGAACAGGCCAATGGACTGAACGAGATCAACAGCGCCGTCAACGCGATGGACCGTTTCACCCAGCAGAATGCTGCGATGGTGGAAGAAGCGACCGCGGCGGCCCATTCATTGCGGACCGAGATGGATGAGCTCACGCGTTTGATGACGAAATTCCGGCTGTCGGACAAAGCATCGGTCGGCGACGACATGAAGGCCCGGCCGCATCCGGTGCTGGCGGCGCAAGCGCGCGTCTCCGAGGCGTTGCGCCGCAACGGCTGATAAGGGCTCGTCTTCAGAGCATGTCCCGAAAAAGTTGACCGACTTTTTCGGGACATGCTCTAGCGGCGAGACATCGCGATTTCTGTTTGAATGTTTCGATCCGGAGTCACCGGCTGTTCATCTCGCATGCCCCATTCTGGTACAGTCGTCTGCAGATCTTGCGTCTGCAGATCTTGCGTCTGCGCGTCTTGACCGAGCGATTGGACGATCGGACGGCGACAGGGAAAACAGCGACATGATGAAAATGATTTCGACAATAGCCGCGGCCGGCTTCATGCTGGCCGGCGTCGCTTTCGATGCCCAGGCCATGCCGGCGGCGCCGATGACCGCCGACCAGGGCCCGGAAATCACCCCGATCGCCAGCACCTGCCCCGCCGGCTTTTATCGCGGTCCGCATGGTGGCTGCGTACGGGGCCACGTTCTACACTGCGTCGTCCAGTCGACCTCGGCAGGAGCGCGGCACGTCTGCAGCTGAAGCGTTTTGCCGAACGAAAACCCCGCTGTGCCGCGGGGTTTTTGATTCTGGTGCGCAAGAGGGATTTCGAACCCCCGACCCTCTCATTACGAATGAGACTGTCAGGAATTTTCGATAATTGCCGCGATTTTCTCGAGCCGGAAGAAAGCCGTTATTTAAATGAGTTACGATTTCCGTTGATTTCCTGAATAGACTAGCGATACCCTCATTTTGCTTACCGGGCACTTACCGTGCTTACCGGACGCTTACCGGGAGCTGGCAAAGAGGGGGTTCGTCGATGTCGACAAATCGCATAACAAAGCGATCCGTGGATGCGCTGGAATGTCCGGCCGGAAAGGACCGGGCGTTTCTTTGGGACGAGGCGCTCTCGGGCTTTGGCGTGGCAGCATTTCCTTCTGGCAAAAAGGTCTATGTCGCGCAATTCCGAAAGGATGGGAGGTCGCGTCGAATATCGCTTGGGGAGCACGGCCGATTGACGCCGGATGAGGCGCGTTCGGAAGCCAAGAAGCTGCTGGGTGCGGTGGAAGGCGGGGCAGACCCCATCGCAAAGCGGCGGCAAGAGCGTGCAGTTCGCACCTTCCGGCAGGTTGCCGACGAATTCCTGACATTGCATGTCGAGACGAAGCGCAAAAGTCGGACTCACGAGGAATATCGGCGTCTTTTGAACCTACATGTCTATCCTGCCATCGGTTCGAAGCGGATCGTTGACGTGCGACGCGTCGACGTGGCGCGCCTGCATGCGGCATTGATTAAGATGCCTGTCATTGCCAACAAAGCCTTGGCAGTTATTTCGAGCGCATGGAACTGGGCCGCTGCGCGGGAAGAAGTTTCGTCAGTTGCCAATCCGGCTAAGGGTATTGAGCGGTATCCGGAAGAGCGACGTGAGCGCTTTCTGACAAGCGATGAGCTTGCCAGACTTGGTGATACGCTTCGCGACGCCGAAACGGTTGGCCTGCTTTGGCGGGCAGATGAATCAAACCCCAATTCCAAGCACGCACCCAAAGCCGAAAATCGCCGGGTCGTTCTGGATCCCTTTGCTATTGCTGCCATCCGGCTACTGATTCTGACGGGGGCGAGGCTACGCGAAATTCTGGATCTGCAGTGGTCGCAGGTCGATCTTGAGCGCGGCATGGCCTTCCTGCCTACCAGCAAGACTGGCCGTAAGACGCTGTACTTATCAGCGGCGGCCCAGGCGGTTTTAGCGACCATCCCGCACATCGAGGGCAACCCGCATGTCATCGCCGGGCGAGACGCCGCCCCGCGCTCTGATCTCAAGCGCCCTTGGGACAGCGTGACCAAGGCAGCGGGCCTCTCTGGTCTGCGCCTCCATGACCTCCGCCATAGCTTCGCAAGCATCGGCGCTGGCGCTTCTCTTGGCCTGCCAATCATTGGGAAGCTGCTTGGCCATTCTCAGCCTGCCACGACAGCGCGTTACGCCCATTTGGACGCCGACCCGATGCGCCGCGCCGTCGATGCCATTGGCGCGACGATCACGGGGGCGATGGATAAGGCAAGCAACACCATCGTTCCGCTGAAACGTGGAGCATGACGAGGCAGGAATTCGTTCACGTTAAACGGCTGACAACTTGTAAGGCGCGAATGCGAATAGTTGTGGTCTGGATGAGAAAAACAAGCTTCCTGGGCAAAGGGAAGCAACGAGTTTAGGATTTGAGATCTCCCAGAAATTCTGACCCCGGTTCGACGCCTGTGATCAGCAGCCGGTCCCTAGCCCGTGTACAAGCGACATAAAGCAGATGCCGCTCCGTATTATAAACTTCTTCGAGATCCGCGTTGTCCGCAATGCTTTCGATCCGCTGCTGCGATGGAAGTACTTCATCATCGCAGGCCATCACGGCGACCGCTCGGAATTCCAGCCCTTTAGCAAAATGCATAGTACTCAAGGCCACTTTGCCTGGCTCCACGTCAATTGTCTCAGTCAGCACAACCGTACCAGCACCCGCGAACTTTATTGCTGCACGTGCTCGGTCTAACTGTTCTGTCGCCCGCACAAACACAGCGATTTCATGCGGCTGATAGCCTTCTTTTAGCCGGTCCGCGATCCAAAGACCGACGGCCTCGATTTCCTCCGAATCGGTCTTGTAGACCCGAACAGCGGGAGGCGGACCATCGAAAACTGAGACCGTACCGCGCCGGCTCTCCGTGCTACCATCAACATCGGAGACCGTAGCGGGCAGCAGGCGATCAGCCTGGGCGCGGATCTGGTGCGATGTCCTATAATTGATACGAAGGGTATGCGAACGGCCCCGCACGTCGAGCCCCAGCGATTTCCAAGAAAACGGCTGCTGAAAAATTCTTTGGCCAATATCACCGGCGAAGAAAAGTCCCTCCGGCCTGCTGCCAGCAAGGGTCGCCAGGAACCGAGCCTCGGCGACGCCGAGGTCCTGGGCTTCATCCACCACTGCATAATCGAACGGTAGGCTCAAACCGGCAGCCAACTCGTCCGTCAGCCGACCGAAGATATCAGCGATACTCACCACATTGCGTTCGTCGAGAGCCTCTCGAACCTTTGTGAAGATCGACCAAAGCTGTTCGCGTTGCTTCCCGCTGATCCGTGTTTTCCGACCTAGCCGCACAACATGGGCATAGTCGTCCCATGATTTAAGCTGCCAAGCATCCACCACGTCCGTCCATTCGCCAAAAAGGAAAGTATTTGAGAACTTGTGATTCGGCGTCCCAGCCGCGGCCTCATCTAGGAGCTCTCTGATCAATGTCGGAGAAGCGATGTCCGGCTGTCCAAAGCGGGCGGCATAGAGCTCGTGACCAAGTTTGGGGAGCGCTTTGACGGTAATCCGCGACATAAGGTCGGACTCATTGCCCGCAAGCGTCGAAAGTCGCGTGCGCAAGGCATTGGCGAGCGCATCCGAAAACGTCGTCAGAAGCACACGCGCCTCCGGCCCTTTGCGCGCGAGATGCACCGCACGATGGAGAGCAACGATCGTCTTGCCGGTCCCAGCCGAGCCGGACACGCGTGCTGGGCCGGAGTAATTCCGTTCAACAAGATCGCGTTGGTCTGGGTGCAGGAAGACCGCCCATTTGTCCCACGGATAGTCGAGTGCGCGCTGAAGCTCCTCGGCGTTATTCAGAATACGGAATTGCCGCTGCGCATCAGGATGTGTAAACGGATCGGATTCAACCGGTGTGGCCAGCAGCGGCTCAGGCCTTTCACCAACGGCCAGCTTCAGGAGTGCTTCCTGCGCTTCCTGCGGCAAATGCGGGAGAACCTCGAAGAGGTTATCTTCATCGGCCGACCGGACTTCGTCGATCCATTCTTCGGGTACACCGAAGCTCATCAACTCAAATTTGCGGAGGTTGTCGAAAAGCTTTGGTGTCGCCGCAGCCGGCGAAGGGAACATTTTCGGCGCAACAACTTCAATCTCCTCGACGCGCTCGCGGATCTCTACGAGCTGCATGGCGCCGGTCGATGGGTGGCGTTCTATCTTCCGGCGCTCCGCCCATTTATAGGCTGCGTCGTGGTGGTCAACATAGGCAAGTAGGAGGCTCGACGCAGTACGGTGGACGATCAGGCGAACGTCCGCATTGACGCGCACCGACCAGAAGTTTGTATCCTTGGCGCGATCGAGCTTATGGAAGGAGAACCCCGGTGCCGACGGGTTCATCTGCAGATCGAAGGCGGTGGTCTTGACTGCCTTCTGTTCCTGCGCCGTCAGCCGGCCAAGGCTATCGGTGAAGGTATCGGCGATGCGGAATTCCAAGTGCCTTCCTCTAACAAAATAAGCTTAAATTTCTTAGCGGTATCTCAAATCATTTTCTTATGACGCATGTATCTAGCTACGAGGGGTAGCAAGTGCTTGACAACGGCGTCCCCAGCCCCGCCTCCCGATTGCGTTCCCCCAAGTCGAGTTGACAGCTTGCTATTCCAAGTCCCTCCACGCGGACCGCCAAATAGGGCTCCATGCTGCTGAACGAACAGCCCCAACCGATCGAGGGTTTTTGATTGGTCCGCCTGCTCACTTTGCATGGCTCGAACGGCCAATTTGGGATTCTTGCGAAAGAAAGCACACAAGCCGTAAAAGCCAGAATAGACATGACCGCTCATCCTGTTCTTGTTGGACATCCTGTCTAGGATGTAATGAGCATCTGTCCGTGATCTTAACCAGTCCCCGAAATCCTCGTAGGACACTGCGACCAACGCAGGGATATCACCGGAACCTCCATCGACATCCTGCAAAGGATTTACTCTTGTAATTCCGCGTTCTACACAGTTCAGAAGAAAGGAGATGTCTTGCAATCTAACGTTTGTCGCAAATTGAAGAAAATGGCAGAATGTTTGTTTTATATTCTCTTGAGCCGGTGAAACTTGTATCAATAGCTCTCCTTTGCCTGAGAATCCGTTTCGCGTAAAATTGGCGCTTCCAAGCCAAGCGTCATCCGAAGATACATAAAGTTTTGCATGGACGGTAGGCAGCGCAAACACTGAGAGGTTCGTACCAAGCCGATCCATTGCGTGCTTTAACGGCTTAGGATCATTGTCTAGGAAAGGTGGAGCGGAATGATATTGGTCAGGAAGCCTGGTTATGAGCCGAATGCGCGAAAGACTGCTATTTTCAAGTTTCCGTAGTGCCCAGCCTGAGTAAAATGGTGATATAATATCAAGTTGATCCGAGCTAAGAATTTCATTGAAAACCGACTCATGCGGAAACTCAATGACACTTTGGACGGAGAGCACGCTCATCTCAAAGAATACTCGTGACGGAGAAAACCTTTATTACCTCATCGCCCAGGTGATTAATAACTTTCACTGCAATCCGCCCGGATTTCGGCCGCGGAAACGGTCGGGAGGTGTCGCCATAAAGGCTCTCCCACGCATCCTGGTCGACTTCCGCTTTCAAGGTGGTTTTCAGGGCTTTGTAGGGATCATTGGCACCGAGAAAATAGGCGTGGCGGACGAAGAAGCTTTCCTCGTTATAGTCCGTGTCGAGCATCCAGAGCGCAATCCCTTCAGTACCTTCCGAGATCACTTCACCTGTCTGCGGCTTGAACACATCTACGCCGAATACCTTCACCTGGATCATGCCGTCGCCCGCATCCTCGATCTTGATGTCGGGCTCGCCGAAGATCACAAAGAGATTGCCGGCGCCGGTCGTCTTCAACTCCCCGCCCATATGCAGATCGGGGTTCATGCGGGCTTTGAGGATCGGTACACGACCGAGCTTGTCGAATTCGGCGGAATGGGCATCATAGTTGAAGGCGCAGGCGATGAGGACATCGAAACCAGCATCGCCCGCCTCGCGCGCGGCGGCGACGAGATCAGGGCGGGAGACCGTGCCAAATTCTGGGCCAATGAAGATGCCGGCGCGCTTCGCCTTTTCGCCCTCCATAAACCGGCCTTCGGCGCAGATGAAATGGCCAGGCCAGCCGATGAGGCTAGTGAATGTGATCTTGTCTTCTTTATGCGCCTGCTGAACCCCCGCTACCTTCAGATTCTCGATGATCATCTGAGCGAAGTCGGCGACAGCCTCATCCTTGTCGGGAGCCGCACGCTCGCCGGCAGAGGCCTTCATGATATCGATCAGCTCATCGTTCCAGTCGACCGCAAGCGTTCGATGGGGCGAGAGGCTTTCGACCGTGAAGGGACCGGAAACGCGAATGCGGGAAGTATCTATATAGGGCCTGTCATAGAGGTATTCGAACTCGGCTTTGGCCGCTATCGAGGCGTCGATCGCCTTCTGCCGGGCGATCCGTGCCTCCCACCATTTGGCGTGAGTTTCCTTCGCCGCTGCCGGCCATTTGGCTTCCGCCTCGCGGGGAATTTCCCAGTCTTCCCATTTCTTGCCCAGAGCGGCATTGAGCACTTTGCGCAGAGGCTCTAGAACCTCCTGCCACTTCTCCCAGATCACATCGATCTCGGCATTATTAGCAATCGATTTAAGAGTGATATGTGGCACGCGCTCATAGACAAAACCATGGCGGATGTCGCCGCGGGTCGGGGATGTTTTCGGTGCGCTGCGGGTGACTTCGGCTTCCTTGAGCTGCCCTTCCGGCGTGTCGGCGAGTAGGTAATAGGGATAGCGCGCACCCATGAGGCGCGAACGCGCAAGCGCCAGCGCGACGCGCGATGTGTCTATGGTGATCCAGCGCCGACCCCATTGTTCGGCCACATAGGCGGTTGTACCCGAACCGCAGGTCGGGTCTAGCACGAGGTCACCTGGATCTGTGGTCATGAGAATGCAACGTTTGATTACGTCAACATTCGTTTGAACAACATAGACCTGCTGCGTTGCGCCGCTAGCATCCGCCCATAGATTGGTTATCCGCCCAACACGATAATCATCGTGCTTGAGAACATATCGAAGAGTGGAACCGCTCGGATGGAGTTTGTTTGCCAGGAGAAGGTTGTGCATCCCTCGCGCATCTGTCTTCCAACTATTTTGCTTTGGCGGTGCCCAGTTTCTTCCTTCAAACAGGAATGGAAAATCTTGATTCTTACGGTATTGGGCAGGAAGGAGCGAAATCGCTTGATAGACTGCCGAGCCTTGTGGCAGCAAGTCGTGATTTGCGGCCTCTTCATTCGAAAGCCTGTGTCGACGGCCGTCGGGCAAGATCGCGTGAGACCATTCACTTTCTCCTTCGGCTATCTTCGTATAAAATAAAGGCCGGCTTTTAGCCCCCGTCTTGTCTTTTACAAACCAAATTAGGTAATCGCTAACTCCCTCAGCAAAGTCGGAGCCGAGTGGCATCATCTTCTTTCGAAAAGTGATCAACGCGGCAAAATTCTCTTCCCCAAACACTTCATCCATCAGCCCACGAACGCGATGAACATTCTCGTCGCCGATCTGAACGAATATGCTGCCGCTCTCATGCAGCAGATCGCGCGCGACCGTGAGCCGGTCGCGCAGATAGGTGAGATAGGAATGGATTCCGTCGCGCCAGGTATCGCGAAAGGCGCGGACCTGCTCCGGCTCGCGGGTCACCTGGTCCTTGGCGCCGTCCTTCACGTCGCGTGACGTGGTCGACCATTGGAAGTTCGAGTTGAACTTGATGCCATAGGGCGGATCGATATAAATGCATTGCACTTGACCCCGCAGGCCCTCGCGCTCGGCGAGGCTCGCCATCACTTGGAGCGAGTCGCCCACAATCATCCGGTTCGACCAGTTCTGGTCATGGGCATAGAATTCGGTCTTGGCCTCCTTATCGTGGAGGCCGTTGAAGTCGGCGAAAAGATCCGGCATCTCCGGCGCGCTTTCCTTTGCGCGCTCTTTCGTCTGCCGCATCAGGTCGTCGATAATGACCTTCGGATGGACCTTCTCTTGCGCGAAAATGACCGGCGCCTGAACGACGAGATCCGACCAGTCCTGCTCATCCTTGCCGCGCCAGACGAGTTGCGGATCCAGATCGCGATTGCGCCGCTCATAAGCGATCTGGATGGGAGACTTGTCCGCCTCCTCCATGATGGATTCATATTCGGCCGTCGGGATGTTTTTCCGCTTCGCTTCGGCGTGTTTCAATACTTCGACTTCGATCGGCTTCTTGGCCATCACGTGACGCTTTCGGGTCGAAAGTTATTGAGGTTCTTCTCAATGCCACACGCTGCGCGTTTCAGAGCCGCGGCTGTGTCGCGGTGGAGCGTTTCAAGGTAGGCCGGAGTCCAGGCCGCCAATTCGGCAGGCATAAACTCAGGAGATCTTGGTTTCTCGCAGCGTCTCATCAATTCCCAATCGATCACCCGCTCCGCAGGAAAACTCTCGAAACCTTCGGCAACCAGGGTTTTGCGAATATCATTGACTGCGCTTTCAAAACCAGATGCCTGTAGGCGCTCGTAGAACTTCACAAAGTCCTTTGACCCAGCCGAAGTCTGAGTCACACCTGCACCACGAGCCGCGTATTGGTCGTACATCGTCCATCCTGTCGGCGCGAGAAACCAAAGAAGCTTGGAAACTGCGGAACGTGGCTGGTGGTCCTTGTTGATCTGCTCGGCAGCCTGAACGCACCTCTCAGCCCGCTCTACCAAGCTTTTACCCTGCAAATTTTTCGGAAGCTTATTCACGACTTCTGCAGCTCTAGCCTTTTTCTTGCCCGGGAGAGTTCGGGCAACGGAATACCAGCGCCCAATTCTAGAAACAGCGGCGTTGTCGAGCTTGCCTCCAGAGTCTCGGATTCGTCTTAGCTCGATCTCGTCAAACGCCTTCCAAAACCAATAGGCCTTCGCCAAGGAATGCAGACCCGCTTGCCCTGATGAAATCTCAGTTTCCATCAAGCTGCCTTCGCTTCTTGCAGCGCTCCGATCATCTTTCCAAATTCCGATTCGATCTCGTAGACCGCGGTGAACTCCGCAAAGGCCCAGCGCCCGAACTTAGCCAAATTGTTCACGCCAGGTACCCAGTAGGCGCGCATAGTATTTGCCTTTTCCTTAGCATTCTCGCCCCGGAAGCCCTTGATCTCGACAATGAGATTGAGAGGATCGGGATGGCCGTCATCCACCTGGACAATAAAATCCGGAATATATTTGCGCGAGGTCGAGCCCATCAGATAGGACACTTCCAGTCCAAGATTCTGGTTCTTGACATAGGCACGAACCCTGGGATGGGCTTCGGCGACACGGCAGAATTCAGCCTCCCAATCGCTGTCACAGACCACCCAATTGACATGGCTGCGGCGCGGATCCGTCTGCCAGCGCGTCTCCTTGGAGGTGGTGAAGTTGACATAGGAGGTCGAGCCGGTCGGATTATAGGCGTCGAGAATCGCCTTCACCGGGCGCTCGCCGACCAATGACAAAGTGATCGCCGCCTTGATGCGCTCGGCCGCCATATCCGCGATTTCATTATAGAAGAGCTGCGCCGGATAGGTCCCGCCCGTGCATTTCAGATAGCCGCCGTCGAGCCATTGGCGCGTAATCCGCTTCAATTGACCGAAGAGATGGATCTTTGGCTCTTCGCCGGGGTCTCGGTACTTGTGATAGAGAAGGTGCTGTGTGAGATGATAAAGGATCGACGAGGGACGCTTTTCATTGAGATGTGCGAGCGTCAGGTCGACGCCTTCACCAATGATCCCTTGGTTCTTTGTAATTGAAGGTCCGACAAGATCGGGCGTGAGGTTCAGGACAGAGTCAGGGCTGAAATTTGCCTCAAGCCTCTCGTCCGGAAGCTCCACGCGATACCCTTCAACCCGTGGAAAGACGATCTCCAGAGCGTCACGGTCGGGTTTGACCGCATGCACCCGAACGGTCTCACGCGGCTTCGCAGGTGGTGCGATGACAGGCTTGGCGGCAAAATCGAAGGGTATGCCGAGCACATCGGCATATTCGACGTTAAACAGCCCGTCCTCATTCAAGTCGTAGGATTGCCGCCGCAGGCCGCGGCCGACGACCTGTTCGCAGAGAAGCTGCGTGCCGAAGGCACGAACGCCCAAGATATGCGTGACTGTATTTGCATCCCAGCCTTCCGTCAGCATAGAGACAGACACGACACAGCGGATTTGTTCACCGAGCCGGCCTTTCTTGCCGACGGTATTCATCACCTCTCGGAGGAGTGTCGTGTCGTCGATTGTGTCGGCAGCATGAATATCACCCGTTCGCGCAATCGACTCGCGCCGAAACTGTTCAATCTCGTCGCCGGCCATCTCCCGGAAGTCCTTGTCCAACGCCTCACCTGACTCGAGCTGAGCGCTGTCAATTAGGATTGTTTTGGGACGAGGGATGCGGTTGCCGTGCTCGTCGTAGTTCCGAAACAGAGCGAGTCGTCCATTTTCAAGTGTCGTAGAGCCATCATCGTTCTGTCTTTGGAAACCCGAAATATATTTATAGATCAGCTCTGAGGTCGATGTGTTGTTGCAGACGACGATGAAGGCCGGAGGTGTGCTGATGCCTTCGCGCTCCCAAAGCTCGAAGGTCTTCTGATAGTGCCCGTAAAGGGCATCGAGCGCGGTCTGTAGGATGAGTGGAAGATCAAGTGGATCGAGTCTTTGGGAGGACGAGAGCCGGCCCTTCCTCGGGAGCTGACGCGGCCCCTTCTTGATTTCCTCCCATAAGTTTCGCAGCTTTGGCATCTCGCCACCTGGAACATTGTCGGCAACAGGCACACGCGGCAACTTGACGATGCCACATTCGATTGCGTCCATGAGCGAAAAATCACTCATGGTCCATGGGAACAGCGTTCCCTCCGCATAACCGGAACCGCGAAGAAAAAAAGGCGTCGCCGAGAGGTCATAGACGAGGCTAATTCCAATTTTACGTTTGACCGCTTCAAGGCCGGAGATCCACATCCGGGCGGCCTCATTGTTCTCTTTGGCCTCGTCCTTGTCTTCGCCCTTCAGATCTTCTTCGGTTTCGCCTGTCGCATCCTTCACGCGCTCGCGGTAGCAATGATGCGCCTCGTCATTCAGCACGACGATGTTCCTCATGCCCATCAACTCCGGCATGACTCGCTGCAGCATTTGCCCGTCGGTTTCGAGTGTCTCAAGTTTTTCGTGGCGCCAGCCTTCGATGACCGCGCGCGTGCCCTTGGCGACATCCATGCGCTCGCGCAATTTGAAGGCGTGGTAATTGGTGATGATGATTTTCGCATGGTCAATATCGGCCAGCATGTCGGAGGGCACAAGCTCGCGGTGCCTGTAATAGCTCTCGGTATCATTCGAGAGGAGGACCCGCAGACGGTCCTTGATCGTAATGCCCGGCGCCACGACCAGGAAGCCACGGGAAAATTGCTTGCTGTTGGGGTGCCGAACGGCGTTGACCGTCTGCCAAGCGATGAGCATGGCCATCACCGTCGTTTTGCCGGCACCGGTGGCAAGCTTCAGCGCGAGACGCATCAGTTCGGGATTGGCCTGCTCGTTGGCGCCTTTGAGGTGATCCCAGAACTTGGTGCCCCTCGCGCCCATTTTTGGTGCGACCTCAGTCAGCCAGATTGCCGTTTCGACCGCCTCGATTTGGCAAAAGAACGGGCGAATAGCTTCGAATGGGTGATTGCGCCAATGGGTGAGCAACCGGGCGGTTTCGGGCGTTACGAGCCATTGATCCGGATTCGGCAGATTGCGCCAGCTTTCGACGTAAGTTCTCACCTCATTGATGATCGGAGTCGGATTATATTCCTGCTGCTCCGACGAAAGGCCGTCGCCGGCGCCTAAAACCATCTGGGTTTGGCCACGAGATAGCCGCCGCTTCTTCGGCTTCGGAACCGGAGTGATCAGGTCGGAACGGCGGCGGGTTTCAAGGATTTGGTTGGTCGGCTGGCCGTCGGTATCCAGCTCCCAGTGCCTGCTCGGGCAGGCGTAGGGAGAATTGAGAATCGGATGCTCAAAAAACATATCGCTCACCCGCCCGACTCCCCTGCGCGTTGGGCACCCCGATCACGTTCTACTGGTCGCAAACCGACAGCGCTGCGGCCGGCGCAGCAGAGTCAACTAATAATCGAAAATCGATTTGCGGCGAGCACAAGACGCTCCGCACGAAACCCGTCGCTCGCTATGCTCCGCGGCTCTATTTTAGGTACCGGCCATCAACGTAAACGCGAGCTTGGGCGCGTTCAATCGGTAATAAACGGGTGTGCGCGCCTGTCGGCGGCACGCAAGTCGCTATGGCGGCATTTGCTTTCAGCTCGCCCGCCGCATCAAAAAGCCAACACTGTATGCCGAAGAATCAGTGGAATACTCTGAAAATTTGCCGACCCTTTCTGCAATAGGCGAAAACGCGGGCTAATTGGGATAGGCCGTGAAGCTCGCGTAGCCTTGCACGGATTATAGATGGACGATCGGAATGAATGACACCCGCAGGCCCAGATTCCGTTATGATACCGAATCGCGGAGACTAATCCTTGCCTCAATAGCCTTGGAGGAAGGAGAGATAGCGGATAAGCTGATTTATACATGCGAAGTGATGGCAAATATACATATGGATAGTATTGAATATTTTGCTGCTTATCCCAAAAATAACGAAATATCTCACCGCCTCTCTGCAATCCTATATCATCTTCGGGAACTTTGGCAGCTTGCAAATTTTGAAGAGGACTGGGAGCGCCGCGATAAATTTTGGGCCAATGCATTAGTTAATTCTAGGGGGGAGCCTATGCCGGAACGCTGGCAAAAGCTCAAGAAATTTAACCGGTCAATCGAAGCCGCATACTATCACCTTTGTCGGCATTCAGAGAAACAGCTTGGCAAAACTGTCGGGAAAGCGAGCGACGATCGAGGATCGCAAAACGGTTTTCTTAGGCAACTTTCTTGCGCGTATTTTCATGTCTTAGGGCGGAAGCCCGGACGCTCGAAATCAACCATCGGACCCTTTGTTAGATTCGCATGGGCAGCAATGCGACCCGTTTTTGCCGACGAAATGCCAACCATAGAGACGATTAATGAAAGATGGGCCCGCCAAAAATACGACGCCACTCGAACGAGGCTGGATCAACGAGCTTTTGCTGAGTTCGAGAGAGATTACAGGTAGGGGGCGGGCTATCAATTTTATATTCGTCGCTCTTCCCCCGGTGGATGCATCCACGGGAATCTCGGTTTGATCTTCCCCCGGGGGGTTAGCGACTTCATACTTTAGTTTTTAGACACCCTCACGTTTACCCACGCTAACTGGCACTACCCGTTTCAGCAACGAATCGGGGCAGTCAATGAATCAATTGCCGACCAGTCAACCCAAGTTTCTTCGCCGTAACGACGCGGCGCGCCACGTTCGCGAGACTTGGGGTTTGCCATGCTCACCTAAATGGTTGGCTAAACTCGCGGTCGTAGGCGGTGGCCCGATTTTTCGAAAAGCTGGCAAGACGCCGCTTTATGCTCCAGCTGACCTTGATGCTTGGGCCCAGGCTCGTATCGGCGTGCCGCGCCGTTCGACCTCGGCGGTCGTTTAGGCGCGATATGGGTAAACGCAGCCTCAATTTCCGGCTGGCTAAGAAGAACCGCTCATATGCCGTCGGGGAGATAGCGGCTCTATTTGCCGTGCACGAGAATACCGTGCGCTCATGGCAGAAGGCCGGGTTGGAACCCATAGATAATAGAAAGCCGGCGCTGTTTCATGGCGCAACCCTCGCCGAATTTCTCGAAACACGTCGGATCGAAGCAAAACATCCGCTGCGACCAGGTGAAATCTTTTGCCTTCCTTGCCGAGCGGCCAAAGAACCGGCGCTCGGTTTAGTTCAATATGTGCCGGTGACGCCGACTTCCGGCAACCTGCGCGGCTTGTGTCCAACTTGCGAGCGGTGGATTCACAGGCGAGTCAACCGAGCCAATGTTTTCAATGTCGCTGGCTCCTTGGAGGTCACGTTCGCGGAGCGACCGCAGACATTAGAGGATAGCGCCAGACCCTCCGTAAACAGTGACTTCAGAAAGGAAGCCGCCTCATGACAAATTATCACCCGGAAAATGAGCGCACCAAGCGGGCCTATTTTGCGTTTTTGAAAGAGGCGAAAGGTCTGAGCGAACCATCGATCGATGCCGCCGCAAGTGCCATCGCGCGTTTCGAAACCTACACGCACTGGAAGAGTTTTAAAGCCTTCCATTTTCAACAAGCCATCGGGTTCAAGCGGCGCCTCGCCTCCCAAGCCGGTCAGCGGTCGGGCGAACCCTTGAGCAAGTCAACCCTGCGGCAAACGCTCGCAGCCCTCAAAGCCTTTTTTGAATGGCTCGCCGTGCAACCCGGATTCAAGTCGCACATTACCTATGCGGACGCCGCCTATTTTCGGCTGTCACGTAAGGACGAAGCCGTAGCCAAAGCCGGACGCGAAAAGCGGGTGCCGACGCTGGAGCAAATTCATCATGTACTCGCGAGTATGCCTAATGAGACAGATATCGAGCGCCGCAACAGGGCGGTGATCGCCTTTGCATTGCTAACTTGCGCTCGCGTCGACGCAATTGCGTCCATCCGGCTCAAGCACATCGATCTTGACGCCGGCCGCGTGTTTCAGGACGCCCGGCAGGTTCGAACAAAGTTCTCTAAAACCTTTCCGACATTCTTTTTCCCAGTGGGGGGCGAAGCGCTTGCCATTGTAACCGATTGGGTCACGTATTTACGACGTGATCTGCTTTGGGGTCTTGACGATCCCTTATTTCCAGCGACCCAAATTGCCCTGGGCGCGGATCGGAAATTCGAAGCGGTTGGGCTTGATCGAAAGGGCTGGAGCAACTCAACGCCCGTGCGAACTATTTTCCGCGACGCCTTCATTGCGGCGGGGTTGCAGTATTTCAACCCGCATTCCTTCAGAGACACTTTGACGCGACTTGGCGAGCAAATCTGTCGAACGCCCGAAGATCTCATCGCGTGGTCGCAAAATATGGCGCACGAGGACGTGCTAACGACTATCCGGGCCTATGGCTCGGTTCCCACAGAGAGGCAAGCCGAATTGATCCGCAAGGCGGGTTCACGAACGAGCAAGGACCACGATGTTTTGGCCCTCATTGCTGCAGTCGAACGACTTACCCAGCAAGCGTCTCGGTAACCTAAGACACACTCTTATAAGGCCCAGTGGTCAGCAGCAGCAACTCAGCGTATAGGTTGGAGCGTATTACGGACTCAAATCAGACATTGCGCTAAGGCCGAAAAGCGCCCATACTTGCCGTTTAGATGAATATCCGCTCCGCTTGAAAGCGGACATCGTGAGAATTGAATTCATCGGTCGGCATGCGCCATGACCTGACATTAGAGCCAAGCTCTATAACGCACATATACCTTCGGTATTGGTACTCGACTGGTAGCTTCACGTCGAAGCCAGCCTTCCTTCATCGGCAGTCACTGCCGCGGCCTTCTCGTGCTGTGGCAAGTGCATGATGAATGCTCGCTCCCAATCGACATTGCACCGGCATCAGCCGACGGCCTGCGACACGGAAGCCCGGAAACGCGACAATGCCAGGGCGAAGAACAGGCCGCCGACCCCGACAACCACGGCCAGATTCGGCCAAATGATCTCAATACCGGCGCTGCGGAAGAGGATCGCCTGAGCGACTTTGACGAATTGCGTTGAGGGCACCGCCAGCATCACCGTCTCCAGCGGCCGCGGCATGCTTTCGAGCGGCGTGTAGCCGCCGGAGAGGATAACCATGGGCAGCACCACGAGGATGAAGAGCAGCCCGAATTGCGGCATGGACCGCGTGAGCGTGCCGAGGAGAAGCCCCACGGCCGTGGTGAAAAAGAGATAGAGCGCCACGCTTGCCATGAAGAGGGCGAAGGATCCGGTGGCCGGCAGCCCAAGCAGCCCGCGCAGCACGATCCAGAATGAGAGCCCCACGGCGACCATGATCACGAGCCCATTTGCCCAGACCTTCGCCATGGCGATCTCGAAGGGCGACAGCGGCATGACCAGCAGATGATCGAGCGTCCCATGTTCACGTTCGCGAATCACAGCCGCGCCTGACAAGACAATGGCGAGCATGGTGATGAGATTGATCAGCCATGCGACGCCCATGAACCAGGACGATTCGAGATTATCGTTGAAGGCGACGCGCGGGCGCAGCGATACCAGAGGATCCGGTTGGTTGTCGCTGCCGTAATAGAATCTATTGACCTCGCCGGTAACGATCTGCTCGATGTAGCCGGCGCCGATACCGCCTTGCAATACCGCCGTGGCGTCGACATTGACTTGGACCACCGGTGCGCGGCCGGCCGAGACGTCGGCTTGAAACTTCGACGGTATATCGAGAATGAATGTGTCGCGTCCGTCATCCATCCGCCGGTCGAGTTCGCCAAGGGTGATCTGTTCCGGCGGCCTGAAATGCGGCGGGAGCAGTGCCGCAGCGATATTGCCGGACAGATGCGAATGGTCCTCGTCGACGATCGCGATCGAGGCGTTGCGCAGCTCATAGGAAATACCGGTCGACAGGCTGTAGATCGCGCCGGAGAAGGCAAAGACGATCAAGCAGATGAGCACGGTGTCACTGCCGAGGCTCCGCAGCTCCTTGATGCCAAGATGCCAGATCTTTGCAAGCCGGCGCATGATCAACGATCCTGCTTCGGCAGCAATAGCAGGCTGAGCCCTGTCAGTGCCGGGATGAAGGCCGCGAGTTTCAAAAGATCGCCGGTGAGGTCGGCAAAGCTCAGCGCCTTTGTGAATGCGCCGATGCTGATCTTGAGGAAATAAGTCATCGGAAAGCCGTTGCCGATCACCGCCGGCACGCCCGAGAGCGACGAGACCGGCATGATCATCCCGGCAAATTGCAAGGCGGGCATCATGGTCAGTATGGCGGTGCCGGCGAGCGCCGCGACTTGCGTGGCGGTGAAGGCGGAAATGAGGAGCCCGAAGCCGGTTGTCGTAATAGAATAGATGAGAGCGCCGAGCGTCAGTGCCAACAAACTGCCCTTGACCGGCACCTGAAACAGAAAGACGGCGAGCGCAACCATCGAGGCGTAGTTCACCATGGCCAAGCCGACATAAGGGAGCTGCTTGCCGAGCAGGAATTCAAGCCGGCTGACCGGTGTCACATAGAGGTTGACGATCGAGCCCAGCTCTTTTTCACGCACGATGCTCAACGCCATGAGGATGGCAGGGATGAAAAGCAGCAACAGGCCGATCACCATCGGGACCATGGCGAAGATGCTTTTGAAGTCCTGATTGTAGCGATCACGCGTATCGATCTGAACCGGTTGCCATATCGTTGGCGAACCGGTCATTCGCAGATTGAGGTGTGTCAGATAGCTCGCATGGACCCCGTTCAAATAGCCTAAGACGGTCTCGGCGCGGAAGGGCATGGCGCCGTCGATCCAGGCCGAGACTTCGGTCGCCGTGTGGCGCTTCACATCGCGGCCGAAGCCGGGTGGGATCTCGATCACGAAGGAGAGCTTGCCGCTCTTGAGCTGACGGCTGAGGTCCGTGTAGTCGGCAAGTGGCGCCTGCTGCGTGAAATAGCGCGTATCGGCAAATTCCTCGATGTAGTTGCGGCTCTCAGGTGTCTGATCTCGGTCGAGCACCGCAAAGGTCAAATGCTCCACATCGAAGGTGATGCCATAGCCGAAGATCAACATCAGCAAGACGGTGCCAAAGAAGGAGGTTGCAAGCCGAACCGGGTCGCGCAGGATCTGCAGCATCTCGCAACGGGCATAGGCGAAGAGGCGCTGCAGCGGAGCCAAGCCCGGCAGCGCGCGAGCCGGGCCGGCCAATGCCTGCAGATCGGCTGGCGCTGCGGCAGGCGGCTGCGTAACGTTCTTCGCCGCGGCGCTTTGGACCGCGGGACGGCTCTCGCCGGCCGCTTCCTCGAGATAAGCGATGAAGGCTTCTTCCAGCGTGGCCACACCGCGTGCCGCAATCAGCGCCTCGGGCGATGCGGTCGCGAGCACGCGCCCGGCATGCATCAGCGAGACCCGATCGCATCGCGCCGCCTCGTTCATAAAGTGGGTCGAGATGAAGATCGTGACGCCCTGATTGCGCGAAAGATCGATCAGCAGCGCCCAGAACTCGTCCCGCGCGATTGGATCGACGCCGGAGGTCGGCTCGTCCAAGATCAGCATCTCGGGAGCGTGGACGACGGCGACCGCAAGAGAAAGCCGCTGACGAATGCCAAGCGGCAGGCGGTCCGACCGCGCCTCGAGATGCTCGGTCAGATGGAAGCTTTCGATGAGTGTGGCGATGCGCGTCTTTGCCTGGTCGTCCGGGATCTGAAAGAGCCGCGCGTGCAGTTCCAGGTTCTGCCGCACGGTCAGCTCGCCATAGAGCGAGAAGGATTGCGACATATAACCGACGCGTCGACGCGTCTCTATGTCGGTTGCATCTACGGGGCGGCCGAAAAGGCTCGCGTCACCCTCGCTTGCCGGCAAGAGTCCGGTGAGCATCCGCATTGTCGTCGTCTTGCCGCAGCCATTGGAACCGACGAAGCCGAAGATCTCGCCACGTTCGATGGTGAGGTCGACGTGATCGACAGCGACGAAATCGCCGAAACGACGCGTCAGGCCGTGCGCCGCGATGGCTGGAGCTCCGGGCAGCTTCCGGCGCGGCGGGATGGTGATCGCTCGGTATCCTTCGCGATCGGTCTCGGGCAGGAGCGCGATGAAAGCCGCTTCCAGTGTGGGAGCCGCTGCTCTGGCCTTCAGCGTCGCAGCATTGTCGGTGGCCAGCACACGCCCGTCGTTCATCGCAACGAGCGAGTCGAAGCGTTCCGCCTCCTCCATATAGGCGGTCGCGACCAATACGCTTATACCCGGCCGCCGCGCGCGAATGGTATCGATCAGCTCCCAGAATTGCCGACGCGACAGAGGGTCGACGCCGGTCGTCGGTTCGTCGAGGACCAGGAGATCCGGATCGTGGATCAGCGCACAGCAGAGGCCGAGCTTTTGCTTCATGCCGCCGGACAGCTTGCGCGCGGGCCGGTCGCGGAATGGCGCGAGCCCGGTACTCTGCAACAGCTCGTCGATCCGCGCTGCGCGCTCCGCCGGAGCCTGGCCGAACAGCCGGCCAAAGAAGTCGATATTCTCGGCGATGCTGAGCTCCGCATAGAGATTGCTGCCGAGTCCTTGGGGCATGTAGGCGATGCGCGGACAGGTGGCACGCCGGTGCCGCGCATCGGCAATGTCGCCGCCAAGCACTTGAATCGCGCCGGACTGAAGCTTCCGCGCGCCGGCGATGAGGCCGAGCAGCGACGACTTGCCGACTCCGTCCGGGCCGATCAGGCCAATTATCCCGCCGCTCGGCAAGTCGAGCGAGACATCGTCGAGCGCCTTCGTGGCGCCGTAGCGATGTGTGACCCCGATCAGCCGGGCGATGACGTTGCCGTCCGCCGTCATTGCGGCACATTGGCTTGAAGTTGCGGTGGCCAGGCGACCTTGGGGTCGAACTTCACATAGGCGACGCCCGGCAGCCCCGTGCGCACCTCGGAAAGATGATGCGCCACAAGTTCTGGGTCGATCTGCACCTTGACGCGGAACATGAGCTTGTCGCGCTCCGACCGTGTTTCGACCATCTTGGGCGTGAACTGCGAAGTCGCCGATACAAAGGTGACATGCCCAGGCACGACCACGCCGGGCAGAGCGTCGAGAACGATGCGGCCCTCACTGCCGAGTGCGATCTTGCCGGCCTCTTCCGTCGGCAGGAACACGGTCATGTAGACCTTCGATAGGTCGAGCAAGGTGAAGATCTTGGCACCGGCGCCAACCACCTCACCAGTATTGACGAGCCGATATTGAACCCTTGCGTCGCGCGGCGCTACCAGAGTGCCGTCGGCGATCACGATTTTGTAATAGGCAACATTATGCGTTGTCGCAGCGACGGCTTCTTCGGCCTCGGCGATTTTGGCGGTCGCGGCCTTCACAGCAGCGTTGGCGCCATCCAACGCCTGCCGGCGCTGGTCGAGCAGCTGGAAAGTTGCGAAGCCCCTCTGGACCAGCGCCTGAGTGCGATCGAATTCCTGCTGAGCGAGCTTCTGCTGGGTCTTCAGCTGCACAAGGGTGGCCGAGGCTTCCTCGTAATAGCGCGCCACCAGTTTCATCTGCGCTTCTGACTGCGCCAGTTGCGCCTCAGTATCGCGCGTGTCCATGCGCGCGACGACCTGGCCCGCCTTGACGAGATCGCCTTCATCGACCAGCAGTGTCGCGACGCGCCCGGCATATTTCGGCGTGATGTCGATATCGTCTGCCTCGACCCGGCCGTTGCCCCAAACGATGCCGTTGGGGAGTGCCGCCTGGTGGTATTTCCACCAATACCAGCCCCCGCCGACACCGCCCAAGATGATGATAAGCAGCCCTGCGAGAAGGAGCCGGTGCCGCGGTCTCGTCGGCGTCGCGCGTTTGATCGGAGGCTGCGGCGCCTGCGGCGTTAGCGCCATCGGGTTAGTGACTAGCGGCGTGGCCTGAGGCGTCGCAGCCTCCGCCGCGCTCGGCTGTGTTATCGCAGGCGTGCCATCGCCATCCGGTTTGACATCCTGCATCAGCAAATCTCCCTGACCGCCCCTGTATCCGCGAGTAGTGGAGCAAACATGCGCCAAAAAGTGACCAGCGGCTTGATTCATGTCAACAGTGGTTGACCCATGCCACGGCAAAGTCCTTATGCAACGAGGCTCGTCATGGCAGCAGAAATCCGGGAAAAACGCTCTGGAGAGCTGACCCGCCAGCGCATTCTGCGGGCGGCGCTCGCCCGCTTTGCGGACGCTTCCTATGAGGAAGTCGGGCTCCGTGACATAGCCGCGGATGTCGGGATCGATGTCGCTCTCGTCCATCGATCTTTCGGTTCCAAGGAACAGCTCTTCTCCGAGGTGGTCAAGGCGGCGGTTCAAGCCGAACGCCTGTTGGCTTTTGAGAAATCTGACCTGAGCACGAGCTTTGCGAAGAATATCTTCGAACCCGACTCCGAGCTGATGTCAGGGCACGCCGAGGCGCTCCAAATCTTCATTCACTCCTTGTCCAGCCCGCGCGCGAGAGAAGTGCTGCGCGCTTTTGCTTGGCAAGACTTCATCGAGCCGCTGGCGGCCAAGCTCGATGATCGCGCCCAGCATCGCGCGACCTTGTTTGTTGCCTGCCTGATCGGGATCCGCATCCTGCGTGATGTCCTCGGCGTCGAACCGCTCCTCGACGCCTCGCGCGCGGAAACTCAGCCTCTCATCGAAAAAATTCTCGATGTCTGTCTGGACGACAGCCGCGCGACAGTCCCGGCGACCGCCGGGACGGCTTTCGCGGAGCAAGTGACGCGCTTGCGGCAGCCCGGCCCTTAACCGGCCTCGGTGGCCAAAACATCAGATCGACGGGAAAGACAATGAAACGCATCCTGGTTGCGACCGACGGTTCCGAGGGCGCTGCGCGGGCAATCGCCTTTGCCGCCGACCTCGCAAAGCAGCTTGGCGCAAGCCTTTCGATCATCACCGTCAGCGGCGACTTCTCGGAGAATGACGTGCGGCAGCTTGCGCGTTCGGAAGGCGGCATCGGCGCAGCGCTCGACTTGCTGTCGAACCGGATCTTGGTCGAAGCCAAAGAGCAGGCCCAACGCATCGGCATCACCAACATTGAAACACAGGCGGCCTGGGGTGACGCGGCAGGCGCTATCATCGACGCCGCTGTACGAATTCAGGCCGATGCCGTCGTGCTTGGCCGCCGAGGCCGCGGTCAACTCGCCGGACTGCTGCTCGGCAGCGTATCGCAAAAGGTTGCGACGCTTGCTCCCTGTACCGTAATCGTGGTTCCGTGAGCGAGCAAATCTCTCGCGATCTCGGAGCTGGCTGGTTGATCATAACTTAAATGTCGAGCATCGCCTTTGCAGCTGGTGTGGCTTGAATACGACCTCCAGCATGCCGCCTGAGATGACTCCACGGCCCTCGTGCTTTCTTGCGAAGGAACCGGGCTCCTTTCCATAGAGACCGGCGCAGATCGCAAGTAGAACTCTTGCCACTGGCGGTCGCTCCCCGAATTACGAACCAAGGGAACGTCGTGTTTCCTTGGTCGTTGAGGTCTGTGAATGTCTGCAATTTGGCGCAATCTCTGATCGCGGAACGGCTGCTACGGGTCAGCTACTGACATTGCGTTAAGACAGCATCGCGCCCCTATCAGCCCTCCAACGCGGATGGATTTATATCCTAAAGCCGTCGTTCGTTCATGAACTAAGTGAGCGTCACGAATCTTCACGGCGGCGCGCTGAAAGTTCGTCGAGCGCCGATTAGCGCCACGTTCGGCTCGCTCTTCCTGTATGTTCTGTAGCCACAGTCGCAAGCCTTGCGATGCAGGCACGCTGCTCACCTTACAGTTTTGATCTGCATCACCAGGCAAGCCGTTAGTCTAAAAGAACAATCCTCGGCATCTCTACGGCGCTCAGGTAGCCCTGGACTTGGCGCCGATATTCCTCTTGCAGCTCGATGCCCTCATCAAATTTTATGTTCAGAAAAATGTAATGGAGCGCTGTTTGATCTTCATCGAACGCCTTTAATTGCTTCGTCGCTTCGGCGATTGTACCCTCAAGCTTCGTAAAAAATGCCTCGTTCATTTGCAGCGTCACCGCGCCCACGCCGCCTTCGTGTACGCGTCTCAATTCATCCTGCGACTTATTAATTGTCTTTACTTCGCCAAGCACCCTGCGGCCGAGATAGGTTGCCTCCAAATCAGGCGACTTTTGGCCCTTAACTTTCGATGTGGGAATGAAACGTATGTCCGCGCATCCAATACCAGAAAGATAATTATAACCCTTCGCCTCATTCGCTGCGTCGAATAGTTGTTGCCATCCGCGCAGGCCGTCCCGGCCGGTCAACGCAGCTTCGAATTTCTCCTTTAGATCGCTCCAAGCCTTTTCATCAAGACCTAAAAACTCCGCCTCCCATTCGACAAAGCTAGGCCGCTTAATCGGGTTGGTCAGCTTATCGTCGTTGGCCTTAAAATACGCGTGGTCCGACCCAGACGCTAACGAAATGTCGCGAAGCTCGGAAATACGCTCAAGCAATTCAACGCGTACTTCGCGTGCCACTTTTTCATTGCGGTCCACTGCATCTCTAACATCGGTAAGATAGGCGCGGAGAAGCGCCCTGTACCCAGCTATCGTAACCTGCCGCGGCTTGTCCGGAAGTTCGCGATGCGCGACGCAGCGCAGAATAAGTTGTGTCGAAAGTCCCTGGCCTTGGAAGTTTTGATCGATTGTCAATGTATTATCGATGTAGCCCCCAATGATCTGCCATCCGTCCGTCGCATTTGCAAGTAGGACCTGATGCGCCGGATTGCTGAAGGCTTTTCGATTAGCGACGGCCGTCGCGAAACGAGGGTCTGGCATCAAAATCGGCGGCCCGTGCCAAGGCGGTTCGCTTAGCGTTGCGATCAGTGCGGGGACCGGAACTTGCGCCTCGCCTGTCGGCGTCACGCGACCACCCATGAAAGCTTCGAAGGTGTGATGCCACGGCTCCATAAGCTAAAGCCTCTTTCAGTCAAACTACTAACGTCTTTCAGGTCGTTGGGTCAGAAAGATCACGCGAGGTCTATCGATATCGGCGCAATATTTGGTGCGATCAGGCTCAAGCGCAGGCGATGTTTTTGATTGGGGCGGGGCGGTTTGTAAAAGTTTTGGTTCGACCGCGCTACAACACCGGACGGGGCAGAAGCGCCCCCTTTTAAAGGACACCGCCTCCCCGATTGGCGCAGGCATCGAGCGCAACGGGCGGGGCGCTAGTGCGATTGATGAGCCGTTCGCTCCGCGGTATTCCGAAATCAGACATTACGAGCAATTTCACTCGAGTTTTTGTACAATGTATTGATCTATATATTCTAATTTAGGTATTTCTCCTAATTGCGCTAGCGGTTCGTGATTATAAATGGGCGGCCATGTCAATTGACGCCGCTCAACTGCCCCGCTTTTTGGCCGATACGTAAGAAAGTGATCACTATCTCTCAGTGCCTCGACTTCGCCGACCTCTCTCCCAACGAAATCATCTTGGGGCCGCCCCTGACAGATCGCCACTATGCACTGCTTTCGAGCTACCGGCTCAATCTCGCTCGTGGTGCGATTGCCGTACGCGATATGATCATTGCCGATCTACGCTCTTTTCTCGATCTCGGAGCAAGACAAAGAGCCGCGGACTTGCTGGTGGTGCTGCGGCTCTTCCTCTCCAGGCATCCGGAAGCCCTATGCTGCGTTTTTCAGGCATCCCGGAAGGACGGCTTGACCCAGGTCAGGGCCTGCCATGCCGAAATGCGGCATCATGATCATGAAGCCGCATATTTCAACCATGAAAGGCTTTGACGATGTACGACGGTCCGGAGGAAAGCCAGGCGGCGGCAAGGCTCATTGACAGCCCGCTTCTGCCGTCGCCCCAGGGGCAGCCTTGCCGCATCACGATCAATGGAACGCCCGTTGAGGCGCGGACCGGCGACAGCATCCTTGCCGCCGCCGGCCGGGCGGGGATCGCAATCCCCTCGATGTGCGATGACCCCCGGATCAAGCCAAGCGGCGGCTGCGGACTGTGCGTGGTGGAGACAGGCGGGCAAAACGTGCCTGTCAGTGCCTGTAGCACGGCAGTTTACGACGGGCTTGCCGTTGAGACCGAAACGCCTCGGCTCGCAGAACTCCGCAAGGCGCGGCTCGACGAGTATCTGTCCAACCACAATGCCTACTGCACGCCGCCCTGTCAGGCCGCCTGCCCGGCCGGCATCGACATCGCCGGCTACATCAACCTGATCGCCAAGAAGCAATACGTCGAGGCGACCGCGCTCATCAAGGAGAAGCTGCCGCTGCCGGGCATCCTCGGGCGGGTCTGCCCGAGACCCTGCGAGGATCCCTGCCGGCGCATGCAGATTGACGGCGAGCCGGTCGCGATCTGCGCGTTGAAGCGCTACGCCGCCGACAAGGCGCTGGAGACCGGGCGGCCGACGCAGCCGACCCCCAGGCCGGCGACCGGCAAGCGCGTCGCCGTGGTCGGCGCCGGCCCGGCCGGACTGTCGGCCGCCTATTACCTGGCGCTCGAGGGCCACGAGGTCACGCTGCTTGAAGCCGAGAAGGAGCCCGGCGGCACGCTGCGCTTCGGCATCCCGTCCTACCGGCTGCCCAACCATGTGCTCGATCAGGAGATCAATGACATCCTGTCGCTTGGCGTGACCCTCAAGACCAACCAGAAGATGGGGCGCGACTACCAGATCGAAAGCCTGCGCGCCCAGGGCTACGACGCTGTGTACCTCTCCATCGGCGCCATGGCCGGCAAGCTGGCGCGCATTGCGGGCGAGGACGCGCCTGGCGTCATGCCGGCGATTCAGTTCCTGCGTCGCGTCAACTGGGGCGAGCGCGTCGACATCGGCAAGCGCGTGATCGTGGTCGGCGGCGGCTTCACGGCGGCGGACGCCGCGCGCACGGCCCGGCGCGAGGGCGCCGCCGAGGTCGTTATGATGTACCGGCGCACCAGGACCGAGATGACGGCCGCGGCGCACGAGATTCACGAATGCGAGGTGGAGGGCGTAAAGTTCGACTTCCTCGCGGCGCCGGTCGAGGTGGTGGTCGAGAACGGGCGGGCGGTCGGCCTCAAGGCGCAGCGCATGGCGCTCGGCGAGCCGGACGAAAGCGGGCGGCGGCGGCCGGAGCCGGTCAAGGGCTCCGACTACTTCACGCCCGCCGACACCATCCTGATGGCGATCGGCCAGGACGTCGACGGGACCGCGCTGGGCGAGGCGCATCTTTCCACCAACAAGTGGGGCCACATCGCCATCGACGAGGCGACGATGGCGACCGACCTGCCCGGCGTGTTCGCCGGCGGCGACTGCGCCACGGGCGCCGCCACCGTCATCGAGGCGGTGGCGGCCGGCCGCCGGGGCGCCTACGCCATCCATGCGTTCCTCAACGGCGCCGACCAGCGCGGCATCGCCAAGGCGATCTTCACAGAGAAGCCCAGGCTTTTCGCCATCGGCGCCACGGCGAAGTCGTCGGCGCGCATGGCCGAGATGCCGGTTTTGGAGGGGCAGGCGCGCGTGGCGGCGTTCCGCACCTCCAGCCACATCGGCCGCGACGACAACGAGGGCGCGTTCGCCGAGGTCGAACTTGGCTTTGCCGACGACGTCGCGCAGACCGAGGCCGAACGCTGTCTGCAGTGCGTCTGCCAGGCGGCGGGTTCCTGCTCGCTGCAGAAATTTTCGCTGGAGTACGGCGCTGGCGTCACGACCTACGTCGGCAAGACCTACGAGCCGGCCAGGGAGCGCGTGTTCGAGCCGCTGGTCTCCTGGCCGTTCTTCGAGTTGAACCGCGAGAAGTGCATCAAGTGTATGGACTGCGTGCGCATCTGCGACGAGGTCCAGCATCGCAAGGTTTACATGAAGGACGCGGATGGCTATCCGGCGCTCGTCAGCGGAACCTTCGACTTCCGCGACACGGATTGCAACAATTGCGGCCAGTGCGTCGGCGTGTGCCCGACAGGCGCGCTGAAGGACCTCACCGACAAAGGCGTGCTGCCCAAGGCGCTGCGCAAGAAGACGGACAGCGTGTGCAATTTCTGCGGCACCGGCTGCACGCTCGAATTCGAGACCGAAGGCAACAAGATCGTCGCGGTGAACGGATCGAAGAAGTCGCCTGCCAACATGGGCAACCTTTGCGTGAAGGGCCGCTTCGGGATGGACTTCATCCAGCACCCCGACCGTTTGACCACGCCTCTGATCCGGCGCGGCGGCAAGGGGAGCCCGTTCGAAGAGGCGAGCTGGGACGAGGCGATCGCCTACATCGCCCGGCGGTTCAACGAGATCAAAGCCGAGCACGGACCCGACACGATCGCCGGCTTGGCCTCGGCGCGCGTCAGCAACGAGGACAACTACGTCTTCCAGAAGCTCATCCGGTGTGCGATCGGCACCAATAACATCGACCACTGCGCACGGCTTTGCCACATGGCGAGCGTGGTCGCCCTGAAGCAGTCAATCGGCTCCAGCGCGCCCTCGGCCTCGGCGACCGACATCGGGCTGGCCGACGTGTTCCTCGCGGTCGGCTCGAACCCGACCGATTCGCATCCCGTCATCTCGAGCCAGGTGCTGCGCGCCAAGTATGAGCGCGGCGCCAAGATCATCGCCGTCGATCCGCGCCGCACCGAGCTCGTCGATCACGCCGACCTGTGGCTGCGCCTGAACCCCGGCTCCAACGTCGCGCTGCTCAATTCGCTCGCGCACGTCATCGTGGAGGAAGGCCTCGCGAACGAGGCGTTCATTTTTGAGCGCACCGAGAACTTCGAGGCTTTCCGGCAGAATCTCGCAGGTTACAGCCCCGAGCAGACGGCTGACTTTACCGGCGTCGAGCCTCAGCTCGTCCGCCAAGCGGCCCGCATCTACGCCAAGGCCGAACGCGGCATGCTGCTGTGGGGCATGGGGATCACCCAGCACCTGAAGGGCGTCGACGGCGCGCTCGCGATGGCCAATCTGTCGTTGCTGACCGGCCATGTCGGGCGTCCAGGCGCCGGCTTCATGCCTCTGCGCGGGCAGGCCAATGTGCAGGGCGCCTCCGACATGCAGGGCCACCACAACTCGCTCCCCGGCTACCACTCGATCACCGATCCCGTGGCGCGCGCCAAGTTCGAGGCGGCCTGGGGCGTCAAGCTGCCCGAGAACCGCTATCTCAGCATTATCGAGATGGAGGAAGCCGCCGTCTCGGGGGACGTCAAGGCCATGTATGTCATGGGCGACAACCCGATGGGGGCGAGCCCGGATACGGCCGCCGTCGAGCAGGGCTTAATGAACCTCGAGTTCCTCGTGGTGCAGGATCTGTTCATGTCGGATACGGCGGCGCTGGCCGACGTCGTGCTGCCGGCCGCGGCCTTCCCCGAGAAAGAGGGCACCTTCACCAACACCGAGCGCCGCGTGCAGCTCCTGCAGAAGGCCGTCGAGCCGCCCGGCGAGGCGCGCGCCGACTGGGAGATCGTCTGCGACATCTCCACCGCCATGGGCTACAAGATGTCATACCCGAACGCGGCTGCCATCATGGAGGAGATCGCCTCGCTGGCGCCATCCTACGCAGGCATCCGCCACGAACGGCTCACCAACGGCGGTCTGCAGTGGCCGTGCCCCGATACCTCGCACCCCGGCACGCGCTTCCTCTACGCGGAGAGCTTCCCAAGCCCCAGCGGCCGGGCCTCTTTCACGGTTCTGGATCAGAAGCGAAGCGTCGAGGAGGTGAGCGAGGAGTTCCCCTTGCTCGTGGATACGGGGCGTAAACTTGAGCATTACGACACCGGCACCATGACGCGGCGCTCGCACGGCCTCGACGCCATACGCCCGCATGGCGAGATGGAGGTCAATCCCAACGATGCGCGCCGCAACGGCTTGAAAACCGGAGACTGGGCGCGTCTCACGAGTCGCCGCGGCGCCATTGAGGCGCGCGTTCTCGTCACCGATCGCTTGCCTGAGGGCATGGTGTTCTACCCGTTCCACTTCTCCGAGCAGTCGGCCAACCGATTGGTGGGCGCCGAGTTCGATGAAGCCTCCCGCACCCCGGCATTCAAAGGAGCGGCGGCCCGCCTCGAACGATTGCCGCGGAACTGGTGATCGCTCCACGGCTCCCACGGTTGGGCAGTGCGCTGGCCATAGGCGCGCCGCCCGGCGCCGAAGCGCTGGGCGAGACGCGCTTCTTTTCCGCCGGCATCCCGCTCTAAGCTCTTGAAATCGATCACGTTCATGATTTTGGATCGTTTCAATCCAAAATCATCGTGATCTATTGCATCAGTGCGATAAGCCCTTTGAGCAGCGCTGTCGGGGTCGGCGGGCAGCCTGGGATGTAAAGGTCAACCGGAATGACGGCGGAGACGCCGCCGACGCAGGCGTAGCCGCCGGAAAACAGACCGCCATCGAGAGCGCAACCGCCGTTAAAATGGTTGATTGCGTATTAGGACAGCCCCTTCCCGTAATTAGGACACTTGGCCTCTGCTTAGGACAGCACCAACTGGCGGGCATGCCTTAGGCAGTCCGTCCGCTCTCGGTCCAGTCTCACATCCGCTTCGGACGCTTCGCGCCCATGTAAGGCGTTCGGCGACCGTTTGCCGCCGCCGGAAAGCTGCCGTTCGGTATGACAAAATTAATAGCTAAGGCTTCTGACATGCCCGGTGAATGTCTTTATGCGCCCAATGAAATTGAGAAGATGCTTCAGACCTTGCACGGCCTTGAGGAACGAGGGCTGAATCTTATTACTTCCATGATCGAATTCCCGTACAGAAGCACGAAAGCGCGAGAATACGCCGTCAAGGGCTTTAGCCGCCGCGCTTTTACGATTCATCGTTGCATCGCGAATGTTTTCCGGTTGCTGCCGCCCTATCAGATCGCCATTCCTAGGGATCTCACAGATGTCGAGATCAATCTTCAATCCTTCGTGGCAAACGCCTTCGGCGCGCTCGACAATATGGCGTGGGTTTGGGCATGCGAAAATTCCGAGCGTACCGGCGCTCCTTTACCAGCAAGGTTCGCGGTCGGCTTGCGAGAAAAAAATAAAGACCTGCGCCTTACGCTGTCCGAAGAATTTGCGCGACTATTGGACGATTGCAGCGATTGGCTTCGCTATCTCGAAGACTATCGGGACTCGCTTGCTCACCGAGTGCCTCTCTACGTCGTTCCATACATCGTAAGTCTCGAAAACGGACCCGAGTATGACCGCCTTGGTCGACTGATCGAGATCGCTGCCACAGGGGACGATCATGAAGGCTATACTGCCCTTCGTTACAGCCAATCACAACTCATGGAATTTAAGCCGGTTATGATCCATTCAATTGACGAGGCGGTGGGGCACATACCTTTTCACCGACAGATGCTCGACGACTTTTTCACATTGGAGACCATAGCTATGAAGATGCTGGAAGATATGCAATCAAAACTCACGTCCGGCGCCTGGCGGTCCTGATTGCTTTTCGCCCGCGCCTTATTAGATAACGGCCATGTCCAACAACAATTACGAACAGCACATCCTCTGGGCCGAATACTGCTTCTGATCGTTGGGAAGCTGCCGTTCCGCTATCGGCCCGCTGCTGCTGCTTCGCGCCCAATGTTGCCGTTTAGATGAACATCCGCTCCGCTTGAAAGCAGACATCGTGAGAATTGAATTCATCGGTCGGCAACGCGCCAGAAGCGGCTATTCATGGGGGAAGCAAAGCCGACATTTGTTGAGTCATTTGCCGACTCAACGGGCAGGGACGTGCCGCAGAGCCGGACTCCAAAGATAGCGTCAACGGCGGGCGGGAGTTTGGAACCAGTTCCCACGGGTTCCATTAACTTTTCAAAAATATCCTCAAACAGAAAATTCAGAGGATCAGCACCGTCCAACGTGATCGAAAGCCCACAACGATCCGCCGACCTATTGTGCTTAAGAGAGCTCCAATGAATGAGCAACCCATACATCGCTACAAGATTTGGCAACTCGCCGGGGATGGGCCGGCCGAGCGGAGAAAACCAGAGCCGGCACGCCAAGTCGAAGATCTAGTGGCTTTGATGGCGCTATATGACTATCGACCTCTGATCGAGGCGGAATTGCGGGGCACTTGTTCCCTTCCTAACAGCGGCCCCACGAATTGCAAGACGACAACGATCAGTTCGGAAGCGGTCAATCTCGTCTACGACGTGGAACCCAGCGCTCCACCGACCAAGCGATCTGACGAGATACCAGCGGGATCAGCCGTACATCTCAACCTCGATCAGATTGGCACCTTCCGTGGCGTCGTCGCCTCCAAAGAATCGGAAGGGTTTCGGGTTGCCGTCGATGACGAATGCAGACCCATGCTGCGAAACAAGCTCACCCATATGGCCGCCGAGCACGCTGTCGGCCTTTATGAGGGTTCCGCGGTCACGAAATCAAACATCACGAGGATCGAGCCGACCATCAAAAGCTGCAGCTTCCTCGATCACACAGGTACCTTAAGAACGGGAATAGTCGTTAACGTTTCGCAGATCGATGCCCTGATCAAAGCGCGGATCATTCCGCCACTTGGGAGTCGCATCACCTTCCGCGGCTCGAGTCGGCATTTAGCGGACGTGACGCGCACTTTCGAAATGGGGTTTGCGGTAAGATTTTGTAACCCTATTCCCGCGGAGGAATTTTCCGCGGCCATCAAATTGTCAGACGAATAGACTCTCCCGAAGCTCGACGAGCGCGTCGCGACCCATTCAGTAACTTGTTCCGAAGGGCGGCGTGCACGTACCCCGCTCTGGGCAGCGATTTAAAGGCCGTCAGAACTACCATCAGAAAACGCTCGCCGAGGGCTCCCCAAAAAGGACCCGCCGCGCCGAAAGGCCAGCCATCCAATGACAATTTTCGTCGTACCCAAGGCGAGCCGCACCGCCTAACGGCAACGTCCGCTTTAGAGCCAGAAAGGCAAATGGCGAACTTCTGCATAGGGGTGGGAAGCCGTCGTTTTACTCGAATGCCTCACTGGCATGGATATGCCCACACCAGGCTTTCCAACCGACACGAGAATCACAAGAATGGGGACATTCGAAACGCTATCTATTGGTGAGTCTCCTTTTTTAGATTTTGCTAGGCGCCCGCCCGTGTCTTTGCCGAAAGCAGCATTCCTTTTGCCGCTGGTATCTGGACCGGCTGAAGATTGGCTTTCGGCGGGGCCAACAGTTTTGCCAACTCGTCGAGCCGTTTAGAATCGGCATCTATGAGCTGATTTGCCTTATCTTTGAGCGCCTTGATGTTTGCTGCAGAAGCGTTGTCCATCGCGGCGTCTACCCGCTCGCCCTGAGGCGTTAGGCTCGCTAGCGAAATATCAAATCGCCAATGGTTTTCAGCAAGCAGTTCGGCGACTTCGACACACGTGGTCTGCGAGTTGCCGTCCATAAAGATCGTCATAATTGGGAGCAACCATAGCGCGTCTCCCCACGTCGCTGCCGCGTTGGCATCTATGCGTGTGGGTTCGCTGCCTGTGCCGATCGAGACAACCAAGAAGTTTTGCGCATTGTAGAGTTTGTGCGCCTCGACAATGGCGCACATGGCCGGATTGTTGGCGAACACTCCGCCGTCAATCATTGTGAACACCTGCCCCGCCTTATTTTCTAAAGCCTGCGGAGAGAAGTATGTCGGAGCTGCTGAGGTTGCTCGCGCGACGGCGCTCAATCGGAAATCATACTCGGCGGCTGTTGCGCCGCCCCCCAGCAGAAGTCCGCGCGCTTGCCAACTTCGGAAAAACATGGGCGAACATGTATTGCCAGGTGGCTTCTCCGTAGGCAGGCCGATCGCATAACTAGGGATGAGCAGCTCCGCTTTATCGCCGCTCGCGTTGATGTCTGAAAGGTGCGTCCTATGAAACTCTTCGCCCAGATAAGATGTCAATGCTTCAGGACTATACTTGGGCATAAGAATTCCCTCGGAAACCGATTTAAAAATATCGGCCCCGTGTTCCACATAAAGGTCGATGATTTCGGTCAGCGTCATTGGCTTTGGCTTTGCGAGCCCACACGCAACTATTCCGCCAGTGGACGTTCCGGCCACCAAATGAAATACATCTTGCGCGCTACGATCTTTAAGCAAGGCTTTGAGCACCATCGCGGGAATGATTCCGCGAATTCCGCCGCCATCGATTGAAAGAATTCTTACGACATCGTCTGACACGGATGCCTCCGTTAATTGAGAGGAGGGAATAACGAAAAAATGAGGGCCGTGGCTCACGTCACACCCTAGATCCTGCACCCGAAGCTGACCCTTCGAAAAGCTGCCTGCCTTACAGATGGGACGGACAATTCTAACATCTGCCCTGGTCAGCTTCTGACACAACGTAAACTTCCGCGTCGAGCTATAAGTGGACCAATTAAGCTGCCATCATGAAGTGGTTTCCGGCGGATGAATGATTGTTCGCTCATCAGCTTGACACATTAGCAGCAAGGTCAGCGGATCTATCGAGTGATATTTCTGCGCCAACGGCCGGGTCCACCACTTGCAATGCCCGTGGCTGAGGATGTCAACTTGTAGCGCTGAGCAGATCACCTTGTGCGCATCGTGGAACTTTCCATCAAAAAAAATAAATCCCAGAATCGCTTTTTGATCGTACTGCCATTTTTGCGCTACACGATACTCAAGCCCGGCCTTCCAATGTCCGTACATCTCGGGCGTCATAGGCAAGTCAACGAAAATTTGCAGGGTCGAGGTCTTATCGAAATCATTTGGCTGGCGCAGGACTCCCCCAGGTGAATAGGCGCCAATGATCGACCCATCTTCCATTACTGCTTCAACGTGGCTGACGGGTCCTTCGGTTTCCCTAAGACGGATCAACCATCCGCTGGTACTGCCCTTTGTTGTAACAAATCTTAATCGTGCAGTATTTGGCGGTGGAGCGAGGATTACTAGCGGCATTTTTCTAGCACCTCCGGAAAGAATTTGACAATATCTGTGCGCTGCTGGCCGGATGTTGCAATTTCCAAAGTATTGACCTGAATCGCTGCCGTTGCAAGAGATCATATGCTAGTTTTATGCGCCATAGCGTCGAGTAGGGATGACGGCCATCAAATCGATCTTGGTCCCCGTCGAAGAACGTGCTGCAATCGCCGCCGTGTCAAAATTGCTTTGCGGCTCACCGAGAACTTCGGGAGCGATATGGAGGGCGTGTTGGTCCTTCCAGATCTCGCGCAGATCAGGGCGATGGACTTCTCGCTCGGCTCATCATCTTTTTTTTCGGTGATCACATCCGCCGCGAATTGCTCTTCCTCTTTGGTGAGAGCCACGCCTTTCGGAACCTTAGAGCCGCTGGCTTTATACGGCACCTCCCGCGTGGCGAAGCGGCTTGACCGCGGTGCTTTGTTTCCATTCGGATTTCCGATGTCGCGCAAAGTAGTTTCCGGAATGACGGCTTTGAGGACAGGAAGCATGGAAAGCTGCCGTTCATCGGGTGTCGAACCGGCCTTTCTTTCCGCACGGTCCCCCTCGTCCGGATTGGGCTAGCTTGCGCCAACGCTCCTGCCTGCCTCAACGCGCGGTGTGCGGGTTCTCCTATAGGCCGCGCGAGGCATGCTCCTCCTATTGCCGTGGAATAGATCTTTAGTGCCACGCGCCTTTACGACTGACGTCACCGGCCTAATCTGACCTTATGCGTGACCGGCGAACACCTCCGAGCAGATAAATGCCGTAGGTCACTCCGATCACACACCGGTCCAGATTTCTCCATAGCGTGAAAAAACGTCTAGCCGAAGGTCTTGCGCAAGGTCGCAACAGACACATGGGGCCAACTCAAATTCGTCGCGGTTCCGAGAATGGGGAAATTGAGGAGCACCGTCTGTACATATTGCAACTGAAGAAAGCTTCCGGCCTGATCTCGGATCGTCTCGATCCAAAACGTTGCAAAGACTACTGCCGCGTCAGCATTGGTAACGAGGAACGGCATGTTTTCTACGCCACCTGCCCCAAGCGCCACCGGAACAGGGCCGGACGGGCCATTCAAGCTGGCGACAGTTGCGACTTCGATGACGGTCATCCTTTCGATAAACTGACCTTTGATAGCCTGATCGAGCAACCTCGTGGGATCGTTAATCACGTTTTGCATCGGAACGGTGTTGATTGTTGCCGGAAGCGGAATAGGAGGCGTGTTTCCCGCAGGGGTCCTGAAATTCACGGCAGCAGGCGAAGTGTCAGTAAGTTTATATGGCGGAAAGCCACCTTCAGTACCGCCTGCCGGCATAGGGTCGCCAACTCCAAATGGCGCAGTATTGACAGGCGCAATACCAAACGTGCCATTCGTGAGGGATGATACCAAAGTCGCCTGGCCCTGGGCGAGTAGTGCATTGCCGTGCGGAATGGTGGCCATACGCGCAACGATTTGCGATCCCGTCGGAGTGGATTCAGGCGGTGCAGTCGTTGAAGGTTGCGTCACCCATATGCCTGGTTCGATATGAAGCGCGCCGCCGGTAACGGTGTCGCTGATCTTTTGAAGATAGGTTAGTCCGAAGAGCTCTATGTCGTCCTGCGCAAATCCACGATTGGGAATAGAAGTAGAGATCGTATCGATCTTGAGAGTTTCGTCCGTCTGATTGAGTTCCAGAAAGAGAGGGCTGCCGCCTTGCTTGTCGGGGCGCGCGATCAAATTGAACCCGTGCCCTTGCCATGTTCCAGCAAGATCAGCAAGAAGACCTAGCTGTTTTGAAACGGTATCCCGGTCGGGTGCTAAGCGAACTGTGAGAGGGCGCGCTGTCGACATAAGATGCTCCATCGATCAATTTGATAGCTGCTCCGACGGCGAGAAGGATTACGCTAACGATAAAATTCTAGATCAAAAAAACTGTCAGAGCATTTCGTGAGTTTCATTGTGAGCTCGCAATGAAGTCAAGCGTTATAATATTTTTACAGTACATTTCGATCACGTGCATTGCCCTGATGCATCTCGACTTGAAAGCAGCGCATTTCGATCGCCTTGATTCCCGGGGATTAACCGGGGCAACTGCTACCGATGGGGTCGTTCGCGCAACCAGCAGCGGACGGTACAAAAATAATCCATCGCACGTCATCATTGATTGTGAGCATTTCTGAATGACGCAATGTCCGGTGACATCGTGTTGACTTCTGGGTCTTATTCATATCGCCAACTGCTGAATATCTCGGATGAATCTGCTGCCCTCTATCGCTTTTTCGGCCGATGATGGGTGGCAGAGAAGCATCTGGCAATGCCCAAGTTGGCGCTTGTTCTTCTTCCGCGCGTTTTTCACATCTGAAGAGTCATCTGCACGCGAGGTACTTAGCCAACAGGCAACCGAGCAACCAGTAAGGCGAGCTGACAATTCACTCCGAGTTACTCGCGGTTGATCTGATCGCTTTCTAGCGATCAACCACGCATTAATCCGGGTTATTTCCGCCTTGGGTCAAGTCTTGGCTTTAGCCATGGTCGAGATGCGCCCATGGTTGCCGTTTAGATGAACATCCGCTTCGCTTGAAAGCGGACATCGTGAGAATTGAATTCATCGGTCGGCATCGCGCCAGAAGCCGACATCGAGTTGTCGGCCGTCGGCGAGGCGCGTGCCACTTGTTCATCCTCGCCCGCGGGGTCGCCGGTGTCGGATCTTTCAAGCCGTAGCAGCCGGGCGAATTGATCTCGATCACTGGGCTCCGACCCCAATCGTGAACAAATTTGTTGGCTGACACGACGGTTGCCGGGCGAGCCGCTCTTGCGCGCCAGGATGTGCTAATTGTGGAGTGTCCAACGATGGAAGACGAGAAACGAGAAGATAGCGTTATCATTGAAACTGTTGGCGCGTCACGATCCTCTTCGAATGGCTGCGAGAAATGGTCACCAGAGGAGCGCTGGGCCTGGGAAAAGATCCGCAGCGGCGAAAAAGCAGACTTTAATGCCATGCTTGGGGAAGCCGACCCCAAGGAGGCGAAGCATTGGGACGCAAAACGAACGCTCACTGTCAGCTTCTTAAGACAGATTCTGTTCGAAAAACCCTATCGGGACGAGATTCCTTTCGAGGGCGTACGCATCATCGGAGCGTACCTTCCAGAAAAGATGGTGTTGGCGCATGGTCGCTTGGACCGGCAGCTCTGGCTCGATCTGTGCCGGTTCGAGCAGGGGGTCGATCTCACGGGTCTGAGAGCCGATGACACGCTCTCTCTGGAAGGATCCTTTATCGCCGAACAGAGCAGCGCCGCCGTATCGGTGAACCTCTTGGGGGCTAAAATCTATGCTCTCAACCTAGCGGGCGTAACCGTAGCCGGGAAGCTAGGTATGAACGGCCTGCAGGTTGAGAGAGCCCTGTCCATGTGCAGCAGCACGATGGAGCGCCCCGCCAGCTTCCGGGAGGTGGATCTCACGGGGGCCGAGATCGGCGACCAGCTCAACCTGCAGGGCGCAATTGTCGAGGGCATTCTTGGCATGAACGGGCTGAGGGTTGCGAAAAACCTAGACATGTGCAGCACAGCCGAGCGCTCCGCCAGCTTTCAGGAGGTGAATCTCACCGAAGCCAAGGTCGGCGGCCTGCTCAACCTCGCGGGCTCAACCGTCGACGGCAAGCTAACCATGAACAGCCTGCAGGTCGGAGAGCACCTGCTTATGGGTAGCACGGCCGGGCGCCCCGCCAGCTTCAATGAGGTGGATCTCACCGCGGCCAAGATCAACGGTCAACTCCGCCTAGAGAGCGCGGCTGTGAAGGGGAAGCTGGGCATGGACAGCCTGCAGGTCGGAGAGCACCTGTTCCTGCGAAGCACGGCCGAGGGCCCCGCCAGCTTCAATGAGGTGGATCTCACCGCGGCCAAGATCGGCAGCCGACTTAGCCTCGAGGGCGCGACTGTGAAGGGGAAGCTAGGCATGAACAGCCTGCAGGTCGGAGAGCACCTGCTTATGGGTAGCACGGCCGGGCGCCCCGCCAGCTTCAATGAGGTGGATCTCACCGCGGCCAAGATCAACGGTCAACTCCGCCTAGAGAGCGCGACCGTGATGGGCAAGCTGACCATGAACAGCCTGCAGGTTGGAGAAAACCTGGTCATGTGCAGCACGCCCGAGCACCCCGCCAGCTTCAATGAGGTGGATCTCGCCGCGGCCAAAATCAACGGTCAACTCCGCCTAGAGAGCGCGACCGTGACGGGCAAGCTGACCATGAACAGCCTGCAGGTCGGAGAGCACCTGCTTATGGGTAGCACGGCCGGGCGCCCCACCAGCTTCCAAGAAGTGGATCTCACCGCGGCCAAGATCAACGGTCAACTCCGCCTAGAGAGCGCGACCGTGATGGGCAAGCTAACCATGAACAGCTTGCTGGTTGGAGAAAACCTGGTCATGTGCAGCACGCCCGAGCACCCCGCCAGCTTCCAAGAAGTGGATCTCGCCGCGGCCAAGATCAACGGTCAACTCCGCCTAGAGAGCGCGACCGTGATGGGCAAGCTAACCATGAACAGCTTGCTGGTTGGAGAAAACCTGGTCATGTGCAGCACGCCCGGGCGTCCAGCCAGCTTCGAGGAGGTGGATCTCGCCGGGGCAAAGATCGATGGCCTGCTCGCCCTGGAAGGCGCGACCGTGAAGGGCAAGCTGGGCATGAACGGCCTGCAAGCCCAGCACCTGCTCATGCGGAGCACGGCCGAGCGTACCGCCAGCTTCCAGGAGGCGGATCTCACCGCAGCCAAGATCGATCGCCAGCTCGACCTGGCAGGTGCGAGCTTCGGGGGCAAGCTGGGCATGAACGGCCTGCAGGCCCAGCACTTGCTCATGCGGAGCACGGCCGAGCGTACCGCCAGCTTCGAGGAGGTGGATCTCGCCGGGGCAAAGATCGATGGCCAGCTCGCCCTGGAAGGCGCGACCGTGAAGGGCAAGCTGGGCATGAACGGCCTGCAGGCCCAGCACTTGCTCATGCGGAGCACGGCCGAGCGTACCGCCAGCTTCCAGGAGGTGGATCTCACCGCGGCCAAGATCGAGGGCACGCTCGCCCTGGAGGGAGCGACCGTGACGGGCAAGCTAACCATGAACGGCCTGAAGGTCGCAAGAGACCTGCTCGTGAGCAGCACGGCTAAGTACCTCACCAGCTTCCAGGAGGTGGAACTCACCGCGGCCAAGATCGAGGGCACACTCGGCCTGGAGGGGGCGAATATCGAGGGCAAGCTAGCCATGAACGGCCTGCAGGTCGGACAGCACCTGCTTATGGGTAGCACGCCCGAGCACCCCGCCAGCTTCCGGGAGGTAGATCTCACCGCGGCGAAGATCGATGGCCAGCTCAACCTGCAGGGCGCGACCGTTTGCGGGAAGCTGGGCATGCACAGCCTGCAAGTCGGACAGCACCTACTCATGGGAGGGGCCCATTTCAAAGAGCCGATTACTCTGATTTTCGGCTGTATCAAGGCCAACCTAGACCTCTCCGGTGCCGGGTTCACGGCGCTCGACTTGTCGGAGACCCAGATCAGCGGCGAGTTGCGCCTATGCACGCTCCGCGAAAAGCTGCCCCGCGGCCGCCTCGTTCTGCGTAACACACACGCCGGTGCCCTGCAGGACGCGTGGAACGAGGGCACTTGGAGGCGGGATCGCCGAGACGCGTGGCCTGAGGTGCTGCAGCTCGACGGCTTCACCTATGATCGCCTCGGCGGATTTGGCGACGATCCTGGCAGCGAGATGCTCAACCGCCCACTCGACTGGTACATTGCATGGCTCGAACGCGACGAGGCCTATTCGCCGCAACCTTACGAGCACCTTGCAGACATCTTCCGCAAGGCCGGTTGGCCAACTAAGGCCAACAAAATTTTGTACGAGAGCCGCGAGCGGGCCCGCGAAAAGGCGAGACAAGAGCGCCTGATCCTACCCCTGTCCATACGGCAGCCGTTGCCGGGTTGGCGCTTCATCGGTCTGACCGTGCTCAAATGGACCATGGGTTATGGGCTGGGGCTTCGGTACTTCTACTCGCTCGGCTGGGCCTTCCTGATCGCCTTGATCGGGTTCATCGTCCTCCACGAGACCGACGCAGGTCCCGCCAGCGAGGTGGGCAAAGCGGCGTACAGCTTGCACGAGCTTTTGCCTTTGCTAAACCTGACGACAACCAAGGTGAAGAATCTGCCTCAGGGGTTGGCTGAGATCTACTTCATCTTTCACCAGCTCGCGGGCTACGTGCTGGCGAGTTTTGTCGCCGCCGGCATGGGTGGCCTGACCCAGAAATCCTGACCCAGGGAGATCAGCGTCGGGAATGAGCCACCGTTAACTGAGCTGCATAGCAAGCAGCCCAACGCGTTTTTCAGACCAGCTACCCAGCCAAGGCATGCCCGAAGATCACATTGTTGTAAACTCGCGACGCAGGATCGGGGCTTCAGCATGGTGCGAAATTCTTGATTCCTGTACATGTGCCTCGCGTGGTTGGTCTGCTTCGCGCCAAACTGAGACCGTTGAACCAAATCAAATCAAGGTCCGCTTCTGCGTTCCAATGGTCCAAAGCAGACCGACCGCTTCCGGCCAACGCCAGCCTTTCAGTAATGCTCGGCAAAATGTCCGACAAGGGTAAACGTGCGAACCTGGTTGGCGTTGATGCGATGTTTGCGTGGCCACCGATTGTGAAAGTTTGGATGAAGGCTGATGGGATCTATTGATGCCAGCATCGCCTCGCGAACGCTCCGGCACAGGCGCCGCCGCCAATTGCGGATTTGAGGTTACCGAGCGCTTACCGAACGGGGCCGGCTAATCGCATACACTTCAAAATACTATCTAAGTGATTGATTTTACTGGTGCCGCAAGAGGGATTCGAACCCCCGACCCTCTCATTACGAATGAGATGCTCTACCAGCTGAGCTATTGCGGCATCCGCGCCCCTTAAGCTCTACGCGAAACAGGGCGGGCGCCATCTCTTAAGCCAGTTCGGCGCGGCTTGGCAAGGCGGCCGAAGGCGCAAGGCAAATGTCAGATCACGATGACTTTGGATTGAACCAATACAAAGTCATGATTGAGACATCGGATATATCCGATGTCTCCAAAAACGTGATCGATTCGAAATGTTTAGAGCGGGATGCGGGCGGAAAACCGGTTCCCACTTTTCCTCATCCCGCTCTAGACACGGCGGATGCGGCGGATCTCCGTCGGCTCCGGCGGTTCATCCGGGCCCGGATCATCAGGCGCCCCAGCTATGGGAAATACTACTTTTTGCACAGTCCGCGGGGCCCGCGCGCGCGGCACGGAAGGGGTCGGCGACGCCGCCGGTTCGGGCGCCTGGAGCGAAGTCTGAGCCTGCGGCTCGGCGGCGGCCGAGGCCGCTGCCGGGACCGGCGCCGCGATCGCCGCGGCGGCGGGCGGCGCTTCTCGGTCCTGCCCCGCGGGCGCTTCGACGGCAGTCGCTTCGATCACCGGCACTGCCTCGGGCAGCTCGGCTGATCTTGCCGGCAAAGCCCAATGCCTCACCCATTCCGCGGCCTCCAGATCGGCGCCGAGCCGTTCCACCGGCTTCTGCCAGGTGAAAGCATCGAGCCGGCCCGTCACCGGCGAGACTGGCGCCCATTGTTTTGAAGCGACGCCGTCGGCAATCCAAACCGGATCGCGCGGCGCCCTTGCGCTGCGGGCGAGCCATTCGCGCACCTGGCCCTGATTGCCAAACTCCGCATCCTCGAGTTCCGCCATGATGAGACAGGCGCGCACGCTCGGACGTTCCCCTTCGGCGGTGAGCGGCGCCATCGCTCGGCGCGCCGTCTCATATTCGCGTGCCGCGAGCGCCGCCCGCGCGACGATCATATGGCTTTCGGGATCATGCGGCGCGAGCCTTGCGAGCGCCTGCGCCTTGGCGAGACGATCCGCATTGGAATCGCCGGGGCGCAAATCGAGATAGGCTTCGGCGAGCTCAGGATGGCGCTGGCGCGGCCAGGCGGCCTCGATGAGCTTGGCCGCCTTGTGGATCTCGCCCTTGCGGCTCAACAGGCGCGCCGCCAGTACAATGGCCGGGACGAGATCGGGCGCGTGCGCCAGCGCCTGGCGGGCGAGACGCAAAGCCTCGTCCGGCGCAGCATCGGCCTTGTCGAGCGCGATCGCGGTTTCGAGAACCGCCCGCTGGCGTTGGCCGACTGTCCTGTCGACGAGCTTTGCGGCAATATGGCTCTCCAAGGCCGCAAGCGCGCCCTCCCATTGCGCATGGGCGGCGCGATGCTCGAGCACCGCCTTGGCCGACCAAGGCAAAGGCTCGATCTTATGCGCCTCATGCGCATAATAAAGCGCCGCATCCTGATCGCCGCGCCGCTGCGCCTCGACATGCAGCCCGCGCAGGCCGAGAAGCCGCGTCTCCGGCGTCTGCGCCAGTTTGTCGAAGGCCGCGACGGCGGCGGCGCGATCGCCGGAAAGCTGCGCTGCCTGCGCCGTCAATAGATGCGTGAGCGGCTCGTCGCAAAGATGTCGGCCGGCTTCCGCTGCGGATTTGCGGGCGAGCCGAGCATCGCCCGCCCCCACGGCGATCATGCCGCGCGACACAGCGGCGAAACCTTTCGCTTGGCGCCGTGCCGCCGCGCGCCGCCGCATCAGCCGCGGCACATGAAAGAGGAAACGCAGAATGCTCCAGGCGACAGCAAGCGCCAACCCGCCAAGGAGCAAAACCGCGAGCCCCACACCGACCGAGGTTTCGACGCGATAGCCCTGCCAGGTCAGGACGATGTCGCCAGGCCTGTCGATGATCCAGGCAATGCCGAAAGCAGCAAGGGCCAAGAGGACGAGAAAAACAAGAATGCGGAGCATGATGTGCAGGCCAGGCTAGAGCATGAAGCTGAAAAAGTTCGTGCGACTTTTCGAGGCGATCAAAAAATCGGTTCGGCCGCGGTTTTGAGGCGCTGCCGCGCCGCATCCTGAAGGGTCAGGCGAGCACAGCCCTAAAGCGTGATCGCGTCAATAGGTTCGCAAGCGCCCTCATGCCAAAGCCAGATGCCAAACTCAGGACTTGACTTTTGCGAGCGCCGCCAAAGCATCGGCCTCGATGAGTTTCGCTGCAGCGATGGCGGCGACCCGCTGTTGCAGCGCTTCGCCAAAGGCCTGCGATTTGGCCTTGGCGGCGCCAGGCAAATCATTCCATTCGCGCAAGGCGTCCTCGAGCTTGCCGGCGGCGAGCGCCGCAGCGATCCGAGCGACATGGGCGGCAAGATCATTGCCCTTGGTATCGCCGATCTTGCGAATGCGCACGAGATGCGCCGCATCCTGAGCAAGACGGCCGAAAAACCCTTCCGCCTTCGGCTCCGGCGCCGTCGCGAGGATTGCGGGCGCTGCCGCCGAAAATTGCTTGGCGAGCGCTGCGGGCGTCGCGACGCCGGAAGCGGCGAGAGGTTCGAGAATGGCGAGTTTCGCTCTGTCGGCCCCGTGATTGGCAAGCGCTGAAAGATCCTCGGCGAAGGCGTCGCCGGCTTCCACTTTGCGGCGGAGATCCGCCGCAAGGATGGCGAGCGCATCGGCCTCGGCATGCGTCATGGCCGCTTGCGCAGCGGCAGTTTTTTCAGCTTGCACCCCACGCATTTCAGCGGCGAATTTTGCGGCGAGCGCCTGCAATCCACGATCGAGCGACGCGAGATCTTCTACGAGCTTGTCGACGCGCCCCGAAAGCGGCGCAAGATCTGCGGGCGCTGCGCCGCCTTTTTGCGGTGCGCGCTTCAGCGCATTTTCCAGCTGCTCTATGCTCTGCTGCACATGCGCCAACGTCGTCTTCGTGACCTGCGCTTCTTCCTCAAGCGCGCCGAGTTTTTTGCCCAGCGCCGCCGCGCCGGCCTGCAACGATCGTGTGGTCTCTTGTTTGGTGTCTTGGCCATGTTCGAGCGCCGCCACACGCGTCTCCAGCGCGGCCAGCGACTTCGGCGTCTTATCGAAATAATGCAGGCCGAAAGCGACGCCGACCGCTATGCCGGCACCCAGGACAATTGCGGCAGCGAGAGGCCATAGGCCGGCGCCACGCCGGCGCGGCGGCTCGGGTGGCGGGGAAGCGCCTTCTTCGGGCGCGGCAGAATCATTTGCCACAGTTTCCGTCTGTGCCGGCTCCAAAGGCGCGGCGAGCGCGCCCGCGGGCGCTAATTCCGGTGCCGCGCCTGAAACTTCCGGCGACGTTTCCGCAGATGTGCTTGCAGGATGGCCCGGGACCTTTCGGGCTTCGCTCGCGGGAGTCTTGATTGTTGAGGTCTCGACTTCTATGGCCGCGCCCTCGATCAGAGGCTTTTCGCGCCGCGGTGCGGTCGCGCCTTGGACGGACGGGGCTGGGGCGCCGGACCCCTCGCCGGGCGCCGCGCCTTCACCCTTCTCGGCCTTGCCATTCTCGGCCATATTATCCTCTCGGACCCGCGCCCGTTCTTAGCGGAAGTGCGCGGCCGGCGCAAACGCGCGCAAGTTCAGTTTCATCAGCGCGTCGAGCCGAGAGTTGAGTTGGTTTATAGGATCAACGCGATGTCTGCTGATCCTCTCCCCGCACCCAACTCGGGCAAGCCTGAGTTGGGCATTTGAAGTGCGCAAGTCGGCAACAGCCGACTTGCGTTCGGGGAGAGGGGCCCCCCGCGGGTGAAGCAGATACGACAACCGCGTATCAACCTGCCATCGCCTTGGCCTTGTCGAGCAAAGCTTCGGCCATTCTGATGCTCGCAATGTCGATCAGCTTGCCGTCGAGCGAGACGGCGCCTTTGCCCTCCTTGGCGGCCTGCTGCATGGCTTCCACGATGCGGCGCGCCTTGCCGACCTCCGCCTCGGACGGGGTGAAGACCTGATTGGCGAGCTCCACCTGCGAAGGATGGATCGCCCATTTGCCTTCATAGCCGAGCACTGCGGCCCGCCTTGCGGCGGCGAGATAGCCTTCTTGATCGGAGAAATCGCCGAAAGGCCCATCGATTGGCCGCAGCCCATAGGCGCGGCAGGCGACCAGCATGCGGGTCTGCGCAGCATGCCATTGATCGGCCCAGAAAAAGCTGCGCCTGCCCTCCGCATCCTTATCCGACAGGACGCCATAATCCGGATTGACGCCGCCGATCACCGTGGTGCGGGCACGGGTCGAGGCGGCATAATCGGCAACGCCGAAGGACATGGCTTCGAGACGCCGGCTCGATTGCGCAATGGCTTCGACATTGGCCATGCCGAGGGCCGTCTCGATCAGCACCTCGAAGCCGATCCGCTTCGTTCTCTTCTTGGCCGTCTCGATCTGAGTGACGAGCATGTCGAGCGCATAGACATCCGCCGGCACGCCGACCTTCGGAATGAGGATCATGTCGAGCCGTGGACAGGCTTCCACAATGTCGACGACGTCCCGATACATATAATGGGTGTCGAGCCCATTGATGCGGATCATCATCGTCTTGCGGCCCCAATCGATATCGTTCAGGCCGGCGATGATATTGACGCGCGCCTTTTCCTTATCGTCGGGCGCGACGGCGTCCTCGACGTCGAGAAAGATCACATCGACATTGGACTTCGCCGCCTTCTCGAACAAAGCCGGGTTGGAGCCGGGAACGGCCAGTTCCGAACGTTGCAGACGCGGCTGCGCCTGTTCGATCAGGGTGAAGCTCATGCGGACTCCTCATAGGTTTTGAAGAAATCTTTGGCGATCCCTCCCCGGTACGGGGAGGGTGGCGCCGCAGGCGCCGGGTGGGGCGCAGAGGCTAAAGCGAACGAAACCCCATCCGTCAGCGGCGTCATAGGGCGCCGCTGCCACCTTCCCCAACCCAACTCGGGCTTGCCCGAGTTGGGCATTTTAGATGCGCAAGTCGGCAGCAGCTGACTTGCGATGGGGAAGGATAAGCTCACCCCACGGCCCGTCGGGTTTTGCTCTGGCTCAAAACCTGCGCCATGGTCGAGCCGAATTCGCCGGGGCTCGGCGCAACGGCAAGACCATAGGAGCGCATGATCTCGGTCTTTTCGGCGGCGCTGTCGCCGACGGCTGAGATAATGGCACCGGCATGGCCCATGCGCCGGCCCTTGGGCGCGGTGAGGCCGGCGACGAAGCCGACGACCGGCTTCGACATATTCTGCTTGATCCAGGCCGCGGCTTCCGCCTCCTGCGGGCCGCCGATTTCGCCGATCATCAGCACGGCCTCGGTCTCCGGATCCTCCTCGAACAGAGCGAGATGATCGGCAAAGGAGCTGCCATTGATCGGATCGCCACCGATGCCGACGCTGGTCGAGACGCCGATGCCGAGCGCCTTCATCTGCGAGGCGGCCTCATAGCCGAGCGTGCCGGAGCGCGAGATGATGCCGACCGAGCCGCGAATGTAGATGTTGCTGGGCATGATGCCGAGCATCGCTTTGCCGGGGCTGATGATGCCGGCGCAATTCGGACCGACGAGCATGGTGCGCCGCTCTTTGGGATAGCGCATGAGATAGCGCTTCACCCGCATCATGTCCTGCGCCGGTATGCCATCGGTGATCGAGCAGACGAGCTTGATGCCGCCATCGGCGGCTTCCATGATCGCATCGGCTGCGAAGGCCGGCGCGACGAAGGTAATGCTGGTCGTGGCACCGGTCGCCCGTGCCGCGTCTTTCACGGTGTTGAACACCGGCACGCCGATACAGGCCTGGCCGCCCTTTCCGGGCGTGACGCCGGCGACGACATTGCTGCCCGCGGCAATCATTTCCTTGGTATGGAATGTTGCCTTTTCGCTGGTGATGCCTTGCACGAGGATTGGTGTTTTTTCGTCGATGAGAATGCTCATGGCGTGCCTGCTGAAATGTTAGTGGGCGCTGGCGGGGGTGGCGATCGTGCCGCAGCAGGCGGCGACGGCCTTGCCCGCGGCTTCGGCCAAAGTGTCGGCGCTGATGATCGCTATGCCGCTTTCGGCGATAATCTTGCGTCCGGCTTCGACATTGGTGCCAGCGAGCCTAACGACCAAAGGTACGTCGATCGTGGTCTCTTTGCAGGCCTGGACGATGCCTTGCGCGACCCAGTCGCAGCGGTTGATGCCGGCAAATATGTTGACGAGCACGCTGCGCACTTTGTGATCGGAGAGCACGAGCCGGAAGGCGGTCGCGACGCGATCGGGCGAGGCGCCGCCGCCGACATCGAGGAAGTTCGCCGGATTGCCGCCGGCATGTTTGATCATGTCCATGGTCGCCATGGCAAGGCCGGCGCCATTGACGATGCAGCCGATCTCGCCCTCAAGCCCGATGTAATTCAGATTGTGCTCCGCGGCCTGCGCCTCGCGCGGGTCCTGCTGCTGCGCATCGAACATCGCGCCTATGTTCGGACGCCGGAACAGCGCATTGTCGTCGAAGGACATTTTCGCATCGAGCGCCAGGATGCGCTCATCGCCAGTGACGACCAGCGGATTGATTTCGAGCATTGAGGCATCGCAGTCGCGGAAGGCGCGATAGGCGCCGAGGATCGTCGTCACCGCGCGCGCGACCTGTTTGATGTTGAGGCCGAGCTGAAAGGCGAGTTCGCGCGCCTGAAAGGCTTGCAGGCCGACGGCCGGCTCGACGATCACTTGCAGGATGGCGGAAGGATCGGTCTTCACGATGTCTTCGATCTCCATGCCGCCATGGCGCGACGCGATGACTTTGATGCGCTCGGCTTTGCGATCGAGCACATAGGCGAGATAGAGTTCGCTCTCATAAGGATCGGCGACTTCCACATAGACGCGTTGGACCGGCTGGCCTTCCGGACCCGTCTGCATCGTCACCAGACGCTTGCCGATCAGCTCCTCGGCCGCTTGCCTGATCTCCTGATAGGTCTTGCACAGCCTGATGCCGCCGGCCTTGCCGCGCGCGCCGGCATGAATCTGCGCTTTCACGGCCCAACGCCAACCGCCGAGCTGGGTCGCGGCATAGACCGCTTGCTCCGGGTTGAATGCAACGGCTCCAGGCGGCACTGCGACGCCGAAGCGCGCCAAGAGTTCCTTCGCTTGATATTCATGAATATTCATATTCCATCGCCTCTCGCGGCCACCAAAACATCCTCAGATCTGACCCGTTAGCCGAGTTTGATGGCGACCGCCAGAGCTTGATGCGAGTCAAAATCCGATTCAATTGGCTTCGACGAACCAGCCGCGCCGCGGGACGTCTGCTTGAGATATGGCATGCAAGAAGGTGAAAAGCGGAAAGAGCATCTGGCGCTGCGAAATAGCCGATGCGAGGCACACTGCCTTTTCGAAGCCACCACTTAGGATTTCCGCGCAAATGATTGATAAACAGCCGGTTGCGCACTGGTCCAGGATAATGAAAATTTTTTCGCAGTGCGGCAGCGGGGTGCGCGTGCAGCTTCCGCGCTTCGGTCGAAGCATGTCTCGCCCGCCTGTCTTCGACCTGCGGCCATCGATCGCAAGAATTTTTTTAAGGTAGATTCAATCGCCGTGAGGTAGCACCACCTGATTCTATGCGACGTCTTCTTCGATCGGCGTGTACATCTCATTGCAAGAGCGTGACCTGATCGGGATGGGCGAACAGTTTGCCGTCCATTGCCAAATCGCGGCCTTGCTCGCATTCGGCGGGACAATCTTCGGCATCGCCGATAGCCCTATAGGCGCCGTCTATGATCTCCAATTCATAGGCGCGGCACGGCGAAACTCAGATAGCAATTTTATTGCAGCGCAGTATCGCGATGAGCCGCCGCGCAAATGCTTTTCGGGGATATTCTTTCGTGCAAGAGCTGGACGCGTGTTCGGCCTCGCCATGCTGATGGAGCTCAGCCGATGAATGATGATGACCAAACCTGGCTTGCGGGCGTCGATGGCTGCCGCGGCGGCTGGGTCGTGGTTTTCTGCCGCTTCGGCCAGCGGAAAGACGCGATCGTCGAGGTTAGGCAGAATTTCAGCGACATCATCATGGACCCACGAGCACCTGCTGTCATCGCCGTCGATATGCCGATCGGCCTGCCCGATCATTGCTCGCGTGGCGGGCGCGCGGCAGAGCGCGAAGTGCGTGATAAGCTCGGGCAGAGAAGATCATCAGTGTTTTCGACGCCCTCGCGGCGGGCGGTTTATGCCTATGAGCAAGGCTATGAAAACGTCTGCGCGATCGCGCGGCAGACCTCAGATCCTGGTCCCTGGGCACCCTCGAAACAGGCTTTTCACATTTTTAAGCGCATCATCCAAATCGACAGGGCGTTGCGTGAAAACCGCGATGCCGAACGGCGTGTCTATGAAGTCCATCCCGAACTCTCCTTCGCTTTGATGAATAGCGCACCGCTTAACGAGCCGAAGCCGCTGGCCGAGCCGAAGAAGAAGCGCGGGCGCCTTCACGAAGCTGGCCTCGCGGCGCGGCATGATTTGCTCCTGGAGCAAGGATTTAGCACCGATTTCCTCAATGCCCCACCGCCGCGCGGCGCCGCCCGCGACGACTTTTATGACGCCTGCGCAACGCTTTGGAGTGCGGCGAGAATTCATGCTCGATGCGACAGAGCTTTTCCTTCTGTACCGGAATGCGATGCCATGGGCTTGCCAATGGCCATCCGCGCCTGACCCGCCGGTCTTTGATCACGGCGCGCGTCGACGGCTTCGCGCAAGGATTTTCAGCAGGTCGGGGAAAAGTCGATCAACCTTTCCTGGACAAGCTTGAAACGCCATGTCTCCTTCCTGTGATGAAACGGGAGCTCGCCATGTCCGCCGCCCTTGAAGATATTTCCGACGACTTCGCTCGCACGCTTTTGCCGCGGCGCCTCATCGAAGGCTATGAAGTTTTTCTCGGCGGCCGGTTCCGGCGCGAACAGGATCGCTATGGCGAACTGGCCAAGACGGGGCAAAGGCCAAAAATTCTGCTGATCGGCTGTTGCGATTCGCGTGTCTCACCCGAAGTCATCTTCGATGCCGCCCCTGGCGAAATCTTCGTCGTCCGCAATGTCGCCAATCTCCTGCCGCCCTATACGCCGAACGATGATCTGCACGGAACCTCGGCAGCGCTCGAATTCGCCGTCGTGAACCTCAAGGTCGAACATATCGTCGTCATGGGCCATGCAAGCTGCGGCGGGGTGCGCGCCTATGTCGAAGCCGCCGCCGATCTGCGGCGATCGCCGCCGCCGCCGGGCGATTTCATCTTCCATTGGATGTCGCTCATCCAGCCGGCAGCAGAGCGGATCGGCGCACCCGCCGAGCCGCTCGACCTCTATGCCGAACGGCTCGCCAAAGCATCCATCATCCATACGCTGGCCAATCTGCGGAGCTTTCCTTACGTTCGCGAACTTGAAGCCACCGGCAAGCTCGCCTTGCATGGCGCCTATTTCGGTGTCGCCGACGGCCATCTTCTTGCGCTCGACGAAAAGCGCGGCGAATTTCTGGCGATTGCCGAAGCGGCGCATGCCAAGGCTTTCGCCACACCACGCTTTTGAAGCGGCAATGATCGCAAGAAATCGTCTGCCGCACCGATCCTATTGCCGATCTGTTGGACTGATATGTCATTCGTATTGCAGCTCTTCCGTCTCTTCTATGTCGCCTATTTGCGCTTTGCCGGCAACGACGGCTGGGCGATCGCCAGCCATGTCGCGCTGACGATTTTGATGTCCATGTTTCCCTTTCTAATTTTCATCACCGCGCTGGCCGGCTTTTTTGGCACGCAGCAGCTCGCCGATGAAGCAACCCGCATGCTGCTGCAAACCTGGCCAGAGCAAGTGGCGCGGCCCTTGGCCCACGAGATCAACAATGTGCTCACGCAGGGCCACGGCGGTCTGCTCACCTTGGGCATGGCGCTCTCGCTCTATTTTTCGTCAAGCGGGATCGAAGCCTTGCGGGTCGGTCTCGACCGTGCTTATGAGGTGAAGGACTTGCGGCCTTGGTGGCGGGCACGGATCTTGTCCATCTTCTTTGTGCTCATCGGTGCGGCCGCGCTTCTGGCGCTCGGCTTTCTGATCGTGCTGGCGCCGCTGATCTGGGCGAGCATCCTGCATTTCGCCCCGGCGATGCGCCCGCTCCAACAGCGCGTCACCTATGGACGGTTCGCGATCGCCGCGGCACTGCTTCTCCTAGCGCTGATCATCGTCCATAAATATTTGCCGGCGGGGCGCCGCTCGCTCGCCGATATTGCGCCGGGCATTGCCCTGACCCTCGCCCTCTGGATCGAGGCGGGCTATGTCTTTGGCGTCTATCTTGCCGAATTCGCCCGCAATTATGTGAACATCTATGCCGGCCTCGCCTCGGTGATGATCGTCCTGGTGTTTCTTTACATGCTGGCGGCGATCTTCATCTATGGCGCCGAGCTCAATGCGGCGATCATGCATGCGCGGCAAGAAAGCCGCGAGGGGCGCGCCGCCAAAGTCGATGCGGCGGCAGGGCGTTGAGGCCCAATCGGCGACCGCATCGCGCCACAACTGCCCTTTTGACGCCGCAGTCCCGGCTATGCTCACCCAAGGGATTGGGTGCGCCAATGCAATCGACGCAGAGGGTGATCAGGCCGCTTCTTGCTTTTGCCGCGCTCTGCGGCTTCGGTGTCGCCGCGCCGGCGGACGATGCGGCCGCGCCAGCGCTGCCGAGCCTCGCTTTGAGCCCGCCGGCGTTGCCCACCCTAAGCCCGCAGACGCCGTCGATCTGGAGCGGGCTTTATGTCGGCAGCGAAATCTTCGCCATCTCTGGCGGCGGCGCAAAAGGCCGGGCGGGCGGCGGCGGCTTCGTCGGCTACAACCACGAATTCGCCAACAATTTTGTGGTCGGCATCGAGGGCGCGGCGGGCTATTCTCCGGCCTGGTTTCAGCCTGGTCCGTTCAAAGGCTATGACTATGGCGCCGCCAATGTCAGATTGGGCTATGACATGGGCCGGTTCATGCCTTATGTGACGACAGGGGTCGTGCTTGCCAAACCGACCCTTCAGGCCGGCTCGATGAATGCCGCGGATTCGGTCAACGACCTTTTCGCCCCATCGTCGAATGTGAAGGCGGGCGGCACAGTCGGGGTCGGCGTCGATTATGCGGTCACCAGCCATCTGACGGTGTCTGTCGGCGCCAGCGTCGGCAGAGGGCCGGCTGCGTTCGGGCCATAGATCGCTTGGCGCGAGGGCTCGAAGGCGATGATCCAGCATGCCATGACACCGATGCTGCGCATCGCCTATGAGGCCGGCGGCGCGGACGATGGCCAGCCGGTTTTGCTGCTGCATGGCTGGCCGGATGATGTGCGCGCCTATGATCATGTCGCGCCCAGCTTGCATGCTGCCGGCTATCGGACCATAGCGCCTTGGCTGCGCGGCTTCGGCACGACCGCCTTCCTTTCGGCCGAGACGATCCGCTCCGGCCAGATCGCCGCCATGGCCCAGGATGCGCTCGATCTGGCGGATGCTCTCAAGCTCGACCGTTTTGCGGTGGTCGGTCATGATTGGGGCGCGCGCATCGCCTATTTGCTGGCCGCGACCGTTCCGGAACGGGTGACGCGCATCGCCACACTCTCGGTCGCCTGGCAGCCGGGGCAATTGGCGACACCCGATTTCGATCAGGCACGGCATTATTGGTATCAATGGTTCTTGGCGACGGAGCGTGGCGCGGCGGTGATCCGCAAAGACGGCAAGGCCTTCGCGCGCTTCCAATGGGAGAGCTGGGGTCCGCCGGATTGGTTTACGGATGCCGATTTCGAGGCGACGGCGGTCAGTTTCGCCAATCCCGATTGGCCCGAGATTACGCTCCATTCCTATCGGGTTCGCTGGGGCGAGGCTGAGTCCGACCCGCGCTATCATGCGCTTGAGGAACGAGCAGAGCACGCCGCGACAATCGCGACGCCGACTTTGCTGATGCATGGCGGCGCGGACCTATGTCTCCTGCCGGCTTCGTCGGAAGGCAAGGAGCGGCATTTCACTGGCCCCTATCGGCGCCATGTGCTGAGCGGCATCGGCCATTTTCCGACGCGCGAAGCGCCGGAGGCGGTGAGCAAATTGCTGCTCGAATTTCTGACGGACTAAGCGAACCCGATGACAGATCCGATAAGCGATCCGCGAACGGACGGCGATCCTTTTGATCTCCAGCGCTTCGTCGACGCGCAAGCGCCAATCTTTGCGCAAGTCTGCGCGGAACTTCGCGAAGGACGCAAAAGAACCCATTGGATGTGGTTCGTCTTTCCGCAGATCGCCGGGCTCGGCGTCAGCGAGATGGCGCGACGATTTGCGATTTCTTCGCGCGCGGAAGCCGCAGCCTATTTAGAGCATCCGATTCTCGGGCCGCGGCTCAAAGAGTGCACCAGCCTTGTCAATCGCGTCGAAGGCCGCACGGCCAGAGAGATCTTCGGCAGCCCCGACGATATGAAATTTCACTCCTCGATGACGCTTTTCGCTACGGTGGCGCCCGATAATGACGTCTTCAAAGAAGCGCTGCGAAAATATTTCGGCGGTGTCGGCGATCGCTTGACGCTGGAACGGCTCTAGATCACGTTTATAAAGACATCGGATATATCCGATATCTCATCATGGCTTTGGATCGAATGAGCAATTCAATGCCACGGGAGAAGATCATGCAAGCCGAAGTGAAAGACACTATCGAAGATTGCGCGAAGGGCTCAGGCGAAGGGCGTCTGACCTTTGCGGAGCTGGTGATGAAGCTGATGGGTGCCGGCGTCGAACGCTATCACGCCGACCTCTGCCGCGCCGGAAAGACTTCTTATGTGCCGGACGGCGAGTCGCTGGTCGTGGCAAGTGCCGCGATCCATTCAACGCTGGCGCAGGCCTTTTCTGCCGCCGCAGTCGAGGCCGCGATCCGTGCGATCCAGGCGCAGACAATCAAATATGCGGAGTTTTGCGAACCCATCGCTGCTGCGGGCTGCGTCGGCTATATCGTTTCCTTGGCCGGACGACGAGCGGTCAGTCTGTGCGAAGCCCGTCGCTAAGTAGCAACGTTGATCCCATGTCCTTCGAGTCCAGCGTTGCGTGTCGACCCTGTTGAGGCGTAATCTGCCGCTATGAAGCATCCAGTCGTCTCACGCAGCCCCGACGTGATGGGGGGCACTGTTGTGTTCCACGGGACGAGAGTTCCTGTGCAGACCCTGCTGGATTACCTCGAGGCCGGCGAGTCAATCGATGATTTTCTCGAAGGATTCCCGTCTGTGACCCGAGAGCATGTCATCGCCTTCTTGGAGGAAGCGAAGGACCGACTGATCGAAGCGGCGTCATGAGGGTTCTTCTCGACGAATGCGTCGACTGGCGTCTTGCGCGCGACATCGTCGGGCATGACGTCAAGACTGCTCGTCAGATGGGTTGGACGACGATCAAGAATGGAGCGTTGCTGACCCTTGCCTCGGAGCATTTCGAGGTATTCGTCACTGTGGATCGAAACCTGTCCTTCCAACAGAACCTGGATATCTTCTCAATCGCAGTCATTGTGCTTCAGGCGAAGACGAACCGGCTTGCCGATCTCAGACCGTTGGTGCCAAGGCTCCTAGCGGCGATCGCGTCCGCGGTGCCCGGTACCCCCAAATTCATTGGTGTCGACTGAGCTGAGGTCCGAGACAATCCTGCGAAGCGCATCGCGCGAAGCAGGATGGCGTCCCGGAAGGGATTCGAACCCCTGACCTACGGTTTAGGAAACCGTTGCTCTATCCTGCTGAGCTACCGGGACTTTCGCGACAAGGTCTGCGCCCTGCGTTCATTCGCGATTCAGCCGGGTCTGATTTAGCATGTCGGTCAAGGCCGTGCCAGGGCGCGGTTGCTTCGGACAAGGAGCATGGCGGCAATATTCAACCAGCAGCCAAGAAAGGGCCACTCGATCATCAGGCAGTTGCTCGGCCTCGCGACCTTCCTTGCGCTTACGCCCGCATCGGCGACTTCGGCCGCGCCCGCCGCAGCTCCAGCCGCAACCTCGACCTGCCCCACTGCCGGCACGCAAAGCGCCAAGGTCGCCAAGGTCGACGAGAGGCTCGACATTATTTTGCAGGACGGCCGCAGCCTGCATCTTGCCGGTCTCGATCCACCGCAGCCGACACCGGATGCGCCGGATTTTCCGGCGCGTGCCAGCGACGCGCTTGCCGCCATGGTCGGCGGCGGGATCAGCTTCCTGCCTCTGGCGCCGACGCCAGACCGTTGGGGCCGGATTCCGGCTTTTGTTTTTTTACCGCCGCGTACGCAAGGCGCGCCGCCTGAGGCAGCGGCAGATTTTCTGCTCGCTCAAGGGTTTGCGCGCTTCATGCCGACGCAAGAGGCACATCCGTGCCGCGCGGCTTTTCTTGCCGCCGAAGAAAAAGCCCGCCGCGCCAAGCTCGGGCTTTGGCGTGATCCTTATTATGCCATTATAGAAGCGACAAATCGCGCCGCTTTCGCCGATAAGGCGGCAACCAACGTCATTGTCCAGGGCCGTCTCGTCGACGTAACATCGACAGGCGTTCGCACCTCGCTCCAGTTTGCGCCGCGGCGCGACCGCGGCTTCTCAGTCACGATTCTGCAACGCAATGTCGCCATATTTGATCGGTCTGGACTGGATTTTCGTGCTCTCATCGGCCGCATCTTACGTGTCCGCGGCCTTCTCGATCTGCGTTTCGGACCGCATATCGAAATATCGAGCGACGACGACATCGAATTGATCACGGACGGACAAAAGCAAGGGGGCACGGCCCGGCAGAGCGAGACGAATGCCGCGCCGCCGCCCGCAAAAGATCCATGAAGCCGCGCTCCATCTTCCCAGTGACGCATCACGCCGGTTTTGATGCGGTCCTTATGTGTCTGCGGGGGAAACTCTCGCAGCTCGGGCTTGTGCTCGCAGCGCTCGCCCTTGTCGGCTGCGCCATGATGGAAAGCCAGGGCGAGAAGCCGCTCACGGCCGAGATTCCGGCCGCAGCGCCACGCACGCTCGGCGTCGAGACGCTCTCCTCCGCCGAACATAAGAAGATGATCGCGATGTTCGGCGGCGAATATCGCTATCCCTCGGCCGAACGCTTCCTGAACGATATTCTCGCCAAGCTCGCCAAGACGGGCAGCGCCCCCACCGAACCCTACAAGGTGACGATCCTCAACTCGCACATCGTCAACGCTTTCGCGATGCCGCCCGACAAGATCTATGTGACGCGCGGCCTCTTGACCCTCGCCAATGACGCCTCGGAGGTCGCGGCGGTGATGGCGCATGAGATCGGCCATATCACCGCCCATCATGCCATGTTGCGCGCCGAGCAGGAAAAGCGCGCCGCTATTATCACGCAAGCCGCCAGCGTGATCCAGAGCCGCGAAAGAGGCGAGCAGGTCGCAGCGATCGAGGAGCGGACGATTGCGAGCTTTTCGCGCCAGCAGGAGTTCGATGCCGATGAGATCGGCATCAAATCCATGGCCAAAGCCGGCTACGACCCCTATGCCGCCTCGCGTTTTCTCAAAACGATGGAACGCGCGCGCCAGCTGCATGCAGCCGAATTCGGCCAGGCAGCGGCATCCCAACCAGATCTTCTGGCGACCCATCCGTCGACGCCGGCGCGGATCGCGCATGCGATTGCCATCGCGCGCCAATACGGCCCGCCGGGTGCGGGCACGACCGACCGCACCGCCTATCTCGCCGCGATCGACGGCATGATGTATGGCGACGACCCTTCCGATGGCGCGATCCGCGGTCGCACATTCATCCATCCCCGCCTCGGCTTCCTCTTCGTCGCGCCGGAAGGTTTCGTTTTGGAAAATTCCGCCCAGGCCGTGCTCGGCGTCAAAGCCGGCGGGCTCGAAGCGCTGCGCCTCGACAGCGTCCGTCTGGCGGGAACGACATCCCTTGAAAGCTATATCGGCTCGGGCTGGATCGATGGCCTCCTGCGCAGTTCCGTCCAATCGTTTGACGTGAATGGCATGCCGGCACTCATGGCCATCGCCCGCGCCGGCGAATGGAATTTTCGCATCGTGCTCGTTCGTTTCGATTCGACGCAAGTCTATCGAATAATTTTTGCGATCCACAGCCTCACCGATGAGGCGGAAAAGAGCTTCCGTGCGTCAATCTTGTCGTTTCGCCATACGACAGAGGACGAGGCGGCGCGCGTGCGACCGTTGCATATCGTCATCGTCACGGCGCGCGAAGGCGACAAGGCCGAAACGCTCGCGACCAAAATGGGGGTCGTCAATCAGCCTCTCGAAAATTTCGAGCTGCTCAACAACCTGCATGGGACGGGGCCTTTGCAGGTCGGCGAGCATTACAAAATCGTGACCGAATGAGCGCGCTGCGCCGCAGCAGAGGACGGAACCCGGCGCCGCACGGGACGTTTACGGGTTGTCGCTTCACGAAGCAAAATAGGGTCCGGCGCAGGCGCGGCGATACCGCGACGGCATCATGAGCTTTGCAGTGCTCCAGACACGCTTGGGCCAGGCGGATGGGCCAGGCGGATGGGCGAGGGGGATCGACAGCGGCAGCGCGAATGAGAGCACATTCGGGAGCCTCCCGCAGGCGACCTTCTGAAAATTCTCTCGGGGCGCATGCGAAGGCGTCGGTTTCGCCGAACCCCGGCCGGCTGCGAATTGATCACAGGAACGATCATGGCATATCTCATGGGTGTAGGACGGCAGCTTGTCGCGGCAGCCAAATCAGCACCTTTTCTCGACCGCGACGAAGAAAGAAATTTAGCGGTGCGTTGGAAGACGCAGCGCGATGAAAATGCCCTGCACCAGCTCACCCGTGCCCATATGCGGCTGGTGATCGCACTTGCCGTCCGCTCCCGCCATTACGGCTTGCCGATTGCGGATCTTATTCAGGAGGGCCATGTCGGCCTGCTCGAGGCCGCGGCGCGATTCGACCCTGAGCGGGAGGTGCGCTTTTCGACTTATGCGACTTGGTGGATCAGAGCTGCTATTCAAGATTACATTCTCCGCAATTGGTCGATCGTGCGCGGCGGGACGAGTTCGGCGCAAAAAGCACTTTTTTTCAATTTGCGCCGGCTGCGCGCCAGGCTGACGAACGCTGGCGGCGGATCGGCCATGGTGTTCGACCGTATCGCAGAAACCCTCGGCGTTTCGCGCAGAGACGTTGAATTCATGGATTCACGGCTGTCCGTTCCGGATGTTTCCCTCAATGCACCAATGTCCGGCAACGATCCGGGCGTGCCGTCACAAAGGCTCGATTTCCTGCCCGACGATGGACCGCTGCCCGACGAAATCGTCGCCAGCGCCATCGATGCCAACCGCCGTGCCGCTTGGCTCGCCGACGCTTTGGCAGGCCTCACGAAACGCGAGCTCGACATATTGCGGGAGCGTCGTCTCGTCGAAAATGCAGCGACCCTCGAATCTCTTGGGGACCGTCTCGGCATATCCAAGGAGCGCGTGCGCCAGATCGAAACTCGGGCGCTTGAAAAATTGCGCCGGGCGCTCATCGATCAGCATCCGCAAGACAGTCGAGACCACGCTGCTTAAGGCATGATCCCGAAAAGTTGCAGGCTTTTCGGATAGGATCACGCGTCAAGGCTATGATTCGAAGCATGATCCTAAAAAGGAGCGGATCTAGGCTGCGCGGCTCAAAGCAAAAGGCCCGGCACATGCCGGGCCTTTGTCTGTCATCACTCTCGCGAGCGGCGGCGATACTCTACATCAGAGAAGTTGAGCATGTCCTTTATGAGACATCGGATATATCCGATGTCTAAAAGGTGCCGGAAAAGTCTATCAACTTTTCCGGGACATGCTCGCGCGATCAAGCCGCCTCGTCGATATCACCTTCTTCCGTGTCCGCCACCGCATCGGCATCGGCTTCTTCCGCCTTGCCCCGGCGGGGACCCTTCTGCAGCTGCGACTCGATCAGCTTCAGCGACTCCGTCTCGGTCAGCTTCTGCACCACGGCGATTTCCCGCGCCACACGGTCGAGCGCCGCTTCATAGAGCTGCCGCTCCGAATAGGACTGCTCCGGCTGCGCATCCGACCGATAGAGATCGCGGACAACTTCGGCGATCGCGACGAGGTCGCCCGAATTGATCTTCGCCTCATATTCTTGCGCCCGCCGCGACCACATGGTCCGCTTGATACGCGCGCGGCCCGTCAGCGTATTCAGGGCGCGCTTCACCACATCGGGCCCGGCGAGCTTGCGCATGCCGACGCTAACCGATTTCGGAGTCGGAACTTTCAGGATCATCTTGTCCTTGACGAAGGAGATCACAAAAAGCTCGAGCTTGAAGCCGGCGACCTCCTGCTCCTCGACCGCGATGATCTGACCGACGCCATGGGCCGGATAGACAACATATTCCGTCGGCTTGAAGCCTTGTTTCGGCGCCGAGGGCTTCACTGTCTTGGCCACTGCAGCGGGCTTTTCCACCGGCTTCACTTCAGCTGATTTTATCTCGGCTTTTACCACCTCGGTGGCCTTCAGTTCCTTGCCGACAGGCTCCGGCGTGGCGACACCGCCCCCGACGGACGCGGGCGTGCCAGAGCCAACGGCTGGAATCACCGCAGCCGGCATTTTCTTCTGAATTTTCTGAATCACTGGACGACCGCTTGTTTCGATGGTTGCTTCGGCCATTCGGCCCTTGGCCTCCGGGGCGCCATGAAGAGCGTCACGCCCCGCCGCCGCCTGCTTGTTAGGCAAGGGGCGCAGGGCGAGCCGAATTTCCGGATGTGCTGCGAGCTTCGTCGCCGCCTTCTCGGCGACGGCCCTGATGGTCTCGACATTCGTCAATTTAGCGCCGGGTGGCGCAGCAGCGGGAGCCACCGATTTTTCGGGGCGCGCGCGCGGAGCCGCAACCGATCCGGCCTGCAGCTTCGTGCGTTTAGCCGATTCGCTCTGTTTTGACTTGACGTTCCGGAGCTGGCTCGCCTTCCCTGCCGGCTTGGCAGTGGAGGCTTTTCTGGCGGAGCCGGACTTCGCGACCGGGCGCGCAGCCGTCTTACGTGCCGCAGCCTTGGCTGTCGGCGGCGTAGTCGGCACAGTCTTTGCTCTTGTCAACGACGCTTTTGTCGAGGATGCGGCTTTTGCGGGCCGCCTGCGCGCCGCACCGCGGGCAGGTTTGGCCGGACCGGTCTTGCTGGCGCGCGAGGCGGTCGTCTGCGGTTTGGCTGAGGCTTTCGCCTTGTCGGCTATGGCATGTTTGGCCGCCGTCTTAATAGTCGCCGTCTTGGCCTTGGTCTTAGACCGATCCGAGGCGCTCCGCGTGGCCGTTATGCGTGCCTTCTTCGGGCCTGACTCGGCCCCGCGCTTGGCGATTCTGCCGCGCGTAACGGTCGATTTCCCGGCTTCCGATTTGGCTCGGGCAGCCTTGGTTTTGGTCGATTTTGCGATCTTTTTGACGGAGGACATACGCGGCGCACTCCTATTTGGCTCCGCTTTGGAGACGGAGCGCAGTGGCAACGGCGAGGGGGTCGGCTCCCGCCGCACGAAAAAAGCCCATCATCCGTCCTCGCCAGAACGGATCGGCTCCAAGCCTCACACGAAGATCATCCGGCCACGGCGGCATGGGCGCAGACCCTGGACGCCGATAGCTCAAGGATAGGAACCGCTGCCTCAGAAGCTTCCGCCGAGGGACGAGGCTGATTCCGGATGACCAAAATTTGACCTACAATTAATATAGCATGAAAGAGCGAGAAAATCAAAAATTGTGCGACACCCTCCCGTGCGACACCGCCGCGCGGGGTGCCGCTCCGTCATCTTTTTCGAATTTTTGCCCTTGATCGCCTGTTTTAATCGCCCTTGCCGGGTTCGGGCGAAAAATAGGCCTCATATTTCCCCGCTTGGCCGTCGAATTCCTTTGCCGAGGGGTCGTGTTTACGCTTATGCGAGATATTCGGCCAGGTCTTGGCCATCTCCTTGTTCAGCTTGAGCCATTTCTCGAGCCCTTTCGTCGTGTCGGGCTTGATCGCCTCGGCCGGGCATTCCGGCTCGCAGACGCCGCAGTCAATGCACTCGTCTGGATGGATCACGAGCATATTCTCGCCTTCGTAGAAGCAATCCACCGGACAGACTTCCACGCAATCCGTATATTTGCATTTGATGCAGTTTTCGACAACGACGAAAGTCATTCTCTAGTTCCTCCGCGCCGGCCTTTCGCCTGTGAGACCGGCTTATCCCTAGAGGTTTTGCTAGCGCCTTTGCTATGGTTAGGCAAGACGGGCGCGCGACGCCTGCGCGCAGAAGTTCAATTTTCGACCTTGCCGTCCGCGCTCAGATCCTCGAAGAGCAGACGCGCCTCGCTGAAGGGGCCCCGCCGTGCCGCAAGCCCGACGATCCGCAGCACAGCGACCCGGCCTTCAAGCGCGATTGTCAGAACATCGCCCGGCCCGACGGGTTTGGCCGGCGTCTCGGTCCGCTGCGCATTGACCCGGACATGGCCGTCCAAGACGAGCTTGGCTGCCAAGCTCCGCGTCTTGACGACCCTAGCGAACCAAAGCCATTTGTCCAGCCGCTGCTTATCGGGCATGCCGCCTCGTCGCCGGCAGGTGAAACCAAGCCGCTTCGCAACCTTGGAACATGTTCCAAGGCCGAGAAATCATATGCGCAATGCCGCCCCCTCGAACTATGATCGGTGAAGGTGGAAACACGGCGCCCGAGGCCAGCGGGCTCCAATTCATGTCCGCGCGACCGCTCTGCCGCAGCATCCACCGTCCTGGAACAGCGATTCCTTGCGCCTTCATCATGACGAATGATCCGGCATTTCGGCTGCCGGCGCTCGGCCGATTGGCCCGAGATGCGTCGACGCGAAGGCCTCGGCATGCTTTAGGCCAAATCCGAGCATGCGGTCGATCCCTATATGAGCGGCCCAGATGAGAGCGACCGCCAGCGCGCCGGAAGAAGCCGCCAGAAAAGCCACCCCGCCGAGAACCAACGGGCCGACATAGACATGCACGGCATTATAGACGAGCGCACCCGGCCGCGGCCCGGCCAGATAAGCGAGCATTGAGAGATCCGGCGCGAGGATCAGACCCGCAAACAACCACCAGGACTGGCCAGTGCGGCTGAAAGCGACGACCGCCGCGATCGCCAAGGCACAGGCTTCGATGCGCAGAAAAACGCGCGGCAGGCCGTCGACGAAGCCTGGCCGGCGGGGGATGGGCGAATAGGCTTTCTCTTCCGTCGTCACCTTTCCCTCGCTCGCAGCCAGGCAGAACGTGACCAAAGCACATGCCTCGATCAGCTTTATGGCTTCGGATTGAATCAATCCAAAGTCATGATTGAGACACCGGATCTATTCGAGGTCTTATAAACGTGATCGATTCTAAAAACATCGAGCGGGATATGCGATCAAGTTCACGCAATCTGCGTAAACTTGATTGCGCCGGAAAACCGGTTTCCACTTTTCCTCATCCCGCTCTTGCCGCGTTTCCCGAAACAACCTGGTATTTTTCAGAGTTCGCCGTCTGCCCTTTTGCCTGAAAATGGTCGCGCAATCGCATCATTGTAGCTAAAACCGCAAGCTTGCGCTTGGCGCATAGTCTCCTGGCCCAGTGCACTGCAAAACGGCGAGGGCGCGGTGCCGTGCCGTGAGCTGCATCGGCTTGCCTGAGCTCAGGCCGCGAGGCTACAGCGTATTCCGATCGAATGGGATCATTCGATCGATAAGAATACGCTCCAAATCAATATGTCAGGGCATGTCCTAACGCAAAGAGCATTGTAAGAAGCGTGTTCTGAAGGCCCTCGAAGGACCCGCATGCCCGCCGAGAAATTCACCGAGCCTGCCCTGCGCGCCATCGCCGGCCTCGGCGCTCTGCTGCTTCTCGCGGCCTGTTTCGGCGCGGCTTTTGGAGGGCGTTTTCCTGCCGCGCCTCTTGTCGCGGGGCTTTTCGCAGCAGCGGCGCTCGCCCTGGCGCAATCGAGCCTCACCGGACGGCTTCCGACGCCCGCAGAATTTCTCATCGATGCGGCGGCAATCGCGGCGATTGCGGCGGCGCGCGACCCGGCCATGGGCGTCTGGCAGATCCCGGCCCATTGGAGCGAACTGCTGCGGCTCTCGACTCCCGGTGCCGCTATTGCCGCATCGATCTATGTCATCAGCGCCATCGCCATGCCGCTGCGCGAGGACCGCCATCTCGCCTGGCATGAATCTCTATCGCTGCTGCTCATCCCTCTTCTCTTCAACCTTCTGCTGCTGCTTGGCGCCGATGCGCTGCTGCGCCAGTTCGGCGAATGGGCGAGCGCGCAAATGCTGCATGACGGCAGCGCCACGACATTGGGGCGGGCGCTCGTCCTCTTTGCCTTTGTCGAATTGCTCGTCGGCGCGCTCGGCTTCTCTATTACCGGCCGTCTGTCGCGCGATCGGCGGCTGCATCTTCTTCTCGCCATTTGTTCGATCCACGCGGTGTTGAGCGCCCATTTTGCCGAATTGCCGCAGGCTTTGGGCCATGCGCCAATCCTGCTGCAGGCCCCCGTCGCCCTTCTCTGTGCGGCTCTGGCGCAATCGGGTCTCTGGGCTTTCGTCTATGTCGCGACCGGCGTCGCGATCGAGGCCGTCGCGGGTCGGCCTCCGACTTTCGCGGCGGCGCGTCTCCATTGGCAAAAGGGCATCAGCAAAGGCGCCGTCTTCGGCGCCGGCTTCGCGGCGCTCGCGCTGCTTTGGAGCATTATCCTCACTTTCGCACCACAGCTGCCGACGGGGCTCGGCGCAAGAGCCCTTCTCGCGACGACGGCCGGTGCTCTGGCCTTTCCGTTTTTTGCGACCCTCGTCGGGAGCGCCGACGAGACGCCGCCTTTCTTCGGGCGGCTTGCCGCGACCTACCGCTCGCCCCGCGCCTATCTGCGCGGCGCCGTTTGCGGCTTCGGCATTTTTCTCGCGATCCTGGTCGATCTGCCGCATCGCGACGGGCTCAGCCGCTTTGCTCTGGCTTTCGCCATCGGCGGCCTTGCCTATGGTGGCGCCGACTTTGTCAGCGATGCCTTCCGCATCATCCGCAGGCGGCGGCACAAATTCGCATCCTGGCGCATTTATGCACTCGGTCTTCTGCTCGGCGGTTGCGTCGGCGGCGCCTTGGGCTGGTATTTCGATTCCGCGCAGATCGATGTCGTCGCGGCCAAATTGCGCGCCTATGCCGATCTCTCTTATGCCAGCAGCGGCCGCCCGACCGATCATTATGTAATCTATCCTCTGTTCAGCAAATGGGGCGTGATCGATCTCGGTCATGTCGAAGGCGGCATCAGCCTGTTCTTCACCGAATCTCTGTCGGGCGTCATCAATTGGTCTTTGGCGGCGCCTTTGTTCGGCATCAATTTCGTCGTCCTTGCCGCATTGATCGAGAGAAGCCTGCGACCGCTGCGCCAGCTGCTCAGCCAAGAAGGGCTCGATGGTCTCGTCGTCCAGACCGTGCGCGTGTTGCGCTGGGGGCTCTGGATGGCCCCGGTCATTTTCACTTTTCTCAAAATGTCGCCCGATCCCGCCTGGTACAATCAGGACGGCGCCATCCGCACGATCGCTGCGACCATCAACAATATCTTCATGCCAGCGCATGATTTCCGCGCCTGGAGCCTCGTCGTCTTCACCGGCTTGCTCGCCTATGACTGGCTGCGCATATTGATCTGGTTCGATCACATGGGGCTGCGCGTCGCAACCCTCGTCAATCTGACCTTTCTCGGCGGCGACAAGGCCGATGAAGCGGCGGCGCGGTTCGCCGGCCATGCCGCGCCGACGCATTTCATACCGGAAGGCATCCGCCGCTTCGCGACCTGGATGCCGCTTCTCATTCCCTTCTACATTCCACGCGGCGCGGAATGGGATAAGGCCTGGACCGGCGCCGAGAAACTGCGCAACATGCCGATGCCAAGCGAGGTCACAGGCCTGCTCGGCGATTATGGCATCGCCGGGCTTTGGGCCGCCGCCATCGGCCTGCTCGTCGCGCAACATTGGACCAGGCTGCGCACATCGCCTGGGGCGCTGATGCCCGGCGTGCCGCGGGCACTGGCCAGGGGACGGACGCGGTTCAGCCTTTCGAATGGCGCCATCGGCCTGGAATTCCTCGCCGACGGCCGCGGCTATCGCCACATTTATGAGACGGCCCGGCCCGGAGCGCCGATCGATCTGACGCCGCGGCCGACCGATTCCTTGCAGGCCCGCGGCCTGTTCTTTTATATCCGCGACCTCGATAGCAACGCCCTTTTCAGTCTCGGCTATGAGCCGTGCCATGTCGCGGCGCCAGATTACAGCGTCGACGAGATCCGCCCCGGCACGCTGAAGATTGTCAATCGCGCCTATGCGATCCGGGCGGAAGCCGAGATCCGCCTCGCCGAGAGCGATTGCGTCGAACTCTGGACGATCCGCCTCGTCAATCTCGCCGACCATCCGCGCCGTCTGAGCCTGACGAGTTTTCAGGAGCTCGCGCTGGCGGAATTTCCTGCCTATGTCCGCGACCGCGACTTTCATGCGCTGCATGTCGCGACATGGTTCGTCGGCCCGCTCAATGCGATCTTCGCCCGCAATCGGCTTTTGCGCGACGGCGCCAAACGGCTGGCGGCACGGCGGATGTCGCGCGAGATCTTCTTTCATTCCGTGCGCCTGCTTGAGCCGGGCATGCGCTTCGAAGGCTATGAGGATTCGCGCATCCGCTTTCTCGGGACCGGCGATATCCGCCATCCGCAAGGTGTCGAAGATGGACGGGCGCGCGAGCCCGACGACCAGGGGCTTCTCTATAGTTTCGATCCCGCTGCAAGTCTGACGATCGGGATCGATTTGCCGGCCGGTGCGAGCACTGAATTGCTTTTCATCAACGGCCATGCCGGCGACGAGCGCCAAGCGGCGAAACTCGCTGCCAAATATGTCGGCTGCCCTATCCCCGAGGAAGCGGCGCTCGCGGCTGTTTTGCGCCAGACACGCAGCCTCAAATCCGAGCCGCCGCCTCCTGCCGGCTGGCCGTTTGCTTTTTCGCCGAAGGGCGATGAACTGGCCCTGACGCAGGCGACGCCGCGGCCCTGGGCGCATGTGCTCGCCAATCCTTTGGGCTACGGCGCGATCGTCTCGAACGACGGCGAAATTCATTCCTTCGCAGGCAATGAACGGCAGAATGGCCTGACGCCTTTCAGCTTCGAGCAAGTGCCGACCGCTCTGCCTGGCCAGATCATCTATGTGGTCGATGTCGACCGCGGCGATATTTTTTGTGCGGGTTTCATGCCCTTGCGGCGCAAGGACACGCGCTATGAGATCGTCTATGAAAAAGGTGCCGCCTGCTTCCGCAGTTTCGGCCCGGATATTGATCTCGATCTCACCCTCTTCGTGCCGCCGGACCGTCCGGCCGATGTGCGGCTTCTCATCATGCGCAACAAGGCCGCGACGAAACGAAGATTCCGAATCGTGCCCTATTTCGATCTCGCCCTCGCCGAAACAACCTTCGAAAGCGCAGGCCGGATCGAGACGGCAGAAGACATGAAGACAAACACGCTCTTTTTCAACAATCCGGCGAATGCGTTCTACAAAGGCTGGGGCTTTGCCGCCACCAGCTTCGATTTGATGAATAAAGAGACGATCCGCGCCCGCTTCATTGGCGCCTCAGGGCGCGATCTGACCCGGCCATTGATGGTCGCGACCGGCGCCTCCAATCCGCATGTCGGCGACGACGGGCGGCGCATTGCCGCCTGTACCGGATTGATCGATATAGAGGCCGGCGGCGAAGCCGAAATAGCCATTGTCTTCGGCCAGGCGGTGAGCCGAGCGCAAGCCGTCAGCACTGTGCAGAGCTTGCGCGATCCGGGCCGCGCGCGCGCGGCGCTCGCCGAGACCCGTAATTATTGGGCAGCGCATGGGCCTGCGATCGAGATCGAAAGCAATCATCCGCATTTCGATCGGCTCATCAATCATTGGCTCCACTATCAGGCGGTGGCCTGCCGGCTCTATGCCCGCAGCGGGCCGAACCAGCGCAGCGGCGCCTATGGATTCCGCGATCAGATCCAGGACCTCTTGCCGCTCTTCTTCAGCGATGCGGCTTTCGCCCGCAAGCAGATCCTATTGCATGCAAGCCAGCAGTTTCTTGAAGGCGACGTCCTCAAATGGTGGCATCAGACGCGCGACGGCCGCACCGGCCTCGGCCAGCGCAGCCGCTCCTCCGATCCGCATCTCTGGCTGCCCTATGTCACCGCCCGCTATCTCGCCGCTACGGGCGATCAATCTATTCTGACCGAAAGGACGCCTTATCTCGCCGGGCCGCGCGTGCCACTCGATATGGATTCGCTGACGTTCGTGCCGCGCATCTCGCGCGTGGACGGCGATCTCTATGAACATTGCCGGTTGGCTTTGGATTACACGCTTGCGCGCTTCGGCTCCCATGGCCTGCCGCTCTTCGGCACGGGCGATTGGAACGACGGGATCGACCTTGCCGGATTTGCCGGCCGCGGCGAGAGTGTTTGGCTCGGCTTCTTCCTGCATGGCATTTTACGGGATTTTGCAAACATCATCGCCGCGCGTGACGGCCAAGCCGTGGCGATGCGCTATCTCATCAGAGCCGAAAGGCTCAGCGCCGCGCTCGAAAAGACTTGGGCGGAGGATCACTATCTCATCGGCTTCGCCGATTCCGGCGCTGTCCTCGATCGCTACGGCGCAATGACGGCCGCCTGGCCGATCCTTGGCGATGCCGTCGGCTTCGAGCGCGGCCGCGCGGCGCTCGAAAGGGGCCTCGCGCATCTCGAAAAGTCCGACCAAATCCTTCTCTTCGACCAGCCCTTCGACGAATTGTCCTCGCCCTTCCCCGGCCGCATCGCCGATTACCCGCCGGGCCTGCGCGAGAACGCAGGACAATATTCACATGGTGCGTCCTGGACCGTCGACGCTTATATCCGGCTTGCCGAAATCACTGGCAAAAAGGGCGATGCACGGCTTGCCGCACAATATAGAGCGCGCGCTTTCGCATTATGGAAAAAGATCTCGCCGCTCGATAAACTCGATCCTGAAAAGCTCGCCATCTATGGCCTCGTGCCGCATCAGCAGGCGGCCGATATCTGTGATGGCCTCGGCCATTCCGGCCGCGGCGGCTGGAGCTGGTATACGGGGGCTGCGGCGCGCATGCTGTCTGCCGCCTATGCGATTCTCGGCCTGCGCATGGAGGCCGGCGAGATCCTTGTGCCGGACGATATTTTCGCGCCCAAGGGCGAACTCGTCGTCACATCGCTGCGTGTGCGCGGGAAAACGTTTTCCGCGCCGATGGCACATGACATGGCGCCCCATGCCTGAGGCCGCAACCTATGACGCATTGATCATCGGCGCCGGCCATAACGGGCTCGTCTGCGCCTTCTATCTCGCCGCCGCCGGTCTGAAAACACTGGTGCTCGAACGCCGCGATAAGGTGGGCGGCGCCGCGGTGACGGAAGAGTTCCATAAGGGCTTCCGCAATTCGGTCGCCGCCTACACGGTCTCTCTGCTCAATCCGAAAATCATTCGCGACCTCGATCTCGCCCGCCACGGGCTCAAAATCGTGCCGCGTCGGATCGACAATTTTTTGCCGCTCGAAGATGGCCGCTATCTCCAGATTGGGCCGGGCCGCACGCGAGAGGAAGTCGCGAAGTTTTCGGCGCGCGACGCGGAACGGCTGGAAGCTTATGGCGCGCGGCTCGAAGCGCTCGCCGAGCTTTTGCGCAGCCTCGTGTTGGAAACGCCGCCCAACCTTGTCGAAGGCGATATTTTCCATAGCCTTCGCGAACTCCTCAAGGCCGGGCAGCTCGCTAATCGGCTGCGGCGCCAGGGCCTCGAAACAGAGCGTGATCTCGTCGAGATCTTCACAGCTTCAGCTGGCGATTATCTCGATCATTGGTTCGAGAGCTCAGCCATCAAATCGGCCTTCGGTTTCGACGGAATTGTCGGACATTATGCGAGCCCCTATGCGCCGGGCTCGGCCTATGTGCTGCTGCATCATTGCTTCGGCGAGATCAACGGACAGAAGGGCCGCTGGGGCCATGCGATCGGCGGCATGGGCGCGATCAGCGAAGCGATGGCAAAGGCCGCGAGGGAGCGGGGCGCCGTGATCCGGGTTTCAACACCGGTCAAAGAGTTGGTGGTCGAGAAGCGACGCGTCATCGGCGTGGTGACGGAACAGGGCGAGATATTGCGCGGAAAAATCGTGGTCGCCAATGTCAATCCGAAATTGCTTTATCAAACCCTCATCGATCAGGCGGTCTTGCCCACGGCCTTCAAAGAGCGAATCGCAAAATGGCGCTGCGGCTCCGGCACGTTCCGGATGAATGTCGCGCTCTCGGAGCTGCCGGATTTTTCGGCTCTGCCCGGACGCGCGCTGGCCGAACATCACACGGCCGGCATCATCATCGCGCCGAGCCTCGCCTATATGGAAGAGGCCTATTTTGACGCGCGCAAGAGCGGTTGGGCGAGAAAGCCTATCGTCGAAATGGTGATTTCCTCGACGCTCGATCCGACTCTGGCGCCGGAAGGCAAACATGTCGCGAGCCTCTTCTGCCAGCATGTCGCGCCAGAGCTGCCGAACGGCGCCAGCTGGGACGATCATCGCGACCAGGTCGCCGATCTGATGATCGCGACCGTCGACTCTTATGCGCCCAATTTCAAGAACTCCGTGATCGCCCGGCAGATCATGAGCCCGCTCGATCTCGAACGCATTTTCGGTCTCGTCGGCGGCGATATTTTTCATGGCCAGCTCGATCTCGGGCAGATGTTTTCCGCCCGTCCGATGCTCGGCCATGCGGATTATCGCGGACCTCTCGCCGGCCTCTATATGTGCGGTTCCGGCACCCATCCGGGCGGCGGCGTCACCGGCGCGCCGGGACATAATGCGGCGCGCGAGATTCTCCGAGACTTTCGTCGGAGAGGCTAGATCCTTTGCCGCGCCTCACTTGAAGGCGCAGCCGGTTTTCAGCCCCAATTTCTTGAAGACAATCGCGGACGGGCAGAAGCCGGTGATCGACGCCTGCAGCAGATTGAGCCCGACAAAAGCGGTGAGCAACAGCCAATAAGGCGAAACCAACCATGCCAGCAAGACGCCTGCAAGGTTCACGACGCCGGCAAAGGCCATCACGGCACGATCGATATTCACGTTGGAATTCACATTGGCATTGGACATTTTAAGCTCCTCCAATTCGAACGATAGGGCAAAACCTTCTGCCACAAGTAGGAGAAGGATTCATCCCGACAAGTCGCCGATCATGCTGCAAGATTGCTCTTGACCCAAGCGATGATGCGGCTTGCATCCATGGCGCCTGCCGTATGCGCGACGACCTGCCCGCCCTGGAACAGGAAAAGGCTCGGAATGCCGCGCACGCCGAGCGCTTGCGCGACCTCTTGCTCCTCATCCGAATTCAGCTTTAAAAGCCGAACCTTCGGTTCCAGCACTTCCGCCGCCCGTTCGAAATTCGGCGCCATGGTGCGGCATGGACCACACCATGGGGCCCAGACGTCGACGAGCACGGCAATGTCATTGCTGCGCCGGTGTTTTTCGAACTTCGCCGCATCGACGGGAACCGGATGGCCGCGGAACAAAGGCTGGTGGCAGGCGCCGCATTGCGCCTGCGTCAAAGGTTTATCGTCCGGTACGCGATTGGTTGCCGCGCAATTCGGACAGACGATGTGCGTGAAGCTCATGGACATCCCCTTTATCTTCACGCCGGCAGCTCGGCGTCGTAAGGCGCAATGCGGCTCACGCGCTGCGCTTCACCTTGCGGAGCTGCAGGGCTTCCATCACCATCCGCTCGTAGAAAGGTTCGCTCTCGCCGCGGCGGATCTTGCGCAAAAAATATTTCTCGAAGGCGATCTTCGCATAATGCACCCAATGGCCCTTCGAGGACCAGTTGACGTTGCGCGGGGGAATCTGCGGCTGCGCCACGAAGGCGACGCCGCCGTCGCCGAAATCGGCGAGGCAGACGGCGTTCCAGGTCGCTTCCGCCGTCGGCGCCTCGCCGCGCAGAAGAGCGCCGATATTGGCGGCGGTCGCGGTCACCATGGATTCGATCATGAAGCCCGTCTTCGGCACGCCGACCGGCACCGCCGTCGGGCCAACCGGCGGGATGGCAATGCAGACGCCGATGCCGAAAATATTAGGATAGGTGGCGTTGCGCTGCTTCCTGTCGACGAGGACGAAGCCGCGCGGATTGACGAGCCCTTCTATGCCGCGCACCGCGGTGACGCCGCGGAAGGCAGGCAACATCATGGCATAGGCGAATGGCAGATCATGCAACTTCGGCGCCGCGCCGTTCTCACCCATTTCCTCGACATGGATGTTGCCCGCTTCGACCGCCGTGACCTTGCCATTGGTGATCCATTTGATATGGCGGGCGCGGAATTCGGATTCGAGCAGGCCTTTGGTGTCGCCGACGCCATCGAGGCCGAGATGGCCGATATAAGGTTCCGAGGTGACGAAGGTCATCGGCACGCGGTCGCGGATCTTGCGCTTGCGCAGCTCCGTGTCGAGAATGAAGGCGAATTCATAGGCCGGACCGAAGCATGATGCGCCCTGCACGGCGCCGACGACGATCGGCCCCGGCGCTTCGGCAAAGCGATCGAAGGCTTCCTTCGCCTTGATCGCGTGATCGATATGGCAAATCGACTGCGTGTAATGTGCCGGCCCGAAGCCCGGGATTTCATCGAAGGCAAGATCGGGGCCCGTCGCGATCACGAGATAATCGAAAGGCAGGGCGCTGCCGTCTTCGAGCTCGACCTTCTTATTGGCCGGATCGATGCGGCGGGCGCCCGTCGGCACGAAGTGAATCTTTCTGCGCCGCATGACCGCGTCGAGATCGATCTCTATGTCGCGACGCTCGCGCCAGCCGACCGCAACCCAAGGATTCGACGGAACGAAATGATAGGTCGAGCCTTGCCCAACCAAGGTCAGATGATCCTCCGCCCGCAGATATGGCACGAGCTCATACGCCATGATCGTGCCGCTGAGGCCTGCGCCCACTACAATTACCTCGGCCATTTCACACTCCCTTTCGCTTATCGTTTTTTTAGGCGTCCGCGGCACGCGATTCTCGGCGCCGGCATCCCATTCGCGCTCGATATTTAACTGCGATCTTGAGCAGCGACGGTTGACACGTATATACACGAATGCGTATATTCGCAACTATGAATATTAAGACAGAGACGATGGCAGCGAAAGCCGAGGATGCGGCGGAGCTCCTGAAGGCGCTCGCCAACCGGCATCGGCTCCTGATCATCTGCCAGCTCATCGAGGGCGAACACTCCGTCGGCGAGCTGGCGGAATTTTTAGGGATTCGCGATTCGACCGTCTCGCAGCATCTCGCGCTCTTGCGCAAGGACGGGCTCGTCACGGCGCGTCGGGATGGCCAGACCATCTGGTATGCGATCGGCAGCGCGCCGGCCCGCGCAGTCCTCGAAACGCTCTATGACATTTATTGCGCACCGGCGGCCCGCAAAAAGGCCGGCTCGCAATAATCACCCTATGGAGTTCGGCATGTTGAGGCGGATCAAGGATCAAGCCTCTCGCTATTGCCATTCCTTCTTTCCCCTGCCTGCGTGTCAATCAGCGATGGCAAGATGGAGCGATTGATGCGTGCAAAGACACTCGTTGCTGCAGCTTGGCTCGTCCTCATGGCCGCGCAGCCGGCTCTCGCGCTCGAAACCTTGACCGTGGCGCCAACGACGGTCGCCGATGAGAAGGCCGTGTTCGGCACGGTCGAAAGCGTGCATGTCGCGCAGGCGCGGGCGCGGATCGGCGGCACGGTCGCTTCGCTCAACATTCGCGAAGGCGATCATGTTGAGGCTGGGCAGGTGCTCGGCACGGTCGGCGACGAGAAGCTGGTGCTGCAATTGAAATCGCTCGCGGCGCAGATTTCCGGCCTCGATGCGCAGCTTGCCCAGGCGCAGGCGGATTTGGCGCGGGCCGAGGAGCTATTCGCGCATGGCACGATCCCACGCACGCGGCTCGATGAGGCGCGCACCGCCTATAATGTCGCCATCAATGCGCAGCGCGCGCGCGTCGCCCAGCGCGCCGTCATCGAGCAGCAGCTTTCGGAAGGCAATGTGCTCGCCCCGACGGCCGGACGCGTCCTTACCATCCCCGTCACCCCCGGCATGGTCGTGCTGCCGGGCGAAGCTTTGGCGCGCATCGCCGAGCAGCATTTCGTGTTGCGGCTGCGGCTGCCCGAACGTCATGTCGGCTTTATCAAAGCCGGTGATCTGGTCCGCTACGAAGCATCGGAACTCGGCGAAACGAAGCCGCGGTTCGGCCATATCAGCCTCGTCTATCCGGAAATCCAAGACGGACGCGTCATTGCCAATGCGACCGCAGAGGGCCTCGGCACTTATTTCGTTGGCGAACGCATCCGCGTCTGGGTCTCGGCCGGCACGCGCCGGGCCTTCATCATTCCGGAAAGTTTCATCTCGACCAAATTCGGCATCGATTACGTGGATCTGCGCACCACGGGCGATGCTTTTGTCGCCGTGCCGGTGCAACGCGGCAGGCCGGCACCGCGGCCCGAGCTTCCCGACGGCATTGAAATCCTCTCCGGCATCAAGACCGGCGACGTGCTGGTGAAGCCATGAACCTCGGCATCTCCGGCCGTCTCACCAAGGCGACCATTAGGTCGCCGCTGACGCCGCTGATCCTCCTCGCGGCGCTGGCCATGGGCCTTATCGCGCTCTTGACCATCCCGCGCGAGGAGGAGCCGCAGATCAGCGTGCCCATGGTCGACATCACCGTGCAGGCCAATGGTCTGAAGGCGCCCGACGCCGTCGAGCTCGTGACCAAGCCGCTCGAAGCGATCATCAAAGGCATCAATGGCGTCGAGCATGTCTACAGCCAGACGCAAGACAATCGCGTGATGGTCACGGCGCGCTTCAAGGTCGGCACCAGAGCCGACGACGCGATTCTCCGCGTGCATGAAAAGCTCAAGGCGAATATGGACCGGATTCCGGTCGGCATTCCGGAGCCGCTGGTCGTCGGGCGCGGCATAAACGACGTCGCGATCTTCACCGTCACTTTGTCGCCGAAGCCCGCCGCCGCTGCGCGCTGGACCGAGAAGGACCTTTACGATCTCGCCGACAAGCTGCGCAATGAATTCATCAAGGTCGACGACATCGGCTTGAGCTATATTTCGGGCGGCGATCCGCAGCAGATCCAGGTCGAGCCCGACCCGGAGAAGCTGGCCCTTTACGGCGTCACCCTGCAGCAACTCGTCGCCAAGGTCCGCGACGCCAATCGGTCGTTTCAGGCCGGCATGGTGCGCGACGAAGGGACCATGCGCACCGTCGTCGCCGGACAGACGCTTTCCGGTGTCCCCGACATCGGGCTCCTGCTGTTGACGACGCGCGACAACCGTCCCGTCTATGTCCGCGACGTCGCCAAGGTCGTGATCGGGCCGAGCCCGCTAGAGCATCACGTCTGGAATCTCGCGCCGCAACACATCAGCGGCAAGACGGAATGGACGACGGTGCCTGCCGTCACCGTCGCTATCGCCAAACGCGCCGGCGCCAATGCCGTCACTGTCGCGCAGGATCTGCGCGCGCGGCTCGCCACCTTGCGCGGCACGCTCATTCCCGCCGACGTCAACGCGGTCGTCACGCGCGACTACGGCCAGACGGCCAATGAAAAAGCCAATGAGCTGCTCTTTCATCTCGGGCTCGCAACCGTCTCGATCGTCATATTGATCGCGCTCGCGATCGGCTGGCGCGAAGCCATGGTGACCGCCGTCGTCATTCCGACGACGATCCTGCTCACGCTCTTCGCCGCCAAGACGATGGGCTATACGATCAATCGCGTCAGCCTTTTCGCCCTAATCTTCTCGATCGGTATTCTCGTCGACGACGCGATCGTCGTCGTCGAGAACATCGCCCGGCACTGGCGCATGCGCGACGGCCGCGATCGCGTATCGGCGACCATCGAGGCGGTTTCGGAGGTCGGCAATCCGACGGTCGTTGCGACGCTCACCGTCGTCGCGGCGCTGTTGCCCATGCTTTTCGTCTCCGGCCTCATGGGCCCCTATATGGCGCCGATCCCGGCCAATGCGTCGGCAGCGATGCTGTTCTCCTTCTTCGTTGCCATGGTGATCGCGCCTTGGCTGATGCTGCGGCTGGCGCCACGCGCCAGCGTGCAGCATGAGGGTCTTCACGGCGAAGGCTGGCTCGGACGCGCCTATCGCTTTGTTGCCGCACCGATCATCAAGACGCGCGCCAGAGCTTTGACCTTTCTGCTGCTCGTCGGCGTCGCGACCCTCGCGTCAATGACGCTTTTTGCGACCAAATCGGTGACGGTGAAACTGTTGCCTTTCGACAACAAATCCGAGATCGCGGTCATCGCCAATCTGCCGGAAGGCGCGAGCCTGGAGGCGACCGAGCGCCTGCTCTTTGCCGCGGCGCGCCGCATCGAGCCTTTGCCAGAGGTGCGCTCGATCCAGGCCTATGCCGGCACGGCGGCACCGTTCAATTTCAACGGCCTCGTGCGGCATTATTATCTGCGCCAATCGCCGGAGCTGGGCGAGCTGCAGATCAATCTTTCCGGCAAGGACGAGCGCGCCCGCACCAGCCATCAGATCGCGCTCGAGATCCGCGCGCGCCTGAAGGGCCTGCCGCAGCCGAAAGGCACCGTCATTCAGATCGTCGAAGTGCCGCCGGGGCCGCCGGTGCTCGCGACTTTGCTCGCGGAGATCTACGGACCCGATTATGCGACGCGCAGAGCCGTCGCGGAGGAAGTGAAAAAAATCTTCAAATCGGTGCCCTACATCGTCGACGTCGACGATTCCTGGGGCCATCCGCGGCCGCGGCTTCATCTTTCGATCGATCAGGACCGGCTCGAATATTTCGGCGTCGAGCAGAAGGATGTCTATGACACGATCCAAATGCTCTTCGGCGGCATGACGGTCGGCTATTCGCACCGCGGCGCGGACCGCAATCCGATCGCGATCTCAGTCGGCCTGCCGAAGCGCGATCTCTCCTGGTCGCAGGCGCTCGCCGCGACGCCAGTGCCAGCCAATACGCTGCCGGGCAACAAGACGATCGTGGAGCTGGGCGATGTCGTTCACGCCACAATGGAAGAAGGATCGCCGGTGATCTTCCGCCGCGACGGCCATTTCGCCGATATGGTGATGGCCGAGCTCGCCGGCGCCTATGAAGCGCCGATCTATGGCATGCTCGCCGTCGACAATCTGATCGATCAGCATGATTGGGGGAAACTGCCGAAACCCGCCGTCAGCTTCCACGGCCAGCCGCGCGACGAAGCCAAGCCCTCGCTGCTTTGGGACGGCGAATGGGAGATCACCTATGTGACCTTCCGCGACATGGGCGCGGCCTTCGCCGTCGCCATCCTCGGCATCTATATTCTCGTCGTCGGCCAATTCGGCAGCTTCAAACTGCCGCTCGTGATCCTGACGCCGATCCCGCTCACTTTGATCGGCATATTGCTCGGCCACTGGCTCTTCCATGCGGCCTTCACGGCAACATCGATGATCGGCTTCATCGCGCTCGCCGGCATCATCGTGCGAAATTCGATCCTGCTCGTCGATTTCATCCGGCATCGTCAAAGCGAAGGGCGCGAGCTGCGCGAGGTGCTGCTCGAGGCGGGCGCGGTGCGCTTCAAGCCGATCCTCTTGACCGCGCTCGCGGCAATGATCGGGGCTGCGACCATTCTGCTCGACCCGATCTTCCAGGGGCTCGCCATCTCGCTTCTCTTCGGCCTGGCTTCCTCCACCGCGCTGACGCTACTCGTGATCCCGGCGATCTATGTCGTGCTGCGGGCAAAAACGAGCGACATGAGATCGAGTTTCAAGGATTAGTATTTTCGTTCATCAAAGATAGGAGCCTAGAAATGAGCAAGGACTTCAAGTCGATCATAAGCGACATCAGCGCCTCTACTGCAGAGCTGCGAAAGCTTATTCCTGACACGATGAATGGCTTTGCGACAATGAGCAAAGCTGCAACGCAGACCAAAGCTTTAGATGAGAAAACGAAAGAATTGATTGCACTTGCATTAAGCGTAGCTGCCCATTGCGATGGCTGCCTGGGCTTTCATACGAGAACGCTCGCTCGTCTGGGCGCATCACGGGAGGAGGTTGCTGAAGCTCTCGGCATGGCCATCTACATGGGAGGTGGGCCATCGCTCATGTATGCCGCAGACGCGCTGCGTTCATTCGATCAGTTTTCGGCCCAAACTGGGAATGCAACTGTTGCTGCGATCTCTGGTGGACGCGAATGATTTCGGGATCTGACGCGGCAATAGTCCCGTAGGTGCGGGTGTGCCTTGCTGAGGCCCGGTGATGGCACACGAGAGGCGCTAGCCACGCCTGAGGCCTTCATTCGGCTTGCCCAGTGGGAGCGCCGCACTTCCGGGCGCTGGCGCCGCTGAAGCAATTGAGGATCGCTCCCTCAGCACGATTTTTGCCTCGCTTAGGAGCATGTCACGGAAAAGTTGAAAGACTTTTCCGACCAGGGACATGCTCCAAGTTATTGATTTCGAGTGTATTCTTATCGATCGAATGGTTCCATTCGATCGGCATACGCTCTCGTCGTTCAACCTGCGGCGCTCGGGCAAATCGGCACTGCCGCCTCACCTCCGGCTCGATCGGCCGCCCCAGAGAAAGAAAAATCGTGCCCAATACGATCTATTGGCTGAACTTCCGCATCGAGGATGGCGAGACCGCCCGCAAGCCCAATCATAAGGCGCGCTACGAGGCGCTCGTCGAGATCGTCGAGGAATATGCGCTCACCTAGTGGCGGCAGTCGCCCTCGCTTTATATTTTCGACACGAATATCGACATCGACCACGTCGCGCCGCTGTTCAAGAAATGCATCAATCCGGAATGCGATTATTTCATTCTCGGCCAATTGGACGAGAAAGAGGCGCGGATCTCAGGCCGCTATAACGACAAGGATATTTTTCAGATCATTCCTTTTTTGAAGGAAATGTAGCGCGCCGGCCGCGCTCGCTGCGACAGACGGAAGATATTGCCGCCACGCGCCCCTGCGCGGCGTTTTTGTCGGAAGTCCGACAGAATGCGGGAGCCTTGCGAGTGTGCGGTATTTATTCTGCCGCTGAATCTTGCGGGCGTTTCTTTTTTTGCAGCCGGGCAAACGGGACGATGCCGCCGATGCGATGCGCTTGAGCCGGCATGGTCGGCGCATTTTGCGCCGATTGAAGGAGCGCCTCGACCTCGCTCGAACGCGCCACAGCACCTTGATGGACAAAACTCTCGTGATTGATTTCGATGAAATCCGGATCGTAGAGATAATTGACCATCATGCCGAAGGATTCGGCCATGCCCCGGGCTGCCGTATTGCCGAGCCAGTTGATGCGTTGCAGTCGCGCGCCATTGCCAAGATGGAAGCGGGCGACCGGATCGCTTGGTCCTTTGCCGTCGCGCAGCTCGGTCAAATAGAGCGCACAAAGCCGCGTCAGCATGGGTTGTAGCATGGCCGTGAGAGCGGCTTCCTGCCACCAGCCTTCTTTCTGCACGATGGATTTCAGTGCGCTGCTCGGATCGGCGTCCGCCGGCATTTCGGCCGATGCCAGCAAGGCTTGCTCTTCGTCCGGACGCAGCAAGGCGTCGGCGTTGGCGCCGTCACGGTTCAAGCGCTTCATGAGCCATTTGGAGAAGCCCGGAATTGGCGACAGAGTCGCAAAGCGCTTGAGGCTTCGCAATTCCGTCTTCAATTCCTCGACGACTTGCTTGATCAAGAAATTTCCGAAGGAAATGCCGCGCAAGCCTTCTTGGCAATTCGAAATGGAATAGAATATCGCGGTATCGGGTTCCGCCGCGGCCCTGTTCGCATCATTGCGCTCAAGAAGCGGCGCGATCGCCCCGGCGATGCCTTTGACAAGCGCCACTTCCAAAAAGATCAGCGGCTCGCCGGGAAGGGTCGGATGAAAGAAGCCAAAACAGCGGCGATCCGGCCCGAGGCGCCGGCGCAAATCGTCCCACCCGTCAATTTCATGCACGGCTTCATAGGCGATCAGCTTTTCCAATATGACTGCCGGCGTATTCCAATCGATCCGCCGCAGTTCCAAAAAACCTCGGTTGAACCAGGCAGCGAGGACATGATGCAGATCGGATTCGAAGGGTTTCAGCGGCGGCTCGGTTGCAATATGCCGCAGCAACTCCTTGCGTATGCCGATCAAAGCGGCAGTGGCGCCCGGCGCCATATTCATGCGTCGCAACAATTCCTGGCGGGGAGGTTCGGCCGCCGCCGCGAGTTCCATCGCCTGTTGCGAGCCCGGCTCCTCCAGATAGGCTTTGGCGGCGGCAGTAAGGCGCGCCTCGTCGGGACCGAAATGTCCGGCGACAAAGGCAAAAAAAGCGTCCCGATCCGCCGCGTCCAATGCGGAATAGGACATGAGGAGGGCGTGGGCGAGGGCGGCGCCCGAGGCTTCGCCGCGTTCCGACAACAAGGCCTCGGCCAGACGGCAGCTCCGTTCCAAGGGCGGAACGTTCGGCGCGGGAAGCCGGATGAGCTCGCGGCCCCGCTCGGCCACAGTCGACCAGATTCGATCCAGCCAAGACAAGTGTACCGTTCCCCAGCCACCCAACATAGCGTCCTCACAATGCTGTATTCGTAACTGGCACTTTTAGCTTAATATACATACATATACGTGACAACTATGTCCTTTAGCATAATATATTGCGGTAAAAATCAGCTAATGAAGACAACACGGCCGCTCTCTTTGTCGGCCGCTGATTTCGGCATATGGGCACCGCGAATGCACGGGTCATTTTCCCAGCTTGTAGTCTAAACGCACCCTGACTTTCCCGAATTTACGACATTTTCTGGTCGAAAGCGCATTTGTATCGGATCACCGGCTCGGATCTTCGCCATCATTGGTGGAGCCCGGCATGCTCCGCAGCCGGTCGCGGAATTCCTCGAGCCGGGCGCGATAGCCGCCGGCATCGCCATATTCGAGAAACTCGTAATAGCGCAGGTGCGGATCGGAGATTCGCAAGGCGTGTTTGATCGGGCACCAATATTGTTCGGTCCGGCTGCCGATCTCCCGCACATAGGCGATCACGCCGTTGGCATAACCGCAATAGAGGCAGTTGAGCGCTTCGATCCAGTTCAGATAGGCGAGGTGCTGTCGGTCGAACACGACGTAGTTTGCGCGCTGGACCCGCGGAATGCGGTAGGCGCGAAAGCAGATCGCCTGATAGAGGCTTGCCCATGCGTCGATGATCAAAAGAGGAATGATCAACGAATAGATCACCGGCACGGTCATGACCGCGCTCATCGGGGAGCGCGCGAGAAAGGTTGTGACGCTCATGCGCAGACGCCGATGCTCGAGGGCGATACCCTGCTCGAACTCGACCATATGCTCCTTAATGTGCCAGCCGAGCACTTTGCGACGTTTCTCGATCTCGCTGTCCAATTCGGACTGAAGCCGAAGAATCTCGGCTGCCAGCTCCTGCATGCGCTGCGTCATCGGCTGTCAGCTCCTATGCCTCGGGGATGTCCGCCATGCGGCATCGCGGCGCCAAGCGGCGCGCAAGCTTCTTCGGACTCGGCACTCAGATGGCGTCCTCGATGCTCGTGCGGTGATTGGCGGCTGGCGGAGAGAGCCGCATTTGAGATAGCGTTCAAAGGATTCGCCATTCGTCCGGTTGGAGAACGCAATGGAGGTGACGAGACGCCACGGCCTGAACTTCGACGTATGTAGAGACTTGCCAGCATTGTGATCTCGAAGACGATTTTTAAGACCGCTGGTTACCCCGACATAGCCTTCGCTGACAGCAGCCATGCTCTCGATAAGATAGACGTAATGCAAGGCATCCCTTCTTCGCTGAAGCTTCGAAGGGCATCCTGCTTCGCTGCTACGAGGCTTTCAATCCTGCGAAGCGCGGCGCGCGAAGCAGGATGGCGGAGGGAGCGGGATTCGAACCCGCGATAGGGTTTCCCCTATACACACTTTCCAGGCGTGCGCCTTCAACCACTCGGCCACCCCTCCGGACGTCCATTCATTCGCGAGGCGCGGCCGGTCTGGCGACGGCGCCCATCGATTCCGGGCAGCCCGGCGATCTAAGGCCTCGTGAGGCGCGCCACTATAGTCAGGCGAAGGCCGAGCGCAAGCCGTGGAGGGCACATCGGGACGCACCATGGGACACACATGGACAGAGGCCCGTTAGCAGCCTATGGAACAGCCCCGTCTCGATCGGACTCCGGGCCGCCATGTTCCGCTTCTTCTTCCGCACGGTCGGCGTTTTTCTTCTCGCCGGCGCTTTCGCCGCTCTGGTGATCGACGGAACCCGCAGCATAGCCGGCGGCATGCTCTCGCTGACGCCGCTCGGCAAGACGATCGCCTGGCTGGCCCCGGACAAGGTCGCGGGTTTGAAGCCGTCGATCGACCATTTCAATTCCTTCCTTTGGGATCCTTTGATGGTCCATCTCCTGCTTTTGCCGACATGGCTGGTCATCGGCATTCTCGGCACGCTGATCATGGCGCTGGCCCAGAAGCCACGGCCGAAAATCGGCTATTCGAGCCGCTGAATTCGCCCGGCACAGGCGAAGACCGCCAACCGGTGCTTGCCGCACGGCCCATGCCGCCCCATTCTGTCCGAGTCCATTCAACCGAGGACAGGCCCATGTTTTCCCCTCGCAAGCGCCTGACTCTACCCAATGCCCAAGAGGCATTGCCCGGCCGGCCGGAGCCGCTGCCGACCGCCGAGCGTCATTTCGTCAATGGCCATGCTTTGAAGCCGCCCTTCCCGGAAGGGATCGAGACTGTTGTCTTCGGCCTCGGCTGTTTCTGGGGTGCGGAACGCAAATTCTGGCAGCTCGGGGACGGCATATGGGTCACGGCCGGCGGCTATGCCGGCGGGCCGACGCCCAATCCGACCTATGAAGAGGTCTGCTCGAGCCTCACGGGCCATAATGAAGTGGTGCTGGTCGCCTTCAATCCGGCGATCCTCCCCTTCGAGAGCCTGCTCAAGACTTTTTGGGAGAGCCATGATCCGACCCAGGGCATGCGCCAAGGCAATGATGTCGGCACGCAATATCGCTCGGGGATTTATGTCACCAGCGCCGCCCAGCGGGCTGCGGCGGAAGCGTCGAAGCGGCTTTACGGCGAGGCTCTGGCGGCGCGCGGCTTCGGCCCCATCACGACCGAAATCCTCAATGCGCCGCCCTTCTATTATGCGGAAGACTATCACCAGCAATATCTGGCCAAGAATCCGGCCGGCTATTGCGGCCTCGGCGGGACGGGCGTCGCCTGCCAGATCGGCACCGGCGTCGCGGCGCAATAGCATGATCCCAAAAAGTTGCAGACTTTTTGGATCAGATCATGCACCAAGCGAAGACTCATGATCCCAAAAAGTTGCAGGCTTTTTGGATCAGATCATGCGGCAAACGAAGACTCGTGATCCCGAAAAGTTGTGACACTTTTCGGGATCAGTTCATGCTTCAAAACCGGGATCGCGCGGATGCGGCCGGCGATCGCACCGCGTCTCAATCGGGCGCGCCGGGCGTCGCAAATTCGATGAGCGGGTACATGCTGCCCGGCACATAGAGCGGTCGCGGCATCGCATCTTCATGGAAGCGGCTCGGGAAATAGGCCTCATCCGGCGATTGGTTGAAGATGGTGCTCTGCGTCACATAGGCCTCCTCCTTGCCGACCGGCACGACCGGCCCCGGATCGAGCCAGCTCCGCTTATTAACGGTGAGCGGTGGCCGCGAATCACGATAAACCGCAACATGGCGATGCGGGTGGTGATGCTTCGGCTTTGCCGCCGCCGGAGCATTCAACACGGCGAGCGCGGCGAACGCGAGGCCGAGGGCAGGCAGAACCGTTGCTATTGGGCGCATGAGCGAATTCCTTATTCAGCCACATAACAGCTTAGACTGATTTTCGTTCAAGGCGAATTGCAAAGCCGCCGGCACGGTCCAATCGAAGCGGTTCAAAGCAGTTTTTTGCCTCGGAGTGGCGGCGGCGCATCATTCCGGCCGAGCCAGCTGGCGCAAGTCGCGGTCGGGCCGAGCTCTGTGCCGGCGCAGGTAGGAGTGCGCTTTAATTCGCTCGCGGCAAAGAAAGCCGCCAGATCCCGATCATCGCCCGCCTCGTTCAAATCCAGGCGATCGATGAGGCAGGCGAGCGCCGGCCGCGACATTGGCCGTCCCTGGCCGCCGCAGGCAAACCCCAAGATGCGGAATTTGGCCCCGAGCGCCGCGCCGCGAAAGCCGAGGCAAGGCACGGGCGCGATCGCTTTCCCCGCGAGGATGATGTCGACCACTTCGAAAGCGCCGAAACGCGTCGCCATTTCGGCCGGCGTCAGGCTGCGGGCGATCGAGAGATCGGCCGCAGCCGCCGCGAACTCTTTGCGCTGGATTCCGGGTTCCGTTCCGCTCCGGGCTAAGGCCCGTCGCTGTATGGCCCCGTAAAAGCCGCGGACGGCGTGCCGCAGTAAGGATTGCGGCTTCGGCGGCGCTGGCCTATCTACAGCGCACCGCCGGGGTCCTCCCTTTGTTTGATCACCGCCGGCCGCAGAGGAGAAACCTATGGGATTCAAAGTCGCCGTCGTCGGCGCCACAGGCAATGTCGGGCGCGAAATGCTCGATATTCTCGCCGAGCGTCAATTTCCGGTCGACGAGGTGGTGGCGATCGCCTCCGCGCGCTCGATCGGGACGGAAGTGTCTTTCGGCGACAAGATCCTCAAATGCAAAGTACTCGACACTTATGATTTCTCCGGCACCGATCTCTGCCTGATGTCGGCCGGCGGCACGGTCTCGAAGGAATATTCGCCCAAGATCGCCCGCCAGGGCTGTATCGTCATCGATAATTCTTCCGCCTGGCGCTACGATTCCGATGTGCCGCTGATCGTGCCGGAAGTGAATGCCGATGCGATCGAAGGCTTCGCCAAGCGCAACATCATCGCCAATCCGAATTGCTCGACGGCGCAACTCGTCGTCGCGCTGAAGCCTTTGCATGATGTGGCAAAGATCAAGCGCGTCGTGGTCTCGACCTATCAATCCGTCTCCGGCGCCGGCAAGGAGGCGATGGACGAGCTTTTTGCGCAGACCCGCGCCATTTTCGTCTCCGATGCGGTCGAAACCAAAAAATTCCCGAAGCGCATCGCCTTCAACGTCATTCCGCAGATCGACGTCTTCATGGAAGACGGTTCGACCAAGGAAGAATGGAAGATGATGGCGGAGACGAAGAAAATTCTCGATCCGAAGATCAGGCTCACCGCCACTTGCGTGCGCGTGCCGGTCTTCATCGGCCATGCCGAAGCGGTGAATGTCGAATTCGAAAAGCCGCTCAGCGCCGACGAGGCGCGCAACATTCTGCGCGAGGCGCCGGGCTGTCTCGTGATCGACAAGCATGAGCCGGGCGGCTATATCACGCCGCATGACGCCGCGGGCGAAGATGCGACCTTTATTTCGCGTATCCGCGAGGACGCGACGGTCGAGAACGGCCTGAATTTCTGGTGCGTCGCCGACAATCTGCGCAAGGGCGCGGCGCTCAATGCGGTGCAGATCGCTGAACTCTTGGTGAACCGCAAGCTGATCACGCCGAAGATGAAGGCGGCGTGAAAGGCGAGAGCGGGATGCATTTTAGCAGTCCTGGAGCGGCACACGATGAAGGGGACATCGCAAGACGGAGGTTCCAACACCGATTCGGATCGGAATCTCTCCGTCTCCAACATACGGCTATCGGATACCGACCGGCTCGAGGCATTCAGCGATGGCGTCCTTGCGATTACGATCACTCTTTTGGTGGTGGATATCGTGCGTCCGGACTATGAGTCCGGCCACCTGTTGCAAAAGCTGCAAGCGCAATGGCCGAATTACATCGCTTTCCTCGCGTCATTCTTTTACGTCGGCATTATTTGGCTCAATCATCGCTCCGTTTTTTCGCGCGTCCGCTACTGTAGCCGCAGCCTGCATTTGGCAAATCTCTTGCTGCTGCTGACCTCGGCACTGATCCCATTTCCTACGGCGGTTTTGTCCACAGCGCTGCAACATGGAAGTCCGGTCGACGCCACAGTGGCCGTTGTGCTTTACGCGGCGGTTGGATGTCTGATGTGTCTTTCATGGCTGTTCTTGTTCCACATTCTCAGCATAAATCCCCACCTTCTCGAGACTCATGTCGAGCTGACGTTTTTCCCTCAAGAACGGCACCGGGCGCTCTTCGGAGTGGCCCTGTATATTTTGGGCGGCATCACAGGCTGGGCTATTTCGCCCACGCTCGCGCTGATGTGTTTTTTGGCATTGCCGATTTTCTACGCTGTTACGAGCGAGGGGTTGGTAGAAACCCGCGTAACATTGCTCGGTAGATTGGCTCCTGGCCGTGGCCGGCGCGAAGCTTCGCGACCGACGCATAGCGCCACCGCCCCAACTGATGCGCATGAGTAGCGCCATCTCATGGCTCCAGGCCGGGTGCCCTGATGGGCGACTCTGCAACTGGCGCAAGGCGGCATGAACGCAGTTCAGATCGCGGAGCTTTGGTGAACCGCAAGCTGATTGTGCTGAAGAAACAGGTGGCGTGAGATTATCCCCTCTCCCCGCTTGCGGGGAGAGGGTTAGGGTGGGGGGCAAGGTGAGTGGCCCCGCAATTCATTGTCTTGCTCGACAAGATTAAGAAGGGTCGAGGCAAATCCCCCGGCCCCTCTCCTTACCTCTCCCCGCTAGCGGGGAGAGGGGCGGCCGGCGCAAGCTCCTCAGCATGAGGGCTTTTTGATTGATCCAGCCTCTGAGCGCTTACCCTGAGGAGCGCCTGAAAGGCGCGTCTCGAAGGACGAGGACAGGAGCGCAGACATGCAGACATCGATCTTCATCGCCAAGCTCCTGGGGCCGATCTATGTTGTCGGCGGGATCGCATTCCTGTTCAAGCCGCAAGCCTTCCGCGTTCTGCACCAAGAATTCATCGAGAGCCACGTGCTGATGTATCTGGCTGGCGTGCTGGGTCTGCTCGGCGGGTTGGCGCTGGTGCTCACTCATAATGTCTGGGTGTTGGACTGGCGGCTTGTCATCACGCTGATTGGCTGGGTGACCATCATTCGTGCCATCGTCACCATTTTCCAACCGCAACAGATCGCGTCGATCGGCTCCAAGCTTCTGGAGCACAGGGGAATCTTCTTTGGCGCCGCCGTGATGACCCTCGTCATCGGCCTGGTCTTGAGCTATTTCGGCTATTCGGCGTAGCCGCTTCAGGCCAGCATTTCCCAGATGGAAGGTGCGGCTTGGCTTTTTCCTAAAGAGATCCCAGAGTTTTCCGCGCCCCAGCAGTTGTTTTCCCCTGTTCTCAAGCGTTACGTTTGGAAAAAATCAGTAACGAAAGTCTGCTGCGATGGCGCGCAATACAACTGCCCAACCTGATCCTCAGCCTGCGTCTCTTTCTCTTGAGCGGATGCGGCAAGCAATCCCGCGTCTACAAAGACGGATTGATGAGCTTTCCAACCTCGATTTGAACATTTTAACTGAAGAGACCGGAGACGACACGCTCCTTCGCCATATGAACAAAATAAACGACACTTTGATCGATATCTATGGTCACAACTCAATCGAGTATAATCGCTACCAAATCGACGGACTAAATTGTTATCGTGTGATCTTTGGAGGGCAGGATACAAGCTTTCGTGCACGGCTGCCTGATATAAAGTCGGCCGTTGCAACGGCCCTGACTATTCTGCGATCTGCAGTTGAAATCCTACAAGAAAAGGTCGGGGAATTTACACCAGGTATCGGTAGTGTTATTCGGGCCTATCAAGGCCTAGATCTTCATCTCGAAATTTCGCGTGCTGCTTCGCAGTTATACTCGGACGGTCATTATTCGAACGCCGTGGAAGCAGCGGTGAAAGCCCTCAATGGATTAGTTCGTCTTCGCAGTGGGCTCGAACTCGATGGCACCGCTCTCATGGAGAAAGCCTTCTCGCCCAACTCTCCAATTCTAAAATTCAACGATCTTGCCAATCAGTCTGATAAAGACGAACAAAAAGGCTTCATGCAAATGTTTGCTGGAGCCGTCGCTGGCCTCCGAAATCCCCGCGCGCATGGGTTCGTAAAAGATGATCCTGAACGAGCGCTCGAATTCATCGCTTTCGTAAGCCTACTCGCTAAGCTGCTCGACGATGCGAAACGTTAGAAACTCAGTTTTTCCAGCATGGGTGGCTCGGAGCGATCCCTCCCCGGAACGGGGAGGGTGGCCGCGCAAGCGGCCGGGTGGGGTCAACCCCATCCGTCATGCTTCGCATGACACCTTCCCCTTTCAGGGGAAGGATTTTACGCCGCCATTTGTAACCGCTTCGACACGAGCTCGCGCAGCGCCTGCATGTCGCGCGAAAAAATCCTGATTCCCTCGGCGAGCTTTTCCGTCGCCATAGCATCTTCATTGAGCATGAAGCGAAAGCTCTTCTCGTCGAGATACATGCGAGCCGGCGCATCTTTCGCGGCGCTTTGAGGCTCGAGCTTGCGTGGCAGCGCGCCAAAATCTTTCGCCAGCGCATCGAGCAGCGGCGGCGCGATAGTGAGACTGTCGCAGCCGGCGAGCGCCTCGACCTGGCCCTGATTGCGGAAGGAGGCGCCCATGATCACCGTCTTGATGTCATAGGCCTTGTAATAAGCATAGATCAGCCGCAGCGCGGCGAGGCCCGGATCGGTCTCGACCGTAAATGTCTTGCCCTCGTTCTTCACATGCCAATCGAGGATGCGGCCGACGAAGGGCGAGATGAGAAAGGCCCCGGCATCGGCGCAGGCCGCCGCCTGCGTCAGCGAGAAGATGAGGGTGAGATTGCAGTCGATCCCGTCCTTCTGCAGGATGGAGGCAGCCTTGATCCCTTCCCAGGTCGCGGCGATCTTGACGAGCACACGGTCGCGATGCACGCCGCACTCGACATAATCCTCGATGATGCTGCGGGCCTGCGCGACCGTCCCCTCGACATCGAAAGAGAGATCGGCATCGACCTCGGTCGAGACGCGGCCGGGCACGATCTTCGAAAGTTCGGCGCCGAAATTCACCGCAAGCCGCATGGCGATCCGGCTCGCCGTCGCATTGTGATTGAGACCCCAGAGGATCGCCTCTTCGACGAGCGGCGCATAGGCCTCCATTTGCGCGGCCTTGAAGATCAGCGACGGATTGGTCGTGCAATCGACCGGCTTATAGGCGCGGATCGCCTCTATGTCGCCGGTGTCGGCAGTGACGACGGTCATGGACTTCAATTGGTCGAGCTTCGAATTCATGCACTTGTCTCAAAGTCTGCCATAGATCTGCGATGAGGATGCCGGCCGGGCGATTTCTGTCTTGATCTAGAGCAGATCGGCTTGCGGCGAAACTATGGCGCGGGGGCCTTATGACGGCAATGCCCGCGGTTGCCGCGGGCATCACATTCCTTCTCAAACCGCCTGTTGTCGCGAAAGACAATGTCCTCACATGGTGTCCGGCCGACCGCGGCTCAACCAGCAGCCTTGCGCTTTAACGCTTCCTCATAGGAAATCGTTTCATAATCAGAGACCGAATTATATTTCAATCCGACATCGGCCAGCGCATCGAGCTTGGCCGAAGTGTCGTATTTTTTGAGCTTCACCTTGTCGACATAGAAGGTGTCGATCAATTCATTATAGACCGATGTGTCGTCGATGAAGACGATGAAGATCTTCACATCCCCGAATGGGATGTACCAGCGGCTCCCGCGCGGCAGATCGCCGACATAGATCAGATATTTGCCTTCGCCATCAAACAGCGGACCGAAGCTCTCGATGAGCTTCGGCAGGCTGGCAAATTCCTTGATCGATCCGGAAAGAAAGCCGATCGCCGGCTTGCCGGCTTCGGAGACGGCGAAGACTTCCTTGATGAAGACTTCGGGGCCGTCATAGGCAATGTCGCCGCGATAGCCGAAGCGGCCTTCGACATGGGTATCGGCCTTCAATTGCGGTTTCAGGAGCCGGCCCTCGGCTTCCAATTTGCCGAAAGGCGTGTCGGTGATTGCTGTCATGCTTTATTCCTCCATCTCGTGAATAAGTTTCACCTGCGAAACCGCGAGTGTGCTCAGGTAATCGAGCGCGCGGTCCGGCGAGATCGATGGGGGAACGAATGCGTGGGGCCCTGGTCTTCGTTGACCGGTGGTTCACCACGCTTGGGCTACGTCGCTCTTTTGACGCCGTTCGATTGACGCCCCTACGACCGGCGTCGGTTTCCCAAATCGCCCATGGCTCGGGCTTCAAACTTTGGCCCGATAAGCATAGGCTCGTTCATCCGGCGAAGCAATAAGGCCGGAATCGTTCCAATCTGCAGCGCTTTAGCGCGCCTTTTTCACCTGAACGCATGATCTTATCCGAAAAGTCTGCAACTTTTCGGGATCATGCTTTGTTACGGATGACGACCCTTTCGCTCAAATTGGGCGCCTCGAAGCCGAAGACGCGGCCATAAAAATCGAGCTCGAGTTCGAGCACGCGCTTTAGGGTCTCGGCCTTGCGAAAGCCGTGGCCTTCGCCTGCAAAGGCATAATAGGCGACCGGCAGGCCGCGCGCTTCCATGGCGGCGACCATGGTCTCGGCTTGGTTCGGCGGCACGGTCTTATCTTCCAATCCCTGAAAGAAAATGATCGGGCAGGCGAGGCGGTTGAGATGGTTGATCGGCGAGCGGGCACGATAGAGCCCCTCGCTCTCCGGCAAAGGACCGATGAGCCGATCGAGATAGCGCGATTCGAATTTATGCGTGTCGCGCGCGAGCAGCATGAGATCGGCAACGCCATAGAGGCTCGCACCGGCCTTGAAGACATCGGACGAGGTCAAGGCCGCGAGCGTGGTGAAGCCGCCGGCGCTGCCGCCGCGAATGACGATTCGATTGCGGTCGACGAGGCCGCGGTCGGCAAGATGCGTCGCCGCGGCGATGCAGTCTTCGACATCGACAATGCCCCATTGCCCGTCGAGCCTGCCGCGATAGGCGCGGCCGAAGCCGGTCGAGCCGCCATAATTGACATCCACTACCGCAAAGCCGCGCGTCGTCCACCATTGAATGCGCAGGCCAAAGCCATTGGTGGTCATGCTCGTCGGGCCGCCATGCGAGAGCACGACGAGCGGCGGCAATTCGCCGTCAGGCACCGCATAATCGCGATTTCTCGGCGGATACCAAAAGGCATGACCGAGCGTATCCTGCGTCGGAAAAATGATCGGCTTACCGATGGAGATCGAGTCCTCGGGCAACACGGACGGTGTGCCGGCGCGAATTTTTGTCATCGCGCCCGTCTTGCCGGAGAGGATCGAGACGGAAGGCGGCTCATGCGTGGGCGTCGCGATCATCGCGAACCCGTCGCCGAGCGGCAGCGGGCAGTCCAATACTTGTACTGCTTGGTCGACAACAAGCGCCTCATATCTGCCCTGGGCGATGACCGCCGCTGTGCGCAGGCCATTCGCAACGACGGCAGCGAGGATGCGGCCATCCTCCAAGAGATGATAAGAGCGCTGGCCGAAGACCCAATGCGGGCCACCGATCTCGGCCTCGATCGGCGCGACGGCCTCGATACTGTCCTGTCGCGCGATATAAAGATTCCACCAGCCGGTCCGATCGGAGGAGAAATAGAGCCTGCCGTCACCGGCAAAGCGCGGCTGCACGATCGATTCGTCCGCGTCGCCGGCGATGAGCTTGGCTGGGCCAAGCGTGCCGTCCACCGCCACATCGGCGCGATAAAGCCGCGTCGCGTCCCAAGGCATGTTCGGATGATCCCAGGCGATCCAGGCCAGGGCTTTTCCATCGGGCGAAAGCCGCGGCGAACTCAAGAAATCCGGCCCTTCGACGAGGATGATTCCTTCCCCGCCGTCGAGCGGCAAAGCGACGATGCTCGCATTGGGATTGGTCGGCGGCCGGTCGCGGTGATCCTCACGAATGGCGAGAACGCGCCGGCGCAAAACATCGAATTCGAAATCGGCATAGCGGCAGCCTTCCGGCGTTGCGATCCGGCGCGGCGGCGCAGCGCCTTCGATCAGCCAGAGGCTGCCGTCCCGGCGCTCGCTGAAGATGATCGTGCTGCCTGCGACCGCATAGGCGCCGCCGCCATATTCATGCACGCGGCTGCCGACATCGATGGGTTGCGGCGTGACATCGGCGATCGTGCCATCGGCTCTGCGGCGGCAGAGACAGGTGCGGCCCGCCTCGGCCGGGCGGCTCTCCAGCCAATACAGAGTCTCGCCATCGACGGCGAGCCCGGAGAGGCCGATCGCCGCCTCGGTCATCATTTGCGGCGTCACCGGCGAGACCCAGGTGCCATAGGGCGCGATCGTCTTTTCGGGGACTGTCTTTTCGTTCATTGGAAGTCCTCGGCACGGCGCGGCTCGGACGAGCGCTAGAGCATGTCCCGGAAAAGTTGACAGACTTTTCCGACACTTTAGACATCGGGTATACCCGATGTCTCATAAAGGACATGCTGCAGATCTTTGAAATAGAGCTGATTTGTCCCGATCATGTGGATCATAGTCGAAGCACATCGGATATATCCGATGTGCCAAAGATGCGATTCCACGTGATCGGGATCGGCTCTAGCACCAAGGATATAGACGATCTTGCGCGATTGAGCACAGGTGAAAGGGATGGAACCGCGTTCGGCAGGAAGGGGTCGCGCGCGGTCCACGGCCTTGAATGACGAAGATGCGCCAGAGGCGGAAATCCACCGTTGGTCTATTTAGCGCGTTCGAAGATGACGATGCTCCGCGTCATTCCTTTGTCTGCCCAATTCGGCATCACGCGCCACGGTGTCACCACTTGCAGCCGATCACCGTCCACTTTGAAGAATCGCACTTGTTTGGTGCCGACCCACGCCGGATTCCACGCCACGTCAACCTTTGTGATCCACTTGTCGCCTTCGACGTCATACGTGCCGGAATAAGCGACCAGCGTGTTTAGCAGGCTGGCGCGCTCTCGGCCGGTCTTCGCGGGTTTGCGCGCCTCTCCTGTCAGTACAAAGAACACTCGCCCTTCCGGCAGGAAAGCAATGTAGCCGGTCGGATGTTCTCCCATCACCGGCCCCTTCTGACCCGTCGCCTGGGTCTCAACCTCATAAGAGACCAGCTTCCAGATGCCGAGCACCCTGCTGCGGTCGTCAGCGAAGCTTGGCTGAGCTACAACGCAAATCGCGAAAATGAACCCCAGAAGCCTAAGCATCCGTGTTTTCCTTTTCATTCCACGCCGCCTCCTGCGCGGGCCACGAACGGCCATGCTCAATGGGTCGCACCATCCTTCTATTTTCCATAACGTGACGAACCCTTGATGTGCGTCAAGGACGCGGTCCGCTGATCAGCTTCGAGCGCTTACCATCGAGCGCCGAACCGCCTGGATCTCTTTCTCCAGCGCATTCAGGAAACGTGAGCGATCCTGTTTCGTAAACGCGGGATTATAGGTCTGCATGCCACTTGTCTCGCGCAGATGGCGGTGCAAATCGCGCATGCCAAGCGCGAGGCCAATACCGTTTTCTGTGACGGGCTTGCCCGTGGGCCTCAGCACGCGCGCGCCTTTCGTCAGGCATCGCGAAGCAAGCGGAATATCGGCGGTGATCGCTATGTCGCCTTCAGCGATGCGTTCGGCGATCCAGTCGTCCGCTGCGTCGACGCCTTCCGCCACGATGATGTGCCGGAAGAGCGGATTGGCGCTCGGGCGCATTCCCCCATTGCTGACGAGATAGACCGTCAGGCCGTGCCGCGCGGCGACGCGCTCCACTTCCGGCTTCACCGGGCAGGCGTCGCCGTCGATGAAAATCTCGAGCATGCTGTTATTTAGGCAGCCCGCGAGGATTTGCCGCGATGCCATTGCCGCTTGCGCTTGAAGCCGGACGAATCGGGCTTGCGCTCTTCCCTTTTCTGCGGCGCATCGACCGCGGCGGGCTTTACGGCCTCGATGAGGAGGGGCCGCTTTGTCAGTCTCTCGATATCGCGCAGAAAACCACGTTCCGACGCGTCGCAGAACGAGAATGCGATGCCGGATTTGCCGGCGCGTGCCGTGCGCCCGATGCGGTGCACATAGCTTTCGGGTTCATTCGGCAGCTCGAAATTGATGACATGGCTGACGCCGTCCACATCGATTCCGCGCGCCGCGATATCAGTCGCGACGAGCACGCGCGCTTCACCCGAGCGGAAGCGCTCAAGCGCCCGTTGTCTTGCATTCTGCGATTTATTGCCATGGATCGCATCGGTGGAAATGCCGGCGCGATCGAGCTGCTGGCTGACACGATTCGCATGGCTTTTCGTGCGCGTGAACACGATGACGCGCGCCAAGCCAGGATCCTTCAAGAGATCGACCAAAAGCGCGTGCTTGTTTGCCGTCGCCACAAAAAATACGCGTTGCTCGACGCGATCGACCGTCACGGCCTGCGGCGTCACTTCGACGCGCACGGGCTCACACAGCATGTCGGCCGCGAGCTTTGCGACATCATTCGGCATGGTCGCGGAAAACAAAAGCGATTGCCGCTTCTTCGGCAGCATGGCCACGATCTTGCGCACATCGCGGATGAAACCCATGTCGAGCATGCGGTCGGCTTCGTCCAGCACGAAATGCTTCACATCGTCCAAGCGCACATGACCTTGCTGCGCGAGATCGAGAAGCCGCCCCGGCGTGGCGATGAGAATATCCACGCCGCGAGCCAGCGCCTTCACTTGTTGGGACTGTCCCACGCCGCCGAGAATGACGGTGTGACGCAGGCCCATATGCCGGCCATAGGCCGCAAAGCTTTCGCCGATTTGGACCGCAAGCTCGCGCGTCGGCGCAAGAATCAGCGCATGGACCGAGCGTGGCGCAGCGCGATGCTGCGGCTTGCCGAGCTTCTGCAGAAGTGGCAGCGCGAAGGCCGCCGTCTTGCCGGTTCCCGTCTGGGCGATGCCGAGCAGATCGCGCGCCTCCAAGAGAAGTGGAATGGCCCGCATCTGGATGGGTGTGGGATGGGTGTAGTTTTCGACCGCGAGCGCGCGGCAGATCGGCTCGCAGAGTCCGAGCTCGGAAAATGACAGATTGGTCACGAGAATAGCTGTTCCATATGCGCCAGGGGCAGCGGCCAAAATGGCACGCGAACCGCCAGGGAGCGTTACCGCCTTCCACGCGCAACTGGAGCTAACGGAGATTGATGGGAGAATGTCCCCGGATGACACGCCAATTCAATGAGCGCGTCGCGCGATCCCGGGAGATCTAACAGAGCATGTGGGGCAATGCGCCGGCAAAGTCAAGTTTGTGCGCTGTCACCAGGCTGTAGCATTGTCGCGGAGCGAGCCTCGCGGAATGCGATGAGCCTGTGTCTCGTCGCGGAGTGCGAGACGGGTGTTGATTGGTGGGAGGCGATTGCAGCTCGATCATGCGTGCCGCAAGCAGCAAGAGGCCTCGGCCCGCGGCGCAATATATGCTAGAAAGTGCGCATCACCGGCCGTTCATCATCAGGCGCCGGCGACTGAGAGATGCGACGCGCTCCCGCCTGCTGCAAGGGAGCGCCCGCATGGGTCTTCGCGCACCTGATCATGCCTATATTTCCGGCATTGGCCCTGGCGAAAGAGAAATCATTCTCGCCCGTGCGGCAAAGATTGGCGAGACCTATAATCTCTGCCGTGAGACCTCGATCAAGCTCTCCGACGATCTCCTCTGCCATGGCTTTTCCGCAGAGGTGATGCGCTGTCACGGCCTCAAGACCGAGGCTCCGGAGGCGGATGCACGCTGGCTGGCGCTCAGCGTCCAATCCTTCTGGATCCATTTCGTCGTGAAAATCGGCGCCGACGTGGTCGATCTGACGCGGCGGCAATTTTTTCCGCAGAGCGGCTTTCCCTTCATCCAAAGTTTTAGCGCCTGCGAGGCCGAATGGGACAGCGTCGGCGTCGACGTGCCGCGCTCGCGATTCAGATCATAGACTTGGGACTGATGCCGGACGTCATGGCCCGGTCTGCCCGGCCATCCAGGCGACTCGATCTGGCGCAATGCAGAGCGGTTTGGTCTGCGCTGCATCTTACCTGTCGCCATATCTTTGAAGCCAGCAAGGCATCGTCTGGGCCTGGATGGCCGGGTCGAGCCCGGCCATGACGCAGTGGCTTCACAAGCGTCGCTTCACTCCGCCGCTTCATCGAGCGCGCAGAGCTCTTCGAACTTGTCCTTCGGAATCGCGAATGTGCCCCGCCCGCCGGCATAGGGGCGATAATTGCTGGTGTTTCTGCAGAGAAAATCGAACCAGTCCTGCGGCTCCATATTCGCCGGGCGATGGTTGATCATATTGACGAGGCCGCTCGGATGGAAACGGACGTCGATCACGACTTTGCCGGGGCTGCCGCCGGTGCTCTTTTCTTGCGTTTTTTCTACCATGGGACCCTCGTTGGTCAAACCGCGAGGGTCTAGGGCCATGTTGCGGCGCAGAAAATCCCGGCCGATCCCTTACGTAGTTTTGCGGAGCTGACGGCAGGTCCACCGTCGCTGTGGCCCGACCTGTGCCGCCATCGAGGGCGCGGCTGTTGAAATTCCCGTCAGGCTCATCGCGCCCCTAGCCCGTCCAGTTACGCGCGCTGGGTAACGGATGGGGCGCTGGAAAAACCTCCTGAGCGTTTAATGGGCGAATATCTTCTGCATGATTGTGACCAGATCAATATCAGCGAATTTCAAGGCTAAAGTCACGGCAATCAGAAATACGGTATACAAAAAAGCACCAACAAACGCCACGCTAGCATCTCTAACAAAAGACCGATGCTGCAATGCCTCCCTCAAAATCTTAGGACGCTCATTATCGATAATATATGTGATAAATTCGATCAGCGCTTGCTCTGCTTTTTTCTGATATGCGCTCAAGCTCGACTCGGTCCACGTCTCAACATAATCCTGCAATTCTTTGTCGTTCGGCTTCCTTCCATTCTTTTGCTGAAATTTTAGAACCCATTCGCGCTTAGTTTGTTTGTAATAGACATACGAGATATATCCCTCCAGATTTTCTTCTTCTGGATCGCCAACTAGCTTTTCAAAAATTGTATTGTAATCAGCGGAAACTGGGCGGCCGTCGTTCGACGTCGGGCTAACATTACCCTCACTCACCTTGAGATCTCGTTATCGACCTCTTTGCGAATATTGGCACTTTCTCTCCGCAAAAACGCGTCGCTTCTTTCTAGGGCACCAGAAAGAGTTCTCTTATTAACGGACCGAAGAATTTTGCCGTTGGGCAGCGTGTACACTGTCACTGTTTTTCCATAGGGCGACGGCGCACGGCCGCCCAAAAAACGGCGAATAGCTTTCATGACATGACCTAATGTGGGCGATATTCCTTTGGCTCTTCCAGAAGAATCCTGAATTTGATTCGTGGCAAGAGCAGATAGGAAAGAATGTTTTGGATGGCTCATCAGTTATGCGTCCGAAGCGTCCATGTCAACCGTTTAGCGAAGCCATGGCCGTGATTGTCATAAGGACAAGTCATTGATTTAGACTTAACAGCAGACGCAATATGTAGAACGTCTAACGATGAGTCATCGTTTTATCGTCGTCAGTTCGAGGTCCAAAACCGCTTTCTCAACTCGCCGCTTCGCGAGCTCCGTATATCTAAGCCATATGGAGCTTGCGCCGAGGATTCCTTACAAGGCCTTCTCCGCACCGGGATAGTCGCGCAACAATCCCATGGACGGTGCAGTTTTGTTCAATAGCCGGGCATCGCATTGACCTGCATCAGATCGTGCTGAGCGGCCCCCAATCGTTCTGCGATCCACTCGACGCCTCTATGCTAGAACGTCGCGATCAAAGGCCGATCGGCCACCCTTCCATTACGGCACCTGACCAGAGTTTGACGACCAAACGGCGGTCGGAGCATTTGGACAGCTACTTGCCAAATGCCGCCTCAGATCACTCACACATAAAGCTTCCCGCCCTTTTCCAAAAACTCCGCGCTTTTTTCCGCCATGCCTTTTTCGCGTTCGGCGATCTCGGCGGCCTCCGCACGCAGATCCTGGCTGATCTTCATCGAGCAGAATTGCGGGCCGCACGTTTTGGAATACGCTTCAAATAGGGCTGGTTGCGTGTACTGACGTATACGCCAGCGTACCAATTACCCGTTGTGAAATTAGGAACGTCAGGCCGCTTGGTGCGGATCACGCCCGTCCAATTCTTCGCAGGCGCGAGTTCAGAAGGCGTGTTGGGCGGATAACCTTTGAGCTGTGGGTTAGGAATAATCGCGCTTTGCTTCGGCCGTAGCCGTAGCCTCTGCCAAGAGGACGTGAACTCCAAAACAACCATTCTGGTTATCATCGTCGGAGCAGTTCCTCGGTTAGTCACTGTCAGAATAATTAAGCCGTCTTCATCCGATTCCGGACCGGCTCCGATCGTGACGCCGTTGGGGATAAGGGAAAGATGTAGACGAACACCTGATGCAAAGTAATTTCGAACTTGTATGGAAATGGCCACCGTAGAAATTATGGCCGCATAAATTGAGATGACGGTAGTGGGACTCCAGTCGCTCATAAATTTCGTCATCGATCGCAATCAAAAAAACTCTTAAGGCCGTGCCATGTCCAGCTATGAGATGGGGCTACTCTATCGGCAGACATTAGGGCAGTCTTCGGCCATGCCACCAGGTCCCGAATAACAGGGACCACCGGGTCCGGCATAGCATGCCCCGCCTGGACCGGAATACGCCGGCCCGCCAGGACCATCATAGGCCGGTCCACCAGGTCCGCGATACATCGGACCTCCAGGCCCAGGGTACGCTTGGCCTCCCGGTCCTTCGTAAGCTGGCCCGCCTGGACCCGCATAACATGGACCTCCAGGCCCGTCGTACGCTGGTCCGCCTGGGCCATTATAAGCAGGCCCTCCGGGACCCGCGTAACAAGGCCCTCCGGGACCCGCATAGCCTTTGCAGTTGCATACATCGCTTGCGATCGCGGATTGTTGAAACGCCGCCGCTATCGCGAGGCACACGGCGAATATCGAAAGTTTCGCTCCAACGAATCGCCTGCGCTTTTCCACCCCAAGCCGCCTTTCTAGAGTATCTTATTACTTTCTTTCACCTTCACCGTCTCAACATACACCTCACTCCCCATCTGCCGGAATTTTTCCGACATCTCCGCCATGCCTTTTTCCCGCTCGGCGATCTCGGCGGCTTCCACACGCAAATCCTGGCTGATCCTCATCGAGCAGAACTGCGGTCCGCACATGGAGCAGAAATGCGCGACCTTATGCGCCTCCTTCGGCAAGGTCTCGTCATGGAATTGCGCCGCCGTCTCCGGATCGAGGCCGAGATTGAACTGATCCTGCCAGCGGAAATCGAACCGGGCGCGCGACACCGCATCATCCCTGATCTGCGCCGCCGGATGGCCCTTGGCGAGATCGGCGGCATGCGCCGCGATCCGATAGGTGATGACGCCCACCTTCACATCATCGCGGTCGGGCAGGCCGAGATGTTCCTTCGGCGTGACATAGCAGAGCATGGCGCAGCCGAACCAGCCGATCATCGCGGCGCCGATCCCCGAGGTGATGTGATCATAGCCCGGCGCAATATCGGTGGTGAGCGGGCCGAGCGTATAGAAGGGCGCCTCGTCGCATTCCTTCAGCTGCTTTTCCATATTCACCTTGATCTTATGCATCGGCACATGGCCGGGGCCTTCGATCATCACCTGGCAGCCTTTCCTCCAGGCGATCTTGGTGAGCTCGCCGAGCGTTTCGAGCTCGGCGAATTGGGCGCGGTCATTGGCATCGGCGATCGAGCCCGGCCGCAGACCGTCGCCAAGCGAGAAGGAAATGTCATAAGCCCGCATGATGTCGCAGATCTCTTCGAAATGCTCGTAGAGGAAGCTCTCGCGATGATGGGCGAGGCACCAGCGCGCCATGATCGAGCCGCCGCGCGAGACGATGCCCGTGGTGCGCTTCGCGGTCAGCGGCACATGCGCGAGGCGCACGCCGGCATGAATGGTGAAATAATCGACGCCCTGCTCGGCCTGCTCGATCAAAGTGTCGCGGAAGATTTCCCACGTCAGCTTGATCGGATCGCCCTCGACCTTTTCGAGCGCCTGATAGATCGGCACTGTGCCGATCGGCACGGGCGCATTGCGGATGATCCAATCGCGGATATTGTGGATGTTGCGGCCCGTCGAGAGATCCATCACCGTATCGGCGCCCCAGCGGATCGCCCAGACCATTTTGTCGACCTCTTCGGCAACCGAAGAGGTGACGGCCGAATTGCCGATATTGGCATTGATCTTCACCAAAAAATTGCGGCCGATGATCATCGGCTCCAACTCGGCATGATTGATGTTCGCTGGAATGATGGCACGGCCGCGGGCGATTTCTTCGCGCACGAACTCTGGCGTCACGAAGGCAGGGATCGAAGCGCCAAAACTTTCGCCGTCGGCGAGACGCGCTTGCGCATCTTCCAGCATCTTCTCGCGGCCGAGATTTTCGCGGGCGGCGACGAAAATCATCTCCTCGGTGATGATGCCGGCGCGGGCAAATTCATATTGGGTGACCAGCGTCCCGTCGCGCCCGCGCCGCGGCGCCCGCACCGCCGGACAGAGCGGCACCAGCTTGTCCTCGCTAATATGGCCATTGTCTTCCGGCCGAATGTCGCGTCCGGCATAGGATTCGAAACCGTCGCGTTTCGCTAGCCAGGGCTCGCGCAGGCGCGGCAGGCCGGCGGCGAGATCGATCTGCGCCGCCTCTTCCGTATAGGGGCCGGAGGCATCATAGACGCGCACCGGCGGCTCGCCGGCAGAAGGATCGAGCGCGATCTCGCGGAACGGAACTTTTATGTCCGGGCAGCCCTGCGGCTGATGATAGATTTTACGCGCACCGGGAAGGGGACCGCAGGTGACGCTGCGAGGAACGAGGCTCTCGGGCTTCTGCAGAATGTTCATCTCGCGCCTCCACCGCTATTTATGGCGCAAGGTACGCGGATGACGACTGCGTATGGGCCGATCGCCCCTGTCGTGCTGCCGGTCCCTGCGCTGGCATTACCCAGACTCAGGTTCAAAGGGTGTAATCTCAGCCGCCGAAAGCTCGGCAGCACCCCTTGGCAGAAAAAGGATAGACCTGCTCCAGTCTTTCGACAAGTGCGTGTCGTCACGCGGCGCGGCGTCTGCCGCACAGCGGGCGGAAGAAGGCGCCGCGTCAAGCCGTTGCTATGGGTGCGCCTTCGCCTTGCTGGGTGGCCATTTCCTCGAGCCGGCGGCGGTAGAGGCCGGCGAAATCGATCGGATCGATATAGAGCGGCGGAAAACCGCCGCTGCGCACGGCCTCGGCCACGATCTGCCGCGCGAAGGGAAAGAGAAGCCGCGGACATTCGATCATGACGATCGGATGCATCTCGTTTTGCGGAATGTTCAAAAGCCGGAACAGGCCGGCGTAATTCAGCTCGAATTTGAACAGAGTGTCGGTGCCTTCGCCGGCCGAGCCTTCGAGCAGCAGCTCGACCTCGAAATCCGTCTCGGCCATCTGGCGCACATTGACATTCACTTGAATGGCTATGTTCGGCGCCTTGGATTGCGGCCCGAGGGAGCGCGGCGCATTCGGATTTTCGAAAGAGAAATCCTTCGTATATTGCACCATGGCATTGAGGGCAGGCAAATTATCGGTCGCCTCGCCGCCGTTCCCATTGGCCATGTCGTCACTCCTGTCGAACGCGGGCGAAATCTGCCCGGCGGAATTTTATTGCTGCCGGGTAGCATGGATGATTGCCGCGAACAAGCCGCCAGAGACGAGCTGATGAGCCGCGAACCGAACCTGGGCCCGAGTTCGGCTTTTTTGGAATGCGCAGCGCGAAAGATCAGCGGCGCTCGGTCTCGTCGATATGCCGCCATTCTTGCGGCGAGAGCTCGACGACCTTGTCGGCCTTGCCGCGCGGCCGATTTCCGGAAGTGCGCCAAGCCGGAGTCCACCAAGCCCCCGCGGCCCGCGCAATGAGCAGAAGCCCGACACTGTCCGACAGAAAGCCCGGCAGTATGAGAAGGACCGCGCCGAAACCGGCAGAAAGTCCCGCGCCCAAGCGCTCGGGCACCAACCAGCCAGGCTCGCCGTGCGCGTTCAGCATGCCGAGAAGATTTTGCCGCGCCGCCGCCCCCAGGCGATGCAGAAGCAAGGCACCGGCGAGGCTCGTGACAAGCGTGGCGACAATCGCGCCATCAAGGCCGATCGCTTGCGCAACGAGGCTGAAAGCCACGAATTCGCCGAAGAGCCATAGACCCAAGCCAGTAAAAAACACCATGATGAGCGGCATCGTTCTTCATCCCAGCCAACGCTCAAGCCTGCTAATGGCCTGATGCTCCGGCTCTTCCGCTAGCTGAAACCTCAAGTTTTTCGAGGAGATCTCATATTATCTGATATAGGGCTGATTTTATCGATTGCACGGATCGGCAGGCTAGGCCAGCCGATCGCCAAGCAAGCGGCCTGCACTCCCGCAGCGCCTGCATATATGTTAAACAGGGCGTTGGTTTGCGCCCGGAACCCGAGATTTTACGAGATCTTCATGCACGACCCGCTCGACGCCTCGACGATCATCTTCGCGCTTCTCGCAATCTTCGTCTTGTGGAAGCTGCGCTCCGTGCTCGGCTCTCGCACCGGCAATGAGAAGCAGCAACCGCCCGGCAATGTTTTTTTCAGGCGCACGAGCGGAACGAATGACAATAACGACAATAAGGTCGTGCCTCTGCCTGGCGCCGCGCAAGAGGCGCGACCAGGAGCCATAGCAGGACCCATAGCAGGACCCATGGCTGGACCCGCCCGCGCCGCCGCGCCGCCGGCTTTGGACCGATGGAAGGACTATGCCGAAATGGGCTCGAAGGTCGCCGCCGGCCTCGACGCCATTGCGAGCATCGATCCGAGCTTTGCTATAGAGAATTTCGTCGCCGGTGCCAAAATGGCTTATGAGATGATCGTCACGGCCTTTGCCGCCGGCGATCGACAGACGCTCCACAATCTTCTTGCCCAGGACGTTTATGAGAGTTTCGTCGCCGCCATCGCTGCCCGCGAAAGCCGCGGCGAAACGATGAAAACGACCGTCCTCTCGATCGACAAGGTCGGCGTCGAAGAGGCGAGCCTGCGCAATAAGACAGCGCAGATCACCATGCGCTTTACCTCCAAACTCGTCAGCGCGACGGAGAATGCCGCGGGCGCCGTCATCGAAGGCAATGCGGAACGTCCGGTCGATATGATCGACATCTGGACCTTTGCCCGCGATAGCCAATCGCGCGATCCGAATTGGAAGCTGATCGCCACCCAGACTGCCCATTAAATCGGCCTGACGGTGGTGATCGCTATGCCGGGCAAAGCGGAGGCCGAGCGGGTGAGCGTGACGCTTTCTGCTGCCGCTGCGCTGGACGCGGTCTTGCTGCCGCTGGGCTTTGCCGATCTCACCGGCTTCGCCGGTGATGATCATCGCGCGGGTTTTGCGCTTTTTGCCCGGCATGCGGCCGCGATCTTAAGCGATCAGCCGGTGCTGCGGCAGGCTTTGCCTGCCGCCAAGGCGCTCCGCGCCGTCTGCCGCCTTGCGCTCGAAGACCCGGCACAAACGCGGGCGGCAGCGCAGCGCTTCTTCGAAGATCATTTTGTGCCTCATCGTGTCTTGCCCGCGGGAGAGTTAGGACCGGCAGAAGGTTTCGTCACCGGCTATTACGAACCCGTCGTCGCGGGATCTCTGACTCAAACGGATGAATTCCGCACGCCGATCTTGAGCCGGCCGGACGATCTCGTGACCTTGGCACTGGGCGAGACATTGCCGGGGCTCGATCCGGCCTTAAGCGCCGCTCGCGCTCTGCCCGGCGGCAGCTATGGCGTCTATCCGGATCGCGCCGCGATCGAAAGCGGTGCGATCGTAGAGCATGCAAAGCCTCTCGTCTGGCTCGCCGACCCGGTCGAAGTTTTTTTCGCCCAGGTTCAGGGTTCGGTCCGCGTGACCTTGCCCGACGGGCGCCAGCTCCGCCTCGCCTATGCCGGCCGCAACGGCCATCCTTACACATCGATCGGCCGGCTTCTGGTCGAGGCCGGAGAAATCCCGGCCGACGACATGGGCCTCGCGCAGGTGAAAGGCTGGATCAGGGCGCGCGGACAAGGTCCGGGCGAGGCGGGCGGTGGGCTTATGCTGCGCAACAAATCCTATGTATTTTTTGCGCAAAAAGCCGATCTCGCAGATGTGGAAGGGCCGATTGGCGGCGCCGGCCTCGGCCTCTCGCCTTTGCGCTCCATCGCCGTCGATCGCAGCATTTGGTCCTATGGTCTGCCGTTTTGGCTCGCGGCCGAGCTGCCTTGGGAGAGCGCAATGCCGACGCCGTTTCGCCGGCTGATGATCGCAGGCGACACGGGCTCCGCCATCCTCGGGCCGGCGCGCGCCGATATTTTCTTCGGCAGCGGTGCTGAGGCGGGAGAGCGTGCCGGCAGCATCAGGCATGGTTGCGAATTTATCGTCCTGCTGCCACGCGCGCACTATGGGGAGGTCGGAGAGTGATGAAGGATGCTGCGCCGCCGGCCCGCCGCCGCCTGCGCCACCTCACCGATGACGAAATCGCGCTTTGGCGGACCATCACGAAAAGCGTGACGCCGCGACCGGAGAGCGTGCTGCCCACGCCTGCGAGCCCTGTGCCCGAACAGACGGCAGGGGCGCCGGCGACCACCCCTGTTGCGCAGCAAATGCCGCCACCGCCACCGCGCGGGGCACAATTGCCGCGCCTTGCGCCGCTCGATCGGCGCCTCAAGCAGCGGCTGACGCGCGGCCAAGTCGCGGTCGATGCGGCGATCGATCTGCACGGTCTGCATCAGCGCGAAGCGCATGCCGCCTTACACCGGTTCCTGCTGCGCGCGCAAGGCAATGGCGCGAAACTCGTGCTCGTCGTGACCGGCAAAGGCGAGGGCCGCGCCGCCGAGGATTATGGTGGCGGCGTCTTGCGGCGCAGCGTGCCGCTTTGGCTACGGGCGCCGGACTGGCGCAGCTTGGTGGTCGGCTTCGAGGAAGCGGCGCGGCCGCATGGCGGCGCCGGCGCGCTTTATATCCGGCTGCGCCGGCGCGACCGGCCCGATCATTAAGAGCAATCCGCAACTTGTCAGCGCAAATTGATCCGGCATGTTATAGGAAGCCAACGATCGGATCGGGCGGCTTGCCCAACACCCAACATCTGCCAGGAGAATCCCATGTCGACGCCAAGCCAGGATTGGGCTGCGCTTCTGCCCCCTTCGCTGACCGATCTCGAGCGCATCGCCGATGCGAGTTTCGCCGATCTGCCGGAAACATTTCGCAAGCTTTGCGAAGGACTGGTGATTCAGGTCGAGGATTTTCCCGACGACGAGATCCTCGATGAAATGGATTGCGAGACGGAGTTCGATCTTCTTGGCCTCTTTCGCGGCAATGGCCTCGCGCAAGCGGGGCCTGTTCCGGATTCCGGCCAGGCCCCCAATATGGTCTGGCTCTATCGGCGCCCGATTCTCGATTATTGGGCGGAGAGCGACGAGGCGCTCGGCGCGGTCGTCACCCATGTCCTCGTGCATGAGATCGGCCATCATTTCGGCCTTTCCGACGCCGATATAGAAGCGATCGAAAACCGCGCCGCGTGACAATGAAACTTATTGACTCCTGATCGGGTCAGGCAAAAGATGATGATTGTCCGCACTTTGCACGGCCCGGATGCCGAATGGCGTCTCCGCCCTGCAGGCAGCGCCGCCCGGCTCGGAGGCCATGACGGCGAGCGGTTAACGTAGACGTTGCAGCATAGGCAGGAGCATGACGCCACCGGGTCAGGAATGCGGACCGTGGCATGGACCACGGTCACGGTCTGGGAATTAGGCTGAAGCGCTCAGTCTATTTCGCGGGCCGCCGACAATTTGAAAGCTGCGCGAAACCGCAGGTGCAAAGGCCAAGCGCCGAAGGTTTCGAGAAAAACTCCACATATATGGAAATTCTTCGCAAGACGAAGAACAAAAGGCCCCGCCGAGCCCAGCGCCGCGGGGCCGCCGCTTTTTATCTCGACAGCGCGCCCTTGGCCTTGATGAAGATTGCCGCTATTTAAGGCATCCCCACGAAATCCAAAGAAACCATCATTCCTCGCCGAGGATCGGAAATCCCGCTGCCATGGACAAATTCACCACGCTCACCGGTGTCGCAGCGCCGCTCGAAATGACCAATGTCGACACCGACATGATCATCCCAAAACAATATTTGAAGACGATCAAGCGCACCGGCCTCGGCAGCGGCCTCTTCGCCGAACTGCGCTTCAAGGAAGACGGATCGGAAAATCCGGATTTCATCTTGAACAAGCCGGCCTATCGCAAGGCGAAGATCCTCGTTGCGGAGGATAATTTCGGCTGCGGCTCATCGCGCGAACATGCGCCTTGGGCCCTGCTCGATTTCGGCATACGCTGCGTGATCTCGACGAGCTTTGCCGATATTTTCTACAATAATTGCTTCAAGAACGGCATTCTGCCGATCAAGGTGTCGCGCGAGGATCTGGCCAAGCTCATGGATGATGCCAAGCGCGGTTCCAATGCGACGCTCTCGATCGATCTTAATGCCCAAGAAATCCGCGGCCCCGACGGCGGCGTGGTGAAATTCGACATCGATCCGTTCCGCAAACATTGCCTGATGGAAGGGCTCGACGATATCGGGCTGACCTTGGAGAAGGCCGACAAGATCGCGAGCTTCGAGGAGAGAGCAAAGGCTGAGCGGCCGTGGCTGTGAGCCGATGAGGGCCGCGTAACCTTCTCCCACTGGGAGAAGGTGGCTTGCGAAGCAAGCCGGATGAGGGCTTACGATCCCGCCGGATTTGCAAGATCGCAACCCCTCACCCGGTCGGCTTCGCCGACCACCCTCTCCCACAGGGAGAGGGTTCCCGCTTGACGCGCTCGCTGCCGTCGCTTAGGAAACGGGCTTCCGTTTTCGCCCGGCCGCATCGGCCGGGCTGTCTATTTATGCTTGAAAGGTAAACCTATGTCACGCCGTTGCGAATTGACCGGCAAGGCGGTGCAGACCGGCAATCTGGTCAGCCATTCGAATCGCAAGACGAAGACGCGGTTCCTGCCCAATCTCTGCCATGTCACCCTGCTCTCCGAGGCATTGAACCGAGCCGTGCGGCTGCGCATCACCGCGCATGCGCTGCGCTCGGTCGAACATCGCGGCGGCCTCGATGCTTTTCTGGTCAAGGCGAAGGATTTGGAACTGTCGCCGGGCGCTCTGACGCTCAAGCGCGAAATTCTGAAGAAGCAGCAGGCGAGCGCCTGAGCCTTGCGATCGCGCGTCCATGGCCCGGTCTGCCCGGCCATCCATGCGGCATCAACTTGGCTTGATGCAGGACAGTTTCGTTTCCATCATGATTGGCGTGGATGGCCGGGACAAGCCCGGCCATGACGGCTGTAGGACCGCTGACTAATGCAGCCGCCGGCCGGCGGGGCGGCCATTCTGGCCTGCCGCAGCTTTGGCCATTGCCGCCGGCACGGCCTTTTCATCGAACAGCTCCGCGAGCTTTTCGGTCATCGCCCCGCCAAGTTCTTCCGCATCGACGATGGTGACGGCGCGGCGGTAATAGCGCGTCACATCATGGCCGATGCCGATCGCGATCAATTCGATCGGCGAGCGGGTCTCGATCTCTTCGATCATATGGCGCAAATGGCGCTCGAGATAATTGCCGGGATTGACTGAGAGCGTCGAATCATCGACCGGCGCGCCATCCGAGATCATCATGAGGATGCGCCGCTGCTCCGGCCGGCCGAGCAGGCGGCGATAGGCCCATTCGAGCGCCTCGCCGTCGATATTCTCCTTCAAAAGCCCTTCGCGCATCATCAGGCCGAGATTTTTTCGCGCCCGCCGCCAGGGAGCGTCGGCTGCCTTGTAGATGATGTGGCGCAGATCATTGAGGCGTCCGGGCGCCTGCGGCTTGCCCGCCTGGAGCCAGGCCTCGCGCGCCTGGCCGCCTTTCCAGGCGCGTGTGGTGAAGCCCAGAATCTCGACCTTGACGCCGCAGCGCTCCAAGGTGCGGGCCAAGATATCGGCGCAGGTCGCCGCAACCGTGATCGGCCGGCCGCGCATCGAGCCTGAATTGTCGAGCAGCAGGGTCACGACCGTGTCGCGGAAATCCGTGTCTTTCTCGCGCTTGAAGGACAAAGGCTGCTGCGGATCGACGACGACGCGAGAGAGCCGTGCCGGATCGAGCATGCCTTCCTCGAGGTCGAATTCCCAGGAGCGGTTCTGCTGCGCCATCAGCCGGCGTTGCAGCCGATTGGCGAGGCGGGCGACGATCGAGGACAGATTATTCAATTGCTTGTCGAGATAGGCGCGCAATCTTTCGAGCTCTTCCGGCTCGCAAAGATCCTCCGCGGCGACGATCTCGTCATAGCGCCTCGAATAGGCCTTGTAATCCGGGCCGCGTTGCTCGGCCCGTCCGGCGCCAGCCGGCCGCCGCGCCTCGGATGGCTGGTCGCCTTCCGAAAAATCACCCTCTTCCTCGTCAAATTCGCCGGTCGGAGCCTCGCCCGCCTCCGTCATATCCTCGTCGGCAGCCTCGGCTGAGGATTCGGCTCTTTCCGTCCGGCTGGCCTCGCCCGCCTCGTCCGGATCGCTCTGAAGAGTCTCGCCGTCCTCGCCGACCGCCGAATTGTCGTCGCCTGGCTCCGGCTCCTCGGAGGACTGGTCGAGCTCCATGTCCTCCGCCATGTCGAGCGCGGCAAGGAGCCTATGGACCGAGTGGCCGAAATTGCGCTGATTGTCGACATCGGCAACGAGCCGGTCGAGATCGCGCCCCGCCTTCTCCTCGATCCAGGGCCGCCAGAGATCGGCGAGCTTTTGCGCATGTTTCGGCGGCTTCAATCCGGTCAGGCGTTCACGGACGATGAAAGCCAAAGCGTCTTCGAGCGGCGCTTCGGAGCGCTCCTTGACCTCGCTGAGATGTGCGCGCTGACAGCGATCGTCGAGCATGGCGTCGAGATTTTGCGCGACACCCTGCATGCGCTGCGCACCGATCGCCTCGACGCGGGCCTGTTCCACCGCTTCGAAAATGGCGCGCGCATTCGCCGCCTGCGGCATCATCCGCCGATGCAGATCGACATCATGGCAGGCAAGCCGCAAGGCCATGGAATCGGCATGGCCGCGCAAGACCGCGGCCTCGCGCCGATCGAGCTTGCGCGGCGGCTCCGGCAGGCGCGCCTTGGCCACGCCGCCGCTGCGGCTGAGATTGGGCTTTTCCGCTGCATAAGCGACCTCGAGATCCGGCATATGGGCGAGCGCCCGCATGCAGCCGGCAACCGCCCGCTTGAACGGCTCCTGCGGCGCTTCCGCCCTCGACGACGGCTTTTGATTCGAACCGGTCACGGCCTGTCCCATAAAGCCGCAGCAAGCCGCGGCCAAGCTTTCAGCTCAACACCACATTGACGGCGCTTTCCGGCAGATCCTGGCCGAAGCAGCGCTGATAGAATTCGGCGACGAGATTGCGCTCCAATTCATCGCATTTGTTGAGGAAGGTGAGCCGGAAGGCAAAGCCGAGATCATGGAAGATCTCGGCATTCTCGGCCCAGGTGATCACGGTGCGCGGGCTCATCACCGTCGACAGATCGCCGGCCATGAAGGCACTGCGGGTGAGATCGGCGACGCGAACCATTTTATTGATCGTGTCGCGGCCCTCCTTCGTCGCCTGATAGGATTTCGCCTTGGCGAGGACGATCCCGACTTCCTTGTCATGCGGCAGATAGTTCAAGGTCGCGACGATCGACCAGCGGTCCATCTGGCCCTGATTGATCTGCTGCGTGCCGTGATAGAGGCCGGATGTATCGCCAAGCCCAATCGTATTGGCGGTAGCGAACAGCCGAAAGGCGGGATGCGGCTTGATCACCCGGTTCTGATCGAGCAGAGTGAGCCGGCCGGAGACTTCCAGCACGCGTTGGATCACGAACATCACATCGGGACGGCCGGCGTCATATTCGTCGAAGCAGAGCGCGACATTGCTCTGCAGCGCCCAGGGCAATATGCCGTCGCGGAATTCGGTCACCTGCTTGCCGTCGCGCAAGACGATCGCATCCTTGCCCACAAGGTCGACGCGCGAGACATGGCTGTCGAGATTGATCCGCACGCAAGGCCAGTTGAGCCGCGCTGCGACCTGCTCGATATGCGTCGATTTGCCGGTGCCGTGAAAGCCGGTGATCATCACCCGGCGGTTTTTGGCGAAGCCGGCGAGGACGGCCAGCGTCGTGTCGCGGTCGAAGATATAGTCGGGGTCAATGTCGGGCACATGGAGATCCGGCCTCGAAAAGGCCGGCGCATCCATGTCGCAATCGATCCCGAACACTTGTCGGACCGAGATTTTCATGTCGGGGAGAGATTTATTGGGCTGGCCCTCCCCGGCCAAAGGGGCATTTGACATTCATCCTCCGTTCCGGCTTGCGCCGGCTCGCGCGCAGTGCTGCGGGGGAGAGATCGGCGGCGCGCCCGAGTTCAGGCGAGTTTGACTGATTTCAAGTAATTATAGGCGCGAATGATTTCCCGCAATTTGTCTTCCAGCGACCGGTCGCCGCCATTGGCGTCCGGATGCAAGCGCTTGACCATATTTTTGAAGCGGCTGCGGATCGTGTCCGCATCAGCGGTTTCGTCGAGCCCCAATTGGTCGAGCGCCTTCTTGGCGGCAATGCCATAACGCGGCTTTTGCGGCTCCGCCGCCCGGGCGGAGGGGTTGGCGCGGGCACCGAATATGCCGAGCGGATCGGCAAAGCGCGACGGATCGTCGCTTCCTTGGCGCCACGCCCGCGCACCTTCGATCCGCCCCATGGCCCAGGTCGGCCGATGGCCGACCGCCGCGTCACGTTGATAGCTAGCCAGCGCCTCCGGGCTCATGCCGCTGAAATAGTTGTAGGAGGCGTTATATTCACGGACATGGTCGAGACAAAAGCAGAAATATTCGCCTTCCCGGTCCCGGCCCATGGGCGCGCGGAATTCCCCCGCCACGGTACAGCCCGGATGGTCGCAGCGCATCACATTGTTGCGCACTTCTTGCTTGGGTCTCGATTTGACCCTTATGCGATCGAAGAGTGGAGAATTCAGATTCATGATGCCGCATTATGAATGTCTTTGCGGTGGCCGCAAGCGGCGCGAGCCAGTAAAATCGCAAAAGGGTTTCAAACGTTGTTTCACACGCTGAAGATGCAGAGGAGGCCGCTATGAGCGCGCAAGGTCAGCCCACTATGACGCTTCGCATCACCGAGAAATTGCAAGCCGCATTGGCGCCAATTTCACTCGAAGTGATCGACGAATTGCATAAGCATGCGGGGCATGCGCATGCCGTCATGCGCCCCGGCACGGCGGGCGTCTCCGGTGAGACCCATTTCCATATCAAAGTAGTGTCGGATGCCTTCACCGGCAAGAGCCGCGTCGATCGCCATCGTACGATCAATGGCCTTCTTGCCGCCGAACTCGCCGATAGCGTGCATGCGCTCGCCATTGATGCAAAAGCGCCAGGTGAGTGATTTGTGCGAGTGATCTGTGCGAGTGATCTGTTTCGGCATGCGGTCCGCTCCAAACAGGTGCATGTGGAGGGGGCCTTGAAACATGCCCATGTTTCATGCGCAAAACATGCGCAGCATCGGCGCGTGCTGCGCAGTCCCTCGCAAAAACCGCTATGTCCATCCGCCTTTTGATTTCTCCCGAGCTCGCCGCGGTTCTGCCGCGTTGAGAAGGCAGGTTGAAGATGCAGGCCGGCGCCTTCGGAAAGTTGCGAATCCGTCGCAGCGGCGAAAAATCGAGCCGATTCGGGGCCAACGAAACAAAAGTGTGAAATTGCTGCGCTTTGCAGACGGGCTTGGGAGGGATAGGCTAATATCTCATAGCGCAGGAGAGCGGCACGACATCGTGCCGTGAAACCTAACGTGAATCAGATACTTATAGACATTCCGACGGACCAACTTTCGACGAAAGTTGGTACTTGGGCATAGTAGGGATGACGGCAATCGCTGCCTGGGTTCCCGACCGATCGAGGCGAGACTCATGCGCCGTTCAGATTCGCGCCGTTCAGATTTCGGCAGCTCATTTGTGAAGCTTTTTAGTCTCATTCATGTGATTTCCGGAGGCTCGCGCGGCGCGCTTCGGATCGGCTTTCTTCTCATCGCAACGGGCGCATCCTCTCTCGGCTTTGTGGCGGGCGCGGCGGCGAACCCGGCGATCGTCGTCGATGCGGCTTCAGGCGATGTGCTCTATGCCGAACAGGCGAGCGAGCCCTGGTATCCGGCCTCGCTCACCAAGCTGATGACCTTCTATCTCGCGCTCAGCGCGGTGCGCGACCATAAGATCAGTCTCGATACGCCGATCGTGATTTCCGCCCGCGCCGCCAGGGCGGCGCCCTCGAAAATGGGCTTCAAGCCCGGAACCGAAGTCACGCTCGGCAATGCCTTGAAGATGCTGGTGGTGAAATCGGCGAATGATATAGCAATCGCGATTGCGGAAGGCGTCGACGGTTCGGTCGAGGCCTTTGCCGAAGACATGAATGCGACGGCGGCCCAGCTCGGCATGCGGCAGACCCATTTCGTCAATCCGAATGGTCTGCCGGATCCCGAACATATGTCCTCGGCACGTGATCTCGCGGTTCTCGGCCGCGCCATCTATGTCACTTTTCCGCAAGCATCGGAAATGTTCGGGATCGGCGCCTTGCGCCTCGGCGATGAAATCATCCCGACGCATAATACGCTTCTCGGGCGCTATCCGGGCGTCGACGGCATGAAGACAGGCTTTACTTGCGCGTCCGGCTTCAATCTCATCGCCAGCGCGCAGAGAAACGGCCATCGCTATATTGCGGTCGTGCTCGGCGCGCCGAACGTTCCCTTGCGGATGCTGAAGACGGCGGTTCTGCTCGACCGCGCCTTCGATGGAGTAGATCACCCGCAAGGCAAGTTGGATGTGCTCGACGGGGCAAGCCCTGGCGCCGCGCCCGACATGCATAGCGAGATCTGCCGGCGCCGCGCCAAGGCCGTGGCGGCCTATCAAGCGCAGATCACCCAACTCGAGGCGCCGCTGCTCACACAGACGCCGCCCGCGGCGCCACCGCTTGGATTGGGATTCTTCGCCGGCGCAGCGACCCAAATGACACCGATCGCTCCGACGATCGCCATGCTGCCAAAGCCGGTCTTCGATCCCGTGCCGGTCTATGTCGGGCCGGCGCCTGGCTATCAGGGCCCCGTCGCCCAGGCGCGGCCGCCGCATTCGCCGGTCGGCACGGCGCCGCCGCCCGAAGCGGCAAGCGCCGATGATGCAGCGAAACCGCAAGCCCCTTCAAAGACGCCGCCGCCGCCGAAGGCGCATCACCATTTAGCGCACAAACAAGCGGCAAAAGTCACGGCCAAAGCGAAAACGGGCCATAGGGTCGCCAAAGTCGAGACCGAAAAGAAGGAAACAACAGTCAGCGGATCGCCAAAGAAAGACGCTGCGGCGAAACGGCATGCGCTGAAGAAATCGCATGCCGCCAAACCAACGAAAACCGCCGCTTTCAAAAAGCATTTGGCGAAACATGCCGCAGCCACGCAATCCCCGCAGGGCAGCGGCAAAGCCAAGCCGATCAAAGTGGCTGCACCTGCTGGGCAATAGAGGCGTAGAACCGGAATGGTGATGACCGAGCCTCAACGGCAGCCGCCCGCGGCTTTTCCTTTGACTGTGCTCACCGGCTTTCTAGGCGCCGGCAAAACCACTCTGCTCAATCGGCTGCTCCAGGAGCCCGCGCTCGCCGACACGCTCGTCCTCATCAATGAATTCGGCGAGATCGGGCTCGATCATCTGCTCGTCGAAAAACTCGACGGCGACATGGTCGTGATGACCTCCGGTTGTCTGTGCTGCACCATCCGCGGCGATCTTTCCGCCACGCTCGAAGATCTGCTGCGCCGGCGCGACAATGACAGGATCGCGCCTTTCACCCGCGTCATCATCGAGACCACAGGGCTCGCAGATCCGGCGCCCGTGCTGCACACGCTGATGTACCATCCCTATCTGATGCTGCGGTTTCGGCTCGACGGCGTCGTGACGCTCGTCGATGCAGTGAATGGCTCAGGCGTTCTCGACCGCCATGCCGAGGCGGTCAAACAAGTGGCCGTCGCCGATCGTCTCGTCATCACCAAGACGGATCTCCGCGATGCGGAACGCAACGCGGCAGCATTGCGGGCGCGGCTTTCGGCGCTCAATCCGACGGCTTTGCAGCTCGATGCGGCGCGGGGCGAGGCGAGCGTCGAAAAGCTCCTCAACATCGGCCTATATGACCCGAACCGCAAAATCCCGGATGTACGGCGCTGGCTGAATGCGGAAGCGCTGGCGGCAAAGCATGATGATCATCATGATCATGGCCATGAGTCTCAAGCGCATGACGTCAATCGGCATGATGCGAAGATCCGCGCCTTTGGGCTCACCCATGCCGAGCCCATGCCGATCGCGGCTTTCGACATGTTTCTCGAATTGCTGCGCATGGCGCATGGCGCGCATCTGTTGCGCGTCAAGGGCATTGTCGCGCTGGCCGACGATCCGGCGCGGCCGCTCGTCATTCACGGCGTGCAGCACATGTTTCATCCCCCAGCGCGGCTTGACGCCTGGCCGGACGAAGACCACACGACCCGCATCGTCTTCATTCTCTATGATATGGAGCCTTCCTTCATTGAGGCGCTCTGGAAGGGCTTTGCCGGATTGCCATCGCCCGATACGCCCGACCGCGCCGCGCTGACGGAAAATCCGCTTCGGCCCGCGGCTGGCGGCTTGCTGGGATAATTTTTCTGCACACAGCCTAAGCCTGTTGGCGCGCTTACCCTCCCCACAAGGCGGAGGGGAATGCAAGCAGCTTACTTAGCCCGTCTGTTTCACATTGCCGCCCGCGGCCGACGCAAGCTTGTTCAAAAGCGGCTCGAATTTCTCGAGCCCTGCCAACGTCACAACGCTCGTGGGCAGCGGTACGGCGAAGAGACCCGCCTCCTTGAACCTGCGATAGATCTCGAAATTGAGCTCGCTCTTGACTGAGCTTAATGCGGCGACATCGGCAATGAAGCAATAGAGATCGAAATTGAAGGCCGCTGCGGTGATCCCGGAAAAGATCACTTGTGGAGCAGGCTTGTCGAGAACAAGCCTATGGCCCTTGGCGATCTCGAGTAGAAGATCGCGCGCCATTTCCGGATCTGCCGCGGAATTGACCGGAACGCTAATCTGAATTCGGCCGCTGCGATCGGTACGGACGTAATTTTTGACGACACCCGCGATGAGATTCGAATTTGGTACGATCACCATGGCGCGATCGAAGGTCTCGATCTTGGTGGAGCGCACATGGATGTGGCGGACGAGGCCCTCTTCGCCGCCCACGACGATCCAATCGCCGACGCGGATCGCCCGTTCCCACAAGAGTATGAGGCCGGAGACGAAATTATTGACGATCGATTGCAGGCCGAAGCCGATTCCGACCGAGAGTGCGCCGGCGACGATGGCGAGCTTTTCGAAACTGACGCCGAGATAGGCTAAGGCAAATCCCAGCGCCAGAACGAAGCCGAGATAGCCGAAGCTGGTCTTGATCGCATTGCGCAGGCCGCGATCGAGCCGCGTATGCGGCAGAAAGCGGAGATCGAGCCAGCCTTTGACCGCCCGCGTCGCCGTGGTCCCGGCAATGAATATGCCGATGGCGATCATGACGGACGACAGCGAAACCGTGATGTTGCCGACATGGAAGCCGAAAAAGGCGGCGCGGAAATAACCGGACAGATCGGTCGATTGAATGCCCCAGGGCGCCAGCACAAGCAGGACAGCGGCGGCAAAGATGGCAACCGTCGCCGCGCCGCTGAGGAGGATCGCGAGCTGATCGACCGCATTGCGATGCAGGCCGATGCTCCTCATCAAGGCGCGGCCGAAAGGTGCCGTCGGCGTGCATCCGGCAGCGATCGCTTCCTCGGCGAGGATATGTGACATCACCGCGACGAAGCCGATGCAGCCGACCCAATAGATCTGCTCGACGAGAAAGCCGGCAAGCCCCATGAAGCCCGCGACGACGGCGACGATGATGGCGACTGCCGCGATCCATAGCAGGATCCGCAGGATCCCGTACCAATCGCGCGTCGTGGTCACCCGCGGGCCCAGCGTCTCTCCAGGGCCGCATTCCGTCGCGCGGGCGCCCCAGAGCGCGGCAACGATCGCCACAGCGACGCAAACTGCAGCAATGCCGCGCAGCGCCGCCTGATAGGTCTCATCGGCGCCGATTATCTTGCAAAGAGAGATGATGAGATGGCTGACGGCGACAAGAACGGCGACCGCGAGGATCGCCGTGCGCGCCTGTTTGCACCTCTCATCGCTGAGGTCGATGAGCCGCCAATTGGCATGCGCCGGGGCGAGCAGCCCTCCCGCCAGGCCGGCAGCGACCGCAACGCGGAAAACGGCGTTGAAGAGCACCAGGAGGACGGCCAGCATCGGCTCGTCGAACAGATTGAAGGCTCGAAGAAGGCCGGCGATGGCGAGGAAGGCGAGCAGCGGAAAGCCGGCAATGATGATGGTCGTCCGCCATGCCGCGGTGATCTTGCGCAGCCGGCTTGGTCTCGCAGTATCGGATTCCTGGGCGAGCTTGCGCCGGGCAAAGGCGGACAGCGGCCAGTAAAAAGCGAGAACGGCGAGCACCGACGCCCAGAAAGTCGGGGACCGCCACCCTGGGAGCTTTTGGTTGATATTGCCGATCCAATCGCCAATGGCGCCTCGCGCCGTCTTGAGATTGTGCGGCGTCACCGCGACCACATCGAGCCATAGATTGGGATCGGCGATGCTTTTCCCACGCTTGACCAAGGGTTGGGTGAATTTGGCGTGCTGCCGCGCGGCGATCCTTGCGTTGATCTGCTCCACCTGCACGAGGAGCAGCTTGGCGCTTTTGACGAGCGCGTCGACGGCTTCATAGTCTTTCTGCTGCTGCTGCCGCTCTTTTGTGACTTGCGCGTTCTCGGGCCCTGCTTTGGCATCGGGCGGCGGGCCGAGCTGATCGAGCCGCGCTTTGACCGTCGCCAGCCGCACTTGGAGATGGCCGAGAACAGTTTGCAGCTCGGCGACCAAGGGCGCGGCTCTATCGCGCAAGCTTTGCAGATCCGTTTCCGAAACGTCATGCCTTTGCAAGACCGCTTCGATCTCTTTGAGGTCCGCAGCCACCTTATCGAGCTCGCGGGACGCTGCCGCGTCCGGGACCGGCGGCGGCGTCACCGTCTGCGCGGCGGCCGCTGTCGCGAACGTTAGACAAGACAGGAAGACGCCGGCAAGCCAGGCACTTTTTGCGCATGCGACGAAAGCCGTGAGTCGCGTCAAGTTCTTCACCGCTCCGCCTCCTAGAGCGGTTTCCGGTTGCGTGCCGGCACGCAACCGGAAACCGCTCTGATTTCTGAGACATCGGATATATCCGATGTCTAAAATAAGAAGTTAGAGCATTTTCAGCCGCAAAACCCGCGTAGCGATCCACTTTTGCTGAAAATGCTCTCATCGCCACCCGCCCGTTACTCAGGGCGCGCGCGGCGGATAATCATGGATTTCGCCGCAAAAATCTTCGGCCTGCAATGCCTCGCCTTGATCGGCAACGAAACTTGGGCCGAGAGGGACCTTGCCGAAGCCGCCCGGAATGTCGAGGACATATTGCGGCTGGCAGAGGCCGGAAAGACGCCCGCGCAATTGCCGCACGAGGGCACGCCCTTCCGCGATCGACAGCCGAAAATGGCTCGTCCCGCGGGCGAGATCGGGATGGTGGAGATAATAGGGTTTTATGCGCGCGGCGACGAAACTGCGCATCAGCTCGGCGAGGGTCTCGACATTATTGTTGACGCCGCGCAGCAGCACGCTTTGGCTCAGCATCGGAATGCCGGCATCGATCAGCCTCTCGCAGGCGGCACGGGCCTCTGCCGTCAATTCGCGCGGATGGTTGGCGTGAAGCGCGACATAGACCGTCTGGCGCGCCTTGCGCAGCGCATCGACAAGAGCATGGGTGACGAGCGCCGGCTCGGCGACCGGCACACGCGTGTGGATGCGCAGGATCTTCACATGATCGATCAGCGCGAGCCGCGCCACGACATCGGCGAGCCGGCGCGGCGATAAAAGAAAAGGATCACCACCGGTCAATATGACTTCGAAAATCTCCCTATGTTGCGCGATATAGCCAAAACCCGCGGCAAGTGCTTCGGGCGAAAGATGCGCATCGCGTCCGGGGCCAATCGATTCGCGGCGGAAGCAGAAGCGGCAATAGACCGGGCAGACATTGATCAGTTTCAACAGAACGCGATCAGGATAGCGATGCACGAGGCCTTCGACGGGGCTCCGCGCGGCATCGCCGATCGGATCGCCGCGTTCTTCCGGGAGCACGGTGAGCTCCGCCGCATCGGGCAGGAATTGCCGGCCGATTGGATCATCGGGATCGGCAGGATCGATCAGCGCCGCGAGCGGACGACTCACGGCGATCGCGAAGCTTTCGCCAACTTCCGCCGCTGTGGCGCGGCGCTCTTCCGGGATGAGACCCGCCGCGACGAGATCCTCGGCACTGCGCAGCGGCGTCTTGTCCATGATGCTTGTGGGCAGCAGCGTTCTGGCGCCCTCCATCTTGCTCATGGCTGCGAACCTGTCTCAGTCACCGGCGTCCAAATCACTTGCTCTATATGGTCGGCGCCTGTCGCCAGCATGACGAGACGATCGAAGCCGAGCGCTATGCCGCTCGCTTGCGGCATATGTTCGAGGGCTTCGAGAAAATCCGGATCGATCGGATAAGATTCGCCATAGATCTTCTGACGCTCGTCCATCTCCGCCTCGAAACGGCGGCGCTGCTCCGCGGCATCGGTCAATTCGCCGAAGCCATTGGCGAGCTCGACCCCGCAGACATAAAGCTCGAAACGTTCGGCAAAGCGTGCATCCTTCTGCAGCCGAGCGAGCGCCGCCTCGGGCGCCGGATAATCGACGAGCAGAGTGGCGCGGCCCTGGCCGAGCCGCGGCTCGACTTTTGCCGAGAGGATCTTGCTGAAGAGATCGGACCAGCTGTCGTCTTCGACGACACGCAGGCCGATCGCCTTGGTTTGCGCGGCGAGCGCCGCGCAGTCGCAGCCGGCGGCGTCATAGGTGGCGAGGAGATCGATCCCGGCATAGCGGCGGAAGGCCTCAGTGACGGGAAGGATCTCCGGCGCCGCGTAAGGATCTGCGCCGACGCCGCGAAAAACTAAACGCCCGACGCCGGCAGCCTCGGCGGCACTGGCGAGCAGGCCCATGCAATCCTCGAAGAGTTTTTGATAAGGCTCGCCGGCGCGATACCATTCGAGCAATGTGAATTCGGGATGGTGGAGGGGGCCACGCTCCCTGTTGCGGAAGACATGGGAGAGGCAAAACAGCCGCTCTTCCCCCGCCGCGAGGAGCTTTTTTGCCGAAAACTCCGGCGAGGAGTGAAGAAAGAGCCGCGAAGCACTGCCGTCGGGCGCGACGAGTTCGGTGGCAAAAGCTGAAATATGGGCTTCATTGCCAGGCGAAAACTGGAGAATGGCAGGATCGACCTCGACGAAGTCCCGCGCGGCAAAAAAACCCCGGACCGCCTGCATCAGCGCCGCGCGTCGCGTCAAAAATCGCCGCCGCTCGGCATGGACCGAAGCGCGCCACCAGAAAGAGGGCTTGCTCATTTCCTCATTTCGCTTGAAAACTCCCCGCGAAGACGGGTAGCGAGAGGGCGGCGCCCGACGCAAGGGCCGATCCGGTCATGGAGCAATGCCATGACCGCATCTCGCACCATATCAAGAGCTTAGAACATGTCCTAACCGGCAAAGTCCATCGCCTTTTGGGCAATATCGCTCTGCAAGTTCGGCCGCATCCGGCATAATAGGTAAGGATTCGTCGTGAAAGTCATCGCCAGTTCGATTCGCAAAGGCAATATCATCGAGAAGGACGACGGCCAGCTCTATGTTGTTCTGAGCGCCGAAAGTTTTCATCCCGGCAAAGGCACGCCGACGACGCAGATCGACATGCGCCGCCTTTCGGACGGCGTGAAAGTCTCCGACCGCTATAAAACGACCGAGCAGGTCGAGCGCGCCTATGTCGAGGACATGAATTTCAACTATCTCTATCAGGACGCCAGTGGCTACACATTCATGAATGCCGAGACCTATGATCAGATCACCGTGCCGGCGGATGTCATCGGCGATCAGGCGGTCTGGCTGCAGGAAGGCATGACCTGCATATTGTCGATCTTCAATGGTGTCGCAGTGGCGATCCAATTGCCGGCGCGGGTGACGCTCGAGATCGTCGAAACCGAGCCGGCGATGAAGGGGCAGACAGCGTCTTCCTCCTATAAGCCCGCCAAGCTTTCGAACGGCCAGCGCGTCATGGTCCCGCCGCATATTTCAACTGGCACGCGGATCATCGTGCAGACGGAAGACGGCTCCTATGTCGAGCGCGCGAAAGACTAGAGCATGTCCCGGAAAAGTTGACAGACTTTTCCGATTAAGGACATGCTCCAGATCTTAGAAACAGAGCGGGATCCGGCAGTATCAGATGTCCTTGGCCGCGAGCTCTTCGATGAGGCGCCAAAACGCCGCCGGTTCCTCGGGAATTTGCGCGACAGGGTAGATGATGCGCAGGCGATTGCCGACATGGTGCGCCAGCGTAGGCACGCCTGGGTCGGCTGTCGGCTCACTGCGCTCCACTGAATACCATGTCCATTCGGCTGCCTCGTTCGGGCGGCGCGGCCGGTCGTCTTCGTCCCATGCCATCATCATAGTCTTTCGGCTCGCAGCATTCAGCTTGCGAGCCCTCCCTGGACATCGTCTTGAAGCGATGCACCGGTGCATTCGTCAACCGCCGTGAAAACGTTGGAATCACAGTTTCGTTCCACCGGCGATGGCTCTCTTTAGCTCAGTCGGTCTCCTTCGGCGGGAAAGCAGGGAGATGCTGCCGCCATAAAGCTTTCTGACCCAAAGTCTCGATGAAGGCTGCATGCGCCGAAAGTTCCGCGGCGCTCAAGAGCGGCGCGAGCGCCGGGCCGCGGTCGCGATGCTGCATGGCGGGCGTCAGCGCTCTTTCCATCGCCGCCGGATCGAGCGACAGGCTCGCCTGCCGGCCCCCCAACAATTCAGCATAGACTTCGGCGAGGATTTCGGCGTCGAGCAGCGCGCCATGCTTGCTGCGCCGGCTCAGATCGACGCCATAGCGCTGGCACAGCGCATCGAGACTGTTGGCGCCCCCCGGATGGCGCCGGCGCGCCAGCGCCAGAGTGTCGATCACCCGCTCGGCGCCGATCACGGCAAAGCCATAGGTTGCCAATTCGGCATTGATGAAGCGCATGTCGAATTCGGCATTATGGGCGACGAGAGGCGCATCGCCGAGAAAGCTGAGAAAGGCCTCGGCCACTTCGCCGAATTTCGGCTTGCCGGCCAAAAATTCCGCCGAAATCCCATGCACGCGGAAGGCCTCTTCCGGCATGTCGCGCTCGGGATCGAGATAGACATGATAGGTCTGGCCGGTCGGGATCGCATTGAAGAGCTCGAGACAGCCGATCTCGATGATCCTATGGCCGGCGGCCGGATCGAGTCCCGTGGTCTCCGTATCGATGACGATCTCGCGCATCGCTCGCTTCAGTTTTGATCCTGGGGTCTAACCGCCGCAGCACCCGCAAGGATCTTGCCCAGCACGTCGCGGACCTGGCGTTCGGCATCGGCATGACCGGCGCTCGTGTCGATGATGAAATCGGCACGCCGGCGCTTCTCCTCATCCGGCATCTGCTTTGCCATTATCGCGGCAAGCTTTGAAGCCGTCATCCCCGGGCGGGCGGCGATACGCTGCTTTTGCACCGTTTCCGGCGCGGTGACGAGAAGCACGGCATCGACCTCGGCTTCGGCGCCGGTTTCATACAAGAGAGGGATGTCGACCACGACGAGCCTGTCGCCGCGCGCTCGTGCTTCTTCGATGAAGGCCATGCGGGAGGCCCGCACGAGCGGATGCACGATCGCCTCGAGCCGCCGCATGGCGTCGGGATTATCAAGAACCTTGACCGCCAAAGCACTGCGATCGACGACACCGTCGCGCACCGTCCCTGGAAATGCGGCTTCGATCAAAGGCGCCGCCGCGCCCCGATAAAGCGCGTGAACCGTCGCATCCGAATCATGGACGGCGATGCCTTCAGCGCGAAAAATCTCGGCCGTCGTCGATTTGCCCATTCCGATCGAGCCGGTGAGGCCGAGTACGAACATCAGCCTTCGCCCGCAATATCGCGTGCGACGAGGGCGCGAAGCTCCGGCGTCACTACCGGCCTCTCGCCGAACCAGCGCGCAAAGCCCGGTACGGCCTGATGCAGCAGCATGCCGAGGCCACCGGAAGTTTTCAGACCTCGCGCGCGCGCCGCTTTCAGAAGCTCGGTTTCGAGCGGAACATAGATGATGTCGGCAACCAGCGCATGATTAGGCAAGGGCTCGAGATCGATCGTGAGCTTCGGCTGATTGGCCATGCCGAGCGAGGTCGTGTTGACCAGAAGATCGGCGCCTGCGAGACAGTCCGGCAGAGCCGCGAAATCAACAAGATCAATGCGCTGTTTCGGGTCGACGCCGCGGACCCGTTCGATCAGATCTTCGCCGCGCGTGCGGGTGCGATTGACGAGCAGAATATGGGGATGGCACCGGCTCATGAGCGCTGCGACGATGGCCCGCGCGGCGCCGCCGGCACCGATCACGACAGCTTTTTCACAAGCCTCGGCCCAGAGCGGTGCGTCCGCATCGAGAGAGGCAAGAAAACCAGCGACATCACTATTGTCGCCACAGAGTTTTCCACTTTCGATCCACAGAGTATTCACAGCTTGAAGAGATTGTGCGCCGGAGCTCGTTTTGGCGCAGAGCGCATATGCCGCCTCCTTATGCGGCAGAGTGACATTGCCGCCGACAAAGCCCTGCCGCGGGAAACGCGCAAGAAATTCCGCCAGCGCTTCCGGCCGTACGGCGATGCGCTCGTAAGAGCCGGAAAGGCCGAGCGTCTTCAGCCAATAATTATGGATCAGCGGCGAGCGCGAATGGGCAATCGGCCAGCCGATGACAAAGGCGCGGGGCGCCTGATCTTGCATCGCGCTCATCCCAAAAGACAGCCTTCTCGGCGCAGAAACGCGAGCAGCGGCAGCAGCGGAAGACCGAGGATCGTCGCATGATCGCCCTCGATTGCCTCGAAGAGATGAATGCCGAGCCCTTCGATCTGATAGCCGCCGACGCTTGCGAGCACCGCTTCACCCGCGGCTTTAATATAGCGATCGATAAAATCAGCGCCGAAGGCGCGGCAGGTCAAGCGGGCCGGGACTACGGTCTCAAAAAGGATCTTGTCGCCGCGCAGGACGCAGAGTGCCGAATGAAGTTCATGCGTTCGTCCCGAAAAGCCGATGAGCTGGGCCCGGGCTTCGGCGAGCGTCGCAGGCTTGGCGAATGTTCGGCCGTCGAAAACCAAAGTCTGGTCGGCGCCGAGAACCAGCCGGCCAGGCCGGTGCGCTGCGACAGCACGCGCCTTGGCTTGCGCCAGATTCGCGACGATCTCGGCTGCCGATGCGCCTTTGTCGCGCAGCGGTGTTTCCACAGCACGTTCATCGATCGCACTGGCGATCGATTCGAAAGGGATCCCTGCCGCTGCAAGAAGCGCCTGCCGCGATGCGCTTTTCGAGGCGAGTATCAGAGGCGCCTTGCCTTGCCAAAGGCCGTGCATGCGAAACCATGCCTCACGATGAATTTTCTAGGCACCAACCTTGGCGCGATGGACACGCTGAAGATCGATGATCGCCGCTGCGGTCTCTTCGATGGAGCGCCGGGTGACATCGATCACCGCCCAGCCATGTTGGGCAAAGAGCCGGCGCGCCTGCGCGACCTCCTCGCACACGGCGACACGATCGACATAGGGTGAATCGAGATCGGCATGCAAGGCTTCAAGCCGGTTCTGCCGGATTTGAATGATCCGTTCGGGCGAAGCGATGAGCCCGACGATCAAAGGATGTTTGAGCCCGAACACGGATTTGGGCAGCGAAACATTGGGAACGAGCGGAATATTCGCGGTCTTGATGCCGCGATTGGCGAGATAGATGCTCGTCGGCGTCTTCGAGCTTCGGCTCACCCCGATCAAGAGCACATCGGCTTCTTCATAGCTCTCCGCCATCTGCCCGTCGTCATGCGCCATCGTATAGTTCAAGGCGTCGATCCGCTTGAAATAATCCGCGTTGAGCATGTGCTGGGCGCCGGGGCGCGGATTGGTGGTAGCGCCGAGATAGGATTGGAAATGACTGAGAATCGGCTGCAGCACGGAGAGGCAAGGCGCGCCGACCGCCCGGCAGGCGGTTTCGAGTTTTTCCGCCAGAGAAAGATCGACCAGGGTGAAGAGCACCATGCCGGGAGCCGCCTCGATTTCGGCAATCGCTTTGTCCAGCTGCGCCTGCGAGCGCACCAAAGGATAGAGGTGCTCGATCGAGTACACGCCATCGAACTGGGCTGCCACGGCGCGGCTGACGGCAATCAGGGTTTCGCCCGTCGCATCGGAGACGAGATGCAAATGGAAATAGCTGATAGGCAAGGATGAATGTCCTTTGTCCCCCGGCTTCGGAGGAGGTCTGGGGATGGCTGTGAATAAACCCCGGCTGCCCATCGCCGGGTGCCGAAATCTTTCGAATTCACACATCAATCGTCAACAGTGCTGCCGGCAAGGAGAACTGCAGCAAGCCGGTTGGGGATTGCGGGTGATTTAAGCTGAAGCTGTGGGCAGATCCGGCACAGAGCCCATCAAGTCTTTGCCATGATTAACGAAACGTTAACGCTGCGGCAGCAGCTTCGCATCTGTGGGCAGATCGCACAAATAGAATTGCCCGGGCCGTGATTGTGCAAGCGCCTGAATGAGATTAATCCAAGCCCTAATAAGAGCTATAAGATTCTAAAAATAAGGATTCTTTTATTTGCCGGAGTCCCAGGGCCAAACAGCCAAGAAGCTGCTGCGCGTTTTCGAAGGGGAGGTCATGGCGGTCCCACCCGTCTGGCTAATGCGGCAGGCCGGGCGCTATCTGCCCGAATATCGTGCCTTGCGGGCCAAGGCGTCCTCCTTTCTCGAATTCTGTTATTCGCCGCCTCTCGCCGCCGAAGCCACGTTGCAGCCGATTCGGCGCTTCGGCTTCGACGCCGCCATTCTGTTCAGCGATATTCTCGTCGTGCCTGATGCCTTCGGGCAAAAGGTTTCCTTCGAATCCGGCAATGGACCGAGGCTCGCGCCGATCACCAATGCGGCTGATTTCGGCAGGCTGCGCGAGACGATCGATCTCGATCATTTGGGTCCGGTCTTCGAGACGATCGTGCGGGTCAAGGAAGCTTTGCCCCCGGAGGCGGCCTTGATCGGATTTTGCGGCGCGCCCTGGACGGTCGCGAGCTATATGATCGCCGGCCAAGGCACGCCGGACCAGGCACCGGCAAGGCTGTTTGCTTATCGCGATCCGGATCTTTTCCAAGAATTGATCGATCGACTTGTCGCCGGCTCGATCGATTATCTGGCGCAGCAAATCCAGGCCGGCGTCGAACTCGTGCAGATCTTCGACAGCTGGGCCGGCGTCTTGCCGGCAGATGAGTTCGAGCGCTGGTGTGTCGAGCCGGTGCGGTCGATCATCGCAGGTCTACGGGTGCGATGCGGCGCCGTGAAGGTCATCGCATTTCCACGCGGTGCCGGGCCGCATCTTACGGATTTTGCCACGCGAACCGGCGCTGATGCTTTGGGGCTCGATTCAGCCGTGGATCTTGCTTGGGCCGCGCAAAGAATTGACGCCCAGACGGTGCTGCAAGGCAATCTCGATCCTTTGGCGCTTGTCGCCGGCGGGACCAGTTTGCGCAAGGCAATTACGGGAATTACGGGGACGCTGAAACACCGGCCCTATATTTTCAATCTCGGCCATGGGATTTTGCCGGAGACGCCGATCGCGCATGTCGAAGCACTTTTGGCGCAGCTTCGGGCGCAAGAATGAGCAAAGGCTGATCGTTGGGAAATTTCTATCTCTGGCTCAAAGCCCTGCATATCGTCGGCGTGATCGCCTTCATGGCCGGCATGCTTTATTTGCCGCGGCTTTTCGTCTATCACGCCGGCGTTGGCAAAGGTTCGCCGGAATCGGAAATCTTCAAAATCATGGAACGCCGGCTCGAAAAAGCGATCATGCGGCCGGCCCTTGTCGTCGTTCTTCTCAGCGGCGTTGCGCTCGCCTGGGAGAGAGAATTTTTTGGCGCCTCATGGCTGAGTTGGAAGCTCGTTCTAGTTTTGCTGATGAGCGTGAACTACGGCTATTTGATTTGGACGAGATATCGTTTCGCAGCCGACGCGAATCGGCACTCGGCGCGGTTTTTCCGGATCGTGAATGAGCTCCCGACCCTGCTACTGATCGGCATCGTGGTGCTGGTGGTGGTGAAGCCGGCATAAGCAAATTGCGAGAGCGCCTTGCTGAGACGCGAAGGGATCAAACGAAAGGCAATCCAGAACCGCCGCTTGCAGGAGCAAAAGAAAGCCGTTTAAGATCACCAACCAATAAGCCAGAGCCTCCACTCAATCCTGCCGCAGTCCTTCGCAAATCATCTGACGACGGACAATGAAAGCTAAGGGCCTAGTATCTGATAGCCTAGGAGAGCGGCACGACATCGTGCCGCGAAACGTAGCGTCAATCAGATACTTATAAACATTACGACGTACCAACTTTTAAAGAAAGTTGGTACTAGCCCCATTGGCCAATTTCGGCTTTCTTGCCAAGCGCTATTCGCAGCTCGAACGGAATCGTCAACGTGACTCATCAGCATGGCTTCCCTGTTAGCGTGCAGCGCTCCAAAACTGGCATGCTCGTAACGCTGCGCGCTATCGAAGCGATCGCATTTCAAGATCATTTCATCGAAGAGACTCTAAGACGCGTTCATGGGGTAGAGACTACAGTCCCGTTGCTGGCGGCGGGATTGGGATCGTCGTTTGCAAAGAATATGTCCCCGGCTGGCATTATCTTCCACGTTTCGAAATGTGGATCTACTTTAATATCTCAGCTACTTAAACATACTCGCCAGGCCGTCATATATTCTCAGCCGCCAGCCCTAAGCGATCTATTGATGCCGCCGCAGGACCTCGACATAAAAGAGCTTGTGGCAGCGGTACAAACATTAGGGATGTTATTTTCGCGGCACGCAAATGGACCATATATTCTGAAATCGGAAAGTTGGAACGTTCTCTTTTGTGATGTTCTAAAGGCTGCTTTCCCGGACACTCCATGGATATTTTGCATACGTGATCCGATAGAGGTGGCAGTCTCAAACATGGAGGATGACGATCCTCCGACCTGGTATAAGTATCTCAATAGTGATCCAAACCCATTCGCGGTCCACCTCAAGCGCAAGTTGCGGTCAGATGATACGCCAGGCTCCTATGTAGCACTCTTTTACGCGGAGTTTTGCGACGCAATACTTCGTCTGAATCAAGCCGATGGCAAAATTATATCATATGAGGATCTCCCCCGTGCCGCATGGGAGGTGGTTGCGCCGCACTTTGGATTGCGTCTTTCCGAGGCTGATATGAGAGCGATGACCGAGGCCGCAAAAATATATTCAAAGTCATCCTACGGGGGCGAGTTCAGCTTTATGCCGGACGCTGCCCAGAAGCGACAGCGCGCGAGTTGCGACGTCAAGAGCGCAGCCGACAGACTTGCTAAGCCTTCATTCCAGCAGCTTTTGTCACAAAGGTATGCAGCAAATTTTGCGGGCCGTTGACGCGCGCAGGAGATCTATGGCCAGATGACCCGTCAGGATGAACGAGCCTTTCACGAGGAGAAATAATTGTTTAGCCACGATAAATTGCCGGATGCCGAACAAATAGCGTTAAGAGAAAACACGAGACAAAAGAAGCTATGTCAAACATAAATAAGATGATTCCAGACGTGCTGAGGGTTCATCCAGAACCTTTCGAATACCATAACGAAGCCTCGGTTCACATGCGCATCGTGGCCGATCCGCGCGGTTACGTTTCGTTTCTTGCCCAGCGCTTGACCGATATTTCTTCCGGGCAATGCACGATTGTTCTTCCCCCGAAGGCTCTCTTCACAGACGCGCCAGGGGAGGGCGATTTTCGGGTTATGCCTTGCATAATCCGCTACCGAAACGAGACCCTCAAAGTCGTCAAAGTAGTGGGCACAAACCTCGTTGGACAAATGGTTCCAGACCAGGTCACCGTCGGAAAGGTGCTCTGTCTCAACCCCAAGGAAAACTTTGTCAGCCATATCTTCGAGGCCTGCCTCTTGTCGTCGGCAAGAACAGGAGCATGTGCGGCGCTTGCCGTCGCACGTCTGGGCGGCGAGGGGCAGAACATCGCCATCGTCGGGGCTGGGCGGGTGGGCTATTACACAGGATTATTTCTTGGGGCAATTGGTACGGTACGCCACGTGGTGTTCGCAGATCCTATAGCTCGCCGGGCGGAGATGATGGCTGCGGAGATTAGCAAGGCTGGTTTAGGTTGCACTTATGCGGCCGCGGCAAGTGATTGTGTTGCGAATGCCGACGTCGTCGTCGTCGCGACCACCTCAACCAAGCATTTGTTTCGGCCAGAAGATATTGCTGCCCGTCTAGTCGTTAGCGTGGGGGCCGACACAGAACAACAAAGGGAACTACCGCCTGAATGGATCTCCGCCGCTGACCTCTATGTCGACACTATGGATTCGTTTGCTGTTGGCGATCTGCGAGCCTGGCGCGACCAGCTTCATTGCGATCCACCGATAGTCGCAAACCTTATCGACCTATTCACGCCGAATAGAGAGGTGCCGGGGTCTGGCAAGAGAAGAGTATTCATCTCGACGGGAAGCGGCCTCATGGATGCACTGACCGTGGAATATCTCCTTAATGCGTCTGCTCTCGGCGCACCCTTCGGCACTCGTGATCTCTAAACAGGCTCGCAGAAACCGGATCAAGCCGGCGCCATCCGTAAATTATTCAACACATAAAAATACGTTTATGCTGAGGCGAATTATTATCACAAAACGTCGCTGCGAAATCCAAGTCTCTTTGTGTCGCGGCCCCAATCGATCGCGGCAACCTGTGTTATCTTGACATCGAAAGCGTCTCCAGCACGCGCCTCTAGAAGAGTTTTGAAAGCATCGATAGCCTCCGGCGTTATGGCCTCTTTCGCTGCGATTTCAACCGCGATCGTTTTGATATCGGTTTGCCGAATGCGATATTCTGTGAGCTTGGCAAATGTCTCGCCCATATCACTAACTTGGATGAGAAAGGGAGAAACACGGCCATCGGGATGTTTGAGGAGTTGCTTGGTCCGGCCGTAAATATTCGAGAGAACAGGCCCGTTATAGCCGCAGGGACAAGAATCCTCGAGGCAAGCCAGATCACCGATGTCGTATCGGATAAAGGGCGTGGCATAAGAATGGAGATGCGTCACCAGCACCTTGCCCGCGAGGCGATTATTGATCTCGAACCGATCGCTCGTATCCACCTCGACAATAACGTTGCTTGTGGCGACATGATAATTTCCGGGAATCGCTTGGCATTCATGTCCGATAAGGCCAACCTCTTCCGACGAATAATTTGCGCGAACGGCAATATCAGCCGCGGAGAATTTTTTGCGGATTTCCGGATCAGGCCAGCCGCCAAGACATACCCACATTTCAGTGCCGGCTTGCTTTAAAAATATTGGATCCACATGCTGAAGGATAAACTCAACGAAGTTTGACCCGGCAACCAGATAGCCAATGGGATCACGCTTGAGCTGATCGCAGAGCAGCGGGATGTTTGGATGCATATATTGTATGTGTTTTCCCTTGCCGGATTTAATGAAACTCTCGAGCCCGAAAGCCCATGAAGGACTCGTCGTTACAGTAAATCCCCTGTCGTCGGCGACAATACCCGCCTTACATCTCACTCGATTAAGAGAAAGATCACGCCCTTCGATGAAAGACTGCGCAAATGCTCTAATACCGTTATAGAACGCATTCATCTCCGATACGAAGAATTCCACGGGCGTGCCGGACGATCCTGAGGTGGAGTGTTTCTTCACAGGCATGGGATCGGCGGGCCGCAACAAGGATCCCTCGCTCTCGACCTGAGTTCTGACATCAGCCCGGGTAAGAACAGGAAGCGAGGAGAGCTTCACGTCTCCCACATTCCGCTTCGTCCCGATCCTCTGCCGCCAAAACGCCGATCTTTGCGAAGCGTGGAAGAGGAGATTTCGCAGCTGTGCGGCCTGCCAATGCTCCCGAGCCTTACGGTCTCCGGTCTCGACCGCTATTAGATGGATGATCGATGACAGGACATTTTTGTGGCCCGTCTCGCAAAACTGCATCGGCTTTTCACTGAACGCCCGATTGGTGAGCGGAAGTTGAGAAAAATCGATTTTCATGAGCCTTTCCGTCTGTTGCGTCCCGTTTCATGTGGCAATCGAGCCGCTGGTCTATAGCAGATCTCTCTGATGAGACCCATGCTTGCCGCCGTCGTCGTGAGCCAACGGCGCCCGCATCGCCATGATTGTCATCTTTGAGACGTCGCATCAGCCCGTCTTTCAAAGATGTGGCATTGCACCAATTGCCCCAGCCGCTGTCGCCACCGATCGCGTCGGCGTAAAACCAGCAGCCTAGCCTATCGCCCAACGGCTCATAATCGAGCGCCAGATCAGCAAGCCATCAATGCTCTGGAGGCGTTCATAGCGCTCGCCTGGGAGAGAGAATTTTTTGGCGCCTTATGGCTGAGCTGGAAGCTTGCTCTGGTTCTGCTGATGAGCGTGAACTACGGCTATTTGGTTTGGACGAGATATCGTTTCGCAGCCGACGCGAATCGGCGCTCGGCGCGGTTTTTCCGGATCGTGAATGAGCTCCCGACCCTGCCGCTGATCGGCATCGTGGTGCTGGCGGTGGTGAAGCCATTTTGAATCGATTTGCCGATGGGCTTCGCATGATATCGGCGGGGGATATTATGACAAGACGTCGCTGCGGAAACCAAGTCTCTTCGTATCATTGCCCCAATCGATCTTAGCAACTTGCGTTATCTTGATATCGAAAGCATCTCCCGCATACGCCTTTATGAGATCCTTGAAAGCATCGATAGCTTCTTGCGTTAGGGATTCTGCCGCTGCGATTTCAACCGCAATCGTTTTAAGATCGGTTTGCCGAATGCGATATTCTGTAAGGTTCGCAATTTCAAGCATATCACCAGCTCGTAGGAAAAAGGGGGAAACACGGCCATCAGGATGTTTGAGGAGTTGCTTAGACCGGCCGTAAATATTCGAGAGAACAGGCCCGTCATAGCCGCAGGGACAAGAATCCTCGAGGCAAGCCACATCACCGATGTCGTATCGGATAAAGGGCGTGGCATAAGAATGGAGATGCGTCACCAGCACCTTGCCCAATGGGCTGTTATTGATAATAAACCCATCACTTGTATCGGCCTCGACAATAACGTTGCTTGTGGAAACATGGTAATTCCCAGGAATTGCTTGGCATTCATGTCCAATCGAGCCGACTTCTTCTGAAGAATAATTTGTGCTGATAGGAATATTAAGCTCGGAGAATTTTTTGCGGACCTGCGGGTCAGGCGAGCCCGAAAGACATATCCACATTTCTGTCCCGACTTGCTTCATAAATATTGGATCGATATTATTAAGTATAAATTCAATGATTTGAGGTGCGGCAACCAGGTAACCAACAGGATGGCGCTTAAGTTCATTGCAGAGCAACGGAATGTTTGGATTCATACATTCTATGTATTTTTGCTTACCGCTTTTAATAAATCCCTCAAGCCCAGGAACCCATGTACTGCTTGTCTGCACACTGAATCCCCTATCGTTATCAACAAAACTTGGTTTGAGTCTTAGCTTGTTAAAAGATAAATCACGCCCTTCGATGAAATACTGCGCAAGTGATCTGATATCATTATAGAACGCATTCATCTCCGATACGAAGAATTCCACGGGCGTGCCGGACGATCCCGAGGTGGAGTGTTTTTTCACAGGCATGGGATCGCCGGGCCGCAACAGAGATCCCTCGCTCTCGACCTGAGTTCTGACATCAGCCCGGGTAAGAACAGGAAGCGAGGAGAGCTTCACGTCTCCCACATTCCTCTTCGTCCCGATCCTCTGCCGCCAAAACGCCGATCTTTGCGAAGCGTGGAAGAGGAGATTTCGCAGCTGTGCGGCCTGCCAATGCTCCCGAGCCTTACGGTCTCCGGTCTCGACCGCTATTAAATCGATGATCGATGACAGGACATTTTTGTGGCCCGTCTCGCAAAACTGCATCGGCTTTTCACCGAACGCCCGGTTCGTGAGCGGAAGTTGAGAAAAATCGATTTTCATGAGCCTTTCCGTCTGTTGCGTCCCGTTTCATGTGGCAATCGAGCCGCTGGTCTATAGCAGATCCCCCTGATGAGACCCATGCTTGCCGCCGTCGTCGCGAGCCAAGGGCGCCGCTCGCCTGAACTCGGCCTTTGCTGTTCATCCAAAGTGGCCCTCGGCGATTTTCTATCGGATATTGAATGGAACCTCGCCCTGGCGCTGATCGGCATTGTGCTTTTTGCGTCTCGCGAAGCCGGTTTGACGGCTGCCTCAGTGGAATGCCAAAAAAGCCCGGCATTCTCGAAAAACTAGTAGCTTTGATGCCACAGTTCCCGGCGAATCGCGGTGGACAAGAAATTTGGAGTTGTACCCAGGAAATTTCAGCTTACCCTTGGGCACGGAGCCCTTTGCACCAAAGATGACTGGGGGAAAAAATGATACGTTCATTCTTGTTATCGGCTGTTTCGTCGATGGCCTTGGCCTCGGCGGCGTTTGCTTCGGATCTGCCGACCACCAAGGGGCCGGCGCCCTTCGTTCCGCCGCCACCGCCGGTATTTTCCTGGACCGGTTTCTATGTCGGCGGCAATGCCGGCCTCTCGGGTGGCGACTTCACCAATACCTTTGCTGATCCCAGCGGTTGGGAGACAGAAGGCGCGACGTCGCGGGGATTCTCCGGCGGCGGCCAGATCGGCTATAATTATCAGTTCCCGACAACGAATTTCGTTGTCGGCGTGGAGGCGGATTTCCAAGGCTCGACGCTCACCGGAACTTACTGGAACGTGGTCGAGGGTGACCCCTCTCCCTATTATGGCGAGAAACTCCAGTCCCAGGTCGAGTGGTGGGGCACGGCACGTGGGCGCGTCGGCTATGCTTTCGGCAATATCTTGCCTTATGCGACCGGCGGCTTCGCCTATGGGCGCGTGAACAATTCCTTTAGCTATTGGGACACTAGCGGCTCCGAAAGCATCTCCTACGGCAGCACACAGACGGGCTGGACCGCTGGCGGGGGCGTCGAATATGCCATCACCCACAACCTGACCTTGAAGGCCGAATATCTCTATACGGATCTCGGCTCCTTTAGCCGGCCGAATCCGTTGGACACTGAAGGCGCTCCGACTGTATCGACCAGGACGACCTTCTCGACGGTCCGCGCCGGCCTGAACTGGAAGTTCGATTGGTTGACGCCGACGGCGCCCTTCGCGAGAGATTGAGGCGCCAAAGCGACGCTTTCGCTTCGACAGAAAAAGGCCGGCAACCAAGTTGCCGGCCTTTTTCTTTGCCGGTTTCCTGCGGGACGCCGCTGGCAGCCGAGCGAGCTTGGCTGCCACCATCCCCGTGCCGGGGAGGATTGCGCGCGTCTCGGGCCAAATCCCTGAAACGGGGTGGGCGGCACCGAAGCGCAGCTTCACTGACGGGTTGGGTTTAAACTCACGCCATCCGGAAATTTTCGAGCTGCTGGAGCGCCGATCGCAGCGGGCGATCGTGTGGCCACGCTTCTCAGGTCTAGGCGTGCGCCGGCTTGACGGCACGTAATGGTTGTGGCGTTATTGTCACACAACCAAACAAATTGCGTTGTTCGCATGAATTGCGATTGTCAAGACGCCAATGATCTTTATTCTCCTATCATCAGCAGCGTTTTTGGGGGAGATGAATAATGATCCGCGGGTTTTTGATAGGCACTGTCTCGTCGATTGCCTTGGCGTCGGCCGCTTTTGCTTCCGATCTGCCGAATACCAAGGGAGAGGCCCCTTACATTCCACCGCCGGTGCCGGTCTTCACCTGGACGGGCTTCTATGTCGGTGGCAATGCCGGGCTCTCGGGTGGCAACTCCAGCGGAACCCTCACTGAGAGCGAGGATTCCTTCTGGGAGACGGACCGGGCGAAGTCGATGGGATTCTCCGGCGGCGGTCAGATCGGCTATAATTATCAGTTCCCGACAACGAATTTCGTCGTCGGCTTGGAGGCGGACTTCCAAGGCTCGACGCTCGGAGGGAGCTATCTTAACGAGGCCGAGGGCGTGGACAGTGTCTCTGGCGGTGCGATAGCACAGTCCAAGGTCAATTGGTGGGGCACGGTACGTGGCCGCGCCGGCTATGCTTTCGGCAACATCCTGCCTTATGTGACCGGCGGTCTCGCCTATGGGCGGGTCACGAATTCCTTTGATGCTTGGGAAACGGGCGTGGGTTCGATAAACTACTCCTACAGCAGCGAGCGGACCGGCTGGACCGTTGGCGCGGGCGTCGAATATGCCCTGACTCAAAATCTGACAATCAAGGTCGAATATCTCTATACGGATCTCGGCTGCTTTACCCGGTCGTGGTCTGACAGTGAGGGCACTGACTATCTATCGACCAAGACGACCTTCAACACGGTCCGCGCCGGCCTGAACTGGAAATTCGATTGGTTGACGCCGCCGGCTCCGGTCATGGCCAAATATTGAGCGCGCCAAAGCGACGCTTTGCTTCGACGGAAATAGGGCCGGCAACCAGGTTGCCGGCCTTTTTCTTTGCCGATTTCCTGGGGTCTTTGCTGAGGGATCGGCCTTAAGCTCACGCCAATCGGAAATTTTCAAGCTGCCCGAGCGGCGATCGCAGCGGGCAATCATGTCGCCGCGCTTTTCGACGCGTGCAATTTGCGCTTGCGTTCGAAAGCCGGCGGCTTTGCTGAATCTTGTGCGCCCAAGGCCGGCCTGACGGCACGGAATGGTTGTATCTCTAGGGCCACACGATCAAGCGAATTGCGCCTTGCCCATGAATTTCGATTGTCGAGATGGCAGTGATCTTTATTCTCCTCATCAGCAGGGATCTTGGGGGAGAAAAAAAATCATGATTCGCGCGTTTTTGATAGGCAGCGTCTCGGCGATTGCCTTGGCGTCGGCCGCATTTGCCTCGGATCTGCCGACCACCAAGGGGCCGGCTCCCTTCGTTCCGCCGCCACCGCCGGTATTTTCCTGGACCGGTTTCTATGTCGGTGGCAACGCTGGCCTCTCGGGTGGCAACTTTACCCAGACGGTTAGTGCGGACCCCTCTTGGGCGTCATTTGGCGCGACGTCGATGGGATTCTCCGGCGGCGGCCAGATCGGCTATAATTATGAGTTTCCGACAACGAATTTCGTCGCAGGCGTGGAGGCGGATTTCCAAGGCTCGACGCTCGCCGGAACTTATGTGAACTATAGCGAGGGCGACTCCTCTTTGTCTTATGGCGAGAAATCGCAGTCCCAGGTCGATTGGTGGGGCACGGCGCGGGCCCGCCTCGGCTATGCTTTCGGCAATATCCTGCCTTATGCGACCGGCGGCTTCGCCTATGGGCGGGTGCAGACTTCCTATGATTATTGGGACGTCGGCTTGCCCTCCGAAAGCTACTCCTACAGCAGCACGCAGACGGGCTGGACCGCTGGCGGGGGCGTCGAATATGCCATCACCCACAACCTGACCTTGAAGGCCGAATATCTCTATACGGATCTCGGCTCCTTTAACTTCTACACGCACGAGGCTTGTGTCGCCTCCTGCTTGGGCAGCAATTCGAGGATCCAAACGACCTTCAGCACTGTGCGCGCCGGCCTGAACTGGAAGTTCGATTGGATGGCGCCGCCGGCGCCCTTCCTCGCCAGGGATTGAGGCGCCAAAGCGACGCTTTCGCTTCGACGGAAACACGGCCGGCAACCAAGTTGCCGGCCTTTTTCTTCGCCGGTTTCATACGGACACGTCATCGCGCGGCATTGGCGTTGCTTGATGTCGCTGCTGCAAAAGACGAGAAAAATGGATCGCGGAAAATGCCGGCAATGGAGGCGCCCAATAACGAAAGGTGGCCGTTGTCCAGCCAAGATTGCACCATAAGGAAACCGCATTGAGATGTTTCGATCATGTCGCGGCAGGGGTGGTCGCAGCGAGAATGGGGATAAATCCTCTCTCAAAAAAAGAGGTGTCGCAGAGGCCGTGGCAACGATGCTTCTGGTTGTCAAAGCTCCCAAAACACCCTATCTTAAGCTTCCTTCCTCGCAGTGTGACGAGCCGGCGCGACTTTTTGCGCTTTCGGCTGAATGGACACCAGTCGATATTCAGGACAAGGGCGCGAAATCTTAAGAGATTGAGCGCGATTGAACCTTTAGAGACCGATCTCCATTTGTGCTGAATGCGCGCCCAGCGTTGCATCATGGCAATCGCCATTTGTCCTCCAAGGATCTGGCGTCCAGGCGGGCCCTCCCTCTTGCGCGAATTATCGCGCCGTCTTCCAAGGACTGGATCCCGATGCGGGATATTAAACTTCAGGATTTAAAAGCCAAATCGCCGACCGAATTGCTCGCCTTTGCCGAAGAGCACGAGGTCGAAAATGCTTCGATCATGCGCAAACAGGAATTGATGTTTGCGATATTGAAGCAGCTTGCCAGCCGCGACATAGAAATCGTCGGCGAAGGCGTCATCGAGGTTCTGCAGGACGGTTTCGGCTTCTTGCGCTCGCCCGATGCCAATTATCTTGCGGGACCGGACGATATTTATGTCTCACCCTCGCAGATCCGCCGCTTCGGCCTACGCACCGGCGATACGGTCGAAGGGCTTATTCGCAGCCCCAAGGAGGGCGAACGCTATTTCGCGCTTCTGAAGGTCAATACGATCAATTTTGAAGATCCCGAAAAGATCCGGCACAAGGTCCATTTCGACAATCTGACGCCGCTCTATCCCGATGAACGGCTGAAACTCGAAATCGAGGATCCGACCAAGAAAGATCTATCTGCCCGCGTGATCGATATTGTCGCACCGATCGGCAAGGGCCAGCGTGCGCTGATTGTTGCGCCGCCGCGGACCGGCAAGACGGTTCTGTTGCAGAATATCGCACAATCGGTGACGGCCAATCATCCCGAATGCTATCTGATCGTGCTCTTGATCGACGAGCGGCCCGAAGAAGTGACCGATATGCAGCGCTCGGTGAAGGGCGAGGTCGTTTCCTCGACCTTCGACGAGCCGGCGGTGCGCCATGTCCAGGTCGCGGAAATGGTGATCGAAAAGGCCAAACGCCTGGTCGAGCACGGCCGCGACGTGGTGATCCTTCTCGATTCGATCACCAGGCTCGGGCGCGCCTACAATACTGTGGTGCCGTCTTCCGGCAAGGTGCTGACCGGCGGCGTCGATGCCAATGCCTTGCAGCGCCCGAAGCGCTTTTTCGGTGCCGCCCGCAACATTGAAGAGGGCGGCTCGCTCACCATCATCGCGACGGCTTTGATCGATACTGGCTCGCGCATGGATGAAGTGATCTTCGAAGAGTTCAAAGGTACCGGCAATTCGGAAATCATCCTCGACCGCAAAGTGGCCGACAAGCGCACCTTCCCGGCGATCGACATCACCCGCTCGGGCACCCGCAAGGAAGAGCTTTTGGTGCCGACGGATATTCTCAAAAAAATGTATGTCCTGCGCCGCATCCTCAATCCGATGGGCACGGTCGACGGCATCGAATTCCTGCTCAACAAGCTGCGCGAAACGCCGAAGGGCAATGCGACTTTCTTCGAGTCGATGAATACGTAAGGCGCGTAACTCCCGCAGCCGTCATGGCCGGGCTTGTCCCGGCCATCCACGCGGCGGCGTGTTAAGCGGCGGTCGGCGCCCCGCTGCTGCGCGCCTCCACTAGCTTCTGCAATTCCGCCCGGTCTTGCACCGGGAGCGAACAGGTGCCGGCCGAGCAGACGAAGGCCGCCGCTCTGCCTGCAATTTTCGCCTGCGCGGCGGCCGGATGGGTTTCCGGCATGGCTTCTGGCCTGTCGAGATCGAAGACGATTCTGTGATCGAAGGGAGTCGCGAGTGCGGCCTCATAAAGAGCTTGGCGCTCTGGCCCGGCGGTGACGATTTCAATGCTGTTGAGGCGGAGATCGAGCGCGTTCAAAATCGCGGCATGGCCGATGAAATTGCCTCTCACGATCGGCGCCAGAGTCGCAAAAAGCTGGTCGGCGAGTTTCAGCCAGCTCGCGTCGCCGGTCTGCCCGGCAAGGCGGATGAGGCCCGACAGATAGACTGGATGGGCATTCGGAATCGCATCATCGCTCGTCGGCGCAAGCCGCATGATCACATCGCTCGCGGTGGCGGCCGACATGGCGATCAGCCCCCTCTTCGGGTCGAGATAATCATCGCGAATCGCTTCGGCCCAGGCGATGGCGTCGCCGAGATAATCGCGTTGGGGAAGCGCGACCCCGGCCATATGCCTTGCCTCATGCAGAGCCAGCGCGGCCCGCATCATTGCGGCATGGTCGAGGGCAAAGCCGGGCTTCACGATGACGCCGGCGCGGGTGCTATGGGCGAGGCGCTTATGGCCGGCCTCGTCCTGATATTGCAGCCTATCGGCGATGACGCCATAGGCGCGGGCGGCGCGGCCGATCCAGGCGGGCTCGCCAAGCGCGGTCGCGGCATTGACGAGAGCCGCGATCATCAGCCCGTTCCAATCGGCCATGATCTTGTCGTCGAGCCCCGGATGCACCCGTTTCTCGCGGGCGAGGAAGAGCTTTTCCTTCAGCGGCGCGAGCCGCGCCGCGTCCTGCGCCGTGGCAGGCTTGGCTTCGAGCTGATTGAGAACCGTCACCATCTTGCCATGCGGTTCTTCGGCCCAATTGCCGATCCGGCCGGCGCCATAGAATTTGCCGAAGAAGCTGGCATCCGCCTCGCCGAGCTCGCCGACGAGCTCCTTCCAGGTCCAGACATAGAATTTGCCTTCCTGGCCTTCGCTGTCGGCATCGAGGCTGGCGCAGAAGGCGCCTTCGGGATTGCTCATGTCGCGGCCGAGCCAGGTGACGATTTCCGTCGCGCGGGCGCGCAGCAAAGGATCTCCATATTCGCGATGGCAAAGTGCCAAAAGTTCGAGAAGCTGGGCATTGTCGTAGAGCATTTTCTCGAAGTGGGGCACGAGCCAATGATCATCGACGGAATAGCGGGCGAAGCCGCCGCCGAGATGGTCGTAAATGCCGCCCTGCGACATACGGGTCAGCGTCAATTTGACGAGATCGCGATAGGGCGTCTTGCCGAGCCGCGCGCCGGCCCGCCAGAGCAGTTCGAAGATCGGCGTATTGGGAAATTTCGGCGCGCCGCGCAAGCCGCCATCGGTCTGATCGACGAAATTGAGGATCTGCGGCGGCAGCGTATCGAGCAGATCCGCGGTAAGGCTGCCGCTGTCTTTGCGCGCCTCATTGGCGAGATTTTCGCGCACGATTTTGGTGTTATGCGCGATCCGCTCCGGTTGAGCACGGAAGGCTTCAGCGACCGAGCGCAGCACCGTCACGAAGGCCGGCCTCCCATATTGGTCGACCTTGGGAAAATAGGTGCCGCCCCAGAAGGGTTCGCCCGTCGGCGTCAGAAAGACGGTCATCGGCCAGCCGCCGCGCTCGCCGAACGCATGCAGGGCCGACATATAGATATGATCGATATCGGGTCTTTCCTCGCGGTCGACCTTGATGTTCACGAAAAGTTCGTTCATGACTGCGGCCGTATCGGGATCTTCGAAGCTCTCATGTGCCATGACATGGCACCAATGGCAGGCGGCATAGCCGACCGAGAGAAGGATGGGCTTATTGGCCTCCTGCGCATCGCGCAGCGCTGCCTCGCCCCAGATGCGCCAATGGACGGGATTATCCGCATGCTGCAGCAAATAGGGGCTCGCAGCGCGGCTGAGTTCGTTTGAAGACATGATAGGATTCCAGGTGGAAGCGAAAAGGCGGAAGCCTGAGCCGCTTTATTTGCATCGGCCGCAAGTTCTACGCCAAGATGACGAACGAGACGATTTTTGCTCTCTCCTCAGGCCTCGGCCGCGCCGGCGTCGCGGTGCTGCGCCTCTCCGGCCCCGGCGTGCGCCACATTCTCTTGGCGATGATCGGTCATGTGCCGGAGCCGCGGCGCGCGAAATTGGCGCGTTTCAAAGATCCGAGATCGGGCGAGATGATCGATCGCGGGCTGCTTCTCTTTTTTCCGGCGCCAGCGAGCTTTACGGGCGAGGATTGCGCGGAATTCCATTGTCATGGCGGTCCGGCCGTGGTCGCCGCCATGCTGCGAGCGTTCGGCCGTTTCGACGGCGCTCGGCCGGCGGAAGCCGGCGAATTCGCCCGCCGCGCCTTCGAAAACGGCAAACTTGATCTCACCGAAGTCGAGGGCCTCGCCGATCTCATCGAAGCCGAAACTGAGGCGCAGCGCCGCCAGGCTTTGCGGCAGACGCAAGGTGAGCTGGGCCGCAGGGCCAGAGAATGGCGAAGCCTACTCCTAAGCGCGTCTGCCCGTATCGAGGCTGAAATCGATTTCGGCGAGGAAGCCGATGTTTCGCGCGTGGTGCGGCAGGAGATCCTCGGCAATCTGGCCTCGCTCGCCACCGCCTTGCGGAAGGAGCTTGCCGCCGGCCGCGCCGGCGAAAGGCTGCGGGAAGGACTCGTGGTCGTGATTGCCGGTCCGCCCAATGCCGGGAAATCGACGCTCCTCAACGCTCTGGCGCGGCGCGAGGCGGCCATTGTCTCTGCCATTCCAGGCACGACGCGCGACGCAATCGAGGTTCATCTCGATCTCAACGGGCTGCCGCTGACCTTGATCGACACCGCTGGTCTGCGCGAATCGCAAGATCCCATCGAGGCGATCGGGATCGCGCGGACCAAGGCTAAGGCGGGAGAAGCCGATCTCATCCTCTGGCTTTCGGACGCAGCGGCGCCGGAACCGCCGGCGATTGCGGCTGAGGTCAAGATCTGGCCCGTGTTCACGAAACTGGATTTGCTCGAACCAGACGGCAGGGACGGGAGCGCTTCTCTCCATGGCGAGATCCGGCTCAGTGCCGCGAGCGGCGAAAATATGGATTTGCTGCTCGCTAGGCTCACGGAATTTGCCAAAGCGGCGACCGGTGGCGGCGAGGGCGCGCTGATCACGCGGGAACGCCATCGCCGCGCCATGGCGGCAGCGCTTGCGGCGCTCGAACATGCGCAGGCCGAGCAATTCTTCGCGGCGCCGGAACTCTTGGCTGAAGACTTGCGCTGCGCCATAAGAGCGCTCGAAAGGCTGATCGGCAAAATCGACGTCGAGGATGTGTTGAATGAAATATTCAGCCGCTTCTGCATCGGGAAATGATATGTTTCACGTGAAACACGCAGGGCGACGGGCTTTAGCCGACAGTGTCATTTAGCGTCGTGGCCGGGCTTGAGCCGGCCATCTATTCTCTCGGGGCCGAACGTAGATGGCCGGGCAGACCGGGCCATGACGAGCACGCCGATCCGTGCATCTTCGGCAGTGGCAAGGGACAATGGCGATTCAGGACAAGCAGAGCTTCGATGTGATCGTGGTGGGTGGCGGCCATGCCGGCTGCGAGGCTGCGGCGGCCGCTGCCCGGATGGGCGCTGCGACAGCTTTGGTGACGCTCTCTTTCGCGACCATCGGAACCATGTCCTGCAACCCCGCCGTTGGCGGGCTCGGCAAAGGCCATCTGGTGCGCGAGATCGATGCGCTCGACGGGCTGATGGCTCGGGTTGCCGATGAAGCCGGCATCCAATTCCGCGTCCTCAATCGCGCCAAGGGACCGGCGGTCCGCGGTCCGCGCGCGCAAATGGACAGAAAACTCTATCTCGCGGGCATGCAGGCGGCGATCGCGGCAACCGCCAACCTCGGCGTGATCGAAGGCGAGGCGGCGGAGGTTTGCGTCGCGGATGGCCGGATCGCTGGTCTGATCCTTGCCGATGGGCGTAAGCTCGCCTGTGGAGCGTTGGTGCTCACGACCGGGACTTTTTTGCGCGGCATGATCCATATCGGCAAGGAGCGCATTTCCGCGGGCCGAGCCGATGAAAGTCCGGCATTGCGCCTGTCGGAGAGCCTGCGCGCCGCCGGCTTCGACCTCGGCCGCTTGAAAACGGGCACCCCGCCGCGGCTCGATGGACGCACGATCGATTGGGCCGGGCTCGAACGCCAGAGCGGCGATGCTGAGCCCGAGCCTTTCTCCATGCTGACAGGCGGGATCGACCGTCCGCAGGTCGATTGCTTCATCACCAAGACCACGGAAGAAGGGCATGCGATCATCCGCGCCCATCTAAAAGACTCGCCCGTCTGTTCCGGCGCGATTTCCGGGCGGGGCCCACGCTATTGCCCCTCGATCGAGGATAAGGTCCAGCGTTTCGCCGATCGCGCATCGCATCAGATCTTTCTCGAGCCGGAGGGGCTCGACGTGCCGACAATTTATCCGAACGGCATTTCCATGGCGCTAGCGGCTGAAGCACAGGAGCTTTTTTTGCGCAGCATTCCGGGCCTCGAAACCGTGGTGATGCTGCGGCCGGGCTATGCGATCGAATATGATTTCATCGATCCGCGGAACCTCACGCCGAGCCTGGAGACAAAACGAATCAACGGGCTTTTTCTCGCCGGCCAGATCAATGGCACGACCGGCTACGAGGAAGCGGCCGCCCAAGGCCTGCTCGCTGGGCTCAATGCGGCGGCGCTTGCCGGCGGCGGCGCACCCATCCTCTTTGACCGATCAGAGGCCTATCTCGGCGTGATGGTGGATGATCTCGTCACCCGCGGCGTCACCGAGCCCTATCGGATGTTCACCTCGCGGGCCGAATATCGCCTGACCTTGCGCGCCGACAATGCCGATCAGCGGCTCACTGAAAGAGGCATTGCGGCAGGTTGCGTCGGATCGGAGCGGCAGGCGGCCTTCGGCGCCAAAGCGCGAGCCTTGCGAGCCGCGCGGCACGCGCTTGACAAGGTCAGCCTCAGCCCGAATGAGGCGCTGCGCCACGGGCTGAAAATCAACCAGGACGGGGTGCGCCGTTCGGGTTTCGATCTGCTCGGCTTTCCCGATGTCGATTTTGCATCCTTGCGGAAAATTTGGCCGGAGCTTTGTGCCGTCGATGATGCGACGGCAGCCCAGGTCGAGATCGATGCGAAATATGCGGTTTATCTCAGCCGCCAGGCGGCGGATATCGCTGCCTTCCGCCGCGACGAGGCGCTCGCCATTCCGGAGACGCTGGATTATGCGGGCCTCTCTGGCCTATCGAATGAGGTCCGGCTGCGGCTCGCGACGATCCGGCCGCGGACTTTGGGCCAGGCGGGCCGCATTGAAGGGGTGACGCCGGCCGCGCTCACTCTCCTTGCGGCGCAGATCCGGCGGCACGGCGACAAAGGACAGCGGGCGATTGGCTAAACTCTTTGGCGCCTGGATGGCCGGGTCAAGCCCGGCCATGACGCTGAAACAGAATGGCCAAGCCCCAAAACCGCTACTATTTCTCCAGTTGACTCCGTCATGGCCGGGCTTGACCCGGCCATCGAGGCAATGAAGCATCCATGTCCGAACGAAAGCACAAAAGCAGCAGAGAGGGCGACCGCGCCGCGGCCTTAAAGCTCTTTCCGCTCCCGCCTGAGACCGAAGCGCGCCTCGCCGTCTATGCCGAGCTGCTGCGCAAATGGCAGAAGGTGATCAATCTCGTCGCGCCTTCGACTTTGCCGCAGCTCTGGACAAGGCATTTTGCTGATTCGCTCCAGGTCCAGGCGGCGGCGCCCGCGGCGCGGATCTGGGCGGATCTCGGCTCGGGGGGCGGGTTCCCCGGGCTCGTGACGGCAATCCGGGTCGCCGATGTGGCGGGTGCGAAAGTTCATCTGATCGAGGCCGATCAGCGCAAATGCGCTTTTCTGCGTGAAGTTTCACGTGAAACACAGGCGCCGGCAGAGGTGCATCAGGGCCGTATCGAGGATATTCTGCCGCAGCTGGGCGCGCCGATCGACGCCGTGAGCGCGCGGGCGCTCGCGCCTTTGCCGATTCTTCTCAGCTACGCCGCCGATCTTATCGAAAAAGGCGCCGTCGGCCTATTTCTCAAGGGGGAACATCTCGCCGATGAATTGACCGTGTCAAAATCACTCACTAGTTTCGGAAATTACGATTTCTCAGCGATTCGAAGCGCGACGTCGCCTTCGGCGCGCCTGCTGATCGTCAAGCCTAAGGCCGCTCCGCCGCGCGTGGATGTAAACTCTTAAAAGCCCTTCGATCTTTTCGTTCAGGAGAAGAGGCGTGTCGTTTTCCCCAAGTCTCCGAGTTCTCGTCCTCGCGAATCAAAAAGGCGGGGTGGGCAAGACGACGACCGCGATCAATCTCGGCACGGCGCTGGCCGCGATCCGCGAGCGCGTGCTGGTCATCGATCTCGATCCGCAGGGCAATGCTTCGACGGGCCTCGGCATCGATCGGCGCAGCCGCGGCATCTCCACCTATGAGGTGCTGATGGGGCATGAACCGCTGAAGGCGGCGATCCAAGAGACATCTGTGCCCCGGCTCTCCTTGGCGCCTTCGACTCTCGATCTGCTCGGCATCGAATTGGAGATCGCCGGCGAGCGCGACCGAGCCTTTCGCCTGAAGCGCGCGATCCAGCGCCTCGCCGAAGAGCAGGAAAGCCTGCCCGAAGCGCTCCGCTTCTCCTATGTGCTGGTCGACTGCCCGCCGTCTCTCAATCTTCTCACCATCAATGCGCTGGCCGCCTGCGACAGCGTCCTCGTGCCGCTGCAATGCGAATTTTTCGCCCTTGAGGGTCTGTCCCAGCTCCTGTCGACCGTAGACCAGGTCAAGAAGACCCTGAATGCCGATCTGACGATCCATGGCATCATTCTGACCATGTATGACCCGCGCAACAATCTGGCGGCTCAGGTCGTCGCCGATGTCCGTGGCTTCATGGGCGACAAAGTCTATGAGACGATCATCCCCCGGAATGTGCGGATTTCCGAAGCGCCATCGCACGGCAAGCCGGTTCTCCTCTACGATCTCAAATGCAGCGGCAGCCAGGCCTATCTGAAGCTCGCCTTGGAAGTCATCCAGCGCGAGCGGCAGCTCACTGCGGCATGAGTTTTGGCGACCTGATCTTGAACGGATGGAGTCATATGAAAGCGGCGAAAATGGCAGAAGAAACGCGGCCACGTTTGGGGCGCGGCCTTGCAGCCTTGATCGGCGATGCGGGGGATGAGTTGGCGGCGATTGCCCGCAGCCGCGGTCAGAAGAAAATTCCGATCGAATTTCTGCGGCCGAATCCGCGCAATCCGCGCAAAACCTTCGACGAGGCCGAGCTGGAGGAGCTCACCCATTCGATCAGGGAAAAAGGCATCATCCAGCCGATCCTGGCCCGCACCATGCCGGGGGTCGCCGATTTTTATGAGATTATTGCCGGCGAGCGGCGCTGGCGGGCGGCGCAAAAGGCCGGCCTCCACGAGGTGCCGATCATTGCCGTCGAGGCCGATGACAAGCAGGCCCTCGAACTCGCCATCATCGAGAATGTTCAGCGCAGCGATCTCAATCCGCTGGAAGAAGCGCAGGGCTATCAGCAGCTCGAGCATGATTTCGGCTATTCGCAGCAGGAACTCGCAAAAATCATCGGCAAAAGCCGCAGCCACGTCGCCAATATGCTGCGGTTGTTGAAATTGCCCGAGCGGACCAAGCATCTCTTGGCGCAAGGCGCGCTTTCCGCAGGCCATGCGCGGGCGCTGCTCACCATCGCCGATGCCGATGCGATTGCCGATCGGATCGTCGCTCAAGGCCTCTCCGTGCGCGATGTCGAAAGGATCGCGCAGAGATCGGCCGAACGCGCCGCCCGCAAACCGGCGAGCGTCGAGGAAAAAGACGCGGACACACGGGCGCTCGAAAAATCGCTCGCCGACGCTTTGGGCCTTTTGGTGACGATCGCCCATCACGGCGATGCGGGAGAGCTGCGTATCCGCTATAAGACATTGGAGCAGCTTGAGGATCTTTGCCGCAAACTAAAGCGCTGAAGATTTTCGTGGTCGGCCGGGACAATCCCGGGCGTGACATATAGGAGCAGGAATCTTCTCTGCTCGCCATTGTCAGCGAACGTTATTTCACCCTCATGGCCGGGCTTGTCCCGGCCATCTGCCAAAATCGGTTTCGCGCATTGCTTGCTTTAGCTCTGCTGCGCGGTAACTCATTGAAGATATTTAAAAAGTCACAAATCGAAATTCGCTGATCGCGCGTTTATGCGGGCGAATCTCTAGCCAGCCTTGGTCCGCGCCGCAAGCGCGACGGCCCAAAGCGCGCGGACGGTGATCATATCCGCGAGCATAGGCTCGCGCCTTGCCTTGCCGATCGCCTGGCTCAAGATTGCGATGGCGCGGGCGAGCCGCGTCGAGGACCAGTTGCGCACATGCCGGTCGAGCGTCGCGCCGCGGCGAAAACCACCGCCGAAGCCTTGCACCGCCGCCGATCGTCCCGCTTCAGCGTCGAGCCGCATCCGATGCAATAGCGTCGCGTGCCGCAGCGCCGCGCCGAGCAAGAGGTTGTAATCGCCGCCTTCCGAAAAGACCCGCTCGGCCGTGTCTTCGATCGCGGCGAAATCGCCTTCGAAGGCGCCGTCAATGGCTTTGTCGAGCGCAAGCGCCGAGGCATCGGCTACGATCGCCTCGACATGTTCGATCTTCACCTCTCCGATGCCTCGCGCGTAAAGCATGAGCTTGCCGAGTTCCGAACGCGTCGAAAGCCGATCCTGGCCGAGCAGCGAAACGAGCAGAGCCTTGGCTTCCGGCTCGATGGAAAGATGTTCGGCAGTGAGTTCCGTCTCGACGAGCTGCGCGAGATCCTTGGGCGAATCGGGATAGCATTCGACAACGGCGGCCTTGGCGGTCTTTTCGCACAGCCTGCGCAAAACTGCGTCGCGCTTGAGATTGCCGGCTTCGATCACGATCGTACAATCGCGCGGCGGCGCATTGAGCAGAGGTTCGATCGCCGCGGTGAAAGCTTTGCCTTGCGCTTCGATGAGAATCGCGCGGCGGCCGCCGAAGAGCGGCATCGTATTGGCTTCATCGGCCAGGCGCAAAGGGTCGGCCGCGAGCTCGTCGCCATTCAGCCGCAGAAATTGAAATGGATCTTTTGGATCATCGATCGCCCGAGCGATGATCGCTTGCGCCCTTTCGCTGATCAAGCCGGCGTCGGAGCCGCAGATGAGATAAAGAAAAATATCCGGCGGCGGCTTTTTGAGGAAACGTTCCGCTTCGGAACTTTTGACGGCGACCATTTCGGCTTCGGAACTTCAGGTCTGCTTAGCGAGAGCAGTGGCGAGCAGGGTATGAATTTGATCGGCGAGCTGGCGGGCATCGCGCTGCTCGGAATCGCGCGCCGCGCGCATATCCGAAAATCTCTGGCTCGTCCGGTCGTAGCTTGCCGCGACAAAGGCCGTGCCCTTGGCGATCGGCGGCCCGCCGTCCACCGGCGTGAGGACATAGTGGGCGGAAACCGTCACAGTGGCCGCCGTGACGAGGCCGGTCACCGTGTCGACGAGAGGCGTTTGCACGCCCTCGGCGGGGGTAACGACCAGTTTATATTTGGCCGGGACATGCGAGCCCGTGCCGTTCAAGGCGAAGATCAATTCATCGCCAAGATAATGGCCAAGGCGCCCCGAGATCGGAGCGATCTCGATGGCTTTCAATTCCTCGGCGACCTGGCCGCCTTCGCCAACCGTCCCATAAAGCGGGTGGATGCAGCCGGCGAGGAGAAGCGCCGGCAGAAATGCGAAGAGAAGCCGAAGCCGCCGCGTCATCAGCCCGTGCCTGCCCCTTTGATCATGCCACGACATTGACGATCCTTTGCGGGACGATGATGACCTTCTTAACCTTTTTGCCGTCGAGCGCGCGCTGAACGGCATCGAGCGCAAGCACCGCGTCTTCGATCGCTGCCGCATCGGCATTACGCTCGATGACGAGATCCGCGCGTTTCTTGCCATTCACCTGCACCGGCAGACCAATCATATCTTCGACGATCAGGCTTTGCTCCGCAATGGGCCATGATGCTTCGGCCACCAATGTTTGATGGCCGAGGCGGGCCCAGCACTCCTCGGCGAGATGCGGCATCATCGGCGCGAAAAGCCGCACGAATATGTCAGCCGCCTCGCGAAAGCTGAAAGCGAGATCGGCGGTGACGGCCGGATCCTCGATGGCCCCGATCGCTGCTGACAATTTGTTCGTCAAATCATAGATATGGGCGATGGCGCGATTGAACCGCAGCCGGCCGATATCGGCCTCGACCTTGAGGAGGGCGCCATGCGCCGCCTTGCGGATCTCGAGTGCCGGAGCCGAAAACGCGTTCGGGACCGGCGCCTCGCCCGGCGCCGCCGCCACCGCCAATTCCCCGGTCAGGCGATAGGCGCGCTGGACGAATTTGGCGGCGCCTTGCACGCCCTCCTCCGTCCAGATGACGTCGCGTTCCGGCGGCGAATCGGACAGCATGAACCAGCGCGCCGTGTCGGCGCCATAGGAGTTGATGATCTCGTCCGGATCGACCGTGTTGCGCTTCGATTTCGACATTTTCTCGATCGGGCCGATGCTCACCGGCGCACCGTCACAAGTAAAGGCCTTGCGGCCTTCGGCGTCCGAATCGATGCGCACTTGCGTCGGGGCGAGATAAGTCCCGTCTTCGGCGCGATAGGTCTCATGCACCACCATGCCCTGCGTGAAGAGGCCGGCGAAGGGCTCCTTTAGATCGCCGGCATGATTGGTCTTCTGCATGGCGCGGGTGAAAAAGCGCGAATAGAGAAGATGCAGGATCGCATGCTCGATCCCGCCGATATATTGATCGACCGGCAGCCAATGTTCGAGCGCCGCGGGCGTGGTCGGCGCTTGCGCATTCCAAGGATCGGTGAAGCGCAAAAAATACCAGGATGAGTCGACGAAAGTATCCATCGTGTCCGTCTCGCGCCGCGCCGGCGCGCCGCAATGCGGACAGGCGACATATTTGAAGCTCTTATGCCGGTCGAGCGGATTGCCCGGCTCGTCGAAGGTCACATCTTCCGGCAGAGTGACCGGCAGTTCGGCCTCGGGCACGGGCACGGCGCCGCAGGACTCGCAATGGATGATGGGGATCGGACAGCCCCAATAGCGCTGCCGCGAAATGCCCCAATCGCGCAGGCGGAAATTCACTTGCCGTTTGACCTGCGGCTTTCCGTCGATCAATAGGGCCTCGAGCCGACGCGCGACCTCTTCTTTCGCGGCGGCAATCGAGAGCCCGTCGAGGAAGCGGGAATTGATCAGAACGCCGTCGCCGTCATAGGCGGTCTCGGTGATCGTGAAGTCGGCGGGATCGACATCCGGCGGGCAAACGACCGGCGTCGCGCCGAGCCCATAGGCATTGGCGAAATCGAGGTCGCGCTGGTCATGCGCGGGGCAGCCGAAAATAGCGCCCGTGCCATAATCCATCAGCACGAAATTGGCGACATAGATGGGCAAGAGCCAAGCCGCGTCGAAGGGATGGCGGACCTTGAGGCCGGTGTCATAGCCGCGCTTTTCGGTCGTCTCGATCGCGGCGGCCGAGGTGCTGCGATGCCGGCAGTCTTCGATGAAGGCGGCGAGCGCCGGGTCGTGCTGCGCAGCCATTTCGGCGAGCGGATGATCTGCTGCGAGGGCGACGAATTTCGCGCCGAAGAGCGTGTCCGGCCGTGTCGTATAGACTTCGATCTCGTTTGCTTCGACTTTTGCCGGAGCGGCGAGCTCGAACCGGATGAGCAGGCCTTCGGATCTCCCGATCCAATTGCGCTGCATCAGCCGGACTTTTTCCGGCCAGCGTTCGAGCCCGTCGAGCGAAGCCAAGAGATCCTCGGAGAAATCCGAAATTTTTAAAAACCATTGCGTCAATTCGCGCTGCTCGATGAGCGCGCCGGAGCGCCAGCCGCGTCCGTCGATCACCTGCTCATTGGCGAGCACCGTCCGATCGACCGGGTCCCAATTCACTTTCGAATTCTTGCGGTCGACGAGACCAGCCGCGTAGAAATCGAGAAAAAGTTTTTGCTGATGCTTGTAATAGGCGGGATCGCAAGTCGCGATCTCGCGCGACCAATCGAGCGACAGGCCCATGGATTTGAGCTGCCCCCGCATCGTCGCGATATTGCCATAGGTCCAGGCGGCCGGATGCGTCTTGTTCTGCATCGCCGCGTTTTCCGCCGGCATGCCGAAGGCGTCCCAGCCCATCGGATGAAGAACATTATAACCCCGTGCGCGCATAAACCTCGCGATGACATCGCCCATCGCATAATTGCGCACATGTCCCATATGAATCCGGCCGGACGGATAAGGAAACATTTCAAGAACATAATATTTCGGCCGCGGATCGTCATTGGCGGTGCGGAAAGTGCCCGCCTCCGTCCAGATCCTCTGCCATTTCGGTTCCGCTTCGCGGGCGTTGTAGCGCTGCGCGTCCATGCTATCAGTCGAGACCTTCAAGGAAATTGCGCCGATACAGCATTATTTGGTCGATGGGGTCAATGTTTTGAGGGCCAATGTTTCGCACTGCAAAGGAGAGCAAGCGGCGGTGATCGAGAAAGCCATGCCGGCAGGTGATGGCGCATTGGTCCGCCTGGCCGAAATCCGGGCGCGGATCGCCCAGGCGGCGCGCGATTGCGGCAGAACGCCGGAAGCGGTCACGCTCGTCTGCGTCTCGAAGACCTTTGGGCCTGAGGACATCAAGCCTGTGCTCGAAGCCGGCGAAAAAATCTTCGGCGAAAACAAGGTGCAGGAGGCGACAGCGAAATGGCCGGAGCTAAAGCGTCTTTATCCGGGGGTCCAGCTGCATCTGATCGGGCCTTTGCAGACGAATAAGGTGCGCGAAGCGGTGGAATTCTTCGATGTGATCGAGACGGTCGACCGGCCGAAGCTCGCGGCGGCGCTCGCCAGGGAGATCGCGCGCAGCGGTCGGCATCCAAAGCTTTATGTGCAGGTGAATACGGGCGCCGAGCCGCAGAAGGCCGGGATCTTGCCGCAGGAGGCGGATGATTTCATCGCAAGCTGCCGCAAGGATTACGGCCTCGAAATTTCGGGCCTGATGTGCATCCCGCCGGTCGATGAGCAGGCCTCGCCGCATTTCGCTTTGCTGAGCGAGATCGCTAAGCGCAACGGAATTGCGCTCCTCTCGATGGGCATGAGCGCGGATTTCGAGCTGGCGATTCAGTTGGGCGCCACGCATGTCAGGGTCGGCGCCGCGATTTTCGGCAAGCGGTGAAAGACGCAGCTTCACCAGGGAGATGGGCAATGAACAGCGACCGGCAAAATCATTGGGACAATATCTATACGACCAAGGCCGAGACCGAGGTGAGCTGGTTTCAGGAAAGTCCGGCTCCTTCCCTCGATCTCATCCGTTCCATGTCTGCGACGCCACAGGCCTCCATCATCGATGTGGGCGGCGGTGCGTCGCGCCTCGTCGATGCGCTTTTGGGCGACGGCTTTGAGGCCGTCACCGTGCTCGACCTTTCGGAAAATGCGCTCGCGGCGGCGAAGGCGCGCCTCGGCCCGGCATCGAGCAAGGTGCGCTGGCTTGCTGCCGACGTAACCACATGGGAACCCGCCGAGGCTTACGACCTTTGGCATGATCGTGCGGCCTTCCATTTCCTGACCGAGGCAGCCGACCGAGCCGCCTATGCGGAACGGATCGCACGAGCCGTCCGGCCCGGCGGCCAGGTCATCATAGGCACTTTCGCGCTCGACGGGCCGGAGCGCTGCAGTGGCCTCCCCGTCCTGCGTCACGATGCGGTTTCGATTGGTGCCGTTCTCGGTGATGATTTCGAACTCATCGACATGCGCCGGCACGATCATATGACCCCAGCTGGCGCGATCCAGCGGTTTCAGTTCAGTAGCTTCCGTCGCAAGTCCTGAGAGATGAAGCTAGAGCTACCGAACGATAAGCACCGTCCCCCTCGATAGCCGTGGGAGAAGCCTGCGCAGATCCGCCGGGCGCAGCGCGATGCAGCCGCCGGTCGGGGCGAAATCCGGTCGGGCGCAATGCAGAAAGATCGCGCTGCCCTTTCCCTTGTGCCGTGGCCATAGATTATAGTCGAGGACGATGACGAGGTCATAGAGACCGTCGTTGCGCCACAATTTTTCGCAATTGTAGCGGCTGGGCAGGCGCATGGGCCGATTATAGGCCGGCGACTGCGGATCGTCGCACCAGCCATCGGCCTCTCGGATCGGCCGCAGCGGCCAAGGTGCGGTCGGCCGCGCGCCGGTCGGCCGGAAAAATCCGCCAATGAGCCGAAAATGCCCGGCTGGGGACGCGAGATCTCCCTCGCTTTTGCGCCGACTCACCGAGGCGGCGCCGATGGCGCAGGGAAAGCTCGTGAAACCGGCACAGAGTTGGCCGCGCGGAGGCGCCTCGAAGGAGCTTTTGGGCAGCACCATGGCTGCGAGCCTTTGCAAGCTCTTCGGCGCGCGTTTCGATAGAGCGCGCATCGGGGATCGCGCCCGGTGTGACGGGCGCGGCGCCGTATTGCCCCGCCTAGGGTATTGTTTGGGCTTGAACATCACGGTTTGATGATATGGTGAAAGGAAATTCCGGTTTGGCTTGCGTGAAGCCATCGGATTGATCAGTTTGGCGCGAAGCCTGCCGGCGATGTCGACGATGCGGAGCATCGGTTCGCCAATGAGTCAATATGCCGTAGTGCCTCCGCTAGGTGGCCGAAACTTCTATCATAGGATGACCCATGACGCAGGTTCGCAAGATCCTGATCGCCGATGATGATGATGATCTGCGCGGCGCGCTCGGCGAACAATTGGCGCTGCATGCCGAATTCGCCGCCTTGCATGCGCCGACGGCGGGCGCGGCATTGGACCTTGCCCGCGACGAGGCGCCCGATCTCGTGATCATGGATGTCGGGCTGCCGGACATGGACGGCCGCGAAGCGGTCAAGCTTCTGCGCCGCGACGGCTTCAAAAATCCGATCATCATGCTGACCGGTCATGATTCGGAGGCCGATACGATCGAAGGGCTTGAATCGGGCGCCAATGACTATGTCACCAAGCCCTTCCGTTTTTCGGTTCTGCTCGCCCGCATGCGCGTGCATCTGCGCCAGCATGAGGCGAGCGACGACGCCATGTTCCGCATCGGCCCCTTCACTTTCCAGCCCGGCTCCAAGCATCTCATCAATGAAAAGGGCGGCAAGCTCCGCCTCACCGAAAAAGAGACGGCGATTTTGCGTTTTCTCTATCGTGCCGGCCAAGCTGTCGTGACGCGCGACGTTTTGCTGCGCGAGGTCTGGGGCTATAATTCCAATGTTACGACGCATACGCTCGAGACTCATATCTATCGGCTGCGCCAGAAGATTGAGCGCGATCCCGCCAAATCGCAGCTTTTGATCACCGAGGCCGGCGGCTATAAGCTCATGCCTTGAGCATGTTGGGAAAGCTTGCGCAGACAAACCGGTTGCGGCCGGAAGGACAGGCATGGCGCGAAGATATGGCAATTGAGGACGACGTCCGCAATCTCGGCCGCAATCCAACTCTTGCCGCGCTCGATCCCGAGGCGCTGCGGCAACTCGCCGGTTATGCCGAGACGCGGATTTTGCGCAATGGCGAGACGCTGTTCCGGCGCGACGAGCCGTCGGACGGCGGCTATGTCCTTGTCTCGGGATCGATCGCGCTCGATCCGTCCGATCATGGCCAAGCGGCGCAGATCGTGCTTCCTCCGACGCTAATCGGCGACATGGCGCTGATCACCAAGACAAGGCGGCCGGCAACAGCGATTGCGCGCGAGCCAACCACTGTCTTGAAAATCTCGCGGGTGCTCTTCCATCGCGTCCTCAATGAATCGCCGCGCAGCGCCGAGCGGTTGAAGCGCATGCTTTCAGGCCGGCTCGTGCAATTTCTGCATGAGCTTGACGGACTCGCGAAAAGCTAGTCCTAATCAGCGGCAGAGAGGCAAGGATCGGAGGGGTCCATGGCTGCGGCAAGAGGTTCGCGCGTGCGGGCGGCGCTTTGCTTTGCTGCGGCGCTGGCCTGTCTCGTCCCGCATGAGGCGCTGGCGATGAATGCATCATTCTCATGGGCGGGCATTGCCCCTTGCAAGCGTGTCTCGCCGGCTTTCATGATTGAAGACGCGCCGGCAGGCACGAAGCGCTTGCGCTTTATGCTGCATGATGAAGATGCGCCGCATTTCCATCACGGCGGCAGCACTGTGGCCTACACCGGACCCAAGGTTCCGCAAGGCGCCATCAGCTATATCGGCCCCTGCCCGCCGCCGGGCGACGCGCATCATTATGTCTGGACGATCGAGGCGCGGGATGCGAAGGGCCATGTGCTGGCCAAGACGACAGCGGCTGCGGTGTTTCCGATGAAATAAAGCAGGATCCCGAAAAAGCTGCTAGCTTCCCTCAGCCGTCATGGCCGGGCTTGACCCGGCCATCCAGGAACGACGACCGGACAGAAGAGCGCCCAGATGGCCGGGTCAAGCCCGGCCATGACGCGGGATCATTTCGCCTCTCTCTCACAGCTCGAAATGCGCCATCACCGGCACATGATCTGAGGGCCGTTCCCAGCCGCGGCTGTCGCGTAAAACCTGCATGCCGGCGAGATGGGGCCTTAGGCTTTCGCTGACCCAGATATGGTCGAGCCGCCGTCCCTTGTCGGCTTTGGCCCAATCGGCGGCGCGATAGCTCCACCACGTATAGAGCTTTTCTTCTTTCGGCACGTAACGGCGCAGCGCATCGACCCAGGGACCAGCCGAAAAAACCACGCCGAGCTTTTCCACCTCGATCGGCGTGTGGCTCACGACTTTCAAAAGCGCTTTGTGATTCCAGACGTCCTCTTCAAGCGGCGCAATGTTGAGATCGCCGACAAGGATGGCATCTGCGGCGGCGATCTTATCGGCGCGTATCCAGGTCGCCATTTCGTCGAGAAAGGCGAGCTTATGCGCGAATTTGGGATTGATCGCGGGGTCCGGCTCGTCGCCGCCGGCGGGGACGTAGAAATTATGCAGAGTGATCGGCCGATGCTGCGCCGGATGGAATTTGACGCAAACATGCCGCGCATCGCCGATCGCGCAGAAATCGCGCTTGGTCGTCGACGCGAAAGGCAGTTTCGAGGCTATGGCGACGCCGTGATAGCCTTTTTGGCCGCTGATCGCGAGATGCTCATAGCCGAGCTTGCGGAATTCGCCCGACGGAAATTCGCTGTCCCGGCATTTGGTCTCTTGCAGGCAAAGCACATCGGGCGCCTGCTCGCGCAAAAACCGCGCAACGAGATCGATCCGCAGCCGCACGGAATTGATGTTCCAAGTGGCGATCGTCAGGCGCACAGGCAGTGCCCCCTGATGAGAAAGGCGCGCGGTGCGGATATAAGCATTCTCTGAAGAAGGGCTTTCGCGGCCATCAATGTTCGGTTTCCGCGGGCTTTGCTGCTGGGGTGTCGATTGATCACTTCAGGGCCTGAGACGCAAGCGGATCTGCACAGCGGGCCACAGATTTGGTGTGGCGGGGCAAAGGCCGTGCCCTTTCTCGCCCGCGCGGTGCCAGCTTGCCGTCGGCGCCCGTGATATGCATATGCAAGGGCAGACAGGCGATCGCCCCGCATGATTTCGCCATTTCCGAGATCGTGCCAAGGGCGCCCGCTGCGACGCGACATTCTATATGGCCGAACCCATGCACAGCCATTCTCTCGAAACCTTCCGACATGATCATTATTTTTTGGGCGCCGATCATGCCCGCAACGAACGCCGGAGCCGAATGGTCATCGCTTTATGTGCGGCCATGATGGTGGCGGAGATCGGCGGCGGCGTGCTCTTCGGCTCCATGGCGCTGATCGCCGACGGCCTGCATATGAGCACGCATGCCGTCGCTTTTCTGATCACGGCTTTGGCCTATAGTTTCGCGCGCCGCCATTGCGCCGATGAACGTTTCGCTTTCGGCACTGGCAAATTCGGCGATCTGGCCGCCTTCACCTCCGCCATCATTCTGGCGCTGATCGCGCTGTTGATCGGCTACGAAAGCATAAGCCGCTTCTTCCAGCCGGTTGCGATTGCCTTCAACGAGGCGATCCCGATCGCTTTGCTTGGTCTTGCCGTCAATCTCGTGAGCGCCTTTCTGCTGCGCGAGGACCACGACCATTCCCACGACCATCATGACCATCATCATGGCGGCGTCCGGCATCAGGATCTCAATCTGCGCGCAGCCTATGCGCATGTGCTGGCCGATGCGGCAGTCTCGCTGCTCGCCATCATCGGCCTTGTCGCCGGCCGGCAATTTGGCCTCATATGGATGGATCCTTTGATGGGCCTCATCGGTGCCGGGGTCATCGCCTCCTGGTCGGCGGGCCTGTTGCGCAGCGCCGGCTCTGTGCTGCTCGATCTCCGCGCCGATCCGAAACTCGCGGCGGAGATTCGTAGGCGTCTAGAGGTCGATGATGATCTCGTGTCGGATCTGCATCTTTGGCGGGTCGGTCCCGGCCATGCCGCCGTCATCGCTTCGCTGGTGTCATGCGCGCCGCAACCGCCCGCGGTCTATAAAGCGCGGCTCGAAGGTCTCGGCGGCTTGAGCCATGTGACGATCGAGGTCGCGCCCTGCCCGAACCATTGAGCGGTGATGCGTTGAAGCCGGACCGGCCCTTCTTCGCTGAAGCTTCGAAGGGCATCCTGCTTCGCTGCTGGGCTGTTTTTAATCCTGCGAAGCGCGGAGCGCGAAGCAGGATGGCGGAGAGGGGGGGATTCGAACCCCCGATAGGCTTGCGCCTATGCCGCATTTCGAGTGCGGTGCATTCAACCGCTCTGCCACCTCTCCAGAGGCCGGTTTGACTCCCCTGCGGAGAAGGCAGTCTTTGGGCTGCGGCGCAGATAACATGTGGCCCCGCCCGTTACAAGGCGGCCGCCCCGACCCGCCGGTTCAATCTTCGCCTTCGGAAAACAGGCCGAATTGCTGCGGCGAATCGAGGGCACTTTGTGCGGGCGGTTCGAGGCCCAAATGGCGGAAGGCATGCGCGGTCAAGATCCTGCCGCGCGGCGTGCGCTGCAAAAAACCCTGCTGGATGAGATAGGGCTCGATGATGTCCTCGATCGCGTCGCGCGGCTCGGAAAGCGCCGCGGCGAGCGTATCGATGCCCACCGGGCCGCCGCCAAAAGAATTGGCGATCGCGCCGAGATAGCGACGGTCCATCTGATCGAGGCCGCTAGGGTCGACATCGAGCAGAGCCAGCGCCCGGTCGGCGATCGCGCGCGTGACCTCGCTACCGCCGCCCGCGTCGACTTGCGCGAAATCGCGCACCCGCCGCAGCAGCCGCCCGGCGATGCGCGGCGTGCCGCGCGAGCGTTTTGCGACCTCATTGGCGCCATCCTCGCTGATCCTTATGCCGAGTGCGCGGGCGCCGCGCCGCACGATCAGTTCCAGCTCCGCGACCGCGTAGAAATCAAGCCGAACCGGAATGCCGAAACGGTCGCGCAAGGGCGTGGTCAGCAGGCCGGCCCGCGTCGTCGCGCCGATCAGCGTGAATTTGGCGAGATCGATCTTGACCGAGCGGGCGCCCGGCCCTTCGCCGATCATCAGGTCGAGCTGGAAATCCTCCATCGCCGGATAAAGGATTTCCTCCACCGCCGGATTGAGGCGGTGGATCTCGTCGATGAAGAGGACATCCCGCTCTTCGAGGCCAGTGAGCTGGGCGGCGAGATCGCCGGCCTTGGCGATCACCGGGCCGGAGGTCGAGCGGAAATTGACGCCAAGCTCGCGCGCAACGATCTGCGCCAAGGTCGTCTTGCCGAGGCCGGGCGGTCCGACGAAAAGCACATGGTCGAGCGCCTCGCGCCGGCCCTTGGCGGCCTCGATGAAGATTTTCAGATTCTTGCGCGCCGCCTCCTGGCCGGTGAAATCGGCGAGCGCCAAAGGCCGCAGCGAGATATCCTTGTCGTCGTCGCGTTGTTCGGGAGTGATGAGGCGGGGCGTGCTCACAGACTCGGCTTCTCCTGCTGCGGCGCGCTAGAGCATGTTCCGGAAAAGTTGCTAGACTTTTCCGATGAGAACATGCTCCAGCTTATTCATTTTGAGCGTATTCTTATCGATCGAATGATCCCATTCGATCGGAATACGCTCTTGGTCACACCCGTTTTTCCGGCCAGCGGCAGAGATCGGAGATCAGGCAATTTTCGCATTCCGGCTTGCGCGCCTTGCAGACATAGCGCCCGTGCAGAATCAGCCAGTGATGCGCATCCTGCTTGTATTCGTCCGGAATGATCTTCTCCAAGCCTAATTCCACTTCGAGCACGGTCTTTCCCGGCGCCAGCGGTATCCGGTTGGAGATGCGGAAAATATGCGTGTCGACGGCCATTGTCGGGGCGCCGAAGGCAGTGTTCATGACGACATTGGCGGTCTTGCGGCCGACGCCCGGGAGGCTCTCGAGCTCTTCGCGCGTCTGCGGCACTTTACTGCCGAAATCTTTCACCAGCCGTTCCGACAGGGCGATCACATTCTTCGCCTTGGTCCGAAACAGCCCGATCGTCTTGATCATTTCGCGGACCTTGTCCTCGCCCAGCGCCAGCATTTTCTCCGGCGTGTCGGCGATGGCGAAGAGCGGCCGCGTCGCCTTGTTGACGCCGGCATCGGTCGCCTGGGCGGAAAGCACCACGGCGACGAGGAGCGTATAGGGATTGAGATGCTCTAACTCGCCGCGCGGATGCGGATTGGCTTCGGCGAATTGCCGGAAGATCTCGGCGATCCTGGCGGCATCTGGCTTTTTCGTCCGGCCGCCACGCCGCTTGGGGCCGCCGCCCTTTAGCGCGGCCATGGGCGATGCCGATCCCGCGGAGCGGCCCCCTGGAACTTTTCCCGCCGGTTTGAGCTTACTTCTGATGTGCGCTGCCATCAGAGCGTTATAAAGTTCAACATGACTGGAGAGAAGGGCTAAGGCCCATGCCGCAGCTAGCCATCGACACCGCTCAGGGCACAGAGGCAGAGGATCCGTCCGTGCGGCGGATCCTGTCCGTGCGAATTTATCCGCATCGTTCGCTGACGAAACGCAACTTCTATATATTGATGATGCTGTTTTCGACGCTGAGCTTTGCGACGACGCTGCCTTTCGTGATCATCGGCGCCTGGCCCGTGGCCGGCTTCATGGGCCTCGACGTGGCGCTGTTCTATTTGGCCTTTCGCGCCAATTTCCGTGCCGCCCGCGCTTATGAGGATGTCCGTGTCACCCCGCTCGAACTGCTGCTCGAGAAGGTCTCGCCAAGAGGCGTCAGGGCGGAATGGCGGTTCAATCCCTCTTGGGCGCGCCTCCACAGGGAAGATCACGAGGAGTTCGGCGTCCAGAGGCTGGCGCTCGTCTCGCGCGGCCAAAGCGTCGAAATCGGCCATTTCCTGGGCCCGGACGAAAAGGCACATTTTGCCGAAAGCTTGTCGCGAGCCTTGGCCGAGGCCCGCCGCGGACCACGCTTCTCCTGAAGATCGAACTGGGTCGCCATCAAGCAAAGAGCGCCTTCTTGCGACGACGCTCTCCACTTCAGCCTGCCTTAGAGCGTTTTCTGATCGGATGGAATCATCCGATCGAAAAGAAAACGCTCCAAATCAATAAAGTGGAGCATGTTCTTATCGAAAAAGTCGCGCAACTTTTTCGGAACATGCTCTAGCGGGCGACCATTTGCCGGCATCTGCCCGCATCACTGGCGTTTGAGCTGATGCGGCGCCAGCCCGAAATAGCCGGACCGCTCTTCAATGCTGCGGGTGCATTCGATCCCACAAGGCACGCCGTCCAGTTCCCGGATGAAGGCCTGATAGGACGGGTAGCTTCCGTCCGCATTCACGTAAGAGCCTCCGGACGCGGGCTGCGGCGCGGGCGCAACTGCGCTCGCCGCAGCCGCCATTGACGGTGCCGCTGCGGCACCCAATGAATATGCCATCGCGCAAAGCAAAAGCTTCGATCTCATCGTGATCTCCTAATTATTTGTCCAGCGGCAACAATTTGCTTCTTGTTGCCTCGTGTGACCCACCGATGGCGGTGGTCTTTGTGGAGCCTTCCGCGTCGCCGCATCGAGGCTTTCGGATGCCGCGGCACCCGCGCAGCCTTCGTCTCTGCGGCAATAGCACCCCGTGGTCACTCTCGCCGTCGGTCTGGCACTGCCACACAACTCTTGGAATGTTTCCAAGTTCCGCAATCTACCTTCAACGCTGCCATGCAAAATTCTTATAAGTGCCATGACGTGAAGGCTATTCGCCAATATTCGAAGATCACCTGCCAGCAATTCCCCCAAAAAATCGTGATTTCTATCCTGTATGGCGGTCGCAATTACTCACTTCATAACCCTATGCGGCACGCCGACCTAGACCGCTGCATTTACGCAATTGCCAGCAGTGTCGCTTCACCGGCGCGATCCTCTTCCGTTTTGTCGGAGTAATCTTTTCGGCGGCGCGCGTTTTCGCGCACGGGCCGACAAAGGGAGCGAAGCGCCACGGTGCGGGCTTCATGGGCCGGACGGGGCGCTGCTCATTTCGTCTTCCGCGCCAATTTTCGCGCCGCTCGGGAGGTGACGGCGGCCCATCTCTCGGACCAAACTTTGGACGGCACTTTTCCTGGAAGGGCACGGGAAACGCCCGAGCACAGACTGGAAAAAGCCAAGCCCTTCAGTTGCGATCATGCGGCAAGCGAAGACGTGAGAATGGGATTGGCGTTCCGGCCGACTCGGACCTTCAGCGGCGGGCGGTCCAGAATAGCTAGCGCCCCACGCGCGCTGGAGCGTGTCGAGACAGCGGACCGACAATTTCGTCCAATGCGTGCCTCGCGCTTAGAGGCCGAAAGCGCGAGGCACTGGAAAGGTGGTGACACAAAGGCGCTGGTCCAGCCGCTTCTCTCAGCATCGCCACCGAGCAGATAAACCGGCCGGTTTGGTGTCAGTGCCTCGCCGCAATATCAGTATCGATAGTAGTGATAGTAGTAATGGCGGCGATGCGCGGGTGGGGGGACCATTCCCCAGCGCTCCTCCGCTCTGCGGGTACACTCGATGCCACAAGGAATGCCGTTAAGCGCGCTGATGAAGTCCGTGTAGGAATCATAGCTTCCGTCCGGGCCTTGGTAGTAGAAGCTCGGCGGTGCGTTGCCAAACCAGCCGTCCTGCGCCATGGACGGTGTGGCTATCGTGGCTGCCGCCGTGACTAATCCAACGATGCGCAGCCAAGTCAAAATTTTCGGTCGCATGATCATGTCCTGTAGTCACGCTGAATGCAGAAGCCTATCCCGCATTCGCGACCGCTGCACCACTCAACCGACCGAAAAACAGAGCCGGTTCCTTAATGTTGTATTTATATAACCATTGGCTGCCGTGAGGCGCCTGTGGCGGACTGCGCTCTATCTTCAGAGCGCAGTATCGTCCGAACGCCTCGCGGCGGCCTCAATAGCCATAGTCGTATTAGTAATGGCGATGGTAGGTCTGCGGATGCGCCGGAATCATCCCCCAGCGCACCTCTGCTCTGCGGGTACACTCGATGCCGCAAGGGATGCCGCGCACGGCGCGAACGAGGTCCGAAAGCGAATCATAGCTTCCATCCGGGCCCTGGTAGTAGAAGCTCGGCGGTGCGCCACCATATGGAGCATTGTACCAATTCGCCTGCGCCATCGCGGGGGTGGCCACGACCGTCAGTAGTCCAATGACGGGCAGCCAAGTCAAGATTTTCGGTCGCATGGTCATGTCCTGTCGTCTTTTGCATCAAGAAGGATAGGCCGCGGTTGCAGCCCCTCTTCATATTCAACCGAGGGCGAGGCTAGCAGGTTCCTTAATGTTGAATTTATAATTCATATAAGGCCGGCTTCCGGCCGGGCCCGGCTGCCAATTGCCTTGCGAGGGACGACCAAGAGAATTGCCGGCGTTCTTCCGCGTCAGCCGCTGCTCGCAGGAACATCCGTCTCGCGCCGGCTTGCCGGGGCGGTCCGCGCGAGCGCCTCGCGCCCGTCCCCGGCGGTCCGTCTTGCGTGGAAAAATCGTCCACTTATATAGGCCATAATCTTGCGCCCGCAGGCGGCGCCACCACATTGACAAATATCGGGGACCGGGCGGCACGCCGTCCGCCCAAGGGCCGGATCGCTACGGGGTCCGGTGGTCTTGCGACTCGAAGGATGAGGAAAGAAGAGATGGGTAAAGTTATTGGCATCGACCTTGGAACCACGAATTCCTGCGTGGCTGTGATGGAGGGCAAGAGTCCGAAGGTCATCGAGAATGCGGAGGGCGCAAGGACCACCCCATCGATCGTTGCTTTCACCGACGACGGCGAGCGCCTCGTCGGCCAGCCTGCCAAGCGGCAGGCCGTCACCAATCCGGAACGCACCTTCTTCGCCATCAAGCGGCTCATCGGCCGCACTTTCGATGATCCGATGACCAAGAAGGACATGGACGTCGTTCCCTATAAGATTATCAAGGCGCCGAATGGCGACGCCTGGGTCCAGGCCGGCGGCAAGCAATATTCGCCGTCGCAGATCTCTGCCTTCATCCTGCAGAAGATGAAGGAGACGGCGGAAGCTTATCTCGGCCAGCCGGTCACCCAAGCGGTCATCACCGTCCCCGCCTATTTCAACGACGCGCAGCGGCAGGCGACGAAGGACGCCGGCAAGATCTCCGGCCTCGAAGTGCTCCGCATCATCAATGAGCCGACCGCGGCGGCGCTCGCCTATGGTCTCGACAAGAAGAGCTCGGGCACGATCGCCGTTTATGACCTCGGCGGCGGCACATTCGACATTTCGATTCTCGAAATCGGCGACGGCGTCTTCGAAGTGAAGTCGACGAATGGCGATACGTTCCTCGGCGGCGAAGACTTCGACAATCGCATCGTCAATTATCTGAACGACGAGTTCAAGAAAGAGAACGGCATCGATCTTAAAAAGGACAAGCTCGCGCTGCAGCGGCTGAAAGAGGCGGCAGAAAAGGCCAAGATCGAGCTCTCTTCGGCGGCGCAGACGGAAATCAACCTGCCCTATATCACTGCCGATGCCGCGGGCCCGAAACATCTGACCTTGAAGCTCACGCGGGCAAAACTGGAAGCGCTGGTCGATGATCTGATCCAGCGCACTGTCGAGCCGTGCCGGAAGGCATTGAAGGATGCCGGCCTCACCGCCGGCGAGATCAATGAAGTCGTCCTCGTCGGCGGGATGACCCGCATGCCGAAGGTTCAGGAGGTGGTGAAGCAGTTCTTCGGCAAGGAACCGCATAAGGGCGTCAACCCCGATGAGGTGGTGGCGATCGGCGCGGCGGTTCAGGCCGGCGTGCTGCAGGGCGACGTCAAGGATGTTCTGCTTCTCGATGTGACGCCTCTGTCGCTCGGCATTGAAACGCTCGGCGGCGTCTTCACCCGGCTGATCGAGCGCAATACGACGATCCCGACGAAGAAGAGCCAGGTCTTTTCGACGGCTGAAGACAATCAGACGGCAGTCACCATCCGCGTGTTCCAGGGCGAGCGCGAGATGGCGGCCGACAATAAGCTGCTCGGCCAGTTCGATCTCGTCGGCATTCCGCCGGCGCCGCGCGGCGTGCCGCAAGTCGAGGTCGCTTTCGACATCGATGCCAATGGCATTGTCAATGTGACCGCGAAAGACAAGGCGACGAACAAGGAGCAGCAGATCCGCATCCAGGCCTCTGGCGGATTGAGCGAGACCGATATCGACCGGATGGTGAAGGACGCCGAGATGCATGCCGCCGAAGACAAGAAACGGCGTGAGCTCGTCGATGCCAAGAACCATGGCGAAGCGATGATCCATTCGGCCGAAAAATCCTTGGCCGAATTTGGCGACAAGGTCGCGCAAGCCGACAAGAGCGCCATCGAGACGGCGATCAGCGCCGTGAAGACGGCACTCGAAGGCGATGATGTCGAAACGATCAAAGCCAAGGTCGATGAGCTTGCCCAAGCCTCGATGAAGCTCGGCGAAGCCATGTATAAGGCGCAGGGTGCGGCGGCGACCGGCGAAGCTGCGGAAGGCGCCACCAAGGACGATGTCATCGACGCCGAGTTCAAAGAGGTCGGCCCGGACGACAAGAAGAAATCGGCCTGATGTGAAGGCTCTCGCGCCCGCCGCTTCGGGCGCGAGAATGGCCTAGTGTTGGCCGCGCCCGAAAAGGCTCTCGGCGCAAGGCTTTGTCGCAGAGCTTTGAGCGCGCGCCCGGCACTCTTCTTGCCAGTTTCTATTCTAATAATCCTGCGGCTGCCGGCGCTTCTTCGCACATCGGATGAGTGTCCGGTCGTGCTTGTGAGTAAGCGGAAGTGGGCCTTGCTCCCTCAAGAGCATTTTCAGCAAAAGTGGATACCGGTTTTGCGTCTGAAAATGCTCTAACTTTTTGAATGAGAGCGGTTTCGAAACGGTCGCGTGTGGACACGCAACCTGAAACCGCTCTAGGGGCGAGGCTTCTTGCATGAGCCGGCGCGGCATTGTGATCTAACTGAGACCGGTGCCGCATCTGGCGGCAGAGGGGCCCGAATGGCGACGGTAAGGCGCGACTTTTACGAAGTTCTCGGCGTTTCGAGAACCTGCACGGACTCCGAGATGAAAGCCGCCTTTCGCAAGGCGGCGATGGCCTACCATCCCGACCGCAATCCCGACGATGCGGAGGCCGAACACAAATTCAAAGAAGTCAACGAAGCCTATCAGATCTTGTCCGACACGCAGAAGCGCGCCGCCTATGACCGCTACGGCCATGCGGCCTTCGACGGCGGCGGCGGCGCATCCGAAGGCTTCGGCGCCTCGATGGCGGATATTTTCGACGATCTGTTCGGCGACATGATGGGCCGGCGTGGCGGCCGCAATGGCGGGGCGACGCGCGGTTCCGATCTGCGTTACAATCTCGAAGTCACGCTGGAAGAAGCCTATACGGGGAAGACGGCCAATCTCACTCTGCCGAGCTCGATCGTCTGCGAATCCTGTTCCGGCAGCGGTGCCAAGGCTGGCGCCAAACCGCGCGCCTGCCCAACCTGCGGCGGCTATGGGCGCGTCCGCGCTCAGCAAGGCTTCTTTTCCATCGAGCGGACCTGCCCGCATTGCCAGGGCCAGGGCGAGATCATCGACAATCCCTGCAGCGTCTGTTCCGGCTCGGGCCGGGTCACGCGCGAGCGCAATCTCGCCGTCAATGTGCCGGCCGGCGTCGAAGATGGTACCAGAATCCGCCTAGCCGGCGAGGGCGAGGCTGGGCTGCGCGGCGGCCCGCAGGGCGATCTCTATATTTTCATCGCGATGAAGCCGCATCCCTTCTTCCAGCGCGACGGCGCCGATCTCTTCTGCCGGGTGCCGATCTCGATGGTGCAGGCGGCGCTCGGCGGCGAGGTGGCGGTCCGAACCGTCGATGGTGGGGAAGCGAAAGTCAAAATGCCGGAAGGAACCCAATCGGGCAAGCAGTTCAAGGTCAGAAGCAAGGGCATGCCGGTGTTGCGCTCGCGCGACGTCGGCGACCTCTATATCCAGGTCACCGTCGAAACCCCGCAGAATCTGACCAAACGGCAGCGGGAACTGCTCACCGAATTCGAAGCGCTGTCCTCGACGACGACGCATCCCGAGGCGTCGGGCTTCTTTGCCAAAATGAAGGATTTCTTCGAAAATCTGAGCGGCCAGTGATCGGGCCCATCCCGTTCCAGGCCGCCGGAGCTTCCGGCGCCCGCGCTTTGCCCATGGCAGCGGCGCAATTATGAAGCTTTCTTGACGCCAGTGGCTTTGTCGGCGATTTTACTCCTTAGAATTGGACATTGCCAAAGCCGATTTTCCATGCGGGCTCGCGCCGCGGGCCGCGCAACGGGCAGTTCGGCTTTGAATTGGCATTTTGAGCGTCTCAGGTGAGGATCAGAACATTTTGTATAGCGAGCGCGTGCGTGAAACCCGTGTCCCCGGTTCGAAGCCGAATGTGCGGATCGAGGACCTTTTGGCCGATGAGGCACGGTTCATCAAATCCTGGTTCGACAATCCGCTTTTGACAGGGGCGGTGTCTCCGTCCGGACCGGCGCTCGCGCAAATGATGGCGCGCGCGATCGATCCGGCGGCGACGGGCCCGATCATCGAGCTCGGGCCGGGCACCGGCGCGATCACCCAGGCGCTTCTCGACCGCGGCGTCGAACCGGGCCGGCTCGTTCTCGTCGAATTCGACGAGAATTTCTGCACGCTTCTCGCGCAGCGCTTCCCCGGCGTGCGCATCGTCCGTGGCGATGCCTATGATCTGGCGACGAGTGTCGGCGATCGTCTCGACGCGCCGGCGGCGGCGGTGGTCTCGAGCCTTCCCTTGCTGACCAAGCCGGAGCGCATCCGGCTCGCTCTGCTCGCCGATGCCTTCGATCTCATGGCGCCGGACGGTGTCTTCGTGCAATTCACCTATAGCTTCAATTCGCCGATGCCGCGCAAGGCACCGCCGATCGCTTTCGAGGCGGAGGCATCGCCGCGGATCTGGCTCAACCTGCCGCCGGCGCGGGTCTGGGTCTATCGTCGTGCCGGCGCGGGGCGTCGCGCATCGCGTGCGCATGGCGAAGTCAGCGTCTTCCGCCCGCTCAAGGCCAGCGAAAAATTGCGCCGCCACCTCAAAGTCGAATTCGACGAAGCGAAATTGCGCCTGCAGAAGTTTGTGCGCGACCTTATGCCGGCGCCGGCCAGCCGACCGTTGAAACCGGCGCGCGCCCTCTTGCGCAAGATCCCCGATCTCGACAAATAGCGCCTTTATTTCAAATGACCTGAGCCCATGCTCGTCAAAAAGCGCCTGGGCATTTTTTGCCGGACATGCTTTACCGAAACCATGCTGAAGCATGTCCCGAAAAAGGACATGCTCTTATTCTTTGATGTAGAGCCCGGCGGGGCGTGAGCTAATGCGCGAGAAACCAAAACCCTCCGACCGTCTGATCGTCGCGCTCGATTTTTGCGATCCCGCCAGGGCGCAAGCGCTTGTGGAGCGGCTCGGTTCTACGGTCTCGTTTTACAAGATCGGCCTTGAACTCGCCTTTGCTGGTGACGCCGGCAACAATGGCTTCGCCCTTGCCGATCGGCTCATCGCGCAGGGCAAGAAGGTCTTTCTCGACCTCAAGCTGCACGACATTCCGAATACGGTGACGCGCGCGACGGCGGAATTGGCGCGGCGGGGCTATGAATTCCTCACCATTCATGCCTATCCGCCGACCATGGCAGCGGCGAAGGAAGGAGTTGCCAGCTCCGCGCTCAAGCTTCTCGCCGTCACGGTCATGACGTCTTATGACGATGCCGATCTTGTTGCGGCGGGCTACAGCTTTTCGGTCCAGGATCTCGTTGCCCGCCGCGCCGCGCAGGCCTGGGGTGCCGGCATAGACGGTCTCGTCTCGTCAGCTGATGAAGTTCCGGCGCTTCGCCTCATGGTCGGCGACGAGATGATTCTGGTGACTCCGGGAATTCGGCCAAAGGGGGCCGCGCCCGACGATCAGAAACGCGTCGCGACTCCGGCAGCGGCCATTGCCGTGGGCGCCGATTATCTCGTCGTAGGGCGGCCGATTACGGGAGCGCAAGATCCTTGCGCCAGCGCCGCGGCGATCCAAAGCGAGATCGCCGCGGCTGGCGCATGATCTTAAAGAAACTCACAAAGAAAAACTCGGAGCGTGCGGAACCGCATCCTTCCGCCGCTCCTTGATAACGCCACGCAACGCAACACCGCAACTGACTGACGCAACAATTTCTGCGTGATCGGGATCGGCTCTGGGCCCTAAACGCTGCACGACTTAAGACATTCCGGTGAGGGAAGAACGCGCCCTCGGACTGTCGTGCGAAACCCATAAGCGGCGTGAAACGCAGAGAGGGCCGACCGGGGCTCGGCGCGGCACATGAACGTACCTCCGGCCCATGTGCCCGGCTGACGCCGATGCGCCGTCCCTGGTCGAAGGAAAAGCTAAACACATGATGTGACCAGCGAATGACGGAATTGGGGCCGTGCAGCATCAAATCAGCCCCGGCGGTTTCTTGCCGACCTGCATCGGCCTTTGCAATCCGAGCGCTGCGCTCTATAGACTGACGCGTTTCACGATCACGAGCGCTGCTGCATTCAGCAACAGAGCCGCGGGTAAAATTCGGAGAGGCGTTTGATGCGCGATATGCGGCTGATCGTGGCCGGAGCGGCCGGCCGCATGGGCCGCGTGCTTATCGATCTGATCGCCGAGACTGAGGGCGTCACCCTCGTCGGCGCGCTTGAAGGCAGCGAGAGCCGGGCGCTTGGGCAAGATGCCGGCACTCTGGCCGGATGCGGTCCGCTCGGCGTGCCGGTGTCGAGCGATCCGCTCAATTGCGTGATCGCCGCCGATGGCATTATCGATTTCAGCTCGCCGCGCGCGAGCGTGGAATTGGCGGCACTGGCGGCGCAGGCGCGGATCGCCCATATCATCGGCACGACCGGCTTCTCGGGCGATGATCTTAAAGCGATCGAGGCGGCGGCGCGGCATGCGGTCATCGTGCGCTCGGGCAATATGAGCCTCGGCGTCAATCTCCTCGCTGGCCTGGTCGAAAAAGTGGCGCGCACGCTCGGGCCCGATTACGATATTGAGATTGCGGAAATGCATCATCGGATGAAGGTCGATGCGCCATCTGGCACAGCTCTGCTCTTGGGTGCTGCCGCGGCGCGCGGCCGCGGCGTCGATCTCGAAGAAAATTCAGTGCGCAGCCGCGATGGCCATACCGGCGCGCGTCTGCCGGGCAGCATCGGCTTTGCCGCCTTGCGCGGCGGCACGGTGGTGGGTGATCATATGGTGATCTTCGCGGGCCCGGGCGAAAGGCTGGAGCTCGTCCACCGTGCCGAAGACCGCGGGATTTTCGCCCGCGGCGCGCTTCATGCAGCGCTTTGGGCACAGGGCCGCAAGCCCGGCCTCTATTCCATGGCCGATGTCTTGGCTCTTACGGAATGAGAGCACGCTTATGAGTTGGTGCGTTGCCTCCCCCGCTTGCCGGAGAAGGTTCGCGCGGCGTCGTTGTTCCTTCATGTCACCATTACAGGATGATCCATGCAACGTCTTCTCGTCCTCGTGCGGCATGGCCAGAGTGAATGGAATCTGAAAATTTCTTCACCGGCTGGAAAGATCCCGATCTCAGCGAAAAAGGGATCGAGGAAGCGCGCGCCGCCGGCCGAATTTTGAAGGAAAAGGGGTTCCGCTTCGATCGCGCCTTCACCTCGAATTTGATCCGCGCCCAACATACGTTGACGCTGATCCTCGCCGAACTCGGGCAAGAAGACATTCCGACCGTCCGCGACCAAGCCTTGAACGAGCGCGACTATGGCGATCTCTCCGGTCTCAACAAAGACGATGCCCGCGCGAAATGGGGCAAGGAGCAGGTGCATCTCTGGCGCCGCTCCTATGATGTGAATCCGCCGGGCGGCGAAAGCCTCAAAGACACTGTGGCCCGCGCGCTGCCCTTCTACTGCCAAGAAATCCTGCCGGCCGTGCTCCGCGAACAGGCGGTTCTCGTTTCGGCGCATGGCAATTCGCTGCGCGCCCTCGTCATGGTGCTCGATCATCTGACGCCTTCGACCATCCCCAGTGTGGAGATCGAGACCGGCGCTGCGCTGGTCTATCGCCTCAAAGCCGATTCGACGGTCGAATCGAAGGAGGTTTTGAAGCCGTGAAGGCCGCGCCGACGCATCGTCGCGAAGACTTGTTCGCGGGTCTGTCCAAAGCTCTGTCCGCGCAAGCCAAGATCTACGACAATGGCCTCGTCCATGTGCGGGGCTATCTCGATGGCGCGGCCCAGCGCGCGCTGCTCATGGAGATCGAGACGGCGCTTGCTGCGGCACCTTTGTTTCAGCCGCTTATGCCGAAGACCGGCAAGGCGTTTTCCGTGCGGATGAGCAATTGCGGCGCGCTCGGCTGGGTGTCCGATCGTGACGGCGGCTATCGCTATCAGGCGGTCCATCCGCAGACTGGCAAGCCTTGGCCAAAAATCCCTTCGCTTGCCTTGCAGGCCTGGGACGCGCTCGCGGCCTATCCTGTTGCGCCGGAAGCCTGTCTCATCAACTATTACGATGTTTCCGCACGACTGGGCTTGCATCAGGATCGCGACGAAGCGGATCTCGCCGCCCCCGTTCTGTCGCTGTCGCTCGGCAGCTCCTGCGTCTTTCGTTTCGGCGGGAATGTGCGGGGAGGAAAGACTTTGGCCTTGGAGCTCGCCTCGGGGGATGCCGTGCTGCTCGCAGGCAGGGCGCGCCTCGCCTATCATGGCGTGGCGAGGATCATTCCCGGCACCTCATCCTTGCTGCCGGCCGACAGCCGCATCAACCTCACCTTGCGGCGGGTGACGCGGCCGGTCCGAACGGCTTAATTGGTCACGGATTTCGGGCCGCCGCGCGAAATGCCCACCTTCGCCGGGCGCAAAACCCTGTCGCCGATCGCATAGCCGTCCTCGACGACCTGTACGACCGTGCCGTTGGGTACGCTCTCATCCGGCACTTCGAATAGGGCTTCATGCCGGTTGGGGTCGAATTTGGCGCCTTGCGGCTCCAGTTTCTTCACGCCGTGCCGTGCCAGCCGCGACAGGAAGTCACGCTGCGTCAGCTCAAGGCCCTCCACGAGCGCCACCGCGGCAGCGCCGGCGCTCTCGCGCAGCTCCGGCGGCACATTATCGACGATGCGCCGCAGATTGTCGGCGAAAGTCAGCATGTCGCGGGCGAAGGAGGTGACGCCATAGAGCTTCGCATCGGCCACCTCTTTTTCGGTTCGCCGCCGCAAATTCTCCATATCGGCAAGTGTGCGCAGAAGCCTGTCTTTCAAATCCGCATTTTCCTGCTGCAGCTTCTGCACAACGAGGAAGGGATCCGACTCGCCGCCAGCGGCCTCCGCCGCCGGACCGGCCGAGGCGCCGGTTTCCCCGTTAGGGTCGATTCGATTGCTCTCATTGAATTTTGGATCGGCCATGCTTGGACCCGCTGTTGTCATGAATTAACCCTCGATATCAGGTCACGAGCGGCGAAAATCAAGTTGCCCGCTGCGCCAAAGCCGTTCCGGCCGGGATCGGCTCGACATCAAAAGCTTTGAGCATGTCCTTTATCGGAAAAGTCGGTCTACTTTTCCGGTACATGCTCTAAGGCCTCGGCCGGCTTTTCGCTCAGCGCCTGGAGGAGTTTGCGCTTAATCGTTCCGATCTGGGCATTGGCGGTAATCTTGGCCCCAGTCAAATCCGTCACATAGAAAACGTCGGCGGCCTTTTCGCCGAAAGTCGCGACATGGGCGGAGCCGATGTTGAGATCGAGCTCCGACAAAGCGTGGGTCACGTCATAGAGAAGCCCGGGCCGATCGCGGCACGAGACTTCGACGACCGTGAATTTGCGGGAGAGATCATTGTCGACCGAGACTTCCGGCGGAACGTGGAAGGCGGTGCCGCGGTCGTACAAGGCCCGGCCTGTGGCGTTGATCAGTTCCTTGAAGCGGATTTCGCCGCGCAGGGCCTGTTCGATCGCTAGCGCAATCTTGTTGGCGCGGCGCAATTCGTCCTCGTCGCGATCGAAGGCGCGGGAGAGGAAGATCGTGTCGAGCGCAAGCCCGTCGGTGGTCGTGAAGATCTGTGCATCGACGATATTGGCGGCCGAGGCGGCGCAGGCCCCGGCAATGGTCGACAAGAGCCGCGGATGATCGGCCGCGATCACGGTGAGTTCTGTCACCGCGCGGAACGCATCGGTCGCAATGTCAGTGATCGAGGTCGGTATCTCGACTTCGGTCATATTGAGGAGCCGCGCATGGCGGATCTTGTGCGCTAGATCGACTTTCAGCCAATAGGCCTGCTGATGGCGTGCGGCATAGGCTGCGAAATCGCCGTCCGTCCAATTCGGCAATTGCTCCCGCAATTCCTTTTTGGCGGATTCGACACGCCTTGTCCGCTCGCGGGCGGAATGGCCGCCGGCAAGCACGACTTCGGTTTCCCAATACAGCGTGCGCAGCAATTCGCCTTTCCAGCCGTTCCAGACGCCCGGCCCGACGGCGTAAATATCGCAGACCGTCAGAACATGCAGCATTTTCAGCCGTTCGAGCGTCTGCACGCGCGCCGCGAAAGTCTCGATCGTTCGCCGATCGCCGAGATCGCGCCTTTGTGCCGTATCAGACATGATCAAATGGTTCGCGACGAGCCAGGCGACGCATTCGGTCTCCGCCTCGGAAAGGCGGAAACGTTGACAGAGCCGCCGCGCAACTTCGACGCCGGCCGCCGAATGGTCTTCGCGCCTTCCCTTCGCGATATCGTGCAGGAACAAAGCGAGATAGAGCGCCGTGCGCTTTTCGATCGAGGAGACGATTGCGCTCGCCAGCGGATGCTCCTCGACATAGCGATGCGCTTCCACATCGGCGAGATGCCCGACCGCCAGCAACAAATGCTCGTCGACGGTGAAATGATGATACATGTTGAATTGCATCAAGGCGACGATCCGGCCGAAATCGGGGATGAAACGGCCGAGCACGCCGGCCTCGTTCATCAGCCGCAGGACGACTTCGGGTGAATTGCGCGACGTCAGAATATGAAGAAACAGCCGATTTGCCTCCGGATCGGCGCGCAGCGTGGCATCGATCAGCTTCAGCGAAGAAATCACCGCGCGCTTCGCATCCGGATGGATCGCAAGCCCGCTGCGATCGGCGAGCCAGAAGAGGCGGATGAGGTTGACGGGATTATGCGCGAAGAGCTCCGGTCCGGGCACGCTGATGCGGCCGTTCTCGATCGTGAAGCCGGCGCTTTTGACGAGCTTTTCATGATGCCGCAGATGCGCTGCGAAACGGTCGAGCACGGCGGCGGGCTTGGCCTGTTTCTCTTCGAGCGCAGCGCAAACGACGGCGGTCAGATCGCCGACATCCTTGGCGACGAGAAAATAGTGCTTCATGAAGCGCTCGACACCGACGAGGCCGCCACGCGACACATAGCCGAGGCGTTGGGCGATGATGCGCTGCTGGTCGAAGCTCAGAATCTCCTCGGCCCGACCGGTCGAAAAATGCAGATGACAGCGCACCCGCCACAAGAATTCCTCGCAGCGGCAGAACAGGCGATATTCGCGCGGCGTAAACAGACCCGCGCCGACGAGATCTGCGGCCTCGCGCACGCGATAGACGCATTTGGCGATCCAAAACAGCGTGTTGAGATCGCGTAAGCCCCCCTTGCCCTCTTTGACATTGGGCTCGACGAGATAGCGCGACCGACCGGCGCGCGCGATCCGCGCATCCCGCTCGGCGAGTTTGGAGGTGACGAATTCGGCCGGGGTGAGATGCACGACTTCCGCCTCGAACCTTGTGCGCATGGTCTCGAAAAGCGGCGCATCGCCGAGAATGTGCCGCGCTTCGAGAAGCGCGGTGCGTACCGTCATGTCTTGCGTGGCCTGACGCAGACATTCCTCGATCGAACGAGTCGAATGGCCGATTTTCTGACGCAGGTCCCAAAGTGCGTAGAGGATGGCTTCGGCGATCCTTTCGCACCAGGCATCCTTTTCCGCCGGCAGGAGAAACAAGAGATCGATATCTGAGCCGGGCGCCAAAGTGCCGCGGCCATAGCCGCCGACCGCGGCGATCGCCATGCGATGCGGCGGCTCGCCTTGTGGCGCCGGGTGCAGGTAAGTGACGATGAAATCGTAAAGCGCACGAATGAGTTCATCTTCGATGAGCGACAGGTTCTGGGCGCAAGCCAATCCGCCGGCGGTCGCCTCGAGCGCCTTGCGCGCGAGGTCGCGGCCGGCCTCCAGCGCTTGCCGCATCAGGCCCAGCGCCTCTTTGCGCAGATCATCTCCGTCAAGCCCGCGCGCATGCGCCGCCGCAATCGCTTGCGCGATCTCACCGCGATCGAACAATTGCGCTTGGGTAAACGCCCATTCCCGGCGCTTCGCCGCGCTGCTCACCGGAGTAAGAGCGGTCATAACGGTCATGGTCTTGTGCCTAACTTCGCTTTTCCGGCAGGCGATTTGTTGCGATACATCAGGGTCCTTGGGCGGTGCAATTGCTCTCTTTCCGGGCGATGCGTGAGGCGGCGGCTTTGGGCCGGGGACTTCCTAAGCGGACGCGGGCCCGCTGCGCCGCGCCGTGAGCTTACTTTCGATCGCGTCCCAAACGCTGACGGCCAAATCCGGCCCGCCGAGGCGGCGAATAGCTCTGACCCCAGTCGGAGAAGTGACATTGATCTCCGTCAGATGGCCGTCAATGACGTCGATTCCGACCAGCAACAGGCCGCGGCGTTTCAATTCCGGCCCGATCGCTTCGCAAATCTCCCTTTCGCGTGGGGTGAATTGCGTCGCGATCGCAGCTCCGCCGCGTACCATATTGGATCTTATGTCATTTTTTGCCGGTACGCGGTTGACGGCGCCGGCTGCTATCCCATCGACGAGCACGATGCGCTTGTCGCCCTGCACAATCTGGGGCAGGAACCGCTGCACGACCCATGGCTCCTTGAAGGTCGCGGCAAAGAGATCATAGAGCGAGCCGAAATTCGGATCGTCCTTGGTGAGCTTGAACACGGCGGCGCCGCCGTGGCCGTGCAGAGGCTTCATCACCACCTCGTCATATTCGGCCAGAAAGGCCTCGATCGCCGCTCTGTCTCTTGTGATGATCGTCGCCGGCATGAATTGGGAAAATTCCATGACGAAGAGCTTTTCCGGGGCATTGCGCACCGAAGCCGGATCATTGACGACGAGAACGTCGCGCGGCAGCCGTTCGAGGAGATGCGTCGAGGTGATATAGGCAAGGTCGAAAGGCGGGTCTTGGCGCAGCAAGACGATGTCCACGCCCGCGAGATCGAGCCGCTGCTTCGGTTGCAAGGCGAAATGATCGCCCTTGACGTCGCGCACCGAGATCGCCGCGGCCTCGGCGACGACGGACCCTTCGAGCAAAGAGAGCTTGTCGGGCGTGTAGTAGAAGAGACGGTGTCCGCGGGCGGCGGCTTCCAGCATCAGGGCGAAGGTCGTGTCGCCCGCGATATCGATCCGCTCGATCGGGTCCATCTGCACCGCGACGGTGAGGGACATCAAGGGCTCCTTTCAAGCACGGGATCGGGTGATTTTAGGTGAATGCAAAGAGGGAGCTTTCCGCGCTGTTAACCTCCCGTGAAGAGCGTAGCTTTAAGATTTGCCGCGGCGCACCGAGAAGGATCCATCACGGCGCATTGAGGCGAAATTCATGGTTCGTTTATCCATTGGCGGAAGCCTCGTCCTGAGACAACTGCTTTTTATGGCTTTATTGGTTGTTTTGGGGGTCGTTGCCTATATAGCCGCGCTCGATTTGCGCGAGCTTGCGCATAGCGTGGCGATTTCCGATCCGGCGACGGTGGTTCAGCGAGCGGCCGAACTCGAGGTGGCGGCCGGCACGCTCTCCAACAATCTCCTTTTCGGCACCGGCCTCGGCTGTCTCTTGATCGTCGCCGTCTCCATTCCCGTGATTCACCGCACCATAGCCAGGCCGATCGAAATGCTGGCCCGCCAAATGGCAGCACTCGCCGCCGGCAGCACCGAGATCGAGATCGAGGCGGCGCAGACCAAACGCAAGGATGAGATCGGCGCCATTGCCCGAGCGCTCTGCGTGCTGCGCGATGCGGTACGCACGAATAACGCGCTCGTTGCCGAAATCCACGCCCGCGACGATCGCGAGGTCCGCCTCATGCGCGAAGCCGCGATCCGCGCCAAAGTGGAAAAATTCTCCCTCGATCTGTCGGCGACCATGGTTCGCCTCGGTGCGATGACGAAACGCATGGCGGCCGCGTCCGAGGCGATGATCGGGGCGGCCCGCAGTGCGGCAGAAGGATCGAATCAGGCGAAGACCGCCTCTTCCCATGCGGCGAGCGACGTCTCGTCCGTCGCGATCGCTTCGGAGCAATTGCTCGCCTCGATCGAAGAGATCAGCCGGCAAGTGGTGCAATCGACGACCGTCGTCAAAAAAGCCGTGTCGGAAAGCGTCGAATTGTCTGTCGGCATGGAACGCCTCGCCACATCCGCGCGCCGGGTCGGCGATGTAGTGAGCCTGATTTCGCGCATCGCCGCGCAGACCAATCTGCTTGCGCTTAATGCGACGATCGAGGCGGCAAGGGCGGGCGAGGCGGGTCGCGGTTTCGCCGTCGTGGCGCAGGAGGTGAAGACACTGGCGACACAGACGGCGCGGGCCACGCAGGAAATCTCCGGCCAGATCGCCGATATGCAGGCGGCGACCGAAAGCTCGGTCACGGCCATCGATACGATTCAGACCAAGATCAGCGAAATCGAGCAGATTTCGGCGATCATCGCCTCCGCCGTCCAGGAACAAGGCGCTTCGACCCAGGAAATCGCCCGCAATGTGCGCTCGGCGGCCTCCGGCACGACGGCCATGTCAGCCTTTGTCGAAAACGTCGCCAAAGCAGTCGTGGAAACCAGCGAGAGCGTCGAATCGGTCGTCGATCTCGCCCGCGCGCTCGACGAACTCGCTGCAACAATGGCCAGCGATGTCAGATCCCTCGCCGACGCGCTGCAGGCGGCTTAGAGCATGTCCCGGAAAAGTTGACAGACTTTTCCGATATTTTAGACATCGGATATATCCGATGTCTTATGAGGGACATGCTCCAGGTCTCCAAATTAGAGCCGATTTGTCCCGATCACGTGCGATCGCTCCCGATTCCACGTGATCGGGATCGGCTCTAGGGCAGCCGCGCGCCCGAGAGGCAAAACTGGCAATTGCCGCAAAAACCGCTATAGGTCCGCTCGGCTTGGTGCGGACCTTCCGGCATGAAGATTTCCCTCATTCAGATGAATTCGCGCGCCGACAAAGCGGCGAATATCGCGACAGCCATCGCGCTGATCGAGCAGGCGGTTGCCGAAGAGCGGCCCGATTGGGTCTCGCTGCCCGAATGTTTCGATTTTCTCGGCGGCAATCGCGCCGACAAGCTTGCTGCTGCGGAAGTTGCGGGCGAAGGCCCTGCCTCCAGCGCCCTGCAAGCGCTGGCCAAAAAACATGGGATCTTCATCCATGCCGGCTCGCTCCTCGAAAAGATCGAGGGCCAAGAAGGCGAAGAGCGCGTCCATAATACGACCCTGGTGTTCGATCGCGCCGGAAATGAGATTGCCCGCTATCGCAAGATCCATATGTTCGACATTACCGCGCCCGACGGCACGCAATATCGCGAAAGCGCCGCCTTCAAGCCCGGCGATACCGTCGTGACCTATGAATGCGAAGGCCTCACCATCGGCTGTTCCATCTGCTACGATCTGCGGTTTCCTTATCTCTTCCAGGCGCTCGCCGAAAAAGGCGCCGAAATGATCGTCTTGCCGTCGGCCTTCACTTTGCAGACCGGCAAGGATCATTGGGACGTGCTCTGCCGCGCCCGGGCGATCGAGACGGAGGCCTATTTCTGCGCCCCGGCGCAATGCGGCACCCATATGGTCGGCAATGAGACGCGCGCGACCTATGGCCATTCGCTCGTCGTCGATCCCTGGGGCCATGTCATCGCCAAGGCCTCGGACGGCGTCGGTATCGTCTCGGCCCGGATCGAGCCTAAGCTCGTGGCGAAGGTGCGGGCGCAGATCCCGGTGGCGCAGCACAAGGTGCAATTGCGCTAGAGACGGAGCTCATGCGCATGGCTGGCGTGAAATTTACGCAGCTTCGAGATCTCTCGCCCGGTTGATTTCGGGCCGCAATTCCGGCACTTCAAACAGCATGACGGACGACGACGCGATCCTGGCTGCCAATGCCGCCTATTACCATGCCTTTGGGGTGGGTGATTTTGCCAAAATGTGCGGCATTTGGGCGGAGGCGGGAGTTTCCTGCGTGCACCCGGGCTGGCCGGTTCTGATCGGCCGTCAGGCCATCCTCGAATCCTACCGCAGCATTTTGCGCAATCCGCATCAAGATCCGATCCAGCCGCACAATGCCACGCCGCTGATCTCCGGCGACGACGGGCGGGTGTTCTGCATCGAGCTTGTCGGCGGCATGGCGCTTGCCGCGACCAATTGGTTCCGCCGCATTGATGGCGGCTGGCGGCTGATCCATCACCAGGCGAGCCCGATCGCGACTCAGGTCGAGCCGGAGCCCGAGCGGCCGCCGCCGAGCCGGTTGAATTGACGCGCCTTCCCTTGCGGCTTGCCATCGCCGCTTTCTTATGTACGGCTCTCGTTGTCGCTGCGTGGGCAGCCAATTCGCAGCCGGAACAGATCTGGCGCCGCGGCGCCAGCGGCGATCCCGGCTCGCTCGATCCGCATAAGGCTTCGACCGTGATCGAAGCCAATATTCTCTCCGAGCTTTTCGAAGGTCTTGTCAGCCTCGACGGGCAAGGCAAGATCATCCCCGGCGTCGCCGAGAGTTGGACGGCGAATGCCGATCGCACCATCTATCGCTTCAGCTTTCGCCCGGATGCGAAATGGTCGAACGGCGACAAAGTCGTGCCGGAGGATTTCGTCTTCGCCTTCAGGCGTCTGATGACGCCCGAGACCGGCGCGCAATATGCCAATATCCTCTACAGTTTGAAGAATGCCGAGAAGGTCAATAAAGGCGAGCTGCCGGTTACGGCACTCGGCGTGCGAGCCCTCGGCGACACGGCGCTCGAACTGACGCTCGAACATCCCGTCCCCTATCTCCTAGAACAGCTCACCCATCTGACCGCGCTGCCGCTCAATCCGCGCAATGTCGCAACCTATGGCGAGACATTTACGAAGCCCGGCCATCTCGTCAGCAATGGCCCGTTCAAGCTCAAAGAATTCTTTCCCAATGACCGGCTCGTGCTCGTCAAGAACCCTTATTATTACGATGCTGCGCATGTGAAACTTAGCGAAGAGATCTTCATTCCCCTCGAAGATCGTGCCGCCGCCTTGCGCCGCTTCATGGCCGGCGAGATCGATTCCTATGATGATGTGCCGGTCGATCAGATCGGTTTTGTCCGCGCCCGGCTAGGCGATGAATTCAAGGTCGCGCCCTATCTCGGCGGCTATTATTACGCCTTCGATACGCGGCATAAGCCGTTCGACGACGCGCGCGTCCGCCAGGCGCTTGCCATGGCGATTGACCGCGAATTTCTGGCCAATAAGATTTGGGGCGGGACAATGGAGGCGGCCTATAGTTTCGTGCCGCCGGGGATCCTATCCTATGGCGCACCTTCGACCGTCAGCTGGAAGGATATGGATTCTTTCGCGCGGGAAGATGCTGCCAAACGCCTGCTGCAAGAGGCCGGCTACGGGCCCGGCGGCAAGGCGCTCGATGTCGAAATCAGATTCAATAGTTCGGAAAATCACAAAGCCACTGCCGTCGCCATTGCCGATATGTGGAAAGTTCTCGGCGTTTCCACCCGTCTCTACGAGACCGATGCGACGAGCTTTTTCGCCTTTCTCCATTCCGACGCGCCCTATGATGTCGCACGCTTCGGCTGGTTCGCCGATTATGCGGATGCGCAGAATTATCTGTTTCTGGCGGAAAGCGACAATCCCGGCCTCAACACGGCGCATTTCGCCAATCCCGCCTATGACGCCTTGATGCAGAAGGCAGCCGAAGCGGCGCCGGCAGCGCGTATCGTCCTCCTGCATGAGGCCGAGGCGCTGCTCGTTAAAGAACAGCCCTATCTCGTGCTGCTTTTCGCCCGCTCGCGCAATCTCGTGTCGAATCATTTGCGCGGCTGGGAGCCGAATGTGCTCGACCACCACCCCGGCCGCTATATTTCTATCGCGGGCGGGTCAAGCTAGGACTTCACTGCATGGGGCAGGCTGGCGAAGCGCTGGAGCGTGCGGACAAAAAGAAGGGCGCTCGATCGCTGATCGAGCGCCCTGGAGCGAAACATTGCCGGGAGGGGTCCGGCAAAGGCCGGCGTGACGAGACGGGGGGATACGTCAAGCCGGTGTATCGCTCTCCATCGCAAAAGATAGGGGAGGGTCTCTCAGGCTGCAAGATGCTGTGCAAAAAATCAATCCGCCAGCCTAAGCGTCGCTATTTGGAGCTGCTCTGGTAGAGCTGAAAAATGGCGGGATCCGGCTTTGTGGTGAAATCCTGGTTGAAGAGAGACACCAGCGTCTCATAGCCTTGCGGATCGGTGACTTCCCATTGCTTGAGCGTGAAGGTGGCGGGATCGAACATCAGCTTGATCCGCGTCGGGCCGCCGAACACCTGCTTGTCCTCGACCAGGATCGCGACATTGTCCGGATCGCTCGTCACATTGAGAATCTGAACGTCGCGGGTGAGGTCGATATCGGCCTTGAGCAGGAATTTGAGCGGTGTCTGCCAGATGAAATATTGCTGCATGCTGCCGACCTTGCGGTCGATCACCGCGACCGTCGTGCCGTCGGCGATGATGTCGAGCGTGGCCGGCGCGGCATATTCGAAGCGGAGCCTGCCCGGTTTCTGGATGAAGATCTTGCCTTCGGCACGGCGTCCGTCGCCGCCGATTTGCACGAAATCGGCGATCATGCTCGCCGTCTGGTTGAAATAGGCATTGGCCTTCTGGATGGCGACTGCCGGGTCCATCGGCACGAAAGGCGCTGGCGGGCCTAGCTTATCATGTTGCGCTGCGGGATGGCCGGTGGCAGCCGGCTTGCCATGCAGCGCCTCGGGGGCCGCGTCGCCGGCCCAGGCGAGGCTGCCGTAGACCAGCCCGAAGGCGAGGCCAAGCATCAAGCAGATCTTGCTGGTCATAGGTGCAACCCCGGGGCGCAGGCTCGTTCGGGCATGAGCGGGAAAACTGCCGGATTTTCCGACAATGGACCGGCCATGTGCTCTTGCCGTGTCTTTGCCTGTGATTTGGTAAGGCGGTGATGGTGAGCCGATTCGCGGCATCGGCCAATGCTGGAAACCAGCGCTAGGCCGGCGATGTGGCGGCAATAGGACGGTTGACGGGATTCGCGTCCACGTCAGTCGTCGCCGCTCGGGTCGAAGGCGCCGCGGTCGATGCCGCCGCCCACAAGAATCGTCCTTTTGCCGGAATGATTGGCGGCGCTGACGATCCCTTCCTCCTCCATGCGCTCGACCAGCGAGGCCGCCTTGTTGTAGCCGACCGAAAGACGGCGCTGGACATAGCTCGTCGAACATTTGCGGTCGCGGAGGACGATGGCGACCGCGCGATCATAGAGATCGCCCGATTCTTCGCTCTCGCCATAGGCGGGCGTCTCGCCTTCCTCGTCGCCGCCAGTCTCCTCTGTGGTGATGGCGTCGAGATATTCGGGCTGACCCTGGCTCTTCAAATGCGCCACGACCTTCTCGACTTCATTGTCGGAGACGAAGGGGCCGTGGACGCGGATGATACGGCCGCCGCCGGCCATATAGAGCATGTCGCCTTGGCCGAGCAATTGTTCCGCGCCCTGCTCGTTGAGGATGGTGCGGCTGTCGATCTTCGAAGTGACCTGGAACGAGATGCGGGTCGGAAAATTCGCCTTGATGGTGCCGGTGATCACGTCGACCGAAGGCCGCTGCGTCGCCATGATCAGATGGATGCCCGCCGCGCGGGCCATCTGTGCTAGCCGCTGGATTGCTCCTTCGATGTCCTTGCCGGCGACCATCATCAGATCGGCCATTTCATCGACGATCACGACGATGTAAGGCAGGACGGCGAGGTCCATCGCCTCATGTTCATAGACGGCCTCACCGGTCTCGCGGTCGAAGCCCGTCTGTACGGTGCGGGTGATCGTTTCGCCTTTTGTCGCCGCTTCGGCGACACGCGCATTGAACCCGTCTATGTTGCGGACGCCCAGCTTCGACATTTTTTTATAGCGGTCTTCCATCTCGCGCACCGCCCATTTGAGCGCGACGACCGCCTTTTTCGGATCGGTCACGACCGGCGCGAGGAGATGCGGAATGCCGTCATAGACGGAGAGCTCGAGCATTTTCGGATCGACCATGATGAGCCGGCATTGATCCGGCCGCAGCCGGTAGAGCAGCGACAGGATCATCGTGTTGATCGCAACCGATTTGCCCGAGCCGGTGGTGCCCGCGACGAGAAGATGCGGCATGCGCGCGAGATCGACGATGATCGGCTCGCCGCCGATCGTCTTGCCGAGCCCGATGGCGAGGCTGTGCTTCGTCTTCTCGAAATCCTGCGAAGCCAGGAGTTCGCGCAGATAGACGGTCTCGCGCCGCTGGTTCGGCAATTCTATGCCGATCGCATTGCGGCCGGAGACGACTGCGACACGGGCCGAGACCGCCGACATGGAACGGGCGATGTCGTCGGCAAGGCTGATGACGCGCGCGGATTTGATGCCGGGTGCCGGCTCGAGTTCGTAAAGCGTCACGACCGGACCCGGCCGCACATTGATGATCTCGCCCTTGACGCCGAAATCTTCGAGCACGCCTTCGAGGAGCCGGGCATTTTGCTGCAAGGCGTCTTCCGACACTTTGCCGCCGATGGGCTTTTTCGCCTCGGCGAGCATCAACAGCGGCGGCAATTGATATTTGCCTTGCGCGAGGCGGTCGAACATGGAGGGCTGGACTTCACGTGCCAGACGCTGGCCGCTCTTCAGGCTCGGTGCTGGAGGCGTGACCTGCGCCCGGCTCTCGGGGCTTGAGTCCTCGGCAGCGCTCTGCGCGGCGGCCCGCGCCGCGGGCGGCGCATAGGCGCTCACCTCGAAGAGCGGCGAATCGAAATTGGCGTCGCCGCGCACATAGGGCTGATCGAGCGCCGGGCCGACGCGGCGCGTGGCATATTGCCAAGGCGCGAGATTGTCGCTCGCTCGCTTCCGCCGCCGGTTCCTGATTGCGCGGGCGATCGCGGCTTTGAGGGACAGGGCCGCATGGATCAAAGCGCCCAAGATGATGAGCGCCATGCCAGGCTCGCCGGCACGATCTTCGTCCTCCCCGCTCAGCTGCCTGCGCGCCGGCGCCGGCACTTCCAGATCCTCATCGTCGGCACCGGCGCCTTCCTCGCCGCGCAGGCTGACGCAGGCGGACAGGGTAAGGACCGCAAGCGCCGCAAAGGCGCAGGCGACGATCAGCATGGCGGCACCATGACCGCCCAAGAGCTTGCGCGGCAGGGCGAGCAAGGCGTCGCCCAAGACGCCGCCAAGCCCCGTCGGCAAGGGCCAGCGGCTGGTGACCGGCAAAAGCCCGGCAAAAGCTGCGCTCGCCAAACAGCCGGTGAACCAGAACAGCAGGCGCCAGCCGATCCGCTCGAGATGGCGCGTGCGCAACAGCCGCCAGCCCCAGAGAGCGATCGGCAGCAAGAAGGCGATCGCCGCAAGGCCGAGCATTTGCATGATGAGATCGGCCGCGATCGCACCCGGCGTCCCGAGCAGATTGTGAACGGCTCCGCTCGACGCGTGGTTGAGGCTCGGATCTTGAACCGACCAAGTGACGAGCGCGAGCGCCAAAGCGCCGCTGCCGGCGATGAGGACAAGACCGGCCAGTTCCGCCGCAAGACGCGCGGCGAAGGCCCGCAGCGGATCGGGAATATGATCCAAGACCGTGAAACTGGTCGTCGTGCGCATGAAGTCCCACTGCCGCCGAAGTGAATTTTCCGTACGGAAGCCCTGCTTCGGTCGCGGAAACGAGCAGGAATCAAAGACCCGAGTTTCTCCAAGGTGCAGCCGTGGGAGCGCCGAGGTGCGAAGCTCACGGGCGGTTCGGCTGGCTGGTTGGCGTCAGGCTAGAGAGCTGCGGTTAAGGCCGGTTTAACCTTAAGAGGGGAGGCGATCTTCTAAAGCGGGATGAGGAAAAGTGGGAAAAGCTTTTCCGGCGCAATCAAGTTGACGCAGATTGCGTGAACTTGATCGCATATCCCGCTCTAAATTATGAGAATTGATCACGTTTCGGGCGCTCCATGTGCATTTGCGCGCGGCGACAAAGCTGGCGGCGAGCCGGAACGCGCAGGAGTTTTCCAGGAGTTTTCCGCCACTTTGGCGCAAGGAGGCTCAAAGAGCGTCGAGATCGCGCTCGCCGGTGCGGATGCGGATGGCGCGATCGAGCGCTGTGACGAAGATCTTGCCGTCGCCGATCTGGCCGGTGCGGGCGGCCGCGGTGATCGTCTCGATCGCCTGATCGACGAGTTCCGGAGGGACCGCGACTTCGACTTTCAGCTTGGGCAGAAAGCTTACCGCATATTCGGCGCCGCGATAGATTTCGGTATGGCCCTTCTGCCGGCCATAGCCCTTCACTTCGGTCACCGTCATGCCATGGACGCCGAGCGCCATCAGCGCATCTCTCACTTCATCGAGCTTGAACGGTTTGATGATGGCCGTCACGATTTTCATGTCGTCCTCCTGTTGGAGCGCTGCCGGTCCGCCAAAAAAATGCACGAAAGCATTTTCAGCAAAAGTGGACACCGGTTTACCGATCTCGGCTGTTGCCGAGATCGGCTCTTTTGATGATCAAGTCGGGCAAGCCCGACTTGATTTTCCGAAAATGCTCAAACTTCTTGTTTTAGACATCGGATATATCCGATGTCTCAGAAATGAGAGCGGTTTCAGGTTTGGTGTGGCCACCAAACCTGAAACCGCTCACGCGATCGCTCAAGCGGAAAGGCTGGCCTGCGACTGCGCCGAGCGGGTTTCTGCCGGATGGGATATTCAAGCTTACGGCGGATTGGAAGGATCCGCAGGCGAAATTTTCACCTGAAAATAGGCTGCCGCGAATCACTCCGTAGGGCCATGGGCAAGTCCATTAAAGCCGATTCTTTTGGCGTGGAATTGCTTTATGATCGGCGCCGGTGCGAAAATCTGCTCGGCATCGAGACTTTGGGCAAGACAATGAGCAAGGCATTGGGTAAGCCCCGAATGGTGGTGCGGCGCATCCAGTTCATGGATTGAAGCAAGTCATGGACCAGGGCTCGCAGGCGCGGAGACCCGCTCCCGATACGGCTTTGTGCATGCAATCGAGGCTGCGCAAATAGGCATTCCGGAGCGCGATTGCATCAGCGCGATGGCCGTCTGACGCGGATCAGACCTTCCTGCGCGACTGAGGCGACGAGGCGGCCGTCACGCGCGTAAATCAGCCCCCGGGCCAGGCCGCGTGCGCCGCTGGTATTCGGGCTGTCCTGCGCATAGAGCAGCCATTCATCGGCCCGGAACGGCCGGTGGAACCAGAGCGCGTGATCAAGACTTGCCACTTGCAGATCGGGATCAAAGAGCGTGCGCCCATGCGCGACGAGCGCTGTGTCGAGGAGCGTCATATCGGAGAGATAGGCGAGCACGGCATTATGAACGTCCTGATTGTCCGGCAGCCGCTTCACCGTCCTCAGCCACACATATTGCACCGGTGCCGTCGCGGCCTGCCCGACATAGCGCAAAGGATCGACCGGACGGATTTCGATCGGCCGATTGGTCGATGCGAACCAGCGGCGCATCGCCTCCGGCAGCAAAGGCGCGAATCGCTCATGCAGTTCTGTTTCGCTCGCGAGATCCTCCGGCTTCGGCACATCCGGGATCGGCAACGCATGTTCGAGGCCTGTTTCCACAACTTGAAAAGAGGCCGAAAGAGAGAAAATCGCGCGTCCGTGCTGAATCGCATTGCACCGCCGCGTGGTGAAACTGGCGCCGTCGCGGATACGGTCCACTTCATAGACGATCGGCACGGACGGATCGCCAGGCAGCATAAAATAGCCATGCAGTGAATGCGGTGGACGCCTGTCCACCGTACGGCTTGCGGCGACCAGCGCCTGCGCGACCACGAGACCGCCGAAGACGCGCTGCCATCCGACCTGCGGACTGTGGCCGCGAAAGATATTGTGCTCGATCTTTTCGAGATCGAGGATACGCACCAGACCATCGATCGCGTCGGACATTGTTCAACCGGTGTTGCGTTCAGCCGCGACGATGATCAGCCGGCATTGCGGTTCAGTCTTCGAGAATGCGGGCCTCTTCCGGCAGCATCATCGGGATGCCGTCGCGGATCGGATAGGCGCGTTTGGCGGCGCGTGAGATCAATTCTTGCCGGGCCGCGTCATATTCGAGCGTCGTCTTGGTGAGAGGGCAGACGAGGATTTCGAGCAGCCGCGGATCGATGCGCGAGGGTTCCGAAGCGGCTTCATTCGGTCCTGGCTTTTGGTCTCTTTCGGGCATGCTGTGGTTCCAATTCATGATCATTGCAGCGGCGACGATGCATTCTTGCCGCGCGCCAGTTCGACTTCGGTGATCGCGACGAGAACTTCCGCACGTGCCTTGAGATCGGGCGCTTCGAGCAGCGCCTGCTTCTCCTTGGGGCCGTAAGGGCTCATCATAGCCAGCGCATTGACGAGCGCCTCGTTCGGGGCCTCATGAATGCTGTTCCAATCGATCTGCAGCTCATTGGCTTCGGCAAAGTCGCGCAAGGTGCGCAGCACGCTGTCGCGGTCGACGGCGTTCTCGCCCATTCTAGGGGTGAAATCCGTGTGAAAGGCGGAGAAATCGACGCGGCATTGCCGGTAAGGTGTCAGCGCCGGAATTTCTTCGAGAATGCGGAAACGCGAGATGCCGGTCAGGGTCAGGACATAGCGTCCGTCGCCGGTCTCCGCAATCTGCGTGATGCGCCCGGCGCAGCCGATTGTAAGCAGGCCGGGAACATCGCGATAGGCGGCGTTTTCCTCGGGCTGGATCATGCCGATGATGCGATGCGATTTCAGCGCGTCGTCGACCATGGCGAGATAGCGCGGCTCGAAGATATTGAGTGGCAGCTCGCCGCGCGGCAGCAGTAATGCGCCGGTGAGCGGGAAGACGGCGATCACATTGGGCACCTCTTCGGGCGCGCTATAGGGATTGTTCATGGCCATCGTTCATGCCCATCGTTCATGCCCTTCCCTGAAGCATGTTCGCAAAAGCCCGCAACTTTTGGCGATCATGCGGGCGCATCGGCGGCTCAAGAAAACAGCAGCGAGGAAAGTTTGCGGCGTGCCGCAATCGTAGCGGGATCCATGCCGCCCCAGGCGTCGAAGAATTGCAGCAATTGCTTGCGGCCGCCGTCATCGTTCCAACTGCGGTCGCGTTTGATGATTTCGAGCAGCGCATCGGCCGCCTCCTCGCGCCGTCCCTGCGCATTGAGCGCGAGCGCCAGATCGAGACGCGCCTTGTGATTGTTCGGCTCGGAGAGAAGCAGAAGCGCGAGTTCCGACAGATCGCCGACGGAGGCTGCCTGAACCGCATTTTCGAGTGCCGCACGGGCCGTGACGATGGCGGGATCTTGCGCGGCGGAGGGCGGAACTTGGGCCAAAAGCGTCTTGGCGGTCTCGAGATCGCCCAACGCAATATGACTGCGGACAAGGCCGCCGTAGGCCGCCACATTGGCCGGATCTTGGGCCAATAATTCGGCAAAGATCTCGGCGGCGCCGGGGGCTTCGCCTTTCGCCAATGCCGCCTCGGCCACGGCCAGCTGATCGGTGCCTTCGCCGAGCGGCCCGACGAAGCGCTCGATGAAGCCGCGGATCTGGCTTTCGGGCAGGGCGCCCATGAAGCCATCGATGGGCTGCGATTTCTGAAAGGCGATGACCGCAGGAATCGAGCGCACGCCGAGCCGTCCCGCGATCTGCGGATGCTCGTCGATGTTCATCTTCACGAGCTTGATCTTGCCGCGGGCGGCTTTGACGACTTTTTCGAGAAGGGGGGCCAACTGCTTGCAGGGCTCGCACCAGGGCGCCCAAAAATCGACCAGAACCGGCTGGTGCGCGGATTCGGTCAAGACGTCGGCGCCGAATGTCGCCGTCGTCGTCTCCTTTATGATTGGCGTGCCACCTTCGCGGGCGCCCGCAGGTGAGGCGTCCCGAGCTGCCTGTTGCGCCATTCGCGGCTCTCCTCTTCCAGCGCGATCTGATGCCCCGCCCTATAGCACGCAAAAATACGTCCTGAAGCTTTTTCAGGCGAATGGGCGAATGGCGGGCGCGCGAAAATGCTTCAACTTTCACAAAAAGGCAGGCTTGCCGCGCCACGCCTATTGGGCTGCAAACCTGACACAGCGACGAGGACCTGCTTTCGGCCCGGTCGGGAGCGCTGCCGCAGGGCTTGGTTGCATTCGGTTTCGGATTGCGGCATATAGCCCGAACGCGGTGTCGCCGCGGGGATGCGGGTGTAGCTCAGGGGTAGAGCACAACCTTGCCAAGGTTGGGGTCGAGGGTTCGAATCCCTTCGCCCGCTCCAGTTTTATTCGGCAAACTTTTTCCGCTAAATTGCAAGCGCTTGAAAACCGGTCGTTGCGGCTGGTCGTGGCGGCGGACTTGCTATGCCGGCAGCCTTCGGCTCGCATTCCATTGCCCAATTTGCCGATCCGTCTTGGTGGCGAAAAGCCCGTTGCCTTTGCCGTAAAATCGCACCCGGTCGCGCAACGCGCCCGGATCAGGAGGTTTTTTTCGCAACCGGCGAGGGCGTGAATGATCGCCGCCTGAACCCCTTTCGCGGCTCGCCGGCAATTATATTTATAATACTTCTAAATCTACTCTAATTACTAGACATCTAAGGCTATTTATTCTATTTATCACCCCCGGCGAAGGCTGTGATGGCTTTGCTACAGGCTGCCGAAAACCGACGAAGGCACTGGCTCGGAGCCGCCACACGGGATAGGGCTACCTCGGGGCGGGGGAATTATGCGAAATCGATTTTTGATAGCGGCATGCCGCGCCGAAAAAAGCGATCGCGGGGTCCGGACGCTGGCCATCATCGGTGCGATCGGCGCTTGTTTGGGAATATCGGACCTGGCAGCTGCCGACGATCTGACCGCGAAGGGGCCGGCGGCGGCGCCGCTGGTTTCGAGCGCCGGTAACGACTGGGACGGCTTCTACTTCGGCGGCCATTTGGGTTACGCCTGGGGAAATTCGAACTGGTCAACGCCCGGCGCGACGGGCTCGATCGACATGGCGCAACCCATCGACACATTCAACGAGGCGGGAAGCTTCTTCGCGGGCATTCAAGGCGGCTATAATTACATGCTGCCGAACCGTGTGGTCATCGGCGCCGAAGCCGACGCATCCTTTCCGGCGTGGCCGAATCTCGCGGGTCTCTCCGTCGGCGGCACATCGACGTTTACTTCGCCGACGCTCGGCGCGGAGAGCTATACCGATAACTTGCTCGCTTTCGGAACCGTGCGCGGCCGCATCGGTTACGCTCCTGGCAACTGGCTTCTTTATGCGACAGGCGGCTTTGCTTGGAGCCGCGACCAGCTGACGCTGACACAACTCGCGACAGGAACCACCGACCTGCCGTATTTGTGGCGATTGGGCTGGGCCGCTGGCGCCGGCGTAGAGGCTCCGATCGCACCGCATTGGACCGCCCGGCTTGAATATCTGTTTACCGACTATGGCACCACGAGCGCCTTTTTCCCGATGGCGGGGCAACAAATCAGTTCGAATTTAACTTTGCACGAACTGCGCGCCGGCTTGACTTATTATTTCAACGACGATGCCGCGCCAAAAGACGCAAAAGACGCAAAAGACGCGCCCAAGACGACGGACAGCGATCGCATCAACTTCCACGGCCAAGCGACCTTTACCGCGCAAGGCTATCCGGCGATCCGATCACCTTACGAAGGCCCCAACAGCCTGCCAGGCAGCGGCCAGGCCGCCGAGACGACCGATGGGACGCTTTATGGCGGCATACGATTATGGCCAGGGGCAGAAGCCTGGGTCAATCCGGAGATCGACGAAGGTTTCGGCCTTGCAGATACGCATGGCGCAGCGGGATTTCCCAGCGGCGAGTCTTATAAGCTTGGCGCATCCTACCCGTACGCGCGCGTGCAGCGTTATTTCGTCAGGCAGACCATCAATCTTGGCGGCGATACCCAGAACGTGGATGCCGACATCAATCAGTTTGCGGGCACGCAGACCGCGAACCGTCTCGTACTGACCGTCGGCAAGTTTGCCATTGTCGATCTATTCGACACAAACAAATATGCAAACAATCCAAAGACCGATTTCCTCAACTGGTCGATGATCAATGCCGGCACCTTCGATTATGCTGGCGACGCCTGGGGCTACACATATGGTGGCGCGGCCGAATTATATGTGGATCGCTTTGCGTTCCGTGCCGGCGTCTTCGATCTGTCGCAAACGCCGGCCGGCGGCGGGGCTAATGCGCCAGCCTATGGTCTCGACCCGAGTTTTAGCGAGCAACAATACGTCGGCGAAATCGAAGAACGCCATCAGCTCTGGGGACAGCCCGGCAAGATCAAAGTGACAGGCTTCCTCAGCTGGGGTCAGGCCGGCAGTTTCCAGGATGCGCTCGCCCTTTCGCAAGCAACCGGCTTGGATGCGAGCGACGCGCTTGCCGCAGTTCGCCATTATCAGGGCCGGCCCGGCGTGAGCGTTAATTTCGAGCAGCAAGTTTCGGACAGCCTTGGCGTGTTCGGCCGCGCCGGCTGGGCCGACGGCAATGTCGAGCCGTGGGATTTCTCCGACATTGACCAGACGCTCTCAGGCGGCGTCTCGCTTTCGGGTAAGCAATGGGGTCGGCCAGACGACACGATCGGCATGGCCGGCGTGTTGAACGGACTCTCCGGCGTCCATCAGGCCTATTTCAATGCCGGAGGCATGGGCATTTTGATCGGCGACGGGCAGCTGCCGGATTACAGCCTCGAAAAGATCTTTGAGACCTATTACAGCTTCGCTTTGACCGCCTCGCTGAAAGTCAGCTTTGATTATCAGTTCATTGCCGATCCGGGCTACAACGCCGATCGCGGACCCGTCTCGATCGGCGCAATACGTCTGCATGCGGCGTTTTGAGCTTTGCCGCCCCGCTTGCACGCATCGCGATTGGAAGGCTATCCGTTGGTCAGTGGCGGCGCCGACTCATAGGGACCGGCCCGAAAATACTTCACCGATGCAGCTTCCGCTTGAGAAAAGCCCTGAAAGCTGCGCGTGATTCTTCCGAATTCATCGCCAGTTTGAAGGCTTGCATTTCGATGTCCATCACGGCGCCCGCGCTTCTCCAGATGGGAGGCATAGGACTTGGTGGACATCATGCGATCCGTATCTTGCAAAAACTTGCGACCTGCCTCCACCATTGCAGCGGCCGTTTCTAGATCGCGGACCCAGCTCTGGGGGATTTTCATGAAACGGATTATCCTATCGGTCGCAACGGCCGCTGCTCTCGCAACGGCATGCGCGCCGGCGGCGGCGGCAAATGCCGACGCTGCCTCCGCCAGCAATACGTGGGGCGGCTTTTACCTCGGCGGCCATGCCGGATATGCTTTCGCGATCTCGAATTGGACAAGCGATAGTGCGACGCCCGGCAGCGGCGCAACCAGCCTGCCAAGCAGCGACAAACCATTCGGCCCGGTCTCCGGCGGTTTCCAGCTGGGATATAATTACATCCTCCCCGGCGGCTTCCTGCTCGGCTTCGAAGCGGATCTCTCCTTCCCCGATATAATGGAAAGCAACTTGCCGCTGGCCTCGCCCGCTGTCCAGATTTCCGATGCTGTCCAGATCTATGGCTCGGCGCGCGGCCGCGCCGGCTATGCGTTCGGCAATTGGCTCGCCTATGCGACCGGCGGCTTCGCCTATGACAGGGATCGCGTCACCAATGGCGCGGACGACGAGGTGTTTTTCTGGCGCACAGGCTGGACAGCCGGCCTTGGCACCGAAGTTCGGCTGACCCCGAACTGGAGCGCGAAACTCGAATATTCCTATTTCGATTTCGCCCGTGCCGGTATCTATCTCCCCGCTGCCGGCCAGCATTATGGTTCGGACCTCACCGTGCAGATGCTGCAGCTTGGTCTCAATTATCGCTTCGGCAATTTTCCCGGCGACCCGGTGCTCGGCGGCGGTCTCGTGTCCGACATGAGCAATGTGAGCTTGCATGAGCAATCGACGCTCATCGGGCAAGCCGCCTGGCCGTTCCCGGCCGCCTATTCGGGTCCAAACAGCCTCTACTCAGGCTTTCAGGCGCGCGACACCTGGAGTGTGACGGGATTTTTCGGTTACAAGCCGTGGAACGGCACGGAGTTCTATTTCGATCCGGAGCCGTTCCAAGGCTTCGGCCTCAGCCAGACGCGTGGTCTTGCCGGGTTTCCGAACGGCGAAGCCCTGAAGGCGGGCTATGATTACCCGCATTACAATACGGCGCGCCTGTTCGTGCGGGAGACCTTCGGCTTCGGCGGCGAACAGGAAGAGTTGGAAGACGGCCAGAACCAGGTCGCCTCGAAGGTCGATGTCTCGCGCCTGACCTTCACCTTCGGCAAGATCGCGATCCCCGATATTTTCGACAACAACAGCTATTCCCATGATCCCAGATCCAGTTTCATGAATTGGTCGCTCATGGATGCTGGCGCCTTCGACTATGCCGCCGATCAGAAAGGCTATAGCTGGGGCACTGCGGCCGAATTCAATCAGAAGACCTGGGCCGTGCGGACCGGTTATTTTCTCGAACCGGACGTTCCGGGCGGCAATAATGTCGACACGAGGCTCGGCCAACGCGGCCAATATCTTCTGGAACTCGAAGAGCGCTTCAATATTTTTTCGCAGCCGGGCAAGCTGCGCCTCACCGGCTGGGAAAGCGAATGCTATTGCGGCAGCTTTTCCGAAACGCTCGCCAATCCTTATCTTGATCCAGCGACCGCGCCGGCAGACAGCCCTGGCATCGCTGCGACAAGGCAGACGCGGGCCGAATATGGATTCATCGTCAATCTCGAACAGGCCGTCACGAACGATCTCGGCCTCTTTGCGCGATTGAGCTGGCAAGACGGCCAGACCGAGATCATGGCTTGGACGGACATTGACGAAAGCGCCTCGTTCGGCGGGGTGTTGAAGGGCACGTCCTGGGGACGCCCCGATGACAAAATCGGCCTTGCCGGCGTCGTCAATGGCCTTTCGAGCGAATATCAAGCGTTTCTGGCGGCAGGAGGGCTCGGCATCAATATAGGCGACGGCGCACTCGATTATCGGCCGGAAGAAATCCTCGAGACCTATTACTCGCTCAGCGTCGCCAAATGGGCGGCGCTCACCCTGGATTATCAATTCGTCGCCAATCCGGGCTACAATGCCGCTCGCGGACCCGTTTCGATCGGCGCGATCCGTTTTCATGTGGAATTCTGAGCTCTGCCACCGCGCCCGAACGCATGTGCGGATCAGAGGAACATCCTCGAATCGAAAAGGGCAGGCACCAATTCGACCTATCGCAGTGGTCTTGATCTTAGAACGTATAGGCGAACTGGAGTTCGACCTGGTGGCGTTCATAAGTCCCGAGATCGAGGGTCGTCGCCCCAATATCGGGAATTTGCGCAGCCCAGGCGACCTTGGCGGTTAAATTTGCTGAGAATCGATAAAATAGGCTCGGTCCGATGAAGAGGGCATGCGCGTCGAGATAGCCGTTCTGGGCGAAGTTCTCATGGCGGACTTCCGCGCCAAGGAAAATATTCGGCGCGATGGCATAGGTCCCTGCCGCTATGACCATAAAGGAATCGTCATGCTCCCATCCGCCATTCACGTGCAGGAAAGAGGGTGCATAAATAAGATTGAGTGCTGCAAAAAATTTGTTCGGAACCACTTCCTTGTCGACGAGGAGAGTCACGGGGACAGAGTAGTTCTCGCTTCTCTCACCCGAAGTCGGGTCGAACTGGCGCCATTCCGGGTTGATGGAAAGGCTCATCCCGAAGGGGCTGGTGTGCCGATCGACGATATTCCAGCGCAGCTCAGTGATCAGGCCACTGAAATTCGCCGAGCTGCGGTCGCTGAGACCCGGCACATTGTAGATGTTGTAATAATCGGTGAGTGTCCCGACCGAGAGCCGCAGCTGATCGACGACGCCGTAGCGAAAGGAAGTCTCGTTGTCGACATTGTCGTAGCTGCCGATCTTGCCGAAACTTCCGATCGTGACGCTCTCGATTTCGCGTTCGCCCTTTGAACCGATGTCGGAACCTTCGGCAAAGCCGAAAATATGCTCGGTGTCGATCTCTGGTTCGGTTGCGCCGGCGTTGGTCTGTGCCTCTTGGGCTCGGGCAAGCGCTGGAAGCAACGAAACCGCGAGCACGAAAAGAAAGGCGATGCGAGCCGCGTCCATCATCGTCGAACCCGCCAGATGTTGCACGAACCAACTATCCGAAACGCAATTGCATCATAATATGCCGCTCGTATCGTGGCGACAATGCTGACCCACTTCATTTTGCCGGCGCTCTATTACGTCGTCGAACATTTCATCATCCGGCGTGAGAAAATCGCCGCTTCAGCCATGGAAGCCGAGGCTGAATCGACACTGGTATCGGGAAAGACCTAAAGTGCGTGGAATGGCCGAGTGGGTGTATCGTGATGAGCGTGCCATGCGCACAACAAAGGTTCGACGAAGCGGTTCGGCGTGGTCTGGCGTCGGCCGCGGTCCCTGGTCGCAGCGGCCTGCGCGCCGCGGGTACGGGCCTGTGCTCGACGCTTGTCGCCTTTATTCTCTCGGCCTGCGCCGTCGGCCCAGATTTCCACAAGCCGGCAGCGCCGAATGTGACGGGCTATTCGCGCGTGCCTTTGGCCCGCGAAACCGCCGCTGCCGGCAAAGCGGGCGGCGGTCAATTTCTGGTGTCGGATCTCGACATTCCGGGCCAATGGTGGGCGATCTTTCATTCCCACCCGCTCAACGAGCTAATCGAAGACGCTCTGCAGCATAATACAGATTTGCAAACGGCCCAGGCGGCTCTGCGGGTCGCGCATGAGAATGTCGCGGCGCAGAGAGGGGCATTTTATCCACAGGTCGCCGGCAATTTCACCGGAACGGGGGGAAAGGTCGGATCCGAAATCGCCTCACCTCTTGCTTCCAACGCGATCTATTACAGTCTTTATACCCCGCTGGTCACGGTCTCCTACACGCCGGATGTCTTCGGCAGGGCCCGCCGCGAAGTCGAGTCGGACGAAGCGCTGGCGGAGGCCCAGCGCTTCCAGCTTGAGGCGACCTATCTCACGCTTACCTCCAACATCGTCGCGGCAGCCGTTCAAGAAGCCTCGTTGCGCGGGCAGATTGCCGCAACCGAAAAAATCATAGCGATTTCCAAAGATAATTTGAACATACTCCGACGCCAGCACGACCTCGGACAGATCGCCGATTCCGACGTGCTGTTGCAGGAGGCAGCCCTTGCTCAGGTCGAGCAGACGTTGCCGCCGCTTGAGCGGCAATTGGCGCAGCAGCGCAATCTTCTGACGGCTTTGGCCGGACGTTTTCCGAACCAGGAGATAGCCCAAAAATTCACTATGGCCGGGTTGCGGCTGCCCCGCGAGCTGCCGGTCAGCCTGCCGTCGAAACTGGTGGAACAGCGTCCCGACGTCAGGGCCGCCGAAGCCAATCTTCACTCCGCGAGTGCGCTCGTCGGCGTCGCCATTGCAAACCGACTGCCGGTCGTCAATTTGACCGGCAATTTCGGCTACAGCTCATCGAGCATGGCAACGCTCTTTGCGCCGCAAGCCACCATGTGGGCGGTCACCGGCAGCGCGGCGCAAACCATTTTCGATGGGTTTTCGCTCTATCATAAGGAAAAAGCGGCGGAGGCCGCTTTCGATCAGGCCGCTACGCAATATCGAAGCACCGTCATCGCCGCTTTTCAAAACGTCGCCGACGTTTTGCGCGCCCTCGAGGCCGATGCCCGGACGCTCAAGGCTGCCGTCGCCGCGGAGGTCGCCGCCGAAAAAAGCCTTGACATCACGCGCAAGCAATTGGTGCTCGGGCAGGTCAACAACCTCGCGCTTCTCGATGCGCAACGGACCTATCTGCAGGCCTCATTGGTGCGCGTGCAGGCGCAGGCGGCGCGCTATGCCGACACTGCGGCGCTCTTCCAGGCTCTTGGCGGCGGCTGGTGGAATCGGAGCGACGTCACGGCCGCTGCGGCGGCCTCAGGGCCAACGTCGATCAGAGAATTTCTGCTGCCAACAGCCGCCAAAGATCCATGACGGAGATCCGCGGCAGCTGCCGATATGGGCTATATGCGCAAAATTACTCGCCGGACTGCCCTTTGTCCTGTGGGGCCGCCGCATTGTTTGCGCCGCCAATCACATTGAAGCGTGCCTTTTGCTCATCGCTCAGCGTTTGATAAAAACGCGTGAGGGCCGGTTTCACGATGTCAACTGCGTCGATGAGCGCATTAAGTCGCTTGACGACCGTGTCGAGGCGGTCCGTCATTGTTTCCGGCATTTCGGAGGGACAGGATGCATCGAGGTTCCCCGCAGCCGTCGTCGAAGCGGATTTCAACGCGTCGAACGCCGATTTCTGCTGCTCGGTCGGCTTCACCATGTCCTCGATCCGCTGCACCGGCAAAAGCGTGAAACCCGCCGTCTGCTTCTTGCAGAGCGCGGCGAGATCGCGCGCCGGCGCCTCGCTCATAGCAACCGCTGCATGCCGATATTTGCTGCGCCCGCCGAGCGCAGCCAATCTCTCTCTTTGCTGATCATCGAGAGATTTGTCGAGCGTCGTCAAAGGGGCGCGCACCATGTCGACCGCTTGGATCATGGCGTGAAGCCGCTTGGCGACGGCATCGAGCCGGCCCACTGGGGTGAGGGGAACTTCGCTCGGGCAAGATGCGCGCAAAATGGCAGCGGCTTTTGTCGATGCCGCCTGAAGCTGGTTCAGCATGTCCATTTGTTGATCGGTCGGCTTGATCGCCTTCTTGATCTGATCGATCGGCAGGTCCGTGACGCCAGGTGCCAGGCCGCCGCAGGTCTCGCCGGTGCTCGGCGTGCTATTGGCGGCTGCGCGGCTACGATGATGGCGGTATCTATGGTAGCCGTAATAGTTTTCGGCGTCGGGCGGATAGCCATAGACATCGAAGAGCGGATAATCGCCATAGCCATAGGGACCGAATAAAGGCCCCGGCCAGAAGATGGCGGATAAGAGATAATCCAGCCCGTAAGCGAAGAACGGGTCGTAGAGATCACCGGGCCAAAACGCGAAGGTCAGCACATCGCCGTAAAAAAACGGCCAGAACGCGGGACCAGCCCAATAGCCCCATCCCGATCCCCACTCGTTCCAGCCGACGCCCCAATTGTTCCGCGCCCAGTGGCTCCATCCCCGCATGCCGCCGAAAGCATTGCGGTTGAACCCATGCGGATCGGTTCCATGGATGCCGTGGAAGCCCGCAAGCCGCGCTGTTGCACCCAATCTATGTCCGGCGCGGGCGCCGCCTCCGAAATGTCTGTGGGCGAAATGCCTTCGGAAATGCGCGCGGCCGAAATGCCTGGCGCGCATATGGCCGAAGTGCCTGCCGCCGAAATGCCGTCCACCGAAATGGCCGCCGCCGAAGTGAGCGTGGCCACCGAAATGGCCGCCGCCGCCCCGTCGCAAGGCGAAGGCTTCCTGCGTGACGCCAGGCAAGAACGAAATTGCGAGAGCGAGGCCGACGACGATCGCCGCAGCGAGACTTTTTGCTATTCGATTGTGCATGGCGGTCTACTCTCGCTTATCGCGCGACTCCGGGGTCGGGGCTGTTTCAGCCTTGGTTAACGCTGAACCATGTTCTACGTTCCATCGATGTTCTTTATGGAAGGGATTGCGCTTCGGCCGGATTCTTGCGGGGAGAGTCTTGCGGTGAAAATCTTGGGTGGCTCATTTCGACGTCGCCCCTGGCGCCGCAGCGGTGCTGCCAAGAAGCTGCCAAAAAGCTGCCAAGCGGAGTAGGCTCATGTGGAAGAAGCTGCGATCAGCCATGGGCCGGTCAGTTATGGGCCAAATGGTGGAGCCGAACCAAAACCAACATCATGCGGCATAGTCTCGCCCGTCTCGCCGCTTCGGCTGCGACACTCTTTGCCGTCGTCACTATCGCTTTCTTTCTGATGCATTTGGCGCCCGGCGGCCCTTTCGACACGGAGCGCGGGATCGATCCGCTTACGTTGCAACATCTGAAAGAGCTCTATGGCCTCGATCTGCCGCTGCCGCAGCAATTTGGCCGCTATCTCCTCGGGCTTTTGCATGGCGATCTCGGTCCCAGCTTGCGCTGGCGCGATTTCACCGTCGCCGAACTTTTCGCAAGGGCTTTGCCTGTCTCCCTAACACTCGGGATAGAGGCTTTGATCGTCGCGCTTTTCGGCGGCGTTGCGCTGGGCCTCGTCGCTGCCGTGCGGCGCCATGGGTTTGCCGCGCGGAGTGTGGGCGGCTTTGCGCTCTTGGCGATTGCCGTGCCGAGCTTTGTGATCGCGCCGCTCTTGCAGCTCGTCTTCGGCTTGGCGCTCAGAACCTTGCCGGTCGGCGGCTGGAATGAGGGCGCCTGGCCAAATCAGATCCTGCCGGTGGCGACGCTCGCTCTGCCGCAAATGGCAGTGATCGCGCGGCTCTTGTCCGCCTCCTTGGGCGATGTGCTCACTGCCCCTTCGATCCGGACCTTGCGGGCCTTCGGCCTGCCGGCGCATCTCCTTTATGCGCATGCTTTGCGCGGTGCCTTTCTGCCGGTTCTCTCTTATCTCGGCCCGATGGCGGCGAATTTGCTCACCGGCTCCGTGGTCGTCGAAACGGTCTTCGGCATTCCGGGCATCGGCCGCTATTTCGTCACCGCCGCGCTCGGCCGCGATTATACGCTCGTGCTCGGCACGGTGATCGTCGTCGCCGCTTTGGTGATTCTCTTCAATCTTTTCGTCGATGTTCTCTATGGCTTCGTCGATCCGCGAGTTCGCCATGGATGAAGAGTCCGATCCTTTAGCCTCTGCAGCCTCTGCCACGCGGCCGAGTTTCGTCCGCAAACTGCTGCGCCATAGGGGCGCGCTCGCGAGCCTTTTATGCCTCGCAGGCCTTTCGCTTGCCGCGCTCTTCGGCCCTTGGCTCTATCCGCATTCTTATGATCGCGTCTATCGCGATTTCGTGCTCGTCCCGCCGTCGCTCGCCGCGCATCCGACAGCAGAGGAGACGCAAGCCGCGCTGGCCGATTTCACGCAGCAAATGCATGTCGGCATCGCGAGCGCTTCGGCGGAGGGCGATGACCTCGAGCTCGTGCTCATATCTCAAACACCGATCGACGCCCGCGTGCTGCGCTATTTCCCCCATGCCGATGTGTTCGGCACCGCGCGCGTCACAGACCGCACGGATCATGGCCGCAAGCTCAGCATCGATGTGCCGCTGCATCGCCTCGTCTTTGCCTTCGGCACGGACAGCAATGGCCGCGATCTTCTGGCCCGTATTTTTATCGCGCTGCGGATTTCGCTTGCGGTCGGCCTGCTCGCCACGCTCGTCGCGCTTTCCCTCGGCGTTGCCTTCGGCGGGATCGCGGGCTATGTCGGCGGCCAGCTCGATCTCGCCATGATGCGCCTCGTCGAGATCATCTATGCGCTGCCCTTCATTTTTTTCGTGATCCTGCTCACCGTCTTCATCGGCCGCAATTTCGTTTTGATCTTCATCGCGATCGGCGTCGTCGAATGGCTCGATATGGCGCGCATCGTGCGCGGCGAAACTCTGTCGGTGAAGCGCCGCGACTATGTCGCCGCCGCCGAAGCCCTGGGCGCCGGGCCGGCCGCTATCTTCTGGCGGCATGTTCTGCCCAATATGCTGGCGCCGATCGCCGCCTTTCTGACGCTCCTCGTGCCGCGTGTGATTCTGGCGGAAAGCTTCGTCTCCTTTCTCGGGCTGGGCGTGCAGGAGCCTTTGACGAGCCTCGGGCTGTTGATCGCCGATGGCGCAAGAACGATCCAGAGCGCGCCTTATCTTCTTGTCTTTCCCGCAGCCGTCCTGGCCCTCAGTTTGGCGGCGTTAAATATTTTGGGCGATGCTTTCACGCAAGCCGCCGAGGGGCGCTCGCAGTGAGTGAAGTGCTTCTTTCTTTGCGCGATCTGCGCATCAGCTTTCCCGCGCATGAGGCGGTGAAAGGCCTTTCGCTCGATCTTTCGCGCGGACAAACGCTCGCGCTCATCGGCGAATCGGGCTCGGGCAAGAGCCTTGCTGCACTCTCCGTGCTCGGCCTTTTGCCGGAAGGCGCGGCGGCGACGGGCTCGATCACCTTCGAAGGCACGGAGCTTCTGCATGCGCCGGCAAAGACGCTCGATGGGGTCCGCGGCCGGCGCATTGCGATCATCTTTCAAGAGCCCATGTCGGCGCTCGATCCTTTATTTCCGGTCGGCCGCCAGATCGCCGATGTCTTGCATCTGCGCGCCGGCCTCTTGCGTCGCGCAGCGAAAGCGCGCAGCCGCGAACTCATCGAAATGGTGGGCATAGATCAGCCGGCGCGGCGCTGGCATGCCTATCCGCATGAACTTTCCGGCGGCCAATGCCAGCGCATCGCAATCGCCATGGCGGTCGCCTGCAATCCGGAAATCCTCATCGCCGATGAGCCGACGACCGCGCTCGATGTGACGGTCGCAGCGCGCATATTGGAACTCTTAGCCGATCTCAAATCGCGGCTCGCTATGGCGATGATTTTTATCAGCCATGATCTCAATCTCGTCGGGCGCTTTGCCGATCAGGTTCATGTCATGCGCGCCGGCGAGATCGTCGAGAGCGGAGCTGCCGAAAAGATTCTAACAAAACCAACGCGGTCATATACGAAGGAATTGCTCGCCTCTCTGCCGCCGGTGCGAACGAACCGCACATCGCCCAATCAGCCGGTGCTTCTCGAAGCGCAACATATCAAAGTTAGATTTCCTCTGCGCGGCGGGCTCTTCGCCCCGCGCCAGGAGATCAAGGCCGTCGATGATGTGAGCCTCACGCTGCATCAAGGCCGCACCTTGGGGCTCGTCGGTGAATCGGGCTCCGGCAAATCAACTCTTGGCCGCGCGTTGTTAAAGCTCGCGCCGGCCTCGGGCCTCATTTCTTTCGAAGGGCGCGACCTCAGCACAATGGATCGCGCTTCCATGCGGCCCTTGCGGCGCTTTATGCAGCTTGTGTTTCAAAATCCCTATGGCGCGCTCTCGCCGCGCATGCGCGTCGGCGAGATCGTGACGGAGGGTTTGCGCATTCATGCGCCGGAGTTGAGCCGCAAAGAGCGCGATGCGCGTGCGGTCGAAGCGCTCAAGGAAGTCGGGCTCGATCCTGAGGTGCGGTTCCGTTATCCGGCGGAATTTTCCGGCGGCCAGCGCCAGCGCATCGCGATCGCGCGCGCGCTGATCCTGAAGCCGAAACTCTTGGTGCTCGACGAGCCAACTTCGGCGCTCGACCGCGCCATCGCCGTCGATCTCTTGAAGCTCTTATTGAAGCTGCAAGAGGCGCATGATTTGACTTATGTCTTCATCAGCCATGATTTATCGATCGTGCGCGCCATGGCGGATGAGATCGCGGTGATGAAGGAAGGCAGAATCGTCGAGCAGGGCCCGACGGAGCAGGTGATCGCTTCGCCGAAGGATGAATTTACGAGGGCGTTGGTGGAGGCGGCGGGACTAATGTGAGGAATTAGGTATCGCATAACTGGAGCTGATGCCGTATTCCTCCGTATGCTGGCTGCACCAGATAAGCTAATTCGATAGGACGCTAAAATTTCCCATGAAACAATTTGGGGACAAATTGTGGGCTGCTGGAATTGTAGAGCGCATCAAGACAAATAGCGTTCTCAACCCGCTATTATGGCTAGCCGCAATAATAGCAGCATCTGCGATACCCGCCGCGTTACTTTCAGCCGATGGTGTGCAGATATTCTTCTGTGCTTTGGCAGCGTTGCCAGTCGTGGTGGCTATAGTAGCGTATTTTATTTGGATGTTTCTTGATCCGGATAGACTTCAATCGGAGGATTATCAACTTGAGCAGCATAAGCTTCTTCAAGGCTCAAAAGAAGAAAACAACCTCCCGATAACTTATCAGACAAGTGACCATCCGCCACCGCGAATCACAAACGAGGACGCTTTGTCCCCTGATGAACCTTCTAGCCACGCGGCTTTAGAAGACTCTGACTCAGGGGATGACTAATGGCTTCCGGCAACTTCTACATGATCTATATTAATCGGTCAGAAGCATCCTCGTACGAGGATGTAAAAAAGAAGATGGACCTTTCGCGAGACTGGTATCGTGTAACTGAAAGGCTATGGATTCTCTATACAACTAGCGACTCTGAAAAATGGTATGCGCGATTAAATCGTCTAGTAAAAGACGATGGCAGCCTTCTGATTTGCAAGCTCGATATGTCAGACCGGCAGGGATGGATGAGCGAAAAATTTTGGGAGTGGCTGCGCAAGCATGAACCCTCCGAGCCAGAATGAAATTCCTAGTCCGATATGGTCATAAAGGCGGATGAACTCACCCCTCCGTCAGCGTCAGCAAAATATCCGCATACCAGGCGCAATTGAGCCCCAGAGCTTCGTCTAATTTCAGATCGCGCGTCACATCGAGCCGCGACGAATGGATGCCGAGCAAGATCCACGGCAGATCGCCGAGTCCCGAATCTTGCGCCGGGTCGCGCTCGCCCGCATGCATCACCACCGGCGCGCCGCTGGTGCCTCTGTGCGTGCGCGCATCGGTCAGAAAATAGCCCTGGCCCTGGAAGCGTAGGCCAAAGGAAGAGGCGAGGCCCGCCTGGCGCGCCACCGGCATGTGATGCAGCGTGTCGTGGAAGCCAAGTGGAAAGCCGATCACCAAAAGCGAGCTGCCGATCTCGACATGCGCCGCCGGATCGAGCAGATGTTTCGGCGTGAAGGCGCAATAGGCCGTCGGCCGCGGCAGCGCATTGCGCTCGATCTCGATTGCCGCCACATCGATCTCGCCGGCTGCGTCCATGCCCTGGCGCCAAACGGCCTTGCCGCCCTGATAGAGCGGAATCGAAAAGCCGGTGGATTTGGCCATATTGTCGGGATCGACATGCAGCTCGATCTCGATCCGGTCGGGGAAATGCTTGCTCGGCGCGTCACACATCACATGCCGGCTCGTCACCAGAAACAAGCGTCTGTCGCGCTCGAAGAAAAAGCCGGTGGCATTGGTCAGCCCCTGCGTGCCTATGAAGGTCGCGATGCGGGCCGTGGTGAGGAGAAGCGGATCGATCATGGGCCTGTCATGGTTTTGTTCGTGTGCCCTTGAGAACCGGTGTGTTGAGATTAGGTTCCGCTTTGCGTTCGTGCGTCATGGACGGGGCAAGACATCACAGCAGCGCGATCGCCGCGACGAGTTTTCCGTAATCCTCTTCCTTGCGATGCACGCTCCGCCGATAGGAAAAGAAGCGCATCTCATCCGCATAAGTGTCGAGCCCGAGATTTTCAAATGTGCCGATGCCGGCGCGCTCTAGACGAGAGCCGATAAAACCCGGCAGATCGAACATGAAATATTTTTCGCGCGCAGACGGCGCAAAAAAGCGCGCGTAATCTCTGTCCTCGGCAATGAAGCGCGCGAAAAATTCCGGCCCGACTTCATAAGATTCTTGCCCAATCGTCGGGCCGAGCACGGCTTTGATCTTTGCGCGCTGCGCGCCGAGCCTTTCCATGGCTTCGAGCGTTGCTTCCAAAACTCCGGTCAGCGCGCCTTTCCAGCCGGCATGGGCAGCGGCGATCACTTGAGCAGTCTCATCGGCGAAAAGCACAATGCCGCAATCGGCTCCGGTCACGCCGAGCCCGATGTTCCGCGCGCTTGTGACGAGAGCATCGCAGCGTGGACGGTCCTCTGATGCAAAGGGAGCCTCGACGATCAGAGCATCAGGCGAATGGATCTGATAGGGGATGAGAAGATGGGCGACGCCTAAATGCGCCGCCATGCGGCGGCGGTTCTCGGCGACGGCCTTCGCATCATCCTTCGAGCCAATGCCGCCATTCATCGATGCATAGAGGCCCTGCGAGACGCCGCCCTGGCGGGTGAAGAAGCCATGCGCGATCTTTTCGGCGCATAGCACTTTGCTTTGGATCGGTTCGCTCATGAGACGATCCGCGCCGCATCATTCTCGAAACCCGGCGGCACTGGCAGGCCGGGCGCGGTCACGGCGAGCACCTTGAAGAGATCCGCCATGCTCGCCTGCGGCCCCGCGACGGGTCCAGGCAGCGCAAGCCGCGCGATCGCCGCATCGATCGCCGCCACTTGAGCTGCGTCGGCCTTGCGCTTCAAAGCTTCGGCGCGCTGGACGATGCCGAGCCGGGTGAGAAAAGTGCCCTGCGTGATCGGGCCATGCACATCCGCGCCGGCGGCATAGGCTGCTTTCGCAAGCGCTGCAAAATCGACATGGGCGGAGAGATCGGCCTCGCCTGGCGCCTGCAAAGGGTCGGCATAATCATGGCCGCGCACGGCTTGCAAAGTCTCGCCCGCCTGTTTCTTCACATAGCCGTAATCGATGACCAGAGCCGCGCCGGATTCATTTGCGACATGGTCGGCGAGCCGGCTCATGAGTTTTTGCGCAATGATGCCGATCTCGAGAATTTGACCTTCTTGCGCATCAGCCATTAACGCCGTGTCGGCGCTCGGCGCGAGGCCGAAGCAGAGCCGGCCTTCTTGATTAAGACCGATAAGGCGCTCATGCCAGCCGTCTCTGCCCTTGATATAATGGCGCACCGGCAGTGCATCGAAAAATTCATTGGCGATGAGGATCACTGGCCCGGGCGGCAGAGCCTCACTGTCGCTATGCCATGTTATCGGCACCTCGCTATCGGCGAGCGCGCGGCGCTGCTCTTCGATCAGAATCTCGCTCGCTTCGATGAGATGCACATCGAGCGCCCGGCGAAACTCGGGCACGACGCGCGCGGCGCGCAAAATATCGGCCATCAAAGTGCCGCGGCCAGGACCCAGCTCAATGAGCCGCAGGGGGGCCGGCGCGCCGAGCGCATGCCAGACTTCCGCCGCCCAGAGGCCAATCAATTCGCCGAACATCTGGTGGATCTCCGGCGCAGTGATGAAATCGCCGCGCGCGCCGATAGGCTGTTTGGTTTTGTAATAGCCGTGCTCGGCATGGAGAAGCGCGAGCGTCATGAAACGCTCGAGGCTCATCGGCCCTTCTTGCGCGATCATGGCAGCGATTTCTTGTTCGAGCGGCGTCATGCTTTGACGTCCCGCCGCCGGCGCAGCGCAAAAGCAATGAAACCCAGACCGGCGGCGATCAGCGGCAGGGAGAGAATCTGGCCCATGGTCGCGCCAGCCCAGAGAAAGCCCAATTGCGGATCGGGCTGGCGGAAGAATTCGCAAGTTATCCGCGCCAGCCCATAGCCGATGGCAAAAATCCCCGTCACCAATCCCGGCCGGCGCAGCGCGCCGAGCTTGATCGCGAGCGCGAGGATGAGAAACAAAACCACGCCTTCAAGGCCCGCCTCATAGAGCTGGCTCGGATGGCGCGGCAATGGCCCCGCCCCAGGAAACTTCATCGCCCACCAGACATCGGTCGGCCGGCCCCAAAGCTCCGGCTTGATGAAATTGGCGATGCGGCCGAGGAAGAGGCCGATCGGCACCGCCGCGGCGGCGATGTCCATCACGGTCGCAACCGCCACTTTCATCCTCCGCGCGAAGAGGATGATGCCGATCGCCGCGCCGGCAAGGCCGCCGTGAAAGGACATGCCGCCCTCCCAGAGCGCGAAGATCTGCAAAGGATGGGCGAGATAGAGCGACCGATTGTAGAACAAGACATAGCCGAGCCTTCCGCCCAAAATGACGCCAAAGGCGACATAGACGAGGAGATCGTCGATGCTCGCCACGCTCGGCCGGGGCAGGCCTTGCCAGAGGGTCTCCGTCCGGACGAGATGGCGCGCATAGGCCCAGCCGAGGATAAGCCCAGCAATATAGGCGAGCGCATACCAGCGGATCGGCAATGGCCCTATGTTGATCAGGACCGGGTTGATGGCGGGATAGGGAATGACGAGAAACATCGGGTCCTATCTGAGGACTTGCGCCCCTTCCCGGCCGTCATGCGATGCCCATGAGGCGGCGTCAAGACAGCTTGCGAGCGCCGGCGAAACGCGCGACATAGTTGTGCGATTAAGCGATTTGCGTGATCGCTTTGCGACGATGGTTCATGTGGCGCCCATTGGCGCCAGTTCGAGGAGGTCGACATGCCGGAGCCCCGTGGCCGAATGTTCGAGGATTTTTCGCGGTTCGTAAGCGATGCGGCGGATATGGCGCATGGCGTGCGCCGGGAGGCGGAATTGTTGATGAAGGCGCAGGTCGAGCGCCTGCTCGCGAGCATGGATATTGTCAGCCGGGAGGAGTTCGAGGCCGTCAAGGCGATGGCGATCAAGGCCCGCGACGAGAATGAGCGGCTGGAGAAGCGCATTCTCGCGCTCGAAGCGCATCTCGGCGTGACGCCGCCGGCTGCGCCAAGGGGCGAGGGTCGTGCCGAGGGCGGCAGCGATCCGTCCATCTGAGGCGAAGCTGCGCCGGCCCGCAATTTGCCGGGCTTAAAGCATGATCCCGAAAAGTTGCTGGCCCCCGGATTTAATCCGGGGGTTCGGATAAGATCATGCGTTAAAACATGCGAGGCAAGACAGGCCGAGGCGATGCCCGTGAACAAACCCGATATGGAGGATTATCTCGATTTGTTCGGCCGCTATCAGAAGGATTTCGGTCCCGCCTATATGGAGCCGGAGGACGAGCGCTACCGGCTCTTGTTCGATCAGATCTGCCGGCTCCTGGCGCAGCCTTCAAAATTCAACCTGTCGATGCCGCAGGAATTCCGTCAGACGGCGCAAAAATATCTCGCCGGCGACGAATTCACGGTGAACCATATGCGCGACCCGCAGATCCGCCATTTCATGCTGAGCGATCTCTATGATTATGTGCATCTGCGCCACAAGATGGGCGGCAAGGCGTGGTGATCCAATTCCGAATGATCAGTGCAAGTCGAGTTCGCCAAGTGTGACGGAAAGCGCTGGGATCAGTTCCGGGACGAGGTTTTGGTTCGGCGGCAGATCGAGGATCGCGCGATAGCCCGAAGGCGTCGGGTCGCGATGCACGCGCGTCTCCAGCTTCTTTGCGTCGATCACCCATAGTTCGGCGATGCCAAACCCGGCATAAAGCGACGCCTTGCGGCCGAGATCGTAAGCGAGGCTCGAATCGGCGATCTCGACGACGAGCAGCGCTGTCGAGGCGGAGAGCCCGGCGATTCCTGCAGCCGTCGGGTAAAAGACGAAATCCGGTTCGAGATAAGTATCTGGGCTCAGCCGAAAGGTCGTCTCGGTTGCCAATTGCAGATCGTCCGGAAGCCGGCGTGCCCAAGTGCGGGTGAGAGCGACCTTCAGCACCTCGTGGTGATCGCCCTTGGGCGACATCGGCACGATGTCGCCATCGATCAATTCGATGCGTTCATCTTCTGCAATGATGCCCGCCTGAACCATCTGCTCCAGCTCGGCCACGGTGAAGCGGCGCCGAGGCAGGCCTTCGGCGGCAGTGGTGGTGGGGAGGTGGGGTCGAGGCATGCTTCTTAATTGAAGGTACTAGCGCGAGGCTTAAGTATTTTATCACTAACAAATTTTGAGCCCTGGGGAGAGATATGTGCGCGCGAATTTGAACGATCGAACTCAATAAGGCGTTTTTTATGAAGGGGTTCGAGAACGCGAGTGCGAAACATGCTTACGCCGCTATATTCAACGGAATCGGATAATATTTTGTCTGACACCCAACCAGGGCTAGCATGAAGGAGCAAGAGCGTTTGATCTTGTGTTGACATTGACGAGTCCTGCACCCTTTTTACTTCACCGATTTCCCATATTAGGGGCACTCGACGTTCGACAAGAGCGTCAACAGTTGCACGTGCCTGTTCAATCGATATTCCGTGAAAAATGCGCACTAATTCCGCGAGTATCCAACTCGTCATTTCGTAGACCGCAGTTGCATCCAGAAGATTTGGATCAACGTCGCCGCCAACGTGGCCTACGTTTCGGTTGTTCCTGATCTCATATAGAGCCACGAGCATTCTAGGAATTAAAATGCGAATACTGCGGTCGCCAACGCGGCTTGGATTTGAGGGTGCACCTTCTAATGCTCGACACGCCTGAACCATGTCTTTTGGTTTAGATGGCGTTGTCGGGAATTTTCCTGTTATTGCTCCTTCTAGGATTGAATAAACAACCTCACTTAATTTTCCGCCGTTAAGCTCGGCGGGTTCCCACCTGCGTTCGATAAAGTTTGTTGCAATTTCTGCAAAATGCTTCAGCAGCGGATCACGGAGGCCGGCTGGCAGACCTGCAAGGATTTTGGAAGCATCAATCATGGGCGCGAGCCAGCTCTCTGACAATTTCCGCCGCGCGCTTAAGGCCAGGAGCAGTTAGGGTCCAACCTTTATCCTTGCTTCCGGAAAATTCATTGCCGCGATCACGGATGTATGTCGAATGATTTGCGGCGTCGTAACATCCTACAGATTCGCACAGGCTCCGAGCCGCTTTGTCTTGAAATATGGCATTCCCAGTCAAGAGCAGTTCCTTGAGACCCACTAGGAGATACACATTTAGCGTTTGTTCCTTTTTGCTTTTCCCAGGTATGTGAGCTGCAATTATATCAACCCCTCCTCCTGCAATATGGAAGACTTGCTGTAATTGCTCTTCCGAGATGCTGTTATGTTTCATCCACATCTGAGCGCGAGCAGGTAACGTTCCCAGATCGTCGGTCTGCGGTGCCGATTTAAATTCTTTGTCGGAAGACATCTTGGTGTCTGCATCACCGAGGAGCACCATGGCTGCTCGTATAACGCGGGCACGATCTTCTGATGAAAGAGGCTCCAAAATTTCGACGAGCTTCATCATCTCTGTCACAGGCACATTTTTATCCATCTTAGATTCCTTTCGCCTGCTCTTCGATGAAGCGTCCACCAGTTGACGTTAGCTGCCAGGTCTTTTTTGAATCCTTTTTTTCTTTGGCTTCCATCATAAACCCGCGCGCGATGTTCTTATTGACGGCATCGTTCAGATTCTTGGGAACCTTTTCTCTTGCTGCGCGGAATGTTGCCTCCAAATCCGAAACATTGAAGGATTCGATGCCCTCTTGATGTTCGAGGAAATAAGCCAGGGCGAGAACTTTTTGCACTTCTGACTTAGGAGACTTTGTCAACAAGAACTCTTTTGCTGAGAGCTTCCGAGGCTTTGTGACGGCCGAGGTACTTTCGTTGACGAAATATTTCTCGAGCCTTTCCACTCGCTCTTCCAGCTTATTGAGGCGAGAGATGGTGTCTTCAGTTTCCATGGGACAATCCTATGAAATCTTGGCTAAATCAGCCATGTTGTTAATTAGCTAAATCATAGGCACGATTCTGTAAAATCGTCAACATCTTGAGAACCGGCAACGAACTAGCTTGTCTGACTCGCCGGAAATGCGCCGGTTGAAGGTGGTTGAAGGTGAGTAACCGCTCCAGATCGCTTCGGCGAACAGTCTCCCTGCGGCAATCAAGCGGTATTGAATTATCATAATAAGTCTCAATAGCCAATTAGCTACTGCTTGCTAAGCGATTGTAATAAGTCGTATTTTTTATGCAAAAAAAAATAAGCATGATCACGTTGATAGTGATGATAATCTAATATTGATTAATTGCCGCGGGGAGACTGTTCGCCGAAGCGATTTTTGGCGGAGTTAGGCAAAAAAAATGGCGGGCCTGGCCCGCCATTAAGCTTGAAGGCTTGCCTCCTACCGAGGCACGCCGAAACGAGATTAATTATCGAGAAAGGACCGGAGCTTCCTCGAACGGCTCGGATGCTTCAGCTTGCGCAGCCCCTTCGCCAACTGCATTACGGAACATGACCGCGCTAAAGGCCGAAGTTATAATTGCTGCGAAAACATTGATTCGCGAGCAATGCCGAATGAGCGATTTAAGCGAGGGCGATCTGTTCGGAGCATCCGCACAGCCCGATCTATTCGGAGACAATGCGCCTGTTTCCAAGGCTTATGTCCCGGATCAGCGTCATGTGCGCAACCGGCTCGAAGACCTCGTCGCGCAAATGCAAACATCCGCGACCTGGCCGTGGGAGCCCGTGATGGTGCGGCTCCATCGCGAAAAGACATTCTTCTATCTCTGCGATTTGCTCACGGATCGAGAAGAGGCTGCCCACTGGCGCGTGCGCATTGAAGCGGAGATCGCGCGGCTCGACGCGGCAGCGGCCGGCTGATTGTCTTGTATCGTCATGCCCGCGCTTGACGCGGGCATCCACGCCGTGAAGACTCGCCAATAGCAAAGAGATGGCCGGGACAAGCCCGGCCATGACGCTGGTACGAATTGTCGCCCAGTTTCGCCTCAATTATCCAAGAAGCTCCGGAGCTTCCGGCTCCTTGACGGATGCTTCAGCTTGCGCAAAGCCTTGGCCTCGATCTGGCGGATTCTTTCGCGCGTCACCGAGAATTGCTGGCCGACTTCTTCCAGCGTGTGATCGGTGTTCATGCCGATTCCGAAACGCATGCGCAGCACGCGTTCCTCGCGCGGCGTCAGCGACGCAAGCACCCGCGTCGTCGTCTCGCGGAGATTCGACTGGATCGCCGCATCGATCGGTAGAATTGCATTTTTATCCTCGATGAAATCGCCGAGATGCGAATCCTCCTCGTCGCCGATCGGGGTTTCGAGCGAGATCGGCTCCTTGGCGATTTTTAAAACCTTACGGACCTTTTCGAGCGGCATGGCGAGCTTTTCGGCAAGCTCTTCAGGCGTCGGCTCGCGGCCGATCTCATGCAGCATCTGGCGCGAGGTGCGCACGATCTTGTTGATCGTCTCGATCATATGGACCGGAATGCGGATGGTGCGCGCCTGATCCGCAATCGAGCGGGTGATCGCCTGCCTGATCCACCAGGTCGCATAGGTCGAGAATTTATAGCCGCGGCGATATTCGAACTTATCGACCGCCTTCATCAGGCCGATATTGCCCTCTTGGATGAGATCGAGGAATTGCAGCCCGCGGTTCGTGTATTTCTTGGCGATCGAGATCACCAGCCGCAGATTGGCTTCGACCATTTCCTTCTTCGCCTGGCGCGCCTCGCGCTCGCCCTTCTGCACCACATGGACGATCTTGCGGAATTCCAGGATCTCGAGACCGGTCTCGGTCGCGAGCGCCTGAATATCGGTGCGGATCTCCTTGATCGGCTCCTTGGCGCGGCCGACGAAGTCCTTCCAGCCGCGGTTGCCGAGCTTGGAGACGCGCTGCAGCCATTTCGGATCGAGTTCCGAATTATGGTAATTCTTCAGAAAATCCTCGCGCACGACGCCGCATTCCTCGGCATGGCGCAGAAGCTTCGTCTCGAAACTGATGAGCCGCTTGTTGATGTCATAGAGCTGCTCGACCAGCGCATCGATGCGGTTCTGATTGAGGCAGAGCGATTTGACATCGACGACGATCTCTTTCTTGAGCGCCTTATATTTGCGCTCCTGAGCCGGCGTCAGCGTCTCGTTCTTGAGCTTGTTTTCGACATTCTGATCCTGCAGCCGGCGCAGCTTCTTATAGGCATCGGCGATGCGGTCGAAGGTTTCGAGCACCTTCGGCTTCAATTCGGCTTCCATGGCGGAGAGCGACACGGAGTTTTCCATGTCCTCTTCCTCCTCGAAGGCCTCCTCCAGGATCGGCATGTCGCCATCATCATCGGGCGCGCGGAGGCCGACCGGCGGCGTCAGCGGTGCCGTCGCAGGCGCGCGTTCGGCCGCGAGCGCTTCGGCGGCGCCCGGCGCCGTCATGTCGATCTTCGGCGTATTCTTGCCGTCGGGGCCGGCATAGGTCGCCTCGAGATCGATGATGTCGCGCAAGAGAATCTTGGCTTCGTTGAGCTCGTCGCGCCAGATGATGATCGCTTGGAAGGTGAGCGGGCTCTCGCAGAGTCCGGCGATCATGGCTTCGCGGCCTGCCTCGATGCGCTTGGCGATCGCAATCTCGCCTTCGCGCGACAGAAGCTCGACCGAGCCCATCTCGCGCAGATACATGCGCACCGGATCATCGGTGCGGTCGGCCGGCTCGGATGAACGGGTCGCCGGCACCTTGGGCTGACTGACCTCGACGAGATCTCCCGCTTCGGCCTCCTCTTCCTCGGCGGCCTCCTCGCCTTCGCCGTCGTCTTGCTCCTCGCTCTCGATGACATTGATGCCCATCTCATTGAGCATCGCCAAAATGTCTTCGATCTGCTCGGAGTTCACCTCCTCCGAAGGAAGCACCGCATTCAATTCGCTATAAGTGACAAAGCCGCGCTTCTTGGCGAGCTTGATCATCCGCTTGACGGCAGCATCCGATAAATCGAGGAGAGGGCTGTCTGTCGTCTCGACAACCACCGCTTCGCCTTCGGCCTTTTCATTATCTTTCTTCGCCATCAAACATCTCCGAACCAGACTGCGCATGGCATCAGCCACAGCTTCCTACTGGTTTTTCCACACACGCCACAGCAAAACCGCGGCGACAGACGCCGCTTCGCTCGCAGCCTTCTTTATCGACGCCATGGCTTCCACGCCGTTACCCGAAAGGAGGCCGACACAGTCGCAATCTCGCGCCGCATGCCGTCACAAGCTGCCGCTCGGCCGGCCCGAAGCCACGCCGAAACCCTCGACCGCGGCCTCCGTCCCAGCCAGCGCGGTCAATTGCTCCTGAATATCCCGCAATCGGGCGAGATTGGACTCGCTCCCATCCTGCGCGAGGGCAGCCTCCGCCGACTTCATCTCCCTATTTAGAGCCCGCATTTTACGATGCAAGGCCAGGGCTTGCTTCAACGCCTCTTCGGCGTCCGTATCCGCCGCCTCCGGCGAGATGATCCATAAAGAAGCATGCGCCTTGAACGCCTCCAGGCGCCGCCGCGCCGGGCCGAGACCGCAGCGCTCGATCTCTGCGTGAAGCTCGGCATGATCGGTGAGGGCTCCATGGCCCCAGAGGTCGAGCAGCTTTTCTTTGAGCGCATGGGTGTCGGCACTGGCCAATTCAAGCTCGGCCAAGGCTTCGCCATAGCCTTCCAGCAAGTTTGGATGATTTAATAAAATCAAGAGGATGACCGTTTCGCGTCCAGACGGGCCGACAGATTTCTGATGCATCAGCGGCGATTTTGCGAGGCCAAGACCGATCTGCGGCGCCGCCGCAATATAATTTCCCGAAGCAATATTTGCGTCGGCCCCGCGCCGAGGAAAGCTAAAAGCCTCGCGGCGGGACGCAAAAAAAGATCTACTGGGCGCCCGCTGCCGGGCTTGGCCGAAAGTCTGGCCGAAAGTCTGGCCAAAGAGAGAAGCGAGGCGGTCGCGAAATTCCGCGGCATAATAGCGGCGCAGGGTTTCATCCTGAATCGTACCGCAGAGTTCGGCGAGCCGGCGTTCGAGCCCGGCCCGGCGCTCGGGCGTCGCCAGCGCCTCGCCCTCAGTCTCGCGGTGCCAGATGAGATCGACGAGGGGCAGAGCTTGTCCAAGCACTTCTCCGATCGCCGCTGCACCGCCGCTGCGGGCGAGATCGTCCGGGTCCTGGCCCTCCGGCAGAAGCGCAAAACGCAATGAGCGGCCCGGGCCGATCAGCGGCAAAGCGATATCGATGGCGCGATAGGCCGCCTTGCGGCCGGCGCGGTCGCCGTCAAAGCAGAGAACCGGCTCCTCCGCCATTTTCCAAAGCAATGCGCATTGCGCTTCGGTCAGGGCCGTGCCGAGCGGCGCGACGGTGTGGGGAAAGCCCGCAACCGACATGGCAATGACGTCGACATAGCCTTCGACAGCGATCACCGTGCCCTTCTCATGCGCCGCCTGGCGGGCATTGTGATGGTTGTAGAGCAGCGCGCCCTTGTGGAAGAGCGGCGTCTCCGGCGAGTTCAGATATTTCGCCTGCACATCTTTTTCCAGCGCGCGGCCGCCGAAGGCGACGACCGGGCCGGAGCGGTCGCAGATCGGAAACATCACGCGATCGCGGAAGCGATCATAGGGAACCGCAATATCGTCGCCGCTGATGAGGAGCCCAGCCTCGACCAAAACCTCCGATGACGCACCTTTGGCGGCCAGCGCATCGCGCAGCGCGAATTTGTCGCCTGGCGCATAGCCGAGCCGGAAGCGCTTTTGGGTTTCAAGGCTCAGGCCGCGCCCTGCGAGATAGGCGCGTGCCTTGGCGCCACGCTCGCGGCCCAATTCGGCTTCGAAAAAGCGCGCGGCGAGTTCGAGAACTTCATGCAGCCCGGCGCGGCGCTTTTCCTGTTCCTCCGCCTCGGGCGAGATTTTGGGCAGGGGCAGGCCGGCATCGGCAGCCAGCCGCTCGACGGCCTCGGGAAAGCTCAAGCCCTCGGTCGCCATGAGAAAATCGAAAATATTGCCATTGCGGCCCGAGGAGAAATCGAACCAGGCCATTTTCTGGTCATTGACGAAGAAGGACGGCGTCTTTTCCGAGGTGAAAGGCGACAGGCCGCGCCATTCCCGCCCGGCCTTCGTGAGCTTCACCTTCCGCCGCACAACCTCGGAGACGGGCAGCCTCGCCTTCAGTTCTTCGAGAAAAGAGGGTGCGAATCGCATCGGCATCTTCAGGTTCGACCTATCGCATTATAGATAAGGAGCGGCGCCCGACGGAGATTATTCACGAGATTCACAGGATCGGCGGCTTTTTCCTTCGCGCCGACCGCCGATCAAGGCTGGCGCGACGAGGAATCGGATCAAGATGAAACTATCCCGTTTTTTCGAGATGAAGCGCCGCGGCGAGAAAATCTCTATGCTCACAGCCTATGATTATCCGACCGCCAAGGCGGAAGCCGCGGCAGGCGTCGACATCATTCTCGTTGGCGACAGCGTCGGCACCAATATTTTGGGCTATCAGAGCGAGCAGGAGGTGACGCTCGCCGACATCGCCCATCATGTGCGGGCCGTGCGGCGCGGCGCACCTGAGACGATCATCCTCGCCGATCTGCCTTACCGCACCTATGACACGCCGGAAATGGCCGTGGCAAATGCCAAAAAGCTGCGCGAGGCCGGCGCCGACATTGTGAAATTCGAAGGCCCGCATCCCGAAATCGCGGCGGCGCTCGTTGCCGCTGGCATCGATGTCTGCGGCCATCTCGGCCTCGAGCCGCAGCACCATATGGAAAAGCGCCTCAAGGGCCGCTCGGCGCAAGAGGCGAAGTCATTGCTTAGCCATGCGCGCGCGCTCGATGCGGCGGGCATCTCGATGCTCGTGCTCGAGCTCATTCCGGAAGAAGTCGCCGAGACGGTGACCAAGGCGATTGCCGCGCCGACGATCGGCATAGGGGCGGGCCGGTACACGGACGGGCAGGTTCTGGTGATCTGCGACATGCTCGGCTTCACACCGGTGAATTTTAAGCACAACCGCCGCTATCACGAGGTGGGGCCGCTGATCGGCGATGCGACGGCGCATTATGTCCGCGACGTGCGCGAAGGCCGCTTTCCGGCGGAGGCGAATGTGTTTCACATGCCGCAGGATGAGCTTTCGATTTTTACGGGGGATGCGGCGTGAGCGTTCCTTCTCCCGCAAGCGGGAGAAGGGCAGCGCCCCGAGATTTGTTCTTCATTCACCTGGTTTGAGCTAACCTATGAACCTCATCTTCAAGATCGTCCCCGAACAACTGTGGCGCGAAGCCGAGGCGCAAGGCGCTTTCAAAGGCTCAGCCGTTGATCAGGCCGATGGCTTCGTTCATTTCTCGACGGCAGAGCAAGCACGCGAGACCGCAGCCAAACATTTCGCCGGACAGGACGATCTTTTGCTCGTCGCGATCGATCCGGAGAAGCTCGGCGAGGCGTTGCGCTATGAACCTTCCCGCGCGGGCGCCCTGTTTCCGCATCTCTATGCGCCGCTGCCTTTCACAGCCGTCGCCTGGGTGAAAGTTTTGCCGCTCGGCGAAGACGGACAACATATTTTTCCGGATTTCATTCCGTGATCGAGATTCTGGATGCCCTCGCGCGGCCTTTGCTCTTAAAACTCGATCCGGAGAGGGCGCATCGGCTGACGATCAAGGCTTTGTCGCTTCTGCCGTCGCTGCCTTCGCCGCACGATGACCCGCGTCTCGCGGTCTCGGCTTTCGGGCTCAATTTTCCTAATCCGCTCGGGCTTGCCGCCGGTTTCGACAAGGACGGCGAAGTCGTCGATGCCATGCTGGCCTTAGGCTTCGGCTTTGTCGAAGTCGGGACAGTGACGCCGCACCCGCAGCCAGGCAATCCGCGCCCGCGGCTGTTTCGTCTCAGCGAAGATCGCGCCGTGATCAACCGCTTCGGCTTCAACAGCGCCGGCCATGTGGCTGTGCGCGACAGGCTCAAACGCCGGCAGTCCAAAGGCGGAATCGTTGCGGTCAATCTCGGTGCCAACAAGGATTCAATCGACCGCGCCGCGGATTATGTCGAAGGCATCCGCGCCTTCGGTGCGCTGGCAAAATTCTTCGTCGTCAATGTCTCTTCGCCCAACACGCCGGGCCTGCGCGATCTGCAACAAGATCACGCGCTCGATGATCTCATCGCCCGCGTGCTTGCCGCCCGCGACGAGATCGCAGCTGAATGCGGGCGCAAGCCCATCATTCTCAAGATCGCGCCCGATCTCAGTCTCGATGAACTCGATGCCATCATCCGCATCTGCCGCGCGAGACGTATCGATGGGCTGGCCATCTCCAATACGACGATCTCGCGGCCGCCGGAACTGCACGACCAACGCCTCGCCAAAGAAACCGGCGGGCTCTCCGGCCGGCCACTCTTTCCGCTCTCGACGCGCATGCTGGCGCAGGCCTATCTGCGCGTCGAAAGGCAATTCCCGCTGGTCGGCATAGGCGGGATCGACAGCGCCGCAACGGCGCTCGCAAAGATCGAGGCCGGCGCCAGCCTCATCGAGCTTTATTCCGCGCTCGTCTTCAAAGGCCCACGTCTTATCGAAGAGATCAAGAGCGGTCTTCTCGCGCGACTTGGGCAAGATCACCGTCAGCTTGCAGATGCAACAGGCGCCACAGCAGCGGATTGGGCGGCGGGAAAAGTTTTCGCCGCGGATCTGCGGTAGAGGGTCAGCCGTCAAGCCCGGCCATGACGGGCACTATCGCGGCCCGCGCATATTGACCAGCCGCAGGACGAGCCAGATCGGCACGACGATCACCGCACCGGCAAGGAGATAATTGCCCAATTCGCGAATGGCATCGAAGCCCATCGCCCAGATCCGTTGAAAGAAATGCACGACGCCCTGAATGATGTCGGCCGGTTTGATGTCGAGCCACATCAGAAGAGCGCCGACGACCAAGGAGAGGAAGAAGAGGCGCAGCGCGACACTGGCCGGCGTGCCGCCGAGAAAGCGGGTGAGCGGCGTGCTGGATTGCCGCCAACGCCAAGCCTCCGATGATGGCCCGCCCTTGTCCCAAAGGCGTGCGCCCTCGGCTTGCTTTTCATCGATCATGGGAAACCTCGTTCATCCGGCTTGCTTCGTTCGATTTGGGCCACACTCATAGGCACGCGTGATCGCTTGATTTTGGCGCATGATCTCATCCGAAAAGTCTGCAACTTTTCGGGATCATGCGCTAGCCGGCGCCAGCCGCGATGAGAAGCGGACCTTGGGCGATCTTCCCGGCGGCGATCACTGCCTGGGTGCGGCTTTCGACCCGCAGTTTTTGCAGGATCGCCGAAACATGCGCCTTGACGGTCGCTTCCGAGACCGACAGCTCATAGGCGATCTGCTTGTTGAGAAGCCCTTCCGACAACATCATCAAGACGCGCATCTGCTGCGGCGTCAATGAGGCGAGACGGCGGAGGATGTCGGCCGTCGCCGGGTCTGGGCCGGCCGCGAGGTCGAGATCCGGCGGGATCCAGAGCCCACCGGCAAGGACAGTCGCGATCGCGCAGCGCAACGCAGCGAGATCCATCGTCTTGGGGATAAATCCCGAGGCGCCCATCTCGATGCAGCGGCGCATGACGCAACGGCTGTCATTGGCGGAGACGACGACGACCGGAACATTCGCATATTGGCCGCGCAGATAGATCAGCCCGGAAAAGCCGTGCATTCCCGGCATGGCGAGGTCCAGCAGCACGAGATCCGTCTCCGGCTGGGATTCGAGCGCATGGATCAGCTGACCGAAATCGCTGGTCTCTGTCACTATGGTCTTCTTGAAGGCGCCCTCGACCGCCTGCCGAAGCGCCCCGCGCACCAACGGATGGTCGTCGGCGATCACGATATCGCTTCTTGTCCGCCCCACGACGCCTCCCTATGCTCGCCTTGGACCTCTGCCGCCGCGATCTTTCTGTCGATTTGGCGGCATTTATCTATTTTCCTTCGGGATGTCGCGGCTGGCAAGCGCGACGATCAACCTTTGGATCTCGGCGTGACCCAGCAGGATTTTTCAGACGCCCAAATCGACCGCGCCCGGATCGACGGCGGATTCGGCTTCGCATGTGCCGCTTTCGTCCTTGGTCTCGGCCTTCTCGCCGTTCTCGACCGGATCGGTCTGCCCGATGCCATGTTGCGCATCGGGATGTTCGCCCTGATCTTTTCCGGCCTCGTTGTCGTTGCCCTCTCTTTGCGCACCATGCGGCCGGTGGATTTTTATGCCGGCGGGCGCAGGCTGCCGGCCACCTATGCCGGCATCGCCTTTGCCAATGTCGCCTTCGGGCTTTTCCTCCCTTTCCTCTCACCGTCGCCGCCCGGCATCAGCGTCACCTCCGCCGCCGCTGGCTTCGGCATCGGCTGCCTCTGGGCGCTGTTCGCCACAGGTCCCATTCTGCGGCGCAGCGGCGCCTATTCCTTTGCCGATCTCATCGCATCGCGGTTTCCGCATATATTGGTCCGCGGTCCCGTGGTTCTGCTCATGGCTTGTTGCGCCGCCTGCGTCGCGCTCGGCGGCTATGAGATCGCCTTGCAGAACCTCACCGCGGCAACCGGTCTCGACCGGAGCACCGGCGCCGCCATTCTCGGCGGATTGCTCATTGTGCTCGTCGTTCCCGCCGGGCTTTCCGGCGTCCTATGGGTCGCGGCGGCCGCCGCTGTCGTCACTGTGGCCGCGCTCGTCCTGCCGCTCGGCCTCGGCCTCGTCTCGGGCCTGCCGCTGGCATTGCCGATTTTCGGCGATCAGACGCTGTGGTCCAAAGCGGTCGGTGATTTCGCCATTGTGACCGGTGCCGATACGCAAGCCGGATTCGAACTCCCCATCACTATCGCCATCGGCCTCGGCCTCGCGACTCTGGCACCACTCTTCGGAGGCTCGATCGCGACCAGAGACGAAGGCACGGCCTGGCGGTCCGGGCTTGTCGGCATGGTCTGGCTCGCGCTCATTGCTTTGCTTGCAGCCGCAAGCATTGCCGCCTCCACGCTCGCGCTCGACGCCGGCGTTAGCGGCCGCACGCCGGCGAAATTGCCGAGCGCCATCGTCACGGCGAGCGGGCGCGGCGAGATCGCAGTCTGCGGCGTCCACGCGAGCGATGCCGCGGTTTTGACGCGCGCCTGCGCGGCTCGGGCCGGCCCGGCCCAGCCTTTGCGCATGCAGGATCTCAAGGCTGACGGCGACTATCTTCTGGAAAGTCTGCCTGCGCTGCGCGGATCGGAGCCGACGCTAGCGCGGCTTGCCGCGGCCTTTATGATCGTGCTCGGAATGAGCATCGCCGCCTCCGGCATTCAATCCGTCATCACCAGCCTCGCGCATGACATTCGGCATCCGCGGCGACGGCTATTGGGTCCGACGACCCGGCGCCTGGCACTGACGCGCCTGTTGGCGATCTCATTCATCATTCTCGGCAGCCTGTGGCTCGCCCGCCATAGCGTGGACGCCCGCGGGCTCTTCACCATTGCGCTGATGCTTTCGGCCGCGCTGGTCACCCCGCTTCTCGCTCTGGCGCTGATGCCCCGCCCCACGTCGGCCAGTGCCCTTGCCGCTCTCTGCGTCGCGGCCTTCGTGACTGCGCGTTTTCTGCTCTTCGACGCTGCGATCATGCCGCCCGGCGAACTGGCGACGGATGCCATCTTCGCGGCCTTCGACGGCTTGGCGGTCGGGCTCTTCGTCAGCTTTCTGCCCCGCCGCAAACCCACTGGGCCTGCGGCATCCGCAACCACGCCCTCGCCGCAGACCGAGCCGCAGCCGGGTTCGGAGTGAGGCGAGAGTTGCAAGCCTAAACGTTCCGCGTCATTTTTCGCTTGCCGCCAGCAAATTCGCCTGATGCTGGGTGATCAGCGCGTCGATGATCTCATCGAGCGCTTCGCCGGTCATGATCTTGTCGAGCTTATAGAGCGTCAGATTGATGCGGTGATCGGTCACGCGCGCCTGCGGAAAATTATAGGTTCTGATCCGCTCGGAGCGGTCGCCGGAACCGACTTGCGAGCGGCGATCCGCTGCGCGTTCGGCATCGAGCTTCTGCCGCTGGCTGTCATAGAGCTTAGCGCGCAGCAGCGCCATGGCGCGCGCCCTGTTCTTGTGCTGCGAGCGCTCGTCTTGAACGAAGACGATGGTGTTCGTCGGCACATGGGTGATGCGGATCGCCGATTCCGTCTTGTTGACATGCTGACCGCCGGCGCCTTGTGCGCGCATCGTGTCGATCTTGAGATCGGCCTCGTTGATGTCGATATCGACATCTTCCGCCTCCGGCAAAACCGCGACGGTCGCGGCGGACGTATGGATACGGCCTTGCGTTTCGGTGTCGGGCACGCGTTGGACGCGATGGACGCCCGATTCGAATTTCAGCCGCGCGAAGACGCCGCGGCCTTCGATCTCGGCGATGATTTCCTTGAAGCCGCCCATCGTGCCTTCATTGGCCGAAATCACGTCGACCCGCCAGCCCTTGAGTTCGGCATAGCGCTGATACATGCGGAAGAGATCGCCGGCGAACAGCGCCGCCTCGTCGCCGCCGGTGCCGGCGCGGATTTCGAGAATGGCGCTTTTTTCGTCGGCCGCATCCTTAGGCAAGAGCGCGAGCCGCAGCCGCTCTTCGCGCATGGCGAGCCGCGCCTCCGCGTCGTCGCGTTCCGATTCTGCGAGCGCCCGCATCTCGGCATCAAGCCCAGGGTCGGCGAGCAAGGTCTTGATCCCTTCGACCTCTTTCACCTCATTGCGGTAATCGCGGATCGCCGTGGCGACCTCCTCGATCTCGGCGAGTTCGCGCGACAAGGCGACGAAAACGGCCGATTCCGGCCCGGCGGCGAGCCGATCCGAAATCTCGGCATGGCGGCGAAGGATGAGATCGAGTTTTTCTTCCGGCAGCATGATGATCAGAAAATGGGAATTTGGGCAGGCGCTTACAACCGTTGGTGCGGGACCGGCTAGACCGGAATCTGCTGCGCCTCGGCAAAGCTGTGCAATTGGCCGCGCAATGAAGGGCTGCCGTCGGGAGCGTCGAGGAGCGGCATCAGAAAGCCTTCAGCCGCGGTAAGATTGGTCGCAAGGATCATCGCCTTCACCGGCCCGATCGACGCCGGCGACATGGAGAGACTGCGGAAGCCGATGGCCAGAAGGGCCAAGGCCTCAATCGGCTGGCTGCCCATTTCGCCACAGAGGCTCAGCGGGATGTTATTCGCCTGGGCTTTATCGACGATACGCTTCAAGGCGCGCAGGACGGGCACGGACAGAGAATCGTAACGCGCCGCGACCCGCTTATTGTCGCGATCCGCGGCAAAGAGATATTGCACGAGATCATTGGTGCCGACCGAGAGGAAGTCCGCGCGTGCGCAAATCTCATCGAGCTGCCAGAGCAAGGCTGGAACCTCCAGCATGACGCCGAGCTTGAGATCGGCCGGCAAGACACGGTCATGCCGCCGCAGATGGGCGATCTCGCGCGCGACGAGCGCTTTCGCTTGTTCGAATTCATGGACGGTCGCGATCATCGGAAACATGATCCGCAAATCGCGTCCCCCGGCGGCCCGCAGAAGCGCCCGCAATTGCATGCGTAAAAGCCCCGGGCGGTCGAGACCGATCCTGATCGCGCGCCAGCCGAGCGCCGGATTTTCTTCCTCGACCGTGGTCATATAGGGCAGGACTTTGTCGGAGCCTATGTCGAGCGTACGGAAGGTGATTGGCTTGTCGGCAGCCTCGGCCAAGGCCGCTTTGTAAAAGGCCTCCTGCTCGTGCATGCGCGGGAATTTCGAAACCACCATGAACTGGATCTCGGTGCGAAACAGGCCGATCGACACGGCGCCCGTCTCGGCCATATGCTGCAGATCGACTAGAAGCCCGGCATTCATGTGCAGATCGATCGGCACGCCGTCCTTAGTGACGGCGGGAACGTCGCGGAGCTTGCGATATTGTTCCTGCCGGCGGGCGCGCAGCCGCGCCTTCTCCGCATAGGCATGTTCGACGTCGGGCCGCGGGCGTACATGCACCGTGCCGGAAGCGCCGTCGACGATCAAGGCATCGCCCGGCTCGACGAGATCGATGATATTGGCGACTTCGCCGACCGCCGCTATGCCGAGCGCGCGGGCGACGATTGCGACATGGCTCGAGGCACCGGCATCTTCGAGCACCAGGCCGCGCAGCTTGGAGCGGTCGTAGTCGAGCAGCGCCGCCGGCCCCATGGTGCGCGCGACGATGATCGAATTCTCCGGCAGATCTTCATGCGCCGCGACGAAACTGCGGCCGGTCAGCTGGTGGAGCAGGCGATTGGCGAGATCGTCGAGATCGTGCAGCCGGTCGCGCATATAGGGATCGGTCTGGCGCTGCAATTTGGCGCGCGCATCATTCTGCACGCGCTCGACTGCGGCCTCCGCGGTCAAGCCGGTGGCGACCGCTTCGCGCAGCCGCCTTATCCAGCCGCGATCATGCGCGAACATGCGGAAGGCTTCGAGGACCTCGCGATGTTCGCCGGGCCCGATGTCGCCACCTTCGATCAGATGATCGATCGACTGGCGCATCGCGCCGATTGCGCTGTCGAGCCGCTCGAACTCCTTCTTCGCATCCTCGGCGACGAGCTGTTTGATGATGATGCGCGGCTCATGCAGGACGACATGGCCAAGCCCGACACCATCCGCGATCGGCACGCCCTGGAGCGCCAGCGGCCGATGCAGCACAATATCATTGTCCGGCAGGCCGATCGACTGCAGCTCGCCCGAAGCGATCATTTCGGCGAGCAGCATGGCGGTGGTCTGCAGCGCCTCGATCTCTTCCTCGGAATACATGCGCCGCGCGCGATTCTGCACGACGAGCACGCCGAGCGTATTGCCGCCGCGCAAGATCGGCACGCCGAGGAAGGAGGAATAAATCTCCTCGCCCGTCTCGGGCCGATAGGAGAAGGAGGGATGATGCTGCGCATCGGCGAGCGCCAGCGGCTCGGCCGTCTCGGCGATCAGACCGACAAGGCCCTCGCCGGCCCGCATTGTGGTGAGATGGACCGCTTCGCGATTGAGGCCTTCGGTCGCAAAGAGCTCCAGCCGTCCGTCGGCGCGCAGCACATAGACGGAGCAGACCTCCGCCACCATATTGGCGGCGATGTGGATGACGATCTTGTCGAGGCGGTCCTGCGGGCTGATCGGCTCCGCCATGACTTCGCGGAGTTGGCGCAGCAGCTGTCGCGGTCCGCCGAGAGGGCCAAGCATGGCTGTTTCCTTCTCGGGCCCTTGGGCCTCATAGTCATGGATCGGCAAATCGGATCGTCCGCCGGTGGATTTCGGCGGCGGGATCCGATTCGGGCGAGTTCACCGGCTGCTTCCGAATTGGATCGCCTGCCGCTCGCCTTATTAATACGATCGCGTCCCCTTGGTCATATGCGACGACCGTCGTGGCCGGTCGCGGCCTTTGCGAATTTGCCAGACCGCCTGCTTCGGCAGGTCCCGGAACAGCGGAGCCAAGGCCGCAGGGGTTCTGACGATTCTGAAGCGTCTTGCATCTGGCCCAGCCCGCAAAGGCCAGCATGCGTCCAAAATAGCGCGAGTCGCGCGCCCCCGTGTTCTTCTCTTAAAGGCGGGCGCCGCCGGGCACAACAGCCGCATCCAGATCATCTCGGCCAGTAGAGCCCAGCGACCCGTGCCAGCTTACTTTGGCAGGCGTGCCCAAATCATCTCGGTTCGTATAGCCAAAGCAAGCTGCGGACCGCAAGCGGCGACTCGACCAGGGGTCCGACGCATGTCCCGCTCACGCCTTGTCGAGGCCGTAGAGCGCGTGCAGGGTGCGCACGGCAAGTTCCGTATAAGCGGCATCGATCAGCACCGAAAATTTGATCTCCGACGTCGTAATGGCGCGGATGTTGATGCCTTTTTCGGCAAGTGCCCGGAAGGCGCGCGCGGCGGCGCCGGCATGGCTGCGCATGCCGATCCCGATCGCGGAGATCTTCACGACGTCATTTGCTCCCTGCAATGCAGCATAACCGATCTGCGCCTGCGCCTTTTCGAGGATCAGCCGGGCACGATCGAAGTCCGCGGTCGGGACGGTGAAAGTGATATCGGTTGCGACCGTATCGTCGGAGGCGACCTGAACGATCATATCGACATTGATATTGGCCTCGGCGAGCGGCATAAAAATAGCCGCCGCGACGCCCGGCCGATCGGCCACCCGACGCAAAGTGATCTGCGCCTCGTCGCGCGAAAAGGCGATGCCGGTGACGACCTGCTGCTCCACAATATCCTCCTCGTCGCAAATCAAGGTGCCAGGCTGCGGATTGTCCGGATCATCGAAGGAAGAGCGAACGAAGGTCTTCACCTTATGGATCATCGCCAGCTCGACGGAACGCACCTGCATCACCTTGGCACCGAGCGACGCCATTTCAAGCATTTCCTCGAAGGCGACGCGGTCGAGCCTTCGCGCCTTGGGGACGATGCGCGGATCGGTCGTATAAACGCCATCGACATCGGTATAGATGTCGCAGCGATCGGCCTTGATCGCGGCGGCGATCGCGACGGCGCTCGTATCCGAACCGCCGCGCCCGAGCGTCGTGATGCGGCCAGTCTCCTTATGCAGGCCCTGAAAGCCGGCGATGACGGCGATCTCATTGCGCGCGGCAAAGCCGCCGAGGATCGCCGTCCCGTCGATGTCGACGATCCGCGCCGAGCCATGCGCCTCGGTGGTCAGAATCGGAATTTGCCAGCCGAGCCAGGATCGCGCGGCGAGCCCGCGTTCCTGCAAGGCGATGGCGAGCAGACCGGCCGTGACTTGCTCGCCGGAGGCGACGACGGCATCATATTCGCGCTGATCATAATGTTTCGACGCGTCCTTGCACCAAGAGACGAGCTCATTGGTCGTGCCGGACATGGCAGAAACGACCACGGCCAGTGAATGGCCGGCGGCGGCTTCGCGCTCAACGTGGCGTGCGACATTGCGGATGCGCTCCATGTCGGCCATGGAAGTGCCGCCAAATTTCATGACAAGGCGGGCCATAGGGTCCGGATAGGCTTTCTCTCGATCGGCGATGGGTTTGTAGGCGAGCGCTGGACGGCTCGCGCGTTAGGTCACGATGACTTTGGCATTCCAAAGTCATAAACGTGATCGATTCTGATAATCTAGAGCGGGATGCGGACGGAAAACCGGTTCCAACTTTTCCTCGTCCCGCTCTGGCGGTGAGGCGCGTATACATGACGATCTTGGCCGCGCAAAGACATTTCACTTTTCGGCTGATGCGGAGGAGGATCTGAATGCTCCCCAGGGAAGACGAGCAAATGGCGCCGAGCGTCGATCCAGACGAAGTCGCCCGCTTCAACCGGCTCGGCGAAGACTGGTGGAACCCGCGCGGGCCGATGCGGGCGCTGCATCAGTTCAACCCGGCGCGAATCGCTTATCTGCGCCGTCTCATCGCGCGCCGGCGCGCCCGCCAGGAAGGACGCCCCGCCGCGCCTCCCGGCCTTCCGCTGGACGGGCTCGACATTCTCGACATCGGCTGTGGCGGCGGGCTCTTGTCCGAAGCCTTGAGCCGCCTCGGCGCCAAGGTGACTGCCATCGACCCGGCCGCCGCCAATATCGATGTGGCGCGCCGCCACGCCGAAAAATCGGGGCTCGGCATCGATTATCTTTGCACCACGGCGGAAGCGCTCGCCGCCGAGCGCCAAAGCTTCGACGTCGTTTTGGCGATGGAAGTCATCGAGCATGTTCGCGACGTCGAGAGCTTCATCCGGCTCGCCGCCACAATGGTCCGCCCGCAGGGGATTCTCGTCGCGGCGACGCTCAACCGCACATTGAAGAGCTATGCGCTCGCCATTCTCGGGGCGGAATATATCCTGCAATGGGTCCCGAAAGGCACCCATAGATGGGCGCAGTTCGTGACGCCGCAGGAGCTTGCCGGAGCGCTTCGCGCCGCGGATCTCCATGTCATCGACGAGACTGGCATTGTCTTCGACCCGCTCAGCCGGAAATGGCGGGAAAGCCCAGATATGGATGTGAATTATATTATGGCCGCGGAGCGGAAAGGGTGACACCGCTGATCACGCCGAAGGCGCGGCTAGTTGCGCGATCCGGATCTCTTCGATGGCCGCGACGACTCTGGCGATGACCTCGTTCCAATCGCCAGCCCGCGTCTGGCGGAAGAGCCGCATCGTCGGATACCAGGGCGAATCCGAGCGATCGAGCATCCAGCGCCAATCGGGCGTTTTCCTGAGGAGGACAAAGACCGGCCGGCCGAGGGCGCCGGCAAGATGCGCCACGGACGTGTCGCAGGACACAATCAGATCGAGGTTCTGCATGACGGCGGCGGTATCGATGAAGGCATCGGCCCCGCCATCGAAATCCTCGCCGAGCGTGTCGATTGCGGCGCCTTGCGGCAATGCGGCAATCTCTTCGAGCCCATGATGTTTCTGCAGGCTGATCACGCGCACGCCTGGGCGCGCCAAAAGCGGCAGAAAGGCCTTAAGCGGGATCGACCGGCGCGGATCGGCCCGCACATTGGGATTGCCGGCCCAACAGAGGCCGATCTTCAAATCCTGCATCGCCCCGCCCTGTTTGAGCCGTTCGGCCCAGGCCGCGACAAGCTCGGGTTCGGCCGCAAGATAAGGCACTGTGGCTGGAATGGTCGAAAGCCGCGTGCCGAGCGCATAGGGCAGGCTCGAGAGAGCAATCTGGCTGTCGAAGCGCTCTTCCGGGCCGAAATCATCGACGCAGCGGATCGGGTGCGGCAGCCCGTGCAGGAGGCGCTGCGCCTTGCTGCGGCAGAAGAAGGTGATGTCGATGCCGGCCTCGGCAAGCGGCGGCAGATAACGGCAGAATTGAATCGTATCGCCGATACCCTGCTCGTCGAAGACGATGAGCTTTTCGCCCGGACGGATGCTGCCGCGCCATTCGGGAATGGGAAATTCCAATTTGAACTTATGCGTCTGTCCGATGATCCAGCGATGTTCATAGCCTTCGAGGCCATGCTCGAAATCGCCGCGAAGAAGCTGCACCGCGCCTTTGTTGTTTTTGGCATGGGCCGAGTTGGGATTTTGGGCGATCGCGACATCGAAGGCTTCCAGCGCTTCGTCCATGCGGCTCAATTCCTTGAGCGCGACGCCGCGGCCGACGAAGGCGTCGGGATAGACGGGGCGCAGCGCAATCGCCTGATCGAAAGCGGCGAGCGCTGTTGCCGGATCGGCGGCGCGCAAGAGCACCGTGCCCCGATTGAAGAGGGCCTCCGGAAAATCCGGTCTTACCGTGAGCGCCGCATCGAAATCGGCGCGCGCCGCATCGAAGTCGCCGATATCGATCAAGACCACGCCGCGATTGTTGAAAAGCTCGGCATTGCCGGGGAAAAGCGCGAGGCCATGCGAAAAGGCGGCGAGCGCCTCCTCGAACCGTTCGAGCTGGCGCAGAAGATTGGCGCGATCGAGCAGAGCTTCGAAGAAATCCGGTCTCGACCGCAAGGCCGCGTCGAAAAATTCAAGCGCTTGTACATAGCGGCCGGCCTCGCTCAGAATGAGGCCGCCGGCACGCAGAGCTTCCGGATAATCCGGCTCTGCCCGCAGGGCTTGATCGAGCGCGGCGATCGCCTCGTCTCTTCGGCCGAGCGCGCGCAAGGTGACGCCGCGATGATAATAGGTCGCAGCAGTGACGAAACCTTGACCGGCCGCCGTGTCGAAGGCCGCAAGCGCTTCATCGAGGCGGCCGAGCGCGAACAGCACGGTGCCGGCATGGGCCGAGGCCTGCCAATAGCTCGGTTGCAGACGGCGGGCCCGGTCGAACCAGACGAGAGCGTCACCCGCGAGTTCGGCGCCGAGCAGGATCAGGCCGGCGAGATCGCAGCGCTCCGGGCTTGCGACGAGATCGGGAATGAGCTCGCTTAAGCGCGCGACCGCCGCATCAGCCTTGCCGTAGCGGAGCGCGCTCGCCGCCTCGTTCAGCACCGCATCAATCGCAGCATCCGAGACCGGCGGCATCGCGCCGGCCGGCGCCAAGGCGGGGGGAGACGACCAAGCCATGCGATGAGATCCCGGAACCGCGCGCGTAGGGCATTTGTGCGCGCATAGGTGAGCGATGCGGCCCCGCGGCCGCAGCCGACATCATTGGCTAAGGATGCTTGCCCAGGGCTGACGCCGCTTCACCTCCTCACCCGGGTCGCGCTTGCGCGACCCGGGTGGGGAGGGAAAATGCGCAGGATGTCGAAATCCTCGTGAAGCCGCCGCATGACGAGCGCCAGCTGCGACGCTTCATGTCATATGAGAAAGGGCAATCCGATGTTACGGCCTATGTGCGCAATTTCCGCAACACGTCGCGTCTGCCGCCAAGAGATGATCTAATCCAGGTGTCCTATGGAGAAAAGCCAATGAACATCTATCGCCTCGATCCAATCGACCCAAACGATCCGTCCTGGCAAAACTCAGTCGAAAAGAACAGCCTCTGGACCAGTGCCGCTACGCCGAAAGACGCGCGCGACCTGGTTGCCGATAAAACCAGACTTGGCGTGTCGGGCGCGAACGGGTTCAAATCGCCTTGGCAAGATGAGGCCATTACCTCGTGCGTTTGGGAACCATCTATGACCCATATTCACGCCGGGACTGTGGTCAGGGCAGACGGCAGTCTTGTTGAAAAGCGAATGAACATCTATCGCCTCGATCCAATCGACCCAAACCATCCGTCCTGGCAAAACTCAGTTGAAAACGACACCGTCTGGGCCAGCGCCCCCACGCCGCAAGAGGCGCGTGATCTGGCTGCCGAAAAGACCAAAACCGCTGTGCTGGGCGCGATCGGGCTTAAGTCGCCTTGGCAAGATGCGTCCGTTACATCCTGCGTTTGGGAGCCATCTATGACTACTGTCGACCCTTGGACCGTTGCCAGGGCAGACGGGAGCATTGTTGGCATTGACGAGTAGGGCCTCGCGTCCGCGAACGGTCGAGGCACTATCTGATCATCGCCTCTGATCACCGCGCCAGATCGGCGAGCAGCAGATCGAGCTTGCCGTCATAGTGCAGCTCATAGAGATCGTCGCAGCCGCCGACATGGGTGTCGCCGAAGAAGATCTGCGGCACGGTCGAACGGCCATTTGCGCGCTCCGCCATTTGCGCGCGCGCGGCGAAATCGCCGTCGACGCTGATTTCCTGATAGGCGAGGTTCTTCTTCTGCAACAGCTCTTTTGCGCGCCGGCAATAGGGACAGGTCTGCGTCGTATAGATGGTGATTTCAACCGGCGCCGACATCCAATCTTCCTTTCAAACGTCCTCTGCTTTCCGCCTTATATGGAAATTCAGCCGCCGGTCACAACCCGAGCGAAGACGAGCACATCGACGCGGGCGGCGCCGGCCCGCAAAAGCGCCCGCGCCGCGGCATTGATGGTCGCTCCCGAAGTCAGCACATCGTCGATGAGGACGATGGCGCGGGCTTCGACAAACGGCTTTGCCTCTTCCGGCACGGCGAAGGCGCCTTGCACATTGGTGGCGCGTTGGGCCCGCGAAAGGCCCACCTGCGGTGCCGTCCGCTTGACCCTTCGGAGCAGAAAGGGATCGACTTTTTTGCCGCAGGCGCGCCCGACTGCAACGGCGAGCGCCTGCGCTTGATTGAACTGTCGCCACATCAGCCGGCGCCGATGCAGAGGCACGGGGACGAGGAGATCGGCCTGTGCCAGAAGCTCGCCTCCCGCCCTTGCCATCCAGGCCCCAAGCGGTTCGGCGAGTTCCATCCGGTCATGATATTTCAGCCGATGCACCAGCTGCCGCACCGGCCCGTCCTCGAAGCGGGCCACCGCGCGGGCGCGCGTATAGACGGGCGGATTGGCCATCGCCTCGGGCGACAGCAGACCCGCGATCCCGAGATCATAGGCAAAAGGAGTGCCGAGCCTGTCGCAAAAGGGCTTTTCGATGAAATTGATTTGGCCCCAGCAGGTGGGGCAGAGCGCACCATGCGCCGCCGTAGCGGCGCGGCAGCAGAGGCAGGCAGGCGGATAGACAAGATCGAGAGTGAAACGCGCAAGTTCGCGCAACATGCGAAAGCCGCGCTCAATCATCCAATCGATCTGCGCTCCCATGCGCCAGTGCGGTTGATCGCCGGCTGAGGTCGGCATAGGCGCGGCATCTGCGCCAATCGCTGAGAAAATGTCTTCGGTGCCCATGCGCTGAACTTAGGGCAGCCCGGCGTCACTTGTCAGCATCGTTCATATGCCGGAACATGCGCCCACGGACAGTCGTCATGCGCTAGGGGGAAGCTATGTTGAACTGGACGCCGGCCATGCTCATGGCAGTGAGCCTCTTGGCCGCGGCCACCGGCGCGCACAGCCAAGAGCTGGCATCGCCAGGCGGGCAGCCGCCCGGCTATTATCCCGGGACCGCCAATGGCGTTCCCGCCTATGTGCAACGAGCAATGGCGGCAATGGGCGCATGCCAGAAAGCCGGCCATCCTAGCGCTGTGGGACAGGATCAAAGCGGCGAGGGCGAGCGGCGAATTGCCCGGCTGCATCGGCCGCTCGGTCGAGGATTGTATCGTGACCTTGGCACAGGATCTGGCGCTCGCCGACGATTACACGCATTCCCATCTCTTCGAGCCCCCAGAGGTCGACGTCAACGGCAAGCCGATCTTTCCGAAACTCGTCGAGATCTTCGCTTTTCGCCCCGGCGTGCCGGGCCAGCCGCAACCTCAGACGATGTCTTACCGACAGGAGCGGCATCCCTTGTTTCTGCGGTTCTCCGATGCAGACAAGATCGCCGAAATCGACGTGCCCGACGTCACAAACTCCCTGCTTCGGGCAAGAACCGAAGCAGATTACGAGCAGACGTTGATTTATGAGATTTTGCGGCCCTTGACCCGCGCAAGCTGCCCGCAGTTCGCGAAATTGGAGCTCGACCGCTTCATCGAGAACAAGCTCAAGCCGCCTGTCCGCAATGTCGCAGCCCTTGGCGCTGCCGCCAAGGCGCGGTTCAACGTAAAGAGTTCGCCTCTCTTGCCCTTCTGCGGACGCAAGCTGAAATTGGAAGTCACGACCGAGAGGCCGCGGTATCATCCACATGACTTGAGGATCAATTCCCTATTTGTCATCCGATGAAGGGCACAGACCCGAATGGCGCTTGATGACCCAATCGCCGCCACCCATCTTCGACCGCGCTTTGCAGCGCCGCCGGCTCGCCCGCGCCGTGACTGCCGGTGCGGCCGATTTCCTTCTCGCATGGGCGGTGGATGAGCTTTACGAGCGGCTCTCCACAGTCAACCGCCGTTTCACGATGATCGCCGATATCGGTACGCCTCTGCCGCTGCTCGCGCAAGCACTCGTCGCGCGTGATCCCGAGGCCCTTGTCCTGCGCCTCGCCCCTATCCCCGCCACGCTCGGCGCCGCGCCAGTGCTCAGCCTCGTCGGCGACGAGGAGGCGCTGCCCTTTAAGCCGGAAAGCTTCGATCTCGCCGTCTCGGCGCTGGCGCTGCATATGGTCAATGATCTGCCCGGCGCGCTCATCCAGATCCGCCGCAGCTTGCGCCCAGACGGTCTCTTCCTCGGCGCTCTGCTCGGCGGCGGCAGCCTCGCAGAATTGCGCCAAGCGCTGGCGATGGCGGAAGCGGAGGTGACGGGCGGCGCCTCGCCGCGCGTCGCCCCTTTTGCCGATGTGCGCGACATGGGCGGCTTGCTGCAACGGGCGGGCTTCGCTTTGCCCGTCGCCGATAGTGAACCGCTCACCGTGCGCTACGCGGATCTCTTCGCGCTTGCGGCGGATCTGCGCGCCATGGGCGCGACCAATACGCTCGCCCTGCGCTTGCGCCGGCCGGCGAAACGCCAGATTCTTTTGCGCGCAGCGGATATCTATGCGGAGCGCTTCAGCGATCAAGACGGCCGCGTGCGGGCGACATTCGAGGTGATCTTTCTCTCCGGCTGGGCGCCGCATGAGAGCCAGCAGAAGCCGCTCCCGCCTGGCTCGGCGCAGATGCGCCTCGCCGATGTCTTGGGCGCCAAAGACGTAAAGCCGGAATGAACCGCCGGGAGCGGCGCCCAGGCCTTAGGGGCGGTCTCAGAGACGGTCTCAGGGACTGATTTCCCAGCTCACCCTCACCTCGATTTGGAGCGTCTGCGTACCGGGCTCGATCGGAATGCTGATCGGCTCGGTCGGGGCTGTGGGCATGGCGGCGGCAAAGATCGTGCCCCTAGGAGTGCCTACATTGGCCTGCGGCATGATTTCGAGAACGCGCCCGAGCTTCAGTCCGAGCGCCGGCAGATAGGCCTTGGCTTTGCGCAGCGCATCCTGCATCGCCTCGTCGCGCAATTTGTCATAGGCCTCCTCCTTATGTTCGTAATCGAAATTAATGCCGTAAAACTCATTGGCGCCCTTATCGATCAATTGGCGGGCGAGCATCCCGGCCTTGCCGAGATTATGGACCTTGATCGAAAGACTGTTGCGGGCGCGATAGCCGCGCAGCACTTGTTTCGTGGCGTGGGTCGCCGAATCGCGCTGCTGGTCATAGACGGGTACCAGCGTGATCGAGACGGTTCTGATGTTCTGCGCATCGATGCCTTGCGCTTTGATCTCATCGATCAGTGCCTGCGCCGCGCGGGAATTGGCTGCAACGGCATCTGCTGCTTTCGGCCGTTCGGTGGCGACGGCGACCGACAGAATGGCGACGTCTGGCACGACATCCAAATGCGCCCGCCCGGTGACGGTAATATGCGGCACCGAATCCGCCGGCGACGTTTGCGCTTTCGCCAGGCTCGGTGCCAGAGCAAGGCAGGCAATGAAAAGCAAGCTGTGCGGCATGGGTAAGCGCAACCGTGTGGACATGGGCAATCCCCCTTCTAAATCGTGGATGGGGTCCTTTCTCTGGAGAAAGGGCCGAAATGATGTTAGATGAGAAACATGACTTTTCAGGATCAATCGGCCGTGACGGTTCCGGCTCGGGGCTGCAGCCTAGCTCCCGCTTGCGCCGCTGAGCCGGACAAGCTTTCGCTCGTCGGTGCGACGCGGGCCGAGCTCGCCGATGCCTGCCGCAGCCTCGGCGTGCCCGAACACGAAATCGAGATGCGTGTCGCCCAGCTCTGGCATTGGATCTATTTCCAGGGCGCGACCTCCTTCAATGTCATGCTCAACATCGGCAAGGCGCTGCGCGCCCGGCTCGCCGAAAATTTCAGCCTGACGCGGCCTGAGGTCGTCACCGAGCAGGTCTCGCAGGACGGCACCCGCAAATGGCTACTGCGCTTTCCGCCCACGGGCACGGATGATCGCGGCGCCGAAGTAGAATGCGTCTATATTCCGGAGAGCGACCGCGGCACGCTCTGCATTTCGAGCCAGGTCGGCTGCACCTTGACCTGCAGGTTCTGCCACACCGGCACGCAAAAGCTCGTGCGCAATCTCTCGTCGCGCGAGATCGTCGCGCAGCTCATCGTCGCGCGCGAAAGGCTCGGCGATTTCCCCGGCCTCACGCCGCCGAAGGATGGATTGCTGCCGAATGCGGAAAACCGCGCGGTCTCGAACATCGTCTTCATGGGCATGGGCGAGCCGCTGTATAATTTCGAGAGTGTGCGCGATGCCGTCGGCGTGCTTTCCGACGGCGACGGGCTCGCTTTGTCGAAGCGGCGAATCACCGTCTCGACCGCCGGCGTCGTGCCGCGCATCGCAAGGCTCGGCGCCGAGGCTTCGCCCATGCTCGCCATCTCGCTGCATGCGGTGCGCGATGAACTGCGCGACCGGCTCGTGCCGCTCAATAGAAAATATCCGCTGAAGGAACTGCTCGAGGCCTGCCGGACCTATCCCGGCGTCTCGAATGCACGGCGGATCACTTTCGAATATGTGATGCTGAAGAATGTCAATGATTTAGCCATCGAAGCGCGCGAGCTGGTGCGGCTCCTCAAAGGCATACCGGCCAAGATCAACCTCATCCCCTTCAATCCCTGGCCCGGCGCGCCTTACGAATGTTCCGACTGGGAGCGGATCAAGCGTTTCTCCGACATCGTCTTTGCGGCCGGCTATGCGAGCCCGGTGCGCACGCCGCGCGGCCGCGATATTTTGGCCGCCTGCGGACAATTGAAGAGCGAGACGGAGAAGTTGCGGGCAAGGGCGAGGATGGTGGCGGAGGAATAGAGTTAATCCTCATCTGCGATGGGATGCCGAGGCCTTGTCCCTGTGCTATTGTTTGCTCATGGCGACAACCACACTCGATGACCCCGTGCTCAAACGCTTCCGCGCAGCGCTGGATGAAATCTACGGTGATCGGCTCGAACGAGTCGTGCTATTTGGTTCGCGCGCGCGGGGCAATGCGCAGCCGGATTCCGATTATGACATTGCTGTTTTCCTGAAATCGCTGTCCGACTCCCAACGATGGGCGGAGCTCGACAGGCTGGCGAAGCTTCGTGTCGATTTTTTCGACGAAACGGGTGCGTTCTTTGACGCCAAGCCCTATCCGGCGGCGGTCTATAAAGAACGTTCGCCCCTTATGCACGACATCCGGCAGGAAGGGCTCGAATTGTGACTCCGGAGGCGAACCGTTTTCTCGCCAAAGCGCACAGACTTCTCCAAGACGCAGCAACCATGCTTGGCGTTGGCCTCACGGAAGCGGCTGGCCGTACTGCATATCTTGCTGGATTTCATGCGGCGCAGGCGTTCATCTTCGAGATCACCGGGAAGATCTTCAAATCCCACAATGGTGTTCAGACGGAATTCTTACGGCTGACCAAGGCTGATCCGCGTTTCAGATCCGATCAGCGAATTTTTCTTTCCCAAAGTTACAATCTAAAGACCATCGCAGATTATGAAGCTGGCTCTGGCTCCGAAATTTCAGCCGAACGCGCCGCCTACGCCGTAGAGGCCGGAAATCAATTCGTAACCCATATTGCTGAGCTGCTTGCGCAACCGCAGCCGGAACATAGATCGGAATCCTAAAGAGACCTGATTGCTCTCCCGCTATTTCGCCCTTAGCCCAACAACCACCCACCCCGCCAATGCCACGGAAATCACCGCATTCCAGCCGGCGAGCGAAAGACCCATAATGCGCAGTGCGACTTCATCGCAGCGCACGACTTTGGTCGTATGCAATTGCTTTAAAAATTCCGCCGGCGAGCCGGCCTTTTGGAACGATCCCGTGCAATCGGCCGGGCCCGGCCAAAAGCCCCATTCGACGCCGGCATGATAGGCGCCGAGTGCTGCGCTTGCGGCGAAGATCAAAAAGAGTGCGAGAAAGCTTACCTGCAGCGGCCCACTTTGGCCTCGCAACGCAAAGCCAATGGCAAGCGCAGAAACAACGACGCCGGCATAATAGGGCAGCCGCTCCTTGAGGCAGAGCTCGCAGGGCGCGACGCCAAAAGCCTGAAAGATCCAGGCCCCGCCGACCGTGGCCGCGGTGAGGACAAAAATCGCGAGCGCCGCAGTAAGCGCTGGCCTTGCGAGGAGATCTTTCACGCGGCGCCTCACAGCATATGGCTGGCGATCCAGAAGCCGAGGAGAGTCACGGCTGCGAGCGCACCGAGAAAAAGGCCGAAATATTTTTCGAGCAGAACATGGATCGTGGCGCCGAAGCGATGCAGCAGCGCCGCGACGAAGAAGAAGCGCGCCGCGCGCGTCACGATCGACAGGATGATGAACAGCGGCAGGCTATAGGCGAGAAGGCCGCTGGTGATGGTGACGATCTTGAAAGGGATGGGTGTGAAGCCCTTCAAGAGAATGACGGCCCAGCCCCAATGCGCGTAAAGCGCCCGCATCTCCGCCACGCGGTCGCCATAGCCATAGACCGTGATCAGCCATTTGCCGATGGTCTCGAAAAGAAGAGCGCCGATCGCATAGCCCAAAAGCCCGCCGGCGACGGAGCCTATGGTGCAGATCAACGCATAGACGAGCGCCCGATTGGGCCGCGCGATCGACATGGGAACGAGAATCGTATCGGGCGGGATCGGGAAAAACGAGCTTTCGGCAAAAGCAACGAGACCGAGCGCGATCGGCGCATGCCGGCTCTGGGCCAAAGAGAGCGTCCACTGATAGAGCTTTTTGAACATAAGGTCCTCAGGCGAGGCCGGTGCTGCGGCAGTGGAATTGGCAATGCAAGAAAGCTAGATCCTGCAATGTCTTTGCAGTCGAATAAAGGCCGCTGCACCGCTTAACAAGGGTCTAAAAAATACTCGAGCCGCACAAGCATGTCGCAAAAGAGCTGCCGCGCCGGGTGATGAAAGAATAAGATAGTGGCATGATTTCAATGCCTTGAACTGCGATTGATCACATTTGCCGAGATTGCTCTTAAATCGCGGCGATCGCCTTAGAACTTTCTATTGGCGAAAAGAAAGTCCACGAAAGCGCGCAGTTTCGGCAGGCGCGAGCGCGCCTTGGTGAAGACGACTTTGTGCAGCCGACATGGAGCGGCGCCGCCGGCCGTTCATAATCCTCGAGAACCGGCGGTGCAGATCGTCATGCCGATCAAGCATTAGATTTCAACGCATGATCTTTTCCGAAAAGTCTGCAACTTTTCGGGATCATGCGCCGGCCTCCTCCTCGATGCGCGGGGCCTTGGTCGCGAATTGCTCGTCCTGCGGCTTGGCTGGCAAGGCGCCATGGGCCTTGGCGTAATCGACCACCTGGCCGAGGAGCTCGACGCCGAGCGGGGCCAGCGCCCGTTCCCAGAGCTCGCGCGCGGTCTCGCCCTTCTTGACGAAGCACCAATCCTGCGCGGCAATGGCGCCGGCATCCATGCGATCGGCCAGATGATAGATCGAGCCGCCGGCGATCGGGTCGCCTTCCTTGATCGTCCATTCGACGGCGGCGATGCCGCGATGGCGCGGCAGCAGGGAAGGGTGATAGCCGATGCCGCCGAGCCGCGACATGGCGAGCGCATCCTTGCCGATCCGCGCATGGCTATGCGCCGTGATGATGAGATCGGTGCCCGCCGCGATCTCGTCGGCGGCGACATTTTTCGGATCTTTCTGCACGGTGAGATCGATGCCCGCCTCGCGCGCCGCACCGGCCAGCCGATCCTCCGCATCGGCGACGACGACCCGCGCCAGCTCGACGCCGCGCGCCTTCAGCATATTCAACACCGCAACGCCGAAATGGCGGGAACCGACCAAAGTGATCTTCATCGGCGTGACATCCTCCGATTCAATTGCATGTTCATTGAGACGGATGAACCAGGCTGCGGCGCATTGGGGTCTAATGCAAGCCTCTGGCATTCAGTATATCGGAGATTGACCAATTTATGCTCGCCATGTCCAGCTTCAAATTCACCCGCTTCCGTCACTTGAAGTCCGCACCGCCGCCGCAAATCCCGCTGCGAAGCGCAGGCAAATTTGCGTTACTCGCCTATGCAGCCGCCTTCGGCTTGGCCCAGACCTCAGCGGGCGGGGCCGCAGCCGCACCCGCTTGGCCGGACAATTATCAAGCACGGCTCGCGGTATTGGCGCTCATTGAAACGTTGAACGCGAGCTTGCTCGCAAGCCACAGCGCGACCGAGACGCTGACCGATTGGTGTGCCGCGCATCATATGGCTCAAGAGCCGAAGATCGTGGCGCATCTCCAGCGCAAGATCATGAAGCCGATTTCGGCGGAGCAACGGCGGACGCTCGACATCGGCCCCGATGAGCCTGTCGTCTATCGCAGGGTCGAACTCGCCTGCGGCAGCCATGTCCTTTCGCAAGCCGACAATTGGTATGTGCCGTCGCGCCTTACCCCGGCGATGAATGCCGCGCTTCAATCGAGCGACATCCCCTTTGGCCGGGTCGTAAGTCCGCTCCAGCCGCGCCGGCAGACGATTGCCGTCAGGATCTTTTGGCGGCCGCTTCCGCAGGGCTGGGAGATGCGGCCCCCACCGGCCGACCGTCATGCGCAGAACCTCGTCATTCCGCCGCTCTTATTCGAACATCGCGCCGTGCTTTACGCGGCCGGCAAGCCGATTTCCGAGGTCGACGAAAGCTACAGAGCCGAGATTTTGGATTTTCACCCACAACAATAGCGTGGCGCGTGCTGTACGGATCGTGGATTTCTTCGCGGATCTCTCGGCGCCAAAGCTGATCCGTACCGGATAGGCCGGAACGGCGCGGATTCTGCTTTCCAGTCGCCTTCTGCTTTGCTTGGCCTTAAAATCCCGGCGGGCTCGGCGGCGTGAGCGAGCGTCTGTGCGTTCCCGCACAGGCGTCTCGGGCCGGAACTCTTAATCATGGCTGCCATCGGTCTTGGGTGAGCCCTCTCCCATCTGGGGGTTGCGGCGCGATGACAGGATGGGCAAAGCATGTGCCGGCGTTGGAGGGCGCCATCATGACAAAGGCTGCGAGATGGATAGGCGTCTTGAAAGGGCACGAAACACCGGCGCTTGGGATCGCGCATGACAGCATGCCGATTTCGAAGCTGCGCCGGGCATTGCCCAAAATGCGACGAGGGTCTTGCGACCGCAGCTGCGCTAAGAGAATCGGGACGTGATCAATGATCGAGCGTTGCGTAAGAAACGAACTGCAGGAACTCGATGCGCTCATCGGCCTTGCCTCGGTCAAGAAGGAGATCGGGCGCCTGGTCGTACGTCTCGTCAATGAGCGGAGCTATCGCGCGCAAGGCGCCAGCATCTTCCCGGCGCAGCGGCATTTAGTCTTCAGCGGCCCACCCGGCGTCGGCAAGAGCCGGGTCGCGCGCGGCTTCGGGCAGATTTGTGCCCGGCTCGGCGCCTTGGAAAAAGGTCATATGATCATCGTCGACCACGACGATCTGGCGGCCACGCGCTTCGATAGGAAAGTCGGGCTGATGCGCGAAAAATGCGCCGCCGCGCTCGATGGCATTCTCTATGTCAAAAACGAGGCCTTCCTGGCTGCCGGGATTCTCCGCTCGACGGGTGATTTGCGTCTCGATGCGGTCGATGTGATGATCGAATTCATGCTGCGCCATCGCGGTCGCATCATCGTGGTCCTGGACACACGGCCCAATCAGTTCGACTACATCTCTTTCCATTCTGGCCTTGCGCGCCGGTTCACCGAGACGATCCATTTTGCCGCTTATGACGCGTTCGAGCTCATCCAGATTCTCGCTGCCAAGGCGCAGCGCCTGGGCCTCGATCTGCCGGATGGGCTCGAATCCGATCTGTTTCCTTGGATCGCGGCCCATTCACGCCGAAGCGATTGGCGCAATGCGCGCGAGATCGGCGATCTCTTGTCCAGGGCAGTCAGCGCCAGAGCGAAGCGCAGCATGCGCGAGCGATGCGCGGATTTCGCCGGTTTCGATCGCAGTGATTTCAGACAGGCGCTGGCCTCCATGCAAACGGACATGTCGGCGAACACCGGCCATTCGATGGATATCCATGGTAGGATGTCGCCATCCCCGCTTCCGTGATCGTGATCTTAAGCGGGATGAGGAAAAGATGGCCTCACACGCCACCGCCACTTTGAGGCACTGCGAGCCGTAAGAAGCTCGCTAAGCTCGCAGCCGCGGCAAATCCCGCTCCGACGCCCAGAGCCGCGAGGGTGCCGTGCATCGACAGGAGACCGAGGCACAGTGCGACAAGGGCCGCACCGATCGTCTGGCCGAGCAGCCGCGATGTCGCGATGATGCCGCTCGCGCCGCCAGCGCGTTCGGGCGGCGCGGAAGCCAACAGCGCCTTGAGATTAGGTGATTGGAAAAAGCCGAAGCCGGCACCGCAGACCGCCATGCGCCAGCATATGTCGAACACGCTCGGCGCCGGCGGCATGAGCGTGAGACAGGCCATGCCGATGCTGAGGACGACCAAGCCGCTGCCGCCGAGAAGCCCGACCGAATAGCGTTCCGACAGCCGCCCGGCGAGAGGAGCCGTGAGCGCGACTGCCATGGGCCAAGGCGTCATCAAAAGCCCGGTCTCGACTTGGCTGCGTCCGAGCACGCCCTGGAGATAGAAAGGCAAAGCGACAAAGGCCGCCCCCTGGCAGGCATAGGAACAGGCCGAGGTGAGTGAAGAGAGCGCGAAGATCGGCCTGGCGAAGAGATCGACCGGCAGCATGGGTGCCGGCAGCGACATCTGCCGCCAGATCAGCGCGACGCCGAAAAGCATCGCCGCTGAAAGCTCGCCAAGGGTCAGGCCGAGTGGCGCTTCATGTGCCGCCTCGCCGATCGCGAGGATCAGAAGGCTGAAGGTCCCGGCGTTGAGAATGGCGCTCAGCCAATCGAAGCGATGCGGCGAGCGCCGCGTGTGCGGCAGGCTCATCAGGGCGAGGACCACGGCAACGATGCCGAAAGGAACATTGACGGCAAAGAGCCAGGGCCAAGTCGCAACCGAAAGAATGGCGGAGGCGACAGTAGGACCGATGGCGGCGGCGACCGCGACCACGAAGGCTATGAAGCCCACAGCGCGGCCAAGCCAGCGGGTCGGATAGATGAAGCGGACCAGGGCCGTATTGACACTCATCAGGCCGGCGGCGCCGAGCCCTTGCAGCGCGCGTGCGATCGCAAGGCTCGGCAGCGACCAGGCAAGCGCGCACACGAGCGAGGCGGCGGTGAAAAGAACGAGGCCGAAAATATAGACCCGCCGATAGCCGAAGATTTCGCCGAGCGAGGCAAAAGGCAGAAGCGAGATCATCACGGCAAGTTGATAGGCATTGACGATCCAGATCGAATCTGCAGCTCGCGCATGCAGGTCGGTGGCGATCGTCGGCAATGCTGTATTGGCGATCGCGGCATCGAGCGTCGCCAGTGCGACGGTGATGACAATGGGCGTGACGGCAAGCAGCCGCTGCCGCCGCGGCAGGCCGCTCGGGGCCGCGCGATGCCGCGCGTCCTCACTCGGCTCCGGCGCCAAAGGCGCTTTGAACTGTCGGCCAGCCACAGTCGCAAGAGCCGGCGGCATAGGGAAGGCGAAAGACTTCAAGGGGCAACAGACTTCAAAGGGCAAGACGCCTTGGCCGCGAAAATTAAGCATTTCGCCATGCGAAGCCGCCAGAGCGGTTTCGGGCTTGGTGTCGACACCAAACCGGTTCGAAACCGCTCTCATTTAAAGGGCTTGAGCATTTTCGAACGCAAAACCGGTTCCCACTTTTGCTGAAAATGCCCTATGCGAACCCGCGCTTTCTCAGCCCATCTGCATCATCGTCGCAAGCCGCCGCAGGCTTCGGCTCAGAAGAGAGCGAGGACGCCAGTATAGCCGTAGACACGATCCCCGGCGATCTCACCATTGGCATAGAAGCCGATGAGCGGCACATCGCCGAGCCCTTCTTGGACGAGGCCCACTTCCGCATCCGCCGATTCGAAAATGCTCGGCCCCCGGCCACAGCAGGAGACATAGAGGGCGCCATGAATCGTGCCAGCCCGCGCCTTGAGCTTTTGCACCATCAGGGTCAGATCTTTTGTCGCAGCGGCCCGGTCGCGCTGGCAAAAGAAGATCTTGCGGCCCGGCTCGATCCGCTCGCCGATCGCTATATGACCCTTCTCGGCATCGATTGCGACGAGATTGCGGACCACGTAATCGCCTGTGTCGGAATGCGCGACCGGCAGCGCGACATGCAGCGACTGCAGCACCCGGCGCAGGCCCTCTTCGTCGGTGGCGGAGAGATCGTCGAGCAGCGCCTTGAGCGGCGAGTCACCGTCGAGCTTGGTGATGAGATTGTCCTGCGCCTCGCTGATCGTCCGCGTCGGCCCGATCGCTGTGCAGCCTTGCGCGACGCCGATCGTGACATCGACCCCTGGGCCGAGGAAGAGGCCGGAAATGCTGCCTTGCGTCAGTTTGCCGGCGATCTGATCGAAACGGCGGCTGCGCGAGGCGGTGAGGCCACCGACGAGATAGGCGCCAGAGTTTTCGACGAGCGATCGCAGAAGCTCATCAAAGGTCTGATTGCGCGGATCGACATGAACGATGGCCTTGGTGAGTCCGAAGTCCTGTTGGCCGAAGGGCGGCACCATCTTGCCGGACACAGCTTCGAAGACTTTAATGTCGCCTTGTGGCCAGGTGCCGATCATCGCGGCAAGAGCAGGCCTGTCGAAAACACCCTGCTGGCCGGCGATGACGCCGAGCCCCAAAGTGCCGATCCAATTGGCAACGTCTGTGCGTTCGCGCAAAAGATCGGTGATCGCGCCGAGATCCGCCTTGAACCGATCCGTCGCATAGACGAAGCCGATGCTGCCGCCTTGGCCTTTCGCTGCCAGTTCGCGCACGATCGCATCGACTGCAGCGACGGGATCTTCGTCAAGCGCAAGTGCGACGCGAAACGGATCTATATGGCCCATCGTCCACCCTTTCGGTGATGCCCTATGATCGCATCGGCCGGGATATGGGGCAACCAGTGCCGAGGAAGGAAAAATAGGCAGGAAGATTATGGAATGAACGAGTGACGGGCGTGCAAACCCTGTGCACGTCATGGCCGGGTCAAGCCCGGCCATGACGCGGAAACAAGGATGCACTTCACCCCTCGATTTCCTCGCGCAGAATTTCGAGCGCCAGCCAGTCTTCTTCGGCTTTGGCGAGATCTGCCTCCACCTTGGCTAGAGCTTCCGATGTTTTGGCGAAACGTGCCGGATCGCGGGCGTAAAGATCGGCATCGGCAAGAGCGGCCTTGAGGCGCGCCGCAGTCACCTGAAGTTCGTCGATGCGCAGCGGCAGAGTTTCCAGGGCGTGCTTTTCGTTGAAAGAGAGCTTGCGCTTCGGCTTCGCCTCTTTCGCCGCCATTGGCGGCGCAGATGTTTTTGGCTTTGCCGCGACACGCTCGGGCGCCGGCTTTGCGCTTATGCCCGCACCGCGTTGCGCCACCATATCGGAATAGCCGCCCGCATATTCGAGCCAACGCCCCTCACCTTCTGCGACGAGCAAGGAGGTTGCGACGCGGTCGAGAAAATCGCGATCATGGCTGACGAGGATCAAAGTGCCTCGATAGTCCGCGAGCATCTCCTGCAGAAGATCGAGCGTTTCGAGATCGAGATCATTGGTCGGCTCATCGAGGACGAGAAGATTCGAGGGCAAAGCGAGCGCCCGCGCGAGCATCAGCCGTCCGCGTTCGCCGCCGGACAGACGGCCGATCGGCGTGCCCGCCTGTTCGGGGCCGAAGAGAAAATCCTTCATGTAGCCCATGACATGCCGGCGGCTGCCGCCGATGTCGAGAAAATCACTGCCGCCGCCGGTCAGCGCATCTTTGAGGCTCGTCTGCGGATCGAGGCTCGCGCGACTCTGATCGAGGCTCGCCATGGTGAGATTGGCTCCGAGCCGCAAACTGCCGCTGTCGGGTGCGAGCGCGCCGGTCAAGAGATTGATGAGCGTGGTCTTGCCGGCGCCATTGGCGCCGACGATGCCGAGCCGATCGCCGCGCAGGATGCGGATCGAAAAATCCCTGACGATGGGCCGCTCGTCATAGGCTTTGGCAATGTTCTTCGCCTCGATGACGAGCTTGCCGGAAATCTCCGCCTCGCTCGGTGCGAGCTTCACCGTGCTTGTTGCACGACCATGCGCGCGCTGTTCCTCGGAGCGTTCCCTGCGCAGGCCGAGAAGGCCGGCGAGCCGCTTCTGATTGCGCTTGCGCCTTGCGGTGACGCCGTAGCGCAGCCAATCTTCCTCAGCCACGATCTTGCGCTCGAGCTTATGCGCTTTCTGCTCTTCCTCTTCGAGCATTTGATCGCGCCAGGCTTCGAATTCGCCAAAGCCGCGATCGAAAGCGCGGGTTACGCCACGATCGAGCCAGACGGTCTTGCGCGACAGATTTTGCAGAAAGCGGCGGTCATGGCTGATGAGGACGAGGGCCGAGCGCAGACCAGCAAGCTCGGCTTCGAGCCATTCGATCGCCGGCAGGTCGAGATGATTGGTCGGCTCGTCGAGAAGAAGGATATCGGGTTCCGGCGCCAGCACGCGGGCAAGTGCTGCGCGGCGTGCCTCGCCGCCGGAGAGACACTGTGGATCCTCCTCGCCGGAAAGTCCAAGCTCGTTCAAAAGCATGCGCGCGCGATGGCGATCGTCAGCAGGGCCAAGCCCGGCTTCGACATAGGCAAGCGCCGTCTCGAATTTGGCGAAATCCGGCTCTTGCGGCAAATAGCGGACATGCGCCTCGGGCTGCAGAAAGCGCCGCCCGGCATCAGGCGCGATGAGACCCGCGGCGATCTTGAGGAGCGTCGATTTCCCCGACCCATTGCGCCCGACGAGGCACAGCCGCTCGCCCGGCGAGACCGAAATCTCGGCGTCCGTGAGCAAAGGCGTGCCGCCGAAGCTCAGGGAAATCTGCTGCAAGGTCAGAAGCGGTGGGGCCATTGTCGCGTGCGGTACGCTTGCAAGATCGAGGACGGGGAAAGACGGTCGGCGCGCGTTATCGCAGAGCGATAAACGCGATAGCAGACCCTGAAAAGATGGAGGCTCCGCTCCCACAGCGCCATAGCACAAAAGCAAAAGGGCCGCTGTGCGGCCCTTTTCGAATGCGGCGTGGATAGGCGGCGATCCCGTCTCAGATCTTCAGCACGCCGCGCAGCTCGTTCAACTGGTCGCGCTTTTCCGTCGCCCGGCGGCGCGCCTCATCGTCCCGCGCGTCGGCGACATCCTCTTCGGCTTCCTTCAGATCGGCGTCGATCTTGGCCGCGTCGAGCTCTTCGAGCGGAATCGCATATTCGGCGAGGATAGTGAGCCCTTTCGGCGAGACATCGGCGAAGCCGCCGCGCACGAAGAGTCGCGTCTTGGTGGTCGCCGTCGCGTCGATCTCGACGATCCCCGGCTTCAGCACCGACATTACCGGCGCATGATCCTTGAGGACCGTGAATTCGCCTTCCGTGCCCGGCACGACGACCGCCTCGACCTCGCCAGTGAAAAGCAGCTTTTCGGGCGAGACGAGCTCGAAGGGGAAGGTGGGCATGAATCTCTCTCCGAACCTACCCTCTCCCAGAGGGAGAGGGTGGCCGGCAAGGCCGGCCGGGTGAGGGGTTACGCAAATCGGACAAGAGGTAACCCCTCATCCGGCCGCCATAGTCCGTCGCTTGCGACGGGCGTCGTAAACGACGCCCTACGGCGTGCCACCTTCTCCCACAGGGAGAAGGTTCGCCGTCACAACCGATCACGCCGCCTGAGCGGCGAGCTTCTGCGCCTTTTCGATGGCTTCGTCGATCGAGCCGACCATATAGAACGCCGCCTCCGGCAAATGATCATATTTGCCTTCGATGAGGCCCTTGAAGCCTTTGATCGTGTCGGCGAGCGAGACGAGCTTGCCCGGCGAGCCGGTGAAAACTTCGGCGACATGGAAGGGCTGCGACAGGAACCGCTCGATTTTCCGCGCCCGGGCGACGGTCACTTTGTCCTCTTCCGACAATTCATCCATGCCGAGAATGGCGATAATGTCCTGCAGCGCCTTATAGCGCTGGAGGATCTGCTGGACCTTGCGGGCGACGCCGTAATGTTCCTCGCCGACGACGAGCGGCGACAGCATGCGCGAGGTCGAATCGAGCGGATCGACCGCGGGATAAATGCCCTTCTCGGCGATGCTGCGCGACAAAACGGTGGTCGCATCCAAGTGCGCGAAGGAGGTCGCCGGCGCCGGATCAGTCAGATCGTCGGCGGGCACATAGATCGCCTGCACCGAGGTGATCGAACCTTTGGTCGTTGTCGTGATGCGCTCCTGCAAAGCGCCCATGTCGGTTGCGAGCGTCGGCTGATAGCCGACCGCCGAAGGAATGCGGCCCAAGAGCGCCGAGACTTCCGAGCCCGCCTGGGTGAAGCGGAAAATATTGTCGACGAAGAAGAGCACGTCCTGGCCCTTGTCGCGGAAATATTCTGCGACGGTGAGGCCGGTCAGCGCGACGCGGGCGCGGGCGCCCGGCGGCTCGTTCATCTGGCCATAGACTAGCGCGCATTTCGAGCCCTTGGCCGAGCCGCCATGCTCCTTCGGGTCCATATTGACCTTGGACTCGATCATCTCATGATAGAGATCATTGCCTTCGCGGGTGCGCTCGCCGACGCCGGCGAAGACGGAATAGCCGCCATGCGCCTTGGCGATATTGTTGATGAGCTCCATGATCAGCACGGTCTTGCCGACGCCGGCGCCGCCGAAGAGGCCGACCTTGCCGCCCTTGGAATAGGGCGCCAGGAGATCGACGACCTTGATGCCCGTCTCGAGTATCTGCGCTTCCGTCGACTGCTCCGCGTAGGTCGGCGCCGGCTGATGGATCGCGCGCCGCGCCTCGGTCTGGACCGGACCCGCTTCGTCGACCGGTTCGCCGATGACGTTCATGATGCGGCCAAGGCATTCTTCTCCGACCGGCACGGAGATGGGCGCGCCCGTATCATGCACCTCCTGGCCGCGGGTCAGACCCTCCGAAATATCCATGGCGATGCAGCGCACCGTGCTCTCGCCGAGATGCTGCGCCACTTCCAGCACCAGCCGGTGGCCATTGTTCGTGGTTTCGAGCGCGTTCAAAATCTCCGGCAGATGGCCATCGAATTTCACGTCGATCACCGGTCCAATGACCTGGGTGATATGGCCCGCGGGCCGGTTGGGAACGGCATCAGCCATGATATTTCCTCTTGCCTTCTCGAACAGGTCAGAACACGCTTGCTTCAAACTGAATCACAAGCCCGCTCCAACTCCTTGTTTAACAGATCATCTTGTCCGAAAAGTCGGCAACTTTTCGGGATGATGCTGTTCGTTTCAACACGTCATCTCATCCAAAAAGTCTGCAACTTTTTGGGATGACGCTCTAGAGCGCTTCCGCGCCGGAAATGATCTCGATGAGTTCCTTGGTGATCATCGCCTGACGCGTGCGGTTATATTTCAAGGTCTGCTTCTTGATCATGTCGCCGGCATTGCGCGTGGCATTGTCCATGGCGCTCATCCGCGCGCCTTGTTCCGAGGCGGCGTTTTCAAGCAGCGCGCGGAAGACCTGCACGGAAATATTGCGCGGCAGGAGCGCGTTGAGAATCTCGTCCTCTTCCGGCTCATAATCATAGACTGATTGCGATGCGGCGGCTGTCTCGTCGGCCGGGAATTCGGCCGGGATCAGCTGCAGCGCCGTCGGGATCTGCGCAATCACCGAACGGAAGCGCGAGAAGAACAGCGTGCAGACGTCGAACTCGCCGCTTTCGAAGAGCTGGATAATCTTGCGCCCGATCGCATCGGCATTGTCAAAGCCGAGCTGACGGATGCTGCGCAGCTCGATCACTTCGATGATCTGCTCCCCGAACTGGCGCTTCAAAAGGTCATAACCCTTCTTGCCGACGCACAAGATCTTGACCGTCTTGCCCTGGCCGATGAGCGCCTGCGCTCTGTCGCGGGCGAGCCTCGCGATCGAGGAATTGAAGGCGCCGCAGAGGCCGCGCTCGGCCGTGCAGACGACGAGGAGATGGACACCGTCATAGCCGGTGCCGCCGAGCAGCATCGGCTTTTGCGAGCCGGCACCGAGGCCTGCAGCAAGGCCCGCCAGGACCCTTTCCATGCGCTCGGCATAGGGCCTCGCCGCTTCGGCCGCCGTCTGCGCCCGCCGCAGCTTGGCGGCGGCCACCATCTGCATGGCCTTAGTGATCTTCTGCGTCGCCTTGACCGAGGCGATGCGGTTACGCAGATCCTTCAGGGAGGGCATGTCGGTTAAGCTTTCGGCTCAAACTTTTAAAGGACCCGCGCGTTCAGGCGAAGGATTTGGCGTAAGTGTCGACCACCGACTTGAGGCTTGCCGCGGAGCCGTCGGACAGATCCTTCGACGCGCGGATCGTCTCCAAGAGAGCGGCATGGCTCGTGCGCAGCAAAGCGAGCAGTCCTTCCTCGAAAGGCTTGACGCGATCGAGCGGCAGCGGATCGAGATAGCCGTTGACGCCGGCATAGATCACACAGACCTGCTCTTCGATCTTCAAGGGCGAGAATTGCGCCTGCTTCAAAAGTTCGGTCAGGCGCGAGCCGCGGGCGAGAAGCCGCTGCGTCGTCGCGTCGAGATCGGAACCGAACTGCGCGAAGGCGGCCATTTCGCGATATTGCGCCAGCTCGCCTTTGATCTTGCCGGCGACCTTCTTCATCGATTTCGTCTGCGCCGATGAGCCGACGCGCGACACCGAAAGGCCAACATTCACGGCCGGGCGGATGCCCTGGTAGAAGAGATCCGTCTCAAGGAAGATCTGCCCGTCGGTGATCGAAATGACATTGGTCGGAATATAGGCCGAAACATCATTCGCCTGAGTTTCGATGATCGGAAGGGCGGTCAGCGAACCGGCGCCATTGTCGTCATTGAGCTTGGCGGCACGTTCGAGCAGGCGCGAATGGAGATAGAAGACGTCGCCCGGATAGGCTTCGCGGCCCGGCGGACGGCGCAGCAGCAGCGACATCTGGCGATAGGACACGGCCTGTTTCGAAAGATCATCATAGATCATCAGCCCGTGCATGGCATTGTCGCGGAAATATTCGCCCATGGCGCAGCCGGAGAAAGGCGCCAAAAACTGCATCGGCGCTGGGTCGGAGGCGGTGGCGGCAATCACGATCGAATATTCGAGCGCGCCATGCTCTTCCAGCACCTTGACGAATTGCGCGACGGTCGAGCGCTTCTGGCCGACCGCGACATAGATGCAATAGAGCTTGGCGCTCTCGTCCGTGCCCTGATTGAGCGGCTTCTGATTGAGGATCGTGTCGAGCGCGATGGCGGTCTTGCCGGTCTGGCGGTCGCCGATGATGAGCTCGCGCTGGCCGCGCCCGATCGGAATCAGCGCATCGATCGCTTTCAGGCCGGTCGACATCGGCTCATGCACGGATTTGCGCGGGATGATGCCCGGCGCCTTGACGTCGACGCGGGCGCGCCTTGTGGCATTGATCGGACCCTTGCCGTCGATCGGATTGCCGAGCGCGTCGACGACGCGCCCCAAAAGCTCCTTGCCGACCGGCACGTCGACGATCGCGCCGGTGCGCTTGACCGTCTGGCCTTCCTTGATGTCGCGGTCGGTGCCGAAAATGACGATGCCGACATTGTCGACTTCGAGGTTCAGCGCCATGCCGCGGACGCCCGACTCGAATTCGACCATTTCGCCGGCCTGCACATTGTCGAGGCCATAGACGCGGGCGATGCCGTCGCCGACGGACAGAACCTGTCCGACTTCGGTGACTTCGGCCTCTTTGCCGAAGTTGGCGATCTCATTCTTGAGGATCGCCGAGATCTCAGCGGCGCGGATATCCATCAACCGACCTCTTTCATACGTGTGCGGAGCATAGTGAGCTTGGTCTTCAGCGAGCCGTCGACCATGCGCGAGCCCAATCTGACGATGATGCCGCCAAGGATCGTCGGATCGACCTTGACGCCGACCTCGACGGTCTTGCCGCCCATCAATTCGGCCAGCGCAGCCTTCAATGCCGAAACATGCTCGTCCTTGAGCGGCTCGGCAACGATGACCTCGGCCCGAATGAGGCCTTTGGCGAAATCATGCAGCTTATGATAATCGCCGATCATGTCGGCGACTGCGAAGAGCCGGCGCTTGGCCGCGACCAGCTTGAGGAAATTGGCGGCGATCCCGGTGATTCCGACACGCGCGAGCAGCGCAACCAGCGCCTTCACCTGCTCTTCGGCAGAAAACACCGGGCTCTTGATGAAGCGCTGCAGATCGGCGCTTTCGGCAATGAGGGCGGAGAAGGTTGAAAGATCTGCCGCCACTTGCTCGGTCGCACTCTGCTCTTGTGCCAGCGCATAGAGCGCCTGGGCATAGCGGCCGGCCATTCCGGATACGATTGTTGTTTCCTGCGCCAAGGCGGTCAACCTTCAAATCCAAGAGCCCGAAGAATCCGAGAGCCCGACATGCCCGGCTCCTTCAGGATTTAGATCGGCTCGTGCGATCGCGGCAAAACCCAAAAGCGCAGGCTGCGGAGAGACGGGAATAAAGCCGTGAACCAAAGTCGAGCTTGACCCCCGAAAGCGGGCGTCACCTATCATATGGCCTTTATATGCGCAAGCCTTGAGGTCTGCGGCACGCGCAACATCGCAGCCGGTTTGCGGCAAAGGGCTCGCGTCAAAAGAACGCAAGCGCCGCCACGCTGCCGCCTGCCTCGCATCGATCTGTAGCCGATCTTGAATATTTGCCAAGCGGCATCGTGCTCGCATGCGCGGCGCCCTTTTCACAGAGATGCCGCGGCTTTGCGGGCCTTAGCGACGAGATCATCGGCCGCGAAAAGAACGTCGGCGTCCGGCTCATGCACGATGGCCGCGAAATTTTTGCCGAGCGCCGCGCAGACGATCAGGACGCTCGCCTCTTCGCGCGGATCGCCGCCCCAGCGGAAGGCGATGGCGACATCCTTGTCGCCTGCGCGGGGCTGCAAGGCGGGGTCAATATCCTGGAAGCGCAGATCGAAGCCGGCGTCCTCGCCATCCAAAGTGCAGGGCAAATAGCCTGATGTCTTGAACGGAACATAGCCGTCATCGAGCGCGAGTTTCAGCTTGAGGCCATCGACGGCCTGTTGCAGCTCCTTGCGCGCCGGCACATCGGCGCGGGCGAGAAAGGCCGAATAAGAGCGCGGCATGTCATTACTCCTTATTTTTCTTGATTCTTGTGGCTGTTCTTCTTTTTTGCCCGCTGCCGATTCTGTTTGGTCGAAAGCCTTGAAGTGCTGCCGCCGGCCGACCGGTTCCAAGCCTAGCTTTAGACGTACAAGCACGATCCGCACCAGTTTGACCGTTGGGCGATCCAAATCTGTGAGCCAGGTCACAAAACTTCGGAACGCCGGCTCGGCATGTGGGGCTGGCTCAGCGGCTGTTGGCATCCGAAGCGACTTGGCCTACATGTTGGCGCAGACGCGGAGGATGTGCTCGTGGCGACAAGCGTGGCGTCGGTTGAACTCGATACGCCGGCCGTGGATTTCTGGCTTCCGGCCACGGATGGGCGGACCTATTCTTTGCGTGACGTCGCCGGCGAAAATGGCACGGTGATCGTCTTCATCTGCAATCATTGCCCTTATGTGCTCGCGGTGATCGATCGGCTTGTCGCCGATGCGCGCACGCTGATGGCGGAAGGTATTGGCTTTGCCGCGATCTGCGCCAACGACGCGGCTGCGTACCCCGACGATTCCTTCGCCAATATGCAGCGCTTCGCTGAGAAACACGACTTTCCCTTCCCCTATCTTCACGACGAGAGCCAAAAGGTGGCGCGGGCCTATGATGCGGTCTGTACGCCCGACTTTTTCGGCTATGATCGCGACGGCAAGCTCAAATATCGTGGCCGCCTCGACGAGGGCCGCACGGCGCCGCCGAGACCCGGCGCGCCCCGCGAGCTTATCGAGGCTATGCGCCAGATCGCCAAGACCGGCCGCGCCCCGCACGACCAAGTCCCTTCGATCGGCTGTTCGATCAAATGGAAAGCGGCACGTGGTTGAGCTGGCGGCGGAGAGAAAAAGGAGCGTTGATGAGAGGTGACATGAGAGAAGGGTTCGAGGTCTTTGCCCACGACGGCGACCTGGCCTTCGGCACGGTTCGCGAGGTTGCGCCGCACGGCCGGCCGGAACTTATCATCTACGTCGAGAATGCCGGCGACTTCGTGGTGCCGTTCGACGCGGTCGAGTCCATCCATGCGCAGAAGGTCATCCTGAACCGCGGTAAGCTCGACCCGCGGCTGCAGCAGGCGATCGGTCACGCGCATGACGCCGAGGACCCGAATTTTCAGGCCTAGGGCGTGATGCGCTCGGTCCAGAGCTCCGCTAGAGCATGTCCCGAAAAAGTTGCTCGACTTTTTCGATGAGGACATGCTCCAACGCATTGATGTTGCGCGTGTCCTTATCGATCAGATGGTCCCATCTGATCGGGACACGCGCTAATTGCCCCCGAAAAGAATGCGTAGGCCGCCCGTCACGACATCGCTCTGACGCTGCCATGTATGATTGAAAAGGGGCGAGGCATCGGGCATTTGCTGCGGCGCCAGCAAAATGGGATTTCTCGATCAATTCGGAATAGCCATGTCCGCCCGCTCCCAAACGCGGCCGAAAGCTGTCGTCGTCGGTTCAGGCCCGGCGGGGCTGATGGCCGCGGAAATTTTGGCGCAGGGCGGTGCAGAGGTCACCCTTTATGACGCCATGCCTTCGCCCGGGCGCAAATTCTTGCTCGCCGGGCGCGGCGGCCTCAATCTTACCCATTCCGAAGATTTCGAAGCGCTCATCGCCCACTATGGCGCCGCGGCACCCTCTCTGCGTCCGGCGATAGAGGAATTTTCGCCGCAAGCCTTGCAGGCCTGGTGTGCCGAGCTGGGCGAGCCGACCTTTATCGGCACGAGCGGGCGGGTGTTTCCGGCCTCCTTCAAGGCCTCGCCGCTGCTGCGCGCCTGGCTCAGACGTCTCGGCGCGCTCGGCGTCGCCTTCATGCCGCGGCATCGTTGGCTCGGCTGGGATAGGGAAGGCGCGCTCCTCTTCGAAGGGCCGGAAGGCACTGTCACACGAAAGCCCGATGCGACCGTGCTCGCTTTGGGCGGGGCGAGCTGGCCGCGCCTCGGCTCGGACGGCGCCTGGACCAAAGCCATCGCCGAAGTGGGGATCGGTCTTGCACCGCTGCGGCCGGCGAATTGCGGATTTCTGGTCGACTGGTCGAAGAATTTTCGTGAGCGCTTCGCGGGCCAACCGGTGAAGGGCGCGTGCTTCTCATTTGCCGATCAGAATCTGCGCGGGGATGCCGTCATCACAGACGGCGGGATCGAAGGCGGCGCGATCTATGGCCTGTCAGCCGATTTGCGTGAGGCTTTGTTGGCGCAAGGCGAAGCGCTGCTCCATATCGCTCTGCGGCCGGATCTCACGGCAACGGAGATAGAAGAACGTTTGCGCCGGCATTTGGCGGGACGAAAGCCGTCTTTGTCCAATCTGCTCCGCAAAGCGCTCAAGCTGTCGCCCGTGGCGATCGGTCTCCTCTATGAGGCGAGGCTTGGGACGGCAGAGCCTTTGTCGGCGCTTGCGCCGCACCGTCTGGCGCAATTGATCAATGCCGTGCCGCTGCGCATCACCGGCGTCGCGCCCATCGCGCGGGCGATCTCGACTTCCGGCGGGATTTTGTTCGACGAGATCGACGAGAGCTTCATGCTCCGCCGTAAGCCGGGCGTTTTCATCGCCGGAGAAATGCTCGATTGGGAGGCGCCGACCGGCGGCTATCTTCTGCAGGCGTGTTTTGCGACCGGCGCCGCCGCCGGCCGCGGCGCGCTGAAATGGCTGGGGATGGCGGCGCTTGCAAAAGCTGGATCACCTGAATTGATGGCGGCTACAGCGAAAAGCTGAGTGCGGCGCGCCCCTCTCCCCGTAAGCGCAGCGAAATGGGGAGAGGCCGGGTGAGGGGCGAGGTGAGTAGCCGCAGTGGCAATCGAGTAAGTCCGACTTGCCATCATAGTCGGAAATGGTGGAGCAAATCCCCCGGCCCCTCACCTTACCTCTCCCCGCATCGCTTCGCTCGCGGGGAGAGGAGCGGCAAACGTCGCAGCGAAGCGATCAGCCGCATATACATCAAACCTTTTGCAAAGCCACTTCCGCTGCTGTGCCCGCCGCCGCCGTCGCGGCGAGCATCGCCTCGATCCTCTGGTTGCATTCTTGCGCGATCTCTTTGCGATCACTCGCACGATCGAAGATCACAGGCGCGCAAAAGAAGAGATCGCAAGTGACTGGCGCGCCTTTGACGAGCTCCATCACATGGGGCAGCAACAGATCATCGCCGAGCCACGCCGCATGCGGTGCGGAATAGCGGATCGCGACCGGCTGCACGCGCACGGCTTCGACATGCGACGCGCTCTGCAGGAGGTCACGCGCAGCGGCGAAATGCGACGAATGAAAGCGCCCGAGCTCAGTCCCGTCATGCGTCGTGCCTTCCGGAAAGAGGGCCACCCAGCCGCCTTCGAGCATGCGCGCGGCCATCGCCGCATTGGCATCGCGGATCGATTTGCGGCTCAAGCGATCGACGAACAAAGTCCTCTGCAACCGCGCGAAAGTGGCGATGATCGGCCAGCCGGCGACTTCCCGTTTGGCGAGAAAGGAGATCGAATGAATCGTCCCGAGCGCCGGAATATCGGTCCATGAAACATGATTGGCGACGAGCAATTGCGGCAGCGCAGCTTCGGCGGCGGACTCCGCCGTCTCGCCATGTACTATGACCCGGATCTGCAAAAAATAGAGCAGCATGCGGTTGAAGAGCAGCGGCAGCACATCTGCGACCGGCAGAGACAAACGCAAAATGAGCCATTGTACCGGCGCGCCGACCACGAAAAAGACGATCAGCGTGGCAAAAACGCCGGCGGCGCGCAGATAGGCCATGGGACAGCCGAAGACCGGTGGACGAAGGGTGCGGATGAACCCGCGATAAGACGAGTCGATTGCGAAGTTATGACTCCGTCCGATCATTCTGGCGAGGGCCTCGGCTCGGCGCCGGACAAGCGGCAGCATCGGGTGCAATTGGATTCGGGCAACAGGCGTCATCAAACTTTCGTTTGGCCGACTTATCCTATCATGTTGCAATGATCCCGGATGATTCGTGACATGTGGCCGCTCAGCACGCCTTTCGATTTCGGCGCCATCATCGAATTTCCGCGCGAGCCACGGCTGCGACCGCGGCCCCGACGCAATCTTGGACACGATCTCGCCGGCTTGCCGCGCGTGCTCGGCCGCTCCGGCAGTTTGGAGATAAGGCTCGCGACGACGAAAAAGGACGTGCGCCGGGCGCAACGGCTGCGGTTCAAAGTCTTCTATGAGGAAGGCGGCGCCGTCGCGCAAGGCGGAGCGGCGTTGGTGCGGCGCGACATCTGCCGCTTCGACAAATATTGCGACCATCTCCTCGTCTTCGATATGGCCGCGCGCAATTCCTTCGGTCGTGTCAAGCCGAAACTCGTCGGCACCTACCGCCTCTTACGCCGCGCGGTGGCGGAACGTCACGGCGGTTTCTACAGCCAGAGCGAGTTCGATATCGCACCTCTGCTCGCCCGCCACGGGAGCAAGAATTTTCTTGAGCTCGGACGCTCCTGCGTGCATCCGAAATATCGCTCGAAACGCGTCATCGAGCTGTTGTGGCGCGGGCTTTGGATTTACGCCAAACATCACCGCGTCGATGTTTTGATCGGCTGCGCGAGCCTGCCCGGCACCAATCCGCTGGCGCTCGCTCTGCCCTTGAGCTTTCTGCATCATCAGGCCTCGGCCGACGAGGAGTGGCAGGTCTCGCCGCATCAAGATCGTGTGGTCCCGATGGGCATTCTAGAGGCGGGGGGCGTCGATGCGCGCAAAGGCGTGGCCGCGCTGCCGCCGCTGCTCAAGGCCTATCTGCGTGTCGGCGCCAAATTCGGCAATGGCGCCGTGATCGACAAACAGTTCGGCACGATCGATGTCTTCACCATCATGCCGCTCGCCGAGATCGAGGACCGCTACATCGCCTATTTCGGCAGCCCCGAGGATGTGAAGGAACGCGCCGCTGCGTGAGAGGGGCGGTAGACGCTATGACAGCCGTCATGGCCGAGCTTGTCCCGGCCATCCACGCCGAACCGCCGACTCATTCACAAAGTTGAGGCGAACAAAATTAAGCGGGCGTCGCGATGATGAATTGGTCGTCCGGTTTAGTGTCGGATTGAAGCGCGTGCGAGGAGCGCCATGCCGTGCCGGGCGGCTTCGCGCTTCAGCCGTTCCCATGGATGTTGACCGCAGCGGCGCACCCAGCTTTATTGGGTGTCCGGCGCGGCGATGCCACCGAGAGGATAAATCATAGCGAGTGATATCAAGGGGTGCGTTGCCTATGGCACGTTAAGCTGCCACAATGCAAAAGTTGCGGGGGCCAAGGATATGCTGAAAAGATGCGGTATCAGGGTCACTAAGCTGCTTCAGCGTCGGGCTGACCTTCGCAACGCAGGTGTTTTCCGATTTGCGCTGAGTGCCATCTGCGTTCTCGTGACATTGGCGGCCTTAAGCATAGGCTTAGCCAGCGCGACACGCGCCCAGCAATGCGAAGTTGGTAATGTATTGTGTCCAGACAACCTATGTTATCCAATGGGTTCCCAATGTTGCCAGGGTGGCGGCGCTTGCAACGCGGGATATAATTGCTGGCGCGGACCCGCCGGCGGCAACATCTGTTGCCCGGGAGGCACCTATGGAACGACTGATAACTATTGTGTGCCGAACGGGTTCCAGTACTGCGGCCGCGGCATATATTGTGTGACGGGCCATTGTGACAGCCGTTGCGCCAGCGGTTGCTGCCTCTGAAACTCTTATCTCTCTGCGGCTTCCGTCAGATGACCCGCCTCCGCCTTCCTATTATGAGGATCTGCCTTCCTCGTGACAAAATAGGAGGGAACTGAGGGAGCATTGCTGAATAGGCGTGGGTCGCGCGCCGTGCCTTGGACCCGTTTGTCCGCGCGCCGATGAGGCTTGATGGCCTTGGGGGCAAATTTTCCATGGAGAAAAAGATGACAAAGCTCACCGCAAGTGTGGTCGCTATTGCCCTGTCGGTCGCCGCCACGGCCGCAATCGCGCAGACGTCGCCGAGCCCGGATAATCGGCTGATGGCAACGCCGTCAGCAAGCGACCCCGCAGTCCGCGACAGTGTCATGGCTACGGTCAAGGCCGCGCCGAAGCCAAGCCAGCAGAGCCGAAATGCATCGGGTCCAAGCAGCCCGAATAAGCCCTCGGTCACCTCGGCATTTGCTGCGTCCGCCATGCGCGGCACGGCCCCGGCACGGCCCTAGGACTCTCCGCAGAGTCCAACCAGTTTCAAGAGTGGCATATCGGAAGGCTTGTCTCGTCGCATGCCGGTTCGCGTCGCGCGCCGCGCTGGCAGGAGGCTTTCGAGGCCGGGAAAATGCCGCGCGTGGTGCTGCGGGCAACGCATGAGGGCGCGCTCGAACATTGCGTTGGAAGATCTGAAGCGCTACGCCGTCGATTTGTCATAGGCGCGGGAAAGTAACCACAGCTGATGGAGCGTGAACCTTCTCCCTGTGGGAGAAGGTGGCTTGCGGAGCAAGCCGGATGAGGGGTTACGAACTTCGATCGAATATCGTAACCCCTCACCCGCCGCCTTCAGCGGCACCCTCTCCCACCGGGAGAGGGTTTTGCGCACACCTGCTTCATCGCAGCCTTAACCATGCCTCTTCGCTAGCGCCAGTCATGCGCTGAGGAGTTCGAAACAACACATGCCCAAGCGGACCGATATTTCGACCATCATGATCATTGGGGCGGGGCCGATCATCATCGGCCAAGCCTGCGAATTCGACTATTCCGGAACCCAGGCCTGCAAGGCGCTGCGCGCCGAAGGCTACCGCATCGTTCTCGTGAATTCGAATCCGGCGACGATCATGACCGATCCCGACATGGCGGATCGGACCTATGTCGAGCCGATCACCCCGGAGGTCGTCGCCAAGATCATTGCCGAGGAGCGCCATGCCGTGCCGGGCGGCTTCGCGCTGCTGCCGACGATGGGCGGCCAGACCGCATTGAATTGCGCATTGTCGCTGAAGCGCATGGGCGTGCTCGCGAAATATGACGTCGAGATCATCGGCGCGACGGCCGAGGCGATCGACAAGGCGGAGGATCGCGAGCTTTTCCGCGAGGCGATGACGCGGATCGGCCTGTCGACGCCGCGCTCGCATCAGATCAAGACGCTTGCCCAGGCGCTTGCCATCCTCGACGACATCGGCCTGCCGGCTATCATCCGTCCTTCCTTCACCATGGGCGGAACGGGCGGCGGCATTGCCTATAACAAAGAGGAATTCATCGAGATCATCGAGCGCGGCATCGACGCCTCGCCGACGAGCGAAGTTCTGGTCGAGGAAAGCGTCCTCGGCTGGAAGGAATATGAGATGGAGGTCGTCCGCGACAGGGCGGACAATTGCATCATCGTCTGCTCGATCGAGAACATCGATCCGATGGGCGTCCATACCGGCGATTCGATCACCGTTGCACCGGCGCTCACTCTGACCGACAAGGAATATCAGACGATGCGCGATGCCGCGCTCGCCGTGCTGCGCGAGATCGGCGTCGAGACCGGCGGCTCGAATGTGCAATTCGCGGTCAATCCGGAAAACGGCCGGATGGTCGTCATCGAGATGAACCCGCGCGTCTCACGCTCCTCGGCACTCGCCTCGAAAGCGACCGGCTTTCCGATCGCCAAGGTCGCAGCCAAGCTCGCCATCGGCTATACGCTCGACGAGATCGCCAATGACATCACCGGCGGCGCGACGCCCGCCTCCTTTGAGCCGACGATCGATTATGTCGTCACCAAGATTCCGCGCTTCGCCTTCGAAAAGTTTCCCGGCGCCGAGCCGATCCTGACGACGGCGATGAAATCGGTCGGCGAAGTCATGGCGATCGGCCGGACCTTTGCGGAAAGTCTGCAAAAGGCGCTGCGCTCGCTCGAAACCGGCCTCACCGGCCTCGACGAGATCGAAATCGACGGCTTCGGCAGGGGCGACGACAAGAATGTTTTGCGCGCCGCCCTCGGCAGGCCGACGCCCGACCGCCTGCTCGTCGTCGCCCAGGCGCTGCGGCTTGGGCTGATGCATGAAGACATTCATGCCGCCTGCGGCATCGACCGCTGGTTCATCGCACGGCTGCAGGAGATCGTCGATCTCGAAGCCAAGGTCCGTAGCTTCGGCCTGCCGAAGGACGAAGCCAATCTGCGGATGCTGAAGGCGGCCGGCTTTTCCGACGCGCGTCTCGCCGCGCTCGCGAACACGACCGAGGCCGCGGTGACGGAGTTGCGCCAAAACCTCGGTGTCCGTCCCGTCTTCAAGCGCATCGACACTTGCGCTGCCGAATTCGCTTCGCCGACAGCTTACATGTACTCGACCTATGAAGCGCCTTTCGCCGGCATGGCGGCCTGCGAAGCACGCCCGTCCGGTCGCGACAAGATCGTTATTCTGGGCGGCGGACCGAACCGGATCGGGCAAGGCATAGAGTTCGACTATTGCTGCTGCCACGCGTGCTTCGCGCTTCGCGAAGCAGGCTTTGAAACCATTATGATCAACTGCAATCCGGAAACCGTGTCGACGGATTACGATACCTCGGACCGGCTCTATTTCGAGCCTCTGACGGCGGAGGATGTGCTCGAAATTCTGGCCAAGGAAAGCGAGGCCGGCACGCTCAAAGGCGCCATCGTGCAATTTGGCGGGCAGACGCCGCTGAAGCTCGCCCATGTGCTCGAAGACGCCAAGATCACCATTCTCGGAACCAGCGTCGATTCGATCGATCTCGCCGAGGACCGCGACCGCTTCAAACGGCTGCTCGACAAGCTTGGCCTGAAGCAGCCGAAGAATGGCATTGCCTATTCGGTCGAGCAATCGCGGCTCGTGGCGGCCGAACTCAACCTGCCTCTCGTGGTGCGGCCCTCCTATGTGCTTGGCGGCCGCGCCATGGCGATCATCCGCGACGAGACGGCGCTCGATGATTATCTGCTCGGCACATTGCCGGGACTCGTCCCGAGCGATGTGAAGGCACGCTATCCGAACGACAAGACCGGCCAGATCAACACCGTCCTCGGCAAGAACCCGCTGCTCTTCGACCGCTATCTCTCGGACGCGGTCGAAGTCGATGTCGACGCGCTCTGCGACGGGCGTGATGTGTTCGTCTGCGGCATCATGGAACATATAGAAGAGGCCGGAATCCATTCCGGCGATAGCGCCTGCTCGCTGCCGCCGCGCTCGCTGTCGCCCTTGGTGATCGCCGAGCTCGAGGAGCAGACGCGCAAGCTCGCCCTCGCGCTTAATGTCGGCGGGTTGATGAATGTGCAATTCGCGCTGAAGGACGGCGAAATTTATGTTCTCGAGGTGAATCCCCGCGCGTCACGCACTGTGCCTTTCGTCGCCAAGGTCATCGGCCTGCCGATCGCCAAGATCGCGGCCCGCATCATGGCGGGCGAACCGCTCGCGCGCTTTGCTCTGAAGCCGCCGCATCCGGACCATGTCGGCGTCAAGGAGGCAGTGTTCCCCTTCGCGCGCTTCCCCGGCGTCGACACCGTGCTCGGCCCGGAGATGCGCTCGACCGGCGAAGTCATGGGCCTCGACCGCTCCTTCGAGATCGCCTTTGCCAAGAGCCAGCTCGGTGGCGGCACCAAAGTGCCGACGAGCGGCACCGTCTTCGTCTCGGTGCGCGACGTCGACAAGCCGCGCGTCATCGACTGCATGAGACTGTTGCTCAGTCTCGGCTTTCGCATCTGCGCAACGGGCGGCACGTCGCGCTATCTGGAGACCCAGGGCATTCCGGCGCAAAAGGTCAATAAAGTGTCGGAAGGCCGTCCGCATGTGGTCGATGCGATCAAGAATGGCAGCATCCAGCTGGTTTTCAACACGACCGAAGGCGCCCAAGCGCTCGCGGATTCGCGCTCGCTCCGCCGCGCGGCCCTCTTGCACAGAGTACCATATTATACCACTCTGGCGGGGGCGATCGCGGCGTCGCAGGGCATAAGGGCCTATGTGGCGGGTGACCTCGAGGTTCGCGCGCTGCAGGACTATTTCGGCTGAGGCTCGGCCCCGAGCGCGCGCCGGAAATTCCGCTCCCGTCAAAAATAATCGCATGCCCATCTCGGAGAACCGGATCCACTTTTCCGGGACATGCGTCGTAAAATTGATGCATGTCCTTGCCGGAAAACCGGGTCCACTTTTCCAGGACATGCTCTAATGTAGCAAGAGGGGTTTCAGGTTGCGTGTCGACACGCAACCTGAAACCGCTCTCATTATGAGATGTCGGATATATCCGACATCTAAAACCTGAGACATCGGATATATCCGATGTCTAAAACAAGAAGTTAGAGCATTTTCGGAAAATCAAGTCGGGCTTGCCCGACTTGATCATCAAAGGAGCCGATCTCGGCAAGAGCCGAGATCGGTAAACCGGTATCCACTTTTGCTGAAAATGCTCTAAGCTCGAACCGCGGTTCGCAGCAGAAAGACGCGAAAGAGACTGAAGAATGGAAAAGATTCCGATGACGGTGCAAGGCTATTCCGTGCTCGAACAGGAATTAAAGCAGCGTCAGCAAGTCGAGCGGCCCCGCATCATCCAGGCGATCGCGGAAGCGCGGAGCCATGGCGATTTATCGGAAAATGCCGAGTATCACGCGGCCAAGGAAGCGCAGTCGCTGAACGAAGGCAGGATCGCCGAGCTCGAGGACAAATTATCCCGCGCGGAGGTCATCGATGTCACCAAGCTCTCCGGCTCGACGATCATGTTCGGTGCCACCGTCACCCTCATCGACGAGGACACGGAAGAAGAGAAAGTCTATCAGATCGTCGGCGAGTCCGAGGCCGATGTGAAGGCCGGCCGCGTCTCGATCACATCGCCGACCGCGCGCGCCCTGATCGGCAAGAAAGTGGGCGATTCCGTCGAGGTCAGCACGCCCGGCGGCGGCAAGAGCTATGAGATTTTGAAGGTGGCCTTCGGGTAGGCAGCTCGTGCGTCACTGTCTTGCTAGGGAGAGCCACCGCCGCGAAGCTCGGCAGTGGCAGCACGTTCCGAATACTGCTCCTTGAGCAGACAGATGACGTGCAACAAGAAGTCGGCCATGAAGATCATGTTCAGGGACTCCTTGGGGGATCGATAGACCACCAAACCGTGCAATGCCCCGTGGCGGTTCGGTACCGGGTCCCCCGCGAAGCGTTTCTGGGCTTCGGGTGTGTCTACTTTCGCGTAGACGTGTTCAAAAAAGAATTCAAACAGCCGGAAAGCATAGAAACCTCTTGGATCCACCTGGGTCGGGCTCAATCGCTCGTCAGCACTCCGGATCAAATGATTCCATACCGGCCACGCGCCTTTCCCATCCGGGGCAGGTATATTGCCGACTGCGCCGTTGTAGAGTTCCATCCGAGCGACGCGTTCGACCTCTGGGAACAGACCTCTGACAACCAGTCGATGCAGACCCATTCCGTGTGCTGAGAGCGCTTCCGAAACTGCGGCCTTTGCTTCGGCGTCGATTAGATAGGAGGCCACGCGCTTCTCGATTTCGCGCCGCACGCTCTGCCAATTGTCTTCGTAGAAAGCCTCAATCGAAGCCGAGAGTACTTGCGCATCACCATTGCACTGGTCAATCAGATGCGCGGGGGTTGTCGCGTGAGGAACCCAGCCTGCCTGCTTCAGCAACTCATACTGCTGATAGCCAGCTGCGAAGTTTGTGAGCCCCTCAATTATCGCAGGCCATACGCGCTTAAGCCCTTCCAAAAAGGCGTTAAACTGCGAAAGCCACTGATCCGCCGATTGGCGTTCCGAATCCATGTGAATTGGGCCGAAAGCTAATTCCGCCTTAAGATTGGTTTATTCGACTTTTTCACTGAAATAATGGTCGGAGTGAGAGGATTCGAACCTCCGACCCCCTCGTCCCGAACGAGGTGCGCTACCAGGCTGCGCTACACTCCGACAAGCCGCTGAATGCGGCGCTGCGCCTTATAGCGGCGCAGCTGGCTGCCCGCAAGAGCGTCGATTGCCGTCATTGCGAGCGAAGCGAAGCAATCCAGTCTTTCTAGGCCCTGGATTGCTTCGTCGCTGCGCTCCTCGCAATGACGGGGCGCCGGATTAAGCCGCCCCGGCGCCTTCGCTCGTCCGGGCCGGCGAGGCTTCGACCTTCGCGACGCCGGCCTTCACGGCGGCCTGCACCTTCTCGAAGGCACGGACCTCGATCTGCCGGACACGCTCGCGGGAAATGTCGAATTCATCCGACAATTGCTCAAGCGTGATCGGATCATCGGAGAGGCGGCGGGCCTCAAAAATGCGCCGCTCGCGGTCGTTGAGCACATTCAGCGCCTGATGCAGAGCGCCAAGCCGATTGTCGGATTCCTCACGGTCGGCGAGCAGCTTCTCCTGGCTCGCGCCTTCATCGACCAGCCAATCCTGCCATTCGCCTTCGCCCTCCTCCCGCAAGGGAGTGTTGAGCGAGGCGTCGCCGGACATGCGGCGATTCATGTCGATCACGTCCTGTTGTGGGACGCCGAGACGGATCGCGATCTTCTCCACCTGATCGGGGCGCATATCGCCCTCGTCGAGCGCCGAGATCTGGCTCTTTGCCTTGCGCAGATTGAAGAAGAGTTTCTTCTGGCTCGCGGTCGTGCCCATTTTCACGAGCGACCAGGAGCGCAGAATATACTCTTGAATCGAGGCCCTGATCCACCACATGGCGTAGGTGGCGAGGCGAAAGCCGCGCTCGGGCTCGAAGCGCTTGACGGCCTGCATCAGGCCGACATTGCCTTCCGAGATCACCTCGCCGATCGGCAGCCCATAGCCGCGATAGCCCATGGCGATCTTGGCGACGAGGCGCAGATGCGAGGTCACGAGCCTATGTGCAGCCTCGGGATCCTCATGTTCGCGCCAACGCTTGGCGAGCATATATTCTTCTTGCGGCTCCAGCATGGGAAACCGCCGAATTTCATTGAGATAACGAGCAAGTCCATTGTCCCCAGAAAGGACGGGAAGTGCAGAAATTGCCATTTGAACCCTCCACACGAACCCCCATTATGGCAGGTTCGAACGAGCGGCCACTCCACCTGAGCCGGCCGCCCAACTCTTATATATAGGGAGCCCAGAGATGGGCTGAAAGAGGGCCGGGACAAGGCAGGACCCATTACAAATAGGTCATAAAGCTTGCCTCAGGGCGGCCAGCCCTGACCTGGATCAACGGAAGCCGATACAGCCCTCAGATCAAAGCTTTTGCGCGAGGCAGCCATGAAGCTGCTGCAGATCTTCCGGCATATCGCTTTCGAAATGCAAAGCCTCGCCGGTCACCGGATGGGAGAACCCCAAACTCGCGGCATGCAACGCCTGGCGGCCAAGCCGCGCCAGCTCGGCCTGCGCCTTTGGCCCGAGCAAGGACGCTTTGGTCTTAAAACCGCTGCCATAGAGCGGATCGCCGAGCAGCGGGCAGCCGATATGCGCCAAATGGACCCGGATCTGATGCGTCCGGCCGGTTTCCAACGCGCAGCGCAGCAGGCTCGCGACGGGCTGCCCATTGCGGCCCACAAAAGTCTCGCAAAGCTGCCAATGGGTGATCGCCTCGCGGCCCTGCTTTGAGACCGCCATTTTTTCCCTATCGGTCTTATGGCGGTGCAGCGGCGCCATGATCGTGCCGGAGGTCTGGCTCGGCACACCCCAAACAAAGGCGAGATATTCTCTCGTAAAAGGTTGGGTGCGGCCATGATCGGCAAACAGCGCCGCCAGGCCCTGATGCGCAAGATCGCTTTTGGCGACGACGAGAAGGCCGGACGTGTCCTTGTCGAGGCGATGGACGATGCCCGGCCGCCGCACCCCGCCAATGCCGGAGAGCGCCGCCCCGCAATGGCCGATCAGCGCATTGACGAGCGTGCCCGTCTCATGGCCTGGCGCCGGATGCACGACGAGGCCGGCCGGCTTGTCGAGCACGATGAGATGCGCATCCTCATAATGGATGGCGAGCGCCAAAACCTCGCCACGCGGAACCGGATCGGCAGGCGGCGGCACGCTGACATAAATCATCTGGCCGGCCCGGAGTTTGATGTCGGCGTCCGCCGCGATAATGCCATCCAGCGTGACCGCGCCGCTCTCGACCAGGCTTTTCAGCCTTGTGCGCGAGAGGCCCGCGTCCCGTGCCGGCGCGCGGCTTGCGAGAAAGCGATCGAGCCGCTCGCCCGCCTCGGCCGCGCCGACTTCAAAGCTGAGGCAAGCGCCGGAAACATCGGTTTCGGCTGGAGCCATAGCGAGGATACAATCGAGATCCTCCTCTGCGTCGAATGGCGAGGTCACGCCGAAAGTCTTGTCCTTCTGTCGGGTCATGCTGAGATTCGTAAAGCCTTTGAAGCGGTCGATTAAACCTTTGCAGAGGGAGTTGTCGGCACCATGCGGGTCGAAAATCACGCGGCGCGTTGAAGCCTTGCCGTCCTCATAGATTCAGAACAGGGCATAATTATCTATGCAATGGTCGGTGCGGTTCGGCCGGCTTTGCGGCATATTTTGAGGCGCCGCCACAGACGCAAGCTTTCTGATATGCCCAATATAATCATTCGCACTACCCTTCGAAAGTGATCCGGCTGCATGTCGTTGCCCCGCCTCTATATCCGCGCGCTGCGCCTTCTCGGCCATGAGACCGGGTTGGCCGTCTTCCTCGTCCTCGGCAATCTCGCTCTGGCCTCGGCGCAATTCGCCGAGCCCGTGCTCTTCGGCCGCATCGTCGACCGGATGAATGCCGGCGAGGCCATGCACCACAGCCCCGGCCTTGGCGCGCTTCTGCCGCTCGTCTTAGCCTGGATCGGCTTCGCCTTCTTTGCCATTCTCGGCTCGGTCTTCGTCGGCCTGCATGCTGATCGCCTCGCCCATCGCCGCCGCCTCGCCGCCATGGGCGCCTATTTCGAACATGTGCTCAATTTGCCGATGAGCTTTCACAGCGCGACCCATTCCGGCCGTCTGCTCAAAGGCATGATCGAAGGCACTGCCGGGCTCTTCTGGCTCTGGCTCTCCTTCTTCCGGGAGAAATGCTCCGCGCTCGTCGCGCTGACCGTGCTGCTGCCGCTTTCGCTCATCATCAATTGGCGGCTCGGCAGCCTTTTGATCCTGCTCGTCGCGATTTTCGGCATACTCATCACTTTCGTGGTGCGGCGGACCAACACTTTGCAGCATGAGGTCGAGCGCTACCACACCCATCTGACCGAGCGCGCCTCCGATGTGTTCAGCAATATTCCAGTGGTGCAGAGCTTTACCCGCATCGAAAGCGAAATGCGCTCGGTCGCTCAAATGATGGGTTCCGTGCTCACCGCCCAGCTTCCCGTGCTCAACTGGTGGGCGATCACCGTCATCGGCGCCAAGGCCGCCGCGACCCTGACCTTGCTCACGATCTTTCTCCTCGGCGTCGAGCTTCATGCCAATGGCCTTGCGAGCATCGGCCAGATCGTCACCTTCACCGCTTTCTCCACTCTGCTGATTGCGCAATTGAACGAGATCGTGAGCTTCATCAACGGGCTGTTTCTGCAGGCCCCGAAACTCGGGGAATTCTTTCGCGTCCTCGACACGCCTTCGCATGTCGTCGAGCGCGCTTTTGCGCGCGATCCCGGCAGGCTTTCCGGCCATGTCAGCTTCGAGCATGTCTCGTTTTCCTATGAGCCCGGCATGAAGGCAGTCGATGATGTGAGCTTCGACATTATGCCCGGCGAGACGGTCGCGCTCGTCGGCGCGACAGGCTCCGGCAAATCGACGACGCTCAATCTTCTCCATCGCGTCTTCGATCCGGATGAAGGCGCGATCCTGATCGACGGCATAGACATTCGCGACATGACGCTCTCTGGATTACGCCGCAATATCGGCGTCGTCTTTCAAGAGCCCATGCTGTTTGCCCGCTCGATCGAGGAGAATCTTCGGATCGGCAAGCTCGATGCGACTGCGCTCGATATGTCGCTGGCACTAGAGCGCGCCCAGGCGGCGGATTTCGTCGCGCATCAGGCGAATGGGCTTTCGACCATGATCAGCGAACGCGGCCGCTCGCTTTCTGGCGGCGAACGCCAGCGGCTTTCCATCGCCCGCGCGTTGTTGAAAGATCCGCCGATCATGATCTTTGATGAAGCTACATCCGCGCTCGATGCCGAGACCGAGGCGCAATTGCAGAAGGCGCTCGCGACAGCCACGCAAGGCCGCACGACCTTCATCATCGCGCATCGCTTTTCGACGATCCGCAATGCCGACCGCATCATCGTCTTCGATCACGGCCATGCGGTCGAAACCGGCACATTCGACGAGCTCGTCGCCAAAGGCGGAAAATTTGCCAAGCTCGCGAGCCGGCAATTCATTGAGGCCGCGCCGGTGCCGGAGTTGCAGAGCGCGCTGACGGCGGGGTGATGTTCCCTTCCCAATCGCCGCGGCGGCGGTGGCGTCGCGGCGATGATCACCTACGTGGTCGACCAACCGGCGAAGCCGTCGCAAGAAGCCGGGGCTGTCATTCGCGCTAGAACCCGTAGCCCGGCCAGTCATAATGGCTGTGCAGCTGCTGCTCATAAGCGTGATCGACCATGGCGATGGAGTCCCAGGGCGGACTGGCCTTGATCTGTGCGCGCGTAATGTTCAGCTCAACATGGCGATCCGCCCAGTCGATCTCGCGCACAGCATAAGGCGAGATCAGGACATGCTGTCCCGGCCACCAGTTCCTTGTATCGACGCCAAGGTAGCGGATGTCCCAATTGGCGTGATCGAAGAGAAAACTCTCAATATGGCCGATCTCGCCATCGGTTGCGTGGACATGATAGCCCGTGACCTCGGCGACGCTGCGCAGATGCCGATCCGCCTCATCCGGAGCTGCGGCGGCCGCCGCCTCATCCGGCGAGAGACCCCCAACCAGGGGCGGCGGCGAAAAGGGCTTGGCGATCACGCCAAGACCGAAATGGCTGCTGCCCCACGCCGGATCCCAGCCGTAGTAATCATAAAGATGGGCTTCCATCTGACGCGACACCGGCTGGTGATCGAGGAAATCGGGGCTTCCCTCGACTTGCGCCTTCGTCAGCCTTACGGCAATCGATTGCCGCACCGGGTCCGGTTCGGCAAGCGCCGACGGATGGAGCAGAAGTTTCCGCCGTGGCAGCCAGCTCCCAGGATCGAGGACCAGCCACCTGATCTTCCAGCTCCGATCGTCGAACAGGAAGTCGCTGACGACGCCGATCTTGCCGTCGCTTGCCTCGACGGCGTAACCCTTGAGCGTTGATTCGACAAACAGCACGGCGGAATCCTTCCTCAATAAGTCTTTCTTATTTATTTGGCGGGTTCGCCCTCGTCCGAGTTTCTGTTGCGTTAGCGAAGTCTACTTGTCAATGCCGGGCCTTGTCACGTCGTGGGAGGGCTTGCCGTTCAGTGACTTCAGCCGTAACCATCGATGATGACCGAGATCAGCTATAGCGGCTACCGCTCCCCTGCCGAGATTATCCAACAGGCGATCTGGCTTTAGGTCCGGTTCACGCCGGTGGAACCGGCCCGGCCATCCACGCACCCAACCGACTTGCCCCACGCCGCTTCCGCGCGCATCCTAGCGTAGGCTAATCCCAACGCGGGAGGCGGCACTGGTCGATGTTACGAACCGAAAAGAATTGGAAGCCTGGCTCCGCACGCAGCCGCGCGAGGTCTCGGTCGTGCTCGCGGCACGAGCAGCCTTGCGTGTGCTGCCGGTCCTATGGAAACCCCGAAAGGAAGGCTTCAGTGGAGACGTCGCGGCCCATATTGTTCTGCCGGTGTTTCGTGCTATGGCCTTTGCCTGCGCCGGTGGCAAATATCCGGCCCAGGCAAGGGCGCTGAGGGACGCCGCCGGCCGCGCTGCCCGTGCAGCCGCACTCGCTGCACTCGGGCACTCCGATGACGCTGCCCTCACCGCCGCCCGCGCCGCCACCGCCGCCGCCGCCCCCGACGCCGCCACTGCCGCCGCCGCCACTGCCGCCGCCGCCCCCGACACTGCCAGCGCCGCCGCCGCCTTCCACGCGGATGTTCAAGCCATCGAGAGCGGTCTAAGCGCTGACAGGCTTGTCGGCCGAAAGTCATGGCCGGAACGGCGACCGCAAGAGATCACGAGGCTCTGGGCTCGGATGAAGAAAAACCTCCTCGCGCGCGGCGAGGATTGGGAGGTCTGGACCCAATGGTATGAGGCGCGGCTCGCCGGTAAGCCTTCGATCGAAGCACTCGAAATCGCCCGCGTGATGATCCCGGATGACATTTGGCGACAAGGCCCGAAGGTCGTGAATGCCGGGATCAAAGACCTGATTGCAGAGCACACAGCAAAGCGCCAGCCCCCGACACCACCGACCGTGCACCAAGTGATCGCGCAGTCCTCGGTCGCCCTTGAGGCTCGCGCGACTGTGAGCGCAACAGCAAGAGGCACGCCACGAAGATCAGATCAGGCAGCGACAACGCAGGAGCATCTGCCACAGCCCGCAGCGCCGCCCGCGGAGGCGCAGGAGAAGACGGCTCCCGCCTCCCGCATGTCTCTTGCCGATCTTGCGGAGGTCGCGAGCCCAGCTCCATTCATCGCGGCGGACGGACGCCTCGATGCAGGACCGAACGCCGTCTTTGACGTGCCAAATGTCGACGATGAACTGCCGACCCTGCCTATTCGGCAGCGAGTTCTCATACAGACGATTCTCAGCGATCTACCGCTAAATGCCCCGGTTTATTTGAGGGCTTCGCTCAATAGTTATGACGAAGAGCTGAATGTTCGCGGCGTTCGTCCGATCCTAGGCTTGCTTAAAGACATGGCAGCAATCATCCAAGCCGCTGTTGATGCGCCTGATGCGGGGCGCGAGTGGCTAGCGACAGGATTGGTGGTCGCGTTCCAATGTTTTCAGACCAATCATCAACTTTTCATCACGCATTTTCCGCTCGACCTAAAGCGGGAGGATGTCTTTGCGCGCATCTCCGTAGATGAAGAAAAAGCGACCGGCGCAGCACTGACGAAGCCATTCGAAGAAGTGGCGAACGCAACTATTGCTGCGCATGCAGCAGGGTTGACGACAGATGACTTCGTCAAAATCGTCGGCTCGATGACCGAGTTTGCCAAGGTCGTTGCTAGTCAACCACCGTTGCCAGCGGAAAGTTCATCGGCATCGCCGTCATCCGCGCCCCTCGCCTCACCGCAGTTAACGCTTCCTCATGTCGGTCCCGACGACAAACTGATCCCAACTGTACAGATCACCTCCACGAAAAAGAGAATTTTGCTGACAGGATTGGCCTTTTTCGAGCGGACCTATAACTTGCTAGGTACGACGGTCACTCTCATGTCTACTCCATATGGTATATTGCTACTGGCAAAACTTGGTGACGCTATCAACGCTTTCTCACAATTCATCACCCATTGATACAAGAGCATAGCGGTCGCGGATGAAAACCACCGGCGCCTCACCGCAAAAACAAAACCGTCACCAACAAAAACACCGGCACCAGCACGATGCCCGACCAGGCCATATAGGCGAAGAAGCCGGGCATCTCGACTCGCGCACGCCGCGCCATTGCATAGACCATGAAATTCGGCGCATTGCCGATATAGGTCAAAGCCCCCATGAACACGGCGCCGAGCGAGATGGCTTCGAGCGTCTTGGCGAGCGGCCCCATCAGCGCCACCGGATCGCCGCCGGTCAGGACGAAAAAGACGAGATAGGTCGGCCCATTGTCGAGGAACGAGGAGAGGAGCCCCGTCGCCCAGAAATAGGCGACATCGTTCGGGCTGCCGTCGCGATGCGCCAAAAGCGCGATGATCGGCGCGAAAGGCCCGTGCGAATTGGCCGCGAGCATCGCCATCACCGGAATGATGCAGATGAAGATCGCGGCAAAGAGTTTGGCGACCTCTTCGAGCGGATCCCAGGCGAAATGATTGGCCTTGTGATCCGCTTGCGGCGTTATCGCGAGTGAGGTGAGGCCGATGGCAGCGAGACATGTGTCGCGCAGGAGATTTTGCAATTCGAGCCTTGTGCCGAGATAATCTATGGCAATGCCCGGATGCCAAGCGGCGCTGATCAATATGATGGCGATGGCCGCCGCGATCAAAGCGAGATTGGGCAGGCCTTTAATGGAAAGGCGCAGCTTCGGCTCTTTCTCATCCTTGCTTTCATGACGAAAGAAATGGCTGTCGAGCAGATAGAAGATGGCGAGAAGCAGCCCCGACACAAACAGCATCTGCGGCCAGAGCGTGCGCAAGGGCCAGAAGAAGGTGATGCCGCGCAAGAAGCCGAAGAAGAGCGGCGGATTGCCGAGCGGAGTCAGCACGCCGCCTATGTTCGAGACGAGAAAGATGAAGAAGATGACGACATGCACCTGATGCACCCGCTTGGCATTGGCCTGCAGGATCGGCCGGATCAGGATCATCGACGCGCCAGTCGCACCGATCAGGCTCGCTGCCAGAGTGCCGATCGCGAGCAGAAGCGTATTGGTGAGGGGCGTCGCGCGATCGAGATCCGAGACGACGATGCCGCCGGCCGTGGTATAGAGCGCAAAAAGCATCAGGATGAAAGGCAGATAATCGGCGAACATGCTGTGGCTGAAGGCCGTGAGCGTCGGCCAAAACCCTTCGGTGAGAACGAGCAGGCCGAGCGCCAGCGCGGCCCAAAAGGCCGCCGCCGCGCCGTAATGCACATGCCAGAGTTTTTTGGCGAAGACCGGCCCGAGAGCGATCGACAAAAGCAGCCCGGCAAAAGGCAGCCCCTCCCAGAGCGGAATTTGCGCGCCGTGCAAATGTTCCGCCGCCGCGGCGGGGGTAGCGATGGTGAGAATGAGAATAAGCGCGGCGAGACAGGCAAGAAGCTGCGCTTTGAAATTGTGCATGATGTCGCTGCTTACTTTGGGTGGGAGCCCTTCTCCCGCTTGCGGGAGAAGGATTGGTCATCAATGCGCCTCGTCCCAATTCTGCGCGGCTTTGGCATCGACATGCAGCGGCACGGCGAGCGTGAGCGCGGGATGCGGCGCCTCTTCCATCACTTTGCGGACGAGTGCGATGGTCGCCTCGACCTCCGCCTCCGGCACTTCGAAGACCAATTCGTCATGCACTTGCAGCAGCATTTGCGCGGAAAGCTTCGCCTTCTCCAAAGCCGCATCCATCCGCACCATGGCGCGGCGGATGATGTCGGCGGCAGAGCCCTGGATCGGCGCGTTGATGGCGGCGCGCTCGTTGAAGGCGCGCTCCGACGGATTCGACGCATTGATGCGCGGATAATGGCATTTGCGGCCGAAGATCGTCGTCACATAGCCGTTCTCGCGCGCGAACTTCTTGGTCTCGTCCATATAGGCGCGGATGCCGGGGAAGCGTTCGAAATATTTCTTGATATAGGCGCCGGCCTCCTCGCGCGGAATTCCCAATTGGTTCGCGAGACCGAAGGCTGAGATGCCATAGATGATGCCGAAATTGATTGCCTTGGCGCGGCGGCGCACATCCGACGGCATGCCTTCAACCGGCACGCCGAACATTTCGGAAGCCGTCATCGCATGAATGTCGAGCCCATCGGCGAAGGCTTGCCGCAATTGCGGAATATCGGCGATATGGGCCAAGAGCCGCAATTCGATCTGCGAATAATCCGCTGAGACGAGTTTGTGGCCCGGCGTCGCGATGAAGGCGCGGCGGATTTTTCGGCCGATCTCATTGCGCACCGGAATATTTTGCAGATTGGGCTCGGACGAGGCCAGCCGCCCCGTCGTCGTCGCCGCCAGCGCGAAAGACGTGTGCACGCGCTGGGTCGCCTTGTCGACATGATTGGGCAAAGCATCCGTGTAGGTCGATTTCAATTTCGAGAGCTGGCGCCAATCGAGAATGCGGGCGGCGAATTGATTGCCCTCTTCGGCAAGATCTTCGAGCACGCCGGCGGCCGTCGACCAGGCACCGGTTGCCGTCTTTTTGGCGCCGGCCAGGCCCATCTTGCCGAAGAGAATATCGCCCAATTGCTTCGGCGAGCCGAGATTGAAACTCTCGCCTGCAAGCGCGAAGATCTCAGCCTCTAACCGCGCCATGTCTTGCGCGAACTCGCCCGAAAGCCGCGACAGCATGGTACGGTCGATCGCTATTCCGCGCGCTTCCATCCGCGCCAATGTCTCGACCATCGGCCGCTCGAGCGTCTCATAGACCGCCGTCATATGTTCGGCCGGCAGCCGCGGCTTCAACACATTCCAGAGCCGCAGAGTGACATCGGCATCTTCGGCCGAATATTCACTGGCCTTGTCGATCGGAACGCGGGCGAAACCGATGAAATTACGGCCCGAGCCGGCAACCTCGGAAAAAGCGATCGGCTTATGGTTCAGATGTTTTTCGCTCAGCACATCCATGCCGTGATCGGTCAATCCGGCATCGAGCACATAGGAGATGAGCATCGTATCGTCGATCGGCCGTACTTCGATGCCGTGCTGGCGGAAGACGAGCCAGTCGTATTTCATGTTATGCGCGATCTTCAACACGCCATCGGCTTCGAGCAGCGGCTTCAGCGCCGCGAGCACTGCGTCAAGCGGCAATTGACCGGGCAGGAGATCGGCGGAGCCGAAAAGATCGCCCTTGCCCTCGCTTCTATGGCCCAAGGGAATATAGCAGGCGCGGCCGGGCGCGATGCTGAGCGAAATGCCGACGAGTTCCGCCTGCATGGGATCGAGCGAAGTCGTCTCCGTGTCGACGGCGAGCTCGCCAGCTTCATATGCCGCGGCGATTTCGCCAGAAAGCTCTTCGAGAGTCGTGATCGTCTTGTAAGCGGAGCGATCCACCGCCGTCGCGCGCGCTTCGGCGGCCCTTGCGGCGGCGAGTTCGCCCGGGCCGGTGGTCGCATGTTGTTTCGCCGCGATCTCGCCGTAGCGCGCATTTTTGCGCGGGACGAACACGTCCGGCGCAGCTTGCGTCGGCGGTGTCTCCGTCTCGATCACCTTCTCGCCAGCGATTTCCGGCAGAACATTGCCCAGGATATCCCCATGGCGGCCGCGCCATCCGGCCGGACCGACAAAGGCGGGATCGGGCTCGATCGCTCCCGCATCGATGCCATAAGTCTCGGCGGCACGCTTGGTGATGGTCGTAAATTCCATCGCCTTCAAAAAGGCGACAAGCGTCTTGGCGTCGGGCTGATGCAGGCCGAGCTCGTCGAGCGGCACTTCGACCGCCACGTCATCGATGAGCGTCACAAGCTCCTTCGAGATGCGGATCAGTTTGACGCTCTCGGGATCGGTCAGGGTCTCGCGGCGCTTCGGCTGCTTGATCTCGGAGGCGCGCGCCAGAAGCGTATCGAGATCGCCATAATCGCCGATGAGTTGCGCCGCTGTCTTGACGCCTATGCCGCGCGCGCCCGGCACATTATCGGTCGAATCGCCGGCAAGCGCCTGCACATCGGCGACTTTTTCCGGCGCCACGCCGAAATAAGCGACGACCTCCGGCTCGGCGATTCTGCGCTCTTCGCGCGCGCCTTTGGCGCCGGCCTCGCCAGAGGCCGGATCATACATGGAAACACCCGGCCCGATGAGCTGCATCAGGTCCTTATCGGCGGAAATGATGAGGACATCGGCGCCGCGTTCGCGCGCCTGGTGCGCATAGGTCGCAATGAGGTCATCGGCCTCATAGCGGTCCTGCTCGATCGGCGTGAGGCCGAAGGCGCGCACCGAAGCGCGCATCAAAGGAAATTGCGGAATGAGATCTTCCGGCGGCTCGGAACGATTGGCCTTGTAGGGCGGATAGATCTCCTTGCGGAAGGAGTTCTCGGATTTGTCGAATATGATCGCGAGATGGGTCGGCTTGATGCCGGCCGCGCCCTCGCGAATGAATTGGAAGAGCTTGGTGCAGAAGAGCCGCACCGCCCCGGTCGGCAGCTTGTCGGACCGGTAATTATATTTCGCATCCTGCCGGATCGATTGGAAATAGGCGCGAAAGACAAAGGAAGACCCGTCGACGAGAAAGACATGGTCTCCGGCTTGGACAGGACGATGGGTCAGGGTCATTCGGTTTTTTTAGGCGGCAATCGGCTCATATGCCAGCATAAAGCGGCAGCATCGGCAGCTGTCCCGTGACCTGCGCAATCGCATGGCGACGCAAATGACACCGCCGAAAGCGGCGCCGCCGAAGACCATGGCGGCGGCAGGCCATCGCATCGCCGCATTGCGACAGAGTTTTGCGCTATTCGTCCCTGGTGGCGCAGTAAAAATACATTCAACTTATTGTCACATATGTACAATTATCATTGTTGCGAGTCGCTCGCCTTCTATATTGCGATGCAATATATAGAAAGCACGGCTTCGGCCGGCTCTCGCGAACGAGGTCAAGCCATGCACATGCTCGAAATGATAGGCCGGCATATGGAGCAGGCCCTCGGGCGCGGCGGCACGGCCTGGCCGCCACAGCATCTGTCGCTCGCTTTGCAGGGCGGCGGCTCCTTTGGCGCCTTCACCGCGGGCGTGCTCGACCGCCTGCTGGAAGAGCCAGAGCTTAGCTTTGACACGGTGAGCGGTGCCTCGGCCGGCGCCATCAATGCCGTGCTGCTCGCGGCCGGCCTCGCCGAAGGCGGCCGCGAGACGGCGCGCGAAAAGCTCACGCGGTTCTGGCGCCGGCTGAGCCGCGCCGCGGCCCTCGTCCCTTTCGGCAATAATGCCGGACTGATGCCCGGCGCCGCCTCCGGAACGCTATCGTTTTGGACGCGTCTCGTCTCCCCTTACCAATATAATCCGTTCGATCTCAATCCGCTGCGCGTGCTCCTCAACGAGGAAGTCGACTTCGATCATCTGCGGCGGACAAAGCCCATCGGGCTCTTGATCTCGGCCACCCGCGTCTCCGACGGCCGCGCCCGGATTTTCGGCAATGACGAAATCAATGCCGACACAGTGCTCGCCTCGGCAAGCCTGCCTCTGCTGCATCATGCCGTGACGATCGACAATGAGGCATATTGGGATGGCGGCTATTCCGCCAACCCTCCGCTCCACGAGCTCGTGAAGGCGAGCGACACGCCCGATATTCTCATCGTGCAGATCACGCCGATGCAGCGCGCCGCCACGCCGACGACCTCTCAGGAGATCATGCGCCGGCTCGACCAGATCACCTTCAATGCTTCCTTGCTGACCGAGACCGACCGGCTGGCCCAGCAATCGGATTTCTATCGCGGTATTTTCGGCCTTCTCTCCCGCGACGGACGCAAATGGCGCCGGCTCGCACTCCACCGCCTCGTTGCCGAAGAAGAGATCGACGGCCTCTCCGACGCGAGCGCCAGCAATCTCGATTGGAGCTTTCTCTCTCATCTTCATGCGCATGGCCGCAATGCCGCCGAGGCCTGGCTGCTCGGCAAGGCCGCCGAGCCAGATCCCAGAGCCAGATCCCTTGGCGAGCGAACCAATGGCGAAAGCCTCCTGCCTGCCCGATGAGCAGTCGTGACGCCAACATCGGCCGCTTCGCCGCAGGCGCGACGAATCGGGCTTCCAGACAAAAAGAGCCGGGCGCGAGGCCCGGCTTGAGGTCGACAAGGATATAATGAGGGGGACCTATAGCTCTTCGAAGGCCCAAGCCGCGTCGTGGCTGAAGCATCCGAATGCTTCATTGAATCATGAATGCGACGGCAGGAACATCTGTCTTTCGAGCGATATCCCTGTCTTATTTCCAGCGCGTGTGGCCCACGGCGCAGGCCATGACGCAGGCGGAAATCGTCCTATATGTTGACGCACTGGCTCTAATGAGCTTGCGGCGACTTGGATAGCTCAATTTGGAATGGCTCAATCCGACAGCCGTCCCGCCCGAAGTTCCGTGGACAAAAGGGGGATTTCCCGGTGCCGCATTATCTTGACGTCTTCCTGCTCATCGACGGCCAATGGCGGCCAGCCTTATCAGGCAAGACGATCGACGTGATCGATCCCGCAACGGAAGAGAAGATCGGCACGGTGGCGCAAGCCGGCATCGCCGATCTCGATCTCGCGCTCAGCGCCGCGGAAAAGGGGTTCGCGGCCTGGCGGCATGTCTCTGCCCTCGAACGCTCCAAAATTCTGCGCCGCGCCGCCGATCTTCTGCGCGAGCGCGTCGAAAAAATCGCGCCGCTAATGACGCTCGAACAGGGTAAGCCGCTGATCGAATCAAGGCTCGAAATTCTCGCCAGCGCCGATACGCTCGACTGGTTTGCCGAAGAAGCCAGACGCGCCTATGGCCGCGTGGTGCCGGCCCGCAGCGAAGCGGTGCTCAATCTCGTGATCAAGGAGCCGGTCGGCCCGGTCGCCGCCTTCACACCGTGGAATTTCCCGGTCACGCAGATCGCGCGCAAGCTCGCCGCGGCGCTCGCCGCCGGCTGCTCGATCATCGTCAAGGCGCCGGAAGAAACTCCGGCCTCGCCCGCCGAACTGATCCGCGCCGTCGTCGATGCCGGCGTGCCGGCGGGTGCCGCCAATCTCGTCTATGGCGTGCCGGCGGAGATCTCCGCCTATCTCATTCCGCATCCGACCATTCGCAAAATCTCCTTCACCGGCTCGACCGCGGTCGGCAAACAGCTCGCCGCACTTGCCGGACAATATATGAAGCGCGTGACCATGGAGCTCGGCGGCCATGCGCCGGCCATCGTCTGCGATGACGCCGATCTCGATGTCGCGGTGAAACTCCTCGGCAATGCGAAATTCCGCAATGCCGGACAGACCTGCATTTCGCCGACGCGCTTTCTGGTGCAGGAGAAGGTCTATGACTCCTTTCTCGAGAAATTCGTGGCGATGGCGCAGGCGCTGAAGATCGGCAATGGGTGTGACGAGGGCACGCAGATCGGGCCGCTCGCCAATGCACGGCGCATCGCAACGCTGGAAAGTTTGATCGCCGATGCGACCACGCAAGGCGCGAAACTGGTGCTGGGCGGCAAAAGGCTCGGCAACAAAGGCTATTTCTTCGCCCCCACTGTGCTGACGCATGTGCCTGTGACCGCGCGGGCGATGAATGAAGAGCCCTTCGGTCCTGTAGCCCTCGTCAATCGCTTTCATGATGTCGAAGAGGCGATCGCCGAGGCCAATCGCCTGCCCTATGGGCTCGCCTCTTATGCCTTCGCCCGTTCGACGAAGACGGCGACGGCGCTCGCCCAATCGATCGAAGCCGGCATGCTGACCATCAATCATATCGGCTTTGCGCAGCCGGAGCTGCCCTTCGGCGGCGTCAAGGACTCGGGCTATGGCAGCGAAGGCGGCTTAGAAGCGATCGAAGCCTATCTCAATACCAAGCTTGTGACGCAGGCTGGGGGATAGAGCATTTCGCGAAAGGGCCGCGCCCATCCTTTTCCCAAACGGAGAAGGATGCGCGGCATCGCTTGAGCAGCTATTTCCGATCCGATTGAAGCCACGGCTTTCGCCGCCCTCACCCCTTCTTCGGCTCGCCTTCCGCGCCTTTCAGCAGATCCGGCCTTCGGTCCTTCGTGATCTTCAAGGCCTCGGCCTTGCGCCAGGCGGCGATCTTGGCGTGATCGCCGGACAGCAGAATTTCAGGGATCGCACGGCCTTCGAATTCGCGTGGCCGTGTGTATTGCGGGTATTCGAGCAAGCCGCCCTCGAAACTCTCTTCGTGGCTTGAGGCTTCCTTGCCCATCACGCCCGGCAGCAGCCGCACGATGGCATCGAGCGTGACCATGGCAGCGAGCTCACCGCCCGAAAGCACATAATCGCCGACGGACACCTCTTCGAGCCTTCGCGCTTCGATCACCCGCTCGTCGACGCCTTCGAAGCGCCCGCAGATCAGAACAACGCCTTCGCCGCGGCTCAATTCGCGCACCCGCGCCTGGGTCAGCGGCTTTCCGCGCGGCGACATGAGAAGGCGGGGGCGTGCATCGCCGGCTGCCAGGCCGGCATCGAGGCTCGCCGCCAAAACATCTGCGCGGAAAACCATGCCGGCGCCGCCGCCGGCCGGCGTGTCATCGACCGCGCGATGCCGACCAAGGCCATGGGCGCGGATATTTTGCGTCTCGAGAGCCCAAATGCCGCGTGCGAGCGCATCGCCGGCGAGCGACAGGCCGAGCGGCCCAGGAAACATTTCGGGAAACAATGTAAAGACCGTCGCGCGCCACATGATTCACCACCCGGCTCAACGCGATGCCAATGATGCCTTCGGCTGCGAAACTGCTGCCTCAACCTCCTCGTCCTGAGGAGCGTCCGACGGGCGCGTCTCGCCGGATGCCGCCTCCACCTCGACCGGCGGCACGACGACGACATGGCCATGGGCCAGATCGACGATCGGCACCGCCGCTTTGGTGAAGGGGAGAAGCAGCGTCTCGCCGCCGCTCTTTGGGGCGATTTCGAGCATATCGCCGCCACCGAAATTCAGGACCCGGACAATCTCGCCGATCTCTTCGCCCGCTTCAGTCTTGGCGGTCAGGCCGATCAGGTCGGCATGGTAGAATTCATCTTCTTGTGCCGCAGGCAGCGCTTCGCGGGGCAGGAAGAGCGCGACATTGGTGAGTTTCTCCGCCGCCTCGCGCGTGGCGACCCCGGCGAGTTTGGCGACGAAAAGATCGTCCTTCAATGGCCGCAGCGCTTCGATCTCGAAGGACCGCGCGCCACTTGCATCAGAAAGCTTGCCATAGCTCCCGATCGCTGCCGGATCCTGCGTATAGGATTTGAGCCGCAGCTCGCCTTTGACGCCATGCGCGGCGCCAAATTGGCCGACGAGGATGCCGTCCTTCGGCATGGATCAGGCCGCAGCTTCGGCCGCTTTGGCCGCCGCCGCGGCGCGCTCCTGCGCCTTCTTCTTCGGCTGGCCTTGCTTGGGATTATTGTGCGGCTCGCGCTTCAATACACCGAGACCATCGAGGAGCCGGGCGACGCGATCGGTCGGCTGGGCGCCTTTGGCCATCCAGGCGGTCGCCTTTTCGACATCGAGCACGAGACGGTCGGCGGCATCCTTCGCCTTCAGAGGATCGAAAATGCCGATCTTCTCGATGAAGCGGCCATCGCGCGGAAAGCGCGAATCGGCGATCACGACGCGATAGAAGGGACGCTTCTTGGCGCCGCCGCGCGACAGACGAATCTTTAGAGACATTTTTGTTTCCTTTCCGATCAAACCAATCGATTACCGTCTAGCGTCATGGCCGCCCCGGACTTGATCCGGGCGCGGCCATGACGGCTGAAACGCACTCATTTCTTCTTCCCCGGCTTCGCGCCGCCCAGGGCCGCGCCGCCGAGGCCGGGCAGCTTGCCGCCGCCCAATCCGGGCAATGTGCTGCCGCCCAAGCCAGGAAGACCCGCCGGCGGCTTGGCGCCGAAGAGGTTCGTAGGCAAAGCAGGCGCTTTCGCCGGCATGGCCGGTGCCTTGCCGGGCACCTCACCCATCTGCCTTTGCAAAGCCGCAAGCTCGTCCGGGCTCGGCATTGGCATTCCATTGGGCATCCCACCGGGCATCCCACCCATGCCGCCCAAGCCGAACATGGACGCCATCTTGCCCATCGGCCCGCGCTTGGCAGTGCTCATCTGCTTCATCATATCGGCGATCTGCCGATGCTGCTTCAAGAGCCGATTGACATCCTCGACTCTGGTGCCGGAACCCGAAGCGATGCGCTTCTTGCGCGAAGCTTTGAGAATATCCGGATTGCGCCGCTCGCCCGGCGTCATCGAGAGGATGATGGCGCGCTGGCGCTTGATGATACGGTCGTCAAGATTGGCGGACGCAATCTGATCCTTCATCTTGGCGACGCCGGGCAGCATGCCCATGATGCCGCCGAGGCCGCCGATCTTTTCCACCTGGGCCAATTGATCGCCGAAATCTTCGAGATCGAATTTGCCCTTGCGCATCTTCTCGGCGATCTTCTGCGCCTTTTCCGCATCGATCGTCTGCGCCGCCTTCTCGACCAGCGAAACAATATCGCCCATGCCGAGAATGCGATTGGCGATACGGTCGGGATGGAAATCCTCGAGCGCATCCATTTTTTCGCCGATGCCGAGAAGTTTTATCGGCTTGCCGGTGACCGCGCGCATGGAGAGCGCGGCGCCGCCGCGCCCGTCGCCGTCGACGCGCGTCAGAACGATGCCGGTAATGCCGACGCGATCATCGAAATTTTTCGCGAGATTCACCGCATCCTGGCCAGTCAGGCTGTCGGCGACGAGCAGGATTTCATGCGGGTTCGAGACCTGTTTGATCTCGACCATTTCGGCCATCAGGGCTTCGTCAATATGGGTGCGTCCGGCCGTGTCGAGCAGAACGACATCATAGCCTTGCAGCCTTGCCGCCTGCTCGGCGCGCCGCGCGATCTGCACAGGCGTCTGGCCGGCGACGATCGGCAAAGTATCGACGCCGACCTGGCGGCCGAGCACGGCGAGCTGCTCCTGCGCCGCCGGCCGTTTCACGTCGAGCGAGGCCATCAGAACCTTGCGCTTCATCCGCTCGGCGAGGCGCTTGCCGATCTTCGCCGTCGTCGTCGTCTTGCCGGCGCCCTGAAGCCCGACCATCATGATCGCGACGGGCGGCGGCGCATCGAGATCGATCGGCTCGCCGGCCGTCCCCAAGGTCTCGACCAGAACGTCATTGACGATCTTGATGACCATCTGGCCGGGCGTCACCGATTTGACGACATTGGCGCCGATGGCGCGCGAGCGCACCTTGTCGACGAAGGAGCGCACGACATCGAGCGCGACATCGGCTTCGAGCAGCGCGCGCCGCACCTCGCGGAGCGCGAGATCCACATCGGCTTCCGAGAGCGTGCCGCGGCGGGTCAGGCCGTCCAGAATTGAAGAGAGCTTTTCCGAAAGCCCTTCGAACATATTTTCATCCTTCGGCTCGGGAGGAAGCCCCGAGCAAGCGCTTCATCTTCGACTTTTATGCGTCGGGTTGGACTGGGCGTATACCCTCTCCCAGAGGGAGAGGGTTACACCATCCCCAACGCAAAACGCGCCCGGGGGCGCAACGCGCTGCCGGACGGGAACCGCCAAGCCTCTGGGGCCGGTCGGTTTTGAACAAGACATCTCTTGCGAGAATAGGCGTTATTAGGCGCACGGCGCCGCGGCGTCAAGGAAAGTTCAAAAAGCTAGTGCCCTAATTTGGGCTTTTCGAGGCACGCTCAGAGCAGCGCTCGCCGTCTCTTTGGTGCTTTCCTATCTGCAGGGGTCACTAGGTATCAGAACTCCATGCCGCCCAGCGCACTGGAGCCCTCTCACTTATATCCTTCGGTAAACCAATAGTAATCGGCTTTGTTTGACCGTAAGGAACTGGACCAACGGTTTGGAGAGCCTGCTTTCTTCCGTCTTTAAAGGTTATGCATACCGCCACGTACATAGGAGCTTCCGGACAACCATTGTAGGCGTTGATTACAGCAAACTGCCCGTCACGAGTCCACGATAGCGTGATTTTGTTGCAAACTATGTTATGTACTTGTTGAGCACTACCCTGGGCGGCGAATAAGAAAAGAATCCCCCATGCCAGCAACGTCGTTTTGAACGCACGCATGGTCGCAGCCTCCCCTATTGATTTGAAGTTCATTCTGTCGTTCATTCCCGCGGCCTCTCCATCATCTCCCCAAATCTGCGGAAGAGACAAAGGCTGTCGCGCGCGCCCGGCAAAGCTTCCGGATGATGCCGCGCCGGCTCAAACGACCGGCTCCGCATCACAAGCTGGGTCAATTCGGCCTCACCGACCGAGGCTCTCGATATAAGCCACGACGTCGGCGATCTCGCTGCGCGAGAGATGCATGTCCGGCATTTTCGGATGCGGGGTGCTCAGGAAGTCGGTGAGCACTTTCGAGGTGAGCTTTTTCTGACGGGAGATCGATACAAAACTCGGCACGTCCGAATTGACAGGTTTCTGGTCGGGCGAGACTTGGTGACAGGTGGCGCACCAACGCTTAGCGATGATCTCGCCCTTCGCCGCATCGGCCGCGAAAGCGCTGGCCGGCAGGGCCATCAGAACGAGAAAAATGATCGGGCCAAGGCACCGAGCGTGCGAGAAAGATTCGAGCATGGTTCGACTCCGCCTATCCTGGAAGCTCTATACCAAGATTTGCTCCGGCGTCGAACTATGGCGTGGCCGTCTCTCCTGCCTTCGCCTTCTCCATCATCTCCACAAACCTGCGGAAGAGATAATGGCTATCCCTCGGCCCCGGCGAGGCCTCTGGATGATGCTGCACGGAAAAGGCCGGCCGGTCGGTCAGCGCGATGCCGCAATTCGAACCGTCGAAGAGCGAGCGGTGCGTCTCCTTGGCGAAATTGGGCAGCGTGTCGCGATCGACCGCAAAGCCATGGTTCATCGAGACGATCTCGACCTTGTCGGTCGTAAAATCCTTCACCGGATGGTTGGCGCCGTGATGGCCCTGGCGCATCTTTATGGTCTTCGCGCCGATCGCGAGCGCCAGCATCTGATGGCCCAAGCAAATCCCGAAGGTCGGGATTTTGCGATCGATTAGATCCTTGATGACCGGCACGGCATAGACGCCGGTCGCGGCCGGATCGCCCGGCCCGTTCGAGAGAAAGATTCCGTCGGGCGCGAGCGCCAGAATCTCGGCGGCGGAGGTCGTCGCCGGCACCACGGTGACGGCGCAGCCGGCATCGGCCAGAAGCCGCAATATGTTGCGCTTCACGCCATAATCGATGGCGACGACATGATATTTCGGTTCGGTCTGCCGGCCATAGCCATGCTCCGGGTCCCACGCCGTCTCGTCCCAGGAAAATCTCTGCGCGGTGGTGACCATAGGTACGAGGTCCATGCCCTCAAGCCCCGGCCATTGCGCCGCTTTCGCCTTCAGCGCCGGCAGATCGAATATGCCATCGGGCGAATAGGCGATCACCGCATTGGGCATGCCCTTTTCGCGAATGCGGATGGTCAGTGCGCGCGTATCGATGCCGCAAAGCCCGATGATGCCGCGGCTCTTCAGCCATTGGTCGAGATGGCGCGTCGCGCGATGGTTCGAAGGATCGGTGATCGGCGCATGCACGACGATGCCGCGCACGCCGGAGGTGGAAGCGAGATTGACCGTCTCGATGTCCTCTTCATTGGTGCCGACATTGCCGATATGGGGAAAGGTGAAGGTGACGATCTGCCCGGCATAGGAAGGATCGGTGAGGATTTCCTCATAGCCGGTCATGGCCGTGTTGAAGCAGACTTCGCCGACGGCTTCGCCAATGGCGCCAAGGCCAAAACCTTCGATTACCGTGCCGTCAGCGAGAACGAGAAGCGCCGTCGTGACGGGAACGGTCCAGCCGCAGCTTTGTTGTTGGTCTTGATCCTGCGTCATGCGCGCACTACACCCTTACCCTCTATGCTTGCTCGCAGCCTGTTTTCGCCATGCGCCGGCCGGCGACGGGTTGGAAACGCGGTTCGGAGATGATCGTCTCTGCGATGTTTAAGGACTGGCCACCTTATCGGGCGCCTTTTATCCGGCTGTGTCCTTAGTGAAGCATGCTCTAAGGAGAAGCAGGACCGGGGTCAATCCCAACTCTCCTTTGTCAACTCTTCCAAACGGAGCTTAGGAGGCGCTCATGCGCGACCGATTCAATGCAGAACTCAAACTGGCGATGAAGGCCGGCGACAAACGCCGCGTCGCGACCATCCGGATGATCAATGCCGGCCTCAAAGACAAGGATATTGAGGCGCGAGGGCAGGGCAAGACCGTCTCCGATGAGGACATTCTCGCGCTGCTCCAGAAGCTGGTGAAGAGCCGGCAGGAATCCGCCGAAATCTATGAAAAGGCCGGCCGCACCGATCTCTCGACCCAGGAGCGCGAGGAGATCGCGATCATCCAGAGCTTTCTGCCGCAAGCTTTGAGCGCGACCGAGGTCGATGCCGCCATCGCCGCCGCCATTGCCGAGGCCGGCGCCACCTCGATCAAGGAGATGGGGAAGGTGATCGGCCTGCTCAAGGGCAAATATGCAGGCCGCATGGATTTCGCGAGCGCAAGCGCGGCAGTGAAGGCGAAGCTCGGAGGATAGGGCGCCGCATTCCCTCCCCTTCAGGGGAGGGTGCCTCGCGAAGCGGGGCGGGCGGGGTGTCTCCGCCTAACCACAACCCCATCCGTCAGCGAAGCGCTGCTTCGCTGCCACCTTCCCCAGCCCAACTCGGGCTTGACCGAGTTGGGCATTTTAGATGCGCAAGTCGGCAACAGCCGACTTGCGATGGGGAAGGATAAGCGCCCAATCGTTCGCACCATTCCTGAATCGCAGCACGCCGTCATCAGGCACTATAGCGCGATCGGCCCGAGATCGCGGATCTCCGTCCGCCCTTCCGGGCCAATGCCGCGGGCGCGCGCCCTGATGCGAGGCTCCTTCGTCGTGCCGTCGATCTCGAAAATATGATAGCCGGCGCGGTGCTCCGGCGTGCCGCGGATCGCGGAAGCCGAGGCGACGCCGACGACCGGCACCGGCCGATCGGGACCTTCCATATGGGCGACCGAATGCCGATGGTTGTGGCCGTGGATGATCAGCTCCGCGCCGATGCGGCGGATCACGGCCTCGAAATCTTCCGCATCGCTCAGCGCCCGCCCGAGCGCGGCGCCGCCTTTGTGCGGCGGATGATGGATCATGACGACGCGGACGTAGCCTGCGCGGCCCGCCTCGGCGAGCAGTTTCGCGGCGGCCTCGCATTGCTGCCGTCCGAGCCGGCCGGAGGCGATGAAGGGGGGCGTCGGCACGCCTGAGGAGAGGCCGATGAGCGCCACGTTGCCGCGCAGCCGCAGATAGGGATAGGAGGTCTCGCCCCCATCGCCTTTCGTCCAAGGCGCGAAAGTCGCCGCGAGATCCGGCATCGTCCCTTTCACATAGGCATCGTGATTGCCGGGAACAAAGCTCACCTCCTGCGGCGAGCCGAGCGTTTCGAGCCAAGCGCGGGCCAAGGGATATTCCGCTTTCAAGCCGATGTTCAGAATATCGCCGGTCATGGCGATATGGTCCGGGTGCTGCGCCTTCAGGTCGGCGACGAGGGCGGTCAGCACACCCATGTCATGGATATGGGCGCGGGCCCGCGTCCAGTTGAGATAGCCGGTGAGCCTTTTGCCGAGGAGCTCATGCCGCCGCGGCTGCGGCAGAGGGCCGATATGCGCATCCGACAAATGGGCGAGGGTCAAGCTCATGCAGGCGGTCACGACTCCTACTCTTTTTCTGCCGCATGATCTTATCCGAAAAGTCGAGCCAACTTTTCGGGATCATGCTCGGGTCAAGCGGCGCCGATGAGAATGCCGGCGCCGAGCACGATGACGCCGCCGAGCACGATCTGAAAGACCGCTTGCAAGAACGGCGTATCCATATAATGCGCCCGTACCCAGGCGATGACCCAGAGCTCGACGAAGACCACGGCGCCGGCTATGCCTGTCGCGATCAGAAAAGCGTTGGGCAAACTGTTCGGCACGAGATAGGGCAGAGAATGGCCCAGGCCCCCGAGCGCCGTCATGAGGCCGCAGATGATGCCGCGCAGCAGAGGCGCGCCGCGACCGGTCAGCGAGCCGTCGTCGGACAAAGCCTCGGCAAATCCCATGCTGATGCCGGCGCCGATCGAGGCGGCGAGGCCGACGAGAAAGGTCGACCAGGTATTGTGGGTGGCGAAGGCCGCGGCGAAGAGCGGCGCGAGCGTCGACACCGATCCGTCCATCAGCCCCGCGAGGCCCGGCTGCACATATTGCAGGACGATCATCCGCCGGTTGATCTCGCTTTCCTTCTCGCGCTCGGTCTTCGGCACGACCTGGGCCTCGATCTCGGAAGCAAGCGCCTCATGGCCCTGCTCGACGGCGGCGAGATTGTTCAGCAGCTTGCGAATCTCCGGGTCCTTCGCCTGCTCGGCCGCCTTATGGTAGAAGCCATAGGACTCCGCTTCGCGCACCTCCACTTCGCGGCGGATCGCGTCGATCGGCAGATTGCGGACGAGCCAGACCGGGCGCCGTTTCACGAAGCCGCGCACGTCAGTGCGGCGGATCGGCAGGACATTGGGGCCGAATTTCTGCTGATAGGCGCGCAGAAGCGCGTCATGATGCGTCGCCTCGACCTTGGCCATGCTTTCGAACAGAGCGGCGGTCGCCGGATAGCGATCGCGCAGATCCTCGGCAAAGGACATATAGACGCGATGGTCGTCATCCTCGGAATCGATCGCGACGGCGAGAATTTCCCTCTCGTCAAGCTGCGAAAAATTCTTCAAGGCAAGCTCCTTTGCTCAATGTTCCGGCGCAAAAATCTCTCAGCCTTTCGGCCACATGCTGTAGCTAAAGCAGGCGCCGGGTTCCAGTACTTTTGAATCCTTCCAATTAAAGCAAACCGGAGGCGGTCCGGCAAAACTGGCGGGCTGCCATAACAAGGGTGAATGCATGGCTGTCGGTTTACGCTGGCTGGCAAGGCTCGCGGGGCAAGCGAAAACTCTGGCTCGGCCGCTGCGGCTTGGCGTGCGTGGGCTTGTCGTCGACCGCCGCGACGGGCGCGCCGATCACGTCCTTCTCGTCCGCCACACCTATGTCGCCGGCTGGTATCTGCCCGGCGGCGGCGTCGAGGCCGGTGAGTCGGCGCCGGCGGCGCTCGCCCGCGAACTCGCCGAAGAGACCGGCGTCGAGATCCTCGGCGCGCCGCTCTTGCATGGGTTCTTCTTCAACCCCATCGACTCGCGCCGCGATCATGTAGCCTGCTATGTGATCGCTGATTTTCGCTGCCGGCCGGCGCATGTGCCGGATCTCGAAATCGCTGAAGCGCGGTTCTTTCCTATCGACGCTCTGCCGGTGAATGCGACGCGGGCGACGCGGGCGCGCATCGACGAGGTTTTGCGCGGCGCGCCGGTGTCCGAGCTTTGGTGAGGGAGCGCCCCTCTCCCCATGAGCGCAAGCGAAATGGGGAGAGGCTGGGTGAGGGGCGAGGGGATTGGCCGCGATGTTGGAAGCTAATCACCCGGCCCCTCTCCTTACCGCTCCCCGCATCGGTTCGCTTGCGGGGAGACGGGCGGCTGGCGCTCATGCGAAACAATCCTCGATGATGCCCCGCGTCCGGGCGAGCATTGCCTGCTCCACCTGGACATCGCTGGCGCCGCGATGCTAGGGCAGAAAATCATGGCCGATCTCTCGCTCGTTCTCGCGCCGCAAGTGCCGGCGGACCATGCCGCGATCGAAAAGCTCGACGAGCGCGCCTTCGGACCAGGCCGCTTCGCCCGCTCCGCTTATCGTCTGCGCGAAGGCGTTCCGCCGGATTATCATCTCTCTTACGTCGCCCGCGTCGGCACGCTGCTGGTCGGCGCCAATCGCATGACGCCGATCCTTTGCGGCGATCGGCCGGCGCTGCTCCTTGGCCCGCTCAGCGTCGAGCCGGCGTTTCGGTCGGGCGGCATCGGCGAGGCACTGGTGATGAAATCGCTCGAAGCGGCGCGAGCGGCCGGCCACCGGCTCGTCCTGCTCGTCGGCGACATGGCCTATTACGGGCGGATGGGGTTCAAGCCGGTGCCGGAAGGCCGGCTCAGCTTCGTCGGACCCGTCGATCCGGAACGGTTGCTTTATTGCGAGCTTGCCGAGGGGGCTTTTGAAGGCGTTGCTGGCCGGGTCGCGGCTGCCTATTGAGCGGGCAGCTATTGAGCGGTTGCCGATTTGCGCTCGAATCGGCGCTGGCGCCCTCCGAAATCTTCAGGCGGCGCGGATCAGACCTTCCGCCCCATCGCCAAAAATTTGTTGGCGCGCGCCTCGCGCAGCGCGTCCGGCGACAGATTGCCGAGCCCTTCCAGCGCTGTGGCGATGGCGTCACCGGCAGCAGAAATGGCGGCAGCGGGATCGCGATGCGCGCCGCCCAAAGGCTCCTGAACGATCACATCGATCAGCCCGAATTTGAAGAGGTCCTGGGCAGTGATCTTCATATTGGTGGCGGCTTCTTGCGCCTTCGTCGTGTCGCGCCAAAGGATCGAGGCGGAGGCTTCCGGCGAGGCGACGGTGTAGATCGCATGTTCCAGCATCAGGACGCGGTTGCAGCTCGCAATCGCTATAGCGCCGCCGGAGCCGCCTTCGCCGAGGATGACGGCGACATTGGCGACGCCGAGCGACAGCGTTTTGTCAGTGGACCGCGCGATTGCCTCGGCTTGGCCGCGCTCCTCCGCTTCGATCCCTGGAAAGGCACCCGCCGTATCAACGAGGGAAATGACGGGCAGGCCGAAACGATCGGCGAGATCCATCAGCCGTACCGCCTTGCGATAGCCCTCCGGTCGCGCCATGCCGAAATTATGGCGCAGACGAGACTCGGTGTCGGAGCCTTTTTCCTGGCCGATCACACAGACGGGCGTGCCGCGAAAGCGGGCGAAGCCGCCGACGATCGCCGCGTCCTCGCCGAAGAGCCGGTCGCCGGACAAAGGCGTGAAATCGGTGAACAGGCGGGCGATATAGTTGCTGCAGTGCGGCCGCTGCGGGTGACGTGCAACGAGTGTCTTCTGCCAAGGGCTGAGATTGGCATAAAGCTCGGCGAGCGCCTTCGCTGCGCGGATCTCGAGCTTCGTCAGTTCCTCGCCGATGGCGCCGGACTCGTCCCCGGTTGCGAAGGACCGCAGTTCCTCGATTTTGGATTCGAGTTCGGCGACAGGCTTCTCAAAGTCTAAATAGCTGCGCATGAGGGGCTGGGGCTCTGGCCGGACGGCCGGGACCCTCTCCATTTTGAACGGTTAAGTCAAGAATTGGTGCGATCGTTAGGTTACCGAGCCTGCCGGCGATGCTGCGCAAGATCACGGTGACTTTGGATTGAACCAATCCAAGGTCATGATGGAGACATCGGATATATCCGATGTCTTTAGAAACGTGATCGATTCCCGTTATTTAGAGCGGGACATGCGATCAAGTTCGAGCAATCTGCGTCAACTTGATTGCGCCGGAAAGCCGGCTCCCACTTTTCCTAAATCCCGCTCTAGGCCGCCGATGCCCCGATCACCGGTCCGCCAGCATCGCCTGCGCTATTGACACATCCGTGCATTGCCCAAAACATTAAAAAATGGATATCTGCCAGAGGCCGGCCGATCATCATCATTGTCGGCAGGCGCAAGCGATGAATTCGGGCGGCCGCCGGCGACACGTCGGGTACCGACGCCGTCCCTGGCTCGCTGAGCCGGAATCGGTCGGCTCAGCGCGCCTTGTCGGCACGCAGGGGCAAGGCCCGAGGGCATAGGCCGTCGGACCAGGAGTGGAGTTCGGTCTCGCGTATGAAGATCATAGAGCACCGGCTTCCGATCTCCGCCTCCCTTGGGAGAGCCGCATCCTTCCGGTGCGGTTCTGGGATTGTGATGTTGGCTTTGACGCTTTGCGGCTGCATCCCCTCCGCCGATGTGCCCAATCCGGCGCTCGACGTGCCGGCCAGCTACCGCGCCGGCGGCAGCGGGCATGAAGCGCCGTCGCCCCAAGCCGATTGGTGGACCGGGTTTCGATCGGCCGAACTCGACCGGCTGATGGAGGCGACCGCGACAAGCAATTTCGACATTGCCGCCGCGGTGGCGCGAATCATTCAGGCGGATGCCGCAGCGCGCGTCGTCGGCGCCGCCCTTCTGCCCAGCCTCACGGCTGGTGATTCGGTCACGAAAAGCCTCAATCTTACGCTCGGCGCCGGGCCGCAGACGGTTTATTCATCCTTGTTTAATGCGAGCTATGTCGTCGATTTGTGGGGCAAGAATTGCGCGGCCTTCGAAGCGGCCGTCGCGACAGCGAACTATCGCCGCTACGATCGCGACACCGTCATGCTCACCGCGATCTCTTCCGCTGCCACAACCTATTTCGCCATCCTCGGCGCGCGCGAACGCATCGCCTATGCGCGGCAAGACCTCAAGGACGCGACGGGAATTCTCAAACTCATCAAGGATCGCGCCACTTATGGCACGGCGAATGCGCTCAATGTCGCCCAGCAGGAAGCTCTCGTCGACAATCTTTTGGCGTCGATCCCGCCCTTGCAGGAAACAGCCGATCAAAACATTGCCGCGCTGGCCCTGCTGCTCGGCGAGCCGCCGCAGCGCCTGAGCATTGCTGCGACATCCTTGACTCACCTCCACATGCCCAGCATCGCGCCGGGCCTGCCGTCGCAGATTCTGCTGCAGCGTCCGGATGTTCAATCCGTCGAGGCGCAGCTCTTGTCGGCGCATGCCAATCTCGTCTCCGCCCGTGCCGCCTTCTTTCCGCAGATTGCATTGACCGGTCAAGGCGGCTTCGCGAGTTCGGCGCTGCAAACCTTATTCACGCCACAAGCCGGCCTCTATTCGGTCGCCGCGGGCCTGACTCAGCCGATTTTCGACGGCGGCCTGCTGCTCGCTACTTTCGATCAGCAGAAAGGCGTGCAGGAAGAGCTTTTGGCAGGCTACCGCAAGGCCGTCGTCTCGGCCTTTTCGGACGTGGAGAAGGCGCTCGTCGCCGTGCGCGAAACGCGCCGCGAGGAAGTCGCGCTGCAACTATCGCTCGTGGCCTCGCGCAAGGCCTTTGATCTCGCCGAGCAGCAATTGCGCGCCGGGACGATCGATTACGTCACCCTGCTCCAAACCGAGCAGACATTGTTTACGACCCTCGACACGCTGTCCCAGGCGCGTCTCGCGTATTTCCAGGCCGCCGTCACGCTCTACCAGGCGCTTGGCGGCGGCATTCCCTGGCGGGGCCGTGACGGCAGTTAAGCGCAAGATGTGCCTGCGGTATCGCGCTCAGCCTCTCTTCTTGCCGCTCTTCATAGCCAGCCCCGGAACCGGCTCTCACATCCTCGTGACAATCGGCGATGAAACAATCGGCAGCCGGAGTTCGTAGGAGAGGAGGGATAGGGGCAGGAAAGACCGAAATGCGCGCCTCAGCTTACCCTTGGTGCGATCGGACGGGGCAGTTTTCGCTGCTGCGGCTGATCGTTTTTCTGCTGGTGCTGGCGCCGGCTCTCTGGCTTTTGATCGAAGCCGCCGCGCAGACCCTCGGGCCGCGTCCGGTCACTGAGGCCATCCATCAATCCGGCCTCTGGGCGGTGCGCCTGCTTGCCGCCACTCTGGCGGTGACGCCTTTGCGCTATGCCACGCGGCTTAGCCGGCTGGCCGGCATCAGGCGCATGCTCGGCCTCTCGGTGCTCTTCTATGCGCTGCTGCATCTCACGCTTTATGGTCTCGACCAGCATGGCAACCTGCCGCATATCGCGTCCGAGATCGTGCGGCGCATCTATCTTACGATCGGGTTTGTCGCGCTTTGCGGCCTCAGCATCCTCGGCGTGACCTCGACCGATTCGATGCTCCGCCGGCTCGGCTCACGCCGCTGGAGCATTTTGCATAAAAGCGTCTATGCGATCGCGGCGCTCGGGACGGTGCATTTCTTCATGCAGTCCAAGCTCGATGTGAGCGAGCCGATCATCATGGGCGGGATTTTTGCGCTGCTCCTCGGCGAAAGGCTGGCGCGCCGCTTGTTCGGCGATCTCGCCGCGCCCGCGCTTGTCGTTCTCGCGGTCGCTGCGGCTTTCGCAACGGCTTGCGGGGAAGCGCTTTGGTATTCCTATAAGACAGGTGCTCCGATGCTCATGATTCTTTCCGCCAATCTCGATTTTTCCTATGCGGTGCGGCCGGCCTGGTTCGTGCTCGCCACCGGAGCCGTCCTGGTCTTCGCACGCTTGCTGCGGCCGCTGTTCATTGCCGCGGCGCGCCGCCCGGCAGAGCGCCGGCTTGCGCACAATCCGGCCCCGGGTTAAATCTCGGCGCTATTGTTAAGGACGTGGTGTCGCACGGTGCAGTTTCGCTATCTTGTGACGGGGGGCGCCGGCTTTATCGGCTCTGCGGTCGTCCGAAAAATCATCTCTGACACGGATCATGATGTCTGTGTCCTCGATAAGCTGACTTATGCCGGAAATCTCGAGTTGCTCGCGGATATTCTCTCCCATCCGCGCCTGACCTTTCGGCGCGGCGATATCTGCGACGGGCGTGCGGTCGCGGCGCTGCTCGCCGAAATTGAGCCCGACTGCATTCTTCATCTCGCTGCCGAAAGCCATGTCGATCGTTCGATCGACGGGCCCGCGGATTTCATCCAGACCAATCTCGTCGGGACCTTCAGCCTGCTCGAAGCCACGCGCGCCTATTGGAGCGAGCTCACGGGCACAGCGCGCGAAAAATTTCGCTTCATCCATATTTCGACGGATGAGGTCTACGGTTCGCTCGGGGCCGATGGCGCCTTTTGTGAAGCGACGGCCTATGCGCCGAACTCGCCCTATTCGGCGAGCAAAGCGGGGTCCGATCATCTGGTGCGTGCTTGGCACCACACATTCGGCCTGCCGACCATTGTGACCAATTGCTCGAACAATTATGGCCCGTGCCAATTTCCCGAAAAGCTCATTCCCTTGACCATTCTCAACGCGCTCGAAGGCAAGTCTTTGCCGGTCTATGGGCGCGGCGCGAATATCAGGGATTGGCTCTTCGTTGAGGACCATGCCGAGGCATTGTTGCTCGTCGCTGCGCGCGGCGTTCCCGGCCAGAATTACAACATCGGTGGTCGCAGTGAGCGGCGCAACATCGATGTCGTGCATGCAATTTGCGACATTATGGATGAGATTTCGCCGAATGGCGGGAAGCGGCGTGATCTCGTCACTTTCGTCACCGACCGGCCAGGGCATGATCTGCGCTACGCCATCGATTGCAGCAAGGTCGAACGGGAATTGGGATGGCGCCCGCGCGAAAATTTCGAATCGGGCCTGCGCAAGACCATCGCTTGGTATCTCGCCAATGTCGCTTGGTGGACGGCGATCCGTTCCGGGACATATGGTGGCGAACGTCTCGGGCTCTGCGCGTGACGTGATGTCTTTGCGGATTTTTTCATGATCGAAGGATCAGCTCTTGATGATCGAGACCACGACGCTCGAAGGCGTCAAAGTGATCGTCCCGAAAAAAACTAGGGATTCGCGCGGCTTTTTTTCCGAGACCTATAACCGCGAGAGTTTTTTGCAAGGAGGCATAGCGGTCGATTTCGTGCAGGATAATCAGTCGCGTTCCGCAGCCGCCGGGACCATTCGCGGGCTGCATTTTCAGTCGCCGCCCTTTGCGCAGGACAAGCTCATCCGTGTCCTCAAAGGCGGGATTCTCGATGTGGCGGTCGACCTTCGCCGGTCCTCGCCGACTTACGGGCAGCATTTCGCGATCGAACTTTCGGCCGAAAATTTCAAGCAGATGTTTGTCCCCATCGGCTTCGCGCATGGCTTCTGCACGATCGAGCGCGATACGGAAGTCCTCTACAAGGTCTCGAACTATTATGCACCCGAGCACGACCATGGTCTTGCCTGGGACGATCCGGCCCTTGGCATCGCCTGGCCGGTGACGGCAGAAGCCGCGACTTTATCGGACAAGGATCGTCGGCAGCCGCGTCTCGCCGATCTCGATTCACCCTTTTGGTAGGCGGCCATGCTGCGGATCGGCGTCACCGGGCGAACCGGACAATTGGTCCATTCTCTTGTCGAGCGCGGCCCGATGCGTTCCGTTGATGTCGTTACGCTGGCGCGGCCGGACTGCGATCTTCTCGACGCGGACAGTATTGCACGCACGGTCGAGGCGGCGGCTTGCGATGTCATCGTCAATACGGCGGCTTACACGGCTGTCGACCGCGCCGAATCGGAGCCCGATCTTGCGATGGAGATCAATGCGGAGGGGGCGCGCCGGGTCGCACGCGCGGCGAAAGTCGCTGGCATCCCGATCATCCAGATTTCGACGGATTATGTCTTCGACGGGCAGGCCGCGCAGCCTTACCGCGAGGATGATGCGACCGCACCGCTTTGTGCCTATGGCCGCTCGAAGCTTGCCGGCGAGCGCGCGGTCGCGGAAGCTTGCGCGGATCATGTCATTTTGCGAGCCGCCTGGGTCTATAGCGCGACGGCTCAGAATTTCGTCCGCACCATGCTGCGCCTGGGCGAAACACGCGCTTCGATTGGCGTCATCGCCGACCAATTTGGCTCGCCGACCTATGCGCCCGATCTTGCCGATGTGATTCTCGCCGCCGCAGCTAAGCTTGTCGCAAAGCCTGATGCGCCGGAATTGCGCGGCATTTTTCATGCGCCGGGAGGCGGCGAGGCGAGCTGGGCGGATTTCGCGGAGGCGGTTTTCGCTGGCGCCGCGCGTCGCGGGCGGGCGCCCGTGCGGGTGGACCGCATCACGACACAAGACTATCCGACCCCGGCGCAGCGGCCCAAAAACTCGCGGCTCGACCCGCAAAAGCTTCATTCGACTTACGGCCTGAGGCTGCCGGATTGGCGCCCATCGCTCGAAGCCTGCCTCGACCGGCTCGTCGCGCCTTTGCAGGAACGCGCATTGGAAGAACGTGCATTGAAGGAACGCAAATGAATTTGCGCGGCATCATCCTCGCCGGCGGGAGCGGCACCAGGCTTCATCCGATGACCTTAGCAGTCTCGAAGCAGCTTCTGCCGGTCTATGACAAGCCGATGATCTATTATCCTTTGAGCACGCTGATGCTCGCCGGCGTGCGCGAAATTCTCATCATCTCGACGCCGCGCGATCTGCCCTTGTTTCAAAGGCTGCTCGGCGACGGTTCGCAATGGGGTTTGGCGCTCAGCTATGCTGAGCAGCCGAAGCCGGACGGACTGGCGCAAGCCTATATCATCGGCGCCGATTTTGCTGCCGGTCGGACCTCCGTCCTCGTGCTCGGCGACAATATATTTTATGGCCATGGGCTCATCGAGGCTTTGCGGCCGGCGACCGAGCGCACGAAGGGCGCGACGATCTTCGCTTACCATGTCCGCGACCCGGAGCGTTACGGCGTCGTCGCCTTCGATTCCTTCGGGCGCGCGATCTCGCTTGAAGAAAAACCGCAGCAGCCGAAATCGAATTGGGCGGTCACGGGTCTCTATTTCTATGACGCGCAGGCCGTCGAAATCGCCGCCTCTCTCAAGCCGTCGGCGCGCGGCGAACTCGAAATCACCGATCTGAACAAGATCTATCTGGAAAGATCCGAATTGACGGTGGAGCGGCTCGGCCGCGGCTTTGCTTGGCTCGATACGGGCACCGCCAATTCGCTCGTCGAAGCTTCCGAATATGTGCGGGCGATCGAGCAGCGGCAGGGCCAGCGCATCGCCTGCCCCGAAGAGATCGCCTATCGAAACGGCTGGATCGATGCCGCAGCGCTCGAACGGCTGATCGTGAGCCTCATGAAAAGCGGCTATGGGGATTATTTGAGATCGATCCTCGCCGAATGAAGCCGCAGGCATGGCATGGTGTTTTGATGCGGATCGGCGCTGCAGGTCGGCCGTGGCCGACGTCCGCATCCTAAGACATGCGCATCCTAAAATACCTCAATCGAACAGGCTCGAGACGCTTTCTTCCTTCGCCGTGCGGGCGATCGCCTCGCCGATCAGCGGCGCGATCGAAATGACGCGGATGTTGTTCGAGATGCGCACCGCTTCGGTCGGATGGATCGTGTCGGTCACCACGAGCTCCTTGAGATGCGAGGAGGCGATGCGTGCCACGGCACCGCCCGAGAGCACGCCATGGGTGATATAGGCGCGGACCTCCTTGGCGCCCTCCCGCAACAGCGCATCGGCGGCGTTGCAGAGAGTGCCGCCCGAATCGACGATGTCGTCGACGAGCAGGCAGGTCTTGCCGGATACATCGCCGATCACATTCATGACTTCCGATTCGCCGGCGCGCTCGCGTCGCTTGTCGACGATGGCGAGTGGCGCATCGATGCGTTTGGCGAGCGCCCTTGCGCGCACGACGCCGCCGACATCGGGCGAGACGACCATCAGATTGTCGAGCGGCATCCTTTCCTTGATGTCGCGCACCATCACCGGCGCCGCGAAGAGATTATCGGTCGGAATATCGAAGAAGCCTTGGATTTGGCCGGCGTGGAGATCGACAGTCAGCACTCGATCCGCCCCCGCATGGGTGATCATATTGGCCACGAGCTTGGCCGAGATCGGCGTGCGCGGGCCGGGCTTGCGGTCTTGCCGTGCATAGCCGAAATAAGGAATGACTGCGGTGATCCGCCGTGCCGAGGCCCGGCGCAACGCATCGGCCATGATCAGAACCTCCATGAGATGGTCATTGGCGGGGAAGGAGGTCGACTGGACGATGAATGTGTCCTGGCCGCGGACATTCTCCTGGATTTCGACGAAGACCTCCATATCGGCAAAGCGGCGGACCTGGCACTTGGTCAGAGGCACGCCGATATAGGCGGCGATGGCTTCGGTCAGCGCGCGATTGGAATTGCCGGACAGAATCTTCATCGCGCAGGCCATTCAGATGTCATCGCGCCGCGTCCGAGCCGCGGCGCTCGCTTGCTGCCATGTTGCATTCATCGCACCCGCGACCAAACTTCCGAGCCGCACATGCCGCCGCCGGGAGCGCAGCCCTTGATATTGAGGCTTTTCTCGTCGCTCAGCCACATAGAGGCTGAATAGATTTGTCCATCTTCTGCATTATAAGTTGCGCCATTCCAGAGGTTTTTACCCGCCGCCCTCATATCGATTATGACCTCGAGGCCAATCACGGAACGGCCGCGCTTGCTCGGATCCGGGTTCTTGTCGTCCTTCCCCGGCGCCGATGCGGTCGTCGCGATATAGCCGCAAAAAGCTGCGCCGCAATGTTTGATGCGGACTATGGCAGTGCCGTCCGCAACCCGCCATTCGCCGAGTGGATCGGCAAGTGCAGCAGTCGAAGCAAACAGCATGGCAAGGAAGCCGGTTGTGGCGACGATCGGCGAAAGTTTCATGGTCTGTCCCCTGTTGGTTGAATAGAATAGATGGGCCTGCTGGGGCTGCCGCAAGCGCGGGAGCGGAAATCTAGGGAAAGTCAAAGCGCGCAACTGTGGTCGGGTTTGCTAATGGAGGGCAAGGCTTCCGAGGCCCCCGGCGGTGGGCGGGCCGACCGGAGGCGTCGCCGCGACAATGGTGCGGCCATCCTCCTCAGCATGTGCTGCGGCGGGCGCCAGCGTGCCCGCATTTGCGGGGTTCGTATGGGCAGCGGCGACAATGGCCTCGGGCGTATTGGTGAGCACGGCGGCAAGCGCCGCGGCGCTTTTCGCCGCGACGGCCGAAACAGCGCTGGCGTCGACGACGGACCAGGGATCGGCCGCTTTGGCTTTGAGCAGGATTTGATCTTCCACCCGCTGCGTGCGGTGCTTGTTGGCATCGAAAATGTCGAGGACATAAGTGACGGCGGTGCCGTCGCCTTCCGGCACGGCGTTCAAATAGCCGCGGACGTGGTAATCTGCCGCTTCAGGCGTGGCCATGACGATATCTTGGGTCCTGGCGGCGTCATCGAAGGCGATGATGAAGCGGTCGCGCATGCCGTCCGGCCCGCCGGCGAAGCTCGCCACTGCCACCGTCGCCCCACTCGGGCTCACGCCTTCGCGGCGTGCCATATTGCTCGGTTGAGGCGGTGGAACTTGCGGCGCTTGTGCCGCGACATAGCCGTCGACGCAACCGGCGAGCAAGCAGAATGAGGCGAATGCAAAGCCGCTGCCGCCCAGTCGGCGGAGAAGACCAAAGTGGGGAAGATCATGGTTGAAAGGGCCACGGCAGTTCGCATGCCGCTTGGCTGCACGCTCATCCTGGGATGGCTGTCTCGGGCCTTCACCGACTTCAGGACTGTCGCCTGAGGCTGTTTCCAATCCTGGCCTAAAAAAACTGCGATCCATGTCCCCTCGATGGTCCATTTAATCGTCCATGGGCCAGCTTTTACCGGCCGGGGTTCGGCCCGCCTTGATCGGGGCAGCCGCGGACGAGGCAAGAGCTAAACCGAATCCCGCGCGAGGTCCAGAGAGGGAGGCGTGGGTCCGCCCTTGCGGATTCCGCGGGGAAAGCGGCTTGGGCACTTTCGCCGCAGGGTGCGGCGGCCTAAATCTCGAATATGAGCCAGTCCCGCCTCCCCACGGACCCTGATCAGAAAGATCGCACCGCGCCGCAGGAGAATGTCGGCGTGGTTAGCGAAGATGTGGCCGACGCCGCCAGCGGCATCCTCGAGGCGATGGATACCGCGCCCGCCTCGCTGGCGCGCGGGGTTGCCGCGATCAAGGCGCATTGGAAACATGCGCCCGTCGGTCCCGGCGTCTATCGCATGATCGCGGCCGACGGCGAGGTTCTCTATGTCGGCAAGGCCAAAAGCGTCCGCAAGCGCATCGCGAGCTATTTGCGGCCGGCGGGCCATACGAACCGTATCGCGCGGATGATCGCGCTCACCGCCTCCATGGTTTTCGTCTCGACCGCCACGGAGACCGAGGCGCTGCTGCTCGAGACCAATTACATCAAGCAGATGAAGCCGCGCTTCAACGTGCTGATGCGCGACGACAAATCGTTCCCTTATATTTTTCTTTCGGGCGATCATTGGGCATCGCAGATTTCGAAACACAGAGGCGCCCGCGCGCGAAAGGGTGATTATTTCGGTCCCTTCGCCAGCGTCTGGGCGGTGAACCGTACCTTGAATGCGCTGGAACGCGCGTTTCTTCTGCGCTCCTGTTCCGACAGCTATTTCGAGAACAGGACGCGGCCATGTCTTCTCTATCAGATCAAGCGCTGCTCGGCGCCTTGCACGGGCGAGATCAGCGCTGAAGATTATGCCGAACTCGTCCGCGAGGCACGCGACTTTCTCTCCGGCAAGAGCCATGCGGTGCGCGATTTGCTGGCCCATGAGATGGGGGAAGCTGCCGACGCGCTCGAATTCGAACGTGCGGCGCGGCTGCGCGACCGCATCTCCGCGCTCTCGGCCATTCAAAGCGCGCAGGGCGTCAATCCAAAGACGGTCGAGGAGGCCGATGTCTTCGCGATTACCGAAGATGCCGGGCAATTTTGCGTCGAGGTCTTCTTCTTCCGGACCTATCAGAATTGGGGCAATCGCGCCTATTTTCCGCGCGCCGACAAGAGCCTTTCGCAAAGCGAAGTGCTCGACGCCTTTCTCGCCCAATTCTATGCCGATATGCCGCCCGCCCGGCTCATTCTTCTGTCGCATGAGATCGAGAATCGCGAGGTGCTGGAGCGGGCGCTTTGCGAACGCGCCGGCCACAGAATCGAAATCGCCGTACCGCAGCGGGGCGAGAAGAAGGACCTTGTCGATCACGCCGCGCAAAATGCGCGCGAGACTTTGGGGCGCAAGCTCTCAGAAGGCGCGAGCCAGGAAAAACTGCTGGCCGCATTGGCCGAAGCCTTCGGGATCGGCAAGCCTCTGCGGCGCATCGAAGTCTATGACAATTCCCATATCATGGGAACGCATGCCGTCGGCGCGATGATCGTCGCCGGACCGGCCGGATTCATGAAGGCGCATTACCGCAGCTTCAACATCAAGGGCGAGGATCTGACGCCGGGCGATGATTTCGGCATGATGCGCGAAGTGCTGCGCCGGCGCTTTGCCCGATTGATGAAGGAAGCGGATCGCAAGACCGCAGCGGAAGACGGGACAGCTTCGGACGATCTCGACGCCTTTCCGCAGCGGCCCGATCTGATCCTCATCGACGGCGGCCAAGGGCAATTCGACGCGGCCTCGGCCGTGCTCGCCGAACTCGGCATTGAGGATGTCGCCATTGCCTCGATCGCGAAAGGGCCGGACCGCAATGCGGGGCGCGAGACCTTCTTCGTTGCCGGCAAGGAGCCGTTCCGCTTGGCGCCGCGCGATCCGGCGCTCTATTTCGTGCAGAGGCTGCGCGACGAGGCGCATCGTTTCGCGATCGGTACGCATCGCGCACGACGCAAGAAGGAGTTCACCAAAAGCCCGCTCGAAGAGATCACCGGCATTGGCCCGGCGCGCAAGCGGGCGCTGCTGCATGCTTTCGGCACCGCCAAGGCGATCTCCCGCGCGGCACTTGGCGATCTCGAGAAAGTACCCGGCATCAATGCCGCGACAGCCAAGCTCGTCTATGATTTTTTTCATGGCGAGGGCGGCGCCTGAGGGTGCTGGCATTGGCCGTGGTCGGCCAGGACTTCGATGACGCGGCAGCTTGCGATCTGGCCATGGGCGCAGCCCTCGAGCATGCGCTCGAGTTCGGCCCTGAGCGCTGTCAGCCCTGCAATTTTCTGGTCAACTTCCGCGAGGCGGGCACGGGCGATTCCATCCGCCTCAGCGCAAGATTGGTCGGGCTTTTCCTGGAGCGTTATGAGCGTACCGATCGCGTCAAGGCCGAAGCCCAGCTCGCGGGCATGGCGGATGAAGCTCAGGCGCGCCACATCGCCAGCCCTGTAAAGCCGCCGGTTGCTGCGGCTGCGCGGCGGCGCCTGCAGAAGACCGATTTCTTCATAATAACGGATGGTCGGAATCTTCACGCCGCTGAGACGCGCCAATGTTCCGATCGGCATCGCGCTTTCCATGATGTCGTCTGACATGTTCTCGCCCTGGGTCTTGATCCTCTAGTCGCTAGAGGATGTAGGGTCGGCCTCACTCGATGAAAAGACACTGACCGAAAGGCGATCTTGCCTGTGACCTGCTCTTCGACGGCCAAAACGACAGCGACTGCGTGCGGCTGCCACGGCAATCCGCGGTTCGACGGATTGAACCCGCGCTACAAACGCATTCTCTGGACAGTGATCGCGATCAATGCGGCGATGTTTCTTTTGGAAATGTCGGCCGGCGCCGTCGCGCGTTCCCAGGCTTTGCAGGCCGATGCGCTCGACTTCCTCGCCGATACCGCAACTTATGGCCTGAGCCTGGCGGTGATCGGGACATCGCTGCGCCGTCGGGCGAGTGCCGCTCTCTTGAAGGGCATGAGCCTCACACTGATGGCGCTTTGGGTGCTAGGCACGACCGTCTATCACAGCCTCATCCTCGCGCTGCCCCGCGCCGAGGTAATGGGCAGTATCGCCATTCTGGCGCTCGCTGCCAATGCCACGAGCGTCCTCCTGCTCATGCGCTACAAGGACGGCGACGCCAATATACACTCTGTCTGGCTGTGCTCGCGCAATGACGCGATCGGCAATGTCGTTGTGCTGGCCGCCGCTCTTGGCGTCTGGGGCAGCCATACGCCCTGGCCCGATCTTGCCGTGGCCGCGCTCATGGCGTCCTTGTTCCTGATATCGTCGGTACAGATCCTGCGGCAGGCCTGGCGGGAATATCGGGCCGGCGACGCGCGCGCTGCGTCGCCCGGCATGGCGCATCCAGGCGGCCACATGGGCCGTATCCGGGCCGCGGCGCAAGCGCCGCAGGATTGATCTATTGACCTTTCGCCTGCGGGAATGTTCCTTCCAGCTATGGCGTTTTCCATCTCCCGCGGCCTCGACCAGCGTTTCAACCTTCCCAATCTCTTGACCTATGGCCGGGTGCTGGCCGTCCCTGTGGTCGTCGCCTGTCTGTTTTGGCCGGCGGAATTCACCATGCGCTGGACCGCGCTCGGCATTTTCATCGCGGCCGGGATCACCGATTTTCTCGACGGCTATCTCGCTCGCGCCCTGTCGCAGCAATCCTCGCTCGGCCGCATGCTCGATCCGATCGCCGACAAGCTGCTCGTCTCGGCCGTGCTCCTGATGCTGGTCGCGGATCGCTCGATTGCGAGCTATTCGCTTTGGGCGGCAATCGTCATCCTCTGCCGCGAAATCCTGGTTTCGGGCTTGCGGGAGTTTTTGGCCGAGCTCAAGGTCTCCGTGCCCGTCAGCAAGCTGGCGAAATGGAAGACCTTCGTGCAGCTCGTCGCGCTCGGCTTTCTCATCGCGGGTCCGGCCGGGGAATCCGTGATCCCCGGCACGAAAATGATCGGGCTCGGCCTTCTATGGCTCGCGGCGCTGCTGACGCTTTATACCGGCTGGGACTATATGAAGGCTGGGGTCAAACATACGATGAGCGAGGCCGGACAGGAATGAAAGCGCTTTATTTCGCTTGGGTGCGCGAGCGTGTGGGTCTCGCAGAAGAAGAGATCGTGCCGCCGCCGGAGGTGAGGACTGTCGCCGATCTCGTCGCCTGGCTGAAGGCGCGCGGCGAAAATTACGAGGCGGCTTTCGCCAATGAAAAGACGGTGCGTGCAGCGCTCGACCGCAGCCATGTGAAGCCCGATGCGCTCATCGCTGCAGCCAAGGAAATCGCCTTCTTCCCACCGATGACAGGTGGGTGAGATGGGGGCTCGGCCATGCCTTTGACCATCCTGCGGGTGCAGAAGGAGCCCTTCGAGGCGGCGGCCGAGATCGCGCCGCTCACGGCGGGGCGCCGCGACATCGGCGCCCTTGTCACCTTTACCGGTCTCTGCCGTGACGAGGAGGGGGCGCTTTCGGCGCTCGAAATCGAGCATTATCCGGGCATGGCCGAAGAGGAGATCGGCCGCGTCATTGCTGAGGCCTCTGCGCGCTGGCCGCTTGAAGGCGTGCTCGTCATCCATCGCTGCGGATTGATCCGCCCGGGCGAGCCGATCGTGCTTGTTGCGACGGCAAGCCAGCATCGCGGCGAAGCTTTTGCCGCGGCCGAATTTCTGATGGATTATTTGAAGACGCGGGCGCCCTTCTGGAAAAAACAGCATGGCCAAGGCGAAAAAGCCGGCGCCTGGGTCGCGGCCAAGGCGGCGGACGATGCCGCGGCGGAGAAATGGAGCGGGTGAACCGGCGGCATGTCTTCTGCCTGATGTCGGCTCATCCTATGCCGGATCGTTCCTCTGCCAGGGGCTTCCATCGTTCTCAGTCCATGGTTGGCGCGTGAATGTCGCCATATTCGTAGCGCGTCGACAGATGCTGATGGATCATGTCGCCGCCGGGCGTAGCGCCGATTTCGATATCGGTTTCCGATTTGACCGGAGCGCCTTGTGCCGAGACCCAGACCTTCGTCTGGACAGGGCGGGCGTCGGCCTCATAGACGGCCACGACGGCGCCATTCACTTTCTCATCGGCGAGACGCCGGCAGTCTTTGAAGCCCGCGACGCTGGCGCGCACATGCTCCTCGAACTGCGCCGGCGGGGTGTGAAGATCCTGCCATTTTCCAGGCAAGAGCCGGGCATAGATGGCGCTGCCGGTGAAGATCGTCTCGCTGGATTGCGAGGCGGGCAATTTGAGCTTGCGCCGCGCTTCGTCGACGACGGCCGCATAGTCGAAGGTGATAGTCACGAAACTGTGAAAAGGCGTCTTGATATTGGCGACCATGGCATCCTCGATCGCCTTGCATGCCGTCGCGTCAGCATGCGCAGGCGTGCCGGACAGAGCCGTTCCTGCAAGGCAAGTGAAGATGCAGGCCAAAGCCAGGCCACCGCGCGAGAAAAATGCGGCGGGCCGAAAAGGTGAAGACGGTGCGTGCATAGGCGTGCTCATGGGCGTGCTCCCGATGATTGCTTTGAGACGCCGAAACATCTCGGTCTGACGTTTCGCTTTATGGTGCAAGGCCGCAATGAGCATTGCGGGTGCTTGGTTGAAACGCGCGCCGCGACGTGCTGGGCTGACGGCGTCGCGATGGAGGAATGGTGCGGGCGGTCGGAATCGAACCGACACTCTGTTACCAGAACCAGATTTTGAGTCTGGCGCGTCTACCAGTTCCGCCACGCCCGCGCATATCTTCGGTCCCCTTTGGCGACTGGGCCGGATGTTCACCTATAAGATCGCGGCAGCGCTCGCAACCCCGGCCGACATCAAGATGATGGTCCTAACGCCAATCGCGAATATCGACGAAACGGCCGGCGATTGCCGCCGCCGCCGCCATGGCCGGCGAGACGAGATGGGTGCGGCCCTTAAAGCCTTGCCGGCCCTCGAAATTGCGGTTCGAGGTCGAGGCGCAGCGCTCGCCGGGCGCGAGGCGGTCGGGGTTCATCGCCAAGCACATGGAGCAGCCGGGCTCGCGCCATTCGAAGCCGGCCGCTTTAAAGATCTTGTCGAGGCCCTCCGCCTCCGCCTGCTCCTTCACCAGGCCCGAGCCCGGCACTACAAGGGCGTTGACCCGGGCCGCAACCGTCTTGCCTTCGACGATGGCCGCGGCGGCGCGCAGATCTTCGATCCTTCCATTGGTGCAAGAGCCGATGAAGACGCGGTCGATTTCGACATCGGCGATCTTTTCGCCGCCGGAAAGGCCCATATAGTCGAGCGCCCGGCGCACGGCGGCTCTTTTCGCCTCGCTCGCCACATCCTCCGGGCGCGGCACGCAACCGGTGATGGCGATCACATCCTCCGGGCTCGTGCCCCAGGTGACGAGCGGTGGGAGATTGGTGACGTCGAGACGAATCTCCTTGTCGAAGAGGGCGTCCGCATCCGAATGAAGCGTGTCCCAATAGCGCCGCGCCTGATCGAAGGCAGCACCTTGCGGCGTCCGTGGCCGCCCGGCGAGATAAGCGAAGGTCTTTTCGTCCGGCGCGATCATGCCGGCGCGCGCGCCGCCTTCGATCGTCATATTGCAGACCGTCATCCGGCCTTCCATCGACAGCGCGCGGATCGCCTCGCCGGCAAATTCGATCACATAGCCGGTGCCGCCCGCCGTGCCGATTTCGCCGATGATGGCGAGCACGATATCCTTGGCGGAAACGCCTTCGCCGAGCCTGCCCTCGACACTGATCCGCATGTTCTTCGCTTTGGCTTGGATCAGCGTCTGCGTCGCCAGCACATGCTCGACCTCGGAGGTGCCGATGCCATGCGCGAGCGCGCCGAAAGCGCCATGCGTCGACGTATGGCTGTCGCCGCAGACGATCGTGGTACCCGGCAGAGTAAAACCCTGTTCGGGGCCGATGATATGGACGATGCCCTGGCGCCGATCGAGCGCATCGAAATAATCAATGCCGAAATCGCGTGCGTTGACGGCCAATTGCTCGACCTGAATCCGGCTCTCGGGATCATCGATCCCATGCGAGCGATCGGTCGTCGGCACATTGTGATCGACGACGGCGAGCGTCTTGCCCGGCGCCCTGACCTTGCGGCCGGCAAGCCGCAGCCCCTCGAAGGCCTGCGGGCTCGTCACCTCATGAACGAGATGCCGGTCGATATAGAGAAGACAGGTCCCGTCTTCCTGACGATCGACCACATGGTCTTCGAAAATCTTGTCATAGAGCGTATGCGGCTGGGCCATAGGCTGTCGTGACTCTTTTGCGCGTGGAGGGGAGTGGCTGCGACGCTTGCGTCAAAGCTGTCAGTCAAACTTGCTCTAGGTTCTTAACCGTAAGAAGGCTAAGGGAAAAGTCCCCCGAATATCCTCGGCCCAGGCTGAGTTTTTAGCGGAGAAGCCATGCGCCCGCCCGTCGCGCCCTATCTCACCGTGTCGCCGGCCATGGCCGCCATCGCCTTTTATACGGCGGTCTTCGGTGCCGAGCAAAAGGCGCTCATGCCCGCCCTCGACGGGATTCGCATCATGCATTGCGAACTCCTCGTCAATGGCGGCTCGGTCATGCTCGCCGATGCCTTTCCGGAATTCGGCAACACGCGCGTGCCGATCCCCGGCGAACCGGTGATCATGTCCGTCAGTCTCGAATTTGCCGAGGCGCAGAAGGTCGACGATGTCTTCAACCGCGCGATCATGCTGGGCGGCAAGGCCGAGACGAGCCCGACGAACTCATTCTGGGGCACGCGGCTCGCCACCTTTCGCGATCCTTTCGGGCACCGCTGGATCTTGAACGCGCCGCTGTAAATGAGGTCCAGGCCGTGCGCGCAGGCGCGCCGCCCTTAGCGCCGGCCTCATTTGGCCTCGGCGGCCTTTTTGGCGACCTTGGCTTCCTTTTTGGCGGCTTCGCGGGCGGCCTTTGCCGCCGGCGTCTCCATCTTCTCGGCGATGCGGGCCGCCTTGCCGCGCCGGTCGCGCAGATAATAGAGCTTCGCACGCCTGACTTTGCCGCGGCGGACGACCTTGATCGAATCGATCATCGGCGAATAGACCGGAAAGACGCGCTCGACGCCTTCGCCATAGGAGATCTTGCGGACGGTGAAGCTCTCATTGAGGCCGCCGCCGTTGCGGGCGATGCAGACGCCTTCATAGGCCTGAACGCGGCTGCGCTCGCCTTCCTTCACCTTGACATTGACGATGACCGTATCGCCGGGCTGAAATTCCGGAATGGCCCGCACCGCGCCGAGCTTGGCGGCCTGCGCCGCCTCGAGTTCTTCGATAATATTCATGATTGGGACCTGCCGTTCCGCCTTTGAGCTTTGGCCAGGGCCGGCTCCGGCGAGCGTTTCGGGACGCTGTTTTGAATTGAAGCGGGGCTTATACGCGAGCGGCGCGAGCCTGTCGAGAGGCGGCTGAACCCGCCTCACCACACGGCCGGCGCAGAAGCGCCATCTTTGCCGCCAAATGCCGTCCGGCGAGGACAGCCTTACGGCGCCGAGACCCGCAGAAACAAGGGTTTAATTCTGTCGGCTGGCCTGCCGAAGCTTGGGCGTTGATCTTCGCCGCTTTGTTTGAGACAAAACCTGCGCCGGGGCAAAAGGACGCCGTGCGGCAAAGTCTTGTTTTGCGAACGATCGGATCGGCGAAGATATGGCGAATGCTTGCACTCAGGGCCTCGACACCGGTTTCGTCGCGCTCGGCTATCTCAAGGTCGGCGTGCTCGGCGTGGTGCAGGGGATCACCGAACTTCTGCCGATTTCCTCCACCGCCCATATGCGCGTCGTGCCGGCGCTGCTCGGCTGGCAGGATCCGGGCTCGGCCTTCTCTGCCGCCATGCAGGTCGCCGCGCTCGCCGCCGTCATCAGCTATTTCTGGTCGGATGTGGAAGCTCTCGTTTTCGGCTCGCTCAGTGCGATCGTGCGGCGGGATTTCCGCGATTGGAATTTTCGCTTCAGCGTCTGGATCGTGCTCGCGACCCTGCCGATCATCATCGCCGGCCTGCTGCTCGCCCCGGTGCTCAATGCCTGCAATTCGCCGCTGCGCGCCTTGAGCGTCATCGGCGTCTCCTGCATCGTCATGGCGGCGCTGCTGGCGCTTGCCGAAGTCTATTCGCTGCACAAGCGCACACTCGATCATGTCGGTTTGAGAGATGCCTTGATCGTCGGCCTTGCCCAGGTCGGCGCTCTCATTCCCGGCGTCTCGCGCTCCGGCGCGACTTTGACGGCGGCTTTGTTTCGCGATCTCGAGCGGGCGCAGGCGGCGCGCTTTTCGTTTCTGCTCGGCCTGCCGGCCATCGCCGCCGCCGGGCTCAAGGAAGTTTGGGAATTACACAAGGCGCATCTCGGCCTGCATGGTTGGTCGATCCTCATCTTCGGCCTCGTCATCGCGTCGATCTCGGCCTTTGTCGCGATCTGGGGGCTGCTGCGCATTCTCGAACGATTTTCGGCCTGGCCTTTCGTCGTCTATCGGTTCGTCTTGGGCGTTTTCCTGCTCGTCGGCGTCTTTATGGGCTTTCTGCCAAATTGATGTTGGGTGATCCATGGATAAGACGGCCGCGCCACGCTTTTTGCCTGCCGGCGAGGCGGCGCTCGTCGTCGAATTCGGCGCTGTGATCGATCCGGGTCTCAACGCGCGCGTGCGTGCTCTCGATGCGGTGCTCACGGCGGCCGGGATCGCAGGCGTGATCGAGACGGTGCCCACCTATCGCTCGCTGATGATTCATTTCGATCCGCATCTTTTATCGACGGCGGATTTGATCGAACAAATTCGGCGCCTCGAAGCCGCGCCCACGCGCCCGCAGGCGGCGCCGAATCATTGGATCATCCCCGTCTGCTATGAAGCTTCCCATGCGGAAGATCTGGCCGAGGTGGCGGCGGCGCTGTCTCTGTCCGAAGCTGAAGTCGTCGCGCTGCATTCGGGGGCGCTCTATCGCGTGTATATGTATGGGTTTGCGCCCGGCTATGTGTTTCTCGGCGGCCTGCCGGAGCGGCTCAAAATTTCCCGCCGCGCAGTGCCGCGCCCGCCGGTGCCCGCCGGCGCTCTGTTGATAGCAGGCGGCCAGGCGCTGATCGGCAATGACCCCATGCCGACCGGCTGGTATCATATCGGCCGCACGCCGGTTGCGACATTCAATCGCGATCATGAGCCGCCCTGTTTCATCGAGGTCGGCGATGTCATCAGTTTCGAGCCGATCGATGCGGCCGCTTTCGCGGCTTTGAAGGAAGCCGCGCGAGACGGTGTGCAAATCGCCCGGCGTCTGACCTGATGCCGGCGCACTTGCGCATCTTGCGCGCCGGACCGGGCGCGACGATCCAGGATGGTGGGCGCCGCTTCTATCGCCGCTATGGCGTGACGCCGGCAGGCCCGATGGATTGGGCCGCTTTCCGCACCGCCAATCTGGCGCTCGGCAACGATCCAGAGGCGGCCGTGATCGAAATCGGCCTCGGCGGTCTCGAACTCGGCTGTGAAGATACGGCCGTTCCGCTCGCCTTCTGCGGCGGCTCTTTTGCCTGGACGCGCGATGGCAAGGCTCTGGCCGCATCAATGCGGCTCATGCTCAATCCGGGCGAGCGGCTTGCGGCGCGGCCGGGCGCCTCCGGCGCTTTTGCCTATCTCGCCGTCGCCGGCGGCCTCGATACGCCTCTCGTGCTCGGCAGCCGCGCGACGCATCTAAGAGGGCATCTCGGCGGCATCGACGGCCGCATGCTGCAAGAGGGCGATGTTCTGCCGCTTTCCGCTACAGCCTTCCCGCCGCAAGCGGAAGCCGAAATCACAGCGCCCTGGCTCGCCAAGAATGATCAGCCCCTGCGCGTCGTGCTTGGTCCGCAAGACGATCATTTTACCGAAGAATTGCTGGCCATTTTCTTCAGCGCCGAGTTCCGCCTGAGTCATATCGCCGATCGCATGGCCTATCGGCTCGATGGGCCGCAGATCGCGCACGCCCAAGGCTTCAACATCGTCTCCGACGGTATTGCTCTCGGCGCCATTCAGATCGCCGGCGATGGCCAGCCTTTGGTGCTGATGGCCGATCATCAGCCGACCGGCGGCTATCCCAAGCTCGGCCATGTCGCCCGCGCCGACATCGGTCGGCTGGCGCAATTGCGGCCGGGCGAGACCTGCCGTTTCATGCGCATCGATGTCGAGGCCGCGCGGGAAGCATTGCTGGCGCGCGAAGGAGAGATTGCGCAAACGCGACAGCATTTGAAGCCCTGGCGGCGCCTGCCGACAACGGAGGATCTGCTGCGGATCAATCTCATCAGCGGTGTCGTCGATGGTTTCGATTTTTGAGCAGAAATACGTTCGTCGGCGCCGTTCACTCCTCCTCCACCTTCCCCATTTCCACATGCAGCATTTGCGCCCGGCCTTTCAGCTCGGAGAAAGCCGTCGCATCCGCGCCGGTCATGAAGACTTGGCTTTCGAGCGCCAGAAGCTTTTCGAACAAAGCGCTGCGGCGTGCGGGATCGAAATGCGCCGCGATCTCGTCGAGCAGAACGATCGGCTTGATGCCTGAAACTTCCGCCACAAGTCTTGCATGCGCGAGCATGAGGCCGACAAGCAGCGCCTTTTGCTCGCCGGTCGAGGAGCGCGCCGCATCCGCCTGTTTCGGCCCATGCCGGACCAGAAGATCCGCCGCCTGCGGGCCGATCAGCGTGCGGCCGGCGGCGGCATCGCGGCTGCGGTTTTGCCGCAGCATGTCGCGATAAAAATCTTCGATTTCGAGCGCCGGCCTTGTGCCGATCAAAGCTTCCACATCGCCTTGCAGGGCGAGTTCGGCATGGGGGAAGGGCGAATCCTCCTCTTTCATCTGCTCGATGCGCGCGGCAAGATGTTTCACGGTTTCGGCGCGCGCCGCAGCGACCGCGACGGCCAATTCGGCGACCTCATGTTCAGCGGCATCGAGCCAGCGGCGATCGGCATTCTCTTCGAGCAGGCGGTTGCGATTGCGCAGCGCACGTTCGAGCGCATTGACTCTTGTGCCCTGCTCGGCGTCGACGGCGAGCACGAGCCGGTCGAGAAAGCGGCGCCGCTCGCCCGCCGGGCCGGAAAAGAGCCCGTCCATAGAAGGCGTCAGCCAGATGATGCGGATGAGATCAGCGAAAGGTTTTAGGGAGGCGACGGGCTCGCGATCGAGCCGATAGCGGCGCAGGAGCGTGGCATCTTGCTGAAGTTCCGTACCGATGCCGAGTTGGCGGCGGCCGGAGGCGGTCGCCAACTCGACGAAAACCGACCAGCCGCCCATGCCGCCGGCACGCGCGCATTCGGCGAGCTCCGCCCGGCGCAGACCGCGGCCCGGACAGAGAAAGGAGATGGCTTCGATGAGATTGGTCTTGCCGGCGCCATTTTCGCCGGTGAGCACGACGAGCCCCGGCTGCAAGGCAAGGTCGAGGGCAGCATAAGAGCGGAAATCACCAAGCACGAGGCGGCGGATGGAGGGCATAGGGTCTTGCGTGGCGGGATCGTGCGGCAGAGGCTGCTTGAGTGTTTCTTGCACGAAGGCCTGTTCAGGTTAGCCGATAAGGAGCCGTCATGCCTGTCCCCCGGACTTGATCCGGGGGCGGCCATGGCGACGTATGTACGATGGTTTGCACCCAGGAGGAGGCGCATGTCCAGCGAGGTCCAGAAGCGACCGCTGAGCTACACGCTGTCGCCGCGGAAAAATCTGGCGCCGCTCGCCGATCTCTGGGTCGCGAGCTGGCAAGCCACACTGCCGATGATCGATTTTGCCGCGCGGCGCGACTGGTTTTGCACCTATGTCGAAGAGATCGAGCAGCGCGGCGGTGCGACGCTCTGTGCCCATGATCCGCAAGGCTGCGTAGCGGGCTTCATCCTGCTCGACATCCCGCAGAAAATTCTCGAACAGATTGCCGTAGCCCCCGCGCTCTTCGGCAGCGGCCTTGGTGCCTCCCTCCTCAATGCAGCCAAGGATCGCTGTCGCGACGGGCTTAGCCTCGCTGTCAACGCGGATAATCCGCGCGCTCTGCGCTTTTACGAGAAGCACGGCTTTGTGCGGGTGAGCGAGAGCGTCAATCCGTGCTCCGGCCTGCCGATCTGGCACATGCGCTGGCCCGGCGTGTGGGATGGCATCGGCTGATCCGCACTTATTTGCTTCCGCCTCTGGCAATTGGGAGCCTGCGGCTCTAGATTGCATCTGCGGAGCTGCGGGGCGCGTGTGGATCATATTCCCCGGGGCCTTATCGATCTCGACGGGAGCTGTCCCTGTCCTTGCCCCTGGGCTTGGGCATATGGCGCCCACCTACTTTGTAGGTTCCCGGGATCGAATCCCACGGCCACTGCGGCCCCGCGCTTTCCTTCGGCCGGTTTGCTTGGCTTGCGCCGGCCTTGCCCCTATTTTCATGCAAGCTCTTTCTTTTCATGCAAGCTCCTGCCACCAAAGCCGCTTTACGCAGCCAAGCTCTGGCGCGCCGCGGCCTCATCACCGAAGTCGAATCCCGCGCCTTCGCCCAGCGCCTCGCCAAGATCGGCGCCGGCATTGTCGCGGAGAAGAAAGTGAGCATCGTCTCGGCCTTCTGGTCGATCGGGGATGAGCCCTCGACCTTTCCGCTCCTCGAAAATCTCGCCCGGCAGGGGGTCGAAACGGCTCTGCCGGTGATGCAGGGGCGCCGTGCGCCGCTTCTCTTCCGGCTCTGGAAGGAGGGCGAGCCGCTCAGCGAGGCCAAATGGGGCATCAAACAGCCCTTGCCGGGCGCCCGCGAGGTGCTCCCCGATCTTCTCTTCGTGCCGCTTGCAGCCTATGACAGGGCCGGCAACAGGCTCGGCTATGGCGCAGGCTATTATGACCGGACGTTGGCGAAGCTCCGCGCGACAAAGCCGGTCACGGCAATCGGCGTCGCCTATGGAATTCAGGAGATGCAAGAGATTCCGGCCGAGGCCTATGACGAGAAGCTCGATTATGTGCTGACCGACCATGAATGGATCATTTGCAAGTGAATCAGCAAGTGAGCCAGAAAGTATAGGACTGCCGGATGCGGCTTCTCTTCATCGGTGATGTCGTCGGCCGCGCCGGGCGCGCGGTGCTGCAGGAGGAATTGCCGGGTTTGCGCAAGGCGTGGAATCTCGACTGCGTCATCGTCAATGGCGAGAACGCCGCCGGCGGCTTCGGCATCAATGAGCAGATCCTCAACGATTTTTTAAATTGCGGCGCCGATTGCGTGACGCTCGGCAATCATGCCTTCGATCAGCGCGAAGCGCTCAATTTCATCACCCATCAGCCGCGGCTGATCCGCCCGCTCAATTATCCGAAGGGCACGCCCGGGCGCGGCGCGAGCCTCATCGAGACAAAGGCGGGCGCGCGCATTCTCGTCGTCAATGCGCTCGGCCGGCTGTTCATGGAGGCGCTGGACGATCCTTTCGCGCTTGTCGCGGAGGAGATCGCCGCCTGCCCCTTGGGCGAGGCCTGCGATGCCGCAATCATCGATTTTCATGCCGAGACATCGAGCGAGAAACAGGCTTTCGCGCATTTTTTCGACGGCCGTGTGTCGCTCATCGTCGGCTCGCACACCCATGTGCCGACCGCCGATCATCAGATTCTGCCGCAGGGCACCGGCTTCATGACCGATGCCGGCATGACGGGCGATTATGATTCCGTCATCGGCATGGAGAAGGAGGAGCCGATCCGCCGCTTCACGCGAAAAGTGCCGGGCGGAAGGCTCGAACCTGCGGCCGGCGCCGCCACTTTATGTGGCGTGGCGGTCGAAACCGATTCGCATGGGCTTGCCGTCAAGATCGCGCCGTTGCGGATCGGCGGAAAACTTGCTCCCGCGCGGCCGGAGTTTTGGGATTGAGCGATGCGCGATGAGAGCGCCGCAGCTCCAATGTTAGCGGCAAACAATCAGCTCCCGAGCAGTCGTCGCATTACCAGTTCCGCAGCGACAGATTCGCGTTCTCCAAAGGCGGATGCCACAGCGTACTCGCCAAGCGGCACGCCTCCAGCATTCTGCTCGGGCCTTTGAAGAATTCTCAGTGCTTTCGATGAGAGTTGCGCAGACATTATCGCTGCTTTCTGGTCCCCTTGCAGGGGCTTGCTCTCTATCAAATTGCCGTCTACGAAGCCGTTCTTATACAGCCAAAGGATTGTACCGTGTTCGCCTCCGCTCGAGAGTTCGACCATGACGCTGCCGTCACTCGATTCTGTGGATCGAAGCAAAGTTGAGTGGTCGACGGTCACGGTGTTCGGAAGGGCTTTGTAGAGAAACGCGACAGCGCGGAGCGCTCCGACATTAAAGCGTTCGATGTTTTCAGAAGCCATCGTGGCCTCCCATAGATTTGCGATGGCCCAGCCTACCTTGAGTTGCCGCGGCATGTAAAGAACATAAAGAGAACATATTCATACAGCCCTGCCTCTCAAAAACGTCCGATCGGTCACGCGGTTGTTCGAACAGGCGTGCCGTATTAGATCGTGGCAGATTGCGCCGTTCAGGAACGGCACCAGATGGATGTTCGCGCGGAAAAATTCAGAGGCAGCAATGGCTGGACATAGTCAGTTCAAGAACATCATGCATAAGAAGGGCAAGCAGGATGCGATCCGCTCCAAGCTCTTCTCCAAGCTCGCGCGCGAAATCACGGTCGCCGCCAAGCTCGGCCTGCCCGATATCAACATGAATGCCCGCCTGCGCGCGGCGGTTCTCGCGGCGCGCGCGGAAAACATGCCGAAGGACAATATCGAGCGGGCGATCAAAAAGGCCGCGGGCGCCGATTCGGAGAATTACGACGAGGTGCGCTACGAGGGCTATGGGCCGGGCGGCGTCGCGGTGATCATCGAGGCTTTGACCGACAATCGCAATAGGACGGCGGGCGAGGTGCGCTCCTATTTCACCAAGGCCGGCGGATCGCTTGCCGAGACAGGCGCGGTCTCCTTCATGTTCGACCATATTGGCGTGATCGAATATGAGGCCAAAGCCGCGTCCGAAGATCAGATGCTGGAAGCAGCGATCGAGGCCGGCGCCGAGGACGTCGTCTCGAGCCCCGACGGCCATGAGATCACGACGAGTCTCGAAATGTTGCGTGATGTCGCGCAGGTGCTCGAAGCGAAATTCGGCGAACCGCGCAAGGTCAGCATCCTCTGGAAGCCGCAGAACACGGTAGGCGTCGATGATGAAGCCGGCGAAAAGGTCTTGCGCCTCATGAATTCGCTCGAAGACAATGAGGATGTGCAGAATGTCTATGCCAATTTCGAAGTGTCCGACGCGCTTCTGGCGAAGATGAGTGGGTAACTCTCGGCGCCCATGACGCTGGGGGAAGGTTGTTAGATTACCTTCGAGATAGGCTTGCGCTTCGGCTCGCTTTCGCCACAAGCGGCAAGCGCACGGTCAAGCCGCAAGAGATCGACCGGCTTCGTCAAAAATTCGTCGATGCCGGCGGTGCGGGCCGCCTCTATGGCGGCCTCAAAAGCATCGGCGGAAAGGGCGATGAGGCGGCAGCGCGTTGCGCCTTCCGCTTGTTCGGCCAATCTGATGCGGCGCGCGACTTCAATGCCGTCGAGCCGCGGCATTCTAATGTCGAGAATTACGGCATCGAAGCGCCGACGCTCGCGTTTGATTGCGTCTTTCGCCGCTTGCAGCGCGGAGACGCCATCGGTGACGCGGAGAACCTCTGCGCCGCGCTTCTCCAAATGCCGGATGACGATGAGGGCGTTGATGTCATTGTCTTCGGCAAGCAGGATTTCCAGACCGCGAAGCTTGGAGTCCGCGTCCACGACCGGGGCGGGGCTCTCCATAGGTCGTGCAGCCCCTGCCGCGAGCCGCGCATAAAGCGAGCGGGCACGCAGCGGCTTGATAAGCCATCCGTCGAAGGCCTGAAGAGAATTTTGCCCGAAGGCGCGCCGCTCGAAAGGTGAAAAGAAAACGAGGCTCTGTCCGACGCCGGCGGCACGCGCGGCTTCGCCGAGCGCGCGGGTCGCCTCGCTTCCCAAGGCGCAATCGACGATGACAATATCGGGCGGCCGTCCGGCCCTTCCGGCTTCGCGCAGAAAGATCTGGTTTGCCTCCTCGCCCGCAGCCCAGAGAAGCTCGACACCGGCAGCCGTCAGTTTCTCTGCAAGATAGGGCGCCTCGAAATGCGAGGCGGCGACGATGAGCGCCCGCTTGCCGCGCAGCGCTGCCGGCATTGGCAGAGGTTGCGATTCACGCGCCGCCAGCAATGGCAGGCGCAGCACAAAGGTCGATCCTGCCTCCGATGTCGCTGCGAGACGCAGGCTGCCGCCCATCCGCTCGACGAGGCGGCGGGAAATGGAAAGGCCGAGACCGGTGCTGCCGGACTGCGGCTGCGCCTCATTGCTGGCGACGGCGAATTCTTCAAAGATTGCCTCACGGTGCGCCGCGGGAATCCCGGGCCCGGTATCGATGACGGCGAATTCGATCGATGCGTCGGCAGACGAAACGCGCAGGCCGACGCCGCCCTTGGCTGTGTATTTGACGGCATTGCCGACGAGATTGATCAAGACCTGCCGCAACCGCGCCGCGTCACCGACGACGCGGGCGGGAAGGCCAGGGGCGATGGAACTCGCAATTTCGAGCTCCTTGCCCTGCGCTTGCGGCGCCAGAAGTTCGACGATTCCTTCGACGAGGCTGATGAGATCGAAGGGCGCTTGCGTGAGTTCGAACTTGCCGGCTTCGATTTTCGAGAAATCGAGGATGTCTTCGATCAGCGCGGCAAGCGCCATGCCGGAGGCGCGGATGGCCTCGACATAGCTCTTCTGCTCTGGATCGAGGCCGGTCGAAACGAGGAGCTCGGCCATGCCGAGAATGCCGTTGAGCGGGGTACGGATCTCATGGCTCATGGTCGCCAGCAGGCGGGATTTCGCCTCGCTGGCCGCTTCGGCGCGTTCGCGCGCCTCTTCCGCCTCCTTGAGCTCCCAGTTCGGGTCACGCGGAGGCGTGCGCTCTGGTGCAAGCAACAGGCGCCGACTGGCGCCAAAGCGCAAGCAGAGAAAGGCGAGCAAAGCGCAAGCGACGCCAAAGGCTGCGATGACAAGAAGCGCGCCCGGCGAAGACAAGGGAAAAGCGAAGATCGAGACGGCCTCGCGCATAAACAGAGGTTTAACCGCGAGGCCTTGAGATTTCCTTGCCTGAAGCTGCGAGGATGCGCCTTATTTCAACAGGCGGACGACGACCAGGCCTGCCTTGCTCTTCAATTCCTTGGCGTCGAGCGTGCCGTCTCCATCCGTATCGGCGGCTTTGAAGGCGGCCAGCACGATGGCGACAAATTCGGCCTTGGTCAGCGTCTTGTCATGGTCCGGGTCGCCGGCGGCGAACTCCGTCTTGCTGAGGCGGCCCTGCAGCTCGGCGATGGTGAGCGTGCCGTCCTTGTCCAAGTCATAGGTCTTGAGCTTGGAAGCCGCGGATGCGTCCACTGCGCTTGTGGACATGGCAAGCGAAACGGTCAGCGCACCACAAAGGCCGAAGGCAGTAAAAAGAAGGCGTATGGATTTTTGCATCGAGATTTCCCTCAAATAGGACGATGTCGTTTGCGCGATGGGCGGCGGTTCGAGTCCTGCCAGCAAAAGCGCCGTGGCGGCTGATCGTGCGACGCAATATCGTGCTGCAAGCGCCAAGACTTTTCAATCGCGCCGGATCGGCGCATTCGTGAGCCGTTCTCATGCCGCGCGCAATTGCTTCGCCTTCTCGCCGCGATAGGAGAGCGCCTCGGCGAGATGGCGCCGTCCGACGGTCGTCGCATCGTCGAGATCGGCAATGGTGCGGGCGAGTTTCAGGATACGGTGAAAGCCACGCGCGGAAAGCGCCAGGCGCTCCGAGGCCTCGCGCAGCAGGGTCAATCCCGCAGGGTCGGGCCGTGCGACCTCCTCGATCACCGGGCCGGGCGCTGCGGCATTGGAGCCGACATGGGGGAGGCCGAGACCGGCGTAGCGCTCGGCCTGCCGATGCCGCGCCGAAGCAACGCGGGCGGCGACTTCCGCGGAGCCTTCTGCCGGTGCCGGCAGCATCAGATCCGCCGCACTGACCGCGGGCACTTCGATCGAAAGATCGATGCGGTCGAGAAGAGGTCCCGAGAGGCGCGTCTGATATTGCGCGACGCAACGTGCATTGGGCTGCCGGTTGCAGGTGAAGCCGGGGTCGAGCGCATGGCCACAGCGGCAGGGATTCATCGCGGCGACGAGTTGGAAGCGGGCGGGATAGACAGTCCGATGGTTGGCCCGCGCGATCGCCACCTCGCCGGCCTCCAGCGGCTGGCGCAGGCTGTCGAGCACTTGCGGGTGGAACTCCGGCAATTCGTCGAGAAACAGCACGCCGTGATGGGCGAGCGAGATTTCGCCCGGCCGCGCATGGGTGCCGCCGCCGACCAGCGCCGCCATTGAGGCGGAATGATGCGGCGCCCGAAACGGCCGCCGATCCGTCAATTCGCCGCCGGCCAATTGCCCGGCCACGGAATGGATGAGCGAGACTTCGAGCAGTTCGGCCGGAGTGAGCGGTGGCAGGATCGAGGGCAGGCGCGCCGCCAGCATGGATTTCCCGGCGCCGGGCGGCCCGTTCATCAACAGATTATGGCCGCCGGCCGCAGCGATTTCGAGCGCCCGTTTGGCGCTCTCCTGCCCCTTGATGTCACGTAGATCAGGCTGCAGCCCGGCCGGCGCACGCATCGCCGGCAATGGCCGGCCCATCACCTGCGTGCCTTTGAAATGATTGGCCAGCTGAATGAGCGAATGCGGCGCCAGCACATCCATGTCCTGCGACGCCCAGGCCGCTTCGCCGCCGGTTTCACGTGGACAAATCAGACCATGGCTGCGCGCATTGGCGGCAATGGCGGCAGGCAGCACGCCGGCGACGGAGGTGATCGTCCCATCGAGCGCGAGTTCGCCGAGCACGGTGTAATTCTGCAAAGCGTCGGCGGGCACGGCGCCGATCGCGGCCATGATCCCGAGCGCGATCGGCAGATCATAATGGCTGCCTTCCTTCGGCAGATCCGCCGGCGCGAGATTGACGGTGATGCGCTTGGCCGGCAGTGCGAGGCCGGCGGCGTTCAATGCGGCGCGCACACGCTCGCGCGACTCGGCCACGGCCTTGTCGCCGAGGCCGACGACCGTGAACACGACATTGCCGTTTGAAATCTGCACCTGCACATCGACCGGCCGCGCCTCTATTCCAACAAAGGCGACCGTTGCAACTCGCACCACCATCGTCCCGCCCCGTCATGTCCGTCCGGCGAAAATCCCCTGCAATGCGCGGATGGCTCTCGCCTCAAGAGCGCCAAGCTTGCGATGAGCTTAAGTCCATCGCCGGCATTTGGGGAATATTATACTTGACGTAGCACGAAAGACGTTGTAGGTTGATTCCATAAGGAGTTAGCCATGTCATCCGTCCTTTCCGACAAGCACTTTCATGACGAGCGGGCCGCCTATGCCTATGTAGAGGCTCGGATTTGGCCGAATGGCCCGGTTTGTCCCCATTGCGGCAATGCGGACGCGACCCGCATCAAGCTCATGGCCGGCAACTCGACCCGCATTGGCGTGCGCCAATGCAACGAATGCCGGAAGCCATTCACGGTGAAAGTCGGGACCGTCTTTGAGTCCTCGCATGTCCCGCTGCGCCTTTGGCTGCAAGCGATCCATCTTCTTTGTTCATCAAAGAAGGGCATTAGTTCGAACCAGCTTCACCGCATTCTTGGCGTCACTTTGAAAACCGCCTGGTTCATGTCGCATCGCATTCGCGAAGCCATGCGAGACGGCAGTCTTGCGCCGATAGGCGGCGCTGGCAGCATTGTCGAGATTGATGAAACGGTTATCGGCCGCCAAGAAGGCGCCCCGAGCCCGGCCCATTTCAAGGGCTGGGTTCACCGCAATATCGTGCTGACCCTAGTTGAGCGCGGCGGCACGGCCCGTAGCTGGCATGTGGACGGCACGACCATCGGCACGCTCATGCCGATCATTCGCGCCAACGTCGCCCGCGAAACCGCCGTCATGACCGATCAAGCGAGCTGGTATAAGAACCTCAACAAAGACGGCGAATTTGCCAGCCATGAGACCGTGGACCATAGCAAAGAGGAATACGCGCGCGGTCGCGTATCCACGAACACGGTTGAGGGCTATTACTCAATTTTCAAACGCGGCATGAAAGGCGTGTATCAGCACTGTGGCGAGCGCCACCTTCACCGTTACCTTGCCGAATTTGATTTCCGCTATTCCAACCGCGCTGCATTAGGCGTAGATGACGTTGCGCGGGCGGACCGCGCGCTCAAGGGCGTTGCGGGCAAGAGACTGACTTACCGCGCCGCTCATCACTGAGAGGCCCTATGGCAAAAGCCGAAAAGCCAAAGGCAAAGCCAAAACCTAGAGCAAAGTTCACTGACAAAGCACAATCCGAGCGGTTCGTTGAAGCCGCTCGAAAGCTTGGCATTGAAGAAGTGGGGAAGCCTTTCGAGGACGCGACCAAAAAAATTCTACACGGTCGGCCTCGACGAAGTGCTGTACCTAATTGACGGCCGCCTGGATCGCGACCGGGACAAGCCGATAGCCTTTCTGTTGTCATTTCGCGTTGATAAAAGCGGCGAACCGTTGAAGCTCGGTGTGAGGCTCGGCGAAGCAGCTGATCTCATTGGCGCAGCCCATGCGCGCGTGGATCTCGTAGATGCCGGGCGAGACCATTACCTTGTTTACGGTGACGGCAAGCTCGGTGTCACTGCCGCTCGGCCCATAGGTCTGGATCAGCGCATCAGTCTGCGTCTGAATCTTGTAGCCGGCATTTTGGGAAACCCATTCGATTGCGCGCGACCATTTCATGTCGCAATCCGGCCCTGTTTTGCAGGAGACGGGGGCGATTGGCTGCTCGTGAGCGGCCTCTGTCGAGACACAGCCGCTCGCCAATGTGGCCAAACAGGCAATGAGGAATAGCTGTCGCATGATCTAGGCCCCCTCCGGAGAACAGCGATCGTGCCAGAAACGGGATGAGACCGCAACGCACCCGCTATCAAGCTGCCACAATCAAACCGCCCCCACCTAAGCGAAGCTCAGATTGAACCGCGTTATGTCGTACGGCTTTATATTGACAGTTATAATAAGCTGAACCTCTCTCCTGTCTCTATCATTCTTTCCTGTAGGACCGTCGAGCAGCGTATCGGTTTCTACGCTAAAGCCAGTGACAAGCTTGTCCTCTTCTAGCAAGCAATAAAACGGATCTTCACCGTCCCCGGGCGGTGTTAGATTGCCGTCTAACTCGCTACCGTGTTTAGGAATCCTCAGCGCGTCTATCAATGTTTTGACGCGGTTATCCAAGTCGCCTGCGGTAAATAACTCGCCGGGCGGGTCTCTTCTCAGAAAGAGAACATCCAAAGAGCAAAGGACCGAAAAATTCTCGCAGACCAATGGCACGAATCGATATCCGTTCCGCCGATATTTATTAGCGATCGCCTCAGCTAACGGTTCATAAACGTCGCTTATCAAGCCAAGATCAACTGAGAGATCAGAAATCAATCTGTCTGGACCGGCATCGCGGGACGTAAGCCGCTTGGCCCCCCGTAGGAATTTGTTCGTCGCCCAAAGCTGCTTAAGCTGCGGATGAAACGCCCGCCGTATCGATTGCTTGTGCTGTGCCAACGGCGCGCGTTCTTGGCCAAGCTCATCTTTTTGGCTTGATTGCAGTTCGCCCTTGTAGGTGAGCCTGAAACGCAAGCTTTCTTGCCCCATATGAAGCTCGCCCTCTTCAAGAGGGCGCAGATAGACGACACGCCGTCTCTCGCAAGAATCGTCCATAGCCAAACCTCTTTGCTACGTCAAGTATAATAACCTCGGCATTTGACAAGAACATTAAGAGAACGTAGGAGGATGCCGCCCGAGCCCTGTGACGAATCGACCACAGCCTTGAATTTACTGTGGCATCGGCTTCGCCGGAGTTGCGATGCGGGGTCACTTCAGCCAAGGGTGGACCTTTCGATCGGATCTTGTTGAATGGTCCCCGCCCGCCCCCCTTTAGGTGATCCCGCCGTGGAAGCGGCGCAGTTTCTTCGGCGGCTGGCGTTCATCATTCTCATGATTGTTGCGCCTGTCGCGGAGGTGCTGTCGCACGGGCTGCTTTATGTCTTTTTTCCGGTTGGTGCGGCGGTTCTCGTCATTGCCGGTCTGCTCGCCGGCGGCGAGCAGGCGCCGAGGCGGATCATCGCTGCATTCCTGACATCGATCGGCATGGCCTTGGTGTTTCTCACCTTTTGGTCCGCCCTGTCCTTGATCTGGACGGTCTTTCCCGGCGAAGCCGCGGCCCGCCTCGGGCGCACGCTGCTGACCGGCGGCATCGCCTTGCTGGCGATCGTCTCTCTGCCCGAGCGCACGAAAATATCGAACATCTATCTGCTTCCCATCGGCGTCGCGATCACCGCGGCAGCGACCTTACTGATGATTTTGTTCGGGCCGGAGTTGTTCCGGCAGGGGCCCGATCCAGATTACACTTTGGCGCAGCGCTGCGCCATGTCGGTCGCAATCCTGCTTTGGCCGGCGTTGGGCGCGCTCGCCTTGCGCGAGCGTTTCATCATGGCCGTGGCGCTCGCCATTATGGTCGCCGCCGCGATACTTGCCACCTTCGTGCAGATTGCGCTTGCTGCTCTCATGGCCGCTGCCCTGATCTATGCGGCGGCGATGACCAATCCGATGCGCGTCGCGCGGATCGTGGCCTCCGGTTTTGCGACCCTATTGATCGGCGCGCCGCTCTTCGTTGCTTGTCTCTACCCCTTCGTCGTTTTGGCGCATCTCTCCCACGGTGGCCCGATCTTCGTCTTTTCCGATCTCGTCGTGCATGAATGGCCGCGCTTCATCACCGGCCATGGGCTCGACATGGCGGAACGGGCAATGGAGATCGGTCTTCTGCCGCCGGATGCGCCGCGCAGCATCATCTTCACGCTCTGGTATGAGCTCGGCGTCGTCGGCGTTGCCGGCTTCGTCTTTCTTCTGACGGCGGTGCTTCTGGCCGCCGCCCGCCTGCCGCTCCATGCCGCGCCGGCCGTTCTTGCCGTTCTTGTCACTGGCCTCATCATCGCCATCTTCGGTGCCGAGACGACGCAGCTCTGGTGGCTGACTTTGAATGGTGTGGGTGCGCTCGCGCTCGCTTTGCTCGTCAAAGCGCATCCGCGGTCGAAACGGCCGCCTGCGCCTGGGGCCGACGATGACGCCGAGATGGAAGATGCGTTCGAACTCTATCAGGAGCCCGACTTCTAGAGCGGGATGAGGAAAAGTGGGAACCGGTTTTCCGGCGCAATCAAGTTTACGCAGATTGCGTAGACTTATCTGCATATCCCGCTCTAAATTATCAGAATCGATCACGTTTCTGGAGACATCGGATATATCCGATGTCTCAACCATGACTTTGGATTGATTCAATCCAAAGTCATCGTGATCTGACGCGCGAGGTCGCCTCCGCCCTCCGCCGCCGCGAATTGCATGCGGAAAAAGGCGTGATATTTGCCACCACGGGCCAAGAGCTCGGCATGGCTGCCGCATTCGACGGCGCGGCCCGCTTCGATCATATAAATGCGATCGGCGCCGACGATGGTTTGCAGACGATGGGCAACGACGATCGTCGTCCTTCCCTTGCGCAATTCGTCGAGTGCGGTCTGGATCGCCTGTTCGGATTCGGGATCGAGCGCTGCCGTCGGCTCGTCGAGAAGCAGGATCGGCGCATCTTTGAGCATGGCGCGGGCAATCGCGATGCGCTGCCTTTGGCCGGCCGAAAGCTGCATTCCCTGCTCGCCGACCGAGGTGCCATAGCCGGCGGTGAAAGACATGATGAAGTCATGCGCATGCGCCTTGCGCGCCGCCGCAGCGATCTCGGCATGCGATGCGCCGGGACGGCCCAGCCCGATGTTCTCGGCGATCGAGGCGCGAAACAAAAAGACGTCCTGGCTGACGAAGGCGATCTCACCGCGCAGCGAGGCGATGTCGACTTTCGAAATGTCAGAGCCGTCGATCAGGATCCGGCCGTCCAATGGGTCATAAAAGCGCTGAAGAAGCGCGAGAATGGTGGATTTGCCGCCGCCTGAAGGACCGACGAGCGCCGTCGTCTCGCCCGGCTCGCCGATGAGGCAGAGATCGTCGAGCACTTTTTCATGCGCGCGATAGCAGAAGGATACGTTTTCGAAGCTGATGCGCCCGTGCGAGACCTTGAGAGGCGGCAAGGCGGCGCCAGGCTTTTCCGCCGCCGGGCGGTCGAGAATTTCATAGACGAGCTTGGCGCCGACGAGGCCGTTTTGAATTTCGAGATTGAGGCGGGCGAGGCGCTTCGCCGGCTCATAGGCCATCAAAAGCGCGGCGAGAAAGGAGAAGAAGGAGCCGGCATCGGCATGCGCGACAGAGACGCGCCAGCCGCCGTAGAAGATCACGATCGCGATGGCGAGCCCGCCGAAGAAATCGGCGAGCGGGCTGGCGATCGCCATGCTCGCCGACATGCGATTGGCGGCCTGCTCGACATGGGCGACGGATGTACGCATGCGCTGGCGCATGACGTTTTCGAGATTGAAGCTCTTGACGATGCGCAGGCCTTGCACCGCCTCCTGCATGATTTCGAGGATCTGCGTCGAGCCGTCGAAGGAGCGCCGCGCCAGCATGCGCACGCTTTTGACGAGCCGCGAGAGGCCATAGGCGCCGATCGGCATCAGCGCCACGGCGATCACCGACATTCGGCTGTCTTGAACGAACATCACGACGATGAGACCGCCGAGCGTGAGAATGTCGCGCCCGGCACTCACGATCAGAAGCTGCAGCGTGTCCCTGATGCTCGCCGCTGCGATCGCAAGCCGCGACATGAATTCGCCCGAATGGCGATCCTGGAAGAAGGCCATGTCCTGCATGAGCAGATGGTCGAAGAGCTTCGCCTGTACATTGGCGACGATGCGGTTGCCGGTGCGGGCGAGAAGAACGAGATAGCAATAGGTGGCAAGGCCGCGGACGAGAAACAGGCCGGCGATGGACAGGGAAAGAAGTTCGAGCGCGGAAAGGCCGTTCGCCTCGACCATTTGATCGAGGACGGGCTTGAGCAAATAGGCCGAGAGCGCGGTCGAAGCGGCCGCAACGGCCATCAGGAGAGCAGCAAGAAGATAGGCGGCGAGATGCTGCCGGCCGTGATCTTTGAGCAGGCGCAGGATCATCGCATCGGAGACGCCGGAAGCGGCCTTGGTAAAAGGCAGGGCGGGCATTATCACTTTCTTTTGAGCATGATCCCGAAAAATCGTTGAAGTTTGGGGTCGCGGAACGAAGCCTTAGAAACGATCCCGATCGGGCAGAGTCGCATTCTATCAAAGAATGACAGCGTGTCCTTTGTTGGAAGAATTTATCAGCTTTTCCGCCGAGAACGTGCCCTTATCCCCGTACCGGTGCCGGCCCTTTATCGGCAGAGCGGCGCCTGTCAAATTGTCAGCTCGTCGCTTTTGGTCGGAGCGTTTATATGGCCGACGTTCCGACAAGCTGGGAGCTTGAGGAGGGTACTCTTGCAAATCTCTCATATCGGCACAGTGCTGAGCCTTGCGGCCGGCGCAGCAGCAATCTTGTGGGCCGCTGTTGTCATGGGCGCCAAGGACGCGCAGGCCAACGCTGCAATGGCTCAAAGAACAGGCAAGAGTTGTGTCTTTTGCCATACAACGCCGCCCAACCTGAATGACCGAGGCAAACGGTTCAAGGCGAGCGGCTATAAGTCTTGGAATTAAGTCGACCTTTCGCGGCCTTTGTTACCGGATGGCCACCAAAAATCGGGCGGCAAAAGCGAAACGGATGCGATCAGGCCGCCGCTTCGTCACCCCGAAGGACGGGCGTCTTCGCCAGGGCCTCGGTCTCGGCCTCGGTGAAAAGCCGGCTGCGGGTCAGGAAACGGACCGATTCGGGTGCTTCGAGCGAAAAGCCGGAGCCGCGGCCGGGCACCACATCGATCGTCAGATGGGTATGCTGCCAATATTCGAATTGCGCCGCGCTCATATAGAAAGGCGCGCCGCCGATGTCGCCGAGTTTGACGTCGCTTTGTCCGACACGGAATTCGCCCAGCGGATAGCACATCGGCGCCGAGCCGTCGCAACAGCCGCCGGATTGATGGAACATCAAAGGCCCATGTATCTTCTCGAGCTTCAAGATCAGCTCGAGCGCCTTTTCCGTCGCGGTGACACGAGTGACCATCTTCATGCCTGCTCTATACTGGGCATGATCCCTGCCGCGCGCTCCTTCTCCCGCAAGCGGGAGAAGGTTGGCGCGCCGCCCTTTTGCAGAACGCTCAGAAGAAGCCCAGCGCCTTCGGGCTGTAGCTCACCAACATGTTCTTCGTCTGCTGATAATGGTCGAGCATCATCTTATGGGTCTCGCGGCCGATGCCGGACTGCTTATAGCCGCCGAAGGCCGCATGCGAAGGATAGAGATGATAGCAGTTGGTCCAGACGCGGCCGGCCTGAATGCCGCGGCCCATGCGATAGGCGCGTGAGATGTCGCGCGTCCAAAGGCCGGCACCGAGCCCATAGAGCGTGTCATTGGCGATGGCGAGCGCCTCTTCCTCCGTCTCGAAAGGCGTGACGGACACGACCGGCCCAAAAATTTCTTCCTGGAAGACGCGCATCTTGTTGTTGCCTTCGAGGATCGTCGGCTTGACGTAATAGCCTTCCGCCAATTCGCCTTCGAGAATATTGCGGGTGCCGCCGATCAGCACCTTGGCGCCTTCCTTCTTGCCGATGTCGATATAGGAGAGGATTTTCTCCATCTGATCGTTGGAGGCCTGGGCGCCGACCATCGTCTCGGGATCGAGCGGATGGCCCTGCTTGATCTTGCCGACGCGGGCGATCGCTCTTTCCATGAAACGGTCATAGATCGACTTTTGCACCAGAGCCCGGCTCGGGCAGGTGCAGACCTCGCCCTGGTTCAAGGCGAACATGGCGAAGCCTTCGAGCGCCTTGTCGAAGAAATCATCGTCTTGCGCCATGACATCTTCGAAGAAGATGTTCGGCGATTTGCCGCCGAGCTCCAACGTCACCGGAATGATGTTTTCCGACGCATATTGCATGATGAGCCGGCCGGTGGTCGTCTCGCCGGTGAAGGCGATTTTGGCGATCCTCTTGTTCTGCGCCAGCGGCTTGCCGGCCTCGACGCCGAATCCGTTGACGATGTTGAGCACGCCGGGCGGCAGAATGTCGGAGATCATGTCGGCGAAGACCATGATGCTCATCGGCGTCTGCTCGGCCGGCTTCAGCACGACGCAATTGCCGGCGGCGATCGCCGGAGCGAGCTTCCAGGCCGCCATCAGGATCGGGAAATTCCACGGGATGATCTGGCCGACGACGCCGAGCGGCTCATGGAAATGATAGGCGACCGTGTCATGGTCGATCTCGGAGAGCGAGCCTTCCTGCGCGATGATGCAGCCGGCGAAATAGCGGAAATGATCGATCACGAGCGGAATGTCTGCCGCCGTCGTCTCCCGGATCGGCTTGCCATTGTCGACCGTCTCGGCGAGCGCCAGCAGGCTCAGCTTGCTCTCGACGCGGTCGGCGATCTTGTTCAGGAGTTTGGCGCGCGCCGAGGGTGGGGTCTTGCCCCAGGCTTCGCGCGCCGCATGTGCCGCATCGAGCGCGAGTTCGATGTCCTCGGCGCTCGAACGGGCGACCTGGCATACCGGCTTGCCGGTGATCGGGCTGATATTGTCGAAATATTGGCCCTTCACCGGCGCGACCCAGCGGCCGCCGATGAAATTATCGTAGCGCTCACGCAGCGCCACCTGTTGCTTCAGCTCTTCGAGGCTCTTCGCAAGCATTATGTCCTCCCTGTTTTGAACGCCTGTTTTGAACGCGAGAAATTCCCGTCGGACGATAGACCGCAAACGGCGAGCCGCGGCAATGGCACTTTGGTCGAACCTGCATTGCCCCGCGGCGGCAGCGGCCGTCGCGTCTTGGATCGCATCTCGCTTTGCTATCCTAGGAAACTGACAAAAGTCAGGCGGGGTCGGCACTGGCTGACGGGCTTGTAAAACGCTCCCCGCCGTCCAAGGTTCCCGCGACGTCGGACCTCATGCACCTTCCGGCTGCGCCCGTGCGGTCCTTCGGCACGCACAAAGATTGAGCCGGCTATAGGTAGAGAGTGCCGATCTCTATTTTGGAATGGATATAAAATACTAATTTCTACTTGCCTGAGTAAGGCGTGAAAAGCTATTAGCCGTCCTTGAGTAGCGCGCTTTTCGGCGCGGCTTCGCAGCGCATGCGGACGACAGGCGAAAAACTGGGCTCATCCGATCGGCGCATGTCTGGGCTCGCTGGCCTCAACTTTGCGTAAACGGCTTTGCCTGAACCGCCTTGCCGAGATTTTCCAAGCCCATGTAACTGGCCCATTTACTTGGCCGATCTGCTTCCGATTGCTTTGGGTGCCGTCGTGATCGTCTGCTCTTGCAATGTCATCTCCGACGCCAAGATCCGCGCGTTGATCCAAGGCGAAGCCGGTCCGCGTACGCCTGGCGCGGTCTATCGCTGTCTCGGGTGCAACCCCAATTGCGGGCGCTGCCTTGCGACGGTCCAATCCCTCATCGTCGAGGCGCGGGCCGAGGCGGGCGACCCATCGGACGGCGGCTGCGGCGCCTCCTGCGGTGCAATGGCTGCCTTGCCCTGAGGCTTTCGCTTGTTGCCAACAAAGCCGCGAGCAACCGCTTTGTCCCAGTACAGCAAAGAAAATCAATGCGTGGCGGGCGCTGAGGCGTCGGCGGACATCCTCGATCCCATAGAGACGCTCCGGTGACTCATAGGCGCGCAATGGATGTGCGTCACTTGCACAGGTGAATCTTTGCTCGTAGCCTGTGACGTTTAACGGATTGAGCTCGACGAGGCCGATGCGATGAAGGGTGATGATAGGGTAATCGACTATTTGAATCGCAGCCTCAGGAATGAACTGACGGCGATCAACCAATATTGGCTGCATTATCGCATCCTCGACAATTGGGGCTACAAGGATCTCGCCAAGCAATGGCGAGAGGAATTGATGGACGAGATGCGGCATGCAGATAAGGTGACGTACCGCATCCTGTTCCTCGAAGGTTTCCCCAATATGCAGGTCCTCGATCCGCTGCGGATCGGACAGACCGTCGAAGAAATCATTGCTTGCGATCTCGCCGCCGAACTCGCGGCGCGCGCGCTCTATATCGAAGCCGCGCAATATTGTTTTTCGGTCCAGGATTTCGTGACCAAGGAGCTTTATGACGCTCTCCTCACGGATGAGGAGAAGCACATCGATTTCCTCGAGACGCAGCAGGAGCTCATCCGCCAGCTCGGCGTCCAGCTCTATGCGCAAAAGCACATTGGGCATCTCGAAGAGTCGTGAGCGCACCGCGCCTCATCTTCAGGAACAAATAAAAAGGGACGCCAGATGGCGTCTCTTTTTGCTTCAACCCTCTGCCGTTTCAGCTCCGCTTTTGCGCCGCGGCGGCCCCATCAGGGCCGGCTGGAAGAGCACTGCCGCGGCGAGCGTCGTCACGAGCGAGATCGCCAGCAATTTTCCCATGCTCGATGTGCCGGGATGATGCGAGAGCCAGAGGCTGCCGAAGGCGGTCGCGGTCGTCATCGCGCTGAAGAAGACCGCCCGGGTGAGGCTCGATTGCAGGAGATTCGTGGTCCCCGCTCGCCACGCCATCACGAAATAGATCTTGAAGGCGACACCCAATCCGAGCAGCAGCGGCAAGGCGATGATATTGGCGAAATTGAGCGGCATGTGAATGAGAACGGTGATCTCCAGAGTCACGAGGCCGGCGAGCAGCAGCGGAACGAGAGTGAGCAGCACATCGCCGATGCGCCGCAAGACGATATAAAGCAGAATGCTGATCGAAAGCAGAGCCCAAATGCCGGCTTCGATAAAGGCTCTGATGACCGTTTTACCCGACGCTTGCACGGCGATTGGCTCGCCGGTCGCGTCGGGCGCGACCTTGGTCACGGCCTCGGCGAATTGCGTCATGAATTCATTGTCGTTGGGATTGCCTTTGGGCGCGACTTCGATCCGCGCCTGTCCATCGGAGCTGATCCAGTCGTGCCGCAATCTTTCCGGAATCTGATCGAGGCCGGTCTTTTTCGCTTCAAGCGATTGGTGAAGAAGATCCAGCGTGGTGTGGAGGCTTGGCAATAGAACGGCCCGCGCCACGTCGCGCTTTTCCGGCGTTGCGGCTGCGAGTTTGCGTATCAGATCGGCGAGATGGCGTGCGTCCCCAGCGCCTTTGCTGGTGTCATTGGCGGCGACCGTCGTGAACTGAGCGGCCGCTTTGTTCATCGCTGCGATTTCCTCTTGCGGCGTTGGCGCATCGAGCAAGCGGCGCGGATCGAACAGTGGCAGCAGATAGGTGCCGGCCTTTTCGATGATCGGCAGTTTCGCGTCCTGATCGGTCGGGATCAGACTGTTGAGGGTCAGCACCTGCGAGACTTCCGGCAATTTTGCGAGCTTCGCAACGATCGGGCCGGTCGCATCGAGGGATGGTGCAAGGATATCGATGCGGTTCACGGGTGCATCATGCTGCTTCATCAGATCGAGCAAGGTGGCGACCGATTCGACTTTGGTGCTGCGCAGATTGAGCGGATTGAAGTCGAAACGGAGATGCAGCAAGAGCGGCGTTCCGGCGAAAGCGACGAGCAGGGTTCCGATCACGATCGCATGGCGATGATTGCTGAGGAAGCTGTCGATCGGTGCGAGAAATTTGAAGCCGACCGCTTCGCGCTCGACCGGCGGGCGGAAAATGCTGAGCAAGGCCGGCAGGACGGAGATCGAGGTGAGGAAGGCGATGATCATGCCGGTGCCGGCAATGAGCCCAAGCTCCGACACGCCGCTATAATCGGTCGGCAGAAAGGAGTAAAAGCCGGCAGTGGTTGCCGCCGCCGCCAGAGCTAGGGGCCGGCCGGCCTTGGTTGCTGCCCGGCGCAGCGCTTTGCGTATATCGGGCTCGTCATGCCGCTCGGCGCGGTAGCGCACGCTGAACTGGATCCCGAAATCGACACCGATGCCGACGAAAAGCACGGCGAAGGCGACTGAAATCAGATTGAGCGCCTTTACCATCATCAGGCCGACCGCCGCCGTCGCGCTAAGTCCCACCAGGACGCATAGCGCCACCGCCAAAACGATGCGGAACGACTTCAATGCCCGCCAGACGATGAAGAGGACAATGAAGCTCATGATGGCCGCATTGAGCCCGGAGCCTTGCTCGACGGTGGCAAATTCCTCATCCGCCAAAGGAACCGACCCAGTGAGCCGAACGGTCGCGCCCTTCGCCGGCACGAGACCGAGGTCGCGTGCGCTTTGGCGGACGAAATTCGAGGGGATGCGTCCGGGCTGGAGCGCGGCGAAGTCGAGCACCGGTTTGAGCGCCAGGAATTGCTGCAGTTCCCGCGGACTCGGCTTTTCGCCGCTCAGCAATGTGCTCCAGGAAAAAAATGTTGGTTGTCCGGCCAATATGGATTTAAGTGCGCTCGACAGCTGGACCATCGGCCGATCGAAATCGTCGAAGCTGCCGGCCTTGGCGCGCACGCCGCGCGTCACGAAGGCAAAGCCCTCCATGATTCCGCGCAAGCTCGGATCGGCCGTGAGCGTTCCCAGAAAGGGCTGCGCCCGCAAAAGTCCGTCGGCGGTGCGCGAGAGTTCGGGCACGGATCGGAAAAGCAGGCCGTTGCGACTGAAATAAGGACCGCCGTCGGGTCGCTCGACGCTTTCGAAAAGATCCGGCCGCGTCGCCAGTTTCTTCGCCAGTCCGGCGGCAGCGCTTTCGGCGAGCTCCGGCGTCGCACCGTCGATCACGACGATGATCTGGCCGTTCCTTTGCGGGAAAGCCTTGTCCATCTCTAACAGCCGCTGCCGCCATGGCAATTTGGGCGACAGGAAATCATTCGTGTTGGTATTGATGGCGAAATGCGTGGCGGCATAATAACCGCTCGCAATTGTCGTCACTACAGCGACGAACAGAACGATCCATGCGTGTCGCACGCAGAAATCGACCACGAGCACAATGGCTCTGCTGATAAAACCTTGCGGGGAGGGTGGCGGCGGGGCGGTTGCCGCACTTTCGGGCGCATCCGTCATGATTGATATGCGCAGCTACGGACGCCGACATCGCGAGGTAGTGATAAGTTGTGAAACAAGTTATCCGGGCCTCCTTGATAGGGGTTATCAATCTATTCTGATGGCAAAATTGTGCCCGAGCGCACTTTCCCGAACCATGGCGGCGGCTCGGATCGACCCTGGAGTGGGCACTTCGGGGCAATTTGACAATGTCTTTGTCATCTTTAAAAGCTTCGGGCCGCCAAGAAAATCGGCACCGCGTCTCGGTCTGCCAGTCGCGCGGCCGATACGTCCTGGGCTTGGGGATATCGGATGAAGGTCATTTTGGCTCAGCCGCGCGGCTTTTGCGCCGGCGTGGTCCGCGCGATCGAGATCGTCGAGCGGGCGCTGGCGAAATATGGCGCGCCGATCTATGTACGCCATGAGATCGTCCATAATGGCTATGTCGTCGAAAGTCTCAAGGCCAAGGGCGCTCGTTTCGTCGAAAACCTGTCTGAAGTGCCACGCGGTGCCCGGACGATCTTCAGCGCCCATGGCGTTGCCCGGATGGTTGAAGAGGAGGCCGCCGGTCTCGGCCTGCCGGTGATCGACGCCACATGTCCGCTAGTCGCCAAAGTCCACGGCCAGGGCGAACGCTATGTCGAGCAGGGCCGCGCGGTCGTCCTCATCGGCCATGCTGGCCATCCCGAGGTCGAAGGCACAATGGGGCGCATTCCCGGCCCAGTTTATCTCGTCCAGTCCGAAGCCGATGTTGACAGGCTCGATCTCGCCGCCGACACGCCGCTGGCCTATGTTACACAGACGACGCTGAGCGTCGACGATACCAAATCGGTGATCGCCGCGCTGAAGCAAAAATTTTCCGACATCGTCGGACCGGAAACCAAGGACATCTGCTACGCTACGCAAAATCGGCAGAGCGCCGTACGCCAATTGAGCAAGCTTGTCGATGTCATTCTGGTTGTCGGCGCCAAGAACAGTTCCAATTCGAACAGGTTGCGCGAAATCGGCGCTGAGGCCTCGGTGCCAAGCTATCTCATCGCCGATAAGGACGAACTCGATCTCGAGCTTGTGCGCGGCGCCCAGACGATTGGTTTGACAGCCGGCGCTTCGGCGCCGGAGATTCTCGTGCATGAGGTGATCGAGGCGTTGCGCTCTCTCGGTCCGCTTGAGCTCACCATGTTGCCGGGAGTCGAGGAAGACATAGAATTCCGCCTGCCTTCTGAACTTCTCGAGGCGTGAGCCGCTGCCGGAACCGTCCGTCCGGTCTGGCGGCGGTCAGATGGTTCACATGGATGAATTGACAATAGGAGTTGATACGAGATGGGGATCCCCTTCCTGCAAATGGCGCAGATCGGCGCCTATGTGCTCAAGCAAAAGCTGACGGGACGCCGGCGCTTCCCGCTGGTGCTGATGCTCGAGCCTCTCTATCGCTGCAACCTGGCCTGTGCCGGCTGCGGCAAGATCGACTATCCGGATGAGATCCTCAATCTCAGGCTGCCGGTCGAGGAATGTTTCGAGGCGATCGAGGAATGCGGTGCGCCGGTCGTCGTCATTGCCGGCGGCGAACCCTTGTTGCATCGGGAATTGCCGGAGATCGTCGAAGGCGCCATTGCGCGCGGCAAATATGTCACCGTCTGCACAAACGCGCTGCTGCTTGAGAAGAATATCGATCGCTACAAGCCGAGCCGCTATTTCAACTGGTCGATTCACCTCGACGGCGATGCCGAGATGCATGACCGGTCCGTCTGCCAGGAGGGCGTCTATGACCGCGCCGTCGCAGCTCTGAAGCTCGCCAAGGCGCAAGGCTTCAGGGTCACCATCAATTGCACTTTGTTCAATGATGCAATTCCGGAGCGGGTCGCGGCCTTCTTCGATACTGTGACGAAGCTCGGCATTGAGGGCATCACCGTTTCCCCCGGCTATGCCTATGAGCGGGCGCCCGATCAGCAGCATTTTCTCAATCGCGGCAAGACCAAGCAATTGTTCCGCGACATTTTTCGCCGCGGCAGAGGGGCCAAGGCCTGGCCCTTCTTCCAGTCCAAGCTGTTTCTCGATTTTCTCGCCGGCAACCGCACCTATGAATGCACGCCTTGGGGCAATCCGACGCGCTCCGTCTTCGGCTGGCAGCGCCCCTGCTATCTCTTGGGCGAGGGCTATACCAAGACTTTCGCGGAATTGATGGAGACAACCGATTGGGAGTCCTACGGCGTCGGCAAATATGAGAAATGTGCCGACTGCATGGTCCATTGCGGCTTCGAGGCGAGCGCGGTGCAAGAGGCCTTCGATAGGCCCTGGCAGGCGCTCGCCGTGAGTTTGCGCGGTATCACCACAGAGGGGCCGACATCGCCCGACATTCCATTAGACCGGCAACGACCTGCCGAGTACGTCTTCGCACGGAACATCGAGCATAAGCTCGCGGAAATCGCCAAACCCGAACCCGCCGGCAATCATTTGTCGGCCGCTGAATAAAGAGACGAAGGCGGCTCGCGTGTCGAGGGCCGTCCGGATGAGATGTGGCACTTGCCGCGGTTCGCGCAGCAGCGAGCGCATCACCGCTCCGAGCGCAAGTGTCCCGTCATCACGAAGACCGACGAGCGCCGCATGCGGCAGCTGCCGCTCGGCCGGGTCGGCGACGACGCGAAAGGCAGCAAAAGGCAAATTATGAGCAGCGGCGACCCGCGCCGCAATATGCGATTCCATATCCACCGCCACAGCGCCTGTTGCGACATGGAGTGCGCGCTTTTGCGCCGGGTCGGCAACCGGCGCATCGACACCCGCAATATCGACGATCAGCGCACCGCCGAGCGCATTGGCGAGGCTTTGCGCCCAAGAGCGGTCGCTTTCGTAATACTGCCCATCCTCGGCGACGATCGCGCGCGCCACCAGCGGCGTTCCGGCGTTCAATCCCGGCGCAAGGCCGCCGGCGATCCCGAAACTGACGATCGCCGAGACTTCGGAGCGCAGCGCTTTTTCAAGCTTGGCCTGTAGGCGCGCACGATCGCCGCCGCTCGAGACGACGGCGACATGCGGCCCCGCTGCGATGCGCGCCTCGGCAACGAGGCCGGTCACCGCGAGGATCGTGCCGGTCTTTACATGCCGACGCTGACGCCCGGATGATTGGCGCGCGTCAAATTCCTGAAACGCGCCATCGCCCAAAGCGGGAAGAATTTCGAATAACCGTGATAGCGCAGGTAAAACACCCGCGGGAATCCGGTTCCGGTAAAAGTCTCTTCGTGCCAAGACCCAGTACCCCCCTGAGAGTCCAGCAAATATCTCATACCCCTCGCGACCGCGGGGTCGGCGACCTTGCCGGCCGCCATGAGCCCCAGCAATGCCCATGCCGTCTGTGAGGCCGTGCTTGGCGCTTCTTCATAGCCTGCGTAATGGAGCGCATAGCTATTGCCGCCTTCACCCCAGCCGCCGTCGTCGTTCTGGATGGTTTTCAGCCAGGCCACTGCCCGTCGAATCGCCTCGTTGTCATGATCGAGCCCGACGGCATTCAGCGCGCAGAGCGCCGACCATGTGCCGTAGATGTAATTGATACCCCAGCGGCCGTACCAGCTCCCGTCTTTTTCTTGTTCGGACAGCAAGTAATCCACTGCGGACGCAAGATACGGGCTATTCTGCCGCGTTTCGCCAAGCTGCGCGAGCATCGAAATGCAGCGCGCCGTCACATCCGCCGTCGGCGGATCGAGCAAGGCGCCATGATCGGCAAAGGGGATATAATTTAAATAGCTGTGATCATTGTCGGCGTCGAAGGCGCCGAACCCGCCATTGTGGCTCTGCATGGCTTCGACCCATTGCCGCGCGCAACTGATCGTCGCGGCATATTCATTGGGGGCGATGGAGTCGAAGCTCTTGCCGGCGCGATCCATCGCCAGCACGACGACGGCTGTATCGTCAAGATCGGGATAATGCGGGTTGGCGTATTGGAAGGCCCAGCCTCCCGCCGGCGCCGCGGGTCGTTTCACCGCCCAATCACCTGTAACATCAAGGATTTGCAGCGGCTTCAGCCAGGCGAGCGCTTTGCCGACGGGCGCTTCGATCGCGCTGCCGCCCACCTCCATCAGCGCATGCGCCATCAGCGCCGTGTCCCACACTGGTGAAACGCAGGGCTGGCAATAGGCTTCCTCATCCTTGATGATAAGCAGCTTTTCGACCGACCGGCGGGCTAAGACGACATTTTGGTCATCCGCCGGATAGCCAAGGACATCATACATCAGGACCGAATTGATCATGGCGGGGAAGATCGCGCCGAGCCCATCCTCACCGTTCAGCCGCTCGGTCACGAAACTTGCTGCCTTCGCCAGCGCGCTTTGGCGCAGACCCTTCGGAAAATGCGGCTCTACGAGCCGTAGGATCCGATCGACGGCGGCGAAGATCTCGGTCCAGGGAAATGATTTTTGCGGGGCGCCCGGCCAATGCCGGACCGTTTCCGGCGGCGCCACGAAGAGCTCATCGAGCGTCACGCCGCGCGGATTGCGGGCTTTGCCCTTCAACGTCATCACCACCATGAGCGGCACGAGAACCGTGCGGGCCCAATAGGAAATCTTCGAGAGGTGGAAGGGGAACCATTCCGGCAGATGCATGATCTCGATCGGCATCACCGGAACCGCACGCCAGGGAACCATGCCATAGGTGGCGAGCATGGCGCGGGTGAAGACATTCGTCTGCGCTGCGCCGCCGCGCGCGAGGATGGCGGCGCGCGCCCGCCGCATATGCGGGGCGTCGACGGAATCGCCGATCGCCTTCAAGGCGAAATAGGCCTTGACGCTCGAACTCATATTGAAGGTCTCGCCATGCAACAATGGCCAGCCATCGTGGACGGGAGACTGCTGGCGCCGCAGATAGCGCCCGATCTTCGCCTCGAGCTCGGGCGTCGGGGGCTCGCCGAGCCAATGCCGATAGAGAATATACTCGGCCGGGATGGAGACATCGGCCTCGAGCTCGAAGACGAAGTGCCCATCCGGCCGCTGCTCGTCGAGCAGCGCTCGCGTTGCCGCGGCAATGGCCCGCTCCACCTCGTCGGGGGCGGGGTCTTGCCCCTCGTCCAGCGAGGTCATGAGGGGTGCGAGTTCATTCATTCAGGCAAGCCTATATCTGCCGCCGCCAGCTTGCGCCAACGTCTTCTACGGGCGGGGATTTCTCGGACGGTTGAAGAATTTCGTCCGCCGCCCGAAAACCGGAGCGCACGGCCCCTTCGATCGTCGCAGGCAACCCGGTAGCTGTCCAGTCTCCTGCAAGAAGAAGATTGGAAAACGCAGTTCGCGTCCGGGGCCTGCGGACTTCTTCTTCCGGCGTGGCGGCGAAGGTTGCGCGCTTTTCCTTGATGATTTGCCACGCCGGCAGAGGTTCTGCAATCTGTGTCACGCGTGCAACATCTTGCCAGATTTTTTCGGCGAGCTCCTCGCGCGGGACGTCGATCAGCCGGTCCGCGCCGCTGATCGTCACCGAGAGCCGGTCTGGAAAGGCAAATAGCCATTCGATCAGCCCGTTGATCACGCCGGTCACCGGCCCCAGATCGGCCGGCGGCGCGATCTTGAAATGGGCATTGACAATGGCCCGGAAGGTCTGCGGCGCCGATAGGCCGGGCACCAGCCCGGCGGCGGCCGTTGCGGGCACGGCAAGCACAACCTGATCTTCCGCCGCAACAGGGACCGACTCGCTGCCGAAATCGAGCCGAGTGACGCGATTTTGGGCAAAGTCGATGCCGTTCAGCCGGCGATCGAAGCCGATGACGACATTTTGCGCCGTGAGCCGCTTCAGGGCCGGTGCGATGAAGGCCGTGGAAAGTCCCGATGCCGCAACGAGAGGCCGGCAGGCGCGGCCCCCCTTCATCAAGGTCTCGCGCAAGAGGGTGGCGGCGAGACTGGCCTCGGCCTCTTCGGGCGCGGTGTTCAATGCGGCCAGGAAAAACGGCCGCCAAAGCCGCTCGTAAAGCCGGCCATGGCAATCCATCGCGGCCTTGATGCGCGTGCCTTTGGGCGCTGTGAGCAAAGCGAGCGGGCGCAGATAATCGCCGATCCGCGTATCCGGGACGCGCCGCTGCGGCATCAAGATCCACCAGGGGATAGGTCCGTCATTCGGCCGCAAATGCCAACGCTGGCCGGTGCCGAGATCGACGAAGGCGAATTCGGCTGCTTTCGGCCCGACGAGCTGCGCCTCCGCTCCCACCTCACGCAAAAACGCCTGCGCCGCATGATTGCCCGACAAGAGCAGATGGTTGCCATTGTCGATGACCATGCCGAGCGTGGCATCGAAATAGGAGCGACAACGTCCGCCGGCCTGCGGCGCGGCCTCATGGACGAAGATCTCATGAGAATGCGGCGCGAGCCGCAACGCGGCTGCGAGCCCGGCGAGCCCGGCACCGATGATATGGACCTTTGCCGTCACCGGCCGCGGCCCCGATGGAGCAGCAGAAGATCCGGGATTCGCAAAAAACTGGTTCTGGCCGTGCAGCCATTGAGCATGGGGCAGCTCATCGTGCCAGCGCCTTAAAACAAGCCATGCCGCAGCAAAGCAAGCAGAACACGATGCTTCGGCACGCGAACTCTAGCACGCGGCGGCGCAAAGCCGCGCGCCTCCACGCCTTCGAGAATGGAATGATAGACATCGCCCATCAGCCGTGGCGCCCGCACGCTTCTTCGCGGGCAGCGCGCCATGATCTCGGCGGCGCGGGCGAAATGCTCCTTTGCCATGGCGATGACCGGCGCGCAGGCTTTGGCCAGACCAGGATCGGCGAGCACTTGCTGCGGCGCCGTCGCGGTGATGCCCGCGGCTTCCAAGGCTTCGCGCGGCAGATAAAGCCGCTCGACCGCGGCATCCTCGTCGAGGTCGCGCAATATATTGGTGAGCTGAAAGGCGCGCCCGAGATGATGGGCGAGATCCTTGCCCTCGCTCTCCGGCACGCCGAAGACGCGCACCGAAAGCCTGCCGACCGCGCTCGCGACGCGCTCGCAATAAAGATCGAGGGTTTTGTAGTCGGGCGCTTGTATGTCTGCCTGCACATCCATTTCCATGCCGTCGATGACGGCGAAGAAATCCTCGCGCGCGAGATCGAAGCTGCGGATCGCTTCACCGAGATGCTCGAGCCCGGCGGGCGGCGTCTTGCCGCTGGCGAGCGCCTCTATATCCTGCCGCCATTGCGCCAGAGCGGCAGTCCGCGCCGGCCGCGGCCCGCCATCATCTGCGATGTCGTCCACCGCCCGGCAGAAGGAATAGATCTCGAACATCGCTTCCCGCTGGGCCCGCGGCAGGACGCGCATCGCCGTATAAAAGGAGCTGCCACTCGCCCGCGCTTCGGCCGAGGGTGCGGCGGACAAAGTCGCCATGCTCATGCGCCTTTTCCGCTTATGGCGACACGCGATCCCGCACGACGGGTGCGTTGGGCGAGGCCTTCGCCGATCCCGACGAGGGTCCAAGCGAGAAATTCCGGCTTCGACAAATGCACCTTCTCGCTCAGCGGATCGCGATGGCGGAGCCCGTTCACGAGGACTTGGGCGAGACGGGCGATCACCGCGGTTTCGAGGCAAAGGCGGAGATCTTGGACGAAGCGTGGAAGCTCTCTACCGATCTGCACGAGATCATTTGTGCGCGCCGCGAGCTTGTGCAGGCAAGAGAGCAGCGCCGGCGAGGCTTTGCCCTCGCTAAGAGCTTCCACGCCGATGCCTTCCCGCTGCAAAGCGTCGAGCGGGACATAGACGCGGTCGAGACTGCGATAATCGGCGGCGCAATCCTGTAGATGATTGATGATCTGCAAGGCCGCGCAGAGCGCATCGGAGGAGGGCCAAGTGCGCTCGCTCTCGCCATGAACATCGAGGACGAAACGGCCGACCGGCGCTGCCGAATAGGCGCAGTAATGCATGAGCTCGTCGAAATTCGCATAGCGGCTCTTAACGGCATCCATACGGAAGGCGTACAGAAGATCCTGCGCATGACGAGGCGACAGGCTGCGCTCTGCCAACATCGCCCGGAGCGGCCGTGCCGCCTCGATTCCATCCTCTTTGCCGAGCAGCGCGGCTTCATACCGATCGAGTGCGGCAAGCTTCTGCTCGCTCGTGAGCGCGCTGCTGTCGGCGATGTCGTCGGCGGCCCTCACGAAACGGTAAAACGCCAAAATGACAGGCCGATGCCGGGCCGCAATCAGCTGCGAAGCGACCGGAAAATTCTCGTCGCGATGGGTCTTTGTCGGGAGGGTGTCGAGATCGGCGCTCATCGCAAATAACCATGCTGGCGAAACCAGACGATGGCGTCGGCGAGCCCCTCCTGATGGGGCCGCGCGCGATAGCCGAGATCATTTTCCGCCTTGGCTGAAGAAAAAAACATCCGATACTTCGACATGCGCAATCCGTCCCGCGTCAGAAACGGTTCACAATTCGTCAATCGCGCCTTGGCCTCGGCGAGAAACGCAAGCGGATAGAGGGCGCGGCGCGGCAAGCGCAAGCGCGGCGGAGGACGGCCGCTCAAATTGGCAATCTCCGCCAGCAGTGAGGCAAATCCCACATTTTGGCCTCCGAGGATGTAATGGTCACCGATCTTGCCATGCTGCAGCGCCGCCAAATGGCCGGCCGCCACATCGTCCACATGAACCAGATTGAGGCCCGTGTCCACATAGCCGGGCATGCGACCCGCGGCAGCCTCGACGATGATTCGGCCGGTCGGCGTCGGCTTTTGGTCGCGCGGTCCGATGGGCGTCGAAGGGTGGACGATGATCGCCGGCAGACCATCCTTTGCGATCATCGCGGTGACGATCTCTTCAGCCGCCACTTTGCTGCGCTTATAGGCGCCGATGGCGGCACTGATCGGCAGCCGGCAGCTTTCGTCGGCGGGCGCCCCATTCGCCGTGACGGCAAGTGTTGCGACACTGCTCGTATAGACGATGCGTTCGACTCCGGCAGAGAGCGCCGCCTCCATGAGGTTGCGCGTACCTTCGCGATTGGTGCGTACGATCTCTTCGGGATCGCGCGCCCACAGCCGGTAGTCGGCGGCCACGTGACAGAGAAACCTTGCACCGGCCGTAGCCCTGCCGACCGCCTCACGGTCGCAGATGTCGCCGGTGACCAGTTCGATGTCCAGATCGGTGAAATTGCATCTGGAGCTCGAGGGACGCACCAAGCCACGGAGCGAATAACCGGCCCGAGCCAGTGCATGCGCTACAGCCGATCCCACGAAGCCCGAGGCTCCCGTGATCAGTATCTTGTCGCCCGCCACGCTGCTTTACCCCCGAGGACCGGCGCTGCCTATGTCGTTGTAACCTTCCCCGCATCTGCTGCGCCGAATCCGCAACGCGGGCCGCATCCCATCTGAAAAATTGGGCTGCCAATGCCCCGGAAAATTCGCGCGTCCGGCACAGACTCTCGTGCCTATCTCGCACCGGCGTGCTCCAAGCTCCGGCGCGGCATATCATTTGTTCGGTGAGACCGGCAACTGGCTCAAGGCCAAATTCGGCATGAGTGTCGCTACGGCCAAGCAGCCGTGACGAAATGAGGGCAGAGCCGATCCTGTGGCAGATCCGCCCATCCGTCGCCACAGAGTTGTATTAAGGATTTTGCCAAGGCTGGCATCACCTTAGCGTGAAGAGGCCTGCCGGCGCAACGATTGGCGCGACGAAACACCGACTTGGCAAAGCCGTGCAGTTCTGAGACAACAGCCGCGCCGGACGTCCGATCGCCATCAAAATGACGCGCTGAGAGCGCATCGGCGCCCCACGTCATTCCGGATTGCCTCATTCCGGATCGCCTCAGGCTGCGGCGCGGATCGCGGCTGGTCGGGTCGAAACTCTCGCGTGGGCAGACATCCGTCTGCTGCGGTCAAGATATTCCCGATATGTCCCAATCGAAATTTGAGCGGAAGGCAGCGCTATGGTCGATGCAATTGCTGGTCAAATCGAAGGCGAGGCTGGTGCCGCAAAGCCACGGGTTTCGCCGCGCGCTCTCTTGGCCCTTCTCCCTTATGTGGCGCGCTACAAGCTTCGGATCCTCGCGGCGCTTTGCGCGCTGGGTCTCGCCGCCGCGGCGACCTTGACCGTGCCATTCGCCGTGCGATTCATGATCGATAACGGCTTTTCGACAGAGAGCGCCGGCAAGGTGAATTTCTATTTCGCCGCCATGGCCGCGGTCGCCGCCATTCTCGCGATCGCCTCGGGCTCGCGCTATTATCTCGTGACGACGCTCGGCGAAAGGGTCGTCGCGGATCTGCGGGCACGGGTCTTTCAGCATCTTTGCAAGCTCGACGCGGGTTTTTTCGATTCTGCCCGCACCGGCGAGCTCGTCTCCCGCCTCACCGCCGATACGACGCAGTTGAAAGCCACCTTTGGCACTTCGGCATCGGTCGCGCTGCGCAATTTCTTCATGTTCGTCGGCGCCGTGGCGCTCATGGTCTATACGAGCCCGAAGCTCTCGGCCTTGGTGCTCGTCGCCATCCCGGTGATCGTCCTGCCGCTCTATGCGGCCGGACGTTCGGTGCGCAAACGCTCGCGCGCGGCGCAGGACACGCTCGCCGAGGCGAGCGCCTATGCGGCCGAAAATCTTGGTGCCGTCCGCGTCATGCAGGCTTTTGGCGCGGTGGCCGCCACCAATGCCCGCTTCAAGTCTGCGGTGGAGCATTCTTATGAGGCGGCGCGCTGGGCGACCGAGGCGCGCTCCTATCTCACCTCGGGTGCGATCTTCCTCGCTTTCGGCAGCGTCGTCGTCGTCCTCTGGCTCGGCGCGCATGACGTGCTGGCGGGCCGGATGACGGGCGGCCTCTTGTCGCAATTCGTGCTCTTCGCGGTTCTAGGTGCGGCCGCGCTCGGCGAATTGAGCCAGGTCTGGAGCGAGATTTCGGCCGCCGCCGGCGCCGCCGGCCGTATCGCCGAAATCCTCGCCATAGAGCCGAAGATCGTGGCGCCTGTTCCCGCAACGCCCATGCCGCTGCCGCCGCGCGGCGAAATCGCTTTTGAGCATATCGAATTCGCCTATCCATCGCGGCAAGATATTGCTGCCGTGCATGATCTGTCCTTCAAGATCGCGCCCGGCGAAACCGTCGCGATCGTCGGACCTTCCGGCGCCGGCAAATCGACGATCTTCCAGCTCCTGCTGCGCTTTTATGATCCGCTGCGCGGCCAGATCCTCGTCGATGGCATCGACATCAAGACCGCTGATCCCGAAGAATTGCGGCGCCGCATCAACAGCGTGCCGCAGGAGCCGATGATCTTTGGCACGACGATCGCCGAGAATATCCGCTATGGCGCGCCAGAGGCGAGCGACGAGGCGGTGCGCGAGGCGGCCAAGCAGGCGGCGGCGCATGATTTCATCGAAGCTTTGCCGCAAGGCTATGCGACGCGGGTCGGCGAGCGCGGCATCACGCTCTCCGGCGGCGAGCGGCAGAGACTTGCGATCGCGCGGGCGATGCTGCGCGAGGCGCCGATCCTCCTCCTCGACGAGGCAACCTCGGCACTCGATGCCGAAAACGAAATCTTGGTCCAGTCGGCCGTCGAAAAGCTCATGGCCCATCGCACCACGCTCGTCATCGCGCATCGGCTCGCCACGGTTCTGTCGGCCAACCGCATTCTCGTCATGGAAAACGGCAAGATCGTCGAGGAAGGCACGCATGCTTCGCTCGTCGGCAAGAACGGCCTCTATGCGCGGCTTGCGCGGCTGCAATTCGAGACAGGTGCCGCGGCTTTGCAGGACAGCGACCGCAGCGCTGCGGCGGAGTGAGGGCGGAGCGACAAATCAAGAGCTTCGCTTTTGCAGAGGCGTCATTGCGAGGAGCGCAGCGACGAAGCAATCCAGTCTCGTTCTAATGTTTCCGGATTGCTTCGCTTCGCTCGCAATGACGACGGGAGGCACAGGTTCTCATCAAAGAGATTTGGTATCAGCGCCACGGCGGTTCCCCACCCCGATCCGGACAAGCCCAGTCATGACGGGTGAGAGCTGGCCGTCTCGTTGCAGAAAAGCGCTTCACTTTCCTGAAGACATATTCTTAAAGACGGCTCTAAAGCTTGCCGGCTTATTCGCTTCCCTTTGCCGGCAGCGCCCGCGCCATCTGAAAAGAGACATCCATGGGGTTCAAATGCGGCATCGTCGGTCTGCCCAATGTCGGCAAATCGACTCTTTTCAATGCGCTGACGCAGACCGCGGCGGCGCAGGCGGCGAATTATCCTTTCTGCACCATCGATCCCAATGTCGGCGATGTCGCCGTGCCCGATCCGCGGCTTGAAAAGCTTGCGTCCATTGCCCATTCGAAAGAGATCATCCCGACGCGCTTGACCTTCGTCGACATAGCCGGGCTCGTGCGCGGCGCCTCGAAGGGCGAAGGGCTCGGCAATCAGTTTCTCGCGAACATCCGCGAATGCGACGCGATTGCTCATGTCGTGCGCTGCTTCGAGGATTCCGACATCACCCATGTGGAAGGCAAGATCGCACCGATCGACGACATTGAGATCATCGAGACGGAATTGATGCTCGCCGATCTCGAAAGTCTCGAAAAGCGGATCGTGCCTTTGGAGAAGAAGGCCAAGGGCGGCGACAAGGAAGCAAAGGAGCTCTTTGATCTGATGAGCCGCTGTCTCAGCCTTCTGCGCGACGGCAGACCGGCCCGCCTCGTCGACGTGAAGCCCGAAGAGCTGAAGAGCTTTCAAGGCCTCGGCCTTTTGACCTCGAAGCCGGTGCTCTATGTCTGCAATGTCGAGGAGGCGGCGGCCGACAGCGGCAATTCCTTCTCGGCGCAAGTGCAGAAACGTGCGGCGGAAGAGGATGCGGTCGCGGTCGTGGTCTCGGCCAAGATCGAAAGCGAGATCGCAATTCTGCCGCCGGAGGAGCAGAGCGACTATCTCGAAGCGGTCGGGCTCAAAGAGCCCGGGCTCAATCGCGTGATCCGCGCCGGCTATGATCTGTTGCGGCTCATCACCTATTTCACCGTTGGCCCCAAGGAAGCGCGCGCCTGGACTATTTCAATCGGCACCAAGGCGCCGCAGGCGGCCGGCGTCATCCACACGGATTTCGAAAAAGGCTTTATTCGTGCCGAAACGATCGCTTATGAGGATTATATCGGCGGCGGCGGCGAGGCCGGCGCGCGCGAGGCCGGAAAACTCCGCCTCGAAGGCAAGGATTATGTCGTCCAAGACGGCGACATCATGCATTTCAGATTTGCGAATTAGGAGAATGTTGAAGAGCGTCGGCTTGGTTTCTTGGTGCAGGATCAGTCAGATGCGGTGATTTTATATAATTCTGGGAAGAGGCTTTCGATCGCCTCAATATATCCGATCCTTTCCACTATGAATTTGCGCAGTTCTTCTCTTTCCTCGAAAGCTATAACGCGGAACTCTGGAATATGCACCGTCTTTGTTGTTCGATCTGGTCTAATAATAACATCAGGACAATCAACGCCTAGAAAAGACAGGACTTGTTTCGTTACGACACCATGATCGCGATCGAGATCTTGGTAGTTGATCACTCGCACATTGGCTTTATTTTCTTCCGCCACCTTCAGCCAGCCGAGGAGATGGAGTTTCCACCTTTCCAAAATAGAATCGGCCTGGCCGCTTTGATATCTGAGCATTTGGCCTTCTGGAGCGGCGCTCGAGAAGTCGATGGCGCGTTGTGTTTTTGGACCTTCATGCCATGAAAAATGCTTGATGAACCTATGATAGGACAGCATCACTTCGACGGGGTTGCGCACGATATATAATATTTTCAATAGGTCATTCAGTATGAATTCTTCGTCGTGCTCAAGAAAAAATCCTGCGGAGAAATGGCTCTTTACGATGCTTGCGCAGCGGCGTTCCGTGAGACGCTCGAAGAAAGTCTTGACATCTTTCTTGTCATGGAAGTTCAAAAACGATCCTAATGGCTTTAAATCGTAATTCAGGAAGGGATCATTGCTATATCGACTATTGTCGGCGATCGAATTGATCAGAAAATGCGTGCCTGATCGCTCGTGCGAGCAAACCATGACCGGTATCGGGATCTCCGTATCGGCTATGAAGCGAATTGGATCGGTATTTATGTTGTTGATCGAGCGCATGATCCCGCCCAGCCTGGTTGCATTGCTTGAACTAGACGCCACGCCTTGCGGCCGACCATAGGTTTCAATCTCACGCGAATCATTTGTGAATCACAGATGCCGCATCGGCGGCGCAAGTCTCAAGTAAGATTCGCGTGATGTTCTCACGACGATTGCGAGCCCGACTGCGGGGCGATCACATGTCGTCGCTTGATCTCATCCATGGCAGCGGCGGAGATCCGCATGGCGTCCGCACCATTTCGAGGCGATGACCTCACCTTCCGGTCACGCGAAGCGCAGGACGATTGCGGTCTCCTCGAATTGTTCAATGAAGAGCGCTTCCTGCATGACGCTTCGGCGCGCGAGCCTTTCGCATCATGCGAAGATATGCGGATCTGGCTCGACGGCGTCGTCGCTGCGCAAAAATTCGAAATCGTCGCAGTCTTGCAAGGCGAGATCGTCGGATTCGGCGGCTTGTACACATTGGGCGACGGCCAGAGTCATTTGGGATGGCTCATGCTCGGTGTCCGCGAAGCGTTTCAGGGGCGCGGGATCGGCTCGATCCTGCTGCATATGCTGGTCGCCACGGCGCAAATCTTCGTCGGCTTGCAGAGACTTCAATTGACGGTCTTCAGCGACAATGCGGCCGCCATCGGGCTCTATAACAAGTTCGGATTCGAAATAGAGGGGCGGCACCGGCAGTTTGCCCGGCGCGGGACGGATTTCGTCGATGCCTTCACCATGGCCCTTCTGTTCGATGACGGAGAAGCCGTTGAGCCCGATGCCGAAGCGTTGCAGCGCACCCGGCGCGCGCGCGCATCATGGTCGCGGGATGATGGCGGCCGTTGGGTTGCGGCTTAGAGCGCATGAACCGCGCTCAATGGCCTTCGGCGCGGGCGCGGATCGCCGCGAGATGTTCATTGTTCTGGAACAGCACCATGACGATCTCGGTCACGATGCGTGCCGCGAGCGCGGCAATGACGGCGCCGATCAGCGTCCCGACGAGCCAGACGAGCCCGAAAAAGAAGCTATGTGTCATGACGGCGAGCGCCCCGAAAATATTCGACAGAGCGAACAGCGCGATCAAAACCAATTGCAGCAGATAGAAGATGCGGATGATCGATGGCGTGAGATAACGGTCGAAATTGATGAAATCTTGTAGCCGAAGCATTTTCCCCTCACATGGTTGCGATGAATTTGGCTGGCTGGCTAATCCTTCCGGCTGATGCAAGTGACGCTGGGCAGGTTGCGCATCGCGGCCGAAGTCGCTGAAAGCCGCTTTTTCTATGATAAATTTCCGGCAGCGACCGCACCAGCCCTGCGATGAACTATTTTGCATCTGAAATAGCAGCTTTGCCCATTTCTGCCGGGATCGATAGACTGCCGGAATCCTATCCGCGCGTGAGGAGAGCCGGCGGCCCACATGACAGATTCATGGTCTTTCGAAGCCGGAGGCGGCCGTTTGTGACCCGCCGATCGGCGCCATCCCAACATGCTGAGAGGCAAGAGGCTGAGAGGCAAGAGGCCGCGCCGCCCTGCTTCGACGATGCATTCCAAGCTCTGCTGATTGAGCTTTTCCGCTGGCGCCGCGATGTCCGCCGTTTCCGTGGCGATCCCGTTGACACGAATGTGATCGAAGAGCTCGTCGCGCTCGCAACTCTCGCGCCCTCCGTCGGCCATAGCCAGCCCTGGCGTTTCGTCAGCGTCGATGATGTTCAACGCCGGCAGGCGGTGATCGGCAATTTCAACCGCTGCAACAGCGCGGCGCTTTCGTCCTATGAAGGGGAGGAGGCGGCGCTTTATGCGCGGCTCAAATTGGCCGGGCTCTGCGAGGCGCCGGTCCATCTCGCCGTCTTCTGCGACAGGGCGCCGATCGCCGGCCGCGGCCTCGGCCGCATGACCATGCCCGAGACGGTCGCCTATTCCGTCGTCGGTGCCGTGCAAAATTTGGCTCTTGCGGCGCGCGCGCGCGGCCTCGGCGTCGGCTGGGTTTCGATTCTCGATCCTTGCGAGATCGCTGCAATCCTCGATGTGCCGGCCGAATGGCAGTTCGTCAGCTATCTCTGCATCGGCCGGCCGGAGGAGGAGCATCTCGATCCTGAGCTCGAAAGGCACGGCTGGCAGACACGCCTGCCGCAGAGCGCGGTCCTTTACAGGCGCTGAGATTGCATGGAGTTCAGCAGCCATGCCGCCTCAGCGAAAGAGCGTAGAAGGCGGCACGACCATTTGCGGTGAGGATGATCATGGCCGAGGATGTGAAAGCGCTGGAAGAGAAGATCGACGAGCTGCGCGGAATGATCGCCGCGCTCACCGTTTTCATTCTGGAGCTGCCGGATGCGAAGCTCGTCGAAATGCCGAAAATGAAGGCGGCGCTCGCCGCTGACAAGGCATTGACCGAGAACCAGAAGAAAGTCGCGACCGATACGTGCCGCGAGCTGAAACATGCAGCGCAGGAGAAAGCCGGCGGGCATTGAGGGGCTCGTCTTCCCCGGACGCATGAAGCGAAGCGGAATGCGATCTGGGTCTAGCGCGACATGATGTTGCGCGAAGCGCAACTCCGAATTCTTTTTCAATAAAGTCGCTTCGCGAACATTTCGCGCTGGATTCCGGGTTCTGTTCCGCTCTGGCCTTGCGAGCTTCGCTGGATGGCCGCGGAAAAGTGCATGGCTCGACTAACGCCCACTGCTGCGGGCGAGAACGACAAAAACGCCAATGCGTTTTGCAGCTGCCCAGAGCTGCGGCGTGATCGAGTTCACCGCAGCAGCCCAATAGCGCAGTTTTGCACGACGAACGGATTTTCCTTCGCGGAGGTCGTTCTGGAAATCTTCTTCGAGATCCTGAAGGAGCGCATTGCGGTGCCGCCAACTCGTACACCATCCCACCAAGAACTCCGCCAATCTCGGTGGTTCAGGGTGTTGAGTGGATGCTGTTCCTTCACGCGGGCGCGCTGTAAATGATGCGGCGAGCGTCAGCAGCACTCGGCGCAACCCCTTTTGAAATGGGTGGTGCAGGCGTAGGCATAGGCCTATGACAATTTGCGGAAGTCCCCACAATAGTATGATGGGAGCCACGAACATATCAATTCGTTCACTCCACTGTGATAAATGTGAGAATTCGCCGGGCGCTGCTTTACTGACGATGGTAACCGATATCGCTAGCACCGTTACCAGACCGATTGCGAGGTCGAGATGCAGTTTGACACCGAATATCAGATCACGATCGACTTTGAAGCCCTGAAAGATCCGCTTGTTGCGAATAACTTCCCTGATTTTACCGATCGTCATGCGAAGGCCCCCTTCAATTTGAGCCCTGCACGCATCGCGTCAATTGCGTTAAGCGATGCTTGAAGTGCCTTTTGACCAACTCCGGTGATCTCAAAGTAGAGCTTCTTCCGGCCGCCTCGTGCCGCGGTTGCTTCGCCCTCACGAGACGTGATCATCCCACGATCTTCGAGTTGTTCGAGGACCGCATAAATGGAACCGAAGGAATAATCCTTCTTCGTCCTGGTCTTGATCTCATCGCGGATCGAAACACCATAGGCATTAGGGTGCAGGCGCATGATGGCGAGTAGCATGTGCTGCTCGATCAGCGTTAGGTCTGTGACTTTTGCCAACTTGAATGCCTCTTCAACTGATATATTCGTAAAATTAGAAGAAATAGTTTAGGCTGTCAAGCGAGAGGCGGATATAAGAAGAGGATATGAGCCCGCAGCGCCAAAGCCCCATCTGACACTGAATGCCTTCCTCCGCGTCGGTAGGGGCTCGTTTGATATTCATTGTCCAACGCCGCCTGCCGCTCCTCTCCCCGCAAGCGCAGCGCAGCGGGGAGAGGTAAGGTGAGGGGCAGGGGGAGTTGCCGCGACGAATCAGAAAGCCCAAGATGAGACTGCAACCGGCTTCATCGTGCGAACACTGACACATGCGTGGCATCCGCCTGATAGAAACGCGACGTGCCCGCAGCCTGCGCCGCATGTCGACGAGTGCAGAACGTATCCTCTGGCAGCAGTTGAAAGGCCGCAGCCTGGCTGGCTTCAAATTCGTCCGTCAAGTATCGATTGGTCCCTATTTTGCTGATTTTCTGTGTCGTGAAATAAAGCTCGTCATCGAAATCGACGGTGCAACTCATTCGACGGACGAAGAAATTGCGGCAGACCTGCGCCGTACGAGGTTTCTCGAAGAACAAGGCTTTCGCGTCATGCGCTTCACGAACGAGGCCGTTTTCGAGAGTGCGGAAGGCGTTCTGGCGGCCATCCTGGCGAAGTTGCAGGATCCCCCTTTGATCCCACATCGTGGCTAATCCCCCACGCCCCTCACCCAGCCTCTCCCCGTTTCGCTATTCGCTCACGGGGAGAGGAGCGCCCCCCGCGATTGACGCATGTCACTGCTGCAAATTCACTCCAATGACGTTCGCTGGGTCGTAAACAATGTCTCTTCTTCGCCAAGTACATGGACTGCTCCCGGCACGCATCGCCGTCGCGCTTCTCCTCGCCGTCGCCGTTCTCGCCGCCTACCACTCGCTCGCCATCTCCAAAGATCGCAATACCCTATGGAAGATCGCGCATGACAAATGCGTGCCGGACGAGGAGGAAAATCACAACCCGGCGCCTTGCGCCTTCGTTGATCTCGATGGCGGACAGGCGCAAGGCTATGTGATCTTGAAGGATCGCCGCGGCGCCACGCAATTTCTCCTGATCCCGACAAGGCGGATTTCAGGGATCGAATCTCCGGATCTTCTCTCGCCCGATGCGCGCAACTATTGGGCGGCGGCTTGGGAAAATCGGCGCTTCGTGTCGTCGCGGGCCGAGCGCGATCTTGCCTGGGATATGATCGGCCTCGCCGTCAATTCATCCTCTGCGCGCAGCCAAGATCAATTGCACATTCACATCGATTGCCTGCATCTCGACGTTCGGGGATTGCTCAGCCAGCACATTGCCGAGATCGGCACGACATGGACGAAGTTTCCCTTCGATCTTGTTGGGCGAGGCTATTTTGCGCGCCGGCTCGCGGCGACGGATCTCGCCGTGCAGGACCCATTCAAGCTTCTGGCTGGAGGCCTGCCTGCCGCCGGCCGCAATATGGGGCAAGAGACTTTGGCTGTCGTCGGCGTGTCCTTTGCGCCCGGCCGGAACGGTTTCGTTCTTCTCGCCGCGCGCGCCGATCCGGCGAAGGGTGAGCGCGCGCATGGCGAAGATCTGCTCGATCACAGCTGCGCTGTGGCGCGAGCGGAGTGAGTGGTGCGCAAACCCTCTGCCACCGAACTCGGGCTTGCCCGAGTTCAGCATTTTAATGTGCGCAGTCGGCTACAGCCGACTTACGTAAGGGAGAGAGGATGCGCCGCACCGAGGCCTACTCCCCCATCAGCGAAAGCACGATCTCGCGGCGATGGCCGGCGCTGCGGTGTTCGAAGAGATAGATCCCCTGCCAGGTGCCAAGCACCATGCGGCCCTCCTCGACGGGAATTGAAAGCTGGGTCTGCGTCAGAGCCGCGCGGATATGCGCCGGCATGTCGTCCGGCCCTTCCGTCTCATGAACATAAAGCCCGCGCCCTTCCGGCACGAGCCGCTCGAAAAAATTTTCGAGATCCTTGCGCACATCGGGATCGGCATTCTCTTGAATGAGAAGCGAGGCGGAAGTGTGCCGGCAGAAGAGCGTCAAAAGGCCGGTCGCCATCGCCTGGTCAGCAACCCATTTCGCAACCGGCTTGGTGATCTCGACAAGGCCTTTGCCCGCCGTCGCGACGGCGAGACGATCAAGCGCCTGGCGCATCATTCATCCTCGCCGAAGCGATCGGCGACGAGTTTGGTGACGGCGGCAAGGACATCGGCGGCATCCGGCCCCTTGGCGGCGATGCGGATCGTCGAGCCGGGGCCGGCGCCGAGCGTCAATATGCCCATGATCGAGGTGCCGCCGACGGTTTCGCCGCACCGGCTGACGAGCACTTCCGCATCATAGGGCTCGATGCATTGGACAAGCTTTGCCGTCGCCCGCGCATGCAGCCCCTTGCGGTTGATGATCGTCAGCTCGCACGATTGGAAACCTTCAGGCAACGGCTCCGAGGGCAGGCACTCATCGGCGTCTGGCGGTGGAAGATCGGTCTTGCTCATTTTCCGCCGAGCACTCGGCTCGCGATATAGATATATTTGCGGCCGGCGTCTTGCGCCTGGATCACCGCCTGTTCGAGGCTCGCCACATCGCGGACGGAGGCGAGCTTGATGAGCATCGGCAGATTGATGCCGGCGACGACCTCTATATGGCCGCCGTCCATCACGGAAATCGCGAGATTTGACGGGGTTCCGCCGAACATGTCGGTCAACACCACGACGCCGTCGCCGGCGTCCACCTGCTTGACCGCATCGAGAATATCTTTGCGCCGCTGTTCCATATCGTCTTCGGGGCCGATCGATACCGTGGCGATCTGTTTTTGCGGGCCGACGACATGTTCCAGCGCCGCGCCGAACTCGGTCGCCAGATGTCCATGGGTCACAAGGACCATTCCTATCATCGAACGCACCGGCTCATTCACCGCCTCCGCGCGTGGCCCGCTCCGTCGCAGCGCGTGTCGGCGTTGGTTCAACACTCACGTCGGCACCGTCCGGCAAGGAGCGCCCCGGCGTCGAGGCCGCCTTTTATAGGGGCCGAAGACTCGGGATAGCTTTCGGGACGGCTCGCGTCTCGCCCCATTTGAGGCGCCATTTTGTGCGTTGCGATGGAGTTGGCAAGTGAAATGACAGGCCATCGCGTCAGATTGTCCCGACCTGTTGAAGATGTGCCATGACGAGGAGAGCGCAGTCATAGCTGCTCCGGTCGCTCGGCAAAGCCAAGCGTGGCAGTTTTGCACCATAAAGTTCCGCTTGCCTCTCGGCGGGATCGGGATAGCGCGCCATCTCTTCGGCCGGCAGGAGATCGACGACGAGCCGCACGACCATCGCCGCCTCATAGGGAATATGGATAATCCCCTGGCCACGCAATTCGATCATGCCGAGGATCGAAGGATGACCACGGGCAATAAGGCGGCCGCTACGACAGACAAGTTCGATCCGGTCGTCGCCGACGAGGCGGGCGAAACGGCCAGTCCCGGCAGCGGCCGCCAGCAGGCCGACAGCCAGGCTGCTTTTGCCCGCGGCGGAGCGGCCGCGGATGAGAATCCCGGCCTCGCCCACCGCCACCGCACTTGCGTGGAGGGTTGAGGAGACCGAGTTGGCAGCGCTTTGGCGTGTCGCGCCCGCCGTGTCGGCACTCAACTTGTCGCCCGCAGCCAGACGACGAAACGGGCGCCATAGACGGAGGGGCCTGAATTGTCTTTCGCCGGGCCGGAGCGGTTCATGGCCCGGATCCGACCGCCATGCGCCTCGATGATCTGCCGCGAGATCGAGAGGCCGAGGCCGGAGTTCTGGCCGAAGCCCTGGCCCGGCCGATCGGTGTAGAAACGCTCGAAAATACGCTCGAAGGCATCGGCCGGTATGCCTGGCCCGTCATCATCCACGATGATCTCAAATCCTTCGCCCGGCAGGCCGGTTTCCGCAGCGCCCTTGGCCGGACGCAGGGCGACGCGCACGCTGCCGCCCGGACTGGAAAAGGATTTGGCATTGTCGATCAGATTGTTGAAGACCTGGCCTAGGCGCGAATCATGGCCGAGGACCATGAAGCTTGGCTTGCGCAGATCCGCGCCCACAGCCCCCCGCGCAATGTCGAGCGTGACGCGGATGCCATTACCTTGGTTGACCTGGTTCGATATTGCAACGACCGTGGTCAGGATACGGGCGAGATCGATCGGCGCCATATCGGCGCGGGCGAGTTCGGCATCGAGACGCGAGGCATCGGAGATGTCGCTGATGAGCCTGTCGAGGCGGCGCACATCATGCTTGATGATGGCGAGCAGCCTTTGGCTCGATTCTTCGCTGCGCGCATTGGGCAGGGTCTCCACCGCGCTGCGCAGCGAGGTCAGGGGATTTTTGAGCTCATGCGCCACATCGGCGGCAAAACTCTCGATCGCATCGATACGGTTGTAGAGGGCCCGAGTCATATCCCGGAGCGCGCCGGAAAGATGGCCGATCTCGTCGCTGCGCGACGTATAGTCAGGAATCTCCTGGCGTGACTTGATGCCGCGGCGCACGCGCTCGGCGGCCTCTGCGAGCCGGTGCATCGGCTCGGCAATCGTTCCGGCAAGGAAGAACGACAGAAGCAGCATAATGAAAGCGGAGACGAGAAAGATGCGGAAGATCGCCCAGCGTTCAGAGGCGATGATCGCATCGATATCGCCGCCGCGCGTCGACAGCAGCAGAGCGCCGCGGACGGTCCGGAAGAGCTGGATCGGCACCGCGACCGAGACGATCGTCTCGCCTTTGGCATTGACCCGCACGACGGATTTCGCCGTGCCGCTCAGTGCTCGCGCAACTTCCGGATAGGCCTTGCCATTGGCCACGCCGATATCCTCATAGAGCGGCAGGTTGGAATAGCCGAAATAGCCTTTCAGCACATTCCAGATACGCTCGGTCCGGCTCGTCGACTCCTCCGGCCCCGCCGCGGCGGGCAGGTCGTAGCGTAAAATATTGGCGCGATCGGTCAGCGCCCGCGAATTGAGCAAGAGATAGCCGTCACGATCATAGATGCGGGCGCGGGTTTTCGTCGGTGACACGAGCCGGCGCAACACCGGACCGATCCGTTCGGGGTTGATCGAAAAATCAAGCGACGGCCGGCTTTCATCAGAGACGCCATAACTTTCGCCCGGCGCCAATTGCAAAAGCTTTTCGGGATCGATGGTGATCGAATCCGTCTCGACCGTGGCCGAGGCCGCGACCGCCGCGGCAATGATCTCGCCCTGCGTCTGCAGGCTTTGCACACGCGCGTCGATCAGGCCTTCGCGGAACTGATTGAGATAAAGGAAGCCGACGAGAAGCGCGACGAGACCGCCGAGATTGAGAACGACGATGCGGCGGGTGAGGGAGGAGGAAAACCGGTTTGCGACGGCCCGTTCGATGGCCCGGGCCCGCAACAGAAAACGGGTGAGCACATTGCGCTTTAGGCGCCGCGCTTGGCGCTGCGCGATGATCTCCTTTCGGATCTCTGTGTCTTCTTGCGCTTCGACGCTCATCCGCATTCAGACCTTTTGCCTGCGCGCCTGGGACGCTGCGCTCGCCTCACGCATATCATAAGGCTCCATAAGGCTCGGCATGCGGTCAGGCCATTGCGAAGGCCCGGCCTGCACCGACCCGTGACGTCGACATGACGTCAGGCGCACTCCTTGAAACGATAGCCAACTCCATAAAGCGTTTCGATCATCTCGAACTCTTCGTCGACGGCCTTGAACTTCTTCCGCAGCCGCTTGATGTGACTGTCGATGGTGCGGTCATCGACATAGACCTGATCGTCATAGGCCGCGTCCATCAGCGCATTGCGGCTCTTGACGACGCCCGGCCGCGTCGCCAGCGCCTGGAGAATGAGAAATTCGGTAACCGTGAGCGTGACCGCCTCGTTCTTCCACGTGCAGGTGTGGCGCTCCGGATCCATCTTCAAAAGGCCACGCTCAAGGATCTTGGCTTCCGATTCCTTTTGCGTCGCGGCTTCCTTCGGATTGGCGCGCCGCAAAATGGCCCTTACTCTTTCGACCAGCAGCCGCTGCGAAAAGGGTTTGCGGATGAAATCGTCGGCGCCCATCTTGAGGCCGAACAATTCATCGATCTCATCATCTTTTGAGGTGAGGAAAATGACCGGCAGGTCGGATTTTTGCCGCAGCCGGCGCAACAGCTCCATCCCATCCATGCGCGGCATTTTGATATCGAAGATCGCAAGATCCGGCGGATTGGTCTTCAATCCGTCCAGGGCTGTCGAACCATCCGCATAGGTCTGGACGCGATAGCCTTCGCCTTCGAGGGCGATCGAAACGGATGTGAGAATGTTGCGGTCATCATCGACCAGGGCAATCGTCGGCATTCAGAGTCCTTATGTTCGAGGATGGAGCTTCATGTTCCAAAACGAGGCTTCGACTTGATAAGCCTTTACTGCCAGCGCGGTTGATCAGCAGCATCACAGCCGCGACATCGTGATCAACTTTTGAGCACAAGAATCCCCCACAGGAATCCCCGGCAAGAATCCACACAAGCACAAACCGCGTCGCTCCACATGCGTCGACCCGCGCATGTCCAGGAAAAGCGGCCGCATTTTTCCCCATGGGGCATGGCCCAATTCCCGATACGAACGGACTTCTTCCCGATTGCCCGGCCGAACAGCGTCCGCACAATCAAACCGGCTTGGCGCGAGCCTCATTGGCTTGACGGCCGAAATGTGACGGCCGCCGATTGCTTTCAATTGCGCTTTCCTCGACATTCACACCATTCGCGACTCAAACGCGACCAAGTGCAATCGGCGCAATTACGCCTTAAATAACCGGAAAGAAACCAAATGTCACCCGTTTATCACAGCGGGTGCGAATCGGACAATAACGGCCTTGACAAACGAAAAACAAATTCCGGACCGGACATTCGACCCGATCGCCGAAGCCAAGCTCCTCTTGCGCAGCACAAGGGCCGCGGCGCTCGCCACACTTGCTGCGCCGTCGGGCGATCCCTTCGCTTCGCTCGTCAATGTCGCGACTGCGCCCGATGGAAGTCCGATTCTCCTGTTGTCGCGGCTCGCTGCGCATACGCGCCATCTCGACACTGATTCGCGCATGTCGCTCTTGTTTTATTCGGCGCTCAACATGCCGAGCGGCGGCGATCCTCTGACGCATCCGCGCCTGACGATTCTGGGCCGCGCCGAACGTGTAAGTGATTCGGCCGAGCGCTTGGGTCTGCGCGCACGCTTTCTCGCCCGCCATCCGAAATCGAGCCTTTATGCTGATTTCGCCGATTTCGCCTTTTTCCGCGTTGCGATAGAGACAGCGCATCTGAACGGCGGCTTCGGCCGTGCCGCCGGCGTCGCAGCCGCCTCTCTTCTTACATCTCTCGAAGGTGCTGCCGACCTCGTCGCAGAAGAAGGCGGGCTGCTCGCCGAAATCGAGAGCGCCGCGCCGCAGATGGCGAATGACCTCGCCGCAGCCTATGGCGGCAGCGGCGAATCCTGGCACGCGATCGGCTTCGATCCGGAAGGCATTGATCTCAGCGACGGGGAAAAACTCCTCCGCATCACCTTTGCGACGCTTGTGTCCACTCCGGCTGAACTGCAGCAGACCGTTGCCGCTTTGCTTGCCGAGGCGCGGCGCGGATCGACTCCAGCGTAACCCTCTCCCAATGGGAGAAGGTTTGCGCGCCAAACATTCGCGCTCTTCTTCGCCGCGATTCTGTCGCTCTACTGCCGCGCTTTCTCGATCTGCGGCAGGATCGTCGCGCGGATCGAGTCTTCGCTCATCGGGCCGACGAATTTATAAGCGATCTTACCGTCGCCTTTGACGATATAGGTCTCTGGCACGCCATAGACGCCGAAGTCTATGCCGGTACGCCCGGAGGTATCGGCGCCGATGCGTGCATAGGGATCGCCGGCCGCGCCGAGAAAGCGGCGGGTGTTCTCGGATGAATCCTTATAAGCGATGCCGACGATCGCGACGCCTTCCTTCATCAGCGTCGCATCCTGTGCGAGAGCGAGAAGAAAGGGATGCTCCTCATGGCAGGGAATGCACCAGGAGGCAAAGACATTGACGACCGTCACATGGCCCTGCCGCAGATCGGCATCGGCAAGGCCCGGATGGCCCGCAAGTCCGTCGATCGATGGCAGATTGAAATGCGGCACCTCCTTGCCGATGAGGGCGGAAGGCAGGCGCGAATTATCGCCGGCAAAGAGCCGCAAGAGGAAGAGCGCCGCGAGCGCCGCGAAAAAGAGGAACGGCAATAAGACAAGACGCGGCCGTCGCGCCGCCGGCGCAGGGCCCGTGTCTTCGGCAGCCGCAGGCTCGCTTGTTTCGCTCATGCCATTTCGCTCATGCAGAGATCAATCTTCAATGGCCCGGCCCGTGCGCGCGGAAAGCCGTGCAAGCAGGCGTTTCAGATTACGGTAGTCGAGAATGGTCGCAACGATCATGCCGGTGATGATTGTGAAACCGGTGAGATAGGCCGCGAGAATGAAGCCGAAATAGGGATCATTGTTCATTGCGCCGGCTCCGGAACGACGCCGTCCACGGGCGCCTCGCCGGCGCTGGCCGCGAGCATGGACAGGCGGCGGATGCGGCGGCGCAGGATCTCATTGCGGATCGCCATGAGATGCAAAGTAACGAAGAGAATCGTGAAGGCCAACCCCATCACAATGAGCGGCCAGAGCATCCTCGGCGCGATGGTCGGACCGCCCAAGCGGAAGACCGAAGCCGGCTGGTGCAGAGTGTTCCACCAATTGACCGAAAAATGGACGATCGGAATATTGACCGCGCCTACAAGCGTGAACACGGCGGCAAGCCGTGCCGCCTTGCCGGGATCTTCAATGACCTGCCAGATCGCGATAATTCCGAGATAGATCAGAAACAGCACGAGGACCGAGGTCAGCCGCGCATCCCAGACCCACCAAGTGCCCCACATGGGCTTGCCCCAAAGCGAGCCGGTGACGAGACAGATGAAGGTGAAGCCGGCGCCGAGCGGCGCCGCGGCCTTTTGCGCCGCATCGGCGAGCGGATGGCGGAAGACGAGCGTGCCGAAGGCCGAGGCCGTCATCACCGTATAGATGAACAGGGCCATCCAGGCTGCCGGCACATGCAGATACATGATCCGCACCGTCTCGCCCTGCTGGTAATCCGCCGGCGCCACGAAAAAGGAAAGATAGAGGCCGCCCGCGAAGAGGAGCGCGGTCACGGTCGCCGTCACCGGAATGGCGATCCGGGCGAGCCGAAGGAAATCCGACGGGTTGGCAGGGTTCAGCATGGGGCAGTCATCTAAACCGCAAATGCGGCAGCTTCAACATTTATGGCTGCTCCCGAAGGCCTATTCGGCCGGTTATCTAATTTTTTCGAGCCGCCGCCTAGCATTGGAGGGACTCGCTCACTCTGCCGAATGACGCAGCGCGAGCGCGACAGCAAAAGGTGTAATTGCGATCGCGCCCAAAGTGAGGCCGCAGAGGATCAGAAAAGGCGTCATGAAAGGGATCAGCCCTTCGGTTTCGGCCGCGGCCGCCGCGACGCCGAAGATCAGCACAGGCACACAAAGCGGCAGCACGAGGATCGACAGCAGGAGCCCGCCGCGGCGCAGACTGACCGTCAGGCCGGCGCCGATCGCGCCGATCAAGGTCAAGGCCGGCGTGCCGACGAGAAGCGACAGCGCGACGGCGCCGAGCGCCTGCGGCGCGAGCCCCAGCATCAGGCCGAAGAAGGGGCTTGCCGCCACGAGCGGCAGGCCGGTCAAGAGCCAATGCGCCAGGCATTTGACGAGAACAATCAATTCGAGCGGCGTCTCGCCGAGGAAAAAGAGGTCCAGCGAGCCGTCGTCATGATCGGCCTGAAACAGACGGTCGAGGCCGAGCAGGGTCGCTAGAAGCGCCGCGATCCACAGGATCGCGGGGCCGATGCGCGCGAGAAGCTTGAGATCGGGGCCGATCGCAAAAGGCGTGATGGTCACGAGGCAGAGGAAAAAAACAACGCCCATGCTGGCCGCGCCGCCGATGCGGCGGCCGATGCGCAATTCGCGTAAAAGCAGCGCGGCAAGTGCCGAGAGACCGGACTTTGTTTTCATGCGGCGCCGCCGAGCGCCAGTTCGCGCGCCGGCAGCGCGAGCGGCGCATGGGTCGCCGCAATGATCAAGCCGCCTTCGGTAAGATGCGCCGCCATCATGGCGGTGAGGACTTTTTGCGAGGCCGCATCGAGGGCTGTCGCCGGTTCGTCGAGAAGCCAGAGCGGCCGATGGACGGCGAGCAACCTGGCAAGGGCCGCACGGCGCTTCTGCCCGGCCGAGAGATAGGCAGACGGCAGATCGGCGATCCTCGCAAGACCGAGACGGGCGAGCGCCGCCTCGATTTCTTGCGCGGGGCTGCCGGCAACGGTCCCTCCGCTGGCCAGAAGCGCCGCCCAAAACTCCAGATTTTCATAGACCGTCAGGCTCGGCTTGAGCGCATCGGCATGCCCGACATAATGGCAAAGTTCGGTGAGGCAGCCATCTGTCTCGGGAGTGACCGCGATCCGTCCCTCCGCGAGCGGCAGCAGGCCGGCGAGCGCCCGCAAAAGGCTCGATTTGCCGGCGCCATTGGGGCCCGTCACCAGAAGCGCCTCACCGGCGCCGAGGCGAAACCCTATATTGGTGAAGATGATGCGGCCGCCGCGTTCGACGGCGAGGGCCGAGGCCTCGATCTGCATGGAACGACTTTTCAGCGCCTTTACCCCCCTTGTAGGGAGGGTCGGACCGCTAGAGCGGTCCGGGGTGGGGGTCAACAAGTTTAGCAACCAAGTTTAGCGACCAAGTTTAGCGACAATGTCGACCCCCTGACCCCCTCCTCACAAGGGCTTGCGCCCGGGCGCGCGCAAGCGCGGCCCGGGTGGCAGGGGAAATGCGCAGGTCTCCATCGCGGCTCATCGGCCGAGTGTCAACCGACCCAAATCTAGCGCATGTCCTTTATCGGAAGGGTCTTTCCACTCGTCCACGACATGCTCTAGCGCAGCCGTCGCTCGAGCGGAAGCGCGCCGATCATGCCGGGCCACATCGAATGCCAAAATCATGGATAGGATGAAAGGCGATCAATTCTTGCTGCGGCTCGATGCGCCCTTCGTCCGTGTAGCGGGGGCTTGCGAAACTATCTATAAGCCGGCATCCCTTCTTGTCCCCCACCTCCAATCCAAGGCGTGATTATGGCGTCGCTCGACAGTTTCAAATGCCGGAAAAAACTCAATGTCGGAGCCAAGACCTATCATTATTTCTCGCTCAAGACGGCGGAGAAGAACGGGCTTGCCGGCATTTCGCAACTGCCTCTCTCGATGAAAGTGCTGCTCGAAAATCTGTTGCGCTTCGAGGACGGACGCTCGGTCACCAAAGAAGACATTCAGGCACTCGCCGAATGGCTCGTCAACAAAGGCAAGGTCGAGCGCGAGATCGCCTTTCGTCCGACGCGGGTCTTGATGCAGGATTTCACCGGCGTTCCGGCCGTCGTTGATCTTGCCGCCATGCGCGATGCGATGACCACGCTTGGCGGCGATCCGCAGAAGATCAATCCGCTCGTGCCTGTCGATCTCGTCATCGATCATTCGGTGATCGTCGATGCGTTCGGCACGGCCAAGGCCTTCAAGACCAATGTCGATCTCGAATATGAGCGCAATGGCGAGCGCTATCGCTTCTTGAAATGGGGCCAGAGCGCCTTCGACAATTTCCGCGTCGTGCCGCCCGACACCGGCATCTGCCATCAGGTCAATCTCGAATACCTTGCCCAGACCGTCTGGACGCGCAAGGAAAAGCACAAGCCCGCACGCGGCAAGGCGGAGACGGTCGAGGTCGCCTATCCCGATTCGCTCGTCGGCACCGATTCGCACACGACCATGGTCAATGGCCTGTCGGTGCTCGGCTGGGGCGTCGGCGGCATTGAGGCGGAAGCCTGCATGCTCGGCCAGCCGCTTTCCATGCTGCTGCCGGAAGTCATCGGCTTCAAGCTTACCGGCGAGCTTAAAGAGGGCGTCACCGCGACCGATCTGGTGCTGACCGTCACGCAAATGCTGCGCAAGCAGGGCGTGGTCGGCAAATTCGTCGAATTCTTCGGTCCAGGCCTCGGCCATCTCTCGCTCGCCGATCGCGCAACGATTGCCAATATGGCGCCGGAATATGGCGCGACCTGCGGCTTCTTCCCCGTCGACGACGAGACGTTGCATTATCTTGCCACCTCGGGCCGCACGCCGAGCCGGCTCGGCCTCGTCGAAAAATATGCCAAGGCGCAGGGCCTGTTCCGCACCGAGGCGACGGAAGATCCGGTCTTCACGGACGTGATCGAACTCGATCTTGAAAGCGTCGTGCCGTCCATGGCCGGCCCGAAACGGCCGGAAGGCCGTCTGCCGCTCGAAGCCGTCGGGCAGGGCTTCGAGACTGCTTTGGCGAGCGAATACAAGAAGACTGAGGATGCCGAAACCCGTTATCCGGTCGAAGGCAAGAATTACGATCTCGGCCATGGCGATGTCGTCATCGCGGCGATCACCTCCTGCACCAATACGTCGAACCCCAATGTGCTGATCGGCGCCGGCCTTCTCGCCCGCAATGCGCTCGCCAAAGGGCTCAGCGTAAAGCCTTGGGTGAAGACGTCGCTCGCGCCGGGCAGCCAGGTCGTCGCCGAATATCTGGCGAATTCCGGTCTTCAAAAGGATCTCGACAAGCTCGGCTTCAATCTCGTCGGCTTCGGCTGCACGACCTGCATCGGCAATTCCGGCCCGCTGCCGGCGGAAATTTCGAAGACGATCAATGAGCGCGGCCTCGTCGCTGCCGCGGTGCTCTCGGGAAACCGCAATTTCGAAGGCCGCGTCAGCCCCGATGTCCAGGCGAATTATCTCGCCTCGCCACCGCTCGTCGTCGCCCATGCGATCGCCGGCACGGTGACGAAGGATTTGTCGACCGAGCCGCTCGCTTTCGACAAGAAAGGCCGGCCCGTCTATCTGCGCGAGATCTGGCCGACGAGCGCAGAGATCGAGGCCTTCATCTCCAAATTCGTGACCAAGAAGATTTTCAAGGCGCGCTATGGCAATGTCTTCGAGGGCGATGCGCATTGGCGCAAGGTGAAGGCGCCCGTGGGCGAGACCTATCGCTGGGACATTGGCTCGACCTATGTGCAGAACCCGCCCTATTTCGAAGGCATCAAGCAAGAGCCCGAGCCGGTGACCGACATTATCGAAGCGCGGGTTCTCGCGCTCTTCGGCGACAAGATCACGACCGATCATATTTCGCCGGCAGGCTCGATCAAAGCCGCTTCGCCCGCCGGGCAATTTCTGCTCGAACGGCAGGTCTCACAAGCCAATTTCAACCAATATGGCACAAGGCGCGGCAATCATGAGATCATGATGCGCGGCACTTTCGCCAATATACGGATCAAGAATTTCATTCTGGCAAAGCCCGACGGCTCGGTGCCGGAAGGCGGCCTGACGAAACATTGGCCCGACGGCGAAGAAATGCCGATCTATGATGCGGCGATGAAATATCAGGCCGAGGGCGTGCCCTTGGTGGTCTTCGCCGGCGCCGAATATGGCAATGGCTCGTCGCGCGATTGGGCGGCGAAAGGCACGAAGCTCCTTGGCGTGCGCGCGGTGATCGCCGAATTTTTCGAGCGCATCCATCGCTCCAATCTCGTCGGCATGGGCGTGCTGCCTTTGACTTTCGAGCCCGGCACGAGCTGGAAGACGCTCGCGCTCAAGGGCGACGAGCAGGTCACGATCCACGGCCTCGGCGAGGGTTTAAAGCCGCGGATGGTGATGGAAGCCGAGATCAAATATGCGGATGGCCGCGTCAAGAAGGTGCCGCTCACCTGCCGCATCGCGACGGAGGACGAGCTCGATTATTTCAAGAACGGCGGGATCTTGCCTTACGTGCTGAGGCAGCTCGCGGCGGCCTAGGGGCGTGATTTCGTTTTTTCTTCATCACGCGACGCGCGGTCATCTACCGTAAAAAATGGAATCGAAAACGTGTATAAGCCCGGTGCGGTTTCGATTTTCGTGCCGCTAGTCGGGCTTAATACCGCTTCGCCCGGATACCGCAAAACAACGGCGCGCATGAGGTAGAGAAAGAAATCTGTCATGTCGTTCGAGACAGGAATGACCACGCCCATGACTTTTTTAAAAGCCTTGGCGGCATCCGTCTCGCCAGTCGCCCGCAGAATTCCTGTTGAGATTACGTAGTCCGACGCGAGATAAAACGAATTGCTGATCTGTTCTGACGGGTACCAAGCCCAATCCTCATCCTCCGGTACCTCCTCGAATGCGGCCTCTAACTCCTCCGACGATGGGTAGTGAAAGGCGAGCGTGTTCCTGATCTTGTGCAATAGATTTGATGCGCCGAAATGCCTTTTAAGAGCCTCATAAGCGTCCACGCCCTGGGGCTCGATGACTTTTATATAGTCGGTTCCAATGATCCTTTGATGGATCGGCCGTTTGACCATTTCCCAGGCTTCGGCCAATGCGCCGAATAGGAATCTAAGAATTGTCTGCGACTGTGCGGCGCTGAGCGTGTTTTCTAAATCGCTCTCCGAATTGTAATTTAGCGAAAAGATCAGAATTCTGCGCATGACCGATAGTTGATTGACGGCATGGCTAGTCAACAAAAGCAAATTGCGCTCATCCGCCGGAATCGATCTCAGCTGATCCTTGGAAATTGGAACGCGGAATATTTCGGTCATTGGCCGGCGTCGTGTCCTTCATCATGGCCGTGGAGCCTTCCAGGGCAACGCAGAAGGCATGGCGTTAGTCTTCGAAATCCCCGGCCAGGGGCGTTATCTTACTCATAATATATCTGGCCGCCGACTCGATTTCTGGGTAGAGCGCACTTTCATTTATGTTGATCGAATCAAGTTCGTTCAAAAGCTGCTTTTTGGCCGACGCTGGTATGTCGATACGGTTTACCCTAATTCCGGAGTCGTTATCGTCTTTTAGCTCTGATTCCAGGCCAAATAGGAGGAACGCACCCTGTTGCGCAATAATTCTTTTGTTATTCTGCTTAGGCTTTACGATGTGCGTAATATGTAGGTCCTTCGGAATAATCTCGGGCAGGAAATGCGGTTTCTCAGCCCTTATGAACTGAAGAAGGCGCTTACCAGCGCGGCTCCCGCACAGCGCTGTTTTGGTTTCCATGGCCCGGAGTTGATTTCGTTCTCCCCCGCTCAAGTTAGACAGATTCGCAACGCAAGTCACAGCATCACTGTCGTAATATTTTAGCTTATTCTTATTTATCGTAAATTGAAGTACATGGCCGTCTTCATCCCGACTACCCTTACAACAAAAATATAGTCCAACCAGTGGATTATAACTTACATCCATCATGCGGGTTAGCAATGAGAAATGCTGCATGCGGACAAGCTGATCAAAGACGCTCCGATCTTCGACAAACTCTCCAGGATGCAGGGAGATAAGCTCCCGCCGGATGCTTTTCTCATCTCTGCGATGCTCCTTCTGCCGAAACAAGCTCGGCACCAGCCTGTACGTTGTCTTGGAATGCCCTCGATATAAGTTTATCTGATCTGACGCGGAACGCAGTTCCTTAAGCGCATCGAGATACAATGCGAGTCTCGTGATAAATTCGGCCTTCTTTATCGATCGAGCCATAATCTCGCCGTGCGTTCGCTCAAGCTTAGTTGTCATTCTTGTTGCCTGAACGCCCAGAAAGCAACCGATCAATACGAAATTTGAGGCCTACTACCTCGTTGCGACCTGACTTGGCGGTTTCCTGAATTGGTAGTAGCTAAACGCCGTCACCGCAGGGCCTACCCAAGGAAATCTCCAAGGAAATCTGAATGCCTACCTACAAGCTTTTGGTTCTTCCCGGCGACGGCATCGGCCCGGAAGTCATGGCCGAGGTCGAAAAACTCGCCGCCTTCTTTACGAAGCAAGGCATCGCCCGTTTCGAGATCGAGCGCGGCCTTGTCGGCGGCGCCGCCTATGACGCGCATGGCACGGCGATCAGCGAAGCCGATATGGCGCGCGCCAATGCCGCCGATGCAATCCTCTTCGGCGCGGTCGGTGGCCCGAAATGGGATGGTGTCCCTTATGATCTGCGCCCCGAGGCCGGGCTGCTGCGGCTGCGCAAGGACCTTGTCCTTTTCGCCAATCTGCGCCCCGCCATCTGCTATCCGGCGCTCGCCGATGCCTCCTCCTTGAAGCGCGATCTCGTCGACGGGCTCGACTTGATGCTCGTGCGCGAATTGACCGGCGGCCTCTATTTCGGCCAGCCGAAGGAGATCATCGATCTCGGCAATGGCCAGAAGCGCGCTGTCGATACGCAAGTCTATGAGACCTATGAGATCGAGCGCATCGGCCGCGTCGCCTTCGAGCTGGCGCGCAAGCGCCGCAACAAAGTGACCTCGTGCGAAAAGCACAATGTCATGAAATCCGGCGTGCTCTGGCGCGACACGATCATCGATCTGCACAGCCGCGAATTTCCCGATGTCGAGCTTGAGCATCAGCTGGCGGACGCCTGTGGCATGCAGCTTGTGCGGCGGCCAAAACAGTTCGATGTGATCGTCACCGACAATCTCTTCGGCGATCTGCTCTCCGATGTCGCGGCCATGCTGACCGGCTCGCTCGGCATGCTGCCTTCGGCCTCGCTCGGCGCGGTCGATGAAAAGACCGGCCATAGAAAGGCGCTTTACGAGCCGGTGCATGGCTCGGCGCCGGATATCGCCGGCAAGGACCTCGCCAATCCGATCGCCATGATCGGCTCCTTCGGCATGGCGCTACGCTATTCCTTCGGGCTTAGCGAACTCGCCGACAAGATCGAGACGGCGATCGCTGCGGTCCTCGCCAAGGGCCTGCGCACGGCCGACATCAAGGGCGATGCGCAAAAATCCGTCTCCACCGCGCAAATGGGCGATGCGGTGCTGGAAGCGGTCCGTGCCGGGATGTGAGCGAAACTTCTGCTGATCACTTGGCGACTAAGCCTGCCACTCCTCTCCCCGCAAGCAAAGCGATGCGGGGAGAGGTAAGGAGAGGGGCCGGGGGATTTGCCCCAACATCGCCTCTGACCAAGTCGGACAAGCCCGGCTTGGTTGCGGCCAATCACCTTGCCCCTCACCCAGCCTCTCCCCGTTTCGCTACGCTCACGGGGAGAGGGGTTGTCACCCCAACAGCGGCCCCCAAGCGGGGTCGGAAGCATAAGAAGGCGTTGGCACCGGAAATTCGGCACGGCCGAAGAGATCGATCATGAAGATATGGGCGCCCAACTCGCCGCCGGGATCGCGGAAGAACATCAGGAAAAGCCCGTTCGGCGCCCATGTCGGGCCTTCATTATGGAAACCCTCGGTCAATATGCGCTCGCCCGAGCCATCGGGCTTCATCACGCCGATCGCGAACATGCCTTTCGCCTGTCTGGTGAAGGCGATGAAATCGCCGCGCGGCGACCAGACCGGCGTCGAATAGGTTCCCTCGCCAAAGGAGATGCGCTGCGCAGCACCGCCCGTTCCAGGCATGACATAAAGCTGCTGGGTGCCGCCGCGATCGGAATCGAAAACGATCTGCGACCCGTCGGGAGAATAGGAAGGCGAGGTGTCGATCGCCGAGGAATTGGAAAGCCGCGTCGTCGCGCGCGAGCGCAGATCCATGGCGTAAAGATTGGAGGCGCCGCCCTGCGACAGCGACATGATGATCTTCTGTCCGTCCGGCGAAAAGCGCGGCGCGAAAGTCATGCCCGGAAAATTGCCGACGACTTCGCGCTGGCCCGTTTCTATGTTGAGGAGCAGGACCTTGGGATCGGAATTGCCGAAGGCCATATAGGTCACGTCCTGCGACGAGGGGGAGAAGCGCGGCGTGACGACGAGCTCGTCGCCGCGCGTCAGATAGCGCACATTGGCGCCGTCCTGATCCATGATCGCGAGCCGCTTGCGCCGGCGGACGGCCGGTCCGGTCTCGTCGACGAAGACGACGCGGGTGTCGAAGAAGCCCTTTTCGCCGGTAATGCGGGTGAAGATCGCATCCGAGATGATATGCGCCACCCGCCGCGCATTGTTCGGATCGGTGACATATTGCTGGCCGGCGACCTGCGCTCCGCTCGTCACGTCCCAGAGCCGGAATTCCGTCTGCAGCTTGCCATTGCCGCCGCGCATGGCGCGGCCGGTGACGACGAATTGGGCATTGATCGCCTTCCATGACGCCATTTGCAGCGGCACATCCGGATTTCCCGGATGGTCGACGAACGTCTTGGGATCGATGGGAGCGAGAAAGACCGATCGGCTGAAATTATTGGTGATGATGCCGGTGAGCTGCGCAGCTTCGGAATCGCCGGCAAATTGCGTCACGGCAACCGTGACCGGCTTGAATTCGGCACCGGGCCGCACATCGAAATAACGGTCCTGCGCCAAAGCCGGCCGCAAGCCGGCGAGACTTGAAGTCACGAGGCCCGAGGTTGCGCCGAGAAGGAGGCCGCAGGCGGACCGCCGAGTGATGGATGGAAGCATGGTTTTTACGTCCGCTCGAATCGAAAAGACTGGCAGTTTGAACCGCCGCGATGACATTCCCTTGGAGAAATTGTCTGCCGCATGCGTGAAAGCGTCACAAAACGTCGTCGTTGAAGCGCACGATTCGGTCCCGCCATTCGTCGTAATAGGCCTTGAATTGGGCAGGAACCGGGAGAGGATCGCATTTGCGGACAGCCCGCAAAGCGCTTTCGGCGAGCGGCCGCCAGGCCGGATCGCTCGGCGGGTTGAGCAGGGACGGCTCGCCGGCAAGCGAGCCGTCGAGGTTCAGAGGCACACGGATCATCGGCACATATTTGGGGCCGGGCGGGACGGTGATCGGCTGCGTCCAACAGCCTTGCAACCGATCCTGGAACCAGCCCTCCATCTGCGCCATGAGCGAGGGTGACATTCGGGGCGCCGTGGCGGTCGGCGAGCCGAGCGAAGCGACCTGCTCGAGCTCGTGGCTCGTGGCGGCCTTACGTTGCGCAGTCTCGTGGCTCAACAATACGCGGCTGATGTCATTGACATCGAATTTGCGCGGGTGATCCAGGCTCTCATCGCCCGATTTCGGCTTGGCCGGCTTCGGCGGATCCTTGGGCTTCTTCTCTTCGAGCAATTTAGCGATCTGATCCAGCTTGAGTTTCGGTGGGTCCGGCTTTTTCGGCTCTTCTGTCTTGGTCTCTTTTTTGGGCGGCTCGACCTTTGGCCGCGGGACGGGTAGCGGTTCGGCTGCCTCGGTGTCTTGCTGCGGCGGTTCTGCAACAGGCGGTTTCGGCGCGGGTTTCGCCGGTTCTGGCTTCGCCGGCGCCGCTGTGGCGGGCGACAGCGCCGCCGTATCGAGCGGTTTCGGCGGCGCTTTTTCGGCCTCGCCGGGATCCGGCAATTTCTTGTCGGGCGATGGCGGCGTCGGCACGTCCCGCTTGGCCTCGGCGAGCGGCGGCTTCGGCTTGATCTCGGTCGTATCGGCGATCTTGTCGGCCCGCTGCTTGGGCCGCACCTCTTTCGCGCTCTTATCGCCGCGCATGATCTGATTGAGATCCGATGCGCTCACCATCTCGACAGGAATTGTCTCTTGCGCATCCTGGAACTTCGGAGCCGAGGAAAACGACAGCAGCACCGCAGCGAGCACAGCGGCATGGGCTGCGCTCGAAACGACGAGGCCTGGTTTGTCCGAAAGCGACATCGCTGCTCAATTCTTGCCGGCTCAATTCTTGGCCGGCTCTGTGACGAGAGCGACCTTCTTGTAGCCGGCCGTCGTGATGATCGACATGACCTGAGCGATCTTGCCGTAATTCACCTCATTAGAGCCGCGCACATAGATGCGCTGATCAAATCCCTCTTGCGCCAGCTCCTTCAGCTTATCGGCAAGCTTGTCGAGCGGCACCGGGTCGTCCATGACGAAGACGTCACCTTTTTCATCGATCGCGACGGACAGCGGCTTCTGCTCGACATTGAGCGCAACAGCCTTGGTATGCGGCAGATCAATCGGGACGCCGGTCGCGAGCAGCGGCGCCGCGACCATGAAAATGATCAAAAGAACGAGCATGACGTCGATGAAAGGCGTCATATTGATATCGGCCATAGCCCGGTAGCGCGGCACGCCACGGCGGCCGCGCCCGCTGCCTTTGCGCGCCTGCGCAGCGCTCATTCCCATCTCATCCTCCACATCGATTGAACGCAGGCTTGCACGGCAAATGGAAGCCATTGGCTGTGGCGGCGGCGCGCGTCGGAAAAGCCGTGCCGAAGCAGGTCGCGTTCAGCGCTAGAGCATTTTCAGCAAAAGTGGATACCGGTTTTGCGTCCGAAAATGCTCTAACTTCTTGAATAAGAGCGGTTTCGAAACGGTTGCCTGTGGACACGCAACCTGAAACCGCTCTACGGGGTGCGCTGTGCTCAAGCCGCACGATCGCGGACCGCATGCTGATCGATCTGCCGCGACAGGATCGAGGAGAATTCATCCGCAAAGCCTTCGAGACGCGCTTGTTTCTTGGCGACATCGCCCTGCAGCTTGTTGTAGGCGATAAGCGCCGGGATCGCCGCGAAGAGACCAATGGCCGTGGCTAACAGCGCTTCGGCAATGCCGGGCGCCACCACGGCGAGCGAGGTGTTTTTCGAGGCGGCGATCGAGCTGAACGAATGCATGATGCCCCAGACCGTGCCGAACAGGCCGATGAAGGGGCCGGCGGAGGCGACGGTCGCGAGCACGATAAGATTCAACTCGAGCTTTTCGACTTCGCGAGAGATCGACACGTCGAGCACTTTCTCGATGCGCGCCTGAAGTCCCATGAAGGAGCCGCTCGCCGTCTGCACCGAGCGCTTCCACTCATGCATGGCGGCGACGAACAGGCTCGCCATGCCGCTCGTCGGCCGTGCCGACAAATTTGTGTAAAGCTCCTCGAGCGAGGTGCCGGACCAGAAGATCTGCTCGAACCGGTCCATGGCCTTTTGAAATTTCGTGAACAGGATCGCTTTGTTGATGATGATGGCCCAACACCAGATTGAGGCACCCAGAAGGCCCAGCATGACGAATTTGACGGCCAGTTGCGCCGTCCAAAACATGCTCAAGAGCGAGACTTCCGCTATGGGCGCGGCCGCTGCGGATGCGGCGATGTCGGCAGGATTCATTTCTTCGGTCCTTGCAAAATGGGCGGCAGGCCGGTCTCGCCGCATCGAGTCGCGGCGACCGCGGCCTAATCCCCCGCGCCCCGTCCACTCGCAACACCGAAATCCCAATGCCTGGTGCAGACTTCCGAATGGCGGCTCCGAACACCTGTCCCGGAATTCCGTCATTTCTTGGGCTTTCCGGCCTTTCCAAAGGCATTAATGTCATTGTTCGAGTTAAGCCGCCCTTCAGGTTAACAAAAAGTTAGCCGGAGGGGCGGCGGCAGCACTTTCACGTGCCGGGTGCTCAATGCATATGCATGTCCTGCGGCGCCCCGGCGCCGACGCCCCTGACGTCGAATTCGACACTGACCTTGCCGGCTTTTTCGAAATCGAGCGTCGCCTTGATGCGCTCGCCCTTTACGAAGGGGGCTTTGAGGCCGACGAACATGATGTGATAGGAGCCGGGCTTCAGCGTCACCGTCGCGCCGGCCGGAATGGCAAGGCCGCCGACAAGCGGGCGCATCCGCGCAACATTGTCGCTCATGATCGTCTCATGAAGCTCCACTTTAGCCGCTGCGGCCGGAGCCGAAGCGCCGACCAGCCGGTCGGGCGCCTTCGTTGTATTGACGATGGTGAGGAACCCGGCGCCGACCTTGGCGCTTGGCGGGGTCTCCCGCACCCAAGCGCCTTCGATCTTCAGCCCATGCGCTTCGATCGCAGCGGCCCCGCTGAGCGCTGCCGCGCCGGAGAACAGAGCCGTAGCGAGAAACAGCGCAAAGGCTATGCGTTGGTGATGGAATTTGTGCATCAGGCGGTCTCCTTAGGTTTTGAAACAACGAAAGACTAGCTTGCCGGCGATGCTGGCGCAATGCGGCCCATGGCGCAAGCAAGGTCGCTAACCACAAGCCCCGCCTCAGCCGCCGAGCTTGGCAAGGATCGCCTGCGGCAGGCGCTGCACGCGGCCCTCCGCGACGGCGGCGATGCGGACATGCGCGACGACCAGCGGCTCTTGGCCGCGCAGGACGCGCTGGGCCATTTCGATCGAGGCGCCGCCGATTTTGGCGATGCCGGTTTCGATGGTGAGCTGTTCGTCCATGCGCGCGGGCTTCAGGAATTCGATGCTCATCTTGCGCACGGCGAAAGCGAAAGGGGCGCCGGCTTCCGCATCGAAGAGCGCGGTCTGATGAATGCCATGCGCGCGCAAGAATTCTGTGCGGCCGCGTTCGAGAAAGCGCAGATAGGAGGCGTGATAGACGACCCCGGAGAAATCCGTGTCCTCGTAATAGACGCGGACCGGAAACAGCTGCGGTGCGTTCATTGCCAGATGCTCATTGGCGAGATGCTCATTGGCCGGCTTGCGGCCTTTATGTGAAAAGCAAGACATCGGCGAGGTCTGTTCGGCTCGTCTCAGCCTCACAGCGCGACGAGGCTTCGCCGGCGGTCGTCATAGGTGAAGAGCTCGGCGTAACGGCCCCAGTCGATGATGACGCGCAAGGTCTTCTCGGCGTCGCTGCGGCTCAGATGATCTTCAAGCTCGGTCTCGAAGCGCAGCTTCGGCGCGCTGTGTCCGGCGCGCTCGTCGAGAATGCGTTTGATATGGCCGGCGAGCGGGACAAAATTCAACAGATGTTCCTTGAAGATTTGTTTGCGCTCCTCGGTGTCGGCCTCGGCAAAGGCACGGCCTGCGGCAGTCAAAGCGAGCGTATCGCCCTTCAGTTCGGCGAATTCGAGAATATGCAGCGCCTCCGCCGTGGGAAAAAGTTCGTCGAGCTGCAGATTGAGCATGTGGCGGAGCTTGGCGAGTTCGGCTCTGCCGTCGCAGGGCGGCCGCGCCAAGCTTTCGATGAGGCCCGAGATCCGGTTGATCGAGGCGCGCGGCAAAGGGTGAATAATGCCGCCGTGCATGTCCTTATGGGCGCTGATGGCGGCGAGCGAGCGCGATGTCAAAGTGGCGTAGATCTCGTCGACGATCTCGCGAAAACTCGAATCGAGCCGGTCGCGCGGTTGCGGTAAGGCGACGGGAATCTCGGCGGCGATTCGTCCCGGATCGGAGGACAGAACGAGGATGCGGTCGCAGAGAAGCACAGCCTCCTCGATATTATGGGTGACAATCAGGATCGCTTTCGTCGGCAGCCGATGGCTCGTCCAGAGATCGAGCAAATCCGTCCGCAGCGTCTCGGCCGTCAGCACGTCGAGGGCGGAAAAGGGCTCGTCCATCAACAGAACCGTCGGATCGATGACGAGCGCGCGGGCAAAGCCGACACGCTGGCGCATGCCGCCGGAGAGCTCGCGCGGATAGGCGGCTTGAAAACCGTCGAGGCCGATGAGATCGATGGCCGCCAGCGCCCGGCGCTGCGTCTCCTGCCGACTGATCCCGAGCGCATCGAGGCTCGCTTCGACATTTTCGAGCACGGTGAGCCAGGGAAAGAGCGCAAAAGTCTGAAAGACGACGGCGATCCCTTCCGCCGGCCCTTCGAGTTTCCGGCCATGATAGGTGACGTCGCCAGCGCTCGGCGCAAGGAGCCCGGCGGCGATCCGCAACAAGGTCGATTTGCCCGAGCCGGAGCGGCCGAGCAAGCCGAGAATTTCGCCTTCGCGCAGCGAAACAGTGATGTCGGCGAGCACGGTCGAGGGTTCGCCGGAAGGCTTGGCAAAATCCTTTCTGACATTATGGAGATCGAGGACGGGAGCTTTTGCGGCTTTATCCATCATGGCCTCTCAATCGAGCCTCGTCCGCCGTTCGCCAAACGCATAGAGAGGCCGCCATATCAGCCGATTCATCGTGACGACCATGGCGGACATGACCGCAATGCCGAGCGCGATGCGCGGAAAATCCCCGGCCACCGTCATATGCGCGATATAGGCGCCCAGCCCGCCGGCATCGAGCTTCGTATTGCCCCAGCTCACGACTTCGGACACGATGCTCGCATTCCAGGCCCCGCCCGCCGCCGTGATCGCTCCGGTGACATAATAGGGAAATATGCCGGGCAGCATCACATCGCGCCACCAGCGCCAACCATGGATGCGGAAGGTCGCCGCGGCTTCCTTGAAATCGCTCGGATAGGCTGTGGTGCCGGCAATCACATTGAAGAGAATGTACCACTGGGTGCCGAGGATCATCAGCGGTGGCAGCCAGATCGCCGGGTTGGCAGCGAAATGGACGATGAGGACGACAGCCACAGGGTAGAGGAGATTAGCCGGGAAGGCGGCAAGAAATTGCGCCACAGGCTGGACTTTTTCCGCGAGCTTCGGCCGCAGGCCCACTTGCACGCCGATCGGAACCCAGATCAAAGTCGCTAGGATGATGAGAACCACCACCCGAAGCAGCGTCAGGACTCCATTGCCGCCGGCAATTTGGACATCATGCCAGGTCAATGTCGGCGCCATGAAATGCAGTAGCAGCAAAACGACATAAATTGTGGCGGCAGCGATGCATGCGAACCAAATGATATCCCCGGTACGCTGCGGCAGAAGGGGATGGCTCGGGCGCGGAACCCACGCAAAAGGCGTGAAACGTTGCCGCACGAGGAAGTCCAGTCCGGAGCCTATCGGCGCACCGAGGCGGCGCATGAACGCGGAGCGTCGAAAGAGATCGAGCACCAGGCTTTTCGGAACGGTCTGCGCCGCCGTCTGCTCGGAACGGAATTTGTCGCCCCAGGCGACGAGCGGACGAAACAGCAGTTGATCATAGAGGAGAATGGCGATCGTCATGGCGACGATGGCATAGAAGACCGCATGAAGGTCGCGCTCGGCGATGGCTTTGGCGACATAGGAGCCGACGCCCGGCAGGGTATAACTGATGTCGCCGACGGAAATCGCCTCCGAGGCCACGACGAAGAACCAGCCGCCCGACATGGACATCATCATGTTCCAGATGAGGCCCGGCATGGCGAACGGCACTTCGAGCCGCCAGAATCTCTGCCAGGCGGAAAAGCGAAAGGCACGGCTCGCCTCGTCGATATCGAGCGGAACGGTGCGGAGCGTCTGATAGAAGCTGAAGGCCATGTTCCAGGCCTGGCTCGTGAAAATGGCAAAGATCGCGGCGAATTCCGGCCCGAGGACGGAGCCCGGAAAAAGCGAAACGAAAAAGACGACGGTGAAGGACAGATAGCCGAGAACCGGCACGGATTGCAGTACATCGAGAAGCGGAATGAGCACCATTTCAGCGCGCCGGCTCTTCGCCGCCAAAGTCGCATAGGTGAATGTGAAGAGAAGCGAGGCGAAAAGCGCGATAAACATGCGCAAGGTCGTGCGCAGGACATAGGCGGGCAGAGCCCAGGGCGACAGCGATATGTTCTGCGGCATTGCGGAGGCGACCGGCGCCATCATCTGGCGCAATCCGAGGCCGAGAAGAACAAGGAGAGCGAACACCACGAGGGCTGCGGCGAGATCGCGCCAGGACAACATGCGCCGCGCGAAAACGCCGTATTTGTAAAATTCCGTTCGCTGCTGCACGTCGTCACCTTTCGTCGTGCCTGAGGAGATGGGCCATACGCAGGCGAGCGATATTGAGATAGCTCAAGGCAGAAGCTGCGCCGAGGGCCGAACCTTCAAAAATTCGACCGCGTCAGCCCTGCAATTCAGCCGTCCCGGCCCTAGGAACATATAGATCCGCATCTGCGAGTGCGTGTGACAGCCGCAGGAAGGCCCAATAGTGCGCTTGGCGAGCGGAAACTGCGACCCGCTGTCGCAGTTATGCTATGTAAAAAAAGAAATAGCTTTGTAGCGCTTTCCAGGGCGAGAGACAAATGGAAGGGCTGAAGGGGTCGATCCTATGGCTGTTTTTGATCCGGCGAACCCGCTGGGCTTCTTCCACGCGCTCGAGCGCGAATTCGGCGCCATTCTGGCGCAAGAGCGCGACGCGCCGGAACTCGCCGGCACGCTCATGCAGCAGGCCTCTGCGGCTTTCGAAACCAATGTCGCCCGGCAATGCGAAGGCCAACTGGCACCTGCCTGCCGCGGCGGCTGCGCCGCCTGTTGCACGCTGCGGGTCACGGCGACGGCGCCGGAGATTCTCGCGGCTGCCACGCATCTGCGCAACATCGCGGCGACCACGCCGCCCTTCCGACGCATCCTGCAGCAAAGGATCGAAGCTGTCGCAGAAGTCGTCGGCGGGCTCGATGATGCCGAATATTTGGCGCTGGCGCGACCATGCCCTTTCATTGTCGACGGTCATTGCGTCATCTATGAATTGCGGCCGCTCGCCTGCCGCGGCCATGCGTCCTTCGATGAAGAAGCCTGCCGCGCCGCGATTGCCGGAGAGGCCGACGCGGTGCCGATTTCAAAACCACATCATCTCTTGCGCGCCTATGTACAGAACGCCATGCAATCCGCCTTGCGCGATGCGGGGCTTGCCTGGGCGATCCATGAATTCGTCCCGGCTCTTGCGGTCGCGCTGCGCGCCGATGCGGCGGCCGCCTGGACCAAGGGCGAGGACCCTTTTGCGGCGAGCCGGGCCGAGGATGTGAGCCTTGAAGAAATGGCGGCGGCCTTCGACGAGATCAAAGCTTTGGCGTAGGGAGTCCGGCAAAGCCGCCATAAGGCTGAACCATATAGGCTTGACCTTGCGCCGCTAGCTCGCGCTGCTGCGCCTTCGGCATGCGTCCTTAAGTTCCGATCCGCTATTGAGAATGCAGGCTTTTTGCGCTCGAACTCGGTTATGCTAAACTAGCCAAGAGAGTTTCCATGCCATTTCAAGAGCGCAGATAAGCTCATGTATAGCCGCGTGACCCAAGACATACAAATCACCGTCCTCACCGAATTCGTGCCGGAGCGGTCGGACGCCGATGAAGCCACATTCTTCTGGGCCTATACGGTCGAAATCGCGAACCAAAGCGAGCTCACCGTTCAATTGACCGCGCGGCATTGGAAGATCACCGATGGCAATGGCCGCTTCGAAGAGGTGCGCGGCCCCGGCGTCGTCGGCGAGCAGCCTGTCCTCAAGCCCGGCGAAAGCTTCCGCTATACGTCCGGCTGCCCGCTCAGCACGCCCTCCGGCATCATGTGCGGCAGCTATCGCATGGTGAACGAAAAGGGCGACGTCTTCGAAGCCGAAATTCCGGTGTTCTCGCTCGATTCACCCTATGCGCCGCGGGTTCTGAACTGAGCCGCAGGCCGAGTGATCGGTCGTTTGGGAGACGTGCCAATGTCTCGCGCGATGCCTCTTTCCGCCGCCAGCGGCTCGGATGACCGGCTCGCGGCGACGCTCGCCCTCATGGAAAGGCTCGTCGGTTTCGATACCGAGAGCTCGAAATCCAATCTCGCGCTGGTGGCCGATGTCGAAGCCTATCTCGCGAGCCTTGGCGTCGATTATGTGAAAGTGCCCAATCGAGAGGGCGACAAGGCCGCACTTTTTGCGACGATCGGGCCCAAACTCGATGGCGGCGTGGTGCTTTCCGGCCATACGGATGTCGTGCCCGTCGAAGGCCAGAGCTGGACTTCCGATCCTTTCACTTTGCGCCGCGGAGCGGACCGCGTCTATGGCCGCGGTACCTGCGACATGAAGGGCTTCGATGCCATCTGCCTCGCCATGATCCCGGAGTTTCAGCAGGCGAAGCTGGCACGGCCGATCCATATTCTGCTCAGCTATGACGAGGAAATCACCTGCCAGGGCCCGCTCGATACGATTGCGCGTTTCGGCCATGATCTGCCGCGTCCTGCCGCCGTGCTCGTCGGCGAGCCGACGATGATGCAAGTCGCCGACGCGCATAAGAGCGTTGCGACCTATCACACCATCGTGCACGGCCATGAGGCGCATTCGGCCAAGCCTTATCTTGGCGCCAATGCGGTGGCCACCGCCTGCGAGCTCGTCGCCGAACTCTATCGTTTCGGCGAAGAGCTGAAGGCGGCGGGCGATCCTTCAGGCCGTTTCGATCCGCCCTATTCGACCATCCATGTCGGCATCATCCATGGCGGCACGGCGCGCAATATTCTCGCCAAGCGCTGCGCCTTCCATTGGGAATTCCGCGGCCTGCCGAATGTGCCGCAAGATCTGGCGCTCAAGCATCTGCAAAACTATGCGGACATGATTGCTACGCCGAAATTGACCCGCCATGCCAACAAGGCGCGGATCGAGATCATCACCGAAACGGAAGTGCCGGGGCTCGCGGCGGACGCAGGCTCGAGCGCCGAGACGCTCGCCTTGAAACTCGCCCAGCTCAACCGGACGATCACCGTGTCCTTCGCGAGCGAGGCCGGGCAGTTTCAGCAGGCGGAAATTCCGGCGGTCGTCTGCGGGCCCGGCTCGATCGATCAGGCGCATCAGCCGGACGAATATATCGAGATCGCCCAGATCGAGGCCGCGATCGGCTTCATGCGAAGGCTGGCAGTGGAATTGGGGTGAGCGGCGCAACTGCTAGTCCGGATTCTCGCAAGGCACCCGCTAGCGCTTGATGTTGCTATATTTCCTATGTAATCAGGCGTCTGAATGCCCGTGCTCCAAATATATGTCTTTGGAGCATGTCACCGTCGTCCACAGCAAGTTAGGGTGGCATTGACCTCACTGTGCTACCCTAAAAATATGATTTGGAATCGAAATCGATGGCCCCAATAATTGCGCAACATGGTCACGCCGATGCCGATAGAGTGTTGGATCAACATGACCCGCGCTGGCATCGGTTGCGCGAGATCATTTTAGACAAATCGCTGAAGATCGGTGATTTTATTCTGACATCCGGCGTGACGAGCAAGTTCCTGTTTCAGCTTCGCCAGACCACGATGTTACCTGAAGGTGCCGCGCTGATTGGCGAAATCGTCGTCGAATATATGCAGCGCAATGCACTTAAATGTGTTGGAGGCCTTGAGCTTGGAGCGGTTCCGCTCGTTTCGGCGATTTCTGTCGCAAGTCATCATAAGTCGTATCCTGTCGACGCTTTCTTCGTGCGCAAAAGCGCGAAGGAACATGGTGCGCGGGAGCGGATCGATGGTCATGTCCGCGTCGGTGAGGAAGTTCTTTTCGTGGATGATGTTGCGACATCGGGGAAATCTATCCTCACTGCCATCGAGGCCATGAAGGAAGAGTTTCCAACTTGCTCTGTGCGCCGCGCGTTCGTTGTGGTCGATCGGCAGGAAGGGGCAGCTCAAAATCTCGCTGCCCATGGGGTCCAGTTGGTCTCTCTTTTCAAAAAGAGCGACTTCCCGATCAAGGCATGAGCCTGTCCTCATCCCGCTCTAGAGATAGGAATTGTCGTCGTCTTCTTCTTCGTCGTCGACATCGGCGCCGAGCTTACACGCGTTTGCCGATGAACGTCATGCGGGCGCGATTATGCCCGATATTCTGCTCGACACGCCTTGCCTCGAAGCCCTCGGTGGATAAAAGCCGCTGCATTTCCGGAATGGCGAAAGTGGTGAGCCCGACGCGCGTGCGCAGGCGCCGATATTTGGAGAAGAATGTCAGGATGAGGCCGCGCAAGGCGGCGAGAAAAAATCCGCCGCGATAGGCGAAATCGAGAAGCGCCAGCGAATCGGCAATTGTGTCGGCATGCGGCGGGATCACGTCGCCGACGAGAATTCGGCCGCCGAGCTTCAATTTCTTTGCCGCGAAGGCGACGATCGCGCGGCATTCTTCGCGGCTCAAATATTGAAAGATCGAATTGCAGATGAAAAGGTCGAGGGAGCCATCGGGCAAGGCCTTGAGCGCGTCCTCGGACAGCACGACGATCTTTTCCGCCGCGCCATAGCGCCGCCGCAGCGCGGCTTCGATCTTGGGCGCCCCGTCGTAGAGATAGAGGCACCCGCATTTGGCGGCGAGGAGAGCGGCGGCAAGCGCATCGCCACAGCCGTAATCGAGGACGAAAGCATCCGGCGCAGGAATGAACGCCGCCACTTCATTGGCGATCGTTTCGAAATGCAAGCGGCGGTGGCGGGCATTCACATAGATCGCATGCTCGCCGTCCCAAAACTCGCGCCAACTCATGTTACGCCCCTAGCCGCCAGGGACCGCGCCGTTCATTTGATAAAAACATAAATATCGACTGCCAGGTTGGGATCGTCGGCGCTTTTGAGATCGGTCATATATTCTTCGACGAAATAGTCCTGCGCTTCGAGACCTTTTTCATCAAGATAGGCGGTGATGAGATCATAGGTCGAGTCAATATCGTCATAGGGGCCATGGTGCTGGAATTTGATCGCCTTGCCGGCGGGCGAGCTGCCGAGCTTCACTGTGTCGGAAAGCTCCGTCTTGCCCTGCGGTTTTTCGGCGAGCGGCAACATGGCCTCGTATGAGAAGCCATTGTCACCCGTCTGGGTAAAAACGGTAAGCGGATGGCCGGCAGCTTTGAGACCCGCCTTTTCGACCGTGGCCTTGAGCTTGGTCTCGGCATCCATGATTGCGGCAAAGCCCTCGTCCCATTTTGCTTTGCCGCTGATGACGGCCGTCGGCTTCGCCACTACATCGATGATCTGGGCGGCGGCCTCGCTCGGCACGCTGGGCATATTGTGCTCGGAATTGGTGGCCTTGGGTGTCGCCGGCGTTGCCGGTGCCGGCTGAGGAGCCGGCGAGGCGGGGCTAGCCGGAGCTGGTGTCGAGGTCGCTGGCGTCGCGGTGGCGGCAGGGGTCGTCCGATCCTCCGCTTTGGCCGGACCGGCAAGGCAGAAAATGACGCTGAAGCAAATAGCCGAAACCAGACCCGTGATGCCGGGCCGTCCCCGATCCGCGAATGTCATGAGCTGTTCCTCCCCGTCTTTGTGCGCGCGTCTTGGCGCGCCAATGTGCGAGCCCGAATTTCTTAAGCCGAATGTCCTTGCTCAGGGCCGCCGGCGGCGCAAGCCCTCCGCGCCGCGATCGGCCCATCGCCCATCCTGCCCGAAGCCGCATCGACGCATTTTTGCTTGACGAATTGTTGGACAAATTCTTGTTGTTGGACAAATTCTTGGCGGGCGCGCCAGTTTTTCTATATGAACGCCCAATCGGCATTGGATCTAGCCACTATGCACCCTCTCGTCGGCCGGCAGGTGACAAAGATGAACGGTCTCGGCAACGTGATCGTCATTCTCGACCTGCGCGGCGCGGCATTCAAGCTGGATGCCGCGACGGTGCGGGCGATCGCCCGCGGCGACGGGCTCGGCTTCGATCAGCTCATGGTGCTCGAAGATCCACGCGCGACCGGAACCGATGCCTTTGTACGCATCTACAATAGTGACGGATCGGAGGCAGGCGCCTGCGGCAATGGTACGCGCTGCGTGGCCTGGTATCTGATGCGTGGGACACCACGCGAGGCGCTGCGGCTTGAGACTGCCGCCGGAGAACTCCAATGCTGGCGGCGCGGCGAATGGCGGTTCGCCGTCGATATGGGCCGCCCGCATTTCGCCTGGCAGGACATTCCCTTGCGCGATCTCGTGCCGGATACGAGCGCCATCGCCTTCACCCTGGCCCCTGGCGCCGCACCACTCATGGGTGCCGCGCTCAATATAGGCAATCCGCACGCGGTCTTTTTCGTCGATGATCTTAAAGCCTATGATCTCGCGGCGATCGGCCCCGAGCTCGAACATCATCCGCTGTTTCCCGAGCGTGCCAATATCTCCTTGGCGCAGATCGTGAGCCCGGATCATATCGTGGCGCGGGTTTGGGAGCGCGGCGCCGGCCTCACCTTGGCCTGCGGTTCGGCCGCCTGCGCCATCCTCGTCGCCGCGGCCCGCAAGGGGTTTTCCGCCCGCACAGCGACCATCACTTTGCCCGGCGGCGATCTCGCCATTAGCTGGCGCGACGACGATCATGTCGTCATGGAAGGCCCGGTCGAATGGGAGTTCGAAACCACACTCGACGCAGCGCTTTTCGAGGGACAGGCGGCGTGACCGCGTGCCCGCAGAAGAGGCCCGCCGTCGAAGTGGTCAATTTCGGCTGCCGGGTCAATCTCGTCGAAGGCGAAGCCTTGCGCCGCGCTGCGCTCGCGCAGGGGCGGAAAAATCTCGTCATCATCAACAGCTGCGCGGTAACGGCTGAGGCTGCCCGCCAGGCGCGCCAGACGATCCGGCGGCTGAAGCGCGAAGCGCCGGAGCGCGAGATCATCGTCACCGGCTGCGCGGCGCAGATCGATCCCAATTCTTTCGCCGCCATGCCGGAAGTCGCGCGCGTCCTCGGCAATGCCGAAAAGACGCAAGAAGCCTCTTTCGCCGAAAGCCAAAAGTCCCGCGTCGCGGTCGGCGATATTTTGGCGCGCAAAGCGGCCGATTTGCCGGTGCTTGCGGGAGTCGAAGACCATAGCCGCGCCTTTCTCGCCATCCAGACCGGCTGCGATCATCGCTGCAGCTTCTGCATCATCCCCTTCGGCCGCGGCGCCTCCCGCTCCATGCCGTTGCCGCAGCTTCTCGAAGCCGTGGAACGCTGCCTGGCCAAAGGCTTTCGCGAGATCGTGCTGACCGGCGTCGATCTCACCTCTTATGGCAAGGATTTTTCGGACGGGCCGAGTCTCGGCCATCTGGTAAAGAAAGTGCTGGCCGCGGCGCCGAGCCTAGCGCGGCTGCGCCTCTCCTCGATTGATTGCATCGAGGCCGATGCCGAGCTCTTCGATGCCATGGCGAACGAGCCGCGGCTGATGCCGCATCTGCATCTGTCGCTGCAATCGGGCGACGACATGATCCTGAAGCGGATGAAGCGGCGCCACAGCCGCGCCGATGCTGTGCGCTTTTGCGACGAGCTGGGCCGGGCGCGGCCCGACATCGTCTTCGGCGCCGATCTCATCGCCGGCTTCCCGACCGAGACCGAGGCCATGTTCGAGAACACGCTCGCGCTCGTCGAGGAGTGCGGGCTGATCTATCTGCATGTCTTTCCCTTTTCCGCCCGGCCCGGCACGCCGGCGGCGAAAATGCCGCAGCTCGCGCCGGCGCTCGTCAAAGAGCGGGCGCGGCTGTTGCGGGAGGCCGGCGAAAAGGCCTTGCGCCGTCATCTCGACGCGCAGATCGGCAAGAGGCTCATGCTTCTGACCGAGCGCGGCGGGATCGCCCGCACTGAGGATTTCACCAAGGTTCGGATCGCGGGCATCGGTGCGGGCCATATGATGGAGGCAGAAATCATTGGCCATGACGGCGAGATGCTAAGCGCGTTTTATAGTTAAAGAGGCCTTTGTCTCGCCTCTGCGACGGCCTGTGCCAGGGCGGGACGATCCGACCAAAGCGGGGACGAAACCGGCACGAATCACTTTATCCACAGGCCGTGGCCGCGTCCTTGATTTGTTCGGTATTCTGACCGTTTCCCAACTGCCTTCTGCGCCTCTTCGGCAATTTCGATCGCGGCGAAGACGTGTTAGAGCGCGTTCATAACCAGCTTCGGAGCCGCCCATGCCCGACAAACTTCGCCCCATCACGCGCGCGCTCCTGTCCGTCTCCGACAAGACGGGGCTTCTCGATTTTGCGCGGGAGCTCGATAGACGCGGGATCATACTCGTCTCGACCGGCGGCACGGGCAAGGCGCTGGTCGAAGGTGGCCTTGCCGTGGTCGATGTCGCCGATCTCACCGGCTTTCCTGAAATGATGGACGGGCGGGTGAAGACCCTGCATCCTAAGGTCCATGGCGGACTCTTGGCGGTGCGCGAAAATCCGGCGCATGAGGCGGCGATGCTGGCGCATGGAATTGCGCCGATCGATCTTCTCATCGTCAACCTCTATCCTTTCGAGGCGACGGTCGCGCGCGGCGCGAGCTTCCAAGATTGCATCGAAAATATCGATGTCGGCGGCCCGGCGATGATCCGCGCCGCAGCCAAGAATTTCGATGCGGTGACGGTCGTCGTCGATGTCGAGGATTATTCGGTCCTGCTTGCCGAATTGGCCGCGCATAATGGCGCGACGAGCCTCGGCTTCAGAAAAGCCCTGGCACAAAAGGCCTTCGGCCGGACGGCCACCTATGATGCAATGATTTCGAACTGGTTCGCCGGAGAGATCGGCGAAGCGGCACCCGCCTATCGCGCCTTGGGCGGCAAGAAGATCATGAGCCTGCGCTATGGCGAGAACCCACATCAGAGCGCAGCCTTCTATGCAAGCGCTCATCAGGGCATCGGCCTCACCTCCGCCCGGCAAATGCAGGGCAAGGAGCTTTCCTACAATAATGTCGCGGACACCGACGCGGCCTTAGAGCTCGTCGCCGAATTCGATCCCGAAAAAAGCGCCGCGGTCGCCATCATCAAACATGCCAATCCCTGCGGCGTAGCAATTGCGGCACGTCTCGACGAGGCCTATCGCCTCGCCCTGCGCTGCGATCCCGTCTCCGCCTTCGGCGGCATCATTGCCTTGAACCGGACGCTCGATGCGGTGACGGCGCAGGAGATCGCGAAGATCTTTACCGAAGTCATCATTGCGCCGGCGGTCGACGAGGGCGCTCTCACAATCCTCGCGACGAAGCCAAACCTTCGGCTGCTCGTCACCGGCGGCCTGCCCGATCCGCGCCGCGCCGATATTGTTTTCAAGCCGGTCTCCGGCGGCTTTCTGGTGCAGAGCCGCGACAATGCCGTCATCGACGATATGGATCTGCGCATCGTCACCAAAAGAGCGCCGACCGAAGCCGAACTCGCCGATCTCAAATTCGCCTTCCGCGTCGCCAAACATGTCAAATCCAATGCGATCGTCTATGCGAAAGGCGGCGCGACAGTGGGCATCGGCGCCGGCCAGATGAGCCGGGTCGATTCGTCCCGAATCGCCGCGCAAAAGGCCGCCGACGCAACGCAGGCCGCAGGCCTTTCGGAGAGTCTCGCGAAAGGATCGGTCGTGGCCTCCGATGCCTTCTTTCCTTTTGCCGACGGCTTGCTCGCGGCGGCTGAAGCCGGTGCGACGGCGGTGATCCAGCCTGGCGGCTCGATGCGCGACGATGATGTCATCAAGGCTGCAGATAATGCCGGCCTCGCCATGGTCTTTACGGGATATCGGCATTTCCGGCATTAGATCACGATGACTTTGGATCGAATCAATCCAAAGTCATGATTGAGACATCGGATATATCCGATGTCTCCAGAAACGTGATCCATTCTCATCATTTAGAGCGGGATATGCAGATAAGCTTGCGCAATCTGCGTAAACTTGATTGCGCCGGAAAACCGGTTCCCACTTTTCCTCATCCCGCTCTGGCGCGCCATCACGAAAAATTGCGGACCGTTCGGACGCGATCACGCATCACAACAAACTGTTACGCGCGATCGCATTTTCCTTCGATGTCATCACGCGTCATTGCTGATCGCCGCGCTGAACCCGCGCCTGCTGTGGCCCGCTAACCACAATCCGTTTTTGTTTGGCCCGGATGGCGGCGGCCACGTGCAGAATTAAGCGCTTGGTAAGAGTCTTCCCGTTCAAATTTGAATCAAATCGGAAGCAAGCCAGGCGATCGGCTGCGTCGGCCGCAACGGATTCAGCTTGAGTTCAGCTCCGCCGTGCACACTCGAGCTGAGATGGCTCAATGACAATGCCGTGAAGCACCGCATCATCGGCCAAGTTACGCCAAATTTTGCGGCCATGCATCGGCGATGGGTGCGCGGGCACACAGCCTGCCGCTTCAAAAAATGAAACATGGGAGGAAGGAAGGCTCGATCCCGAAACGGGCTTGAAACGCGCGAACTGCAACAAAGGGATGAGATGATGCTTATTAGTGCGACGAGCGAAATCGAAGGCGGACGGATCAGCACCGAGATCGGCAGGATCGAGGCGGCTTCGACCTGGCACGCCGCCGCACTCAAAAGCCTCGAGGCCGAGTTGCGCGAACATGCGTTGCAGGCTTTGATCCGGCGCGCCGAAGACATTGACGCCGATGCGATCGTCGGCATTGAATATGATGTCGATGCCAGTCTCGCGATGGCGGAAAGCGGCGTAACCATGCAGCGCATCCGCGTCAGGGGCATCGCCGTCACCCTCGCGGCTTGAAGCATGATCCCGAAAAGTTGCGGACTTTTCGGGCGAGATCATGCGACGAAAAAAGAAGCCCATGATCCCGAAAAGTTGTAAGACTTTTCGGGCGAGATCATGCGACGAAAAAAGAAGCCCATGATCCCGAAAAGTTGCAGACTTTTCGGATAAGGTCGTGCGCTGAAATAAAGATCGAAGCGCGATTGCGTATTAGTTTGACTTTATCGGGCTGAGCCGCGGCTCAAACGCCAAGCGCGACAAGCACCGCGCCGGCAGCAATCAAAATGACGCCGAGCCAATTCGTTCCCGTGAGTTTTTCTCCCAGAAAAGCCACTCCGAAAATCGCCACGAGCACGGTGCTCAATTTATCGATCGGCGCCACGCGCGCCGCTTCGCCGAGCTGTAAGGCGCGGAAATAGCAGAGCCAGGAGGCGCCGGTCGCAAGGCCGGACAGGGTCAGAAAAATATAGCTGCGCGGCGAGATCGAACCGAGCGGCTGCGCCTGCCCGGTCCCAGCGAGAATGGCGCCGGTCATGGCGAGTATGACGAGCGTGCGCAAAAAGGTGGCGAAATTCGAATTGATCGCCTCGACGCCGACCTTGGCGAAAATCGCCGTCAAGGCCGCGAAGATTGCCGAAAGCAAAGCAAAGAACAGCCAGCCGGAATTTTGCGACGTCATTATTTTGGCCCCCGCAGCGCGCGTGTTTTTCGCGACAGGCCCGTCTCCGAGGCATGTTCCAAATCCTCGAACAAAGCCCGCAAAAGCTTGCCCGCGCATCCTTTGAGGGGCCGCGTTTTCACGGCTTTGCTGCGCCGCGCGGCGCGCTCCGGCGCGCTTCGGCGAGCCAGCTCGCGATAACGCTGCCGAGCAGGAAGATGAGGCCGATGAGGCCGATGCCGACCGGCGCGACGCCGACGCCTTTGATTTCCGCCGCGCCCGTCCGCTTGATGGCGGTATAGTCCGAGCCGCCATAGATCGGGCTGTCCCGCATGGCGACGATGCGCGGCAGAGCGATATCGCCATTTTTGCCCTTGCCGATGCGGCGCACCGTGCCGCCGGTCGCCTCCGCCAGCGGCCGCAGCTTTTCCATGGTCGAAACGACGTCCTGGAATTCGAGCGGATTTTCCGGCCCGACATTGGCCAGCGCCGAGAGATCGCCATCGGTCAAGCGATAGAGCCCCAATTCGGAGACTTTGACCTTGGCCCGCGATAGGCCGGGCGCAGCGGGCGTCAATGTCACCGTCTCCTGCTTGCCAGATGGCGAAGTGATCCGCACCGGCGGGATCTTGTCCTTCAGGCTCTGCCGTTCGATCACAATCTCATGACCTTCGACCTTGGCGCGCAAGGCTTCTTCTTCGAGCTCCGGCTCCTTCATCAGCCAATGCGCGAGTCGGCGCAAAAGATCGAGATGCGGACCGCCGCCCTCGAAGCCGCGGGCCCAGAGCCACATTTGATCCGAGAGAAACAGCGCGACCCGGCCTTTGCCTTCGCGCGCAAGGACAAGCAGCGGCTTCGAATTGGCGCCGGAGAGAACGCTGGTGCCACGCGTGACATCGGCGTCGACTTGGCGGAACCAGCGGCTCCAGGCCGGCGGCATCTCATCTGCGCCGGGCAGGCCGCGCGTGACCGGATGTTTGGCGCCATCGGCGGTGACCGTCGGGCGGAAACCCAACGCCGTTTGCGTCACCATGCCGTCCGGCCGCGCCGGTGTGATCCGCCCGAGCGGCGTATAGTAAAGGCCTTCAGGATCGGCGAAGTCCGGCCCGGCAGCGATCAAGAGAGCGCCGCCCTCGCGCACATAGCGCACGATATTGTCGAGATAGATCGAGGGCAACACGCTCTGATTCGAATAGCGATCGAAAATGATGAGATCGAAATCCTTGATCTTGCGGCCGAAGAGATCGGCGGTCGGGAACGCGATCAAGGAGAGCTCATTGATCGGCGTGCCGTCCTGCTTTTCCGGCGGCCGCAGAATGGTGAAATGAACGAGATCGACATTGGCGTCGGATTTCAGGAGATTGCGCCACATGCGCTCGCCCGCATGCGGCTCGCCGGAAACGAGCAGAACTTTAAGCTTGTCGCGCACGCCCTCGATCGTCAAAACCGCTTTGTTGTTGATGGCGGTGAGTTCGTCGGGCAAGGCTTCGACTTCGATTTCAACGACATTCGGACCGCCATGCTCGATCTTGACCGGCAGACGGATCCGCACGCCGGGCTCGGCGGTGACATTGGCGATTGGGTTGCCGTCGCGCCGCACATGGATCACCACCGGCTCCTGCCCGCCGGCCGTGTCCAGAACCCGCAGCTGGATCGTCGTTTCCTTGCCGACGATGCCGAAACGCGGCGCATCGAGCAATTCGATCCTTCGATCGCGCTCGCCTTCATGGCCGGTGACGAAAGCATGCAATGGCGCCTTGAAGCCGAGCCCCGCCACGTCGGCTGGAATATCATGGACGACACCATCGGTGATCATGAAAACGCCGCCGATCCGCTCGGAGGGGACGTCGGAGAGCCCATCATTCAAAGCGGCGAAGAGACGCGTGCCCTCGTCTTCCGTATCGGCGCGGCCGTTTTCGATGACGCGGACATCGACATTGCCCAGGGCCTTCAGGCGTTTGACCAGCTCCTCCTTGGCTTTTTCCGTCTGGATCGGCCGCTCACCGATCGTCTGGCTGCCGCTCTGATCGACGACGACGGCGACGACATCTTTCAGCGGCTGCTTGTCCTCGCGCACCAAAGCGGGATCGAGGAGCGCCACGAGAACCAAAGCGAGCCCGATCGCGCGCAAAAGCGTGCCGCTGCGGCGCTGCCAGAAGCCGAGCGCCGTGACGGCCAGCGCAAGGGCGGCAAAGACCGCGAGCAGCAGCCATGGCAGGAGCGGCGTAAAGGAAAAGGTGAGTTCGCTCATCGACAGCTTATGTGGGTCATTTCGTCATAGTGCCAAGCTCGCCATCCAGCGCAGGCTAAGGCGCAGATTGCATGCGCAGATCGGGGGCGGAGCATTCTCACGCCGAGACGGGCTTTGGGAATCAGGCTCAGCGCAGCTCCGGCGCGCCGCGTGGGCAGGCCAGGATCGCATAGGCATCGATCCTCTGCCAAGCATAGTAGTGCGGCTCTTCCGTCATTCTGAAGTTCGGCTGCGGCAGGCGCCATTCATGCGCCGCCAACCCTGGCGGAATTATGGTGTCTTGGTTGATCGGCGCGACGATCCAGGCCGGCGCATCGGGCCGCGCGCAGAGACGGCCGACATTGTCCTTGGTCAGGCGCGGGAGGTCGGATGCCGAAGGAATGTCAACGGTCACTATTGCGCTTTTGTCGGCGAGCCCTTCGCCGATGAGAAATTGCATGCGCGCACGCCACTTCCGCGCAAGCTCGGATGAAAAAACGGTGCTGACGCCCTGCTGCGGAGAGCCCCATTGCGGCCGGCCGGCAAGATACCAGGCCTCCGTCAACCCATCGACCCATAAAATCTCGCCTGGCCGGCTTGCGATCACCTGCATCAGGGCCGGCGGATGCGCGGCGGTATCGATCAGCTTCTGGAACGGCCTGCGGTCGTCCCAGAAGCGGAAGCCAGCGGCACAGAGAAAAATCGCCGTTACGCCGAGGAGTCCGCCAGCAAGCCGCGGCGCTCTGCGCGTAAAAGCCAAAAGCAGGACGAGGGCGAGAATTGGAAAGGCGATGTAACGGCGCGTCCAGAAATAGGAAATCCCATGCGGCGCATCGGCCGGAATGCGGGCCATGAAGCCGGCATAGCCGATGACATAATGCACATTCAAAACGAGGGCGAGGAGGCTGGCGATGCTCCAGAAGAGCCAGGCCCCGGCCCAAGTGACGGGAAGGTTCAAGCGCCGGCCAAGCAAATGCACGGCGACGGCGGCACAGGCGAAAAGGGCGGCACCTTCCGGCGTCTCGCTGGTGAGCCAGGCAGCCGCGAGAAGCGCGAGGACAACATGCCCGTGCGGCCCTTGCCGCCAAAGTGCGAGCGCAGAAAAGGCGAGCGCGGCCGAGCCGAGCGCTGCCATCAGCCAGGCCATGCGCCAAAGCTGCGCCTGGATGACGAGCAGCAGCGAAAAATGATCGCCGAAGAGCGCTTGCGCCGCGATACCGCCGGTGCCGACGAGGATGGCAGCGAGAAGAACGAGCCGCCGCCGGCCGGAAACAAGGCTCGCCGCAATGGCGAGGCTCGCCGCCTCCGCCAGCATCGGACCCGAATAGCCGAGCGGCCAGGCGCTCGGAAACAAAAGCGGGCTCCGGCTCAAGGCAAATGCTTTGAGATCCGGGTCCATCACAATTGCGAGACGGTGAAGCAGCGGCAGCCCGGCGGCGGCGCCTATTCCAAGCAAAAGCGCCGCCCCGACAAAGGCGGCGCACCAGCGCCGATCCTCGCGGCTCAAGACGAGGGCGAAAACGCCCCATCCGGCGAGCGCCATCAGAGGATGGATCAGCGTCGCGGCGACAAGGCAGCAAAGCCCGCGCCAAATGCGGCCATGCGCGAGCCCGGCCAGCGCCGCCAGAACCAAAGCTTCGGCAAATGGCCGCGGCACCGCCAGCACTTCCGAAAAATTGAAGCGCCACGGCGTGCCATAGCCGGTCGGCAGCACGGCCACGAAGATCACGACAATGGCAATGAACGGCTTGGCCACATAGCCGTCGGCGAAGCGCGCGAGCGCTGCGATCCAGGCCGCCATGGCCAAGAGGCCGAGCAGCAGTCCCGTCCGTTGCGTCCCCAATGTTGCGACGAGGTGATCGAGCAGAAACGGAAATAGGCTGAAGCGCGATTGCCCGTCATGGACGAACATCATGTCGCGGCCGACGCCAGCCGGGTCGAGATCCGCGAGCGCGCGGCCGATATAGACCCCCGCATCGCCCACAATGCCCGGATAGGGATGGGTCAAAGCCCAGAGCGCCACGGCCAGCAAAGGCAGAAAGATCAAGCCGGCCGGCCGTTCAGCCAAAATGCGGAAAGGCTTTGCCGAGGCGGATAGAGTCTTTTGAGCAGCACTTGGCCGCAGCAGCCTATTGCGCAGAACGACCGCAATACGGATCGGCGCGGCAGGCTCATGCTGCTGCGGAGCAGCCGGCGGCATGTCCATGCTTTGCGCCTCTGTCGTCATGAGGAGGCCGACCTTTATTTTGCGATCAATAGCGCGCGACCGGCGAAGGGGCCTCATCCGGCAAACCGGCAACCGCCGGCGCGCTGGCAAAGAGCAATGTGCGCCGCATCAGAAAATTGAACAGAAAGACACCAGCGGCCGTCGGCGCTTTGGCGAGGCCGACGCCAAGCCCGACAAGCTTGACGAAGGCGAAGAGGAGCAGAACATTCACGATCAGGCCGGCAAGGCCGATCAAGAAGAAGCCGATCGCCTCGGCAAGGACCGGATAGGCGCGGCGGCCGCGGTAGACAAAAACAATACTGCCGAGATACGCGAGCACCATGCCGGCGAAAAAGCTCGTCGCGGCGGCGGGCAGATAGTTCATGCCGGCGCCAACGAGCTCCATGAGCAGGCCCCAATCGAGCGCCAGCGCGAGCGCGCTGCAAAGCCCGTAGCGCCAGAGATCAGTCAAGAGATCGGTAACGAATTGAACGGCGTCCTCGCCGGCAAAGCGCGTTTTGATGAAGCGAAGCGCCGGCACGATCAGGCCGCCTTCTTGGGCACGAGGCGCAGACTCTTCAGAGCCTCTTGCGCACCGGAGACACCGGCCTCGCCATATTCGGCATCCTCATTGACCTGCCAGACGTCATAGATCGGCTCGCCGGCGACGATATTGGCCGCAGTCAGCAGGCCGGTCATCATCGCATGGTCCTGATTATTATATTTGTGCATGCCGTTGCGGCCGACGAGATGCAGGCTCGGATAGAGCTGTGCCAAGTCGCGCCGGATCATCGCGATATGATCGGCATAGCTCTCATCATAGACGGGATAAGCCTTCTTCTGCCGCACGACGCAGGCATCGTGGATGTCGGCTGCGTCCATCAGGCCGATCGCGCCGATCTCGCGCTTCGCCAGGCCGATCAGATCTGCATCTTCAGCGCTCCACAGGCCGTCGCCTTCGAAGCAAAAATATTCGAGCCCGAGACAGATCGAACTCGCATCGGGCACCATTTCCGGCGACCAGGACCGGAAATTCTGCACCCGGCCGACCTTCACCTTGGGATCGTGAATATAGATCCAATTGTCGGGGAGTTCGGCGGCGCTCTTGCCGATCAGCACGACAGTGAGAAAATCGCGATATTTGAGTTCGCGCGCATGTAGCAGAGAAAGCGGCGCCGGCCGCAGCGCCGCTGTCAGTTCGCGCACCGGCGCCGAGGAGACGACATGCTTCGCATGAAAAGTCTCGCGCTCGCCCACGGCGCTGATGGCTTCGACGATCCAAATCTTTGTCTGCGCATCGAAACTAAGGGTGCCAAGCCTGCGATCCGTCACGATCTGGCCGCCGCGCTCTTCGATCTTCTTGGCGCAAGCCTCCCACATCATGCCGGGACCACGGCGCGGATAGCGGAAGGATTCGATCAAGGTTTTGGCGACTGCGCCGTGCTTCTGCCGCCCGAGCGAGCGGCGCAGACCGTCGATGATGGCGGCGCCGAGGCTCAGGCCCTTGATCCGCTGCGCCGCCCAATCGGCTGAGATCTCATCGCAGCTCATGCCCCACACTTTTTCGGTATAGGTCTTGAAGAAGATCGAGAACAGCCTTTCGCCGAATTGGTTGCGCACCCATTGATGGAAGCTTTTCGGCGCCTTCACCGGAAAGGCGCGCGCATAGGCGAAGGAGGCCAGGCACAGAGCACTCTGCACGGCGCCGAGATTGCGCAACGCCTCGAAGGCCTTCAGCGGATAGGCGTAGAATTTGTTGCGATAGAAGATGCGCGAGAGGCGTGGCCGATCGAGGAAATCATCCGGCAGGATCTCGTTCCAGAGATCGACGATCTCCTTCGATTTCGAGAAGAAACGATGGCCACCGATATCGAAGAGGAAGCCCTTATAATTCACCGTGCGGCTGATGCCGCCGACATAGGCTTGATCTTGCTCGATGACGAGGACGCTGCGACCGGCTTTGGCAAGACTATAGGCGGTCGTCAATCCGGCTGGGCCGGCGCCGATGACGAGGGCATCGAGAATCTTCAAAATGGTCTGCTCCGCGCTTTCTTAAGGCACGCCGAGCAGACCATTAATAAGTTAAGACGCCCCTGCATTGATCGCAGAGGGTTGTGCCCTCCGGGACAGGGGAGGCGCCCGCCGCTCCACCCGGCTCAGGCCGGATAAGCCTCATGCTGTGCACCGTCGAGCAGACGGCGCGCGGCGTCGCCGCCTTCCGGAATATGCTGACCCCATTGGTTCCAGAAGAAGGGCGTGGCCGCCTGCGCACATTGGTCGCGCAGCGCGCGCGCCCAATCGGGATGACAGGCGCTTGCCTGGGCGCCGATCTCGCCGCCGGCCACGACCCAATCGAGCCTCGGGCCCGCGCCCGGCGGCTTGAGCCAGGTGCCGAATTTGAGATCGAGCTTTTCCAATAAAGGCTCGGCGGCGATGAAGCGCAGCGCCGCGGGCGTTTCGAGGAGAAGCGGAATGCGGCGATCCGCCTCTTTCTGATTTTCCGCTGTGACTCCAAGCCAGAGATTGGGCAGCGGCCAGGCCGGGGCCTCATGCGCCGTGCCAGGCGCGAACGCGTCCATGGCTTTGGCGATGCGCCCCGGCGTCGCTGGATCGGCAATATAGGGCTGCACCGTCTTCGGCCGCTTGGTGAGCACAAGATAGATGTGCTGCGGCGCCAGCGCCATGACGGCGAAGATCCGGTCGATCACCGCATTATCGAGCAATTCGTGAAAGAGATCGGACAGAGAATTGACGAAGATGCGGCGGCCCGTCCCCCAGCCGAGCGGCAGAGCGAGCCGGTCCTCGCGCAAGTCGACCTTGCCGGACCAGCCGGAACCGTCGCCGAAGCCATGGCCCCATCCTCCCGGCTGCGCATTTGCCGCCGTCAGAGCTTCGGCATAGCAATGTTTGCAAGCGGCGCTCTTGCGGGTGCAGCCGACGAGCGGGTCCCAGGTGGCCTCCGCCCAGGCGATGTCGATGTCCGTTCCCATGAGTCCGTGCCTCCCGCTTTGGAAGACAAGCATGTTCCAGGCCGGCTAAACCGATCTCGGCCGAGCGGGGCAATTGAATTTGCACTGCCGGGCGGCTTAGATCTCTGCGAGAAGAATCCCCCGCCGAAGCGGGTGGATGATGGGGGCTTCATGGAGGACATCGGCCGCTATGACTATGTCATCGTCGGCGCCGGCTCGGCCGGGTGCGTCCTCGCCAATCGCCTTTCGGCCGATCCGAAACTCAAGGTCCTGCTTCTGGAGGCTGGGGGCAAGGATGATTGGATCTGGTTTCACATTCCCGTCGGCTATCTCTTCGCGATCGGCAATCCGCGCGCCGATTGGATGTTGAAGACCGAGCCTCAGGCCGGCTTGAACGGGCGTGCCTTGAACTATCCGCGCGGAAAAGTCATCGGCGGCTCATCCGCGATCAATGCGATGATCTATATGCGCGGCCAGGCGCAAGATTATGACTCCTGGCGGCAGATCGGTCTGCCGGGCTGGGGATTTGACGACGTCTTGCCTTTGTTCAAGCGCCAGGAGGATCATTACGCCGGCGCAAGCGAAGCGCATGGCGTGGGCGGCCCTTGGCGTGTCGAGGCGCTGCGCGTCCATTGGCCGATCCTCGATGCCGTGCGCGAGGCGGCGGCCGAAATCGGTATTCCCAAAACTTTAGATTTCAACCGCGGCAATAATGAAGGCTCCGCCTATTTCGACGTCAATCAAAAGCGCGGCCGGCGCTGGAGTGCCGCGCGGGGATTTTTGAACCCCATCCTCAAAAGACCCAATCTGCGGCTCGTCACCGGCGCTGAAGTCGAACGAATCGTCCTTGCCGGCAGAAGGGCCGAGGCGATCTTGTTCCAAAAGGATGGGCAAAGTTTTGTCGCCCATGCCGATGCCGAGATCATTCTCGCCGCCGGCGCGATCGGAAGCCCGAAAATTCTCGAACTCTCGGGCATAGGCAAGCCGCAAGTGCTTGCCGACGCCGGCATCGAGATCAAGCACGAGCTGTCGGGCGTGGGGAAGAATCTGCAAGATCATCTGCAATTGCGGCCGATCTTCAAGCTCGCTCATGCGAAGACGCTCAATGTCGAATATCGCTCGCTCGTCAAACGCGTGGGCATGGGTTTGGAATATGCCTTGTTCCGCCGCGGTCCGCTCACCATGGCGCCGTCGCAGCTCGGCATTTTCACGAAATCGAGCCAAGCCTATGCGACGCCCAATCTCGAATTCCATGTCCAGCCTCTGTCGCTCGACAAGTTCGGCGATGCATTGCATCCTTTCGCCGCCATCACGCTCAGCGTCTGCAATTTGCGTCCGACGAGCCGCGGCTCGAGCCACGTCGCTTCGCCCGATTTCCGCGCGCCGCCAAAAATCTCGCCAGACTATCTGAGCACCGAGCAAGACCAGCAGGTCGCCGTCGATGCTTTGCGTCTGGTGCGCCGGCTCTGCGCCGCGCCAGCGCTCAAGCCCTATGAGCTCCAAGAATTCCGTCCGGGGGCGCATCTTGCGAGCGATGCTGAACTCGCGCATGCGGCCAGCGATCTCGGCACCACGATCTTTCACCCCGTCGGCACCGCGAAAATGGGGATCGACGGCGATCCTTTCGCCGTCCTCGATGCGCGGCTGCGTCTGCGTGGGATCGAGGGACTACGTGTGGCCGACGCTTCCGCCATGCCGTGCATTACCTCCGGCAATACGAATTCGCCGACCATGATGATCGCCGAAAAGGCCGCCGAGATGATCCTCACCGATGCGCGGCGACAGTGACAGCCTTTCGGCGCGCCGCGATTCATGCAATCAAATGCGGTCGGGAGACCTCACTCGATGCCCCTGCACAGCGAAGCCCTTATGCCGAAGGACGGCCGCCAGTCGGAAACGGCGCTGCTTGTCGCGCGCGGTACGCGGCGGCTGTTGCGCAGCCGCAAATTTGCGACATTGACGGAGCTGCCGCTGGCCAGCGGCCGGCGCGCCGATATTGTCGCATTGGCGAGCGATGCGACGATCTTGATCGTCGAAATCAAATCGTCGATCGCCGATTTTCGCGCCGATGCGAAATGGCCGGACTATCGCGCCCATTGCGATCGGCTCTATTTCGCCATTCCCGATCAGATCCCGCCCGAGATCATGCCGGAGGATGCGGGGCTCATCGTGGCGGATGGCTTCGGCGCCGAAATTCTGCGCGAGGCACCCGAACATCGCTTGGCATCGGCGACAAGGCGCAGCGTGCTCCTACGTTTCGCCCATGCGGCGGCACATCGGCTGCACGGGTTGAGCGATCCGGAGATTTTGAGCTCCGGGCCGTTGTGATCCGTGCTCGGCTGAACTGCTTGAGCCAAGTGGTTGAGCCAGGTCAATGACCCCGCCATCGCTGCGTGATTGCTGGAGGCATGAATTCCATGACGGATCAGACCCTTGCTTCGCGCATCGAGCCGCAGCTTGAGGCGCGCCTCACTGGCCGCCGGCTGGCTTTTGTCGCAAGAGGCGCCTGGACCGCCCATCATGCCGAAGCGCTGGATCCGCTCGTCAATTCCTTTACGCCGCAAGCGCAAGTGACGGAGCCGGTCGAGGATGTTTCAATCGACATTGCTGCGATCGACGCGCTTGACACTTATGGCGCCTGGCTCCTCGAAAGGCTCTTGCGCCGCTATACCGACACCGGGCGGCAAGCGCGTCTTCTCGGCGTCGCCGAACGTTATCGCGGCCTCATCGACGAGATTCACGACGTCAATCGCCGCCATGCGGCGGAAAAGCCGCAGGAGAATCGGCTGCTTGCCGTGCTCGAATCGATCGGCCGCAGCGGCGCCGAGATCGGCGATGATCTTCTCGAGCTGCTTGAAATGTTCGGTGCGCTGTTTCGCGCCTTTTTGCGGGTCCTCATCAATCCGCGTCGCCTGCGCCTGACCTCGACCGTGCATCATCTCGATCGCGTCGGTTGGCAGGCTGTGCCAATCATTCTCGCGTTCACTTTTCTCATCGGCGCGATCATTTACCAGCAGAGCACATTTTATTTCCGCAAATTCGGCGCTGGCGATTATGCCATTAATTTCGCCAGTGTCCTCGTGCTGCGCGAGCTCGGCGTGCTTCTCGTTTCCATTATGGTCGCCGGCCGCTCCGGCAGCTCCTATACGGCGGAACTCGGCACGATGAAGATGCGCGAAGAGATCGATGCTCTCTACACAATGGGGCTCGATCCAATCGAAGTGCTGATCCTGCCGCGCGTCATCGCGCTCATCATCGCTGTGCCGGCTCTGACCCTCCTCGGCTCTCTGACGGCGCTCTATGGCGGCGGTATCGTCGCCTATTTCTATGCCGGAATGAGTCCTGAGATCTATCTCACCCGTCTCAGGGAGGCGGTCTCGATGACCCAGTTCAAGGTCGGCATGATCAAGGCGCCGTTCATGGCGCTGGTCATCGGCGCGGTCGCCGCTTGCGAGGGCATGAAAGTGAAAGGCAGTGCCGAATCTCTCGGCCTGAAGACGACGGCTTCGGTTGTGAAATCGATCTTTCTCGTCATCGTGATCGATGGCCTCTTCGCGATCTTCTACACCTCGATCGGATGGTGAGCATGGCCGATGTCAGCGAGGCAGTGGACGCAACTACGGCGGCTACAGACATTGTTATCCGGGTGCGCGATCTCGTGGTCGGTTTCGGCGATACGATCGTGCTCGATCATCTTAATCTCGATGTCTCGCGCGGCGAAATTCTCGGCTTCGTCGGTGGGTCGGGCGCCGGCAAATCCGTGCTGCTGCGCACGCTCATCGGGCTGCTCGCCAAGCGGCAGGGAAAGATCGAAATTTTCGGCGTCGACGTCGATCAAGCGAGCCTCGAGGACATGGAGGCGATCCAACGGCGCTGGGGCATTCTCTTCCAGCAGGGCGCGCTCTTCTCGTCGGTGACGACGCTGCAGAATGTGCAGTTTCCGATGCGCGAATATCTGCATCTGTCGCAGCGGCTCATGGATGAGGTGGCGATGGCGAAGCTCGAAATGGTCGGGCTCACTCCTGAGGACGCGGCGAAATTCCCCGCGGAGCTCTCAGGCGGCATGGTGAAGCGCGTCGCGCTCGCGAGAGCGCTGGCGCTCGATCCCGAAATCGTCTTTCTCGACGAGCCGACCTCTGGTCTCGATCCCATCTCGGCGGGCGATTTCGACGTTTTGATCCGGACCTTGCAGCAGACCTTGGGGCTCACCGTGTTCATGGTGACGCATGATCTCGACAGCCTGCACAATGTCTGCGACCGCATCGCGGCGCTCGCCGACGGCAAGGTCGTCGCCGAAGGCTCGATCGCAACCATGCTCGCCTGCGAGCATCCCTGGGTGAAGGCTTACTTTCGCGGCAAGCGCGCGCGCATCCTTGCGCAAGCTCCGCAACATTGAGGCGCAGCGATGGAGATCAAGGCACGTTATCGTCTGATCGGGCTTTTCATGCTCGCGGTCATCGGCCTGGGCTTCGGCTTCGTTTATTGGCTGCAGAATGCCGGCGGCCTCGCCGAGCGCAAGACCTATCAGATCCGCTTCGAGGATACGGTCGGTGGCCTGCAGGTCGGTGCTCCGGTCCTGTTCAACGGCATCCGCGTCGGCGAGGTGACGGGGCTCAAGCTGGATGCCGATCCGCATGTGATCTTCGCGACGATCGCCGTCGACAAGACCACGCCGCTACGGGCCGACACTTTCGTGAGCATCGATTTTCAGGGGCTGACGGGCTCGGCCGCGGTGTCGTTGAGCGGCGGTTCGCCCAATCTGCCGATGCTCAACACGATGGCCAATCCGCCGCCGCTGCGGGCCAAGCCTTCCGCCGGGCAGGGCCTTTCCGACATGGCGCGCCAGGTGTTGACGCGGCTCGACAAGATCTTTTCCGAGAATTCCGACGACCTTCACGCCACGATCGTCAATTTAAAAAACTTTTCCGGCGCGCTCGCGAAGAACTCCGGCAAGATCGACACGATCCTCGCCGGCCTCGAAAAGACCTTCGCGGCGCCGTCCAAACCGGTAATGGCGATTTATGATCTGACCGCGCCAACCGATTTCCCGCCGCTCAAACAAGCGCCGCAAGGCCAGCTCGCCATCGCCGATCCGACGACGATCCTCACTTTCGATACGCAGCAGATCCTGCTCAAGCCGCAGGAAGGCTCGATGCGGGGGATCGAAAATGCGCAATGGAGCGACAGCCTGCCGAAACTCATCCAGGAAAAAGTCATCCAGAGCTTCGAGAATGCGCATTATCTCGGCGCGGTCAGCCGGCCGCTCGACCAGCTCCAAGCCGATTATCAGCTTCTCATCGATCTGCGCGCCTTCGACATTGCGCTTTCCCCCGAGCCCCATGCGGAGATTGAATTCAGCGCCAAGATTCTCTCCAAAGACGGCAAGATCGTCGGCGCCCGCCTGTTTCATGCCGAAGCAGCTGTTCATGTCGAAACACCTGCGCAAGCGGTCGATGCCGCTGCCGCCACTGCGGCGCTTAACGCGGCTTTCGGCAAGGCCGCGACGGACCTCGTCGCCTGGACAGCGCCTTTGGTCTTCGCGAACAAGCCTGCAGCAAAAGGCAAGCCGGTTCAGGGTAAGCTGGAATGACGGGCTAGCGGCGGCGGCGGAGATCGCGGCGCGTTCCGACAAAGCCGACGGCCAAGCAGCTGGAGGGCAGCCAAAGCGCTCGCTAGCGCGGTGCGCGCTTGGCCAGAATGCGCTGCAAGGTCCGGCGATGCATATTCAGCCGGCGCGCCGTTTCGGAAACATTGCGGCCGCAAAGCTCATAGATCCGCTGAATATGCTCCCAGCGGACGCGGTCGGCCGACATCGGATTTTCCGGCACTTCCGCTTTGTCATGGCGTGTCGCCATCAAAGCCGCATAGATTTCATCTGCATCGGCGGGTTTGGCGAGATAGTCGAAGGCGCCGAGCTTCACCGCCGTCACCGCGGTGACGATATTGCCATAGCCGGTCAGAATGATCGCCCGTGCGTCCGGGCGCTTGGCCTTCAGCTCCGAAATGACGTCGAGGCCATTGCCGTCGCCAAGCCGCATGTCGATGACGGCAAAGGCCGGCGCTTCTTTAGCGATGGCGGCGAGACCTTCCGCGACCGATTGCGCGCAAGTGACGAGGAAGCCGCGCGTTTCCATGGCACGCGAGAGACGCGAGAGGAACGGCCGATCATCGTCGACGATCAATAATGTCTTGTCCGCGTCGGCGTCGCCGATTGCCGGAACATCTTCCACCCTCGGGCCGACACCCGCTTCGGGGAGGTCGTTCTTCATTGTTGGATGCCTCGCTATCTCCATAGAGCCTTATTCCGTTTTGTTGCCGCCAAAATGGAAAACATAGCTAAGTAATTCATTTCTCACATTTTTCAGGCGGGCACGCCGCAGGTCCAGAGGAGTCCGGGACTATTCCAAGGCTGGTTTAGCCCTTTCATGCCGTTTTGGCACTTATTTTCGTCGTTTCGTCGAACGCGCGGCTAGAGCGGTTTCAGGTTGCGTACCCGCACGCAACCGTTTCGAAACCGCTCTCGTTCAAGAAGTTAGAGCATTTTCGGACGCAAAACCGGTATCCACTTTTGCTGAAAATGCTCTAGTGCGGCGGCCCTGCTCGAAGGCCGGGCGCGGCCAGCGGATGGTGATGCGGGCGCCGGTGAAAGGAGGCGCCCGATTGGTCGGCGTGACGGTTGCGCCCGAGCGTTCAAGCAAGGTCTTGGCAATAAAGAGACCGAGGCCGAGGCCGTAATCTTCTTCCGATTTGGCACGCCGGTCCTTCTTGGTCGTCACATAGGGCTCGCCGAGACTGCCCATCACATCCGGCGAAAAGCCAGGCCCGTCGTCTTCGATCGCCACTTCGACGGTCACTGGCGTCCAGCGCGCCCTGATCATCACCTCGGCGCGTGCGAAATCGATCGCATTCTCGATGAGATTGCCGAGGCCATAAACCATTGCCGGATTGCGGCGGCAGACAGGCTCCGGCCCATTGCCTTCTTTTTCTATGGTGATCTTCAAGCCGAAGTCGCGATGCGGCCCGGCCGCCTCTTCGAGCAGAACACCGAGGCTCATCTCGCCCAAAAAGTCACCCGATTCATCATCGAGCGAGGTCAGCTTGCCGAGAATGCTGCGGCAGCGCGTGACCTCTTGCGCGAGTAATGCGACATCCTCTTCGTATGCACCGTCTTTCGGCAATTGCTTTTGCAGCTCCTTGACGACCAGGGTGATGGTGGCGAGCGGCGTGCCGAGCTCATGGGCAGCGGCGGCGGCGAGGCCGTCGAGCTGCGTCAAATGCCGCTCACGGGCGATGACGAGCTCAGTCGCGGCAAAAGCGTCGGCGAGCTTGCGCGTCTCTTCGGCAACCCAGGAGGCATAGATCGCAATGAAGACGGCACCGACCGTTATCGCCCCCCAAATGCCGGCGCTGTAGAGGAAAGGAAGCTCCAGCCGCAAGCCCGGAACCCAGGGCAGCGGATAATGCACGAAAGCGAGCACCGTCGCGGCGGCGATCACCAACAGGGTGAGGCCCAAAGTGATGCGGCCGGAGAACGACACGGCCGCGACCATGATCGGCACGAGGAACAGCAGCGAAAATGGATTGTTGAGGCCGCCGGTCAGATAGAGAAGCACGGAGAGCTGCAAAATGTCATAAGCCAGCATCAAGGCTGCCGGCGCCTCCTTGAGCCGGTCGCTGCGGCCAAAGCGCAGCCTCAGGAAAATATTCAGCCAGGCCGAAGCGGCGATGACGAGAAGGCACAGGACGATCGGAATCGGAAATCCGAACCCATAATGGACAAGCAGGACAGCAATGGTCTGACCGCAGAACGCCATCCATCTGAGCCTGATGAGCGTATCGACGCGCAGCCGACGCGACCTTCGTCCGAGATCGAGATCCATGGAATCCGCCATAAAATCCTCTTGCGATCGTCATTGACCGCTGTTGTCTGCCGGGCCGGGCTCGCGCCGCCGCGCCGGCATGGCTCTTGTTCCTCGCTCACTTTTATCGCTATGGACAAGCGCTCCTTCGCTTCGGCGCGCTAGAGTCGATCCCGATCACGTGGAATCGCATCTTTGGCACATCGGATATATCCGATGTGCTTGAAATGCGATCCACGTGACGGGACAAATCGGCTCTACATCAAAGAAGTAGAGCATGTCCATGATGAGACATCGGGTATACCCGATGTCTAAAAGGTGTCGGAAAAGTCTATCAACTTTTCCGGAACATGCTCTAGCGGCGAAAGTCAAGCAAGAGGATTGTCCTCGATGGATGAGGCCGTGCCAATGTCGAGTGGCTTTCCTTCCAGCGCCGAACCGGCGATCGAAGCCGTTCATTTGAACAAGGTCTTCGGCGGCGTCACCGCGGTCGACGACATCAGCTTCGCCGTTGCGCGCGGCTCCGTCACCGGCCTTCTCGGCGGCAATGGCGCCGGCAAGACGACGACCATCGGCATGATCATGGGCCTCATTCTGCCGACCTCCGGTACGGTCCGCGTGCTCGGCGCCGATATGCGGCGCGATCGCTACCGCGTGCTCGCGAAAATGAATTTCGAGAGCCCTTATGTGGATATGCCGCATCGGCTCACGGTCCGCCAGAACCTCAAGGTGTTCGGTGAGCTTTATGCCGTCGCCCATGTCGAAGCGCGGATCGACCGTCTTGCGCGCGAGCTCGCCTTCGAGGATTTGCTCGATCGCCCGGCGGGTCAGCTCTCGGCCGGGCAGAAGACGCGCGTGGCGCTTGCCAAGGCGCTCTTGAACGAGCCGGAGGTTCTCCTGCTCGACGAGCCGACCGCCTCGCTCGATCCGGATACGGCGGATTGGGTGCGCACCCATCTCGAAAATTATCGGCGCGAAAAGCAGGCGACCATTCTGCTCGCCTCGCACAATATGAGCGAGGTCGAGCGGCTGTGCGACCGGGTCATCATGTTGAAAGAGGGGCGCATCGTCGGCGACGGCAGCCCCGCCGAGTTCCTCGAGCGTTTCGGCCGCAACACGCTCGAAGAGGTTTTTCTCGATCTCGCGCGCGGACGGCAGCAGGCTGCGAAGGCTGCTAGATCACGATGATTTTGGATTGAATCAATCCAAAATCATGAACGTGATCGATTCCGATAAATTAGAGCGGGATGGGACGGAAAACCGGTGTCCACTTTTCCTCATCCCGCTCTAGGAACGCTCTCGAATAATGCGACAGGACGCTCTCATGCAGGCCGCCGCCGCCATCTTCTCTTCCTTCCTTTCCGGCTTCTCTTTCGGCCGCGTCGCCGCCATGGTGAGGCGCTATCTGTATCTTCTGCGCTCGTCCTGGCCCCGCATCTTCGATCTCATGTACTGGCCGCTTGTTCAGATGCTGACCTGGGGATTTCTGCAGACTTATCTGGCGCGCGCGTCCAATGCCGGGGCTTTGTCGGGTCGCCTGGGGCTTGCGGCAGGCACGCTGATCGGTGCCATGCTCTTGTGGGACATATTGTTTCGCGGCCAGCTCGGCTTCTCGGTCTCGTTCCTCGAGGAAATGTGGTCGCGCAACATCGCCAATCTCTTGATGAGCCCGCTGCGGCCGAGCGAATTCATCATGGCGCTGATGGCGATGAGCCTTGTGCGGCTCGCGATCGGCTTCGTCCCCGTCACACTGCTGGCGATCCTGTTTTTCGGCTTCAATCTCTGGGGATTGGGGCTGGCGCTCGGCTTTTTCTTCGCCAATCTGATCCTGACGAGCTGGTCGATCGGCCTCGTCTGCTCCGGTCTCGTCCTGCGCTACGGCCTTGCCGCGGAATCGCTCGTCTGGACGATCATGTTTTTGATGCAGCCCTTGGCTTGCGTGTTCTATCCGCTCGCCATTCTGCCGCAGCCTCTCCAGCTCTTGGCCTCGCTCCTGCCGCCGACCTATGTCTTCGAGGGATTGCGGGCCTTGCTCACCCGGCATGAGCTGCGCCTCGATCTGATGGGCGAGGCCTTCGCGCTCAACCTGTTTTTCTTCAGCGCGGCAGTTGGCGCATTTCTCCTCCTGCTGCGCAGCGCGCGCTACGCCGGGACTTTGTTGCAAACCGGCGAATAAGACCCGCACCGAAAAAATTTTTGCCATAGCGCCAAATGCGGTTTGGGGGCCGCCAGCACCGATACTTTAGATAATATTGATGAATTGACCGTTCGCATTTATGTAAGTTTTGTGAATTTATGCAATATGAGTTTTTGGTTGCATTGAATGCGCGAACTTTATGCTTTATGTTTTCGCATTGCAGCATAAAAGCCCGGAGAGGGTGCGGCGGCCGCCCCGCGGCGCATGCTCAGAGCTTCACTTCGATCTCCTTATCCGAATGTCGGTTCAAGACAGGGAACAGGGCGAGATGCGAGCGAGCCGATGAATCGTTATTCCTATCAATGGCATGAAATGGCCTATCTGGCGGTCGCGCCGGCCCGGGCCATGTCCGGAATCACGCGGCTCTGGTTCAACAATCCCGCCAACCCGCTCGCCCACACGCACATGGGCCGTAACATGGCGGCTTCGGCCGAGCTTTTCGAAAGGCTGACGCGGCGTTATGGCAAACCGGCCTTCGGCGTTGATACAGTGACGATCGATGGCGTAAGCGTGCCGGTGCATGAGACCGTCGTCTGGCAGCGCACCTTTTGCAAGCTCGTGCATTTCGAACGCGAGCTTCGGCGCAAAGGACAGATCCAGCCGAAGCTTCTCCTCGTGGCGCCCATGTCCGGCCATTATGCCACTTTGCTGCGCGGCACGGTCGAAGCCTTTCTGCCTTATTATGATGTCTATATCACCGATTGGGAGGATGCCCGCATGGTGCCGGTCGCCCTCGGCACATTCGATCTCGACGATTACATCGATTATCTGATCGAGATGTGTCAGGTCCTCAGCGCCCATTATGACGGCATCCCCTTGCACACGATCGGCGTCTGCCAGCCGGCGGTGCCTTTGATTGCGGCGGCAGCGCTGCTCGAAGCGCGCGAGGATCCGCATGTCCCCGCCTCAATGACCTTGATGGGTGGCCCGATCGACACACGGCGCAGCCCGACGGCGGTCAATCTGGTGGCGCAATCGCGCGGCAGTGCCTGGTTCCGCGAAAATTGCGTCCATCCGATCCCCTACCCCTATCCGGGGGCCGGCCGTGACGTCTATCCGGGCTTTCTGCAGCTCTCGGGCTTCATGGCGATGAATTTCGATCGGCATGTGAATGCGCATATCGAAATGTTCAATCATCTCATGGAAGGCGATGGCGACTCGGCCGAAAAGCACCGCGAATTCTATGACGAATACCTCGCCGTGATGGATCTGACCGCGGAGTTCTATCTGCAGACCGTCGACGCCGTCTTCGTCGAGCATCTTTTGCCGAAGGGGGCGATGCGGCATCGCGGCACAAAGATCGATCTTGCCGCCATCCGCCGCGCCGGCTTGATGACGGTGGAAGGCGAGAAGGACGATATTTCCGGCCTCGGCCAAACCTTTGCCGCGCAGGAGCTATGTCCCAATATTCCGGCTAAGCTAAAGCTTCACTATGAGCAAGAGAATGTCGGCCATTACGGCGTCTTCAATGGCTCCCGCTTCCGTCAGCAGATCGCGCCCCGGATAAGGGCCTTCCACGCCGAAATTGCTCCGATCTGACGGAGCGGGAACTTCGCAGTTAGTAACATGAAATGACGGGTGTTTTTGGCCATCCGTTCACGCCCGGGGTGGGGCAATGCATCCTACCGTCCACTTTCGCTATCGACAAGCTCAAGATCGGTGCCCGGGCTGAACCGCGGAGCCGATCGGCTATCATGCATGGGGCGGCGGAGGTGCAATCGTGATCCTTCCGGGACGGTAACCCAGTAGCGACTCGCGCCAGCTCAAGCTAATCTCGCCTTATGCTGAGCCCTTTGCGAAAGAACGCGCCACGGATCTCCGAGATCACCTATCTCGAGGTCTCGCACGCGGGCGAAACCTATCGCATTACGTTGAAGCGCATCGCTTCGGCGCGCCGCTTTACCCTGCGGGTCCGCGCGGCGACGCGCGACGTCGTTTTGACCATGCCGCCGCGCAGCTCGGTTGCGGGGGCGCGGAATTTCGCCGAGTCCCATGCCGCCTGGATCGGCGTGCGCTTAGAGCGTCTGCCGAAACCCATGCCCTTCGGCGCCGGCGAGATCGTGCCGATCCGCGGCGTCGATCACGTCATCGTCGGGCGGCCACATCGGCGCGGAACGGTCTGGATCGAATCCGGCCGCGAGAGTGTCGGCGCCAGCATGCTGCCGCAGCTCTGCGTCGCCGGCGAGCCGGAACATGTCGCAAGGCGGGTCAAGGATTTCTTGATGCGCGAGGCCAAGCGCGATCTCGAAGCCGCCGTCATGCGCCATGCGGCAAAGATCGGAGCGACACCGCGGCGGATCAATCTGCGCGATACGACGAGCCGCTGGGGCTCCTGCTCGTCGACAGGCTCGCTCAATTTCTCGTGGCGGCTCGTCATGGCGCCTGGCTTTGTGCTCGATTATCTCGCCGCACATGAGGTCGCGCATCTTCATTATATGAATCACTCGCCGGCTTTTTGGAAAGTAGTCGGCAAGCTCACCACTCATGTCGACCGCGGCGAGGCCTGGCTGAAAGCGCATGGGGCGGGCCTTCTGCGCTTCGGACCGTTCGAAGGATGAGGCGCGTTTCCCCACATCACCTCCGCACGACGGTGAGATAGACGGGCCTCCGCGCCGCGGCCAGCGCCTTCGCCTCATAGCGCGTCCCGCTCCAGCCGGGCCAAGCTTCGCGCCAATCCTCAGCAGTTGCGGCGCGCCAAATGAAATCGGGAGAGCGCAGCACCCGCGCCAAGGTCCAGCCGGCATTGTCGTCTATATCGGTGGCAAAGCGCAGCTCCGCGCCGGGTCGCATCACGCGCGCAAGCGCGGCGAGCATTTCATCGGAGAGAAAACGCCGCTTGCGATGCCGCCGCTTCGGCCAAGGGTCGGGATAAAGCAGATAGACGCCCTGAAGAGCCTGATCGGGCAGAGCCTCGATCACCGCGCCGGCATCGCCGCAATAGAGCCGGAGATTGGCGAGCTTTCGCGCCTCCGCCTGCACCACCGCTTTGGCAAGACCGTTCTGAAAAGGCTCGCAGCCGATGAAGCCGCGATCGGGATGGCTTTCGGCTTCGGCGATCAAATGCTCGCCGCCGCCAAAACCGATTTCGAGCCAAATCTCGCGAGGCTTGCCGGCAAAGAGGCCGGCTAGATCGGTAATCGGCTGCGTCGGATCAAGAGTAAGAACCGGCAGCAGCGTTTCGAGCAGCGCGGCCTGTTGGCTGCGCAGCTTCTTGCCTTTGCGGCGCCCGTGGAGCCGCGCGCCGGCAGGCCGATTCGCCTCTGCTGCTTGGTTGGTGCAAGCGCTCATGGTCAGAGCGTGTCTCGGAATTGATCAGAGCGATGCGATGCGCAAGTCGGCAACGCCCGACTTGCGCGCGGGAGAAGGATTGCAACACCATCGGGCGTCAACAGCCGAGGCTGGCCCTGAGCTTGTCGACGAGATCGGTCTTTTCCCAGGAAAAACCGCCATCCGCATCGGGCATGCGGCCGAAATGGCCATAGGCGGAGGTGCGCGCATAGATCGGGCGGTTGAGCGAAAGATGGTCTCTGATCCCGCGCGGCGTGAGGCGCATGACATGCGGAAGCGCGGCTTCGATCTTTTCTTCCGGCACCTGACCGGTGCCATGGGTGTCGACATAGATGGCGAGAGGCTCGGGAAAGCCGATCGCATAGGCGAGCTGGATGGTGCAACGGTCGGCGATGCCGGCGGCGACGATGTTTTTCGCGAGATAACGCGCGGCATAGGCGGCGGAGCGATCGACCTTGGTCGGATCCTTGCCGGAAAACGCACCACCGCCATGTGGTGCCGCGCCGCCATAAGTATCGACGATGATCTTGCGCCCGGTCAGACCGCAATCGCCGTCTGGACCGCCGATAACGAATTTGCCGGTCGGGTTGATGTGCCAGACCGTCTCGGGCGTAATCCATCCTTTCGGCAAAGTGGCGCGGATATAGGGCTCGACAATGGTGCGCACATCGGCGGAAGTCAGCGCCTCGTCGAGATGCTGCGTCGAGAGCACGATCTGCGTCGCCGCGACCGGCTTGGCGTCGACATATTTGATCGTCACCTGGCTTTTCGCGTCAGGCCCTAATTTGGCGACGTCACCCTGACCAGCCCTGCGCTCGCGCGCGAGAATCTCGAGAATCTTATGGGCATAATAGATCGGGGCCGGCATGAGTTCGGGCGTCTCGCGACAGGCATAGCCGAACATGATGCCCTGATCGCCGGCGCCTTCGTCCTTATTGCCCTGGGCGTCGACGCCCTGCGCAATATCCGTCGATTGAGCATGCAGCAGAATTTCGATGTTGGCATTCTGCCAATGGAAGCCCGCCTGCTCATAGCCGATATGTTTGATCGCCTGCCGCGCCGTCTCTTCGAGCGCGGCGATGGAAATCGCCGGGCCGCGAACCTCGCCGGCAATGACGACCCTGTTCGTCGTCGCCAAAGTCTCGCACGCGACCCTGATCTGATAGGGATCGAGACCCGCCTTCGCGGCTTCCCTGAAATAGAGATCGACGATCTCGTCGGACACCCGATCGCAGACCTTGTCTGGATGACCTTCCGAGACGGATTCACTCGTAAACAGGTAGTTTTGGCGGGCCACAGACAAACTCCGATTTTGACGCACGCCATCATGGGCGCGGCAACGAAACGCTTCCGGCAGACCGAGCCGCCAATGAAGCGGAATTAAATAAGTTTCCGATAAACCGTTCGTTTGGTCAAGCCAAGCGAGCGGATACGTTCGATTTATCGAACGATACCGTCATTTATTACCCTTCTTCGTGGCAGGAACGGCGACTTCCTCTTCACCTGCAAGGGAAGTGACGAGGTCAATGATACGTTTGCGCACTTTCGAATCTTGAATGCGGGCGAAGGCCCTGTTGAGGGCCAAGCCTTCGGCCGTCGCGACGAAGTCAAGGACGAATGTGGAAGAATGCGAATCTTCGGCGAAGCCGGTCGCCAAATGCTCGCCGGCATTGCCTTTGTCGAATGTGGGAGCGCCGTCGAAGAAGAAAGCCGGCGGCACATTCAACGTCTGCGAAATCTGCTGCAGGCGGCTGGCACCGATGCGGTTGGTGCCTTTCTCATATTTCTGAACCTGCTGGAAAGTTAGGCCCAGGGCCTCGCCGAGTTTTTCCTGACTCATCCCGAGCAGAATACGACGCATACGGACTCGGCTGCCCACATGCCGATCAATCGGATTGGGAACCTTCTTCACGAACATAACTCTCCTTTGACGTTCGGGATGTGCTTCGATGTCCGGAATGCGCCGATCGACCCGATCACTGTCGCAGATCGAGCCTGATGTGATGCAATCGGCGGCGCGGCTCCGCCGGCTAAGATACCGAATATACCAATCTTTTTAACATATAAATCCGTCTTGCTTTCATAAGTCAAACAAAGCGTCGCAGGACGAGGGAAGCAATGAATGCGCAAAGCCAGGCGAGAATCCCGGCGAGCACAGGCGCATGCGCGAAAGGCGGTGGCGGAATATTCTGTGGCAAGGCGCCGTCCACAACACCCTCTTCGCCCAAGCCCAATTCGGCCTCGATCCGGCCATAGGGATCGATGATCGCGGAAATTCCGGTATTGGCGGCGCGGACCAGCGGCAGACCTTGCTCGATCGTCCGCAGACGAGCTTGTGCGAGATGCTGATAGGGCCCGGCAGTATGGCCAAACCAGGCATCGTTCGTCACATTGACAAGAAAGCCGGGTCGCGTCGCAGCGGCCTTCACGGCAGCCGCCACTTCTTCCGGAAAAATCGCCTCGTAACAGATGAGCGGCACCGCCATGGGCAGGCCCGGAAGGCTGAGAATGGTGTGGGCTATCCCACTTTTAAAGCCGCCCGGAACATCGACGAACTGGCGTATCCCCAAGCGGTCGAACAATCTGCCAAACGGCAGATATTCGCCGAAAGGCACCAGATGAACCTTGTCATAAGTGTCGAGGATCAGCCCGCCGCGGGTGAGCACCTGCATCGAATTGAAGAACTCGGTGCGCCGACCGCCAAGTTGCCGCGCCATATCATCGACGCGGGCGGCCCCGGTCACCAAAACCGCGCCCGGCGCCAGGGCATTGCCGATCTTCGCCAGCGCCTGCGGTTCATGCGAAAGAATGAAAGGAAAAGCGGACTCCGGCCAGACGAGCAAACTGGCGTCGGCAAGTCCCGTATGCTCGGGAGCAGTCGAACGATCCGACAGACTCAAATAGCGATCGAGGATGACAACACTGTTCTCTGGGCTGAATTTCTCATCTTGGCTGAGATTCGGCTGCATGATCCGCACTTTGACGGCAGCCAGCACGCCCGGATGGCCGCCAGCAAGCCGCAAGCCGCCATAGGCGGAAAGAGCCGCCAGGACGACCAATGCGGCGATGAGGCCGGCCGGGACCCGTTCGCGGAACGAGCGCCCAGGCAAAGACTTGCGATCGGCGACGAGCGCTGGAGCGGCGAAGATCGCAATGGCGAGCACAGTGAGCCCGTAAAGGCCGCCGATCGCGGCAAATTGCGCCAGGAGAAGATGATCGCCGAGCGCCATGCCGAAGGCGTTCCACGGAAATCCGCTCAGCACATGTCCGCGCAGCCATTCGGTGAAACCAAGCGCCGCGGCGAGCGCCAGGATGCGGCTCGCCCCCGGCGCCCAGATGAGGCGGGCAAGCGCAAATCCAAGCGCTGGAAAAAAGGCGAGGCCGGCCGGCAGCGCGACGACACCGAGCGGCAGCGCCCAGGCGAAATCATCCGGTTCGACGAGAAAGGCGGCGCCGAGCCACCAAAGACCCGCGGTGAAATAGCCGAACCCCCACCACCAGCCGGCGCCAAAGGCATTCTTCAGAGAGGTCGCGTGAAGGCCGCGGCCGCGCCGCACCGAACCGTCTGCCTGCGACTCCGCCATCCCGTCGATCAACCAGACGGCTGCGGTCATCGGCACGATCATGGCGGGCAGGACATCGAATGGAGCCAGCGCCAGCGCACCGGTCGCTCCGCTGAGAAAAGCAATCAGGCGACGACGCCAGCCGCCCGAAAGAATGACAAATTCCGCGATCGAAGACATGCCGGCTCGCTGTCGTCTGGCTAGAGCATGTCCCGGAAAAGTTGGCTCAACTTTTCCGACATTTTAGACATCGGATATATCCGATGTCTAATCGAGGACATGCCCTATTTTCTGAAATAGAGCCGATTTAGCCCGATCATGTGGAATCGCGAGCGATTCCACATGATCGGGATTGGCTCTAGCGGGGAGGCTTCCCACTCGAAGGCTGTTGGGCGAAACTGAGGTCGTCAAGGCATCTCCTGGAAAAGTTGAAGGACTTTTCCGATGCAGGAGATGCTCCGCAGCTTCGGTGCGCTCCACATGATCGGGATCGGGATGAGCGCAGGACCGAATCAGCGCGCGAACGAAAAGCGCCGCTCTGCTTTGCCCAACCCATCCTGTTTGCGCAAATGGCTTTTCGCCCGCAGGCGCGGGCGTCCCGCGGCAAGATCAGAATGCTGAGCCTTTCGAGATCAGTGGCTTGGCATCGCCATTTTCCACGGGCGCACTCTCCGTATAATCGCCGCTCTCGCCATGGCCAGCGGCAGGCTGCGCGCCGCCCGGGCGAATCCTGATTCGTTTCGCCCGCCGCGGATCGGCATCGAGCACTTCGAATTCGCGCCCGGCTTCGACAACGATTTCTCCCCGCAAGGGGACATGGCCTGCGAGACTCGTGATGAGACCCCCCAAAGTGTCGATGTCCTCGGCATCGGTGATCGCCGTGAGATCCTGACCGATCGCCTCCGAAACATCTTCGAGGCTGGCGCGCGCATCGACGGTGAAATTCCCGTCCTCCTCGCGTTCGATCTTGGGGCTCTCCTCCTCGTCATGCTCGTCTTCGATGTCGCCGACGATCATCTCGACAATGTCCTCGATCGAGGCCAGCCCCTCTGTGCCGCCATATTCGTCGATGACGAGCGCCATATGGGTGCGCGTCGCCTGCATCTTCACCAAAAGATCGAGCGCCAGCATGGAGGGCGGCACGAAGAGCACGGGCCGCACGATGCCGGTCTGCGCCAGGGTCATTTCGTCGAGGCGGAGATGGCTCGGCTGCGCCTCGGCGCCGCGCTTGAAATCATCGGTCGCCGCGGCGATGAAATCGACGAAGTCGCGAATATGGACCATGCCGCGCGGATCGTCGAGATTCTCGGCTTGCACGGGCAGGCGCGAATGGCCGGCGGCGCGAAAGGTCGCGAGCACCTCCGCCAAAGTCGAATTGAGCCCGACGGAAATGATGTCGGCGCGCGGCACCATGACATCCTCCACCCGCACCTCATGCAGCAACAGCACATTCTTCAACATCGCCCGTTCGAGCGGCGAAAAATCCGGTTCTTTCGAGGTGTCTTCGAGCACCTCCTGAATGTCGTCGCGGACCGAGGCGCCGCCGAGACCGAACAATGAGCGCAGCCGGTCGATCAGGCTCGGCCTGCCATGCCCATTGTCATTGTCTCCCGCGCGGTCGCTGCTACTCATGGTCATCCGGCACTGTTGAAGATCACGATGACTTTGGATTGAATCAATCCAATCCAAAGTCATGAACGTGATCGATTCTAATCATTTAGAGCGGGATGCGGGCGGAAAACCGGTTCCCACTTTTCCTCATCCCGCTCTAGAGCCAGCTGATAGGGATCCTCGATCCCGAGCATGGCAAGGATCTCCCGCTCGAGCTGCTCCATCGCCTCGGCCTCGGCCTCGTCTTGATGATCATAGCCGATGAGATGCAGGACGCCGTGCACGATGAGGTGACTGAAATGCGCCTGCAGGCTCTTACCTTCTTCCGCGGCTTCGCGCGTCATGGTCTCGTAAGCGATCGCTATGTCGCCGAGAATGGGCGCGGTGGCAGGATCGGCGGCGGGAAAGGAAAGCACATTCGTCGGCTTGTCTTGGCCGCGCCAGCGCGCGTTCAAGCTGCGGATGAAGGCGTCGTCGCAAAGGAGAAGGCTGATCTCCGCGCCGGCATAAAGCTTGGCATTTGCGTGCCGCAGCGCGGCGCCGATCGCGGTCTCCGCCAGGGCAGCCGCCGCGTCGAAAGCGTCCCACAATGGGCTTTCGACGGCAATATCGACAGCAACATCGATAATACTAGGGCCGACGTCGCTCATCGGCGCGGCCCGCCATTCTGCAGCCCGCCATTCTGACGGCCCATCTCGCGCGTCCGCTCTTCATAGGCAGAGACGATGCGTTGCACGAGATCGTGGCGGACGACATCGCTCTCGCTGAAGCGCACATGGCCGATCCCTTCCATGCCGCGCAAGAGGCCGATCGCCTCGTTCAATCCGGAAATCTGGCCGGGCGGCAGATCGGTCTGCGACGGATCGCCGGTGACGATCATGCGCGAGCCTTCGCCGAGGCGGGTCAAGAACATCTTCATCTGCATTGCGCTGGTGTTCTGCGCCTCGTCGAGCAGAATACAGGCATTGGTGAGCGTCCGGCCGCGCATGAAGGCCAAAGGTGCCACTTCGATCATGCCGGTCTGCATGCCGCGCTCGATCATGCGGCCGTCCATGAAATCGTTCAAGGCATCGAAGATCGGCCGCAGATAAGGGTCGACCTTGTCGCGCATATCGCCGGGCAGGAAGCCGAGCCGCTCGCCGGCTTCGACCGCCGGGCGCGACAGGATCAGCCGCTCGACTGTGCCCTGTTCGAGCAGAGAAACCGCATAGCCGACGGCGAGCCAAGTCTTGCCCGTGCCGGCGGGTCCTTCAGCAAAGCACAGTTCATGCCGTTTCAGCGAGCGCAGATAGTGATCCTGCGCGGCATTGCGGGCCCGCACGGCGCCGCGGCGCCGCGTGCCGATCTGCTCGAAAACCGCGCGTCCGATCTCGGCGTTCGGAAACAGGCTGCCTTGCAAGACCCCTTCCTGGATCGCGCCATCGACTTCGCCGAGGCCGATCGCTTGGCCAAGCTTCACCCGCGCATAGAGATTTTCGAGCACCTGGCGGGCCTGTTCGCAAGCCTCCGCCGGGCCCTTGATCGTGACATGATTGCCAATGGCATTGGCGAGAACGCCGAGCCGGCGTTCGACCTTGGCGAGGTTCTGGTCATATTGGCCGAAGAGCATGGAGGCGTGACGATTATCGTCAAAGGCCAAAGTGATTTCGAAGGGATGGCCCGCAGCCTTGTCCTGCATCCGCGGGGCGCCGTCGGACTGCAGCAGAGGGGATAGTGAACGGTCTGTCGGTCTCAAGCCCTGTCCTCTTCGGCGCCCATCGCGAGACTGCGGCGCCCGAACAAAGAATTCGCGCCGACCCCGGTGATCTCGACCGGGAGGATCTCGCCAATCAAACGCTCCGGCGCAGTAATCTGTACAGCCTGAAGATAGGGGCTCTTGCCTGCAATTTGACCGGCATGCCGGCCTTTTTTTTCAAAAAGCACCTCGACCGTTTTGCCGATCATGGTCCGATTGAAGGCTTGGCGCTGCGCCTCGACGAGATCCTGCAGACGGGCGAGACGCTCGCGTTTCACCGCCTCGTCGACCTGGTCGGGCGCATCAGCCGCGGGCGTGCCGGGGCGCGGCGAATATTTGAACGAGAAACTGGCGGCGAATTCGACGGCGCGGATGAGATCGAGCGTGGCCTCGAAATCCGCTTCGCTCTCGCCCGGGAAACCGACGATGAAATCGGAGGACAGCGCAATATCCGGCCGCGCCTTCCTGATCTTCGCGACGAGATCGAGATAATCGCTGCGCCTGTGCTTGCGATGCATGGCGGCGAGAATCCTGTCCGCCCCCGCCTGCACCGGCAGATGCAGATAGGGCATCAGCTGCGGCAGATCGCGATGCGCAGCGACGAGCTCTTCATCCATATCGTTCGGATGGCTTGTGGTATAGCGCAGCCGGGCTATGCCCGGCACGTCCGCAAGCCGGGCGCAGAGGCGGGCGAGCGACCAGGCGCGCCCGTCCGGTCCCTCGCCATGATAGGCGTTGACATTCTGTCCCAGCAGAACCAGCTCCTTCACCCCGGCGCGCGCAAGATCTTCCGCTTCGGCGAGAATGGCGGCGATGGGGCGGGAGATTTCCGCTCCCCGCGTGTAGGGCACGACGCAGAAGCTGCAGAATTTATCGCAGCCTTCCTGAACCGTGAGAAAAGCCGCAGGGCCGCGCTGGCGTGTCTTCTCCGGCAGCGGCTTTGCGAGATGATCGAATTTGTCCTCGATCGGGAATTCCGTGTCGACGCCGCCCTGCGTCGCCGCGCCGCCGCGCAGCAGATCCGGCAGGTGATGATAATTCTGTGGACCGACGACGAGATCGACGGCTTTCTGCCGGCGCAGGATCTCGCCGCCCTCGGCCTGGGCGACACAGCCGGCGACGATGATTTTCGTCGCAAGGCCCCGCGCGCTGCGCGCGGTCTTCACTTTGCGCAGCTTGCCGAGCTCGGAAAAAATCTTTTCCGCCGCACGCTCGCGAATATGGCAGGTGTTCAGGATTACGACCTCGGCATCCTCACAGCGTGCCGTCTCGTCGAAGCCTTCCGGCGCGAGGAGATCGGCCATCCTCTGCGCATCGTAGGCATTCATCTGACAGCCGTATGACTTGATGAACAGTTTTCCGCGCGGGGACCCGCCTTCAGCGGGATTTTCCTCCGGCGCAAGCTCAGCCTCGGCCGTGGGCATTTGCGAAAATACGGTCATGATCCTCTTAAACATCCGGCGTCTTTGCTCAAGCGCAAACGAACAGCCGACAGCTTGTCTCCTTTTACCGCGGATTCGGCGCCATTTCCATCATTGGCCGGCGCTCGGCAAGCTTGGCGCCAATTCCTCATGAGAAATCCCGGCGCAGCAAAAGCGCTGCCGCGGCACTCCCGTCGGCCTTGCGGTAATAGGCTTTGCGCTCGCCGATCTGGCGAAAATCAAACTGTGCATAAAGCGCCAAAGCGGCATGATTACCGGCCTCGACTTCGAGGAACAGCGCCTTTGCCCCCTGCGCTGCAAGCGTGGCGAGGTGGACGCCAAGCAAAGCGCTGCCGATTCCCCTGCGGCGAAACTCCGGCGCCACGGCAAGGATCAAGATCTCGGCCTCGTCCAAAACCCGGCGCGACAGGACGAAACCGGCGAGCGCCGGCCGCTTCCCCCATCTGCCGGCCGATATGGCGGCTTCGGCGATGACGTCGCGCGCCGCCAACAGGCTCTCGAAATCCGCGGCGGGCCAGGGATGCGGAAAAGACCGCGCATGGATCGCCGCGCAGGCTTGCGCCCATTGCGTGCCTATGCGGCGGATATCGGGCGGCTGTTTATGGTCGAAGAAACCAAACATGGAGACCGAATATAGTGTCACAATGGGGTCAGCACGATAGGATTGCCCGGCCGCGGCTTGGCGTCCGGCGCCTTGAGATAGAGCGGGCGCGCCGGCGTGGTCAGCGGATCGGCGAGCAGGCCGAGCTTGGCAACAAAGATGATGTCGGGCGCGCTGCCCTCGCCGGCGAGTTCGACGACATGGCCCGCCGCCGAGGCTTCGATGGCAAGCATGGGTGCTCCCGAGCCGGTGAGGCGCAGCGGGCTGCCTTCTTCCAAGGCGCGGACCGCATCGCTAATCGTCGTCAGGCGCGGCAGCACAATGGCGCGCCCATCCTGGCTGAATGCGGCGAGATAGATATTGCCGTGATGCGCATCGATCGCAGCCGCCACGAGCCCCGGCTTTTGTTCGAGAATGAGCGGCGCCGCCAGAGCCGCGAGCGTGGCGACGCCGACGACCGGCACATGGCAGGCGAGGCCGATCGCGCGGGCCGCCGCAATGCCGATCCTGAGCCCCGTGAAGGAGCCCGGCCCGACCGTCACCGCAATGCGCGACAGGGCAGGGAAGCCGCCCGCGGAACGTGCCATCACCCGATCGATGAGCGGCAGCAAAGCTTCGGCATGGCCGCGCTCCATCGCGATCGTCTCACTGGCTTCGGGCGCGTCGGCGCCCGCCTCGAACACACAGGCCGAGGTGGCGGCGAGCGCCGTGTCGATCGCAAGGATTTTCATTCCGGTCATAGTGACGCCGGATCGGTTCGGCCAAAAACCGTCCGGCGCCCGTAAGGCGCCAAGCGCGGGTCAGATCTGCTCGACAGTATGGACGGCAGGCACATAATGGCGAAGCAGGTTTTGAATGCCGTGTTTCAAGGTCGCCGTCGAGGACGGGCAGCCTGAACACGAGCCTTTCATGGCGAGATAGACGATCCCGTCGCGGAAGCCGCGGAATTTGATATCGCCGCCATCGCCGGCGACGGAGGGACGGACGCGCGTCTCGATGAGCTCCTTGATCGTCTCGACGGTGGCCGCATCCTCGGGCGCGAAGAATTCGTCGCCCTCGTTCTGCGGATCGGCCATGGCGCCTTCCGCCAAGAGCGGCGCGCCGGAGACGAAATGCTCCATGATCGTGCCGAGAACGGCGGGCTTGATCTCGTGCCAGTCGCCGTTGGCTTTTGTCACCGAGATGAAATCGGCGCCGAAGAAGACGCCGCTGACGCCGGGAACCTCGAACAACGCCTGGGCGAGCGGCGATTTCACCGCCGTCTGTCCGTCGCGAATGTCGAGCGTGCCGCCCGGCATCACGGGGCGGCCGGGCAGAAATTTCAAAGTCGCTGGATTGGGTGTGGTTTCGGTCTCGATAAACATGATGTTTTCCCCATCTGCCGGGTCAAGGCCGGAGTTGGATGTCTCAAGGTTGAGAACGTTTGTAAAATAGGGTGTCGCAGGGCCAAGGGGCAAGTTGTTTCGGGGGGGACATGGTGGGCCGGGCAGGACTCGAACCTGCAACCAGACCGTTATGAGCGGCCGGCTCTAACCATTGAGCTACCGGCCCGGTAGCATCTTAAGGAGTAATTGGCTGATCGCGTCGCCGCAACGCCTGCCGCCCCTCTCCCCGTGAGCGCAGCGAAATGGGGAGAGGTAAGGTGAGGGGCCGGGGGATTAGCTTCAAATTCTCCGCGCCAAGTTAGCCATACCCGACCTGACACGTCGCGACCAATCACCTTGCCCCTCACCCGGCCTCTCCCCGCAAGCGGGGAGAGGGCGCGCGCGCATTACACTCAATTCGCCGAGCGACGCAAGAAAGCCGCTGCAGAAAACTACTTCTCCGTCAGCTTCAATTCGATGCGGCGGTTTTTGCGATAGGCGTCTTCCGTATCGCCTTGATCGATCGGCTGATACTCGCCGAAGCCGGCGGCGACGAGACGCTGCGGCTCGACGCCCTTGCTGATCAGATATTGCACCACCGCGATCGCGCGCGAGGCCGAAAGCTGCCAGTTCGATGGAAACTGCGCCGATTGAATGGGCCGTTTGTCCGTATGGCCGTCGACGCGCAGAACCCAGGGAATTTCCGGCGGGATCTCATGTTCGAGCTCGACGATCGCAGAAGCGAGCTTGTCGAGCTCGGCCTTGCCGGCGGCATTGACATTCGCCTGGCCGGTGTCGAACAGAACTTCCGATTGGAAGACGAACCGGTCGCCGACGACGCGTATGCCCGGCCGGTCGCCGAGGATCTGCCGCAGCCTTCCGAAGAAATCCGAGCGATAGCGCGACAGCTCCTGAACCTTTTGCGCCAGCGCCACATTGAGCCTTGCGCCGAGATCGGCGATCTTGGCTTGCGATTCCCGATCCTTCGCCTCGGAGACGGAGAGCGCATCCTCGATTGCGGCGAGTTGGCGCCGCAAGGCGGCGATCTGCTGGTTCAATATGTCGATTTGCGCCAGGGCGCGGGCAGAAACCTGTTTTTCCGCTTCGAGCTGCTGGTCTACGGTGCCTTTCTGAGCGCCGCCCGCCGCGCCCTTCGCTGCGGCGATTTCTGCTTCGAGCTGCGCCTTGTCCTTTTTCGTCGCATCGAGCGTCGCCGCCAGCGCCGCCAGCTGGGTGTCGGCATCGGCCTTGCCAGCCCGCTCCAACGACAGCAGCGAGGTCAATTCATCGATCTGCTTATGCAGCTTTGCGAGCACCGTATCCTTGCCGCTGACTTCACGGGCGAGGAAGAACTGCGCCACCATGAAGACCGAGAGAAGGAAGGTGATGGCGAGCAGCATGGTCGACAAAGCATCGACGAAGCCCGGCCAATAATCGATATGGCGAGTCTGCCGTCTTGCCCGCCCCATCGCCATCAGCGCGGCTCCGTCTCGGAGGCGAGGCGTTTCAAGATGATCTTGAGCTCCTTGCCTTGGTCCGCCTGCGCCTCGACCCAATCGCGGATCAATTGCTGCTCCGCCCGCATATGCTGCACCAGGCTTTGGATGCCGTCGGCGAGATTGGCGATGGCGAGGGACGTCGCCCGCGCATGGCTTTGATCGCCTGTCGTCGCGATCTTGTCCAGCGCCGCGCGCAGATCACGCGGCAGGCCATCCGGCAAGCGCGCGCCGCCTTCGACGAGCGTATCGGTCGTGCTGGCGGTCAGATTTTCCTCGAGCTCGTTATAGAACCTGTTCTGCGCCTGACCCGCCTGCAGATCGAGAAAGCCGAGCACGAGCGAGCCGGCGAGGCCGAACAGCGAGGCGGTGAAGGAAATGCTCATGCCGGCGAGCGGCGCCGCGAGACCATTCTTCAAATCATCGAACATCACCGCGGTATCGGCGCCGACCTGCATCGATTTGATGACGCCGCCGACTGAGCCGACCGTCGTGATGAGACCCCAGAATGTGCCGAGCAGGCCGAGAAAGATGAGAAGCCCGGTGAGATAACGCGAGACGTCGCGCGCCTCGTCGAGCCGCGTGCCGATCGAATTGAGAATGGCGCGCAAGGTCAGAGTCGAAATCATGGCGCCAGGCGGCCGATCGCCCAGCAAAACCGCCATCGGCGCGAGAAGGATCGGTTGCTTCACCTTGTCGGCCTGGCCACGCGGCAGGGCATTGACCCAGTGCACTTCCCGGAACAGCCGAACCACCTGCCGCAAGGCGAGAATGATGCCGAATCCCAGGATGAAGAAGATCAGGCCATTGAGGCCGGGATTGGCCATGAAGGCCGTCGCGATCTGCTGCTGCAGGATGAAGGCGATGAAGCCGGCGAGGATGAGAAAGATCAGCATGCGCACCAGAAAGATGCGCGGCGATGAGAGCCTATAGGGATCGACGTCGGTCGCCATGGTCGCCATGTGCAGTTCCACCCTTCGCAGTTCCACCGCTTGCAGTTCCGCCGCTTGCAGTTCCGCCGCGCGCTTCGCAGCTTTTGGAGCCGCCTGCGTCAAATTAGTGCAGTTCGTGAGGCGGTGGAAGCGGCAAGCCGCGCCTCCCGACGGCTATGACGGCATCGCGGGTCTTTACCGCGATGCGGCCGGATTTTTCTCAAATACCCGGGTTTTCTTCAATTATAGACCGTCCGTCCGCCGCATCTCTTTCACGCTGCGGCACGGATGAGCGCCAATAATTGCGAATGTATGGCTTCATTGCCGGCGCATACAGATCCCTTGGCGAGAAAGTCCGGCCCGCCATCGGCGTCGCTGACAAAGCCGCCGGCTTCGCGGACGATCAGCATGCCGGCAGCCATGTCCCACGGCTTGAGGCCACGCTCCCAAAAACCGTCGTAACAGCCGGAAGCGACGAAACAGAGATCGAGTGCGGCAGCACCGAGCCGGCGCAGATTGGACGCCCGCGCCATGACGGCCGCGAATTCAGCTTTGAACCTAGCGTGATGATCGGCAAGCTTACCGAGATGCGGAATGCCGCAGCCGATCAGCGCTTCGCCAATGTCGCGGCGTGCCGCCACCCGCAGACGCCGGTTGTTGAGATAGGCGCCCTGGCCCTTTTCGGCGACATACATGTCATCCGTCACCGGATTATAGACGAGGCCGGCGACGATCTGGCCGTCGCGGGCAAGGCCGATGGAAATGGCGAAGATCGGCAGGCCGTGCAGAAAATTCGTCGTGCCGTCGAGCGGATCGATATACCAGACATGGGTCTTGTCGGTCCCCTCTATGGTACCGGATTCTTCGAGCACGAAGCCATAGCCCGGACGGGCCTTGGCCAATTCCTCATAGAGAATCTTTTCCGCCTTGCGGTCGGCGGCGGAGACGAAATCGCCCGGCCCTTTGATCGAAACCTGCAGATTCTCGACTTCGCCGAAATCACGCTTGAGGCCGCGCCCGGCTTTCAGCGCCGCCGCGGTCATCACATTCATGAGGGCGGAACGAATCATTGCAGATCTCGCATGTCAGGAGGGCTTTGGCGCAGCGGGAGCACCGCGCATTGTTTGAGCATCGGATTTGTCCCAAAAGCGGTTCCCACTTTTGGGTCCGATGCTCTAGAGCCGATCCCGATCAAGTGGAATTGCTCGCGATCCACATGATCGGGACAAATCGGCTCAACATCAAAGAAGTAGAGCATGTCCTTTATCGGAAAAGTCTAGCAACTTTTCCGGGACATGCTCTAGTCGGCGCGTCTCAGATAGGTGACTTCGCTCGTGTCGACGACAATGCGCTCGCCGGGTTCGATGAAGGGCGGCACCAGGACGCGCAGGCCGTTTTCGAGCTTCGCCGGCTTATAGGACGAGGCCGCCGTCTGGCCGCGCACGACGGGATCGGCCTCGACCACCTGCAAGACGACCTGGAGCGGAAAGCGGATGCTGATCGGCCGGCCCTCATGCATTTGCAAGGTGACTTTCATGCCGTCCTGCAGAAAGGCGGCGCGCTCGCCGACAAAATCGCTGGCGAGATCGATCTGCTCATAGCTTTCGAGATCCATGAAGACGAGATTGTCGCCCTCCGCATAGAGATAGCTGAAATCCTTGAGTTCGAGCTCGATCATCTCGACCGTCTCGTCGGCCCGGAACCGCTCGTTGAGCTTGCGGCTGTCGATTAAGTTTTTTAGCTCGACCTGATTGAAGGCGCCGCCCTTGCCGGGTTTTACCGCATTGGTCTTCACCGCGACCCAAAGGCCGCCTTGATGCTCGACGACGGTGCCGGGGGTGATTTGATTTCCGTTGATTTTTGGCATGGGGGACGCTGCGCCGAAGGGGCTGGAAGAGGGCTGGCGTTCATCTGCCCGGCGGGCGGCGGGGGGTCAAGCAAATTGCTGCAGACCCGCGAGGGTTCTCAGCTGATCGTTTTGCAGCGACGCTTGCCGCCCCTCTCCCCGCTTGCGGGGAGAGGTAAGGTGAGGGGCCGGGGGATTAGCTACGCCATTTCCAATAGTCAAAGACTTTACGTGCTGCCTCTTTGCGATCAACATTGCGGCCAATCACCAAGCCCCTCACCCAGCCTCTCCCCGCAAGCGGGGAGAGGGGCACGCCCGGCGCCTAGCCCGCCTCCCCGCCGAGCTTACAAATCAGCTTCCATTCGGCATCCGTCACCGGCTGCACGGAAAGCCTGGAATTATTGACGAGAACCATATCCTTCAATCGCTCATCGGCTTTGATGGCTTCGAGGGTCACCGGCGTCTTCAAAGCTTTCACCGCCGCGAAATCGCACATGCCGAATTTGCCGGTCGGATCGCTGTCGTCCGGATAATAGGGCTTGATGACCTTGACGATACCGACGATCTCCTTGCCTTCGTTCGAATGATAGAAAAAGGCCTGGTCGCCGAGCTTCATCGCCATCAGATGCTGTTTGGCGAGATGGTTGCGCACGCCGTTCCAGAAGGTGCCCTTTTCGCCCGCCTCGACCTGCATAGCCCAAGACCATTTGGCCGGCTCGCTCTTGATTAGCCAATGCGCCACATGCCCCTCCGAACTCCCGCTCCGCTTCAGGCTTATCGGCCCGGCGCAAAATTGCCAAAGGCGAGTTCGGCTTTGGCCGGGCGGTTGAGCAGAGCTTCAATCGCCGCATCGATCTCGATCCGTTCGGCGAGCACCGCTTCGACCGCGGCGCAAATCGGCATGTCGACGGATCTCTGATGCGCGAGATCGACGAGAATGCGGCACGTATATATCCCTTCGACCAGCTTCCCGTCGGCGCTGGCAGTGGCGACGCTCGCCCCGCGCCCCAGAGCGAGGCCGAAGCCGAAATTGCGCGATTGCTCGGAGCTGCAGGTCAAGACGAGATCGCCGAGGCCGGAGAGCCCCATGAGCGTTGCCGGATCGGCGCCGAAGGCCCGGGCGAAACGGATGAGTTCGGCAAAGCCACGGGTGATCAGCGCCGCCCCGGCGCTGGCGCCGAGCCTGCGGCCGGCGGCAATGCCGCTCGCGATCGCCAGCACATTTTTCGCCGCGCCGCCGATCTCGACGCCGCGCAGATCGGTCGAATAATAAAGCCGGAACCAGGGCGCCGCGAGCGCCTGCGCCAGTGCCGCCGCGCGCTCTTCATCTTCGGCGGCGAGCGTCACCGCGGTCGGCAGGCCTCTGGCGACATCGACGGCAAAGCTCGGGCCCGAGAGGATCGCCGGCGGATTGTCGGGAAGATTCTCGGCGACGACCTGACTGGGAAAGAGGCCAGTCCCCCGTTCGATCCCCTTGGCGCAAATGATGATGGGCGCGCCGCGCGGTGCGAAGGGTGCCAGAGCGCGTGCCGCGCTGCGCAATGCCTGCGTCGGCACAGCGAGCAGGATGATCTCCGCCGTCGCGACGGCGGCGAGGTTCGCAGTCGGCGTCACTGTCGGGGCAAGCGGCACGCCGGGGAGCCTGCGGGCATTGACCCCTGTCGCCGCCATTTCCGCGGCATGGGCGGGATCGCGCGCCCAAAGGATGACATCGGCGCCGGCGCGCGCCGCGAGATTGGCGAGCGCCGTGCCCCAGGCGCCGGCACCGACAATGGCAATCTGGCGCATGCGCTCTCTACACCTCGTCTGCGACGCCTCAGGCCTTGCCGTGATGAGCGGCTTCGCCATTGGCGTCAAGCGGCCAGCGCGGCCGCGCCGGAAAGGTCAGATCATCGGTGAGCCCGAGCCGCAGCCGCTCGATACCGGCCCAGGCGATCATTGCGCCATTATCGGTGCAAAGCTCAGGCGGCGGCACCACGAGACGCAGGCCGGACTCGCCGCAAAAGCGCATCAGGGCGCGGCGGATGGCGCCATTGGCGGCGACGCCGCCGGCAATCACCATGGCGCGGCAGGGCCCGATCTCCTCGACGAAACGGCGCAAGCCGGCGCGCAGCCGATCGATGAGCGTATCGACCACGGCGGCTTGGAAAGAGGCGCAAAGGTCGGCGACATCGGCGCCGGTCAAAGGCGCAATCCGCGCTGCTTCGAGCCGCACCGCGGTCTTGAGGCCGGAAAAGGAAAAATCCGGCTTGGCGCGGCCGAGCATGGGCCGCGGGAAATCATAGCGCAAGGCATTGCCTTTGATCGCCTCGCGCTCGACGAGCGGGCCACCGGGATAGCCGAGACCGAGCATTTTCGCGACCTTGTCGAAAGCCTCGCCGACCGCGTCATCGACCGTCGAGCCGAGGCGCCGGTAATCACCGATGCCTTTGACGGCGACGAGCTGCGTATGACCGCCCGAGACGAGAAGCAGAAGATAGGGAAAATCGAGATTGTCGGTGAGCCGCGCCGTCAACGCATGGCCTTCGAGATGATTCACCGCGATGAAGGGCTTGCCTGCGGCAAGCGCCAAGGCCTTGGCCATGGTGAGGCCGACAATGATGCCGCCGATGAGGCCCGGCCCCGCCGCGCCGGCAATGCCGTCGAGGTCGGCGAGATCGACTTTGGCATGCGCCAGCGCGCGGGTGATGAGCTTGTCGAGCACATCGATATGGGCGCGGGCCGCAATCTCCGGCACCACGCCGCCATAGGCCGCATGTTCGGCGATCTGGCTCATCACCTCATTGGCGAGGATTTCGCCGCCGCCCGCACCATCGCCAAGACCTTGGCGCAGCCGCACGACAGCCGCCGCCGTTTCATCACATGTGGTCTCGATCCCGAGGACACGCATAAGCCAATCCTGAAGGTTGCAGTTTGAAGTTTTGGCGATCCGGCGCCTTGCATTCTCCTCCCCACCCGGGCCGCGCTCGCGGCCCGGGTGGGGAAGGTAAAGGCGCCGAGGCGATCAAATTCGCCAGCGTCACGACTAGGCCGTGAATGTCAACCTTCCTCGCTGGCCAAGCCCCGGCTCGGCCCGAGCAAAATGGCCGACGCCCCATTTACAGATGGGCCATGACTATTTAAGGCGACTCCTTAAGGTCTGTGGCGCGCATAATTTCTCCACGCAGCGACACGAGAGGACATCGGCCATCGCTTCCTCCACTGCTTCTTTCTTCTCCGGACCCGTGTCCTCCTCCCAAAACGGCGCTTCGTCGCAAAGCTTTTCGCCGTTCGGGATCGGCACCCGCGGCAGCCCTTTGGCGCTCGCGCAAGCGCATGAGCTGCGCCGGAAGCTCGCGGCGGCACATGGCTTGGACTCCGCCTATTTCCCGATCGAGATCGTGCGGACGACGGGCGATGTGATTCAGGATCGGCCGCTCAGCGAGGCCGGCGGCAAGGGCCTCTTCACCAAAGAGCTCGATGCGGCTCTCATGGTGGGCAAGATCGATATTGCCGTGCATTCGGCCAAGGATCTGCCGACGCTTCTGCCGGCGGGAATCGAGATCATCGGCTATCTGCCGCGCGAAGACATACGCGATGCGTGGATCTCCAATAAGGCCTCGCACCCAAGCGCGTTGCCGCAAGGCGCAATCGTCGGCACGGCGTCGCTGCGCCGCGGCGCCATGGTGAAACGGCTGCGGCCCGATCTCAATGTCACTTTGTTGCGGGGCAATGTCGAGACGCGGCTCGAGAAGGTCATGCGTGGCGAGGTCGATGCAACGCTTTTGGCGCTCGCCGGGCTGAAACGGCTCGGCCTTGCCGACAAAGCGACCGCTATCCTCGATTGCGCGGATTTCGTGCCGGCGGTCGGCCAAGGCGCGATCGCAGTCACCGGACGGTGCGGCGACCAGCAAGCCGCGGCGCTCCTTGCTCCCATTCTCGATCCGGCGACAGGCGTCGCTTTGTCCTGCGAAAGAGCGCTTCTCCGTGTTCTCGACGGCTCCTGCCGGACGCCGATCGGCGGATTGGCGCAGCTCGACGGGACAGAGATTGTCCTGCATGCAATCATTCTGCGGCCGGACGGCTCGCAATTTTTCGAAACCCGCCTGCGCGGACCGCAATCGGAGGCCGAGCGCATCGGCGAAGCTGCGGCGCGCGAACTTCTGGCGCAGGCGCCCAAAGGCTTTCTGGAAGCGTGAATCGATCTTGGAGAAAGGCATGCGCATCTTGCTGACACGGGCGCCCGATGAGGCGCTTCGCACGGCCGAAAAGCTCGCGGCGCAGGGTCACCAGATCGTGTCGTCCCCCGTGCTCGAAATGCAGCCGCGCGCCGCGGCATGGCCGTCCGGCGTGATCGATGGTGTGATCGCGACGAGCGCGCAGGCCTTCGAGCAGGCGCAATTTGCGCCGGAATGGCCACTGCCGGAAGCGCGCCGGCTGTTGCGCCTCTTCGTCGTCGGCAGCAAGACAGCCGAGGCGGCGCGGCGTTGCGGCTTCACCGGTGAACTCACTTTGGCGCCCGATGCGAAAGATCTCGCTGAGGCCATCGTCAATGCGATGCAGCCGCCGGCGCGGCTTGCCTATCTCGCCGGCCACGACCGCAAGAGCGATCTCGAAATGCGCTGCAAAGAGATGGGCCTCGAAATCATCGCCGTCGAAATTTATGAGGCGTGCGCCGCAGAAAGCTTGAGCGATGAAGCGGTCATAGCCTTGGCCAATGGCGAGATCGACGCGGTTCTGCATTATTCCCGGCGCAGTGTGGAAATTTTCCTGGCGCTTGCCGAAGCCGCAGGCATCAGTCCCGGATTAGTCCGCCATATGGCGATCTCGGCCGATGCGGCCGCACCTTTGCAGGCGGCAGGCTTTCCTTTTGTCATGATCGCGGCGGAACCGAAGGAACAAGCGATCTTAGCTTTGCTGTCTCACAATGCAGCGGCAGGCAGCGTCAGGTGAGCAGCGCCAAATGAATTGTCAGCTGAATTGTAATGATTATGTCAGCTGCTCGTCCTTGTCGGCTGCTCATCGCCACTTCCGGCACTTTCTGAAGGAAGTTTAACCTCGGCATGTCTTGATAAGACCGTCTCTTGCGGTCATCTTTGCGCCCCACATCATTCCTCGCCCCGCAGAGCGTCATGACCCCTCGCAAGCCCCCTCGACTTCTGCTCTTCTCAGGCCTGCTCCTTTTGGGTGTGGCTTTCGCCTTTTCCGTCGCGACATCGACGCATATCTGGGCGCAGGCGGCGACGCCATTGAGCGTCAAAGTCGGCTTTCTCCGCCAGACGCATACGAAAGAGACGATTTCGATTCTCGACATACCGGCGCCGGACGATGGATTCGCCGGCGCGCAGCTCGCCGCGATCGACAATAATACGACGGGCCATTTCCTCAATCAGACCTATTCCGTCGAGGATGTTGCGCTCAAACCCGGCGACGATCCGGTGGCAGCGCTGCAAGCCATGGTCGCGCATGGCGTCACCCTCGTGCTCGCCGATCTTTCTGCACCGGATCTCTTGAAGATCGCCGATGCGGAGCATGGCAAGGATGTGTTGATCTTCAACACTTCGGCGCCGGATGATTCGCTGCGCCAAGAAAATTGCCGCCGCAATGTCATTCATGTCGCGCCGTCCAGGTCGATGCTCACCGACGGTCTCGCGCAATATCTCATCTGGAAGCAATGGCCGCGCTGGCTTTTGATCAAAGGCTCGCATCCGGCCGATGCGCTTCTCGCCGAGGCCTATAAGCATTCGGCGCGGAAATTCGGCGCCAAGATCGTCGACGAGCGCACCTATGTCGATACGGGCGGCGGCCGCCGTTCGGATTCCGGCAGTGTTCAGACACAAAAGCTCGTCCCGGTCACGACGCAGAATGCACCGTCCTATGATGTTCTCGTTGCGGCCGACGACAGCGAGGTCTTCGCCGGCTATCTTCCTTATGAGACCTGGGACCCGCGCCCCGTCGCCGGCTCGGGCGGATTGGTGCCGACAAGCTGGTCGCCCGATCATGAGCAATGGGGCGCGGCGCAATTGCAGAACCGTTTCATGGCGCTCGCGCATCGCGGGATGAATGCGCGCGACAACAATGCCTGGGTGGCGATGCGGATGATCGGCGACACCGTTGCGCGGACCAATACCAACGACCCCAAGGCGATCCATGATTATCTTCTGTCGTCCCAATTCGCCATCGCGGCGTTCAAGGGGGAGAGATTGACGGTGCGCAGCTGGGATCAGCAATTGCGCCAACCGATCCTGTTGAGCGATGGACGAAGGGTCGTCTCGGCCTCACCGCAACCGGGCTTCCTGCATCAAACCTCGGTTCTCGATACGCTCGGCTATGACAGGCCGGAAACCAAATGCAAGTTTCCATGAGATCAGCCTGGACCAATCTCCAAGGCGAAGCGCCGCGCGACGCCGGCCGCCGAGCCAAGACAGGCCTTCAGAACAAACCGAAAGAATAGATCCCATGGTTTTGCATTCGTCCCTGCGCGCCGCAGCTCTCGTGCTCTGTGTTCTGCCCTTCGCTTCGCCGCGACAGGCTCTGGCCTTCACTGCCTATGTGACGAATGAAAAGGGCAATTCGATCTCGGTCATCGACACGGACAAGCTCGCAGTGACGAAACCGATCCCGGTCGGACAACGGCCGCGTGGGATTGCACTCTCGCCCGATGGCAAGGAGCTCTACATCTGCGCGAGCGACGACGACACGATCCAGGTCATCGACACGAAGACCTTGGAGATCACCGGCAATCTGGAGTCTGGACTAGATCCCGAACTGCTGATCGTCAGCCATGACGGAAAATATGTCTTTACGTCGAACGAGAACGACCATCTCGTGACCGTGATCGATGTGAAGACCCATAGGCGCGTGTTCGATGTTCCGGTCGGTGTCGAGCCGGAAGGCATGGCCATCGGTCCGAACGACGAGATTCTCGTGAACACGTCCGAGACGACCAATATGGTGCATATGATCGATCTTGCGAGCCGCAAGGTCATCGCCAATATTCTCGTCGATCCGCGGCCCCGTTTTGCGCAGTTCACGCCCGACGGCTCGGAGCTTTGGGTGTCGTCGGAAGTCGGCGGCACCATCGCCGTTATCGATCCCGTCAAGCATGTGGTGAAGCAGAAGATCAGCTTCGAAATCCCGGGCCTTGCGAAGGAGGCGATCCAGCCGGTCGGCATTAATTTCACCGCCGATGGCAAGACTGCCTTCGTCGCGCTCGGCCCGGCCAATCATGTCGCCGTCATCAATCAGGCGACGAAGGAAGTCGTGAAATATCTCCTCGTCGGCCAGCGTGTCTGGCATATGGCCTTCACGCCGGACGGCAAATATCTGTATACCGCCAATGGCGTTTCGAACGACGTCTCGGTAATCGACGTCCCGGCACTCAAAGTCATCAAATCGATCGAGGTCGGATCTTTTCCCTGGGGCATCGCCATCGGCAAATGAGCTTTTGCTCGCACTAGAGCATTTTCAGCAAAAGTGGATACCGGTTTTGCGGCTGAAAATGCTCTAACTTCTTGTTTTAGACATCGGATATATCCGATGTCTCAGAAATGAGAGCGGTTTCGAAACGGTTGCATGTGGACACGCAACCTGAAACCGCTCTGGCGCGAAGTGATTTGAATGACCGTTCTAAGGCATTGTTTTAACGCATGATCTTATCCGAAAAGTCTGCAACTTTTCGGGATCATGCTTTCGAGGAAAAGGAACAGCGCCTTGACGCTAGACCAAAAGGCCATGTCTGCCACGGGCGCGATCGGCATTCCGGCGCTGGAGGTCGTCCATGTCAGCCATTCCTACGGCAAGCGCAAGGCGCTCGATGATGTCTCCTTCGTCATCGAGCCGGGCAGCTTCAGCGTGCTGCTCGGATTGAACGGCGCCGGCAAGAGCACGCTGTTTTCGCTGATCACCCGGCTCTATGCGACGCGCCAGGGCACGATCAGGATCTTCGGCCATGATGTCACGAGAGACAGCGGCGAGGCGCTGCGCCGGCTCGGCGTCGTGTTCCAGGCGCGCACGCTCGATCCTGATCTCTCGGTCATGCAGAATCTCACCTATCATGCGGCTCTGCATGGCATTGGTCCGCGCGAGGCGAAGCGGCGGGCCGAGGCCGTGCTCACGCAAGTCGCGCTCGCCGACCGGATGGCCGACAAGGTCCGCAATCTTTCCGGCGGCCAGATGCGGCGCGTCGAAATCGCCCGGGCGCTGTTGCATAATCCGCCGATTCTGCTTCTCGACGAGCCGACTGTCGGTCTCGACGTCAAGGCGCGCGCCGACATTGTCGCGCATGTGCGCAGCCTCGTCGCAAACCAAGGCATAGGCGTGCTCTGGACCACCCATCTGATCGATGAAATCGCTATGACGGATATGGTCATCGTGCTGCACAAGGGCCGAGTCCTCGCGAATGGTCCGGCGGCGGAGATTATTGCAAGCACGGGGGCAGCCGACATGCGCATGGCCTTCGCCAAGCTGACCGGCACCGAGCTCGGCGAATGATCGGGAGAGGGACTTAAGCCCGCAGGTCCGAATGAAACTCGGCCGCCGAATTTGGGACGCGTGACATGACGGCAATCACCAGTGAAGTGACTGAGGCCAGCTCGGGCAAGGGTTTCCGCCTGGCGCAATATTGGGTCTGCCTGCAAGGCATCGTCTGGCGCGAGGCGCTGCGCTTCCTGCATCAACGCGAGCGCTTCGTCTCCGCTTTGGTGCGGCCGCTCGTCTGGCTTTTCATTTTCGCCGCCGGCTTCCGCTCGGTTCTCGGCGTCTCGATCATTCCACCTTACGAAACCTATATCCTTTATCCGGTCTATATCACGCCAGGCCTGATGGCGATGATCCAACTCTTCAATGGCATGCAGTCGTCGCTCTCCATGGTCTACGACCGCGAGATGGGCAATATGCGGACCCTGCTCGTCAGCCCTTTCCCGCGCTGGTACCTGCTCACCTCGAAGCTTCTCGCCGGCACCGCCGTTTCGATCCTGCAGGTCTATGCCTATCTCCTCATCGCCTATTTCTGGGAGATCTCGCCCCCCTCGCCATGGGGCTATGTCACCGTTCTGCCGGCGCTCGCCCTCTCCGGCCTGATGCTCGGCGCGCTCGGCATGTTGCTGTCGTCGCTGATCAAGCAATTGGAGAATTTCGCCGGGGTGATGAACTTCGTGATCTTCCCTATGTTCTTCGCATCCTCGGCGCTGTATCCGCTCTGGCGCGTTCAAGAGGGCAGTCCGTGGCTCGCCTTCGTCTGCTGGCTCAATCCTTTCACCCATGCGGTCGAACTTATCCGCTTCGCCTTCTATGAGCAGATCACGCCTTTGTCGCTTGCGGTCTGCATCGGTTGCACCTGCGTCTTTCTCGCCGGCGCCATCATCGCCTATGATCCTGCGCGCGGCATGTTGATCCGCCGTGGCGGACCCAGCGAATGAGGATTGGCAAAAGTCAGATTTTCGTAAGGAATGCATGAGCGCCCGACTTGCAAAGTGACTCTGTTTCTGCCGTGACATATGACAGGGCACGATTTGTCATGATCGCTGCGTCGCGTGTCTCATCCTTTCGAAGCCGATATGCGAGGATCAAAACAACAAAAAAGCGCTCCGACGGAGATCGGAGCGCTTTGCCAAAATCCGGTTTGCGAACCCGTCTCCGGCTCCGTTTCCGACTTGGAAACGCCTCGCGGCGCGCACTTACTTCGTCGAGCCGTCCGCTTTGAACTGCGCGAGATAGGCCCAGAGATCGTCGCGGTCGGAGTCCTTGGGGAGGCCCGGAAAAATCATCCTGGTGCCGGGAATATCGGCTTGCGGATTGGTGATATATTTCTTGAAGGTCGTTTCGTTCCAAACGAAGCCGGCCTTCTTCTTCGCCTGATCCGCGTCGGAATAGCTATAGCCCGCAGCAGAAGCGATGGTGCGGCCATCGAGACCATTCAATTCCGGACCGACAAAATTCGTGGCGCCGGGCCCGATGCGATGGCAAACAGTGCATTTGTGTTTGAAGATCCCCTGGCCCGCGGCCGCGTCGGCGGCAAAGCTCTGTTGTACCATTACGCTCATTCCGACGAGGCTCGCAGCCGCGACGAAGAGAATATTCCTTGGTGTCATGTCCTTCCTTCCTCTGTCAATGAAGGCGTCGGTGACGCCCGGCTTTCGAACGCCTCGACGATCAGCGACATCGGTTGCGCGGCCATCATGTATCCCGATTGCCGGGTGTAAGACAACGTCCAAGAAATATCCAAGAAACATCCAAGACGGGTTCACGATGATGCGTATTTTGGGGATTTGGCCATGCTGCAACCTCCGGTGACGGGCGAAATGCCTTGTTTTGCCCGCAGGCCTGCGCGGCGCCACGGGTTTTGCCGCAAAATTGCGGCGTTTTGCCTCGTTATGATCGCCGCGAGCCTGAGCGAAGCGCAGGCTGCCGAGACGCTTCGTATCGCAGCCCAAAAGACCGGCACTTTCGCGTGGGAGCTCGAGATCATCAAAGACCATGGCCTCGCCCAAAAAGCCGGGCTCGATCTCGAGGTCACGGAGCTTGCTTCAACAGATGCCGGCAAGATCGCGATGATGGGCGGCTCCGCCGATATCATCCTCTCGGACTGGCTTTGGGTCTCGCGCGAGCGGAGCTTGGGATCGGATCTGACTTTCTATCCTTATTCGAGCACGCTCGGCGCGGTGATGGTGCCACGGCAGTCGCCGATCAAGACGCTCGCCGATCTCAAGGGCAAGAAGATCGGCGTCGCCGGCGGTCCGCTCGACAAGAGCTGGCTGCTGCTGCAGGCCTTGGCGCGCCAGTCGAAGCTCGATCTCGAATCGCAGGCGACGATCCTTTACGGCGCGCCGCCCCTGCTCTTCCAAAAGGCCTTGCAAGGGGAGAGCGATGCGACGCTCAATTTCTGGAATTTCTGCGCCAATCTCGAGGCGCATGGTTTTCGTCGCCTGATCGGCGTGGACGAGATTGAAAAGAGCCTCGGCGCCACGGCCCCCGTCGCTATGGTCGGCTATGTCTTCCACGATAGTTTCGCGGCCAAGCATCGTGACGCGCTCCGCCGTTTCTTCGCCGTGACGCGGCAGGCCATGGAAATTTTGGCGACATCGCCGGCCGATTGGGAGAAATTGGCGCCGCGCATCGGCGTGAGCGATGCGGCGACGCTCGCGATCTACCGGAAACGCTATCTCGAAGGAATACCGCAACGGCCGATCCAGGCGGATGAAGCCGATGCGGCCAAGCTTTATGGCGTGTTGGCCGAGATCGGCGGCGCCAAGCTCGTCGGCACCGGCACCAAGCTCGATCCCGGAACCTTCTATAAAGCAGCCATGGAAAACTGAATTCGTGCTGAGGCTCTTGTCGCTTTTGCTTCTGATTGCGGTCTGGCAGATCGCCGCGACTTTGGCGGCCAGTCGGATGCTGCCGGAGCCGCTCGGCGTCCTTGCCGCAATGATGCAAGAGGCGCGATCCGGCGCGCTGTTCATCAATCTCGGCGCGACGCTCGCGCGAGTGGTCGTCTCTTTCGCCCTCGCCATGTTTTTCGGCACGATCTTCGGCATTCTCATGGGCCGCAATCCGACGATCGATCGGCTTGGCGATCCGTGGCTCGTCATTCTTCTCAATCTGCCGGCGCTCGTCATCATCGTCCTCGCCTATATCTGGATCGGGCTGACGGAAACGGCCGCAATCGCCGCCGTGGCGCTCAATAAATTGCCCAATGCCACGGCGACGATCAGGGAAGGCGCCCGGGCGCTCGATCCCGGCTTGCAGGAGATGGCCACCGTCTTCGCCATGCCTTTGCGGACACGGTTGCGGCACGTGGTCTTGCCGCAGCTCGCGCCTTATATAGCTGCCGCGACCCGCTCCGGCCTGTCGCTCGTCTGGAAGATCGTCCTCATCGTCGAGCTCTTGGGCCGCTCGAACGGGATCGGTTTCGAGATCGGCACCGCCTTCCAGCTCTTCGACGTCAGCCTGCTTCTCGCCTACGCCCTTCCGTTCATCGCCATCATGCTCGGGATCGAGACTTTTGTTGTACAACCTTTCGAGCGACATGTTTCCCGTTGGCGACAGAAAGCCGCTTGAGATCACCGTCAAGCGGAAAGCCTTCCGCACCGCCTCGGGCGCGCTGCGCGAGGTCTTGCGCGATTTTTCCCTGACGATCGTTTCCGGCAAAGTCTATGCCCTTGTCGGTCCTTCCGGCTGCGGCAAGACGACTTTGCTGCGCATCATCATCGGCCTCGACCATGATTTCGAGGGAACCATCGTGATGCCGCAGAAGCCGCGGATTGGCATGGTGTTTCAGGAACCGCGGCTTTTGCCGTGGCGCAGCGTCTTCCAAAATCTCCGCCTCGCAGCGCCGCAGACGAGCGACGAGGATCTCGTCAGAATCGCAACCGATCTCGGGCTTGGCGAGCATCTGACCCATTTTCCCGGCGAATTGTCGCTCGGCCTCGCCCGTCGCGTCGCTCTCGCCCGCGCCTTCGCGGTCAAGCCCGACCTTCTCGTGCTCGATGAACCCTTTGTGTCGCTCGACACAGCCTTGGCCGAGCGGCTGCGGGACGAGCTCGCCGCTCTCGTCGAGAGAACCAAAGTGACGACATTGCTCGTCACCCATGGCATAGAGGAAGCCATAAGGCTCGCCGACCACATCCTTTTGCTGGCTGGACAGCCGACCGCGATCGTCGCAGAGGTCGACATTAAATCGCCGCGCCGTGGGATGACGGATGATTATGCGGCAGAGGCGAAAGCAGAGATCGGCGCGATTCTCGCGCGCGCCGCTGCGGGTTGAGGGCTTGCGGGTGACGCTTCTTATTTTCGATTGCGACGGCGTCCTCGTCGATTCCGAGATCATCGCCCTCGACGCTTTGGCGAAGCTGCTGACGGCGCTCGGCCGGCCGAGCGATCTTGCCGATTGTCGCGGCCTCTTCATGGGCAAGAGCGTCAAGGACGTGGTGGCCGAGATCGAAACGATGCTGGGCCGGCCGTTGCCGGCGGAATGGGGGGCGCAGGCGAATGCCGAACTCCTCGCGCGGCTGCGCCGTGAGCTGCGTCCCGTCGAAGGTGTTGCCGCGGCGATCGCCCGGCTTCCCTATCCGCGCTGCGTCGCCTCGTCCTCGCAGCCGGACCGCATTCATCTGTCGCTCGCAGTGACCGGTCTCGCACCGCTTTTCGGCGAACGGGTCTTCAGCGCGACGGAGGTCCGCAACGGCAAGCCGGCGCCGGATCTTTTTCTCTACGCAGCCCGGCAATGCGGATATGCGCCGGCGCAATGCATCGTCATCGAGGATTCGCCGGCGGGCGTGAGCGCGGCGCGGTGCGCCGGCATGGCAGCGATCGGCTTTGCCGGCGCGAGCCATGCAGATAGCGTGCTTGCCCAGGCGCTCGCTGCGGCCGGCGCCGACATCGTCCTCACCAAAATGGCGGATCTGCCGGCCGCGGTCGAAAGCCTGCGCGTTGGGGATGATGCTTTGCCCATGACACAAAGGGCTGGCGCCGCGCCGCAGGGGCGCGCGTCATGAAGCTGCTTCTCGTTGCCGCAGCGGCGCTGGTCGATACCGATCAACGGGTGCTGATTGCAAAGCGGCCGGAGGGCAAGGCGCTTGCCGGCCTCTGGGAATTTCCCGGCGGCAAGGTCGAGCCCGGCGAGCCGCCCGAGATGGCGCTCATTCGCGAGCTGGCGGAAGAACTCGGCATCAAGGTCGAAGAGGCATGTCTCGCGCCGCTCACTTTCGCGAGCCACGCCTATCCGGACTTCCACCTGCTCATGCCGCTCTACATCTGCCGGCGCTGGCAGGGCTTCGTGGCGGCGCGCGAGGGACAGGCGCTCAAATGGGCGCGGCCCGCCGATCTGCGCAACTACCCCATGCCGCCGGCAGATGCGCCGCTCATCCCCGCGCTGATCGATCTCCTCGGCTAGATCACGATGATTTTGGATTGAATCACTCCAAAGTCATGGTTGAGACATCGGATATATCCGATGTCTCCAGAAACGTGATCGATTCCCAAAGCGTAGAGCGGGATATGCAGATAAGCTTGTGCAATCTGCGTAAACTTGATTGCGCCGGAAAACCGGTTCCCACTTTTCCTCATCCCGCTCTAGCCGCACTTCGAGCGCGCCGCGGAGACCCATTCCCAGCCTATTACCAGGAGGGATTAGACTGCCAGCGGCTTGGCGCGGTCGAATCTTTCTGCGCTGGCCCAAAGAACAATCCGAAAAACCCGTCGGACGTGTGATGCGCCACAGCGGTGGTCCTGACGTGGCGCCGGCGCTCAGAGCCGCTGGTATAGATCGGCGTGCGCGGCGGCGAACCGCTGATCGAGATTCTCGCACCTTCCGTTTGCACCATATGGAACAGCGCGGCCGCATGCTCGGCCGAGAGCCTGATGCAGCCATGCGAGGCCGGCCGGCCCAGATAGGCCGTAGCATAGGTGCCATGAATGGCATAGCCGCCGAGAAAGAAGATCGAATAAGGCATCGGCGACCTATGATATTTATGCGAATAATGCACCCGCTGCAGGCTTTCCGGTGCGAATGAGCCGCGCGGCGTCACATAGCCGGAGCGGGCCGTCGAAATCGGCCATGAATAGCTGCCGCTGTCCGATTCCACCTCCATGCGCTGCGCGCTGAGGTCGATGTGGATGCGCACCAGCGCCTGCGCCGATGAAAACCAGAAGAACCCACACAGCGAAATGATCAAGAAGGGCAATTTCAAAAAAATCGAGTGACGCATGGCACCCCCATCGCGGACAAGAATACGCGCGCGCCAGAGGCCACGATGACATCCCCTCGGCAGCGGGTAAATCGCAAATTTGAAGCAAGGTTGATTGGATATTTAGATCACGAAGGCATCGGGTTGCATCGGAGCTAGACGCCAGTCTGTGTTTTGGCGCCCGATTCGAGTCAAAAAAGTCGCTGCCTTTTAGGGATCGCGCGCGAGCAGCGGCGGAAAGGATGCCGCGAGCCTCATATGCCATAGTCGATCTACCGCAAGGCTTTTGCATGCCGGACCATATTTCCCGTCTCGACAGCATGCCATCCCGACCGAGGTGAAACCATGCGTAAGCTTGCCCACGGTGCGGCCCTTTTCTGCCTCTGCGCTTTCTCTTCGCAGGAAATTGCTGCGCAAGAATTGGGGACATTGGAGCCGAAGCTGCTGCCGCCCCTCGCCCATGCGGGCGATCCTGCGATACCGGCAAAGCAATTGTTCGGCCGGGCAACCGCGCCCGCCGAACTCGCCACCCGCACCATCGGATTTTACGCGCGCGGTTGTCTTTCCGGCGGCGTGGCGCTTCCCGTTAACGGGCCGGACTGGCAGGTGATGCGGGTCTCGCGCAACCGCTATTGGGGCAATCCGGCGCTGATCGCCTTTCTCGAAGGTTTCGCCAAAAAGGTTCCCAAGGTGAGCCATTGGCCCGGCATTTTGGTCGGCGACATGTCGCAGCCGCGCGGCGGGCCCATGCTCACCGGCCATGCCTCGCATCAGATCGGGCTCGACGTCGACATCTGGCTCAAGCCCATGCCGCCGCGCCAGCTCTCGCGTGCCGAGCGCGAAGAAATGCTCTCGACCAATGTCGTGCGCGACGATGGGCTCGACGTCAATCCGGCGGTTTGGACGCCGGATCATGTTGCCGTCATCAAGGCCGCGGCGCAGGACCCCAGGGTTCAGCGCATCTTTGTGAATGCGGCGATCAAAAAGGCGCTTTGCCGCGACGCCAGAGGCGATCGGAGCTGGCTCGCGAAGGTCCGCCCCTTCTATGGCCATGACTATCATTTCCATGTCCGGCTTTTCTGCCCGCAGCGCGAAACGGCCTGCGAGGGCCAGGCCCCGGTGTCGGCCGGCGACGGCTGCGATCGGGCTTCGCTTGCTTATTGGTTCTCGCCGGGCGTGCTGCATCCGCATCCGACGCATTGGAAGCCGCGGCCGGCGCTGACACTTGCCGATCTTCCCGCCCCCTGCCGGGCGGTGCTGACGGCGAAGTGAAAAAGGCCTCCAGGAGTTGTGGCCGGGCTCCCGCCGATGGAACGCGGCTTGCTCGTCCCCATATGAATGAAACGGCTGAGCCATTGTGGACGGACTCGCTTTGCGATCCGAGCGCATAGGTCTTTGTCTTTAGATGTTTGTTCCAGCCCGGATCCGCGCCATGACCATTTCCCCCGAGTCGCAGCCGCTGCCGCAAGAATCCACCGTGCCGAATCCGCTGCTCGAGGAATGGAACGGTCCTTTCGGCGTGCCGCCTTTCGATCGGTTTACGCCCGATCACTATCGGCCGGCCTTCGACGCCGCTTTCGCCGAACATAGAGCCGAGATCGCCGCCATCGCCGACAATCCCGCGCCGGCGGATTTCGAGAATACGATCGCCGCGCTGGAACGCGCCGGCCGCAATCTGCGTCGCATCTCGCTCGTCTTCTTCAATCTTGCCGGCGCCCATACGAATGCTGCGATCGAATCGGTGGAGCGCGAGATCTCGCCGCTTTTTGCGCGGCATGACGCAGAGATCCATTTGAATGACGCGCTTTTCGCCAGGGTCGACGCTGTCTATGCAGAGCGCGATGCGCTCGGGCTCGATGCCGAGCAGAAGCGCGTCCTGGAGCGTCATCATACAGCCTTCCGTCGCGCCGGCGCGGGTCTCGCGCCTGAGGTGAAGGGTCGGCTTGCCGAAATCGGTGAGCGGCTCGCCGCGCTCGGCACGCAATTTTCACAAAATGTTCTGGCCGATGAAAGAGCCTTCACTCTCGTGCTCGATGAAGGCGAGGATCTTGCCGGCCTGCCGGATTGGCTCGTCGCCGAGGCGGCGGAGACCGCGCGCGAACGCGGCTTTCCCGGCAAATATGTGATCACATTGGGCCGTTCCAGCATTGAGCCGTTCCTCGCTATGTCACAGCGCCGAGACTTGCGCGAAAAGGCCTGGCGCGCTTGGATCTCGCGCGGCGAAACCGGCGGCGCGACGGACAATCGCGCGCTCGCCGTCGAAATGCTGCAGCTTCGCGCCGAGCGGGCGCGGCTTCTCGGCTATGAAAGCTTCGCGCATTTCCGCCTCGCCGATACGATGGCGAAGACGCCGGAGGCGGCGCAGGATCTTCTCGACAGAGTCTGGGCGCCGGCGCGAGCACGTGCCTTGCGCGAAGAGGCCGCCCTACAAGAGGCGATCGCGCAAGAGGGGGCGAATTTCGCGCTCGCGCCTTGGGACTGGCGCTATTATGCCGAACGCCGCCGCAAGCTGGACTTCGAGCTCGATGAATCGGAGATCAAGCCCTATCTGCAACTCGATCGTATGATCGAGGCCGTCTTCTTCACGGCGCAGCAGCTCTTCGGCCTGAGTTTCAGCGAGCGTTTCGATCTGCCGCTCTATCATTCCGATGCGCGGGCGTGGGATGTGAGAGGGTCCGATGGCAAGCCCGTCGCCCTCTTCATCGGCGATTATTATGCGCGGGTGTCGAAACATGGCGGCGCCTGGATGAGCGAATATCGCGAACAGGAGAAGCTCGACGGCGAGATTCTGCCGATCATCGTGAACGTCTTGAATTTCGTGAAGCCGGCGGCGGGCGAGGCCTGCTTGCTCAGCTTCGATGATGCGCGGACCCTGTTCCATGAATTCGGCCATGCGCTGCATGGGCTCTTGTCGGATGTGACCTATCCGCTTTTGTCCGGCACGAGCGTCGCGCGCGACTTCGTCGAATTCCCCTCCCAACTCTATGAGCATTGGCTGGAGCAGAGAGAGATCTTGCGCCGCTTCGCGCTGCATTACCGCAGCCATCAGCCGATCCCCGAGTCATTGCTCGAACGGCTGCTTGCGGCGAAACAATTCAATCAGGGCTTTGCAACAGTGGAATACACGGCTTCCGCGCTTGTTGATCTCGCTTTGCATTGTCAAAAGCCGGCCGACGATCTCGACATTATCGCTCTCGAAAGAGACATGCTCGAAAAACTCGGCATGCCGAAAGGAATCGTGATGCGCCATCGCACGCCGCATTTCACCCATGTCTTTTCGGGCGATTCCTATGCGGCGGGCTATTATTCCTATCTCTGGTCGGAAGTGCTCGACGCCGACGGTTTCGAAGCCTTTGTCGAGGCCGGCGATATTTTCGATGCCGCTGTCGCAGGAAAACTCAAAGCGCATGTCTATGCCGCCGGCAATCGTGCCGATGCAGAGGCGGCCTATCTCGGCTTTCGCGGACGTGCGCCTTCGGTAGAGCCCTTGCTCAAGAAGCGCGGGCTGGCGGGAGAGGCGGTGTGAGGCGATTAAGCGGCGTGACGATGATGGAGAGGCCTTGCGTTCAATCGGCCGCAGCTACAATGTTAGTGCACATACTATTGCATTGAGCTTGGAGCTAAAAAGTGAGTGATGACGACTTTTTATACGATGATTTGCCAGACGACCCGGAGTTGGCATTTTTAAGTTTGGAGGCCCATTTTAAAAAAGAGTGCGAAGAAACAATAGCAAAAGCACATGAAGAACAACGCCTTGATATATATTACATGCAATATATAAGTAGAGTATTGGCCGTTATTGAGGAACTTCATCTCGAAAGCCAAGTCTCAGGAAGAAGCATCCCATCAATTGAGGATGTTAATTTTTCAACATACGTGGATTTCAGCAAAGACGTAGAGCATTATCGAACAATGCTGCAAATTCGCCACGCCCGTAGGCGCAAGGAATTCTCCGTAGCCCTCGATACGCCGACGAAATTAAAGCTGCGGCACCTTCTTACACAAATCAAAGAAACTATTGATAAGCTGGATATTTCGGAAAGTAAGAAGGAAGCTTTATTCTCAAAGATTGCAGCACTTGAAAGTGAGATCAATCGCGATCGTACCCGCTTTGATGCGGTTGCGGCCCTTTGGATCGAAGGGTGCGAAAAGCTCGGAGAAGGTGTCGAGAAGCTTGAACCTTTAAGAAAGCTGATCGATTCACTTGGCAATCTTTTGGGGGCCGCCAAAAAAGAAGAGGAAGCTCTTCGACTTCCAGCGCCCAAGACACCGAAGCAAATTGAGCCGCCGAAAGCGTTGGACGACGACATTCCATTCTAAAATGATACTAGTCTCAACACCTTGGTGAAATATCCTAGTGAGGCTGCGGGGCTGCGATCTCGATTTCTTTCCGCACGTGGATAAATAGGTTTCGCAATGGCGCTCGGTAGTCCGACGAAATTCTTCACCCACCCTGATGGCAGGGTCGTCTCGCTGCCAAAACTTCCCGTTTCCGCGTTACGAGGCCTTTTCAAGCGTCGGGGACGGCCGGCGACGATCGAAGAGATGAATGAAGCTGTCGCTGCCGGCGCGGTCGAGCGTTTCCGGCGAAGCGAAAGTGACGAGCCGCGCCCAAGAGGCTTCGGCTTCAAATAAAGTTCTGCGGATCGACATCGACCGCGACACGCATGCTGCCACGTTATGGGAGCCGCCAGTGCCTCGTATCTTGGATGAGTATTTGGATTGTGTTGTCTATTTATATCCATCCGAGGTAGATGCCGAAGATGGAATGCGAGTGGGTGGAAGCGGGTTTCTTGTTGGGGTTCCATCAAAAGGATTGCGGCAGAATTTTTGGTTCTTGTATGCCGTGACCAATAAGCATGTGATCAAAAACGCAACAACATTGCGGCTCAATACGCGCGACGGCAAGAAAGCCATTCTTCCAACAATTCGCGGAGATTGGATAACACATGCTAGTGGCGACGATTTGGCTGCTTGCCTGATTTCATTCGACCCAAAAGATTACAAATTCAACCATGTTCCTCGCGCAAGTTTTCTTTCAAAGGAGATCGTCAAAGATTTCAACATCGGGCCAGGAGACGATGTTTTTATGGTTGGTCGGTTCATTAATCATGAAGGTCGTCAAGCTAATCTGCCTACTGTGCGATTTGGTAACATTGGGCAAATGCCGTGGGAAACAGTCAAGCAAGACGACGGATTTGAACAGGAGAGTTTTCTAGTCGAGGTCCGTTCAATCGGTGGGTATAGCGGTTCTCCGATTTTTGCCTTTATTCCAGCGGCAAGCGCGCGTCCCGGCGTTAAAGATTGGGCTACACCAGAAAAGATCTTGCGATCCCATGGGCCTTGGCTGTTAGGCGTCGATTGGGGATATATTAACAATTGGGAGCCGGTTCGTAGAGAAAATGGAGAACCAGTTAATCCAGGCAATCCTGCGGCGATGCAGGTAAGACTGAATAAAGGAATGGCAGCGGCCGTTCCAGCGTGGAAACTCGCAGAGTTGTTAGATATTGGCATGCTGGCCGATCATCGCGAGAAAATCGAGCAAGAAGTGCGCGAGTTTGAAGCGAAGAATCCGTCCCCATGAATTAGTGACGAATCGTCTCCCCTTCGCCTCCCTTCACATAAAATTCTGCGGATCGACATCGACCATGACGCGCACGGAGCCGCGCTCGGGCGGCGCGGTCGCAAGCATGGCGCGCAAAAAACCTTGCAGATCGGCATTGCGCGGTGCCCGCGCCAGCAGACGAAAACGATGCCGGCCTCTGATGACCGCGATCGGCGCCTCGGCCGGCCCGAGCAGCATGATCTCATCCTCGCCCGGCAGGCCGCCGAGCGCGGCGAGCTTCCATTTGCTGTTTGCCGGCAGAGCAAAGGCCGTTTTGACGAGCGCCCTTGCATGATCTTCGGCCGCAGTGCGATCCTTGGCCGAGACGATGAGCGCGGCGAGCCGGCCGAAGGGCGGCAGGCCGGCCTTGCGGCGCTGCTCGGTCTCTTCACTGTAGAATTTCTCGACATCGCCCGAAAGAATGGCGCGGATCACCGGATGGTCCGGCTGCCAGGTCTGCACGAAGGCGCGGCCGGCAGAGCCGAAGCGGCCGGCACGGCCGGTCACCTGCTGCAGCAATTGAAAGGTGCGCTCGGCGGCGCGCGGATCGCCGCTCGAAAGACTTACATCGGCATCGATCACGCCGACGAGCGAGAGCAAAGGGAAATTATGGCCCTTGGCGACAAGCTGCGTGCCGATGATGATGTCGCAGGCACCTTCAGCGATGGAGTCGAGCTCGCGCCGGAGCCGTTCCGTGCCGCCCGGAAAATCCGATGAAAGCGTGAGGCAGCGCGCCTCCGGCCAGAGCAATGCTACCTCTTCCGCCAGCCTTTCGACGCCCGGGCCGCAGGCCGCGAGCTCCGATTCCCCACATTCCGGACAATGCTCCGGGCGCTTTTCGATATGGCCGCAATGATGGCAGACGAGCGCCCGGCGAAAACGGTGCTCGACGAGCCAGGCAGTGCAGTTCGGACATTGGAAGCGATGGCCGCAGGCGCGGCATAAAGTGAGCGGCGCATAGCCGCGGCGATTGAGGAAGAGCAGCGCCTGTTCGCCGGCGCTCAATGTCTCATTTATCGCCGCAACGAGCCGCGGCGCCATCCATTTTCCGCGCGGGGCCGCTTCGCGTTTGAGATCAATCGCCGTGATGGTGGGCAAAGCGCTGCCGCCATAGCGTGCCGGAAGCTTGAGATGCGCATAGCGGCCCTGTTCGGCATTGACGCGCGATTCGATCGAAGGCGTCGCCGAGGCGAGCACCACGGCCGCCTTCTCGATCTGGCCGCGCACCACCGCCATGTCGCGCGCATGATAGGCAACGCCATCGTCTTGCTTATAGGCCGCCTCATGCTCCTCATCGACGACGATGACAGCGAGATCGGCGAAAGGCAGAAACAAAGCCGAACGCGCGCCGGCGACGACCTTGACTTCGCCGGTCGCAAGGCCGGACCAGATGCGGGCGCGTTTGCGCGGGCTGACGGAAGAATGCCATTCCGCCGGCCGCGTGCCGAAACGCGCCGCGAAGCGGTTTAGAAATTGCGCGGTGAGCGCGATTTCCGGCATCAGGATCAAAGCCTGCCTTCCGGCCCGCAAGGCCGTGGCGACCGCTTCGAAATAGACTTCGGTCTTGCCCGAGCCCGTGACGCCTTCGAGCAGAGTGACGGAGAATTTTTGCGCGGCCACGGCGGCAGTGAGCGCGGAAGCGGCTTGCGCCTGATCGGCTTCGAGCACCGGCGGCGCGAAATCCGGTTCGCAAGGCAAAGCGACAGGCTCGGGCGGCAGAGCGACGGCTTCGAGCGTGCCTTCATCGACCAGCGTGTCGATGACGGAAGCCGAACAGGCGGCGGCTTCCGCGAGAACCGCTTTTTGAAAGGCGAGCCCGCCTTCGAGCGCGGCAAGCACGCGGGCGCGAGCCGGCGTGACTCTCGACGGCGGCGGGCCAGCGCGGCGTATGCCGATGCGCAGTGGCTCCGGCGTCACGGTGAAGGGCGCCCGCATGCTCATGCGTAAAACCATGCCGCGCGGCGCCAAAGTCCAGCGCGCGACCCAATCGATAAAGCTGCGCAAATTCGCGCCGAGGGACCCGCAATCGCAGCGCGCGCTCACCGCTTTGAGATTGCCGCCTTGGCCATTCCGAATTTCCCATACGGCGCCGATCACTTGGCGTGTGCCGAGCGGCACTTCGACCAGATCGCCGGCTGCGAGCATGAGATCGGCGGGGACGCGATAGCTATAGGCCTGGTCGATCGCGACCGGCACCAGCACATCGGCGATAAGCGCGCCGCTGGCAGCTTGCGTCTTGATCTTGCTGGCGGTCATGAAGCAGGCATAACGCCGCGCGGCGAAAATCGAAAGGCCCCCGAACTTCCGCTCGGAGGCCTGCCGACGTGCCCGAATTTCGCGCTCGGATCTGGCGCTGCTGGAGGGAGAGGCCCCGGTGGCAACGTCGAACCCTTAAAACGTCAGTCGCAGACGCGCACGCGCTGATAGCCGATCAGATTGCCGTAGTCGTCGACCACGGCCCGGCGGGAGATGTAGCAGTCACCATAATAGCCGGGCGAAGTCGCAGCGATGGCGAGGCCGGTGCCGAGGGCGACGGCCCCAAGGCCCCAGCCCCAATGATGGAAGCCCTTGGCGGAAGCTTCGGTGGACGTTGCGGCGACAGCGCCGGCGATTGTGGCAATTGCGAGAGCGGCAACGAGGGTCTTGCGCAGATTGATCATGACTTCTCTCCTTTGGTTCGTTCACCGCGTCGAGCGGTGATGAAACAAAGGTAAGAGAAGAGCTACCCCGCCGCTGTGCGCCGCCGCACGCGGGAGAAGCTGGCTGCACGAGCCTTCGAGTTCCCTAGCCAATCGCGCCGTGGCAGTGCTTGAATTTCTTGCCGGAGCCGCAGGGGCAGGGCTCGTTGCGGCCGACCTTGCCCCATGTGGCAGGGTCTTGCGGCTGGCGGCCGGCCTTGGCCCGCATGTCCGGAACCATGGACGGCACTGCTGCAAAGGCTTGCCCGCCCATTGCCTCGCCTCCGAGCTCCTGCGCCAGCGCCGCCAGCGCCTCGGCCGGCGGATGCAGCGCCTCGAATTGCGCCGACTGCAAGGGCGGCGGCGGCTCCGCCTGCTCGAAACTGACCTCGATATGATTCAACTGCGAGGTCGTCTGCTCGCGCAGATGTTTGATCAGCTCGCCGAAGAGATCGAAGGCCTCGGATTTATATTCGTTCAGCGGATCGCGTTGCGCCATGCCGCGCCAGTGGATCACTTGCCGCAAATGATCGAGCGTCACGAGATGCTCGCGCCACAAATGATCGAGCGACTGCAGAACGACCTGCTTTTCTATATAGCGCATGAGCTCGGCGCCGTTCTTTTCGACCCGCTCGACATAGGCCTCGTCCGCAGCCGTCAATAGGCGCTCGTGCAAAATCTCGTGGGTAATGCCTTCTTCCTTCGCCCATTCGTCGAAGGGCAGGTTGAGATGGAACATCGCCTCGGCGCCGGTCATCAGCCCTTCAATGTCCCAAGCTTCGGGATAGGCTTCATGCGGCGCACAGCGCGCAACGAGATCATCGACGACATCGTGGCGCATGTCGGCGACCATCTCTTCGAGCGAATCCTCCGCCATCATCTCGCGGCGCTGCTCGAACACGACCTTGCGCTGGTCATTCATCACATTGTCGTATTTGAGAATGTTCTTGCGGATATCGAAATTGCGCGCCTCGACCTTCTGCTGCGCCTTTTCAAGGGCCTTGTTGATCCAGGGATGGACGATCGCCTCGCCCTCCTGGAGGCCGAGCTTGACGAGCATCGAATCCATCCGGTCGGAGCCGAAGATCCGCATCAGATCGTCGCGCAGCGACAGGAAGAATTTCGAGCGGCCCGGATCGCCCTGGCGGCCCGAGCGGCCGCGCAGCTGATTGTCGATACGCCGGCTCTCATGCCGTTCGGTGCCGACGATATAGAGCCCGCCCGCTTCTTTCGCGCGTTGCCGAAAGTCGGCGACCTCGGCGCGGATTTCCACCTCTTTGGCGTCACGCTGCGGACCCTCCGGCAGATCGGCGCATTCTTGCGCGACGCGCATCTCGACATTGCCGCCGAGCTGAATATCGGTGCCGCGGCCGGCCATATTGGTTGCGACGGTGATCGCGCCCGGCACGCCGGCTTCGGCGACGATATAGGCCTCCTGCTCATGGAAGCGTGCGTTGAGCACGGCGAAAAGCTTCGACGGCTTGGCCGAACGCGCCGCCGCATAAAGCTTCTGCAGCGCCGTCGGCTCGGCAAAATCGATCTGCCGATAGCCCTTGCTGATCAAAAATTCGGCGAGCTGTTCGGATTTTTCGATCGAGGTGGTGCCGACGAGCATCGGCTGCATTTTCGTGTTGGCGCCCTCGATCTCGGCAACGATCGCGGCGAGCTTTTCCTCATTGGTGCGATAGACCTCATCATCTTCGTCCAGGCGCCGCACCGGCACATTGGTCGGGATCTCGGCGACGTCGAGATTATAGATCTCGGCGAATTCATCGGCTTCCGTCGCCGCCGTGCCGGTCATGCCGGCGAGCTTCTTATAAAGGCGGAAATAGTTCTGGAAGGTGATTGAGGCGAGCGTCACATTCTCCGGCTGCACGGTCACCCGTTCCTTGGCTTCGAGCCCCTGATGCAGCCCTTCCGAATAGCGCCGACCCGGCATCATGCGGCCGGTGAATTCGTCGATGATCACCACCTCGTCGTTGCGGACGATGTAATCCTTGTCGCGGTGGAACAATTTATGGGCGCGCAGCGCCTGATTGACGTGATGCACGATGGTGACATTGGCGGCATCATAAAGCGAACCCTCTTCGAGAAGGTCGGCCTCGGCGAGCAATTCCTCTATATGCTCATTGCCGTCTTCCGTGAGACTGACGGTGCGCTGCTTTTCGTCGACCTCGTAATCCTCCGAGCGGAGGCGAGGAATGAGCTTGTCGATGGAATTATAGAGATCCGATCTATCGTCGGAGGGGCCGGAAATGATCAGCGGCGTGCGCGCCTCGTCGACGAGGATCGAATCCACTTCGTCGACGATCGCGAAAGCATGGCCGCGCTGCACCATCTGCCCGAGCTCATATTTCATATTGTCGCGCAGATAGTCGAAGCCGAATTCATTGTTGGTCCCATAGGTGATATCGGCCGCATAGGCCGCGTGCCGCTCGCCATCGTCCTTACCGTGAACGATCGTGCCGACGCTGAGCCCGAGGAAATTATAGATGCGGCCCATCCATTCGGCGTCGCGGCGGGCGAGATAATCATTGACCGTGACGACATGAACGCCACAGCCTGCGAGCGCATTGAGATAGGCGGCGAGAGTCGCAACGAGAGTCTTGCCTTCGCCGGTCCGCATTTCGGCGATGGCGCCTTCGTGCAAGACCATGCCGCCGATGAGCTGAACATCGAAATGGCGCTGACCGAGCACCCGCCTTGCAGCCTCGCGGACGGTCGCGAAAGCGGGTACGAGCAGATCATCGAGCGCGCAGCCTGCCGCCAGCTCGGCGCGGAACTGTTCCGTTCTGGCGCGCAGCTCGGCGTCGCTCAGCCTCTCCACCTCGGGTTCGAGCGCATTGATGGCAGCGACCCTCGGCCGGTAAGTCTTCAGCCGCCGCTCATTGGACGAGCCGAAAATTTTCTTGGCGATGGTGCCGAACATTCACGAAACCTTTCTCGTCCGGTTGCTCCAGGACGGCAAAATGCATGGCGAGATCATAGGCGAGATCCTGGGCGAGATCCTGGCACTTAAGAGAAGGACGACCGATCGCCCGGTGATTTGAAGCCGCCGCGCGAAGACGCCTCGCTCTCGTCTGTGTCACCTTCTGATCGAATGTCGCCTTCTGATCGAAGTCACTTTCTCATCGAACGCCGCGATTCTCATGGAACGCCTGGCTTGCAGCTTCGACGGAGATCGGCTCGTCGCGTAACGCCGCGCGCCGCGCCCGTCAGGCGACGAAAATCTTCCGCAAAGAGCATATAGCCCGGAAAAGTCGAGAGCCGCCGCCGAAGACCGTGCCAGCCGTTTCATGCGCCAAAGTTTGCAGCCGAGCCAATTTGGATTACGTGCCGTCGATTTATGACGATTTGCGATGGTTTCCGACGGCGCACAAGCCAAATCGGCCTGAGGCTTGCCCGAGAGATAAGAGGGGGGGTGAGGCTTGTCAATCGAGCGAGGTCGCGGGGATTTTTTGGCAATTTCGCGGCTTGACCGACGGGCTGGCACATTTAAGCCTGAATTGTCGCGCACGAGGCGGAATTGCTACCGCTTCTTGATGTCTGGAGCCAGTTCCCGCATGTCGAATTCCTACACTTTGCGCGCGTGCGCCCTCGGTCTTGCCTTTGCCTTGAGCTCTGTCCTGCCGGCCCTCTTCAGTGCGATGCCCGCGGCCGCGACCGTGCTTGCCAGAGTGAACGGCAAAGAGATCACCGACGAAGATTTGAAGCTTGCCGCCGAGGATCTCGGTGCCAGCATTCCGCGGCAGCTCGACGGCAAGGCGCGCGACGCCTATCTGCTCGATTATTTGATCGATGGCGAGCTGGTGGCGCAAAAAGCTGTGGCCGACAAGCTCGATCAGGCGCCGGACTTCCCGCAAAAGGTCGCCTATTATCGCGAAAAGCTGCTGATGGGCAGCCTGCTCAGCAAAATCGCCAAAGACGCGGTGACCGACGCGGCGATGAAGAAAGTCTATGACGAGGCCGCCCAATCGCAAAAACCGGAGACGGAAATCCACGCCCGTCATATTCTCGTCGCAACCAAGGATGAAGCCGAAGCCGCGCTGAAGCGGATCAAAGCCGGCGAGGATTTCGCCAAGGTCGCCAAAGCGGTCTCGAAAGATCCCGGCGCCGAAGGCGGCGACCTCGGCTGGTTCACCAAGGAGCGCATGGTCCCGGAATTTGCGGAAGCCGCCTTCAAGCTCGAAGCCGGCCAGGTTTCCGACCCGGTCAAGACTTAGTTCGGCTGGCACATCATCAAGGTCGAGGCCAAAAGGCAGACGAGCTTCCCGCCCTTCGATCAGGTCAAGGATCAAGTCGCCCGCTTCGTCGTGCAGAAGGCGCAGAGCGCGCTGATCGCGCAATTGCGCAAGGGGGCGAAGATCGAACGGCTCGAGCCGGCCGATCCCAAAGCCGACCCGGCGAAAGCAACCACACCGGCCGGCAAGAAATAAGAGCGTTTTGCTCAAATTCGCTGTCCGAAAGCCCGTCGGCGATCCTCGCGCCGGCGGGCTTTTGGTTTTGTGCCGCATGAGGCGAAGGGATCGACCCTACATCAAAGAAGTAGAGCATGTCTTCGATGAGATGTCGGGTATACCCGACACCTAAATGATGAGACATCGGATATATCCGATGTCTAAAAGATGTCGGAAAAGTCGGTCAACTTTTCCGGGACATGCTCCAAGCGATCGGCTATTGACCTTTCGACTGCCTTCCTCGTTTCGATTCATCATGGCTGTTCCGACAAAATCCGCCGCTGTCTCGCCCTTTGCGCCGAAGACCTATCCGGAGATCCCGCCGATCGACGGCCTGCGCTTCGCGATGGGCGCCGTCGGCATCCGCTACAAGGCGCGGACCGACGTCATGCTCGCTTTGTTCGACAAGGGGACGAAGGTCGCCGGCGTCTTCACCAAATCCAAATGCCCTTCGGCGCCAGTCGAATGGTGCCAGGCACGGCTCAAATCGGGCAAGGCCCGCGCTCTTGTGGTCAATTCCGGCAATGCCAATGCCTTCACCGGCAAGACCGGCGCAAAGGCCGCCGCCTTCACCGCTTCGCTCGCGGCGGCGGCCACAGGCGTCCGCCCCAATGAGATCTTCCTCGCCTCGACCGGCGTGATCGGCGAGCCGCTCGATACGGCGAAATTCGAAGGTCAGTTCGAAAAGCTCGTCGCGGCGGCCGCGCCCGACGGGCTCTTGGAGGCGGCCAAAGCCATTATGACGACAGACACCTATCCCAAGGTTGCCACGGCCAAAGCGCTTCTCGGCGGCGTCGAAGTGACGATCGCCGGCATGGCGAAAGGCGCCGGCATGATCGCGCCCGATATGGCGACCCTGCTCGCCTTCGTCTTTACCGATGCGCCGATCGGCGCCGTGGCCTTGCAGGCGATGCTAAGCAAAAGCGTCGAGACCTCCTTCAATGCCATAACCATCGACAGCGACACGTCGACCTCCGACACGCTCTTAGCTTTCGCGACCGGCGCTGCGGCCGGGCGCGGTGCACCAAAGATCTCTGAGCCCGGCGACCGCCGTCTCAAGCCCTTTAGAGCCGCGCTCGATTCCATCCTCCTCGATCTTGCGCATCAGGTCGTGAAGGACGGCGAAGGGGCGCGCAAATTCGTGAAAATCTCGGTCGAGGGCGCTGTCTCGAAATCGTCGGCGAAGATTGTGGCCCGCTCGATCGCCAATTCGCCGCTCGTCAAGACGGCGATCGCAGGCGAAGACGCCAATTGGGGACGGATCGTCATGGCCGTCGGCAAGGCGGGCGAGCCGGCCGATCGGGATCGCCTGGCGATCTGGTTCGGCGACATCAGAGTGGCTCACAAGGGCATGCGCGATCTAGCCTATGACGAAGCCAAGGTCTCGGCCCTCATGCAGCAGCCGGAGATCGACATCCGCGTCGAACTCGGCCTCGGCAAGGGGCAGGCGACGATCTGGACCTGTGATCTCACCAAGGACTATGTCGCGATCAACGGCGATTATCGGTCGTGATGAGTTGCGGCTTAGGATAGGCTCGAAGCGCTCTTTTGCCGAGCTGCCAGGATTTCACTCTTCACACGCTCCCAAGCACGCTCGTCATAATCGCTGATCCATTCGGTGAGATTGCATAATTTAAGGTAGCGCCCGCTCGCAACGACGCCATCGAAGCGGTCCGAGTCGTTCCACAAATTCTGCACAAAAGCGAGCCGCCTTTGCATCTGCTGTTTGCGTTGCACGGCGGCGTCGCTTGCTAGATCGAGATGGCTTTCGCAGAAAAGGTCGAGATCTTCACACGATATGTCGAAAGCGCCGGCGCGCTGCGGCGCATCGGCAGGCTCCGCGTGGAGTCCAGCCTCCTCGGACTCTTGCTGGAATTCTTGATAGGTTCGCCACCCCTGTGACATAAGCCGCTCCCTTGAAAGTCGGCCGGCCGAGTCTGCCAGACGCATGAGATTGGGAGCATGCTACACGTCGGACCCTAAGCCCGCGTAGGTTGCAATCTTAGAATTCTAACGAGAGGATTGGAGGATTTTTAAGAGACGGAAGCAAGCAGCGACAGCTTTGCATCGGCAGCATCCTCGCCGCTGCGTTCGACGAGCGAGGCGCGCGCCTCCTCGATCGATTTCACGATCATAGTACGAAGCCGCTCAAGCGGCTCATCGGACATCGTACCGGATTCGCTGATGCTCCCGTGCCAAAGATTCGCTGCGGCGGCAGCCTCGATCATCCCAAGGGTTCCCATCGCTTCGCTGAGCGATTCCAGTACAGCGACGGCCTGATCGACAAAGCCCGCCTCGATCGCCGTCCGCACTTCTTCGAGAAGGCGCTGCGAATCGAAGAGAAACTCCTCCAAGATCTCGGCGAGACCATTGATACCGATATAATCGGTGAGATTCGAAAGCTTCTGCGCATCGCAAAGGACCGCTGGCGGCGCGATCTGGTCCGGCCGCGGCTCGCCGGACGGCATCACTCGCCGGATGGCGGCGTCGAGTTCATTCAGCTCGATCGGCTTGGCGACGAAATCATTCATGCCGGCGGCAAGGCATTCCATCCGGTCCGAGTGGAAAGCATTGGCTGTCATAGCGACGATGGGCAAGCTCGCGAAGGAATCTCCCCAGGCTCTGATCGCGCGTGTCGCTTCGAGGCCATTCATCTTGGGCATTTGCATGTCCATGAAGACGAGGTCGTAATGCGCCGATTCGAGTTTCTCCAAGGCCTCGGCGCCGTCGCAAGCGAGATCGACGCTGTGGCCGAGCGAATTGAGCATTCCCCGCGCGACAATGCGATTCACCGGCATGTCTTCGACAACCAGAACGCGATAGCCTCTGCCCTGGTCGTCATTCGCGGTGCGTAGCGGCAATCCTTGGGCCGGCGTTTCGCAGACCGGCGCGTCGATCTCGAACCAGAAGCAGCTTCCTTCGCCTTCGACGCTGTCTACGCCGATCGTGCCGCCCATGGCGGTGATGATCTTCTTGCAGATGGCGAGCCCAAGGCCGGTGCCGCCGAAACGCCGATTGATGGTCGCGTCGACCTGCGAGAATTCGCGGAAGAGCTTGTCGCGCGCCTCGGCCGGAATGCCGATGCCCGTATCCTTGATCTCGAAGCGCAGACGCGCTTGTTCGCCTAGCGTGACGGCGTGAAGGACGAGTGTGACGGAACCATTGTCGGTAAATTTAACCGCATTGCCGAGCAGATTGATGAGCACCTGCCGAAGCCGCTTTGCATCGGCCTTGACGCATAAAGGCGCCTGCGCGGCAAGATCGGGGGTGAGAACGAGGCCTTTCTGACGGGCCTGCACCCCGATCACATCGAGGACGGAATGGGCGAGGTCCGCCAAGAACACCGGTGTCGCCTCGAACTCGATCGCACCCGATTCGAATTTTGAAAAATCGAGAATATCGTTGATGATGCTCATCAGCGAGTCGCCGCTCTCGAGGATGATGCGCACCCAATTGCGCTGCTCGCCCGTCAGCGGCGACCGGCCCAGCAGAGTGGCGATTCCAAGAACGCCGTTGAGCGGCGTTCTGATCTCATGGCTCATGGTCGCCAAAAACGCGGATTTCGTCCGCGCCGCTTCTTCGGCCGCCTCTTTGGCCTGGGTGATGTCGCTGATGTCGGTATAGGTTTGCACATAGCCGCCGTTCGGCAGCGGCTCGGTGCGGACTTCGAGAACCGTGCCATTAGGACGGCGGCGGATATAGGATTTCTTGAGGCTACCGATCCCTTTCAGGAAAAAATTGCGGACCTCTTCCGGCATCAACGATCCGCCCGGCCCGAATTCCCCGGTCTCCATTTGGATCCGAAACACATCTTTGGCGGTCGAGCGCATCTCGAGCTGCTTGGGGTCTACGCCGGAATATTCCACCGCGCGCTTGTTGAAAATCAAGACGCGACCTTCCGGGTCGGTCATGACGAGACCCTGGTTGAGATGATCTAACGTGAGCTCGAGAAGGGCGAAATCCTCAATATAGGTCGCCTCGCGCAGCACACCGGCGTGATTTACCGGCTTCCAGCGCCCATGTGCAGCAGCCAGCCGATCGGCAAGGAAGGTCTTCAGCGCGGCGAACGCATGTTGTGCTGCAATGAGGATCATGAGCTAGTGTCGTCGTTTCGTAGCATGAGAGGATCGCTCGATCGGCCTTGTGACCGGTGAAAAATTTGCCACGTGGTTCCTGGATCGCCGTTTCATATCTGCAAATTATCTGCGAGCCGCGAAAGAGACGTAAATGGACTCGGTCGATTTGCCGGCATTGGTGCAAGCGCGGCCTTAAAGATCAAGCAAGGCCGTAAAGGAATCCATAGCGTCTAACAAATGTCGCTTGCCTTGCGGACGGGACATTAACCTTAATCAAAAGATAAACTTTTATATAACATATCATTTACCTATTAATCCTTAACCCTCCCTTTCGTTTGCGGGAAGTGTGATGCGTTCCGAAACTATCGCTCCAGCCTCGAACTTTGCTGCCAACGTTGAGCGTCTTCTGACCTTCATCGAATACCGTACCATCAAAACCGAAGCTGAGCAGGATGCAATGCTAAGGCTACGTTATGAGGCCTATCTGAAGGAAGGCGCCATCAGCGCGAATGAGCGCCATCGGCTGACAGATAGCTATGATCATCTGAAGAACGCGGTAAACGTCGGACTGTTTTTCGAGGACAGACTGATTAGCGCGATGCGCATGCATTTCTTGTCGCATCCCGACGATGTCTCGCCTTCCATGCAGGCATTTGGAGATTTTCTCATTCCACATTTGAGTGCCGGCGAGACAATGGTCGATCCAAACCGATTCGTCGTCGACTACGCCATGGCGCGGAAATTTCCGCATCTGGCCTATGCGACGACCCGGCTGACCATGATTGCCGGCGCTTATTACGATGCGCGGTTTGCGGTCATATCAATCAGGCCCGAACATCAGGCCTTCTACAAGAGAACCTTCTTCACAACATTGCTGGGCCCGCCGCGCGCTTATCCCGGTCTGACCAAAAAGCTCTGCCTGATGCTGGGCGATTTTCAAAGCGACAGGGATCGAATCATTCAACGCAATCCCTTTTATGCGTCAAACCCAACCGAGCAGCAAAGGCTGTTCGGCAAGATCAAGATCGATAGGAAGCGGCGCGCATCGGCGGCTGCGTGATCCGAAATTCGGGCAAAAACGAACTTTAGGCTTTATCTAACCGACCTGCTGCAGGGCTGGCAATTCGCGCCATTCGTGGCGGTCGAGCGCGGCGGCAGCCCGGGCAAATTCGGCTTCGAGCCGCGTTATGCACTCGCTGCCGCGCGAGGTCAGTTCGCGCGGCCCCATGGCACGCCAGGCAAGGCACATTTTATAGAGGCCTGTCGCGCCCACATTGCCGGCGCAACTTCGCAAGGCATGGATGTGATCGCGGAATGAGCCTGTATCGCCGGCCGTGGCCGAAGCCGACAAATCCGGAAGCAAGCGCCCGGCGTCGGCCACAAATTGGGTGATCACATCCTCGATGAAGGTCCGGCCGCCGAGCTTTTCGAGGTCGCGCAGCACGCGCGGATCGATGGCCGGACCATCGGTCACATCTTCAAAACAGGGCTGACGTTCGGGGGGCGCGAGATGTGAAGCACCTTTGCCGAGGCAGGAATTGATGGCTTCGAGCAGTTCCGTCGGCTCGATCGGCTTTTCGATACAGCCGTCGAGACCGGCCTCGATCCAGGCCGAGAGCATCGGCCCGCTGACTGCGTCGATCAGACCGAGGATCGGCAGGTGCTGCCGCCCGACGGAGCCAAAGCGATAGAGATTCGTTACTTCTATCGCATTCATCCCCGGCAGATCGGCATCGAGCAAAGCCAGCTCCAGGTTCTGATTGAAGAGCGCGTCGAGCGCCGCAGGACCATCTGCGACGTGTTGAACCTTATGGCCGTGCTTTTCCAGAATCTTGCCGATGACCCGACCGACAGTAGGATTGTCTTCGGCGACGAGAATGGTGCCGTCTGTTTGGTGCATGATGATCGTCGAACTCGTCGGAGCGGGGCGTGCCATGACCGGCCTCATGCGATTTTGGCGAGGCCCGACTCGCCGCGCATCGAGTCGATGAATTGCGCTGGAGGCATCGGACGCCCGAACAAATAGCCCTGAACTTCATCGCAGCCTTCATTACGCAGGCGGGCAAGTTGTTCCTCGGTCTCGACGCCTTCGGCGACGACCGAGATACTCAGACTATGGCCAAGCATAATGATCGCGCGCACGATCGCCTCGTCGTTCGGATCATCCGCCATATTGCGGATGAAACTCTGGTCGATCTTGAGCCGGCTGACGGGGAATCTCTTGACATAGCCGAAGGACGAATAGCCCGTGCCGAAATCATCGACGGCGATATGGACGCCGAGCTCGGTCAATTCGTTCAGATCTTCAGCGACGGCATCGAGATCATGCATGACGATGCTCTCGGTGAGCTCCAGCTCCAGGCGGCCGGGGTCGAGTTCCGTCTCCGCCAGAATCTTGGCGATGAGCAACGGCAAAGTCCGGCGGCGGAATTGCAGCGGCGAAAGGTTGACGGCGATCCGCAGCGGCGGCAGCCCGGCCCGCTGCCAGCCTTTCGCTTCGCGGCAGGCTTCGCGCAGAACCCATTCGCTGATCGGAAGAATAAGACCGTTCTCTTCCGCCCGATAGAGAAAGGCGCCTGGGGTGATAATGCCGCCGGCGCCGCGGTCCCAGCGCAAAAGCGCCTCCGCGGCGACGATCCGTCCCGTCGCAAGATCGATCTGCGGTTGGTAATAGAGCCGGAATTCATTGCCGCTGAGGGCCTCGCGCAAATCTCTGTCGAGCTGGGCGGCATGCTTTGCCCGCGACTGCAGATCGGCGGCGAAGAAGCAGCAGAGATTGCCGCCTTCGTTCTTGGCCTTGTACATGGCAAGATCGGCGCTCTTCAAAAGCGCCTCGGCATCCAATCCATCAGCAGGATAGACGGCAACGCCGACGCTCGCCGTCGTGGCCGGGCGCGGATCGCAGTCATCGATATAGCCTGCGATGACGTCGACGATGCGCTTCGCGAAAGCGGCCGCCTCTTCGCCGCCGCGGACATCGCTCTGCAAAATGGCGAATTCGTCGCCGCCGAGGCGGGCGACCATCTCCGCATCGCCGAGCGAGGCGACGAGATGGTTGGCCATGGCCTTGAGGAATTGATCGCCGCCGGAATGACCGAGCAGATCGTTGACATATTTGAAGCGATCGAGATCGACGAGATGGACGGCGAAATTGCCGGAGCCGCGCCGCGCCTTGGTGACGGCGGAACGGATCCTCTCCACGAGCAGATGGCGGTTTGGCAGATCCGTCAAAGGATCATGATGAGCAAGATAGCGCAGCCGGGCTTCGTCGCGTTTGCGTGCCGTGATGTCGAATGAGGTCGTCAGAACGCCGGTGACCCTATTGGTATGGTCTTTCAGCGGCGCTTTCGTCGACAGGAAGACATGCGCCTCGCCACGGCGGTCGACGATCTCGCTTTCGTAGGAGGGGAGCGGCTTGCCGGTTTCGAAGACCCGACGGTCGAGCGCTATCGAACGCGCCGCGGCCTCTTCGCCAAATAGACTCGAAGCTGTGGCGCCGACAATGCGACTCTGATCGATGTCGAAAAACGCGGCCCCGCAGGCATTGGCAAACAGAATGCGCCCGTTGCGATCCGCCGCACTGATCATCACCGGCAAAGTATCGATGACCTGCGCCAGCCGCTCGCGCGAATCGCGCAACGCGCGTTCGCGTGACCGTTCGCTATGCTCCAGCTCGCGCTCGAGCGAGTCGGCGCGGCTCGCAAGCAGCAATTGATGCTTGCGGAGACTCAAGAGATTGCGCGCCCGCGTCAGAAATTCATGATGATCGACCGGCGAATTGAGAAAATCCGTAGCCCCCGCTTCGAGCGCCTGCAGACGGAAGGATCGCTCTTCGAAGACCGTGATCACGATGACGGGGATGTCACTCGACGAAGGCAGGGTGCGAAACCGGCGGATGAACTCGGTCGCATCCATCGGTGGCATTTTGTAATCGGTGATGATGAGATCAGGCGTATTGGTCGCCAGCCAATCAAGGGCCTTAGTGGGGTCGCCAAAGGTACGGACCGTGATGCCCTTTTCGATCGAGCGCGCGAGTTGCGCGAAGATGTTGCGGTTGCTGATCCGGTCGTCGACGATAACTATCAAAGACATGACACGCTCATCTCAATGCGCGCCTGAGAATCGGGAATGCCGCTCGGCCGGGGCGCGACACGCCCGCTAGCGCGGGTGTCGCAGATCATCGCGTCTTTTTCTTAATCAATTGGATAGCAAAGAAAAAATTGACGAAGCTTGGCGACGTGAGCCGGTAAATTAACCGACTGGCCCAGCTGCTCAACCGGGTGGACACCGCCCTGCCGCCCCCCTAAGACGGCGGCGCAGCTTCGACCGGCCGGGAACCTTCATGCGCAAAGCCAAGATCAAGCGGGCGGTCTGGGCCGCGGTCTTCGGATTCTGCTGTTTTGCGGCGCCGCTGGCGCTGCAGGGCGAGGAGCGCGGAACGCCGTTTTCCGGCCATTTTCTGCCGGCCATCGGCGAACATGGCATGGTCGCGACGCAGGAGCAGCAGGCGACGCAGATCGGCGTCGATATTTTGCGCCGCGGCGGCAATGCCGTCGATGCGGCAGTAGCCGTCGCCGCCGCGCTTGCGGTTACTTTACCTGAGGCGGGCAATCTTGGCGGCGGTGGCTTCATGCTCGTCCATCTCGCCAAGCCCGACAAAAATATCGCGATCGACTATCGCGAGACCGCGCCCGCCGATACGCCCCAAAATGTCTTCTTGGATGAAAACGGCAATGCCGTCCCAGCCAAATCGCGCGACACCGGCCTCGGTGTCGGTGTTCCGGGTACGGTCGCAGGGCTTGCCTATGCGCTCGACCATTATGGCTCGGGCAAGTTCGCACTCGCCGATCTTTTGGCCCCGGCGATCGCGCTCGCGCGCAACGGCATCATCATCGACGATGATCTCGCCGCATCCCTTGCGGCTGCCGCCTCGCGGCTTGCCCGTTGGCCGGCCGCGGCGAAGATTTTTCTGCACGAAGACGGCACGCCTCTGCGCCGCGGCGAAAGGCTGGTGCAAAGCGATCTTGCCCATGTGCTCCAAGGCCTCGCGCAGAACGGCGCCCGATCTTTCTACACGGGCGCGACGGCGGAAAAGATCGTCGCCGCAGTGCGCGCCGCCGGCGGCCGTATGACGGGTCAAGACATGCAGAACTATCGGGCGCTGGAGCGCGCACCCGTCCGCGGCACCTATCGCGGCTATGACATTATCGCCATGCCGCCGCCTTCCTCGGGCGGCGTTGCCCTCATCGAACTCCTCAATATCCTCGAATTCTATCCGCTCGCAAAGCTCGGCGCCGCGTCGCCGGAGGCTCTGCATCTGATGGCCGAGGCGATGAAGCCTGTCTATGCCGACCGAGCGCAATATCTCGGCGATCCGGATCGCATGGCGGTCCCCGTCCGCGGCCTCACCAGCAAAGCCTATGCGGCAAAGCAGCGCAGCGAGATCTCGCCGACGCAAGCCCGCCCCGCGGCCGAAATCAAACCCGGCAATCCTCTCCCTTATGAGAGCCAGGAGACGACGCATTTCTCGATCGTCGATGCGGCGGGCGATGCGGTGTCCAACACTTATACTTTGAATTTTGCGTTCGGTGTCGGGCTTGTCGCCCCTGGCACCGGCATTCTCCTCAACAATGAGCTCGATGATTTCGCGGCCAAGCCCGGCGCGCCCAACGCCTATGGGCTCTTGGGCGGCGCCGCCAATGCGCCGGCAGGCGGCAAGCGGCCGCTCTCGTCGATGACGCCGGCCATGGTGTTTCGCAATGGCGCGCTCACCCTCGTCACCGGCTCGCCCGGCGGCTCGCGCATCATCACTATCGTCGCCGAAATCCTTCTCGACTGCCTCGATTTCCACATGAATGTCGCGGAAGCCGAAGCGGCGCCGCGCATCCACGATCAATGGCTGCCGGATGAATTGCAGATCGAGCCCGGTCTGCCCGCGGCGGTGCTGCAAAAGCTCACCGCCATGGGACATCATCTGCGCGAATTTCCACCCTGGGGTTCGGCGCAGAGCATCATGCGGCATGGCGATGCTTGGGAAGGCGCAAGCGATCCGCGCCAGCACGATGGGCTGGCTGCGGGATATTAGAATATTCGCCGCGCGCCCTTCTCCCATTGGGAGAAGGTGGCAGCGGCGCCATAGGGCGCGCTCTTGCGCGCCCGTCGCTTGCGACGCCCTATGGCGGCCACCCCCTAAAAAGGGGAGGGATCGCCGCCGAATTTTCCCATTTTGACAGCAAGAGGCGGAGTGCGGAGCATCGCGCTGGTCGCTAGATGAAGAGCGGACACTCGAAATAGGTGATGCTCATGCAACGCACTCCGCCGGTGGCCAGCCTCACGACGCAGGATTCACGCTGGCGGGCCATTCTCACCCGCGACGCTGCAGCGGACGGCCAATTCGTCTATTGCGTCAAGACGACCGGGATCTATTGCCGGCCCTCCTGCCCGGCGCGGCGCGCGAAGCCGGAAAACATCTGCTTTCATCAAAGCAGTGCGGAGGCCGAAAGGGCAGGCTTTCGTGCCTGCAAGCGCTGCCAGCCGGATCAGATTGGCCGTGCCGAAGAGCAGGCTGCCCGCGTCACGAAAATCTGCCGCATCATCGAGGCGGCCGATGTGGCGCCGAGCCTTGATTTGCTTGCCCGCGCGGCCGGCCTCAGCCGGTTCCATTTTCATCGCATGTTCAAATCGGCCACCGGCGTCACCCCGAAAGCCTATGCGCATGCGCGCCGCGCTGCGCGCTTCCGCGACGAGCTTACGAGATCGGGTGCCAGCGTGACCGCCGCGATCTATAATGCCGGCTTCAATTCCAGCGGACGATTCTATGAAAACGCCAACGCGCTTCTCGGCATGACACCCAAAGACTATCGCGCCGGCGGCGCCAACAAGACAATTCGCTTCGCCATCTCGAAGTGCTCTCTCGGCCCGATCCTCGTCGCCTGCAGCGAGCTGGGCGTCTGCGCCATTTTCTTCGGCGATGATCGCGACGCGCTCGCCGGCGAATTGCGCGAGCAGTTTCCGCGCGCCAATCTGATCGGTGGCGATGAGGATTTCGCGCAGATAGTCGCCAAGGTCATCGCCTTCGTCGAGCGGCCGGCCATAGGGCTCGATCTGCCGCTCGACATAGCGGGCACGGCCTTTCAGCAGCGGGTCTGGCAGGCACTGCGCGAGATCCCGGCGGGCGCGACGGCGAGCTATACAGACATCGCGCAAAAGATCGGCGCACCGAAGTCCGTCCGCGCCGTGGCGCAAGCCTGCGCCGCCAATAAAATCGCCGTGGCGATCCCCTGCCACCGAGTCATTCGCAATGACGGCGGGCTTTCCGGCTATCGTGGCGGGATCGCGCGCAAGCGTGCTCTGCTCGAACGCGAGGGTGTCGGAGTGGGCGCTCCGGTCAAAGGGCATGACACCGAAAAATTGCAGACTTCTCGGAGTCAGAAAAAGCGTCAAGACAAAACTTAAATCATCAGTGCGCGCCTATCTCTGGCAGCTGCCGCAAAAAAAACTGGCGCGGCCGGATTGCACGATGCGCTTGACGATGCCGCTGCAGCCGGGCCGGAGACAGCGCGCCCCCTCCCTGTCATAGACACGGAAATGATGCTGGAAATAGCCGAGCGCACCATCGGTCTGGCGATGGTCGCGCAAGGACGAGCCGCCGGCAGCGACCGCCTCCTCGAGCACTTCGCGAATGACTCTCGCCAGCACATGCGCGCGTTCGGTGGGCGAGCCGTCCTTGCGGGCGAGACAGAAGGCGGCGCGGCGCGGCGAAAGGCCGGCGCGATGCAGCGCCTCGCAGACATAGATATTGCCGAGGCCGGCAATGAGCCTTTGGTCCAGCAAAGCAGTCTTCAAAGGCGCCGCCTTGCCGGCGAAGAGGCGCGCCAGCGCCGCGCCGTCGAGCTCATTGCCGAGCGGCTCGATCCCGACATTGCGGAACAACGGATGTTCGAACAGGTTTTCGCGCGGAATAATCTGCATGAAGCCGAAGCGGCGCGGATCATTATAGATGATGCGCCTGCCGGTCGAGAGGCGGAACTCGACATGGTCATGCGCCGCATCCTTTGGCTTGATGTGATCAAAATTGCCGGGCGGCGGCGCGGCAGTTTCGTCCTCGATGCGGAAGGAGCCGGACATGCCGAGATGCATGACGAGCACTTGGCGATCGTCGAGATCGGCGAGCAGATATTTCGCCCGCCGTCCCAGCGCCTCGACCCGCCGGCCGGTCAGTCGCGCGGCGAAATTTTCGGGAAACGGAAAGCGCAGATCCGGCCGCCGCTGATCGATGAAAACGAGTCGCGCGCCGACCAGCGCCGGGGCCAGACCGCGGCGGACGGTTTCGACTTCCGGCAATTCGGGCATATCCGCGAGATCCTGGAACAAGGTCGAGAGCACACGCCTATCGAAATTCGTGCCGCGCCCTCGACCCCGGATCTTATCGCATTTTTCTGCCGCGAACTGCCCTCCGGGCGCGCTATAGAGCAGGCCTATTTCTCTTGCAAGCCCTTTCTACGGCCCATGAAAAGGCGTCTATTTGGCCTTCATGACTTGGCCGCGGATCTGGTTTAGAAAGAGGGCAGGCGGCGAGCGACAGCTCTGGCCTTGCCGCAATGAATGATCAGGGATGCAATGGAAGAGACCCATTTCGGCTTCACGGCCGTACCCTTGCGCGATAAGCAGCGTCGTGTCGATCACGTGTTTCATCGGGTTGCCGCACGTTATGACGTGATGAACGATCTGATGTCCGGCTTTCTGCATCGGGCCTGGAAAGACCGGCTCGTCACATTGCTGCAGCCGCCGAAGACGCGGGTCTTTCATCACCTTGATGTAGCGGGCGGCACTGGCGATGTCGCGTTCCGCGTCGCCAAGGCGGGCGGCCCGCAGACCGAGGTCACGGTTCTCGACATCAATCCGGATATGTTGGATGTCGGCCGCAGGCGCGCCACGCAAAAGCATCTTGCCGGCCAGCTCAGCTTCGTCGAAGGCAATGCCGAGGCGCTGCCTTTTCCGGACAATTATTTCGATGCCTATACGATTGCCTTCGGCATCCGCAATGTGCCGCGGATCGATGTGGCGCTCAAGGAGGCTTATCGCGTGCTACGGCGCGGCGGGCGTTTCCTCTGCCTTGAATTTTCCAATGTCGACAATAGGACGCTCGACCGGATTTATGAGGCCTATTCCTTTCGGGCGATTCCGGCTCTCGGCCGGCTCGTTACGGGTGATGCGGAGGCCTATCGCTATCTCGTCGAATCGATCCGCCGTTTTCCGCCAGCCGAAGAATTTCGCGAGATGATCGCCGCAGCAGGATTTGAGCGCGCCTCTTTCACCAAGATGAGCGGCGGAATTGTCGCCATCCACTCGGGCTGGAAGCTTTAGAGTTTCAAATCACTCGCAAGCTTGATCCTCATCGCCGCAATGTGAAGCGCGGCCAGTCCCATTTGCGTCGCGACGCACTAAATAGGCGGTTGGATCTTCGACCATGTGACGCGACGCCGGAGACAAGAATGATCGATCTCTATTATTGGACGACGCCCAATGGCCATAAGATCACGCTGTTTCTCGAAGAGGCCGGCCTGCCTTACACGATCCATCCGGTGAATATCGGCAAGGGCGAGCAGTTCAAGCCGGAATTTCTGGCGATTGCGCCGAACAATCGGATTCCGGCGATTGTCGATCGCGCGCCGAAGGATGGCGGTGCGCCGATCTCCATTTTCGAATCCGGCGCCATCTTGCTCTATCTCGCGGAAAAGATCGGGCGGTTCCTCTCGCAGGATTTGCGCGTCAGGGTGCAGACGCTCGAATGGCTGTTCTGGCAAATGGCCGGGCTTGGGCCCATGGCCGGACAAAATCATCATTTCTCGCAATATGCGCCGGAAAAGATTGCTTATGCGATCGAGCGCTATGTGAAGGAGACGAACCGTCTCTATGGCGTGCTCGACAAGCATCTCGCAGACCGAGCCTTCATTGCCGGCGATTATTCGATCGCCGATATGGCGAGCTATCCCTGGATCGTGCCTTATGAGAAGCAGGGCCAGAAGCTCGAAGATTTCCCCAATCTGAAGCGCTGGTTTGAGGCGATCAAGGCGCGGCCGGCAACGATTGCTGCCTACGCCAAGGCGGAGGCGATCAATCCGACGGCCGGCGCGCCGATGGACGAGGCTGCGAAAAAGATCCTCTTCGGCCAGACGGCCGCTAAGGTCTGAGCCTCTCCACTTTTTGATCCCTGCGTCAATCGCAGTGCAGTCGCCATCTTCCCACGGCCAATGAAGCTGCTATAGTTCGGTTTGGGGGGATATCGGAGCGTGTCGGATCGCGTCCATCAGATATGGCGTTCACGGCAGGCAGCGCTTGGCGCTGCCGCGTCGGTGCAGGCCCATGTCGCGGTCTGGCTTGGCATTCTCGCCCTTTATATGCAGCTTGTGGCGGCAGGTCTTTGCGCCGCCGGCCTTCCGCTCTCTCCTGATCCGGCCGCGGGTCTCAGCGCTTTCCCGACCTGTCATTCGCCGAGCAACGACGATAGCGCAGGGCAGGCGCAGAGCGATCATGCGCCCGCGCATCAGCATGAATGCCCCTTCTGCGCGGTCCATTGCCATGCGGCGATGGTCATGGCGCCTGCCATCAGCGGGCTCGACAGCGTCTATGCTGTGCCGAAGCCTGCAAATCCCGCGCCTTTCGTAGTCTCGCAAGCCGCGCGCTTTCCCGCCGGCGCACCGCCGCGCGGCCCTCCCGCTTCAGCCTGAAGAAAGAGAAGCGCTTTCGTTTTTCTAAGCGAAGCCTTCTCAAGCCTTGCTCGCGAGCCCGGCTCCGGCCTGTCGCCCTTCGTGTGTTCTGCGCAGCGGATCACGCATGGCGGCAGCACATGCCTCGGCCGGCCGTTCCATCTATCAGATTGAGGATCCATCATGTCTCTTCAGGCTTCTACCGGCCTTGCCGGCGCGCTCGGCGCCGCAATCATGCTCATCGGCATCAGTCCGAGCTTCGCGCATACGATCGTCGGCAACAGGGTGTTTCCGGCGACGCTCACCATCGATGATCCGGGTGTCAATGACGAATTGGCGCTGCCCGCCTTCGCTTTTATGCCCGGGGGGTTCAATCCCGACGGAACATCGCAGCCCGATTCCTACAGCCTCGGCTGGGAATATGCGAAAACCATCACGGCCGATTTGGGAATTTCGATTGGTTCCGAAGGCTATACTTGGCAGAGAAATCCGGCCGCCCAGGGGTGGGCCGATATCGAAACCCAGCTGAAATATGTCTTCTATCAAAACCCCGAACATGAATTCATCATTGCCGGGGCGACCGACATCACCTGGGGCAACACCGGCAGCCCCTCCAGCGCCTCACTCCCCTCAGATCCATTCACGACCGTCACGCCGAAACTCTATTTCGGCAAGGGCTTCGGTGATCTTCAGAACGACGTGTTGCGGCCCTTCGCCGTCACCGGCGAGGTGGATTATAATCTGCCGACCACCCCAATCAACGCGATCACTCTGAGCCCGAACCCTACCATTCTGACTTATGGCGCGACGCTGCAATACAGCCTGCTCTACCAGAACTCCTATATTCAGCAGGTCCCGGACTTTTTCAGCAAGCTCATCCCTTCGTTCGAAGGCATTTTCAGCTCACCCGTGTCGAACACCGGTCCGTCGATCCCCGGCCAATGGGTCCATGAAACGACCGGCGTCGTCGGCCCCTCGGTCTACTACATCGGCCAATATTTCGAGATCGGCGTCATGGCGCAGATTCCGGTCAACGAGGCGAGCGGTAGACATGTCGGTGCGCTGGCCGTCTTGGACTTCTTCCTCGACGACATCGCTCCTAACTCGATCGGCAAACCGCTGTTCGGGCCGCCGACTTGCGCCGCAAACTATTGAGGAGACCACTATGCAACGTTTCTTGAGACTTCTTCCCGTCGCGGCTTTCGCTTGCTGCTTTGCGGCGACAGCAGCCTTCGCCCACGCTTTCCTGGACAGAGCCGTTCCGGGAGTGGGCGCAACCGTGCAGGGTTCGCCGAGCGAACTCCAGCTCAGCTTCACTCAGAATATCGTCCTGGCCTTCTCGGGCGTGCATATCGCCGCCGCAGGGGGCGGGCCGATTCCAACCGGAAAGCCGACGCTCGATCCAGCGCAGCCAAACGTGCTCCATGTGCGGCTCGGCCATGCGCTGAAGCCTGGCACCTATGTGGTGAGCTGGCATGTGGTTTCGGTCGACACCCATCCGACCTCGGGCAGCTATAAATTCACGGTCGCGCCGTGAAGCCATAGGCCGAAGAACGACCCCCCAGCCGTTTCGCCTGAGGAAGCGGCTCGGGGCGCAATCGCTTCACTTCGAACAATCCCGACCGTGAAGCAACGGCGCGAGTCCGCGTGGGGAGGAGCAATGACGATAGTCCAAGTCCTCGTCACCGCTGCAGAGGCGATGGAAGGCATGCAGATGGAAGGCATGCAGCATGATGAGGGCAGCGGAATCATCACGATTTTCCAATTCCTCGTCATCTCGCGCTGGATCCATTTCGCGTCGGTGTTTGTGTTGTTCGGGTCGTCGTTCTTTTGGTTCTACATGGGACATGAACGATCGTCGGCCGGTCGCGGCGGATTACCGCGAACTCTCCGCACGATGACCATATTGCTGCGCATCGCAGCGCCCGTGGCGGCGATTTCCGGCATCGGCTGGCTCGCAGGAATTTTGGCCAATATGACAGGTGGCTTCAGCAACGTCATCGATCCGGAAACGCTGCATCTCTTCTTCTTCGAAACACAGTTTGGCCCGGTGGCGATCTTGCGTCTAGCGCTGCTTACGGCAGCCGTCGTGATCATTGCCTTACCCTGGCATAACCGCGCCTGGTTCTCGGCGCTTCTCCATATCGGCGCGTTACTCTTGATCAGCCAGGCTTGGCTCGGCCACGCGGCAGAAGGCGGTGCTGGCCTCTACGGGGCCTTCATGATCATCGCCTATAGCCTCCATATGTTCGCCGCGGGCGCTTGGGTCGGCGGCCTTCCGCCGCTGCTCTTCGCCCTTGTCGAGCAGCAGCATTTCAACCCGTACGAAGCGCGCGATTGGACCCTCGATATTTTGTCGCGCTATTCCCTGATGGCGATGGTCGCGGTTATTTTGATCGTCATCAGCGGGGTAACCAACGCGGGGTTCCGCGTCGCCGGCTCGTTCGACAAGCTTTTCTATACGGCCTATGGCAATGTGCTCTTCACCAAGGTGGGGGTGGTGGCCGTGATGCTGGCTTTGGCTTATTTCAACCGTTTCGTCGCAATGCCGAGGCTGCGCGCCGCTTCCTTGCAGGGAATGGCGCAAATCAAGAAGCTTCGCATGAGCGTGGCCTTCGAACTGGTTCTCGGGGTCTTGGTTCTCGGCGTCGCCGCGGTCCTCGGCATCACGCCGCCGCCGCAGTGAAAGTGAAGGCGGCGCCTCATCGGAGAAATGCAGATGAACGACCCTTCGCACGATACCGAAAACCGCTGGAAATATGACGGAGTTCGCGTCGTGCCGGCGGCGCAGCGCGATTCCAACACGGCTCAGACCCCTGGCATGGACCGCAAGGCGGCAATCAATTTCGCCCGGGTCGGCGCGCAAAAGATCTGGGCCGGGACCGTATCGATCCACCCTGATGCCAAGACCGGCGCACACCACCACGGCCATCTCGAAAGCGTGATCTTTGTCGTCAAGGGCAAGGCGCGGATGCGCTGGGGCGAAAAGCTCGAGTTTACCGCCGAAGCGGGCCCCGGCGATTTCATTTACGTGCCGCCCTATGTGCCGCATCAGGAAATCAATGCGAGCCCGGACGAGGTGCTCGAATGCGTGCTCGTCCGCAGCGATGGCGAAGCTATCGCGATCAACCTTGACATCGAGCCGATCGAAAAGCCGGAGACGGTCCTGTGGCTCGATCCGATCCATCGCGGTTAAAGGCTTGGCGGCGGAAAGCCTGGCAGAAGGCCATGCGGCGGGGCGCTCGGGGTTTTGTTTTTTTGTCCTCCTGGTCGCAGCCGGCGCTCCGCGCCCGGCCGTCGCCGAGCCGTCTTGCGCCGCGCCGGCAAAGCCCATGGTGCGGCTCGAGCTTGTCTTCGGGACCGGTCATTGTGTGACGAGGCGGGCCTTCATGGCTTTTCTCGCCAAGGAGGTGACGCCGCGTTTTCCGGATGGTCTCAGCCTTTTTCCCGGCTAAGGCCCATGGCGCAATGACAAGGGGAGAATCATCAAAGAGGCTTCCCGCCTGCTGCTCATCTGGTATGTTCGAGACGCGCAATCGGAGGCGGGGATCGAGGCGATCGGCAATGCTTATAAGAGGCGCTTCCACCAGCAATCCGTGTTGCGCGCGGACGGCGTTTCATGCGTGTCGTTCTAGAGCGCTTCGCCGTTGATTGCGATGAAGCATCAAGCGCGGTGCCTACACTCTCTCCCACAGGGAGAAGGTTCGCGCGCCAACCATGTGTGTTCGCCTTGTAGTCGAGGTTAAAGCTGCAAAGCGCCAATGCGAGATCAAAGAGGCCGCTGATGTCGAAATCGATCGTGATCACAGTGCCGCATGCACTCGGCAAAGACGAGGCGCGCCGCCGTGTCTCTTTCGAGATCGATCAATTGAAGAGCGCCTATGTCGACAAATTCGCCCATTCAGAGGTGAACTGGGCAGGCGATGTCGCCGACATTCGCGTCGTCGCGCTGGCCCAAGAGATCAAGGCGCATATTGATGTGGCCTCCGATTCGCTGCGGGTCGAGATCTTCTTGCCCTGGATTCTTGCGAGCCTTGCCGGCCGCGTCGAGAGCCGGCTCACGACAACCGCGCGCGACACGCTCACTCTCACCCATTCTCCGAAGAAGAGCTGATCGCGCCGGCGCTTTCAGCATGTTTCGAGGATGGTGATGAGGCCCGGCACGTCGATGCCCGCCTCGCGCCGGGTCGAAGTCTCCTCCATTGAGGCGACGACAAATTCCTGCCGCTGTGCAAGCGCCCGCACATAGGCGGGCTGATGCGCATAGCGGAGATCCGCGCCGATCTGAAAGCCGTCACAGCTTACCTCTGAAGATGCTTGCGCTTTTTGCAAGGTGAAAGCGAAGAGGCCGCTGGGACGCAGAACGCGGCGCGCGCCGCGCAGCAGAGGATCGAGATCGCCGACATACATGAGCACATCGGCGGCGAGCAGAAGATCGGCGCTGGCCGCAGCCGCCGCATCGAGAAAGGCACTGAGGTTTTGCACGTAAAGTTGATCGTAGAGGCCTTTGGCGCGGGCCTGCGCGATCATCAGCGGCGAGAGGTCGACACCAGCGAGGAAGTCGGCCTTGGCGCGAAACGCCGCGCCGCACAGCCCGGTGCCGCAGCCGAGATCGACGACATGCGCAAATCTTCCGCTGTGTTGCTGGCCGACGGCGGCGGCAAGCTGCGCCGGCCCGCGATAGGAGAGCGTGTCGACGAGATGCGCTTCGAAACGTCCGGCATATTGATCGAAGAGGCTTTCTATATAACGTTCCGGCGCCGTGTCGGGTGCGGCTGCTGCGCCAAGCCGGGCGAGATGCAGGCTGGCGCCCAATTCGTCCTTGGCATCGAGCGCGGCTGCGCGGGCAAAAGCGTGAACTGCAGCCTCGTTCTGGCCGAGCGCCTCGCGCGCTTGCGCAAGCGCAGCCCAGGCGGCCGGCCAAGAAGGAGTCCGTTCGATCACTTGCTCGAGAAGTTCGGCGGCCGCCTGAAAATCGCCAGCTGCCGCATAGCCAACCGCAAAATCATAGCGCCGATCGGCGATGAGATCGCCGGATGAGCGCAAGTTTGGCTGAAAATTATTCAAAACATTCATCATGATTCCACGCTCGGCTCGCCGTATGACGCTGGCGCTCCATTTGAAGAATGGGCCGAGGAGACGCAATTGCATTCATCGCAAGTCCCCTGTGGTTGGCTGCAAAAGCGACATCCATGGCTTGATCCATGGCTCGAACCTTCAGCCGTGCCGGTGCTTCGGTGGCCACAGGGCCGAACTTAGCCAAACCATCGGACCCTATTGTCGTGCGGGCGAACGCTCAAGATTGCATGAAAGGTGTAATCACGCGCAGCCGGCCGAGCGAAAGTAGAGGAGCAGACCATGTCGACAATGCTGAAAAAGGCGCTCGTGGGCGCAGTGGCCGCCCTGATTTTGGGTGCGACAATTGCCGCGACATCGACCCCGGCCGCTGCGCGCGGTGGCTGGCACGGTGGCTGGTATGGCGGTTGGGGTTGGGGCGGAGCGGGGCTCCTCGGCGGCCTCGCGCTTGGCGCCGCCCTCGCTGGGTCCTACTACTACGGTTACGGCTACCCCTATCCCTATTATGGCGGGTGCTATTACGTTCGTCGGCCTGTCTATGACTATTACGGCAATTTCATCGGCTATCGTCCGGTCGAGCAGTGCTACTGAATCATAAAGGTTCGATAAAGACTCGATAAAGGTTCGATAGAGAGAATGAACCTCGCCGCAAGCGGCCGGGCTTTTTGATGTGAGTCAATGACGCGGTGAGCCTCACGGCCCACGAAGCCAAACCATCGGACTCATTGTGGTCCGGCCGGAGCCGCTCAAGATTGCATAAAGGGTGCAATCACGCGCAACCGGCCGCCGATCGAGAGCAGAGGAGCAGAGCATGTCGACAATGTTGAAAAGGATGCTTGTGGTCGTCGTGGCCGTCTTGGCTATGGGTACGATCGCCGTCGCGACCTCGACCCCCGCGGCGGCGCGCGGCGCTCATGGCGGGGGCGGCCATGGCTGGGGCGGCCATGGCTGGGGCGGCCGTGGCTGGGGCAGAGGTTGGGGTGGCTGGGGCTGGGGCGGCTGGTGGGGGCCTTATTGTGCCTACGGCGATCCCTATTGCTATGGCTACGGCTACGGCTACGGCTATCCCGGCTACGGCTACGGCTACGGCTATCCCAATCAAGGCGGTTGCTATTACGTCCGCCACCGGGCCTATAATCGCGCCGGCCATTTCATCGGCTACCGTAGAGTTGAGGTATGCGAGTAAGACCGATCCTGTCATGCGGAACGCCCAGAGCGGTTTCAGGTTTGGCGTATACACCAAACCGGTTTGAAACCGCTCTCATTATGAGATGTCGGATATATCCGACATCTAAAACCTGAGACGTCGGATATATCCGACATCTAAAACCTGAGACGTCGGATATATCCGACGTCTAAAACAAAGAGTTAGAGCATTTTCGGGCGCAAAACCGGCGTCCACTTTTGCTGAAAATGCTCTAGCGATCCGCAGCATGGGACGATCGGCTCGCTTCGATCCTGCGCGAGCATTATGACGAGATCAAATGTAACGAGATCGAGCCCCGCCGCTTGCGGCGGGGCTTGCGTGTCTCGATCGTCTCCGTGGCAGCGCATCTCCAAATAATGCCATGATGCACTTATCTCTGTTGCAGCATGGTCGCCGCGGAATGTCTCACCCTCACTTCGGCCGGGCTTTATTGCAGCGCCGGCGATTTCTACATCGATCCGTTGCGCGCGGTGCCGCGGGCGCTCATTACCCATGGCCATTCCGATCATGCCCGCCCGGGCCATGACAAAGTTCTGGCAACACAGGAAACGCTGGCGATCATGGCGATCCGTTGCGGCGCCGATTTCGCCGGCGCGACGCAAGCGATCGCCTATGGCGAAGGCCTGCGGCTGGGCGAGGTCACCGTCAGCTTTCATCCCGCCGGCCATGTGCTCGGCTCGGCCCAAATCCTCCTTTGTCACCGCGGCGGACGCATCGTCGTCTCCGGCGATTACAAGCGGCAGGCGGACCCGACTTGCGCGGCTTTCGAGCCCGTCCCTTGCGATTGCTTCATCACCGAAGCGACGTTTGGCTTGCCGGTGTTTCGCCATGCCGATCCAGCCGGCGAGATCGGCAAGCTTCTCGCTTCACTGCAGCTCTTTCCCGAACGCTGCCATCTCGTCGGCGCTTATGCACTGGGCAAGGCGCAGCGGATCCTCGCGCTGCTGCGGGCGGCTGGCTATGACCGGCCGATCTTCTTGCACGGCAGCCTCGGCAAGGTCACCGATTATTATGTGAGCACGGGGCTGGCGCTCGGCGAGCTGCGCCCGTTGGTCTTGGCGGATGTGGCGAAGCTTCCTGGCGAGATCGTGCTCTGTCCGCCTATGGCTTTGACCGATCTTGCGCTGCGGGGCGATACCGAGCCGCGCAAGATCTTCGCCTCCGGCTGGATGCGGGTTCGCGCGGGCGCGCCAGCGCGGCATAGAGCTGCCGCTGGTGATTTCCGATCATGCGGATTGGGACGGGCTCTGCCGCACTGTCCTCGATACTGGCTGTGCCGAGCTTCTCGTGACGCATGGCGAGAGCGATGCGCTGGTGCATTGGGCGCAAAGCCGCGGAATCTCGGCCGCGCCTCTCCATCTCATGGGCTATGGCGACGAAGAGACGGAGAGTGGGGCCGAGGTCTCAGAATGAACCGCTTCGCTGCGCTTCTCGACCGGCTGGCGTTCGAGCCCTCGCGCAACGCCAAAATTCGGCTGATAGCCGATTATTTCCACACGACGCCAGATCCGGACCGCGGCTTTGCGCTTGCCGCTTTGACCGATGCGCTCAGTTTCCGTTACGCCAAACCGAAGCTCATCAAGACTCTCATCGCCGACAGAGTTGATCCGCATCTGTTCGGGCTCTCTTATGATTATGTCGGCGATCTCTCCGAGACGGTGGCGTTGCTTTGGCCGGCGGCGGAAAGCTCTGAGGCGCATCCGTCGTCATTGAGCCTCACCGATGTCGTCTATAGTCTCACGCAGGCGGGCAGCATCGAGCAGCCATGTCTTCTTGCGCGTTTTCTCGATGGGCTCGATGAAACTGGCCGCTGGGCTTTGCTGAAGCTCATTACCGGCGCGCTGCGGATCGGCGTCTCGGCGCGCCTCGCCAAACAAGCGGTGGCAGAATTCGGCACAAGGCCCGCCAATGAAATCGAAGACATATGGCATGCGCTCGCGCCGCCCTATCTCGAATTATTCGCCTGGCTCGAAGGGCGTGCCGGCAAACCGGAGACGCGCGATCCGGCGCCGTTTCGCTCAGCCATGCTCGCCCATGCGCTCGAAGCATCGGACTTGGCACTACTGCCGCTCGAAGAATTTCGCGCGGAATGGAAATGGGACGGCATCCGCGTCCAGGCCTGTGTCGGCGAAACCGGAGAAGGGCGGAAGATCGTCAGGCTCTTTTCGCGAACCGGCGAGGATATTTCCACTGCCTTTCCGGATCTCGTTTCCGAGCTCATGCAGGAGCCCGCGCGCTCTTTTGCGCTGGATGGTGAATTGTTGATCGTGCGCGACGGGTTGACGCAGGCCTTCAGCATTCTTCAGCAAAGGCTGAACCGGAAGCTCGTATCGGCAAAGCTCCTTGCCGCCTATCCCGCCCATATCCGCGTCTATGACATGCTCGCCCTTGATGGCGAGGATCTGCGGCCATTGCCTTTCGTCGAAAGGCGGCGCCGGCTCGAGAGTTTCATTGCCGGCGCCAAGAGCCGGCAACTCGATCTCTCGCCCTTGCTCGCGGCCAGATCCTGGGAGGAGCTTGCGGCGGCGCGCCGCGACCCCGCCTGCATCGATGCGGAGGCGATTGAAGGTATTATGCTGAAGCGTGCCGACTCGCCCTATTTGTCGGGCCGGCCGAAAGGCTTCTGGTTCAAATGGAAGCGCGATCCCGCGACGATCGATGCCGTGCTGATGTATGCCCAACGCGGCCATGGCAAAAGATCGTCTCTCTACTCGGACTATACGTTTGGTCTTTGGCACAACCGCGAGGACGGGGAAGCCCTTGTCCCTGTCGGCAAGGCCTATTTCGGTTTCACCGATGAGGAATTGCGTCGGCTCGACAGCTATGTCCGCAGCCATACGACCAATCGGTTTGGGCCCGTCCGCGAAGTCAGCCATGGCAAGACGGGCGGCCTCGTGCTCGAAATCGCTTTTGAGGGCGTCAACCGGTCGACGCGGCACAAATCCGGGCTCGCTATGCGTTTCCCGAGGATCAGTCGGATCCGCTGGGACAAGCCGGCGCATGAGGCCGATCGGATCGAAACGCTCGAAGCCTTGCTGAAAAGCCGAATGTGATGGCGGCTGCCGACGGTGGGTGATCGCACGCCTATATATTATAATGTCGCCCGTGCAGATGCGCAGCGTCGCACCAGCCGCTTGCCAATCAGCGCGCCTTTGATCAACGCCCTTGGGATCACTGAGCAAATTCGCCCTATTGTTCGCGGGCCGCACAAGCGCATAGCAGAGATCGGGAGCATTAACGGCGGATCTGCGCGCGGTGACATGCTTGCGGTCCGTCGCACCGACGTAAGAACGCACGTCGCATGCGGCGATGCGCCTTGCAACGATGGGCCTTGCGATGATGCGCTGCATCGCATATCGTTAAAGATTGACCTGAAGTTCGGTCGACAAACACGATCGTATGACAATCTAATCTCAAATTATTTTCAAGGAGACATTTGCGCGAGCTGCCGGGCAAAGCCGTACGACAACTTTTTTTCGCATCGGTTGATGACCGCTCATTCAATTTCTATTCGATTCAGATATTTATAAGTAAGGCACTTATTTGGCCTTCGAAAGCGTGGGTTGACTCGGCCTTTGTCCCCCTGAACTGGCGGCCCGGCGCGGCCGCTGCAAAGATTCGTGAAACTGTGGCGAAGTTGTTGGCGGCCCTTCATCTCGAAGGTTGATCAACGCGGAATCAGGCGCTTACGCTAGTCAACCAAGGGCATCTTGCGCGCCAATGGCGGGCTGACTTTACGCGCAGTGAAATTTTCATGACACGACGATCTTGCGAGGTCTGACTCGTATGTTAATCTGTTTTCAACGATCGGGGTTGCCGGTCGCGCGAGAGTTTCGAGCGCATCTCAAGCGTGTTTTCCCAGTATCGCTAATCCGTGGGCGTCGTCGGGCGCAGCAGGGTTCTGTACGAAGAAAGACGTGAAAATGATGGCTGGAAGCTTTTCGCTGCGACCTGGGGGACGCTAGGCAACATCCGTCGCGCCTGACCTACATTCGATATTATCAAGACGTTGCTTCGAAATCATGATTTCGAGGAGGGGGAAGTATTGGCCATGAACCAGTTCGCTGCCCGCCGAATGAACTCTTTTGACCCTTGGCCCGAAGATTTATTCCATATCTTCCGGGCGTCTGTGCGCCATCGAAGCAGCTTGATCTGCTGATACGCTAAAAACCCTTCATCTCACCTCCAGTCGTGAAACGCCCCGGCGCTGCCAAAGCGCTGGCCGGATTTCTACGCGCAAGAAGAACATCGATGCTCAAGCCACGCCCGCCCCTGAACGAACCCCGCGACCTCAATGAACGTGCCGAAATCACCCCGCGTGCGGCTGATGCCCGTGACGCAAGCAGCGAAGCGGCCTGGACCGCGATCTGCCGCCGTCTGCGTGCAGAACTCGGCGACGCCATCTTCGGCTCTTGGTTTGCACGATTGGAATTGGAAACGCTCGCCGAGCAGACCGCGCATTTGTCGGTTCCGACGAAATTCCTGAAGAGCTGGATTCAAGCCCATTATGCGGAAAAGCTGCTGACTGCGATCAGCGGTGAATTCCGCGATGTCAAACATGTTGTCATCAGTGTGCGTTCGTCATCGCGTATGCCCCATACGCGCGCGGCGCCTGCCGATTATGCGCATAAGACCACGCCGGACCTCAGCCCGGGCTTCTGTGACAGCGCCGCGCAGCAGCGTCCCTTGAGTGGTGCCGACGCCATCAAGAACACTGCGCAGCAGACTTATGAGAAGGCCGCGAAACAAGCAACGCGCGACAGTGCCGAGCCCGACGTTCTCGCTGGCTCGCCTCTCGACAAGAGACTGAATTTTTCGACTTTCCTGGTCGGGCGCTCGAACCAGCTCGCCTATGCTGCGGCACAAAACGTGGCTTTTGCCGGAAGCGGTGATCCGCTCCCCTTCAATCCGCTCTATATCCATGCTGCGGTCGGGCTCGGCAAGACGCATCTGTTGCAGGCGATCGCTCATGCTGCGACGAGTGCCAAGCGGCGCGTCATCTATCTCACGGCAGAGAAATTCATGCATGGCTTCGTTTGCGCCCTCAAAGCGCAAACGGCGATCGCCTTCAAAGAGAAATTGCGCGCGATCGATCTTCTCGTGATCGACGATGTGCAATTCCTTCAGGGCAAATCCATCCAGCAGGAGTTCTGCCACACGCTCAACGCCTTGATCGATGCGCGCCGGCAGATCGTGATCGCAGCCGATCGCCCGCCGGCGGATCTCGAGAGCCTCGACGAACGCGTTCGTTCGCGCTTCGCCGGCGGTCTTTGTATCGAAATGGGCGCACTCGATGAACCGCTGCGGGTCAAATTGCTCGAGGCGCGGGTTGCCGCGGCAAAGCTTCTGCATCCCAGTTTCGACATTCCCTTGCCCGTCATCGCTTATGTGGCGAGCGTCATTCAGACGAATGGCCGCGATCTCGATGGTGCCGTCAATCGGCTCGTCGCTCATACCTCGCTCACCGGCCAGCCGCTCTCCGTCGAAACGGCAGAGCCCGCCATCCGCGATCTCATCCGCACACGCGAGCCGAAACGGGTGAAGATCGAGGAGATTCAGAAGCTCGTGGCGAGCCATTATAATGTCACGCGCGCCGACATTCTGTCGGCACGACGAACCGCCAATGTGGTGCGGCCGCGGCAGATCGCGATGTATCTCGCGAAAGTGCTCACCCCGCGCTCGCTGCCGGAGATCGGCCGCCGCTTCGGCGGCAGAGATCATACGACCGTGCTGCATGCCGTCCGCAAGATCGAGGCGCTCGCAAAGGCCGACGGCAAGCTGTCCGAGGAAGTCGATCTCTTGAAACGCATGCTGATCGATAATTGATGCTCGAAGCAAACGTTCGGGCGCCGGGATATGTTTGGTCTGACATCGCTCGTGGCAAGGCACGGCTCTGGCGTGGAGTGCGCCAGAGCCGCGCCTCCGGATAGATATAGGACGAAGGTGTCAAATCGCGTCAGACGCGCTAAACAGCCTTTATGGAAGCTATCGCGATTCGCATCATCGGCATTGATCCCGGCTTGCGCAATATGGGCTGGGGGATCGTCGAACTCGCCGGCTCGCGGCTCATTTATGTCGCGAGCGGGACGGTTCGTTCGAACGACAAGGCGCCGCTCGCCGGCCGTTTGCGCGCATTGCATGAAGGCCTTGCCGCGATCGTAGCCGGCTACCGGCCCGACGAAGCGGCGATCGAGGAAGTCTTCGTCAACAGAGATCCGCAATCGACATTGAAGCTCGGCCAGGCGCGCGGCATAGCCCTCGTCGTGCCGGCGCTCGCTGGCGTGCCGGTGGTCGAATATGCCGCCAATCTCGTCAAGAAGACGGTGGTCGGGGCCGGCCATGCGGAAAAGACACAGATCGCCATGATGGTCAAAGTGCTGCTGCCGAAATGGCAGGTGGACGCGCCGCAAAAGCTCGCAGCCGATGCGGCAGACGCGCTCGCGGTTGCCATCACCCATGCGCGATACCGTGGAACCCATGCGCACGCGTTGGAGAAGCTCGTGGGCTTTTCCGACAAGGTCCTGCGTTAAACATGTGAATTGAGCTGGCGGCACATGATCGGCAAGCTCAATGGCGTGATCGACACGATCGGCGAGGACTTCATCATCCTCGACGTGCATGGCGTCGGCTATCTCGTGCATTGTTCCACCCGCACATTGTCGCATTTGCGGCAGGTCGGCGAGCCGGCGAAACTCGCCATCGAAACCCATGTGCGCGAGGATTCGATAAGGCTCTATGGTTTCATCACCGAGGCGGAGCGGGAGTGGTTTCGGCTGCTGCAGACCGTGCAAGGGGTCGGCGCCAAAGTCGCGCTCGCTGTTCTCGGCGCCATGAGCGCAGAGGAGCTTGCCGCGGCAATCGTCCGGCAAGATAAGGTGCAAATCGCGCGGGCGCCGGGCATTGGGCCGCGGCTCGCCGCCCGCCTGGTCACGGAGCTCAAGGACAAGGCGCCGGGGGGAGCTGTGCTAAGCCAAGCGCAAGCAGGCGCGGCCGATGTCGGCGCAGCAGCTGAGCCGCCTGCCGCGCAAGATGCCATTGCCGCCCTTCTCACGCTTGGCTACGGCCGGCCGCAGGCGGCCGATGCCGTCGGTGGTGCGCGTCAGGCTTTGGGCGACACGGCCGATGCCGCGGCACTGATCCGCCAGGCGCTGAAGCAGCTGAGCCGATAGCCCGATCTGCGGCTTAGAATTATGAAGAGGTGTTTTGCGGCGGGGGCGTCGAAAGCCTCAAGAGCCGCCGTAACATGCCGATGAGGGCGAGGGTCAACAGCCCCGCACAGAGGACATCGGAAAGGAAATGGCCGCCGAAGGCCATGCGTAGCCCACCGGTTGCAAGACCGAAGACAAGGGCAAGGCCGACCAAGAGCGGCCGCATCGGCAGGGGCGCGAGGCTCGCGGGCGCCATGGTCCAGAAGGCGGCCGCAGTTTCCCCGGAAGGGAAGGAGCAATTGCGCCGGCAACTGCCGCTTGCGTAGTAAAAGGGCTCGAAGCTGAGCCTGCCGCCAAATTCGTGAATTTGGACCGGGCGCGGCCGATGCATATGGTCCTTCAAAACACCATCGACGAGCAGGCCCGGCCCCAGGGCCAGCGACAGAACCAAAAACAGCATGCTGCGGCGGTCCGGCGCATGCGAGGCGGCGACAAGGCCGAGCCTGCGCCCGATGTAAAGAAGCAACAGACCGGCGAAGAGAAGCAAAGGAGCAAGTCTTGCCGCGTCGCGTGCGATGATGCCAGCCGGCTCATTGCCGATGAAATGGCCGTCTCCCGCATAGAAGAGACTCGCGGCAGCAAGGTCGAACTCAGGCCTCCCTGCCAGGACGAGGAGGGCGGTTGCTGCGGCGAGGAAGGCATATTTCACCAAGGCGCCTCCTTTTCGGGTCGCGGCCCACTTGTCGGCCTGGCGGTTGCCGCGCAGTGCCGGGACCGCCACGGAAGGAATGCGGAACCTTAGACGGATCGAACGCGTTGGGGTAAGCCTTAATCGGTGCTCGTCCACGGGGCCGCCGGGCTTGAAAAGCAAGCAATTTATCTTTCGCCTCGATTTTCTCGCGCCTTAGTTTTAGAAGGACGCCATGTTTTCCTCGGAAGAAATCGAGCGCTATGCGCGCCATCTCGTGCTGCGCGACGTCGGCGGCCCGGGCCAGCAGAAGCTGAAGGCGGCCCGTGTTCTTGTCATTGGCGCGGGAGGGCTCGGGGCGCCGCTCATCCAATATCTCGCTGCCGCCGGGATCGGCGAATTGGGCATTGTCGACGATGATAGCGTGTCATTGTCGAACCTGCAGCGCCAAGTGCTCTACGCAACCGCCGATATCGGTCGTTCGAAAGTGGAATGCGCCGCCGAGGTCGTCGCCAGGCTCAATCCGCATGTGAAGGTCACACCCTATAATCTGCGCCTCGATGCGGACAATGCCTGTGGCCTGATCAGGGATTTTGGGATCATCGCCGACGGCTCGGATAATTTTGCGACGCGTTATCTCGTCGCCGATGCGTGCTTTTATGAACAGCGTCCGCTGGTGACGGCCGCGATCGGCGCCTTCGACGGCTCGCTGACGACATTGCGGCCCTATGAAATGGACGCGGCCGGCGCGCCCAACCCGACCTATCGCTGCCTCTTTCCCGAGCCGCCGCCACCGGGGGCTGTGCCGGCCTGTGCCGAGGCCGGCGTCATTGGCGCACTGGCCGGCGTCCTCGGCGCATTGATGGCACTTGAAGTCATCCGTGAAATCGTCGGCTTCGGCGAAAGCCTCGTCGGCCGCTTGTTATTGGTCGACGCCTTCACAATGCGTTTCGAAACCATCGGCTACAACTGGGATCCGGCCAATCCTTTGAATGGCGCGCAAGCGCAAGATCGGCGGCGGCACGCTTGATCTTGCCTTGCGCGACGATAAGTGCTGATCGTTCCAGCAAGGTCAGCCGCAGCTCCGCAGCCATCAGCGCATGGAAAGTCTAGCTAATCTCCTGGTCCTCGATCGGGATGACATATCTCGCGACGCCAAACTGCGCCTTCTCGAAGGCGCCGGTTGGAATGTGAGTGCGGCTGCATCGGGTGCTGAGGCCTTGCGTGATTTCGACATCGGCAGTTTCGATGTCATCGTCGTCGATACCAACGGCCATCAGATCGAGGGCACGACGCTTTGCCAGACGATCAAGCAGCGCAATCCGACGGCGTCGATATTGCGCACGGCACGCAGCAGCGAAGATCTTTCTGAAGCGAGCTTGGACACGACGATCAATGGCTATCTGATCGAGCCGTTCGAGCCGCTCGAGCTCGTGAGCTTCGTGCGCTCCTTGCTGCGTCTGCGCAGAATGGGGGCCGCTTTGCATGATGCCGAGGCGCGCTTGCAGCTTGCCCAGGATGCCGGCGGTCTCGCCGTCTTCGATTGGAACCTTGTCAGCGGTCGCGCGCTCTGGTCGGAAAAATTCGCCGAATTGTTTCATCTGCCGGCAGATGCCGCCGACGCGGCTTTCGATTCAGAGCTCATCGCGCGCCATTTGCATCCCGACGATAGGCTGGGCCTTGCCGAATATTACCATTCTCTCGTCGCCGACGGCGGCGTGTTCGACCGCGATTTTCGCATTCTCCTGCCGGACGGGGCGATTCACTGGATAACGGCGCGCGGCAAATTCATCAAAGGGCCGTCGGGACGGCTCGAGCGCATTCTCTGTCTGAGCCTCGACATTACCGAACGCAAACAGGCCGATCTGCGCAACGCCCAGCTCGCAGCGATCGTCGCCTCCTCGATCGATGCGATCGTGAGCGTCGATTTTTCCGATACGATTCTCACTTGGAACAGCGGTGCGGAGCAGCTGTTCGGTTATACGGCACAGGAGGTCCTCGGCCGCAAGACGGATTTCCTCGTGCCGAGCCAGCTCCTGCCCGAACGACGCGCGATCATGCAGCGGCTGATGAACGGGGAAGCGATCGAATATCAGACACAGCGGCGGCGCAAGGATGGACAGACGATCGATGTGTGGATTCGCGGCGCGCCGGTGCGCGGCCTCGACGGCAGCCTCGTCGGCGGGTCGCTGATCATCCGTGACATCACCGCGCAGACGCAGCGCGAGGCGCATGTCCGGTTTCTGATGCGTGAGTTGACGCATCGATCGAAAAATCTGCTGGCGGTGATTCAGGCCATGGCGCGCCAATCGCTGTCGCTGTTGACCACGCCGGAAGAATTCGTCGTCCGTTTCAGCGAAAGGCTGAGCGGCCTTGCCGGTTCGCATGATCTTCTTTCGAGCGATGATTGGGCCGGCGCCTCGCTGGTGCAATTGATCCGCTCTCAATTGCAACATTATAGTGATCTCTTCGGCACACGCATCCATCTCGAAGGGCCTGACCTCATTCTCAAGCCGGAAGCGGCGCAGAATATCGGCATCGCGTTGCACGAGCTTTCCACCAATGCCGCGAAATTCGGTGCGCTTTCGGTGAGCCAAGGGACGGTGACGGTCTCTTGGCAGCTCATGATGGATGAAAATAATACCCGCCGCATGCAGATGCGCTGGGAGGAGCGCGGCGGCCCGCCGGTTGCGCTGCCGAGCCATAAAGGCTTCGGCCATATGGTCATGGATCGGATCACCGGGCAGGCGCTCGGCGGCAGGTCACAGGCCCAATTCGCGCCCGGCGGCGTGTGCTGGACGCTCGATGTGCCGGCCGCCTCGGTGATCCGCGAACCCAAGCATGAGACCGCTGCCTTTCGCGCGTGATCGCGTGACGCCCAAATCCTTAAGGAGTGAGGACCGCCTCGTAATTCGGTTTGACATCGACGAGCGGCGTTTGGTCGAGGCAATCGAGACCTTTGACGATGAGCGCATAGTCTTCGACGCGCAGCAGCGTCACGAGGGAGGAGGCGATCGGATTGGGGCGCGCCGGCGAACGCAGCGCAAAAGTGCCTGACGCGTCATTGCGCGAGCGTGCCATTTGCAGCACGAGATCGCGGCGGGCGAAATTCATCCAATAGAGAATCTGCAATTCTCTGTAGCGCTCGATTCCGGCAAGCGCCTGGCGCCAGCGCGGATCGATTTCGATGCGGCATTCGGGACCGTCGTTACGATCGCCTTGGCGCGGACATTGCCCGCGCTCCTGCCAGGGCGTGCGAATGCGCCCGATAAAATAGATCGATGCATCATATGTCGCCGGCAGTTCGATCGTCGTCTCACCGGGCCTGATCGTGTCATCCATATATGTCACCGACGGTTTCGAGGTCGCGGCGCCATCAATGGGCTAAAACAGCCCCTCCTTGGCGAAGCCGGCAGCCACCATGGCGAGATGGACCTTGTTCTGGAAGGTCGCATCCTCGCCTTTCACGAGAAGCTCGGCATTGGCAGCGATCGTCAGGCAAAGGGATTCGACCCAGGCGGTTTCGCTCTTGGCGAAATCGGAGAGCACATAATCATGCACCCGGTCTTTGTCGCCGGGATGGCCGATGCCGATCCGCACGCGGCGATAGTCATTGCCGATCGCCTCGGTAATCGAACGCAGCCCGTTGTGTCCGGCATTGCCGCCGCCGAGTTTTACGCGGAGCTTGCCGGGCGCGAGATCGAGTTCGTCGTGAAAGACGACGATGTTTTCAGGCGTGATCTTATAGAAGCGCGCCGCTTCTTGGACCGCGCGGCCGGATTCGTTCATATAGGTTTCCGGCTTCAGCAAAATCAGTTTTTCGCCGGCGAGCGCCGCCTCGCTGGCAAGACCCTTGAAGCGGACGCGGAAGGGCGGGAACCGATGCTCGCGCGCCAGCGTGTCCACGACCATGAAGCCGATGTTGTGGCGGTTTCCGGCATAGGCGCGGCCGGGATTGCCGAGGCCGACGAAGAGCTTCATGGCGATGCGACCGCAACGAAAGGCGAAAGGGCGTGCGAAGGCTGGCACGCGTTCCCCTCCCCCTTGTGGGGAGAGGTCAGGGGTGGGACTTGGGCATCACCGCTGAGTTTGATGACCCCCAGCCCGGACCGCCTAAGCGGTCCGACCCTCCCCACAAGGGGGAGGGTGAACGCGCTGCCGCGGCTATGCCGCAAATATAAGTTTACTTCTTGGGCTTTGCCGCTGCTGCCGCGGGTTTTGCCGCCGCCGCAGGCTTGCCGCCCTTGGCCGGCGCGGCGGCAGCAGCAGCGGCAGCAGCCGGAGTCTCCGCCACGACGATCGGCGGCACCAAAGTCGCGATGGTGAAATCGCGGTCGGCGATCGTCGGCTTGCAGCCGGGCGGCAGAGTGACCGCCGAAATATGCAGCGACTCGGCAATATCGAGCGTGGTCAGATCAACCGTGATCGCATCCGGGATCGCCTCGGCTGGCACCCGCAATTCGATGACATGGCGCACGACATTCAGCGAGCCGCCCTTTTTGAGGCCGGGGCAGATGTCCTGATTGATGAAATGGACCGGCACCTCGACGCGCAAGGTCGTGCCCATCTTCAGGCGCAGGAAATCGATGTGGAGAGGCAGATCCTTGATCGGATCGAGCTGATAGTCGCGCGGGATCACGCGCTGCTTGGTGCCGGCGACATCGATGTCGAAGATCGTCGTCAGAAAATGCCCGGCGTAGATGAGCCTGTTGAGATCGCGATAATCGAGCGCGATCGGCTCGGCTTTGTCGCCGCCGCCATAAATGACGGCTGGTATGCGGCCTTCACGGCGAACGCTGCGGGCGGCCCCCTTGCCGGTCCCACTGCGCACCGTGGCCGCGAGAGTTTTCACTTCGGCCATTTCGGTGTCCTTTGATGTTTATGGGTGCGGCCTGCGCCTCCAGGGGTGTCGGAAACGGCCGCAGCGGGCCTTATAAGGGCTCGCGTGCCGCAGCGCAATGGAGCGCGGGGGCAGGGGCTCGCCGCTCAGTGAGGGAGATGCTTGGTCAGCTTGTGCCAGCCGGCCTCGACCGCGGCGGAAATGTCTTTGAACCTGAGGTTCACCTCGTCCCAATTGACGAGCGGACGCCCCTCGGCCGCGGGGCAGACCGCGTGGCGGCCATTATCGGCGACATAGGCGAGGCCAAGAGTTAGAAAAAACCCGAGAATAATGCCCAAAAAGACCCGCATCGCCGCCTCCGTCAGGTTTCACGCGACGCGGCGATCCTAACATGGAAACCATGTCGCCTCCGAGTATGGCCGCAGGAAAGGGCGAGAGCGGGCAGCGTCGAAGGCACGCATAATTGCCGCGCGAATCCCTCCCCTTCAGGGGAGGGTGGCTGCGAAGCAGTCGGGTGGGGTGACCTCAAGAACTTTATGAGACCCCATCCGTCACGCTTCGCATGCCATCTTCTGCCGCAATCGGGAGAAGGGGCGCCCCTCACGTCCCCCTAGGCTTTGCCCGCGTCGTTGCCTGCGCTTGCGTGGGATCATCGGGCCAGAGGTGGCGCGGATAGCGGCCTTTCATTTCCGTCTTCACCGATGCCCAGGAGCCGCGCCAAAAGCCCGGCAGATCTTTCGTGATCTGGATCGGCCGCTGTGCCGGCGACAGAAGCTCCAAAGTGAGCGCCACTTTGCCCTTGGCGATCGAGGGATGCTCGCTGAGCCCATAAAGCTCCTGCACGCGCACGGATAAGAGCGGCCCGCCTTCGGCGCCATAATCGAGCGCGATGTTTGAGCCGGCCGGCGTCTCGAAATGCGTCGGCGCTTCGGCTTCGAGCCGGCGCTGCAATTCCCAAGGCAGGCGCGCCTTCAGCGCAGCGTCAAGATCCGCGGCGCTGATCTCTGCAAGACCCGTGTTGCCTTCAAGAAAGGGCGCGAGCCAATCCGCCGCGCTCGCGCGTAAAACCTCATCCGAGAGATCGGGCCAGTCCGCATTGCCTTCGACCGCGCGCAGAAAGAGGATGCGATCGCGCCATTGGTTGAGCGGTTTGGTCCAGGGCAGTTTCTCGAAACAGAGTTTCGCCAGACCTTCGGCGAGCAGAGCCGCCGCCTCCGGCCCTTCTGCGCGCAGCTTTTGTTCGGCCAGCACAAGCGCGCCGAGCCGCCTTTGCCGGCGCGCCTGCATTTGTCCGCGCGCGGGATCGAAGCTCAGCTCTTCCTTCGTTATGATCTTCGCGGCTGCAATCTCTTCGATCTCCGCAAGGGTCAGCGGCGCCGCGAGCAGAATGCGCGCCGCCGACGCGCGGCCGACAATCTCGCCGACCGCAAGAAAGTTTTCACGCGCGAGCGGATCATGCGGCTCGACATGGGCGGCGCGGCCATTCGCCAGCAGAAATTCGCCCGGCTTGCCGCGGGCTTTGGCGATACGGTCGGGAAAGGCGGCGGCGAGATGGCGCCCGCAATTTTCGACATCGCTCTTTCCCGCGCCAGGCTCGGCGTCTGCTTGTTTCAACAGGCCGCGGACGAGCCGGCGTGCATCTTCGGCGCGCGGCGAGCGATCCTTGCGGAAACGCTCGATCCGCAAGGCGAGATCGGCGCTGTCGCCGCCGAGCCCGCGCTCGGTGAGGACCACGGCGATTTCGGCGGCAAGCTGCGCCTCGCCTGAGCGGCGTGCATCGAGGATCATGCGGGCGAGCCGCGGCGGCAGTGCAAGCTTGCGGATCGCGCGGCCTTCGTCGGTCAGGCCACCTTCGCTATCGAGCGCGCCGATCGAAATAAGAAGGCTCTTCGCCTCGGCGAGCGCGGCTTGCGGCGGAGGGTCCAGAAATCGAAGGTCCCGCGCGGGCTCGCGCGCGCCCCAGGCGATGCAATCGAGAAGGAAGCTCGACAGATCAATATTGAGGATTTCCGGCGCCGCGAAAGCTTCGAGCGCGCCTGTAGCTGCCTCTTCCCAGAGTCGATAACAGAGGCCGGCCTCCATGCGCCCCGCACGGCCGCGGCGCTGATCGGCCGCGGCGCGGGAGACGCGCACGGTCTCCAAACGTGTGAGGCCGCGGTCCGCCTCATAACGCGGCACGCGGGCGAGACCGGAATCGATGACGATGCGAACCCCTTCGATGGTTAGCGAGGTTTCGGCGATCGACGTGGCGAGCACGATCTTACGGCGGCCCGCCGCGGCCGGGGCGAGGGCGCGGTCTTGCGCCGCCCGGTCGAGCCCCGAATAGAGCGGCGCGACCTCGATCGCCGGGTCATTGATCCTCTCGCCGAGAAGCGCGGCGAGCCTTGTGATCTCGCTTTGGCCCGGCAGAAAGACGAGGATCGAGCCGGGCTCGGCAGCCAGCGCTCTCATGACGGCGCGCGCGAGCACCGCCTCGATCCGCTCGGCCGGATCGCGGCCGAGATAATGCGTCGCGACCGGAAAGGTCCGGCCTTGCGCTTCGATGACGGGGACATCATCTGCGAGCAGGCGTCCGACCCTACCGCCGTCGAGGGTCGCGGACATGACGAGCAGGCGCAGATCCTCGCGCAGATTGGCGCCGACATCGAGGGCCAAAGCGAGGCCGAAATCGGCATCGAGCGAACGTTCATGGAACTCGTCGAAGAGAACGGCGGCAATGCCTTCGAGCCCCGGATCATCGAGGATCATCCGGGCGAAGACGCCTTCGGTCACGACCTCGATGCGGGTCTTTGCCGAGACGCGCGACATGAGCCGCATCCGCAGTCCGACGGTCTCGCCGAGGCTTTCGCCGAGCATATCGGCCATCCGTTCCGCTGCGGCCCGGGCCGCGAGCCGGCGCGGCTCGAGCAGCACGATCTTGGCCCCAGCCGCCCATGTCTCATCGAGCAGTGCGAGGGGGACCCAGGTCGTCTTGCCGGCGCCGGGCGGCGCCATGAGAACCGCGCTTGTGCCGGTTGCGAGCGCGGCACGGATCTGTGGTACGACTGCCGCGATCGGAAGCTGTGGGATAAAGCTGCGCATGGAGCTCAGATGGCGGTTCATGCGGGCGGGGGCAAGGCAGAGGGGCAAGACAGGGGACTGGAGGGGGAGACGCCTGTGCTGTGCATTCCCCAGATGGCCAATCATGGCGGCATAGCCGTGAGGAAGGGGCCGGAGGCGCGCGGCGAAGCACCCTCTTTTTCCAGGGATAAGAAAGCGCTATATGCGCGCGGCGCTGACGGAACCCATTCTCTCCTCCTGTCCGGCGATCGCCGGCAGATATTCTTGTCAAATGCGCTTGTCAGATGTGCTTGGCAAATGCGTCCCGCGGATATGCCGGATGAATGAACTTTGCGGCCTCTCTCGGCATTGGCTCTGCGCCGCGGGAGCATCTTCCACAAAAGGACTTTGCGAATGGCGCTGACCGCGCAAGACAAGGCCTCAGCCGCGCAGCCGGCTGCGGGGATAGCAACCGTCTTGGCCGAAAAGAAAGAGAGCTTTGCCGCTTTGGCGCTCGGTTCGATTGGCGTCGTCTATGGCGATATCGGCACGAGCCCGCTTTATGCGCTGCGCGAATCGCTCGTTCATTCGAAAGCCATAGGCATAACGGATCATCACGTGATCGGCACGGTCTCGCTCCTGATCTGGGCGCTGTTCTTCACCGTGACCGCCAAATATGTGCTCTTCCTGATGCGGGCTGACAATAAGGGGGAGGGTGGCACGCTCTCCTTGATGGCGCTGGCGCAGAATGCGCTCGGCCGCCGCGCTGCGGTGATCTTCTTTCTCGGCGTTGCCGGCGCCGCTTTGTTTTCCGGCGATGCGATCATCACACCGGCCATTTCGGTCCTCTCCGCCTTGGAAGGCCTCGATGTCGCGACGCCGGTCTTCACCCCCTACGTGCTGCCGCTCACCGTCGTCATATTGGTCTCGGTCTTCTGGGTGCAGAGCCATGGAACCGGCCGCGTCGCGCGTTTCTTTGGTCCGATCATGGCGGCTTTCTTTATCGTGATCGGCGGGCTCGGCGCGATGCATATTCCCGATGCGCCGCGCATTCTTCTGGCCTTCAACCCGGTCGAAGGCATCAATTTCCTCTTCGGGCACGGGCTGATCGGCTTCATCGTTCTCGGTTCCGTCTTTCTCGCCGTGACGGGGGCCGAAGCGCTCTATGCCGATATGGGCCATTTCGGCCGGCGGCCGATCCAATCGGCCTGGCTCTATTTCGTCCTGCCGGCGCTCGGCCTCAATTATCTCGGCCAGGGCGCTCTCGTTCTCGCCAATAAGGCGGCGATCGAGAATCCGTTCTTTCTCTTGGCGCCGTCCTGGGCGCTGCTGCCGCTCGTCGTGCTCGCGACGGTCGCGACAGTCATCGCGAGCCAAGCGGTGATCACCGGCGCCTTCTCCCTCGTCCGCCAGGCGATCCAGCTCGGGCTCGTGCCGCGAATGGAAATCCAACATAAATCGGAGACGCAGGAAGGCCAGATCTTCGTTCCGCATGTCAACCGGCTGCTGCTCGTCGGCGTCCTGCTGCTCGTCTTCATGTTCAGATCTTCGAGTGCGCTCGCCAACGCCTATGGCGTTGCAGTGACCGGCACCATGGTGACGACCACGGCGGTCGCCTTCGTCGTCGTCTGGAAGAAATGGCTGTGGCCGCTTTGGGCCGCGGTAAGCTTCATTTCGGTGTTCCTTACGGTCGACTGCGCCTTTCTCGCCGCCAATCTCATGAAGGTCGTGGAAGGCGGCTGGGTGCCGCTGCTGCTCGCCTGCTGCTCGATGATCATCATGTGGACCTTCGTGCGCGGCAATCAGCTGCTCGCCCAAAAGATCCAGCGCGATTCGATTTCGCTGCAAGAGCTCATCCGCATGCTCGAAAAATCGAAGCCGACGCGCGTTCCCGGCACCGCGATCTTTCTCACCAATCAGCCGGATGTCGCGCCTTCCGCGCTGATGCACAATCTGAAGCACAACAAGGTTCTGCACGAGCATGTCTGGATCATGTCGGTGCGCACCGAGAGCATGCCGCGCGTGCCGGTCGCCAACCGCTTTGAACTTGAGCAATTGTCGGGCGGCTTCACCCGCATCACTCTGCATTACGGCTATATGGAGAGCCCGCGCGTGCCGGCGGCGCTCGCACGGTTGCGCAAATCCGGGCTCAAATTCGATATTATGACGACCTCCTTCTTCCTCGGCCGCCGCTCAATCAAGACCTCGCCGACCTCCGGCATGCCGGCCTGGCAGGACAGGCTCTTCGTCAGCCTATCGAAACAGGCGACCAATGCGACGGAGTTTTTTGCCATCCCCTCCGATCGCGTCGTGGAGTTGGGGGCGCAGGTGACGGTGTGAGTGAACGAGGCCGCCGCCCACCTTGCGCCTGGCGATAAATTGATCTTGCGTAGGGCACGAGCCAGGCTAAGGTCTATGATTAAAAACAAATTTAGCGGGAGGGCTTATGTCGGACGTGAGCTCAGCCGGAAGGCCCGCCATTTTGACCTTGTCACAAGACGACCTGAGTGACGCGCTCTCGGCCGGCTGGGGTGATTTCAAGGCGGCGCTTCCATACAGCGTGTTCTTCGGCGCGGTCTACGCTCTGGGCGGCGCTCTCATAGCCACGCTTCTTTTTGTGACGCAGCTGCAGGTCGTCGTCTATCCGTTGGCGACCGGATTTGCGCTCATCGCGCCGTTCGCCGCGGCCGGAACTTATGAAATCAGCCGGCGGCTGGAACGCGGTGAAAAGCTCTCCTGGTCGGTCATCCTGATCGTGCGGAACGGATCGCAGGAACTTGGCTGGATGGGCCTGGTGACTACTTTCGCTTTGGTCATATGGCTCGATGTCGCGCTCTTCCTTTACGTGATGTTTTTCGGGACGCACGTCTTGAGCCTCGAACAACTGATCACCGCAATGGCCACGACGCCCGCCGGCGCATTGTTTTTCGTGGTGGGCAACCTGGCAGGGGCGTGCATCGCCTTCGTCTTGTTTTCGCTCACGGCCGTGTCCTGCCCGATGTTGATCGACCGCGACGTCGACGCGATCACCGCGATGATCGCGAGCGTGCGGGCGGTCTGGATCAATGCGCGTCTGATGTTCGCTTGGGCGATATTGATCGGCTTTCTCCTCGCAGTGGCGACGATGGCTTTTCTTGTCGGCCTCGTCTTCGTGCTTCCGTTTCTCGGCCATACAACCTGGCATCTCTATCGCAAGCTCGTCGCCGCCCCCGGTCCTGCGGGGCCGCAGATGCCTGAGACTGGCGCGCCGCAAGAATTGCACCACGCGGCATAGGCAAGCCCCGGCTGCAGCGGAGAAATCCCCCGATACCTTCGGCGTGCAGACGAGCAAACGGTGGAGGACGGCACCTGTGCTGTGCATCCTCGGCGCGGCTTTGCTATTATCCGCGCATGTCGAAGCATCAGGCCGGCGAGGCCCCCCATTTTCCTGCGCGAGACGATGCGGCTCTCAGCCCGGACGATCAGGTGCCGGGCGGCGGCGCGCCGCCTCGCGACAGCTCGGATGCCGCCGCCAAAATCACCCCGATGATGGCGCAATATATCGAGATCAAATCCGTCAATCCGGATTGTCTCCTCTTCTACCGCATGGGCGATTTCTACGAGCTTTTCTTTGGCGATGCCGAGATCGCTGCGCGCGCGCTCGGCATAGTGCTCACCAAGCGCGGCAAGCATATGGGCCGCGACATTCCCATGTGCGGCGTGCCGATCGAGCGCGCCGATGACTATCTGCAAAAGCTCATTGGGCTCGGCCATCGCGTCGCCGTCTGCGAGCAGACCGAAGATCCGGCGGAGGCGCGAAAGCGCGGCGGGCAATCGGTGGTCAAGCGCGATGTCGTGCGTCTCGTCACGCCCGGCACGATCACTGAGGAGCGTTTGCTCGATCCGGCGAAGGCCAATTGCCTCTTGGCCATCGCGCGGCAGCGGACATCGGAGACAGATTTCGCCTATGGGCTCGCGGCAGTCGATATTTCGACCGGCGCCTTTCAGGTGACGGAAGTAGCGCATCTGGCGCTCGGCGCCGAGATCGGCCGCATCGATCCGGCCGAGATCGTCGCGCCGGAAGCTTTGTGTAGCGATCCGCTTTTTTCGCATCTCATCACGGATCTCAAAATCCCGCTGACAGCGCTCGGCCGCGAGATCGGCGATCATCTGAGCGCCGAGCGGCGCATTCAAGATTTCTTCAAGCTTGCGACGCTCGAAGGCCTCGGGACATTTTCGCGGGTTGAGATCGGTGCCGCGGCGCTGGCGATCCTCTATATCGAGCGGACCCAGCTTGCCGCCCGCCCGGCGCTTGATCTACCGTCGCGCATTCGCAGCGATACGCGCATGGAGATCGATGCGGCGACCCGCGCCAATCTGGAATTGACGCGCACGCTTTCAGGTGCCCGCGAGGGATCGTTGATCGCCGCGATCGATCTCACCGTCACGCCGGCCGGCAGCCGGCTCTTGGCGGAACGGCTGGCAGGGCCTTTGACGGACCGCGCGGCGATTCTTCAGCGGCTCGATGCTGTGAGCTTTCTCGTCGAGAGCCGCAGCCTGCGCGGCGATCTGCGCAAGAGTCTCAAATCGGCGCCCGATCTCGCCCGGCCTCTGTCGCGCCTCGCCTTGCTCAGAGGCGGACCGCGCGATCTCGCTGCCTTGCGCGACGGGCTCATCGCCGCAGCCGCAATCACGCAGCAGCTCGCCAGCGCCGATTGTCCCGACGCTCTCGCCAGCGCCGCGCAGGCGGCGGGTACGGTTGATCCAGCGATTGCCGCATTGCTGACCGATGCGCTGGCGGAAGAGCTGCCGCTGAAGCGCGGCGACGGCAATTTTGTCCGCGCCGGCTTTGATCCTGTGCTCGACGAGGCCCGCGCCTTGCGCGATGCGAGCCGCCGCGTGATCGCCGATTTGCAGGCGCGCTATTGCGCCCTCACCGAAACGCGCCAATTGAAGCTCAAGCACAATAATTTTCTCGGCTTCTTCGTCGAAGTCCCGCAGGCGCAGGGCGAGAGACTGACAAAGCCGCCCTTCAACGCCACTTTCATGCATCGCCAGACCATGGCCGATGCGATGCGCTTTTCGACCGTGGAACTCGCTGAGCTTGAAACAAAGATCGCCAGTGCCGCAGACAGGGCTCTTGCGCGCGAACAGGCGATCTTCGATCAAGCTGCCGCGCAAATTCTTACGGCAGAGGCTGCGATCAAAGCCGCAGCCGAGGCGCTTGCGACCATCGATGTCGCTGCTGCCTTGGCGGAACTCGCCGAGCAGCGCGATTGGAGGCGGCCGGAGGTCAGCTTGTCGCTCGCTTTCATTGTCGAAGGCGGCCGGCATCCGGTGGTCGAGGCAGCCTTGGCCGCCTCCGGCAAACCTTTCGTCGCCAATGATTGCACGCTTTCGGCACCGAGCGATGATGGCGGCCTGATCGCAATCGTCACCGGCCCGAACATGGCCGGCAAATCGACCTATCTGCGGCAGAATGCTCTCATCGGCATTCTCGCACAAATGGGCTCTTTCGTGCCGGCCGCGCGCTGCGAGATCGGCATTATCGACCGGCTCTTTTCGCGCGTCGGCGCGGCGGACGATCTCGCCCGCGGCCGCTCGACCTTCATGGTCGAGATGGTCGAGACCGCGGCGATCCTTAATCAGGCGAGCCCGCGCTCGCTCGTCATTCTGGATGAGATCGGCCGCGGCACAGCGACTTTCGACGGCCTCTCCATCGCCTGGGCGGTGATGGAACATCTGCATGAGACGAATCGCGCCCGGGCGCTCTTCGCCACTCATTTCCATGAATTGACGCAGCTCGCGAAAAGACTGAAGCGCATTGTCAATCTCACCATGCGGGTGACGGATTGGCAGGGGGATGTCGTCTTTCTGCATGAGATCGTGGCGGGCGCGGCGGATCGCTCTTATGGCATTCAGGTCGCCAAGCTCGCCGGCCTGCCATCCGCCGTCATCGAACGTGCCAAACATCTCCTCGCCGAGCTCGAGGCGGGCGACCGCCGCGGGCCGGTCGAAAAGCTTGTCGCCGATCTGCCGCTCTTTGCTCAGGCTGCAGCCCCCGCCGCAGCACCGGCAGAGGAAAAGCTCACCTTGGCGCTCGATGCGCTCGATCCCGACGCATTGACCCCGCGAGAAGCGCTGGAGGCGCTTTATCGATTGAAGGCCCTGCGGCAGGAGCGCTAAAATAGTGGCTTGCCAGAGGAGGGCCGCCGTTCGGAGGGCGGCCATGATGGTCCGCTCATGAAGATTCGCGCCGATTTCTCGCAAAAAGAGATTGTCCGCCTCGGCGAGGCGGAATGGGTGGCATCGCCACAGCCGGGCGTCGACAGGCTTATGCTCGATCGGATCGGCGAGGAGATCGCGCGGGCGACAAGCCTCGTGCGCTTCGCGCCGGGCAGCTTCTTCCCGTTTCACGAACATGGCGGCGGCGAAGAAATTTTTGTCCTCGAAGGCGCCTTGGAGGATGAGCATGGTGTCTATCGTGCCGGCACTTATCTGCGCGACCCGATCGGCACCGCGCACCTGCCTTTCACCAAAGACGGCTGTCTGCTCTTCGTCAAACTCTGGCAATTTGCGCCGGATGACACGGCGCGCGTGGTGATCGATACGAAGGCGGGCGCCTGGCTGAGTCATGGTCCCATAGGTCCCGCTACGAAGCGCTTGCATGAGTTCGATGGAGAAGTGACTTCGCTCATGTATTTTCCGCCCGGCGTGCAGCTCGAGTATCATGTCCATGAGGTGGGCCAGGAAGTCCTCGTCCTCGACGGTACTTTCAGCGACGAAGATGGCGATTATCCGAAAGGCACATGGGTTCGCTTTCCGGAAGGCAGCGCCCATGCGCCATATTCACTGTCGGGCTGCACGCTGCTCGCAAAGGCCGGCCATTTGCCGCCGAAAAACGCCTCGCACGCGCCCGGCGCCTAGCGCCGGCGCCCGCCGTTCCGGGGTTTCCGTGGAACTGTCCCGAAAACATTTATTGGCGCGCGTTTTCGCGACAGTTTATCGCTCCCTCGTCCACGCCCGCCGCCATGAGTTCGGATCAAATTTGTCGCCGCGGAAAATCCGGCTCAAACGATCAAGCTTTGCCGGGTCCCTTGTCTTTGATAGAGATCTTATTCGTTTCGTTTCGTGCTGGATTCGAAGGTGACGGAAAGAGATTGCTCCTGCGCGCTGAGGAGCGGATCGATCTTTTTGTATGCAAATCCATCGCCTTGGCATCAGATTGGGTAGGCCTCGTCAGTGTTCCTCGGTTTTGTCATTCTCCTCATTTCGATCGTTTCTGGGCCAATCGACTTTTTCTTGTCTTGGCCCGGCATACTCGGTCTTCGTCTCCTGATTGCCGGTTCCGGTCTTGTCGCGGTTGCCACGGCGCTTTCGCTGCGCGAACGGGCCTTCTTGCAAGAAGTGACGCGCCCTGCGCTTTTTTGCGTCGCTATTCCAGGACTCTGGATGATCGTGCAGACACTGCCCATCGGACAATTCGCGCATCCGTTTTGGCAGAGCGCAGCCAATGCGCTTCATCATCCGGTCGCGGGCAGTATCAGTATTGATATTGGTGCAACCATCTTAGCGATCTCGCGTCTCAGTCTCGCCGTCGTCGTCGCGTTATTATGTGCAGCAATCGCGATCGACAGGACACGGGCCGAGTGGGTCCTGATTGTTTTGACGATCACGACAAGCCTGATGTCGGTTTGGAGCTTATTTGGACAGCCCGTGCCAACCTGGCTTGGCATGGCGATCAAGGGTGGGATCGGAGGCCAAATCTTCGCTTACGCCTCTCTCGGGCTCATCCTGGGGGTGACCTCCGGCTATCTGTTCTTCGAGCGTTTCGAGACCAGACGAACACGCCAAAAACACGCATTTTGGAGATTGATTTTCCAAGAAGGCGCTTGCGCCTTTGCGGTCGTCACTTCAGGCTTAGTGGTGCTGCAGTCGCGGGATCAACAGGTTTTGTTTGTTGCGATCGCAGGGCTTAGCGTCCTCCTTACGGTCATCCTTATTCGCAGATTGGGCCTCGGCGCTTTGACCGGCGGCGCAATCGTGCTCACTTTGATCATCATCGGAACGATTATCGCAAGCACAGGCCACCTGCGTGCTGCAGATCCTCTTTTTGCTTATTCCACAGCGCCGGACGCTTCGATCGAGCTGTCGCGCCGCATGCTCGAGGACGCACCCTGGGCGGGAACTGGTGCCGGCACGTTTGGAAGCTTACGCCCCCTTTATCAAACTTTCGAGGACAGCGGGAATATTGCCATCCCCTCAAGTGCGGCGGCTCTGTCGATCGAGCTCGGCCGAAATCTGTTTTGGCTGACGATCGGGCTTGCTCTCATTTTATTCGTTCTTCTCTTGCGCTGCACCTTGAAGCGCGGCCGCGATTCGATTTACGCTTCCGCTGGCGTCAGCTGCCTTATGACCCTGGTGCTTGGCTCATTCATCAATGCAGGGCTGTTTGCTACACCCATTTGGCTCTGTGCGAGCGCCATTCTGGGCTTGGCCCTCGCACAGAGCAAAAGCCGTTCGTTATAGCGATGCCGAAATCTCGGCCGGCGTTTTGATGGTCGACCAGAGGCTCGGATAAGTTGGCGATTCGATCCGAACCCACTGATACGGCGTCTTCGACCAGGTCTTGATATTGGCGTTGAGATTGTCGAGAACGAGATCCTGCTTATCGGTCCGGACGACGAGGACGAGGTGATGCTCGCCCCATGTCGTCACGACTTCGGCGAGCAACACGGACCGCGACGGCCAGCCGCGTGCCAGAAGTTCGTGACGTTTCGTCACGGCGTAATCATTGCAATCACCCTGTGCGGGCGCGATACGCCATGTGTCATAGGTCGTGTCATTGATGTATGCGTGGGGAATGATCGACCGATTGACCTTTTGGTTGATCTCGGCGAGTTCCTTGAGAAGAGCCTCAGTAAGCGCAACCGGACGCGGCCGACGGAATGCATGCCCATGCTCACGGCAGTCATCGGCATAGCGCAGGCAAAAATGCGTATAGGCAAAGGGGCCAAGCACCGCGGATTTGAATAAGATGTGATCGAACTGCGATTTGAGCATGCGAGGCAGTCCAAACCATGCGGCCTGAGCTTGGGAAAAAAGACCAGCGGCAAGTACGAATAATATTGCCGAAGCGAAGATCTTGAGTTTGCTACGCATCGAAAACCCCCGAATATCGAGAAGATTTTGCGAAGCTAGCGCGAAAAAACTTCGATCAAATTCGGCGGGAAACTCAAGTTTATTACAATGAATTAGGAGTTCATTTACTATGCCGGCATTAGCCGTAAATTGGCCTGACGCTCTTGGATGAATTGCTTTGATGTGGAAGGTTTGGGGCTCACGTTCGGCTAGGCATCGTCCCCGCGTGCCTGAGCGCCTGCGCGTCTACGCGATCGGCGATGTCCACGGTCGGCTAGATCTGCTCGACCAACTTTTTGAACGCATCGAATACGACGTCCGCAAAGGGACGCATTTCGAAACCCTATATGTCTTTCTCGGCGATTATATCGATCGCGGCCCGGATTCGAGCGGGGTCATCGAGCGTCTTATTGCCTTTAGCTCCAACCAACGCACGATCTGTCTGAAGGGCAATCACGAGGCTTTTTTGCTGGATTTTTTCGGAAATCCTAGCCTGCTCCAAGAATGGGGCCGTTATGGCGGTCTAAACACTCTGATGTCTTATGGAGTGCGCCCTCCCCTGCAGCCGGACGCCGCGCAAAGCGCGGAAATCGCAGCCGCGCTCTTTCGTGCAATGCCTCAAGCTCATCGAGACTTTCTTGAAAATCTCCGCTCGTCCTTAACATTGGGTGACTTCTTCTTTGTCCACGCGGGCGTCCGGCCGCATATTGCCCTTGCACATCAAGTCGAGGAGGATCTCCTCTGGATCCGCGAGGAATTTCTTCTGCACGAACAGAGTTTCGATAAAATGGTGGTGCATGGCCACTCACCGGTGCGCCAGCCGGAGGTCTTGGACAATCGCATCAATATCGACACGGGCGCTTACGCGACAGGCCGGTTGACATGTCTTGTGCTCGAAGGCGAAGATTTGCGGTTCCTTTGAGCCGGGGACAGCTTTGAAAGCCGTTCGGAAGGCGCATCGCAACTGACTTTCTGAGCATTCGAAGATACGCTTGGCGCGAGCCTTTTATCCGGAGGTTTTGATCGGTATCGCGCGATACCTGAGGTTCGAATGAGATTCCGCTCACTCTTGGTCATTGTTTCGGCATTTGCGCTCATCCAGGGGCTCTGGATTTTGAGTGCAGAGCTCGTAAGGCCAGGCTTAGGGAGCGAAAGAACTACGGCCGATCGCGGCGAAGCTCGTAAGGCTCGCGCCAAAATCGCGGCCGCGATCGGTCTCGTGAGAGCCGACCTCTGGGCGGAGGACGCCTTGATTCAATCGGGCTTCGACACCTCTTCCGGCAACTTCTCTTTCATAGCTCCGGCTTCGGAGATGTTGGCTGCACGGGCCGCCGCGGATCGCGTGCTCTCTTCTGCCCCGCTGCAAGCGCAGATGTGGTTGCTGCTTGCCGCCTCTGCCTCGTCTTTCGGCACCGAAAGTTCTGGCGCGGCAGCACTGGAGATGGCCTATTTGACCGCGCCGCAATGTCCTGCGCTGATACCGCCACGGCTTTTAATCGCGGCGCGGTCAAGCGCACTTGCCGACCAGAGCGTTCAAGATTTCGTCCGCATCGATGCGGACTACATTTTCACGAAGGCGCCGGCGCTGAAGTCGGCCTTCCTCGCCGCTTATTGGGCGAGCCTTCCGGAAAACCGACCATTTCTCGAACAGATCGCAAAAGCCAACGGTCAATCTTTATTGCCCAACCTGCGCTGAACAGCCCGTGATACTTGGTGCGGTCGCAAGAGGCCTATATGCCGCAGACTCTATCCTCAGTTGGAGGAAATAAGCAGGAGCAGGTCAGTGTCTGACAAAAATCATTCCACAAATATCGAAATGCGCATCGGGGACCTGCGTGAAATGCTCCACTAATGTGAACCCCTTTGCAATGAACCAGGCGATCAAAGCATCTCTTGAAAAACAGGTGACCGGGAAAGAGATCTTCGGAGGGACATGTTGAATAAACACAGCGTGTTCGTGTTCCGGCGAAACCAGTAGGCGATCAATCGCTATGATCTTGACGCCGGCATCGATAACTTGTCCAAGGACTGAAAGAGGGCTCGCAATACACTGTAGAGAGCCGCTGAACAAAAGCCCATCAGGAACTGGAGTCACCTTCGACAACACATCCCTCAGACTCTCGTAAAAATTTAGTTCGGCGGTTTGGAAATGTTCTCTGCCCAATTTTGCAAACACGGGCCGCTCGACAACATTCCAATGGATGGATGTTACAGACATTTGCCGGAGAATTTTGCGGTTTTGAAAGTAGTTGCTCCCAAGCGCTCCTCCGAAGTCTATTATACTAAGGACGTCCTTTTGTCTGGCGAGAGCCAGAACAAGAAAGGCCAGTATAGTTGGCGAATAAATGATCTTCCCGCCGACGTTGCGATCTTGCTCGAATTCGGCGACGCCATCTCTTACCTTAAGCGCGGAAGCTAAGAAACTATCCGTTATTGTGGACGATTCCCATCCGCCGGAACCAGACACCGCTGCTTCCCACGTTGAAAACGGGCCCTCGAAAACCGGAAAGAAAAGAGATTTGAGCCGGCGCGCAATCGGCCAAAGAATCGGCGGAGTCAGCGATCTCAAGACGCGCTTTGCTGCCGCGAAGTCAATTTTGCTCCCTTTACGTAAACTATCAGCGTGGTCGTCGTTACGTATAAGTCAATAGCGATCGGTTTTGTCTCGAGGTTGAGTGACCGAAGCCCGAGTAATTCCCAGAAGTTCCCTAGCAGGCTGCTGAAAACCCTTTTCCGTCCCAGCGCCAATCGTGATTCCGTCATGGTGGAAACGGCCATGGGCGGAACTGACGAACGTTAAGGACAGCTTTTCAGTGAAGGGTCTTGGGAAGGCCGTGTCTTGTCGCGAAGGAGGCCGTCGAAGCCTTCTTCCGTAAACCGCTCCTGCCAGCGCCAGACCCAGGTCTTGGACTTGCCGGTCCGGCGCATGATCTCGTTCGCGCCGAGCCCGTCGGCGGCCTATGCCGCTCACATTTCCACCGCAACAGGCCTTCGCGCTGCGCAACCTGACAGCTTCGCGCGCCGGCCTGTTGCTCCATCCGCGCCAAATGGCGTATCAACCAAAGGGACTCTAACCGCGGCCGGATGAAAGTTCAGGGGCAGGTCACCCCGTGCGCATGGCGTAAAATGATTTTAAGCGCGACCGCCGAGAATCCCTCAAAGGGCCCAATCGTCAGGTTTTATCTACTCGATCACGATGACTTGGGATTGAAATCAATCCAAAGTCATGATTGAGAAATCGGATATATCCGATGTCTTTATAAAGGTGATCGATTCTTATAATTTAGAGCGGGATGAGGAAAACCGCCTCTCGCTTTTCCTCATCCCGCTCTAAGGCTCTCGCTCGGGAGGAATTGCTTCGGTTCTCCGCAAGGCATGCCAGAAAAGCTGAGCTAGCGCTTCACAATATACTCTTCAAGTAGAGCTGCATCAAAACAACCTCTATTTCTTAGTAACCTTAAACTAACTAATGGCCATCCCGCTCCCCTTTCAGGGTTGCCTTTAGAGTTAACAACTGGATAAATTAACTTACCGAGATGCAATAATTTGTAACCCAGTCCTGTCGATGGATATCTCGTTACTATGACGGCGCCGCGTTCAATTCCCAAACTACCCCTGCCAGAGTTGGGGCATGCGCTTGAGGAAGAGCCGGGGGCTCAGGCGCTGACCTTCGAAGTGTTGTCTCCGGCTGAGCGGCATCAGGTGCTTTACGGGTGGAACGCGACCGAAGCCCCCTTCCCGGCGGAGCTCTGCATCCAGGAGCTGTTCGAGGCGCAGGTCGGCCGGACCCCCGACGCGATTGCCGTCGTGTTCGAGGGCATCGAGCTCAGCTATGCCGAGCTGAACGCGCGCGCCAACCGGCTCGCCCATCACCTCATCGGCCTCGGCGTCAAGCCCGACGCCCGCGTCGCCATAGCCCTCGAGCGCAGCCCCGAGATGGTCGTGGCCTTGCTCGCCGTCCTCAAGGCCGGCGGCGCCTATGTGCCGCTCGACCCCGCCTATCCCATCGAACGTCTTGGCTTCATGATCGAGGACAGCGCGCCGCATGTGCTGCTGACCATGCAGGCCGTCCTGCCCGCCCTTGGCCGCCTGCCCGACACGCTCCCCATCCTCGAACTCGACGCCCCGTCGCCTCCTTGGGCCGCGCTGCCGGCCACAAATCCGGACCCCGCGTCCCTCGGCCTTACCTCCCGCAACCTCGCCTATATCATCTACACGTCCGGCTCCACCGGGACACCCAAGGGCGTCATGGTCGAGCATCAGGCGGTCGTGAACCGCATACTGTGGATGCAACAGGCTTACCGATTGCAGCCGCACGAGGCAGTGCTGCAGAAGACGCCGTTCAGCTTCGATGTTTCCGTCTGGGAGTTCTTCTGGCCGCTGTTGCATGGGGCGCGTCTCGTCGTGGCCCGCCCATATGGCCATATGGATCCCGCATATCTGAGCGATCTCATCATAAGGAATGCCGTCACCACGGCGCATTTCGTGCCTTCGATGCTGCAGGCGTTCCTAGAGCATCCGCACGCGAGGGATTGCACCAGCCTGACACGGGTCATCTGCAGCGGCGAGACGCTGCAGAGCATCCAGGCCGAGCGCTTTTACAACGTTCTGCCGCAGACGGCGCTTTATAATCTGTATGGTCCCACTGAAGCCACCGTGGATGTTACCGCCTACGCTTGTTCCCCGTCCGAACGCCTGAGCGGCAGCAGCGTGCCCATCGGGAGACCCATTTCCAATACCAAGCTCTATGTGCTGGATCAGCACCGGCAACCCGTGCCCGTGGGGGTAACCGGCGAATTGTTCATCGGTGGCCTCCAGCTGGCGCGGGGTTATCTCAACCGTCCGGAGCTCACCACCGAGCGCTTCCTCCCCGATCCCTTCGCCGCCGAAGCAGGACATGCCAACGCGCGAATGTACAAGACCGGCGATCTCGGCCGTTGGCTCCCCGACGGCAGCATCGAGTTCCTCGGCCGCAACGACAATCAGGTCAAGATCCGAGGCTTTCGGATTGAGCGTGGCGAAATAGAAGCAGCGCTCATGAAGTTGTCACTGGTTTCGGCTGCGGCCGTCACCGTCCGACATGGGACCGACAGCCAGCTCGTCGCCTATATCGTCGCTGATAAAGATCGTCTTAAGGACCCCCTCTCTACGTCCGACATAGAGCGTGAGATCGGCAACGAAAGAACCTTGCTGTTTGACACTGTTTATAGCTCACTCCGAGGTGCCCCGACATTCGTTGGTTGGAATGACAGTTATACGGGCGCCCCCATCCCGTTCGAAGCTATGGAGGAATGGCGACGGCACACGGTCGATCGGATCATGACTTATGCGCCCAAAAATGTGCTCGAACTCGGATGTGGTTCAGGGTTGCTCTTGGAAAAGATCGCGCCGCAGGTCATGTCCTATCGCGCAACCGACATCTCGCCTCGCGCGATCGCCAATCTCTCGGCGTGGCTGGAGAACAAGCCGCAGTTTGCCAAGGTATCGCTTTCAGTTCAGGAGGCCATTGATTTCACCGGCATCGATGATCAAACTTATGATATCGTTATTATCAACTCCGTTGCCCAATATTTACCGAACATAACTTACCTAAAGGCTGTACTGGACAAGGCGAAAAAAGTTCTTCGCCCTGGCGGCCGGATATTTGTCGGCGACGTTCGCTCGGCACCTTTGCTCTGCCTGCTTCATACGGCGATTCAATTTATCAGAGCCGCACCGAATGTACGATTGGACGAGCTTGAAGCGCGCATCGTTCGGGCAGCCGCGCAAGACGACGAACTCGTCGTGGACCCCGAATTCTTCCGGGCGCTTGTGCAAAACGGACATTTTGGCTTCGCCAGGATCGAATTGAAAAATGCCGATTTCGACACCGAAATGGCAAGGTGCAGATATGATGTGGTCCTATCGGCTGATGCACCGGCCGAGACACCACCACCCGCGGAAACGGTCGTATGGTGCGCGGGCAAGATGGATTCCATCGCGCTGGAGCAAATCCTCGCAACACGGCGGCCCCTTCATATACGGATCACCGGCGTACCGAACCAACGCCTCGCACGCGATCTCGCCGTGCGGCACCAGATAGCTGGCAATTCGTCACTGTCGGTTGCCGATGTTCGGAGCATGCTCGAATTTGCCGAACTGGAGGGCGAGGACCCCAATGCGTTTTGGAGGCTTGCCGAAGCGCATGGATATGAAGCTCTCGTCGATTGGGCGGCAGACGAAGGCGCAGCTTTCTTTGACGTGGACCTTCGCGATCCGAAGGCCGAGTCAGCAAAGCTTTCCGCGGTGTCCGCCACTGAAATGCTGCCCCTGAGAAGCGAACCTGACTGGGAAGCCTTCGGTAATAACCCGGTTTTGGCGAGACTGAAGCGGCAGTTGCCGTCATGGGTTCGCGACCGTCTGCAACAGACACTGCCCCAGCATATGATCCCGGCCAGGATCGTCGTTCTCGACCATATGCCGCTCACCCCCAACGGCAAGATCGACCATCGCGCTCTCCCAGCCCCCAGGGATGAGGCCTTCGGCTCGAAGCCCTACGAGGCCCCTGAGGGGCCTCTTGAGACCGCCATCGCCGTAATCTGGGCCGAATTCCTGCACCTCGAACGCGTTGGGCGCCACGACAACTTCTTCGAACTCGGCGGACACTCGCTCCTCGCAATCAGCGTGATCGAGCGGCTACGCCGCCACGGGTGGCGAACCGAAGTGCGGGGGCTCTTCACCCAGCCCACCCCGGCAGGCTTGGCAGCCATCGTCGATAGCGGGCGCGCGGAGATCGAGGTTCCGCCCAATCGCATCGCCGCCGACTGCGCCCGCATCACGCCGGAGCTGTTGCCGCTGATCAAGCTCAGCCAGTTGGAGATCGACTCTATTGTCGCGACTGTGCCCGGCGGCGCCTCCAACATCCAGGACATCTATCCGCTGGCGCCGCTGCAGGAAGGACTCCTCTTTCATTACCTACTAGGCACGAAGGGCGACCCCTATCTTCTGCCGTCGCTGCTGGCCTTCGACAGCCGCGAGCGTCTGGATCAGTTCCTGGCCGCCTTCCAGGCAGTCGTCGACCGCCACGACATATTGCGCACAGCGATTCTATGGGAGGGCTTGCCCGAGCCGGTTCAACTCGTCTGGCGGAAGGCTCGGCTGCCCGTTCAGGAGATTGCGTTCGAGGGCGACGACGTCGCCGGGCAGATGAGTGCCCGCCTCGACCCGCGCCGTACCCGCATCGATGTCCGCAAGGCGCCATTGCTGCACGCCCATGTGGCGCGGGATGCCGCCGAGGATCGCTGGCTGCTGTTGCTGCTAAGCCATCACTTGGTGAGCGACCAAACCACGAAGGAGCTAATCAGCAGTGAGATGCGGGCGCATCTCGCCGGTGAGATCGACCGGCTGCCGGCTCCAGTGCCCTTCCGCAATTTCGTAGCCGCGACTCGATTAGGGGTGAGCCGTGAGGAGCACGAGGCCTTTTTCCGACGGATGCTGGGCGACATAGACGAGCCGACCGCGCCGTTCGGACTGCTCGATGTGCAAGGCGACGGTTCGGATATTGACGAAGCGTGGCTGAGGCTGGAGCCCGAACTGGCCCGGCAGCTGCGCGCACAGGCCCGCCGCCTGGGCGTGAGCCCCGCCAGCCTGTTCCACCTCGCCTGGGCGCTGGTGCTGGCACGGACCAGCGCGCGGGACGATGTGGTGTTCGGCACCGTGCTGTTCGGCCGCACCCAGGGTAGCGCCGGCATCGACCGGGCGCTGGGTCTGTTCATCAACACGCTGCCGCTGCGGCTGGCACTGAACGGCACATCGGTGGAACAGGCGGTGAGAGATACGCATGCCCGGCTGGCCCAGCTGGCGCACCACGAGCATGCGCCTCTGTCCCTGGCCCAGAGCTGCAGTGCCGTGCCCGCACCGGCGCCGCTGTTCTCGGCGCTGCTGAACTACTACTACAGCGAAGCCGCCTCCGAGTCCTCGGCGGGCGCCCCGTTTACTTGGCCGGGCATGCAGACACTGCCTGCCGAGGAGCGCACCAATTATCCGTTCACGCTGTTGGTGGATGACTTCGGCCAGGGCTTCAATCTTTATGCACAGACGCCCGACCAGATCGGCCCGGCGCGGATCTGCGCGTTCATGCGCACCGCGCTCGAGCAACTGGTACACGCGCTCGACGAAAGGCCGGGGGCTCAGGCGCTGACCTTCGAAGTGTTGTCTCCGGCTGAGCGGCATCAGGTGCTTTACGGGTGGAACGCGACCGAAGCCCCCTTCCCGGCGGAGCTCTGCATCCAGGAGCTGTTCGAGGCGCAGGTCGGCCGGACCCCCGACGCGATTGCCGTCGTGTTCGAGGGCATCGAGCTCAGCTATGCCGAGCTGAACGCGCGCGCCAACCGGCTCGCCCATCACCTCATCGGCCTCGGCGTCAAGCCCGACGCCCGCGTCGCCATAGCCCTCGAGCGCAGCCCCGAGATGGTCGTGGCCTTGCTCGCCGTCCTCAAGGCCGGCGGCGCCTATGTGCCGCTCGACCCCGCCTATCCCATCGAACGTCTTGGCTTCATGATCGAGGACAGCGCGCCGCATGTGCTGCTGACCATGCAGGCCGTCCTGCCCGCCCTTGGCCGCCTGCCCGACACGCTCCCCATCCTCGAACTCGACGCCCCGTCGCCTCCTTGGGCCGCGCTGCCGGCCACAAATCCGGACCCCGCGTCCCTCGGCCTTACCTCCCGCAACCTCGCCTATATCATCTACACGTCCGGCTCCACCGGGACACCCAAGGGCGTCATGGTCGAGCATCAGGCGGTCGTGAACCGCATACTGTGGATGCAACAGGCTTACCGATTGCAGCCGCACGAGGCAGTGCTGCAGAAGACGCCGTTCAGCTTCGATGTTTCCGTCTGGGAGTTCTTCTGGCCGCTGTTGCATGGGGCGCGTCTCGTCGTGGCCCGCCCATATGGCCATATGGATCCCGCATATCTGAGCGATCTCATCATAAGGAATGCCGTCACCACGGCGCATTTCGTGCCTTCGATGCTGCAGGCGTTCCTAGAGCATCCGCACGCGAGGGATTGCACCAGCCTGACACGGGTCATCTGCAGCGGCGAGACGCTGCAGAGCATCCAGGCCGAGCGCTTTTACAACGTTCTGCCGCAGACGGCGCTTTATAATCTGTATGGTCCCACTGAAGCCACCGTGGATGTTACCGCCTACGCTTGTTCCCCGTCCGAACGCCTGAGCGGCAGCAGCGTGCCCATCGGGAGACCCATTTCCAATACCAAGCTCTATGTGCTGGATCAGCACCGGCAACCCGTGCCCGTGGGGGTAACCGGCGAATTGTTCATCGGTGGCCTCCAGCTGGCGCGGGGTTATCTCAACCGTCCGGAGCTCACCACCGAGCGCTTCCTCCCCGATCCCTTCGCCGCCGAAGCAGGACATGCCAACGCGCGAATGTACAAGACCGGCGATCTCGGCCGTTGGCTCCCCGACGGCAGCATCGAGTTCCTCGGCCGCAACGACAATCAGGTCAAGATCCGAGGCTTTCGGATTGAGCGTGGCGAGATCGAGACCCGGCTTCTGGACTACCCCGGCCTGCGCGAGGCCGTCGTAGTAGTCCGCGAGGACCGGTCCGACGACAAGCGCCTCGCCGCTTATTTTACCGGCGAGAAGGATGTCTCAGCCGCCACCTTACGCGCCCATCTGGCGAGCGCCTTGCCCGAGTATATGGTGCCCGCCGCCTATGTGCAGCTTGATGCCCTGCCGCTCACGCCAAACGGCAAGCTCGACCGCCGCGCCCTGCCCGCTCCGGAGGACGACGCCTTCGGAAAGCGCGCCTACGAGGAACCGCAAGGCCAGATCGAGACCGCCATCGCCGCCATCTGGGCCGAGCTGCTGCATATTGAGCGCATTGGACGCCACGACAATTTCTTCAAACTCGGCGGACACTCGCTCCTAGCCATCAGCTTGGTTGAACGGCTACGCCGCCAGGGCTGGCACGCCGAAGTGCGGGGGCTCTTCACCCAGCCCACCCCGGCAGGCTTGGCAGCCATCGTCGACAGCGGGCGCGCGGAGATCGAGGTTCCGCCCAATCGCATCGCCGCCGACTGCGCCCGCATCACGCCGGAGCTGTTGCCGCTGATCAAGCTCAGCCAGTTGGAGATCGACTCTATTGTCGCGACTGTGCCCGGCGGCGCCTCCAACATCCAGGACATCTATCCGCTGGCGCCGCTGCAGGAAGGACTCCTCTTTCATTACCTACTAGGCACGAAGGGCGACCCCTATCTTCTGCCGTCGCTGCTAGCCTTCGACAGCCGCGAGCGTCTGGATCAGTTCCTGGCCGCCTTCCAGGCAGTCGTCGACCGCCACGACATATTGCGCACAGCGATTCTATGGGAGGGCTTGCCCGAGCCGGTTCAACTCGTCTGGCGCAAGGCACGGCTGCCTGTTGAGGAGATCGCATTTGAGGGCGACGACATAGCCCAGCAGTTGCGGGACCGGTTCGACCGGCGTCGCAACCGCATCGATGTCCGCGTCGCCCCATTGCTGCGCGCCCATGTGGCGTGGGACGGCGCCGGGGATCGTTGGCTCCTGCTGCTGCTGAGCCATCACTTGGCGATCGACCACACCACGCTGCAGCTAATCGGTTGTGAGATGCGGGCGCATCTCGCCGGAGAGATCGATCGGCTAGCGGCGCCGCTGCCCTTCCGCAACTTTGTAGCCGAGGCTCGGCGGGGGGTGAGCCGTGAGGAGCACGAGGCCTTTTTCCGCCAGATGCTCGGCGACATAGACGAGCCGACCGCGCCGTTTGGGCTGCTCGATGTGCAAGGCGACGGATCGGATATTGACGAAGCGTCGCTCATGCTGGGGCGTGAATTAGCGCGGCGGCTGCGCACGCAGGCCCATCGTCTGGGAGTGGCCCCCGCGAGCCTGTTCCACCTCGCCTGGGCGTTGGTGGTGGCGCGGAGCACCGCGCGCGACGATGTAGTGTTCGGCACCGTGCTGTTCGGCCGCATGCAAGGCAGCGCCGGCGCCGACGAGACATTGGGTCTGTTTATCAACACGCTGCCGCTGCGCCTGTCGCTGAACGACAAGCCGGTGGAGCAGGCAGTCCGAGATACCCACGCCAGACTGGCGCAGCTGCTGCGCCACGAGCATGCGCCCCTGTCCTTGGCCCAGCGTTGCAGCGCCGTGCCCGCGCCGACGCCGCTGTTCTCGGCGCTGCTGAACTACCGCTACGTCGAAGCCGCCTCCGAGGCCTCGGCCGAGGCGGATTTCACCTGGCCGGGCATGCAGACACTGTACACCGAAGAGCGCACCAATTATCCGCTCACCCTATCGGTGGATGACCTCGGCGAAGACTTCAGTCTCAATGTACAGGTGTCCAAACAGATCGATCCGGCGCGGGTCTGCGCGTTCATGCGCACCGCGCTCGAGCAATTGGGGCATGCGCTTGAGGACGAGCCCAGCGCGCAAGTGCTGACCCTCGACGTGCTGTCTCCGGCTGAGCGGCATCAAGTGCTTTACGATTGGAACGCAACCGAGGCTCCTTTCCCGGCGGAGCTCTGCATCCAGGCGCTGTTCGAGGCGCAGGTTGCCCGCACCCCTGAGGCGATTGCCGTCGTGTTCGAGGGTATCGAGCTCAGCTACAGCAAGCTGAACGCGCGCGCCAACCAACTCGCCCATCAGCTCATCGGCCTCGGCGTCAAGCCCGACGCCCGCGTCGCCATCGCCCTTGAGCGCAGCGCCGAGATGGTGGTGGCCTTGCTGGCCGTCCTCAAGGCCGGCGGCGCCTATGTGCCGCTCGATCCCGCCTATCCCGCGCAGCGTCTGGCCTTCATGATCGAGGACAGCGCGCCGCATGTGCTGCTGACCCAGCAGGCTGTACTGCCCGCCCTTGGCCGCTTGCCCGACACGCTCCCCATCCTGGCGCTCGACGACGACGCGCCCGCCTGGGCCATGCTGCCGGCGACAAATCCCAAACCCGCATCCCTCGGCCTTACCCCCCGCAACCTCGCCTATGTCATCTACACCTCAGGCTCGACCGGAACGCCTAAAGGCGTCATGGTCGAGCACAGCGCTGTCATCAAGCTGGTGATCAATAACGGCTACGCTCGCTTCAGCCCCTCCGACCGAGTCGCTTTTGCGGCCAATCCTGCCTTCGATGCCACCACAATGGAGGTCTGGGCTCCGCTTCTCAATGGCGGTAGATTAGTAGTTGTTGATCAGGCTACGCTGCTCAATCCGGCTTCGTTTGCTCTCACATTACGCCAACAGGCCGTGACCGTGTTGTGGCTTACAGTTGGATTATTCAACCAATATACCGAGGTTTTGGGTCCTGTCATACCCCAGCTCCGTTACCTGATCGTTGGTGGAGATGCCCTCGATCCTCAGATCATCAGGACGGTTCTCCGATCCAACCCACCTCAGCATCTGCTGAATGGCTACGGGCCGACCGAGACGACGACCTTCGCGATCACACATGAAGTACGCGAGGTCGCCGTGGGCGCCCGCTCCATTCCACTCGGCCGTCCGATAGCGAACACACGCATTTACATCCTTGATCCGCACGGACAGCCGGTTCCCATTGGTGTTTCGGGAGAGATTTATATTGGCGGTGCGGGCGTTGCGCGGGGATATCTGAACCGCCCCGAGCTCACCGCCGAGCGCTTCCTACCCGATCCCTTCACCACCGAAGCCGGACATGCCAACACGCGGATGTACAAGACCGGCGATCTCGGCCGCTGGCTCGCCGACGGCACCGTCGAGTTCCTCGGCCGCAACGACAATCAGGTCAAGATCCGAGGCTTTCGGATTGAGCTTGGCGAGATCGAAAGCCAGGTGCGGACTGATCCGGCCGTAGCCGACTGCGCCGTCGTCGTTTCCGGGCAGAAGCGCTTCGACCAAAGGCTCGTCGCTTACGTCATCCCGAAATCGGCGGGAGAAAGCGGCACATCCCCCGAGCAGATCAAGGCGCGGTTGCGCACCGTCCTGCCGGCTTACATGATTCCGTCCAACATCGTCTTCATCGCGGCGATGCCGCTGACGCCGAATGGAAAACTGGACCGAAAAGAGCTTGCGCAGCGGCGCTTGCCCGAGGTGGGCACGACGGGTCGAGCGGGCATCGACATGACGCCTTTTGAAGCGCAATTGGCGCGCTTGATGGCTGAGGTCCTCGAAATCGATACCGTCGGTCCAGATGACAATTTCTTCGATCTGGGTGGGCATTCGCTGCTCGTACTGAAATTGGCCGCCGCCATCGAAGCGGAACTCGGCCGACCGATTGCGCCCGCCGCTATATTCACAGCACCTACAGCAACGACGCTTGCGACTTGTTTAAGCAGCCTAAACACCGACGCCACATGGAAACACCTTGTGCCACTGAACCAAGGCGGAACACACCCGCCCTTGTTCTGCCTGCATGGATTTGACGGCACGGTGGACGATTATCTCCATCTCGCACATCATTTGGAACCAGATTTTCCGGTTTACGGTGTGCGTGTCGGTTCAGGTTCCGATTTCGAGCGTGTTCCTGGCTCGATCGAAACGCTCGCGGCTTCCTTCGAGGCGGAGATCCGCCGCCTGCAACCAAAAGGGCCATATCGACTCTGCGGCTATTCCTATGGTGGTGTGCCGGCCTTTGAGCTGGCCCGGCGATTTGAGAATATCGGCGAGGAGGTCACACTGATCCTACTCGATGCCTATCGTCTGACGTTCTCTTTGACAGTTCTGAGTTGGTTCCCAAGATTTACGAAAATGGTGGAGGCGAGGGATGTTCTCGCGACCGCTAAACGGAAGCTTATAAACCTGTTCCAATATGAATTGTATTATTGGATGCATGGACGCGATCGAGACATCAAGCATAGCCTGATGCGGTCCGCCATGCGGGTCAAATATGCACCCTTCTCGGGAAGGACAATTTTGCTGAGGAGTACCGGGCGGGACAGCCCGAGATCTTATCACCTGACGCTCGACGGCTACAATGGATGGCGAAAATATGTAAAAAATTCAATCGAAGTCATTGAATTGAAGTGCGGGCATGTTGGTTTGATGAAGGAGCCCGCTGCCGCGATTATGGCAGAGCAGCTGAAGAAAGCCTTGCTAGATCGCTGAAGTTTGGGCGCGCTTAGAAAATCTGGAAAATACCGGACTCTTGCATTTCAATGGATCATTCACGCTAAAAGTCAAAGATGAATTTGCTTCTCGGATTGGCGAGCAAGAATGAATAGCTCTTTGTCTCCCATAAAGGCATTGCATGAGCATGCATCTCATTTAGGTATTCTCGTCGGTTATCGGTTCATCGGGACCGATGATGATCTGAACCTTTTCCCCGAGGAAGCCGCTGCCCTGAGGAATGCTGTTGCAAAGGTCCGCAGACAGAGTGGAGCGGCACGAGCCGTCGCACGCACACTCTTCCGACAGCTAGGCATCCCGGCTTGCGCGATTTTGAAGGCAGGTTCAGGTGCCCCGGTTTGGCCTGCGGGTATCGTCGGGTCGTTAGCACATGACGGTACAGTCGCGATCGCAGCCGTCGCACGAAACAACGGTGGGTTGTCGATCGGGATCGACATCGAGGCCGATGAGCCTATGCCACCCGAATTAGCGAAGTTGGTGGCCACACCCAACGAGCGGCGCCAATATGCGAGCTCAGTTCTGAATAGCAGACAATTGTTCGTAGTGAAGGAGGCCGTCTACAAGGCGAGCTTTCCGATCGATGAAAAATTCCTCGATTTCCAAGATGTGGAGGTCGATCTTGCCACCAATCTGGCGCATACGTGCCATGGCGCCAGCTTCAAGTTCTTTCTTTCACGTGGGCCGTATCTTTCCGCCCTCGCCATTGCATAGGCTCTTCGAAGGGGATTATCCGCTAATGAAATTACCCAAAGCTATGGCTTCTCGGGCTCACAGCTGCTTGCCCAGCCCCTCAAATAGAGAGCGTTGAACAGCCCTGGGCGAAGAGCCTAACGCCGTTGCGGTCCCTCGAAAATGCGGTATGGTTAACGAAGTCGTTATCCCAATGCTTTTGATTGACTGGCGTCTCAAAAGAATGAAGGCTGCGATGCGTATAGACGCATATACGAGCGATTATCATCGCCATTTACTTCACCGTCTTCGTCGCAACGACCGCGTTAACAATATTGAATTATAGACCTGAACCAATTTGGAATATTCCTTTAACAATTCTTGCGCATCTATTTTTGCCAGTTAATTTTCTGTATGTTTTTATTTGGCGATTGGTAGAGTCGCGACGCAATGAACTACATAGAGACTGATCGCTTAGCAATTTTGCTTGGACCATGACTGAGACAAACTCCGATCGATTCACATCCTGCTTTAGTACGGCCGCCGCAGGTTGAGCGCTCTGCCTTTCATGTAACACATCATTTTTTCATTACGGCATCTGGCGAAAAGCCCTTCCAATTTACACCGATCTGGGGTTTGCTTGTGATGGCTCGTGAAGTCCTGCGGAATATGAGATTTTCTCGAGTTCAATCCACTTTTGGGACCTCGAAAAGGGGGTGATTATGGCTTTTCCTTCGCCGATTCGCATTGCGGCTCTTGCCGCGATCTCGAGCTCTACGATCCTTGGTCTCAACGCTTCGGCGGCCGCAGGCCCGCTCTCTCTTGGGCGCCCAACTTCCGTTGCAGTCATTGAACCCGCAACATTTTGGGCGCGTCCCTATCCCTACGGCTATGCGTATACAAGAGGGCAGATCAAGTGCTGGGCACCTCAGCGCATAGAGACGCCGACAGGGCCGGCCTGGGAACGGGTCTGGGTTTGCGGAAGGGTAACCTCGCGCTATTGAAGGAATGACGCCAACATATGGGCGTTGCCTAAAAAAAAGGCGGCCGCCGTGCGGGCAAATTCAGGGAGCTCGGCATGAACCGAACGGGTATTGGCACTTCCAATCTATAATGCCAATCGCGCTCTGCTCAAATACCGGCTGCTCGAGCCATTTTAAGGTTATCGATTTGAATCCCCGCGTTTTGCTTGTCTGACGAGACCAGATGGTATAAAAGCTACTAAGCCATAGGTCTTAGGTGGGAGCGTAAAATGAAGTTTTTATCTCGCAAGGGCTATGTGATCGCCTCCCTATTCGTATTACTTGCGCCCAGCGTCGGACATGCCACATGCTCGGGCGCGGCTGCTCCAATCGCTTTGGGGAATTTCGAGAGCAATCCGGCCGCATGGCTTACCGCCAACGGCAAGTCCCCGGACCTCGGCGCGCAGGTTGCAGCCCTCGCGGCAGCTGCAGTCAATGGCAAGGACAAAGGATTTGGCGCTGCCTTGAGTGCGCTCTTGGGCAGCGCCAGTGCGGATCAAGGTGCGCTCATCGGCACCGCGTTGGGAACCCTCGGAAATACCTGCGCGGATCCAAAGGATCCAAACGACATCGCCGATAAGCAATATATTAGCACAAATATTGCCCCCAATTTGCTTGCCAATGCCAATGCCAACATGGCCTATGGCCAGGCAAGTGGCGCGCAAACGGCCGCGATCGGCGGCGTGGCACTTGGCGGCGGCGGCACGGGTGTCGGCGGCCAGACGGGTAGTGGTGGCCTCCCTACCGGAGGTGCTGGTTCGGGCCTCCCCCCCGTTGGCCCAGTTGGCGTCCCAACCGCCCCCAGCGGGATAACCAACTTGTCAACGAGTTCAACTACAGCCGTGAGCCCGTGAGCCGGATTTAATAACTCAATGTGGGCGCTCAACCGAATCTAGCATGACGAGCACGCGAGCGTGCAATTTTCCGTGCTACCTTCAGAGAGTTGAAAATTTGGTCGTCCCATGTTGCAAATAGCCAAAGCTGGCCCGAATCCCCCCCTCGACGAGGACGTGCACGGGCAGGGGCCATCGCTCACCGAAATGTTCAATTCGCTCGCAGGCATTGTCCGCCGGCAGCTGCCGCTTTTTGCTATCTTGGTTGCATGTTCGGCGACGCTCGGACTGCTTTATCTTTTCACGACACCATCGAGTTATACCGCCAAGGCGACGATGGTGATCGATACTCACAAAGTGCAATTGTTCCAACAACAACAATCTCTCCTCGGAGATATCCCAATTGATGCCGGTACGGTCCTAACCCAGGTCGAAGTTCTAAAATCCCAAAATATCAGCCTGTCCGTCATCAAGGATCTTCATCTGATCGACGACCCGGAATTCACCGGAGGTGGGTCGGGATTGATTGGAGCAATCCTCAATTCGATAAAAAATTTGTTCGACAGGAGTGACGCTACGCGTTCCGAAGTGAGCCTTCAACGGCGTGCGTTAGGGGTCTTTGAATCCGATCGCACAGTCAATCGCGTGGGAAGTACCTATGTGATGGAGGTCGGGTTCCGATCCCATGATCCGGATAAAGCAGCGCGGATCGCCAATGCGATCGTCGATGCCTATATTGTCGATCAACTGGAGGCGAAATATCAGGCTACGCGCCGGGCCAGCGTGTGGCTTCAACAGCGGATCAAGGAACTGCGGACCCAAGCCTCGGCGGCGGACCGCGCCGTCGTCGACTTCAAACGAGCCAATAATATCGTCAACACCGGCGGCCGGCTCATGAACGAGCAAAGTCTGACCGCGGTGAATAGCCAATTGATCCTCGCGCATGCGGCAACCGCAGAAGCCAAAGCCCGACTGAGCAATATCCAGGAGATCATGAAACAAGCGATCCCCGATGGTTCGGTGGCCGATTCGCTGAAAAACGAGGTGATCATCAAACTGCGGAGCCAATATCTCGAGCTCGCGTCGCGCGAGGCACTTTGGTCCGCCAAATATGGCTCGAACCATTTGGCGACGATCGGTCTGCGCAATCAGATGTTGCAAATTCGTCGCAGCATCAGCGATGAAATGAAAAAAATCGCGGAGAGCTACCAGAGCGATTACGAGATCGCGATGACCCGTGAAAACGCGATCAGAACAAGCCTCGCCGCAACGGTGAGCGAATCGCAAGTCACCAATCAGGCCGAAATTCAGCTGCGCGAACTGGAGAGCAATTCCAAAACATATAGCGCCATGTACAGTAGCTTCTTGCAACGCTATATGGAAGCAGTCCAGCAGCAGTCCTTTCCGATTACCGAGGCGCGCCTCATCAGTTCGGCTCGCCGCCCTTTCGGCCGCAGTCAACCGAATACATTGATCGTCCTCGCGGTCACTTTTGCCGGAGGCATGATGCTGAGTTTCGGCGTCGCCTTCATTCGCGAAATGGCCGATCGCGTGTTTCGTACTGGCTCGCAGGTCGAAAATATATTGCAGTTAAATTGCCTCGCAATGTTGCCCGCCGTAGAATTGCCAGGCACGGGTCCCATCGATCACGGGACGTTTTTGAGCAGATTTGCGACGCTCCTTCAACCAACGCCGTTAAGTACTATCGGCCCACTCGGGCCGCCAACAGCATCTGGTCGGGGAAAGCCATTAGGCCAGTCCTCGTCTCCAACTAAAGCCCCCCCCTTGCATTCAGCAACTAAGCCCGCAGCGGGGTCGCGTGAAATCGCGACGACGCCCGGCCTTCTCCGTTACGTCGTTGACTCCCCGTTTTCGCAATTCACCGAGGCCTTGCGCTCCGTCAAAGTGGCGACCGATCTCAACGGGGTTGTCCAGGCGAATAAGGTCATCGGGATTACATCTTCCTTGCCGAACGAAGGCAAATCGACCATCGCCGCTAATTTTGCCGAACTCATCGCCCATGCTGGCGGGAAGGTGATTTTGGTCGATGCCGACCTTCGCAATCCGTCCGTGTCACGGCGTTTAGCCCCTGGTGCAGAAATTGGCTTTGTCGATGTCCTCGCCGGTCGTGCAAACCTCGAGGCAGCTCTATGGACGGATTCTAGTTCGGGCCTACACTTCTTGCCGGCTGGCAGCACATCGAAATTGATGCACACGAATGAAATCCTAGGTTCCGACGGGGTCAAAAAACTCTTCGATCGCCTGCGTGAAACTTACGACTATGTGATCGTCGATTTTGCACCGCTTGCCCCCGTTGTCGACACTCGGACCACGACGAACTTCATCGATTCCTATGTCTATGTCATCGAATGGGGGCGGACGAAAATAGATGTCGCGCAACATAGCCTTTCCGCGGCGCCTGAAGTCTATGATCGGATTCTCGGCGTCGTTATGAACAAGGCCGATATGAGCGTGCTCGGACGCTACGAACGCTATCGCAGCAATTACTATTATCGGAAGTATTATTCCCGTTACGGCTACACGGCGTGACAAACCTTTCGAGGGTCTATGAGTGTCTTCGCGAACGTGATTGAAGGCGTCGCGACAAAAACCTTAGTCACAAGAATTGCTTTGTGTGGACTCGGCGCGATCGCATGTCTTTGGGGGCTAACGACCTTTCCGATCTTCTGGTCCGAATCGACGATCGACAAGATAGGCGGTCGGATCGCTTCGGGGGAGCCGTTTAAGCGTGAGTTGTTACTTGCTTTGCGGCCACAGCTCGATGCCCTGGAACATCGTGCCTGGCCAACGCCGGAAAGTCTGCATAACGTCGCGCTGATTGAACTCAGGCTAGCCGAACTCGAACTGGGCAGCGGTAGCCCAATCGCCGGTAATGCGCAGTTCGAACGCGCTCAGATCGCGATTGAATTGGCGCTGCGTGCAGTCCCTTCGGATGGGTTCATGTGGTTTGCCTTGTTCTGGCTGACCAAGACCCGCGATGGGTACAGGCAAGAAAGCCTTCCCTATCTTCGCATGTCCTATCGCGTTGCGCCGCATGAGGGGTGGATTGCCGTACGACGCAACCGCGTCGCGGTCTCGATCCTTTCCATCTTGCCGGCAGATCTTGCGGAAACGGTCATTACAGAATTCCGGAACCTCGTCTCGTCCGGCTTTGTAGAGCCTGCCGCTGAAATTCTCACGGGCCCGGGATGGGGCAATCGCGAACTCTTGCTCACAGGCTTGGCGAATGCCCCGGAAGATGCCAGACGGCAGCTTGCCGATGCCATTTATGACCGCGGATTCGATGTGACGATTCCGGGTGTCGAAAGACGCGGTCAACGACCCTGGAGATAGGCAAAAATGGCCAGAAGATTTAATCTTTAAGTCCTTGCCCCCGATGCCCGTTCGTCGCCCTCTTCATTCATGCTGGTGTTGGAGACCGAGGTTTTGCACGAACGCTGCCCCGGCGCTGAAACCTTTCCAGTACGAATCCAAAGAAATGTTCTGACGTTTGGCTGTGGCCGCGCAGGTATCAAACAATGTAAGCAATCGCCACTTCGTTCAATCCAACACAGAGCTAAAGGATTGGGCCAAGCCAACTCCGATGACCGCCATTGCGACAATGGCGAAGCCGGAGAGTTGCAATGAGAAATCGACGCTAGAATGCAGCAAAGCAATAGCGGACACTGTGACCGCGGCAAGCGGAACGATCGTATCGCGCCGGCGCACAAGAATCCCCCGAATCAGAATGCCTAAAACGAAAATCCAACCGAGCCCGATCAATAGCGCCAGAGGAATGCCGAGTTCCGCCGTAACTTCGAGCGGTGTGCTATGCGCCATATTCCAGACACCCCAGAGCGGGGGGCTGCGATAGTGCGGGAAGGCCCAAACAAAAGTGCCAAGTCCTGTGCCAAACCACGGATGATCGGCAATCATCTGTAAGGTCCCCTTGTAGGTGTCGAGGCGGCCCTCGTCGGATAGGCCTGACGCGTCGAAACGCTGGCTGACAGAACCACCCAGAAATTGAAAGAGAATAAGCACGCCACATATCGCGCCCACAATAGTGAAAAGCCGGCCGCTCTTTTGCGGAAGGTCATGCCGAAAACGAAAGGCGCAAGCCCCAATCATACCGGCAAGAGAGATGATCACGCCGGCGCGCGAACTGGTCATGAATAGTGCCGTCAAACAGACGAAGAACCCAAGAAAAGCGACGATCGTATCGAAGCGGGCTTCGGAAAGAATTTCTCGGGAGAAATTTTTCCAGGTGAAGCGGCCGTGCGGCAAGCGGTTCTTGATAATCTCGCAAAGGATCAGAAGCCAAACCACGCCGCAACATCCGAAATAGGTTGCAGCCGTATTGCGGTTGGTGAAAGTGCCAAGCACATTGCCGACATAAGCTTCGCGCTCACGCCAGAGGATCATGCTCGGCGCATGGAGTGCCGAGACAATCCCATAGAGCGCATACCCTGCACCCGACCAGGCGAATACCGCGAGAATCTGGCGCGCTCTCACGCGATCTGCGCCAAGGACGAGGCCTAAACTCAGAGCAAGGGCATCAGCAAAGACCGGTCCCAAATGATAGAAGGGCGCATATTGCACCGCGGCGCCGATAGCGACAATGTGACCGCCGAGGAGCTTGGCGGTTTCGTTCCAAAGAGGCTCTGGCGAGGCGAACCATGGCGCAACGGCAATTTGTTCGTGAAGAACCAAGCCATAGGCAGCAAGCAACAGGATGATTCCAAATAGTATTGTGGTTCGCGCCGTGCCGAGATTGCCGGGACGACAAAAAATCAAGGAGACGCCGAGACAGAGGTCCCAAAAAGCGACCGTCGTCGCATCATGCGAGCCAAAAGGAAGAGGAGCGAGAGCGATAATTGCGTAGAAGAAAAGGGCCGCAAATCTATTTTCAGCCTTAAACCAGTCTGCGGTGGGCTCGACTGGTCTTGATCGAGAGCGCCGCGCGCCCTCCGACATGGGCCGATCCGAAGCCGAGTCTGACATGAATGAGCCGCTGAAAGTTCTATCGCCGGAGGAACATAAGACGATTTCAGGGTCATAGAAAACGGAAATCGTGGCTTTCTTGGCGCTCTCTTAGCTCGTAATCTACACGGCTAGCCTAGACCATGTCCCGGAAAAGTGGGCCCATTTTTCCGGGACATGGCCAAATGTTTTGAATCGGCGTATTCCGATCGGACGAGTCCGATCGGAATACGCGCTAATGCCTGGTCGGAAACGTCCAGCAGAAAGGAAAGCAATTCGGCAGAGACCGCGTTCGCGATCCCATATTTCAAGCAAATTGCCGGAAAAGCCAATCTTACGGCGCAGGGGTCGTCGGGAGTGGCGTAGTGGTGACCGTCGTCGTCCTAAACCCGGCCCTAACTGCTTGAGCGCCAGTGATGGCCGTGGTCGTATTCGCCGCCGTTGAAACGACCGCATTCGCGAAATTCAGGAATTTGCTCACTTCGACCGCTTCCGCGTTTGCGACAAAGACCACATCTTGGTTCCGCATCTGGACTCTCGTAGCTAGGAAATAGCCACTCGGATCCCGAAAGCTAACGGAGAAGATGACGGGAACGACATCGCCCGGGAAGTGGGAAACATCAGCCCCGAGGGCCGCGGCCACTTCCTTGGGCTCGGCGCGGTACAGGAAAATCGATCCCGGATTGGCCTGGGCGTCAACCAAACCAGAGGCTTTCGCCACGGCTTCGGAAAGATTGATGCGCCAAGCATTGAAACTGAATTCGCCTTGCTGGCCCGCGGCGCCGAAAGCGATGAATTTCTGCTGCTCGCGATAGACATAAATGCGATCGCCTGGTTGCACGTAAATGTTATTTGCCGGACTCATCACGAGATTTTCAAACGGGACAGTCGCTCTCGTCTTATTCCGCTCGAGCATCACCCAAGTCTCAAATCCTTGGCCTTTGATGCCTCCCGCGCGCGTCAAAGCATCGGTGACCCGGTCGTCGGCGCCTGCCGGTGCGGCAGCATAGCGGATCGGTAAGTTGACGTCACCAATCACGCTGATGAGACTCGTCCGCTGCGAGGATAGAGCAACGATAACCTGCGGCTCGATCGCGCGATTCCTGATTTTCGCGACGATTTCGTTTTGGACTTCCACATTGGTTCGTTTGTCGGCCTTAATCACGCCCGCATAGGGAACGCTGATATTGCCGTCATTATCGACCGTCTGGTCAGGCAGTCTGACGAAGTTGCCAGGCCGAACACCGGCTTCCGCCGGAATGAAGAGGCCCCCGGCGGCCGCCTCAAAGATCGTTACCGAAATGACATCACCAATACCGAAATAGATATTTGAGGGCGGCCTACGATCGGTGAAGGCACCGGCCAGACCTCTCGGCTCATAACGGGCGAGCACGTCGACTGCCCCCGGCGTCAGTCGAACGAGCGCGTAAGGCGCCGCGGCGAACGAATGGCTTTCGACGTCCATGCTGTTTGGCCCACTGACGGGGAAAAAAGCACACCCGCCAAGCCCGCAAAGTGACGCGGAAAAGGCCAAAGCTGAGAGGAGTCGATTAATCGACAATGGGTGCCCCCTGACACACGCGAACACACGCGAACCAAATTAATCTTTTCTTGACGAAAGGTTATTACGCCAAATTACGCGAGCCGCCAGCCATTTTGCCCATGAATCACTCATCCGCCACACTTTTTCCCAATGAGTCACTCATCCGCCACACATTTTCGAAGTGGGCTCAGTTGGCGTCCCTGAAGATTTCAGAAACTGTTGATTGAATGGGCTTTTGAGACTTTTGCAAATATTTGTATTTACCTCATTTGGCGGCTTGTGTGTGGTTTTTCTTGCAAATTGATCGGTTGCTGCGGCCGTGACTCTCTTCGCTTGGGAAGCAAAGCGCAGGGCGCTTCCGATGCGGCCGAAAGAGCGGCGCGGGACCCGGCAGAACGATCTTTTCGAGGCCAGGTTTGACCGGATCGCCGACGTGAACCATCCCGGCTCGCGAATCTCGCCTGTGCGATCCCCGGGTCCATAGCCCGGGGACTAGGGCTTGCTCGAGACGAGCTTCGGCGCCGTCTACAGGGATGAGTCGGGGCAGCCGCCCATAATAGCGACCGAGCACTGGCTTAATAAGCGTCGTGTGTCAGCACTGCACCAGCGGTGCGCAATAGGATGCGAATATCGAGCAGCAGCGACCAATTATTGATGTACCAAAGATCGAACTCGACACGCTGTTGCATTTGCTCTAATCGCCCCGTCTCGCCACGCAATCCATTGACCTGCGCCCAGCCAGTGATGCCGGGTTTGACGTGATGCCGAAAACAATAATTTTCGACCAGGCTCTGATATTGATCGTCATGCGCTAGCGCGTGCGGGCGTGGGCCGACGAGCGACATATCGCCCTTCAGAACATTGAAGAGTTGCGGCAATTCATCGATGCTCGCGCGCCGCAGGATCTGTCCGATGCGGGTGACCCTCGGATCCTCCCGCCCGGCTTGCGTGACTTTCTCGCTATCCTCAAGGACCCGCATGGTCCTGAATTTATATATGACGAATTGATGCGTGTTGAACCCACCACGCCGCTGTCGAAAAATGACAGGCCCCGGACTATCAAGCTTGATCGCGAAGGCCGCGATGATGAGGAGCGGTGCGAAGATAGCGAGGGCGATAGATGCAAAGGCCAGATCGACGAGACGTTTGACTGCTCTTTCCCCGAATGTCATCGGCGCACGCTGCAGCTCGACGGTCAACATAGGACCAGTCGCAGTCGCGCTAGAACGGCCCAGAATGGAGCGCACGACACGATCGGGCAGCAGCCGGACCGGAAGAGGCGAACTTCGCAGAGCGTCGCTAATTTCGGCAAGAAGGCTGCTTTGGTCCCATCCGAGCGCGATCACGAATTCCTCGGCTCGCTGTTGGCGTGCGAGTCCCATTGCCTCACCGAGCATGGTGTTGCACACATCCGACAAGTTGCCAGTCGTCTCCAATGGGCCAATGATGACCCGCCCTACCTCTTTCAGTCCGAAATGATGCAAGAGGTTCGCGGCGCTGAGCCCTCCGAGCTCATTTGAATCACCGATGACGACGGCAAGACGGCCGGCGATCGCTTCGCGCGCAATCAGCGATTTCATGACCCTCGCCGCGGCCAGTCTTGCTCCCCAAAGAAGCGGCAGCTCCAAACTCGAAAAAACAACCAGCGAACCGCGTGAAAGATTCGCACCGATCTTGAGCAGGAAAAGCACGGCGGACAGCGCCAAAAGGCTAACAGCCCAGACAGCGATGATCATCCCGAAATGTCGCGAAGGATTGAGACACGTCGGCAACCGATAGAGGTCTGTAAAACGGGCGACAAATAGGTACATGACACTGGCGATCAGGCCGACGCCGGTCGCTACATCAATTGCGCCGGCCTGACCGAGCCAGAAATACTGATAAATTGTTTGACCAAAAATACTGGCGGCCATGATCGCCAGGGCGTCAACCAGTCCAACCATCACGCCTGCGGACCGATGGGAGAAGCGCAGGCCCTGGAGAACTCCCAAAGGCCATCGCGACGTCTTGGAACCGCTGAAAACGAACGGCGAGCTCACGCGTGACACTCGAGGTTAATAAATGACTAAAAGTACGTGTAGCAATTTTCCCGTAATGCGACAATAGCCACGAGCGTAAACTATTGAAAGCAGCTAATTTTACGGTTAGATGACGATAGTGCGGGCTAACCCATTTAAAGTATTTAATCTCTGGAACGCCCCAGTTAAATTCAGAATACTGAAAATTCGCCCCGCTTTTTCAGAGAGCTCAGCGATATTGTGACTACGGGAGAAGCAATGCATAGATCGCTAAAAATAGTTTTCTGGCCCTTGTTCTACCTTTGGATGCTTTTTTTTGCCAGGCGCTGTTGCGGCGCAGCCACAGAATCAGAAAAGCTGGCCATTGGTGCAGATTCCTCAGCCAGTTACAGGCGCGAACCTCCGCTCTCCGAAACTTACGCATACCTAAGCAGCCTTGCTTGAAGGTATGCAGTTCGGTTCCTGCTTCGCCGAGGCTCGTTTCACGCGCGGCTTGCGCTGCGCACCAGAGCGTTCCTCTCCACAGGCTGGGGCGGCAAAGCTTGCCGCCACTCTCGCGAGGTTCAAGGCCGCGTTATGATCGCGGTCTGCCTCGAAGCTACAGTCGTCGCAGCGGAACGTCCTTTCCGCCAAGGCCAGCGTCTCTTTGACGACGCCGCAGCAAGAGCACGTCTTGCTTGAAGGGAACCACCTATCAGCCACCACCACGCGCGAGCCATAGAGGCGCGCCTTGTAGTCGAGTTGCCGACGAAATTCGAAGAAGGCGCCGTCCATGACAGCGCGGGCCAGCGAGCGGTTCGCCGCCATGCCCTTCACGTTCAGGTCTTCCACGCCGATCACGCGATGGGTCTTCGCCAGCCGCGTCGTCAGCTTATGGAGGGCGTCCTTGCGGACATTGGCGATCCGCGCGTGCAAGCGGGCCAGCCGGCGCTTCGCCTTCCTGAAATTGGCCGAGCCGCGCTTCTTGCGGGCCAGCGCCTTGTTCGCGCGCCGGAGCCGCTTCAGGGCGGCCTTGTGCGCCTTCGGGCCCTCGATCGACTCGCCGGTCGAGAGCGTCGCCAGCGCCTTCACGCCGAGATCGACGCCAACCGCCGGCATTGGCGGGACATGCGGAGCGAGATCAGGAGCCTCGACAAGGACGGAGACAAACCAGCGCTCGCCCTCGCGGGACACCGTGGCGCGCTTCAGGTGGCCATCGAACCTGACGGCCTCCCGCATACGCACCCAGCCGATCACCGGGATCTTGATCTTCTTGCCCTCGGCGCGGAATGTCCCTGCCTCATTGGCGGCGCAGAAGCTCGCAGGGCCGTCTTTCCGCTTGAACCTTGGGTATCTCCCGCGCTTGGCGAAGAACGCCTGAAAGGCCGTCCCAAGATCGATAATGGCCTCCTGCACGGCGGCCTTGGTGACGTCATAGACCCACGGGAATTGCTCGCGCTTGATCGCATTGAACTGCCGGCGCAGCGAGGCGTCGGTGGGCTTGCCGCCCGCCTGATATTGCGCCTTCCATTCGGCCAGCGCCCAATTATAGGCGAACCGCGCGACGCCGCTGGCGCGAGCGAAATAGGTCCGCTGCGCATTGTTCGGGTCGAGGGCGATCTTGTGGGCGATCAGCATTTCGCCGCCTCCGCGACCGCCTTCAGTTCTTCAAGGAGCTTGCGGTTCTTCTTGGAGCGCGCGCCATAGAGCCGGGCCGAGAAGACCGTGATTATATTTCCAGAACGTCCTTGGCAAGGTCTTCCTCGAAGGTCGTATCCTCGCCACGGTTCAGGATCACCACTTCAACCTGCTTGATCTCGCAGATCGCGAAGACCAGTTCAGCGCCGAACCGCAGGAGGCGGTCCTTGTGGTTGATCACCAGGCGGCCGACGTTGCCCGCAATAATTGCGTCGAGCAGCTTCTGGAGGCCCTTCTTGCGATAGTTCATGCCGCTGCCGAGATCGGTCAGCACCTCGTAGGTCCAGCCCTGCGCGGCGCAGTAGGCTTCGAGTACCTGCTTCTGGCGCTCCAGATCGGCCTTCTGGTCATGGGACGACACGCGGGCATAGGCGAGCGTCCGGCGAGGCGCTTCCGGCGCGCGGGCGTTCTCTGGGCGCAGCGTCGCCATGTCGTAGCGGCGCTGGCCTCCAGCCGTGCGGGCGGGCGTGATTTTGCCTTCCGCCTCCCAACGCCTGAGCGTCGAGACGGAAACGCCAAGAACGGCTGCAGCCTCGCCAATGGTGGGCAACTTACCCATAACGGATAGGTATAAGCATTATTAGGCAGGTTTGTACGTATCAGTTATCAGCCCTGCGCTCGTCGAAGTCGCCGATGTGGACCGCTCTGATCCTGGATTGATCGGGATGATGGTCCGTTGCAGCGAAGAGGCAGGCGAAAATGATCTGGTGGCGGTCTTCGTCATAGCCGATCCGCTTCCCCCGCGTGCGACGCCGGAGGTGACGTTACGGGCGTCTGGAGCTGACGTCACCTTGGAGGGCCGTGTGATCCCGACCGGGGCAGGAATTTCTTTCCCGCTCGATATTCGCGCAAAAATTCTTGGTCCCTGGCGCAATAGTTCCGAGCTGAACGTCATGATCAAAAATGAAGACACGGTGATCAAAGGCGTGATCCGTCTCACCGGCCTTTTCGAAGGTTTAAATCAACTTGCCGCCAATTGCCCGAGAAACTGACGCAAGATCTTGAGTCAGGAACTGACGTAAGAACTTGAGGAACGTGGATTTCAATGACTCGTTAACTGCTAGGCGGCAAAAATTTTAGCCTGCAGGCGCTTATGATCGTCCTTGGCTTCATGAGTTTGTTGCCGGGTGCTTTGCTCGGCGGTCGATTTACGGCCATGGCACTTTGTCCCCCAAGTAAGGCGGAGCAATTTAAGTGTGGATTACTTTATATAGATAATGGCCGTGACACGCACGCTAACTTAGCATCACAGTCATCGATCCGATCGACATGTATATGAAACGTGCAGCCCTTTGTGTACGCAGCATGGCTGCAAACGAACATCGGGTCCAATTGATCGCCAATGACGCAAAAGCACTGCGACGGCAATCTCAACCGTTTAAGAGGGGGCGCTAAGAATTTTAGCCCGGAGGCGCTCATGATCATCTTTGGCTTGATGAGTTTGTTGCTGGGCGCTTTGCTCGGCGGTCGGTTCAAGGCTTTGGTGCTTTGCCCCGCCACTATTGCCGTCGCATTCGCCAGCGTGGTGCGGGCGCATCTCGATACCGGCGGATTCGGTGTAATGCTCGGCGCGATCACCTGTTTGGCTGTGCTCCTGCAGGTCGGTTACGCGGCAGGTTTGGCTTGCCGATGTCTCAGCCTGGCGTCGCTAAGGGCTAAATTAAAAAGCCTGATTGCCCATTCGAGGCGCAGTGCAATATAATTGCTCAATCATCCTTCGCAGCAAGCACATGCGACTGGACTGGATTTCACAAAGAACTCATGCCAAATCTGCGGATCGAAATTGACGCGTCTTGATTAGACGAGCCGGATTGCCGGCATAGACGGTCCAAGGCTCAAGATTACCAAATGCGCAATCCCGCGCGCCCAACTGAGCAGGTCCGACGCAAGACAGCGTCAAAAGTGATGGTGATGAACTTAGTCGGGTGGCAAGAAATAGCTAAAGGGTCGAAATTTGGAAATCTTGAATGCGCGTACCGAACGACCGCTTGAAGGTGGCCGAACTTTTACAACTGCATTCCTTGTGAAGCGAACTTTGTGGGATCTCACATGGCTGCTGCTCGCGTCCTGGACCCCACCGCCCATGTTCGCGTGGCGTCGCTTTCTGCTTCGAATGTTTGGCGCGAAGGTCGCTTCGACCGCGCGAATCTACGGCACGACACATATTTGGGATCCCACAAATCTTGACGTCGCCGCGTACGTGCAAATAGGTCCCTATGCCACCTTATATACGATGGCACCGATTAAGCTCGAAAAATATGTGATAGTGTCGCAGGGCGCACATCTCTGTGCCGGCAGCCACGATGTGGAGAGCCCTGACTTTCAGACCATAGCCAAACCAATTCTCCTGCGCGAGAGGGCCTGGGTAGCGGCTGAAGCATTTGTCGGTCCAGGTGTTACCGTCGGCGAAGGTGCAGTACTTGGAGCACGCTCTGTCGCCTTTCGCGACCTACAAGCCTGGACAGTCTACGTAGGAAATCCAGCTGCAGCTATCAAACAGCGGAGAATTCGTTTCGATCATTGATTCAAGGCACTTGGCCTCCTTCCCCAGCTAGCATGTTGAAACAGAAGCTCGCCGATTCGCGAATTCCTGACCGAATTGGCCAAAAATCATCTTGCTCGAGTGACTACCTCCCAAATATTTGGAACCTGCCTTGGGCAGCGCGAACCATGTTTTTCCAAGAAAATTTGGCATCATCATAGGGCAGATCGCAACCATTGCACGCCGTAGATTTTTCCGGATGGCGCATGACCAGGTTTGCACGTAGAGCCTGAAAAGCTTCGCTGTTCCAGATCTCGGCCAGATTTTGCCGCATCAAATTACCGAGTACCGTCTGACGTCGCAAATCCCGGCAACATGCAACAACGTCACCGTTCGACGCCACAAACAGCGATGTCCACGGATAGGGGCAAATATGATAGCGCTTTTCTGAAGTCTTCGAGACCAATTTGCTGACAAGCCCGGTAGCGTTATGAAATGTCTTGCTGAATATCTGCAGGCGTCCATGCGGATCTTGAAAAACCGTCCGCAGGCGTTTGAACCTTTCTTGAACCTCTTCCTGATCTGAAAATTGATAAGTGCTAATATCGGACACCTCGATGTAGATGTGCTTCCAGTCATTGCTATCGAGAATATTCTGAATATTGGACCGAATTCGTTCCCAGGAATTTTTCGTGCCACGAACCTTTTCAAAGTAATCAGTATCGGCTGCAAAGTCGATCGTAAAAGTGTAGCGTACGCCAAGGCCCTTCGGCAGTTGAGCCAACACATCGTCGGTCAACAGCATGCCGTTAGTGGCGAAGTACATGCTCTTGAAGTTATATGCGATTGCAACAGCGCAGAGTTCATGAAAGTGCTTGTTCATGAACGGCTCGCCGTCCAATGTCCAATGAACAGTCTCAGTTTTTACGCCGCCAGATCGCAGCTTAGATAGTATTTTCTCCGCCTCGGCAGGGCTTAGATAGCTGCGCGGCACAAGTTCATGGTGCTTCGGATCCGATTGTGGACAAAACGCACACTTGAAATTGCAAACATTCGTAACTTCGACGGAGATTTCTTCCGGCAAATAGTCGAGAATTAAATCCTTGCGTACTTGCCAGCGATAAAAGATTCGCAGATAACGTAAAAGTTTGCGTGATGCCTGCATAATGGACTGGCCCCCTTCATGCCGATCGGGGTCCGCTTCTCTGCCCTTGATACCCTCTTGGTCTTCGGTTGATGCCTGTCTCGCAATTGTCATATTAAACCGAAAAGGGCGATACCCGGATTTTGATATATTTATCACGAGGGACGGCATTGGGCAATTTGCGGAATATACCCAACCCCAATCATGCTTTTTTGAGTACAGGCTTTCGAGGGTTCAGCTCCGCCACCACCTCCTTCAGCGCGTTGGCCTCACGATGCGGGTCCCTGACCTCGTCCGAGATAGCTTGCCCGAGTCGTGCCCCGGCCAATCGCTTCTGCCTGCTTCGACGAAGTCCTTCGACCAACGGTAATAGAGGTTCTGGACGATCCCCCTTTGCAGCGGCAAAGTTCGGCGATGCTGTCCCCGGCGCGCAACGCCGAATCAGGACATCCGACCACAGAGTATTGCGCGCATTTCGAGGCCTGGTTCACCGTGGCCGATCACGAACTCCGGAGTCTCGGGCGGCGTCCGACAAGATCGCCGAGAAGAGCCCGCCAAGCAGCCTCGTTTACCGTCGCGCCAGCTCTTCGTAAATCTCAATCCAACGCTCGGCTATCATGCGCGGCGAAAATTGTGTCTCGGCGAGTTCGCAAGCCGCGCGTGACATCCTATCCCAAACTGCCGATGGAAGCGCCAAGGCTTGCCGGAGCGTGAACGCGATCGATATTGCATCTGTGCCCATCTCCAGCGCGGCGCCACTTGAAACCCCCAGCGGCAGATTGCACGCTTTCGTCATAAGCGTCGGAAGTCCATGGGCCCAGGCCTCGATGATCGCCATTGGCAAACCCTCGCTGAGCGAAGGCAACACAAAAAAACGCGCTTCTGCAAGGAGCGCACGTTTCTTCTCGCCATAAGCCGGTCCGAGAAATGCGATCGAGGGATCGTTCGCAGTTTCAAGTTTCGCATGCAGGTTGGCGACGTCTTCCTTTTCGCCCCAACCGGCGATGAGGAGGCGATGGCCACGGCGATCCTCAGCGAGACTTTGCCATGCATCGATCAGAGCACCCAGGTTTTTCTTGGAATGGATGCGTCCGATGTAGACGCAGACGGGAGATCCTTCGCGTCGGCTGGCCGAAGTCGAAGGTGCACCGGCGTTCGGCACGACCTCGATCCGGCGCTCGATCCCGATTGCTCCCAACTCTCTTGCAATATCCAAGGCCTCCGCTTGAGTGAGACCATGGAAGAGGCTGGCATGTTTCCAGCTGCGGTGCTCGTAGCCGAGCCGCGCCAGGGCCTTCTTCAAGCGGCCGCGGCCTGTGATCCACGGATCGAGCATGCCGTGCGGGGAGATGAGGTAGGGCTTCCCGGTTCGCGCTGCCCAGGCCGCACCGCAATGAGACGGATACATCCAAATTCCGTGCAGATGCAAAAGATCTAAATCGGCTGCGACAAGATCGCCGATCAGGCCGGGAGCAAAGCCAAAGACAGAAGGTCCATAGGACGTCCGAGTGTGGACGGGGACATTTTGGAAACGAGGCAGGTCTTCAGCCGAGCAGCGATCTTCGCCAGCAAATACGATCGGCTCGATATTGCCATGGGCGCGGAGCGCAAGGGCATGATTGACCACGGCTTCGAACACCCCGCCGCCGAGACGAGAGGACCAGGGCGTGAGAATGCCGATGCGGAGGGGGCGGTTTTTTGCCATTGCTTGATAGAAGCGGTTATGGTGTCATATTAAATCTGCGGTCCAACTTGTGCTGCATCTGATTTGATCGCAAGGCCGAGAGCGACATGTTGAAAAAGGCAGAACATTTCTTTTATGGATTACTTTATGTCGATGATAGGCACAACAAGCACACTAACCTAAAGACACGGGGCGTCGATCCGGCCGACATATATCTAAAATGTGCTGCCCTTTGCGCAAGCAGCATGGCTGCAAACGAACATCGGTTCCAACTTGTCACCAACGACGCCAAAGTACTGCGACGCCGTTCAATCGATCTTGGACTCCAAAATTTAGACATTATCGAACACAGCTTTAAATGGACCGTTCCCACGGGCATTCCCTTCTACTCGGCCCATTTCAAACTTGAACTTTTTGAAGCATTTGGGACAGGCTATTACGGCCCAAATATCGGCCTTATCGATATTGATACGGTTCTTTGCCGCCCCTTGCTCTTGCCGCCGTTGTCGCCTGGCAGCCTTCTTGCTTACGATATTTCCGATCAAAGCTTTCCCGTACATGGGGCAGAGCGGGTGAGAGCTGATCTTGAACGCGTTGCCGGCAAGGCCCTCGGAAAAATCCGTTGGTTCGGTGGAGAATTCCTGCTCGGCGATACAATCGGTTTTCGCCGCTTGTCAGAGCTAATCGCCCAATGCTGGCCACGATATACAGCGGCCATAACCGAATTCCATCACGTTAGTGATGAGATGACAGTGTCGGCGGCGCTCAATATAGCTTCGGAAAATGGACAAGCCATAGTTGACGCCGGGCCCGCCTCTTCCGTTATCCGATGGTGGTCGGCGCGGACCGGTTACAGACAGCGCCCGTTCCGGCAGGCCCGGAACCACAGCCTGCTACATCTTCCTGCTGATAAGGTGTTCCTATCTGAATTCGCAGCCGAGCCGTTTGAGGGAAGTGCTTTCCTTTCCGCATATGAAGGCTATGTCAGAAAAAAGCTGATCGCGAGAAACATATATAACGAGTTGACTGGTTTACTGGGCCGCCCGAAGAAATTTGTAGGGACCATCTAGGATTGCAGTCGCGCTACGCGATAAATCGCGCCAATAAAGCCCGAACACGCCGCCGCCGAAGCGCGAAAACCAAATAATTCGTCTGGAACAGACTTAGCCGTGCCTCTTTATATGGAGGTGCCCGGATACGTCCGGTTCTATAGTAGCGCCTGCAATGATTGGTACTCCCGCTCAACGGACGCTCTCGTGGCAAAGCGGGCCATCTTCATCACAGAAAGCCTCAAAGCCTTGAAGGGGATCAAACGTGTTGTTGCAGCATGGCGAAAAAGGGGAGTTGTCCCCCTCTCTTCTCATGCAATCTTCATCTTATAAGCTAGGGTATTTGCTCCGTCCGACAAGAACGAATATCCATTCGTAAATAATAAATCGCGGCATGCAACCTGATCATAATACGATAGATGCTTATGCTCGTAATTGATGATCGTCGGAAGAAATCCTGCCTTAACCGCCGATTTCACTACGGCAAAGTCGTGCCCCTCCGTATCGATCTGAAGCGCTATAAATTTTCGCACGTTGGAATGTTTCTGTAGCAATTGGCCAACTGTAAAAACTGGCACGCGAATCAATTCAATGTGCTGTTCGAAACTGCGTCCTTCAACACCAGGCCAGTCCTTGTGCTTGAGTAGAACAGACTTATCGAAGCTAGCAAGGAGATGAACCCATTCAGGCAAATGTGTTGCGGCCCGACTTATACGAAATATCTCGGCTTCTCCTGGTTGGGTGCTTATGGCGCAATTTTCAAAGTAAATATTAGATCGACCGGCATAGTTCCGTTGTAGCTGCTCGAACAAATCAGGCAGGGGCTCTACCAGAACCGCGGGAAGGTTGCGTGCCACGATAATCTCGTGGATTGGATCATCTACTAAGCCATCGTTTGCGCCAACTTGGAGAATTGCTCCTTCACCCTCAACCAAAAGGCTGTGTTCAATAAGCAATTTGAGAGCCAAAATTGATGGACCATTACCTGCTGTCCGACGAGTAATCTCCCATCCTCGTGCTTCGAGTTGGCGGCGAATGAACTCCTTTCCTATTCTCTTCATGCCAAGAATCACGATGATTCCTCTCGAAATTTTCCATAATCTGACATCCGCCGGATGACAGCCTGTCGAGACCGAGGTTGTCACTTTCGACGGATTTTGGCAACGCGAAGTCATCGACACCGAGGCTGCCGTGCTCCGAAGCCAGATTCCTTCGACGGCGGCCTCTGATCGGAGACGATCAGGGGATTGGGACACTTCCACTGAAATAATTGAAATCCGCGAGCAATGCTCGAACGATTGTGTTAAATTTTATAGCAGCCCTGGAGTGGATAGCGGATCATGAACACGCTGCGAATTGTTATACAGCTTGCGGCCATGCCCCTACCGTGGGCGTTGCGGCGGTGTGTGCTCAATAAATTATTGGGCTTCGAGATCACATCTTCAGCTTGGATTGGCTACTCGATTTTGAATGTCAAAAAGCTAAAAATGTCGGAGGGCAGCCGAATTGGCCATTTAACCTACGCGAAGGGCCTAACCGAGCTGCGGCTCGAAAGCTTCGCGATACTTGGCAATCTGAATTGGATCACGGGGTTCCCCAACGATGATGCAAGAGCCTTCTCGGCCGACGTCGATCGCCACCCAGCGCTATTGATTGGGACACATTCCGCTATTACGAGCAGGCACCTCATCGACTGCACTAATGAGGTTAGCATCGGCGCATACACAACCGTCGCGGGGTGGCGCACACAAATTGTGACGCATGGAATCGATTTGACGCTATCGCGTCAAACCTCGAAACCCGTAGTTATCGGCTCCTATTGCTTTGTTGGGACGGGATCGATCCTGCTTAAAGGCAGCCGGTTGCCCGATCGCTCGGTGCTTTCAGCAGGCTCTGTACTGCTCGCACAGGAAAACGAGGAATACGCGCTCTACTCCGGGGTGCCGGCTCGGAAAGTTCGCGATCTTGCTCCAGACAGCGCGTATTTCACGCGCCAGGAAGGTATCGTGGCGTGAACCGCGATGCGAAGATACAATGCGAAGAAGCATGGCCTTGTAACATCCAAAGGATTGATGCGAGCATCTTGGCGCTCAGCTTGGGGGAGGCGATCATGGAATCGGGACACTTCCACCAAAATAATTGAAACTGCCGCGTGTGCCGTCATCCGTAATGTCGAATTCGAGTTTCTTTTCCGCAATCTCCTGTCCGTCGCGATCGATCGCGACCGACAAGGGACCGAGCGCCATGGGAATGCTGCGCATTGAAATGCCCTTTTGAAGGTCCCACGCATAGGATTTCGGACCATCTTTAATGGTGACGCGAAGAGGCTCCTTGAGGAATGCCGTAAAGAAAATTTCGTCGTCGAGTTTTTCCCAGCCGGACGGACGCCCGCGCGTGGTTTGATCGATTGTTGGCTGGGTCAGGCCCGCCGCCGTCTTCGGATGCACACGATAGAAATAATAAAGCTCGTTGCGCGAGATCGGCGGTTCGCGGCCGGTCTTGAACCAATCGATATAATGACGGCTCGCTTCGAGAAATTTTTCATGTGCCAGGAGCCGGCCCCAGTGGCCGTTCCAAATGGCTGCCGAGGATGCGCCGAGAGGGGAGACATAGGTCGCTTCCCCCCAGTCGTTCCAGGTTACCAGTTCAACCCAGTCGGCATGCGACTGGATCGCCGCCAACCACTGGGCCCGCATGCCAGTAAACCCGTCGCTTTCGAAAACCCGTGAATTTTTCGGTCCGAACCCTTTGTAATAGGGTGCGATGCCGAGCATAGAGATCTTTCTCGCATCCTTGGTGAGTCTCACAATCTGCCTCATCGCTGGCGTCAGCTCTTCCCAAGTGCCACCGGCGCCGAAATAAAAATAGCCATCCATTTCGGGATTTTCACGCAGAGCCAAGTCTGCATCGTAGACATCCATTCCGCGGGGATCGAGATGCGCCATGACATCGCGATGGCCGTAGAAATAACCCGGCACGAAGACGATTCCGATGCCTTTTTCTTTAAGCCGTTTCGTGAGCTCCACACCCCACGCGCGCGTGCCCCCATATGTCGTTACGACGGCGCGCTCGTTGAGGCGCAGATAATTTGGATGTTGGTAGTAGGTCGAGATGGCATCAACCGAATCGTCGACCGGCAATTCGTCCAAGCAAAAGAGTAACTTGAAATCGCCTCCGGCTGCCTTCGCGGCGTAGAACAAAAGCTTCGTGACCTGTTGGTAATATGGTTCCGCAAACCAAGCGCCGATGTCCAGGACAAATCCGTCTATGCCGAGACTGCGGGCTTCCTCTATCTCCTGTTTGTATTGTGCCATTGTGGCTTCATGTCCAAAGCGCCCGCAGCACACCATGTAATGGGCCAGTACCAAATGGCCGGCGCGAAGAACCGGCGCTGCTGGCGCATCATGGGATTGGAACAGGAGACAGAGCGCAAAAATGCTCGTGAGTAGAGGACGCAAGAGTTGAGCAAGGCCTAGGGTCCGGATACGGGTCATGCTCAGCTCCAATTGCAGTCGACCGATCAGTGTTGTGAATTTCACATTTCATGCTCTGTCCCGGCGAATGGCCCGTGTGGGGCCATGCACATTTTGTTTCGCGGTCGACCGGTCCGAGCGATTCAATCGGATATTCTGCTGTCTCTTTGAGTTCTATTTCAAAAGCAAGGCGAGCATCTGACGCTAGCCTTCAATCAGCGGCCTTGCCGGACGACCTGCATGCGATGCCCTTCTGTGAAGCGCAACTTGCCCTGTTATCAACTTTCGACCCAACGGCCCAATCTGACAGATTGCATGCCAGATGAGGATGGCCAGCAAGGGGAAAAATGGAAACTTCACCAATGTAATCAGGATCCCATCACGGAACCATTGGATCGAGATCGGAAGCAGCACGCAGTATACGGCGATCTGCGTGCGCGTCTGTTTGGAATTGACAAACCAGCGATATAACAGTCCCCAAAGCGCGCCTCCAAAACAGCACCAGATGATCACGCCGAGATAACCGCAATCCTGCCAGCCCTCACCGACCAAAGTCCATGTGATACCGATAGGATATCCGTAGTCGTTGATGTTATAGAGCTGGATCGGCGGCCCTATCGGCTTTCCAGGCCATAAAATACGAGGAACAGGTGCAGTAAAAAGTTCAAGATTTTTGAGGAAATAATCGTATGTTCTCGTTTTATCCGGGACAATGCTGACGATGTATTCGAGAAATTCCAAATTCGCAAAATCCATTTGGTCAAAATAGCCTTTACGATCGGGATCGTCGAACGCCCCTTCAGCCCCCTCGGTTTGTTGGCCAGTGACCCAGTCGTGGATCGCCGTGCGCGAAGTTCCGAGGGCACTAAAAACCACCAAAACAAGCGCGGCGAGGACAACGAACCGTAAAGTGACCCAGCGCCGCCGCTTGTCATACAAATAGAGCAACCCAAACGACGCTAGAGTCATAACAAAAGCCCAGCGACCGAAACCGATGTAGGTCTCAATTGCGACAAAGCCGGCAAGTGGTATCAGGGAAATGAGCCGAAACCGGAATGCCCACGCGATAAGGACCGACAGTGAAAGCATCATTGTGTCGGCCGCCAAGATATAACCGGTGTTGCTCGTGAAAATGGTATAATTTGTTGTTTGATCGCGGATCATCGACGCGAGCGGGCTATCTTCGTAGGGGGTGGCCTGAAGGGCGTAGTGGAATGACAGGGCGATCAGCGGTGAGCAGATCGCGAGGGTTAAAAGAAGTTGCTTCCCACCCCGCCTCTCGGTCGCTTGATAGGCTAAAGTCGCTTCAGGCGCGAAGCGCATCGGCCGACGACCAACGTATAGTGCCGAGGCGACAAAACAAATCAATCCAATATTTGCAATAAGCAAAGTCGTAAGTTTCACTGCATCAGTTGGCACGAATTTATATACTTCGTAAATTGATTGATAGTCGCCGTAATACTGAAAAAATGGGCGCAAAACAAATACAATTCCATGAAACGCCAAATAATATGTGACAGGATGAAAAATACTTGCTAAACCAGTATTTATATAAAAAAGACAAATAAGACCAAACAAAATTGCAGAAAGTATCAGACTTGTCTCGTACATAATATTTTCCTGCTATGATGCCGAGCTTATCGATTTCACGCTTTTTAAAGATAGCTGTAAACACCGACGATGGCGAGCCCCTCCCATTTGCCGGGAAAAATTGGCCGGGTGCGAACCGCTGAGATATTCGGAATAATCAATTCTATTACAGCAGATTGAAAAGACAATTCGAAATAGAGTCTCGATAATGTGCGAAGGTAAATTGTTCTGCCAGCTTAGGCGCATTCGCTCGCCACTCATTAAGAATGTCCGGCCGATCGATGACCTGCATGAGCGCCTCATACAGCGTCTGTTCGTCGAGTCTCTCCAAAGCCAGTCCGGCATGTGGAATTGCATCCAAGTTCATATTTTTAGACTGAATGACCCCTCGGCCGCAGGCAAGCGCTTCATAAACCGTGATTCCGGACCCTTCAAAATAACTCGGAAAAACGAGGCAATCGCAGTCCCTCAGAAAAGAGGCGACACCAGAGCGGGCAACTGTTGAATGTAAAGTAACCCTCTCTGAAAAACGGCTAAATACTTCGTTTGGAATTTGTAATTGCCCCACAATAGTTAAGGTTGCAGCAGATTGTGGAATGCGAGAAAATGCTTTCAGAAGCAAATGAATACCCTTTCTCGGGCCAGCCTGGCCAAGAAAAAGGAAGCGCACTGGATTCCCCGCAGGACGAATCCGCGAAGGAGCGCGTTTGAAGAAAATATTATCAAAACAATAAGGTACCACTTCAATTTTTTTCTCAACATCGGGTCTCGCTATCGGGCTTGAAATAGTGCTTCCACAAAAGGGGCTTCCAACAAGAATTTTATCGGCCAAACTGTATTCTAAATCTTGTATATCAATGACTTCATTCGATATCTTGAAATTACTATTGAAAAAATATTCATTATATTCATTGTATACGTCTTGCATTATCTTATTGTAAACTCGCCAATCGCCGATTGTTTTATCAAGAACCGTGTTTACTCCAGCATTTTTTGCATATCGAAAAACCTCTGCCGACGACGTGTCATAGCCCCATACGGCCGAAACCGGCTCAACCCTCATCAGCTTTTGGACCGCCTTTGCGAAGGCGCGGTTGCCTCGTATTCTTACGCGCTCGGCAGCCTGACGGTATCCGGCGCGAGCGAGCCCCCGATGGACCCACTCATGCAAGCCAAAAGTTCGCAGCGCGTCGAGCGAAAGCTCAGGATGATAGAAGCGTTTGAATTCAGTCAGAGCTTTATTTCGTAGGCTGCTTGGGAGGTAGTTAGTGATTTTATACGGCCATCGCTCGGGCTGGTAAAAAATGGACGTCGCATACCAACCTAATTGCCCAAGCTCGTGCAATGCTCGCGCCGTTTGCCAAGAATGCTGCGTTCCTGGATGGAACACCCCCACCTTACGCGCCAGCTTCGTCACGGTTTCCTCAAATTCATTCGCCGATTCCGATGGAACAAACGCTTACCTATTATCGTAAGTTGATCGTAAATCGTACTGTGAACCATTTGATCCGAGCGCGCCTGGTCAACCGACCGCACCATAAATACAGTTGCCAATCGCATGATATGGAAGAACATGAAAGCATCGAGCAGGGTTAAGGATAACCCTGCTCCGACGGTGCCGAACCAGCGGGCGAGCGGATAGCAAATGATGACGCTCAGGATCGCGGCAAATAGATAGAGGTATGAATAACTCGCATGCCGGTTGGCCGCAAGAATGAGATTCGAGACCGGATGCCAGGTTGCATTCAGCAGCATGACGGCTGTCATGATGCCGATAAAGATCTCTGCCGGATGGATGAGGCCACGCGTCCAAATGGCGACGATGTCGCGTCCCCATATCAAGAGAACAACCGCACTCGGCACGAGGATAGCGACGCTTAACCATAAAGTGAACCGGAGGATACGCGCTTGCAACTGTGTATCATTGCGGGCAACTGCGGCAGAAAATTCCGGCATGATCGCATGATTGACCAAAGTGGTGAGCTGCACACCGGTTCGAATCAGCGTCCGCACTGTTGTGAAGATGGCGACAGTTGGCGCCGAAGTCGCTGCTCCCAGCACGATCGCCGTACCTTGCAGAAAAGTCGCTTGTGCCAAGGGCAGCGCCATGACGGCGACGGCCGGCTGCGAAAGCCTTTTTACCTCCGTGAACTGTGCGCGCTTAAAGCCAATATCGAGCCATGGAACAGATCGTGAGAGCCAGAACGCTTGCATTCCAATGCCCACCAAACGGCATAATAGATAGGCGCAGGCGACGTTCCAAAGCGAACCACCGAGGCAGACTGTCAATATTGCGACGGTCCCTTCTGTGAGCTGGAGCAGCGCTTGGCTCAGCGTGCCCGTTGCATAAAGACCGGCACATTTGAAGCCTGCCATGACGATGCTGCCCAGCAAGCAAATAACACCATAGATGGATAGAAGCCCGAGGGTCGCGCGGATCTCCTGAGGCGCAATCGGAGCGGAGATAGTCAAGACATTTGGCGGTAGAAGCGCGCAAATCGTAAGCGCAAGCAGCCCTATTCCCGAGGAGCCGACCACCACAGCCGCGAAAGCGCTCTGAAAGGTGGTAATCGCGCCGGCCTTGTCACCGCGGGCGACCTTCATCGTCATATCGTTTCCGGCAGCCGTGGCGAAACCAAAATCACCAAGAGCCAGATAAGAGGGGATGGTAGACAATAGGATCCAGACCCCGTAGCGGTCTAAGCCCCAATGGCTCGCGAACACCGGCACCAGCGAGAGCTGAAGGCCGGCCACGACGACCTGGCCAAATGCGTTTGCGCCAATGCCGCGCATCAGACGTGCTAACATTTGTCTTGCAGCTCACTGTCGAACGCTTTGGGATGCATGCGCACACCTCTCCCGCGAACCCATTCGTAAATGCCGCCTATCGATGTCCATTGAATTCCTATAATTTCTTAGATCATAGATCACCATGCGTAGGACCAAAGTTCTCCCAAACGAATATGATAGATTTGCTTTGCATTAATTACCTCGGTTACGGTCGTGGCCTGTCAAGCGAGAACGGACGCCAGAGTTTGTTTACCGGACATGACAAAATTATTCCTATCGAGCATTAGGCAACACCAAGTTCATCTGCAAATCTTGCAACGATTTTTGGCGCGAAAAAATTTCTGCGAGCAATCGTCCGTCTCCGAGAGCCGGATGAAAGCCTTCTCGCGCAAGCCTTTGGATTTCGCGCGCCATCGCTTCGCTATCCCCTGTAGGAACAATAATGGCTGTTCCATATAGAAGTTCGAAAAGTTCCGTCCCCTCATCGGCAGTCACCAAAACAGGCTTACCACTCGCCAGCATGCCGCCGAGTTTCGAAGGCAGTACGAGATCGGCGACGCCTTTAGCCTGGGGCAGCACTTGGAGATCCGCAAAATTCAAGAGCTCACATAGATGTTCTTCAGGTTGCAGTGGGAGGAAATACACATTTGGGAGATGCCCATATCTCGCCATGAGCTGCGGTTTTTCCGGTCCCTCGCCGACCAAAACAAAGGCAAGCCTAGTGTCATCTACCAGCCGTTCCGCCGCGTCGAGTACGACATGAAGGGCCTGTTTCGCACCGATGTTTCCGGAATAGAGAATGACGAATGTCTCTTCCGATAACCCGAGCTCCTCGCGGAACCTTTTGCCACCGATCAAAGGACGAATTTGATCTAAGTCCACCCAGTTTCGGATCAGCGCAAGGCGTTCCGGCTTCACACCCTTCGAAACCAGGCGCTCTCGCATCTTATTCGAAATAGAGATGATCTGATCAAAGCTTTGAAGAACCCGCCGTTCGAAAAAATACGCGAATCGCTGCGCAAATCCGCTCTTCAAATGCCCGACAGCGAAAGCCGAATCAATCTCGAGATCTTGAACGTGAAGGATCGTGCGAGCGCCAATGCATTTGGCAACGGCAAGCGCAACCGGTGCTGCAAAGAGCGTAGGTTCGACACACAGCACGACGTCAGGTCTGTGCCGCAGGAGCGACCACAGCACGATCGGTGCCGAAGACACTGCAAAACTAAGCGGGGTCAACAGCCGCCAGATGCCACGCATTTCTCTTTTGAGAAAGATCGGACAGCGAACGACCGATAAGCCATCCAGCATTTCGGACATGTAGCTCAAGGCGCGATACGGTTCTTTGACGACCCATCCCGGATAATGGGGCGGCGCCGTAACCACCCGGACGCGATGACCGTTCGTGCCCAAAAAGCTGCCGATATCACCCGTGTATCGACCAACGCCGATAGGTTCCGGCGCATAGTTCAGACCGTAAATCAATATATCCAATGACTTTTGTGCTGTTTCGCCCATTTGATGGCTTAGCCCCCTCGCGCATAAGCATCCTAAACGAGTTCTTTGTGCCGTGTCTGCGTCATCAGGAGCCGGCGGTAGGTGTCCGCATAGCTTCATGGAGGCTGATCCGCGGTTTCCAGCCGAGCGCGGCGAGCCTGCCCGAATGCATTGGCTTTCGCGGTGTCCCGTCGAGTTTCGAAAAATCGAAAACGAGCTCGCCTTCGAAACCAACAATGCGTCCGATCTTTCCGCAAGGTCGCAAATGGACAGATCGACTGCGGCCCCGCAATTGATCGGCTGATGGCCATCGTAATTTTCGAAGAGAAAGACCACGGCATCGGCAAGATCATCGACATGCAAGAATTCGTGCATGGGACCGCCCGTGCCCCAAACAGTTACGTTCTTTGCTCGCTGCTCTTTCGCTTCATGAAACTTGCGGATCAGCGCGGGCAGCACGCGGCTCGAGGCAAGATCAAAATATCATTCGGCCCATAAAGATTGGACGGCATGACCGACACCTAACGCCGGCCATATTGCTTGTCATAGGCTTGGTTGGCTAAGCCATGAATCGGAGGACGCCATTTCCTCATCCCCGCTGTTATTGTTAATCTTTCGTTAAGCGGAACTTATATAAGCGGCGCGCAATTCGCAACGCAAAACGGCCATCATGGTTTATTGGAGCATGTCCGCTCCCCTGCGCGGTGCTTTTCCGGCACGTTGCCGGCTTGTCCCATCGTTTTCTCGGCCTCACCGTCAGATGTCAGAATGCCGTCGGCTTGCTCCCCACGACAATCATGACCGGGTCTTTTTTCGGCAGGTCCTTCACTTCAAAACCGGCACCCTTCAGGGCCATGTAGAGTGCCGTCCCCGCATCAGATGATGTCATCGTCATTCCGAGACCGCGAATAGGAATAGGAAACATGGCGGTCGCAGCGTTTGCAGTGACGCCGCCGTCCGTCAGCGTCTTGACGATATCCGCGGCAAATTGCGCCGCCTCTGGATCATTGGCGGGGCTGAGAACATTGACCTTGATTGAGTAGCCACGCAATGCCTTCACTAATTTGGCGTGCTGGTCGGGCGAGATCCGCCGCCAAGCAACGACGGAGCGCGTCTGTTCGTGTTCGAGGCGCGCTTTTTCCTGCACGAGCTGTGCCTGTTGCGCCTGCAGCAGAAGTTCTGCCGTACGTTCATTCGCCCGCGCCGCCTCCGCCTTGGCTTGATTGCTTTGTGCCAACGCATTCGCGAGATGCGTGTTGGCGAGCCGGTTTCTGATATCCATCGTCCAAATGAGAGTTATTGTCGCAATGATCGAAACCAGGGCACCGATAATGAGGGCGATGATGGCAATGCTTTGAATGGCATTCGCGCGATCGAGCGACAGGTCCAAAACCGCTGTCTCCATGGCCGTACTCGTGTCGTAGTGGCGACTGCTTGCCCAGGTAAATGGCGAGTTGTCTTCTGGTAAACCATCATTCCCTCGCACCAAGGCACGCGACGTTGCGTAGGGTTGATCCATCTTATTCGCATTGTCCCCAAGGTCGCCCCGGGCCCCCGGCATGCGAGTCGCACTAAAGGCTTTACGAGCCGCGGGATCAAACAGCTGCAAGACCAGTTTCAACCAAGCAAATCTTCCGATGACCGTTTGGAGAACCATTTTCGTGTCCATCGCCGGCAAGAAAGCCCGCGGGTTCAAGCAAGAATCCACCCCTGGGCACAGGCTGGTGATTTCTGTTCAAGGAACAGTTGCTTGCAAGTGTCAGATCATGACATAAGTCCCAACCCGTTGATTACAAATGGCTTGTCGTATCTGGGCGGCATGGCGGACGAGCTCCCCACCCATCTCGAAGGCGCATCCTGAGCCGGTGCATCGATGAATTCATCATCCGGAGCACCGCTCTCTTTATTGGAAAATTGAAGCCTTTTTTCGTCTCGAACGCAAATCTCATTCCATACTGTCGAAATCCGGGTCATTCGAGGTCTCGCATGCGTCAAGACAACGTCGTTGCTTGCCGGCCTCATCTGCGACGATCGGGGCAATCCGATGAGTCCGAGCCACGCCAACAAGAAGGGTGTGCGCGATCGATATTACGTCTCACACGTTTCGTTGCAGAATTGCAAATCCGAGGCAGGCTCTGTCCCTCGCGTCTCCGCGCAAACGAGCTCGAGATCGCATTGCGCCGTCGGTTTCAAGCTGCTCCCCCGTCGATAGGTCATCGAAAGAGCCTTGGCTTGACTCGGCCGATGCCGTCGATTAGCGGAAGACTTCGAGCGTGCAATCGAAAGTGCGGTCGCTTGGCTGCTCGCCGCGCACATCCGAACCTAGCCCCACGGCTCGCAAGAGCTTGATGTCCCCAGATCGTTTTGGGTCAGGCTCTAATAGCGAAATAGATCAAAGCGCTCAGAAGTGCTGAGGCCATACGCCATCGGGAGAAATATACTTCCTCGATGAGTGCATAACGCGTGGAAAAGCGAGAGAACCGGCTATGGCAGTTAAGGCACGAGTGGCGCTGGTCACGGGGGCGAGTTCGGGCTTAGGCAGGGCGATCGCCACTGATCTCCAAGCCGCGGGCTATCGCGTCTATGGCACGTCGCGCAAGGTCGCTGGCAAGGACAATCCCTATGGCCACTTCGAGCTGATCAAGATGGATGTCGAACAGGACGCATCGGTCGAAGCAGCGATCGGCGCCATCGTTGAACGCGAAGGCGGTCTGGATGTGGTGGTCAGCAATGCGGGCATGGGCATTGCCGGCTCCCTGGAGGACACCAGTTCTGAGGAGGCTTTGGCGCAGTTCCAGACTAACTTCTTCGGCAACCACCGGGTCTGCCGTGTCGCCTTACCCCATCTCCGCGCCCGTGAGCGCGCCCATATTGTCGTTATTGGCTCCATCGCGGGACTGGTCGCCGTTCCGTTCCAGGGCATGTACAGCGCCACCAAATTCGCGCTCGAGGGATATTGCGAAGCGCTGCGGATGGAGCTGCGCCGCTCCCGCGTCCGCGTCGCAATTGTTGAGCCGGGCGATTTCGCCACCGGCTTTACGGCCGCGCGACAGCAAACGATCGGCAGCGGCCAGGGCTCCGCCTATCGCGCGAATTTCGAAGCGGTTTTGAATGTGATCGAGAAGGATGAAACGGGCGGTGCCGATCCGGTCTTGGTCAGCAGGGTGGTCCGGCGGATCATTGAGGCCGACCGGCCCGCACTGCGCCACACAGTCGGTCACTTCTTGCAGACCGCCGTCGCAGGCGCCAAGCCGTTCCTCCCGGCTGCGACATTCGAGGCGCTGATTGCGGACCATTACAAGTGTTAGCACAGAGCTTGATCGAGTTCGTTTGGCACAATGAAAATCGCTCTAGCCACTTCCGGTTACGTTCCGCCGAGCGCTGGTGCGCTGACTCAGACGGAAGGTGCAGGCAATCGGCCGAGGAGCTATGTGCAAATTGTGGTGACGGGCGCTTTGGTCAGGCGGCGACTTCGGGTTGATGTGTAGTCACTTCGATTGCATCCTTGAATGCTGCATCGGCAATGAGCTTTGGCAACAGGTTTTGTCCGTCGAGACAGCGTATTTCTTGATAAGCTATTGAAAACATTGGCCGGGGCGGGAGGATTCGAACCTCCGCATGGCGGAATCAAAATCCGACATTCTATGTTTCCGCATGTTTTCTCAGGGTTCTTGACCGGATATTTGTTCAATACGTTCAACATGCTATATTTTCGCTTGTTCCCTTATGTGGCCTGCCGTGCGCTTTTCTTTTGTAGCCACGCGGTAGCCGGAGCAAGACGTGCCGCAGAGCAAGCTGACGAAACGCAACATCGATGCGCTCGGACGGAACCCCGCCGGCGCTCCGAGATTTTAGGCCTGCGCTGGGAGCACGTCGATTTTGAACATCAATGCTTTCGTCTTCCCGACAGCAAGACCGGCGCAAAAATTGTCTATTTGAACGCCCCGGCCTTGACGCTTTTGAGCGAGCTGCCTCGCGTTGAGAATAATCCGCACGTGATTGCGGGCACGCGAGAGGGAGCCGCTTCCAAAGCGATCGATAAGGTTTGGGACCGGGTACGCAAGGGCGCGGAATTACCGGGTGTTCGGCTTCATGACCTTCGTCACAGCTTCGCGTCTGTCGGAGCCATTGGGGGGTTCAGTCTCCCGATCATCGGCGCACTGCTCGGGCACAAACATTCGATGACAACCGCTCGGTATGCCCATTTATCCGCCGATCCAATCCGAGCTGCCAATGAAGCCGTCGGGGCGAGAATAGCCGCCGCGATGAGTAACCAATCGAGGGAAGTCGTCGTGTTCGCCAAACAGAAGAAAGCCCATCCCTAACGTGGCGGCTTTCCCGAGCGCTCCGGATAAATAATCATATTCCGCGAGCCAAATCCACGAAGCACCGGACTGGGTCAGTGGCCAGATCGCACCGACATTGACAATGCCGCAAGCTATATCTGCACCTCGACGTAAACTCTTGGGGGCGATGCGGTTATAGGCATGTCGAGCTGCACCAAGGTGCCTTGCTGCTGTTCACTGGCATTTCCCGGTATGTAGCCAGCCACGTTGATGCAGCCAGCGCGAACCAACTCATCAAAAGTGACACGTCGCGGGGTGACTTCTCCGGGCAGAACTATGTGGTCAAGGAAGGCATTCGCGAGATTTCGGCTCTGAGCGCCAAATCCAGGACCGGGCGGATGGTCGATGTTCTCCGGGTATTCCGTGCAGTTGACTGTCAACAAGCACCGAAGTGGGACCCCGCAAGAAGGGCGAGCTACCAGCTTGATTTAACATCAGGAATCAGGCTCAAGCAGGGGAGCCTGATTGGCGCCGATAGGGACCCCACCTGGGAACAAACTCTCTAAATCGAATCAATATTCTATGATGAGTTTGGATGGGGTGCCTCCTCGGTGCTTATTCACAGTGGCAGACGCTAAATAGGCGAAAATACGCCATTGGCTCGCATTGTGGCGGCGCCAGATGTCCTTGTCTTCCTTACGCGAAGCCGGTATCGCTGTGACGTGTCAATGGCCTCGGTCATGCCGGAAGCGCGACACTTCTCGGACTTCTATTTAGAATCCCTTGGACTTGGGCTACGCACCCAAGATGAACGGCGTCTGCTTGCAAGACATGGCGAAAACGTCATCCAAGAGAAGCGGAGCCGTGCGCTCGTTAAGCTGCCGGCCTACTTCTGCAGCGCGATTTCCTCGCCATGTCGTGCTGCTCAAGCTGGGCGACATCGTGCCGTCAGACGCTGAGCTCCGTGAGAGTGCCTATCTCAGCCTGGCCCAATCGGCGCTGACGGGCGAATCGTTGCCGGTCGACAAGAAACCAGGTGACAGAGCCTATTCTGGGTCCGTGGTGCGGCAAGGGCAGATGCGTGGGGCGGCCACCGCAACTGGAATGGAAGCTTATTTCGGCAGGGCGACCCATCTTGCCGAGAGCGCCGAACGGCGTTCGCATTTCCAGCGGGCGGTGCTGCGGATCGGCAATTTGCTGATCTTGATTGCTGTCGGCCTTGCAGAGCTTATTCTTCTTGTCGCGCTCTTCCGCGAATATTGCCCGCTCAATATGCTGGTCTTCGTGCTTATCCTCACAGGCGCGGCAATTGTGATCCCGTTGCCTGCCGTTCTTTCCGAGACCATGGCGGTCCGCGCTTCGATGCTTGCAAGCATGAAAGCCCCGTCGCAATCGTGGAGGTGATAGGTCATGGCAGGCGAATGTTGGCGATCGCAACTCGTGGACGCCGCGGCCGCAGCGGCGATCGTCGCGGGCGATCATGCAGATCCATTCGCCGTGCTAGGCATGCATGGCCCGGACGTCGCCGGCACAACAGTGGTCCGTGTTTTTCACCCAGACCCTGACTCCATCACGGTCGTCGATGCGCGGACTGGCGAATCCCGACTTGAACTCAAACGCGTCCATCCCGGAGGCCTATTTGCCGGTCGCTTGGAGGCCGAAGGGCCGTTTCCGTATCGGTTGCGCCTGACCATTGGCCACGACTGTTTTGAAGTAGAAGACCCATATCGCTTTCCCCCTTTGCTCAGCGAACTTGATATCTATCTGTTGGCCGAGGGAACCTATTGGCAGGCGTATAAGAAACTCGGGGCGCATCCGCTTTCTGTTGACGGCGTCAATGGCGTCAGCTTTGCGGTCTGGGCTCCTAATGCACGCCGGGTCAGCGTTGTTGGCCCGTTCAATCGATGGGACGGGCGTCGCCATGCGATGCGGCGACATTCATCCTGCGGCGTGTGGGAAATATTCATTCCCGGCATCGCGGCTGGCGAAATTTACAAATATGAGATCAAGGCCGCCTCGGGCAAGATAATGGCGCTCAAGGCTGATCCTTTTGGGTTTCGTGCCGAGCAGCCGCCGGCGACCGCCTCTATTGTCCACGATCTTGCCGCTTACCGCTGGAGAGACACCGCTTGGCTGGCGCGCCGAGCGCCGGTCTCGGCGCGTGACGCGCCGATCGCCATTTACGAGGTTCATCTCGGCTCATGGCGGCGCCGCCTCGATGAAGGCGGCCGTTATCTCACCTATCGAGAGCTGGCCGATGAGTTGATCCCTTATGTTCGCGATCTTGGCTTCACCCACATCGAGCTCATGCCGGTGAGCGAGTATCCGTTCGACGGCTCATGGGGCTATCAGCCGATCGGGCTGTTCGCGCCAACCAGCCGGTTCGGGCCGCCCGACGAATTCAGAGAATTCGTTGATCGTTGTCACAGCGAGGGATTGGGTGTCATCATCGACTGGGTTGCTGGCCACTTCCCCGCCGATGCACATGGGCTCGCACAGTTTGACGGCACGGCGCTTTATGAGCATGAAGACCCGCGCCGAGGCCGCCACCGCGATTGGGATACTTTGATCTTCAACTACGGTCGCCGTGAGGTCACGAACTATCTTCTTTGCAATGCCTTGTTCTGGCTGGATCAGTACCATATCGATGGCCTGCGCGTCGATGCCGTCGCTTCCATGCTCTATCTCGACTACAGCCGAAAGGAGGGCGACTGGATTCCGAACCGCTTCGGTGGCCGCGAAAACCTCGAAGCAATCGATTTCCTGCGGCGCATGAACGAAGCTATCTATGAGCGCGGTGATGGCGCCGTCACCATCGCTGAGGAGTCGACCGCTTGGCCGATGGTTTCGCGGCCGACCTATGTCGGCGGCCTTGGCTTTGGATATAAGTGGAACATGGGCTGGATGCATGACACCTTGCTTTACATGAGCAAGGATCCCGTGCATCGCAAATTCCATCACGACAGCCTTACCTTCGGGCTGCTTTATGCCTTCACTGAAAATTTCATTTTGCCCTTGTCCCACGACGAGGTCGTTCACGGCAAGGGCTCGCTGTTGGCCAAGATGCCAGGTGATCGCTGGCAGAAATTCGCCAATCTGCGCGCCTATTTGACTTTCATGTATACGATGCCCGGCAAGAAGCTCCTGTTCATGGGTGGCGAATTCGCGCAGGAGCGGGAATGGAGCCATGACACTGGGCTTGAGTGGAAGCTGCTTGATGACCCTAAGCACGCAGGCATGCGGCGTCTCGTGCATGATTTAAATCAGTTGTACCGCGGCACGCCCTCACTTTACGAGCGGGACTGCGAGCCAGAGGGTTTCGAATGGATCGATTGCCACGACGCTCAGCAAAGTACCATTTCCTATATTCGGTGGGGTAAGGATTACCGTCAGTGCGCGGTAACCGTCTGTAATTTCACACCGGTTGTGCGTCACAAATACCGTATCGGCGTGCCGCGCAGCGGCTATTATCGAGAGGTCCTCAACAGTGATGCCCGGACCTATGGGGGCGGCAACATCGGCAATTGCGGCGGCTGCTTCAGCGATACGACACCCTTCCAAGGCCGACCAAACTCTCTGGTGCTGACTTTGCCGCCGCTTGCAGCCGTAGTATTTATTCTTGAGGAGGTGCAAGCGGCGGAGACCGAGAGATCATTACGCGACGGCTTGGAGATCGTCGACACGCGCGGCACAGACAGCTGAAAGCTTCGCCCCCGGTCGAATCCAGCGGCCCTAAAATATGCATGAGGTCTCGCAGCTATAATTTCCCATGCCGCATTCGGGCGAGGCAGCATGATCACGACCGTGCCTAGGGTTAAGCCCGAAGCCTCTGTGCACAAAGGAAAGAGTCACAAGCTGCGTGACTATGGTGAAGGCAATGTTCGGATTTTTCCCTCGCCAGTTGCCACGCGAGATTTCCGCATTAGGGGACCTCGCGCTCGATCTCCGTTGGACCTGGAGCTACGAAGCTGACGGGCTATGGGAGCGTCTCGATGAGGAAGCCTGGAATCGGACGCACAACCCTTGGATCCTGCTTCAAGACATCTCCGAGCAGCGGCTAGGGGAGCTCGCAGGCGATCGCTCCTTCACAGAGGAGTTGGCACGCCTTGCAGCGATGCGACAGAATTACCTGACCCGGCGGACCTGGTTCGAATCCACATATGGCGCCGGGCAGCTGGGCGGCGTCGCATATTTTTGCATGGAGTTCGGCCTGGGCAAAGCCTTGCCCCTCTATGCAGGTGGGCTCGGAGTTTTGGCCGGCGACTTTCTCAAGACGGCGAGCGATCTCGGCGTGCCAGTGACCGGCATCGGCCTCCTCTATCAGGAGGGCTATTTCCGGCAGATGATTGATGCTTCTGGGTGGCAGCAAGAGGCTTATCCTTATAATGACCCCTCCAGCATGCCGATCCAGCCCGTGCTCAGCCACGCCGGCGGATGGCTGCGCATACCGCTTGCGCTGCCGGGACGCACTCTGTCCGTGCGCGTCTGGCAAGCTTCGATCGGCCGCGTAAAGCTTTATTTGCTCGACACCAATGATCCCGTGAACGAACTGGCCGATCGCGGCATCACCAGCAAACTCTATGGCGGCGGGACGGAAATGCGCCTCATGCAGGCGATCGTTCTTGGTGTTGCCGGCTGGCGGGTCATTCGAGCCCTGTGCCCGAATACGGAGGTCTGCCACCTCAACGAGGGCCATACGGCATTCGTGGTGATCGAGCGAGCGCTGGAGTTCGCATCGAGGTCCGGTCTCAGCTTCCGGGACGCACTTTGGGCAACACGTGCCGGGAACATATTCACGACCCACACTCCCGTGGCCGCCGCATTTGACCGCTACCCCGCTGAGTTCATCCGCAAATATGTGTGGGGCATTTACGTCCCAGCAGCGATGCCAGTGTCGAAGAGATCTTGGCTTTCGGGCGCGCCAACGAGCATGATGACGCCGAGCCATTCAATCCAGCATATCTGGCACTGCGGGGCTCACTGCTGACTTTCGCTGTCAGCCGGCTCCATGGTCGCGTAAGCCGGCGCATCTTCCAGCCTTTGTTCCCTCACTGGCCTGAACATCAAGTACCCGTCGACCACGTCACCAATGCTGTCCATCTCCCGTCATGGGACTCAAAATGGGCGGACCAAATTTGGACGGACGCCTGCGGCAAAAACCGTTGGAGAGGTGCGCCGGATGAGTTGCCTCGCCTCATCGCCGCGGTTAGCGATGAAATGGTTTGGAACATGCGCGCGCAAGGACGACAGGCTCTGGTTCGCAGCGTCCGGTCACGTCTTGCGCGGCAGCTCCGTTTCCGCGGCTGTTCGGCAGCGGCGATAGCACAGGCAGAAGATGTCTTCGATCCAAATCTCCTCACATTGGGCTTTGCCCGACGCTTCGCGGCTTACAAGCGCCCGAACCTGCTCCTTACGAGTCCCGGGCGTTTGGCGAGCTTGCTGAATGACCCGCTGCGGCCACTGCAGCTCGTGATTGCAGGAAAAGCCCATCCCGACGACGAGGAAGGCAAGCAGCTGATCCAGGAGTGGGTCACCACTGCGCAGCGGCCGGAATTCCGTCGCCGCGTCGTGTTCCTAGAGGATTACGACATCGAACTCGCACAGGAACTGGTGCAGGGCGTAGATGTCTGGATCAACACACCGCGGCGGCCTTGGGAGGCATGCGGTACGAGCGGGATGAAAATCCTGGTCAATGGCGGCATCAACCTCTCAGAACTCGACGGCTGGTGGGAGGAAGCCTACGCACCTGGCCACGGATGGGCCATTGGCGACGGCCAAGAGCACGCGGAACCGGGATGGGACGATCACGAAGCAGAAGAGCTATATGCCATACTGCAAATTCAAGTCGCCCCTGAGTTCTACAACCGTGACGCCGCCGGCATACCACGTGCTTGGGTAGCGCGGGTGCGTGAGAGCATGGCTGTGCTTACCCCTGCATATAGTGGCACCCGGATGGTCCGAGAATGGCTGGAACGCGCATACCTTCGAGCGGGCAAGGAATTGCAGAGCCGAATCGACAAGAGCGGAGCCGTAGCGCAAGCGTTGCGGCGGTGGGAGGAGCGTGTCAGGCAGCACTGGCTGAGTTTGCATGCTAGCCCGCCCAACGTTGTACGGACGGAAAGCGGCTGGTCATTCTCAGTGTTGATCTATCTCGGCGAAATGTCTGCCGAGGACGTTTGCGTCGAACTTTATGCGGACCCGATCGAAGGAAAATCCGCGGAAGTCATAGAACTGTCACGCGGCGAACCAGCAGCTGGATCAATGAATGGATACATCTATGCGGGACACGTGGAGACAGCACGTTTAGCGAGCGACTTTACGGTTCGCATCGTTCCCCGCCATGCCGGAGCAATAGTTCCTACAGAGCTCCCGCTCGTTCTTTGGCAACGGTGACAAGTCCCTGCACCATGCCTGCTGGCCATCATGCGCGTTCCTGCCCTGCCATCGGACATGAGTTCCCGGAACAACCCTTATCAGCCAATCGAGATGACGCGGTCGATCAATTGAAGAAAAGGTGACTACGTATTTTCCGAGGGAGGATTTTTGATCTGCATCAGATCGTGCGCCATGCTTCTCTCAACATTATTCGTCCGGGCGGTTCCGCGCTTCGGCCGGCGAGTAACAAGCCTGTTGAAATGGGAATCCTCGGTCTGGTAAACCACTAGACGCGGCGCAACGGCCCAAATCCGAGTTCGTTAGCTTTGGTCGGTCGGCAGTTCATCCTTCTTGGGGTAGCAAGGCACTCCCGAGTAGCAGAGAGACCTTGCCGAAGGAAGATCGCAACGACCAGTTTGGCGATATCTAACGCGCGCCCCTGTCTGCCATACTGACAATGGTAAAGCGATGTATGTGGTCATGGTGGCGCCGGAATGTGCTCCCGTTGTACAGGTCGGGGGCCTTGGCGATGTCGTGTCGGGACTCAGCCGCGAGCTTGAGATTCGCGGCAACGACGTTGAGATTATCCTGCCCAAATACAACTCGATGCGGTACGACCGCATCTGCGGATTAAAAATCGACTATCACGACCTCCTTGTGCCTTGGCGTGGCGGCGCGATCCATTGCACCGTCTATTTCGGTTTGGTGAATGGGCGCAAGTGCTTCTTCATTGAGCCTCACTCAGGCGAGAACTTCTTTCGTCGGCCGGCCGCCTATGGCTACGCTGACGATGCGATGCGGTTTGCATTCTTCAGCAAGGCGGCGCTTGAGTTCATGCTCAAGGCGAACAAACGCCCTGACGTGGTCCACTGCCATGACTGGCAGACCGGGCTCGTCCCGGTCTTGCTATTCGAGATTTACAAATTTCAGGGAATGGAAAACCAACGTGTTTGTTTTACCATCCACAACTTCCGTCATCAGGGACGGATTGGTCCAGAGCTGTTGTGGGCCAGCGGGCTGGGCCGGCCCGAGTATTATTTCCATCAGGATCGCTTGCGCGATAATTTCAACGTCGGGCTCTTGAATCTTACCAAGGCCGGCATCGTTTACTCAAACTTTGTCACGACAGTCTCACCGCATCATGCTTGGGAAGCACTCAATACCAATCAGAACTTCGGCCTCGGGCAAACCCTCTCGATCCATAGTGGCAAGTTCGGAGGCGTCCTCAACGGTGTCGATTATGATGTCTGGAATCCTGAGATCGATCCTTTAATCGCGCGGCGCTATACGATCGGTTCGCTGGATCTGAAATATGATAACAAGCGCGCATTGCGCGAGCGATTGTGGCTGCGTGACGGCTTCAAGCCGATCGTCGCCTATGTCGGCCGGCTTGACAGCCAAAAGGGCGTTCACCTCGTGCGCCACGCGCTGTTCTACGCCTTGTGGCATGGCGCACAATTCGTATTGCTGGGCCCGAGCCCCGAGCCCGAGATAAATCGCTATTTCTGGCAGCTCAAGAACCAACTTAACGACAACCCCGACTGCCACCTCGAGTTGCACTTCGATGCTGAGCTGGCCCATTTGGTCTATGCCGGAGCGGATTTGCTGGTCGTGCCGAGCCACTATGAGCCATGTGGTCTGGTCCAGATGATTGCGCAGAAGTATGGAACGGTTCCGATCGTGCGAGCCGTGGGCGGCCTTGCTGACACAGTCTTCGACCGCGACTTTTCCTGGCGCGCTGACGACGCGAGGAGCGGCTTTCTGTTTGAGCAGCCTGATTACCCGGGCATCGAATCGGCCCTGCGGCGCGCGCTGGGATTGTGGCACTCCTATCCCGGAGAATTCCGCAAGCTCATGCTGAACGGGATGCGTTACGATTATTCGTGGAACCAGCCCGGCCAGCATTATGTCAACATTTACGAGCATATCCGGCATAAATAGAGGGCTGCTCGCCAGGAAATGGCAGTGCAGGCTGAGGTTGGTGAGCTGAGGTTGATGAAAGTGATGGAGCCTTTACCCGCAATCGTCGACGGGCTTCCCAATATTTGCGGCGCGGAAAGCGCCCTAGCGAATGCTGTCAGCAGCGCAATCGGGCGGCCGGTGTCCTTGCCCGAGAGCAAAATTGATCTTTCGCGCATCCGCAGCGCATTCGCCATCGCGCTGCACATGCATCAGCCGCTCATCCCCGCCGGCGGTGCCGATCTTCATAGCGCCGAGATCATCAGCAATCTGAAACAGATGATGGACAGCGCCAGCGATGAACAGCGTTACAACGCTGGCATCTTCCGTTGGTGCTACAAACGGATGGGAGAGTTTATCCCGCAGCTGGTCGAGGAAGGAAAACAGCCAAGAGTGATGCTGGACTACTCAGGCACTTTGCTCTGGGGGCTTCAGCAGATCGGGCTCGACGACGTGCTTGAGGCTCTGCGCAGTATAACTTGTGAGCCGCGTTACCGCGGCTGCGTCGAGTGGCTCGGCTCCGCCTGGGGGCATCCTGTTGCACCATCGACGCCGGTCCAGGATTATCGGCTGCATGCACGTGCGTGGCAGCACCATTTCGCCGCCCTCTTCGGCCTCGAAGCACTCACGCGCGTGCGCGGTTTCTCTCCAGCCGAAATGGCGCTGCCGAACCACCCCGACGTGGCCTATGAGTTCGTCAAGACACTCAAGGAATGCGGCTACCGGTGGGTCCTGGTACAGGAGCATACGGTCGAACGCCCGGATGGTGGCGCCGGACTGCAGCACAAACATCTGCCACATCGGCTTTTGTGCCGTAACGCACAGGGCGAGACGGCTGAGATAATCGCTATCATCAAGACGCAGGGCAGCGACACAAAACTCGTGGCGCAGATGCAGCCCTATTACGAAGCCCGCGGACTTTCGCACTTAACTCTTGCAGGCACATCGGTTCCACCGCTTGTAACGCAAATTGCCGATGGCGAGAACGGCGGCGTGATGATGAACGAGTTTCCTGCGAAATATATCGAAGTCGTCCGGGAATGTTCCAATTCTCAAACCCCTCTGATCAATGTCACCGAGTATCTTGAGCACCTCTTTGCAATGGGCGTTAGCGAAGCGGATCTGCCGCTCCTGCAGCCCGTCTTTCAGGGGCGGATTTGGCAGCGTTTCAAGCCCGGGGATGGCGCTGCGAAGCTCGCTAATGTGATCCAGCAATTGCACAGAGAGGACTCCCGCTTCCAAATGGAAGGGGGAAGCTGGACCAATAATATTTCATGGGTTAGAGGCTACGAAGGGCTCCTGGGCCCAATGGAAGAGCTGAGCTCACTCTTTTATGAGAAGGTTCTCAAACCTGGTTTGCCTAGCAGCGAGCCTCGCTACCGCGAAGCCTTGTTCCATTTGCTGGCTTCGCAAACCAGCTGCTACCGCTATTGGGGCCAAGGCATTTTTTTCGACTATGGCCGCGAAATTTGCCGCCGCGGCATTGAAATTTTGACTCATGACTTCTGAATGTAGATCGGCACGGGGTTCCGCCGCCGATGGGCGCAGTAAGGCCCTGATTCCGTTGGCATCGCCGGGGTCACGGTGTGACGCCGATTCACACTGAGGGCGCCATACGCGAAACGCGATTCCTGGATGGCCTTTTCAATCGGCATGTCGCCTGGACCCCTGTAGCGGGCTTTGTCACGTTGTTGAAAATTAGATACGGCTTCGTCGGAATCCGCAGCTGAAATCACGCAGCAGCGAGGACTTCGCGCCACGTCTGCAGGGCCGATGCGCGGAAGGCTCGGTGCGTTCTTGCTGAGATGGGATGGCGTTGGACATTGAAAATATTTTGTGTTGCTGCATGCACTGAGAGAAATCTCTGTGCTGATCCGACGTTCTTGAAACCTTGCATCTTGCGTTCCCGTCGTCGGGTTGGCTGATGCGAATTCTCTGCTCGATTGTTGCGCCATCGACCGCGTTCATGGCGTCTTGCGATCCCAAGATGACCGGCTGCAGCCCCGTAAGAGCGCAGGTCATCTGTGACGAGCTTGTCTGGGACAAAGCCATATTTCTTCAGTAGCTTGCGCATTAATTTGAGCGCCGCCCACTTGTCCCTCCTGGCCTGGATCAGCACATCGAGAACTTCACCCTCGGCATCCACGGCGCGCCAGAGGTAGACCATGCGACCATCGATCTTGAGATAGACTTCGTCGAGATGCCACGTTGTATGCGGCTTCGGCCGGCGTTTGCGAAGATCGGCGGCGATCTTGGGTCCAAAATGATTGACCCATCGTCTCACCGTTTCATAGGAAACCCCGATTCCGCGTTCCGCCAACAAATCCTCAACGTCACGGAAGCTCAAGGTGAACCGGACATAAAGCCAGATCGCCTGCTGGATAATCTCGGGAGGGAAGCGGTAGCCGCTGTAATTTATCTTTGCCATACTCAATGGCTACCGGCAGGACTGCGAGATCGCAAGCCCCGAACAACGTGACAAAGCCCTCATCGCAGTTTCCTGAAAAGGCACACGCGTGTATTCTCGAATTGATGAAATGTACATAAACGCACGACATGACCAACAAGCGGCCAATCCCAAGCGCTACGTGGAACGCCGATGCAGAGAAGACAGTTCAGCTCAACGGAACGCCTCGGCATCAATGCTGTTGAGCGCATTGTGCTGTATGATATGAAATGGCTTCGGCGTGAGCAGATGGTAGCGGATTTCGGTGTCGACGGCCAGATAGAAATCCTTCGCCTTGGTGACGGAAAGCCGACCGGCCAACTCATTGCCGTTCAAGTTAAGTCAGGCAAATCGTACTTTTGAGAGGGTGCAAGCACCCAGCCATATTATGTCGATGAGGAGCATCTCAAATATTGGGACCAGCACGCCCTCCCTGTTATTTTAGTGCTGTATAATCCGGAGAACGGAGAGGCGATCTGGCAGTGGGCGGAGTTTAGCACGGCCAGGCAGACTGAAAGCGGATGGTGCATCGATGTTCCCAGCACAAAGCGATTTGGAGCCGAGAGTACCAGCGAACTCAACGATGAAGTCTGGGACGATGATGGTGCCGCTTTAAGACGCAGATTTGCTATTGATCGTGAATTCATGAAATTGTTCGAAGCACAAGAAGCGTTTGTAAGAATCGACAAATGGTTAAACAAGAGTCTTCAGTACCGCGAGATCGAAATTCGCTTCGAAGACCCCAGCAAACAATACGCAGATTATTCGATACCAATCTCTGCTACGTGGCATTTCGAAGTAGATGATCTAATGCGTCACTTTTTGCCATGGCTGGATTTTGACTATTATGAAGAGCCCGATGATGGTGGGCACCGCCGAGGTGGAAAGCCACGTCATGGTGGTCTGGCTGTCTAAACCCGCAAAAGCCTTTCTGTCGCTAGAGCAATTTTTCTCAGAGCCTTGGGCCCCTGAGATTGAACGGCAATAGCGGAAAATCTTATGGTTGATGATCAGGGTGTTTGATCGACCGTTGGCATTGTGTTGGCTTCGCAGAATATTGCAAGAGCGAGCCCTTGGGCGGGCTGAGTTCTGGCAATGGGACCGGCATTCTCAGAACGACCGGACGCCATGCATTAAGCCCTAAAATCGAAATCTAGTTGTCGGTTCTGGCGTCAGAGCTGATGATCGTAAAAGGAGACGAGCCGTCATTCACCGGGAACATGACGAACGGCGGCTTTCGGGGCTCCGGGTTTTAACAACAACTACAGCTGGGAGGGGCGCAAAGGGGCAGCGAGCAGTTTGGGCCGGAAGCAGCCGGTCTGCTTTGGGTCATTGGAACGCAGAAGGGGACGTTCATTCCATTTGGCCTAACCGTCTCGGTTTGACCCGAAGACGTCGTTCAACGGTCAATATCGCAACTTCCGGAACGGGTGGGAAGCCGTCATTCGACGTTGCCGGCCCGATGTGAACCTGCGCCAAGAGGAGTGGTTCCGCGCGGTGGAATTCGGCCCTGATGTCTCGCCAGATTGCCGAAGAGCCGGCGATAGCCCATCGCCCGCAATTCCCGGCTGAGCGTCTGCAGCGAGACGGTGATGCGGAACTCTTCGAAAATCCACTGGCGGAGATCGATGAGGCGCCAGCGCACCACACCATGGATCGCCGGGGTCGGACCCTCGTCGATCACCCTGACGAGTGCCGCTCGATGCGCGTCGCTGAGCCTCGAGGGCTGGCCTAGCGCCTTCTTGTCGATGAGGCCGTCGGGACCATGGGCGTTGAACTTAACCAACCAGTCGCACACGATCTGCAAGATCACACCGCCGATCTTGGCAGCCTCGGCGTGTCGACCCGTCGTAGATCGAAGCCAGAGCCAACAGGCGCCGCGCCTGCGTCCCATCCTTCGTCTTGCGGGCGATCTTACGCAATTGCGATGCATCAAAATTGGTGCAGAGCGCAACCGGCATGGCGAATCTCCTCCTTCGCCATCCGAATCAGGGTCAAGCCACTTCGGGAATCCCCTCCCGAGTCATCCTCCCTAAGAATTGGTATAATACCTTGAATTATCGAAAGGCACCGGTCTCATATTGAAACCAAAATCGACCTTAACGCTGATCCCCGACTTTCGCTCGGACAGTCTCGAGAGTTACGCCGATGCGGCCCGCGGGAATCCGGATCGAGGCGACCTCGGAGCCGCGCCGGACCACCAGGACATGATCGCCCGCTTGGCCTGCGCTGATCATTGCGATCAATTGCTCCGTCGACCGCAGCTTGACGCCGTCATAGCTGAGCAGCCGGTCGCCGGGAGCCAGCCCGATCCGCGCTGCGGTCGTGTCCGGGGCGATCTTGGTGACTTTAACCTCAGTTGGGATCTCGTGGCCTTGCGCGTCGAGATAGGCGACGTCGATGACGTTGTTGTCGTCATCGTAGGTGTAAATCGCCTTTACGCCGATATCGTCAATCAAGATCGGCCGGCCTTCGGCATCCGCAAATGATTTCTCAACCACTCTCCCGCGCAGATCGTAGGCCCTGACGATCCTTGCATATCCATCCTTGCTGTCGATCGGCTTGTCATCGACGCCGAAATAGTCCTCTTCGATCACGTTGCCGTAAACATCGAAACGCCGCCGGACCCTTGCATAACCAACAGCTCCGCCCAGGATCGGCTTTCCATCGACACCGAAATACGAATCCTCGGTATCATTTCCCACTCCGTCGAAGGCAGATTCCATTTTCCAGATTGTTCCCTTGGCCGCCACCGGCTCTCCTTTCAAACCGTAAAAGGAAATCGAGGTGACGTTCCCGCGTGAATCGAAGGTGTATTTGTATGTTGATGCGATACCCTTACGAAATGTCGGCTTTCCGTCGATACCGAAATAATCGTCTTCAATTCCATTGCCACGCGCGTCGAATATCTGGCGAACTCTCGCGACCCCATCCTTGGTCAAGGTCGGCCGCCCGTCGACACCGAAATATGCCGTCTCGATCGGATTTCCGCGCGAATCGAAACTTTGCCGGAAACTGGCGTAGCCATCCTTGCCGTTAGTGGGACTGCCATCCGGGCCGAAATACGCTTCCTGAGTGATATTGCCGCGCTCATCCAATTTTCGTCGGAAACTTGCATAACCTTCGGGGTTTGCTGTTGGCTGTCCGTCCGCGCCGAAATAGGCCGATCCGATCACATTTCCACGCGCATCGTAGGCAGCCGTCGCTCTCGCAAATCCCTCGTTCTTGCCAACAACCGGCTCGCCAGCACGCCCGATGTAGCGTAATTCAATCAAGTTCCCATGCTCATCGTAGGCAGCGATCTGTTTGGCATAGCCGTCTTTGTTCAGGGTCGGCTTCCCATCGGGACCGGAATAGGTTTCTTGGACCATATTGCCGCGCAGATCGTATGATCTGGTGATTTTGGCCACGCCTTCCGTGCTGCGGATCGGTTTCCCGTCTAAGCCGAAATAGGCAACCTCGACGAAGTTGCCGCGATCGTCGTATGCCCGCCGAACAGCGGCAAAATTGAGCTTTATGAGCGTCGGCTTGCCGTCGATTCCGAAATACGTGATTTCGATCTCATTGCCACGCGTGTCGTACGCTCTGATGCTCTTGGCCTGTCCCTCCGTGCTCGCGATCGGCCGGCCGTCGGTGCCGAAATAGGCTTGCTCGATGACCTTGTTGCGCGCATCGAATGTCTGCCGCACGCTGGCATAGCCATCCCTGTGCAATGTCGGCCGGCCATCGACGCCGAAATAGGATTCTTCAGTGATGTTGCCTCTGGCATCGAACGCCCATCGCTTGATCGCATGGCCATTCTTATCCGGCGTAAGCCGGCCATCGACACCGAAGGCGGAAGCTTCGACAACGTTGCCGCGAGCGTCAACTGCCGACCTGACCCTTGCATAGCCGTCCTTGCTCAAGGTTGGCTTGCCATCGATGCCGAAATAGTCATCTTCGATCACGTTGCCGCGCGCGTCGAAGGTCCAGCGTCTCGCTGCATATCCGTCCTTGGAGAGCGAGGGTTTGCCGTCAACACCGAAACAGGCAGCTTCGATCCTATTGCCACGCGCGTCATAAACGGCGTTCGACCTTGCACAGCCACTCTTCTGCAGAGTGGGTTTTCCGTCGAGGCCGTAATAAGCCTGTTCTATCGGGTTGCCGCGCGTATCAAATGCTTGTTTTACAACAGCATAGCCGTTCTTGTGCAAGGTCGGCTTGCCGTCAACGCCAAAATACTTCAGCTCGATGGCATTTCCTCTCGCATCGGAGCTCTGCCTCAACGAGGCGAAGCCGTCTTTGTTGAGCAAAGGCTTTCCGTCGATCCCGAAGGTCGTGACTTCGGTGACATTGCCAGCACTGTCATACGCGCGCAACTGGCTGGCATAGCCATCCTTTTGCAGCGTGGGCTGGCCGTCGAGACCGAAATAAAACTCCTCGGTCATGTTGCCACGCGGGTCGTATCGCCGATGGAGGCCAGCGGTGCCGTCCGTGCTCAACATCGGCTTGCCGTCGACGCCGTAATAAGTCGCTTCGACAATATTGTCGCGTTCATCGAACTTCTGCCGAAAGCTGGCGTGGCCGTTTTGCGCGACGGTGGGCTTGCCGTCGACGCCGTAACAAGTCCCTTCGACGAGGTTGTCGCGTTCATCGAACTTCTGCCGAAAGCTGGCGTAGCCGCTTTGCTCGAGGGTGGGCTTGCCATCGACGCCGAAATAGGACTCTTCGGACGTGTTGCCACGCGAATCGTAGGCTCTGCGTAGAATAGCCGAGCCGGACTTGCTTAAGGCAAGCCTACCGTCGACTCCGATGCAAAATGCTTCAACCAGCCGGCCGCGTTCATCGCGACTAATATTCAGCCTTGAGCAACCATTGTCGGCGATAGTGGGCTTGCCGTCGACACCGAACACAGCAGTTGAGAGTCCATTTCCCTGGTTATCGAATGCATTGATCGCCTTCGCATAGCCTACTTTGATGAGCGTGGGCGCGCCGTCCGCCCCGGCATAGTTTTCTTCGATTTGATTGCCACGCGCATCGTATTGCGCCCGGAAAAGCGCGTACCCGCCCTTGTTCACGCTAGGTTTGCCGTCGACGCCAAAATAGGATTGTTCAACGAGGTTGCCGCGAGCGTCGAATTGCGATCGCAAGAGAGCATATCCATCCTTGCCCAAAGTGGGCTTGCCGTCGACGCCAAAATAGGATTGCTCGGTGAGATTGCCGCGCTCGTCGAACGACTGCCGATAAATGGCGTAGCCGTTCTTGGCCAAAATCGGAGCGCCATCGATGCCGAAATAGCTCCGCTCGATGAGATTGCCGCGCTCGTCGAATGATTGCCGATAAATGGCGTAGCCTTCTCTGCGCAGAATCGGAGCGCCATCGATACCGAAATAGCTCCGCTCGATGACGTTTCCACGTTCGTCGAACTTGCTTCGAACGGCGGCGTATCCGTCCTTGCTGAGGGTGGGTTTGCCATCGACACCGAAATAGGACTCTCCGATGATGTTGCCGCGGTCATCAAGAAGTCGCACCAACCGCGCAACGCCGTTCTGATCGATGGTCGGCTTCCCATCAACATCGAAATTGGCGGTTTCAACGAGGTTCCCGTGTGCGTCGTACTTCTGCGTCCAGCTGGCATAGCCGTCCTTATCCAGCGCCGGCTTTCCGTCGACACCGAAAAACGATATCCGCGCGGGATGACCAAGTTCATCGTATGACCACGTGACGCGCGTATATCCGTTCTTCACCGTCGCAGGCTTGCCGTCTGCGTCAAAATAGGTTCGCTCGACGATGTTTCCGTGCGCATCGACGACCGCTTGCCATCGATGCCAAGCCTGCTTGCTCAGCGCCGGCGAACCGTTGGCGTGGAAGTGGGCAGCGCTCGTGGTATCTCCCCACCGGTCATGCCGCTCGACGTAGCTGGCGAAACCCTCGGGTCCATCGATTGGGGCTCCATTGTCGCCGATGAACGTATAGCCAACGAGGGTGTGATCGGGCGCATATGCGAACGTCTCGACGCGGATGCCGGTCTTGAGAGTGATTTCCTGACCGTCCGCGCCGAGCTCCGCCTGCTGGAGCTTCAAGCCCTCGGGCGAGTAGGTGAAGCGCTCGCCAAAGCTGCCCTGAGCGTCGCGCCGGGGGCTTCCATACTCGTTTTGGTACAGGCGTTCCGCGACGAATCCGTTCGCGTCGAATATCAATCGATGCCGCGTGATCTCGGTCTTCGCGTTCGAGTCATCCGAATCCCCGCCGGATGGATCGAACATGATGGGCTTCGGCACCGCCGCCTGGGTCTGAATGAAAGTGTCCGTCTTGGAGCTGAACTCGAAGCTGACGATGTCCTTGGCCTTGAACACCTCCTCACGCACGAGCTGATCGGTTTGGTTGAAGACCCGAATCCTTTCGGGCGACCCGTCTTCCCGGTACACCACCTCCCAGCGGGCGTCGCCGCTCGGATCGCTTGCGCTCAAGACACCAGCGCTGTTTTCCTGCCTGACCCAGCGGACCTTACCGGCCCGGGAGACCACCTCGAAGCTCGCGCCGACGTGGCTTCGGGTGGCGGTATCGACCGCGCCCAGCCCCTCGGGCAGGCCCCAGCGCCAGATGAGGGCCTGATAATACGCCGACTTTTCCCGCACATAGCGGTCCCACCAATAGAGTGAGCCGATACTCGTGAGCAGGAACAGCGTCGCCGCAACGGACCCCCATGTCAGCTGCTTTTGCCGCCGGCGCTCCCGATCCCGTTGGCGCAGGTCGTCGAAGGTGCAGCCGATCAGGCACGCCATCAAACGCAGCAGCGCAAAATGCTTCAGCTTCGGAAGCTTCCCATCTGGCCGCGTACGCACATCGGCGGCGAGCGGCTCGATCTCCTCGACGATCGTGTGCTGCCTTCCGTCAGGGCCCAGCTCCGATCGACGGCGCTCCCGAAGAGCTTTCGGGAATGCCTCGTCGGGCTCGCCATCGACCAGAAGTGCCAAAACCCGGTCGCCACGGCCGAGCTCCTGGAACAGCTCGACCTCCCGCGATACCCACTTCGATTCCGGCGTGTCCCGGGAGCATACGACGATTAGATTGCGCGAGGCGCGCAGAGCCTGCTTGATCTGATCGTTCAGATCCGAGGAAGCAGGGATTTCATCTTCATCCCGAAACACCTTCCGCAGGCGAGAAGGGAAACCCTTTTTGTGCAGCGCCTTGGGAACCCGATATGTCTCGAGCGCCTTGATCAGCCATGCGGCCCATTTCCGATCGCGCTCGACGTGCCGGTAGCTGATGAATGCGTCGTAGAGGAACGGCTGCTCCGGCCGTTGCTCGTCGTTGGCCATGATCCTCTCCAGAACCTGTCCACACGCAACGGACCACATGTTGGTTGTAAAATTGTGGCGCCATCGCGACGCTGTGCGCCCCCATTCCACGCCCATGCGAGTCCGTTTATGTGAAAATCCTATGAGAGCGAGCGGCGGCCAAAGGTGGTGTATCCTTGGTTGATCGGAAGACCTCAAGGAAGAATGAGATGACACAATTCGCAAGGCCGACGCCCGCCGCACCCGATTCCGATAGCACCATCATTGGTGCTCTGGAGGGTTCTGTTGCAAAGTTGTGCTGCGGATCGCCGCTTGCCCAGAGCTCTGGCATGAACGATCCTTCGCTGGGCGGGACCGCGGGTTTGGAATGGATCAAAGCAAGTGGTTCAAGGCCCGGCAGTTCACAGCCGAGGTGATCCTATGGGCGGTCCGTTGGTATCTGATGTTCCCGGTCAGCTTCCGTGATCTCGAACTAATGGTGCTGGACCGCGGTGTTGAGGTGGATCAGACGACTATCTTCCGCTGGATCCAGGCTTATGCACCCGAAATCGAGAAACGGATCCGGCCACATCTGCGCCCGTGCAATGGCTCGTGGCGGGTGGATGAAACATATATCAAGATCAAGGGTCGCTGGACCTATTTGTATCGGGTGGTCGACGGCCCCAGCGCGCTCACGGGAGCTTGCCCCACGCGAGCACCCAGGCGACAAATAGGACCACGAGAAAGCACATCAGGAAGAGATTCAGCGAGTGCACGCACGGTACGCCGCGCGCCTGCGCTGTGTAAAATTTCCGGTCATCACTAAATCCGGCAGCCGCCTCGATGCCGATCAGCATCTGTCGCGCCGTGTTGGCCGATTTCTCGTAATGGAAATCGACGTAAAACCACGCCGCAGCAATGAGGGCCGATCCCAGTGCCAGGAAACATTTCGGAATCGCCGTCCCGGTCAGCGCCGCGATAAATGCAGCCACTAAAATCGGACCTAGTACTTGCATTAAGGTCCAGGCCACCGTGTTTGTCATCCGAACCCAGTGTCCGGCTTCAGCATAAACTGCTTTTTCATCGTCCGTCATATCCTTCCCTCCCCTACGAACTTCACAGACAATATTGCTAACAGTTTCGAATCGCTAATCGAAAAGCATTTTGCCATCTAATACCAATTCTCATTGATCAGGACTGCAGAGCCCAATCGCGCGTGCGGATGGACATGATCTTCCATGGCTGATCGAGAAGCTTGTTTCAGGCACAGGAGCAATGGTCGAGGATATCTTCATAGGATTATGGAATGGCTTTTGTCGCAAGAGCGTCTTGACGTATAGTTATGCAAACCAAGAGAACGGCAAGACACTGCGCCGCTATTGGACGACGGCCTGTCAGGCATGCGCGCAGAGGAGCAAGTGCACGACTGGCAAGGAGCGCCGGATCTCGCGTTGGGAGCACGAAGCCGTTCTTGAGACAGTGCAGGCGCGGCTCGATCGCAATCCGGACAAGATACGTGTGCGCCGCCAGACTGTGGAGCATCCGTTCGGGACGATAAAGTCTTGGATGGGATCAACCCACTTCCATGAAGTATCGAGCAACGTCGTGCTTGCAACCTTGCAGGCACTGCCGTCCGCCGGGAGAAAGTGGCGGCAGCGATTGTTCGACAAGCATGCCGATCTGATCGAACGCGAGATCCTCGCCGCTGCCGAAGCCGGTGCCGACGATGCGTTCCCCGCCTTCGCTGCGGCCGCCCGGCATTGGTCCTGGCACGACCGCGACCGTCTGCTGCGCGTCTTCGCCGCGCTCAATATGGACGACCCCGCGACCCTGGATGACAACACCCGAGCTGCCTGTGACGAATTGTTTGCCGAGGCCGCCAAGCGGCCTGAGGGGTTCGATGCCGGAGCACAGGCGCGCGCGCTCGGCTATTATGAAGCAATCGAGGCGCCGCAGGATTTCGCACTACAGAAACACGGCCAGCTGCTGTTCGAAATGAACCGCGCCGACGAAGCGGAAGCAGTCCTGCTACGGATCACCGAGCCGAGCCCGTTCGCCTTTTATTGGCTATCCAAGGCCCAGCTAGCCCAAGGCAAGCACGACGATTCGCTCGTCGCGATCGGCAAGGGGCTCAATGGTCTCCCTTCCGGTCAGAGCCGGTATCAGACCACCTTCCTCGCCCAACGCTTCGAAATCCGGCGGGCCTTGGGCGACCCCGCCGCTCGTGAGGACTTGGAGGAGGCACATCGCTTGTGCGAGGACCCCCGCTACAAGGCGGCGCTTGAAAAGCGATTGGCCGCGCTCGCCGCTGCCTGAGACGATCGCCGCGGCGCCGGTCGTCGCAAGAGCGGATGCTGAAGGGCGCTGGTTAATCATGTCCGCTTTAGAGAAATCAATCGCTCCGAACTAAACGACCGAGATGGGCGCCATGCGGAACCGAGGAAAGAGGCCGGTTCCGGAACGACCTCCTTGAGGACAAGAGCGCGGAAAGTAGCCGTTCGTCGAGCATTAAGCCGCGGGAATACAGCGACACGATCTTTCGTCGAAGACAGGAAAGCGGCGCTGATATTTGGCGATCAGTTCTGGATCGAGGGTGCCGTCCCGGTCGCACGGGATACGAATATCGATCTTCGAAGTCTCGGTGATGACTTTCTTGCTCGAATACCCGATCCAATCCGCGCCGGGGCTGGGATTAAGCGTTCTTCCAGAGGCGCCAACCGACGATCTCCGCCTCGATTAGCTGGCCAGTCGTCTGATTGCGCCATTCACCACCCACGCGACGGCAGGGAAACGGAAGCGGGTAAGTGCCATTGTGGTCCTCGCACAATAGCTCCAAGACGGCGTCCGACTCCGGTTCTTTATCTGTCGCGATAAGAGCGAAAGCGCTTTTCAGCCTCCTGGCCCGATAGGTTGCGCTGTTAGCTTGATACTAACAGTTTTGTGACTACATATCGATCTTTCACTTGGAGGATCGAAATGGCCAAGAAGGCAACAACAAAGAAAATCGCGGCGAAAAAGACAGCGTCGCCCAAAACGGCGCGGCGTGTAATCAGACCGTGGACGAAAGATGATGTCCGCAGTCTCAAAGCCCATTCTAAGGCGCGGACGCCAGTTGCAAAAATCTCCAAAGAGATGAAGCGCACGGTGGGAGCGCTACGGCGTCGAGCCGGTATCTTAGGGATTGGCTTAGGCGAACGTCGTTGACGCTGTTACCGTTGTCCTACCAATCAGAAGCCGCCTCCGGGCGGCTTTTTCATGCCGAGTCTATCCGGAAGGCAGAGACTACGATAAGATGATGATCAGATTTTCGAAATTAAGACGTGGGAGAACGGTCTGCTAATGATTGCTCGTTGCGCTGCCTTCGAAGCGTCGAAGGAACAGTGCAGCTCCTACAATTCACCTTTCGATCCGGCTGCCGCGTAATCCGTGAATATGATTTACAGATAGGACAATAGGCCGAAGACGTGCCTCTCGAATGCAATCGCTTACGCTTCTTCCGTTTTACCCCTCAATCTTTGACGAAAAGCCATCGCTGATCGAATGTCCGCTGTTGATGGCGAGCACAGTGCATCTCGACGTCCGGCTTTGATACAACGACCAACGGAATGAGGAGAGTTGGCCGTAAGCAGAACAGCCGCTTTGATTTATTGGATCGCAGAAGCGGACGTTCATTTGGCCCAACGATCTCGGTTTGACCCATTGCCGAATTTTGTGATGGCGCGCTGCGATAGCTGCTTTTCTCTTGAAGTGGACCCGGAAAAAAAGAGCTTCAGCTGCTCGCATTCCCGCTGATGTGACCGCAAGAGTTCTGTGCAGATTAGTCGACGCGGCCCTCTGCTGTGGCCGGATGCATCGCGCGACGCTCGTACCAGCCTTGCGAGCGATTGACGACCCATACGACGGTCAGCATCACTGGCACTTCGATCAGTACGCCGACGACGGTTGCGAGCGCCGCGCCGGAATTGAAGCCGAAGAGACTGATTGCCGCCGCAACGGCCAGTTCAAAAAAGTTGCTTGCGCCGATCAGGGCCGAAGGGCCGGCGACGCAATGCTTTTCGCCGGCGAGCCTATTCAGGAGATAGGCAAAGCCGGCGTTGAAATAGACTTGAATCAGGATCGGCACGGCCAGCAGCGCGATCACGAGGGGCTGGGCGAGGATTTGTTCGCCCTGAAACCCAAACAGAAGAATGAGCGTCGCAAGCAACGCCAGCAATGAGACGGGCTGCAGCCGCGCCAGGAACCTATCGAGCGCCGGTTTGCCGCCCGAGGCAAGCAAAGCCCGTCTTAGAAGTTGCGCGCCGATCACCGGTACGACGATATAAAGCGCAACCGACAAAACGAGTGTGTTCCAGGGTACGGTGATCGCGGAAAGGCCGAGCAGCAGACCGACGATCGGCGCGAAGGCAAACACCATGATCGTGTCGTTCAAGGCCACTTGCGACAGCGTGAAATTCGGCTCGCCGCGACTTAAATTCGACCAGACGAACACCATCGCCGTGCATGGCGCGGCGGCGAGCAGAATCAGCCCGGCAATGTAGGAGTTGATCTGGGCCGGTGGCAGATAAGGCCTAAAGATATGGCCGATGAACAGCCAGCCGAGCGCCGCCATGGAGAATGGCTTGACTGCCCAATTGATGAAGAGCGTGACGCCAAATCCGCGCCAGTGGGCGCGGACCTGACCGAGCGCGGCAAAATCGATCTTCACCAACATGGGAACGATCATTAGCCAGATCAGCGCGGCAACCGGCAGGTTCACCTTCGCGACCTCGGCCGCGCCTATGGCGTGGAAGACGCCCGGCACGACATGGCCCAAGGCAATGCCAGCAACAATGCACAAGGCGACCCACAGGGTTAGATAGCGTTCGAACAGAGACATGCTTCTGTGCTTTCGTCAGGTCGTTGCGACGCGGCGGCCCATTTTAGACATCGGATATATCCGATGTCTCATTAGTGACGACGCGCTCACCATCTTCTTTGAAGAATTCGCCGCGCTGCGGCGGCAAGAGATCAATGACAGTTTCCGAGGGACGGCAGAGCCGCACGCCTTTCGGCGTGACGACGATCGGCCGGTTCATCAGAATCGGATGCGCGGCAATCGCATCGAGCAGGGCTTGGTCGGACAAGGTGGGATCGGCCAGTCCCAACTCATGAAACGGTGTATCCTTCTCCCGCAGGATGGCGCGCAGCGGCACACCCATGCGCGCCACCAATTGCATCAGCATGGCGCGTGTTGGCGGGGTTTTCAGATATTCGATCACATGCGGCTCGACGCCGGCATTGCGAATGAGGCCGAGCGTATTGCGCGAGGTGCCACAGTCTGGATTGTGATAGATGATAACGTCCATCACGCGACTTCCGACCTGGGCTCCGAAGCGCAACAAGCTGCATTGGCAGCGAGTTCAGGCTTCGGATCACAGCAAACACCTTGTGGCGTCTCAGAAGTGCAGCACGCGGCGGAAGCGGCGCGGATGGGGCCGAGATCGATGCTATCGCCGTAGACCGTGCTTTCTCCGGAGGTCAGGAAGGTTTCCCAAGACAGGCCTTGGGGGTCGGTGATCCATGCCTTTTCCGATTTGGCATAACAGCAGATGGTCGCGCCCTCTTCGAGCACGGGCCGGTCGGCCTGCTTCAGTCGCCCATATACTTCTTGCAGTTCGGCGGGGGCTTCGACCTCAATGCCGAGATGATCGATTCCCGTCTTGCTGCTGCGCGTCGAGATGGCAAAATTGACGCGGGGGTCGTCCAGCATCCACTTTGCATAGTCCGGCTTGATGACGGTCGGTTCCGCCGCAAAGAGCGTATTGTAGAATCGGATCGAATGCGCGAGGTCGTCAACGGACACATGCACGTGCAGACGCTTCATGGGATGGACTCCTTCAGGCAGGAATTTTTGCGCGCTTGGGGCGCGCTGGCTTGCAGACGGCCGCCGGCACGCATGTCTCCCGTTTGCCAGCACAGCAGTTTTCAGTCAGAAAGCCGAGCAGCGCGTTCATAGTGTCGAAGGCCGCTGCATAGATCATCGACCGGCCTTCGCGCCGAACTGTGACGAGCCCAGCCATGCGGAGCCGGTCGAAATGGAAGGTCAGAGTATTCGGCGCGAGACCGAGCGCGGTTGCAACAGCCCCAGCGGACATGCCCTCAGGGCCGGCCTGCACGAGCAGGCGGAATACGTCGAGTCGATTGTCTTGCGCGAGAGCCGCCAGTGCTGCGACCGCATCATCTTTTTCCATGCTTCAACGAATATGGAAATATCTGCGCAGCGTCAAGTCATATTTCAACAAATATAGAAATGTATGCCGATGCGCTCACTTGCGCCCTGCCGTCCCAAGCCTCGCGGCGGCACATTCCTCATATCGCCTTGAGTTCAGTACGCGCTTCAAGCTGCGCCGCCGCTTCCTTGCGTTCGCCATAGCGGCTCGTCAGATAGCCGGAAACGCCGCGCGTCAGCAGGGTGAATTTCATCAGCTCTTCCATCACGTCGACAAGGCGATCGTAATAGGGAGACGGCTTCATCCGGCCGGCGTCGTCGAACTGCTCATAAGCCTTGGCGACGGAAGATTGGTTCGGGATGGTGATCATGCGCATCCACCGCCCAAGGACCCGCAGCTGATTGACGGCGTTGAAGGATTGGGAGCCGCCGCTGACCTGCATTACTGCAAGAGTTTTACCCTGGGTGGGACGCATCGCGCCCACCTCAAGCGGAATCCAATCTATCTGCGTTTTCATGATGCCGGTCATCGACCCGTGGCGTTCCGGGCTGCACCAGACCTGCCCTTCCGACCAGGCTGACAGCTCTCGCAGCTCGCGGACCTTGGGATGGTCGGCCGGTGCATCATCCGGCAAAGGCAGGCCGCTCGGGTTGAAAATGCGCGTTTCGGCGCCGAAGGTTTCGAGAAGCCGGGCGGCTTCCTGTGTCAGAAATCGGCTGTACGAGCGCTCCCTCAACGAACCGTAGAGCAAAAGGATGCGGGGCGCGTGAGTCGGCGGCGTGGCCTGCAATGCAGAGAGATCGGGGATTTCGAATGCTGCCGGCAGAATGTGGGGAAGATGATCCATGCTCAATTGCAATTGCCTCGTTCGATTATCGGTGATCAGCATTCTTCCGGTGCGGCTGAGGCGTTTGGTGCTGATGAATGCCTTGAGCTAGGGGGCAGCAGCAGCTTGGGCGATTTCAGCCTTTGAAAGTGTGCTTTTTCCTAACCTGACCGGAGTGCCGATTCACCTTGGGAATTCTCCTTGTGTTACCGATAAAGAATCGGTATCTCGATATCCATCGAATAATCGATTTGAGACGCCGGAGGACGCCATGAACGCGGAAAAAGTCTTCAACGTGCTGTTTTTATGCACAGGCAATTCGGCGCGTTCCATCATGGCGGAAGCCATCCTCAACCGGCTCGGTCAAGGCCGGTTTAGAGCGTTCAGCGCGGGATCGCATCCCAAAAGCGAGGTCAATCCTTATACGCTCGAAACTCTGAAAAAGGCCAATTACCCGACCGAAGGGTTCCGCTCGAAAAGCTGGGACGAATTCACGGGCGCGAACGCTCTACCTCTCGATTTCGTTTTTACCCTTTGCGATGACGCCGCAGCGGAGGCGTGTCCGCATTGGCCGGGTCAGCCCATGACCGCGCATTGGGGCCTTCCAGATCCGGCCGCCTTCGAAGGCAATGAGGCTGAAAAGCACCTGGCTTTTGCCGATGCTTTCCGAATGCTCAACAATCGCATCTCGATCTTCACCGCTTTGCCGTTGAAGAGCATCGACAAGCTCTCGTTGCAGCGTCGACTCGACGAAATCGGCCACGCCGTGCCTCGCAAAGAGAGCGCCTAATGCAGCTTTCCATGCGAGCGATCCACGGCAAGGTGGCAGCATGAAACGGCGGTCTGCATCGAGAACAACCCACGCGCTGGCGACGCTAGATCGATTCGAAGCGTCCCAAGCCATCGCGATTCTCGCGGCGCTTTCGCAATCGTCGCGACTGGAGGTCTTCCGCCTCCTCGTACGCTATCTGCCCTATGGTCTCGCTGCTGGCGATATTGCGCGGCTCTTGGCCGTTTCCCACAATACGCTTTCAACGCATCTGGCAGCGCTCGAACAGGCGCAGCTTGTCATTTCCCGTCGCGAAGGCCGCTCGATCATCTATGCCGCAAACCGCAATCGCGCGCTCCAGCTCACGCGTTTTCTGCTCGCCGATTGCTGCAGCCTATCGGGGGAATTTTGCGACATTTCCGTAGCGAGCGGCGCGGGGCTGCCATTCCCAGCCAAACGAGAGGGCTACATGTCGGACAAGACCTATAACGTTCTCGTTCTTTGCACGGGAAATTCCTCCCGTTCGATTTTAGCTGAAGCAATTTTGAATAGGGACGGGGGCGAGCGCATCCATGCATTTTCCGCGGGGAGCCAACCCAGAGGCGAACCGAACCCTTATGCGCTCGCGCTCCTGAACGAGCTCGGCTATGAGACGGCCGGGCTCCGCTCGAAGAGCTGGGATGAGTTTGCCGCGCCGTACGCGCCGAGAATGGATTTCATCATTACGGTTTGTGATGCTGCGGCGGGCGAGTCCTGTCCCTATTGGCCCGGTCATCCGCTCGTTGCGCATTGGGGCATTCCAGACCCGGCCGCAGTGGAAGGGACGGAAGCGGAAAAACGCGCGGCCTTCATGGAAGCCTATCGGCGCATTGCGGCGCGGATCACTGCTTTCGTCAATCTGGACATCGAGGCGCTCGATTTGGCGACGTTGAAACGCAAGCTCTCGGAGATCGGCGCAATGGACGGCGCAACCGAGATGGCGATCCGGGGTAAGGCCGCCTAATGATGACCGAGCCGATCGATACGAAGACTGTCGCGATCACGATCCATCACAACCCAGCCTGCGGAATCTTGCGCAATACGCTTGCACTCATTCGCAACGCCGGGATCGAATAGCGGCCTTGCTCGATCTGCCGATTGAAGGTCTCGATGCTGCCTTCCTGTCGAATCGTCTGACGAAGTGGGACGCGGTGACGGAGCCGCGAACCCAGCCTTGGTCAGCAGCGCCGCTTAAGGCCGCTAAGAGTCACTGAATTCTCACGACATGTTTATGACGACCGCCATTTTGGGAAGATTCATGCTTTTCAAGCGATTCAATATTTCGACTCATATCGACATATTGAATGTTGTCTGATAGGCATCCTTCGGCTTCTGGAACGGATTTTTCGCACGCCTATTTGCGCGAATTTCGAACAGAGGTCTCGGACTCGGAAGACGGGCGGCCCGGGTCAGTCAGGCTTCGGCACATCTGCCGCCCGTTCGGAATTCCTGGAAAAAGGGGGGTGGGCGATGAAAATTCATCTCAAATATGTGGGGCTGGCGCTGGTCGCGACGATGCTCCTGGGCGGTCAGGCCGCGCAGGCCGCTCCGAGCGATTGCCCGACCAAGGGCGTGAAGGAATTGACCGGCGCCGGATCAACCTTCGACTTCCCATTATTTTCGAAAATGTTTGACGAATATAACAAGCTGTGCGGCGTTAAGGTGAACTACCAGTCGATCGGCTCTGGTGGCGGTATCCGCCAGCTCCAGCAGATGACTGTGGACTTCGGCGCCAGCGACGGCATCATGACCGCGCAGCAACTGTCGCAGGCAATCGGCGGCCCGGTACTTCATGTACCAATTACCGTCGGCGCCGAAGCGGTTGTCTATAACCTGCCAGGAATTGCGCGCGGTACGATCAAGCTGACGCCCGATGTTCTTGCCGACATTTATCTCAAGAAGATTACCAAGTGGAATGACAAGCGTCTTTCAGCCCTGAACCCGAACGTGTCGCTTCCGGATCTTGACATCGCTGTCGTTCATCGCTCCGACGGGTCAGGGACGACCTTCATTTTCACCGACTATCTCTCCAAAGTCTCGAAGGAATGGTCCAGCAAGATCGGAACCGCAACCTCGGTGAACTGGCCCGGCGACATCGGTGGCGCGGGCAATGAAGGCGTCGCCAATCAGGTTCGGCAAATTCCGGGCGCTATCGGCTATGTCGAATTGGCCTATGCGATGCAGAACCAAATGCCTTGGGTGCTTCTCCGCAACAAGGCTGGCAAGTTCCTGCCGCCATCCCTGGAAGGCGCTGCCGCGGCTGCGGACGTACAGAGCCTTCCCGACGACATGAAGATCATGCTTCCCAATAGCGCCAATCCCTATGCCTATCCGATCTCCGGGTTCAGTTGGCTGCTGATCTACACCAATCAGAAGGACGCAGCGAAGGCTGATGCGGTAGCGCATCTCGCATGGTGGATGATCCATGACGGCCAGAAGTACAGCGGACCACTGCTCTACGCTCCGCTTGCACCGGCGGCGGTGAGTAAGAGCGAAGCCCTAGTGAAGCAGATTTCAGCCAGCGGCAAGCCAATCCTGGCCGGCAACTGAGCTCCCGGTGCATCTCCAATGGGGCGGGCTCTCCATCATTTTGAAGGGCCCGCCGATGCGAATGAGCCCTTATGAATGACCGGCAGGATGATATGGTCGATCAGCCATCCGAAAGCGTCGCAGAAAGCGCTCTCGATCCTCTGCCCTGGAAAGTGCTGGAGCCATTGCCCCGCAGCCCTTCAGACTACGCGGCGCAAAGTGGACATGGCACGTTCGGCGACAAAATATTTTATAGCGTGACGAAGAGCTTTGCGATCTTCGTCATCATTCTAGCTGCGCTTCTCGTCTTCTATCTCATTCATGGTTCGTGGCAGGCCATCCAACGCTTTGGATGGCATTTTCTGATCGGGACGACATGGGATCCAGTTGCCGAAGTGTTCGGAACGCTGCCGACAATCGTCGGCACACTCGTTAAGTCTTTTCTTGCTATCCTTATCGCGGTGCCAATTAGCCTTGGAGCGGCAATTTTCCTGGCGATCTACGCGCCCCGTTGGCTCCGCAATCCGCTCTCTTATCTTATCGAGCTACTGGCCGCGATTCCGAGCGTCGTCTTCGGCCTTTGGGGGTTGTTCGTTCTCGTTCCCGTCGTCCGAACATGGCAAATCTGGCTGAAAGCGCACTTCGGCTGGTTTCCGCTGTTTAACGGGCCGGCCGTATATGGCGTCGGCGTGCTGGCGGCGGGATTGATCCTTGCGATCATGATTACGCCGATCATCACGGCGATCTCGCGCGACCTTCTTCGCGCAGTTCCTCGATCGCAAATGGAAGCCATGCTCGCCCTCGGTGCGACACGTTGGGAAGCTGTCCAAAAAGCGGTCATTCCGTATGCGCGGGTTGGGCTTGTCGGCGCCATCGTCTTGGGGCTCGGCAGAGCTGTTGGCGAAACCATGGCCGTCACGCTTGTCGGCGGCAACGCCTTCAAATTGGTCACCTCGCTGTTCGATCCCGTGCACAGTATGGCGAGCCAGATAGCGAGCGAGTTCACCGAAGCGACTTATAATCTCTACGTCTCGTCGCTCATTTACGTCGGTCTTGTACTGTTCGGGATCACGATCGTGCTGGGACTTTTGTCGCAACTCCTTATCTGGCGCCTTTCACGCGGCCAGGTCGGAATATTGGAATGACGATGAGCGCCCAAGAAAATATCCGCCTGATCCGTCGCCTGCTGGTCGATAAATTTGTGCTGGCGTTCATGATCGCAAGCACAATCCTGACGATCAGCATCCTAGGCCTGATCCTCGGATATATTGTCTATCAAGGCAGCGGCTATATCAGTTGGAGCTTTTTGACCTCGCTGCCAACGCCCGTTGGAGAAGGTGGCGGCGGTATCGCCAACGCCTTGATCGGCAGCCTAATCGTCGTTGGCGTTGCATCCTTGATGGCTATCCCAATCGGCGTCGGCGCTGCGGTGTTTCTAAACGAATACCAGAGCCGCTGGCTCGGCTGGTTTGTCCGCTTCCTGGCAGACGTTTTCACAGGCGTTCCGGCCATTGTTGTTGGACTTTTCGCTTACGCAATGGTGGTCCAGCCAATGGGCTCCTTTTCGGCGTTCTCGGGCTCGGTCGCGTATGCCTTCCTGATGATACCAATTTTGGTGATTACAGCGCAGGAAGCGCTGCGCCTGGTCCCAGGTTCGATTCGTGAAGGCGCCCTGGCTTTGGGCGTTCCTGTCTGGAAAACGATCCTGCGGATCGTGCTTCCAACATGCTCGCGTGCCTTGATGACCGGCCTTCTGCTTGCATTCGCCAGGGCGCTTGGGGAAGCGTCGCCAATGCTGTTCACGGCGTTCGGCGATGCATTCTGGAATCTCAATCTCGCCAAGCCGATCGCGACCGTGCCGCTCGTGATCTATCGTTATGCCACAGCGCCTTATGACGATTGGCATGCGCAGGCCTGGGCCGGATCGCTGATTCTCGTCTTCATTGTTCTCGTCGCCAGCACGCTCACACGGCTGACGTTTAGGAGCCAACTCGATGATTGAAGCGTCACTCAAGCCAGCAATGAAGGCGGCACCAGCGCGCTCTGAAAAAACGATTCTCGAAGTCACGTCGCTAAATGCCTATTACGGCAAGGCTCATGCGGTTAAAGATGTCAGCCTCGAAATCAAGTCGCAGGCGGTCACCGCTATGATAGGGCCGTCGGGATGCGGCAAATCCACCCTTCTGCGCTGCATGAACTGCATGCATGAGATCACGCGCGGCGCATGGGCAAAGGGCAAGATCCTTCTTGACGGCCAGGATCTCTATGCGCCGGGCGTGAACGTCACGCAGGTCCGGCGCCGCATCGGGATGGTCTTTCAGAAGCCCAACCCTTTCCCCACCATGTCGATATTCGAAAATGTCGCCGCCGGCTTGCGGCTGAATGGCGCTCACGATCGAAAGATGATCCAGCATCACGTCGAACGCAGCCTGCGAATGGCGGCACTGTGGGACGAGGTGAAAGATCGCCTGCACCGTCCCGGCGTCGGCCTGTCCGGCGGCCAGCAGCAGCGTCTGTGTATCGCGCGCGCTCTGGCGATCGATCCTGAAGTGCTGCTGTTGGATGAGCCCTGTTCGGCGCTCGATCCGGTCTCCACCAGCAGGATCGAAGAGCTTATTGCCGAGCTTTCGAAGAACTACACGATCGTCATCGTCACGCACAATTTGCAGCAAGCGGCGCGGGTGTCCGATTACACCGCATTTATGTATCTCGGCGAGCTCATAGAGTTCAGCCACACGGAGAAGATGTTTCAGAGCCCGAGCATGAAGCAGACGGAAGATTACATCACTGGCCGCTTTGGCTAGACTGAACCGAGAAAGAGCAAGGCGATGGCTGATGATGCGAAGAACCAGGCAGCGGCTGCGCAAAATGCTGCGTTGGGAGGCGCCCACACACTAAAAGCATTCGATCAGTCGCTCAACGAACTGCTGACGCTCATAACCGAGATGAGCAGTTACGTCAGCGCGATGGTGGAGAAGTCAGTCCAGATCTTCCAACATCGTGATCCCGCTGCCGCAAATCAACTCATCCGGGATGACCTCCAGGTAGATAATCTAAAGAATGCGATCGACGCGCGGACGTTGGACGCGCTTGTTCGACATCAGCCGGTAGCTTCAGATTTGCGGCTTGTCCTGGCTGTGGAACATATTGCCGGCGATCTGGAACGGATCGCAGATCACTCAAAGAACATCGCCAAGCGCGCGCTCTCGCTGGCAAACGGGGCTGAGTCCGATCCGGCAACAGGCGAATTGATCGTCCGCCTACATAAGTCCGTATGCGCTATGCTTGTGCAATCGCTTCAAGCCTTTGAAGAGAAGAATGAGGCGCTTGTTAGCGAGATACTCCGCCAGGATCAAGCAACAGACGCCCTCTACGACGATCTTTTTCATGCTGTCATAGCGCGCATGCAAACCGGGTCGGCCGACGTTGCCGGCGACATTCAGTCCATTTTCGTCGGCAAGAGCCTGGAGCGCATCGGTGACCACGCGACCAACATTGCCGAAGAAGCGCGATTCCTTGCGCGCGGAGATTTGCCGTCTGCAACGCGACATAGCTGAGCCATGAATACCGGATTGCAGAGCGCTAGCTACAAGACCTGGAGCGGCCGACGCTTTGCGTATTCCGAACCTCGCGCTTCGGTAACGTTCACGTGGTCTCGATGCCTACCGGCTCTATTACACAGCGCATCGAAAGCCCGCGTCCAACCACTTCGCAATCAAAGCATCGTGATTGAACCAAGCAAACACGCTTTGGCGAGGTCGTCGCGTCGGGCCTTATTTCCTCTGGCAACCCTGTCAATCCCGGCAAGAAAGAGGGGCAAAATGATCTGGACCGTAACGAACTTGGTGATTCAGATCATCTTCGGCATTGTGGGCGGCCCTGTTGCTGCGATGATCACAAAGGAACCATAGCTTCGGAGTGATCGGCCATACGATCGCCGGCGCAATCGGAGGCGGCATTAGCGGCTATTTCTTCCAAACGCTCGCCGGCACTATGGTCAATGGAGGCGGCGACCTCCAGGCATCGACTCCCCGCCAGGCGAATGTATTTCATAAGAAGCGCTGCGGATGTCAAATATTCAGTTATTCGGTAGTCATCGAATTATTGATATATGATGGGGTTGCCATAATAGCCGCATCTTGGTTTAGTGCCGCTTTCGTCTAACTCATTCTAATTGCGACAAGTTCGAAGATGAAATTCAGCATGGCGGGTTCCGGAGCGCCAATATCTGTCAAACAAAAATATGGCTTTTTCATAATTTTGCATTCTTACTTACGTATGACTGTCATCACATTGCGCAATTAAGAAACCCTCGCTGCTATTTAATTTCGGAGGGGTAGTATGAAAAAGACGCTTATCGCGATGGCTGCCGCGATGCTGGCAACAACGACTGTCCACGCAACGGAGTTTTATATTTCGCCGAATACGATGATCGGGCTCGATCATGTTTTCTTTATCATGATGGAAAACAAGACCGACGTCGACATCCTCAATAATCCCAATGCGCCTTTCATCAACGCGTGGGCGGGTACCGTTCCGAATGCCAGCCTGTCGAAGGTGATCGCCAATCGGGCAACGAATTATTTCGGTGTCGGCCATCCGAGCGCGCCCAACTATCTTGAGGCTGTCGGTGGCTCCAATTTCGGAGTCAATAACGACGTGTGGCCAAATTGGGTGAACGGGGGATGCGTCGACAATGCACCTAGCACCGGTTGCGGCGGCGCCTTTACGCCGATCGCTGTCGCAGGCGTCGATAATGCTGTCGTTGCGACTGCTACAAGCTCGTCGCAGTGCAACGGCCAGATTTCTCTTTCCGGCACGCCAGCGCCGAACAATTGCGCGCTTTACAATTATCCGTCGACGGGTTTCACGCCGAAGTCCATCGCCGATCAACTCGTGGCCGTGGGAAAATCGTGGAAGGCCTATGAAGAAAACCTGCCAATGATCCACGCTTCACCAATCGTCGATGGCATTAATTATTCCGATGGGACACGCACCAACCTGAGCCCCGTCGCTGACTTTGCGCCGGGCGCCATTCAGAAGCTTTATGCAGTGAAGCATAATCCTTTTGTCTATTTCTCGAACATCCAGCAGGGAACTAATCCGCTTTTAAGCTACAACCAGATCCAGGGCTTTGAGGGCGTCGAAGGCCTTTGGGCTGATCTTCAGCAACATCCGTTGATCGGTAATGTTGTCTTCGGTCAGAACGAAAGCCATGTGCCGAACTTTTCGCTCATCGTGCCAGACCAGTGTGGGGACATGCATGGCGGTGTTTCCGGCGGCACGCCGATCTGCTCCGCGGGCACGTCGGCGGAAGCACAGCTTCTAATCGCACAAGGCGACTCGGAGGTTCAAAAGCTGGTCAATGGTATCAAGGCCTCGGATGCCTGGAAGAGCGGTCGTAACGCCATCGTCATGACTTACGATGAGAATGACTTCAGCAACGAAGCTAACCGCGTCGTCTTCCTCGTCGAAACCAACTATGGCCCGAACGGCCGAGTGAGCAACGTGGCTTATGATCATTTCTCGCTGCTGCGCACGCTTGAGGCCGCCTTCGGCCTGCCATGCCTCAACCATGCTTGCGACTCAACGTCCAAGATCATGAGCGATCTCTTCTGATGACGATCCTGGTTGGTCGAGGAATATAAACTTGGGATGTGAGACATCGGGTTTAGGCCCGATGTCTTCATAAATGCGATAATGCGATTGATCCTGCCAATGTGCATTGGGATTCAGCGAAAAGTCTCTCTATGATGGTCAGTCCGCGCGCAGGAGAGCTAACGCCAGGCCGATATCGATCAGCACAACAAAAGACTGGCGGCGATTCTCACGTTCCGGTGTCGCTATGGTCTAAGGACATAGCGAAGAAGGATGGCAGACTGTGATTAGGCGTGGAATAAGAACCCCGTTTTCGGGGTGATCGGGCATCCAAAAGGGGCTCTGACTCATATGTGGAACGGCCCGATTGGCAAGGTGCTTTTTACAAGACCTGATCTCACGCTGGACGGTGCAGTCATATGTCCGGCTTTTGTCGGCGGTCATGTGACCGCTAGCCATGATGAGGTTCCGCAATATCGATCGCCTAATCAAAATCCCGCGCTTGGAAGCGCGCTGAGTTAGACGGTCTGATTGATATCCGGATTTCGTCCGTTGTGGTTCATCTCCTGTTCGGCACCTGTGCGCTTGACCGGCGACGGATAGGTCGCCGGAATCCTTATGCTGGTTAGACCGCTGCTATCGGCAAAGTGGTCCTTTTGTATTCTCCTCCCTTCGCAAGAAGAGCCCAGATGATGTGTGCCATCTTATTTGCGAGCGCCACTGCCACGAGCTTATAGGGCTTGCGGGCCATGAGACCGACCAGCCATTCAGGCAGCTTCACGCCGCGCTTGGCTTGCTTGATGATGGATGTTGCGCCGACAATAAGCAGTGTCCTGAGCTGCCGATTGCCTTGTTTTGAGATACCGCCAAGGCGCTCCTTGCCGCCGCTGGAATGAGCTCTTGGGGTGAGCCCAATCCAAGCCGCAAGGTCACGACCCGATCGAAAGTTCCGAACATCGTGAACGACAGTTCGGATGGTCGCGGCGATGAGCGGGCCCACGCCCGGAATACTCGTCAGGCGCCGTGCAGTCTCATCGCGTTTGACGCTGACGCGGATATCATCGTCGAGGCGCTCGATCCGCTCAGTGAGCATGTCGATCTGTTCGACCAGCTCCAAAAGTGCCGAACGTGCGACGGATGGGATTCCCTGTATCTCCGGGTCACGCAACATGAGCGCCAGTTTTCTTACGGCTGTCATGCCGGCGGCCACAATGATGCCGAGTTCCGACATATGCGCCCGCAAAGCATTGGCGGCTTGGGTTCGCTGCCGAACAAGCAAATCGCGGGTCTTGAGAACCATCCCGGAAGCCTGTTGTTCAGCGGTTTTGATTTGGACGAAGCGCATGGTGGGCCGTGTCACGGCCTCGCAGATCGCTTCGGCATCCGCCGCATCTGTCTTGCTGCGCTTGACATAAGCTTTGACATAGACCGGAGGAATCATGCGCACGTCATGGCCGAGAGCTGCAATTTCGCGCGCCCAGAAATGCGCACTGGCGCAAGCTTCCAATCCAACGAGACACGGCGGCTGTTTGCGGAAGAAGTCGAGAAGCTGAGATCGACGCAGCGTGCGTCGTACCAGGACCTTACCCGCCTGATTTATGGCGTGGATTTGAAATACGGACTTTGCCAAATCCAAGCCGATTGTCGTGATTGTCTGCATGGAATGATCTCTCATGGCGGTAGTGATTCGTAACGGCTACGGTAGCCGCCCCGGGTGCCGGATCAATCGGGCCGTTCCAACACATCAGAATTGATGAATTGTGCTGGCGGATTGGCGTTGATTTCGGTGGGGAATCAACGCCATGGCAACGAGCTTTCGGATTTCATCCCTTGTTCCGAGTGGGTTGGTTGTTGAGAGCGTAGATGAGTTGGAAGACACGATCAAAATAACGGTGCGATCTGCCGTGGCAACGGCAGCATGTCCGTCCTGCGGATCGATCTCGCGACGCTGTTGCTGTGAGTGGCAACTCAGTATGGGATGAAGCATTCAAGGCGTAATCTGGAATGACTGGCCGTCGCGCGATGCCTACCGATGAATTCAATTCTCACGATGTCCGCTTTCAAGCGGAGCGGATGTTCATCCAAACGGCAACCATGGGCGCATTCAAGGCCCTGCAAGGCAACGCGCGTCCCATAGGTTTTTTGGTTTATCCCACTCAACATCCCAACAGCGCTCCGCTGCCGCTTGGCAAGCTCACCGAAATCAGCAAATGATTTGCTTCGTACACTGAATGCAAAACGTGCTACCTTTTCACTATTGAACGTGGGAGAATGCAGATGCAGTTCGCCGTCGGCTTTAGCGTGCAAGGAAAGACGGACCACGTGGTCGTGGATGCGGAAGATGCCTTGATTGCTGCCCTCAAGGTTAAGGTGCAACGCCCCGAGGCTGCGATCGCCTACGTCCGTTCGGAAAATAAACGAGGCGATGCCCGGCACCCGATGCACGGACTCGCCAGCGAGAGCGTCCCCAGCGTGTAGTGGGCCAGTTTCATTGTAGCAACGGTTGACGACCGTGGTGGAAACCGGTCGGCAGTCGTGCCATATTCTGCGGCATGAATAAGCCCGAGAAGAAGCCAGAAATGCGCCCGTGCGAGCTGAAGGACGGCTCAGGGTGGTACGTGCTCGTCCAATGGGGCAACCGACCGTCCGAACAGGTTGGTGGGTTCCCATCTGAAGACGAAGCCCAACAGTGGATTACTCAAAACTCCGCTAGTTGGCTCAGGGCGCGTTTTGAGCAACCGCCAATTGACTAAATCCCCCAAGCACCCTCCGCACCGCGCCTGATCCACGTGCCATAACTAAGCACCCACAGGCGCCCAGCCCCATCCGCGTGCCGTACAACCAAGCGCGTCTTCACGCTTCTACTCGGCTGCCGCGACACCCCTCATTGTGCGCAACAGCGCGCGGCAAGAACCAACACCCAGTCCACGGCCCAACAGCGCCCTCCGCCAACCGCAGCCCTTCCAACATCTGACGGCGCTACACTCCCCAACACCGACGATCCCCTGGCCGCCCAACAGCGCTCCGACCGTGCCCTTCACCCTCCAAAATCCGCGATGCACACGCCATCCATTCCACGTGCTTCCACCATCCAAAATCCGTGACCTCCTCCGCTCATTGTGCAGAGCTCACATCTTCTTCTTCAACCTCAGTGAGATCGTCTTCCCGTTTTGGTATCCCTTCCGATACAGCGCCCGCGCCAGCACCTTGCTTATCGGTCTCCACTCCTTCGTCAGCGGCGAATACGTGCTACCTTCTCGGCGACAAGGGTCCAAAAATACCGCGTCCGCTTCCGGTAAAGCGATTGACGCTCTTGGACGACTGGAATGGGCGCGATGCAGACATGACGTTGCGTCATTAAAGGGCCGAAAGCCGTCTGACTGCTTTGGATCATCGGAACGCAGAAGCAGACGTTCATTTGATTCGGCCCAACGGTCTCGGTTTGACCCAATTCGGACTTTGGTGATGCAGCTGACTCCGGACATCACAACCAGGCAATATATTGCAATCGAGACAGTGAAAGTTCTGCCGGCGACCACCAACTAGATAATTCCATACAGCCGAGATCACGCTGTTTTCTTCGCCAGGCTCCTTTCGCCTCAGTGGCAAAACTGAACACTGGGCCGAGCCGCTTGACCGCACCTTCGAATTCAAACATGCTTGATAAGATCTTAACTCTAAGAGGAGGGAAGATCGCGATGCTTACGCCAGCAGATTCCGTTCTCCTCCGCATTATCGTCGGCGAGGAGGACCGTTACCGCGGCCAGCAGCTTTATTTGGCTATCATCGTAAAGGCGCTTGAAAATAAAATGGCTGGCGCAACAGTGCTTCGCGCTGCGCAAGGGTTCGGCCGCTCTCGCTATATCCGAACAGAACTCAATGTGGACGCCGGATCGCGTTTGCCTGTGTCCGTCGAGATTGTCGACAGCGAGGATCAAATCAACCGGTTTCTCCCAGTTCTACAAGACATGGTCGAAAGTGGCCTCGTAACCCTCGAAAGAGTGCGGGCGATCTATTACCCGCGTCGCGCTGTGGGTTCTACGGGCGCGCCACCGCCGTCAGTCACTGCGGCATGACGCCTATAACTGCCGAAAATGAAATCAGTAGATAATGTCGGGCCAAAAAGGGCGAAACCGGAAGTGCAGATTGCCCGTTCAGGGAGGGCGCTATGGAAATCCCACATGATGCCATTCTACTACGCATTTTCACAAGCGTCGCCAATCGATCTGGGCATGATCCGCTTTACCAAGCAATTGTAAAAAGGGCGCGCGAGATGCATCTCGCTGGCGCCACGGTTTTGCGAGGGCCTATAGGCTTCGGGCGGTTGGCCAAGCTCCACGAACCTCGTCTCCTTCCCTTGAAGCAAGATTTTCCGCTGGTCATTGAGATCGTCGACAGCGAGGAGAAAATCGATGCTTTTCTACCGGTTTTGGACGAACTGATGGAAAGCGGTCTCGTGACCCTGGAGGCCGCAAAAGTGTTACAATATGGCCGACACCGCGCCGGATTACTGGAGCGCATAAAAGAACGCTTCGGCCACCGGGGTTCGGCCGCCAATGCAGCAGCTGAAAGCTAGCGGCTCGGGATCAAGGTTTTAGGAGTACAGATCTTCGTTGCCCGGGGACTGCGGCGCCGCACGATGACCCTGCCCAATCGGGGGGAGGCCGCAAGACCACAAGATGAGCTCATAGAACTCCATCGAAAGTGGCAGCATGCTTATCCCATCGTTTCAATCGAGGATGGCCTCGATGAAAATGATTGGCAGGGCTTTGCCAAAATGACCGCGGCAGATGGCGCTCATCTGCAGATCGTCAGCGACGACATCTTCGTGACGAATCCCACTTTCGTGCGCCGCGGCATCGCCGAGAAAGCCGCCAACGCCGTCTTGATAAAACTCAATCAAATAGGCACTGTGACCGAGACGATTCAGACGATAGACCTTTGTCGGGCCGCCGGATGGAGTTTTGTCATTTCTCACCGCTCAGGCGAGACAGAAGACACTTTCATGGCTGATTTCGCGGTCGCCATGGGCGGCGGTCAGATTAAGACAGGCTCAGCCTGCCGCAGCGAACGTATTGCCAAATATAACCGGCTGCTTGAAATCGGGAACATCCTCGGCTCCACGGCCGTTTTCGCTTCGCCATTCGCATAGGTTGGCAGACCAGTCTGCCTCAGCTGCGTTGCCGGCGATCCGCGGCTGACCTGCACCCTTGACATCCTTGGGTTACGCTCGCATTCTTCCGTATATTGTACAGGCGATGGAGTTCGCCTTGTAACCGCCCGCCGGGCTGATGACTCCTGTTCTACGTCTTCGGACGACAGGAGAAGCTTACGTGAGAGGCATCCAACAACCTCCCAAGAGAAGCCTATTGTGCCCGCGAACAGAGTGGGCTGGGGTTTTGCGGCGTCCGGGAGTTCTCCCATGACCGGCCGCGATGTTCTTCTCCAGATCGCCCAGGTTTTGACGGTGCTGCTTTTGGCACCACTCATCCAAGGCATCATCGTTCAATTCGAGGAACGCGTGCAGCGCGGGCAGGGGCCGGGACTGCTACAGCCTTATCGCGACCTTTGGAAGCTCTTCCACAAAGAGATCGTCGTGCCGCAGACGGCGTCATGGGTCTTCTTCGTGGCTCCGGTGATCGCTTTCACCTGCATGCTGACCGTGCCGATCCTCATTCCGGTGATCACCGATTTCCCGCTGCCCTATTCCGACATGGGTGACATTCTCGGCGGAGGCCTGATCCTCACGCTCGGCTCCTTCATGATCATCTTGGCTGGCCTCGATACGTCGAGCGCCTATGGCGGCATCGGCTCCAGCCGTGCGTTGATGGTCGCCATTCTCGCCGAGCCGACTTTGATCCTCGTCTTCGTCGGCATCACGCTGCTTGCCAAGGCGATGCTACCTTTCGTCGTCAATCATCTGCTGGCCGCCAATTGGGCCGTCTATTTCAGCCCCGCACATCTTTTCCTCGTTGCAGCTTTTTTCATTCTGCTGCTCGTCGAGACGGACCGCATGCCGATCCATTCGAGCACGCATATTGAAGTCTATATGATCGAAGAGGCCCGCATCCTCGAATATTCTGGGCCGCTGCTCGCGCTTCTGAAATGGGCCTCGGCGATGAAGCAGTTCATTCTCTATACGATCTTCTGCAACGTGCTGCTCATCCCCTGGGGGCTGTCGGTTGCCGGCACGGCGCTCGGCGCTTTCGGGGCCGCCGTCGCGCTCGTCCCCAAATTCACGCTCGTCGCTTGCGTCGTCGTCTTCGTTGAGACGGCGCAATCGCGGCTGCGCTTCTATCGCTATCAGGAGCCGCTCGCGGCCTCATTTCTGTTGGCGACGCTCGCCATCGTCGGAACCCAATTGAGCTAGCAAATATGTTGATCACGCATCTTGATCCCTTGGCGTCTTCGCTGTTCAGCCTGTTGGCGATCATGAGCCTGCTTTTTTCGTTCGTTATGCTCGGATCGCGCTGGTTGAAGAACTATCTTTATGCTTTCGCTGCCGAATCCTGGTGCATCGCGGCGCTCTCGGTATCCGTCGGCTATTACGGCCATTATCCAGAGCTCTATCTCATCGCGATCCTGACGCTGCTGTTTCGTGGTCTCTTGCTGCCCTATCTCATCTGGCGGATTATCCGTCGGCTCGAAGTGGATCGCGAGATCCATGTGATTCTGCAGCCGAGCACAGGTCTCGTCGTTGGTGCGCTAGCGGTTATGTTCACACTTGCGGTCTCTTATCGTATCGCGACGGAATTCCATCTGGAGCTCACCGTCGCGGTGCTGGCTCTGACGGTCATGCTATCGATGAAGCTGATCGGCTTTCTCATGCTCGCAGTGCGGCACGAGACAATCAGCCAAATCCTTGGTCTTCTCGTAATCGAAAACGGTATATTCCTAGGCTCGCAGATCCTCGTGCCCGGCATGCCGCTCCTCATCGAGCTGGTGATCCTCTTCGACCTGCTCATCATCGTCGCATGCTTCGGCGTGCTCGTCAGCTATCTCATGGCGCATGCCGGAACGACGAGCAGCCTCAAGCTCAATCGATTGGTCGGATGATGATCGCCGCGATACTCCTCGCCCTCACGATCGCCCCGGCTCTCGCAGTCATCTGCTGCCTGCTGACGCGCTCGCCGCGCATGTCCGAGCGCATAAACCTCGCCGCCAGCATCATCGCTTTTGCCTCTGCCCTGCCGCTTCCCTTCATCATCGGCCAGACGCCGAAACTGTTCTGGGACGATTATGTGCTGATCGACCGCGCATCGACCTGGGTCATTCTCTGCACGGCGATCGTCTATCTCCTCGCTTCGATCTATGCCGTCGGCTACATGCGGCTCCTCAAAGCGGAGGAACGGCTGCCGACATTCTATGCGCTCTTCGCCGGTTTCGCCTTCACAGTGCTGATCGGGCCTTTGATGAACAATATCGGGATCTATTGGATCGCGATTGAATTGACGACGCTCGTCAGCACTTTTCTGGTCGCTTTCGAGCGCGAGGCTGAAAGCATGGAGGCGGCATGGAAATATATCATGGTTGTCTCGGCAGGCATCAGCCTCGCTTTGCTCGGCACTTTGCTCTTCTATTGGAACGGTAGCTTTGTTCTCGGCCCAACCTATCGAATGACTTGGGGCGTGCTCACCGACGCGGCCCCGAAGATGAACCCGGTCCTGATCACGCTCTCTTTCCTGCTCGTGCTCGTCGGCTATGGCACGAAAGTCGGCCTCGCCCCCATGCACAGCTGGCTGCCCGATGCCCATAGCGAGAGCCCGGCGCCAGTTTCGGCCATGCTGTCCGGCGCGCTGTTGAATACGGCGATGATCGGCATCGTCCGCTTTCTCGCCATCACAAATGCGGCCCACGTCGGGCTCGTGCCGCAGCTGGCGCTCGTCGCTTTCGGCGCGCTGTCGCTTTTCATCGGCGCTTTGTTCATCGTTCGCCAGCCGGGCATCAAGCGGCTGATGGCCTATTCGAGCATCGAACATATGGGCGTGATCGCGCTCGGCTTCGGCTTTGGCGGCCCGCTCGGCATCGCGGGTGCCTTCTATCACATGCTTAATCACGCGCTGAACAAATCACTGATGTTCTTCGGCGCCGGCAATATGATGCGCGCCTATGGCAGCAAGGAGATTGCCCGCATCGAAGGTGTGAGCAAATATTTTCCGACGCTCGGCGGACTTTGGCTCGGCGGCGCGATCGCCATCACCGGCGCGCCGCCCTTCGGCCTCTTCCTTAGTGAGTTCACGATCATGCGGGCTGGCCTGAAGCCGTTCTTCTCCTGGGCCGTCTATGCGATGGTGGTGCTTTTGATCGTCATCTTCATTGGCTTCATGAATCATTTCCGCAGCATGTATTACGGCCAGCCGAATGGCGCTGCTGTAGTGCCGCAGACGCGACCTGGCGCCTGGTGCGTCGCGCCGATGTGGATGGCCTTCGTGCCGCTGCTGATCCTCGGTCTTTGGTGGCCGATCGGCATTTGGGATTATCTCATCTCGATCGCCGATGCCTTGGCGCCGGGGGTGCCATGACAAGTTCAGAGACAAGCACAGAGGCTAGTATCAAGATGGCCGGCGTCGAGCTCGTCTCGATCGCGCCAGAGGCGCTGCCCGAGGCCGTCGACCAGCTGATCAAGAGCGGCGGCCGCATGCAGATGGCCTATGGTTGGTATCCGGAAGGCGGCCAGCTCGAATTGCGCTATGTCGCGAGCCGCGCGCTGAAAGAGCCTTTTCTCGTCTGGCGCTGCGTCCCGCAAGGCGCAATGCCGAGCGTTGCGACGATCAGCCCTTTGCTCGGCTGGTATGAGCGGGAAATCACCGATCTCTGCGGCCTCGAATTCATCGGCCATCCTGAGCCGAGGCCGCTCGTTCTCGCGCATGGCGAAAACCCGATCAGGCCGCCGCTCGATCCCAGCTATCCGGTCGAGGCGGCGATGCCCTTTGAGGCCATCGAAGCTTCGGGTCCGGAAATCGAAAATCCAGATGTGCAGCAGCTGCCCTTCGGGCCTGTGCGCGCCGATGTCGTGGAATTGGTCGAGCTGATCTTCTTCTATGTCGGCGAACACATTCTCTATCTCCATCCGCAGCTTTTTCTGAAGCATCGCGGCATGGAAAAGCGCTTCGAGGGCCGATCGCTCGAAGCGGCCACGATCTTGGCGGAACGGGTCTCGGGCGTCAGCAGCTTCGCGCATGCGCTTGCCTTCTGCCAGGCGGTCGAAGCGGCAGCCGGCACCATCGTCCCGCAGCGTGCGCGCATGCTGCGCTCGCTGCTCGCGGAACTTGAACGGCTCTATAATCATCTGCATTATTTCGGCCACCTCGCCTCGACCACGACGCTCAAGGTCGGCGAGGCCGAAGGCAAGCTTCTCGAAGAACGCGCCAAACAGATCAATGCAAGGCTGACCGGAAGCCGGTTTTTGCGCAGCCTGCTCGTTCCCAGCGGCTTGCGCCGCGATCTGGCACCAAAGCCGTGGCTCAGCGAAGCCTTGGAAAGGCTGCGCGAAGACATCATCCCCTATCTGGATATGCTCGAAAGCACCAACAGCTATCTGGACCGATTGCTGACGACCGGCGTGCTCACCCGCGAGCTTGCCTTCGATCAAGGCGCGACCGGACCAATCGAACGCGCCTCCGGCCTCGACCGCGATCTGCGACGCGACCATCCCTATGCTGCCTATGGCGAGCTGCCGTTGAGCATCCCTGTAAAAACGGCCGGCGATGCGCATGCCCGCGCACAAGTCCGCATCGCCGAGATCGATGCGAGCATCGGCCTGATGCAACGCATTCTGCCGCTGCTCGAAGACGGGCCGGTACATGCGGACTGTCAGCCGCCGCCACGCTCTGAGGGATTCGGGTGGACGGAGTCGCCGCGCGGCTCCGTCTATTATGCCGTCCACTTCGACGGCACCGGCAAGCTAGTACGCGTAAAAATCAAATCGCCGTCGTTTTCGAATTGGCGGGTTTTTCCTTTCACCGTCCATGACAGCAATATGATGGATTACGCGATCAACGAGGCGAGCTTCGGCCTCACTGTCGCCGGCTGCGCGAGATAGGATCCTCCGATGCCGCTATGGACCTTCTTCGGGCTGCGCCAAGGAAAAGCGACGACGGCATGGCCGCTCGGGGACGGACAGACGGGTCAAGATGGCGTACTCGGCATGCCGAAGATCGATCCCGACCGCTGCGCGCAGGATTGCCGAGAATGCGGCAGTATCTGTCCGACGGAGGCGATCAAATTTCAGCCGGATGACACAGGCGCTGAGCGGCTCGAAGTCGATTACGGCCGCTGCGTTGTCTGCCAGCTTTGCGTCGAAGCCTGCCCGACCGATGCGGCGATGACCTCCGACGACTGGGCTTTCGCCACGCGGGATCGCGCCGATCTCGTGTTGTCGAGCGGCACCGCCGAAACGCACGCATCGGACGACAGCGCGGCGCAGCCGGGCCCTCAATCCAAAGCCCAATTCCGCCGCAGCCTGCATATCCGCCATGTTGACGCCGGCTCTTGCAATGGCTGCGAGTCCGAACTGCAGGCGCTGAACAATCCTTTTTACAATTTGCATCGTCTCGGGATTTTTTTCACGCCCTCGCCGCGCTTCGCCGATCTCTTGCTCGTGACCGGACCAGTGACCCACGCAATGCGTGCGCCGCTTTTGCGAACCTATGAGGCCATGCCCGAGCCGCGTTGGGTCATGGCGGTTGGGACGTGCGCCGTCTCGGGCGGTATCGTCGAAGGCGGCTATGCCTGCGGCCATGGGCTCGAAGACGTCTTGCCGGTCGATCTCTATCTGCCCGGCTGCCCGCCCAATCCCGCCGCTTTGATTGAAACGCTGCTGATGTTTCTCGATCGTGCGCCACAACGCGTCAAGGGAGGCCGCAGTGTCGCTTAGCCTGCTTTGCATCGGGCTCGCCGCCTGGGTCGCAGCCGCTGTGCTCGCTCTCGCCGGACCCGCCGTGCGTCTCGCCCGCGCGCTTCTTGTCCTTGGCGGGCTGGCACTTCTGGTCGTCGCAATCACGCGCTTGCCGGGCGCACTGGCGTCGATACAAACCCCGCTTGGATTTGCAACCGCGCATGCGACTTTTGCCCTGTCGCCTGAAGCGCTTTGGCTGATGGGCTTCGGCCTTCCAGGCGCGGTTCTTGCTGCTTGGCTCGGCACGCCGGCGCTGCGGCAGAGAGGTTGGATCTTTGGCGCCGCCGCGACGCTCATCGGCGCGCTCGGCGTCTTCGGCCTGCAGGATGCGGCGAGCTTTCTGATCGCCTGGGAGATCATGAGCCTTGGCGGCGCCTTGATGATCCTCGGCGAGAATCTGGCGAGCGACAGCGGTCGGCCCGTTCTCTTCATGTTAGCGCTGCTTGAGACCGGATCGGTTGCCCTGCTGCTCGCCTTTCTGCTCCTCGCCGGCCAGGCAGGTAGTCTTTCCTTCGCTGATTTCTCGGCTGCGACGCATACCATGCCGCAGGCGGAACAATTCTTCGTTGGTCTTCTGCTCTTGATCGGCTTCGGGGCAAAGCTCGGCCTTCTGCCTTTCTATGAATGGTTTCCCGGCGCTTACGGTGCCGGCAGCGGCGCGACGGGTGCGATCTTTTCGGGGATCGTCATGAATGCCGCCTTCTTCGCTCTGGGTCGCGGGGTCATCCAATGGCTACCTGCAAGCCATGGCGCGAGCGTCTCCATCCCAGGTATCTTCGTCGTCGCTATCGCCGTCGTGAGTGCCATACTGACCGTGCTCTATGCCTTCCAACAGGAGGCCTGGCGCGAGCTCCTGAGCCTGTCGTCGGCAGAAAATGGTTCAATTGCCGTCTGCCTCATCGGCATTGCCTTGATGTTTCGGCAGGACGGGCTGATGGATCTCGCCGGGCTCGCCTTCATCGTCGCGCTTTTGCATCTTGCCGGCCATGCGCTCGCCAAAGGCGCGCTCTTCCTTGCCGCCGACGGCTGCTACCGCGTCGGCAATTACATGCTCGTTCAACGCGGCATTCTGGCGAAGAGCCCATGGATCTTCGGCCTCGGCGCGCTCTTTGCCGCGATGAGCCTTGCTGCCATGCCGCCGCAAGCCGGCTTCGTCAGCGAATGGTATTTGTTCCAAACTTTCTTCCAAGGCTTTCACCTGGGGAGCCTCGGCAGTCGTCTGACAGCCGCCATAGCCGGCGCCGGGCTCGCGCTGACGGCAGCCATCGCTCTTGCGACCTTTGTTAAAGTCTTCGGCATCGGCTTGCTCGGGCGCGCCAAGCCGGGCACTAAGCCGGTGCCGATTGGCAATTCGATTGCCGTGGGCACGCTCGGCTTCCTCGTGCTTGCGCTTGCCGTCGGCATGCCGGTCTGGCTGAGAGCGCTCGGAACCACTTCGACGCATATGTTCGGTACCGATGCCGCGTTGCTGATGCACGATCAATGGCTCCTGGTTCCGCTCACCGCGAAATTCGCCTTTATTTCGCCGAGCGCTTTGGTGATCGCCATCCCGCTTCTTGCGCTTGTGCCGCTCGGTCTCCTCGTCTGGTCAGCCCGCGGGCCGCGGCGCGTCGTGCCGGTCTGGTATGGTGGCGGCACCGTCGATCCAAAGCGCGCAGCAACCACCGCGCTGACTTTCTCCAACGCGCTACGCACTTTCTACAGCTTCATTTATCGGCCAACGGTCGAGACCGAACGCGAGGCCTCTGCCGGGTCGAACGGTCAGCCCTATTTCACAAAGCGGCTCGTCTTCACACATGATGTAGCTCCAATCTTCGGCCCTTACCTCTTCGCGCCGTTGGAGAACTTCGTCACTTGGCTCGCTACGAAACTGCGCGTCATCCAATCCGGCCAACTCAATTTCTATCTGGCGCTCATTGGCATGCTGCTTGTCATCATTCTGTTCATTGCGCTCTTCTGATGTCGAGTCTCGGCAACAACAAACGGAACTTTTGTGAATGCAGGCTTATCTGGCAATTGCGATCGGAGGCACGCTTGGCTGCTGGGCTCGCTAGGGAATGACCAGTCTCGTTCAGGCGATCTATGGCCGTGAATTTCCTTTTGCGACCCTATCGATCAATGTCCTCGGCAGCTTTCTGATGGGTTTTCTCTTCCTCGAAACTCTCGAACGACTGACAATAAGTCCGCATTTCACGATCGGCGTGTTAACCGGCTTTCTCGGCGGCTTCACGACCTTCTCGACCTTCGCGATGGAGACGCTACTTCTCGCCGAGCAAGGTGAATTGGCCAAAAGCGTGCTCTATGTCGTCCTTTCTGTCGTACTTGGACTTTTTGGCGCGTTCTACGGCGCTTATATCGCTCGAAATCTCTGACCCGAAACCGACGGGAGAGACCCATGACAGACGAGATTACGATCGTTCGGATCTATATTCATGAGGCAGATCACGGCCGGCGCAAGAATCTCATGCAGGCGATCCTGAATATTCTCCAAGATCAGCACAAGGTGAGAGGCGTAACCGTCTTCCGCGGCATTGCCGGTTTGGCCGACAGCGGCGAAAGCCATGCATCGGACATTCTCAGGATCATCGTCGATCTTCCGTTGGTAGTCGAATTCTTCGATGAACCAACGGTGGTCAGAGCGATCCTCCCTCTTATAGCGAGCTTGGTCCCGGCAGGTCGGACCATATCTTGGCAAGCCACCTGTCACTGAATAGGTTTTAACAACGACCTGCACTTGCACGTTTCATTTGAAAGTCCGCAATTGGGTGAAGACGCAATGGATTCTCAGGTCCGCTTCTGGCGCTCTGTTGCATCGTTGACGTCCGAACTCCCCGGAGCAAAAGCCGAGGAGTTCTTCCAAGTAGCTACACCTCCGTGCCTTCAGCAAGGGCGAGCGCATCTTCTATGTCGACACCCAGGTAACGAACCGTACTTTCGATCTTGGTGTGCCCTAGCAGGATCTGTACGGCACGAAGATTACCTGTCTGTTTATAGATTAGAGATGCCTTGGTTCGGCGCAGTGAATGCGTGCCGTAGTCCTCGGCTCGCAGTCCGATCCCAGTCACCCATTCATCCACAAGCCGAGCGTACTGACGAGTGCTGATGTGATCGGCATGGTCAATCCGACTTGGAAATGCGAAGTCGTCAACTGCACCTCCGCGACGCTCTAGCCAGGCCAGGATGCTGCTTCGCGCGGGTTCCAAAAGCTCGAATTGCACCGGCCTGCCAGTCTTCTGCTGGATGACGATTGCGCGTGAACGAACCCGGCCACGCTGACAAGATCTCCGATCTTTACTTTGACGATGTCACATCCGCGCAGTTTGCTGTCGATTGCCAGATCGAACATCGCACGATCACGTAGCCGTCGCTCGCGGTCGAGCCAGAACCGGATCGCCCAGACCTGCTGTGGCTTCAGCGCTCTCTTGGCCCCGATCGTCCGACCGACATTCCATGGCCGCCGATCCTTGGCGCCCGGATCATATTCTGAATATCCCATGGACCTTCTCCCTTTGCGGCCACCATCGGCCGATGGGAGAACGCACAATGGAAGAGATAAGCTTGGGCCGAAAGCAGTTGGTCTGCTTTGGATCATTGGAACGCAGAAGCGGACGTTCATTTGATTTGGCACAACGGTCGCGGTTTGACCCAAAGCGGTCCAGCCGGATCGTCACGATCTAGAGACGGGTCTCACGTTCGCTGCCCAGTAAATATTGCCTCTTTCTCCAAGATTTGCCATAAGAGGCATACTTGCTGCGCAGTGAAGAAGGCCTTGATCATTATCGCCGCTGGTTCAGAGGTTCCTGGAAACCCTCAAGAAACGTGGCGAAGGTGCGCACGCTCGGGCGGAAATTTCGCGACGAGTATATCGGCAATTCGCAGAACGTTTCGCTCTACCAAGTTAACGTAGAAGGCAGCCAAAACGACGTGCAAATCGCCGCGATGCTCCAGCGCTATGGAACAGTTTGGTGACGCGCCCTACCGCTTCAATCTCGCCAACAACCATGCTCGCGCAATACAGATATTTGTGCTGCCGGTTCTTTCGGCGTCAACGGATGCTTCACAAGAGCCATGTCGCTGGCTCGGGGAACTCTTTGGAAGAGATGCTGAGGCAGTAATGCGAGTTTGAGATCAAAGGCCGAGACGGTCCGTCCAAAAACAACCCGGTCGTAATTCCGAAACTGGCGCTCCATAACTTCTTGGACGTCGTAGGCTAGAGTGTCGGTTCCCCAATCCACTCCTGCCTTTAGCAGAACTCGAATTCAAAGCCGCCTGATCGTCTCGATGGACAATCGTCGTTTGTTTAACCTGTTGAAGGAAGGACGCCATCTTCGGCGTCGCACGAGCGCAGAAGAAACCGCAGCAAAGAACGAATCCCCAAAGCTCTACGGCTTCGAAAGGCCAAACGGTTCCGGGAGAAATCGCGAGGTCGACATCCAAATCAGAGCAGTACTGACGCGGGTCCGCCAACCAAACCGCATCGGCGTCGGAATGAATGAAGTTGACGCCAAGATTGACAAGCGCCTCGAAAACTCGCACGCGAAAAAGCCACAGTTCATCCAGCAGACCATTAAACGGCAGCAATATGCTACACACGCCAAGACTGCACGCCCTCGCGTCCATCGACTCATCAAGAGCAAAGACGATCAGATCCTTGCCGACAAAGGGCAGAGCATGCCGAAGCCAATTATCGAGGATGTCGCTATAAGCGGAATTGGCGAACACGATTGTTATTGGCGCGGCGCCGCGCTTATCTTCCGTGGCAACTCGCAGGTGTTCAAGGAAGTGCTGAGTGTGACTGTCCATAATACGAATAATGGGCTATGAGCTATGATAGTGTGGCTTGCGTCGTATCCGCGCTCCGGAAACACATTATTGCGGACCCTAATGTGGCACTGCTTCGGCATTAATACATACTCTCTGTACGATGACAAAGATGACATCGGAGCAGATGCTGAGCTTAGCTCTATTGTTGGTCACGTTAGACACGATCTAGACCAAGCCGAATTTTACACGAAGGCAAAAGAATCCGAGAGCACGTATTTTGTTAAAACACACGATCCACCCGCTGATAATGCCAAAGCCATCTATATCGTACGAGATGGCCGTTCAGCTGTAGTTTCCTATTTTCATTACATAAAAGCCTTCAACCCTGGGGCGGCGACAACGATCCGAGATGTCATCGTGGGTGAATGCATGTTCGGAGCTTGGAGCGATCATTTCGAAGCCTGGCATTCGAGAAAACGCCCGCATACCTTGCTCTTGCGCTACGATGACCTCGCGCGAAACCCTGCTAATGGACTTGACCTGATTTCTGCTTTCGTCGAACGACCGATCATTAATCCCCGACCACCATCGTTTGAAGAGTTGAAGACGGTCAATTCAAAGTTTTTTAGGTCTGGTGGAGATGTCACTAATATCGGGGAATTGACGGGCGAAACGCTCGACGTGTTCTGGTCTTTGCACGGACGACTTATGGTTGAGCTCGGCTATGTTAACGATCTGCAGTGAGTTTGCTGAGCGCGCAAATCAAAGGCTTATGCGCGGTGCATCCTTCGTTTTCCTCAGACGATCGCGGAGCTTGTCGAGAAAGGTTGTTACTTTCCAAGCGAAAGAGTTTTCGACGTCAGAATATCTCTTATCTCTTTCGGCGATCGCAAGAGCGAGCTTTCCATTTTGCGTCTGTAGCACGTTCGAGACTTCTTTAAGCGTAACCATCTCTTCATTCGTTCGACGAGCGGCTTCATTTACGCCTGTCAAAAATACGGAAAGAACTTCGGCGCGCGCACCAATTGGTTTGATCGTTTTCGCTCTCGATTTGAGCCAAGCAAAGATCCCCATCGCCATCGAAACTAGGTAGTCGTCCGACAGATCAGTGCGTTCCTTCTCGATAAATGAGAGGCTCGGCTTATTCGTTGCGCCGGCTGCAAACGCTGCATGTACGCGCTTAGCCTGCAGACGCCAAGTTTCCTCGGTCCATTTTGTAGGATGATCGAGATGCACGAGGGTCGGCGCGGTGACGAGGAACAGCTTCCCGCCCGACCGCTCATGCGCGAGCGGAAACCAATAATCCCACCAGGGAGTGCCCATCGAAATCTCATCATCAAATCGTAAGGTTCGCAAAACTTTCGATCCGAAGAGAAAGAAGTCAAACCCACAGCAGCTTCCGCCGGTAACCTGAAGATTTTCCGGATTTAGATTCATCCGCTCCGACATCACAATGCCATTGCGCGCGGCGTCCAACATCGGCACGAGCAAACCGTCTGGTGCGAGCAGAAGGCAGTCAGCATTGATGATGCCAGCTAGCTCATCCCCTGATCGCTCGAATGCATCAAGCAACTCCGAAATGCGCGGAGGGGACAGCGAAACCTCCAAAAACGTCACGCCATAGGCAGTTTTTGAAAGCTCCTCGATTTCTGCCGCGGAATTTACGCTTACGATCTCGAATCCAGCGCGCTGCCACGATTCGATGCAGGCAAGCTGATAGCTGGCTCCAAAGTCGTTGCCGGCGGCCGTGCGCTGAAGCTTTCTGGGCAGAGATGTGTAAAGCTTTAGAGTCTTGGTCGCTTCTCTTGCTTCGGCGGACGCGACGGCGGCCTGGTTAGTTGGAGAATGCAAAACTCTGTCTCTCAAATCGACGACCAGTATGCAGATTGCTGGTTTCACCGTGATCTGTCAGCACCCTCAAACCTGTGAGATGCGCGATTTGCTACCCCTGTGCCAGGAAAGTCACATGCCTCGCTGCAGAACTAACAAAACTGCGAAAGACCTAGGCATGGCCTAAACGCATCAATATGCTCCGGAACCAACGTCGGCGATCGCGCCGTTAGGGACGCCAACATGGCTAAATTTTTCATTGTTGTCCCGACATTTAATTCGGCTGACTTTCTCGAACGTTGCCTTACCAGCCTCATTGTGATGCAGCCGGGGGAATTTAACGTTCGTGTACATGTGCAGGATGGTGGCTCGACGGACGCGACTCTGGACATAGCCGAACGCTGGAAACATCGTGGCGTCACCTTCGCGTGCGAGCCCGACAAAGGCATGTACGATGCTCTGAGCAAAGCTTCGCACCGCCTCGACGACGGCGATATAATGACCTGGCTTGGAACCGACGATTATCTGATGCCGGGCGCCATCGGCACTGCGGCGCATGTTTTCGACAACTTGCCGCACGTTAATTGGATCACGGGACGCCCGTTCATGGGACGTGAAGCCGGCGAGAACCTTTGCCTTTGGCCGGATATGTTCTTTACCCAGCGAGCATTAAGCGCGGGAAGGCACGACGGCCGCTCAAACTATTTCGTGCAGCAAGAAGGCACTTTCTGGCGGGCAAGCCTATGGAACAAAGTCGGCGGCGTTGACACCGCATTCAAGTTGGCAGGCGATTGGGATCTATGGCGCCGTTTCGCTCAACATTCTCGGATGTATTTAATCAAAGCACCTCTTGCGAGATTCACGCGCCGCGAGGGGCAGAAATCCCAGGACATGGGCGCCTATTATGCCGAGGTCGATTCGGCCGTTCCGACCGAAGCGGTAGGAGACGAAATCGAATATAGATTGACAAGGTTCAATCTCGAAGTCCCGTGGACCGAGGAAACCATCGACCACGCACCCCCTCCGCGGCAGAAGGTGGCTGAGCCGGCCCCCGAACATAATCGCCGAAGGTCGCGGCTGCCTTGGCTGGGTTGGCGGCGATCGGAAGTTGCTGGTTAGAAACACTTCCACGAGCCATTTCGACGCATCGCGGTGCTGCCGGTGCTGCCGCCTGTGCATGGGCTTGAAGCAGGCGTCCCGTTCGTCAAAAAGATGCGACTTCCGTTCGCGGCGGCGCTCCGCAACCATCGGACATCACGGGATACTGTACCATAGGATGACCGGGAGGGATTCGAACCAACTCCTAGTCATGGAAGCGCCGTCCCACATATGACTGCTTTCAGGAAACGCTTGGGCGGATTTAAATGACTGGCTTGGGCGCAAAATAGCAGTGACGGGCCGGAGGCAGACGGGTTGTTCTAAGTCACCGGGACGCTAAAGCGGACATTCGCACCGCCTTTCAGCACAGTATAAATCTTTGATTTGTTTGGCTTGAAACCGTGGTGCGTAATTCTTGATTAATGCAACAAAGCGGTCCCGGTCGTGGTGAGTGGCATTCGGCCGGGTATGCGCCGAAAGGTCTGTTCTATGGAAAAGTCGCTATTCGCCGGAGACCATGCGGGCAGCCCCTCTCACCTGCAACGAGGCTCGGCACACTGTGGTGGCGACCCGGCGCAACGATGGTGGCAGTCTCGCGTGAGATTCTCATTCACGGCTGTAGGCTTTGAACGAGAGGAATGCGCCAACTAATAAAATTATAGCCGCACTTATGGGCATGACTCCCGCGGTTTGAACGGCTCTCGTCGCGATTTCAGCGAGCCGCGTGGGAAAAAGTATTCGTGAAAGGCCGCTGACAACCGCAAGCCACCCGAGCACAGTCACCACCACCGGCCAACCGCCCGTCCACTGATTGTGAAAATGCACAATCGCAAGTCCCGCAACGAATAAGGGATAACCCGTCACCAAGATGAGCGCCGGGTTATGGAAGGCTTGGTCGACCATGGTCGGCCAGGCGTCAAGGTTGATAAAAATCGAGGCAGCGCTTGCAATGAGAGTGGGACCGAGCAGGGCCGCGATCGTCTTCGAGGTTGCCATAACTCGATCTTTCCTATCGAGCCGTTCCAAGCATATTTATCGGGACAATGACCCCATATTAAGGGAAGAGTGCCATATATTGCGGGCAATTGCACGTGGTGCGTTTTTCTTGAATTTGGCACCAAGCCAAACGGCCGCTTTGGAAAAACGGCGCCGTCCTCGTTGAACGACGGTCTTGGGCGCAATGCGGAACCTACAGAATGCGGCGCCGGTCATGTAAAACGGTTCTCCGCAGATTGCTCCGAGGGCATGGACGTGCCATCCGGTACATTTCGCGCCTCCGGCCCCTCGAAACCGCTGGACTTCCTCGTAATAGCAAGCATTGCTTGCCCTCATAGCGCACCGAAATAAACCGCGCTCCTCCTTACCCCACTGGCCTCTTCGGCCTCGCGGGGTCGTGCTGGTGACAGCATAGGCTGTCGCACAGAAGGAGGAAAACATGCCGAAGCTTACCGATACGCAACTCATTGTTTTGTCGAATGCGGCTGCTCGCGAGGATGGTGCAGCCGTCATTCCTGATCGGATGAACAAGGCCGCAGCAGCCAAGGTTGGCGCGAGTCTCGTTGCCCACAAACTCACGCGCGAGATTCGATCGAAGCCTGACCAGCCGGTCTGGCGCGAGGACGAGCAGGGTCGGCGCATGAGCCTGATCATCACCCGGGCCGGGCGCGCTGCGATTGCGGTGGACGATGAGGAAGCGGAGCCCGAGCGGCCGGTAGCGAGCAAGACTGGCGGCAAGGCGAATCCCGACGGGACGAACCCATCTGGGAGCGACACGCCGCGCGCGGGCTCGAAACAGGCGCTCCTGATCGAGATGTTGTCATGCAACGAGGGCAGTACGCTCGATCGTCTGATTGAAGCCACCGGATGGCTCGCGCACACGACCCGCGCCGCACTGACGGGCCTTCGCAAGCGCGGATTTGCGATTCAGCGGAGCCGACAGGAAGGGGAAAGCTCGGTCTATCGGATCGTCTCGGGAAAGGCTTGAGCGATGGCGAGATCGCCCTCTGGGCGCGCTCCGGCAATGTTGCCAGCTGCGCTAGATTTAGACCAAGAGCTCGCCCGGATCGCTTCGCTGAACAAGGACGAGCTTCGGGCGCTCTGGCGGCAGGTCAAAGGGCAGGAGCCGCCAGATGCCCTGTCCAAGGATCTGATTGCTCGTGCCTTGGCTCACCGGCTTCAGGAAGAGCACTTCGGCGGCCTCAATGCGCAGCTGCGGAAGCAAATCGCCACCTTTGCGACGGGGGTCGTCGAACCTGCCCGATATGTAAAAACCGGCTCGATCATCATCCGGGAATATCAGGGACGAGTTCACGAGGTGATGGTCGTGCCGGCGGGTTTCCTCTGGCAGGACCAGATCTACGCAAGCCTTTCCACTATCGCGCGGAAGATAACAGGCACGCATTGGAATGGGCCGCGCTTCTTTGGGCTGCGCGGCAAGAACGAGGATAGGGTCGAAGAGCCCGACGCGGATGGAAAGGCGAGAGCACCGGAACTGAAATCACCACCGGTTGCCTCGTCTGTGAGAATAGGAGGTCCAAAAAGGTCCCAGGCCTCCAAGCGCCAGCAGCAAATGTTCATGGCAGGAAAGGACTCCGTCAGCAGATCGACAGCGAGGGCGGCTCGACTTGCCTCCCTTGCGATAGAGAGCGGAGGGGATCAGTGAAGCCGACGAGCCAAAAGCCGCAGCGCTGTGCCATCTACACGCGCAAATCGACGGAGCATAATCTCGACCTGGCCTTCAATTCGCTCGATGCTCAGAGGGAGGCCTGCGAGGCCTATATCAAAAGCCAGGCGCATGAGGGCTGGCGGCTGATCCCGGATCGCTTCGATGACGGTGGACTATCCGGCGCCTCCCTCGATCGGCCGGCGCTCCAACAGCTTCTCGAGGAGGTGCGCGCCCGAAAGATCGACGTCATCGTCGTCTATAAGGTCGACCGCCTGACACGCTCGCTCGCTGACTTTGCCAAGCTCGTCGAGCTTTTTGATCAACATGACGTATCTTTTGTGTCGGTCACGCAGTCCTTCAATACGACGTCGAGCATGGGCCGGCTGACCCTCAACGTGCTTTTGTCTTTCGCCCAGTTCGAACGAGAGGTCATCGGTGAACGGGTGAGGGATAAGATCGCTGCCTCGAAACGGAAGGGGATTTGGGTCGGAGGCCCAGTCCCGCTCGGCTATCGGAGCGTCGACAAGAAAATCCAGGTCGTCCCGGAGGAAGCGGCACTCGTCCGAAAGATCTTTGCGGACTACCTTCGCCTCGGGTCCATTGGGGAGTTGGCGGCCTCACTCGATCGAGAAGGCATCAGGCCGAAGCCGAGGGAGCTCGCGAATGGCGGGGTGCTCGCCGCCAAGCGCTTCAATGTAGGCCCGCTCGCTCATATGCTGAAAAACCGGTTCTATGTCGGCGAGGTCTCCTATCGAGGCGAGATCCACAAAGGTGAGCATGAGGCGATCCTCGATCGGGAGCTCTTCGATGCAGTCCAGAGAGGTCTGGCCGAACGAGGCGTGCAGCGAAAACGGGCGAGAGCGAAATCGAAATCGATTCTAACGGGATTGATCTTCGATGACCGCGGCAATCTGATGAGCCCAAGTCATAGCAATAAGGATGGCGTCCGCTATCGCTATTATGTCTCTCAAGCGGTCCTGCAAAGCTGCAAGGCTGAGGCGGGCACTATAGCTCGGGTGTCAGCGCCTGACGTGGAGACAATTGTTTTGGGCGCCATCAGAGACAAGATGGCCGACGATCGTCTGGCCGCAAACGCGAATGTGGACAGTGCAATAAGCGATCCGGCTCCGAGTGAACCAATATTCGACCGCGAATTTGTCCTCCAGCGTGTCGAACGCGTCATCGTCCATCGATCCGAGATCGAGATCGTCTGGCGCCCGTCTGACACAGCTTCAAGCGACACCCCCGCTGGCAGGTCGTTAAAAATCGCTTTCGAACCTCATCTTCCTCTCAAGAAAGGTATCGCCCATTGCCCTGCCGGCGCCAGCATGGATCCCCGCGCGCGGGAGGTGCTGCAGCAAGCGATCGCCAGAGCCCACCGGTGGATGGATGACATCTTGTGGGGCAAGGCCCAGTCTCTCGACGAGATTGCCGCGCAAGAAAATCTTGTCGAACGCTATGTGCGGCGGCTCTCCGTGCTCGCCTTCCTCTCGCCCAAGATCATTCGGGCCATCATGGATGGAACCGCTCCTGCAGATCTGACGGTCACAAGCTTGACGCAAGCGCTCCCGCATTCCTGGGCGGCGCAAGAGCAAATGCTCGGCCTGCAGTAAAACACGTCCTTCAGATCAAAAGAGGCTTAGAAGCGGCGCCTTACGAGCGCCGCTTCCGCTTTGGCGCCATTCGTACTCGGCCGCCTGACGCCAGGCCCTTCTGAAATCGAGGTAATACGCCTGGCCCAATCGAACCGGTCTCTGCCAATTGCGAACCGGTCTCCGATCCGCCGGCGGGGAAATTTCGGACATTTGAACTTGGCCACCTGAGACCGGCGGCGGATTTGGACGCCGAAGCCCGCTATTTGCGGCTTATCACGGTCTCTGGAGAGCACATCCGCGCGGCAAGTCCCGGAAATTGCGAGGCTTCTGGCAGAGACGGCCAATACTAGCGAATTTGCGGAATGCTTGGCTGGGGCGGGAGGATTCGAACCTCCGCATGGCGGAATCAAAATCCGCTGCCTTACCGCTTGGCGACGCCCCAAAAAGACCGCTTCGAACCCTTGAGACCGAATTCGAACAGAGCATGATCCCGAAAAGCTGGCTCGACTTTTCGGATCAGATCATGCGTTGAAATAACGACTTAGAGCACGACGGCGATTCAACCTAATGCAATCGTGCCCTAGGCTGTTGCCCGCGGCGGCGCGACCATAATGCGCCGCAAAACCCGTCGCAACCCTTTCATCATGCCATGCACGATTGCGTCCTCGTCCGCAACACCGTTGAATAGAGGGCATTTGGCAATTCGGCGAGACGCTCATGGATGCAATCGACAGGCTTTTCGAGGCGGCTACGGCAGCGCGGCGCAATGCCTATGCGCCCTATTCCGGCTTTGCCGTCGGCGCCGCCCTCCTGACGGCTTCAGGCGCAATCTTTGCCGGCGCCAATGTCGAAAATGCCGCTTATCCGGTTGGGCTTTGCGCCGAGGCCGCAGCCATTGCCGGCATGATTGCGGCCGGCGAAAGGCAGATCGCCGAAATCCTCATTCTCGCCGAGAGCGCCGAGCCGATCATGCCTTGCGGCGCCTGCCGGCAGCGGCTCTTCGAATTCGCCACGAAAGAGATGAAAGTCCATAGCGCCCGCCCGGCCGGTGTGGCGCTGAGCCTGAGACTCGCCGAGCTTTTTCCGCATGCCTTCGGACCGGGAAGCCTGGGCGTGTCATGAGTGGCGAGGTTACAATCTCTTGATCGCAATGATCTCACCAGCGCCCTTGTCGCGAATGCGAGCGCGGGCTTGAGCCAGCGGCTCGCTGGCGACCAGCATATGATGCGCATTGGCATGCAGCAGGATCTCATGATCGCGCATGATGCCGACATGGCCTTTCCAGAAGATGAGATCGCCGCGCTTCAAATGGTTTGCCACCGCATCGAGGGGAAGCGGACTGCCGAGCGCCTGTTGCTGGAGATCGGTGTCGCGCGGCGCTTCTACGCCGGCTTGCGCCAGCGCGATCTGCACCAGGCCTGAGCAATCAAGCCCGAGACAGGATTTGCCGCCCCAGAGGTAAGGCGCACCGATCAGGCCCTCGGCGACGGCGACGAAATCCTCGGCCCTTTCATCGATGCGCATGAGATGGACCGCAATGACGAAGCCGCCGTTGGCGAGCCGGCCGAAATAGCCGTCGGGGCCGGTGAGTGTCACGGCGGCGCCGAGCGGGAGAGCGGCCAGGATCGGCGCTTTGATATCGGGGCGCGGATAGATGAAGGTGCGATTGGCCGTCACCTTATGGGTGGCTTTTGTTTCGCCTTCGGCCAATGCGGCAAGCGGCAGATAGCCGACATAATGGTCGCCCCCGAGCTGCACCCAGCCCCAGCCTTCATGCGCCTCATAGAGCATCAGATTCTCGCCATAGAGCACCTGGCTGTCGATGCGGGCTTCAGGCGAGGGCACATGGCGCAGATCGGTAAGTCCGATCGCAAGATGCATGGCGCGGCCCGCGACATAGCGCGGCGCCGGCACCTTATCCGCGAGATGCGCCGCAGCGAGATCCGGCCGGGCCGGTGTAAGACGCGGGTCGAAGCTGATCATCGAGCGCTCGTCTTATGGCATGAGATCATCGAATATGCTGCCTTCATCGGCGCTCTCATGATCGAGAAAGCCGACGCGGCACACGATCTTGCGATTGTCCTTCTGGACTTCGGTCTTGGCGGTTGAGCCATAGCGGGTCTCGACGAGATCGAACAGGAGGCGGGCGACCTGCACCTCGGCGCCTTCCGGCCGCGCCGATTTCGCCGTCGGATTCCAGGCATAAATGTCGAAATGCGCCCAGGCTTTCGCTTTCTCCACGAAGCGGCGGAGGAAGAGCGCGGCCGTGATCGATCCGGCGAAGGAGCCGCCCGAAATATTGCAGAGATTGCCGATTTTGCCGTCGATGAGCTTGTCATAAGGGTCCCAGAGCGGCAGGCGCCAGACCGGATCATGCGCGCTCGCCGCATGTTTGCAAATCTCCGCGGCGAGATCTTCATTCATCGTATAGAAGGGCGGCAGATCGGGGCCGAGCGCCACGCGCGCGGCGCCCGTGAGAGTCGCGAAATCGAGAAGAAGTTCCGGCGGGTCTTCATCGGCGAGCGCCAAAGCGTCGGCCAGAATGAGGCGACCCTCGGCATCGGTATTGCCGATTTCGACGGTCAAGCCCTTGCGGCTCGGATAGATGTCGCCCGGCCGCATGGCATTGCCCGAGATCGCATTTTCGACGATGGGCAGAATCACCCGCAGGCGCACCGAGGCATTGGCGTCCATGATCATCTGCGCCAGAGCGAGGGCAGTCGCAGCGCCGCCCATATCTTTCTTCATGAGCAGCATGGCGCTTTCCGGCTTGATGTCGAGGCCGCCCGTGTCGAAACAGACGCCCTTGCCGACAAGCGTAACTTTCGGGGCATCCTTCTGTCCCCAAGTGAAATCGACGAGACGCGGGGCCTTGTCGGAGGCGCGCCCCACCGCATGGATCAGCGGATAATTCGTCTGCAGAAGCTTTTCGCCGCGAACCACCGAGGCCCTGGCATTGAACTGGGTCGCCAGCTTCAAGGCGGCGGCTTCCAGTGCGTCTGGGCCGAGATCATTCGCCGGCGTGTTGATGAGATCGCGGCCGAGCGCGACGGCCTTGGTGATCCGCATGATGCGGTCGATATCGACACCCTCCGGCGGACAGAGTTCGGGGATTTCGACATCATCCTTCTTGTAGCGGGTGAAGCGATAGGAGGAGAGAAGGAAAGCAAGCGTCGCGAGGCTTTCATCATGCGGCGCATTGGCGAAACGATAGGTGCCGGCGGGCAGCGATGTCGCGAGCCGTCCGGGCAAGAAAGGATCGCGGCTTTGCGCGTCCTTGCGTTCTATGCCGAAGAGCACGCCGGCAAGACGACCCTCTGCCGATGGGAGGATCAGGACACGGCCGGGCGTCGGCTCGAAACCGCAGGCCGCCGCAAAAGCCGCAGCTATCGGGGGCAGATCGGCGCGGATCTGCGGCCAGGTTTCGGCACTGACGAAAAAGATCGGCACGGCATCGGCCGGCGCGACGGCTTTATCAAGCGGCATTGAAAACTCCTCTAGAGCATTTTCAGCAAAAGTGGGCACCGGTTTTGCAGCTGAAAATGCTCTAACTTTTTGAATTAGAGCCGAGGTTCCCTTCGCGGCCGTCGCGATGCGGTGCATCGCGCCAGGATATGGGCTCTTTCTCCGACATCACAGCATGGCCTGTGCCGGAGGCCCTTAACGGTTTATTAGGGTTAACTTTTTACTACTAGCAAGCAGCTAGTTGAGAGATGGTGCCTGATGCGAATTCCCATGCCCGCAAGCTCCGTGCCTGCCTCGCTCTCGCAGGAGATTTCGGCCCGGTTCGCGCAGCAGTTCGCCCGCCATGGCACCAAGGCCTGCCTTTTTGCGTTGGCGTTGTTTCTCGCCGGGTGCCAGACCTTCGGCCAGAATAATGACATCACGGGCTCCATCGGCGACAAGGAGCCGAGCCTGCCGGCCTCGCAGCAAGAGCTCGCTGGTTATACAGCGGAACTCGGGCAGCGCTATGAGGCCAATCCAAATGACAAGCGAGTCGCGCTGACCTATGCGCATGCCTTGCGCCGGCTCGCGCGTTATGCTCAGGCCGTGGCTGTTCTGCAGAGGCTTGCCGCCGCCCATCCGAAGGATATGGAAATTCTTGGGGCCTATGGAAAGGCTCTGGTCGATGCCGGGCGGCTGCAAGAGGCGGCCGATGTGTTGCCGCGGGCGCATACGCCGGAAAACCCGAACTGGACCATATTGTCGGCGCAGGGCACGGTCGCCGACCAGCTTGGCGATCATGCCAAGGCGCAGGAATATTATATGGCGGCATTGAAGATCGTGCCGAACCAGCCGGACGTTCTCTCCAATCTCGGGCTTTCCTATGCGCTCGCCAAACAATTGCCGCTGGCCGAGAAGACCTTAGAACAGGCGGCGGCGCAGCCGAGCGCCGATATAAGGGTGCGGCAAAATCTTGCGCTGGTTCTGGCGCTCGAAGGGAAATTCGACCAGGCTCAGGCTGCTGCGCAACGCGATCTGCCGCCGCTGCAAGCAGCCGAAAATGTCGCTGCCATTCGGCAAATGATCGCGGAGGCCAATCCGTGGAACGAGATCCGCGCGCTCGATGCGAAATCGGCCAGGAAGACGGCGGCTAAGAAAAACGCGAGCCGAAAAGTCGCCACGAGGGAATCCCCGCCAAAGCCGGCGGTGGAAGAACCAGTGCGGATTGACGCCGATCGTCCGGCGACCGCTGCGGCGGACTGATCTTGCACGGCCGCCACCATCGCCACCGGCATGGGCCGTCCAATAGACCGTGATTGCTTTAGGTTGAATCGCTGTCACCTATGAGGCGTTGTCTTAACGCATGATCTTATCCGAAAAGTCGAGCCAACTTTTCGGGATCATGCTCTAATGACCGCTCATTGTCTTCGAGACCTGGATTGCAGCCGGTGTGATAATGACGGCGAAAAGCACCGGCAGAAAGAAGATGATCATTGGCACGGTCAGCTTCGGCGGCAAGGCAGCCGCCTTCTTTTCCGCTGCGTTCATGCGGCGCTCGCGGCCTTCTTGTGCGACGACGCGCAGGGCCGTGCCGAGTGGTGTGCCGTAGCGCTCGGCTTGGATGAGCACTGTGGCAATCTGCTTTAAGGATTCGATACCGGTGCGTTTTGCCAAATTCTCATAGGCGGTCCGCCGATCCGGCAAATAGGAGAGCTCCGCCGTGGTGAGGGTCAGCTCTTCCGCCAGCGGAATGGACTGGGCGCCGACCTCTTGCGAGACGCGACGAAAGGCGAGCTCGATCGACATGCCGGATTCAACGCAGATCAGCAGCAGATCCATCGCGTCGGGCGCCGCCCGTGTCATCGACTTTTGCCGCTTGGTGATCAGATTTTGCAGATAAAGCTCGGGCGCCTTGACCCCGATATAGGCGGCACCGATCATGGCGCCGATCTTCAGCATTAGCGGCCGATCGAGACCGCCGACCAGAAAAAAATAGACGAAGGCCAGGACAAAAAAGACCATCGGCGTGACGAGGCGGAAAAACAAAAAAGCGATATCCGCCTGCGGCCCGCGGAAGCCTGCCATGGTCATCTGCATCTTTGCCTCGTCCGTGCCGAGCCACTTCGAAAGATTGAACCTCTCGACAATCTCCTTCATATAGGCTTTGGGCTGGTGGCGAAGGCCGCCTTTCTTATTGCTCTCATAGAGCTTCTCGCGTTCACGGTTGCGGATCCGCTCGCGCTCCGTTGCCGCCGCCTTCATGCGGCGCGCGAGCATGTCTGTCTGCAAGAGCGGCATCGCCAGGGTGATGATCGTCGCGAACGTCGCGATGGCGACCAATAGGCCAAGCAGAACTTGCCGGTCGAGGATTGCGGTGAGGGTCATCGTGATATTGGCCTATTCATCATCTCAAGATCCGTCTCGCAATCTGGTTCATAGACTTGGCCGCCAAGCCGCATGCGGTCGTCAGATGTCGAAACTCACCATTTTCTTCATCACAAAAATGCCGATCGCCATCCACAGTGCGCAGCCGCCCATCACCAATTGGCCCGTGGTTGTCGTCCATAAGAGGCTGATATAGTTGGGGCTGGTCAGATAAACCAAGCCCGCGACGACAAACGGCAAGACACCAATGATCGACGCCGACGCCTTGGCTTCCGACGACAGGGCAGCGATCTTGCCTTTCATCTTTTTGCGGTCGCGCAGCACACTCGCCAGATTGGCAAGCGCTTCGGAAATATTGCCGCCAGCCTTCTGCTGGATGCCGATGACGATCGAAAAAAAGCTTGTTTCGGCGATCGGCAAGCGCGTGATGAGGCGCTCGACCGCCTCGCCCACCGACAATCCCATGGCCTGCGCCTCAACGATCAGTCGGAACTCGGACTGTATCGGCTCTTCCGTCTCATGCGCGATGATGCGCAGGCAGTCGGCAAGCGGCAGACCGGCCTTGACGCCGCGGACGATAATGTCGATGGCCTCCGGAAAGCCGTCTATGAATTTCCGCATGCGCCGCTTGGCAGCGAATTGGAGAAACCAGCGGGGCAGGCCGACGCCGCCCACTATGGCGGCGCCGAGCGCAATGATGGGATTTTTGTCGATCACCAACATCAAAATCCCGAGCATAAGGCCGGTGATGACGGAATAGATGATGAACCGGCGGCGCGACCAGTTCAAGCCGGCCTGAACCATCTTGCCTTCGAGCGAGACTTTCCTGCGTTTGTGGCGCGTCTCGATCTCCTTGAGGCTGTCGACGACCTGCTTGCGACGGGCGTTGGCATCAACTTGCTTCTCGATGACTTTTCGTGCCGTCCCCGGAGCCATGAAGGTAGCCCTGCGCTTCTCGGCCTTGGCCTCACCGCTGAGCAGAGGATAGACGAAGACATAGAGAACGCCGGCCACAGCGACGGTGGCCAACGCGATCAGGAGCAGGCTATTGATGTCGATCTCGCTCATCTTTCGCCGTCCTTGCCCATAGCCGGCTTCATGTGGGTTCTTTCACATCCGCGGCGTCGAGTGCCCGTGCGAGCCGCTGCTCTTCGCCGAAATAACGGGCACGTTCCCAAAACCGCGGCCGGCCGATGCCGGTCGAATGATGCTGCCCTTTGAGGCGCCCGGCAGCATCCTCCCCGAGAATTGTGTAGATCATCAGGTCCTGCATGGTGATCACATCGCCCTCAAGCCCCATGACCTCGGAAATATGAGTGATGCGGCGCGAACCATCGCGCAGACGCGCGGTCTGAATGATGACGTCGATGGAGGACACGACCATCTCGCGAATCGTGCGCGCCGGCAGCGAGAAGCCACCCATTGCGATCATCGATTCGAGGCGGCTCAGAGCCTCGCGCGGCGAGTTCGCGTGCAGCGTCCCCATCGAGCCGTCGTGGCCGGTGTTCATCGCTTGCAAAAGATCGAAGGCTTCAGGGCCGCGTACCTCACCGACGATGATGCGCTCGGGCCGCATACGCAGACAGTTCCTGACGAGATCGCGCATGGTGACCGCGCCCGTGCCTTCGAGACTGGGCGGCCGCGTCTCGAGCCGCACGACATGCGGCTGCTGCAGTTGAAGCTCGGCCGCGTCTTCGCAGGTGACGACGCGCTCATCGGTGTCGATGTAATGGGTGATGCAATTGAGCAGGGTCGTCTTGCCTGAGCCGGTACCGCCGGAAATCAGCACGTTGCAGCGAACCCGTCCGATGATCTTCAGGATCTCGCCGCCCTCGGGCGATATGGCGCCATAGCGAACGAGCTGATCGAGCGTCAGCTTGTCCTTGCGGAATTTGCGGATCGTCAGTACCGGCCCGTCGATGGCGAGCGGCGGCGCGATGACGTTGACGCGGGAGCCGTCGGCGAGGCGCGCGTCGCAGATCGGCGATGCTTCGTCGACGCGGCGGCCGACCTGGCTGACAATGCGCTGACAGATGTTCATCAATTGCGAATTGTCGCGGAAGCGGACATTTGTGAGCTGGATCTTGCCACCCACTTCGATATAGGTCTGCGTCGCCCCATTGACCATGATGTCGGCAATTTCATCGCGCGCGAGCAGCGGTTCGAGCGGACCATAGCCGAGCACATCGTTGCAGATGTCTTCGAGCAGACTCTCCTGCTCGGAGATCGACATCACTATGTTCTTGATGGCGATGATCTCGTTGACGATGTCGCGGATTTCCTCACGCGCGCTTTCGGCGTCGAGGCGGGCCAATTGCGTCAGATCGATGGCCTCGATCAAAGCGCCGAAGATCATGCTCTTGGTGACGTAATAGTCGTCGGAGCGGGGCGCCTCGGGCATAGATTGAGATATCGGCTCAATGAGCGCCGGCGTGGGCTTTTTGGGCTGCGCGGGAACGCCGCGGAAAGCCGGGCTGGCGAGCGGCGTCGGTACCGGCCCCAGCGATGGGCTCTCGTCGATGCGCGCGCGCTTACCGAACATATTCATCCTCCTCGTCCGGATATTCCAACGCCGCAGGGCGCAGTTCGAAATTCCAGCAATCGACGCCAGCCCGGCGGTTTGTTAGGACGCGAGGGTGCGCCGCCATGGTTTTTCCCGATGCGATCTATTGGCGATCGCTGCCCAATCATGTCTTGGAAAAGTTGATAAATTTTTTCTGAACAGGTTTGAAACTCCGGGGTCCGCCAAAGTTTTCTTGGCTGCCTGTCGCAAGCCTCGGCCGGCGCCAAGGTTTCATCCTAGGATGCTTTGCTCAGGCCCAATCGAGTGATGATTGGATCGAAAAGCGTGCGTTTGGCCTTGCGAACCTCCGCCCGGCCGGTCACGATTTGGGCGAGTTCGGCGATCGTCTCGTTAACCTTGCTCGCCGGCTCGACCTCCGCGATCATCTGGCCATTGTTGGCGGCGGTGCCGAAAAGCCGCGGTTCGAAGGCGATTGCCGCGGTCGGCTCCAGATCGACCGCCTTGGCGAAATCATTGATGGCGATTTCCGGGCGTTTCACGACGCCGATGTTGTTGAGGACGAGGCGTGGCTTCCCGTCATTTTGTCGAGCGGCGCGCATTGCATCGACTAGACTCTTCGTATTGCGCAGATTGGCGAGGTCGGGCACGGCGACGAGGATGATCTCATCGGCGCCGAGCAGCATCCGCCGCGCCCATGCCGTCCATATATGCGGGATATCGAGCACGACACAGGGCGTCGAGGCGCGCAATATGTCGATGACGGAGTTGAAGGCAGTTTCCGGAAAGTCATAGATCCGGTCGAGCGTTGCCGGTGCGGCCAGGAGACTGAGCTTGTCGCCGCAGCGAGACAGAAGCCGGTCGACCAGATTGGCATCGACTCTGTCCGGAGCGAAGAGCGCTTCTGCTATGCCCTGCGGCGGATCTTGATTGAAATCGAGCCCTGCCGTCCCGAAGCCCAGATCCAAATCGGCGAGCACGGTTTGAATCTCGAGATCTCGGGCAATCGACCAGGCGACATTATGCGCGAGCGTCGAAGCGCCGACGCCGCCCTTGGCGCCGGTGCAGGCGATGATCTTGCCGACAAATTCGGCCCCAGTGCCGCTATAGAGATGCGAAATGGTGCGGATGAAATCGAGAACCGCGAAGGGGGCGACGAGATATTCGCTCACGCCGCGGCCCATCAACTCCCGATAAAGAATGATGTCATTCGTCCGTCCGGCGATCACGACTTTGGTGCCGGCATCGCAGAATTCGGCGAGCGCATCGAGATATTCGATGAGCTCTTGGCGTGACGCCGTCGTCTCCAGAAAGATCACATTCGGTGTGGCGGCGGATCGATAGGCTTCGATGGCCGCTGCCGCGCCGCCCATATGCACTTTGACATGCGCCTTTTCCATGCGCCGGTCGGTGATGGCGTCGCGAACGGTTTGCGCGACCTCGGGCGTCTCGCAGAAGGCCTGCAGCGAGATACGCGGGACGGGGGCGATCTGCTCGGTGTGATTGGCAGGCGAATGATTCATCATTGGGCTCCACCACTGCTTCCGCCACTGCTTCCGCCACTGGTTCCGCCACTGCTCCCGCCAGCGCTTCCGATACTGCTGATCGACGTGTTCTTGGTTTTCCAATCCGTGGTTGGATCGGCGCCCTTGCGCAGGCTTTCAATCGCGCGGGTGCGCATCTGCGCGTCGGCGGGATCTTCAGCCCGCGGCGTCACGAGATCGCGCGGATCTGCGACCTGCTCGGCGAGCGCGCTCTGATAGGCGCAGCCGAAATTCCAATAGGGTTTGTTTTCCCAGCCTTGGACGGTACTGCCAGAGGCGAGATCGCTCGGCCATTGGCCGCATGGGTCGGCCACCCTGGCCTTGAGGCCGGTGAAGCTCAAACGCACCGGCGAAGCAAGATCTGTGTTGGCGACGGGATAATGCGTGATTTGCAGCGGCGGCCTCGCGCCGCCTTGCGCAAGCGCCTGGCGAATAGCCGCGACGGCGTCGCGTGGCAGCGGTGCCCGCCCGCCGGTCGGCACGAATATGTTGATCGGCCCTTGCCCGGTGGTGCGATAGAGACGCCCGAATTCGGCGACTTGCGCGGCCGAGCGGCCATCGAGCCCATGCATCTCCGGTGCTGGAAAAATATCGAGCTTCTGCGCGGCTTCCGAGAGGATGATGGGGTGGCGCTTGCGGTAGTCGTCCATCGGAATGGACGAGGTCTTCATGCGATCCACATTGGCGCAGCCCGTAAGTGCGAGCACGCTCAAGGGCAGCAGCAGGCGCAGAGCCGTGCGGCTCAAAAGCTTGCTTGCGGCTCTTCCTGCGACTTTTGGAGGCGGCGAAATCGACATGGTGCTTGGCTCTTGATGTGCGGCCGCAGCCGCCGGTCGCTCAGTCCTGGATGAAACCGACGCGCCCGTTGAAATTCTTGAGGGCTTCGGGATTGTTCGGAGATGCATAGAGACGGTTGATACGGCCGAGCAGCCAGGCCTGCGGATCGCTCGAATCGGCAAATCCGTCATCGGGCTTGGGCAGGAGATTTGTGGCGGTCGCTTTCATGAGATAGGGGGTGACAATGATCATCAGCTCCGTCTCATTGCGCTGATAATCGCGGGAGCGGAACAGCGTCCCGAGAATGGGCAGATTCATAAGTCCTGGCAGACCGTTGACGACCTGCGTCGACGTCGTTTGTAGAAATCCGGCCGAGGCGATCGAGCCGCCGGACGGCACTTCCACGGTCGTTTCATTCTTGCGCGTGCTTAGGCCGGGAACGGCGACGTTCTGAATGGTCATTGATGTCTGATAGTCGAGCTCGGTGACTTCGGTTGCGATATGCAGCAGAATCCGGCCACCCGACAGGACGACAGGCGAGAAATTCAAGGTGACGCCATAAGGCTGGAACACCACGGCTGGCGGACATGAAGTAGTGGCAACGCAGGATTGTACTCCTGGAATGGGAATTTCGCCGCCGACGGTGAATCTCGCATTCTCGCCGGAGATTGCCGTCACGGTCGGCTCGGCGAGAATTCGCGAGACGCCATAGCGTTCGAAGGCCTCAAGCGTGGCATTGACCGTATTCGACGGATTATGCAGGACGAGTTGGGTCGGCGCGCCGGTCGCCGGATTGGCCGCGATCACGCCATTGATGCCGAAAGGATTATACTGCGTGAAGGCGCCCCAGGTGCTGGAGGTCAGGCCAAGCTGTTTGGCAATGTCACGCTGGATTTCCGCGACGCTCACCTTCAGCATCACCTGATCGCGGCCGCGGATGACCAAAGAATTGATAATCTGATCGTGCCTAACCTGGCTCAGGGTTTCACGGGAACCACTTATCTGGCCAGCGTAGTTGGCACTCCGCTGGCTGGCTGTGCCGTTACCCTCTTCACCGGCCCCGCCGGTCCCCTGCGTGACAAGAGCATCCGTCGGTTTGACGAAGGCTTGTGTAATGTCCATGGCGCGCTGCGCATCCTCTGCGGAATCAACCAACCCGCGCAAAATGATTGCGTTGCCGACCGTGGACGTCGTGATCGACGACGTGGGCAAAGCCTCTTTGAGAATCTGCTCCAGGTTGCCGACATCCGCTCCGATACTGATTTCGAGCCTGGCAAATTGGTGGCCGGCTGCATCGAGCGCGAAAATCGTGGTTTGGCCTTCTTGCATGCCAATAATATAGAGCTTGCGGGCCGAACGGACGACCGCATTGGCGACTTTCGGATTGCCGACGAAAATCTCAGAGGCATCTCGCGGGAGGGGGACGATCTCCGATTTTCCGACGGCCATCGATATTTGCAGCGTCGCGCCTGGAGGCGCGGTCTCGATCTGCGCTCCCATCTCGGCATAGCTCTCTGCCGGCGGCATGGCGATGCCGAGCGCCGCTAAAAATCCGCAAGCGACAGGCCGGAGCTGACTCTTCAAGATTCTCGACTTTGCGGCCTTACGTTTCATGCGGGCACTTCCTGAGGCGTGATCGTTCACGCGAGACCTGACGCGAAAACTCGGCTTTGAACTCAACGTGATCGCATTTCGATCGGGACGCCATAGCGCACGATGGTCATTGCGGTCGGCGGCGGCGGCTGCTGCGGCTGCGGCTTCGCCACAGTTTCGGGTTCCGACGCTTTGCTGTCGGTCATGCTGCGCAGAGCCAGCGAAAGCTGACCGGTGCGTTGCGCGAGGATGATGGTTTCCACCTGCTGCGGGGTCAGCTCGAGTGTCGCATTCGATCCTACGACGACGCGTTCACTGTTGCGTTCCTGGATATTCTGGCCGATCGCCAGGACTTTGACATTACGCAGGAGCGTCTCGCTGACCATCGGATCTGCGACGCCGGCCTTGGCGGCTTCCTCGTCGCGATAGGTATGGATCACATCCACATGATCGTTCGGCAGGATGAAGCCACCCGCCGTCGTCGAGCCTTGCTGATCGATGGTGATCGCCACGGCGCGCATTCCGGAAGGCAGGATCGCCGACATGAAGCCCGCGCCGGCCTTGATCAGCCGGTCTGGATAGATTGGCTCGCCGGCGCCGAGGGGATTGCGGACGAGCGCACCTTTGAACTCGGCGAGCGCCGCAGGCATCTTGCTTTTGCGAATGACGTTTGGGGGAACATCGGCCTGGGGCCAGTTCTGCCAGCGCAAATCACCTTCTTGAATCACGGCGCCGAGCATTAGCTCCTTGGCCGCGACGAGAACCGCATCTGTTGCCACTGGCGCGTGCACAATAGCGAGCCTCGGTGCCACCGGCTTTGTCGAGGCAACCATAACCGCCGCCCCGATGCCCGCGGCAAGTGCGGTCCCGAGGATCAGAAGACGGATTGGTTTCATGATTGGCTCTTATGGCGCGCGACAGGAGAGGACTGCGCAGATTCGAACATGCAAAGGTCAAATTAAGGTTAACCGAATATGTCCGATCCGCTTGTATCGGAGCTTCGCGCCGGGCGGCGTCTCAAAAGTTGGCCGCCGACAACCAGATTCGTGTTTCGGGGTAAAGAAAAAGGCCGGCAATCGCGAGCGCAATCCCATAGGGGACGCCGCTGTCGCGATCATGCAGGCGCGCGATCCAGTCTTGGGTGATAAGAACAGGGGGCAGCGGCCAGCGCCGCAGCAGCAGAATCAAAAGCGTGAGCGCACCGCCAAAAAGCGCGACATAAATGCCATAGTCCCAGAGATGGTCGAAGCCGAGCCATAGCGCGGTGGCGGATGCGAGCTTCGCATCACCGCCGCCGATCCATCGGAAGGCGAAGAACAGGAAGGTCACGGCCAATACGCAAAGCCCGCAGAGAATATGCTGCCAGATGTCGCTGAGCGGCAAGTGCAGTGCGAAAGCGAGGAAGACAAAGCAGAGGACGAGCGCAATCGAGATGCGATTGGATATCGTCATCGTGAAGAGATCGGAAAAAGCGGCAACGACCATGAGCGCGGGGAAAAGAACGAGCGTCGCGCCGGTGAGCATGATGGAATATCCCATTTGACCGAAACCACTTCATGCTGGTTGATGCGCTCGATCCATGTTTGGCGGCGCGCCACAAGAACAAGCCTCCGTGAGGCTACAGGAGATGGGTTTAGCTTTTGCTAAGCGCGTCTTCCGAAACCATTTTCAGGCGGAGCGGATACCGTTTTGCCGTCCAAAAATGCTCTCGTTCAATAAGTTAGAGCGCATGACGCGGAAACCGAGTGAGTTCTGGCACCGACATGGCTGATGTCTTCGACGGCAGATCCGACTCGTGCTGATTGGGTGGATCGCCGAGCGGTCCACCCAACCAGGACGGCTTCTGGCGCGCAACCGGAATTCAGCTCAGGGCGCCGGCGACAGCATTGAATTTGCTGCCGACGGCCTGGCCGAGCGAGGTGACGGCGCCGATGATGACGACGGCGATCAGACCGGCAATGAGACCATATTCGATCGCGGTGACGCCGGACTCATCCTTGATGAATTTCGCCAAAAAATAGCTGCTACTCCGCATGACTCAACTCCTCCGTTACAGACTGGGATAGGGCTCTGGACGGGCAACTCTGGACGGAATCGGACATCCTTGCCTGGTAAACAACGAACATTCGCCGATCGGCACGCCGGCGAACATCCTCCTTCACATCGTCTGCAGTCAATGCTGCAGATATCGTTACCTTTGTGGTGCACTCCATGCAGCGACGGCCCTCGCGGTGGGTCTCTCCCCTGCCAGCGCCGTACGTAGCATTGGTCATTTGCGGCGCCAGACTCAGCCCAGGGCGGTGCCGATAGCAGTGAACTTGCTTTTCACACTCGTGCCGAGCGAGGTGACGGCGCCGATGATGACGACGGCGATCAGACCGGCGATCAGTCCATATTCAATCGCGGTCACGCCGGACTGATCGGCAGCGAAACGGGCGAAAATCTTTTTCATTCGTGGCACTCCTGGTTCCCAACTCATCCTCAATTCCAGTCTAACATCTTGTCGCTTACGCTACTGGAACCGCCTCACCCTACAAAGCAGTCGTTGCGATCGCGTTAACTCGATCGATGACTCCTGAGCCACTTGATTACGAATTTGCAGCTCGCAGATCGTTTCTCTTGTGACGGCATGGAAACCTTGGGTCTTTCCGGGTGTGGCGGGCCAAATTTCCGTCCGAACGGTGCGCTGCACATGGAAGACCTGCTTCCTATGGGCGATCTCGAGCTGTTTGCGCTCGTGCAGCTCGGCTCACCGGGAAGTCCCGTGCGAACGAAAAATCGCGTTATGCCGCCGCCGTTTGCTGCAGCTTGACTCATGGCCTTCAGCGCTCATTAACCATTTCATGCTCAAATGCCCCGAATTGTCTCATTGTATGAAGGCGTTCCATGGGCGTGCGGCTTACGGTCCTTCGATCGGTCCTTCGATTCATGCGTCATCGGGCAGGAGCCGGTCTTGCCTGCTGTCTCCTCGCGCTTGCGGTCGCCCCGGCTTGGGCGGAAGACCCGCTGACGGTGACCGTCGATCAGGCACGGCTTGTTAAAGTTCCCGCCGGAACAAAGACTTTGGTCATCGGTAATCCGATGATTGCCGATGTCACTCTGCTGAAAAATGGCGCGACAATGGTCGTCACCGGCAAAGGCTTCGGTGAAACCAATTTCATTGCGCTCGATGCCGATGGCACGCCGGTCGCGCAGTGGGAAATCCGCGTCGTGTCCAGATCCAATGCGCTTATCGTTCAGCGCGGCATGGAGCAGGAATCCTACTCTTGCGCGCCGCGCTGCCAGCCGACCGCCCGCCTCGGCGATGATGCGAAATATTTCAACGACGTCGCCGGGCAGATCCAAGCCCATAATTCGCAGGCGACGAAGTAAGGTCGAAGCCCCCGCGCGTGCCGAAGGATGAGGCGCTCCAAGGTCTCTGGATTCTAAATCGTCTGATTGTAAGCGCCGACTTCCGGATGTTCGCGCAAGATCGCATCGAGTGCGGCGAACATCTCGCGCATATGCGCTTCCGACACCGGGCTTTCGACCACGACGACGAGTTCCGGCTTGTTGGAGGAGGCGCGCACCAGGCCCCAGGTCCCGTCCGCGACCGTCACGCGCACGCCATTGACCGTGATCACATCTCGGATCGGCTGGCCGATCAGAGACGCGCCCTTTTCCTGCATCGCTTTGATCTTGGCCAGCACTTGCTCGACCACGCCATATTTCTTTTCGTCGGGGCAATAGGGCGACATGGTCGGCGAGCCCCAGGTCTTGGGCAGATCCTCATAGAGATCGGCCATCGACTTGCCGGGATTGCGATCGAGCATGTCGAGGATGTGGATCGCGGACACGAGGCCGTCGTCATAGCCGCGGCCGATCGGCGTATTGAAGAAGAAATGGCCGGATTTCTCGAAGCCGGCGAGCGCCTTGAGCTCGGTGACGCGGCGCTTGATATAGGAATGGCCGGTCTTCCAATAGTCTGCCTTGGCGCCATTTTGCAGAAGTACAGGATCGGTCATGAACAGGCCGGTCGATTTGACATCGACGACGAAGGTCGCGCCGGGGTGCAGCTTGGAGAGATCGCGGGCCAGCATGACGCCGACCTTGTCGGCGAAAATCTCCTCGCCGCGATTGTCGACGATCCCGCAGCGGTCGCCATCGCCGTCGAAGCCGAGGCCGATATCGGCGCCGGCTTCGCGGACCTTGGCGGCCATGTTGTGCAGCATTTTCAGATCTTCAGGATTGGGATTGTAATGCGGGAACGTGAAGTCGAGCTCGGTATCGAGCGGCACGACCTCGCAGCCGAGTTTGGCGAGGACATTGGGGGCAAAAGCCCCGGCCGTGCCATTGCCGCAGGCGGCGACCACTTTGAGCCGCCGACACAGCGGGCTCCGGTTCGTAAGATCGGCGATATAGCGGGCCGGAAAATCGGCGATGAAGCGATAGGAGCCGCCGTCGCCATAGCGATAGCTGCCGGATAGGACGATCTCTTTCAGCCGGCCCATTTCGTCAGGGCCGAAAGTGACCGGCCGCTGCGCCCCCATCTTCACGCCCGTCCAGCCATTGTCATTATGCGAGGCGGTCACCATGGCCACCGCCGGTACGTCGAGATCGAATTGCGCGAAATAGGCCATGGGCGTAAGCGCCAGGCCGATGTCATGGACCTTGATGCCGGCCGCCATCAGGCCCGTCGTCAGCGCATATTTGATGGACGAGGAATAGCTTCGGTAATCATGCCCGGTGACGATTTCGGGCTTGACGCCCATGTCATGCAGCAGCGTGCCGAGGCCGAGGCCCAGAGCCTCGACACCCATGAGATTGATTTCTTTTTCGAAGAGCCAGCGCGCGTCGTATTCGCGAAAGCCGGTCGCCTTCACCATCGGGGTTTGTTCGTAGGCGTAAGTGTTGGGAATGAGCGCGGGCTCTGGCTTCGGAAACATGAAAAACCCTCTGCGAGTTTGGCGATGGGAAGGTGGGTGGCCGATCGCGCAGGCGAGCCGCACTCGATCACAAAAACATGTCCGGGAAAAGCGGCTTCACCTTGCTGATTGCTGATCGCGGCATGCGCCAGCTCCTTACCACAAAGCAGGATTTTTTAATTGGCAAGCGGGGCCGGTCGCCCCGGGGAAAAAGCGGCATTTTTCATCGCCTAGAGCCGATTTGGCGTCAGGAACGGGCGACGCCGCCCGGCGTTCCGGGGGAACTTCTATTGCCGCAAGACCAGCTGGCCGCCGGAGATTTCGACCTTGCCTAGCCGGCTGAGCGCGCTCATGCCCAAAAGGCTCGTCCCCAAAACACCCGGCGGCATGACGAAAGCTTCGACATCATTGATCTCCATCTGGCCGAGGCGCAGCGTGGCGATGCGAACCTTTGCCGCCACTCCCGTCCCATTGGCGGTCATCGTGCGATAGTGATAATCCATCGGTGCCGGGCGAATGCCGATGGCGCTCGCATCACTATTGGTGAGCGAGACATAGGTCGCGCCCGTATCCACCACCATGTGGATCAAATGGCCGTCGATCTCGGCCTCGGTCAGATAATTGCCGGAACGGTCGGGCGCGATCTCCATCTGCCCAAATCCGCCTGCTGCCGTGCTGTGCTGAACGCTCTCCAGGCGCGGCGGCGCGGCGGAGGGCAAGAGATCAAAGACCGATTGCCCCTGTTTCGACTGGGCGACGCGCCAGGAGAGAAATGAGCTCGCGACGAGGCTCGCCATCGCGACACTGAGGACCATAAGGAAGATCGAGCGAAACATGATGACAGGGCCGGCGCTGGAGAATTCCAGGCCGATCTTGGCCGATAAGATTTACAGCGCCCTTAAGCCGATCGTTGACTCTTGAGGCATCGGCGCAAGGATGACGCGGGACTCTCCGCCATGGCAGGACAAGAAATCCTCCCGGTTAGGCAGGGTCCTTGCCTAAGCGCGTCATGCGCGGACTTGATCCGCGCATCCAGGAACGCGCTGCCCGGACGAGCAGGAACCCCACGTCCAGAATAAATCAATCGGTAGCGCCTGGATGCGCGGATCAAGTCCGCGCATGACGCCTGCTCAATGAGTATTAGGCGGCTTGCGATGCGAGGGCCGGGTGCACGGTGAACACGGCTGCGGTCTGGCGGGTGATGTCCTCAAGCGTCACTTCGGGCGCGAGCTCGATCAAGCTCATGCCCGTGCCGCCCGCCTTGTCGATGGTGAAGACGCCGAGATCGGTGATGATCATGTCGACGACGGCCGAGCCGGTGAGCGGCAGAGTGCAGTGGCGTAGGATTTTTGGCTCACCTTTCGCCGTATGTTCCATGACGACGACGACGCGTTTGACGCCGGCGACGAGATCCATGGCGCCGCCCATTCCCTTCACCATTTTGCCGGGGATCATCCAATTGGCGAGATCGCCGTTTTCCGCCACTTCCATGGCGCCGAGAATGGCGACATCGATATGGCCGCCACGGATCATAGCGAAACTGTCGGCGGACGAGAAATAGCTCGTCGTCGGCAATTCGGTGACGGTCTGCTTGCCGGCATTGATGAGATCTGGATCTTCGTCGCCCTCATAGGGGAAGGGACCCGTGCCGAGCATCCCGTTCTCGCTCTGCAATTGCACCTTCATGCCGGGCGGGATGAAATTCGAGACAAGCGTCGGAATGCCGATGCCGAGATTGACATAATAGCCGTCGCGCAATTCCTTGCCGGCGCGTTCGGCCATCTGCTCCCTGGTCCAGGCCATCACATTTCCTCCTCAGGCCGCCGCTCTTCGGCGTGTCGTTAATTTTTCGATGGGCTTTGCCACGTCAGGCACATGCACGATGCGCTGCACGAAAATGCCAGGCGTATGGATCGAGTCCGGATCAATCTCGCCCGCTTCGACCAGATGTTCGACTTCGGCCACCGTCACCTTGCCGGCCGTGGCCATGATCGGATTGAAGTTGCGCGCCGTCTTGCGGTAGACCAGATTGCCTTCGGTATCGCCCTTAAAGGCGTGCACTAATGCGATATCGGCGGTGAGGCCGCGCTCCATCACATAGGTTTCGCCGTCGAAATCGCGCAAATCCTTGCCTTCGGCGACGATCGTGCCGACGCCCGTCTTGGTGAAGAAGGCGGGGATGCCGGCGCCGCCAGCGCGGATGCGCTCGGCGAGCGTTCCTTGCGGGTTGAATTCAAGCTCCAGCTCGCCGGATAGGAAGAGTTCGGCAAAGAGCTTGTTCTCGCCGACATAGGAGGAGATCATTTTCTTGATCTGCTTCGTCTCGAGCAAAATGCCGAGCGCTACCCCGTCGATCCCGGCATTGTTCGACACGACGGTGAGATTTTTGGTGCCGAGATCACGCACGGCCCCGATCAGGCTTTGCGGCGTGCCGCAAAGGCCGAAGCCGCCCGACATCAAGGTCATGTCATCCTGGAGGAGATCTGCGAGGGCCGTTTTGGCGTCCGGATAGACTTTGTTCATGGCGGCCTGACCTGCCTCCCTGTGGTTCGGGCGGCCATACCTATGACGGGTTTTTTTTCATTGCAAGGGAATGCCGCATCTGCCGATGGCAGGAGCGCTATTGGCGAGCCCGGCGAAGACGGCGGCGGGCAAGGCTGGCGGCGGCGCCGCACTTCAGCTGAGCCGAGATATCTTCTCAGGTCATTTTAGACGGCCAGCGTCTCGCTCTCGAAGCCGACATCGGCGAGCGCCGCGGCAATGCGCTCGGCGGCCACGCCTGTCGTCACCGTCACTTCCTTGTGATCGAGATCGCAAGCGACGACGGCAGCAGGATCGAGCCCTTTGATCACCGTCTCGATCGTCTGCACGCAATGGCCGCAGGTCATGTCGGGAACCTTGTATTTCTGCATAGTTGCGCTCCTTCATCGCGGTCGGCCGTTCCGTGCTTCCTATACATATAGAGAGGTGTGCGGCGCGGTGTCGAAAATGCATCCGAGATCCTATATAGCCAAGTAACTATGTAACGAAAGACGGCGACCCATGCAGTCTTCCTCGCTTTCTCCTTCTGCCGCCTCCGACATCGCCGTGCCGAAGGATCAGAGAGGCGCCAGTGCGACGCTCATGATCGAAGGCATGAGCTGCGCCTCCTGCGTCGCGCGGGTCGAAAAAGCGATCCGCGCCGTGCCCGGCGTGACCGATGCTTCCGTCAATCTCGCGACGGAACGCGCCGAGGTGCATTTCTCCGGTCCCCCGGACATCGATGCGGTCGCGACCGCGATCCGCAATGCCGGTTATACGCCGGTGATCGAAACGATTGAACTCGCGATTTCCGGCATGACATGTGCGTCCTGCGTGAGCCGTGTCGAACGCGTGCTCAAGAAGCAGCCGGGCGTTACTTCCGCCAATGTCAATCTGGCGACGGAACGCGCCAATGTCTCTTATCTCGCCGGCACGGTGACGATCGATGCGCTGGAACAGGCGGTGGCGCACGCCGGTTTTGGCGCGCATCGGCTCGAAGAGACCGAGCAGCCCGCGGCCGGCCGCCATGCCGCCGAGGCGAAGAGCCTGACGCAAAGCCTTATCATCGCGCTGGCGCTCACTCTGCCGCTCTTCATTCTCGCAATGGCGCCGGAATTTTTTCCTGCGCTCCAAAATCTCGTGGATCAAAAGATCGGTGTCGAAAGCTTGCGCATCGTCGAATGCGGGCTGGCGAGCCTCGTCCTCTTCGGCCCGGGCTGGCGCTTCTTCGCCAAAGGCATTCCCGCGCTTTTGCATGGCGCGCCGGATATGAATGCTTTGGTCGCGCTCGGCACTTTCGCGGCCTGGTCCTATTCATGCGTCGCGACTTTCGCGCCACAGCTTTTTCCGGCCGGCACGGCGCATGTCTATTTCGAGGCGGCGGGCGTCATCGTCAGTTTGATCCTGCTCGGGCGCGTGCTCGAAGCGCGCGCGAAAGGTGTTGCCGGCGCGGCGATCGAGCGTCTGCTCGGCCTCACGCCGGAGACCGCGCAAGTGATGCGCAATGGCGTGCCGGTCGATGTGAAGCTCGCCTCGATCGTGCCCGGCGATCTCGTCTTCATCCGTCCCGGCGAGCGCGTGCCGCTCGACGGTGAGGTTGTGGAAGGCGCCTCCTTCGTCGATCAATCCATGCTGACCGGCGAGCCGCAGCCGGTCCGCAAAAGTGTCGGCGAAGAGGTTGTCGGCGGTACGATCAGCACCTCCGGCAGCCTCAAAGTCAAAGTGACGAAGACCGGCGCCGACACTGTGCTTGCGCGTATCATCAAAATGGTCGAGCAGGCGCAAGGCGCGAAATTGCCGATCCAGGCTCTCGCCGACAAAGTCACCGCCTGGTTCGTGCCGGCGGTGATGGGCGTTGCGGCATTGACTTTCGTCATCTGGCTCGTCTTCGGCCCCCAGCCGTCCTTCACCTATGCGCTCGTCAATATGGTCGCGGTGCTCATCATCGCTTGCCCCTGCGCCATGGGGCTTGCGACGCCGGTCTCGATCATGGTTGCGACGGGGCGCGCCGCAGAGCTCGGCATATTGTTCCGCCAGGGCGCCGCGCTGCAGAGCCTGCGCGAAGTCGAGATCATCGCCTTCGACAAGACCGGCACGCTGACCAAAGGCCATCCGGAGCTCACCGATTTTTCCGTCGCGGCGGGTTTTAAAGAGGATGAAGTTTTGGCACTCGCCGCTGCCGTCGAGATGAATTCCGAACATCCGATCGGCAAGGCCATTATCGCAGCAGCAAAAGCGCGTGGGCTCGCGATACAAAAGACCGAAGATTTCGAAGCCACGCCTGGTTTCGGCGTCACGGCCCGTGTCGGTGGACAAAGGATCGCGCTCGGTGCCGATCGCTTGATGGCGAAGCTTACCATCGACATCGTGTCTTTTGCTGACGAAGCCGCGCGACTGGCACGCGACGGCAAATCGCCACTCTTTGCGGCGATCGATGGCAAGCTTGCCGGCATTTTCGCCGTCGCCGATCCGATAAAGCCTTCGGCGACACGGGCGATCGCAGCGTTGAAAGCGTTAGGATTGAGCTGCGCCATGGTGAGCGGCGACCGGCAGGCGACGGCCGAGGCGATCGGTCGTTCGCTCGGAATCGAGAAGATCGTCGCCGAGGTTCTGCCGGAAGGCAAACTCGCGGCGGTCGAGACGCTGCGCGCTGGCGGCAAGGAGCTCGCTTTTGTCGGCGACGGCATTAATGATGCGCCGGCGCTCGCTGCCGCCGATGTCGGCATAGCCGTCGGCACGGGGACGGATATAGCAATCGAATCCGCCGATGTCGTGCTGATGAGCGGCGAGCTCGATGCCGTGGTCGCGGCGCTGGCACTGAGCCGCGCGACCATGCGCAATATCGCGCAAAATCTCTTCTGGGCGTTTGCTTATAATATCGTGCTGATTCCGGTCGCCGCGGGCGCGCTCTATCCCGCTTTCGGCATTCTGCTCTCGCCGATGCTCGGGGCCGGCGCCATGGCCTTTTCCTCGGTCTTCGTCGTCACCAATGCGCTCAGGTTGAAGAGATTCAAGCCGGGGGCATAAAGGCTGCGTCATGGCCCGGTCTGCCGGGCCATCCACGCGGTTCAATTCGACATCATGCGCTGAGCTCTTGATGATCTTGGGGAGACATTGGGCCTGGATGGCTGGGCAGACCGGGCATGACGCAGCGAATGGACAAGCGCTTGACGCCACCCTCCGCGAGGGCCTATCTAACATTGCTACCAAGGGGATCCCCGTCAGGGGGCTGAGAGGCTGGCAACGCCTTCACGTTTAAGGCGGCCCGGCGACCCTTAGAACCTGATCCAGTTCGCACTGGCGGAGGGATGGTCATGACCGAGCTTCCTTTTCCCACATTTTTCGTTTCCGTCCCGCCCGGCTGTTTACAGTCAGCAGGCTTCGTCTGCTCCTCAGGACGCAGGAAGCCAGCCGGAGGCGCGCCATGAAGATCCGCGTCATCGGCGCCGGGATCGCCGGCCTCACCTGCGCTTATGAATTCGCCCGCGCCGGCGAAACAGTCGAGATTATCGAGCGCGCGTCAGGGCCGGGCCTCGGCTGTTCCTTCCATGCCGGCGGCATGCTTGCGCCCTGGTGCGAGGCGGAAAGCGCCGAGCCCTTGGTCGTCGCCTGGGGTCAGGAATCCCTTGATTACTGGACGAAGACCGTGCCGGCTGCCGAGGTGCACGGCAGTATCATCGTCGCGCCTGCGCGCGACCGGCCCGATCTCATGCGTTTCTCGCGGCGCACGGAAAATTTCGAAACACTCGATGCGGCGCAAATCGCCGCGCTGGAGCCCGATCTCGCCGGCCGTTTCGATGAGGCGCTGTTTTTTCCACACGAGGCGCATCTTGATCCGCGCCGTGGCATGGCGATGCTCGCCGCGCGGCTTGCCGAATTCCCAAGTGTCACCTTCCGCTTCAATACGGAGGCGGAGGCCGCGGCGGAGCCCGTCGATTGGATAGTGGATTGCAGGGGCTTTGCTGCGCGCGACAGCCTCTCTGACTTGCGTGGCGTCAAAGGCGAGATGTTGGTGCTCGAAACCAAGGAGATCGCGCTCGCGCGCCCGGTGCGGCTCGTTCATCCGCGCCATCCCGTTTATGTCGTGCCGCGCGGCGACACCCGCTTCATGATCGGCGCGACGATGATCGAGAATGAAGAGAAGAGCCGGCTCACCGCGCGCTCCATCCTTGAACTCTTGAGCGCCGTCTATGCCATTCATCCGGCTTTCGGCGAAGCGGAGATCATCGAGACAGGATCGGATGTGCGGCCCGCCTTTCCCGACAATCTGCCGCGCATCAGGCGTATCGAAAACACGCTTCATGTGAACGGTCTCTATCGGCACGGCTTTCTGCTGGCGCCGGCGCTGGCGCGCCGCGCCGCTGCCGTTGTTTTGCGCGGCGATTATTTTCCGGAGGTCATGGATGCAGATCCTCGTAAACGGCAAAGAGCTTGAGGTCGGCGCGACCACGCTCGCCGCTCTGCTCGACGAATTGGAATATCAGGACATGGTGGTCGCGACCGCGCTTAATCAGAATTTCGTCCGCGCGGTCGATCGCGGCGAAACCTTGCTCAAATCCGGCGATGCGGTCGAGATCCTCATGCCGAAGCAGGGAGGCTGAGATGCAAGGCAAGCTCAGCGCCTATGGCACGGAGCTTTCCTCAAGGCTCTTGGTCGGCACGGCGCAATATCCGTCGCCCGCGGTTCTTTCGCAAGCGATCAAAGCTTCGGGTACGGAGATCGTCACGGTCTCGTTGCGGCGCGAGGCCGGCGGCAGCCGCGCCGGCGAAAGCTTTTGGAATCTCATCCGCGAACTCGGCGTGAAAATCCTGCCCAATACGGCGGGCTGCCACACGGTGAAGGAGGCGGTGACGACGGCGCAAATGGCGCGCGAAGTTTTTGCCACGTCCTGGATCAAGCTCGAAGTGATCGGCGAGGATGATATTTTGCAGCCCGATGTCTTCGGCCTCGTCGAAGCGGCCGGCATTCTCATCCGAGAGGGCTTTCAAGTCTTTCCCTATATGACCGAAGATCTCGTCGTCGCTGAAAAATTGCTCGGCGCCGGCTGCGAAGTGTTGATGCCCTGGGGCGCGCCGATCGGCTCCGGCCGCGGCCTCAACAATCACTTCGGCTTGGAGGCTTTGCGCAAACATTTTCCGGGCGTGCCGCTCGTCGTCGATGCGGGCATCGGCACGCCATCGCATGCCGCGGCGGCGATGGAGCTCGGCTATGATGCGGTGCTGATCAATACGGCGATCGCCAAATCCGGCGATCCGATCGCCATGGCGCGTGCTTTTGCGCTCGCCGTCCAAGCCGGGCGTCTGGCTTATGGCGCCGATCCGATCACGCCGCGCGATATGGCCGAGCCTTCGACGCCGCAGCTCGGCCGCGCTTTTGCGGATCTCTCGCGTGCTTGATCCCTTCTATCCGATCCTCGACAGCGCCGCTTGGATCGCGCGCCTCTTGCCTTACGGCGTGCGGCTCGTGCAATTGCGCGTGAAGGATCGCCCGAGCGAGGCGATCAGGCGCGAGATCGCGGAGGCCAAAGCTCTTTGCGACAGAGGCGGCGCACAGCTCATCGTCAATGATTATTGGGCCGAGGCGATCGATCTTGCCTGCGACTTCATCCATCTCGGGCAGGAGGATCTCGTTTCCGCCGATCTCGCTGCGATCAGGCGCGCGGGCATAAAACTCGGCGTCTCGACGCATGACGAGGCCGAGCTTGCGCGGGCACTCGAAACTGAGCCTGATTATATCGCGCTCGGCCCGATCTATCCGACGATCTTGAAGAAGATGGCTTTCGCGCCGCAGGGCCTCGCCCGCATCGGCGAATGGAAGAAGAAGATCGGAAGGGTCCCGCTCATAGCCATCGGCGGGATCACTCTGGAGCGTGCGCAAGGCGTGCTTGCGGCTGGCGCGGACAGCGCTTCCGTCGTCACCGACATCACTCTGAATGCCGATCCGGAGCAAAGAACGCGCGATTGGGCGGCGGCGACGCGGGCGCTGACTTCTTAAGGTTCAGCGCATTCTTCTCCCGCAAGCGGGAGATGGGCGGTCCTGCCTTACTTGCAAAACGTCTCCTGGAAGGCCGCGAGCTTTTCCGGCGTGTTCAAGCCCTTTTTCACATTCCATTTATTGGCGGTGAAGAAGGTTCTGACATCGATCGTGATTTCATTGCCGTGAATATACCAGCGCTCGACGCCGTCGGGCGAGACGACCGCCGGTCCGTCGCTGCGGTGGACCTTGCCGTCTTCGAACCAAACCTGCGTGCCGCCATAGACATAATAGCCGAGCAAACGCGCCATATCGTCCTGGTTTGCTTCATCGACTTCCTTGATCTCGGACACCTCGAACCTCGCTGGCAAGACAACAAACGCGCTAGAGCCGATCGCGATCGGCTCTACATCAAATAATTAGAGCATGTCCATGATGAGACATCGGGTATACCCGATGTCTCATCATGGACATGCTCTAGCCCGCGATTGCATCAAGTGGAATTGCTGTCGCGGTCTGAATCGTTATTTTAACGCATGACCTTATCCGAAAAGTCTGCAACTTTTCGGGATCATGCTCTAATCCTCGCCACGCCGAAGCGCGCCGCTGCGAAGAGGCGCGAGAGGGTGAACGGCGAGGCAAATCGGTCGAGGCAGCCGATAGGCGCAGATCGACCTCAACAAGAGCGGCGCGAAGGAAGAAGCAGGAAGCGGGCCAATTGTCGCGCTTCGCGGATGTGCGGTCATGCCGGCCCCAAGTCATGCGCCCAAGTCATGCGCTCAAGTCATGCGCTCAAGTCATGCGCTCAAGTCCTGCGCCGCCTCGATTTCTTGCCCTGTCTCTACGACGGCGGCCTGCGCTACGTCGAAACGTCGAAAACTCCAGGCGATCTGGGCTTTTTGCGCTGTATCGCCATAGATGACGATCTGCTCGCAGCCATGCGGACCGTCGACGGCGGCGAAATAGATGCTTTCCTCGATCGAGATCCGCGCGTCCGGCGCGTCGAAGATCCAGCGGCTGGCGTCGGGCAAAGTGAGCAGCACGGCGCGGCCCTCGAGCACGCTCTGCAGTTGCACCGCCGGATGAATATGGAAGCGCGCGGCATAAGGATGCTCGGCGAGCTGCGCGTCGCGCACGGCTGTTCGCAATCGGTCTTCGCCGTCGAGCCGCAGGCCATCGCTTGAGAGAGTGAGGCGGCGTTCATGGATCAGGCCGAAGCGGCTGACATAGCCATCATGGGCGAGACGCATGCGGATGCGCTTTGGCAATTGCTGGCGCTCGACGGCGACGCGCGTCGGGCCGGCCAAGATCTGCCCCTCGAACCAGCCTTCGAGTCCAGGCCGGCCGGCAAATCGGCAGGAGGAGGTATCGGCAATGACAAGAGTTGAATGCGCGGCGGTGACACGGGCCGGCGCACGCGCGATCGCGCGAAGCGGATCGGGCGTGCCGCAATTCACGACGAGCTTTTGGCTGCCGGCGGACAATTCGAAGGACAAACAGCCGGCATGGGCGAGCGACGAAAAATCTGGCGGAGGCACACGGCCCGCATCAATGATGAGGACGCTGGCGCCGGCTTCGACGCGTTGATAGCCGGAGTAGGGCGCATTGGTCAGAGGCTGTGCCCGCGCATCGTCATAGGCGAGCACTGTCGCAAGAAGATCGGGCGCGGTGACGCCCATGCCATTGAAGAGCGCAAGCGTGCCGTCGCCATGGCGCAGCAGGCGCAGCATCGGCAGCATGCGGTCGATCGCATTCAACAATTGCGGCGGCGGCGGCACGGCCTGCGCGGCATAGGTTTGCCGCAATGGCAGAAGGTCGAGCAGCAGGCCGATCAGCGCGTCGGGATTGCGGCTGATATGGCCACCGTCGGGCAGGATCTGCCGATCGAGCTCCTCGGCGAGAAGTTTCGTGCTCTTGCGCTGAAATGCGGCGGTGCCCTGCGCGCAAATGCCGAATTCGGCGCGTGCTATGGCGGCCAAGAGACGTTGCTCGCCGGCAAGCCCGGCCGCCAGTTCATGTTCGAGAAAATACTGTGCACGCGCCGATCCGCGCATGAAGCGGCGGTAGAAGGCGCGGTCGGCCCCTTCGAGGATCATCGGCGATTGCGCGAGAAAGGAGAGGAGTTGTCGCGCGACGACCCGCGGCTCCCATGCCGGGCCCTTTTTGGGCTTGCCGGCATGGATCAGAAAATCATCGACGAGCGCGCGGGCATTGGCATTGGCCAGTGCGCTGGCGGCAGCGCGCAAATGCCTGAGCCAGCCGAAGCCGTTCAGCGTGCGCTCCCACTCCGGCTCGTGGGTTTCGATTTCGAAGGGCAAGCGGCCATGTGTGTTGATGATCTTGCCCGCAAAAGCAAAGTAGCCGGCATAGATTTCCGCCGCGATCGTTGGATCGGCGGTGCGGATGTCTTGCGGCGCGATCAGGAATTTGTCCGGCGCCTTCGCATTGATCAGAGTGATGACATAGGCAGGCCAGCTCACCAAGCGGCGTATAAAAACGCCCGCCCGGGCCGCCAAGCGGCCGAGGAGCCGGAGCCTTTCGATGAATTGCGCGCGGTTCAGCTCACGCTCCTTTAGATTCGTGATGCTTTGGCAATCGACTCGTCCTAACGACCGCGCTTTTCGTGACGGACGAGTCTTGCGATAAAAAACCCATCAAGGCCAGCAAGCCGCGGATCTTCCGCCGGCAGATGTGAAGGAAGCGTCCGCACCTCGCCATTTGCATTGACGAGTTCGCCGAGACCGCCGACCTCTCCTTGCGTAATGGGCAGCCGAACAACGTCGGGATTGCGGCGGAGCAGGGCGGCGATCTGCTGTTCGCCTTCCTCGGGCTCCATTGAACAGGTGCAATAAACGATCGTCCCGCCGGGCCTGACGAGTTCGAAAGCCTTATCGAGCATGCGCGACTGCATGGCGGCGAGTTTGGTGAGATCGCCGGGCTTTTTCGTCCAGGCGACATCCGGATGGCGGCGAATCGTGCCGGTGGCCGAGCAAGGCGCATCGAGAAGCACAGCGTCGAAAGTCAGGCCATTCAGCGCGACGACATCGGCGACGACGATCTCGGCTTCGAGCCGCAGCCGTTCGAAATTGCTGCTCAAAAGCTTGAGCCTCTCGGCCGAACGGTCGATGGCCGTGACATGGGCGCCGCGGGCCGCGAGCTGCGCGGCTTTGCCGCCCGGCGCCGAACAGAGATCGGCGATCCTCATGCCCGAGTTGATGGCGATGAAGCGCGCTGCCAGCGCCGCGGCGGCATCTTGAACCCACCAGGCGCCTTCCTCATAGCCGGGAAGCTCAGGGATCGGCAGATGCGTTTGCAGCCGCAGCGAGCCGGTCGGCAGCACCGTGGCGCCGAGCTTTTCTGCCCAAAATTCCGGATCGGATTTGACGCTGATGTCGAGAGTTGGTTCCAGCCGATGCGCGGCGGCGATGGCCTGCGCGCCGTCTTCGCCATAGATTTTGCGCCAGCGGGCGGCGAGCCAAGGCGGCGTATCGTGATCGAGCGGTGAAGCGCTGGCGAGATAGGCGTCGCGCCGCCGCGCGAGATTGCGCAACACGCCGTTGACGAGCGCGGCATAGGGGGCGGTCTTTGCATCGAGCCGCGTCATCCGCACCGCAAGATCGACGGCGGCATGATCCGGCACATCGAGAAAAAGAATTTGCGCCGCTGCCGCAGTGAGACACCATTCAATCTGCGCCGCCGTGCGTGGCACGCCGCGGTCGAGCAAATCCGCCAAAGCATGCCTTATCGTGCCGAGACGGCGCAGCGCGGCTGTGGCGATCGAGCGCGTCAAGGCAAGGTCGCGCGGATTGAGCCCGCCGATGCGCGACAGTGCCGTGCCGGCGGCAAAAAGCTCATCGAGCATATGGCCATTGGCAACGACATCCCGCAGAACCGCTGCGGCGGCGAGCCTAGCAGCAAGGCCGGGCACCGTCATCGTTTCCTGTCGGGCGATTTCGGCGGCAGCAGCACGCGGCGGCTTCATCGTTGAAAAGCTCCGCGCTGTGCGGCCATGTCCTCTTCCTGTCCTGCCTGGGCCCCGGTCCGGTGAGCCAGGCGGTTCCCTTTGATTCGGTTCGAGTTTATCATCACTTCGCGATACGGCAGAAATGCGCCGGAGCGGGGAGCGCTCAGGCAATAGTTTCTCGCCGGTCTGGACCCTTGAAACACTTAGGAAACACACTGGGCAAATGCACGCAGATCCCGACAAGGACACGACAGCACATTCTCGTGACGATCAAGCTTCGCCGCCCCGCGTCCTCAGCCCGGCCGCCGCGCGCGCGCTTGCTGAGGCAGCGGAACGGCGGCGTCAGGCGGATGCGAAGGCGCGACAAGCGCCCGAGATCGGCGGCCGCGACGGGCCAGATCCGGTGCGCTATGGCGATTGGGAGGTGAAGGGCATCGCCAGCGATTTTTGAGGGAGTGCCGTTGGCGCGCCGCCACGCTCTACGCGCTCAACCCCGCAAATAATGTCGGCACATCGAGCGGCCGAAAACCGTAATGCGTCAGCCAGCGGATATCGGCTTCGAAAAAGGCGCGCAGATCCGGCATGCCGTATTTCAGCATGGCGATCCGATCGACGCCAATGCCCCAGGCAAAGCCCTGATAGATATCGGGATCGATCCCGCAATTGCGCAAGACATTGGGATGCACCATCCCGCAGCCGAGAATTTCAAGCCAATCCTCGCCTTCGCCGAAGCGGATTTCGCCGCCTTTGCGGGAACATTGGATGTCGACCTCCATCGACGGTTCGGTGAAAGGAAAAAAGCTCGGGCGAAAGCGCATCTTCACATCCGCCACTTCGAAGAAAGCCTTGCAGGACTCCTGCAAGATCCATTTCAAATGGCCGAGATGGGCCTGTTTGTCGATGACGAGCCCTTCGACCTGATGGAACATCGGCGTATGCGTCTGATCCGAATCGCAGCGATAAGTGCGGCCGGGGCAGATGACCCGGATCGGCGGCTTTTGCGCCAGCATTGTGCGCACCTGCACTGGGCTTGTATGGGTGCGCAGCACTTTCCTTTCGCCGCGCGCATCGGGCGCCAGGAAGAATGTGTCGTGCATATCACGGGCGGGATGGTCCGGCGGAAAATTGAGCTTGCCGAAATTATAGTCATCGGTCTCGATGTCCGGGCCTTCCGCGATTGAAAATCCCATATCGGCGAAGATTGCCGCGAGTTCATCGGTAACCTGGCTGATCGGATGGAGGCGGCCGAGGTCGAGCGGGCTGACGCGGGCCGGCAGGGTCACGTCGAGGGTCTCGGCGGAGAGCCTTGCTTGGAGTGCGGCCTCCTTCAAAGCGGCGCGCCGCACCGCGAGCGCTGCCGTCACTTTGTCCTTCACGAGATTGATCGCCGCACCCTGCTCCTTGCGCGTCTCGGGCGGTAGCTTGCCGAGGCCCGAGAGCAGTGCCGAGATTGTGCCTTTCTTGCCCAGAGCGCCGATGCGCACCGCCTCGAGCGCCGCCTCGTCGGCGGCGGTTTCAATAGCGGCGAGCGTTTCCTGTTCAAGCGATGAGAGATCGGACATACGGCATAATTCTCGCGAGGAAGGGAGTGCTTTTGCCATGCAGCGGCGGCGATGTCGAGCATGTGGGCGGAAGGCGTTTGCGGCCGACGGTCGGCTTTGGCCGGGCCTAGAGCGGATAAAATATGCTGTTTCGCCGTGGCGCTCGGCTTATATGGGGTGGCGATGCCTATTTGCCGCGCTTTTGGCGGCATTAGAGCATGGTCCCGAAAAGTTGCAGACTTTTCGGGTCAGATCATGCGTCAAAATAAAGACTTAGAGCCGATCCCGATCACGTGGGATCGCATCTTTGGCACATCGGATATATCCGATGTGCTTGAACTGCGATCCAGCTGATCGGGACAAATCGGCTCTACATCAAAGAATCAGAGCATGTCCTCGATGAGACATCGGATATATCCGATGTCTAAAATGTGTCGGAAAAGTCTATCAACTTTTCCGGGACATGCTCTAGAGCGCGACAGCTATTCAGCGTAATGCGGTCACGCTCTACAGCATGCAGTTAGAGTGCTCTCAGAGGAGAGTGCTCAGAGCAGAGTCGGGCGACAAGATCATGAGCGAAGATGCATTCGAAGCGGCTTTGACGAGTCTCGGCCTCAAAAGATTTGAGGTGCCCGCGCCAAAGTTAGCCGGCACCCATCTGTTTCAGGTCTTCACGGAAGAGGCGCGGGCGCGGCTTGCCGGCATTTCCGATGATTATGCTGAGCCCGACGCCCTTGCTTTCGGTTTCGCCGAGCACCGCGCCTTCAACGCCTTCGCGCATCGCACCTCAAAAGACATCATCTGCCTCTATACGACGCCGCTGCGCGTCTTGTGGAGCTTCTTCAATGCGATGATGGACAATCGGCAGATTTTCGCCTGGGTCGATGATGTGGAAACGCTCGGCGGGACGGCGCCGCCGCCGAAGGGCGATCTCTTCTTTCTGCGCGAGACGCCGCCGCTTAATGATGCCGGGGAGGCTTTCAATCCGATCCGGCCGCGTTTAGCGCGCGCTCTGTTCGACGTCGCCGCCGATTTCCTCCTGATGCATGAGGTCGGCCATATCCGCAACGGCCATGTCGCTTTGCTGCAGCAGCGTGCCGGGGCGCGGCCCTTCCGTGAACTGCCCTATGAAGAAGCTGACAAGCTCGAAATCCCCGAGGCGCAGGCCTTGGAATTCGACGCCGACGGCTTCGCGATCCAAAAAGTGTTCGAGCGCGTCCAGAAGGAAAATCCCTTCATCGAATTCTCCAAGGGCCTCTTTAAGGACCATCGCCTCGCCGAAGACGGGGTGCATACCGCGAGCTGGTATTTTTCCTGGTTTGCGGTCTATTCGGTCTTCCGCCTGTTCGATGAGGCAATGGAAATCTCCGAAATTCCCCTGCGCATGCAGCCGCCGGCGGCTTTGCGCCAAGCCTGCCTCTTGCCGGCCGTCGCCGCCATGACCGGGCGCAGGGGCTGGTCCGGTCTCTCGCTGCAGGCTTGGGTCGATCTCGCCACCGATGCCGGGCTTGAGGCGGAACGCACGTTGACTGGCCTGCGCCGCATGAAGCCCAATCCGCATGCCTATCTCGCCGCCTGGAACGGCGCCGCCTTCGAGCAGATCGGCCTCTATCTTGAGACCTGGGAGAAGCTTGCACCGCAATTGGCGCCGCTGAAGCGCGGCATGGCGCCAGTGGCGTGAGGCCATCTTGCGATTGCCGCGGAGGGGGCCGACATAGAGCCCATGAGCAAAGCTTTTACTAAGGAAACCGAGACCGACACGGATCTCGAAGAGGAAGCGCCCGCCCTGCCGCCGGGCACAAAAAACTACATCACGCCTGAGGGCTTGCAGCGGCTGCGCGACGAGTTTCGCGCGCTGCAGCAAGTCGAACGCCCGAAGATCGTCGAGATCGTGTCCTGGGCCGCCGGCAATGGCGACCGCTCCGAGAACGGCGACTACATCTATGGCAAAAAGCGGCTGCGCGAGATCGACCGGCGGATGCGCTTTTTGCTGAAGCGCATCGAAATCGCCGAGGTCGTCGATCCGCGCCAGCAAAAGAACAAAGAGCGCGTCTTCTTCGGCGCCAGAGTCACTTATCGCAATGCCCGTGGCGAGGCGAAAAGAGTGCGGATCGTCGGCATCGACGAGGCACGTTCCGAAATGAACGAGATCAGCTGGATCTCGCCGATCGCCAGGGCCTTGCTGAAGGCCGAGGCGGGCGATGTCGTCGAGGTGCGCACGCCAAAGGGCGTCGAGCCGCTCGAAATTCTGGATATCGACTATTGAGCGAATGTTCCGATCCCGAAAAGGCAGCGCCTCATCAGGATGCTGGATCAATGATGGTCGTCGTGATGGTCGCCGCGAGGAGCCGGCTTGCCATGGCCGCCATCGTGATGCCAGCCGTGGAAGCCTTCGCCGCCGCCCCAGCCAACACCGTGCCGATGCGCATAGCCGCACCAGTACCAGCCGGCGCTATGCCAGCCGTCCGGATACCAACAGTAACGATGGCCGCCAAAGGCAAAGCCGAGCGCCTCGTCGACGGGATTTTGCGCCTGCGCCTGTCCGGCGGCAACCAGTCCCGCAACCGCTATTGCCATCATCATCGAAATAGTGAAACGACGCATTCTTCCCTCCATCGAAATTGCGCGGCTCTAACGTCCATACCGGAGCATGGTTGCACCAAAGCGTCAAACTGATCTCGTTTCGGTGATGGACGCTCCAGGCATTCGATCTGCATAGGCCGGCCGAGAGCCGGCAAAAAAGATAGATTTGCCCGGGTTGCGAAAGGGCCAAGACTTAGAAAGGACCAAGACAATGGCCACTGATTACGCCTTCATCCGCGCCTATGGCAAATTCATCAACGCGCGCGAATCCTTCGTCGACGACCAGGTTCGCCAGGCGCGTCGAGAAAATGCGCCAAACGACGTCTATAATTATGACAAGGATGCCAAACGCTGGAAGCGCTTCACCGAACTCGAAGAAAAGGGCGAGGCCGGCGATGCAGAGGCCGCTGCCGCGGCCAAGAAAATTCGCGAGATCATGCGATGACGACTCCTCTCCCCGCTTGCGGGGAGAGGCTGGGTGAGGGGCAGGGGGATTGGCCGCGATCTGCGGCCTTGTTTGATTTGAGAAAACCTTCCGCCCTTCGAAAAAATGGCTCGGGGTGAAGTGCAGGACGCGGGTGGCATTGCGGCTACTCACCCGGCCCCTCACCTTACCTCTCCCCGCATCGCTTCGCTTGCGGAGAGAGGAGCGGCGAGCGTCGAGCGAAATGATCAGCCGCGGCGCGTGGCGCAAACCGCCGTTCCGCCTCTCACCCCAAATTCAATTCTTTGAAGAAATCATTGCCCTTGTCGTCGATGACGATGAAGGCCGGGAAATCCTCGACCTCGATCTTCCAGATCGCCTCCATGCCGAGTTCGGGATATTCGAGCAGCTCGACCTTTTTGATGCAATCTTGCGCCAGCCGCGCCGCCGGGCCGCCGACGGAGCCGAGATAGAAGCCGTGATGCTCGGCGCAGGCTCGCCGCACTTGCGCCGAGCGATTGCCTTTGGCGATCATGATCAACGAGCCGCCGGCCGCCTGGAATTGATCGACGAATGAATCCATGCGCCCCGCCGTCGTCGGGCCGAAAGAGCCCGACACATAGCCCGCCGGCGTCTTCGCCGGGCCGGCATAATAGATCGGATGGTTCTTGAAATAATCCGGCATGGGCTCGCCGCGTTCGAGCCTTTCGCGGATCTTCGCATGCGCCATATCGCGCGCGACGATCATCGTGCCGGAGAGCGAAAGCCGCGTCTTGATCGGGTAGTTCGACAGAGTCGCGAGAACCTCGGGCATGGGTTTCGACAGATCGATCTTGACGACCGTGCCTTCGAGCGAGGCTTCGTCGATCGGCGGCAGATATTTCGCCGGATCATGTTCGAGCTCTTCGACGAAGACCCCGTCTTTCGTGATCTTGCCGAGCGCTTGCCGATCCGCCGAGCAGGAGACGCCAAGCCCGATCGGCAGCGAGGCGCCATGTCGGGGCAGGCGAATGACCCGCACATCATGGCAGAAATATTTGCCGCCGAATTGCGCGCCGACGCCGAGATCCTGCGTGAGCTTCTGGATCTCAGCCTCCAGGCTAAGATCGCGGAAGGCATGCGCGTCGGCGCCGCCCGTGATCGGCAGAGCGTCGTAATGGCGCGTCGAGGCGAGCTTGACCGTCTTCAAGGTCTGTTCCGCCGAAGTGCCGCCGATGACGATGGCGAGATGGTAGGGCGGGCAGGCGGCAGTGCCGAGCGTCAGGATCTTCTCCTTGAGAAAATCGACGAGCCGGTCATGCGTCAGAAGCGAGGGTGTCGCCTGATAAAGAAAGGTTTTGTTGGCCGAGCCGCCGCCTTTGGCAATGAACAGGAATTTATAGGCATCCTCGCCTTCTGCGTAGATTTCGATCTGCGCCGGCAGATTGGTCTTGGTATTGACCTCTTCGAACATGGAGAGCGGCGCGAGCTGCGAATAGCGCAGATTTTTCTTCTCATAGGCGTCCTTGATGCCTTGCGCGAGCGCAGCATCATCATCGCCCTCGGTGAAGACGAGCCGGCCCTTCTTGGCGACGACGATCGCCGTGCCCGTATCCTGGCACATGGGCAGGACGCCGCCTGCAGCTATATTGGCATTCTTCAAGAGATCATAAGCGACGAATTTGTCGTTTTCGGTCGCCTCGGGATCATCGAGGATCGCCGCGAGCTGGGCGAGATGGCCAGGCCGCAACAGATGGTTGATATCGATCATCGCCGTCTCGGCCAAGAGCCGCAGCGCTTCGGGCTCGACGACAAGCATCTCGTGGGTGCCGAATTTTTCGACTCGCACGCCCGATGAGGTGAGCTTGCGATAGGGCGTCGTATCGGGACCGAGCGGGAAGAGGGGAGAGAAGTGGAAACTCATCTTGAATACGGGCTCGTCAATGGCCGCCGCGACGGACTTTCGTGAAAGGACGGCTCTCGTTCTTAGATATTCAGTCCGTCGCTCCGAGGAAAGGCGCCTTTCGGCGCAGCGGCATCGCGCAGAGCGACGGTGGCCACCACGGTGCAGGCTAAGCCATATCCGCCATCATCTGCTGTGATGCGGTCACGCGGCGTGCGAGGCCGGCTCCTGCGTCAGCACGGCGTAAAGCGCTGCAGGGTCATGGATGGCGCGCAATTTCGCGGTGATTGCCGGATCACGCAGAACGCGGGCGATCCGTGCCAAGGCCTTCAAATGATCGGCGCCTGCCGATTCAGGGGCGACGAGCAGAAAGACGAGATCGACGGGGGCCGCGTCGATCGCCTCGAAATCGACCGGCTTTTCGAGGCGGGCGAAAATCCCGATGATCGACGGGCATTTGGCGAGCTTGGCATGGGGAATGGCGATGCCATTGCCGATGCCCGTCGAGCCGAGCCGCTCGCGCTGCACCACGGCATCGAAAATCTGGCGTGCCGGCAAATGCGAGATATGGGCCGCCCTCTCGCTCAACTCCTGCAACAATTGCTTTTTGGAATTGGCGCGAAGCGACGCAAACACCGCTTCCGGTTGAAGAAGATCTGTGAGCCGCATAGGGAAGAGGAGGTCCAATCTTCGAACGCTCGACGAGAAGGTCATGATGCGCCGCATGGAAAGTTGAGGAGGGAAAGCAGATCCCGGCTTTTCCGCCTCTGTTGGGGTTCGACTCCGTTGTTAAAGAGGCGAGCTCTCGGACGAAGCGGCCGTGTCGATCCAGCCGATGTTTCCGTCCGCACGGCGATAGACGATGTTGGTACGTCCGTCGCCGGCATGCCGGAAGATGACCACAGGTGCATTGCTGACATCGAGTTCCATGACCGCCCTGGACACGGACATTTCCTTGAGGGTTGCAAATGACTCGGCAATGACAAGAGGATTCCTTTCCTCCGCAATTTCGGCCTCGGCGAAGTCGAGATCAATCGCGCCGCCAATCGCAACAATCGCGACGCCAGCTTCGTCCTCGTTCATGCGTGGCGACTGAGAGCTCCCGTTCGCTCGATCGCGTGAACGCCGCTTCAACCGCCGCAGGCGCTTTTCAATCCGGTCCGCAGCTTTGTTGAAGCTCGCATAGGCGTCCTGCGCTTCGGCCTCGACCTGCAGAACTATGCCGGAGTCGAAGTGCAAAGTGCAATCCGTCCGAAAGCCGGAGCCTTCCCGTTCGACGGTGACATGGCCGCTCGTCGGTTCAGCCGAATATTTCGCAACGACGCCGTCGAGGCGCGTGCCGACATAAGCGCGAAGCGACTCGCCGATATCGAGATTCTTGCCGGAGACGCGTAAGGTCATGGCTCTCTCTCCCATCCATCAACGTCGCCCCTCAACTTTTCCCTCAGCTCATGCCGCTTAGCGGGCATTCGGTTCACGGTTAGGAGTGTCTCGCGGTGAAGTCAATGGGCGGCGTCATGCCGTTGCAGTGCACTCTCGATGGGCTCGTGCGCGACAACCAATTTTGATGTTGGCATGCCATTTCACAAATCTAGAGTAGTACGTTCATTTCCGGATTAAATGGAAAAATTAAAAGCTTGCGCCAACGCCGCAGGTTCCAGCCGCTGCCGCATCCGCAAATCAGCTTTCGATGATTTCAATGCATGGCCTTCATGCGGCGGCGTTCGACCGAGGAGGGAATGCGCAGGCTCTCGCGATATTTGGCGACGGTGCGGCGGGCAATGTCGATGTCGGAGGATTTGAGGCGCGCGACGATCGCATCATCGGAGAGGATCTCGCTCGGGTTCTCCTGATCGATCATTTGCTTGATGCGGAAGCGTACAGCTTCAGCTGAATGTGCGTCGCCGCCATTATGCGAAGCGATCGAGGCGGTGAAGAAATATTTCAATTCGAAAAGGCCGCGCGGCGTTGCCATATATTTGTTCGATGTCACGCGCGAGACGGTCGATTCATGCATGCCGATCGCATCGGCGATGGTCTTGAGATTGAGCGGGCGCAAATATTCGACGCCACGCGCGAAGAAGGCGTCCTGCTGGCGCACGATCTCGCTTGAAACCTTCAATATGGTCCGCGCCCGCTGTTCGAGACTCTTGGTCAGCCAATTGGCGGTCTGCAGGCAATTTGAGAGAAAACTCTTGTCGCTGTCACTGCCCTTGCTGCGCGACACCCGCGTCGAATAGGTCTGGTTGACGAGGAGCCGCGGCAAAACCTCGGAATTCAATTCGACATGCCAGCTGCCGTCGGGCATGGCACGCACCACGACGTCGGGCACGACGGGCTGAACCGTGGCGCCGCCGAAGGCGCGGCCGGGCTTGGGATCGAGCCGGCGGATCTCGGCGATCATGTCGACGATGTCTTCGTCGTCGACACCGCAGATTTTGCGCAGACCGGCAAAATCGCGCTTGGCGACGAGTTCGAGATGGCCGACGAGGGCCTGCATGGCCGGATCGAAGCGGTCTTTTTCGCGCAATTGAATGGCGATGCATTCGGCCAGGCTGCGGGCACCGATGCCGCAGGGATCGAAGGTCTGGATCGTCGCCAGAATTTTCTCCACTCTGTCGAGCGGCGCCGCGAGCCGGCCTGCAACCTCGCCGAGATCCTCGGTGAAATAGCCGGCCTCATCGATCGAATCGATCAATGTCTGGCCGATGATGCGGTCGACCGCATTGGCGGTCGCGAGCATCAATTGTCCGACGAGATGATCCTTGAGGCCGATCTCGGCGGCGACATAGGCTTCGAGATTGGTCGCTTCGCCATCGCCGGACGGGCCCGGCGAGCCCGACCAGGAGGTGGCGGATAGTCCCGAGCCTTCGACGAAATCATGCGGCTCGCCGGGTGTCGGCGCACGGTCGTCATCGAAACTGTTCGACAGCTCGGTGCCGAGGCTCGCCTCAAGCGCGCCGCGGTCCGTGGCAAAGGACTCGGCACTCCATTCCGCCTCGCTCGCCTCGTTGAAATCGGTGCTGGCGGAGATCTCTATACGCTCCAGCCCGGCGCCATCCTGTCCCGCGGTGCCATTCACCTCATGCGGATCGGGCACGTCCTCGGCCCGCTCAAGAAGCGGATTTCGCTCGAGCTCCTCCTGCACGAAAGCGGCGAGTTCCAGATTTGAGAACTGGAGAAGTTTGATCGCCTGCAGAAGCTGCGGAGTCATCACCAGGGCCTGGCCCTGGCGCATGATAAGCTTGGTGGTGAGCGCCATTACGAATTCAACTGTCTACGACCCAAGCGACCGGAAACCACGATATTTCCGGCCCGTTTTTTGCTTATAGCATGAATAATGCTTTTGTCGCTGCCTTAAAAAGCGCCAGGCCGAATTTTTAATAAAAATTGCGCGGCCGGCCCGGGTCGGCTGGGTCACGGATCACGTTCGTTCAATGGAATTTTCGACTAAATAGCTCAATCCCTGGCATTTGGCTGGGAGTCTTCATAGTCCACCGCGACGAAATAAAGCCCATCGGCCGGCGCCACCATGCCGCAGCGGGCGCGGTCGCAGGACTCTAAAGCGGCGCGGAGATCATGCGGCTGCCATTTGCCGGCGCCTACAAGCTCCAGCGAGCCGACCATGGAACGCACCTGATGATGCAGGAAGGCGCGGGCGCTGGCGCGGATCTCGATCGCATCGCCGTCTTTCGCCACATCGAGCTTTTCGAGCGTTCGGATCGGGTTCGTCGCCTGGCATTCGGCGGCGCGGAAGGTCGAGAAATCGTGCCGGCCGATCAGGATTTGCGCTGCTTCATGCATGGCCCCGGCGTCGAGCCGACGCTTGACGAGCCAGGCATGGCCGCAATCGAGCGTCAGCGGCGCGCGGCGATTGATGATCCTATAGAGATAATGCCGGCGCAGCGCCGAAAACCGCGCGTCGAATGTGTCGGCGACGGGCTCGACATTTAAGATCGCGACGAGCTTCGGCCGCAGATGCGCATTGAGCGCCTCGCGCAGCACATGCGGCTCCCAGGCGCGATCAAGATCGGCATGCGCCACTTGCCCCAGCGCATGGACGCCGGCATCGGTGCGCCCGGCGCCGCGGATGGTGACCGCATGCCCGCAGAAGGCGCCGAAGGCCGTCTCGATCGCCTCCTGCACGGAGGGACCGTTCTTTTGCCTCTGCCAGCCGACGAAAAGCCGGCCGTCATATTCGATGGTGAGCTTGTAGCGGGGCATTAGGGCACTTTGCGTGAAAGGCGGGCGCATTCCCCTCCCCATCCAACTCGGACCTGTCCGAGTTGGACATTTTAATGCCTAAGTCAGCAACAGCCGACTTGGGTGTGGGGAGGGGTCAGGGGTGGGGGCCGGCATCGTTGCTGAATCAATGACCCCCAACCCCGACCGCTAAAGCGGTCCGACCCTCCCGACAAGAGCCTGCGCCCGGGCGCGCGCAAGCGCGGCCCGGGTGGGGAGGGTGACGTGACAGCATGGTTAGCCAGCCTCACACCGCCGGACCGCCCAAAAAACTGCCCTTGGTGATCCTTGTCCCCCTTAAAAATTCCGCCGCCGTCATCGGTGCCTTGCCGGCACGCTGAACGATCAGCAGGCGGAGCGCGCCTTTCCCGCAGGCGATGCCGAGCGCCTCGTCGCAGACCGTGCCGGGGGCGCCAGCCCCCTCGATTACCTGGCTGCGCAAGACCTTGATGCGCTCAAAACCCTTGCCGAGATCGGCCTCGAAATAAGCGCCGGGGAAGGGTGACAGGCCACGCACGAGATTATGCAGGTCCGCCGCGCTTTTCGACCAGTCGATGCGGGCCTCGGCCTTGTCGATCTTATGCGCATAGGTCACGCCCGCTTCGGCCTGCGGCGTGAAGATAAGGCTGCCGCGGGAAAGCGCCGCCAGGGCGCGCGCCATGAGATCGGCCCCGAGTTTTGACAGGCGATCATGCAGCTCGCCGGCTGTCATCTGTGGATCGATCGCAACTTTTTCGACAAGCGCGATAGGACCTGTGTCGAGGCCTTCCTCCATCCGCATGACCATGATTCCGGTCTCGGCATCGCCCGCCATAATGGCGCGCTGGATCGGCGCGGCGCCGCGCCAGCGCGGCAAGAGCGAGGCATGGAGGTTGAGGCAGCCGAGGCGCGGCGCGTCGAGAATGGCTTTCGGCAGAATGAGCCCATAGGCGACGACGACGGCGACATCGGCCTGAAAGCCGGCGAAGATCGCGGCTTCCGCTTCGCCTTTTAGGCTTTTCGGCGTCAGGACACGAAGGCCGAGTCGTTCCGCGGCGGCATGGACGGGCGAGGGTGACATCTCCAGGCCACGCCGGCCGGCCGGTTTTGGCGCGCGCGTGTAGACGGCCGCAACTTCATGGCCCTGGCCGATGATCTCTTCGAGCACCGGCACGGAAAATTCGGGCGTGCCCATGAAGATGATGCGCAAGGGACGCGGCCTGCTCCCGGTTTCTCATTATGCTGGCCGCGCGCCCGCCGGTACCAGGCCGGTGCCTCTTACACGCGCGGCATCACTCGGCCTGCGGCGCAGATGCAGCGCCATGTTCCTGGCTCACGCGCTTCGCCGATTTGGTGAATTTCTTCAAGATACGGTCGCGCTTGAGACGGGAGATGTGATCGATGAAGAGAATGCCATTCAAATGATCGATCTCATGCTGCACGCAGGTCGCGAGCAGCCCCTCGGCATCCATTTCCTGCCTTTTTCCCTGCCGGTCCAGATATCCGAACTTGATCTTGGCAGGACGGAAAACCTCTTCGCGATAGTCCGGGATCGAGAGGCAGCCTTCCTCACAGGACGACTCCTCCTCCGAGGCCCAAAGGATCTCCGGATTGGCGAGGAACAGCGGATCCGGCTTCGCGCCCTCGTCCTCGCGGCGGGCGATGTCGATCACGATGACGCGCTTCGGCACGCCTATCTGGATCGCGGCCAAGCCGATACCCGGCGCGTCATACATGGTCTCCAGCATATCGTCCATGAGCGCGCGGATCTCGTCGTCGACGGTGGCGACGGGTTCGCTCTTCAGGTGCAGCCGGCGGTCCGGCAAAGTGATGATAGGTTTCAGGGCCATGGCTCTCTATGCCACAAATCGTCATGCTACAAATGTCTTAGTCTATGACATAAGCATCAACTTAGAATTGGTCAAATTCGGCGGTCGGGCGGAAAGCCGCGGCGAAGCTCCCCCCGCCGCCTGCCAGACGTGCAAACGCTGCGCCGCGGCGGCTTCAGGCGGCGCGGACCGTGCGCAGAAAATCTTCCACCTGCTTGGAGAGGACGCCGGCCTGGCTCGTCAGCTCCGTCGCCGATTTCAAAAGCGCCTTGGCCGCCAGGCTCGAATCACCCGCCGATCGCGTCGCGCCGACAATGTTCGAGGTGACCGCATTGGTCCCCTGCGAGGCTTCCTGGATTCGGCGGGCGATTTCCTGCGTCGCTATCGCCTGTTCCGCGACCGCATCCTCGACGGCGACGGCAATGGCGCTCACCTGCCGCGTCGTGCCGGCGATCGAGGCAATGAAGGAAGCGACATGCTGTGTCGCCTCCTGAATGCCGGTCACTTGCGCGCCGATTTCAGCCGTCGCCCTTGCCGTCGCATTGGCCAGGCTTTTCACCTCCTGCGCGACGATCGCAAAGCCGCGCCCGGCTTCGCCGGCGCGCGCCGCTTCGATCGTGGCATTGAGAGCGAGCATATTGGTCTGCCCGGCGATGCTGCGGATGAGCTCGACGATCCCGCCGATCCGTTCGGCGACCTCGGCAAGCCGGCGCACTTCCGCTTGCGTCCTATCTGCTTCTCCGGCGGCCTGGCCGGCGATCCGGTTCGATTGATGAACCTGCGCGCTGATCTCACCGATGGCCTGCGAAAGATGGTTGGTGGCGGCCGCCATCGCCTCGACGCTCGTCGCCGCTTGCTTGGAGGCTGTGGCGGCAGCCATGGATTGAATATTGGTGGTTTCGGCCGAATGGGTCAGGCTCGAGGCTGTCGCGCGCAAATGTTCGGCGGTCGACAAAACATGGCCGGCAATTCCGCCGACGGCTTTTTCGAAGGACAGCGCGAGATGATTGAAGGTCTGGTGGCGTTCTTGCCGGGCCGCCGCGAGATAGGTGTCGATTGCATAGGCCATGTCGAGCATGACCAGGCGCGAAACGGCCGTCTGCAGCTGGGTCCGGCGCGCGTTTGAGAAGAAGCGCAGGCCTTTGGTGGGGAAATGGAGCCCGATCGCTTCGATCATCCGGCTCATAATGAAATTGTAGCCGCCCATATAACCTTGCGGATTGAGCCCGAAGCGGCAGCGCAACTCGAAGACCGCCGCGGCCGAAGCCTTGTAGTCTGCATCGAAGCGGCCGTCGAAGGCATGCGACCAATGCCGGACGAAGGTTTCCTTCGCGAGCGCGACCGTCTCATCCTTTTGATAGGCCGAATCGGCGTCGACGAAGCGGCGGATCTGATCATACATGGCGTCGATATTCGCGGCGAAGATCTGGACCAGAAAGTCCTTACGTGCCCTGAGCAGGCCAACACATTCCTCATCCAGCTGATAGTAGCGGCGAAGATCATCGAGATTCACATCGGAAACCATGGCCACCTGACCCGATCGCTATGGCGACGAGTCTAGGTTGCGCATGGTTAGCATTTGGTAACGCTATGCCCTTAGGTAATGGTTTTCCGCCTTAATCGCCTGCGTGTGCCTGCCTCGCGTGCCCCTCGCCCTGTCAAAAGTCCGATCGATCAGGGGTTCCGCCCAGACGCTGCCCGCGCCTTAACCGGCTCGGGACAATTGTTCTTTATTCGTTCCTAAGTTCACCCGAATCGGCTAAAGCAGCTTTGATGGAGCGCTTCTTTCGCATTGTCGCCGGCATTCCGGTGAGTCCTTTCGATCTTCTGATCGGGTTGCTGGGCCTTTCTTTGGGGCTGCTGCTAATCGTCGCCATCGCCGCGGTGCGGGCAGGGCAGGCGCGGCGGCGGGAGGCGGCGGCCGCCGCAGAGCGGCAAGCCGATCTCGCCGAAAAAATGGCCGGGCTGATGCAGTCGCATGCCGAATTGACCGGCCGCATGCGCGGCATGGGCGAATATCTCGGGGCGCGTCATTCCGATCTCGCGCGGCTCGTGGCGGAACGGCTCGATGCGGTCGGTGCCCGCGTCGGCCGTGGCCTCGAAGATCAGAGCCGCACGGCGAATGAAAGTCTTGCCAAGCTCAACGAAAGGCTTGCGGTGATCGATGCGGCGCAGGCGCGGCTCACCGGCCTCACCGAGGAGGTGATCGGTCTCAAGGACATTCTCGCCAACAAGCAGGCGCGCGGCGCTTTCGGTCAGGGCAGGATGGAGGCCATCATCCGCGATGCGCTGCCGGCTTTTGCTTACGAATTCCAGCCGACGCTGTCGAACCGCTGTCGGCCGGATTGCGGCATTCGCTTGCCGGGCGATGATCGCATGCTGGTCGTCGATGCGAAATTTCCGCTCGAATCCTTTACGGCCTTGAAGGATGCCGGCACTGAAGAGGCGCAAAAGCAGGCGCAAGCGCGGGTGCGCGCCGATGTCGGCAAACACATCCGCGACATCGCCGAGCGCTATTTTCTGCCGGGCGAGACGCAAGATCTCGCGATTCTTTTCGTGCCGTCCGAATCGCTTTATGCGGACCTTGCCGAACATTTCGAAGACGTGATTCAAAAGGCGCATAAGAGCCGCATCATCATCGTCTCGCCGTCGCTGCTCGTGATGGCCGTACAGGTCATGCAGGCGATCGTGCGCGATGCGCGGGTGCGCGAACAGGTCCATGAGATTCAGATCGAGGTGCGCCGCCTCGTCGAAGATGTCGTCAGGCTGCGCGAGCGTGCCGGCAAAGTCGCGATGCATTTCCGCCAGGCGCAGGATGATGTCGCCGCGATCGGCATTTCGGCGGAAAAGATCGCCAAACGCGGCGAGCGGATAGACCAGATGGATTTCGTCGGGTCAGAGAGCGCGGTGCAGCAAGACGGCGACCTTGTTGCTTCGCCGCTCGCAAAGGCCGTGCAGAGCTGAATCTTCCGCGGCCCAGTGTGGCGAATTGGGGCAGTCTGGGCGTTTGAACCCGAATGTGACGCTTAGATAGGCTTTTGCCGGCTATTTTGCGTCAAATTTTCAACACTTGGCCTGAAATCATTTGCCGGCAACAGCTTGCTGTTGCCTCTGCGTTTGATATGGCTTTGATGTTCGGCTTGAGCAGGGCCGTCCATTAGGGCCGGCCGCACAGAGGCCGCATCTCGATGGCCTGAAGTTCGGACCCTGTGGAAGCATCGCCCAAAAACCGGCCCAAAACCTGGCCCAAGCGAGGAGAGCGATATGAAAATCGTGACGGCGATCATCAAGCCCTTCAAGTTCGACGACGTGCGTGAGGCGCTCAACGCGGCTGGCATCCATGGAATGACTGTGAGCGAAGTGAAAGGCTACGGCCGTCAAAGAGGCCATACGGAAATTTACCGCGGCGCCGAATATGCCATTCAATTCCTCCCCAAACTGAAGATCGAAGTGGCCGTTCCCGCAGATCTTGTTGCGCGAATTGTCGAAGCGATAGCGTCGGCGGCCCGGACCGGCGAGATCGGCGATGGCAAGATCTTCGTCACGCCGCTCGATCAAGCTTTCCGCATCCGCACTGGCGAGCGCGACGCGGACGCCATCTGAAAATCCTCGCCATCCCCTCATCATCTTGGAGTTATGAGATGAAGCTTGTTCCGCTTCCCCGGACCGCGCTGGTCGCCGGTCTCGGGCTTGTCGGCGTTGCCTTGCTGAGCAGCATGGCTTACGCCGATACGCCGGCCGCACCCATTCCCAACAAGGGCGATACCGCCTGGATGCTCACCTCGAGCGCTCTCGTCCTCATGATGTCGATTCCGGGGCTCGCCTTATTCTATGGCGGCCTTGCCCGCACCAAGAATGCCTTGTCCATTTTCACGCAAGTCTTCGCCATCGTTGCGATGGTCGGCATCTTATGGTGCATTTACGGCTATTCGATCGCGCTCGGCGATACGAGCGGTCACTTCGTGGCCTATATCGGTGGCCTCGGCAAAATCTTCCTGAAGGGCGTCGGCCCGGATGCCAATGTGCCGACTTTTTCGAACGGCGTCGTCATTCCGGAACTCGCCTATATGGTGTTCCAGATGACTTTCGCGATGATCACGCCAGCGCTGATCATCGGCGGCCTTGCCGAGCGGACGAAGTTTCCGGCGATCATGCTGTTCATCTTCCTCTGGGTCTCGCTGATCTATTTCCCGATCGCGCATTGGGTGTGGGCATCGGCCGCTCCAGATGACATTGCGGCGGCAGCAAAGGCCCTGGCGGCGGCGGCCACGCCGGCGGCCAAGGCGGCAGCGCAAGCCAAGCTCGATGCGGTCATGTCGGGTGCCGGATGGCTTTCTCAGGCGGGCGCCCTCGATTTCGCCGGCGGCACGGTCGTCCATATCAACTCCGGAATCGCCGGTCTCGTCGGTGCTCTTATCGTCGGACCGCGCCTCGGCTATGGCAAGGAAGCCTTCCCGCCCCATTCGCTGACGATGACGCTGATCGGCGCCTCGCTGCTCTGGGTCGGTTGGTTCGGCTTCAATGCGGGCTCGAATCTGGAAGCGAATGGCACGACGGCCCTGGCCTTCGTCAATACGATGGTCGCGACCGCCGCCGCGGCGCTCTCCTGGCAGTTCGTGGAATGGGCGGTCAAGGGCAAGCCCTCGATGCTCGGCCTCGTCTCCGGCGCGGTCGCAGGCCTTGTCGCCGTGACGCCGGCCTCAGGCTTCGCCGGCCCGATGGGGTCGATCGTCCTCGGCTTGATGGTGTCGCCGATCTGCTTCTTCTTCGTTTCGGCGGTCAAAAGCAGACTCCGCTATGACGATGCGCTCGATGTTTTCGGCGTCCATTGCATCGGCGGCATCACCGGCGCGCTCATGACCGGCATTCTGGTCAATCCGGTGCTCGGCGGCGTCGGCATCACCGACTATACGAATTTCGCCCATGGCAATGCCGGCACCTATGATTTTGCCGCGCAAATGCTGGCGCAGGGCAAGGCGGTCCTTGCGACCTTGCTCTATTCAGGCATCGGTTCGGCAATCCTCTATAAGATCGTCGATCTGATCGTTGGTCTACGTCCGACGGTGGAAGGCGAGCGCGAAGGCCTCGATGTCACCGATCACGGCGAGCGCGCCTATAATTATTGATCGGGTCACGATCGCCGATCGCGGCGGGGTCAAGCTCCCGCCGCGATCTTTCAAAACGACGGTTTGGACATGAGTGCGATTCGGCCCGATGCGATCATGCCCTAATGCCGGAGCCACGACAGGAGGAGCGCCAGCCCCAGCAGCGCTGCCACGCCTTGCCAGAATTGGACCGGGGCGCGTTCATAGAACGTCCGCGGCCTCGGAGCGGCAGCCGGGGCGCACGCCGGTCCCGCCTCCATCTCCAGCGCGAATTCGATCATGTCGCGAAAGCGCTCAGTGGGATCGGCCGCGATCGCGCGCCCGAGCGCAGCCTGCAGCCATGCCGGCAGATCCGGGCGCAGAGTGCAAAGCTCCTTCGGCCGGTCCAGGCGCGGCGGGCTAGTCGCATCGAGATTGCCGTAAGGGAACTCGCCGGTGAAGGCGCGGTACATGGTGACACCCAGGGCATAGATGTCGGTGGTCTCGTTGCCGGGCTCGCCGGCGAACATTTCCGGCGCCATATAGGCGGGGGTGCCGGGAATGTCCTCGGGCGGGAAGTCCTCCAGTCCGGGTACGCGCACTACCCCGAGATCGAGCAGCTTCAGCGATCCGGCGCTTTCGAGCATCACATTATCGGGCTTGATGTCGCGATGGATGATGCCAGCGCGGTGCAGCGCGGCCGCCGCCCGGGCCAGCTTGACCGCAATATTGCGGCCTTCCTCCAGGCCCAGCGACGGCCGCCGCGTCAGCCGCGTCTCCAGAAGCTCGCCCTGGTAAAGCGGCATGACCGTGTAAAGGCAGGTCTGGCGTCCCGGTGGCAGTTCGATGATGTGGGCGACCCAGGGGCTGTTGACGCGCGCGCCAACCCACGCCTCGCGGACGAAGGCCGCGTGGTGGGTAGCCACGGCGGCGACCTGGGGTTTGGGGAACTTCAGCGCCACCTCGCCGCCCTCGATCTCGTCCACCGCGCCGAACAGGCGGCTGTAGCGGCCCTCGGACAGCAGCACTTTGAGCACGAAACCATCGATCGTCTCGCCGCCCCGCGGCACCGGGATCAGCGGCAGTTGCATGATGGTGCCGCCAATGTCGGCCGATTTCGCCGTCGGCAGCCCGACCACGTCCAGCACCAAGGCAGTGCAATTGTCGGTGCTGCCGGAGTTCGAGCGCGGCCGCGACCAGAGCACGGGCCGTGTCCCCGGGAGCCGAGCGCTCGCGCAATATGTCGGCGATGCTGTCGCTCGCCAGGACCCCGTGCAGGCCGTCGCTGCAGAGGAGGAAGCGGTCGTGCAGTGCCACCGGCTGCGCCGTGTAGTCGAGGCGCACCTCCGCCTCGATGCCCAACGCGCGGTAAAGAATGCGCGAGCGGCGCGGGCCGTCCCGCAGATGATCGGTCGTCAGGCAGGTCAGGCGGTCGCCGCTCAGCCGATAAGCGCGCGTGTCGCCGACATGCAGCAGATGGGCGGTGCGCCCGCGCAGCACCAGAGCGGTAAAGGTGCACCCCATGCCCGCCAATTTGGGGTCCTGGCGAGCCTGGGAGTGAATCCAGCCATTGAGCGCGTTCACGATTCTGGCTGCGGCGCGTGGCACTTCCAAGGTCTCGGGCAGGTCCCAAAATCCGTCCAGAAAGCCCCGCACCGCCGTCTCGGCCGCGACCCGACCGCCCTTGGTGCTGCCGATTCCGTCGGCAATCGCCGCGACCACCTCCCAGCGCGGCTTGGGTAGCTCCGCGCCGAAAACGGCGGCGACGAAATCCTCATTGTGTTTTCTCGGCCCGGTCTCCGAGGCAAACCCGATGCTTGCCTTGAGACCGGCAACACCCTCAACCACCAGCGGCGCTCCGATGACCGGGCGGCTGGCCCGGCGCGTGGCTTCAATTCTTCAGCCTGCAATGATCGTAAAGGAAATAGCCGCCCGTGCTCGAGGCGAGTACGACCGTGAGATTCCCGGATTTGCGATCAAGCGTGTAATTGCCACCGTCCTTGGCATCGCGCCAGGAAATTTCCGTGTCTCCGATATGGGCCGGATTGGAATCCACTGTGCCCTTGTCGTAGTCGATCTTGATCTGCCAACTCGCGCCGCTCGCCGGGTTGGTGCAGGTGATCGTGGATTCGCTCGGCGGCGCCGCATTGCCGATGCCGGGAACAGCCATGCCGATCGCCAATGCAGCGATTCGCGCCATAGGAAACTTCTTCAGGAACATCGTCGCACTCGCACGGCTATCATGCGATCCATAGCCAATTCTCATGAGGTTGCAAAGAAGACACAAAAGGCGAGCAGTCGGACAGAGGCCGAGAGCCATTATGTGATTAAAGTATAGTCATTATGCTTAGCTATTGATCGTTCCCATGAAACAAACTTCGCGCTTAAATAAACCAGCCGCTCGCTTTGGACGGGAGGGGATCGGCGGCCGGTGATTGGGCGAGACGACTCCGATTGCATGGATCTTGCTCAAATGCCGGCGGCGTTGATCCGTGGGATCGCTCGCTTGTGTGGTTGGCATATGAATTGCACTGCATAACACTGCATTTGGTGAAGTTATCCACGCTAATATGGGGGGACAAGCCGTGCTCTTACCGTCACCTAAATGGCTAGATACTGGAAACAACGCGTGGCAATTGGCAGCCGCGACTTTTGTCGGCCTACAAAGCATTCCCGGGCTGACGATTCTTTATGGCGGCGTCGTCAAGAAGAAATGGGCGATCAACTCGGCCTTTATGGCGATCTATGCCTTCGCCTCGGTGCTCGTCGTCTGGATTCTTTTCGATTACAACATGGCGTTCGGGCCGCAATGGTTATCAGTCCTGGGCCAGGGCTTCCTAGGCACACCGATGCCGGCGACATCGGCCGCATTCACCCTCGGTCAGGCGACAATTCCGGCGGCGGCTTCGGGCATGCCGCCGCTGACCTTCCCGATGGCGACACTGGTGTTCTTCCAGTTCGTGTTCGCCGCGATCACAGTGATCATCCTCGCCGGCTCGGTGCTCGGCCGGATGAACTTCAAAGCCTGGATGATCTTCTGCCCATTGTGGATGACTTTTGTCTACACGGTGGGGGCGTTTTCCGTGTGGGGCGGCGGCTGGCTCGCGCAGCTTGGCGTCGCCGACTTCTCCGGTGGCTACGTCATCCATCTTGCCGCCGGCACATCCGGCTTCGTGGCCGCAGCGGTGATCGGCCCACGCCTGCAAGCGGATCGCGACAATTTCCCCCCTAACAGCCTGCTGATCACCTTGGCCGGTGCCGGCATTCTCTGGCTCGGGTGGAACGGCTTTAACGGCGGCGACCCCTATTTCGCCAATGCCAATGCCGGTGCCGCGGTGCTCAACACCAACACCTGCACCGCAGTTGCGCTTCTGGTCTGGACGTTGATGGACGTTTTCGCCTATGGCAAACCATCCGTCGTCGGCGCGGTCAATGGCATGATCGCGGGCTTGGTGGCCATCACGCCTGCCGCTGGTTATGTGAACGGCTGGGGCGCGATGATCATCGGCGTCTGCGCCGGGATCATTCCCTGGCTCGCCATGAATAAGCTGCAAAAGACCAAGCTGATGATGAAAGTGGACGATACGTTGAGCGTATTGTCCACCCATGGCATTGCCGGCCTGATGGGCGGCCTGCTCACCGGTATTTTGGCATCGCCGGACATGCTCATGTATATCGGCACGGACAAAGAAGCGCCTGGGGTCAACGTCACCGGTTGGCTCTATGGCAACCCCAAGCAGCTCCTGCTTCAATTCTACGGTGCGGCGTTCATCATCATCTACAACATCGTCGCCACCTTCATCATCCTCAAGCTCATTTCGCTATTCGTACCGCTGCGCATGGATGAAGCGACTTTGAAAGTGGGCGATGATGCGGTTCACGGCGAGACCGCCTATGCGATCGGCGTGGAAGGCGAGTAGCCGCGCCGGCAAGATGATCCCGCGATGGGGGCCCGCTTGGGCGGTCGCCCCCATCTCCCGCGCTTACGATTGCCGATCGTGGCGGGACCGAACTCCTGCCGCGATCTTTCGTATCAAATGCCCGGCTTCGCTTTCCGGCCGCAATGCAGCGCCGGCAAAGGAGGGCCCTGAATGGACGCGATTTGAGGCTGTGATCATACGGCGGCCGGCGTCCTCCAATGACAATCGGAACTCGTTCAGACTATGCGTCAGACTATGAGAGGGTGAGACATGAAGACCGCGAGTGACGTGCTCAAGGCGATCAAGGACAATGACGTCAAATATGTTGATCTTCGCTTCACAGATCCGCGCGGCAAGTGGCAGCATGTCACTTTCGACGTGTCGCTGATCGATGCGGACACGTTCTCGGAAGGGCTGATGTTCGACGGCTCGTCGATTGCCGGCTGGAAGGCGATCAATGAATCGGACATGACGCTAATGCCCGATCCGACGAGCGCCTGCATGGATCCGTTCTTTGCGGCGCCGACCATGGCAATCGTCTGCGATATTCTCGAGCCGACGACGGGCGAGCCCTATAGCCGCGATCCACGCGGCGTCGCCAAGCGCGCCGAGGCCTATGCCGCCTCGACCGGCATCGGCGACACGGTCTATTTCGGCCCGGAGGCGGAGTTCTTCGTCTTCGACGATGTGCGCTTTGCCGCCACGCCCTACAATACCGGCTTCGTGCTCGATTCGGTCGAACTGCCGACCAACAGCGATACGCCCTATGAAGGCGGCAATCTCGGCCATCGCATCCGCACCAAGGGCGGCTATTTTCCGGTGCCGCCCCAGGATTCGGCGCAGGACATGCGCGGCGAAATGCTCGCCGCCATGGCGGCGATGGGCGCCAAGGTCGAAAAGCACCACCACGAAGTTGCCTCGGCGCAGCATGAGCTCGGTCTCAAATTCCGCCCGCTGACGGTGATGGCCGATCACATGCAGATCTATAAATATTGCATCCAGCAGGTGGCGCAGAGCTATGGGAAATCGGCGACCTTCATGCCGAAGCCCGTCTATGGCGACAATGGCTCGGGCATGCATGTGCATCAGTCGATCTGGAAGGACGGCAAGCCGCTCTTCGCCGGCAATAAATATTCCGATCTCTCCGACGAATGCCTCTATTACATCGGCGGGATCATCCGCCATGCGCGGAGCTTGAACGCCTTCACCAATCCGTCGACCAATTCCTATAAGCGTCTTGTGCCTGGCTTCGAGGCGCCGGTGCTGCTCGCCTATTCGGCGCGCAACCGCTCGGCCTCCTGCCGGATTCCCTATTCGTCGAACCCGAAGGCGAAGCGGGTCGAGGTGCGCTTCCCCGATCCGGTGGCCAATCCCTATCTCGCTTTCTCGGCGATGCTGATGGCCGGGCTCGATGGGATCATGAACAAGATCGATCCGGGCCAGCCGATGGACAAGGACCTTTACGATCTGCCGCCGGCGGAATTGAAGCAGATCCCGACCGTGTGCGGCTCGCTGCGCGAGGCTCTGATGAATCTCGACAAGGACCGCGCCTTTTTGAAAGCGGGCGGCGTCTTCGACGATGATTTCATCGACAGCTATATCGAATTGAAGATGAGCGAAGTGCTGCGCTGCGAGATGACCCCGCATCCGGTCGAATTCGATATGTATTATTCGAACTGAGCGCCGGCAGCGCCAAGCCCCAGCAAATCAATGAAGACAGAATAATGCGGCCCCAGGGCCGCATTTTTTATGCGCGGACGCGGGCGCAAGGACCGAGCAGATCGCATGTGCAAAGCCGGCAGGCCACGGCGTTACGAGCGATGTGAGAGACCTCTCCGCCCGAAGTGGATTCATTCGCCTTTGAAGCGGTCATGGGCATGGCGCGAGAGCGCGAATCGGCCGAGGGCGTCTGCACCCGATGTGGCCCTGACACGACGGGATTTGCGCGCCGAAGCGCGCCCAAGCTTACGTTGTAAAGCCATGATAAATATTTAGTGATGGGACCGGTGTTAAATATGTGTTTATTTTATCACATCCGACCGAAACCGGCGTAATTGTCTAAAATATGCCTATTTAATAGGCAAATGCTAATCAGTTTTCCTTGCTTCGCCTCGCCTAAACCAGCATTTTTGTGGCAGAGACTATGTCGAAGTGAGGGGGCTCTCCATGAAATTGCGCAATCTCGCCGCTGTGCTTGCGTGCTTCCTTTTGGCTTGCTTGGCAGCAGGCGCGGCCTTCGCCGCGGATCTCCCGACGACGAAATCTCCTCCGGCTCCCGCGGCGCCGCCGAACTGGTGGGATACGCTGACTATCAATGGCGTGGTCGATGCCGGCATTACCGGCAACCCGGATCTGGGGGCGGGCGGAGTCAACTTCGGCCGTCTTTTCGACGACAAGGCTAATACGCCACTGCTCAATCAGTTGTCGCTGATCGCGCAGCGGCCGATCGATCCGAATGCGAAGACCGTTGATTTCGGCTTCAAGGTTCAACTGCTTTATGGATCGGATGCGCGCTACACCCATTATCTCGGCGAGTGCGACTATTGCATCAACAATATCAATCAGGTTGACGTCGTCGAGGCATGGGGCGAAGTGCATCTGCCCTATATTTTCAGCGGCGGCATCGACGTCAAGGTCGGCCAGTTCGTCACTCTGGAAGGCCTTGAAGTCATCAACGCGCCGGACAATCTGTTCTACTCGCATTCCTATATTTTCAATTTCGGCATCCCGCTCAAAGATACGGGCGTGATGACGATCACCCATGTCAATCCGCTGCTCGACGTCTATGCCGGCGCCATCACCGGCGTGAATACGAGCATTGGCTGGCCGGGCGACAATAATAATGCGCCGGCCTTCGAGGGCGGCATCGGGCTCAATCTTCTCAACGGCAATCTGACCGTGCTCGCGACCACCAATATCGGTCCGGAAAATCCGGATACGCCCCTCGGCATCGCGAACTGCCTCTGCGATCCCAACTCCACCTTCCGCTATCTCAACGACGTCGACGTCACTTGGAAGGCCACCGACAAGCTGACCCTGATGGCGGAAGGCAATTACATTCATGACGACGGATACATACCCGGCGGCGTCAGCGGTTACGGTGCCGCAGGATATGCTTCTTATGTGATCAATGACTGGCTGAAGGCCAATGGACGTGCCGAGATCTGGCGGGACGCTAATGTCGGCGAGGGCTCGTGGACGGGTTTCGTTAATGCCTTCCCCGGCAATTTCGACTACGTCAGTGCTGAGCACGGCTATCCGAACGGATCCTTCGGTGCGTCCGCGCCCACCACCTATCTGGAGCTGACGGCCGGCCTCAACATCACCCCGGTGCTCCCGAAGGACACGCTTTATCCGAAGGCCCTCATCATCAGGCCGGAAGTTCGCTATGATTCTTCGCTGAACAATACGACGCCGTTTGACTATGGCACCAAGACCTCGGGAGTCACCATCGGCGGCGACGTCATCTTGAAGTTTTAAGAAAGTCCTCCCGCTCGGAGCCAATCAAGGCGACCGACCTGCCCGGGCCCGTGGATGATTCCCCACGGGGCCGGGCTTTCTTTTATCCATCTGGGCGTCGGCAAGTTTCGCGGTGCACGACGAAGGTCGATATTGCCTTTTCCTGTGGCGGCGCGTTCATTCTCGGACCGCAATGGACATGCCCCAAGCGTGACGCCTGTTCGAGATTTGTGAAAGCCTGAGCGCCTTTGGAAGTTTGGAAGATGCGGCATGGATGAGGCGCGCGATTCGCCTGCCGGCGCGGCCTATTTCGTCATTCTCGTCACCGCGACCTTGCTGATGGCGTCGAGCTTCATTGCCGGCAAGATCCTGCTTGCTGCCGGCATTCCGTCTTTTCTGCTCGTCGGCTGGCGATTCTTGCTGGCGGCACTCGCGACTCTGCCGCTCGTCTTTATGGCCGAGTCCAAATATGCGCAGCGCCTGGCGCCGCGTCATCTGACGCTCCGCGATTGGAGCGTGATTTTGCTCATCGGGCTCTTGCAGACCGCGGCGACGATGGGGTTCTTGTTCTTGGCGCTGCGGACAATCTCCGCAGGAACGGCGGCAATACTCCTCTTCACCAATCCGCTCTGGGTCGCGCTCATCGGGCATTTCGTTTTGCGCGAAACGCTCTCCGGGCCGCGCCTCTTCGGACTTCTCTGCGGGATATTCGGCGTTGTCCTCGCGCTCGGGGCAAGCGGCACGGGTCTTTCGCATGAACCTTTGATCGGCCAATTGACCGGTCTTGCCGCGGCCTTCTGCTTTGCCTTTGCGACGATCCTCAACAAAAGGGCGAAACTCGCCATCAATGTCTGGGCGCTGAGCTTTTGGCAGATGCTCATCGGCGGTTTGATGCTGCTCGCGCTCGCCTATGCGCAGGGGCAGCATTGGCCCGGGCCGGCGCTCACTTCGATCGGCCTCTGGGGCTGGTTTCTCTGGCTCGCGGTTCCCGGCTCCACGGCCTCCTTCGGCCTCTGGTTTTTGGCGCTTCGGCGCGGCGGTGCGACGCAGACGAGCGGCTATCTGTTTCTCGCGCCGCTCTTCACCGTCCTCATGTCGGCGCTCATGCTCCGCACTGGCCTATCCGTCCAGCAGGCTTTCGGCGGTATCCTGATCGGCGCGGCGCTGTGGCTCGTCAACCGCACGCGGCCGGCAGCTTTGGCCATCGTTACGGCGGACGATGGGACGAGTGATCCGGCGGGCCGTTGAAGGCGCCTGCGCGGCTCACGCCGCCGCGGTCTCGGCTTTCTGAAAAAGCGTTCGCAGCTCGGCGATCTCCTCCGCGAGATCACTGGCGCATGCGCCCCATCAAGAGGCTTGCGGAAGCGGGTTTTTGGCGCCAAGCTTGTTTATATCTTGACCCGGCCGTGCGCCGCCACTTGCGCGGAGCCGAGGAGCCGATGGTGCCTGCTGCTCGGCTTGCGGTGCGGCCAGGATGGAGCGGACAAGCCGTGACCATCATCGAACATGATTTCGGCAAGAAGAACTGCGAGACGGTGCGGCGCTTCACCAAGCTGATCACTCTCGAAGCGCAGCACGAGGCCAAGGTTCTGGCGAATCCCATTCCCTATCTCGAACGCGCGACGGAGCGGATCTCCCAGCTCGAAATGGCGCTGCTCGATGCGGCGCGCGCGCTCGATCCGCAGCGGGGAGAGCAGCCCGCCCCGCCGCAGACCATCGAGATCGACAAGACGGAATATGAGCGGCTGCTCCGCTGCAAGGCGATGGTGAAAGAGGCGGTCGAGAAATTGTGAGATCTCGGGCTGGCGCAGGGTTTGCGGCATGTCTCAGCAGTTCGCAGCAATGCTTCCGCGTCGTTTCACGAAATATTCGGGGCCCCGAGCCGATAGACGCCGCGAAAAGTGTCAGGATCGACCGGCGCGCCTTTGCGATAGATCACGATCCTGCCTTCGCGCGCGAGTGCGACTGCCGTGTCGCGCACTGTTTGCAGATAGCCTTGCCAGGGCACGCTCGGCCGGTTGGCGACTTCGGCAAAGGCCTTAGCGACATCGGCGGGCTCGATGGTCTGCGTCGGGCCGGCCTTGGCGCAGAGATCGATCATCACATCGGCCAGTCTCGGGGGCGAACTCACGGAAGCGGGGCTCCTTCAATTCATTTGCTATCAGGGTCAGGAGGGCGAGGCTGTCGGAACAATCGCCATTGCGCTCTTAGTTCTAGCCTCGGCGCATGATCTGATCCGAAAAGTCTGCAACTTTTCGGGCTCATGCGCTTACCCAGCCGATCACCGCAAACAGCGGATCGCCGCCGCTGGCCGGTGCCATGAGTGTGTGGATCTCGATCTCGGCGAAGCCAGCTTCGGCGAGATAGAGCGCGACGAGCCTTCCATGCGCGTCATCATCCAGCGCCTGCCAGATGGCGAGGGCCTGGGTCGGAAAGCAGCGGTTTGAGAAAGTGATGGCGAGCGGACCGCTCGGCACCAGCACGCGTGCGACCTCGCCCGGCACGACGATGGGCTGTTGCAGATATTGGATGGAGACGCAAATCGCCGCTGCTGAAAACAGTCGGCGGCTTCTGCGTAGTCATGATGAGGTGAGGGTTCGAGACGCGATCGATGAAGGGACAGGCGCGGCGCTTCTGGACAAGGATCGCGACGCCAATGCGCGTCGCGCCCTCGCAAGCCCTTGCGGACCCTGCGATTGCCGTCTCATTCGAAGGGTCGTGGATGCGGGGTCCTAGAGCATGTCTCGGAAAAGTCGTTAGACTTTACCGATTCGGCTCTAGGCGCGGGACGGCGCGCGATGTTCGAGCTTGCGGGCAATCAGGATCGCCAATGGGATCCCCAATAGGAGACCGAGGACGCCGGCATAAGGGATCAGCCGCATGCCCTGGTTGAGCAAGCTGGGCACAGCGCAGATGACCAATATCAAAATGCCGGCGAGCGTCGGTCCAAGAAAGGCCCAAATGAGAGCGGCGATCTTCAGCATGGCGGTCTCCAATTGGTTGAGGCTATCCCAGCGGGCATAGCGCCGTACTCGGCCGCCGCCCCGATTGTCGAACTTAAACTCAGCCGCATTCATCCATGACGGCTGTCTGCTTTTGAGGGTTTTCCGGTTGATCGATTTTTGACGTGCGCCTTCGCTGCAATTTTTCGCCCTTAGGCCTTTTCTTAGCCTTGACTCAAATCAAAGATCGAGACGCGCTGGGCCAATTGAGACGTTTTGCCGCAGTCGCGCCAAGGAGCCTGAGCGCTGCCGCTCGACAAGCGAAGACATGGTCCGGCGTCTGGTCCTCTTTGCGAAAGCTCGAGCTCGTCGGCGCAAATGGCGCCGCCTTCCGCCAAGGAAATGTGGGCAGCGGGCACGTCTCTAGTGACCGGCTGCCCTCCGCGTGACATAAGGCGGCATGGCGAATCGCATCCCCATAGCGTCGGATCCAGGCTTCGGCATTTATGTGCATTGGCCGTTCTGCCTGTCGAAATGCCCCTATTGCGATTTCAACAGCCACGTCCGGGCCGAGCCGATCGACGAGAAGCGTTTCATTTCGGCTTTCAAGGTGGAGCTTTCGCATCGCGCCGGCCTGACCAGAGGTCGAAAGGTGCGCTCGGTGTTTTTCGGGGGCGGCACCCCATCCTTGATGAAGGCTGAGAGCGTCGCCGCGATCCTCGATGCGATCGGCGGGTTCTGGGCGGTCGAGGCGGACGCCGAAATCACGCTCGAAGCCAATCCTTCGAGCGTCGAAGCCGGGCGTTTCCGCGACTATCGCGCAGCCGGAGTCAATCGCGTCTCGATTGGCGTCCAGGCCTTGAACGATGCCGATCTGAAGCAGCTCGGCCGGCTTCATACCGCGGCAGAGGCGCTCGCTGCGGTCGATGTCGCGGCCAAGATTTTTCCGCGCTATTCTTTTGATCTCATTTATGGGCGGCCGCAGCAGAGCGTTGCCGCTTGGCGGATGGAATTGCGCGCAGCTCTCGCACGCGTGACCGATCATCTGTCGCTCTATCAGCTCACGATCGAGCCGGACACGATCTTCGAGCGCCTCGCCCATGCCGGCAAGCTCGCGCTCCCCAATCCCGATCAGGGCCGTGATTTCTGGGATGCGACGCAGGAGATGATGAATGCCGCCGGGCTGCCGGCCTATGAGATTTCCAATCACGCGCGGTCGGGTGCTGAAAGCCGGCACAATCTCATCTATTGGCGTTATGGCGAATATGTCGGCGTCGGCCCCGGCGCGCATGGCCGCATCATGATGCCGAAAGGCCGCCGCGCGCAGGCGACGGAGCGGCACCCGGAAATGTGGCTGACGGTCGTCGAAACCGACGGCCATGCGCTGGTCGAAGACGAAATGCTCTCTTACGAACAGCAGGGCGATGAATTTCTTCTGATGGGCCTGCGCCTTTCGGAAGGCATCGATCCAGCGCGTTTCGAGGCCGTGGCGGGACGCAGCCTCGATCCGGCGCGGATCTCCTCGCTCATCGCCGAAGGCATGGTGGAAATGACGCCGGAAGGGCGTCTGCGCGTGAGCCCGGAGGGCTTTCCGCTGCTCGATGCGGTCGTCGCGGATCTCGCGGCGTGAGATCAGCGCCTCCAGCTCCCGCTGCATAGCTTGACCGCGGCGCAGCACGATGCGAAAGGGTCGGTGACCCTTCCTCATGCCTTCCGGCTCAGTCTCCATGCCCGCGACCAGAATTCGATATTCTCGGCCTCGGCAATGCCATCGTCGATGTGATCGCCCCGAGCGACGACGATTTTTTGATCGCCCATGGCCTCCATAAAGGCGCGATGCAGCTCATCGATGAAGCCACCGCGGAAAAGCTTTATGCCGCCATGGGGCAGACGACCATCGTCTCCGGCGGTTCGGCCGCCAATACGATCATCGGCGCCGCGCAGCTCGGCTGTAGCACAGCCTTCATCGGCAAAGTGAAAGCCGATCCGCTTGGCGACATCTTTGCGCATGACATTCGCTCGGCGCGTGTCGCTTTCACCTCGACCCCGGCCAAGGATGGTGCCGCGAGCGCCCGCTGCCTCGTGTCCGTCACCCCCGACGGCCAGCGCACGATGAATACCTTTCTCGGCGCCTGCCAAACTCTCGGCCCCGACGACGTCGACCCGGCGCTGGTTGAAGAAGCGCAGATCATCTATCTCGAAGGCTATCTCTGGGACCCGCCGCAGGCGAAAGAGGCCTTTCTCAAAGCCTCAAAGATCGCCCGCGCCGCCGGCCGTCGCGTCGCCTTGAGCCTCTCGGATGCATTTTGCGTCGATCGCTATCGCGATGAATTTTTGGGGCTCGTCCGCGACGGCAGGATCGACATTCTCTTCGCCAATGAGCGCGAACTGCATGCGCTCTATCAGACCGCGGATTTCGATACGGCGCTGGCGCTGTTGCGCAATGAAGACATTATCTCAATCGTCACCCGCTCGGAAAAAGGCTCGCTCGTCGTCACGCGGGAAGAAACCCATGCGGTGAACGCCTTTCCGGTCGAGAAAGTGATCGATACGACGGGCGCCGGCGATCTCTTCGCCGCCGGCTTTCTCACCGGGCTCGTCAAGGACATGGATTTGCCGGACTGCGCGCGGCTCGGCGCGCTCGCGGCGGCCGAGATCATCCAGCATTATGGCGCGCGGCCGCATCGGGATCTCAAGGCGCTGGCGGCAGAAAACGGATTTGAGCTTTGATGTCGGCGAGGCAATGATGGTGCTGGCCAGGGGCGTTTGACGATGGCGTGAGCCAACTGCTCACCACGGCCAAGGCCACCACGCCCTCCAGATCCGCTCGATCGAGCGCCTCACGGATTGAAAGGAGTGCAGCGACACTTTGGTGAAAAGCGGTGGTGGAACCGCGCCTGGCGCGAACTCGACACGGATCACCTGCTCGGTCTCCACAGGTGTAAAGGCGCGCTGGAACTCCCGCGGAAGCGCGGCCGCAAAAGGTTCGACGCGCGTGATGACGCCTCTGCTAACTTGAAATCCCGCCGTGATTTGCACCTCATCGCCAACTGCAACATTATAGGCCGCACCGGATGGCAAATAGGCAAGGACAAATCGGCGACTACCACACAGCTCGACGAGTGGCTCACCGGCGCGCACGACGGCGCCCTTGGTGGCGATAACATGGCTGATCACCCCGTCGATCGGAACTCGGAGCCGACCGTTGTCGTAAAGCTTGCGAAGGTCGGCTATCGCACCTTCGGCTTCGGCCAAGGCGGCACTTAGCGTACCGAGCTCAGCCTCCACGATCGGTTTCTCTGCCACCAGCGCCGCTAGATCTTGATAGCTACGGAATTCCATGTCGAGCGCGGCGGTCTGCTCATTCAGCGGGAGTTCGCCGCGCGGCAAGAGCGTCTCCAGCCTCTCTCGTGCGCCGGAGGCAACCTTTTGACGGTTCTGCGCGAGCGCGAGCAGTCCATTGACCACCTCGCTTCGGATGCGCAGTTCGCCCCGTCGAACTTGGCGCGCCGCGAGGTCGGCGGTGAGTCGCGCAATCGACTCAGTGACGTTCTGCGACGAAACAATCGCGGCAATCTGGCCCTTTTCGACAATCTGGCCTTCGCGTACCAGGACGTCTCGTACCGTGACCGGGAACTCGGCGGCAACGACCCCGGGCTCGCCAAGCACTAGACCATCGCTTTGCAGGTACAACAGACTGCCGAAGGAAAAATTGACGAGCCAAATGGCCAACGCGAAAATGCCCGAAATGTACAGCCAGCGGATCACAGCCAAGCGGTGTGCGCGTGGCTGATTGTATACAGCATGCGCGGCATGCCGCTGCTTCAAGAATCGCATCACCTGATCTCCACTTGGCTCATGACACGGGCCGGCACATAGGGATCACGATAAGAGCTGCGCAGGATGAGCTCTTGCCCAATAGCGATGATGCGGACCAGACGCATCAAGGAAATCTGCAAGATCATGTACAGCGGCAGGTAAAGAATGAGCCAGAAAGGAATTCGGATCCCAATCGCGGCAGCGGAGACAAAAGACAAAAGGCTAAGGACCATTAGACCGATCAGAGTCGCCTCGATGATGGTTCCAGCTAAGCCGCCGAAGTAGTAATGGAGCCAGACGAGATAGATCGGAAACGCGAGCGCCAGCAGAATCTGAAAGCCGATCACGTCGACAAGCGCCACCACGTCAATGAACCGAAACGTGGACTGTCGAGGGTCGAACACGCCGCGAAACTTTCGCAGCCAGATGGTGATGAGACCACGGTCCCAGCGAAGCCGTTGCGCAATGAGTGCCGAAACCGTCTCTGGCACGTCTGTCAGCGCATGTGCATCGGGAGCAAAGCGGATACGCCAACCTGCCCGGCGGAGCTTCATCGTAAGATCGGCATCCTCGCCCACCTCGACATCCTGTTTTCCCACTTCTTCGACTGCTGCAAGGCGGAAGGCGCCAAATGCACCCGATACGATCGAAAGAATGCCGAGCGAATCTTGGATACTACGACCGAGCGAGATGCCGATCGCGTATTCGATGGTCTGGTGACGGGTGATGAGGCTGGCGGACGTGTTGCGTACGCCGAGATTGCCGCTGACGGCGCCAACGCGCGGGTCGGCAAAATAGCTGAGCAGTTCAGCAAATGCATCTCGATCGAAGGTGGTATCAATATCGGAAATCACAACGACATCGCCGGTGCAGACGGAAAGGCCAAAATTGACGGCGGCGCTCTTGCCGCCGCGTTGCTCGAGCCGCAGCACCTCATCAATCTTGCCCTCGCGCTGCAGGCCCTTTGCCACTTCAAACATGTGATCCGTCGAGCCGTCGTCGATAACAATCACTTCCATGCCGCCGAGTTCGGAATGAATTGTCTGCTCGGCCAACGCCTCGATACAGGTGCGTAGAGACTTTGCCTCGTTATGACCGGCAAGGATCACACTCAAGTTGAGGTTGGTCTTGATCGGAGGTCTCGCGTGTTTCCACAGCCTCGTCGCGGGGACAACCAGCGCCCCGATCGTGTAGCGGGGAATTTCAAATAGGATCGTGTACCAGAAAATGAGTATCAAGCTCGCGGTATCGAGTGACCGGAGAAAGGATAACGCGGACATTGCCGTCAACCTCTTGCTAGCATCGCATTGATCGCTTCGCCTTCGGCAACCTCCACGGCGAGCTCGAGAGGGGCCACGACAGTGTCGTAAATGGCCTTCCGAATCCGGTCTTCGATCGGGCCAACATCCGTACGCGCTATCCCCGGAAGTCCGATGACGACGGACGTCGGGCCGCCGATGCCAACGAAATCGCTTGCGCGTACCGTTCTCATGATGACATCGGCGGCCTGGCGAATGGCGGCATCTGTGGCTTGCGGTCCGAGATCGCGATGAACCGCATCGATGTTCGGAAATGAAACCCGCGCAACCGAGAAGGGCCGCTGAAACTGCCGCGCCGCTCGCATTTCCTGCATGGCAAGCAGCCCGAACTCGCGCGGAGAATAGGCGCGAGCGCTTCGTTCGAGCACGGAAGCCAATTCGAAGCGCGGAAGTTGTCCTTCGTGAAGAGTGGATAAGCCCTTCGCGCTGAGATCGTAGTGGTACCAATCGGTCGAGGCGATGGCATCGGCGGGCGTCACCCTGGAACAGTCCAAACAAATGAAATGGACGAGTGGCTCGGAATTCACCGCGCCGCAGGTACGACACAGGACAATTTTGCCGGGTTTGCCGTAGTCGACGCCCAAATGGCGCAGTTCGCGACGGCATTTTGGGCAAACCAGCAAGGGGCCTTGAATGAAACGGGATTCCGGTTCTTGGCAGCCACATCGATAATGATGGACAACCACTTCGTCGACGAGGTCGGCTCCGTTGCATCCGGGACACGCCTCATAAACATGCAGGCGCGCCGAGCCGCATTTGCTGCAAGCATGTGTGCGAGTGAAATGGCGTCGATTGAGCAAATCCTGAGCGGCCAGCAATTCCAGTTGATGTCTGGTGGCCCCACCCGTGCCGAAAAGCGGGTATTGCACAGTGAGCGAATGACCCGGGTTGAAGGCAGCTTGGGCCGGCGCGTCGCGCGAATAGGCGAGACGAAGTAGTGTCAGTCCCCAACGATCCTCTCGGTTCGATCTAAATGGAAGCTGGGCAAGGCGACGCCAAATTTGACCTAAGGAATGATGGATCTCTACGGCGCTGTCATCATTTAAGAGCGAACCGATGAAGTCGCGGCGTACCTGGTGATTGCCGAAGAAATCGGCGATCGGAACGGCTGGATCAGGCGCCTGCTCGAGAACTTTGGCAAGCTCGTGAGGCTCAATCTGCTTGAGCAGAATGATTGCGTCGCAATGCAAACCGGCAGCGTTCTCCAAGTTGAGCAAGTTCAATCCCGAGATATCCGGGCCCGGTCCACCAAGTACTATAAATTTCCTACGCGCCGGCGCCGAAGATACATGAGTCATGCCATCAAGACGCTGCATGCTCGCGGTGTCCATGACTTCCTCGCTCGCAACGTAACGTGAGATACTACGAGTAGCGGGCGCCGAGCTGCGGCCATGATCTGCTGCGGCGACGAGCGTGCAGGTCAGTACGGCGAACCGCCCATATACAACCTGCGATTGTGTTCTTCAGTCGTTAAAGAGTTCTAAAGAAGTCTGAAGATGAATTTGAAAATGCTGCATTCGATCATCCGACGGAACAGGCAGCGATAGATATGCGACGGACGTCCACCGCCGTGTCGAGTTGTTCGTCCCCACCGTTTTGCGCGCAACCTCCGAGCAGAACGCTAGACTACGTTTGCTTCACGGGTTGAATAGGGAGCTGGATAGGTACCTGTACGCAAAAACGGGAACCATAAGCATTGCTGGATGAGCCCAGCACCTCCACAAAGCGGCCATTTACATGCGCAGCGGTGTCAGAGGCGTAGAAAGACAGGCGAACCGCTGCCCTTGCCGTTTCGGTGGTTCCCTCTAGGCCCGCCTCACAGCTTGCGCAATTCGACTTCCTCGACCAAATGGCTCGTGCCTTTGGTGAGCACGAGACTGGCGCGCGCCCGCGTCGGCAAAATATTCTCGTGCAGATTGCGCAGATTGATCTTGGTCCAGATGTCGCGCGCGACAGCCTCTGCTTCCGCATCGGGGAGATCGGCGAATTTGCGGAAATAAGAGCGCGGATCGCGGAAGGCCGTCTGCCGCAGCCGCATGAAGCGGGCGATGTACCAGCGCTCCAGCTCGTCGTCATCGGCGTGCAGATAAATCGAGAAATCGAAGAAGTCGGAGACGAAGGGCGCAGCCCGCCCATCCTTGGGCGGCCGCCCAGGAAGCAGGACATTGAGGCCTTCGACGATCAATATATCGGGCCGGTCGATGGCGACATATTCGCTCGGCACCACATCATAAGTAAGATGCGAATAGACCGGCGCATGGACATTGCGCGTCCCCGCCTTCACGTCGGACAGGAAGCGCAAAAGGCTTGCACCATCATAGCTTTCCGGAAAGCCTTTCTTGTCCATCAGCCCTTCGGCTTCGAGCACGGCATTGGGATAGAGAAAGCCATCCGTCGTCACGAGCTCGACTTTCGGCGTGTTCGGCCAGCGCGACAAGAGGGCGCGCATGACGCGCGCCAAGGTCGATTTGCCGGCGGCGACCGAACCGGCGACCCCGATGATGTAGGGCATCTTGCCATCTTCGGCGCCGAGAAAGCGCTGTGTCGCCTTGAAGAGGCCCTGTGTCGCCGCGACATAGAGCGCCAGAAGGCGCGACAGCGGCAGATAGATGGCGATGACCTCTTCGAGCGAGATCGGATCGTCGAGCGATTTGAGCTTGCTCAGATCGTCCAAGGTCAAGGTCAGCGGCGTGTCGGCGCGCAAAGCCGCCCATTCACCTCGGGTGAAGTGATGATAGGGCGAGAGCACCGCCGGAGCCTTGACGCGTTCGTCCATTCCTTCCTCGGTTTTCTGCCTCGGTTTTCTGTCTCGGTTTTCTGCGGCCGAGCATTGGAGCGCTCTTTAATATGACCGGCGCATTTTTCCAAATCCATGCAGTTAGATTTTCGGCTTGCCCTAGGCGCAGCCTTCAGCCCTTGCGCGAGATTTTTTCATTATGGCCCGATTGGGCGGTGCGTCGTTTGAGCTCTGTCAAGACATCCGCGAGCGGCACCTTCCGCGTCTGCAGCACGACGAGAAGGTGGTAGAGGAGATCGGCGCTTTCGCAGACGAGGGCGTGCTTGTCGCCTTCGATGGCGGCGATCACGACCTCGACCGCCTCTTCCCCCATTTTTTTGGCCGCGCGCGCCGGACCGGCGACAAGCAGCGATTTGGTATAGGAGGTTTCGGCGTCGGCATTGTCCCGCTCCGCGATGATGGCGGCGAGATCTTCGATACCGAACCCGCTCATGCCTGGTGCCTTCCGTTCAAGCCGCGACCGCCGCAGCGCGGCGATCAAGCCGCATATTGAGACCGCAACGCGTCATATAATCCTTCGCCTCGGCGATGGTGAATTCGCCAAAGTGGAAGATCGAGGCGGCGAGTACGGCATTGGCGCCGCCTTCGCGCAGACCTTCGACGAGATGGTCGAGCGTGCCGACGCCACCCGAGGCGACGACCGGCACGGAGACCGCATCGACGACGGCGCGGGTGAGCTTCAGATCGAAGCCGGATTTCGTGCCGTCGCGGTCCATCGAGGTCAGGAGAATTTCCCCGGCGCCGAGACTCGCGACCTCACGCGCATAGGCGATGGCGTCGAGGCCGGTGGGCTTGCGGCCGCCATGGGTGAAGATCTCCCATTTGCCCGGACCCGTCTCCTTCGCGTCAATGGCGACGACGATACATTGGTTGCCGAATTTTTCCGCCGCGACGCGGACGAAATCGCGGTTCTCAACGACCGCAGTCATGATCGAGACCTTGTCGGCGCCGGCGAGCAAAAGATTGCGGATATCCTCGATCGTGCGGACGCCGCCGCCGACGGTGAGCGGCATGAAACAGGCTTCCGCCGTGCGGCGCACGACATCGAGAAGGATGCCGCGATTCTCATGGCTCGCGGTAATGTCGAGAAAACAGAGCTCGTCCGCGCCCGCCGCATCATAGGCCCTGGCGCAGGCGACCGGATCGCCAGCGTCGCGCAGATCGACGAAATTGACGCCCTTGACGACACGGCCGTCCTTGACGTCGAGACAGGGGATGAGACGGGATTTAAGCAAGCGATCTCTCCTCGGCCGCACGCAGGAGCGCCAGCGCCGCTGCGGCATCGAGCCGTCCATCATAAAGCGCCCGCCCGGCGATCGCGCCCGCAAGTTTTGCGCAGTCCGGCGCCAGCAAGCGTTCGATATCGGCGAGCGAGGCGAGGCCGCCTGAGGCGATGACCGGGATCGCGACCGCTTCGGCGAGCGCCAGAGTGGCTTGGATGTTCAACCCTTGCAGCGCGCCGTCGCGCGCAATGTCCGTATAGATGAGGGCGGCGACGCCGGCGTCTTCGAATTTTCGCCCGAGTTCGATGGCCGTCATTTCGGCTGTCTTCGCCCAGCCTTCCACGGCGACCTTGCCGTCCCTCGCGTCAATGCCGACGGCGATTTGCCCGGGATGACGGCGGGCGGCGTCCCGGACGAAATCCGGATCGCGCACCGCTGCCGTGCCGATGATCACCCGCGCGACACCCTTGTCGAGCCAGGCCTCCACGGTCTTCAGGTCTCTGATCCCGCCGCCGAGTTGCACACGCATTTTTACGTGCGCCAGAATTCTTTCCACCGCCTGCGCATTCATCGGCTTGCCGGCAAAGGCGCCGTCAAGATCGACGACATGGAGATAAGAAAACCCCTGTCGCGCGAAAGCCTCCGCCTGGGCGGCCGGATCTTTGTTGAAGACGGTCGCCTTCGCCATGTCGCCTTGGAGGAGGCGCACGCATTCGCCAGATTTGAGATCGATGGCCGGATAAAGGATCACGGCTGCCACCGCAGAAAATTGCCGATCACGGCGAGGCCGAGCGCCTGGCTCTTTTCGGGATGGAATTGCGTGCCGACCATATTGTCGCGGCCGACAATGGCGACAATCTCGCCGCCATAATCCGTCGAGGCCACGAGCTCCTTCGGCGCCATGCCGGTGAAAGCATAGGAATGGACGAAATAGGCATGCAGGCCCTGCGGCCCCGTGGGGATCCCGGCGAGCAATGGGTGTGGGCGGGACACATCGAGAGTATTCCAGCCCATATGCGGAATCTTCAAAGCTTTGTCGGCGGGCGCGATCATTGCCACATCGCCGGAGATCCAGCCGAAGCCTTTCGTCACCTCATGTTCGAGGCCGCGCGTCGCCATGAGCTGCATGCCGACACAAATGCCGAGAAACGGCCGACCCCTGGTCAGCACGGCTTCGGAAAGCGCCTCGATCATGCCGGGGACAGAGCCAAGACCGCGCCGGCAATCGGCGAAGGCGCCGACGCCTGGCAGCACGATGCGTTCCGCCTGGCGCACTGCCTCGGGATCGCCGCTGACGCTGATTGGCATGGACAGACCGGCTTCGCGCGCGGCGCGCTCAAAAGCCTTATGCGCGGAATGGAGATTGCCGGAACCGTAATCGACGATGACCGTGCTCACCTTCGATCCTCCGGCTGAGGAAAGACGCCTAACACTTCCGCATTCTGGCTCGGCAGAGGCGGAGGCGGCCCATCCTTCGGCAATGGCCCGAGTTCGGCTTGCGATTGCGCGACACGCGAAAAGAACAATTGTTCCGCTGCTTCAGGCGCCGGAGCGGTCACCACCTCGATCAGCTGATAGCGGCGCCGCGCGAGCTTACGCCGCAGGAGAGCATTTGCCTCGAGCCCCAGCAGTATGCGCAGCGCCAAGCCGATCAGGAAAAAACTGCCGAAGGTGAAATGCCACGCGGCGAGCCAGGCCAAGAGACTAAAAGCGACCAGCCAAAGCGCCGCAATTCCCCAAAGCCTCTGCCACAGCAGCCAGAGGAAGCCGAAGAAGAAGGCGCCCCAAGAGAAGCCTTCGCGCAGAAAGACGGCTCTTTCGAGTTCGGGTTCGCCGAGCGAGCCCATCGGTGCCTGGACAGTGTAAACCGACATCTGTGGGTCCATCCGCTAAAAATAGATTTGCAAGCTCATACGGATTGCGTAGCTCGGAGCGATGGGCGTCGCCGCATCACAACGTCCCCTTCGTCGAGGGAATCTCGCCCATTTGCCGCGGATCGATCGTCATCGCCATGCGCAGCGCCCGCGCGACGCCCTTAAAACTCGATTCCGAAATATGGTGGCAATTTTCGCCGTAAAGCGTGTGGATATGGAGGTTCATGGCCGTATGGACGGTCAGGGCCTGAAAGAATTCGCGTACGAGTTCGGTGTCGAATTCGCCGATTTTCGGACGCGGAAACTGGGTCTTGAAGACGAGGAAGGGCCGGCCGGAGAGATCGATCGCAACGCGCGTGAGAGTCTCGTCCATGGGGATGAGCACATCGGCGAAGCGGGTGATCCCGGCCATGTCGCCGAGCGCCTGGTGCAGCGCCTGGCCGAGCGCGATGCCGGTATCCTCGACCGTATGGTGGGAATCGATATGCAGGTCACCCTTGGTCGAAATCTCCATGTCGATCAAGGAATGGCGGGCGAGTTGCTCCAGCATATGGTCGAAAAAGCCTATCCCTGTGGAAATTTGCGCGCGACCGACCCCGTCGAGGTCGACGCGGACCTCGATCTGGGTCTCTTTGGTCGTGCGCGAGACATAGGCTTTGCGCATATTTCGCTCTGGCTCGGTTGGTCCTGCAATTTCCCCTCGGTACTAGAGCATTTGGCTCTGCAGGGGAACCTTTTCACGGTGTAAGCGCCGTTTCCGGCGCCCGCGGCTCCAGTTTATGGTTCACAAAGGGACGCGGCGGCTTTCACATTCCCCGGCGCGGGGCCCGGCACCCCTCCGCACACCGCTGCGGCTTGGCCTTGCACCCTGGCCTTGCATCGGAGCGCGCTCCCCCATAGATGGGACGTCGACCGGCGGACACCAGGCTGCCGCCGCGGCCCTCTTTTTCGAGCCCGTCCTTCCCGAGAGAGTCCCATGCTTGATGATCCGCCAGGCCACGCAGCGAGTGGCGCAAGCTGGCATGCGACCACGATCGTCATGGTCCGCAAGGGCGGGCGGACGGTGATCGGCGGCGACGGCCAGGTGAGCATTGGCCAGACGATCGTCAAAGGCAATGCCAGAAAAGTCCGAAGGCTCGGCAAGGGCGATGTCATCGGCGGCTTTGCCGGTGCCACTGCCGATGCCTTCACTCTGTTCGAGCGGCTCGAAGCCAAGCTTGACCAATATCCGGGCCAGCTCGTGCGCGCCTGCGTCGAACTCGCCAAGGATTGGCGCACGGATCGCTATTTGCGCCGGCTCGAGGCGATGATGCTCGTCGCCGACAAGGACGCCGGCCTGGTGCTCACCGGGACTGGCGATGTTCTGGAGCCCGAGATGACGGGTGAGGGGAGCGTCATGGGGATAGGTTCCGGCGGCAATTATGCGTTGGCGGCGGGCCGCGCCCTGCTCGCGACCGATCTCGACGCCGAGGCCATCGCCCGCCGTGCCCTCGAAATCGCTGCCGACATCTGTGTCTATACCAATCGCAACCTCGTCATCGAAAGCCTTCCATGATTTCCGACGAGGTTCTCGACCTTGCCGTCGACCGCGGGGTCATCACATCCGCGCAGGCGCAAGCATTGCGCGGCTTGGCGGCCGATCATGTTCCTTCGCCGCCGGCCGTGCGGCTACCTTGGCCGCCAGCGGCGCAGACCGACGCTCAGGTCAATCGCCAAGATGACGAAGTGCTGCGCTTCGTGACCGGTTTTGCCGATATTTTCGTCAGCCTCGGCCTTGTCCTTTTCTTCGGCTCTTCCGCCTATTTCATCGATTTTTACGCCGGCCCAACCGGCATGTGGGTGGGCCTTGTAGTGCTGTCCTGGCTCGTTGCGGAATTCTTCAGCCGCAGGCATCGTCTGGCCTTGCCGAGCATCATTCTTCTCGGCCTCTTTGCCGGAAGCGTGTTCATGGCGACGTCGCGGCTCATCGGCGATCTCAATCCTACCGCGCCGCTCAATTGGTGGCATCCCGCCGACAGACAGGGCTGGATGCTCGCCCATGCGGCGAGCATGGCGCTCGCGGGGCTTGCGACAGCCGCTCTGACCGCGCTGCATTATGTGCGGTTTCGGGTTCCGATCACCATCGCCGCCATGGCCGCCGCTTTGATCGCAACAATCATCGGGCTTGCCTATTGGCTCACGCCGGACATGAGCGGGCGCGCTTTCAACGGCCTGTTGCTTGTTGCCGGCATTCTGGTGTTCTTAAGCGCCATGCGCTTCGACATGGCGGATCTGCAACGGCTGACGCGGCGCACCGACATTGCCTTCTGGCTGCATCTTTTGGCTGCGCCGCTTATCGTCCATCCGCTCATTGCCGCTGTCCGACAAAATGGCACCCAGCTCGACACGCATGCGGCCATGGCGGTCCTCGCTATTTTTCTCGGCCTCGGCTTGGTGTCGCTCGTCATCGACCGGCGGGCTCTGCTCGTTTCCGGCTTGACCTATGCCGGAATAGCCTTCGGCACTTTGCTGCAAAAGAGCGGCTTTGCTGACAATACGCCTGCGGCAACCCTGCTGGCGCTGGGCCTGTTCATCCTTTTGCTCAGCGCATTGTGGCGTCCGCTGCGACAAGCTGTCCTCAAGCTCCTGCCGGCTGCCCTGGTCATCCGCCTCCCTCATTCCCATGTTTCGGCATCATGACTGATTTCTCCCCCCGCGAGATCGTCTCCGAGCTCGATCGCTTCATCGTCGGACAAAAACAGGCCAAGCGCGCGGTCGCGATCGCCTTGCGCAATCGCTGGCGGCGGCTGCGTCTCGAAGGCGCGATGCGCGACGAGGTGATGCCGAAAAATATTTTGATGATCGGCCCGACCGGCTGCGGCAAGACCGAAATCTCCCGCCGCCTCGCCAAGCTCGCCAATGCGCCTTTCCTCAAGGTCGAAGCGACCAAATTCACCGAGGTCGGCTATGTCGGCCGCGATGTCGAACAGATCATCCGCGATCTCGTCGAAATCGCGATCAGCATGGTGAAGCAGGACAAGCGCAAGGCGTTGCATGCCCGGGCGCAGCTGGCGGCGGAGGAGCGGCTGCTCGACGCGCTCGTCGGCGCCAATGCGTCGCAATCGACGCGCGATGCCTTCCGCAAGAAGCTGCGCGACGGGGAATTGGCCGAGAAGGAGGTGGAGATCGAGTTCGCGCAGGCCTCGAATGCGATGCCGATGTTCGAATTACCGAATTTTCCGGGCGCTTCGATCGGCGCGATTTCGATCGGCGATATTTTCGGCAAATCCATGGGCAAGGCGACGAAGATACGCCGCACGCTCGTCAAGGATGCCTATGAGCCGCTGATCGCCGAGGAAAGCGACAGGCTGATGGATCAGGATCAGATCGTTCAGCAGGCGCTGCACGAAGTCGAGAATAATGCAATCGTATTTCTCGACGAGATCGACAAGATCTGCAGCCGCGAGGGCCGCGCCGGCGCCGATGTTTCGCGCGAGGGCGTGCAGCGCGATCTTCTGCCTTTGATCGAAGGCACGACGGTGTCGACCAAACATGGCGCCGTGAAGACGGACCATATTCTCTTCATCGCGTCGGGCGCCTTCCATGTCGCCAAGCCTTCGGATCTCCTGCCCGAGCTGCAGGGCAGGCTGCCGATCCGCGTCGAGCTCACCTCTTTGAACGAAGAGGATTTCCGCCGCATTCTCGTCGATACGGAGGCGAGCCTCATCAAGCAATATGAGGCTTTGATGCGGACCGAAGGCGTCGAACTCGCCTTCACGCAAGATGCTGTGGGCGCCATCGCGAAGATCGCCGTGCAGGTGAATTCGAGTGTCGAGAACATCGGCGCGCGCCGCTTGCAGACGGTGATGGAGCGCGTCCTCGACGAAATCAGCTTCACCGCGCCCGATCGCTTCGGCGAAGCGATCATCATCGATGGCGAATTCGTCGAAAAGAACATCGGCGATCTGGCGCGCAACGCCGATCTCAGCCGTTTCATCCTTTGAGCCAGCGTTCCTTGGACGCCTTATAATTCGCTGATTTTTTCAGGACATGCGTTCAGCCTTGCCTTGCCGGCGCAGCGGCGCCATAAGGCATGCCGATTGCTGATCCTCGGAGCTTTCCTGTCCATGGCTGAATTCATTCCCCGCGTCTTTTCCGGCGTGCAGCCGACCGGCAATCTGCACCTCGGCAATTATCTCGGCGCGATTACGAAATTTGTCGAGTTGCAACGAACGCATGACTGCATTTATTGCGTCGTCGATCTCCATGCGATCACGGTTCCGCAAGAGCCGCAACAGCTGAAGGCGAGCATAAGGGAAGTGACGGCCGCGTTTCTCGCGGCAGGCGTTGATGCCGCACAACATATCGTCTTCAATCAGAGTCAAGTGGCGGAACATGCCGAGCTCGCCTGGGTCTTCAATTGCGTCGCCCGCATGGGCTGGCTCAGTCGCATGACGCAGTTCAAGGAGAAAGCCGGCAAGGATCGCGAGAATGCCTCGGTCGGACTGTTTGCCTATCCATGTCTGATGGCGGCCGACATTCTGCTCTATCATGCGACGCATGTGCCGGTCGGCGAGGATCAGAAGCAGCATCTCGAACTCTCGCGCGACATTGCGCAGAAATTCAATCTCGATTTCGCCGAATTGATCGCGGCGAACGGCTATGGCGAAATGTTCTTTCCTTTGCCGGAGCCTTTGATCCAAGGGGTTGCGACGCGGGTGATGAGCTTGCGCGACGGGACCAAGAAAATGTCGAAATCCGATCCTTCCGACAATTCACGCATCAATCTGTCAGACGATACCGACACGATCGCGCAGAAGATCCGCAAAGCGAAGACCGATCCCGATGCATTGCCGAGCGAAGTCGAGGGCTTGAGCAAACGGCCGGAGGCCGACAATCTGGTCGGTATTTTCGCAGCCCTCAATGGGCAAACGAAACCCGAGGTCCTCAAAGCTTTCGGCGGCGGCAATTTCTCGACCTTCAAATCGGCCCTGATCGATCTCGCGGTGGCGAAGCTCGTGCCGATCGGCACGGAGATGAAGCGGCTCACCGAAGATGTACGCCACATCGACGATGTGCTCGCTCATGGTGCCGGGCGGGCGCGTCATCTCGCGCGCGAGACGATGACGGCGGTAAAAGACATTGTGGGCTTTGTGCGTTAGAGCATGTCCCGGAAAAGTTGATAGACTTTTCCGACACTTTTTAGACATCGGGTATATCCGATGTCTCATCATGGACATGCTCTACTTCTTCGGCTCTAAGATAATGCGGCCTGATCCAATCATCGGGAAGGGCGCCGCGCCGATTATCGGGTTAGTTTGACGGCTCTTGTGCGGTTCGCTCCATGGCCCTTGGTTTCTTTCATCCCCAAGCGCGAGAGTTGCGCGTCGATCCGAAGCAGCGGATCTTCGACGGATCGATGGCGAATACTGCGACTGCGCGCCGCTATGACCGCCTGTCCGTGCTGCTGATTGCGAGCCTCACCCTGCATCTCTCCTTGTTGGGGGTGCTTAATTTTCTTGAAACCGAGCCGCCACGCCCGACCCAGGTCGCGCAGGAAATTCCTGTCGATCTCGTGATCGATCCGCCACCCGAGCCGAAGGAGAAGGCGCGCCCCTCGGAGAAAGCGGCTTCGCCACCCTCAAAGGCGCAAAAGCCCAACCCGCCGTCGGCGCAAAAAGCCGAAGCCAAGCCCGAGCCGCCACCGCAGCCAAAGCCCGAGCCGGAACCAAAATCGGAGCCTAAATCGCCGCAGAAAGACGCGCCCAAGCCGCAGGCCGAAAAGCCGCAAGCCGAAAAGCCGCAAGCCGAAAAGCCGCAAGCCGAAAAGCCACCTGCCCCTGCGGCAAAGCCCATGGCGCCACAAAAGGAGCCGCCGCCGCAGCAGCCAAAAAGCGAGACGAAACCTCAGCTCGCCGAGACAAAGCCGCAAGCACCGGCGCCGCAGCCTCAGCAAGCACCGGCACCGCAGCCGCAGCAACCGCCCAAGTCCATCTTAGAGCAGGCGGCTCGGGCGGAGCCGCCCGCGCAGCCGCCCCCGCAAGCGGCAGCCGAACCGCTTCCGCAATCCCCCGTGATGCCGCCGCAGCCCGCGGCGCCAGCGCCGCAGCTTGCCGGGCCGCCGCTCCCGGCAAGCGAGGAGCCGTGGCGCGCCGTGGCGGTGCCCATGCCGAGCGAAGATGGCGATCTCGCTTTGAGCTATCGGACCATTGTGTTCGGCAAGCTCGAACTCGCCAAACAATTTCCAGAAGAGGCACGCGCGAGGCATGCGCGCGGCTCATCCGTGATCACCTTTGCCCTCGATGACAAGGGCCAGGTCTTGAGCGTCGAACTTGTGCAACCGAGCGGCGATGCTGCGCTCGATGCCGAAAGCATTGCGATGGTCAGGCGCGCGGCACCCTTTCCGCCGCCGCCGCCCGGCGCCCAAAAGGAATTCGGCGCCCAAATCGACTTTGACCCGGCCAAGTGAAAGCCTTCATCCCATCGATTCGATCGCCTGCTGCAGGCGGGCGAGATCCTCCACGCGCGACAGGCGGTGGTCGCCGTCCTTGATCAAAGTGAGCACTACCGGATCGCCGGCGAGATGCTCAACGAGTGTCATCGCATGCTGCCAGGGCACGTCTTCGTCCCGCATGCCGTGCAAAATATGGATGGGACAATGCGTTCTGATCGTGTCGCCGAAGATGAGATGCTGCCGACCTTCTTCGATGAGTGTCTTTGTGATGGGATAGGGCGTGGCGGCATAGGGCGAGTGCCGCATCCACACGCCGTCGCGTTCGAGCTTCTGTCGCGCTTCGGGCGGCAGCCGTTCGAAAATGAGCGTTTCGGTGAAATCGACCGCCGGGGCGATGAGGACGAGGCCATGGAGGCGCGCCGTTTCGCCCATCTGCGCCAAGGCACGGGCGCAGAGGAGCGCCAGCCAGCCGCCCATGGAGGAGCCGATCAGGATCTGCGGCCCGTCGCTTGCGGCGCGAATGACGGCGAGCGCCTCATCGAGCCAGAGACCTATGGTTCCATCCTCGAAGCGGCCTTCCGATAGGCCATGGCCGGAATAATCGAAGCGCAGATAGCTGCGGCCTTCACCTGCCGCCCACTGGTCGAGGAAGGTCGCTTTGGTGGAGCCCATATCCGACATGAAGCCGCCGAGCCAAATGAGGCCAGGCAAGGCGGCGCCCGCAGCATGGGCTGGACGCTGCAGAAAAGCGATGCGCCGGCGTGCTTCACCCTCTCCCAGGAGAAGGAATTGTGGATGAAGTGCTTTCGGTTTGATCTCGATTTGCTCCGGCTTCGGCTTCACCCTTATCCTCATTTGATGTCTGATCCTGGATCAAACTCCATGCGACGAGCTGAGCCGCGCCAATCCGATCGGCGACTGGGAACCCGGCGAGGCTCGCTGCGTCAATGCCGCGATCCGCGCCTCCTGTGAGCGAGCCGGCACATTGGCAAGCCAATTGGCCAGACTTCGGCAGCGCCTTGGCCGAATTGCGCGGCCAAAGCAAGTGCCCTCTGGCAGGACGCAAGATCCTGCAGATCATTCCCGAATTGAACAGCGGCGGCGCCGAGCGGGCGACGATCGATATAGCCGCCGCGCTCGCTGCGGTCGGCGCGCGCGCCTTGGTCGCGAGCGCGGGCGGTCGCATGGTGAGCGAGCTGCAGGCCAAGGGCGGGACTTGGCTGGCCTTTCCGGCCCAGACCAAAAATCCGCTCGCCATGCTGCTGAATCAGCGCCGCTTGGCCGAACTCATCCGGGGCGAATCCGTTGCGCTCGTCCATGCCCGCTCGCGCGCCCCGGCTTGGGTCGGCTATGGCGCGACGCGGCAGACGAGGACGCCTTTCGTCACCACTTTTCACGGCGCCTATTCCGGCAGTTCGGCGCTCAAGCTGCGCTATAATTCGATCATGGCGAAAGGCGACGCGGTGATTGCGAATTCCGCCTTCACGGCCGAGCACATCGCCGGCCTCTATCCTTTCGCTGCAGAGAAAATCCGGGTGATCGAGCGTGGCATCGATTTCCGGCTTTTCAGCCCAAACGACGTCGATCCGAGCCGAGTGCAGGCGCTGCGGCAGGCCTGGCAGGTCGCCCCAGGCGAGCGGATCATCCTGCTCGCCGCCCGGCTCACCCCCCGGAAAGGCCACAAAATCCTGGTCGAGGCGGCGCAGCGCCTTCTCGCCGACGGCCTATCCGACACAAAATTCATTCTCGCCGGCGACGAACAGGGCCATAATGCCTATCTAAAGGACCTGGATGCGGCGATCGCCGAAGCCGGGCTCGCCGGTATCGTCCGGCGGATCGGCCATTGTGCCGATATGCCGGCGGCGCTGCTCGCGGCGGCGCTTGTCGTCGTCCCCTCGACTGAGCCCGAAACTTTCGGTCGCGTTGCCGCAGAAGCCCAGGCCATGGGCACTCCGGTTGTCGTTACCGATCTCGGCGCTTTGCCGGACGTCGTTCTCGCGCCGCCCGAGGTCGCGGGCGACGCGCGGACCGGCTGGCGTGTGGCGCCCGGCAATGCGCAAGCATTGGCCGCAGCCATGCGCGGGGCGCTGGGGCTCGGCGCCACGGCACGGGACGCCTTATCGGCGCGGGCGCGGGCGCATGTTCTGCAGCACTTTTCGGTGGCGCGCATGCAGGCCGAAACTCTTGCTGTTTACGCGGCGTTACTCGCTCCGCAGGTGTGACTTTTGGTGTGACTTTTGTCGAGGTGCAGGAAGATTTAGCCCGAATCTTGCTCGACGATCGGACTATGAGTTTTGCAAGTTGGGAAAGAAGAATTTGGGAGATATCGACGCAGGCTTTGCGGAGGGTGCGACCGGATCGCCGCTTCCGGGGCGCTCGAACTTCCCAAGCTTCGATTGACTTCGCCGGGCATTGCAACAATGTTCATCACGGGTTCGGCCCATCCCGCCAGACGGAATTCAACGATTCGTGCGGCAAGAGCCGGATTCGATCATTTACAAGAGGAGACCCTACCATTCGCCGTCCCATGAAAAGTACTCAGGCCCCGCAGAAGGAGGGGCCTCGCATCAACCGAGAAATCCGCGCTCGCGAAGTTCAGCTCATCGACGCCGAAGGTCACAACCGAGGGGTCGTGCAAATCCAGGACGCGCAGCAAACCGCCGATGAGGCCGGGCTGGACCTGGTCGAGATCGTGCCGACCGCCAATCCCCCCGTCTGTAAAATTCTCGATTACGGCAAATTCCGCTTTCTCGAACAAAAGAAGTCGGCCGAGGCGCGCAAAAAGCAGAAGGTCGTGGAAATCAAGGAAATCAAGCTGCGCCCCGGTATCGACGAGCACGACTACGACACCAAGATGAAGGCCGTTCGCCGCTTCTTCGAGGAAGGCGACAAGGTCAAAGTGACCCTGCGCTTCCGCGGCCGCGAAATGGCGCATCAGGATATTGGCTATAAGCTCTTGGAGCGGGTCCGGGCAGACACCCTCAGTATTGCCAAGGTCGAAATCGAGCCCTCGATGGAGGGGCGCCAGATGGTGATGATCTTGGTGCCGAAATAATCTTGGCGCCGAAATGAGCGACCCGGCGGCGGCGCGCTTGCTTTGGCCCAGGCTTTGCGCTTATAAACCCTCCCTTCGAACCGCCCGGCCGGATCGGGCTGCCGCGGCGGTTCTTTCGCTCGTTCGGCAACGAACGGGAGCGGATTCCTGACCATAGAGCCGATCTCAATCAGGTGGAATTGCTTGCGATCCACATGAGTGGCATAAATCGGCTCTACTTCAATGAAGTAGAGCATGTCCTTTATCGGAAAAGTCTAGCAACTTTTCCGGGACATGCTCTAAGAGCAGGGATCCCGCTCAAAAAATAAGGCGGATATCCGACGCGAAAGCCGGCCCATAAGGCGACGGCGCGCCGGTTGCCGCACTCACGGAGACGAGCAAATGCCCAAGTTGAAGACCAAATCGGGCGCCAAAAAGCGTTTCAAGCTGACCGGGACCGGCAAGGTGATCTATGCCCAGCGCGGCAAGCGGCACGGCATGATCAAGCGGACCAATAAACAGATCCGGAATCTGCGCGGCACCAATGTTCTGTTCAAGACCGACGGCGACAATGTGAAGAAATACTTTCTGCCTAACGCATGAAAGTTTGCACCAACCGCCTCGTCTGATGTCGTCAAATTCGGAGATCTGTCATGGCTCGCGTCAAGCGCGGTGTCACTTCGCACGCCAAGCATAAGAAGACCCTGAAAGCCGCCAAAGGCTTTTATGGGCGCCGCAAGAACACGATCCGCGCGGCGAAGGCCGCCGTCGACCGCGCGATGCAATATGCGACGCGCGACCGCAAGGTGCGCAAGCGCGAGTTCCGGGCGCTGTGGATTCAAAGGCTCAATGCCGCGGTGCGGGAATTTGGCCTCACCTATTCGCGATTTATCGACGGCCTCAACAAGGCCGGCGTCGAAATCGACCGCAAGGTGTTGTCGGATCTCGCCATCCATCAGCCCGAGGCTTTCAAGGCCATTGTCGAGAAGGCCAAGGGCGCTCTGCCGGCAAGCGCCTGAGGCGCAGGCAGAGCTCTATCATCGGCTTGGATGAAGGCTCAATTTGTGACGCGCGACCTTCTCCCTGCGGCTGAGGGGTTGCGGCGTCGCAAGTCACCGGCGTTAAGTCAGTTTCAACACAAATCGCGACGGCATGCGCGTTCGCGCCTTTGGATCTCGTGAGAAAGCGCCATGGCGGCGCGCGAGATGCTGTCGCGCGGATGTGCATGGCAGTAATTTGCGATCCACTCTGCCATCCGGTTGAAGGTTGCGCGTCGCGCAGAGAACTCTGAGGGGCCATAAGCATCGACCGCGGTTATGAACCCGCTAAGCCAAGCATCTTCCGCGATTGCTTTTTTGGAATTTGGGTTGCGATGGTCGCTGGTCCAGGCGCCGCAAGAGTTAACACCTATGCCGAATATCTTGTATCCGTCCGCATAGGCTGCTTGTGATCCGAACGATACCAAAGCAAGCAGCAATGTGGCGCTCCTTATCATTGGCAGCCGCTGCCTCCATGAGGTTTTGAATGGCGGTTTTGAATGGACCTATCGCTTCTCGGCCGTGAGACCGCCGGCAAATTGAACGATCGCTTTTAGACCCTGCGCTCGTTTCAGTCCTGCCCGCCGCCGGATCCGATGCTGAGTTCAATCGTCTTGCGGCCACCACGTCTATGTCTGCTATGCGCATAGTAACGATGATGGGCTCGGTAAGGCCGGCCGCTGCCGATGCCGGCCGGCACTGGCTTGAGCTCATGTTCATGGGCGATCGGGCCAAATGAGGCGAGGCATTGGTTATAGGCATCGGCTGCCTGGATTTTATCACAATCCTTGATCGTTCCCGCAGCGGCGTTTTTGGACTGCACGGCAAGAGTCATCGCGACGGCGATCAAGATCAGCAGCAAATATCGCAAGAGTTCATCCCCTTAGGTGAGCGCCGGTTTTTTTGGTGATTTCCGCGACGATCTTGCCGGCGACGGCATCAATCTCCGCCTCGGTCAGAGTTTTTTCGCGCGGCTGCAGAGTGACGGCAATGGCGATCGATTTCTTGCCTTCCGGAATGCCTTTGCCCTCATAGACATCGAACACTGTCACCTCGGTGATCAGGACCTTGTCTGCGCCCTGCGCCGCCTTGACAAGCTCGGCTGCTTTCACGCTGCGGTCGACAATAAAAGCGAAATCGCGCTCAAGCGGCATGAAGTCCGAAAGTTCGAGTCTCGGCTTGGTCTTTGTCGGCTTCGATTTCGGCGCCGGTATGTCGTCGAGGATCAATTCGAAGCCGACAATCGGACCTGTCACATCGAGGGCTTCGAGGACACGCGGGTCGATTTCGCCGAAATGGCCGATGATCGTCTTGGGACCGAATTGCAGCGAGCCCGAGCGGCCGGGGTGAAACCAGGCGGGGCCGGTCGCCACGATCTGCAGGCCGCCGAGAGGCACGCCGAGTGCGTTCAGAAGCGCGAAAGCGTCGGCTTTCGCATCGAATATGTCGACGCTGCCGCTGCCCGTCGCCCAATGCCGGCCGGGACCGGCAAGCCGCGCCGTGGCGCGTCTGATGCCGCTCGCAGCGGTCTTCTGGTCGGCGGGGTCGGCGCCTTTGAAAATCTGGCCGACTTCGAAGAGGGCGAGATCGCCGAAGCCGCGATCGGCATTGCGCCTCGCCGCAGCCAAGAGGCCCGGCAGAAGGCTCGGCCGCATATCGGAAAGCTCGGCGGCGATCGGATTGACGAGCGCGAGTTCCGCTCCGCCGCCGCCGAAGAGTGCGGCCTGTTCATGCGACAGGAAGGACCAGGTGACGGCTTCGACGAGTCCATTGGCGGCGAGCGCCCGTTTCGCCACCCGCGTCCGTTTCTGCATCAGGTTCAGCACCGGGACGGCGATATGCGCCTCGTCGCGCGGCAGTGGCTGCGCCGCGATGCGATCGAGCCCGGCGATGCGCACGATCTCTTCGACAATATCGGCCTTGCCGGCGATTTCCGGACGCCAGCTCGGCACCTTTACCATCACGAGATTGCCATTGCCTTCGACCGTGGAAAGACCAAAGCCGAGCTGCTCCAGAATGCCGGCCATTTCGGAGGTGGAAAGCGCCAGCCCGGTCAGACGCTGCACCTCGCTCCAGGGAAACAGCAGGCTTGTCGTTTCTTCCGGAATCTTGCCGGCAAGCACGACGTCCGAGGCGGCCCCGCCGCAGAGTGCGAGGACCAGCTCCGTCGCATATTCGAGTCCCGGCAGACAGAAGGCCGGATCGACGCCGCGTTCGAAGCGATAGCGGGCGTCGGAGACGATGCCGAGCTGCCGGCCGCTGCGGGCGATATTCGCCGGATCCCAGAGCGCCGATTCGATCAAGACATCGGTCGTTTCCGCATCGCAGCCGGATGCTTCGCCGCCGATGATGCCGGCGATCGATTCGACGCCATGGTCATCGGCGATGACGACGATCTTTTCATCGAGCCGATAGGTGCGGCCGTCGAGGGCTTTCAGGGTTTCGCCGGCGCGGGCGCGGCGCACGCTGATGGTGCCGGCGATCTTCTTGGCATCGAAGACATGCAGCGGCCTGGCGCGATCGAAGGCGAGAAAATTGGTGATGTCGACGAGGCTGTTGATCGGCCGCAGCCCGATCGCGAGCAGCCTTTTTCTGAGCCAGTCGGGGCTCGGCCCGTTGTGCACACCGCGCACGAGACGCAAAGCGAAGGCCGGCGCAAGATGCGCATCCGCCTCGGCAAAATCGAGCGAGACGGCGACGGGGCAGGGGAATTGGCCGGCCACGGGCGCAATCGGCGGCGTGATCAAGCGGCCGAGATCCGCTGCGGCGAGATCGCGGGCGATTCCCGCAACACCCATGGCATCCGGCCGATTGGGCGTGAGATTAATGTCGATGACGGGATCGTCGAGCCCCGCCCATTGCGCATAAGCGACGCCGACCGGCGCATCCTCCGGCAATTCGATGATGCCGCCATGATCCTCGGACAATTCGAGTTCGGCGGCGGAACACAGCATGCCTGCGGATTCAACCCCGCGAATCACGCCCTTGCCGAGGGTGATTTTTTTCGCCGGAATGTAAGTGCCTGGCGCGGCGAAAACCGACTTCAGCCCGGTGCGCGCATTGGGGGCGCCGCAGACGACCTGGATCGGCGCGCCGGCGCCGATGTCGACAAGGCAGACCCGCAGCCGGTCGGCATTGGGATGCGGCTTGGCTTCGATAACGGCGGCGATGGTGAAGTCCTTGAGCAGCGCCGCAGGATCATAGACATGCTCGACCTCAAGGCCGATCTTCGTCAGCGTCGCGACGATGGTCGGAAGATCCGCCTCGGTCTCGAGATGCTGTTTGAGCCAGGAAAGCGTGAATTTCATCGACGGTCCAATCGAAGCGCAAAGCCGCGACCCTTCGCGGCCGATAGCGAGTCAGGCTTTGCGCTTTACAGCATGATTGCATCCAGTGGAATGGCAGTCACGCTTTAAGTCTTTGTTTTCACGTGTGATCTGATCCGAGAAATCAGGCCAATCTTCGGCGATCACGGGGTCGGGCCGCGCTCAAAAGCCGCTGCGGGAAGTCCTTTGGTATAAAGCGACAGGGACGCAAGTTCCAGCTTTGCGGCTTCAAAGCTTAACTATAAGAAGCTAGGCCAGCTCGTCATCGGCAAAGCGGCCGGTCTTGCGATACCGGGAAATATAGGCGGGGACCAAGGCTTCGAAGGATTCCGGTGCGATCCCGAGGCCTTCCAGAGTCCGCCGCTCCGATTGCGCCTGATCGGTTACGATATTGTTACGGCGCAACAAATCGACCTCGTCGCGCGTCAGCGCAAGAAGTTCAGGAAAGAAGCCGAGCGAAGCCTTCATGGCGATTTCGGTCGCGCCGCCGAGGAGCCGCGCGAGACCGAAGGGGATCGGCACCAGCAGACGCTTGCGTTCGGTCACGCGTAAAACGAAGCGGATGATCTCGCCAAGGCTCGCGACCTCCGGCCCGCCGAGCTCATAGGCGGTGCCCGCCAGCGCCTTGCCCTCGAGGGCAAGCGCGACCGCCTCGGCAACATCGCCGACATAAACCGGCTGCAGCTTCGTCTGGCCGCCGCCGATCAGGGGAAGCGCAGGCAAGAGCCGCGCCATGGCGGCGAAACGGTTGAAAAACTGATCTTCCGGCCCGAAAACCACCGAGGGGCGCAAAATGACGGCGCCGGGCAGATTTTCCAGCACCGCCGCTTCGCCGCCAGCCTTGGTTTTTGCGTAGAGCGAGGGCGCGGTCGAATCGGCGCCGAGCGCCGACATATGGACGAAAGTCTTGATGCCTGCCGCCTTCACGGCTTCGGCGACCGCGCGGGCGCCACGATGATTTACCGCCTCGAAGCTCTGCGCGCCGTGCTCGCGCAATATGCCGACGAGATTGACGACGGCATCGGCATGCTGAAGCGCGGGAAGGATCGAGTCCGGATAGCGCAGATTGGCCTGCACCGCATGAATCTGGCCGACGCGGCCGGAGGGCTGAACATGGAAGGCGAGATCGGGACGGCGTGTCGCAATACGGATCCGCCAGCCGCGCCGCGCCAATTCATGCACGACATGCCGTCCAAGAAAGCCGGAACCGCCGAAAATTGTGACCAGACGGTCGGATCGTGTCACGGGGAACCTCGTCAAGCTCGGATCGGCAAGGCCGATGCCTCGCGCCGATCTTCTAGAGCATGTCCTTGCGGTGCGGAAGCGCCAAAGCCGCGCGCTTGATCCGACATGAGCACGCCGTTTCGCCCCCGCATCTCCGATGCGGTGATAAGCGCCGGATCATGGCCTTGGCGGATTGACAAAAGGCGTGACGCGCCCCTATGGATGGCCGCCTTTGCCCTGGTGGCGGAATTGGTAGACGCGCTGGTTTCAGGTACCAGTGGTGAAAGCCGTGGAGGTTCGAGTCCTCTCCAGGGCACCATTCATGAGCCGAGCCCTCAAATCAGTAGTGCCGCGCTGCGCACGCGCGGCCCGTGCCGCGGCCGCTCGTGCCATGAGACACGAGCGGCGCTAGGGCACAACGCCCTCGCCACAATGATAGGCTTGGATGGTTTGATCGCTATTCTGGCGCAACGTCACCAACAGGGACGGCACCAGCAATGCCACCGGCCGCAGCGACGAACATATCCCGGCCGACACCAACGTCCCCAGCCTTGGCATGCAGCCTCCTGCCTCGGCGTGTAATTGGTGCTGGGCAGACCTGGCGATGGCCCTCCACCGATCATGGCACTCGCGCTCCAGCCTAGTGAACCCAGGCAGAGAATGGCGGCAGATATAGCCATCGTAATCGTGAGCTTGCGCATGAGGTTCTCCGATCTTCGCGCACGGCGAAACGACAATGCTTCAACGAAAACGCGACCGCTAAGGTTCCTGCGACGCCTATGATTATATGCCGTCTCCGCGACCGTCCCGCGAATGAGCATCTTCAAGACAGTCGCGCTCCAGACTGCCGACCGGGGTCGTCCCGTCAATTCCCTGTGAATTGAAGCGCATCGGTAAGGCCACCTCGGCCACTGCCGACGCTGTGCCTGAGCCGCGGCGGGCAAAGCGAGCGCGGCCAGCGTGGCCGTCCGGGGAGACTTGCGCCGGTGCTTCCAGGGTGTTACCGGGCAAGCTCCGCTTTTGTCCGTGACGCCAAGGCCCAGCTCAGCATGACGACGAGCCAGCAGACGATCAGCCTGCACAAGGGCGATTTGCCGGAAGGCATCGACTTCGGCGACAGCGTCGCGATCGATACGGAGACCTTGGGGCTGGTGCCGCGGCGCGACCGGCTATGCGTCGTGCAATTGTCCCGCGGCGACGGCAGCGCGCATGTGGTGCAGATTGCGGCCGGACAGAAACAGGCGCCCAATCTCGCGCGGCTTCTCGCCGATTCGAAGGTGACGAAGCTGTTTCATTTTGCCCGCTTCGACATTGCCGTGCTCTATGCCGCCTTTGGCACCATGGCAGCACCGCTTTATTGCACCAAAATTGCCTCGAAACTGGTGCGGACCTATACTGACCGGCATGGTCTCAAGGATCTCACCCGCGAACTTTTGGGCGTCGAACTGTCGAAGCAGCAGCAATCCTCAGATTGGGCGGCGGAAACTCTGTCGGATGCCCAGCTCGCCTATGCGGCATCGGATGTGCTTCATTTGCATGCCTTGCGGGGCAAGCTCGATGCCATGTTGATGCGCGACGGCCGCAGCGATCTCGCCGCCGCCTGTTTCGAATTTTTGCCGACCCGCGCCAAGCTCGACCTGTTAGGCTGGCAGGACGCGGACATTTTTTCGCACGAATGATATAGTGAGCATCGGCGCTGCCGCTCGGTTCGCGGCCGAGGGAGGGGCTGGGGCGACGAAACGCAGGGCGGTGGCGGCGCAATAGCTAGGGGTGAAGCCTTTCCCTGCCGCGGACTTTCTCTGCTGCGGACATGGTGGAGCTGTCCTTTTGCTCCTGCGACCGGATGGACGATCCGATCGGAGGGGAGTTAAATCACTATGTTCGAGCATGTCTGCGGGGCAAAGCGGAAGCCGCTTTTCCGGAACATGCTCTAAAGATAGAGCGAATGACTGATTTGACACGCGGTACCCAAGCTTTGCGACGCGGACTGGATCTGGCGACGGCCGATCCGCGCCGGGCGATCCGCCATGCCCGGCTGCATTCGCTCCTTGTGCGGCATGTCCGCTTGGCCATCATCGTCAGCTCGACCTTGGCCATCGTTTCGGTTGCTGGCATTGCGCTTTTTGATCCGTTCAAACGGCTCCCAGCCAATATTTCGATCGGTCATGTCGGGCTCCAAGGCTCGCGTGTCACCATGGCCGCCCCAAAAATGTCCGGCATGCGTCCTAATGGTCTGCCCTTCGAGCTGCGAGGCGTGTCCGGCATTCAAGATATTTTGAAGCCGAGCGTGGTCGAGCTTTTAGGTGTCGATGCCAAAATCGTGATGGATGATTCGAGCACCTCGAAAATCACCGCCCAATCCGGCACCTATGACAGCAGCAAGGACATGATCTGGCTCAAGGGCAATGTCCATATCATCAATGACAGCGGCTATGACATGCGGATGCCAAGCGCCAGTGTGAACATCAAATCGAGCGCGCTCATCAGCAATGAGCCGGTCGTGATGCTTTTGAACGGCGGCCGTATCATTGCCGATCGCATGAATATCGAGGACAATGGCCATAAGATTTCCTTCGACGGCGATGTGAAATCGGTCGTCGATTCGAGCATTAGCATCGATGATGGCGACGGCAGCGCTGACCAGGCGGAGGCGTCCAAATGAGGCGCATCAGGCGCGCCCATCGGGCGTCTTGCCTGGCTGTTGTCATGGTCTGCTTGATGGCTTACCTTGGTTTCGATGCTGGGCAGGCCGAACCCGCGCATGCCAAAGCCGAGCAATCCAAGACGGTACACATCAAGTCGACGGCCGCTCAGAGCGATAATAGGGAGCCGATCAATATCGAAGCTGCCAAGCTCGATTATTTCGATAAGCAACAGAAGCTCATCTATAGAGGCCATGTCGTAGCGGTGCGCGGCGATACCACGCTGAAGACGCCCCTGCTCGTGGTTTTTCTTAACCCGAAGGATTCCGGCGGGCCGAAGGGGCCTCCCTCTGCAGACAGTCAAGTCCGTCGCATGGAGGCCGCAGGCCCGGTGACAATCATAGCCAAGGGTCAGATTGCTACCGGTGATTCCGGCATTTATGAAAAGGCCGAAAACAAAATCTACATAAACGGCAATGTGACTTTGAGCCAAGGTCCGAACGTGACCAAGGGTGACCATCTCGTCTATGATACGACAACCGGTCAGGCTGTCGTCACCGGCCATGTCCGCAGCATGTTCCTCCCGAACAACAACAATGACAACAACAATAATAACGAGGAGGCGTCGAAGACCTCGGGCAAGACGGCTGGTAAGACGGAGCCAGAGCCCCGCTGAATTTTGAGAGCCTTCCTTTGCACGCCAATTCCGACGAGTTCTCCGCGGCAAAATCGGTTGCGCGCGATCGCCACGGCGGCGTGCTCGGCTGGCTGCGCGCGTTTTTTCCTCGTCGGCGGAAAGCGGCAAAACAAAAGCCGCAAAGCCAGAGCGATTGGCTCCTCGGCGAAGATGATCCGGATTTCGAGATCGAGCAGAACTGGATCGCGAGAGATCTCGGCCATGGGCGTGAGCCCGGCCATCCCGATGATGATCTTGTCGGTGGCGCTACGGCTTCGGCGGCGCCGGTCCTATGCCCCGGCCCGCGGCCACGGACACAGCCGGCGCGGACGGTCTTGGGCGGGGAAGGCTGGCTCGTCGCCCAGCATCTCCACAAGACCTATAAAGGCCGCCAAGTCATCAATGATGTCAGCCTGATGGTCCGCCGCGGCGAGGCGATTGCCTTGCTCGGGCCCAATGGCGCCGGCAAGACGACTCTGTTCTATATGATCACGGGCCTCGTCCGGCCGGACGGAGGAACGATTACGCTCGAAAATTACGATGTGACGAGCCTGCCGATGTATCGGCGGGCACGGCTCGGCATCGGCTATTTACCGCAGGAGCCGTCGATCTTCCGTGGCCTTAATGTCGAGGACAATATTCGCGCCGTGCTGGAAATCACCCAGCACGACAGGCGCAAACGCGCCGAAGAACTCGAAGCGTTGCTCAATGAGTTCAACATCGCGCGGCTGCGAAAATCGATGGCGATCGCCTTATCAGGCGGCGAAAGGCGCCGCCTCGAAATTGCCCGCGCGCTCGCCGGCCATCCTTCCTTCATGCTGCTCGACGAGCCTTTTGCCGGCGTCGACCCATTGGCCGTCGCCGACATCCAGGATCTCGTGCATCATTTGAAGGAGCGCGGCATCGGCGTGCTCATCACCGATCACAATGTCCGCGAAACATTGGGCCTCGTCGATCGCGCCTATATCATTCATTCCGGCCAATTGCTCACTGAAGGCACACCGGATGAAATCGTCAATAATCCCGATGTGCGTCGACTTTATCTCGGTGAAGATTTCCGGCTTTGATGATTGGCATTGCGTTCTTCATGACGCATACGTGCCGAAATAGCTTTCAAGAATATCCGCATAGATCGCGGTCAGCGTTTCTATATCGGCGACCGCCACCCTTTCATCGACCATATGCATGGTCGCGCCGACGAGGCCGAATTCGACGACCGGACAATAGGCGCGGATGAAACGCGCATCCGAGGTTCCGCCCGAGGTCGAAAGCTTCGGCTTGCGACCCGTGCGCTTTTCGATCACCGCGGCGACGAGATCCGTGAAACGGTCTGGCTCTGTCACGAAGGCGAGAGCATTGCAGGGCTCGAAGACGAGTTTGTAACGCGCGCCGCCGGCCACAGTGGCGCAGCGTTGCTCGATCTCCGCGGCCAAAGTCTGCGGTGTCCAAAGATCGTTGAAGCGCACATTGAAACGCGCTTGCGCCATGGCCGGAATCACATTGGATGCGGCATTGCCGACGTCGATCATGACGATTTCGAGATTCGACGGATCGAAATGCGGCGTGCCGCGATCGAGCGGCGGCGCGATCAGAGCCTGAAGCAAACGCAAGAGATGCGGGATGGGATTATCGGCCCGCTGCGGGTAGGCGACATGGCCCTGCTTGCCTTCGACGACGAGCCTGCCATTGAGCGAGCCGCGGCGGCCGATCTTGATCATATCGCCGAGCGCCTCGGGATTGGTCGGCTCGCCCAAAAGGCAATGATCGAATTTCTCCCCCTTTTCCTGCGCCCAGGCGAGCAGTTTGGCGGTGCCGTTGACGGCCGGGCCTTCCTCATCGCCAGTGATGAGGAAGCCGATCGAGCCTTTCTCGGTCCCATGCTTTGCGATGAAGCCGAGCGCGGCAGCCGTGAAGGCGGCGATCGCGCCTTTCATATCGCTCGCGCCGCGGCCCCAGACCATATTCTCCGCCAGCTCTGCCGAAAAGGGATCGAAGCGCCAGGCTTCCCGATCGCCGACCGGCACGACATCGGTATGGCCGGCAAAAATGAGATAAGGCGCTTTCGTCCCAATTCGCGCGTAAAGATTGTCGATCGAAGGCAGGCCTGCGTCGGAGAATTTGACGCGATGCGTCGAAAATCCGCGATCCTTCAGAAGCGCTTCGAGCAAAGGCAGGGAGCCTGCATCCTCCGGCGTGACGGAGGGACAGCGGATGAGCGCGCGGCAAAGATCGAGCGCTGTGGCGGGGAGAGAAGACATGCTTCGACCGCGATTGGAAAGCCAGACTTTGCGATCCTATAGGATCGATGCGAATAGGAAAATGCTCAGCGCTTCCCCGACCGACTGAGGCGCAAGCGGAAGGAGAGCGATTTCTGCGCCTCGATCAATCCCTCAGCAATTCATTGATGGCCGTCTTGCCGCGCGTCTGCGCATCGACGGTTTTCACGATGACGGCACAATAGAGCGACGGCCCCGGCGTCCCGTCCGGTAGCGGCTTGCCCGGCAAAGCCCCAGGCACGACGACCGAATAGGGCGGCACATAGCCCATGTGGATCACGCCCGTCGCGCGATCGATGATCTTGGTCGAGGCGGAAATGAATGTCCCCATCGCCAGCACCGCGCCTTCGCCCACAATGACGCCTTCGACGACTTCCGAGCGCGCGCCGATGAAACAGCCGTCCTCGATGATGGTCGGATTGGCCTGCAAGGGCTCGAGCACGCCGCCGATCCCGACGCCGCCGGAGAGATGCACATTCTTGCCGATCTGCGCACAGGAGCCGACGGTCGCCCAAGTGTCGACCATCGTGCCTTCATCGACACGGGCGCCGAGATTGACGAAGGAGGGCATCAGGATCACGCCGGGCGCAATATAGGCCGAGCGGCGCACGATGGCATTGGGGACGGAGCGGAATCCAGCCGCCGCATACGCGTCGGCGCCCCAGCCCAAAAATTTCGAAGGCACTTTGTCCCACCAGAAGGCACCGCCCGGGCCGCCGGAAATCAGGCCCATATCGTTCAGTCTGAACGACAGCAGCACGGCCTTTTTGAGCCATTGATTGACGACCCAGGCGGTGGGGCCTGTCGCGCCAGAGATCTTTTCGGCGACGCGCAGCTTGCCTTTGTCGAGGAGATCGAGCGCAAGATCGACGGCCTCGCGAACTTCGCCAGTGGTGGCGCTCGTGATGGTGCCGCGGTCCTCGAAAGCCGCATCGATGATCTTTTCGAGGTCCTGGCTATGCATGGTCGTCTCCAGCGCATGGTCTTCGGCTTTGTCCCGGCATCGCGTTCTTGCGGCGATCTGAGGTCTCAGCCGGGATGTCGCTGTTCTAGGATGTTGCTTTTTGGGGGCCAGCCGTTGCGGTCAACGTCTTTGCGAGCGCCACAGTCTGTTCCTATCGCAACGCTGACAGCGTCTATTTGATCGGCATGACGGCCTTGGCCGCAGAAAAAACATCCGCCTCACTATGATTTAGGCAATAGTCGCGGAGGTTCTGCGCATCCTCTTTTGCCTTCTGGCCATACATGACGGGCGGACCATTTCTTGGCGTGAAATAGCCCTCCATCCAGGTCAGCAATAAAACGACATCGTCCTTGTTGGTCGAAATGAAATCGCCGCATCGGATCCGCGAAAAGTCGATATCTTCCGCCGTGGCAGGCACGGCGCTGACCACAGCGGCGAAAAAGACGACTGACATGCTGGCAAGACGAAGTTTCATAGGATAACCCCGATGCTAAGGCCACGTGCTTTTGGCTTCCTAAGATGATCGAATTTAGCCAAGCTTAGGCTCGCAAGTCGAATCATTTTCGCGCTCGGGCAAGCTCGGCTGGGCGGCTTTAGGCCGCGGCGCGAATGAAAGGATGAGACTCAGCCCCCGCCGTTGCCTTCCCGTGCCGAAGTTTCCGCATGATCCGAAATATCGCGAAGGAATTTTTCGAGATCGCTGGTCATGAAATCCACATGCGGCAAAATTGCGCCAGCCGCAATCTCGAAGGGCTCTCGGTGATCGCGTTGGCCGGGCTTCGGCACGACGAGCGCCGTCGCCATGCCCTTCTGATGCGGAATGATGAGATTGCGTTCAATGTCCTCGAACATGGCGGAGGTTTTCGGATCGACGCCGTGCTTGTCGAAGAAGCGCTCATAAGTGACGAGTTCGGGCTTCGGAATGAGCTCGGCGGCGACAATGTCGAAAATGTCTTCGAACATGGCGCCAAGCCCCAAAGCTTCCGCAGTCTGCAGTGCATGATCGCGCGAGCCATTGGTCAAAATGAGCTTGCGGCCGGGCAGGGCCGCGATCGCGCCGGCAAGGGAGGGATTGGGCTCGAGCGAGGAGCGGTCGATGTCGTGCACAAAGCTAAGGAAATCCTCGGCGCTGACGGCATGATCGTCTATCAGGCCGCGCAAGGTCGTGCCATAGCGGCGATAGTAATATTTCTGCAGCGCTCGCGACGACATGCCGTCGAGACCGAAGAGATGGATCATAAAGGCGGTGATGCGCTGATCGATCTTGGGCCAGAGATCGCAATCGGCCGGATAAAGCGTATTGTCGAGATCGAAGACCCAGGTGTTAATATGGGATAGATCGATATTGGCCAGCTGGCGCGCCGGATCATCGATCGGCGTCAGTCCGAGCGCGTCGAGGTCGGGACTCTCCGGCGGTGCTTGGCACGCGGGTTCGGCCTTCCGGCCGCCGCCCGCCGGTCGCATAAAAGCGAGATCCTCGCCTATCGTGTCCTTGCGTTTCACCGTAATCGTTTCACCTCACCGCGTGATCAAAGTTCCCGCACCATGATCGGTCAAAAGTTCGATGAGCACGGCATGCGGCAGCTTGCCGTCGAGAATGACGACGCCTTCGACGCCTTGCTCGAGCGCATAGATGCAGGTCTCGACCTTCGGAATCATGCCACCCGTGATGGTGCCGTCGGCGATGAGGGCGCGAATATCATCCATGCGCAGCTCCTTGATGAGATTGCCGGCGGCATCGAGCACGCCCGGCACATCGGTGAGAAAGAGCAGGCGCTTGGCCTTCAGCGCGCCGGCGATGGCGCCGGCGAAAGTGTCGGCATTGATATTATAGGTCTCGCCGTCGAACCCCTGCGCCACGGGCGCGAGCACGGGAATCAATTCGCGGTGGAGCACGGAATCGAGGACCGTCGTGTCGACTTTCGCCGGCTCGCCGACGAAGCCGAGATCGATCTCTTCTTCCGCGCCACTGGCAGTGGCGCGCATGGCTGGCTCCATCTTGTTGGCGATGACCATATTGCCGTCCTTGCCGCAGAGCCCGATCGCGCGCCCGCCTTCGGCATTGATGAAGCCGACGATCTGCTTGTTGATCGAGCCGGCGAGCACCATTTCGACGATCTCGACGGTGGCGCGATCGGTGATGCGCAGACCGCCGGCAAATTCCGATTTTATGCCGAGCTTGCCGAGCATGGCGCCGATCTGTGGGCCGCCGCCATGGACGACGACCGGGTTGACGCCCGACTGTTCGAGCAGAACCATGTCGCGGGCGAAGCTGCGGGCGACCTGGTCGTCGCCCATCGCATGGCCGCCATATTTGACGACGACGATCGCATCGTCATAGCGCAGCATATGCGGCAGTGCCTGCATCAGGATTTCGGCTTGTTCCTGCGGGTTCACTGGGAGCGCTTCGGTCATTCTCGGCATCCGGCGGCAATGGTCATTTGTAACGGTTCGATGTGACGGGCTCAATGCGGCGTGCCGCAAAGCTGTTCATGAGCCATGTTCGCTCAAGAGCCTTGCGATGGCGGAGCGCAGCGCGTCGAGCCCTTCGCCCTCATGCGACGAGGTGAAGAGGATCTCTGGAAAGGCGGCCGGACGTTGCGACAGAGCCGCTTGTGTCTCGGCGAGACGGACGGCCATTTCGCCTTTCTTCACCGCATCGGCCTTAGTGAGCACGATCTGATAAGAGACCGCGGCGCGGTCGAGCAGATCGAGCATTTCGAAATCCTGCGGCTTCAACCCATGCCGTCCGTCGACGAGAACGAAGACGCGCAAAAGATTGGCGCGGCCGCGCAGATAGGCTTGCATGAGGCTTGTCCAGGCCGCGACCTTCTCCTTGGCGGCGGCGGCATAGCCATAGCCCGGCATGTCGACGAGGCGCAGCCTCGGCGTCTCGGCGCTCGGTCCCAAGGCGAAGAAATTGAGCGCCTGCGTGCGGCCGGGCGTGTTGGAGGTGCGCGCCAGCGATTTGCGATTGGTGAGCGCGTTGAGAAGCGAGGATTTGCCGACATTGGAGCGGCCGGCAAAGGCGATCTCGGGCGCCCCGGCCGGCGGCAATTGCGCGATATCGGTCGCCGCCCAAATGAAATCGCAGGCGCCGGCAAAGAGCTTTTTGCCGGCTTCCCGAAAATCCTGCGTATCCTCTAAACCGGCGGCGTGATCGTTCATGGCCCCGTGATTCTTGGCCCTATGAAGTGGTGAAGCATGGTGAAGCTCTCTCGCCTCACCCATCGGCCGAAGCAGTCGGCTGCCTATGTCCGCAAACCCTCACGTCGTCGCCTTTTTGCGAAACATATTGATGAGATTGTCCCACAGTTCGACCTTCACGCCGGCCCGATGCATGATCAGCGCTTGCTGCGACACGGACAGAATATTGTTCCATGTCCAATAGATCACCAGGCCGGATGAGAATGTGCCGAGCATGAAGGTGAAGATCACCGGCATCCAGGTGAACATCTGCTTTTGTACGGGATCCGGCGGCTCGGGGTTCATCTTCATCTGGATGAACATGGAAAAGCCCATGATCAGCGGCCAGACGCCGATCGCGAGCCAATGCCCGACCAAAGGCAGCGTCGTCGGGTCATAGGGCAAGAGTCCGAGGAGATTGAAGACATTGGTCGGATCGGGCGCCGACAGATCCCTGATCCAGCCAAAGAATGGCGCGTGGCGCATTTCGATCGTGATGAACAGAACCTTATAGAGCGAAAAGAAGACGGGAATCTGGATCAGCATCGGCAGACAGCCGGCGACGGGATTGATCTTCTCCCGCTTGTAGAGGTCCATCAATTCCTGCTGCTGCTTCACCTTATCGTCGGCGAAGCGTTCGCGTATGGCGGTCATCTGCGGCTGCGCCGCCTTCATTTTCGCCATCGACAGATAGCTGCGATTGGCGAGCGGAAAAAAGGCTCCCTTGATGAGAACCGTGACGATGAGGATCGCTACGCCGAAATTGCCGGTGAATTTATAGATGATATCGAGCAGCCGAAACATCGGCTTGGTGATGAAATAGAACCAGCCCCAGTCGATCAAAAGGTCGAATTTCTTGATACCGAGATCGGCTTCGTACAGGTCAAGCGTCTGCGTCTCCTTAGCGCCGGCAAAGATGCGCGAGGTGGCCTCCGCGGTCGCGCCGGGCGCGATCGTCATGCCGTCGGTTCCGAGGAAATCCGCTTGATAGATCTTGCTCGCAGTCCCGCGCGCCGAGAAGGTCCCTTGGAAGGGAATATGCTGATCGGGAATGACGACCGCCGCCCAATATTTGTCGGTGAAGCCTAGCCAGCCGCCCGTTCCCGCGAGCTCTTGAGTTGCCTTCGGTTGCTTTTCGATCGAATCATAGGTCGGCTCCTGAACGCCGGAATCGCCGATCACGCCGACCATGCCTTCATGCAGAACCGAATAGCCTGAGACCTGCGGCTTGCCGTGCCGCGAGACCAGCGCATAAGGATAAAGCGTCACCGCAGCGCCGCTCTTGTTTTCGACACTGTCGCTAATGGTGAACATGTAGCGGTCGTCGACCGAGATCTTGCGGTGGAAGATCAGGCCATGGCCATTGTCATAGGTCAGCGTGACGGGCGTTGCCGCGGTCAGCGTTTCCTGGTCGGCACGCCAGAGTGTGTTGGGCCCGGGCAGAACGAGCGATTCGCCGGGTTTCGCGACGAAGCCTATGTCCGCATAATAGGCGTGCGGCGATCCCGTCGGCGACAGCAGCACGATGTTCGGACTGTGCGGATCGATCGTCTCGCGATAGGCCTTCAGTAAAACGTCGTCGATCCGCGCGCCTTTGAGATCGATCGATCCGGAAAGGCTCGCCGTGTCGAGTTTTATGCGCGGTGAAGCAGCCAAAGCCGCGGCCCGCGTTTCCGTAGCGCCCGCTGCCTCATTTATCGTGAGTGGCTGCGGTGCAGGGCTCGGGGCTTTTCCAGGCTCGAGCGCGGGCGTGGTCCCTTGGGTGCCTGGCTGCGGCGGCACATTCTGCTGCTGCGTCTGGGCTTGGCGTGCTTTTTGGAGCTGCGGCGCGCCGTAGAAATAATTCCAGCCGATGATGACGAGGATCGAAAGCGCGATCGCAAGATAGAGGTTTTTATTGTCCTGCGTCATGACGGCAAAACCTAATCCTTCATTTTGGATGGGGCGGCGTAGACCGAATGGCGTCGAGATTTAACCGTGCACGGCACCCGGGGGCGCGCGGCACTTGGGCGAGCGTGAACTTCGGCGATGGCGCGCGCCAGCTCCTCTTGCAGCGCGGCAAACTCTTGTTGCAGAGCCGCTTGCCGTCCGACGATTACATAATCATAGCCCGGGCGCGCCGAAAGGCCCGGCGCCAGCCGCAGCGCTTCTTTCAGGCGGCGGCGGATCCGATTGCGCGCCACCGCTCCGCCGGTCTTTTTCGTGACGGTGAAGCCGAAGCGCGGCGGGCCGGGTTCGGTCTCGCTTTTGCGGCGGACCGCCTGCAAGCTGAAAGAACGCCCTTGCGCGCGCTGCCCCTTGGCGGCTTGGATAAAGTCAGCCCTTTTTTTCAGCCGCGCCGGCGGGCGCCGGCGGACCTTCAGCCGGGTGTCCTCTTCGCTGCCGGCATTCCGGGGCTCCCGCATGGCCGTTCCCGCGACAGGCGCCCGTCCGAAAAGATTTTGGAGGAAATGGGCTGGATGGGGTTTCGAAGGCGTGATCTCAGGCGGAGAGCCGCTTGCGGCCGCGCGCCCGGCGGGTCGCGATGACCTTGCGCCCGCCGACGGTCGCCATACGGGCACGAAAGCCATGCCGACGCTTGCGCACCAGTTTGCTCGGTTGATAGGTCCGCTTCACCTTATTGCTCCGTCTCGAAATCTGCGGGATGCCGCGCCAAGAGCTCCAAATGCACAACCGCCCTCCGGCCATGCCGGAAGGGGCGCGACGAAAAGAGGGGAGGCGCAGGCTGAAAGCCGAGCGCCTTATAGAGGCAGACGCAGAAGAAAGTCAATTTTGGCCCGCCCGCTGAGTCAAATATCCCTTTATTCTCGCCGGCTCTGCCCGGCTCATAACCAAAACGAGGAGGGAGATATGAAGAAATTTTCCGAGGAGAACATGAAGATAGGATTGGAATGTTACGAACCGGAATCCAGAGTATTTCCAGAGCTTGCCGACGCTTGGAAAGAGCCGAGATTAACCCAGCGAGATGTCTTGCTGATCTTGAAGTGGAAACTCGACCGGATCAAGAAAAGCTACTGTAAAATTGTCAATGAAGAAAATATGCGCATCATCAATCGAGCCGTCGAGAAAGCGGGCAAAGCTGACGATCGAAACAGAATTGAGGCGCTGGAGGATTTGAAAGGTATACAAGGCATCAAGTTAGCGGCGGCAGCGGCTATTTTGACAGTTTGCTATCCCGAGGTGTTCTCGATGATAGACCAACGAGTCTTGGAATTGCTTAAGCTTTCTCCCTCCTGCTCGCCCAAGGAAAAATACAACACCGATGAATGGTCGGCAGAGGCCTATATCGAAGAGTATCTTCCGGCGGTGAGAGAATACGCCAAACACTGGGGGTGCACGCTACGCAACGCAGACCGGGCGTTATGGGGGCTTTCGGTAAACAAACAGATTGAGAATTGCATTGCCGAAAGCAAGCAAACTTAGGCGTTTGTCAGGCGCTACTGGCCCGCTCTACTCGCGACCTCCGCAAAGCGGTGGCGTTCACCGATTAGGTCATTTGGCGCGGGCGCCTTAGCCTCTAAAATCGAGGCCGATGTCGAGGACGGCGGCGCTATGCGTCAGCCAGCCGATGGAGATCAGATTGACGCCGCTCGCGGCAATCGCCGGTGCGGTCTCAGGCGTCACCCGTCCCGAGGCTTCGGTGATCGCCCGGCCGCCGACCATGGCGACGGCCTGGGCGAGCGTCTCCGGCCCCATATTGTCGAGGAGCACGGCGTCGACGCCGATGTCCAGCGCCTCGCCGAGCTGTTCAAGCGAATCGACTTCGACCTCGATCTTGACGAGATGGCCGGTATTTTTTCGCGCCCGCCGCAGCGCCTCGGCGACGCCGCCGGCAATGGCGACATGATTGTCCTTGATCAGCACCGCATCATCGAGGCCGAAGCGATGGTTGTGGCCGCCGCCCATGCGCACTGCATATTTCTCGACTGCGCGCAGGCCGGGCGTCGTCTTGCGCGTGCAGACGACCTGCGCCTTGGTGCCGCGCACCGCTGCAACGATGGAGGCGGTCGCGCTCGCGATTCCGCTCAAATGGCCGAGAAAATTGAGGGCCACGCGCTCGGCGGTGAGGATTCCCCGCGCCGGTCCTGAGACAGTGGCAACGAGATCGCCCGGCGCCACGGCGGCGCCGTCCGCTTTGGTGACCGCGAAAGCGATCGCCGGGTCGATCAATTCGAAGGCCAGCCTGGCCAAATCGAGCCCGGCAATGACGCCCGCCTGGCGGGCGACGAGCGCCGTCTCCGCCCGCGCGTCGATCGGCACGATCGCATCACTCGTGAGATCGCCGGCCCGGCCCAGGTCTTCGAGCAAAGCGTTGCGGACCAGAGGCTCCAACATGATCCGCGGAAGAGGCGGTCCACCCATTGCTGACCTATTATGCGACGAGATCGGGAACGAGCGCGTGCGTCGTCTCAAGACATTCGGCGAGGTCGATCGTACGTTGCCAGGCGCGGGTCTCGTCATGCTGCGGGAAGTCGCTGCGCGCATGAGCGCCGCGGCTCTCCTCGCGCCGCAACGCCGCGACAATGATCATCAGCCCGACGAGTGCCGCATCCGCGGCCGGGCCGTTGTCTGTGACAAGCGGATAAAGCGCTGCCGCCGCGGCTTCGAGGCTCGCACGATCGCGCAGCACCCCCGCCGCGCGGGAGAGAATTGGCCGCACCGGACCCGGATCGCTGCGCAGCGGCGGCAGAGCATCGACGGTCGCAATCGAGGGCCTCCTGGCGGGTGTTCCCTTGATGCTTTCGGCGACGAATTTTCCGCAGACGGCGGCTTCCAGCAGCGAATTGCTGGCCAGCCGATTGGCGCCATGAAGGCCGGTGCAGGCGGCTTCGCCGCAGGCCCAAAGGCCCGCGACCGAGCTGCGGCCTTCGAGATCGACCTTGATGCCGCCCATATGATAATGCGCCGCCGGGCGGATCGGGATGGGCTCGCGCAAAGGATCGATGCCGGCGCCGGCGCAAAGCGCGGTGATCGCCGGGAAACGTGTGCGGAAATCGACGCCCTTCAGCTGCCGCGCATCGAGATAGATGTGATGGCCGTCCATCATATGATGCCAGATCTGGCGCGCGACGACATCGCGCGGCGCCAGCTCTGCGCCGGGCACTTTCGCCATGAAGCGTGCACCCGTTTCATCGATAAGCACGGCGCCTTCGCCGCGCACAGCCTCGCTGATGAGCTTTAATGGAAACCCTGCCGAATTGAGCGCGGTCGGATGGAATTGGATGAATTCGAGATCGGCGAGCTGTGCTCCAGCCCGCGCCGCGAGCGCGAGGCCCTGGCCGAAGGAGCCGGCCGGATTGGTGCCATGCTGGAAAAGCCCGCCAATGCCGCCGGTTGCAATCACCACGCGCCCCGTCGGCAGAAGCACCGGCCCGCAAGGTCCATTGGCGAGGAGGCCCGTCACGGCGCCGTCTTCGGTGATCAGCCGCCGCGCGGCCAAGCCCTCGATCAGCGTGATCGAGGGCGTCGCCCGTACAGCTTCGACCAGAGCGCGGATGATCTCGCGGCCGGAGGCATCGCCGCCGGCATGGACAATCCTTTTGCGGCTATGCGCGGCTTCGAGCCCGAGCAGAAGCTTGCCATCGGCGCCGCGATCGAAACGCACGCCGTAACGGGTCAGGTCTTCGATCGCTGCCGGACCCGAGCGGATGATGCGCTCCACTGCAATTTCATCGCAGAGCCCGTCGCCTGCGGCGAGCGTGTCGGCGATCTGCAGCGCCGGATCGTCATCAGGCCCGACCGCCGCGGCGATCCCGCCTTGCGCCAAAGCGCTCGACGTCTCGACCCCGAGTGGCGTCTTGTTGAGCAGCACCACCGGCTCGGGCGCGAGATGCAGCGCCGTCATCAGCCCGGCCAAGCCGCCGCCGATGATGAGCGGACGCTGGTCTATGCTCTTGATGTCCATGATCATATCGCCAAGCTCAAACTGCCAACATGCGCTCGACGGCGCGGCGCGCCCGCGCGGCGGTTGCCGGATCGATCGTCACCTCGTGCTGAAGGGTTTCGAGCGATCGGCGGATGTTCTTCAGCGTGATCCGCTTCATATGCGGGCAGAGATTGCAGGGGCGGATGAATTCGAGCTCTGGATATTGGATCGCGATATTGTCGCTCATCGAGCATTCGGTGAGGAGCGCGAGGCGCTCAGGCCGACGCTGGCCGATATAGGCGGCGATCGCCGCCGTCGAGCCGGAAAAATCCGAGGCCGCGACGACCTCCGGCGGACATTCCGGATGCGCCAGCACGGTGACGCCCGGATGCGCCTCGCGCAATTCCGCGACTTCGGCCGCGCCGAACCGTTCATGCACTTCGCAATGGCCGGCCCAGGTGATGATCTCGACGCCCGTCTCGGCGGCGATATTGCGCGCGAGATATTCGTCCGGGATCATGATGACCCGCGGCACGCCGAGCGATTCAATGATGGCGCGGGCATTGCCCGAGGTGCAGCAGATGTCGGATTCCGCCTTCACCGCGGCCGAAGTGTTCACATAAGTGACGATCGGCACGCCGGGATAGCGGCGGCGCAGGCTCCGCACATCTGCGGGCGTGATGGATTCGGCGAGCGAGCAGCCGGCAGCGCGATCCGGGATGAGAACTTTCTTCTCCGGATTGAGCAGCTTCGCCGTCTCCGCCATGAAATGGACGCCGGCCAGCACGATGACATCGGCCTCGACCTTGGTCGCCTCCCGGGCGAGCGCAAGAGAATCGCCGACGAGATCGGCGACGCAATGGTAGATCTCCGGCGTTTGATAATTATGCGCCAGGATCACCGCATTGCGCTCCCTCTTCAGAGTGAGGATCGCATCAATGTCGGCGGCAAAAACCGGCCATTCGAACGCAGGGATCGCATGGCGGACCTTGGCGAAAAGATCCTCCCGGCCAGGCGAAAGGTCCTCGCTGCGCGACAAAAGAGCAGACGTGGCCATGACGTTATACTCCCCCTGAGCATTATTGGATCATATGCTGGGGTTGAGCATAAGTTTTGTCAAGCCCGCGAAATGGGGAGCTTCGTTCCGACGATGGCGCGTTCGGTCAGAATGTCGCGGCGGAAGCGGAAGAGTTTGGCCGGCCTGCCGCCGGTTTCCTGGCTCAGCTCGCCGGTCTCCTCGACGAGCTGCTGCTGCTCGATGAGGCGGCGGAAATTCTGCTTATGCAGCAGCCTTCCGCCAAGCGCCTCGACACAGCGCTGCAGTTGCAGAAGAGTGAAGGTCTCCGGCATCAATTCGAAGACGACCGGATGATATTTGATCTTGGCTCTAAGCCGCGCAATGCCGGTTGCAAGAATGCGGCGATGGTCGAGGATCATGCTCTGGCCGGGCACCGGCGCCGGGCCGAGTTCCGGATGATTGCGCCGCGCCTCCGGGATGAGGCCCGCCTCGTAAAGCAGCTCATAGCGCTGGAGGACAAGATCTTCATTCCAGGGCCTTCCGTCGAGCCCGAAAGTCACGGCGATGCGATTCAGCCGGTCGTGCTTGACCGCGATATCCGGTGCCGCCTCGGCAAATGCGTTCAAATGCGGCACGAGCACGGCTTCGATCATCGGCGGAATGCCGATGCGCCGATCTTCCCAAGGCAGATAATCATACCAGCTCCGCCAGCCCGCCTCATAATCACCAGCGACGGGGCCCTCCCGCGTCAGGCCGAGATAGCTGATCGAAATGACGCGCTGATCCGGCCCAAGGCCGCGGTCGCGATCGGCGAATGTGTAGAGCTGTTCGACATAGCCGAGCGGATGACGGGTCTGCCGCTCGACCCAGGCGCGCAGACCGAATTGCAGCGAGCGATGCTCCAGCTCGAACGGCCCCGAAGGCAGTGCGCGGGCGTCTTGAAGCGTCAGAACGCGCGGATCGCCATTGGTGACGGCGACGAGCACGGCGATGAGATCGGCGGCGATTCCATAGCCGCTCGTCGCAATGCCCGATGGGGCAGCGCTCGCCTCGGTAATCTGCGCGGGCGGCGCGGGGGAGCGCAAAGCCCGTTCAAATCTGCTCATAGTCAAATCCGCTCATAGAATGGATCTCAGTCCATCACTTTCATTACATAATACTTCGGCGCAAAATTTCGGCATTGAACGCGAAGTGGCGAAGCGGCCTCATATAGCCGGTCCATTGTGACGAAAGTCCCGTCGCGACGGCGAATTTTACCCGATATCCAAAGGCAGCGCAGCAATCACATGGCGCGGCCAGCGCCAGGGCGCGAGGCAGATTGCATCGCCGCGCAGAGTGAGGCGCGCCGCCCAGGGATTGGCGGCGAGCCAATGCGCGCTCGCGCGGGAAATACGCCTGCACTTCGCCGCGTCGATCGCGGTCAGAGCCTCTGTCAAATTCGGCCGTATCTTGACTTCGACGAAGACGATCGAGTCGAATTTGCGGGCGATGAGATCGATCTCGCCGCCCGCGATGCAATAGCGGCGGGCGAGAATGCGGTAGCCTTTGAAGCGCAGGAAGAGAGCGGCGACGGTTTCCGCGCGCCGGCCTGCCGCCAGCGCTTGCTGCCTTTTTTGGACGCCTTTGGAGTACGATGTCATTAGCTCACGGCTACGCCTTATAACTTTATTTTATCCCATGATCTCATCCAAAAAATTGCAAATTTCCGGTATTATGACGCAATCGTCAGAAGGCTTGCGATAGGCCGCGCCTCCGATCAGGATGGCGGAGATGCCTAACATTGATCGTCATATCGCTATCTTGGCAGGTTGGATCGCTGGTCCTGCTTTCGGCGTAGCCATGATGGCGGCGCCTAGCTATCTCAAATTAGAACCGGTTACTTCGGGGCTGCTTTTCTGGGGCGGCATAGCTGTATTCTTGCTGACGATCATCGTGGTCGTGATTCTTTCTCTCCATGAAGAAGGAAAAAGAAAAGCCGTGTTTGGCCCGATCCTAGCCATGGCATTAGGGGCGCTTATTTTTTGCGCCGGTGCCGCGTGGTATTTCTGGCCGTCCGGCGCACCTGACGGCAACAGGTGGACGTGGGACGCGCTCACCGATGCCCAAAGTGACAATCTGTATGCTTTGATGCGAGGCAAGGGCCAGTATTCCATTCACATTGCCTGCAACAGGCAGGAATGCTCTAAGTTGGCGGCTAGTTTTGACCAGCTCTTTAAACGCCTTGAATGGCCAAGCTACATCGGCGAGGGCGGCTTCCTAGCGTCGGGGGTTGACGGCATTCTTGTTAACCCGGACGACGCAGGCGCGAGACTTCTGAAGCATTCGATCGAGTCCACAACGGCATTACGAATTGACTTGGGACCGCCAAGGCCTATTGGCAACATTACCCCAACAATGTTGGTTATCGGTACAAAGCCGCGAACGCTTGCTGCCGGGCCGATTGTGCCGCCAGCGATTTCTGAACAGCCGGATGTGACGCTTCGTTTTATCTATCCAGCGTCTCCAGCATTAGTTTTGGTGAATCAATCTGCGGCGCTTGCGCGTGACATAAAGTGGTCTGTGGTTCTTTGGAACATGGATGATCCGAGGACATATGTTAATGCTAATCCCGGTCCGGATGCTCATGACCCGCTGCCAATTCCGGTTGCAACATTTGATTTTTTGAGGCCGCACACATCAGGAGGCCCGCAAAACCTATTTAATACTCCGCTCGTCGCTCCCCACATCAAAGAAGGCCAGCGCTTGTTTGGTTCGGCGTCAGTTATTTGTCCCTTATGTGCACGCGGTCATACCTATATCGTAAGTATTATCTGGGGGCGCGCCGGATGGTATGTAGAAGCACTCAATTCGAAAGAGGGAGAACTATTAATTCCCCCGAATTTCAAAAAAGATACGGTCGCCTCTTATTACAGAGAAATTCTCGCGCAAACTCCGGAAGTCGCTCGTATTCCAATACGAGACAAGTGATCTAAAGGTCCGCCGATTTTATGCCGTCCAATTCTACGTGTTCATCCGCCGCTAGGCACGCGAGAAAAAAGACCCTGACACCGCCGCCCTCGTGGCGGCCGCTACAATAGGCCGATCATGCGCTTGTTTGACCGCATGATCTCATCCGAAAACCCGAGCCAGCTTTTCGGCATCATGCTCTATCTCGTGCGCGCGGAAATTTCGATCGCGCGTGCATAGACTTTTCGGCGCGGCTGTCCGGTCTCGGCCGAGACGACCGCCGCCGCCTCCTTGACCGACAAAGTCTCCAGCGCCTTGCCGATTTTCACATCGAGATCGGCCGCGTCGGGAACCGCGACATCTGCCGAAGGCGGCGCGACGAGGAGCACGATCTCGCCCTTCGGCGGCGGCTCCTCGGCCAGCGCCGTCGCAAGCTCGGCAAGCGAGCCGCGCCGCACGGTTTCGAAATGTTTGGTCAGTTCGCGCGCCAGCGCCGCCTCGCGCAGGCCGAGGACGGCATGAAGATCGGCAAGCGTCTCGGCCACACGATGCGGCGATTCGAAAAACACCAGCGTACCGGGAATGGCCGCAAGCTCGGCGATGCGCTGCCGCCGCCCGACGGATTTCGTCGGCAGAAACCCTTCGAAGAAGAAACGATCGGTCGGCAGGCCGGCGACGACGAGGGCTGCCAGCACGGCCGAGGCGCCGGGGACGCTGGTCACCGGAATATTATCGGCCACAGCCGCGGCAACGAGCTTATAGCCGGGATCGGAGACCAAAGGCGTGCCGGCGTCGGAGACGAGCGCCAAGGCCACGCCGCTCGCAAGCCTTGCAAGAAGATGCGGCCGCATCACCGCGGCATTGTGCTCGTGATAGGCGACAAGCGGCGTCGCAATGCCGTAATGCGCCAACAGCTTTTTGGTGACCCGCGTGTCTTCCGCGACGACCGCATCGGCGGCCGCGAGGGTCGCCAGCGCGCGCAGCGAAATATCGGCGAGATTGCCGATCGGCGTGGCAACGACATGAAGGCCGGGCGAAAGCGGCTCGGCTTCCGCCTTCAGGCCAAAGGCCGTGAAGCTGCTCGCATTCGTGCCGACGATCGGCCGCGGCGGCGTCGCGCCGTGAAAAAGGGCCGATTTCTTCAACATATCCTCGTTCATGACGCGCCTCGTCGCCGATGATTGAACGAAGGGTTCTATATATCGTCCAAGTGTTCTACAAATAGAACATGTCGCTTGTGGCGGCAAGACCGATTTCGGTCCCCACAGGCCCCCGTTTACTTTCCATTGCACGGCGCGCGATATTATGTCTGAAAGATCCGAGAAGTTGAGGTGTCTGTTTCGCGCGGTCCGATCCGAGGGTGAGCGCAGGAGATGGAGCCAGCCTGTCGAAAAGTGTCGCGAAAGGACGAGCCGGATGCGACGCGCCGCAGGGAGTCACGCCTTGCCCAATGAGCTTTCCAACTGGCCCGCCCGGATCGGGACGCGGGGCTTTGCATTGCGCGAATTTTGCGCCGCGCTGACGCGGGTTGCGGCGATCGCGGGCCTCTTGAGCCTTGCTGCCTGCGGTTCGGTGAATATGGCGAACCAGGGCGGCACCGGCGATGATGTGACGGGTGCGGCGCCGGTCGATCCGGTCCAAGCGCAGCCGCTGCCGGCGCCGCAGGGCAGCAGCCAGATGGGCAATGGCCCTGTGAAGGTCGCCCTGATTCTCCCTTTGACGCAGGGCACAAATCCGAGCGCCGTCGGCATTTCTTTGCGCAATGCCGCCGATCTCGCGCTTTCGGAAGCCGGCAATACGGACGTTACTTTGCTCGTCAAAGACGATCAGTCGACGCCTGAGGGCGCCACTGCGGCTGCCCATGCCGCCGTTTCCGACGGCGCCGATTTGATCATCGGGCCGCTCTTCTCGCCCAATGTGCGCGCTGCGGCCCAGGTCGTGGGCGGCGCCCATAAACCGATGATCGCCTTTTCGACGGATGCGTCGGTTGCCCAAGCCGGCGTCTATCTCTTGTCCTTTCTCGTCGAAAGCTATGTCGATCGCATCGTCGATTTTGCGGCCTCGAAGGGCAAGAAATCCTTCGCCGCGCTCATTCCGGATAATGACTACGGCCGCATCGCCGAAGCCGAATTCCAGCAGGTGGCGGCACGCCGCGGCGTGAGGGTCATGGAGATCGAGCATTATCAGCCGCAGACGGTGAATGCCGCGGTCCAGAAGATTGCCGCGCTCGGCAATCAGATCGATGCGCTCTTCATCTCCGACCAGGCCGGCGCCATGCCGGCGGTGGCGCAGGCGCTCACCGCCAATGGCATCGACCCGCACAAAGTGCAGATCCTCGGCACCGGCTTGTGGAATGACGTGCGCGTGCTCTCACTGCCGGCGCTGCAGGGTGCCTGGTTCGCGGCGCCGGACAATACCGGCTTCAACGCCTTTGCCGGGCGATATCGGGCCAAATTCGGATCGGACCCGACGCGTATCGCGACGCTCAGCTATGATGCCGTGTCGCTTGCCGTCGCGTTGGCCCATCGGCCGGGTCCGGATCATTTCTCCGCAGCCGTTCTCACCAATCACGCCGGCTTCAACGGCGCCGACGGCGTCTTCCGCTTCCGCCCCAATGGTCTCAACGACCGCGGCCTTGCGATCATGGAAATCAATAATGGCACGGCGGTCCCGCTCGCCCCGGCGCCGCATCTGCTCTCCGCCTCGGCGACGTGAACATAACTGCGCCGATGGGAAGGAATTCCTACCGGCGCAGCCGCAAAAATTCAAAAATGTCATCCGGGCAGGGGTCGCGAGAAACCCTGGCTTGGGGTCACAGCCCCTCGAAGAGCGCAGTCGAGAGATAGCGTTCGGCGAAGGAGGGGATGATGATAACGATGTTCTTGCCTTCGAATTCCGGCCGCAGGCCGACTTCGATGGCGGCGGCGACCGCGGCGCCCGAGGAGATGCCGACCGGAATGCCTTCGAGCCGCGCGACGAGGCGGGCGGTATCGAAAGCTGTCTGATTGCCGACAGTGACGACTTCGTCGATCAGGGCACGATCGAGGATCGACGGCACGAAGCCGGCGCCAATGCCTTGGATCTTATGCGGGCCGGGCTGGCCGCCGGAGAGCACCGGCGAATCTTCCGGCTCGACCGCAACGATCCGCAGGCTGGGCCGGCGCGGCTTCAAGACTTGCGCAACGCCAGTGATCGTCCCGCCAGTGCCGACGCCAGAGACGAAGGCATCGATCTCGCCATTGGTGTCGTTCCAGATCTCCTCCGCCGTGGTGCGGCGGTGGATGTCCGGATTGGCCGGGTTTTCGAATTGCTGCGGCATCACCGCATTGGGGGTCGATGCGACAAGCTCCTGCGCCTTGGCGATGGCGCCCTTCATGCCCTGCGGGGCAGGTGTGAGGACCAGTTCGGCGCCGAGAAGTGCCAGCATTTTGCGCCGCTCGATCGACATCGATTCCGGCATCACGAGGATGAGCCTGTAGCCGCGCGCCGCGGCGACGAAGGCGAGCGCAATGCCGGTATTGCCGGAGGTCGGCTCGATCAGCACGGATTTGCCGGGCGAAATCGTGCCGGCGGCTTCCATCGCCGCGATCATATTGACCCCGATACGATCCTTCACGCTGGCGATCGGATTGAAGAATTCGAGTTTGGCGAGAAGATTAGCCTTGACGCCCTTTTCCTTGGCGATCTTGTTCAGCCTGACGAGCGGCGTGTCGCCGATCGTGTCGATGATGGAATCATAGATGCGTCCGCGCCCCGGCAGATGGGCGGGGGCGAGGCTCTCGGCCTCTTTCACTGCTGCTTGCGCCATGGTGTCCTCCTCCTGACGACAGTGCTCATGATCAGTTCATGACCGCATCGCTGAGGCCGAAGACGCCGGACAGCTTTTTTCAACCGACGCTCAAACGAAACGGCTCGCTACCATCGGGCCATGCAATATTATTCCAGCTTTTTTGTCAACTAAACTTCCCCGGTAAATTCCGACAAGCCGGCCAAAAGCCGGGGTTAAGAGGAAACATCATACTCAAATCGTGAAATCTGGCCGCGGCAAATCGTCGGGAAAAATCTTCTTGTCACAGGCGCTTTGGCAGATGTCGTCGATGGTCACGGCCTCGAGCTCGTTTAAAAAGGCTTGGCCCGCCCGCTCGACGATCGGGCCGACGATCAAATCGATGAAGCGGTTTTCATGCGCCTCCTCCAACTCGTTAGCGGTATCGGCCATCACGGCCCGGACGACTTCCGCGGCGCTGATGCGGCGGCGCTCGCGCGCCAGCTCATAGCCGCCGCGGGGACCGCGGACACCTTTCAGAATATTGGCGCGGACCAGAGTTTGCAGCAGGGTTTCGAGATGCCGAGGCGGCAGGTTGAGGCGGCCGGCGAGCGCCTTGGCCGCGACTGGTTGCGGCCTTGCGTGGAGTGCGACATCGGCAACGGCGGCCAGCGCGAGCAGGCTGCGGCGAGCGAGAAGAATCATCCGCCCTTCTCCAGGCAAGAGGTGGTTCCGGTCGATCCGAACCCACCCGTGCCGCGCCCGGTGCCGTCGAGTTCCTGCACGACGGTCAAGGCGGCACGGACCACCGGCGCGACGATCAATTGAGCAATTCGCACGCCGCGGCTCACTTCGAAGGGGTCGCTGCCGAAATTGGCGAGGAGAACGCAGATTTCACCCCGGTAATCGGAATCGATCGTTCCCGGCGCGTTCAAGACGGTGACGCCATGCTCCAAGGCGAGCCCCGAGCGCGGCCTCACCTGTGCCTCGAACCCTTGCGGAAGCTGCAAGGCGATCCCGGTCGGCACGAGATGGCGGGCGCCGGGCTCGATGACGATCTTGCTGTCCGTCGCCACGGCCGCGACCAAGTCGAAGCCGGCGGCGCCAGCGCTTTGATAGGCGGGCAAAAGCAAGCCGGCGCCATGCGGCAGCAGGCGGATCGCAATCGCGACTGTGGCGGCCGCCTCATGCATCGGAACCGTCCTTGGATATAACTTGGGACATAACTTGGGGCATCGCTTGAAGTAGCTCCGCGAAGCGCGCGACGAGCCGCTTCGCAACTTCATCTTTGCGCAGGCGCGGCAGAGCTTCGATTTTCGTCTGCGTAATGATCGTCACCTGATTTTCATCGCTTCCCATCACGTCGGCTTCAAGGCTTACGTCATTGGCGATGATCACATCGCATCCCTTCTGCGCCAGCTTGGCTTGGGCATGGGCGAGAACATCGACAGTCTCCGCCGCAAATCCGACGACGAGCCGCGGACGCGCACTGCCATGCCGCGCGACCGAGGCAAGAATATCCGGATTTTGGACGAGCGGGAGGACTGGCGCGCCGCCGGTCCCCTTTTTGATCTTGTCCGTCGCCGCTTCCGCCACCCGCCAATCGGCGACAGCCGCTGCAGCGATGAACATATCGGCCGGCAGGGCCGCTTCAACCGCGGCGAACATTTCGGCGGCGGTTTCGACATGCCGGGTCTCGATCCCCGCTGGATCCGGCAGCGCGACAGGGCCGCTGACGAGGATAACTTCGGCGCCCGCCGCCGCTGCCGCCACAGCAAGCGCATGGCCCTGCTTGCCGGATGAACGGTTGCTGATATAGCGCACCGGATCGATCGGCTCATGCGTGGGGCCGGAGGTGACGATGACGCGGCGTCCGGCGAGCGGCCCCGCCATCCGCGGCCGGCGCAGAGCCGGCGGCAGCGGAATGGCCGTCTCGCTGTCCAGCGCGTGCTCGATCGCCGCCAGAATCGTCGCCGGCTCGCTCATCCGGCCGGGTCCATATTCGCCGCAGGCCATGTCGCCTTCCTCGGGACCGATGAAGAGGACGCCGTCTTGGCGCAAACCCGCCACATTGCGCGCCGTGGCCGGATGCAGCCACATGCGCAGATTCATCGCCGGGGCGACGAGGATCTTCTTATCGGTCGCAAGCAGAAGCGTCGAGGCGAGATCATTGGCGAGCCCATGCGCCATTTTTGCGAGAAGATCGGCAGTCGCCGGCGCCACGACGAGAAGATCGGCATCGCGCGACAATTGGATATGGCCGATCTCCGTCTCATCCGTCAGCGAAAACAGATCGTCGAAGACTTTGCCGCCGGCAAGACTCGCCACAGAAAGCGGCGTCACGAAGTTTTTGGCGGCCTCGGTCATGACGACCCGAAGCTCCACGCCTTGCTCGCGCAGCCGGCGGATGAGTTCGAGCACCTTATAGGCAGCAATGCCGCCGCCGATGATGATCAGAATGCGTTTGCCCGCGAGCGCCATGCCCGATCCTATGCTTCTATGGCCGGTAAAGATCTATCATATTTGTGTGCGCGGCGTGAGCGCGATGGATAGGGCAAGGCGTCGATCGTGGCGAGCTTGGCCGCCTCGCGCTCAATGCAGAATAAAATAGCCGATCAAGGCCAAGGCGATCACCCAAAGCGCGAGATGGCCGGGGCGCAAGGCGCGCGCATGCGCCGCGCTAATCTTGTCGATGGCCGCCTCGGACAGTTCGAAGCCGCCTTCCGCCGTTCTTTCGAGCTGGTTCACGATATTTTCAGCCCGCAACAGAGTGGCGGGAAGGGCGGCGGCGAATTTGGCGAGCGAGAAGGCCGCACGACGCGCATCGTCGAGCCGGCCGATCGGCCCGAGATTCTCCTCGATCCATGAGCGCACCACGGGCTCCGCCGCCGACCACATGTCGAGCTTGGGATCGAGGGAGCGCGCGACGCCTTCGACGACCACCATGGTCTTCTGCAAAAGCACGAGCTCGGTGCGCGTCTTCATGTCGAAGAGAGCGGTGACTTCGAACAGCAGCGTGAGGAGCTTGGCCATCGAGATCTGATCGGCGGGGCGGGCATGGATCGGCTCGCCGATGGCGCGCAAGGCTCTCGCGAAATCCTCGACCGCATGTTGGCGCGGCACATAGCCCGCCTCGAAATGCACTTCGGCAACGCGCCGGTAATCGCGGGTGATGAAGCCGAAGATGACCTCGGCGAGGAAGCGCTGCTCCATCCGGCCGAGCCGGCCCATAATGCCGAAATCGACGGCCGTCAGCCGGCCTTCCGGATCGATGAAGAGATTGCCCTGATGCATGTCGGCATGAAAGAAGCCGTCGCGCATCGCATGCCGCAAGAAGGATTGAATGATGATGCGCGCCAGCGCCGGCAGATCATAGCCCTTGCGGCCGAGCGCTGGCGCATCCGAGAGCGGAATGCCGTCGATCCATTCGAGCGTCAAGACTTCCCGCTCGGTGCGGTCCCAATCGACACGGGGCACGCGGAAGTCGCTTTCGCCCGCGGTGTTTTCGGCGAATTCGGAGGCCGCCGCGGCTTCGAGGCGAAAATCCATTTCGATCTTCACCGTGCGGGCGAGCGTATCGACGACTTCGACCGGCTTCAGCCGCTTCGTCTCGGGAAACCAGAGTTCGGCGATATGCGCCGCAAAATACATATCGGACAGATCGCGCCGGAAGCGGCGCTCGATGCCGGGGCGCAGGACTTTGACGGCGACCTCGCGCTCGCCCTTTCCATCGCGGACGCGCGCTTTGTGGACTTGCGCGATGGAGGCGGCTGCGACCGGCTCGCTGAATTCCACGAAGAGCTGATCGATCCCTCGGCCGAAGGCAGCCTCGATCGTCTTCACCGCCTGTTCGCGCGGAAAAGGCGCCATGCGGTCTTGCAGACGTTCGAGCCTTAGGGCGACCTCCGGGCCGACGACATCCGGCCGCGTCGCCAAAAACTGTCCGAGCTTCACATAAGACGGGCCGAGCTGGGCGATCGCCTCGGGCAAAACGTCGATGACCGGGCCTTTGGGCCGCCGCGCGATGAGCTTCGCCAAAGCGAAAGGCACATGAGCGGAGATCGGCAGGCTCGCGAGATCGATATGGCTGAAGACGCCGGCGCGGGCGAGAACGAAGCCCGCCCGCGCAAGCCGCAGAATATGCCCCAGGGAAAATATCACGCGTCGGGCGCTTTCGGTTCGAGACGATGCATGAAAGCGCTCCAGCTATAAGGCGTGCGGCTTTCCTTCAAGGCGAAGGTTCGCACGCCATCGGCTTGGGTCCCTTCCGTCCAATTCGGCCATTGAGGGAATTGCTGTAGAGTAGATCTTGGCATGGCGGAAGCGTGAAAACGACGATCCGTTTCAAAGGGTGAATCTGCCGCCCTTCAGAGGGTCGACGCGGCCGCGATCACATGAAAGAAACTCCCGGAGACTTGTCCGCGGACACTGCCCGCTAGGCTCGGCGTCGAGCCATAGGCGTCACTCAGGATCGCCAAGGGCTCGTCCTCTCCCTTTTCGGCAATCGTCGCATAATGGAATTCATGACCGCGCAGAAGCGCGCCGCGCCTGCCTAAGTGAGTGTCGGCCAAGAGCTCCGCTTCACGATAGCCCAGAGTGAGCCGCCGCTTCTCGAAAGAGGTGGTGAGGCCGAGGAGGCCCGCCATCGCATGGCGGTTGCCCTCGGCATCGATGAGGCCGGAGCCGAGCACCATATAGCCGCCACATTCGCCATGGACCGGCCGGCTCGCTGCGAAGCTGCGTGTCCCTTTGAGAAAGCGCGTTGCCGCGGCGAGCCGGCCGGCATGAAGTTCGGGATAGCCGCCGGGCAGCCAACAGAAGTCGCAATCCGAGGGTGGCGCTTCGTCCGCGAGCGGCGAGAAAAAGCTGAGTTCCGCGCCGGCCGCGCGCCAGCCTTGGAGAAGATGCGGATAAAGGAAGGAGAAGGCTTCGTCGCGTGCGATCGCAATTCTCTGGCCTGGCGGTTTTAGCGCCGGCGCGGCGTCGGCGGGCTCCAGGCGCGTCGGCGCCGCGAGGGTGAGGAGGCGATCGAGATCGATCTGCGTCTCGACAAAGCCGGCGAGCCGATCGAGGATCAATTCGATCCCTGAAGTTTCGGCGGCTTGCACGAGCCCGAGATGGCGCTCCGGCAAAGCGATCTCCGGGGCGCGGCGGAGCGCGCCGAGAACCGGCAGGCCGATCCGCTCGATCGCCTCCGTCGCCAGCATTTGATGCCGCAGACTGCCGATGCGGTTCAAGATGACGCCGGCGATATGCAGGCGCCGATCGAAAGAAGCGCAGCCGAGCGCCGTGGCCGCAGCCGATTGCGACTGGCCGCTGACGTCGAGAATGAGAAGGATCGGCCAGCCGAACGCGGCAGCGATATCAGCGGAGGAGCCGCTCCGCCCGGGCTCCGCCGGGACGCCGTCGAAGAGCCCCATCAGCCCCTCGCAGAGAATAAGATCGGCGTCTTCGGCCACTGCGGCGGCGAGCGATTGCAACAGCGCCGGCGCCATCGCCCAGCTGTCGAGATTGAGGCCCGGCCTTCCGGTCGCAGCAGTATGAAAGGCCGGATCGATATAGTCCGGGCCGCATTTCGCACCCATGATGCGCAGGCCGCGTTGGCGCAAGGCGCGCAAAAGGCCGAGTGTCAGCACCGTCTTGCCGCTGCCGGAGCGCGGCGCCGCGATCAAAAGGCCGGAGGGCGGTGAGGCGGGCGCGCTCATCCGCGATTTCCCTGTTTGCGCCAATTTCCTTGTTTCGACATGACGCTTCGGGCGCTATCGCTGGCACTATGGATCAGGAGCCGATCAACAGGCCGTTGCGCTATGGCTGGACGACGGGCAGTTGCGCGACGGCGGCGACGCGCGCCGCCTTCGGCGCCTTGCTCACCGGCCAATTCGCCGATCCGGTCGAGATTGTCCTGCCCGGCGGGGCGCGCGCGCAGTTCGCGCTGGCATGTGCCGAGCTGGGCGAAGGCTATGCCAGCGCCGGCGTGATCAAGGACGCCGGCGATGATCCGGATGTGACGCATGGCGCGCTCGTCGTCTCGACGGTGCGATTGGCGCCGCGCGGGGCCGGCGTGACTTTTCGCGCCGGGCCAGGTGTGGGCACCATCACGAAACCCGGCCTGCCATTGCCGCCGGGCGAGCCCGCCATCAATCCCGTGCCGCGCGCCATGATGATCGACAATATCACTGAGGTCGCACGCCTCCATGGATGCGCGGCTGATGCGATCGTCGAGATCTCGATTCCGAATGGCGAAGAACTGGCGCAAAAGACGCTCAATCCGCGCTTGGGCATATTGGGCGGCCTGTCGATTCTCGGCACGACCGGCATTGTCGTGCCCTATTCCTGCGCCGCCTGGGTCCATACGATCCATCGCGGCGTCGATGTCGCCCGCGCCCAAGGTTTTGGCCATATTGCCGGCGCAACGGGTGCTGTTTCCGAAAAGGCCGTTCAGCGCCTCCACAATTTTCCTGACGATGCACTGATCGACATGGGCGATTTCGTCGGCGGCTTGCTGAAATATCTGCGCCGGCATCCGGTCGAGACCGTCACCATTGCCGGCGGTTTTGCAAAGATGACAAAGCTCGGGCAAGGCATGCTCGATCTGCATGCGCGCCGCGGCGCGGTCGATCTCGGCTTTCTCGCCGAACGAGCCCTCGCGGCCGGCGGCGATGCGGCGCTCGCAGAACGCATCCGCAGTGCCAATACCGGCCTCGAAGCTCTGGAGCTTGCCACGAGCGCCGGCATCGATCTTCCCGCGCAGATCGCCGAAGCCGCCTGGCGCACTGCCGCGAAAGCGGTCGAAGACGGTGCTCACTATCTCGAAATCGTCATTGTCGACCGCGACGGCCATATCATCGCGAGGACCGGGTTCCGAGCCCTTCATTGAGCTTGCCCTCTAAACCGCCGCTGATAGGCGAGATCGTAAAGCGCGCTGGCGCGGAAATCGCGCGCCGCCAAGGCGGGGCCCACGAGAATGATGGCGGTGCGCTCCATCGCGCTCGCCGCCACGTCTTGAGCTATAGTCGCAAGCGTGGCTTCGATGATCTGCTCATCCGGCCAGGAGGCGCGATAGACGACTGCCACCGGGCAATCAACTCCGTAAAAGGGCAGAAGCTCGGCGACCACGTTCTCGATCGCATGGATCGACAGATGGATCGCCATTGTGGTGCCGCTGGCGGCGAAGATCGAGAGAGTTTCCTTGGCCGGCACGGAGGAGGCGCGCCCGCCGGTTCGGGTCAAGATGAGAGATTGCGCGACCTCGGGCAATGTGAGCTCGCGTTTCAGCGCGGCGGCTGCGGCGGCAAAGCTCGGCACGCCGGGCGTGATCGTATAGGCAATGCCGCGGCGGTCGAGTTCGCGCAATTGCTCGCCCATGGCGCTCCAAATGCTGAGATCGCCCGAATGCAATCGTGCGACATCTTTCCCTTCTGTATGAGCGCGGAAAAATTCGGCGACGATCGCGTCGAGCGCCAAAGGCGCGGTGTCGATGATGCGGGCCTCGGCGGGGCAATAGGCGAGCAGCTCTTTTGGGACCAGCGATCCGGCATAAAGGCAGACAGGCGAGCGGGCGATGAGATCGCGCCCGCGCAAAGTGATGAGATCGGGCGCGCCAGGCCCGGCGCCGATGAAATGCACCGTCATCTGTCGTTTCCTTTAGCGATGGCGCAGGTCACCCCATCGCCAGTGATGCGCGGCAAGAGCAAATGCCCGCTACTGCCGCAGCCCGCAAGCGCAGAGGCTTCCGCCACGGAAGAAATGCCGAGCGCCTTTTCTGCCGCTTCAGAACGGGTTGCAATATGGTCGGCCACGGCTCGCAAAGCTTCGAGGGTGAGAAAAGCGAGCGGCATCGCAAGCTCGCTTGCGGCGGCGACGAGGCCCGCTTCGTCCCTCTTGCCGTCATAAGTGAAAAGCTGGGCAGAATCCGGCACAAGCGCGGCGCGCGCCAGAGCTTCGGCGACAATTGCTATGATTGCTTCTTTGCTTGCGCCGCGGCGGCAGCCGATGCCTATGGCGATCATGGTTTTGTCACCACCCATTGGACGATGGGCCGCGCCTTTTGCCAGGCGCGAAAACTCCCGAGCGTATCGGCCTGCGCAATATCGATCATGATGAGTCGCCCGCCATGAAGCGCATGGCGCTCGACAACGAAGGATTGCGTTTCGAGCGTCACCGCATTGACGACCAAAACGCGACCAGGCGACAAGATCTTGTAAGCCGCATCGATCACCTCGCCGCCGCCGCCGCCGATGAAGATCGCATCGGGCTCCGGCAATTGATGAAAGAGATCCGGCGCGCGTCCCACCAATATAGCGAGTTCGGGCACACCGAGCGCTCCGGCATTGCGGGCGATGCGCGCGGCGCGATCGTCGCGCGCCTCGACGGCGACAGCGCGATTGCGCGGATGCGCCAACATCCATTCGATGCCGATCGAGCCGGAGCCAGCGCCAATATCCCAGAGACGCGCGCCGGGCCAGGGCGCCAGCGCCGACAAAGTCAGCGCGCGGATCTCACGCTTGGTGATCTGGCCGTCATTCTCGAACCATTCGTCGGGCAGGCCCGGCGTCAGCGGGATGTAAGCTGCATCACGTTCCGCTTCGATCTCGATCGCGACAAGATTGAGCGGATCGATGCTGTGGGCTTCGAAAGTTTCGGCGCGCATTTGTGAAATTTTTTCGCGCGGGCCACCCAGGGCTTCGAGGATGACCATCCGGGAGTGGCCAAGCCGTCGCGCGCGCAAAAGCTGCGCGAGCTTTTCCGCCGTTGTTTCATCCCAGGAAAGCACGAAAAGGCGCGCCTGCGGCCGCAGATGCGGAATGACCCGCTCGAACGGCCGCCCATGCAGCGAGACGATCTCGCACTCCTGCAAAGCCCAACCGAGGCGCGATGCGGCCAGGCTGAGCGACGACGGCGCCGGCAGGCAGATCATTTCTTCGGGCGGCACATGGGCGGAGAGAAGAGAGCCGACACCATAAAGAAAAGGATCGCCCGAGGCGAGGACGCAGATTTCTGTGGCGCGGCGGGCCAGAATTTCTTTGATCCCGCTTTCGAAAGGCGATGGCCAGACCATGGTCTCGGCTTCGGTTGGCCCGAGCAAAGCGAGATGACGGGCGCCGCCGATGATGAAGCGCGCTTGCGCGATGAGACGGTCTGCGGCAGGAGAAAGCCCATCGCGCCCGTCTTCGCCGATGCCGATGAGCGTGAGCCAGCGCGCGGCTTGCGTCATAGGTTGTGTCATGGCACGCGCCGCATGAGATTGGAGAGATGCCGAGCCCAATGCGCATATTGATTTTGGGCGGCACGACGGAAGCGCGGAGTCTGACCGAGCGCCTTTCGGGCGATCGCACCATCGCACCGATCCTGTCGCTCGCCGGGCGCACCAAGAGCCCGAGTTTGCCGGCCATACCCTTCCGCATTGGCGGCTTCGGCGGCATTGCCGGCCTGATCTCTTATCTGAAAGCGGAATCGATCGATCTCGTGATCGATGCGACGCATCCTTTTGCCGAGCAAATGTCCGCCCATGCAGAAGCCGCTTGTCGCGAGACCGCGATCCCGCTCGCTCTCTTCACCCGCCCGCCTTGGACGCCTTGCGAAGGTGATCGATGGAGCGAAGTCGAAAATGCCGAGGCGGCTGCATGCGCTCTCGGCGAGATCAAGCGCCGCGTGTTCCTGACCGTCGGCCGTTTGCAGCTTCCGGCCTTCGAGGCGGCGCCGATCCATCATTATCTCATCCGCAGCATCGATCCGCCGGTGCCTTTGCCGAAGCTGCCGGACCATCGCCTGCTCTTGGCGCGTGGACCTTTCTCTTTGGCAGATGAAATGCAGCTGATGGAGAGGGAAAGAATTGAAATTCTCGTTACCAAGAACAGCGGCGGCGGTGCGACCTATGCCAAGATCGAAGCAGCGCGGACGCTCGGCATTCCCGTCATTCTGATGCGGCCGCCTGCGCGCGCGGAAGTGGCAACCTTCCGCGATCTTGAATCCGTCCTGAGTTTTATCCGCGATGTCGCGCATCAAAATGCTCCCGAACCGCGTGGCGTATAAATCCAGCGCCGGCCGCAAGCTTCAAAACTTCGGGTCGCATGGGCGCCGACGAGCACCAGAGTGCTCATATCGGCGATCGCTGGATCGGCTTTTCCGAGCGTCGTGAGCGTGAGTTTTTCGTCCGCCCGGCCGATGGCGCGCGCGAAGCCGACGATCGTCTCCGCAGGTTTGAGTTCGCGCAAGAGAGCGAAGGCATCATGGATCAGGCGCGGCCGCGCCTTTGAGGCGGGATTATAAAGCGCCATGACGAAATCGCCCAACGCAGCGGCGCGCAGGCGCTGTTCGATCACGCTCCAGGGTTTGAGATTGTCGGAAAGCGAGATGGCGCAGAAATCATGACCGAGCGGCGCGCCGAGGCGGGCGGCGGCAGCGAGCATGGCGGAGATGCCGGGATGCACCGCGATCTCGATCTTGCGCCATGTCGCTTCGCCTGTTTCGAGCGCCTCGAACACGGCCGTCGCCATGGCGAAGACGCCCGGATCGCCGCCGGAGACAATGACGACATAGGCGCCCGCGGCAGCGAGCTGGAGAGCATTGCGGGCCCGCGCAAGTTCTTCTCTGTTGTCGCTCGCATGCCGTCTTTGCCCTTCATGGCAAGCCACGCGGTCGAGATAGGGGCCATAACCGACAAGGTCCGTTGCGCGGAAAAGAATCTCCGGCGTCTCCAAGGTCAGCCATTGCCGCGGACCGGGGCCGAGGCCGATGATATCGAGCCGGCCGGACATTAGACTACGTGCCTTGATTGAATCTTTGTCACACGGATACTCTTCATTTTTTAGCGCATGATCTTATCCGAAAAGTCTGCAACTTTTCGGGATCATGCTTTATGGTCTACGTCCATTGCCGGGGATGAGGATCATCGAGAAATATGGCGCTGCCTCGTCGCCGCGTTCGGCGAGCTTGATCACCGTCTCGCCAGCCATCGTGCCACGTTCGACATAGATGGCGCGTGCCAAAAGATTGGCGCGGGTGATCGCCGAACGCACCTTCGGCAAATTGGCGCCGAGCTTCATGATCACCGCGGCCTGTGTCTTGATGAGACGGACGGTGAGTTCTTCTTCGGGAAGTGTCCCCGGCAGCACGGTCAAGACATCATCGCCCCAGGCCATGGGCGCGCCGGCAACACTCCAGCAGCCCGCCATGCCGGTGACGCCGGGCACGATTTCCGTGGCGAAGCGCTCGCGCAGACGCACGTAAAGATGCATGAAGGAGCTGTAGAACAGCGGGTCGCCTTCGGCGAGAAGCGCGACATCGCGGCCCGATTCGAGATGGCTCGCGAGCATGACGGTCGCAGCCTCATAGAAGGACCGCAGACTCGCTATATAAAGCGGATCGTCGAAGGCAAGCTCCGTCGTCAGCGGATAATAGAGCGGCAGCTCGATCCGATCTGCCGCGATCCATCGGTTGGCGATTTCGCGGGCATTGCCGCGCCGGCCTTTCTTCGCGAAAAAGGCGATGACCGGCGCAGCGCCGATCGCCTTCACCGCTTTGACGGTGAGAAGTTCAGGGTCGCCCGGCCCGAGCCCGACGCCGATGAGCCTTCCCTGTTTCATAGTTTCGTGCTCGCCAGAGCATTCACCGTCGCGGCGGTCATGGCGCTGCCACCGCGGCGTCCGCGCATCACGAGATAGGGCAGGCGGCCATCGGCAATCAGCGTCTCTTTCGATTCGGCGGCGCCGACGAAGCCGACCGGCATGCCGATCACCGCGGCAGGTGCAGGCCAGCCCGCATCCATGCATTCGAGCAGATGAAAGAGCGCCGTCGGCGCATTGCCGATGGCGACAAGGCTGCCCTCAATATGCGCATGCCACAATTGGATTGCGGCGGCCGAGCGCGTATTGCCGAGATGTGCGGCGAGTGCCGGCACGCGCGGATCGGCAAGCATGCAGATCACGTCATTGTCGGCGGGAAGCCGGGCGCGGGTGATGCCGGAAGCGACCATTTGCGAATCGCAAAGAATAGGCGCGCCGGCTTCGAGCGCCTGGCACGCAGCATTCACCGCGCCGGGCGCAAAGGCGAGATCGGCCGCAGCCTCGACCTGACCGCAGGCATGGATGATGCGCACTGCGATCGCCTCTTCTTCTTCCGCGAAGCGGCTGAGATCGGCCTCGGCGCGGATGATCGCAAAGGAGCGGCGATAGATTTCGGCGCCGTCGCGGAGATAGGAGAAGCGGCTCATCGCTCTGCCTCACAGAAGAACTGGCGGGCAAATGTCGCGCGATCGGCAGGCGCGATCGCGGCGAGTTTTTGCAGCAATGTTTCAATAGCGGGCAGATCAAGGCCGCGAAGGAGAGGCGCATCGCCCGCGCGCCCATCGAGCACGAGATCATAGGCGCTCTCGCGGCCGATGAGAGTCACGGGCGCCAGGCGCGGATGGGCGCAGCCTTTCGCGCAGGCTGAAACATGGAGAGCGATGCCGCTTGCCGCGAGGCCGCGGGCGAGCGGCGCGAGGCGCGCCCTATCGGCCTGCGAAGAGGTCGCGCCATGCAAGCAGGACGGCCTGCCCGGACAGGCGGCGACGGCGCGGATCGGCGCGTCTTCGTCGAGAATGAAACCCGGCTCCTGCATTCGCGCCGCGACCTCTGGATCGAACCGCTCCGCGACGAGGAAAACGGCGCGCCAGGGCGAAAGACGTATTTCGCCGCCGGCCGCTTCGGCCTCGTCCGCAAGCATGTGCAAAGCCTTGGCGTCGAGCCGGCCGAAAGCTATGCCGAGGCCGAGCGCGGAACGGGGACCGAGCGGATGCAAGCCCAGTGGGCGCGGTTCGTGACGCTGAGGATTGCTGATGCCTTTCGGCATGTCGGCAAGACCGGCCGCCCGCGCGATCGTCTCTGTGCCGATGCGGCGGATGAGATCCGACATGCGGTGTTTGCCTTCGCCGCATAATTGCAGGAAGGCATATGCCAATCGCGCGGCGGTGTCGCACATCTCATCGATGGCGCAACAGCCCGCAAGCACGCCGCCAAGATCAATGGCAAAAAAAGGACCAGAATTTCCAGGCCGTGCCATGAATGCGATGTCGGCCAGTTCCGGCGCCAAAGGCAGGCGCCCGCCATCATCGATCAGAAAGAGAAATTTTCCGGAGAGCCGATGCAGCGCGCGGTCGCTGCGCAATCTCTCATCGAGCGCCTGGATCTGCGGGCGAATATCGAGCAGAGCGGAAGGATCGAGCGCCGCCAGCGGGCTCGCCAAAATATTGCGCACCGCTTCGGCACCGGGATCGGCATCGAGCAGGCCAAGCGCATCGAGCCGCGCCTGGAGTGCGGGCAAAGTCGCTTGCGCCACGCCACGAAGCTGGAGATTTCCGCGCGCCGACAGATCGATCAGGCCGTTGCCATAGTCATCTGCGCATTGCGCCAGCGCCCGCGCCAAGGCGGGAGCGAGCGCGCCGCCTATAATCCGCAGACGCACGATCAGCCCGTCGCCCGACTCCATCGGCCGCAGCGCGCCGGGACACCAGCCTCTGCGATGCGCGATACTCATGCCGGTGGCTCCAACAGGCGCGACAGACGCATCGCCGCGGAATTGCGGCGGCAGGACCAGAAGCCGCGCGCGAGCGCAGCATTGAATTGTTCGGCGATCGCCCGCGCGGCTTGCGGATTTGTCTCTTCGAGAAAGGCGAGCACGGCATCATTGCCCAGCGTCGCTTCGAAGACGAGATCGAAATGTTTCGCACTGACGGCATCGGTCATGACCGCAAAGGCATAAAGGTTTTCGACAGTCTCGGCAATTTCGGCGGCGCCGCGATAGCCGTGCCGCATCTGGCCCTCGATCCAGGCCGGATTGGCGGCGCGGCCGCGCACCACGCGCGCAATTTCTTCCGCAAAAGTCCGCGCCGTCGGCACATCCGTGCGCGTCGTGTCGAGATGATAAAATGCAGGCTTTGCGCCGAGTATGTCGGCCGCCGCGGCAAAGCCCGCCTCATGCTCGGCGAGCACGCTTGAATCAAGCATGTCTTGTCCGGGTAGATCCTGGACATGGATGAAGGCATCGGCGCAAGCGATGCGATCGCGGAACAGGGCTTCGGCCTTGCCATCTGCCCTGTCACCTGCCGCGCCCTGCGCATGGCCACTGGCAGAAAGATAGGCCTCGCCCAAAACCTTCCGCGACACATGCGCGTCTTCCGAAAGCATGCGGCCGAGCGGCAGGCCGTAAGAGCCCGGCGCCGCGCCAAAAATGCGGATCGGATTTTCGCCTGCCGCCGCCAGTAAATTCGTCGCCGCATCTTCGTCGAGCCCGGCGATGGCGCCGATCATTTGCTCGATCAGCGCGATCTGGCTCGGAAAAACATCGCGGAAGAGGCCGGAGAGCCGCAAGGTCACATCGATGCGCGGATGTTCGAGCGCGGCGGGGGGAAGGATAGTGAAGCCGATCACCCGCGCCGAGGCATTATCCCACAGAGGCGCGGCGCCGAGAAAAGCGAAAATCTGCGCCAGCTCTTCGCCGCCGGTGCGCATGGTCGCCGAGCCCCAAAGATCCATCACGATGCGGCGCGGCCAATCGCCATGATCCTGAAGATGACGCGCGAGCACGACATCGGCCGCGCGGCGTCCGATCTCGAAACCCGTGCGGGTCGGAACCGCCCGCGGATCGATGGTGAAGAGATTGCGGCCCGTGGGCAGAACATCGAGCCGTCCCCGCGCCGGCGCACCGGCAGGACCGGGCGCGACGAATCTTCCGTCGAGCGCGGCGATGAGCGCCTGGCGTTCGCGCGCCGGGCAGGCATCGAGCCGCGCCAAGGCTTCCGGTCCGGCTTCAGTCCCGGCGATGATCGCGGCGGCTGACGCCGGCGCGCGGCCGAAGACGTGCAGCCCCTCGGCGATGCGCATGTCCTTGATGTCGCAAAGCCAGCCGTCGAGCCGGGCCAGTGCTTCACTTGGCGGAAGATCGGCGGCGCCGCAATCTTGCGCGAGTCCCGCTTCAGTGGCGCGCTCCAAAATGATCTGGCTGAGCATGGCGGCGCGTTTGGGGTCCATCTCCTGGGCCGCCGCATATTCATCGAACAAAGCCTCGAATGTGGCGAGATCGCCAAAGCTCTCGACCTTGCCGAGTGGCGGCGTCAGATGGCTTATGATGACGGCGGCGCTCCGGCGCTTGGCCTGCGCGGCCTCGCCCGGATTATTGACGATGAAAGGATAGATCAAAGGCGTCGGGCCGAGCAGCGCTTCCGGCGCGCAAGCTTCCGAGAGAGCCATCGCCTTGCCCGGCAGCCATTCCAGAGTGCCATGCGTGCCGAGCTGAATGATCGCATCGACGGCTTCGCTGTGGCGCAGCCAGAGATAGAAGGCGATATAGCCATGGCAAGGCGGCAGCGCCGCATCATGGTAGCTTGCCTTGCGCGTTTCAGATCGCGCGCGATCGGGCTGAACGGCGACAAGCATGGTGCCGAGGCGTAGAGCGCGGAAGCGGAACATTGTGCCGTCGCACAGTGGATCATTGTCCGGCGTGCCCCAGACTTCGGTCACTGAGTCGCGCAGCGTTGCAGGAAGCGCCGAGAAGGCGTTCAGATAGTCAGCGAGCGGCCAGGCTTCTTTGGGCGCCGACTCGGCGAGTTCGCGCATGAGAGCATTGGCATCGGCGACAGGGTCAATGCTATAGCCTTCTCGCCCGAGCAGCGCTCCGATCTCGGCGAGGCTCGCCGGCGTGTCGAGGCCGACGGCATAGCCGGCGCGGCCGGCTTTCGCCGGATAATCGGAGAGAATGCAGGCGAGCTTGCGCTCTGCCCGCGGCCTGCGGCGCAGGTTTGCCCAGGCGAGCGCGAGATCGGCAACAAAACCGATGCGCGAATGTTCCGGCCGATGCACGAGCCGCGTGAATTCGAGCGATTCGCTGCGCGCCGTCTCCTCCTTGAAGGAGATAGTGCGCGTGATGATGCGGCCGTCGATCTCCGGCAGCACGACATTCATCGCTATGTCGGCGGCGCTAAGGCCGCGCGGATCATTCTCCCACGCGCGACGACTGCTGCCGGCGTGAATCAATTGGAAGATCGGCGCATCTGCCGTTTCGAGCGGGCTCGTGTCGGCATCGGTCCTTGCCGCGAAGCCGGTCGAATTGAGGATCACGTCGGGCCGCTCGCGCGCCAAAAATTCAGAGAGCCATTGCGCGGCGGAGCGATCCTTGAGGCTCGTGACGGAAACCGCGAGCACCCGCGCGCCTTTTTGCGCAAGCGCGTCGGCGCAGGCGAGGATCGGCGCAATGTCGCCAGCGAAAAGATAGGCGCGGTAGAAAATAATGACGGCGAGCGGCGCTCCAATGGGGCCGGCGCGGCAGCCGGCCGGAAACAATCCCGCCGCCGGCACGGGGGCAGGCTGAAGCAAGGGCGTGGCTTCGCCGCGAAGATGCTCAGAGATCCAGCCGAGAAGGTGCCGGATATTGGCCTCGCCGCCGGCTTCGAATATGGCCCAGATCCGTTCGAGAATATCGGACGGTAGAGTCGACAATTCATCGAGCCGTGGGTCGTGGCGCGAATCGCCCGATACGGTCGCCAGCGCGAAACCATGTTTGCGCGCCGCTGCGGAAAGCTCCTCGGCGCCATAGCGCCAATAATCGAGCCCGCCAAGAAGCCGGACGAGCACAAACCGCGCCTTGGCCGCGATCCTCTCGATATAGAGATCGATCGAATAGGGATGTTTCAGCATGAAGAGCGGCGCGAGCCTCGCATTAAGCCCTGCGCCGCATTCGAGTGCGGCGGCCACCACGCCGAGATCGCTGTCGGAAAAGGACAGGAACACGAACTGCGCCGGCGTCTGGCCGAGATCGACCGCGCTTTCGCTTTCGTCGATGAGCCTTGTCGTGGTGCGGAGCAGATGCATGGCGCGTCAGACGAGTGCGCGGGCGATGGCGGCGCGATCGAGCCCCGCTTCGCCGATCACGACAAGCCTTCCGATGCGCTCTTCGCCGGCACGCCAGGGCCGGTCGAACTGCTGGCGGAAGCGGGCGCCGACGCCTTGCACCAGAAGCCGCATCGGTCTGCCAAGAACCGGCAGAAAGCCCTTCATACGCAGAACATCATGCGCTTCGGCAAGTGCGATCAGCCGGCCGACAAAGGCGTCCGGATCATCAATGGCCGGCACATCGAGCACAAAACTTTCGAATTCGTCATGATCGTGATCCGCCTCATCGTCGTGATGCGAAGGGCGGGCTTCGAGATCATCCTCCGCCGCCGCAGCGAGGCCGAGGAGCACAGAGGCATCGATCCGGCCTTCGCTCGTCGCAATGGTTTTGACCGCGCGGGGTAGATTGGCCGTGATGTCGCTGCGCAGGCGCGCCAGATCCCCGTCGTCAAGCAGATCGGTCTTGTTAAGGATCACGAGATCGGCGCAGAGGAGCTGATCTTCAAAAACTTCTTCGAGCGGATTGTCGTGATCGAGCGAAGGATCGGCGGCGCGCTGCGCGGCGAGTTTTGCGGGATCATCGGCGAAGCGGCCGGTTGAAACCGCCGCCGCATCGACGACGGCGATCACGCCATCGACGGTCAAGCGCGCCCGCACGCTTGGCCAATCGAAGGCTTTGACGAGCGGCTTCGGCAGAGCGAGGCCAGAGGTCTCGATGACGATATGATCGGGCGCGACGGGCAGCGCCAGAAGGCCTTCGATCGCGGGAATAAAATCATCGGCGACGGTGCAGCAGAGGCAACCGTTGGTCAGCTCGACGATATTGTCTTCGGGACAGCTCGCATCGCCGCAGCCGCGCAAAATCTCGCCGTCGACGCCGACATCGCCGAATTCATTGATCATGAGGGCGAGACGCTTTCCGCCCGCCGTCTGCAAGAGATGGCGGATCAATGTCGTCTTGCCGGAGCCGAGAAAGCCGGTGATGATCGTGACCGGGATTTTTCTGATGTCGGGCAGTGCCATCGGCTTCTCACCCTCTTCGCCAATATTTTGGCCAATATGTCGGGGTGAGAAACCGTCGCGCCCGCAGGGTGAGAAAGCGAGACAATGCCCAAACGGCGGCGCGAGCTTCGCACTAGGACACCCCGCCCGATGCGAAACGGTCGATTGGCGACGGCAGGTCTCCTGGCTCACGGTTCAACGCGTCTTTCACCCGCCTTCCCAGACCTGCCGAATTGCAGAGCCCAGTGGCTTTGGATGAACGCTCGCCGCTCACAGTTGCGGGGGCAGCCGCGGCATAAGGTTTTTCACCCGCACCGCATTCCCTTTTCACCTTCGCGGAAGCTTGCGCCTCGACAAAGGACCGTCGAGACGACGTTAGGCGTCGTACTGCTCTTTTGTCAAATCTCTGGTGAAGGACAGTGCGCGTGGATCGGCTAAGCTGGGCAATCAATCCCTAAGCTCGAAGTTCCCGCTATCGGATGGGCATATGATCCGGGGATGTCTTTTCGGCACCCCGCTGAAACCACAACACGCGATGCCAGCCATACCGGGCCACCGCCGCAGCCTCTGCCAGCCCGGCGGCCTCCCCCAGGGCCTGCAATTCAGCGAAGGTTTCGGGCCGGTCGTTGTTTTGGATGTGATCGCAGATAGAGGCTTTTTCTTCCGCGTCCAAGACGCTCCAATCCCTGTGAATCCGGTCGCAATAACGCCCCAGGTAGACGGGTAAGCTTTCATCGTCTTCTCGCATGACGTCGGTCAGCAACAAGAGGCCGTCCTTGTCCAGCCTCTGCGCGACGAGGCGGAAAAACGCCGCCTTCTGCTCCGTGGACAAATGGTGCAGGGCGAAACTCGTATAAACTACGTCATAGCGGCCGGTATCTGTCTCCAGTGCCGCCAGAATATCGCGGCGGGCCAGCTCCACTGGGCAGGACAAGGATTTCAGATTCTCCGCGGCAAGGGCGAGCGCAGTCTCCGACAGGTCCACGCCCTTATAATGCTGAACCGTCATGCTCGTCAGCAATGGCGCCAGGGTAGCGGCGTCCCCGCAGCCTAAATCAAGCAAGGAAAACCGCCGGCCGGCAAATTGAGCACGCAAAAGCCGCTCGATATCGGCCTTGATTTCCATATGGTACATGTAATTGGCGGCGACGACCTTGCGGTAGGTTTGCCACGTATCGAAAAAAGCCGTGGCAGATTCTTCTGACATGAGAGGACCGGTTGCTTGAGCGAATTCGAGTTCTTGCCCATAGCGGCCGGCTCTCTTGCCGTCAATTGAGCCAAGGGATGATCTCATGGACGAAGAGGCCGAGCGGCACAAAGAAAAAATGCGCAAGCGCAAGGCGGTGCAGGACAAAGAGGTCGCCGGCAAGACGATCGAGAAAGGCTTGCTCATCGTCCACACCGGGCCGGGCAAGGGTAAATCGACGGCAGCCTTCGGCCTCATCCTGCGCGGGCTCGGCCACGGCTGGCGCGTCGGCGTCGTGCAATTCATCAAAGGCGCCTGGCAGACCGGCGAGCGGCGTGTGCTCGAAGAGCGTTTCGCCGATCTCGTGTCATGGCACACGATGGGCGAAGGTTTTACCTGGGAGACGCAGGATCGCGCCCGCGACATTGCCGCCGCGGAAGCTGCCTGGAAGAAGGCAGAGACGCTGATGGAGGATCCCGCGATCCGCCTGCTCGTCCTCGACGAACTCAACATCGCGCTTCGCTATGACTATCTGCCGGTCGATCAAATCATCGCGGCGTTACGCGGCCGGCGTTCAGACCTCCATGTCGTCGTCACCGGGCGCAATGCGCCGCAGGCGCTTATCGAGGCGGCGGATCTCGTCACCGAAATGGGTTTGGTGAAACATCATTTCGCGGCCGGCGTGAAGGCGCAGGAAGGCATTGAATTTTGATGGCGCGCAGACTCATGTTCCAAGGCACGGGCTCGGATGTCGGCAAATCCCTGCTCGTCGCCGGCCTTTGCCGCGCCTTCAGCCGCCGCGGTCTCAAAGTTGCGCCTTTCAAGCCGCAGAACATGTCGAACAATGCTGCGGTGACGGAAGACGGCGGCGAGATCGGCCGCGCTCAGGCCTTGCAAGCCCGCGCTGCGCGATTAGCCCCATCGGTGCATATGAATCCCGTGCTGCTGAAGCCGCAGAGCGACACGGGCTCGCAGATCATTGTCGCCGGCCGCGTCTTCGGCACGGCGCGCGGCGCCGAATTCCAGAGTTTGAAGCCGCAGCTTTTGACCGCCGTGATGGAGAGCTTCGGTAAGCTTTCGGAAAATGCCGATCTTATGCTCATCGAAGGCGCCGGCAGCGCGTCGGAAATCAATCTGCGCACCAATGACATCGCCAATATGGGCTTTGCCCGCAAGGCCGAATGTCCGGTCGTGCTCATCGGCGATATCGATCGTGGCGGGGTGATCGCCCAGCTCGCCGGCACGAAGCTCGTGCTCGATCCAGACGATGCCGCTCTGGTGCGCGGCTTCATCGTCAATAAATTTCGTGGCGATCTCAGCCTCTTTGCCGAAGGGATGACTGCAATCGAGCGCCACACAGGCTGGCGCGGCTTAGGGATTGTTCCCTATTTCCATGCGGCCCGACAGCTTCCAGCGGAAGACAGCATGGCGCTGGAAAGACCCACGGCGCCAAATGAATCGCCGAACGGCGGCGGCCTCACCATCGCCGTCCCGGTCCTGCCGCATATCGCCAATTTCGACGATCTCGATCCGCTCGCCGCCGAGCCCGATGTGCGACTTTTGCTGCTGCGCCCGGGCATGCCGCTGCCGACCGATTGCGATCTCGTGCTGCTGCCCGGCTCGAAAGCAACGATTGCCGATCTCAAGGCAATGAGCGAAGCCGGCTGGGACATTGACATCAAGGCTTATGTGCGCCGCGGCGGAAGGGTGTTCGGGCTCTGCGGCGGCTATCAAATGTTGGGGAAGACGGTTGCCGATCCGCAAGGGATCGAAGGTCCGCCGAGCGCGATCGCAGGTCTCGGGTTGCTCGATATCGAGACGGTGATGACGAGTGAAAAAATTCTCACCAATGTCTCCGGCCATTCGGCCACAGCGCCGGTGCCCTTCGCTGGTTTCGAAATGCACATGGGCCGCACCGAAGGTCCCGATTGCGCCAGGCCTTTACTTATCTTTGCGGATGGGCGGCCGGAAGGCGCCGTCTCACCGGACGGCAGAATCGCCGGCACTTATGTCCACGGATTTTTCAACGACGATGCGCAGCGGCGACATTGGCTTGAAAAGCTCGGCGGACAAGCGAGCGATTTTTCCTATGACGGAAAAATCGAAGAAGTGCTCGATGGTTTGGCCGATCATCTCGAAACGCATCTCGATCTCGATCTTCTGCTCAGCCTCGCAGGCTGAACCAAAGGGCGAGGCTCGCGAGGATTGCGAATTGAATGAGGCAAGCGCGGCGCATGAGTTTTAACGCGCGCCGGATGTCGGTAGCATTTGCTTCGCAGCACCCGTCGCCCATAAAAGCGTCTTCGACCCATCCTTCCTCATAAAGCCTTGGTCCGGCTAGCTTGAGGCCGAGCGCGCCGGCCATGGCCGCCTCGGGCCAGCCGGCATTGGGCGAGCGGTGGCGGCTTGCGTCGCGTAGGATGGCGCGCAGGGCAGTAAGTGCTGGCGCCCAGCCTTCGAAAAGCGCCGCCAGCAGCAGAAACAGCGCCGCAAGCCGCGAAGCGGGCAGATTGACGAGATCGTCGAGCCGCGCCGAGGCCCAGCCGAAAAATTCGTGTCGCTTCGTGCGATGGCCGATCATGCTGTCGGCCGTATTGATCACCTTATAAAGCGCGCCGCCGGTGAGCCCGCCCAAACCGAGCCAAAAGGCCGGCGCGACGACGCCATCGGAAAAATTTTCGGCGAGGCTTTCGATCGCGGCGCGGGCGACTCCCGCTTCGTCGAGCGCCTCGGTGCTCCGGCCGACGATCAGCCCGACGGCCTGGCGTCCGGCTTCAAGACCCTTGGTTTCGAGCGCCTCGGCCACGGCGGCGACATGCTCATAAAGGCTCCTTTGTGCCAGCAGGCTTGCCGCGAGAATCACGAGAATGATGAAAAGCGGGACCGAATCGCCGCAGAGCCAAGTGATAAGCCCAGTCACCGCCGCGGTGACGGCAAGCCAGAAGACTAGGCTCGCCGCGCCTTTAAGGCGCGAAAGCGAAGGCGAATCGGTTGGCCGATTGATTCGCGCGTCACTCGCTGCGATCAATGCGCCGATCCATGTCACAGGATGGCCGATCCGCCGGTAGAGGGCCGGCGGATAGCCGAATGCGGCCTCGACGGCCAATGCCGCACAGACAAGAGAGAGGTTTTCTGCCCCGCTCATGAGGAAGATCCAGGAATTGATGCGCTCCCCGAGCCTACAAAATCGCGATGGGTCGACCGTCTATCATGGCGGCGATCTCGCCGCAGCGCGACGCCTCTTTCCAGACGCACCCGAGCCCTGGATCGATCTTTCGACCGGCATAAATCCGGAGCCCTATCCGATTCCCACTCTGCCGGCCGAGGTTTTTACGCGCCTGCCGGATGGCGAACGGCTGAAGGAGCTCGAGGCATCTGCCGCGCATCGCTATCGTGCGCCGCCGGGCGCGGAAATCGTCGCGGCACCCGGAACTCAGGCGCTCATCCAGCTTCTGCCGCAGCTTCATAAGGCGAAGAACGTCGGCATTCTCGGCTTCACCTATGGCGAATATGAGCAGGTCTGGCGCGCCGCGGGACTCGCGCCTCGCGTTGTCGAAGATCTCGATGGCTTGAGCGCTTGCGATCTCGCCATCATCGTCAATCCCAACAATCCCGACGGCAGGCTGGTGCCGGCCGAAGATCTGGCCGTGCTCGCCCATCACCTCGCGTGCAGAGGCGGGCTGCTCGTCGTCGACGAAGCCTTCATCGATCTGCTGCCGCGCGGCCGAAGTCTCGTGCCCATTCTGCCGGAGGAGGGCGCAATGGTCTTACGTTCCTTCGGCAAGACTTACGGTCTGCCGGGTGTGCGGCTCGGCTTTGCCGTGACGGGTGCGGCGCTCGCCGAGCGGCTGCGTAAATTGCTCGGCCCCTGGGCCGTGTCCGGCCCGGCGATCGAAATCGGGCGCACGGCGCTTGCGGATGATGCTTGGCTCAATTCTACGGCTGAGAGACTGCCGCGCAGAGGGGCCATGGTCGAAGAAGCCATGAGGCTATGCGGGGCGGAAGTGGTAGGCGGCACCCCGCTCTTTCGGCTTTTCGCGCATCGGGAGGCGGAAAAACTGTTCGCACTCTTCGGCCGCGAGGGGGTGCTGTTGCGGCACTTTCCGGAGCGGCCCAACTGGCTGCGCGCCGGCCTCGTCGCGGATGCTTACGAGGAACGATTTAAGGCCACTGCAGCGATGCTTGCCGCCCCTCTCCCCGCAAGCAAAGCGATGCGGGGAGAGGTAAGGTGAGGGGCGAGGTGATTAACTGCACTGTTCTGCAGCTGTCTTGGGCGCTACGCGATTTAGCTCTGCGGCCAATCGCCTAGCCCCTCACCCAGCCTCTCCCCATTTCGCTACGCTCACGGGGAGAGGGGCTACGCGACGATCCAGGCGCGCGCCGCCTCGGCTTCAGCCGTCGGAAAGACACGCAGCTTGCCCGGCATCAGAAAGCGAAAGGCCTCGACGGCCAATTTGATCCAATCGACATCGGTCACGACGGCAATACGTTCCCATTGCGAAAGATGCCCCATCCCCACCTTGAAATCTTCCCACATGGCGCCGGGCTCGATGCCGGAAAATTCATGGCCAATCTCGTAATAGAGCCTGATCTTTCCGTGCTCTTTGCCGGCTTTTTCGGCCGCCGGAACGATCACGCGCTCATAGTCGGCCTTCGTCACCTTGCCATGGCAGACGAAGGCGAGGGTGCCGTCGGGAAAGCCCGTAAGCTGCTCGATCATCTTGTTTTCTCCCTTTATTATTATCCAAAACAGCACAACAGGGTGGCGGCGGTTGTGATCAAAGCCGTGCGTCTTCCGGCCGAAAGCTCTATTTGCTTTCGGGCGAGAGCCCAGCACGCCGCAGCGCGACTTTCGAGATCGCCGCCCAATCCTTGTCGCCGTCGCCATGGGCGATCGCATCGATGAAATTATCCCGCAAGAGGCTCGCAAAAGGCATAGGCGTGCCGGATTGCTCGCCGGCTGCGAGCACGAGCCGGACATCTTTCAAGCCAAGCGGCAGTTTGAAGCCCGGCCTGAATGTTCCGTCGAGGATCGCCGGGCCGTAGACCTTATAGGCCGGAGCCGCGAACAAAGTATTGGTGAGGATCTCGACGACCTTGCCCGCCTCGATGTCATTGCGCTTGGCGAGCGCGATCGCCTCTGACATGGATTCGATGGCTGAGGCGAGGAGGAAATTCATCGCGAGCTTGACAACATTGGCTTTGTGCGGCGCCTCGCCAACGACCCACGTCGCCTTGCCAATTGCATCGAGCAGCGGCTGGACCTTTTGAATATGTTCGGGCTTCCCGGCGGCGAGAATGTTGAGTTCGCCGGCGGCCGCGACATCCGGCCGGCCCATGACGGGAGCTGCGACATAGGCGAGGCCGCGCGCGGCATGGAGCTTTTCGAGCTCTTGCGCGAAAGCGACCGAGATCGTCGCCATCACGATATGGACGGCATGGGCCGGGGCGGTCTCCAAAAGGCCGCCCGCGAGGACGACGGAGGCGATGGCATCATCATCGGCAAGCATAGTGATGATGGCGTCGGCCTGAAAAGCTTGCTGCGGTGTCTCGGCCGCGGTGGCGCCCTGTGCCACGAGATCCTTCACCTTTTGCGGCGAGCGGTTCCAGGCCAAAACCTTATGGCCGGCCTTGAGCAATTGCAGGGCCATGGCCGAGCCCATGGCGCCAAGCCCCAAAAATCCGACTTCCATGCTCTTTCTCCTCATACCAGATCACGATGATTTCGGATTGAATCAATCCGAAATCATGTTTGAGACATCGGATATATCCGATGTCTTAGAAACTGATCGATTCCATAAACTTAGAGCGGGATGGGACGGAAAACCGGTTCCCACTTTTCCTCATCCCGCTCTATCGCGACTGCCTCTGATGTCGGACGGATTGGCGAGAAAGTCATGCCTCTCGACATAAAGATTTCGCGAGGCCGATCGGTGAAGCGAGCCGTGGGTGCAACGCGGCATTAACCCTATTCGCAGAAAATCCCCGCAAAGCTAGCTTTGCGGGAGATTGCGAATGGCTCGGGTTCCGGCACTGCCCATGCCCGCTTTGGCCAGAGTGCCACTGCCGGCCTTAGGCTCCGCCATGCCGGCGGCGACAGTGGCGCTGTTTCTCAATTCCGGCGGCGACGAACGCACAAGGCCCGATCCTCTCACCGGCCGGAGCCGTTATGGAACCCTAGGTGTCCCAGCCGAAGATGAAATCTGGTTTTCGTCCTCCACCGCCTCGACCGTCGATCCGCGGAGCTTTGCCGCGGCGGCCGAGGTGCTTTCCCGCCTTGTCGGGACTGGCGCCGCTGGCAAATCCTGGGATGTCAAATCCTGGTTCGACGAGCTCCGCCGCCGTCTCATCGATCTCTTCGCTATTCCGGGCGCAGAGGCGGTGCTCACACCCTCGGGGACAGAGGCTGAATTCGCCGCCTTGGGCGTCGCCCAGGCCCTGCTGTCGCGCCCCTTGACCAATATTGTCGTCGCGCCCACGGAGACTGGCCGCGGCGTGATGATGGCGGCAGCGGGGCGGCATTTCCTGCCTTCATCGAGCCTTGGCGGCCTGGTCGCCGCCGGCACGCCGCTCAGAGGCTTTGATCGCCGGCCGATCGAGACGCAAGGGATCGCCATTCGCGACGAGGCCGGCTATCCGCGCGATCCGGAGGCGATTGATCGCGAGGCGGCTTCGCTCGTCGCGCAAGCGCTGGCGGCGGAACGCGATGTGCTGCTGCATGTGCTCGATGCTTCGAAAACCGGGCTTTCGGGCGTCACGCGGGAGACGGCGCGCGCGCTCGCTAAGCAGGCGCGCGGACGCATCATGATCGTCGTCGACGCCTGCCAGCTCCGCTGTCAGCCGGCACAATTGCAGCAGGATCTCGAATCCGGCTTCATGGTCATGGTCACCGGATCGAAATTCGCCGGCGGACCACCCTTTGCTGGAGCGTTGCTCTTGTCGCCTTCGACAGTCGAGCGCCTGCAGGGCAAGGCGTGCGCGCCAGCGGGGCTCAGCGCCTATTCGGCGCGATTCGATTGGCCGGAGTCGTTGCGCACCGGTTTTGCGGCAGAGCTTGAGTCCTCGGTCAATCTCGGCCTCGGCCTCAGGTGGGAAGCAGCGCTCGCCGCGATCGAGCCTTATTTTGCTCTGCCCGAGGCATTGCGGATGCAGGTCCTGACATGGTTTGCCGGCGCAGTTCATCGGCGCGTGACGGCACGGCCGCATCTGCGCCAAGTCGCGGCCGAGCCGAGCCGCAGCAAAACGATCATTCCCATCGAGACCTTGGGCGATGCTGCAACGCCCGCCGGCGCTGCGGCACTTCATGCCGCTCTCGCCGCGCCGCAAGCGCCATCGAGCGCTCCGGCCAAGCTCGCCCGCGCCTGCCATCTCGGCCAGCCAGTGCTGATCGGCGAGCGGGCAGCGCTCCGGATTTGCGCCTCCATGCCGATGGTGCTCGACATTGCCGCGCGCATCGCGGAGGGGCAGAAGATCGAGGCCGCCGTCGCCCCGGTCGTCGAGGATCTCGATCTTGTTTTCGAGAAATGGGACAGGCTCGCCGGGGCTTGAAGCAGGTCCCACAGACTGCGTCAAATCGGGACCTTCACGAAAGCCCTGAGCCCGAAGCCGATGAGGAACGAGAGTCCGGCCGCGCTCATCCCGATCAACAACGTCTCCACCCCTGACTTCGCCCAGCCCGCCAGCGACCATCGGCTCTTCGCCGCTCCGATGCCGAAGAACACCAGCCCCGTCGCGACCGCGCACCAAGCAAGGCTGTACCCGATGAGATAGCTGACGAGCGGCACCAATCCGCACAGCACGAACGCGGCAGAAGTGTTGAGCGCGGCCAGGATGGGCGACTTTACGGCCGGAGATAGACCATATTCTTCGACGGCCATCGTCTTTGCCCAGCGGTCTTCGTCGGAGGTGATGACGTCGACGATTCGCTCCAGCTCGGCGCCGGAGAAGCCCTTGCGGCCGAAGATCTGCCGGATCTCTTCGCGCTCGCCGTTCGGTTCCAGTGCAATGTGTTTTCGCTCGATGGCGAGCAGGCGTTCGTAGTCGTCCAACTCGGCCTTGGTGGCGCTGTAGTTGCCCGCTCCCATCGCAAATCCGTCGGCCACGAGGTTAGCCAGGCCGAGCACTAGCACGACGGTTCCAGGCAGGTCGGCACCGACGACCCCGGCGACGATCGCAAAGGTCGTGATCGTTCCATCGATCCCACCGTAGATCCAATCCCGGAGATAGTTGCCCTGTGTGTCTTGAGCGAGACGCTTCTGGATCTCTTCTCTGGTGTGATCGTGCTCCAGCCTTACGCGTGACGCAGACAGATTGTTACTCATGACCGCCTATCCGCTTGATGGTGGGGGGAGGGATTCGCGAGACCGCCGGTCGGTGGTATCCGGCCGACTTGACTCCCGTAATCAGCGACGGCGCGGCGGGTGAATCCCGATTGAGCTTCGACGACCTCAGGGACAGTGCGGTAGTTTGCCAAGGCTGCCAGATATGCACCTTGAGCCCGCCGTCGGGCGCCAGCAAAACGCAAGGAGTTTGACATCAGCGTGAGAGGAAAGTCAAAAAGAGCTCATTCCATAAGATTTGGAACGGCGCGTCGAACTTTGTGCCGAACTAAAGCGAACCCTCTCTGCATCTTTTCGCAAACCGCAGAGTGCTGCTCGTCAATATCGAGCCAGGAACCCAAGAAAAACAGCGATGTCCTATAAAGCTTCGGAACCTGCTTGAGACAGATGGGAACAATCCGGCTAAGCGCAAAAGCGGCGACCAGCACAGCCCTTAACCGCTTAAAGTCAACCCAGCCCCCTGCCTGCCCCTTGACTCAAATCAATGGACATGGCGGGGATTGGCGGGAATGTTTCCTGCACGGCGTTTCGACACTGGGACAAATTAGAAGCAAGGCTGGAGACCGCTCTCTCCGAAGCAAGTTCGATAGAGGTCATCATGATTGATCACACGATCCGAGCATTCGACAAGGACCTTGGCCAACTCATTCGCAAAATCAAAGACATGAGCGAAATTGACGCCAAGCAGATCAAAGCTGCAATCGAGGCTTTGAGCAAACACGACACTACGATCGTGAAGCAGGTTATCGCCTCGGACGAACAGGTCGATGCCTTGCAGCACGACGTCGAGGAAGAAGCGATCTCCACAATTGCTCGGCGGCAACCCATGGCGGTCGATCTTCGCGAGCTCGTCGGGGCTTTGCGCATTTCGAACGACCTCGAGCGGATCGGCGATTTTGCTGAAAATATCGCAAAGCGCGTGCTGCTGATCGATGATTTGCGGATTAACCAAGTTATGCTGCATTTCGATCACATGGCGCAGCTCGTGCTCGATCAATTGGCGCGCGTGATACAGAGCTATGAACATCATGATGTCGCTGCCGCACTCGATGTGTGGCGGAAGGATCAAGAGATCGATGCTCTCAACGCGTCCCTGTTTCGTGAGCTCCTTACCTATATGATGGAGAATCCTAGCAATATCACCTTCTGCACACATTTGCTCTTTTGTGCAAAGAACCTTGAGCGCGCAGGTGACCATATCACCAATATTGCGGAGACCGTTCATTACATCGTGGAGGGCCGCCTGCTTTCGAAAGAACGCCCGAAGGCTGACATAACGAGCAAGGGTACGCTGCCACTGCCTCTCTGAGGCTCATTGCGCTAATGCTCTTCGCGGAAACACACGCCGCCGCCGTTGACAGCAAATTCCGGCTTACGTTTCAGGGTGGCTGATAGAACATTTGTTTCTGACCCGCTCGGAGCATCGAGACTGCTGTGAATTCGGGAAAAGCCGGTCCATGGTCGGCCACGCTATCAGAGCATAGATGGATCGAGGCTCCGCGATTATGTTTGTTCCGTATAGCGGATTGCATCTCGTTTCGGTCATCGCTTCGATCATCATCATCGCAACCACAGTCCTACTAGGTCGGGCGTTGTGTTCCAAAAAGGCGGGAGCAAATTTGCGTCGCGCGATTGCGATCCTCTCAGCCTGCTATTTTGTCGTCTATAATGTTTGGTGGAATTGGGAAGGTAATGGCCGGTGTCGGGGTCAGGACGGGGAAAACCCCGGGCGAAAAGTCGGCTTCGCTGTCGGGATAGCCGGCAAGGCGCATCTCGTCGCGGTTCAGCTTATGGCTTGGCGCAAAACGGCTTTGTTGGCATGGCGCGACTGCGACCATCGCGAACGCGAAGAAATGACCCTTTCCAGAAATTCAAACAGAGACACTCCCTCTTTGCGAATTTCCTTGACAGCCATGGCAAAACATTGGACCCCGCCGCATCTTCTCGTCATCTCTCTGGGCCATAGCCGTTGAGCGCTCCGTCCAATCGCATCGATGCGCAAAACCCGCGCGGCGCCGATCTCGATCCCGATGATTGGGAGGCTTTCAGCGCTCAGGCACATCGGGCGCTCGATCTCATGATCGACCATTTGCGTAGCTTGCGGACGCAAAAGGTCTGGCAGCCGATCCCCGATGCGGTACGGGCGCGTTTTCACGCGCCGCTGCCGCAGCAGGGCCGTGACTTCGAAAACCTCATCGATGAATTTGCGACATCGATTCTGCCCTATGGCGCCGGCAATATTCATCCGCTCTTCATGGGCTGGGTACAAGGCGCCGGCACGCCGATCGGCATGGTCGCCGAGATGCTTGCCGCCGGGCTCAATGCCAATTGCGGCGGCCGCAATCACATCGCCATCGATGTCGAGCGGCAGATCACGCTTTGGCTCACCGAGATCTTCGGCTTTCCGCGTGACGCCTCGGGGATTTTCGTCACCGGCACATCCATGGCCAATCTGCTCGCGGTGCTCATCGCGCGCACCGATGCGCTCGGCGAAAAAGTCCGTAGCCAAGGCGTCGGCGCCATGGGCCAACAACTCACCGGCTATGCTTCGCAAGAGGCGCATGGCTGTATCGACAAGGGTTTCGATCTCGCCGGACTAGGCTCCTCCTTCCTCCGCCGCATTCCCGTCGATGCGGAGGGCGGACTGAACCTCGACGCATTGCGCGCGGCGATTGCGCGCGACCGCGCCGAAGGGTTGATGCCGACAATCGTCGTCGGCACGGCCGGCACGGTGAATACGGGAGCCTTCGATCAATTCGATGCGCTGGCCGATCTCTGCGCAAAAGAGGATCTGTGGTTCCATATTGATGGCGCCTTTGGTTCGCTCTGCGCGCTCGCGCCCGAGCTGCGGCATTTGGTCAAAGGCATGGAGCGCGCCTCCTCCATCGCGCTTGATTTTCACAAATGGCTGCATGTGCCTTATGATGCGGGCTTCCTCCTGTGCCGTGATCCGCAAGCGCATCAGCGCACATTCATGAGTTCCGGCGCCTATCTGTCGCGGGCGCCGCGCGGGCTTGCGGCCGGCGAGATCTGGCCGTGCGATCTTGGTCCTGATCTGTCGCGCGGCTTCCGAGCGCTGAAGACTTGGTTCACGTTCCAGGCTTTCGGCGCCGAAAGGCTCGGCGAAACCATCGCGACGACATGCCGGATCGCAAAACATCTCGCCGCGCTGATCGAAGCGTCACAAAGCTTCGAACTCTGCGCGCCCGTAAAACTCAACATCGTCTGCTTCAGTGCCAAAGGCGAGAACAAGGGCGAAGATGCGGGCGAGCTCAACCGCGCCATCGTCATGGATCTGCATGAACGGGGCCTCGCCGCGCCTTCGATCACGATTCTCGATGGAAAGCCGGTGATCCGTGCCGCCATCCTTAATCATCGCACGCGCTTGGCCGACATGGATTTCTTCGTTGCAGCGGCAATCGAGAGCGCGGCGCGCATGCGTGCCCAAGGCGCCGCAGCCCGAAAGGCCGATGTCGATCAGGACATCGATTAAGGGGGCGCTAACCAAGGCGTTTTAGGCTCGGCGCAGTTTATCAGCCGAGTCACTTTCTCATGCCGATCTCTGCCGCGCTCCAAAAGGATATGCCTGCCGCCTCGACCGTCGTCACCGCTCACGAGCACGAGGAATCCCTCTCTCTGCCGGCTCTTCAGCGGCTTGCCGAAGCAACGCAGATGAGTCCGACGCAAGTGGTGCGGGATTTTGCCGGCCTTGCCTTTGGCCCGGGCAAAGTGAGCTTCAACGATTATGTCAGGCTGCGCCTGTTCGATCATGCCTATTGGCACGAATGCGACCGCCGCAGCGTGGTCGGCCAGCGCCGCAACCGCGATCTCTGTGTCGAGATCAACTATCGGCATGATTGGTATGGGCTCGTCGATGATAAGGTCGCATCGATCGCCTATCTTTCCGCCTATGGCCTGCCGACCGCCAAGATTGCGGCGATCTTCGCGCCGCGGCTGACGAAAGGGGCGAGCCATATTCTGCGCGATCGCGAATCGCTGCGGCAGTTTCTGTCCTGCGACGCGGCCTATCCGCTCTTCGGCAAGCCGGCGGATGGATATCAGAGCCTCGGCTCGATCGCTTTGCGGCGCCCGCATCCCGAGCGCGGCGAATTGGAGGCGATCGGCGGCAGCCGCATCTCCTTCGATGAATTTGTCGAGGATGTCCTGCGCCATTATGACGGCGGCTATCTTTTCGAACATTTTTTGACGCCGCACCCCGATGCGATAAAGCTTCACGGCGAAAGACTAGGCACTGCACGCATATTGACGCTGAGCGACGCAGACGGCGCGCGGATCTTCCGCGCGAGCTGGAAAATCCCGTCCGGACCCAATATGGCCGATAATTTCTGGCGCAGCGGCAATCTTCTTGCGAAGCTCGATCTTGCGACAGGCACAATCGAGCGGGCGGTGGCCGGCACCGGCTTCGATATGGTTTTGACGAGCCATCATCCGGATACGGGCGCCGCTCTTTTGGGCGCCCCTATTCCCTCTTGGGAGCAATTGCAGGAGGTGGCGCTGGAGGGCGCGCGGCTGATGCGCCATATTCCCATGATCGGCTGGGATATTGCCGCGACGGCGGAAGGTCCGGTCATCGTCGAGATGAATGAGACGCCGGATCTCTTCCTGAACCAATTCGCGCATGCGCGCGGCATATTGGAGCCGGAGTTCGTGGCGTTTGCCGCGGCGCAGAAGCGCGCGCGGCAGGCTCGTGAAAACAAGATAAAGGCTGATATCGCCCGGCTGTGACGCCCGGCCGTCCCGCCGTTGAGGCAGCTGCCCCCGACCCAAGAAGATATTTTGCGTGCCGCTGCCTATGGCGGCGCGGCGCGCGAGGGTTTTTTGGCACGCCGCGCCGGTCGCGGCGACTGCTTGCATCTGCAAAAACCAAAAACGCGGCGATGCGACGATTATCGTAGCCTGTGTGATCTTGTAAGGAGGCTCGGCAGGGCTCCCAGCCATGACGCGGGCTTTCAGTCGACCCGACTTCAGTCTCTGCCTCGGGGCCTGTCCAAGGGAGCCGCAGAAGTCAATTCCCCTTCACACGGACATGTTCTAAACCTTCCGCAAGAGCATTTTCAGCAAAAGCGGGAACCGGTTTTGCGCCCGAAAATGCTCTAACTTCTTGTTTTAGACATCGGATATATCCGATGTCTCAGGTTTTAGATGTCGGATATATCCGACATCTCATAATGAGAGCGGTTTCGAAACGGTTGCGTGTGGGCACGCAACCTGAAACCGCTCTGCGCGGTGGTGCGAAGCTAGGCCAAGCATGATCTTATTGCGGTCGATCATCTTCAATATCTGCTTTTACACTCTCCTCGTGGTGCTCATGATCATTGGCTTGCCGCTCTTCTTCACGCGGCGGCAAAGGGTGCAGGCATGGGCGCGGCTTTGGGCGCGTCTCTCGCTCATCCTGCTCGATCGCATCTGCCATTTGAAAGTGGAATTCCGCGGCCTCGAGCATCTGCCGAAAGGCGCCGCTCTCATTGCGCCAAAACATCAGTCTTTTCTCGAGACTTTTGCGCTCCCCCTCGTCGTCGGGGATTTCGCTTTCGTGCACAAACGCGAGCTTATTTTCATTCCGCTTTTCGGTTGGTATCTCTGGGGCACGGAACAGATCGCCATCGACCGCGCCAAACGCGGCAGCGCCTTGGCGCAGGTCATCAAAGGCGCGCGGAAGATCTTCGCGGAAAACCGGCAGCTCTTGATCTTTCCCGAAGGCACCCGTCGGCCGGTCGGCGCAGCGCCGAACTATAAGGCCGGCGTCGCTCATATCCAGGCAGACACAGGGGTTGTCTGCATTCCTGTGGCTTTGAATTCGGGCCTCTTCTGGCCGCGGCGGCAGTTCCGCAAGCATCCTGGCACGGTCGTGATCGAATTTTTGCAGCCGATCGAACCGGGGCTCGGCAAGGCGAAATTCATGCAGGTGCTCGAAGAGCGGATCGAGAGCGCAACGAAGCGGCTCATCGCCGAGGCTTGCGGCAAAGATCCGTCCCTGGCTTGCCCGACGCTTGCAGACCCTGCGGCCTCCGCCTGAACTTCCGTTGCAAGATAATGAACTAGGGCTTGACGTGTGGAAATAACCGTTCGAACTTTGTTCTTACCGAATCACCTCCATGTAAGGGGGGCGGAAGGGGACGATCATGACGATCATGGAAATGCCCCGACGGGCGCGCCCGGCTGCGCGCCTGTCCGGGGGCGGGTTGGTTGCGCGGTTTTTTGAGCCTTTACTTTTCAGCCACAGGACGTTCAGCGGCCGCGTCCAACTTTGGTCAAGGGCGAAGGAAAGAAAGCCGGAGAGCAAGATTGCGCTCGCCCGGCCCGCGGAACGAATCACGGGCAGCAATGCGCCGCTGGAAAGCCTTGCCGGCGGGAGTTTGGCGTCGCGCTTTCACGCTTGGCGCGGTGCCTCGGGGCGGCGCTATATTTGTTCGGTCTTCGCCGCTGATCGCGCCGATCCCGACGCTGGCCTGCCGGATTTCGCCGATGCGATCGCCGTGGCGGTCGCTCGCGACGGTGAGGGACGCCGCCGCTGCGTGTCGCTCTTTCTCAGTGAAGCAATGGCAGGTGCTGCCGCGCGGCGGCATTTTATCGCGGCGGCCATGGCGGCCGGCGCCGTCGAATGGCACATTCATCTTCTGGCGGCGGATGCGCAGCAAAGGCGCGCTATCGCCAAGGACATTGAATCCGGCTGTTTCGCGGATGTCTCATCTATTCGATAGAGCCGAGAGTTTTTCAGCTGGTGCCGCAAGAGCGGTTTCAGGTGGCGTGTCCACACGCAACCGCTTTGAAACCGCTCTCATTCAAAGATCTAGAGCATGTCCATCATGAGACATCGGGTATACCCGATGTCTAAAAGATGTCGGAAAAGTCGGTCAACTTTTCCGGGACATGCTCTTGTGCTTGCGCACGGCCGGAGCCCGTACCGTCGAGCCGCTGCGCGAGCCAATCGAGCGTCGTGTCGCGAATGCCGAGCTGCGCCAGATGCGCCTGCGTATTGCGGACATAATCGGGATTGGCGCCTGAGGCGCCTTGGCCTTGCAGAACGAGGCGCTCAAGCTCCGGTCTGGCAAGCCGTCCGGCATATTGGACATGGCCGCGATCGACCGCATAAGAGAGCGCCATGACCTGGCGCCCGTCGGCGAGCCGGGTCTGCAAAAGCAATTCGCGATAGACGAGTGTCACCTGCTCGCGCTGGCGCAGATAGGCGATGGTCTCCTCGGCGGCCATGGCGGGCACGCGAAAGGCGATGCCCTTGCAGGAGCCGCCGCGGTCGAGGCCAAGAACGAGGCCGGGCTTTTCCGGCGTGCCGCGATGGACATGCGAATAGACGCAGAGCGCGCGATGATAACCGCGCACGGTCGCAATCTGATGTTCGGCGAAGGCGAAATCCGGCCGCCACATCAAAGAGCCATAGCCGAAGACCCAGAGATCCGCGGCGGAAAGAGCTGCCTGCGTCATGCTGCCTGTGTCATATTGCTTGAGAACCGAATCCCAAGAGCGGTTTCAGGTTGCGTGTCCGCACGCAACCGTTTCGAAACCGCTCTCATTCAAGAAGTTAGAGCATTTTCGGGCGCAAAACCGGTGTCCACTTTTGCTGAAAATGCTCTAGCGGACCGCCATCATGGTCCATGCGATCGGAAAACCCATGCTCTACATCGAAAATAGGCGCAATATCTTATCAAAAATAGGATCGACTTTACCAGAATGGTCCTGTGACAAAGGGGCGAGATCGGTCATGGGCGAGCCGTCTTGCCGGAGAGGCGTCCTCGCGGTTTCGCCCAGATTTGGAAATAGGGTCTGGTGGCGCAAGGAATGGGACTAGCGCAACGGAGGATCATAAATGACGGTCGAGGTCATGACTCTGAGGCGACGGCCGCGTTTCGGGCCTTGGCTCATCGGGCTGGCGGGCCTCGGCCTTTTCGTCATTCTCGTCTGGACGATTTTTTGGCATGTCGCAGCTCAGCAAAGCGCTTCGAGCCTTGACGCCTGGATCGCGCAGGAAAAAGCCTTCAACCGGAACTGGAATTGTCCGAATCGGCAAATCACCGGCTTTCCCTTCACGATCGAAATCGGCTGCAGCAAGCCGCATTTCGATGGCAATATTTTCGGCCGGCATTATTCGGGCTCTCTGAACGGCTTTGTCGCAACGGCAAAATTCACCAATCCCAGCGATGTCGCAGTCAAAGTCGTCTCTCCCTTTGCCGTTGTCTCCGATGATAAGACGGTCGATATCGCGCTGGCCTGGGACCAGCTCGACATTCTTCTCGGCGGTCTGCCGCAGGATGTGGCGAAGATTTCGATCGCCGGCCAAGGGCTCAGCTTGCAAGGTCATGCGCAAGAGATCGGCGTGCTCGCCGGGCGTGCGAGCCGCGCGACTGCGACGTTCACGCGCGATGCGGGGCGGCAGGATCAAGCCATCCATTTTCATATTGCTCTGAACGGCGCTTCCTCTCCCGCCGTCGATGCGTTTCTCGGCAGCGCTTCGCCGGCCGAGATTGCCGCCGAAGGCGATATCACGCAGGCGAGTTTCGATCCGGCGCAGACGCTCACGCAGACGTTGGATCAATGGCGAGCCGCCGGCGGCCATGTCGATCTCGCAGACCTGACCGTGACGCGCGGCGAAACGAAATTTCAAGCGCGCGGCACCGTCGCCCTTGATTCCGCGCATCAGCTCCAGGCGCAGCTCGACATGGAATGCCTCGGCTTCGAGCCCGTGCTGCGCCGGCTCGGCGTCGATCCTGCGCTCATCACTGCCGGCTCGCTCCTGGCGAGCCTCTTTGGCGGCGGCAGCCATGGCGCAGCGGCAGGGCCGCAGCCTCTGCATCTGCTGGTCGGATTCGACGGCGGGCTCCTCAGCATTGGGCCGGTGCGCACCTCGATCCGTCTGCCGCCACTTTATTAAGTCCCCTCATCCCCATTCGCCTCGTCTTTCCGGCGCCCGAAATCCGGGGCGGCGGTCTCCTGGCCCTGTTCGATAATGCCGCGCCTTATCGCCCGCGTATGCGTGAAAAGATCGAAAAGGCCCTGGCCGTCGCCGCGCCTGATCATGCGCTGCAGAGCGGTCAGATCCTCGCTGAAGCGGCCGAGCATTTCGAGCACCGCTTCCTTATTGTTCAAGAACACATCCCGCCACATGGTCGGGTCGGAGGCGGCGATACGGGTGAAGTCGCGGAAGCCGCCGGCCGAGAATTTGATGACCTCGGATTGCGTCACCTCTTCGAGGTCGGCGGCGGTGCCGACGATATTATAGGCGATGAGATGCGGCACATGGCTGGTGATGGCGAGGACGAGATCGTGATGCGCCGGAGTCATGATTTCGACATTGGCGCCCGCCGCCGTCCAAAATGCGCTGAGCCGCGCGACGGCCTTGGGATCGGCCTCCGGCGGCGGCGTCAGAATGCACCAGCGGTTGCGGAACAGGCTGGCAAAGCCGGCATCGGGGCCGGACTCTTCAGTGCCGGCGACGGGATGGGCCGGCACGAAATGCACATTCTGGGGCAGACAGGGCGCGACATCGGCAATCACTGAAGCTTTGACCGAGCCGACATCGGACAGAATGGCGCCGGCGCGCAAATGCGGCGCGATCTGCCGCGCCACATCGCCGATCGCCCCGACGGGCACGCAGAGAATGACGAGATCGGCGTCATGCACAGCGAGTTCGGCCGTCTCTGCCACCTTGTCGGCGAGGCCGAGCTCGGCGACGCGCCGGCGCACATCGGCGCTCGCGTCCGAAGCGACGATGGTGCGAGCGAGCCCCTTATGGCGCGCGACGCGTGCGATCGAGGAGCCGATGAGGCCGAGACCGATGAGGCAGAGGCGATCGAAGAGGGGCGCCGCGAGCGGTCCCCCGAGACTGTCAGCCACGCGGACCGCCCTCGCTTTTCATAAATTCCGCCAAAGCGGCGACGACGAGGCGGTTCGCCTCCTCGGTTCCGACCGAGAGCCGCAGGCATCGCGGCAGATCATAGACATCGACGGCGCGCAGGATCAGGCCGCGACTGGTCAGAAAGGCATCGGCGGCGCGCGCTTGCCCAGGGTCCTTGAAATGCAGCAGAAGAAAATTGCCGACGCTCGGCGTGACGGCGATGCCGAGACCGGCAATTTCCTGCACGAGCCAATTGAGCCAGGTCTCATTATGGGCGATCGCTTTGTCGATATGCTCCATGTCCTTGAGCGCCGCCACGCCGGCTTCGATGGCCGCCGTGCTGACATTGAAGGGCCCGCGAATCCGGTTGATCGCATCGCAGACGGCGGCGGGCGCATAGCACCAGCCGAGTCTCAGGCCGGCGAGCCCGTAGATCTTCGAGAAAGTGCGGGTCATCACGACATTTTGGCTCGTCAAGGCGAGTTCGAGCCCGGGCGAATAATCATTGCGGGTGACATATTCGGCATAGGCGGCATCGAGCACGAGAAGAATATGGCGCGGCAGGGCCATCGCCAGCCGCTTGATCTCGCCGAAGGGAAGATAGGTGCCGGTCGGATTGTTCGGATTGGCGAGAAAGACGATCTTCGTCTTCGGCGTGACCTCGGCGAGGATTTCGTCGACATCGGCGGTCAGATTCTTCTCCTGGGCGATCACTGGCGTCCCGCCGGCCGCGAGTATGGCGATGCGATAGATCGAAAAGCTGTGCTTTGTGCAAATGCCTTCGTCGCCGGCACCGACGAAAGCATGGGTCAAAAGCATGATGAGTTCGTCCGAGCCTGCGCCGCAGACGATCCGCCCCGGATCTAGTCCATAACGTGCACCGATCGCTTCGCGCAGCGCCGTCGCGGTCCCGTCGGGATAGATTTCGAGCCGGTCGGCGACCGATTTGAAAGCCTCTTTGGCGCGCGGCGAGGGACCAAGCGGCGTTTCGTTCGACGACAGTTTGTAGACTTTGCCGGCGCCCGCCCCGCCGGTTTTGCCGGGGCGGTAGGGATCGATCGCCAACACGCCGGGCCGCGGCTGCGGCCGCCCGGCGCCATCGAAGGAATTCATCGCAACACTCCTGGCAATCCGGATTTACTGAGCTCGAAGCGCGCCGCATGGCTGCCGATCTCGACGAGGCTCGTCGCCGTCGCGCCGGCCTCTTGGCAGGCTTTGCGCAATTCGGTCTCCGTCACCGATCCTGGTGCTGCGACCAGAAGAGAAAGGCCTTCGCGCTCCGGGCCTTTGCCGAGGATCTCGGCGCCAATGGCGGCAAGGCCGGCGGGCAGGCTCTCCTGCCATCGTGTGAGCGCCAGCGCATAAAGGACGACATCGCGTGCCGCGGCTTCGGTCAGCGGCTTGGCGATCACGAAAAGCGGGAGACCGGCCGGATGATCCGGCCTTTCGACGAAGGGCAGGCGGGCAATGATCTTGGGCGCCGAAGGCGCGAGAAGATGCGTCCACCAGGCACCGGCCGCCGCGCCGCCGTCCACCTTGACGAGTCCGAGATCACCTTCGGAGGCGGCGACGGCGTCGATCACCCCGGTAGTCCCCTGATGCGCCACAAAGGGCACGGTGAAGCCGAAATGAAAGCGGCAGCAATCGCGCATCGGCGCATCGCCGCCGGAAATATCGCAATGGACGCTGTAACTGGCCTGCACATAAGTGAAAGTCGAAATAATGATCCGCCAAATGCTCTCGACCGTGTCGAGCGGCAGAATGCCCCTGTGCCGGGCAACCAGACGGCGCATCATTTCGGCTTCGCGGTCCGGCCGGAAAGCGATGCCGGCCCCAGCCTTGACGGCGATCAGCCGATCGATGATTTCGCCGCGCTCCATCAAGAGCTCATGCAGGCGCGCGTCGATGCGATCGATCTCGGCGCGCAGATCGGCCAAAGTTTCGGAGGCGGGTCGGTCCAGCATAAACGGCCTAAAATGGGTTCGGGGTGCTTTTTAGAGTGAATTGCATTCGCCTGAAAAGCCTTTCGCATTGAAAGCGCGCGCCGAGATTCACCTTACGCTACAGGTTCATCTTGACACTTGCTTCAAGGCGCTCCTACATAACAAACATAGTGTTCGGCAAAGCGAACAGTAGGTTTACCGCGTTTTCGAGCGAGCCGACAAGCCCGTGACGATCATTCAGACTCCGAAGGCCGTGAGCCAGCTCGAGGCGGATGCGCCGCACAGCTTTGTCGCGCGCTTCGATGCCGCGCACCCGCTCAAAATGGACGCGGGCGTGATGCTCAGTCCACTCAGCATTGCCTATCAGACTTATGGCACGCTCAATGCCGCCAAATCCAACGCAATTCTCGTTTGCCATGCGCTGACGGGGGACCAGCATGTCGCCAATGTCCATCCGGTCACCGGCAAGCCGGGCTGGTGGCAGGTCATGGTCGGGCCGGGGCGGCCGATCGATACGGACCGCTATTTCGTGATCGCGTCGAATGTGGTCGGCGGTTGCATGGGCACGACGGGGCCCGCCTCGCTCAATCCGGCGACGAACCGCACTTATGGGCTCGATCTGCCGCTGGTCACGATCCACGACATGGTCCGCGCCCAAGCCATGCTGATCGACCATTTGGGCATTGAGACGCTGTTTTGCGTCATTGGCGGCTCGATGGGCGGCATGCAGGTGCTGCAATGGGCCGCGAGCTATCCGGAGCGGGTCTTTTCGGCCATGCCGATCGCCACGGCGGCGAAACATTCCTCGCAGAACATCGCCTTTCACGAGGTCGGCCGGCAAGCGATCATGGCCGATCCCGAATGGCGTGACGGCCGCTATCTCGATTTCGGCACCAGCCCGACGAAGGGCCTCGCCGTCGCCCGCATGGCCGCGCATATCACCTATCTGTCGGATGAAGCGCTGCAGCGCAAATTCGGCCGCAAATTGCAGGATCGCGCCGCTCCGACCTTTACCTTCAGCGCCGATTTCCAGGTCGAGAATTATCTGCGCTATCAAGGCACGAGCTTCGTCGATCGGTTCGACGCCAATTCCTATCTCTATGTGACGCGCGCCTGCGATTATTTCGATCTCGCCGACGACTACAACGGCTCGCTCGCCTTGGCCTTCAAAGGAACGAAGACGCGCTTTTGCGTCGTCTCCTTCAATTCGGATTGGCTTTATCCGACCGCCGCCTCGCGCGCCATCGTCCATGCGCTGAACGCCGCCGGCGCCTCCGTCTCCTTCGTGGACATAGAGACGGATCGCGGCCATGACGCTTTTCTGCTCGATGTTCCCGAATTCATCGCCACCACGCGCGGTTTTCTCGAGGCCGCGGCGCGCGCGCGCGGCCTGCCGCCCGTAGAAGCGGGATGAGGAAAAGTGGGAACCGGTTTTCCTCATCCCGCTCTAATTATTGGAATCGATCACGTTATTGAAGACATCGGATATATCCGATGTCTCAATCATGACTTTGGATTGTTCCAATCCAAAGTCATCGTGATCTAAAGGAAAGCTTTGACTTTGTCCGAAGACAGCGCTGCGCAGCGGGCTGCGCCCGACGTGCTTGCGAGACTGCCGCGGGCGGCCCGCGTCGATCTTCTCGTCGTCGCCAATATGGTCGAGCCGCAGAGCCGCGTGCTCGATGTCGGCTGCGGCGACGGCACTTTGCTGCGCCTGCTCGCCGAGGAGCGCGGCGTTGACGCGCGGGGCATTGAGCTCTCTCAGCGCGGCGTCAATGATTGCGTCGCCAAGGGCCTGTCGGTGGTGCAGGGCGATGCCGATACGGATCTCGCCGATTATCCCGATAATGCTTTCGATTATGTAATCCTTTCACAGACCTTGCAGGCGACGCGGCAGCCACGCAAAGTGCTCGAGCATATGTTGCGGATCGGGCGCCACGCGATCGTCTCTTTCCCGAATTTCGGCCATTGGCGCATCCGCGCGCAGATCGCTTTCAAAGGGCGAATGCCGATCACCGAAAATCTGCAATATTTCTGGTATGAAACGCCGAACATCCATTTCTGCACCATCCGCGATTTCGTCGCCCTCGTGCAGGCGATGGGCGCCAAGATCGAGCGTGGCGTCGCACTCGACCGCTTCGGGGCACCGATGCTCGTTCACGCCCCCTGGTGGGTGTGGAATTTGTTCGGCGATCAGGCGGTGTTCAGGCTGACCCGCAAGCCTTAAGGTGTCTTCGCCGTTTTGGCGCGTTCGATCGCTTGCATCACGATGGCCCGCGCCTCTTCCGCATTTCCCCAGCGCAGGATCTTCACCCATTTGTTCGGCTCGAGATCCTTGTAATGGGTAAAGAAATGCTCGATCTGCTGCAAGGTGATCTCCGGCAGATCCTTGTAGTCGTTGATATTCTGATAGCGCTTGGTGAGCTTCGTCGAAGGCACGGCGAGGATTTTTTCGTCATTGCCGCTCTCGTCCTGCATGAGCAGAACGCCGACGACGCGGCAGCTCATCACAGCCCCCGGAATGATCGCGCGCGTATTGGCGACGATCACATCGCAGGGATCGCCATCGTCCGACAGAGTATTCGGAATGAAGCCGTAATTACCGGGATAGCGCATCGCCGTGTAGAGGAAACGGTCGACGACGAGCGCACCTGCCTCCTTGTCCATCTCATATTTGATCGGTTCGCCGCCAATCGGCACCTCGATGATGACATTGACATCGTAGGGAGGATTTTCGCCGATCTTGATCGCGTCGAGGTTCATGTCGTGCTCCAGCTGGTTTCATTCGCAGCCGCGGGTTTGAACGGTTCATACCCGCCGCGCCAAGACAGCTAGGCCAGCTCTTGGCGAGAGAAAAGCGATCGGCTTGCGGAAAATTGCCACAGCAGCGCCTGCGGCAGCGGCGCGACTGACCCCTCGCAGCAACAGGCTCATTCAAAGGCGAAAGCAACGCGTTCTCTGAGTTCTGAACCGAAACGCTCATAGGCGCGCCGGACGATCTTGCCGCCAAGCCGGCGGTAGAAGGCCATTGCGCCGTCATTGTCGGCGAGCGCCCAGACGAGGAAAGTCGAATAGCCATGTTCGGCGAGATCTTTGCGGGCGGCTGAAAATAAGCGTCTGCCGAAGCCGAGCCCCTGGAATTCGGGCGCAATATAAAGCTCAAAGATTTCGCCGCCATAGGCCATGGCGGGCACGCGGTTGCGTCCATAGCTCGCATAACCCCCGATCAGCTCGTCGAAATCCAGAACGAGCAGACGCGAGCCGCGGACGATTGCGGAATGCCACCATTTCGGGCCGCGCCGCGCGATCATGCGCTCGAGCTCCCGGCCCGGGATGATGCCGCTATAGGCATGGCGCCACGCTGCGTCATGGACCTCGGCGATCCCGTGAGCGTCGCTCTCCCGCGCGTCGCGAATAGTGATGAGTGCCTGCACCATAAAGCAATGTTAGGCCCGCTTCGGCTCCGCCTGCAAGCACTTCTTCATCGGCGCGTGCCGTCCTCCACGAAGCCTATGAATCAAGGTCAAAACAAATTGAACGGGCATCGAGGAATGCCAGGGATCGAGGCTCGACGAGCATCGGTTATGGATGATTCGCTCGTGCTTTTGGGCGGTGGGAGCAGCGGTTTGAAAAAGCAAGATGCGTGGACCATGCGATCCGATGGCATTGACGCAAAGGCGATTCTCCCGGCCGCTTCAAGCCCAAGCAAATTCGCGTAAGATGGGGCGTTTCCTGACATAAATTATTGAATGAAAAGGCATGCTAAACGCTCCGCCTTGGGCTCTCAGCGTCGAATCGACGCGCCAGTGACAATTCAGAAAAAGTGACAACTCAAGATTGCTGCTGCCTTCGGAACCTCGTACCAAAGCCGGATGTTGGCGGGCTTACGGGGCTCACGAAGCGAATATGTCGAGGAGGTCGCGCGCCGGCTCTCACTTCCTTCCGATCAGTGCCATGAAGCCGCGTCCTATTCAGACTCGTGATCGCGCCGCTGTGCGGCTCGGACCGCGATGAGAAAGCGGGCGAGTTCTCCGGCTGCCGCCTCCGGCAGGCCGGCATTGAGGATGGAGACATCGGCCATGACATAGTCGGCATAATCCGCATTGCGCAGGAGACGTTCGGACAGATCGGCGGCTGCGTCGCGCCCGCGGGCACCGAGTCTTGCCGCGATCATCGCCTCAGGCGCGGTGATGAAGACCACTTTCACATGGGCAAATTTTTTCCGCGCTGCGGCAATCGAATCGCGTGAGACATTGCAGACGACCGTGGTCCCCGCGGCAATCGCCGGCATGATGGCGCCATCGATGGCATAGCCTAAGCCATGGGTACGCCAATGAAGCGCGAAGAGGCCGTTTCGGACGCCCGCCTCAAATTGGGCAAGCGACAATGTTTCATGATCTTCGAAGGTCGAGATCGGCCGCGTGACCAGGCGACGCGGAAACAGAAAGCCTTGTTCCGAGCCGAGTTGTACGCGGGCGAGTTGGATCAGCGTGTCCTTGCCGGCACCGGACGGGCCGGTGACGCAGACGAAGGTTCCAATCTTTGCTGGTGAGGCTAAAGTCTCCGTGTCGTGCTCTGTCATAAATCTCTGCCGGGAATGCTGGCTCCGCACCGCGCAACGAATTTAGCTATCGTTCAATGGCTGGGCTGTGCCGAACATGATGCGATGACTTCGGCGGGGAAAATAACGCGCGTATTTCGTCATTTGGCCTGGTACGTTGACGTTTCGTTCATCCTATTCGCTACAAGTTTATTCATCCTTTTCATCTAAAAAGCGAGCCTCGGATGCGCACGCAGACGCGGCCGCTGATCACCTATGCTTTCAACATGGGGGATATCGCACGCGGAACGTGTATCCCTTGGTTTGGACTGTCCTCGAAGTGCTCATCTCCAAGGCAGAAACATACGAAGCTCAGTTTCAGGGGAGGGGGTCATGTCGTCGGCAAATCTATCGATATCGAAAAAACTGGTGATCGCTTTCGCTTGTGTGCTCTGCGTTGTCGCCGGCAGAGGCCTTTTCGGCTTCGTCTCCGTCCGCAATGCCGATGAAGCGACGCAGACCACTGTGAAGGCGGATCTCCTCATCGAACGTCTCGATCGTGTTGTCGCCACACATTATGACGAGGAGGACGAGGCCCATGCGGCGCGCGGCTCCCTCACCGCCGACGGCGTCAAGCGGCATGCTGATCTTTATGCGGAGGCGGCGGACCTTTTCGATGACCAATTGGCCGCGGCCCGCACGGATGCGGCGGGGCGCGCCGAGATCGTCGCGTTGCTCGACAAGGTCGGCGCTGCGAATGCCGCTTGGCGACACGAGATTGGTGATCCGGAAGTCAATCTCGGACACAGCCCGCAAGCGATCGAGATCGACAAATCGGCGCATAGCGCCGAAATGAGGAAGCAGTTCCGCGCGGCGGCGGAAGATGCCCATGGCGCCATCACGGGTTGGTCTGCGGCCGCCCAGGCGGTGCAGGCGCGGACCATGTGGTTCATGCAGCTCTCGGAGATCATTGGCAGCCTCTTGGCGCTGATGGTTGCGGTTCTTGCCGGCTATCAGCTGTCGCGACGGATCGCGGTGCCGATCCGCATTCTGAACGGCTGCATGAAGACTTTGGCGCAGGGCGACACGCGGGTCGAGGTTCCCTCTATGGGCGAGGGCGATGAGATCGGCGACATGGCGCAGACGATCCAGACCTTCAAGACCAATGCCGTCGAAAAGATGCGTCTCGAAGCGGAAGCGGCAGAGAATCGGCGGCTGGCGGAAGAAGAGCGGCTGCGGCAGGAGATCGAGACGCAAAAATATGTCGAGGCGCATAATCGCTTCGTCGCTTCGATTACCGATGCTCTGGAGCGTCTGTCGGAAGGCGATCTCACCTGCCGGCTGACCCAGGCCTTCAGCGAGGAATATGAAAAGATCCGCGGAGACTTCAACGTCTCGGCCGAGAAGCTGCAGCAGGTGATGCTGAGCGTCTCGGCCAATACGCAGGCGATCCGCTCCGGCACCAAGGAGATCGCGGTCGCCGCCGATGATCTGTCGCGGCGCACCGAGCAGCAGGCGGCGAGCCTTGAGGAGACTGCCGCGGCGCTCGGCGAGATCACCACCACCGTGCGCAAGACGGCGCAAGGCGCGACCCATGCCCGCCAGGTCGTCTCGACGGCGAGATCGGATGCCGAAAAAGGTAGCGGCGTCGTGCGCCAGGCGATCAGTGCGATGAGCGGGATCGAGAAATCCTCGCAGCAGATCGGCCAGATCATCGGCGTCATCGACGAGATCGCCTTCCAGACCAATCTGCTCGCCTTGAACGCCGGTGTGGAGGCGGCCCGCGCGGGGGATGCCGGCCGCGGCTTCGCGGTGGTGGCTTCCGAAGTGCGGGCCTTGGCGCAGCGCTCGGCCGAGGCGGCGAAGGAGATCAAGGGGCTGATCTCGGCTTCGACCGCGCAGGTGGAGCAAGGCGTCGATCTCGTCGCCGAGACGGGCAAGGCTTTGGAGCGGATCTTCGCCCAGGTCGCCGAGATCGACACGATCGTGTCGGAGATCGCGACCTCGGCACAGGATCAGGCCACCGGACTGCAGGAAGTCAATACGGCGGTCACTCAGATGGATCAGGTAACCCAGCAGAATGCCGCCATGGTCGAGGAATTGACGGCAGCGAGCCACACTCTGTCGCAGGAGACCGAGGAGCTGACAAGGCTCGTCGGCCGTTTCCAAGTCGGAACACAAGGCGAGGAGCAAGTGGTCCCGATGCCGCGCGGCCCGGCCAAATCTGCCGCCCGCCCGGCCTTGAAGACCGTCGCCCAGCGCGGCGGCGCCGCCCCCAAACCGCAAGCCCGGCACCAACAGGATGAATGGGAAGAATTCTGAGGGCCCTTGCAGCAGTGGGGTAATCGCGATGAACGAGTTCAAGACCGACGCGATGGATGGACGCGAATTGATGGCTTTCCGCATCGGCGCGCAAGAGTTCTGCGTCGATATCATGGCGGTGCGGGAAATCCGCGGCTTCACCCCGGCGACGCCGTTGCCGCAATCGCCTTGCTTCGTGCGCGGGGTGATCAATCTGCGCGGCGCGGTGCTGCCGATCATCGATCTTTCGGCGCGGTTGGGCTTTGGTCCGTCGCAGCCGACAGCGCGCCATGTCATCATGGTGGTGCAGATCGGCCATCAGGCGGTCGGCCTGCTCGTCGATGCGGTGTCGGATATTCTGACCGTGGCGGGCGCAGCGGTGCAGCCGACGCCCGATGTCGCGTCCGAAATGGCGAAGAGTTTCGTGCGCGGCGTGCTCGCCATCGACGGCCGCATGATCAGTTTCATCGCTCTCGACAATGTCCTGCCGGTGATCGAAAGCGAGGCGGCATAAACAGGCTTACTTCCCGGCGCGGCCCATTGCTTCCACTTCGGCAAGCCAATGGCGGTGGCGCGCGGCGCTAGGCTTCACCTAAAGCTTCACAAAAGCTCTTGGACTTCGGCTGTCCGACAATCACGCGATCCGGGCCATGATCCGGCCTCACCCTAATTGAGGTTGAGGCAGGCAAGCATGGGCGCGAAGCGCCGGCCTTGATCTGCGGCAAGCTCAGCCGACAAGCGACATGCGCGGCCTGTCGCATTTTCGCCGAAGACGACGCGTCAATGCGAAAGGGCGAGGACCAAGGCTAAGGCTGAAGTCCAAGGGCAGGAGCCGATTTGACCGTCCGAGCGGAAAGATCGCGGGCCTATGGCATTCAGTGCGAGCACGCCGTAGGCGTGGCCGACCTATGCCTTTCGGCAGCATCAGGATCTTTCCATAAAATCTATCGGGAATTTCTTCTATAGCCGCGGCGCTCGTGCCAGGGAAAAGATCCTGCCGCAATGCGACGAAAGGGGATGAACCTTCAGATCGCCTTGCGTTAAGGAGGGATGGCCTGCGATCTATGAGCAGGGCCTGGTGAGTCGATGGATTCTGCTGCGCCGACGCTGACGTCCGAACGTGGTCGCTTCAATGTGCCCACGCGCCTGCGTGCGCTTGTGCGGCGGAGCGAATTTGCGCTGATCGGCGTGGCCGTGCTTGTCGGCGGGGTCGCGGGCGCCTGTGTCGCGTTCGTCCGGTTGACGGTGGCTCTGCTTCATCATCTGCTTTTCGGCGTTCCATTCGGAGCCACTCTCAGCGGTCTCACCAATTTGAATTCGCCGTTGCTCGCGCTTCTGCCGGCGATCGGCGGACTGTTTCTCGGCGTCACCGGCCTCGCGATCCGGAAATGGCGGCCGCGGCGCCCGATCGATCCGATCGAGGCCAATGCCCTTCAAGGGGGCCGGATGTCGCTCATCGACAGCCTATTGATTACAGCGCAGACCGCCGCGTCGTCCGGCGTGGGCGGTTCTGTCGGGCTCGAAGCCGGCTTCACGCAAATCGGTTCCGGCTTCGCCTCGGTGATCGGGGCGGCGCTCAAATTGCGGCGCAGCGATATGCGCACCCTCGTCGGTTGCGGTGCGGCCGGCGCCATCGGCGCCGCCTTCGGCGCGCCTTTGACCGGCGCCTTTTATGCCTTCGAGCTCATCGTCGGCACCTACACGCCTTTCGGCCTCGCGCCGATCGTGGCCGCGTCGATCAGCGGCGTGCTGGTGGTCAAGGGATTGGGGATTAAGGAGAGCTTCATCGGCCAGCTCGCGCCGATCGCGGGGATCACCCAATCCGATCTCGCCGCACTCTTCATGCTGGCCTTGTTCTGCTCCTCGGTCGGCATAGGCATCATGCGGGCCGTGACTTTCGTCGAAGTGTCCTTCAAGCGCAGTCGGCTGCCGGTCTTTCTGCAGCCGGCCATAGGCGGTCTCGTCCTCGGCGGTCTGGCGCTCCTCACACCCAAGGTTCTCTCCTCGGGCCATGGTGCATTGTTCCAACTCTTCGATGAGATGGACGGCAGTCTCGCCTGGCTGAGCCTCGTCGTGCTTCTGAAATCGATCGCCTCCGCCGTCTCGATCGGCTCCGGCTTCCGTGGCGGTCTTTTCTTCGCCTCGCTTTTCCTCGGCGCGATGATCGGCAAGATTTTCGCCATAGCGGTGCCGCTGCTCGCGCCCGCCATTGTTCCAGATGCCTCGATCTATGCGACCGTCGGCATGACGGCGCTTGCCGTGGCGATCATCGGCGGACCGCTCACCATGAGCTTTCTCGCGCTCGAAATGACCGGCGATTTCCAGTTGGTGATCATGGTGTTGATCGCTTCGACCATCGTCTCGGTGATCGTGCGGCAGACTTTCGGCTATTCTTTCGCGACCTGGCGCCTGCATTTGCGCGGCGAATCGGTCCGCAGCGCGCAAGATGTCGGCTGGATGCGGACGCTCACCGTTTCCCGCATGATGAAGACTGATGTGAAAACGGTAGCGTCGGATCAGAAGATCGCCGACTTCATGGAGGAATTTCCGCTCGGCTCGACGCAATGGGTGGTCGCCGCCGATCCGGCCGGGCGCTATGCCGGCCTCGTCTCCGTGACTGATGCGCATCTTTGCGTTTCGAACGGCGAAGATCCGCAGGCGCCGATCGAACATCTGCTCCGCTATCAGAACGACGTGCTGCTGCCTTCGATGAACATCAAACAAGCGGCTGATCTCTTCGAGCGCAGCGAGAGCGAAGCGCTTGCGGTCCTCGGCGATCTTCACAGCCGGCGGGTCGTCGGCATGCTGACCGAGGCGCATGTGCTGCGCCGCTATACGGAAGAGCTCGAAAAGGCGCGCCGCGAGTTGAGCGGCGAGAAATGGCTCGGCGAGGCGTGAGGTCGGAAAGTCTCTGAACTGCCGCCTGTCAGATTTTCCCTCCGGTGAGCGGGATATTTGCGAAATTCTTCCTCAGCTTGCGGGAGAAGGCGCCTTCATGCAAGCTCGGCGAGGCCGGCGAATTTCCGCGTTGCCGCGCCCTGGCCCAATTGCGCCGTGCGAATATTGTCGAAGAACTGCCTGGCGCTTTCTTTCCAGGTGAAGTTGACGGCGTGCTTGCGGCAGTGCTCGCGCGAGATGTTCAGCGCTCCGAGCGCCGCCTGCTGCAGATCATGGGCGAGGACGCCGGTGCCCGAATCGCCGATGACATCGAGCGGCCCGGTCACCGGAAAAGCCGCGACCGGAACGCCCGAGGCGAGCGCTTCGAGCAGCACAATGCCAAAAGTGTCGGTCAGGCTCGGGAAGACGAAGACATCGGCGGAGGCATAGACCCGGGCGAGCTTTTCACCGCAGAGCGCGCCGAGAAAATGGGCGTCGGGATAGGAAGCGGCGAGCCGCGCCTGCAAGGGTCCATTGCCCACCACCACTTTCGAGCCGGGCAGGTCGAGCTTCAGAAAGGCCTCGATGTTCTTTTCGACGGCGAGCCGGCCGACGAAGAGGAAGATCGGACGCGGCAGCGGGTCGAGGACATTTTCCGTGCGGGGGCGGAACAGCGTGTCGTCGACGCCGCGCGACCAGCGCATGAGATTGCGGAAGCCATGGCCGGTTAGAACCCGCTCGAGGCTCGGGGAACTCACCATCGTGCCGGCGGCGGCATTGTGGAAGCGGCGCAGGACCGCATAAGTAAGCCGGATCGGCACTGGCGCGCGCGCCGCGACATATTCCGGAAAGCGGGTGTGGTAGCTGGTCGTGAACGGCCGGTTCTCGCGCAAGCAGGCACGGCGCGCCGCAAGGCCAATCGGGCCTTCCGTTGCGATATGCACGAAATCGGGCGCGAAATCGGTGATGGAGACGGCGATCTTGCGCCGGTTCGTAAGTGCCAGCCTGATCTCGCCATAGCCGGGCAGAGGCATGGTCCAGAAATCCGACGGCGTGAGAAACCTCACCTCCATATCGAAGGAGGCCGCATGGGCGGCGATATTTTCGAGCGAGCGAACGACACCGTTGATCTGCGGGCTCCAAGCGTCGGTCGCGATGAGGAGTTTTGTCACGCCGCGGAAGCCTTTGCTTCGCGCCGCCGCCGCGGCATTTGGGTCACGACCTCGGTCTCGGTCATGCGCCGCAATTCATCGGCCCAATGGATGATCTCGAAGCTTCCGTCGAAATGCTCGACGAGCGCAGTGCAGCTCTCCACCCAATCGCCGGTGTTCATATAGCGCACGCCGAACTCGTCATGGATGGCGGCATGGTGGATATGGCCGCAAATGACGCCGTAAACATCGCGTCGCCGCGCTTCGAGCGACAGCAGCTCCTCAAATTTGCCGATGTGATTGACGGCTTTCTTTACCTTCATCTTCGCCCAGGCCGAGAGTGACCAATAGGCGAGGCCGAGCCGGCGCCGGACCGCATTGAGATAGGTGTTGATGACGAGGGCGAGCGTATAGGCGCCATCGCCCACATAGGCGAGCCAGGGCGCGTGCCGCACGACCATGTCGAAATGATCGCCATGCATGACGAGATAGCGCTTGCCGTCCGCGGCCTCGTGAATGGCAGTATCCAAAATCTCTATGCCACCAAAATTATGCCCGACATAATCGCGCAGGAATTCATCGTGATTGCCTGGGATATAAAAGAGCTTGGCGCCCTTGTGGACGCGGCGCAGCAGCTTTTGCACCACGTCATTGTGAGCCTGCGGCCAATACCAGCCGGATTTCAGCCGCCACCCGTCGACGATATCGCCGACGAGATAGATCGTCTCGACATCATAGTGTTTGAGAAATTCGAGCAGGAGCTGGGCCTGGCAGCCGCGCGTTCCAAGATGAACGTCCGATAAAAAGAGCGTTCGGACCGCGATGGTGTCGTGATCTTTCTTCGCCACTATCGTGACCCCCCATTGACCAAATCGTTAATGGCCGAGTCGGGTGGCACTTTGATGACACACAATGCCTGCTGAGATGGGCAGACAGGCTGTGTTGTCAACGTGTTGCCAATGAAGGCCAGCGCTCGGCCATCGCCGGTAAAACCAAAACTTCACGGTGAAGTCCCTTTCGTGGTCGATTGACGGCGGAAATGCGATCGGCGCCGTCGTAAAGCAGCCCGCTGTCGCGCTTCGATCCGGGCTTGATGGTTGCGATTCGCGCATTGCTGATATCTGTGCATAGCAGGTCGGGCGACAGAATAGCGCAGCCCGCGAAAGACGTGTCTGGCGGCCACATTCCCTCCGCCAGTGTCATTAAGGATAACATAAACAAGCATAGCATGGACCAGCAGTCGCGCGCATAGCCTGTGCAAAGGCCGAATCACCCTTCGATTTTTAGTCTACCGTATCGGCATCTCGCTGAAATGAAGGCCGAACCGGCTCAATTGCCGACGCCGATAACGACAAAGCCGGGACAGCCCAGGAGCAGCGTATAGGATTGTGTTCCATTCCACACTGCGCCGGCTGTTTCGTCGCTAGCCACGCTGCAGGCCCAGGCCTACGCCCTTTTATCGGGCATTTGGCGCCCGGCCGGGTCGGAAAGGCGTCAGCGCTATGGCTGATATATGGCTTTGCTCTGCCCTCCTACGCTTGCCTCCGGGGCTTGTCTGCCGCTTGAATCGGCTTGCCGCCATCTCGCTGGGGCGGTCCCACGACCGCGGAACATAGGATGGTGGCCTTCGATCCTCTTGTGCGATCTCGGCGGGTAGCCCTTTGCGTCTGGCTCGCCGGCGTCGCAGCGCTCGGGCCGGATCTTGGTCGCATTGGGCCGGCCGTCGCGGCCGAATTGCTGGATAAGGCTGGAACGACCTCGCTCTCGCGCGAGGATCTTCATCGCTTCCGCGGCTTTATCGATGCGCTCTTTCCGCAAGCGGCTGCCCGCGGCGTCGACCGAGCGACTTTCGACGCGGCCTTTCGCGATCTGACGCCGGACCCGAGCGTGGCGCAGGCGCCAGCTCGGCAGAGCGAATTCGAGCGGCCGTTTTCCGCCTATTTGGCCGAGGCCGTCGCGCAAAGGCGCATTGTACAAGGCCGGGCTTTGGCCAAGCACTGGCAGAAGGAACTGGCCGAGATCGCGCGTCGCTCCGGCGTGCCGGGCGCTATGCTGCTGGCGGCCTGGGGCATGGAAAGCGATTTCAGTCATGCCATGGGGGATAAAGACGTCATCCGCTCGCTCGCGACGCTTGCCTTCATCCGCCCCGATCGCGGCCTTTTTCGCGACGAGCTTGTAAATGCGCTGGTGATTCTCAAGAAGGGCGCAGTTCCGCGCGCCACGATGAAAGGCTCTTGGGCCGGCGCCATGGGCGGTCCGCAATTTCTGCCCTCGACTTATCTCGCATATGCGGTGAGCTATGCCGGATCGGCGCCGCCGGACATTTGGACGAATGTGCCGGATATCCTCGCCTCGATAGCGGCATTTCTCAAGGCTTCGGGATGGAAGCACGGCGCGCCCTGGGGCATGGAGGTTCGTCTGCCTGGGTCGTTCGCCTATGCCAGGCTCCATGCTGATTTTCGCGAATGGGCGGCGCTCGGCCTTAAGCGGGCCGATGGCGGCACTTTGCCGGGCGAAGGCGCTGCCACATTGTTTTTTCCGGAAGGCGCCAAGGGGCCGGCCTTTCTGCTCGGCGACAATTATTGGGTGATCAAGACTTACAATAATTCCGACGCCTACGCCCTTTCCTTCGCTTGTCTCGCGGATCGAATCGCTGGAGGGCAAGGACTGCAGGCGGCCTGGCCCAAAGCGGTGAAGCTTTGGCGGCAAAGCGAAAAGGCCGAGATGCAACGCCTACTGCAGCGCCTCGGCTATTATAAGGGCAGCATCGACGGCCGCTTCGGGCCGAGCTCGCGGGACGCGATTCACGCCTTCCAGATTGCCGTCGGTGATCAGCCGGCGGATGGCGTCGGCGGCGCGGATCTTCTCGCGCGACTTCGGAAGAGGGCGGGGGAATGAAGGGACGTTCCTTCTCCCGCCGCAAGTCGGGCTTGCCCGCCTTGCGCATCTCAAAGTGCCAAACTCGGGCAAGCCCGAGTTTGATTTGGGAGGAGGGACGCGCCCCACCTCAAAACAAAAGCGCCGAACGGAGATCCGTTCGGCGCTTTAGTGTGAGCCTTGGAAGGCCTGAACCGATCAGTATTTGGCGATGACCGGAGCCGGGGGCGCCGGCGGGTTCCACAGCGGAACAATGACGCGGACCCAGCCACGTGTCTCGTAGACTTTGCTACCGGCTGCATCGAGCGGGTAGTTCTCCACGGCAACGTCATGCGTCAGATAGCTCTGCAGAATGACCGGGCCAAAGTCGTAGCCGCCCATGCCGCCAACCGCGAACTGGCTCTGCTTCATGCTTCCGTCAAGAGCGGTCTTGGTAGCGCCGCTGATGTCCCACGAACCGAAGGCGACGGGGCCGAACGAGAACTTGCCGAAAGATTTCCACGCGGCCAGGTCCAAGTTGATATAGTCCGGGTTAACATGCTGGCCGTTAGTCCCCCAGCTGTTGCTCAGGTCATCGCCGGTGATGCCGACAATGAGATGGCCCGTGAGAGTGAAGCCGTTACCGCTCCAGGTCACGCCGAGACGCTCGTTGAACGTCCAATTGTCCTGATCGAGAGCGTTGTCGACCGGCGCATAGCCGCCGACGAAGTCGCTGATGCCCCAACCGCCGCCGAGGTTCCAAGATTTGCCGACCAGCAGGGCTGGATTATAGATGGCGCTAACATAAGTGCCGGTACCGGGCCCAGCCGCCGTATCGGGGATACCCGCTACGACCGACGGAACCGCGACATAGGCCTCAACGTGACCGCCGAGGAAGTCCCAGGGAGTCGACCAGACGATGACCGGAATATTGACGCCCAATTCGGAATTGTAGGCGCCGAGGGCGCGGTCATTGCCGTAGCTGCCGGTATCGGCAAAATACAGGCCTTGCGGGAGCGGAGCCCATGTGTAGCCGACGAGTTCGCCCGGTTGTGAGATCGAGCCGGCGAGTGCTGCGCCGCTGACCGTGCAGAGCGACATCGCGCCGAGCGCAGCGAGGCTCGCACCAATGAGCTTGGAACTAATTTTCATTTATGCCGTCCCCCTTATGCTGGTTATGTCTCAAAAGGTCCCATTTCATTATCTTAAAGATTTTCCAGGTCCGGTCGATAGCCGGTTCGCATCCAGGCATTTTTCTGGCCGGTCTGTGACAAATTCGCTACAGAAATGGGCGGACGAACCGCCGCAAAGCGCCGACATCAGCGCGTAAAACGCTCTAAAGAAGGATATCGAAAAACCTTTGCTTCCGCGCATATAGGCATTTCTCCGAGCGCCGCAGCGAGGCTGCGGCGATACCCAGCAAAGACCTGTGGCTAACTCTTTGAATGCATGGATGGGGATGCCAGATCCTAGAAAAGCGCTCTGCGGGACGGGAAAAGGGCGACTCGCCTGCCCCTATCCCAGCCTCAATGCGGCATGGCGCGTGGCCCCGGCGAGGGCGGCGGCCGCGGCGTCGGCGATCCCAGCGCGCCGCCCCGAGCCGGTCCCAGGCCCGCCCCGCCGCCCCCGCCGCCGCTTGCCGGCGTCAAAATCTCCTCAAACATCTCGATACAGGTGAGGAGCTCGACGTAGCTCGGGCTCGGCTTGGCCCCCGCCGCGATACAGTCTCGCCGCGTTGAAGCTTTGTAATGTGACCATTTCTCCTGCAATTGCTTCTTCGCTTCGTTCTCGTCGAGCATGCAGTTCTTGTAGGTCTGCTCGGGATCGGCCATGCCATAGATCCTGGCGTCGCGGCAGGAGCTTTCGACGTCGAGCTTTGGAACCCGCTCCGCGAGGGCATGGGCTGGCGCCGGAAGCGCGAGGAACGAAATCAGCGCGATGAGTGCTAATGGCTTCACGGGCGAACTCCGATGGATCGGCTCTAAGGGTCCGTCACAAGGCCCCTCGCATGACGGCGCCAATTTAACCCTGCCGCCGGCATAAGTGAATCATGATCTAGAGCGGGATGAGGAAAAGTGGGAACCGGTTTTCCTCATCCCGCTCTAGATATTGGGAATCGATCATGTTTATGACTTTGGATTGTTTCAATCCAAAGTCATAAACCTAATGTAGCGCATTCCGTTCAGGCCGAGAGCCGTCACATGCCAAAAATATTCGCATTTTTCTTCAGCGCCTTTGCAATTGTCGTTTGCGCCGGCGGCCTGCTTCCGAATGACGCGCGCGCGGCGGCCCGCTGCCGGGATCCGGCTGGCTTCGAGGCTTGGCTCGGCGAGATCAAGCAAGAGGCGGCGGCGGCCGGCATTCCGCAATCGGCGATTAATATCGGGCTTGATGGCGTCACTTATGATCCCGTTGTCATTTCGCATGATCACGGGCAACGCGTGTTCAAACAGTCGTTTGCGCAATTTTCAGGTCGGATGATCAACAGCTTCAGGCTGCACAAGGGTGCGAGCCTGATGAAGCGCTACGCCGACACGTTGGCGCGGATCGAGCAACAATATGGTGTGCCCGGCGCTGTCATAGTTGCGATCTGGGGGCTTGAGACTGATTTCGGTGCGGTCAACGGCGATTTCGCCACCATACGATCGTTGGCGAGCCTCGCCTACGATTGTCGCCGCTCGGATATGTTTAAGGCCGAGCTGTTCGATGCCTTGCGGCTGGTCGCCCGAGGCGATCTCTCACCCGCTGCCATGCATGGCGCTTGGGCGGGCGAACTCGGCCAGACGCAATTCATGCCTTCGGCCTATTTCAAATTCGCGGTCGATTTTCAGGATGACGGCCATCGCGACCTCATCCATGACGTGCCGGACGTCCTCGCCTCGACGGCCAATTACCTCAAGAGCTATGGCTGGAAGCGTGGCGCCGGCTGGGGACCAGATGAGCCCAATTTTCCTGTGATCTTGCAGTGGAACAAAGCCGATGTCTATGCGCGCACCATCGCGCTCTTCGCCCAAAAGCTGCAGGGCGAGGAGTGATCGCGGAGCTATCCGCCGGCCACCTTCTCAAGCGGGAGAAGGAATTTGCGTCTCTCAGCCCGCCGTCTCGCCGGCCGCATAGGACGCTTCGGCGCGGCGGCCGCCCGCCCAGGCCGCCAGCGCCGCATCGAAGTCGCGCTGCTCGATGCGCAGCGCGGCAATGTCGACCGAGGCTTCGCTCGTTGTCGGAAACACGCGGCGCAGCGTATTCATGGCGGCGCGATCGCAGACGAAGCGGATCTCGGCGGCCGACATCCCGTCGGTGAAATCGGCGAGCTTGTCGAGGTTGACGCTTTCGACGATCGGCTTGTTGCGCAAATGCACGGCGAGAATGGCGGATCGGGCGGCGCGATCGGGCTTCGGCACTTCGAGACGGAAATCGAGGCGTCCTGGCCGCATGAGGGCATCGTCGAGCATGTCCGGCCTGTTGGTCGCGGCGATGACCCAGACATCCTTCAAAACCTCGATCCCGTCGAGTTCGGTGAGCAATTGGCTCACGACGCGATCGGTGACCGGCGAATGACCTTCGCCGCCGCGCTTGGGGACGAGAGCATCGACCTCGTCGAGAAAGACGATGCAGGGCGCCGCCTGGCGCGCCCGGGCGAAGAGCTCGCGCACGCCGCGCTCCGATTCGCCGACATATTTCGACAAGAGTTCCGGGCCTTTGACCGAGATGAAATTGAGATTGCTTTGCGAGGCGAGCGCTTTGACGACGAGCGTCTTGCCATTGCCGGGCGGACCGTAAAGAAGGATCCCGCGCTGCGGCTGCAGCCCCATGCGTTCGAAGAGCAGCGGCTGGCTCATCGGCCATGCGATCGCTTCCTGCAATGCCGATTTGATCTGATCGAGCCCGCCGACATCGTTCCAGCGCACATTGGGCACTTCGACCGCAACTTCCCGCAGTCCCGAAGGCGAGACTTCCGCCAGTGCTTCCGTGAAATCGGTCATGCCGACCTCCATAGCCATCAGCGCTTCATAGGGAACTGGGCCCGTATCGAGCGAAAGCGTCGGGAGCTGCCGGCGCAGCGCCGCCATTGCCGCTTCGCGGCAGAGCGCCGAAAGATCCGCACCCGTGAAGCCATGCGTCGTCTCGGCGAGCTCTTCGACTTTGACGTCTCCGGCGAGCGGCATGCCGCGTAGATGGATGTCGAGAATGTCGCGCCGTGCCCGCGCATTGGGGATGCCGATGACGATCTCGCGGTCGAAGCGGCCGGGACGGCGCAAGGCGGGATCGAGGCTGTTCGGCCGGTTGGTCGCCGCCATTACAATGACATCGCCGCGGCTCGCAAGCCCGTCCATCAGCGACAGGAGCTGCGCCACCACGCGCTTTTCGACTTCGCCTTCGACACGCTCGCGCTTCGGTGCGAGCGAATCGATCTCGTCGAAGAAGATGATGCAGGGAGCTCTTTTTCGCGCATCATCAAAAATCTTGCGGAGCTGTGCTTCGCTCTCGCCATAGAATTTGCCGATGATCTCCGGGCCGCTGACATAAATAAAGCCGGAATCCAACTCATGTGCCACCGCGCGGGCGAGCAGGGTCTTGCCGCAGCCGGGCGCGCCGTGGAGCAGAACGCCTTTCGGCGGATCAATCCCCAAGCGCTCGAAGACTTCCGGATGGGTGAGCGGCAGTTCGACCATCTCGCGGATCTTCTCGACCTCCCGTTCGAGGCCGCCGAGATCGTCATAGGTCACGATGTCGGCGGCTTCCGCCGCCTCGCCGCGATGGGCTTTCTCGACCGCAAGCAGCGTGTCCGGCCCGACGATGACGGGGCCGTCTGGCTCCGTCTTGAGCACTTGAAAATCGCGATGGCTCGCGCCGAACAAAGGCAGCCGCAGGCGGTCGCCGGTTTTGGTGGTCATTCCGTCGAGGCGCCGCGCAATATAATCAATGTCGTCTTCATGCAAAGGAGCGGCGCCGAGTGGCGCCATGACGATGCGCCGGGCCGGGTGGTGCGCGACCTTGGTGATCGCGACCTTCTGACCGAGCACGACGCCGGCATTGGTCCGCGCCACGCCGTCGAGCTGGATCGCCCGGCGGCCGCGCTGCTCCTTGAAGGTCGGCATCGCCTTGACGACGGTCGAGGTCTTGCCTTCGATCTGCAACACATCGCCCGGCGAGGCGCCGAGCTCCTTCAAAGCGTCGGGATCGAGCCTCGCGATACCGCGGCCGATGTCCTCGCGCCGCGCTTCGATCACGGAAAGACGCAATTTGTCGGCGTCGGTCGTGCTATTCCCGTGCATATTTTTCTCCATCCTCGTCGCCGAAGCGAACATCACCCGATTGCAGGATGATCACTTCGCACCAATGCCGGCCACTCCTCTCCCCGCTTGCGGGGAGAGGTAAGGTGAGGGGCCCGGGGATTTGCTCCAACATCGGGGCTAGTCACCTTGCCCCTCACCCGGCCTCTCCCCGTTTCGCTTCGCTCACGGGGAGAGGTGACGCGCGGCTCGCGTCGTGTTCACCCGGAATCCATCATCCCCGCACCGCGAGATATTCGACCTTGATCCGCGCCGGCAGAAAGCGCGCGACTTGATGCAGAGCGCCCATGAAGAGCAGTCCTGTCTCATCATCGGCGAGCTTGGCATCAATCCGTTCGGCAATGAAACGATCGCGCCGCTCGAGCAATTCGCTTGCTGCCGCATCGGTGCGATCTGCTGTCTGCAGCAGGCGATATTCCTCGAGCAGAAGAGCCGGCGATTCGGTCCCAACAAGCTCTGCGCCGGCGGCGACGAGGCTTTCGAGCAGCCGATGATTGCGGCTGCCTTGCGTGGCAAGGTCGCGCATCAGATCCTCCTCCTTGCCGCAGATAGGCAAACTATCCTGGAACAATTTGACCTTCTTCATGTCGAGGTCGAGTTTCATGATCGCCTCCTTGATCTTACCCCAGATCGCATCGACCTCGTCGCATCGCGCCTGCCATTTCGCTTCGCCGAAGCGGGCGATGAAGGCAGCCTTATAGGCAAATTCGGCCGAGCCCATCTCCACATCGCTGTGCATCACTGGAACGTAGATCAGCCGTGCCATATATGCCGCGCTCCTTTTGAGCAGATGCGTCTCAGCTCTTCTTCTTCAGCCGAACTTCGAGAACGCCATTGCGCAAAGCGAGCCGCGGCTCACCCTTGGCGAGCGGCGCCTCGATCAATGTCTCCTTGCGATAGAGCCTCTGACCCGTCTTCGCTTCGAGGAGCAATATGTCGCCGTCGAGCAGACAGCGGATGTCCCTTTGCTCGACGCCCGGCAATTCGAACAGCAGCACGATATCCTCGGGCTCGTCGAACATATCGGTCACGGGTTCGAGAAGCTCGAGCTCGGAGGGTTTTGCGGCGCGACGCGCGCGCACTTCGGTCGGCTCTTCAACCGCGGTCTCTTCGCGTCGCTGCCCACGGCCGGCCTCGGCGAGCGACCTCTTGCCGAAGGAATATTCCATAACGAAGCCGTCTTTCTCGCGGCGGCCATGGCGCGGCAATTTGGTCGCGTCCAATTCGGAAAGAACACCGAACAGATCGGCAAGGCGCTCGGCGATCTTGGCGAAGCCGGCGGCACCTTTTGTGTCGTCGTCACTTATCTTCATGCGTTATGCTCCTCTCGCTCGGCCGATGCCGCGACAATCGCGGTCAAGGCCTCTTCCATGCGGCCGAGGCGCTGATCGAGGGCTTTGAGTGCCGCATCATCCGCGCCGGTCTTCGGGATGTGTCGATTCTCGTGATTCCACCAGTCGAAGCCGAGCTCGATGGCGCGATCGACCGAGCAAATGACGAGACGTATTTGGATGCTGAGAAGCTCGATATCGACGAGCTTTATGTTGATGTCGCCAGCAACGACGATGCCCTTGTCGAGGATGCGCTCGATGAGATCAGCGAGATTGGTGGAGTCGACCGCATGGGTCATGGCGTTCGGGCCGGACATAGATATTCCCTTCTGGCATTCCTCTCCGACATTCCGTTCAGGTGGCGCCGTCGAAAAGGCCGAGATCGAGCGCAAGATCGCGTTCCGAAAAGCCGAACAGATGACGCAGTCGTTCGATTTCTGTTGCTTGCGTGCAAAGCGCCATGCCGACGGCTTCGATCTCCGCAGCGCTCAGCCGATCATGATCCATGCGGCGGAGTGCCTGGCGTTCCATCACATCGTGCAACAGCTTGACGAGGGTGAGCACGAGACGAACGAGCCCTTTCGCTGGTGTCGGGTTCGCTTCGGCATCCGGCGACTCGAGGCGAGTCGCCGCCGAGTGAAGATTGCGCGCAGAGGCTTCATCCCTCGTTGGGCTTAAGCCGCTGGCTTCAGCCACGGCCGGTTGTGCCGCGGCCGCAGCTTCGGAGAGCGATGGCGGCGCGGACGATATGGGTCCGTTTGGGCCGCCGATTGTCATCAGACCGCTCGGCATGCCGTTTGGCCAGATCGTATCGATGGAGGCGAGCAATACGCGCAGATCGAGGAACAAGAGATCGACACCGGCAAGGCCCACGGCAACATTGCCTTGCACCGCGACACCGCAATGGAGCATGCGATCGAGCGCTTCGGCGAGCGACATGGCGGACTCCGGCGAGCCCGGCGTGGCGGCATCGCGGAGGGTGGGATCAGGCCTGTTCATTGTCGCGGCCATCGCCATTGCCATTTAGATCGTCGAGCTTCTGTAAGAGCTTTGCCTCTTGCGCCTCGAATTCGGCTTCGCTCAGCGTGCCGGATTCGAGATGGTGGTGAAGTGCGGAGAGCTCCGCCATGAGCCTTTTTTCCTCCGCTTCGCGCTCCTTTTGCACGGCTTTATTGATCTCCTTGAACACGAAGAGAAGGCCGCGGAAAGGCGCTGCGATGATGTCGTCGATGAGCAGCATGGTGCCTCCAAAGAAAGCTGTTATCGTCCGATGGATTCGAACTGCACGAAATTATGCGGCGGGCTCGGGCCGGCGATGCTGAAGACGAGATCATCGTCGAATCTGGCCGCTGCCGCGTGCACCGCGGTTTCAAAGCGTTCTTGCCCGTCGCGGGCGATGAGCATGGCGAGATTGGCGATCTCCGTCTCGCTGTGTGCGGCAAGGATGGTGGTTTCGACGCAGCAAGGGCTGATGGCGGCAAGAATTTGCGCCGCCAAGGACTCGCGGAAGCGGCGCAAATGCGTGTCGCAGAGCTGCCCCAGGCGAAGCTTCTCATCATGGCTTGCAGGCCGCTGGCGTGCAAAGGTGCGCGCGCGCGCCGCTTGCAATTCGGGCGAGCGCGCGACGAGATAGGCGATCGGATCAGCGACATCGAGGCTGAGGCGCAAACCCATCTCGATCGTGCCCGATATTTTTTCGAGCTGGGCGAGCAGCGCGTCCTGAAATTGCTCGAGGAATTCGCAGAGCGCGGTGTCGGACTCCGCTACAGTGCCGAAAGCCATTGGCAGAAGATCGCTATGCGGCGTGAGGGCGCCGAGCACGCGCTGGCTGGCGATGATGTGCTTTCGCTCCGCGCGCATCGTCTTGAGCGGACAGGCGCTGACGATCGCGGCAAGCGAGCCTGACCGGAGCCAATAGGTCGGTTGATCGAGAAGGCCGATCGGGGGGCTCTGCGGTTCCGCATCGGCGCGCGCGATCCCATAAACATAAAGCGGCATGCTCTCGTCCTTTGCTGTCGCCGAGCCCCGTCACTAGAGCATTTTCAGCAAAAGTGGAGACCGGTTTACCGATCTCGGCTGTTGCCGAGATCGGGTCTTTTGGTGATCAAGTCGGGCTTGCCCGACTTGATTTTCCGAATCCGCTCTAGGCGGCGCGCTTACCTGTCATTCGGATCGAAGAGCTCGAAGGAGATGACGCCCATTTCGGGATCGAGGATCAAGGCGCAAAACTGCTTTTCGAGCACTTCCTGCGTCAGCGGCAGGCCCAAGGTCCGGACCGCGAGATCGGGCACGAGCATTTCCGCCTCGACATTCCAGCCGCGCAATAGATCGGGCGACACAGGCACCATCTTGGTGATACGAATTTCCCTGGCGCCGAATTCCGCTATCAGGAAGTGCCTTATGACGTCATGCGCAGCGGCGATCGCGCCGAAGGCCAGAGTTTTGGGCGTCATTCGCGTGCTCCGTCCGAGCGGCGGCACTTTGGTCTTGTCCTCCGAAGGCGCTTCCGGCCGCGGCGGCGTTTGGCTTTCATAAGGCAGCGGCATTCTGATCTCCTCGGGGTGGGATGCCCGACGCATTCAATAGCTGAGATGAAATTTGCGCTGCCTTGGGGTTGCTTCGCGCAGGTCCGCGGCTTGTGGCGTATGCGGAGGCGTGAGCGACTCGCGCATGCCGGCGAGGATCCTGGCCTTTTCGCGCTCGATCTCGCAGCAGCGCGCGACGATGGTATCGGCGCGACGATGCACTTTCTGCATCTCCTGCCTATGCCGTGTCCGCTCCAGCTCGAGAAAGCTGATTCGCAGAAAGGCTTGGTAAGGCTCGGTCTGCGTCCCCCGCGCGCCGGTCATGGTGCGCAGATTGGTAAGGCTGCGCAGCGGTCGCGCTTGCCTTGGGATCGTCGTCACCATGATTGCACCTCCTGCTGCAATTGCCTGCCGCCAGCGTCATCCTCGGCAGGTGACGCCGGCGCTTGTGCGCGCACCTTGGCACCTGCCGCACGCGGGTCGAAATGACGCAGAAGCGCGCTGATGAATTCATAAGAGCGGTCAACGTCCCAGCTCGCCATCGGGCCGGTGGAGCCGAGAATGTCGTGGCAGGCCGAGACGAAGACCGGATCGCGGACATCGACCTTGCGGTCGCGCGTCGCGAGAACGCGGGCGATCGCTATGCAAGCTCTGATCGTCGGCACGTGCGGATCCTTTCCCTCGCGGCGGCACAGCCGCACGAGATCGACGATCGTTTCCGCTTCGCCCGTATCGAGCCCGGATTTTCCTGCCGTGATCGCAATCTCCGTGTCGCGATCATAATGACCGAGGCGCAAGGTAATCACGCGGTCGAGCAACGCCTCCTGGGTGCGGTGGACGCCCGCATATTCAGCCGGATTGGAGGTGAAAATGGCGCGGAAGTCGGGATGGACGCTGACATAGCCTTCGCCCCGCCCGTGCAGGCGCGGCACATTCAGCACGCCCTCCGACAATATGCTCAAGAAGGGATTGTTCGCCTCGGCGCGGCTGCGATTGAACTCATCATAAAGGATGGTGTGGCCGAGCCGGCAGGCCGTGGTGATGCGATTATCGACCCAGAGCGCGCGGCCTTCCTCTTGGAACTTCATGACGGAGGCGATGTAATTGTCGACGACGCGCGATTTGCGATAGCCGCTTTCGCGGCCGACGAGGTCGGAACTGCCGAACTCATGATCGCCATGCAAGAGAACCGCCGGCCGCCCCAGGAGAGTGGCGACGTGAAAGGCAAGCGTCGTTTTGCCGGCGCCGGCCGGGCCCGAGAAATGCACGGCATAGCCGGCCTGCAGATAGGTCAAGGCGCGTTCGATGATCGCCTGGATCGTCGGCGTGATCACGAAAGTTGGGCTCGGCTCGAATGTAATCGAGCCGTCGCCGCTTTCGAACTTCGGTTCGGCATGAGGGTCGAGATCGTCGACCACGGCCGGCGCGTCCATCATGCGCCTCCGTGCGGCTTCGTGGCCTCGTGCTTTGCCGATGCGCCAAGCCAGGAGCCTTGCGTCGCATAGCCGCCAGCGCGCCATGCGGCGATCGCCCGACGGCGATCGTTCTTATAGGCCTCAAGTCGCGCGCTCAGCGCCACGAAAAGCTTGTGCAACTCTTCCGCACGGCAGTCATGTTCGGCCTTGAAAGCGGCGCGATAATCGGCGACGCTGGCGGTCAGATCCCGCATGAAGGCCGAGGCATTGGCGGCGAGCTTCTGCCGCAGCATGCTGCGCTGATGTTTGAACCTTTCGAGATACATATGCGTATCGGCATTGCGTTCTTCACGGCTGGCATTCATTTCATCACGCATGTCGCGCGAGGCCTGTTCGCGCGCCAATCTCATATCGTGCAAGAGCTGGCTGACGGCCGTACGCCGATCGCGAACGGATCCCGGGAGTTCGTGCAGAAATCCCAGGCGCGCCCATTTTTGCTCGACGATGTCGCCGGCGAGGCGGGTGAAGTCTTCAGTCATGTTGAGCATCTCTCTGTCTCCAAGCGGCTGACTTCGGAATGTTCGGCATCGGGCGACTGCCGGCCGTGCGACCGGTGGGAGCGGTCGTCGTTCGACAGTCGCGCCGTGCCCTACTACGCAGGCATTGCCGCGGAGGCGGTCAGGCCGATGGCTTCCGCATATTTCAGATAGGTTTCGACCGAGGCCACCACGACGCGGGCCTCAATGGTGATCAATTCGATTCCGACCAGCGAAACCTTGACCCAGGCATCGATAACGATCCCCTTGTCAAGGATCCGATCGACGACCTCTGCGAGACTGGAGGAGTTGGTGGATTTCTGAACGCGTGCCATGAGGCTTCTCCTTACTGATTGTGCTTTGAATGCTGCAACGCGCCGGGACAAGTCGTCGACCCGCCGGCATCTCGGAACAGCAAGCCGAGGGCCAAGTGGCGCTGCTTCAGCAGAAAAAGAAATTCCTCTAGAAACAACCTCTTGCAGCCTGCTTCCACAGTCCGTTTCAAGGCTTTGCGAAGCGAAGCGGGTAGATGCGCCCGAGAGACGGGCGGCGGTACCCTTCATCATTTTCAAGAAACCAACGAAGCGATGTTGAAATCGCTCCCGGAACATCCGTTTTCACAAGCTACAGTGTTGTCCGGTGAAGCGGGATCAGACGGTAACGGATCGCATCCGGCAGCGGCGGACCACTGCGCCGCCAACTTCGCCTTTCAAGGCGAAGATGATTGCCTCAGGCCGGCAGGGCGATGAGATCGCATCTCGCGAGCGGCAGGCGAATCGTGAAGATCGTTCCGGCCGGCGACGTATGCAGGCTCACGCTGCCGCGGTGCTGCCGAACGATCGAATGGGAGACGGAGAGGCCGAGCCCGGAACGGCGATTGTCGCTGCGGGTGGTGAAGAAAGGATCGAAAATCCGCGAGACATTGGCGTCCGGAATTCCGGGCCCGGTATCGCCGATCTCAATGATGACATCGCTGTCGTCGTGGGCGGCGCTGATGGTGAGCTGACCACCCGAAGGCATGGCTTGAAAGGCATTGAGGATCAGATTGATGACCACGAGCTCGAGGAGATTTTGCACGCCTTCAGCATAGATCGGCGATGCCGGGGGGCTCCATTTGACCGTCGTGCCGAAGGCCGCCTCCCCGGAGGCGAACATCAAGGCATTGCTCAAGACATCGATCACATTGACCGTCATCGTTTCCCGAATCGGTCCGGGCCGCGCAAAACGCAACAGGCTCTCGACAATCAGTGAGGCGCGCTCGATGCCGCTGATGACCTTGTCGAGACATTCGTCAATCATGTCCTGTGATCCGAGCCTTCCTTTCACCAGTTGCGCCGCCGCCGAACTCACGCCGAGAGGGTTGCGGATTTCATGCGCAATGCCGCCGATCACCATGCCGAGGGCGGCGAGCTTTTCGGCTTGATGCATTCTGGCTTCGATCGCGCGCTGCTCGACCAGATTGCGGCCGACGATGACGACGCCGGTCAGCTCACCGGCGCTGCCGCTGATGCGCGACAAATGCCAGGAGACTGGAATGCTTTGCCCGTCGCGGCAGCGCAGCGGCCATTCGAGCCAGCCGCGATCATCGACCTGCGCGATCTTGCGGAAACATTCCGCCGCTTCGCGGTCTTGCGGGGCGACGACGAGATCGGCGAATTTCATGCCGCGGACTTGCGCTTCCGTGTAGCCGGTCGCTTTAAGCGTGGCGCTGTTCCATGTCATGATGATGCCGGCCGGATCGGTCGAAATGATGAAGTCGCCGGCGCTTTCGACGATGCTTGCGAGATGCAGCTGGGTGCGGCGCACTTCCTCGGCGAGTTTCAGAAGATCGGTGACTTCGTCCATCACCAGGATCGCACCGCGCTTGTCGCCCAGCAGTTGCAGCGGGCCGATGCTGTAGGAATAGGTCTGCAGCGCGATGCCTGGCGCGCGATAGGTCATCTTCTGCCGGTGCAAGGGTTTGCCGGTCAAGATCACATTGCGGATCTGCTGATCGAGAGCCGTGTCCCGAAACACCGGTGGAAAGATGTCATGCAGCCGCAGATCGAGGGTGGCGGCAAGGCTGCGGCGCGATCTTTCCAGAAAGTTCTGATTGACCATGATGACCGAGAGGCGGTCGTCGACGATCAGGATCGACGACGGAATGGTGGCCATCGTCGCGTGAAAAAAGCTCTCGTGATCGAGCTTGCTGGGCGGCATCGGATGTCTGCGAAGCTCCGAGGGATCGTATCATCCAAGATGCGGGCGAAAGCCGAAAGGCGGCCAAGGACCGGAGAGCGAGATCGCAATGTCGTGCAGCGCGGCGCGCGCATTGAAATCCTGCATCTGCTCTTGAAATTGCGCCGTCGCCGCGATGTCGACGAGAACGGCGTAGCTGCCGAGGGTTTCCGCCTTCGTGTCATTGTGCGGTAGGCTGGCGTCACAGGCTTTCACGGCAGAAACCGCGGGACGCAGATCCTCGACCATGTCGGCGAGACGGTCGCGCGCCTCCTTGCGGCCGAGGGCGGCGAGTGCGGGGCGTTCCCGGCACAAGCGCATATAGCGCGTGCCGGGCGAAAGCGCGTGCCAATCGGGCCATGAGCGGCGCGCCAGCTCTTCGAGCTTGTCGGCTCGGTCGAAGGAGGTCGTCGCCTTCAGCGTCCATTCCTCTTTGCCGGCGACGGTCTGGAAGAAATCTTCGATCGCGCTCTCATGCGCGTGCATGAAGGAGGTGAGTCCTTCGAAAGTCCGATAGAGCGTCCCGAAGGCGACGGGAAAGACCGGCGACCATTGCATGGCCCAATGCAGGATCGCGGCATGGCGGGCGAGCCGCGGCGCCAGCCATTCGAGTGTTTTCAGCTGACGGTCGGCGGCGGGGCCGCAATAGTCTTCGACCGGAACGATATCGGCCAAAGCGGCGATCGCACCGGTGCGATGCAGGATCGGCAACGGCTGCCAGTCCTGTTGCTGCGGCCACAGATCGTCGATCTCGCTGCGGTTCTCGACAAAGGCCAACAGGCTGATCGCCGCATCACTTTGGGTTGCTTCGTCGCGGCTCGGATCGGAGCCATCGGGACGGACAGATTCATCGCCGAGCATCGTTCTCTGCTCCCGTCGGATCGCCGAACATTTTGAGTTTCAGGCGATAGGTTTTGTAATCGATGCCGAGCAGGCGGGCGGCCTCGGCCTTATTGCCGCCGGCTCGTTCGAGCGCTGCGAACACGGCCTGCCGCTCGACCTCGCGGATCTTGCCGTGAATGAGGTCGCGCAGCGGCGTCTGGGCAAAGCCGATCTGCGGCGCTGTTGCCGGCGCCGAAATCTCCGTGCCGAAGAAGCTGTTAAGGTGGCTCGGGGTAATCGATGTCGCTTCACTGAGTGCGGCGCGGCGCAATATGTTGCGCAGCTCGCGGACATTGCCCGGCCACTCGTAGCTGCGCAAAAAATCGACGGCCGCGGGTGAGATGTCGAGCGGCGGTCGCCGCAGCGAGGCGCGTGCTTCGGCGAGGAAGCGCCGGGCGAGGAACTCGATATCCTCGGGGCGGGCGCGCAGCGGCGGCACCGAGATGACATATTCCGCAAGCCGAAAAAAAAGATCCTGGCGAAACTGGCCGGCCGCGCTCTGCCTTTCGAGATTTTCATTGGTCGCGGCGATCACCCGTGTATCGAGGCGGATCGGCGCCGTGCTGCCGACGCGATGGATGACGCGCTCCTCGAGGGTGCGCAGCAGGGCCTTTTGCCCGGCGAGCGAAAGATTGCCGATCTCGTCGAGAAAGATGGTGCCGCCATTCGCGGCGGTCTCGAACCAGCCGAGCTGGCGGCGATCGGCGCCGGTATAGGCGCCTTTCTCATGGCCGAAGAAGGCGGTGTCGGTGAGGTTGTCGACCATCGCGCCGCAATCGACGACGACGAAGGGACGTTTGGCACGCAGCCCATGCTGATGGAGTGCGCGTGCGACCACCTCCTTGCCGACGCCCGTCTCGCCTTCGATCAGAACCGAATAATCGGTCTTGGTGACCGCTTCGATCGTGTCGACGAGCGATTGGATGGTGGCGCCATGGCCCATGGTCGCGGTGATGTCGGTTCGCAAGGCGGCGCCGACGGGCGCTGTTTGGCTGGCCCGCCTTTGCGCGAGCGCGCGCTGCACGACATCGAGGAGCTGCTCGTTGCGAAACGGCTTGGTGATATATTCGAAGGCGCCGGCGCGGATGGCATCGACGGCGCCGGCGATGCTGCCATAGGCGGTGACGACAATGACCGGCAGGCCAGCATCGAAGCGGCGTAAGCGCCGCAGCAATTCGTCGCCGACAAGCCCCGGCATTTGAATGTCCAACAGCACCGCATCCGGTGGCGATTGCGTCGCCATTTCCAATCCTCGCCCGCCATCGTCGGCCTCGGCCACATCGAAGCCGGCGCCCGACAAAATGTTCCTGATCGCCCAGCGCATATCGGGATCATCGTCGATCGTCAGCAGCGTGGCTCGCATGCATTTCCCTCTCGGGAATCGGGGGGGCAGATCGAAAGGCCGGATAGGCCTCGTAATCAGATGTCGCCGTTCACTCAACCTTAAGTTGATCTTATTAACACCAAATAAAGCTGGAGTTGGACATTCTAACTGATGGGCGGAAAGCCTGCGCCGCGATGGCTTATAGCCCCCGACACGCGACAAACTAATCATTATATCAGGAATTTAATTAATATCCGTTCGGCCGCACATGCGGCTTTTTGGAGGACTGATTCGACGATTCCCGCGCGGCAGTATGCAGCCGCGTTTCTGCCCCTTGACGGGCAGGCCGAATAGCATGGGTACAACTTAAACGATAGGAACCGATTCGCGGCTGGCGCAAGGTTTCAGGCGGGACGGGCCTTCGCTCTGGAGGCCGCCTCGGCCTTGGCGCGCAACATGTCGATAAAGGCGGCGAAGACCTTTGCCATCGCGGCCTTCTTATAAGGGAACAGTTCCGCCGGATCCATGGAGTGGACGATCATGGCCGTGCCGATTTCAAAGAGCAGGAGCTGACCGTCCGCCGTCTCTGCGCAATCGATGAGCGCGTAGTCGAGCGCGGTGCGCTTGCCGATGGCGGCGAGCGCAGCCGAATGGCGGAGCCCGAAATCCTCGTCGAATCGCGTGAGAAACCGGCTTTCTTCGGCGCGATTGACGGGGTTGTCGCGCATATCGGCATTCAGATAATGCACCATCCAATGTCGTGAGATGGCGAGATGACAGCCATAGGCGCGCCCATCGATGAGGGCGACCCTATATTTGCGATAGAGTTCGTCGCCGCTGCGATAGTCGATGAAGGGCGCCACATAGAATTCAGCTTCTTTCCGGGCCTCGAGATAGGTTTTCAGATCGGCGGGGCCGGCAAGCTTTTGGAGCCCTGCGCCACCATGTGAGCCAACCGGCCTGGCAATGATCGGAAAGCGGCAGTCCGGCAAAGTCCCCTCGATCGGCTGGCCATACAAAGCAATGTCGTGCAATTGCGCGCGGCGGACGCGAACATTCGCCGGCATCGAGAGTCCAGGCGCGTCGCGGAGCAGCGCGAAGGCGCCGTCGCGTGTCAATCGCGCGATGAGATGCGGCGCGTTGACGATTGGTGTCGGCCAGGTGGCCGCGATCGCCCGCATCTCTTCGAGAAGGGTGCGATTCTCTTCCAATTCGGCAATGGCGACGAAGGCCACATCATGCTCCGGGATGAAGGCGGGAAGCGGCTGGCCTTGCAAGACATAAAGGATATCGAGGCGGACGCTGCTTCCTTCCAGAAGGAATTCGACCGGCGTGTTCGCCATGAAATCGCCGGCTGCCATGAAGGCGAGAAGCCGCAAGGGCTTTGCCGTCTCGACGGCCGGAGCGAGCCGATAGAGACGCTGCGTCGAGAGCGCCTGGGCTTGAAAGGCCAGACGATTGTCGCGCCGTCCGGCGATCAGTTCGATAACCGACAAATCGAGCAAAGCGCCGACGTCGCTGAAATCCGTCGTCGCGCGGTTGACCAAGGATCGCCAAAGGGGCTGTAGATCGCCGCCGGAAAATCCGAGCCGCGCAATCGCCGCAAGGCCGATGATCGGCTTTGGATGCGGGGTGGTTTCCGGCAATGTGCCAGGGAGCCGCAGATTCATGTATCCCCCTTCCGAGGCATTGTTCTTGCCGCACCCTTCGGACAATTTGTCGAGGCTTTGCATGCGGGCATGATTGCATTGGCCCGTTTGGCAAGCCTATCTCACACCAATGTTGAGGCGCATGATCTGTCCGAGAAATCGGCAGTTTTCCATGATCATGCTTTAGACGATGATGCTTGCCTGAAACCTATTGCGGTCCTGTCGCTAGGACGGCCGGCCAAGCACGGAACAAATCGGCGAGTGTCTCGGCAATGGGCGCGAAGGCTTTGGGGAGACTGCTCCCGGCTTCTATCTCTTCGGCCAGATGATTGACTAGTACTGCGCTGGCGCAGACGCGCAAGATGCCGGCGCCGCCTATGGCGACCGGTTGGCCGAGATGGAAGCATTTGGCCGCAACCCGATTGCCCGCATGGCCGGCTTCGCGCAGCCGGCGCTGAACGGCGGCCGCCTCTGCCATGTCAAAGACTCTTCCGTCAGAGTGGTGCATGGCGACGCCAAGAATTGTGTGGCCCCAGCTCGCCTCGCTCGCAGCAGGGGTCGGGAGCAGATCGAGGCAGGGCGTTTCGGCGACCCGTTGTGCCACTTCCTCATAAAACCGCATCAAGATCGCGTTGCGCAGATCGGCAGGCCAAGCGAAAAAGCGTTCGATCTCGGCGAGCGCGGCCTGCCAGCGCAAGGCAAGGCCAATATTGGCCGCAGGCAGAAAGGCGAGCGGCAGCATGGCGCGCAGCATCGGCGGCCAATCCAATTGCGCGCTATAGGCGGCCAATCCTGTGGGCAGTTGCTTCGGTTGCAAGCGCTGCATGAGCATCGGTGGAACGAGAAGCGCGCCGGCGAAGGCTGGTCCGCCGGCGAATTTCGATCCTGTCAGGGTTACGAGGAAGCCGCGCGCCAAGAGCGCTTGGATATGCGCTGCCGAACATCTGAGCTGACAGCAATCGGCGAGCATGAAGACATGGCCTGGCGCGGCTTCGCATAATTGCGCGATGGCCGCGAGGCTCGGGGCGGATTGGCCGGTCTTCGAGCCATCGAGTTTGTGGATGATGACATCGCGGCCATCATGCCGCGCGGCTTCGACTTTTTGGGCAAGCTCCGCATCGATCGCCGCGCCGAGGCGGAGCGCACCGGCACTGTCGCGAATCTCCACCGTGTCGAGGATGATGTCCATGTCCTCCAAGCCATCCAGGCGATGGCCGGCGGCGACCTCGCCGAAGGTCGCATGCCGCAAAAAATGCAGGCCGGTGGCGGCGGCGCTCACGCTACGGCCAGTCTCGGCGCATCCGACGATAATGGTCGCGATGCGGGCGCCGCAGAACATGCGCGCCAAGGCAAGAGAGATGAGAACCGCCTCGGTTCCCGAACCGGCAAGGATCGCTTGCGTCCCCTTTATGCCGAAAAGCCCGGTCAAGCGGTTGCGGACCTCATTGCAGCAGCTGTCCAGCGTCTCGCTGCCGGAGACGAGCCCTTGCCAAGTGGCGGCAACGGCCGCATAGCCGCGCGCCGAAATCGCCGAGGCGGTGGATGAAGAGAACCAGATCTCATCCTCGGCACATCCGTGCGGCGTGCCATATTTCGTGCGGCCGGTTGCGGGATCGAGGAAGACTTGTTCGTCGCCACCGGAAAAGAGGGCGAGAGCGAGTTTCGATTGAGCGCCGCCGGAAAGTGCCGTCGCACCCCGGCCCTGGGTCGTGCCGACGCTGAAGGGTTCGAGCCGTGGCACGCGCAGGGCACAATCCGTCAAAGCTAATTTCATGTCGAAGCTAATCGTGACAGGGAAGGCTTGCGCCGGGCTCGCGCTGGCCATCGCTTCCGCAAAATCAGTGTAGGCTCAGGCTTTTTCACATCCCGGTCCAGGCGGGCTTCTGCTTGCCAAGAAAGGCGTCGATGCCAATTTTGAAGTCCCGGCTTCCATAACAATCGCGGATGAGGTCTTCGCCGTCAGGCTGATTGGCGGCGATTAGGCGCCGCGTGCTTTCCTTCACGGCGCGGAGCGTTTTGGGCGCATGCGCTGCGAGGCTGGCGCAGAGAGCGGAAACACGCGCATCGATTGATGCCGCTTCGACGATCTCGAGAAGGAAGCCGCAGGCGAGCGCCTCAGTGGCGTCGATCGCCTCGGCCAGCATCAGCATGCGCTTGGTGCGGCCGATCCCGAAGCCCGCAATGATGCGGGCCATATTGGCAATCGACAGGCAATTGCCGAGGGTGCGGGCGATCGGAACGCTGAATTGGGCGGCAGGCGTCGCAATGCGCAAGTCGCAAGCGGTGGCGAGCGCAAGCCCGCCGCCGACGGCCCAGCCGTCGATGATCGCGATGGTGGGAACGGGAAGGCTCTCGACCTGGCCGACCCGCGCGTCGATTTTAGCCTCATAAGCGACGCCGTCCTCGGGCCCGGAGAAAGCACGGAATTGCTCAATGTCGGTGCCGGCGACAAAAGCAGAGCCCCCGGCGCCGCGCAGCGTCACGACGCGCAGGCTCTCGTCTGCGGCGATCTTATCGCAAATCGAAGCGAGCGCATCATACATGGCAAAGGTCATGGCATTGCGCGCTTCTGGTCGATCGAAGACGATCGCGCCGACGCCACCTTCGACCGTATAACGGACTTGGCCGCTCATGGCGCGAAGGCTCCGCGGGCTTTGAGATCTTGCATGATCGCGGCGTCGATTCCGAGCTCGGCGAGGATCGCCTCAGTATGCTCGCCGAGCAGCGGCGGATGGTGGCGAACCTGTTGCGGCGTGCCGCTGAGCTTCACCGGGAAGCCGATGTTGGGCACCTTGCCCTCGATCGGGTGATCGATCTCCAGGCGCATCTGACGATGCCGGCCATGCTCGCTTTCGAAGGCCTCTGGATAAGTGTAGATCGGACCGGCCGGAATGCCGGCCGCCAGCAATAGGTCGACCCATTCCTCGGATGTCCGTGTGATGAATGTACGCTCCAGCTCCTCGATCAGCACGATGCGATTAGTAAGCCGCGATGCAATGTCCTTGAAGCGCGGATCGTCGATGAGCTCCTTGCGGCCGAGGGTTTCGCACAGCGTCTGCCAGAGCTTTTGATTGGGGGCGCCCATGACCAAATAGCCGTCCTTGGCCCGCACGGCCTGATAGGGCGCGCTCATGCGGTTGGCGGTTCCGAGCGGCGTGGGGATGGCGCCGGTGCCCCAATAATCCGCCGTGTCCCACACCGAAAAGGCCAGCGCCGCCTCGAACAGCGAGGCGTCGATATATTGCCCTTCTCCCGTCTTCTGCCGACCGATATAGGCGGCCAGCACGGCATAGATGGTGAAAAGGCCGCAGCCGATGTCGGCGACCGGCACGCCCTTCGCGGGAGGGCCGCCCGGATGGCCGGTGACGCTCATTATGCCCGACATGGCCTGCGCCATCAGATCGAAGCCGGGCCGGCTCGCCCAGGGACCCGTCTGGCCGAAGCCGGAGATGCTCGCATAGATGAGGCGCGGATTGATCTGACGCAGCGTCTCATAATCGCAGCCCAGGCGCTTCATGACGCCGGGGCGGTAATTCTCGATCACAATATCGGCCGTCGCGACCAGCCTGTAGAAGATCTCGCGGCCGGCTTCGCTCTTCAAATTGAGCGCGACGCTGCGCTTGTTGCGGTTCATGTTGAGGAAGCCCATGCTGTCGCTTCCCTTCATCTTGAAGCCCATCGCGCCGCGAGTTTGATCTCCCGCGCCAGGCGGCTCGATCTTGATGACATCAGCACCGAGATCGCCGAGCAGCATTGAGGCGAAAGGTCCGGCCATGACCTGGCTGACGTCGAGCACGCGCACACCCGCAAGCGGCAGCGCGGGCGTTTTTCCAGCCTCCGCGGCGAATTCTTCCGCACCGCGTGCGGGAGCGGGATCAAATGGAGCGTTCATCGGCACCCTTTTTGTTCGTCTTGTTCGTCATTTTTCGACCCGCTTTGGACATGTCCGTGTGCGCTTCGGCGGGCAGCTTGCCCGCATCGCGGGCGATGCCGGCGCGGGCGATCTCGGCGGTCGTCATGCTCACATGCGCATCGAGCAAATCCGAAAGCCGCTGCCCGTCGCGGGCCTCCAAAGCTTTGATGATCTCCTCATGCTCCGCCATGGCTTTTCGCCAATGCTCGGCATTCTTGCGAAGGATGAAGCGGCAGGCATTGATGCGGATGAGGATCTGCTGAAAGAAGGCTGACAAAGTGTCGTTTCCGGCGAGATCGAAGATCGCTTCATGGATCAGCCGATTGTGCTGCAGATAGGCGGCTTCATTGCCGGCGCGGTAATGCGCCATCATCGCATCATGCAGCTTGCGGATGCGCGCGATCTCGCGATCCGAGGCGCGTGCGCAGGCCAAGCCACCCGCCAGACGCTCGAGTGCGGCCATGATGGGAAACAATTCGTCGATCTGCGCTTTTGTGATCTCTGCGACGGTCGCGCCGCGATGCGGCAGGATCTGCAGCACGCCTTCCGCCGCCAGCACTTTCAGCGCCTCGCGGATCGGCGTGCGCGAGACGCCGAAACGGGCGCAGAGCTCTTCCTCCGGCACTTTGTCGCCCGGCCGGAGTTCGCCCTCCAGAATCATCTGGCGCAGCGGTGCGACCAGAGTTTCATGCAGGCTCTGGCGGATAACGAGATGCGGTGACGCCGCCATCAAGGCCTCATGCCTTTCGAATTCAACAAGATTGCATTATTAATTATAAATTATAAGGCGTCAACGCGGCGTGGAATGTCCCTTTGTCGCAGCGATCCGCGCCAGCAGATAGGCTTACGCTCTTTTAAAATCATATGCTTGGTGAAGACGTGGCCGGCCCCGAGCGATGCCGAATAAGCGACAAGGGGGATGTCGCGGGCTGGCGTCGTGTGGTGCGCCCGAAGAGATTCGAACTGCTGACCCCTAAATTCGTAGTTTTAGGAAAGCTGTTATCTGATTGGGTTGGCGAAGTGGTATTTTTGAAGCTGACAAAGCGCGTTGTCGAAGGGGCAGAACCACGGGATCGCCGTCCCACGCAAGGAGAGATCGATCACGCCACAATCTGGCTTACACTGATCTTCTGGTCATAGCCGATCGACATCGACTCGTTCATCCGAACGCGGAACCATTCTGACCGGTAATAAATCAGCAGAGTTTGGCGCGCCCTCGCGCCGATGAAAATGCGTCGGCAGATTTATCGTAAACCGCGATCCCTCACCCTCGCGACTCTCGACTGCAATCTCTCCATCATGAAGTTCGACCACCATTTTGACGAGATATAATCCAACTCCTGTTCCGACGATGCTGGAAACATTGCTGCCTCGGTAGTAGCGCGAAAATAGCTTATCGAGGTCGGCCTCTGGAATCCCCATGCCGTGGTCCTCGACAGAAACAACCAGCTGCTCCGCATTGATCTGAGCGGTAACTGCGATGCCTTCGCCTCCTGGCGAATATTTGACGGCATTTGACAAGAGATTGCTCAGCACTTGAAACAGCAGTTTTGGATCTCCTTCCATGGGCAGAGGCTGCGGGTCAAAATTCTCCAAGATCTGTGATCCAGGCGCGATCTCGCGATGGAGCTCGCAAACCTCATGCAGAAGCACGCGCATGTCAAAGCTAGCGGGATGGGAATTGAGCTCGCCATCGATGAGCCGTGTAGAATTGAGCAAACTCTCGATCAAATTCGTCATGCGCAGTACCGCACCGCGGATCTTGCGGGTACGCAGAACGATCTCGTCCGGGGAGGACGCGGTGTTCATCTTTGCGAGGCGCTGGGCGTGGCCGTCGATTATGTTCAATGGGGTGCGAAATTCGTGCGACACCATCGTGACGAAATTCCGCTGCAGCTGCGCCAGGCGTCGCTCCTGCACTAGCTTTTCCTTGAGCATGGAAGCCTGCTGCGCCAAGTTGTGCTGAACGGCAGAGAGCTCGATCGCATTATTCCTGAACACGACGACGGACTGCGCCATCTCGCCGATCTCGTCACCGCGCTCCGTGCCGTGGATGTTGATATCGGTGTCATTTGTAGCGAGCCGTCGCATGCAAGCGGCAAGGCCTAGCAGCGGGGCAGAGAGCGAGCGCCTGACATAGAATAGCGCTGCAATCATCATCAACCCTGCGATCGCCATAGCAGCCCCGATCAACCAGCGCGCCTGCCGATATGCCATATTAGCTTGTTCGCTTGCCTCGCGCGCATTGGAGACGTTGCGCTCGGTGAGCTGCGCCAATGTATCGCTTGCGGCATCATAGGCCAGACGCGAGCTTGTCATATAGGCCTGTACAGCATCGGATTTTCTGTCCTCAACGCCGCGCGCGACAATCCCGCCAGCAATCGCCCGGTAGCGGTTCCATTGGTCGCAGAAACGTGCATAGAGTTCGGTCTCCGCATCCGAATGGCGAAGGTGTTCGTATCCGCGCTGTGCTTGCGCGATCGATCGATCGAGCTCGGCAATCTCCTTTTTACTGGCGTCGAAATCAGCCGCCTGTGTGGCAAGCAGATTGGTCCCTTCTGCAGCCCTGAAATCAGACGTGAAATTGTTGAGATCACCGAGGAAGCGTGTGTTCGGGAGCCAAAGGTCACGGATGTCGGCCGACACTGAATTGAAATCACTCAACCGCCCAATGCTGAACAGGCCGAGGATGATGTTCAGCAAAAAGAAGAAAAAGAACACCAGAAAGAGATGGAACCCGATCGAGCTCGGTTGGCGCATTGCGATTGACCTTGGTTTCATCCATCGTCTGATGGAGGTCTATCTGTGACTAATTTTTGGGCACTGGAATGCTCTCGAGCATGGCAGCAAGACGTAATCGTCGGCCAGCCCTTGTGCGAGTTTGCGATGTCGTCATAGACGAGACAACTTCGCGAGAGGCGTCATAGAACTGGTTGCCGGCCCGAAAATCCGTATATAGCCTGCAGGCGCCCGCCCGCGGCGGCCTGCCGCTGAGTGTCAATGAACCATGTCGAAGGCACATAAGACAATCCTCTGCATCGAAGATGATCGCGAGACTGCGGCGTTGATTGCCGAGGCTCTCATTGATTACGGATTTGTCGTGGACATTGCCCATGACGGTCGCGAGGGCCTAGCTAGACTTTTGCAGCAAGCACCAGATCTTGTCCTATGCGACATAAGCATGCCGTTTTTGTCGGGCTTTGACGTACTCAAACGCCTCACGGAGATCGCGCCGGGGTTTGGCTATATGCCATTTATATTTATGACTGCCCTGACCGATCGTGAGGATGAACTCAAGGGGCGGCAGCTAGGCGCCGATGATTATGTAACCAAGCCGATCGATTTCGACGTTTTAGCCTCAATCATCAATGCTCGTCTTGCGCGTGCTCCGCGCAATGAAGCCTGGCTCAATCCAGTCGAGCTGAACCACCGCGAGGCAGAGGCACTGACCTGGGCGGCTCGCGGCAAAACCTCAGCCGAAATCGGGCAAATTCTCGGTCTGACAAAGCGGACCATTGATTTCCACATCGACAATGCGCGCATCAAGCTCGGTGTCGCCACCCGGATCCAGGCCATCCTTAAGGCCACGAACAGCCGCCTGATCGCACCGTAAGGCCGGACTTTCTCATACTGGACAGGGCCGTGCATATCTGGTGCTCAATGCTGTTTGGCCCGTACGCTCGTCCCGTTGATTGCAGCCGTTCCCTTGCCCTTTGTTGCGCCTCCGACCGCGGTAAGCATGGACCTGGGACGTTTCATGACCGTGCCGCCGATCACCGAGTCATGCGCAGTGAAACCAAATCGCGGGATGGGGCTGGTCGCCGGCGGCTGCCAGACCTTGGCGTTAGGAGCGACCACGAAGCGCTTCGGCGCGAGACCTTGACGGGCAACCAGCGGGGAGACCCACGTGCCTGTGAAGCTTTGCGCTTTCCTCGTGGCAAAGGCAGCGGCGCCAAAATTTCGGACCTGTTCTGTCGTTGCTGCGCCGAGCGCATGGTTTGCTGGCGCGGCGCCGGGCCGCCCGTCTCGCGGTGTGTGCGGGCGGCTCAATCCGATCGCGGCCGCGGTTTTCTTGTTGATCAGACCCGTCGGTTTGTGAATCAAACTCGTCTCGGCGCCGCAGCAAACATCAGCGGCCAAAATCGTCAGCGCCATTGCCGCGAACGTGCGAAGCGCGAACCTCAAGCTAGGCTCCTCTTGATTATGACGAGCGTTCCGGATTCCGCCGCAATCCTGGACCTCCGGATCACTCGATATACGGCTCATGTGTCAGCGGAGGCGTCCTCCTGCTCAGCTGGCGCCTCCGGTGTCGGTGTTTCCTCTTTGCCGAGGAACATCACCTGCAGCGCCGGCGTGACCAGAAGCAAGACGATCGGTCCGAGCAGCATGCCACCGACGACCACTGTCGCGAGCGGACGCTGCACCTGACTGCCGATGCCGGTCGAGAGCGCTGCCGGGGCCAGACCGATGCAAGCGGATAGCGCCGTCATCAGCAATGGCCGCATGCGCTGTTCTGCGGCGTGGAACATGGCCGCGAGCGGCTCCATGCCGCCACTCCTGACCTGATTGAAATAAGTGATCAGCAGGATGCCGTTCATGACCGACACGCCGAACAGCGACACGAAGCCGATCGCGGCCGACACGCTGAAATTCAGACCGGACACGTGAAGTGCAACGATGCCGCCTGCGATCGCGAACGGAATGCCGGCAAGCGCAAGCAGGCTGTCGCGCAGCGAATTGAACAAGCTGTACAGCAACGCCAGGATCAGCACCAAGGCGATCGGAACGACGATCGCGAGCCGCTGCTGGGCGAGTTGGAGGTCCTCGAACTCTCCCGCCCAGACGATACGATATCCGCTCGGCAGCTTGACGTTCCGCGCGATCCTGGCTTGTGCTTCCGCGGCGGTCCCGCCAAGGTCGCGTCCGCGTACGCTGAACTTGATCGGAATGAAGCGCTCGCTGCTCTCGTGGTAGATATAGGATGCGCCCGTCTCCAAGCGGACGGTTGCGAGTTCGCTCAACGGAATATACGCGTTTTGGCCGGTGCCGCCGGCCACCTTGATATTGCGTATCGCTTCGATGCTGTCGCGGTATTTTGGCGAAAGGCGAACCACGAGGCTGAATGTACGATCGCCTTCGAGCACGGTCGTCGCGGTCGTCCCGCCCATCGCGGCCTGGATGACAGTGTTGACGTCACCGCTATTGAGGCCAAAGCGGGCGGCTTTCTCGCGATCCACTTTGATATCCAGGTTTGGTTGCCCAACAACATGGAATATTCCGAGATCAGCTACGCCTTGGACCTGCTCCATTTCGTGCTTGACCTTGCTGGCAAGGTCTTCGAGGACCTTTAAATTGGGACCAATGATCTTGACCGAGTTCGCGCCCTTGACGCCCGAGATGGCCTCTTCGATGTTGTCCTGAATATATTGCGAGAAATTGAACGTTACGCCCGGCAATTCGTCGGTGAATTCCTGCTGCAATTTTTCGGTCAGCTTGTCCTTGGTCAGTCCGTTCGGCCACTCGTCGAATGGCTTGAGCGGCGCGAACAGCTCCACATTCGAGAACGGCGACGCGTCACTGCCATTGTCCGGCCGGCCGTGCTGGGAAACCACTGTGATGATCTCCGGATGCCTCAGCATAATTTCGCGCATCTTCGCGGTCGCAGCGGTGCCGGCGTCAAGCCCTATGCTCGGCGGCAGCGACGCACGGATCCAGTAATTGCCTTCCTCGAGGGCCGGCAGGAACTCGCTGCCGAGACGGGTCGCCAGCACGCCCGCGCCGACGAGGAACGCCAATCCCATCGCGACCGTCATCCTGCGGTTGGCGAGAGCCCATCGCAGCAACGGCGAATAGATCGCCCGCAGCACCCGCACCACGATGGTCTCCGCCTCGTGGATCTGTTTGGGCAGCAGCAGGGACGCCAGAACCGGCGTCACGGTGAAGGTCGCGATCAGGGCACCGGACAGCGCGTAGGCGTAAGTCCGCGCCATGGGGCCAAAGATTTGCCCTTCGACACCCTGCATGGTGAATAGCGGAACGAACGCGGCCACGGTGATGATCGCCGAGAAGAGGATCGCTTTGTCGACCTGCATTGCGCTGATGAAGATAAGGCGCAGCCGGTTGGTCCAGTTCTTCATGGTCGACAGGCGGGTCGAACTCGTCGGATCGGTCCCCCAAGCCCCCTCGGCCAGATCGCTCAAAAGGCGTTGTCTCTCGTCCCGCGGGAACTGGAAATTGCGGAAGATGTTCTCGACCAAAATGACCGCCGAATTGACGATGATCCCAAAATCGACCGCGCCGACCGACAAAAGGTTGGCGTCCTCGCCTCGGATCACCAGCAGGATGATGGCGAAGAACAGCGCAAACGGGATGTTAATCCCGACGATGATCGCGCTGCGCAAATTCCCGAGAAAGATCCACTGGATCAAGAAGACCAGCGCGCAGCCAAAAAGCAGGTTGTGAAAAACCGTATGCGTGGTGACGGCAACCAGTGTTGTGCGATCATAATAAGGGACCAGCTTGACCCCTGGCGGGAGACTTCCGTCGGTATTCAATTTCTGGATTTCAGCCTTGATCCGAGGCAAAACGTCATTGGTGTGCTGAGTCCGATTCATCACCACGATGGACAGCGCCACGTCGTCGTCGTGATCTTTGCCCGCGATACCGAGCCTCGGCACGTAGCCCACTTTCACCTTCGCGACGTCTTTGACCTGCACGGGCACGCCGTTGACTTGGGTCAAAACCACGTTCTCAATGTCCGTGGTCCTGTCCCCCCTGGTCAGGTCCTCGTTGCCGCCGTCGTCGATCAGGCCGACACCACGGATGTTCACCGATTGCTGGCCAATCGTGATTTCGCGGCCGCCGACGTTGATATTGGCGTTGCCCAGCGCACTGATCAGTTGAGGCACTGTGATGCTGTAGGCCTCGAGTTTCTGGAGATCCGCCTCGACATCGAATTCCTTGGTTGTCCCTCCCCACGAGTTGATTGCGGCGACGCCCGGAACGGTGAACAGCCGCCGTGTGACGATCCAGTCCTGGACGGTTCGCAGATTGGTCAATCCGAAATGTGGAGGACCGGTGACCTGGTATCGGTAGACCTCGCCCACCAGGCTCGATTGCTGGATTTGCGGGGTCTGGTTCGCCGGAAGGGCGACATTTTGCTGAAGGCTTAGCGCCGCCTGAGTGTAGGCGAAATAGTAATCCACACCATATTTGAACGTCACGCGAACGAATGACAGCCCGTAGAACGAGGTTGAACGGATATTCGCGATCCCCGGCGTCGGATAAAGACCGATCTCCATCGGGATCGTGTAGTAGCGTTCCATCTCCTCGGCGGACAGACCCGCAGCCTGGGCGGTGATCTCGAGAATCACCGGCGCTGGATTGGGGTATGCCTCGATGTTCAGCTTCATAAACGCGACGAAGCTGGCGCCCGCGAATACCAGCAAACCCATCAGGATGATCGCGCGCCGTGTGAGCCCAAATGCGATAATGCCTTTCAGCACCTTTTGCCTCTTTCCGAAATTCCGTCACACGATCTGTGGAAGTGACCGCCAAGGTCTCAAGAATGCTTGTCGAACATCGCATCTGCCGGCTGGGACCGCTCAACCCGAACTCAAATCGAACATGTTGCTCAGAAACACCGCACCATCGGTCGCGATCAGTTCACTAGGCGTCAAGCCTTTGAGAATCTGAACAAAGCCGCCCTGTCGCAGGCCGATTTCAACGGTGTGTTTTACGAATCGACGCCGGTCCGTCGTGACCCAAACGGTCATGGTGCCGTCGCCTTCCCGGACAACGGCATCGGCCGGAACCGCGGTCGCGCGCAGCGGGGCGCCGGTTAGAATCACAAAATTTGCGTACATGCCGGGCAGCAAGCGGTGCTCGGGATCCTCTATCTCAGAGCGTACGAAGACCCGATGCGTGCTCGGGTCGACTGTTGGCCCGATGGTCGAAATCCTTCCTTCGAAAACATGGTCTGGATAGGCCGTGACCCTGACCCGTACTTCTTGCCCCAGGTGAAAATTCGGGATGTCGCTCTCGATCACGTCTGCGAGCATCCACATGGTCGAGATATCGGCAACAGTGTAAGGAGCCGGCGGGCTGCCCGGCTGCACGAAGAGCCCGGGTGCTGCATTGCGGGCCGTGATGCGCCCGTTGATCGGGCTGGCGACAACCAAGGTCGAATTGACCTTGCGTTCTGCCACTATGTGGTCGATTTCGGTTTCCGTCTTGCCGAAGACGCGGACAGCATCGCGCGCCGCCCGCAGCGCGCCTTCGGCGGTTTGCTGGTCGGAAATCCCCTGCTCCAGGTCCTTCTGGGCAACAGCTCTCGTCTCATAGAGCACTTTGAGGCGCGCCAAAGCATGGGTCGTCAGATCCAATACACCAGCCGCAGCTATCAAGGTGGACTCAGCCTGCACCAGGTCGGGGCTGTCGATCGTAAAGAGCGTTTGACCCTTCTTGACTTCGTCACCGATCTTGCCGAACAGCCCGTTGATTTTTCCCTGATACTCCGTGAAGACCTGAAGGGACATGTCCTCGTTGAAGTCTATACTTCCAACAGCGCTTTTCTCGATCGTGAACACATGGTCGCCAACGGGCTCGACCTTGACCGAATTGCGCTGCGTCTCGGATAGGTCCACGGTCTCGGGGGGGTCTTTCCTCGCAGAGACATTCTTTTCCTCGACCTTGACCGATGCCGGCTCGACCCCCGGCTTCGATCGGCCCCCGATCAGCCCCGTGAAATACCCGACGGCCGCGAAGATGAGTGCGCCGGCCGCTATGGCCGCGCCGATGCGGCTCGCCTTATTTTTCAATCGCATGAATGTCCCCAGCCGATCTCCGCCTGGACGCGAATCCGCGCGCGTCGACGATGTTCGGAGCAGGCACGCTTCTGCCACTGCAGAAGATCTGGGGTCTACTGTGACAAATCACAGTTTCGCGCTTGGAAGGCGGGTCTAGGGGCAAGTTTGTCACACTGCAGCGTATACGCGATCAACTGTGACAAATCACAGTTTTCCGGCCGGACGATGATCCCTAACGTCGAGCGCGACCATGCGGCGGCTCCCTTGCCGGAGTCCTATGTGGTGCCGGCGGGAACAAGAACAGATAACGAAGTCGTTTTGTAATCCGGTAGTTGGAGACGGGGCAATCAGGCGTTCCAGAAGAGTTGTTGCGGCGCTAGAGCATTTTCAGCAAAAATTGGGTAGCGGTTTATCGATCTCAGCTGTTGCCGAGATCGGTTCTTTTGATGATCAAGTCGGGCTTGCCCGACTTGATTTTCCGAAAATGCTCTAACTTCTTGTTTTAGACATCGGATATATCCGATGTCTCAGCTTTTAGATGTCGGATATATCCGACATCTCATAATGAGAGCGGTTTCGAAACGGTTGCGTGTCCACACACAACCGTTTCGAAACCGCTCTAGCCGGCCGGATCCGGCTTGCAATGCGTCTTTGAGCGTTGGATCGGGGTCGGGTCAGTCGAATGCAAAGCGGAAGCCTACGGACGAACTGTGCCGCTCTCGGAAGAGCAATGATGTCCCGGAGGCGTCTACCCGGCATCATCGCCCCCTTGGTGGCTGCGACATTCGTTTCGAGTTGCTCTCTATGGTCGGTAGGCCCGGATTTTGTTCGTCCGGCAGCACCCGACGCGCAGCGCTACACCAAGGAGCCGCTTGCGACGCACACTGCATCGATCAACGCGCCCGGCGGACAGGCGCAGCATTTCGTGCCGAACCAGGATATCCCGGCGCAGTGGTGGGCGCTGTTTCGATCGCCGAAGCTCAATGCCTTAATCGAGCGATCTCTAAAAGCCAGCCCGACCTTGGATGCGGCGACGGCCGCATTGCGCTCCGCCCGGGAGAGCGTGCTCGCCCAAAACGGCAAGTATTTCCCTCAGGTCCAGGCTGATTACGCGGCGAGTCGGCAGCGGTCGCCGGCAGTTCTGTCGCCGCCTCTCAGTATTACGACTGCGGATCTCTACAATCTGCATACCACCCAGCTCGCGATCTCCTATTCACCCGATGTATGGGGCCTCAATCGGCGAACCGTCGAATCCCTGCAGGCCCTAGCTGATAACCAGCGCTTCCAGCTCGAAGCCGCCTATGTGACACTCGCATCGAACATCATCGCTGCGGCCGTCCAAGAAGCCAACATGCGAGATCAGATCGCCGCCACCCACAGGCTCATCGATATCAATGTCGACATCCTCGGCCTGATGCAAAAGCAATTGAAGGAGGGTTACGAGAACCGGATCGATGTCGCCGCGCAGGAATCCCTGCTGGCGCAGATGCGCGCAACCTTGCCGCCGCTGGAAAAGCAATTGGACCAACAACGCGATCTGCTCGCTGCCCTTTCTGGCCGCTTCCCCAACGACCCGCCGTCCGAGACCTTTGTGCTCACATCCTTTCATCTGCCGAGCAATTTGCCGGTCAGCTTGCCTTCCTCGCTCATCGCGCAGCGCCCCGACGTGCGTGCGGCCGAAGAGCAGCTGCACGCGACGGGGGCGCTCGTCGGCGTTGCCACCGCAAACATGCTGCCCCAGTTCACCCTCAGTGCCAACGGCGGCTATATGTCGACCATGCTCGCCGGCCTGCTCGCTCCGCAAAACGGGTTCTGGACCTTGGCCGGCGGCGTGACCCAGCCGGTCTTCGACGGGTTCACGTTGCTGCATGAAAAGCGCGCAGCAGAAGACAATTACGATCAGGCCGCCGCGCAATATCGCAGCACAGTCCTCAATGCTTTGCAGAACGTCGCCGACACGCTACACGCGCTTCAGGCCGATGCGAAGGCTCTCAAAGCCGCGGTGGAATGGGAGCGTGCCACCAAGCTCAGCCTCGATCTCACGCGCCAGCAGATGCGGGAAGGCTATGTGAACTTCATATTGCTGCTGACCGCGGAGCAAGCCTATCAGCAGGCGGTCCTCAATCTGGTCCAGGCAAAGGCGACCCGGCTCGCTGATACGGCAGCTCTATTCCAGGCGCTCGGCGGAGGCTGGTGGAACAGAGGCGATGTCCCTGCCGTAGACCCCACGCCTTCGATCGTTTTGACAGAGGCGGCCCCAACGGCGGCCAAACAGCAATGACGGCGATCGCACGAAGCTTTGCCAGGACGGTCGGCTGGCACATTGGTGCCCGGCGCTGGACCATTCGAATAGAGGCGCGGATCAGATGACACCAAGGATACTCATCACGCGCTTCGCTGTTCTTGTGAGCTTTTTCTGTCTTCTCGGCTGCTCGAGCAGCGGCGGTCTAAACACGCGCCTATCGGCATCCGAATGCGTTCTGCACGCAAAGCAAGTGCTCTATGATGCCGATTTTACTGAAAATCTCGCTGTGTCGAGGGAGACCGCCAGCGTGTCGGGCCATCACGGCGGCTACCACGCGACAGTACATTGCGAAACCGGGAACCAGGTCATCCATGTCGATGTCGACGGCCTCGATCCAATACAGACGGAATGGTACCGCAAGGTCATCATCAAGAAGTTCTGACCGGGACCGACCACGACTAGAGCGGGATGAGGAAAAGTGGGAACCGGTTTTCCGGCGCGATCAACGTTACGCAGACTGCGTGAACTTGATCGCATAATCCGCTCTAAATTATGAGAGTCGATCACATTCTTAAAGACATCGGATATATCCGATGTCTCAAGCATGACTTTGGTCGGATCAGATCCTTGACGTACATCCAATCACGCCTCGCATCGGAAAATCTAGCACGCCGGACAGGACAGAACTGCGAACACCTATCTCATTGAACTTATGCTGTGATTTTGAACGTTCCGAGCTCACGTCTAGGCCCCCGGCACGAAAATGCCCCGTCCGTGCAGCTTGCCGTGCTCGAGGTCGTCCATGGCGTCATTGACCCCGTCGAGCGGATAGATGCGGGTCTCAAGCGTCACTCGCCCCTCAGCGGTCAACGTCATCAACTCGGCAAGGTCGTTATAGGTGCCGACAAGGTTGCCAACGAAGTTGATCTCCTGTGAGATCATGTCGATCGCCGGCACATCGATCATGCCGCCGTAGCCGATGACATAGTACGTGCCCGCGCGACGCAACATGGCGATCCCATCGGAAATGGCACCGCCCTCGCCGACGAAGTCGACGACCGCCTCACAACCGGCACCCCCGGTGATCTCCTTGACCTTGGCGACCTGGGTGCCGTTTGCGAGCACGGTGTGATCGGCGCCGCATTTCTTCGCAAGTTCGAGTGCGCCTTCCGACTTGTCCACGACGATCACATCGGCGGCCGTTAGCGCCTTGAGCGATTGGATGCCAATGTGCCCAAGACCTCCGCCGCCACCGATCACGACCGCATGTGTCCCGGGATACAGGAGCGGAATAGCCTTTTTCACCGCGTGGTAGGCGGTGAGGCCGGCATCGGCCAGTGCTGCCACATCCTGCGGCCGGGTTTTGGAATCGAGCTTGAGCACGGCCCTCGCACCGGTCTTGAGAAACTCGGCAAAGCCGCCGTCCACGTCGATCCCGGGGAAGGCACCATGGCTGCAATGCATGTCATCGCCAGCTCGGCAATGCCGGCAGAAGCCGCACGAGATCAGCGGATGTACAATGACAGTGTCGCCGACAGAAACGTGCTCGACAGCGGAGCCGATGGCGTGCACCCAGCCGGCATTCTCGTGGCCGAGGGTGTAGGGGAGCTTGACGTGGCTCTTGTCCTTCCACTGGCCTTCGACGATATGCAGGTCTGTCCGGCAAAGCCCCGCGCCGCCGATGCGCACGATGACATCGTGCGGCCCGGTGATCTTCGGATCGGCGACTTCCTCGACCTTCGGGCGTTGGCCGTAGGCATGCAGGCGGACGGCTTTCATGGCTACTTCCTCTGCAACGTGTAGCGCACCGTCTGGACCCGGATAAAACCGTCCTTGAAGACGAAGGTGTCGATGCCGTCGTCGATCTTGGTCTTAGCGGAATCCGCCGTCCATTCGAGGAGCAGGATATCGTTCTCGTAAAGCTGCGTCTTCAGGTTCCATTTGGCCTTGGGCACCTCGGACAGCAGTTTGGTGAAGGCCTGCCGAATACCCGCCTTGCCGCGCAGAACGCCCGCGGGCGTCATGAAGAAGGCGTCGTCGCTGTAATCCGCCACGATCCCTTCTAGATCCTCGCCGCCCAGTGCCTCGGCGTGATGTTGAAAGACTTGCTGTGGTGTGCGTGTGGGCATCGTCGTCCTCCCGGTGAACGTTGGCCGCGTAAGCCGCCTGCCTATCCTTGCTATCCGATCCGGCGCTAGGGACCCGCGCCGCCACGGGCTGGCGTCCAAAAGCTATTTTTTAATCCTGAACGCCAAAACCGAGACGCCCAATGATCTAAATCAATTATTTTATGACAGGGAACGGGCGGTGCAGGGTGCGGCATGCGCTGAAATTCTTCGCGCAGCGTCCCGCCGCAGTCCGGGAAAGACGCGAGTTCATTCATGACTGGGATGCTAGAATTCCTGGCGCCGACAAGAGTTCACGCCATCGCACGGCCACGCGCTGCTGACAGCGCTCGCTGGGCCGCGCAGGGGATTTTCAGCACCGCGCGCGTCGGTAGCTATGATTTAGCTTGTGGCGCGCCCGAAGAGATTCGAACTCCTGACCCCTAGATTCGTAGTCTAGTGCTCTATCCAGCTGAGCTACGGGCGCGTGCCATTTGGCCGGCAAATTGGAAGCAGGGCTGCTTCTCCGGCCGCGAAGATCATCGACCGCGATCGATGCGGCCTCCCCCTTTAGCGGCTCGGCTGGATCATGGCAACACGCATTTGGCGGCCAAGGGGAACCAAGGGGAACGGCGTCAGACGCCGCCCGGACCGCCGTTTGCGGGCCGCAAAGGCAGGCTCACGCGGAAGGTCGCGCCGGCGCTCTCTTCGTCGGCATTGACGAGCGTGATCCTGCCGCCTTGGGCGCGGACGAGGTCGGCGGCGATCGCCAGGCCGAGGCCCGAGCCGCCCGGCCGCGAGCTGTTCGAAAAAGGCGTGAAAAGCTGCGCCCGCACCATGGGCGGCACGCCGGGCCCCGTATCGGAGATCTCGATGACCGCCATCGCGTCTTCATACCGGGCCGTGGCCCGCACACGCGCCGCCTGGCCGGGCGTGGGGCCGGCGCGGACCAAGGCCTCGAAGCCATTGCGGATGAGATTGGTGAGAACGCGGAACATTTGCTCGGGATCCGCCCAGATCTCAAACCCTTCGGCGATATCATTGGCGAAGGTCACATGCTCCGAACCGCAGAGGGCCGCCGTATCGGCTGCCTCGCTAACGACGCTGCGCAATTCCATGAGTTGGGGTTTGGGTACCTCGTCAGCGGCGCGGCCATAGGTGAGCGTGGCTTGGCAAAAGCGAATGGCGCGGTCGAGCGTGGCGACAAGCTTCGGTGCGATGCGCTGCGCCAGGGGATCGGTCACATTGGCGAGGCGATCGGAGAGCAGTTGCGCCGATCCCAGCATATTGCGCATGTCGTGATTGATCTTGGCGACGGCGAGGCCCAAAGCCGCGAGATGTTTCTTCTGGTTGAGTTCACGCACCAGAGTGTCCTGCATGGTGGCGAGCGCCTCTTCGGCGCAGCCGATCTCATGCCGGTGCCCGGAGGGTATGATGATTCTGGCGGCATTTTCCGGATCAGCGCCGAATTCGACCAGATTGGTCGTGAGCCGGCGCATCGGGCGCAGAACCATGAGATGGATCGAGACGACCGCAAGAGAGGCGACGATCATCGCTATGGTCAACGAGATGAGCAAAATCCGCCAAGCGAAGTGATGCAGCTGTTTGGTCAGCGGCGCTTCATCCATCGTCACTTCGATGGCGTCGCCGGGCGTCGGCGCATCGCCCAATATCGTGACGACGCGATCCCCTTTCGCCGTATAGGTCCGGAAGGTCGATGCGAGCGCCTGCAGCAGAGTCGAATGCCGCAAATCGTAGAATTCGTCGACCTCCGGCGGCAAGGTCGCGGCGGCCAGAATGCGCCTTGTTCCATGTGCCTGAAGCACGATGATCCGCACCCCGACATTCTTGAGCAATTGCCGCGACAGCTCCTCGGGCACCATGGCGCGTGGGGCCGCTTCGAGAACGAGCGTCGCGGTATAGGCGGCGCTGAGGCGGCGGCGCAGCCAATTGTCGCGATAATTCGCGAGGATCGGCACATAGACGATGATCTCCGTCGCCATCACAAAGGCGACGACGAGAACGAGGACGCGGGTCGCAAGGCCAAAGCGCGGCGCCCGGCGATGGCGAAGGCTCGCCCATTCGCGTCCGCGGCCCTCCGGCGCAGCCTTTTGTCCGACTGTGACCCAATCCCGCATTGCGGCGTCCTATCGCGGTGAGCGCCAAGATGAGCGCCAAGCGGAAAACATCCGCCAGAGCGAAACCTTGCCGGTTTGCGGCGCCGACGCAAGCGCTGCAGCGCGGCAAACCTCCATTAATGTCGGTTCGCCCACCGCCAGGGCGACGAGATCTTCCGCTTTGAGGCCTTTTGCCAAGGCGAGGCCGAAAACGCCGATCAGCTCGCGCGCCTGCGGTCCAACAATTCCGGCGCCGAGCAGACGGCCATGCGAATCGGTAATGATTTTGGCATGGCCGGCGACCGGATGGCGGGTCGGCGGAACGACGGTCTGGGCCCGCAGATTGTCACAAAATCCAGCGCGCAACACGCCAATCGCGTGGTGCCGCGCCCGTGCTTGCGGCTCGGAAAGACCGATGACGGCGATTTCCGGATCGGTGGCGATGATGCGGGCGATCTGCATCGCCGCTGGCCGGCTTCGGCCGAAAAGCCATTCGGCCAGCCATTCCCCTTCGCGGCGGGCCACAGTTGTGCTGTGAAAGCTGTCGAAGCCGTCGCTCAACACGTAAATCTTCGGATTGCTGCTGCGCCGATGGGCATTGAGCTTGATGCCATCCTTGCTATAAGCAACATGCGCCGTCTTGAGGCCTAATCCTTCGACAAGCGGCACGCGCGCCGCCGCATAGAGAAGATGCGAAGCTTCAACGCCGGTGCCATCGGCGAGGATGAGCTTCAGGCCTGATCCCTGAAGTCCCGATCCGGCGAGCTCAATGCTGCGGATATCGGCATCCTCGACGATTTCCAGGCCTTCCCGACGCAAAGCGTTAAAGAGCGGCGTGGTCAGCTCGGGATCTTCGCCGGCGAGAAAGCCGCCGGATTGGAGGAGAACGACCTTGGAGCCGAGGCGCAAGAACGCCTGGCTGAGAGTGAGGTTTTCGGGGCTCGCGCCGATGACGGCGAGCCTTTTCGGCACGATGGTGAGATCGGCGATCCGATCCGCGGTCAGCGGTCGAACGAGTTCCAGGCCGGCGATGGCCGGCGCCGCGGGGAAGGAGCCGACGGCAAGCAGAAAACGGCGTGCCTCAATGGCGGTTTCGCCGGCTTCAAATCGCGACGGGCTGGTGAAATTTCCCGCCGCCTGGATCAATTTGACGTCGAGGCCCAGGAGCCGAGCCGGCGAATCCTCGCGCGCGAAACGCTCGATAGCGGCTTCGCATTCGCGGCGCAGACGTTTGAAATCGATGCGCACTTCGGTTTCCGGGAGGCCGAATTTCGTGCCGCTACGCTGCGCAGCACTGCGGGCGCCCGCGGCTGCAAGTATCTGAGCCTGCCACGCAAAGCGAAGATGCTCGGTGCCGCCCAGAGCGCGTTTTTCGACGAGAACGACCTTGGCTCCGAAGCCCGCGGCGGCACGCGCCGCAGCAAGTCCGCCGGGGCCGCCGCCAATCACGCAGAGATCAGGCCGTAATATTTCCGTCATCAAAAAGTCTCGACATGGTCTTCGCCCGAGTCATTTCAACCCTAGGTGTCGCGCCGTTCGGCCCTCCGAATCTTGACTCAAGGGCGGGCAAAGTTTCAACAAGAGCGAATATGCGCAAAAGTCGCGGATGCGGGAGTCCCAGATGCAGATTGCCATGGTTGGTTCCGGATATGTCGGTCTTGTGTCCGGAGCCTGTTTTGCGGATTTCGGGCATAAGGTCTGTTGTATCGACAAGGATGTCGGCAGGATCGAGGCTTTGAACAATGGCAAGATGCCGATCTATGAGCCGGGTCTTGCTGAATTGGTGATGAACAATGTCCGCCAGAATCGCCTGTCCTTTGCCACGGATCTCACCGCTGCCGTGCGCGAGGCGGAGGCCGTCTTCATCGCCGTCGGGACCCCGTCGCGGCGCGGCGATGGCCATGCCGATCTCTCCTATGTCTATCAGGCCGCCCGCGAAATTGCCGCAGCGCTCGATGGTTTTACCGTCATTGTGACGAAATCCACAGTGCCGGTCGGCACCGGCGACGAGGTCGAGCGGATCATCCGCGAAACGCGGCCGGGCGTTGATTTCGCCGTCGTCTCCAATCCGGAATTCTTGCGCGAAGGCGCGGCGATTTCGGATTTCAAGCGGCCGGATCGAATCCTCATCGGCCTCGAGGACAAACGCGCCGAACATGTCATGCGCGAGATCTATCGGCCGCTCTATCTCAATCAGGCGCCGATTCTCGTCACCAACCGGCGCACCTCGGAACTCACCAAATATGCCGCCAACGCCTTTCTCGCGACCAAGATCACTTTCATCAATGAGATCGCCAATCTGTGCGAGGAAGTCGGCGCCGATGTGCAGGACATCGCCCGCGGCATCGGCCTCGACAATCGGATCGGGGCGAAATTTCTGCATGCGGGTCCAGGCTATGGCGGCTCCTGCTTCCCGAAGGATACGCAGGCGCTGATCAAGACGGCGCAAGACCATGGCACGCCGGTGCGCATCGTCGAGACGGTGGCGGCGGTCAATGATCAGCGCAAGAGGGGCATGGCGCGCAAAGTGCTCGCCGCCTGCGGCGGCAGCCTGCGCGGCAAGACGATCGCGCTGCTTGGCCTCACCTTCAAGCCCAATACCGACGATATGCGCGACTCGCCTTCGATTGCCATCGTCACCGCGCTGCAAGATGCCGGCGCCAAGCTCAATGTCTTCGATCCGGAAGGCATGGAGCAGGCCCGCCTCTATCTCGAAAATCTCACCTATTGCGGCGATCCCTATGCCTGTTGCGAGAATGCCGCGGCGCTCGTCATCGTCACCGAATGGGACGCTTTCCGGGCGCTTGATCTTGCGCGGGTGAAAGGCCTTCTTGCCGCCCCCGTGCTGGTCGATCTGCGCAATATCTACGATCCGGAAGAAGTGCGCCGGCAGGGCTTTACCTATGTGAGCGTCGGGCGCGGCGGGAATTGAGCCGAGCCGTCGTCGAGATCCCTCTCATCTGACCGCTCATGCACCCATAGGGAAAATGTCAGAAACTCGCCTGCTGCTGCAATAAGCACCGCGGCCAGCCTGCGGCGTCCTCATGGCTTCGGCCGCCAGCCGACCACATCGGCCGAGACGATCTCGCCGGTCAGCAAGTTGCGCCAGGATTGGCCGGCGCGGCAGCATGGGAAAGGGATTAAATAGGTTCCGACGTGGTCGATACAGAGGAGTTCGACCGGCACGCCGTCGCCAGAAAACCGGTCGCTTATGAACTCGGCGAGCCTGTCGTTGAGCGTTGCCATGGCCCGGTGCCTATCGCTCCTGGTGCTGCCGCGGCGCTGACCCGCGCTGACAGAGTAGGTAGAAATACCACACGAAGGCCCCCGTTCGCCGAGGCTTCGGAGGGCATCCTGCTTCGTCCTAATATAGGAGGCAATCCTGCGAAGCGCAGGGCGCGAACCAGGATGGTGGAGCTGAGGGGATTCGAACCCCTGACCTCTGCAGTGCGATTGCAGCGCTCTCCCATCTGAGCTACAGCCCCGGCCGTGCGGCTGTTTACGTCCGCCTCCGCAGGCCTGTCAATGTGCGGGGGCGAAGTTGCCGGCGCGACGTGCCGGCGCGTGGTGCCCTCTTCCGTCCATCCCCTTGCCGGCTCGGCGGCGGGCCGGTAAACCGGCATGTCCCCGCCGGACTTCCGGAGCTTTCATGCGCGCCCTTCTCGATGTCGTCCTCCTCATTCTGCAGCTTTACACCTATGTCATCATCATCGTGGCGATCCTCTCCTGGCTCATCGCCTTCAATGTCATCAACATTTACAATGACTTGGTGCGCTCGATCTGGAACGCTCTGAACGCGCTCACCGAGCCGCTTCTGCGGCCCATCCGGCAGGTGCTCCCCAATCTCGGCGGCATCGATATTTCTCCGGTAGTCCTGATTATCCTGATCTGGCTGCTCCAAGACATCATCCAGCGCTATATCTATCCGAACGTCTTTTGACCGCGCGGGCGCGATGTCCATGCGGCCCTCGCAGGCCTATCCCTGGACGCCGCGTCGCGACGGGCTCGCCCTGACGGTTCGGCTGACGCCAAAGAGCGCGCGCGATGCACTGGAAGGGATTGAGCAGCTCGCCGACGGTCGCGCGGTTCTGAAAGCCCGGGTGCGCGCCGTGCCGGAGGCGGGCGCCGCCAATGCGGCGCTCATCCGCCTCCTCGCCAAGGCGCTTGGCCTGCCGGCGAGCGCCGTCAGCCTCGAATCCGGCGCCACCGGCCGGGTGAAGACCTTGCTTCTCAAAGGCGACGCCGGCGCGCTGGAAATGCGCCTCGGGGCAGTTTTGGGGCTCTCGGCCCAAGCTTGACCGTGTCAGCGCCACGCGAATTTCAGCGCGACGAGAATTTCTGACTGGGCGGCGGCAGCGGGTGGCTGAAAATCCTGTGTACCCTGACCATGAAGGCCGCGCCGAAGAGCGGCGTGAGGAGATTGGCGATCGGAATCGCGGCCATGAGGGCGATGAAGAGGCCGGCGATGAAGATTTCGATGCCATGCGTGCGGCGCATCGCCACGACATCCTCGATCGCCCGATAGCGCAGCGCCGCGAATTCGAAATAGCCGCGGCCCAGCAGATAGGCGTTGGCGACGAAGAACACCACTAGATTGAGGCCCGGCACGAAAAGCAGGATCAGCGCCAAAAGATTGACGAGCAAGGCCACGCCGGCGAATTTCGCCGCGACAAGGATGACATCGCCGAGCGGCGGCGTCGTGCCGAGCGGATGTTCGGGGTCGATTTCCTTTTCGACGATCTCGGCGAGCTCGTCGAAGAAGAAGCCGGCGACGATGAAGGAGACCGGCGTGATCGCAAAGGCGAGGCCGATGACGAGGCCGAGGCCGGCGACGACGGTGACGAGTGTGGTGAGCCAAGAATAGGGCAGCACCAGCCACATCACAAAGAGCTTCTCAACCCCGACGAAGAAGGCGATCAGCAACAGGAAGGTCAGCGCCAGCGTCTTCACCAGCACGCGGCGAAACGGCGGAGTGAAAATCTGTTGAAGCGCGGCGAGCGCGGCATCGACCATCAGCGGAACAACAGAATTTTTTTGGCTCGGCATGTGAGTCACGGCGGCGTAGGCGGCAAGCGCATGGCATGGCCCCGAATGTCCCAAGGCCCGTGTTTGGCGCTTATATAGCGAGTCTTGTCCGGCTTGCGGAGCGGGAATTTCCTTGCCAAGCGCGCTGCCGCACCCCTACACCAGAGCACAGCTTTGCCATAGGGACGAGGGATGCAAGACGAATTTTGCGCAAACGATGGCCACCTGCAAGATAATCCGCAGCAAGACATTCGGCATGATTGGACGGTGGATGAAATCCTCGCCGTGCATGATCGGCCTTTGCTCGAGCTCATCGGCGAGGCGGCGCGGCTGCATGCCCGCCATCACGCCAGTGGCGCGATCCAAAAGGCGAGCCTCCTCAGCGTCAAGACGGGGGGCTGTCCGGAAGATTGCGCCTATTGTCCGCAATCGGCACATCATCAGGAAGTTGACCTTACGAAAGCGCCGCTGATGCCGGTCGCCGATGTTTTGGCGATTGCCGCGCGCGCGCGTGACGCAGGGGCAGAGCGCTTCTGCATGGGCGCGGCCTGGCGCGAGGCGCGCGACGGCGTGGAATTCGACGCGCTCATCGCGATGGTGCGCGGCGTCCGCGATCTCGGCATGGAGGCCTGCGTGACGCTCGGCATGCTGACGCAAGATCAAGCGCAGCGGCTCGCCGAGGCGGGGCTCACAGCCTATAACCACAACCTCGACACCGGGCCGGATTATTATCCGAAAATCATTTCGACGCGCAGTTATGACGACCGGCTCGAAACTTTGCGGGCGGTCCGCGCCGCCGGCCTGCAAATGTGCTGCGGCGGCATCATCGGCATGGGCGAGAGCGCGCGTGATCGCGGCGCCATGCTGGCGGTGCTCGCGGGCTTTGATCCACATCCTGAAAGCGTGCCAATCAATGCTTTGGTCGCGGTGCCCGGCACGCCGCTCGAAGGGCGCGAAAAGATCGATCCGCTCGAATTTGTGCGGATGATCGCGACGACGCGCATCGTGCTGCCGGGCTCGGTCGTCAGATTGTCGGCGGGCCGTTCGCGGCTCAGCCGCGAGGCGCAGATCCTCTGCATGGTCGCCGGGGCCAATTCGCTCTTCTACGGCGAGACTTTGCTGACGACGCCCAATGCGGCAATGTCCGAAGACGAGGCGCTGTTCGCCGCGCTCGCGCCGATCGAACGCACGGCAGCGGCCGCGTCGGGTGGAGCCGACTGAAATTCATCTTCTGTTGGCGAGTGCTTCGGCGCCGGCCGCGAGTTCGATAATCTCGGTCGTGATTTCTTCCTGGCGCAATTGCCGCTCGCGCCGCGACAGTTCGGAGAGCTTCGTCTGAATGTTGGTCTTGGCCGCCGCCATGGCCATCATGCGCGCCTCATTCTCCGCCGCAAAGGCATGCATCGCCGCATCGCAGAGCTGAGCAAAGACATATTCGGCGGCGAGGCTTTCGACCAAGGCGCGCGGCGCGAGGGTCGTCAGGGGCGGCAGATTGGCGATCGGCTGCTTAAACCGCGCAAGATCGAGCGGTAGGAGCGATCGCCTTGTGATCTGCATGCCGCTCGCCGGGGCAAAGAATGGGAACAGAATGTCCACATCCGTCATTCGGCCGTCTGCGACCGCGGCGTAAAGAGCATCGGCGACGCGATTGGCAATGGTGGTCACGGCGCCGGTCTGGGTCGCCATCGGCGCCGACCAGGCCAAACCGATTCCCCGCTCCCCGGCAATCGCGGCACCTCTTGTGCCAAGAACGAAGACATCGGCTCCTTCGAGGTCTTGCGCTGCCGCGTCGAGGACGCGGTCGCTGAAGGCTCCGGCGAATCCTTGCTCGGCGCAGAACAGAATGAGGCCGCGGCTTTGACGGCTAACGACCGGCCGCATCGCCTCCCCTTCCGGCAACAGAGCGAGCGCCTCGCCCATCGCCTGTGCCACGACATCGCTATAGGCTTCGATACCCGCCAACAATGACCGTGCCTGCTGTGCACGCGAAGCGGCGATGCCGCGCATGGCGGTAACCACCGCTTCAAGCTGACGCACATTGGTGATCTTCGCGACGATATCGGCGAGACGCTCGGCCATCACGCGGCACTCGGCTGAGAGGCAGAAGCTGCCGCGCCAATATGCGCCGAAAGTGCCGAAAGGCTCGCTGTAAGCGCGATGCGCCCGGCGTCATCGAGGTGGCCGCTCGCGTCGATCGCGGCAATGAGAGGTCCCGCCGAGCGATCGAGCCAACCAGGAAGTTCGGCGCGAAAGGCGTCGAGTTTTTCAAGCGACAGCGCATCGAGAAGACCGTCCTGCAAGGCGAGCAGCAGAGCGACCTCATCGGCAAGCCGCAGCGGCGCATATTGCGGCTGGGTGAGGATCGCGCGGATTCGTCGACCGCGCGCGATCTTGCCCTTGACCTGCTGATCGGTGATGCCGCCGAAGCGGGTGAACATTTCGAGCTCGAGAAATTGCGCATAATCGAGCCGCAGCATCTCGGCCGCCGCGCGCAGAGCCGGCGCCTGCGTCTTGCCGCCGACGCGGCTCACGCTCGTGCCGACATCGACGGCCGGCTTCTGGCCTTCTTGAAAGAGCCGGCTGTCGAGCACGATCTGCCCGTCGGTGATGGAAATGAGATTGGTCGGAATATAGGCGGAAAGGTTGCCGGCATCGAGTTGGGCGAGCGGCAAGGCCGTGAGCGAGCCGCCGCCCAGGTCTTTGCTGAGCTTGGCGGCGCGTTCGAGCAGCCGCGCATGGACATAGAAGACGTCGCCGGGATAGGCTTCGCGGCCGGGCATCTGGCGTGTGAGCAGCGCGATCTCGCGATGCGTCGCGGCATGTTTTGTGAGATCGTCTATGACGACCAAGGCATGGCCGCCGCGATCGCGGAAATATTCGGCCATGGTGACGCCGGAAAAGGGCGCGATCCATTGCAGCCCCGGCGCGGCCGAGGCACTCGCGACGACGAAGATGCAGCGCTCTGGCGCGCCATGGGTTTGGATCGCCTCGATGATGCGTTTGACGGTCGAGGACTTCTGTCCGACGGCGACATAGACGCAGATGATGTCGCTGCGCTTTTGATTGATGATCGTGTCGATCGCCAGCGCCGTCTTGCCGATGGCGCGATCGCCGATGATCAATTCCCGCTGGCCACGGCCGAGCGCGAACATGGCATCGATCACAAGCACGCCAGTCTGCACGGGTTCGGTAACGAAATCACGGTCGATGATCGCCGGCGCCGGCCGCTCGATCGGTTCGTAAAATTCGACATCGATCGCGCCGCGATCGTCGAGCGGCCGGCCGAGAGGATCGACGATGCGGCCGAGCAGGCCTTTGCCGACCGGCACGCGCGCCACTTCGCCAGTCCCATAGACCTTGTCTCCGGCTTCGACCAACTCGGCAGTATCGAGAAGAACGCAACCGAGCGCATCGCGGTCCAAAGTCGTCGCAAAGCCCATTTGCCCGCGTTCGAAACGAACCAACTCGTCGAGGCGCACGTCGGGCAGGCCGGAGACGCGCGCAATCCCATCGCCGATCGATTCAACGCGGCCGAAGCGTTCGGCCCTGGGCTTGAGCTCTGTCGTGCGGACCTTCGCTGTAGCGTTCTGCAGCCAGCGCTCGAGGTTAGCGGGTATGTTCGTCGGCACTGCTCAGCTCCCTGACGATCCGATCGAGATCTTCGCGCAGGCTGTTGCGCAGCGATGCCGTGCGGCCATGAACTTCGATTCCGGCAATCAGCGCAGGATCGGCGTCGAAGGTGAACTGCCTGCCTATCCCGAAAATTTGTTCGAGCGCCTGGCGGACACGAGCGCCCGTCTCCGCCGACAAAGGCGCTGCGGTCACGATCTCGATTGCCTCCTCATGCCCAGTTTCCGAAGTGAAGGCAGCCCGTGTTTGCGGCGGCAGCTTGTTGAATTGCGCGCACAAGCCGGCGACGAAGGCATCGAGCCCTGCCTCCGGCGAGATACGGCCGGCGAGACGGCGCGCGATTTCGACGGCAAGATCCTTGATCCGCGCGATCAGAGCCTCTTCCATCGCGGCGCGTTCGCGCACCGCGGCAGATTCCGCCTCAAGGCGCAGATCGGCAACCTCCTTCGCTGCCGCATCGAGCAGGCGGGCCTTCTCTTTCGCAGCCTCACTCTGTGCAGTGGCCAAAAGCTGCTCGCGCTGCGCCTCAATATCTGCGCGCGCCCTTTCCACAGCGGCCTGGGCCTCCGCAGCTTGCTTGCGGGCGGCGGCCGCCTCCGCAAGAACGGCGTCCGTTTTTGCCTGGCGCTGCGCGATGATCTCACGCACCGGCCGAAAGAGAAATCGGGCAAGGATCCAGACGAGGATCAAAACATTGACGGTCTGGAGCGCCAGGGTCGACCAATCGATATGCATGGTCTCAATGGATGAAAGGGTTGGCGAACAGGAGGAGCAGCGCGATCACGAGGCAATAGATCGCCATGGTTTCGATCATCGCGAGGCCGACGAAGAGGGTTCTTGCGATCGTACCGGCCGCCTCTGGCTGACGCGCGATCGCATCCATGGCGGCGGCGACGGCACGGCCTTCGGCGAGCGCCGGGCCAATGGCGCCGAAGGAGACCGCCACGGCAGCGGCGGCAATGCTGATGATTTCGAGCAGGTTCATGGATTTGTTCTCCGCGTGGAATGAGCAGGAGCAGCTTCGGTCACCGCACCACTGATGAAGACCATAGCGAGCACGGTGAAAATATAGGCCTGGACCGCGCCGATCAGCAGATCGAGCGCCATCAGCGGGATCGGCACGATGAGTTCGGCGAGCGAAAGCACGATCGCGATGATGAACACGCCGCTCATAATGTTGCCGAAGAGGCGAACGACCAGCGAAAAGGTGCGCGTAAAACTCTCGACGATATTGAGTGGGATCATCACCACGCTCGGCTCGGCGAAGGTCTTCAAGAAGCCCATGAGGCCGCGCGCGCGGATGCCGAAATAGAAGACGGAACAGAAGACGATCAGCGCCAGCGCCGCATCAGTTTCGATATGTGCGGTCGGCGGCTCCACTCCCGGAATCAACGACGACCAATTCGCAATCAGGATGAAGAGGAATAAAGTGCCGAGCAAAGGCAGATAGGGCTCCGGCGCAACCCTCATCGTTTCGCGGATCTGATCCTCGATAGCGCCGACGAACAGTTCGAGCGCAGCCTGCCAGGGTGCCGGCTTGATGGCCAGAAATCGCGTTGCGACGAAACTCGTGAGGCCGATGGCGGCCATCAAGCCCCAGGTCGTGACGACAGGCCTCGTGACCGCAACGGGGCCGATCATGAAGAGCGTGGTTGTCGCAAGCGGCGAGCCGATCATGCTACGTCCCCGATCCGCCGACCTATGACGATTCGCGCGCTCATGATGCCGAGCAAGGCAGCGGCCAGGGGCAAGGCGCCAAAGCGCGCCACAAAATATAGGGCGGCGCCGGTCATGAGAAAGCGCGCGATATGCAGGGCCGCGGCGCGCCACGCCGATCCGCCTGAGACGAGCAGTTCAACACTGCGCCAAAGCAGCAAATAATGCGCCGCGCCGATAGCGGCACCAAGGGCAAGCGCCGCCGCGATCTCGGCAAGGAGAAGGTAGCCGCCGGGCGAGAGGATAAAAATAGCCGTCATTGCCGATGCATCCATCTCCAAGCGGACCAGCAGCCGATAACGACGCCGAGCAGCATCAGTGGTGCGCTCCAGAAAATGCCGGTGCCCAATCTTGCATCAAGCCAGCGGCCGGCGAAAAGTCCGATCAGGGCCGGCGCCACGATGATCCAGCCGAGCACGCCGATCTGGCCGACGAAGCGGATCACGGAGGGCTCGCTTTCCTCTTGTCGGCGCCGGCGCGCGCGGCGCACCGAATTGAGCATGCCGTCATGCGATTCAGCTTCGGCTTCACCTTCGCGCTTGGCTTCGGCCGGCGCTCCGGTGGGTGGCTGGTTCTCGTCGGTCATGGCCCGGCTCCGAACATCTCGCTGCGCTGCGGCCGCAGAAAGCGGATGATCTGCCGGACCGCAGCCATTTGCAGCTGCAGGTTTTCGGTTCGCGACGCGCGTTCTTCTTCCGCGTCCTGGCGGAATTGAGCAAGCGCGACGCCTTCGAGATGATCGAGATCATCGCCGACGAGCGCCTCGCGCGTGGCGATCGCGACCTCTTTGCCGGCGCGAACCGAGAACACCCCGTGGCGCACGGCGCAGAAGCGCTGTACGCCGTCCCTCTCGCGCCAGGCGATGACGCAGACCGTCAATGCCGTCAGGAAGTCGGCATGGCCTTCGAGAATCCCAAAACTCCCGGTCGTATCTTCAGCACGCACGGCAACGACGTTTTGCCGGTCGGCGATGATGGCGGTCGGTGTGGTGACGAGCAGTCTCATGCCTGCACCGCCGCGGTCGGCGACGCCTTCTGCTTCGCGCGCGCGTCTTCGACCGTGCCGACCATATAGAGCGAGCTTTCGGCGAGATCGTCGCAAGCGCCATCGAGAATCGCGCGGCAGCCTTTCAGAGTTTCCGCCAAAGGCACGGAGCGCCCGGGCGTGCCGGTGAAAGCTTCGGTGACGGTGAAGGGCTGGGTGAGGAAGCGCTGCAGGCGGCGTGCGCGCGTCACAATAAGCCGATCCTCCGCCCGCAATTCTTCGATCCCCAAGAGCGAGATGATGTCCTGCAAATCCTTGTAGCGGGCGATGGTCTCGCGCACCCTTTCGGCCAGCTGATAATGTTCGACACCGACGATGGTCGGATCGAGCAGGATCGAGGAAGATTGGAGCGGATCGATCGCCGGATACATGCCTTCGGCTGCCATCGCCCGCGACAGAACGATCATGCTGTCGAGATGCGCGGAAATGGCGGTGACAGCGGGATCGGTAAAATCATCCGCCGGCACATAGACGGCCTCGATCGCAGTGACCGAGGCGCCGGCGATCGAGGCGATACGCTCATGCAGATCCGCGACTTCAGTGGCCAAGGTCGGCTGATAGCCGACGCGCGACGGCAGCCGCCCGAGCAGGCCAGAGACTTCGCTGCCGGCCTGCACGAAGCGGAACACATTGTCCATGAGCAGCAGCACATTCTGATGCTTCTCGTCACGGAAATATTCGGCAATGGTGAGGGCGGTGAGGCCGACGCGCCAGCGGGCGCCGGGCGGCTCATTCATCTGGCCATAGACGAGGACGCTGCGGTCGATGACGCCGGAGCGCCGCATTTCGGCGAGGAGCTCATGGCCTTCGCGCGAGCGCTCGCCGATGCCGGCAAAGACGGAAATGCCCTTATAGCTCTTCACCATGGCATGGATGAGCTCCATCACCACCACGGTCTTGCCGACGCCTGCGCCGCCGAACATCGCGGCCTTTCCGCCTTGCGCCAGCGGCGCCAGAAGATCGATGACCTTGATGCCGGTTTCGAACACGGAAGTCGCGGCGCTGCGTTCGGCCAGCGGCGGCGCGCTGCGATGGATCGGCAGGTGAGCCATATCGGCCGGCAAGGCGGGTCCATTGTCGCGGACGGCACCGGTGACGTCGAGGAGGCGGCCGAGGACGGCATCGCCGACGGGCACTTCAATGGGCCCCCCGGTCGCGGCCACGCTGACGCCGCGGCGCAAGCCTCCGGTCGCCTGCAGCGCCACGCCGCGCACGGTCCTCTCATCGAGATGGGCCTGCACTTCGACGACGAGCCGTTCTGGCCGATCCCATTCGATCACCAACGCTGCGTCGACCTGCGGCAAGGCACCATCGAAAACGACGTCCACGACGACGCCGCGAACGGCAACGACCTCACCCTTCACGCGCAGCGGTTGATCCATCGCTTGGCTCATAGCTTTGCATCGGCGACGACGGCGCCGAATGTCGCAGCCTAGGACCGTGGTGCGGGATATCAATTGCGTTCGATCAAATCGCATTGCAGCGGCAGAGTAGGGATGCCGGCCATCACGCGATTTCGGTCGTTGACTGGTGAATGATGGCTATAGCGCCAATGATTGTTTCCGCGCCGGATTAAAATTGGCGACGGGCTGAGGCGTTCCAAGCAATGGAGGCGCTCACGGATAGGCCTGACAATTGTGCTGCGGAGAGGCGTAAACCCAGGAACGCCGCATAGATCATCGGACCCAAGCCACCGCTGAAGTCAAAACACATCTGGGCGATCCGCACGCGGTTGCAGCTCAAGAAAGTTGATTGTCTTAATTGCTGTTTTGATCTCGTCGGTCGCTCAAGGGCAGCAGTGCTCGGCCCGCGCCGAAGGGGAAAGGGTTTTCATCGACTGTTCGGATGGGTCACATTTTGAAGCGCCCGCTAGCAGGTGTCCCGATCAGATGGAACCATCTGATCGACAAGGACACGCGCAACATCAATGAGTTGGAGCATGTCCTCATCGAAAAAGTCGAGTAACTTTTTCGGGACATGCTCTAATGGCGGGATAGCATATGAGTTTGATAGGCGCGGCCACGATCTGGACGCTTATGTATCGGTTGTATCGGTGGTTGAGGGGAAATATTCTGTCAGCGTTTCACGGGCACAACGAACGCCATCGCGGAACCATTGAAAGGGAAGACGCGACCTACTCACCTGTGGCGCGGATCGGCCAAAGGCGCCGGCGGCTCCTATTTAACCCATTGTTTTTATTGGTGGAGCCAGGCGGAATCGAACCGCCGACCTCTTCAATGCCATTGAAGCGCTCTCCCAACTGAGCTATGACCCCATTCCTTCGGCGCCTATGCCGCGACGCATCTGCCGGCCCTTTGGGGAGGGCCTGAACTTTAGCGCATGAAGCTCGCGCGCTCTGCGGAGCGGCTGTATAGCCGCAATAGCCTGACTCGACAAGCGCCCGGAAGCAGCGTCAGGCGGAGATGGCGGGCGCGCTCCGCTGTGCCGGTTCACCGCTCCTCATCGCTGGCGAGATCGCCGTCGATGAGCCCGGTGACGTCGTCGGCATCCTCCTCTTCCTCTTCGAGGAAAGTGTCGTCGGCGGTCTCGTCCTCGATTTCGACCTCCTCATCCACCCCGACGTCGATCGTCTCTTCGGCGGCTTCGGCCTCGTCAAGGGAGACGAGCTCGGCGCCGCCCTCAGTTTCTATTTCTTCTTCTTCGGCCGGCCCGACCCGGACCGTCCGCGCCGGTGCCACCTGCTGGACGGCGCCGCATTTCGGACAGACAACGGGGGTCCTGTTGAGATCGAAGAATTTCGTGCCGCAGTGCTGGCATTGATGCTTATTGCCGAGCTCGGGTTTCGCCACGGTTTGACCTCTGAAAGATCGCCTGCGCCGGCCTGCGCCGCCGGCACACAAAATGTTTAAAGCCTGCAGCCTCATATGCGCCTCGACCTGCGACACGCAAGGTGGTTCGAGACGCACAAGTGACGGCCTGAAGCGATCCGTCGCATCGATCGAGCCGGGAACCAGGCAATGGACCCGGCACGGCAACAGAGCAAAAGGCCATTCGCAATCGACCGGCCTGCCGCTGGACCCGGCTCAGCCTCTGCCGCTGCGAAAGGCGCCACTCCCGACATCGTGTCGGCGCGGTCAGATTCTCCAGGGGCTTTCGGTTAGTAAGCTCAAGCGCGCCTGTCAATTGGAACTTGCGGGCTGTCCCGCACAGTCTGGCGCTACTGCGGCGCGGCCATTTCTTGACGCATGACAGGGCGCTGCTCAGCATGATACCAGCGTATCGTGGATCTGCCGGCCAAACTTTTGGTCTCCTGCTGCTACGCCATCTATGAACAATTGTCGGTTTTCTCGATGACATCTGCGCCGCATGCCGCCCCTGGCCGGCAGGGCTCAGCTTTGAGCGGCGAGCCCTGCGGGCCGCTGCGTGGCCGGCTGCGGCCGCCGGGCGACAAATCGATCTCCCATCGCGCCTTTATTCTGGGCCTGCTCGCCGTCGGGAGGACGGACATCGAAGGCTTGCTCGAGGGGGAGGACGTGCTCCACACCGGCCGCGCCTGCGCCGCGCTTGGCGCCAAGATCGAGCGCCGGGGCGAGGGCCGCTGGAGCGTGAACGGCATGGGCATCGGCTCGCTTCTGGCGCCCCGCGATGTGCTCGATTTCGGCAATGCGGGAACTGGCTCGCGCCTGATGATGGGGGTGATCGCTGGCCATGGTGTGACGGCCGCATTCGATGGCGACGCCTCGCTGCGCAAGCGGCCGATGCGCCGCATCCTCGATCCTTTGACGTTGGCGGGGGCCGAAATTCTCGGCGAAGCCGAGGGGGGGCGCTGCCCGATCCTGCTCAAAGGCACGCCGGAACCGCTGCCGATCGAATATCGGACCAAGGTCGCCTCGGCGCAGGTGAAATCCGCCGTCCTGCTCGCCGGCCTCAATTCGCCCGGGCGCACGATCCTGATCGAGCCGCAGGCGAGCCGCGACCATACCGAAAAAATGCTTAAGTTTTTCGGCGCTGCGATCGTGAGCGAAGCTTTCGAGACGCATGGCCGCAAGATTAGTCTCGCAGGCCGGCCGGAGCTGCGGCCGGTGCGGATCATCGTGCCGGCCGATCCTTCCTCCGCGGCTTTCCCCATGGTCGCCGCGCTCATCGTCCCAGGCTCCGAGATCGTCATTGAGGGCATGATGATGAATCCGCTCCGGACGGGTCTGCTCACCACGCTTTGGGAGATGGGCGCCGATGTCGAAGTGCTCGACCGGCGGGAAGAGGGCGGCGAAGAGGTCGCCGATCTCAGGGTGCGCGCCTCCGCCTTGCGCGGCGTCGATGTGCCGGCCGAACGGGCGCCCGCCATGATCGACGAATATCCGATCCTCGCCGTGGCCGCGGCTTTTGCCACGGGCGAAACGCGGATGCGGTCTTTAAGTGAACTGCGGGTGAAAGAATCCGATCGTCTCGCTGCCATTGCGGCCGGTCTGCAGGCGGCGGGTGTCGGCTGCGCGATCGAGGGTGATGATCTGATCGTTGCCGGCAATGCCGGCAATGTGCCGGGCGGCGGACTTGCCGCAACCCATCTCGACCATCGGATCGCGATGAGCTTTCTCTGCCTCGGGCTTGCTGCGCAAAGGCCGATGGCCATCGATGATGAACGGATGATCGCAACAAGCTTTCCGACCTTCAAGGCGGCGATGGCGCAATTGGGTGCGATCTTTTCATGATTGTCGCGATCGACGGACCGGCCGCTTCTGGCAAAGGCACTTTGGCGCGCCGCCTCGCGCAGCATCTCGGCCTGCCGCATCTCGACACTGGGCTTCTCTATCGGGCAACGGCGCGGGCTTTGATGGATGAAGGCCGCGATCTTTCCGATGTTCCGGCTGCGATCGCGGCAGCGCGCGGCCTCGCGCTGCGCGATTTCGACGAAAAGCTTTTGCGCGGGCGCGACATGGGGGAGGCGGCTTCGCGTGTCGCGGCCATACCGGAAGTCCGCCAAGCGCTCGTCGAGAGCCAGCGGGCCTTCGCCCGCAGGCCGGGCGGCGCCGTTCTCGACGGCCGCGATATCGGCACAATCATCTGCCCGGACGCGGAGGTGAAGATCTTTGTCACCGCAACGCCGGAGACGCGGGCGACGCGCCGGGCGCTCGAACTCAAAACCCAGGGCGACAAGGTCGATTATGCCGCCGTGCTCGAAGATATCCGCAAGCGCGACGAGCGCGATGCGGGCCGCAGCCTGGCGCCGCTGCGGCCGGCGGAAGATGCCATGATTCTCGATACGACTACGCTCGATGTCGAAGCGGCTTTCAAGGCGGCGCTCGCCATCGTCGAGAAGCAAAAACACGCACATGAGGCTGCTGCCGGTCCGGCATGAGTGTTCGGATCTGATGCGTCATCCGCCGATGACTTCGGCGGGCCGGGCCGCCCCTTGTGCAGCAGGCTGTCGACATAGACGAGGCCGCCGCGGATTTTGAAGGCGCCGATGGGCGTGTGATTTTCATGTTTGACAAAGATCTCGCAGCCCGTGTGCTCGGCCAGGAGCGGCCAGGAGCGGCCAGGCGATCTGCGGCGTCGGCGGCAGCACGGAATGAACGAGGGCGGCGGCTTTTTCGAGGGCAGGGAGATCGAACACGAAAAATTCCGAAGTTGTGGGGAGGGCGGGCTCCCGACTTCATCGCGAGCCGATGCGTATTTTGCGCCAGATGGCGAATTGCCAGTCGCGCCCGCGCAAAGCGTTTTTGGCTTGCAGGCGTATCTATTTGTAACTAGTTATATGACTAGTCATAAATGGGGTGCGGCAAATGTCCGATTGGCCCGTGCAAGATGCCAAAGCGCGCTTTAGCGAGCTTCTCGAAACCTGCTTAAAGGAGGGGCCTCAGCTCGTCACGAAGCGCGGCGTGGAGACCGCCATGCTCGTGCCTATCGCTGAATGGCGGCGGTTGCAGCAGTCTGCGCGTCCGTCGCTGAAGGAGCTGCTTCTCGCAGACGAGTCCCGCATCGAATTTCCGCTGCGGCCGCGTGGCCGGCAGCGCCGGCGTGCGCCGCCGGCGCTCGGCTGAGGGAGCGCTTTATCCGAGACATGTATCTTCTCGACACGAATGTGATCTCCGAACTGCGGCGGCCACGCCCGCATGGAGCTGTCGTGGCTTGGCTGCAGCGGACCCCTGACACGGATCTCTTCGTCTCGGCCGTGACGCTCGGGGAATTGCAGGCGGGTATCGAGCTGACGCGCGAGCGTGATGCGGCGAAAGCGGCGGAGATTGAATCCTGGCTCGACCGTGTCGCGCAAACCACGAATGTGCTGGCGATGGACGCCGTGGCCTTTCGCTGCTGGGTGCGCCTGCTGCATCGCCGCTCGGATGATCTCGTCGAAGATGCGATGATTGCAGCGACCGCGATCGTGCATGGCCTCATCGTCGTGACCCGCAATGTCCGCGATTTCGAGGGATTTGGCGTGCGGCTGCTCAATCCCTTCATCCAGGGCGGACTTTGATCCCGGCACGGTAAGAAGTCGGTTTTGGATGTTTTGCTTGCGCTTGCTCCGTGCAATTTCGTGGCTTTCCGCTCCTTCGTGCCGCTCCTTCCCCTTGCCGCTTGGCCTCGCCCTTGCTAAATACTCGGCTTGAACCCAGCTCTTTCCTGCCGTTCCGCGCCGGCCCGCCTTAAGGTTGGGGTCCCGTCGCAACGCCGACGGACGCCGGCAGGCTTGAGCACCATGTAAATCGAACCGCCGGCGCCGCCCGACCTCGGGCATTTCAGGAGAACCAATGTCGTCTATTCAAACCTACGCGCCCTCGCGCGAGGATTTTGCCGCACTTCTCGACGAGAGCTATGGCCAGCATGAGGCCTTGGAGGGCTCCGTCATCAAGGGAATTGTCGTTGCCGTCGAAAAAGACGTCGCCATCATCGACGTCGGTCTGAAGACCGAAGGCCGGATTCCGCTCAAGGAATTTCAAGGACCGGGACGCGAGGGCGTCCTGCATGTTGGCGACGAGGTCGAGGTCTATCTCGAGCGGATCGAAAATGCGCTCGGCGAGGCCGTGATCTCGCGCGAAAAGGCGCGCCGCGAGGAGAGCTGGATCAAGCTCGAAAAGGCCTTCGAAAAGCAGGAAAAGGTCGAAGGCGTCATCTTCAACCAGGTGAAAGGCGGCTTCACTGTCGATCTCGACGGCGCGGTCGCCTTTCTGCCGCGCAGCCAGGTCGACATCAGGCCGATCCGCGATATCTCGCCGCTGATGGGCGTGCCGCAGCCGTTCCAGATCCTCAAAATGGACCGCCGTCGCGGCAATATCGTCGTCTCCCGCCGCACCGTGCTCGAGGAATCCCGTGCCGAACAGCGCCACGAGATCGTCGCTAATCTCGAAGAAGGCCAGGTCATCGAAGGTATCGTCAAGAACATCACCGATTACGGCGCCTTCGTCGATCTCGGCGGCATCGATGGCCTGCTGCACGTCACCGATATCGCCTGGCGCCGCGTCAACCATCCGAGCGAGGTGCTGTCGATCGGCCAGACGGTGAAGGTCAAGATCATCAAGATCAACCATGAGACGCATCGCATTTCGCTCGGTATGAAGCAATTGCTCGAGGATCCCTGGCAGGGGATCGACGTGAAATATCCGGTTGGCGCGAGATTGCACGGAAGGGTGACGAACATCACCGACTATGGTGCTTTCGTCGAGCTCGAACCCGGGATTGAGGGCCTGATCCACGTCTCCGAAATGTCCTGGACGAAGAAGAACGTGCATCCCGGCAAGATCGTTGCGACGAGCCAGGAGGTCGATGTCCAGGTGCTCGAAGTCGATCCGGTCAAGCGCCGCATCTCGCTCGGGCTCAAGCAGACGCTCACCAATCCGTGGGAGGCTTTTGCCGAGAAACATCCGGTCGGCAGCACCGTCGAGGGCGAGGTGAAGAACAAGACCGAATTCGGCCTCTTCATCGGGCTCGAAGGCGATGTCGACGGCATGGTCCATCTCTCCGATCTCGATTGGAGCCGGCCCGGCGAGCAGGTGATCGACGAGTACAAGAAGGGCGACACCGTCAGCGCCAAGGTTCTCGATGTCGATATCGAGAAGGAACGGATTTCGCTCGGCATCAAGCAGCTTGGCATTGATCCTTTCGCCGCAAAGGCGACCGAGGAAGCCGGCGGCCCCGATCTCAAGAAGGGCGCCATCGTGACCTGCGAAGTCGTCGAGGTGAAGGATGGCGGCATTGATGTGAAGATCGCCGGTAGCGATTTGACCGCCTTCATCAAGCGGGCGGAGCTCGCCCGCGACCGTGCCGACCAGAGGCCTGATCGTTTCGCCATCGGCGAAAAGGTCGATGCTCGCATCACCCAGTTCGACCGCCGCGCCCGCAAGGTCGCAGTGTCGATCAAGGCCCTCGAAGTCGCCGAGGAAAAGGAAGCGATCGCCCAATACGGCTCGGCCGATTCGGGGGCTTTGCTCGGCGACATTCTGGGCGCTGCCTTGAAGGCGCGCGACACAGACACTCCCAAAAAGCCCGCCAAGCAGAAGGGCGACGAATAAGCCGCTTGCCTCTTCATCTTTGTGAAAAAAAGACCCGCGCGGAAAACTGCGCGGGTTTTTTTCACCCGTCGCCTTTTGCGCCCCTTCTCGGCTATTCGGGGCCATTCGGCGCGCCACGCCTTGCCTAGAGGGGGGCCGCGCTCTAGGTTCCACCGCCACAAGCCCAGACGGCCTCGGGAAAGCGACCAAGATGTCAAATCCGTCCTCTGCCGATCATCTCGTCGATCGTCGGCTGCTGCAGCGCAAACTGTCGTTTTGGCGCGTGGCCGCCTTTTTGTTCCTGATCATCTTGATCGGGGCCGCCGGCCTGCGCCTCTCCGGCGCTGTGGCGCCCACGAGCCTGACGCCTCATATTGCACGGCTGTCGATCAGCGGCGTGATCACCGGTGACCGGGGCACGTTGAAGCTGATCGACCAAATTGCGCAATCGAAGGCGCAAGGCGTCATCCTCTCGATCGAGAGTCCCGGTGGCACGACGACCGGTGCGGAAAAGCTCTATGAGGCGATCAGACGATTATCGGCAAAGAAGCCGGTGGTCGCCGTGGTCGGCAATATGGCGGCTTCGGGCGCCTATATTGCCGCCTTGGCCTCCGACCGGATCGTCGCGCAGGGCAATTCCCTCGTCGGCTCGATCGGTGTCCTCATCGAATATCCGAATATTGCGAAATTGCTCGATACGATCGGGGTCAAGATCGATGCGGTGAAGTCCTCGCCGCTCAAGGCCGAGCCGAGCGGCTATGAGCCGACGAGCCCGGAGGTGCGGCAGGTGCTCGCCTCGCTCGTCAACGATAGCTATGTATGGTTCAAAGAGCTGGTGCAGAAACGGCGCAATTTGAGCGATGCGGAGCTTGCCGCCGTCGACAGCGGGCGTGTGTTCACCGGGCGTCAGGCCCTGGGCCTGAAGCTCATCGACGAGATCGGCGGCGAGCGGGAGGCCGTCGCCTGGCTGGTGCATAAGAAGGGCCTGCGTTCCGGGCTTCCGATACGGGACTGGAAGGCCGGCAGCAGTCTCGAGCGTCTCGGCATTCTCGGCTTTTCGGCGCGGATCGCCGAAGTTTTCGGCTTCTCTGGCCTGGCCCGCGCATTTGATCACGCCGAAGCCTATCGCGAGATGCGTTTACTTGACGGTCTCCTGTCGATTTGGCAAGTTGACCGCGTTGATTGAAGTCGTAACGGCGGTTGGACATCGAATCTCGCAAGGTTCAAGTCCGGTTCCGGAAGCGCGCGAAGCCGCGAGCGGGGCGAAGCGTCGGACAGCGTGAATGCGAACCGGCTATTTGGCAGAACCGATAATTCTGCAATGTCGGTCCTGGATTCGGCTTCAGCAGGGCGAGTGAAGCGGCGGGGGCGGACTATGATCAAATCGGAGCTCGTGCAGCGCATTGCGGATCGCAATCCGCATCTTTATCTGCGCGATGTCGAGAAGATCGTGAATGCAATTCTTGACGAGATCACCAATGCTTTGTCGCGTGGTGATCGCGTCGAGCTGCGCGGGTTTGGCGCCTTTTCGGTCAAACGCCGTGACGCGCGGCTCGGACGCAATCCGCGCACCGGCGCACATGTCTCGGTCGACGAAAAGGCGGTGCCTTTCTTCAAGACCGGCAAGGAAATGCGCGAGCGCCTCAACGACGGCTATTCGGGCTGATCTCGACCGGCCGCAAAAATCTTGGCGAGGGTTCCTGTTGGCGGGGTTCCTGGATGAAGCGCGCGCTGCAATGGTTCATCCTCGTGGCCCTGGCGATCATCGGCATCGCTTTTTCGGTCGCCAATCGGCAAAGCGTCGATATTTCCTTTGATCCTTTCCCGAGCGGACCGTCCGGGCAAATCGCGGTCAAGGCGCCGCTTTTCCTTGTCATCATCATTGCTTTGGCGGTGGGTGTGCTCGTCGGCAGCCTTTTCACCTGGTTCAGCCAGGGCAAACATCGCCACGCGTTGCGCGAGGCCCGCAACGAGATGGCGCGATTGCGCAGCGACTTCGAGCGGATGAAGACGTAGCGGATGAAGACATGAGGCGATCGGCCGTCTGGTGTTCGGCTTATGCCGACCGGAGCGCTTTCGCGCCCAAATACCTCCGGCATCAAGCCTCGCTTAAGCTTTTAGCCGAAACACCCAAAGTAAATTGCGCAAAATCTTCTTGGTATTTTTCTGTCTCTCGCGGACTATTACGAGATCAATCCGCAAATACCAAAGGCGTGATCCTGTTTTCATTTCCTGAAGGGACAAAACTGCTCTAAGCTTATTTTTATGTTTAGACCCGGCTGGCGGAGGCTGGAGCATGGCGCTCATCGTCAAGATTTGTGGCTTGTCCACGCCCGAAATGGTGGATGCGGCGCTCAATGCGGGCGCCGACATGGTGGGCTTCGTTCATTACGAAAAAAGCCCGCGGCATGTGCCTCTCGATGTGGCGCAGAGTCTCAGCGAGCAAGTGGGGGACAAGGCCGTCAAAGTGCTGGTGACGGTGGATATGGCCGATATGGCGCTCGCCGGGGCGATTGCTGCGGTCAAACCGCATGCGCTGCAATTGCATGGGCATGAGCGGCCGGATCGGGTCGCCCAGCTCAGTGCGCGCTTCGGGCTGCCGGTCATCAAGGCCATCAGCATCGGCAGCAAGCCGGGCGACATTGGCCGCATCAGCTCCTATGAAGGCGTCGCCGATCTCCTCCTCTTCGATGCCGCGCCGGCGGAAGACGGGTCGGAGCTTCCCGGCGGCAATGGCACCTCCTTCGATTGGACTTTTCTGCAGGCGCTCAATCTGCAAACGCCCTGGCTGCTCGCCGGGGGCCTGAGCCCGGACAATGTCGGCGAGGCGGTAGCGGCGACCGGCGCGTATGGCGTCGATGTCTCTTCCGGCGTCGAAAGCGAGCCAGGCGTCAAGGACGCCGGCAAGATCGCCGCCTTCATCGCCAATGCCCGCGCCGCGGCGGAAGCGCGGGGATAGGTCTCGCCTACCGCGCGTTATACGGCTGTGCGCTCTTCGGCTGATCGGTTTGCACCGACGCTTGCCGTTCCTCTCCCCACAAGCAAAGCGATGTGGGGAGAGGTAAGGTGAGGGGCCGGGGGATTTGCTTCAATATCGCGAATATCGCGGCCAATCTCCTCGCCCCTCACCCGTCCTCTCCCCGCAAGCGGGGAGAGGAGACGTGCCCCTTGCATCGGAGAAGCCGGCGGGTCTATGGCAGGGCATAAATGATTACGGCCCATCCCAGTGAGACAAAGTTGAAGCCAGAAATCCCCAATTCCTTCCGCATCGGCCCCGATGAGCGCGGCCATTTCGGCATTTTCGGCGGCCGTTTCGTCGCCGAAACCTTGATGCCTCTGATCCTCGATCTCGAGCGCCATTATGCCGCGGCGAAAGACGACCCAGCCTTCAAGGCCGAGCTCGACGGCCTCCTGAAACATTATGTCGGGCGGCCGAGCCCGCTCTATTTCGCCGAGCGTCTGACCGCGCATGTCCGCGATCTCGCGCGGAGCCAAGGCGGCAGCGGCGGCGCGAAAATCTATTTCAAGCGCGAAGAGCTCAATCACACCGGCGCGCATAAGATCAACAATGTGCTCGGCCAGATCCTGCTGGCGCGGCGCATGGGCAAGACGCGCATCATCGCCGAGACCGGCGCCGGCCAGCATGGCGTGGCGACCGCCACCGCCTGCGCCCGCTTCGGCCTCGAATGCATCGTCTATATGGGCGCGGTCGATGTCGAGCGGCAAAAGCCGAATGTGTTTCGCATGAATATGCTCGGCGCCAAGGTCGTGCCGGTGCAGTCCGGCGCGCGGACCTTGAAAGATGCGATGAACGAGGCCTTGCGCGACTGGGTCACCAATGTCGCCGATACGTTCTATTGCATCGGCACGGCGGCGGGGCCGCATCCCTATCCCGCCATGGTGCGCGATTTCCAATGCATCATCGGCGAGGAGACGCGGGCGCAAATGCTCGCTGCCGAGGGACGCTTGCCGGATTCGCTCTTTGCCTGTATCGGCGGCGGCTCGAACGCCATCGGCCTCTTCCATCCCTTCCTCGATGATCGCGATATCGAGATGTTTGGCGTCGAAGCTGCTGGTTTTGGACTGGACAAAAAACATGCGGCTTCGCTCGCTGGCGGCCGGCCCGGCGTGCTGCATGGCAATCGCACCTATCTCCTCATGGATGAAGACGGGCAGATCGAAGAGGGCCATTCGATCTCGGCCGGGCTCGATTATCCGGGCATCGGCCCGGAACATGCCTGGCTGAAGGAATCTGGCCGCGTGACTTATCTTTCGGCGACCGATGCCGAGGCGCTGGAGGCTTTTCAGCTCTGCTCCAAGCTGGAAGGCATTATCCCCGCCTTAGAGCCTTCGCATGCACTCGCCAAAGTCACCGAGATCGCGCCGCAAAAGCCGCAGGACCATCTCATGGTGGTGAATATTTCCGGCCGCGGCGACAAGGATATTTTCACGGTCGCCGATCATTTGGGCGGGATGTAGGTATCGATTTCACAATGCGGACCGGAGGCCGGCGATCCGGACCGCGGACCTCCTGGCTGAAGTCGGAGCAAAAGCGGGATGTTCGGTGTTGTTGCATAAATCAAGATATATGAGACACGTGAAAACGCTTTAAAAAGCGCAGGTTTTGAGAAATCCATTGTGCTCTATGGCTTTTGGGGACGTAGATGACTCTGCGGCTTGTTCTGACGACCAGCGACTCCGGTGCGGGACATCTCAAGAGCATCCGTCGGGGTGACAAGGTGCTGGCCTTGCAGCATAGGCTTGTTCGTGATCCTGTGCCCATAGCGGAAGACATGAGCACCTTCTTTTCCGAGCGACGATCCCTTCACCAGATCGATCCGGCGCAATTCGGTAGTTGGGTGTACAATCTGGAGGAGTCAGCCGCCAAGTGGTTTGATGAAATTCCAACCTGGTGGAGCGATTGCGAGCTTGTAGAGTTTTGGGCCGACCCGACTCCGAATTCCCAGCTTATCCTGATCCAATTCCTTGACTGGATGAGTCGGCAAAATTTTGCGGTCGAGAAGCTCAGGCTCGTGCATGCTGAGAGCAAGCTCGGCGAGCGGAAGCAGGATGACCGCCGGAGCCTAAACCCGACGCCCGTTCAAGTCGAGAACCGCGACTTGAACCTCGCTCGCTTAGCCTGGGCCGCGTTTCGGCAACCGACGCCGGAGAATTGGGCGAAGCTGCTGCATGATGATCTTAGCTCCTTGCCCGTTCTTCGTCCGACCGTGCTGCGGATGCTGGAGGAGCTACCGGCTGAGGATACGGGGCTCGGCGCTTCAGAGTTACGAATTTTGGCTCTGGCGGCGAGCGGCGAGGTTGAAGTGGCTACCATTCTCCGCGCCTTCGGCATTCATGAGGAAGTGCCGACGCTGAACTATTGGGAAACGGGGAAAGCGATAGACCTCTTCGCGGGAGCCCCGATGGCGGCCATCGTCGGGCTTGAGGACGGCCCATTCGACATGGAACTTCACGATAATAAGGACCGCCGTGAGCGCTATATGCACAGCCGCCTATCGCTATCCCGTTTTGGGCGTGCACTGGTAGAACGACGAGAAGATTTCGCCCGCCACGGGCGGATCAACCGATGGTGGGGCGGCACCAGGTTGACAAATGCTAATTGTTGGCGGTGGCACGGTGCCGAACAAGTGCTGTTGACGCCGAGGTGAACAATCCGCACGTCCGTGCCACGTCCTTCGCTTCCGTGCATATCTCAAGAATTCCGAACCCGCCCCCGCTCTTGCTGTTTCAGTGATTTGTATGTTGCAAATGTCTGGTGCGAAATCTCCGCAGCAGGTTGGACGATGCGGGCTTTCAGAATGGACAGTGCGCAGGCTGGGTTTCCCGCCTTTTGGAGACCTTCAAACCGCGACACGATCGCGATGCCGGGGCTCAGAACTCAGGTTAACTTTGCGCAATTTTCGTCTCGGGCGTCCCTTCCCCGGCCGACTGAAACGACAGCGGAAGGAGAGCCGGGGTCTAGGAGATGATGATGTTGCGCGAAGCGCAACGCTAAATCTTCTTCAATAAAGCCGCTTCGCGAAATTTCTTGCGCTGGTTCCCGGATGCCCTTCCACTGCGGGCCTTCGGCCCTTCGCTGCAGGGCTCCGGGAAAGCGCGCTTCGAGATGCAGCCCTATCGGGCTGCTCCTCAGCGTGAGGGGACCCTACCGCACCCCTTCCTCCGGCCTCCTCTTCATGCTAGCCACCCCCAATGACCACCCGCATCGACACACGTTTCGCCGACCTCGCGCAGCAGAACCGCGCCGCCCTCGTCACTTTCGTGATGGCCGGCGATCCCGATCTTGCGACCTCGCTCGACATCTTGAAGGCTCTGCCTTCGGCCGGCGCCGATCTCATCGAGCTCGGCATGCCCTTCACCGATCCCATGGCCGATGGGCCGGCGATTCAGGCGGCCGGTTTGCGGGCGCTGAAAGCCGGGACGACGCTGACGAAGACCTTGGCGCTGGTCGCCGACTTCCGAAAGACCGACCCAACCACGCCGCTCGTGCTGATGGGCTACTACAATCCGATCTATGTCCATGGCGTCGAAAAATTCCTCGCCGAGGCCAAGGCCGCCGGCGTCGACGGGCTGATCGTCGTCGATCTGCCGCCAGAGGAGGATGCCGAGCTGTGCCTGCCGGCGCTCGAAGCCGGCCTCGCCTTCATCCGCCTTGCGACGCCGACGACCGATGCGGCGCGGCTGCCGGCCGTGCTCGCCAACACTTCTGGCTTCGTCTATTATGTCTCGATCACCGGGATCACCGGCGCCGCGGCGCCGGAGGCGGCGCAGGTCGCGGCCGCCGTCGGGCGCCTGAAGCACCATACGGATCTGCCGGTCGCGGTCGGCTTCGGGGTGAAAAACGCGGCGAGCGCCGCTGCCATTGCTGCCGTTGCCGATGCTGTGGTCGTCGGCTCGGCGCTCGTCGAGGCCGTCCGCATGTCGCTCGATCTCGACGGCAAGGCGAAGCCGGCAACAGTCGCGGCCGTCGCCGATCTGGTCTGTGCCTTGGCTGCAGGCATTCGTTCCGCCTCGCGCGCGGCAGCGGAATGAGCGGCAGGGCGGATGGCACGCGAGCTTCCAAGCTTCTTTCTCGGTTCTTCTTGCTTTACTGCGGATTCGAAACACTTGAGCGTATAGACTCGTTCGACACCGCATTCGTCGCGATAAATCCATAGGCTGCCCATGAATTGGATTTCCAATGTCGTCCCACCGAAGATCCGGTCCTTCCTGCGCCGCGAGACGCCTGAGAATCTCTGGGTCAAATGTCCGGAAAGCGGCGAGCTCGTCTTCCACAAGGATCTCGAATCCAATCTCTATGTCGTGCCGGGCTCCGGCTATCATATGCGCATGCCGGTCAAGGCGCGTTTCGACATGCTGTTCGATGATGCCGCCTATGAAGAATTGCCGACGCCGGAAGTGCCGCTCGATCCTTTGAAATTCCGCGACATCAAGCGCTACACCGATCGGCTCAAGGAAAATCGACTGAAGACGGGCGCCGATGATGCGGTGCGGCTCTGCTCCGGCAAGCTCGAAGGAATCGAGATCGTCGCCGCCATTCAGGATTTCGAATTTCTCGGCGGCTCGCTCGGCATGGCGGCGGGGGAAGCGATCATCACCGGCATGATGACGGCGATCGAGCGGATGACGCCTTTCATCATCTTTACCGCGTCCGGCGGCGCCCGCATGCAGGAGGGCATGTTCTCTTTGATGCAGATGCCGCGCACCACGATTGCGGTGCAGCGCCTGCGCGCGGCGCGGCTGCCCTATATTGTCGTTCTCACCAATCCGACCACAGGCGGCGTCACGGCTTCCTATGCGATGCTGGGCGACGTTCAAATCGCCGAGCCTGGCGCAGTCATCGGCTTTGCCGGCGCACGGGTGATCGAGCAGACCATTCGCGAGCGCCTGCCGGAAGGCTTTCAGCGTGCCGAATATCTTGAGGCACACGGCATGGTCGATATGGTCGTGCGCCGGCATGAGATGCGCGCGACTTTGGCGCGGCTCTGCGCGCTGCTCACCCGCGCACCCGCGCCGCCAGTGGAGGCAGCATGAGCGCGGTTCCGCTCACCACCGGCGCAGATGATTGGGAAGCAATCCTCGGCCGTCTCCTCGATCTGCATCCGAAGAAGATCGATCTTTCGCTCGGCCGCATCACAAGGCTTCTCGAAGCGCTCGGCCGGCCGGAGCTTCGTTTGCCGCCGGTCATCCATGTCGCCGGCACCAATGGCAAGGGCTCGACCGTCGCCTTCATGCGCGCGATCCTCGAGGCCGCCGGGCGCAGCGTCCATGTCTATACCTCGCCGCATCTCGTGCGCTTTCACGAGCGGATCCGGCTCGGCCAGAAGGGTGGCGGAAAGCTCGTCGGCGACGCCGAACTCGCTGCGACCCTCGCCTTTTGCGAAAAGGTCAATAGTGGCCAGCCGATCACCTTCTTCGAAATCACCACGGCGGCGGCGCTAAAGCTCTTCAGCGAGCATCAGGCCGATTATTTGCTCTTGGAGGTTGGTCTCGGCGGCAGGGTCGATGCGACCAATGTCGTCGCGCGTCCCGCCGCGACGGTCATCACGCCCGTCTCCTATGATCATCCCGAATTTTTGGGCACGACATTGGCCGAGATCGCTTTCGAAAAGGCGGGAATCCTCAAGCCGCAGGTGCCGGCCATCCTCGGCCTGCAGCCCAAGGAGGCGTTCGAGGTGCTGGCGCGGGAAGCGCGCAAAAAGGCGGCGCCGCTCTCTGTCGCAGGCGAGGATTTCAGCGCGCGGGAAGAGCATGGGCGCCTCATCTTCGAGGATGAGCAAGGCCTGTTCGATCTGTCTTTGCCGCGGCTCCCGGGCCGCCATCAGCATCAAAATGCGGCCAATGCGATCGCTGCGTTGCGGATGGTCGAGCCCGATCTTCCGGCCTCTGCCATCGAAGCCGGGCTTTTGAGCGCCGAATGGCCGGCGCGGCTGCAGAACTTGAATAAAGGCCCAGTGGCGGCGCTCGCGCCGGAAGGCGCGGAAATCTGGCTCGACGGCGCGCACAACGAAGACGGTGCGCGCGTGCTCGCCCAAGCGCTCGCCGATTTCGAGGACAAGGCGCCACGGCCGCTGGCACTCGTCTGCGGTTCGCTTGCGAGCAAGGATACGGCGGCTTTTCTGCGCGCCTTCAAGGGGCTTGCCCAGGAGGTGCTCGCCGTGCCGGTCACTGGCGAGCATGCCGGCCGTTTGCCGCGTGAGGTCGCCGCATTGGCCAATGCCGAAGGCATTCCGGCGGTTGCTTGCGAAAGTCTCGACTCGGCGCTGCGTTTTTTGGCCGCCCGCGATTGGCACGTGCCGCCGCGCATCCTCATCACCGGCAGCCTTTATCTCGCCGGCGAGGTGCTGCGCTTCAACGACAGCCCGCCCAGTTAAATGCGATATTGCGCTAAGGATCGCTTGAGATTAAGGACGGCAGGCCCGGCTCCCGCGTGCCTCTATCGAATGAGCCTGATTTGAATCAAGGATTTGTCCCTCGAATGTCGACAGAAGGCGCGCAGCAATTTCAACGCCGCCGAGACCAGGGTTCGCGGAGAGAAGACGCGGGCAAGGAGAGTCCCGAGTGACGCAAGAGGTGCCGGATTACGAGGAACCCGAGATCGGCACGTCGTCGCCGCCCGACTTCATCGAGATAGCCAAGGAAAAGCTGCGACACTTCTTGCGCATTCCGAACTTCGGAACCCGGTCCATCGGCCTCGTTGCGGTGCTTGCCGTCGTCGCCTGGGTCTCCACGGGCGTCTACAAGGTTCAGCCGGATGAGCAGGGCTTGATCCTGCGCTTCGGCAAATGGGTCGAGACCACGCAGCCCGGGCTCCATTTCCATTTGCCATGGCCGATCGAGACAGCTTTCTTTCCAAAAGTCACGCAGATAAACCAGCTTCAACTCGGCCAGGTCTCCGGGGAAACGGGCTCGACGCGCGACAAACAGATGCTGACCGGCGACGAGAACGTCGTCGAAGCCGAGGGCGCGATCTTCTGGCAGATCAAGGACGCGGGGCTCTTCCTCTTCAATGTCGCCGAGCCGGAAGTCGGGCTCAGAATAGCTGCGGAAACTGCGTTGCGCGCAGTGATCGCGCGCATGCCGATTTAAGCGGCGCTGTCTGAAAAGCGGCAGCAGATCGCGGATGAGACCAAGACCGTTTTGCAGCAAATCCTCGACGCTGAGGGCGCGGGCATTCGGGTGATACAGGTGCAGCTCCAGCGGATGGACCCTCCGAGTGAAGTTATCGACGCCTTCAACGACGTTCAGCGGGCGCGCGCCGATCAGGAGCGCGCGCGCAACGAGGCCCAGGCCTATGCCAATGACATATTGCCGCGCGCACGCGGCGAAGCCGACCGCATTCGCCAGGAGGCCGAAGCCTATCGCGCGCAGGTCGTCGATCTGGCGCAAGGAGACGCGAAGAATTTTCTGGCCGTCTATCAAAGCTACACGCATGCCAAAGACGTGACTGCCTGGCGGCTCTATCTCGAAAGTGTCGACGAAGTCCTGCGCAAGGCGACGAAAGTCATCCTAGACTCCTCCGGCAAAGGCGTCTCGCAAATTGTGCCTTATATGCCGCTCACCGAGGCGAAGGGCCGGACGGGCATCGATACGCAAGCGGCGGCGAAATCGAAATGAAGCAACGCGGTCTCTTCGTCATCGCCGCGCTCGGCCTGGTGCTCTTTAGCGCTTTGTCGGCCTGTTATACCGTTTCAGAGGGACAGCGCGCGCTCGTCGTCCGGCTTGGTGCGCCGATCGCCGTGATCGACACGCCCGGCTTTCGGTTCAAATTGCCCTTCCTCGACACGATCATCATCTATGATGCGCGGCTGCTCCTCCTCGAGCCTCCGACGGAGGAGGTCATCCTCGGCGACCAGAAGCGCATCGTAGCGCAGACCTCCACGCGCTTTCGTATCGTCGATCCCTTGCGTTTCTATCGATCCTTGCGGACGCTCGATCAGGCGAGCTCACAGTTGGCGCTCGTCGTCGGCTCAGCTTTACGCCGCGAGTTCGGCCAGATCGATTTGCACGTGCTGCTTTCTCCGGATCGCGAACGCGTCATCCGCAATATCCAGCGCGACGTCACGGAAAAATTCCGCCCATATGGAGTCGAGGTCGTCGAGGTGCTCTTGCACCGCGCGGATCTACCGGTCGAAACCAGTCAAGCGATTTACGACCGGATGAAATCGGAGCGTCAACGCGAGGCGAAGGAGCTGCGAGCGCAGGGCTTTGAATGGGCGCAGCAGATCCAGGCGCGAGCGGACCGTGAACGCACGATTATATTGTCGGAAGCCCAGCGCGACGCCCGCATCACGCGTGGCGAGGGTGATGCGCAGGCAAACCTTGTGCTCGGCGAGGCAGTGAACCCGGACCCGCAATTCTATAAGTTTTATCGCGCGCTGCAGAGCTATCGGCAGGCGCTGGCCGCATCGGCACCGACCATCCTCTTGTCGCCGGATATGGAATTCCTGAAGTTCTTCAAGGCCGGTCCGCAGCCTAAAGACATGGCGGCGGGGGCAGAACACAGCGGCGCTGAACCGTCAAAGGGAAATTGACGATGCCGGAACCGCACGCGTCCGCCCCAGTACTTGGCGTCGCGCCAAGGGTCGGGGTGTTGCGTGCCTATGCCGCCACACTCGGGCCCGGCCTCGTCGCCATGTTGGCGGACACCGACGCCGGCAGCGTCATGACCGCCGCGCAGAGCGGAGCAGAATTCGGCTACGGCTTCTTGCTCTTCCAGCTCGCTGTCATACCGGTCATGTATGTTGCGCAAGAACTGGGCCTGCGCCTCGCGCTCGGCACCGGCCGCGGCATGGGCGAATTGGTCCGCGCGCGTTTCGGACCCGCCGCGAGCGTTGTCGTGACTGCGGTTCTCGCAATCAGTTGTTTCGGAGCGCTGGTGACGCAATTGAGCGGGCTCGCCGCCGTCGGCCAGTTGCTCGACATACCCGTGTGGCAGACAATCGCCGTCGCAGTGGCTGGCATCTCGGTGATGGTCGTGACCGGCTCGTATCACTCCGTCGAGCGGATCGCGATCTTCTTCGGCGCGTTCGAACTCGTCTTCGTCTTTGCCGCATGGAAATCGCATCCGGACTTGCCTCAGCTCGCGGCGGGAATCGGCGCCATGCCGATCCATGATCCGCGCTATTTGTATCTCTTCGCGGCCAATCTCGGGACCAGCGTGATCCCTTGGGCGATCTTCTATCAGCAGTCCGCGGTGGTTGACAAAGGCCTCAAGCTGTCCCATCTGCGGCTCGCTCGGATCGATACGCTCGTCGGCGCGCTGATCTGCCAGATCGTTACAAGCGGCATCCTGATCACTGTGGCGGCCAATGCCGGACAGGGGGGCTCTGCGGCCGCAGATGTGCGAGCTTTTGCTGAGATGTTCCAACATGCATTGGGCGCGCGATCCGGCACCCTTCTTTTCGGGGCCGGCCTGATGGGGAGCGCGCTCGTCGCTACGGTCGTCGTTTCGCTTGCCTCGGCCTGGGCCATCGGCGAGGCGACGGGATTGCGGCATTCGCTGGAGCATCATCCCAAGGATGCGCCGTGGTTTTACGCGAGTTTCGTAGCATTGCTGGCGGCCGGTGGCGTCTATGTTGCCTCAGGGGTCAATCTGGTCCGGCTCACAATCGCCATCGGCGTCCTCAACGCCGTGCTGCTGCCGGTCATTCTGCTCTTTCTGTTCCTTCTCGCGCGCAGCGAGCTGCCTCCCTCGCTCAAGCCATCGGGCGTAACCGGTCTCGCCACGGCCATCCTTCTGGCCGCCATCTCAGCGGTCGGTCTCTATACCGGCCTTGTCGGAGCGTTCGGATGACGCGGAAGCATCGCGCGATCGCAGCGAGGTGAGATGAGATGAACGGGGCGCTCGTGGCCTCCTGGGTCGGCGGTTCGGCACAGATCTTCTTCCTCGATCTGCTGCTTAGTGGCGACAATGCCGTCCTTATCGCGCTTGCCTGCCGCGGCTTGCCCGCGCGCGACGTGTCCAGGGCGATCTTCCTTGGGACGACGGGCGCAATCCTGCTACGCGTCGTCCTCACGGCGATCGCCGGCCTGCTGATCGCGCTTCCCTGTCTCAAGCTCTTGAGCGCGATCGTGCTTCTCGTGATCGCGGTCAACGTTGCCGCCGGAGGGGCGGGAGGGGCCGAGAGCGTCGAACCGGACGTTGAGGACGAAGGATGGCAAAGAGATCTGACCGGAGCCGCCATGGTGATCGTCCTCGCCGATGCGGTCATGAGCCTCGATAATGTCGTCGCATTGGCAGCGGTGTCGAAAGGCAACTTCTGGTTTCTGGCAGCGGGCATCGCTCTCAGCATACCGTTGTTGGTCTATGGCGGCACCTTGCTCACGGGCCTTCTGAAGATCTATCCGGCGCTGATCACGCTGGGGGGCGCCGTTCTCGGCTGGACCGCGGGAGATCTCGCCGCCAGCGACCCGCTTCTTGCGGATTGGATCAGCAAACAGGCGCCCGCCCTGATCTATGTGCTGCCGATGGCGGGGGCGATCTTCGTGCTGGTGCAGGAACGGATCGCGAAGCAGGAACGCTCGATTGCAAAGCCGCGTGCTGCCGTGGCGCAAAGACCTCGGCCGAAGCCGCGCCCTCCGGTAGCCGTCGCGCGCCGGATCCCCGAACCTGTCTCCGTCGCCATGCCCGCGGCAGTCGGCTTGGAAAAGGCGAAGGATTCGTCGGCCGAGACGGGCTCAGCCGTTCCGCTTCCCAAGGCTGCGCCAATGACGGAGAGTAAAGGGGCCGATGACCGCGTCATGCTGTTCGGCCTCCTCGGACTCTTCCTCATTATCGGCGCCTTTATCGCCTTCGTCCTCTATCTGAGCGGCACCTTGGATGTCGGTGGATAGGGAAGCAGTGTCGATTGGCGCAATTCTCGGCGCCTGTTCTTCGCGGCGGATGATTTCATCAAAGACCCGAGGCGCGATTGCAATCGAAGCGGATGCGAGCACCCTGCAAGAGCCCGCGCACGAATAGTTTTTATCAACCCAAGCGCTTGATTGTAAAACTAGTGTAAGAAAAGCTAGGACGCTCTAACTTGGGGTGGAAAGCTGCGACCTTTTGTGCCATCGCACTATACGGACAGCTTTTCTGTCCAGTTTGCAAGCAACCCAATGGAGGACATCATGGCTTGGACCACCCCGTCGATCGTCGAAGTTTGCGTCGGCATGGAAGTCACCAGCTACGCCTCGGCCGAAATCTGATAGGCTGAGCCTTTATTTCGTCGAATAGCGAAATCGAGCGAGACTCACGTTGCATATCGTCGTCCTTGGATCGGCAGCCGGTGGAGGATTTCCACAATGGAATTGCCTGTGCCCGGTCTGCCAGCTCGCATGGGCGGGCGATCCGCGCGTGAAGCCGAGGACCCAGTCGAGTCTGGCCATCAGCAGCGATGGCGAGAAATGGCTGCTGCTGAATGCCTCGCCTGATCTTCGGCAACAAATCCTCGCGTCGCACCGGCTTCATCCGCGCGGCGCGAGTAGGCAATCGCCGATCGCCGGGGTTTTCGTGACCAATGGCGATGTCGATCATCTCGCCGGCCTGCTCACCTTGCGCGAGCAGCAGAGCTTTACTCTGTTCGGCAGCAACATGACTTTGGCGCAAGTGGCCGCGGGCAGCTTGTTCGGCGTCCTCAACAAGGAGCTGGTGCGTACCGTGCCAGTCGCTCTCGATGCGCCGATCGATACCGGGCTCGGCCTCAAGATCACGCCTTTTCCGGTTCCCGGCAAAGTCCCGCTCTATCTCGAAAGCGCCAAAGTGGAGATCGGGACGGAGAATGAATTGACCGTCGGGCTCGAAATCACCGACGGCGCGAAGCGGTTCTTCTACATTCCCGGCTGCGCCGAGGTCACGCCGAAGGTTCAGCAAAGGGTGAAGAACGCGGATCTCCTGTTCTTCGATGGGACCACTTTCACCGATGGCGAGATGGTGAAGCTCGGCCTGTCGGAGAAGACGGCTTGGCGCATGGGCCATGTGGCAATGAGCGGCGAGAATGGCTCGATGAGCCGCTTGGCCGATCTTGGCATAGGCCGCAAGATCTATGTGCATATCAACAATACGAATCCGGTGCTGATCGAGGATTTGCCGGAACGCCGGAGTGTCGAAGAAGCAGGCTGGGACGTGTCCTATGACGGCATGGAGGTGGTGCTATGACTGCGGGTCTTTTGAGCGCGGAGGAATTGGAAGCCGCTTTGCGCAAGGTCGGTGCCGAGCGCTATCATAATCGGCATCGCTTCCACGGCCGCCAATACAGCGGCCAATGCGCTTATGAGGAAGTGCAGGCCTGGGCGCTGAACCGCTATTATTATCAGTCGATGATCCCCATCAAGGACGCCACCGTGCTGACCCGGCTCACCGACAGCGAGGACCGGCGCCAATGGCGCAAGCGCATCGAAGATCATGACGGCTTGCAGGAAGGCGATGGCGGCATTGAGCGTTGGTTGAAGCTCACCGACAGCCTCGGTTTTCCGCGTGATTATGTGATGTCGACGGAGGGGATTTTGCCGGCCACGCGTTTCGCCGTCGATGCTTATGTCGAATTCTGCCGCGACCGCACGCCGCTCGAAGCGGTTGCCTCTTCGCTCACCGAACTGTTCTCGCCGACCATCATCAGCGAGAGGCTCACCGGCATGCTGGCCAATTATGATTTCGTCAGCAAGGAGACGCTTGCCTATTTCTCGCAGCGGCCGCCGCAGGCGAAGCGCGATTCCGAATGGGCGCTCGCCTTTGTGAAAAGCCATGCGACGACCCGCGCCGAGCAGGACGCGGTGATCAAGGCGCTCGAATTCAAATGCAGCGTGCTGTGGACGCAGCTCGATGCGCTCTGGACCGCCTATGTCGACAAATATGTTCCGCCGGGCGCCTGGGAGCCTGGCACGCATGTCATCAGCCGCGGGCAGGCGGCATGAGTCAAAGCAGGATGAGGCAAGCAGCATGAGCGACGCTCAGACCATTGCCGATGATGCCAAACCGCGGCTGCCGCGCGGCGTCCGCCTCAAACATGACGACACGCGCAATGAATGGCTTCTGCTGGCGCCGGAGCGGGTGATCAAGGCCGATGCCATAGCGGTCGAGATCTTGAAACGCTGCGATGGTGTTGCGACATTGAGTGAGATCGTCGATGGTCTCGCGGAGCAATTCAAGGCCGATCGTGCCCGGGTCGCCATTGACGTCCGGGCCATGCTCGGCGAACTCACCGCCAAACGTATGGTGGACCTATGAACGCGCATCAGAACATGTCGGAAAATACGCCACAGCGCATCCCAGCGCCCGTCGGCATGAACGCCGAGCTGACGCATCGCTGCCCGCTCTCCTGCCCCTATTGTTACAATCCAGTCGAACTCGAGGCGCGCTCTGGCGAGCTCGATACGGAGACCTGGAAGCGGGTATTTTCCGAGGCGGCCGCCGTGGGTATCTTGCAGGTAGGCCTCTCCGGCGGCGAACCCGCGACGCGCCGCGATCTTGCCGAGATCGTCGCCCATTGCGCCAAAGTCGGCCTCTACACCAATCTCATTACTTCCGGCATAGGTCTCACGCGTGACTCCCTGCGCCAGTTGGCGGATGCCGGGCTCGATCATATCCAGCTCTCGATCCAGGATGCCGAAGCGGCCTCGGCCGACCATATTGCCGGCTATGAGGGCGCTTTCGCCCGCAAGATGGATGTGGCGAAATGGGTGCGCGAGGCGGATCTGCCGCTGACGATCAATGCGGTGATCCATCGCGCCAATATCGAGCGCGCCGGCCGCATGGTCGAATTCGCCGTCGAGCTCGGCGCGCGGCGCATCGAAGTCGCGCATACGCAATATTATGCCTGGGCGATGGTCAATCGGAAGGCGCTGATGCCGTCGCGGGCGCAGACCGAAAAGGCGGTCGCGGAAGTCGAAGCGCTGCGCAGCGTCTATGCCGGCAAGATCGTGATCGACCATGTGATCCCGGATTATTATGCGCGCTATCCGAAGGCCTGCATGGGCGGCTGGGCGAAGCGGACGCTCAATGTGACGCCGAGCGGCAAGGTGCTGCCTTGCCATGCCGCCGAAACCATTCCCGGCCTCGAATTCTGGACGGTGAACGACCATTCGCTCGCCGACATCTGGTGGAATTCGCCGGCCTTCAACGCCTTCCGCGGCACCGATTGGATGCGTGAGCCCTGCCGCTCCTGCGAGCGCAAGGAGATGGATTACGGTGGCTGCCGCTGTCAGGCGCTGGCGCTCACCGGCGATGCGCGCAACGCCGATCCGATCTGCCATCTGTCGCCCGATCACGACAAGGTCGAGGCGATCGGCGCCTCTTTCGACGATATGGAGCAGACAATTCCGGACTATGTCTATCGCCGCTACAAAGTGCCTGCTGCGGTCGAATAAGGGACTCTTTCAGGCCATCGGCAGGCATTGCCGGAGAGTGTCGGACGGAGTGTTCAAACAAGCTCTCTCGGCCGGCGTCGTCCTTGTGGCGGCGCCGGTTTTTTTGCCATTCTTCTGCCCTTTCGGCGTATTCCGCTCATAACTATGCTGGTCGATACGAACTCGCGGCCGGGCACCGCAGCTTTGGCCAGGCCACGCTTTCGCGGAGACAATCATGCAGGGAAAGACCATAGTCGTGACCGGCGGCACTTCGGGCATCGGGGAAGTGGCGGCCATAAAGCTTGCCGGCATGGGCGCGCGTATGATCCTGATCGCGCGCGACAAGGCACGCGGCGAAGCGACTCTGGCGCGGCTCGAAACGCAGGCGCCGGGCCTTGGGCATCAGATCCATTATGCCGACCTGGCGCAGCTTGCCGAGACGAAGCGGGTGGCCGCCGAGATCGCCGCGTCCGAACCGCGCATCGACATATTGATCAACAATGCAGGGGCGATGTTCGCCAATCGCGAACTGACCAAGGACGGGTTCGAAAAGACTTTCGCGACCAATCATCTTTCCTATTTCGTTCTGACCGCGGGCTTGCGCCAACCCCTCTTGGCCGCAGCGCCGGCGCGGATCATCAACACGGCCTCGCATGCGCATAAGAGCGCGCAATTCGATGTCAATGATCTTCAAATGACGAAGAACTACACGAGCTTCCAGGCCTATAGCCGCTCGAAACTCGCCAATACTCTATTCACGCGGGAATTGGCGCGCCGGCTCAAAGGCACAGGCGTTACCGCCAATTGCCTGCATCCCGGCTTTGTCGCGACGCGCTTCGGCGACGAGGCCGGCGGATTGATCGGCCACGTCGTCGGGCTTGCCAAAATTCTCGCGATTTCGCCGGAGGAAGGCGCGAAGACGATCATCTATCTCGCGACAGCGCCGGAGGTCGCGCAGACAAGCGGTGAATATTTTTATAAATGCCGGCGGATGGCGCCGACGCGGGCCGCGCGTGACGACGGGCTCGCCCGCGCGCTTTGGGAGAAGAGCGTCGCGCTGACGGGCGTCGATTTTCCGCCCCTTTAGGGGACCAGCGTATCTACCCCTAGAGCGGCTAGCTTGGCGGCTTCCAGGTCATGGGGGCTCGGGTCGCGCATGTGCCGTTCCAGGCGTTGCAGACGCTCACCATAGCCATCCCGGCTTCGCTCGCTATCATCATAAAGCCATAACTTGTCACCGGGAGCGGGCGTGCTCCATGAGGCCCACACGTCGAGCTTCGAAGGATCGCAGTCGAAATAGATGAAATTCCGCCAGAACTGCTCGTAGACCACGTGCTCAACGCCAATCCACCCGAGCGGCTTGTACCGGCGGTTGAGGGGGAGATAGATGAAATGGCTTCTCGCCCCCATAACCTTCATCGGATGAAAGCAGTAGGGCAGAAATGTCCGCGCCCAATCACTTTTCAAAGAATAGCGGCTCATATTCGCTTTCCCTTCTAGTATTCGGTGTCCAGTGATTTCCCCATCCATCCTTCTAGTGGATAAAATCTGACGCTTGGTACCCGCAGCCCCTATCGCCTTACTTCAAATATGCGACAAAATCGCTGGCCGCTTGGAGTGAAGCCTCGGCATCGCCTTTCGTTATGATCTTTCCCTTGTGCACGGCGTTGTTTCGGCGCTTTGCCGATGCCGTGAAAGGGCCCCAGAAGGGTTGATTCTGAATTTGGTTCCCAGTGACTGCGTTGTAGAGATCGCGAATGCGATCGTTCGCCAGATTGTAACCGGAAAAAAGGGCTAAGACAGACTCCTCGATGTATCCAATGCCCTTCGCTGCGAAGGCGTGCGATATCGCGCGCTCAGCACTGATCTCGCACGCCATGTGCGCGACCACTACCGCGATGCTGAAATCGCCCGTCGCTATCAATTCATGTGCCTTGGTCAGCAAAGTCTCCTCATAGCGAGTGAGGGTTAGCGTTGCTGTGCTTCCCACCATAGCAAAGGTCGAGGCTTGAAGATTGATGCGACGCGAGGTTGAGCCGCATCGAGGGCACGGCAGCCGCTGAGTAGGATCATCCGCAATGGGCGGCTCCCCCTTAATCGGCTCTCCGCAATTCTTGCAGAAGACGTCATCAGGCATTGCGATTGCCAATCATTTGCGCTGGGGACCCAACGCGGTTTAGAGCAGCCGGCATAGTATGGCGAAAAGCAGAGGGTACCAAACGTCAGATTTTATCCACTAGAGTCTTGAGAATTCCCAAAAACGAGTCTCCATCCCTTCCACACTTATTTTGTGCAGGCGGTCAGGTCCTTATCCTCGATCGAAAAGATTTTTCCGGCCTGAAGAGTGAGATTTTTCACCGTACATTTGCGTCCGTCCGCATAGCCGACCCGCACGTCATAGGTGCCGGGCGCGACATCGGGCAGGTTCAGCCGCTCGTCATGTTCGACGCTGCCGTCCTTGTCACTCTTGCAGAGATCCGGGCCGAAATTTTGCGTGCCTGTTTTGGCGAGCTGCAGGCTCGTTACGGTCTGCATCGCCAGATTCCAGAAGCGGATCGGCTTGGTCGCCGCCGCGGCGGCGCCGATCGCCAAAAATGACGCCACAAGAAAAATAAGGCGCATCTTCCCTCACCTCTCTGTCGTCGCTGAAAGCTAGAGCGGGATGAGGAAAAGTGGGAACCGGTTTTCCGCTCGCATCCCGCTCTAAATTATGAGAATTGATCACGTTTCTAAGACATCGGATATATCCGATGTCTCAATCATGACTTTGGATTGATTCAATCCAAAGTCATCGTGATCTATGGCTCTTGCCGAGCTTGCGCAAGCAAGAAGCTCGTCATGACGGCCCGAAAGCCGAGGATGCGGCGGCGGGCCTGCCTTCCGAGAGGTTGCGTGGAAAATGGGAAGCGCCTAAGCATGAGCGCGCCCTCGTTACACATGCGCCTGGTTACACAGAGGAATTTATGCGTCCGTCCAAACGCGCGTCCGATGAATTGCGGCCGGTCTCGCTCGAGCGCAATGTCGCGCGCTATGCGGAAGGCTCCTGTCTCGTCAAATTCGGCGAGACTCATGTGCTTTGCACCGCGTCGCTCGAAGACAAGCCGCCGCAATGGCTGCGCGGCCAGGGCCGCGGCTGGGTGACAGCGGAATATGCGATGCTGCCACGCGCCACGCATACGCGCACGCGGCGCGAGGCGACCTCCGGCAAGCAGTCTGGCCGCACGCAAGAGATCCAGCGTCTCATCGGCCGCAGCCTGCGCGCCGTCACCGATCTGCAAATGCTGGGCGAACGGCAGATCACGCTCGACTGCGACGTGCTGCAAGCCGACGGCGGCACGCGCACCGCGGCGATCACCGGCGCTTGGGTCGCTTTGCACGATTGTCTCAAATGGATGCACGGGCGCTCGATCATCAAGGATATCCCCTTGCGCGATCATGTCGCTGCTGTCTCTTGCGGCATATCGAATGGCGAGCCCGTGCTCGATCTCGATTACACCGAGGATTCGGCGGCCGAGACCGATGCGAATTTCGTCATGACGGGCCTCGGATTTCTGGTCGAGGTGCAGGCGACGGCGGAAGCGGCCGTCTTCAGCGAGCCGGCGCTCACCTCAATGCTGAGCCTGGCGCGCTCAGGCATCGCCAAGCTCGTCGAACTGCAAAAGCTCGCCATTGCCTGACATGCGCAAAAAGCTCGAAGGCCGGCTGGTGATCGCCACGCACAACGCCGGCAAGCTGTGGGAGATGCGCGAGCTTCTCGCGCCCTATGGGCTCGACGCCGTCTCGGCCGGCGATCTCGGTCTGCCGGAGCCTGAAGAGACGGGCGGGAGCTTCGCGACCAATGCTGCGTTGAAGGCGCTGGGCGCCGCGCAAGCCTCGGGTCTGCCGGCGCTCGCCGATGATTCCGGCCTCTGCGTCGAAGCCTTGGGCGGCGCACCCGGAATTTATTCCGCCCGCTGGGCGGAAGCCGGGCCGGGCGGCCTGCGCGACTTCGCCGCGGCGATGGAAAAGGTCGAAACGGCGTTGAAGACGGCGGGTGCGAAACCGCCTTTCGCGGCCTATTTCGTCTCGGTCATCGCGCTCGCCTGGCCTGACGGGGCGGTGGAGACCTTCGAAGGCCGGGTTTTCGGCACTTTGGTGTTTCCGCCGCGCGGCACGCTCGGCTTCGGCTATGATCCGATTTTTCTGCCGGAGGGGATGACGCGGACCTTCGGCGAGATGATGGCCGCCGAGAAGCAGGCGATCCCGGCGGACGGCTCGCCGGCGCTTTCGCATCGGGCCAGGGCTTTCCAAGCCTTCGCGCGCGCCTATCTCTAAGTTCCTATAGGCATGAAATGTCGCGGCAGCTCACGCTTGCTGCAATGCAATAAAATGATCATAATGCCGTTCGAATGCCTGCCCCGGACATTGGTTCAATTTTTCCGGAGCGGACTGGCAATTTTTGCAGGTGAGCCGATTTGTCCGATCATGATGACTTTGGGTTGATTCAACCCAAAGTCATGCTTGAGACATCGGATATATCCGATGTCTTTAAGAACGTGATCTAGGGCTGATCTACGGACCCGATCGGCTTGGGTGTCTTGATGATGAATGACATGTCGACGACTTGGAACACGAAATATGGCCCCCGCCGCGTCCGGCATGATCCGCCGACGCTCAAGGAGGCGATCATCGCCGCGCAGGGACTCTCCGATCAGCTCCAAGATCAGATCGAGATTGCTGCCGGTCTGATGGATCTGCCGATCGAGGCGGTGCGCGCCGAAGTGCTGAAATCGGCGCCCTCGCGCGGCGCGGCACGCATTCTGGCGCCGAACAGCCGCGAAGGGGCGCCGCGCAGCGTCATCGTCGAGCGCAAGGTCACGCGGCGCACGATCCGGTCGACCGGGGTTTGAAGATCGCTCTCCAATCTCATGCGCCGTGAATTCTTTGGAACATGATCGCTGCCGGCGCAAAGCATAAATACCCGTTACGAGCCTTTTTCGGCGACCCTATCGGCTGAGCCGTGCGATCATCGCATAGGCCAAAAAATGCGGTGGCAGAATCGGCTGCGCGCCTTGGATCACCTTGGGCAGGGTGATCGGCGGCATTGTCTGCGTAAAGGCGATGGCGAGCGATGTCGGGCGCGGCGGCGGCAGCGGAGCCTCGGCGGCGGCAGCGCCGGTTTGCGTTTCGGCGAGTTGCGGTTCCGCGACTTGGAGCTTCCTTCGATCGATCTCCTCGGAAGTCGGGCGCGGCGGCGGCAAAGGCACGCTGGCGAATATCGCTTCGGCCGGCAGATTTCTCTCCGCTGCCGTCTGCTGCCGTGTCGCGACAATTGTCGGGGCGTGAGCAGGGCCGGTGGTCTGCGTCGGCATGTTGCCGAAGCCGGATATGACGCTCCCCCAGACATTGGAGAGCGTGCCGCTCTGTCGCAGCGCGGGCTCCTTGGCGGCCAGCATGATGCGCGGCGTGTTGCAATCCCTGACCCCGAGCGAAATCAGTTCGGCGCCCGAAAGCACTTTGAATTTGCGCGTCAGAGTGCCGAGGCGGGCCCGCACCGTCGCAGGATAGGACTCGAACAATTGCTCCGACACGCCGAAATCGGTCTGGTGGTTGCGCAGATTATAGGCCTGATGGAACTTGAAGATACTGTCGGGATAGACGCAGACGTTCGGCAGGCTCAGCGCCAGCGTGCAGGCCGAGTGGCATTCATGTATGCGCACTTCGCGGCCCGTCATGCGATAAAGCTCCGTCTGGGCTTGGTAATCGCTGACGAACCCGCCGACGTCTTTCATCACGATGACAGGTGCCGGCGTGGGCGGAGGGCTGAGATAAGTCAAAACCAGTCCTTCAAGAGCACGCTTTTCAACTAAAGCATGATCCCGAAAAGTTGCAGACTTTTCGGATAAGATCATGCGTTAAAACAATTAGTTAGAGCATGATTGCGGTTCCATCCCATGTCATCATGCTCTAAGCGATCGGCCTTTCGCCGGGCGCTTTTAGTGAGGCTTTTCCTGGGGGCTTTCGCTTCGGGCTTTCGCTTGGAGCTTTCTCTTGAGACTTTGCGGCAGGGATAGGGCCATGTCACAGATGTTTTCAAGCCGATTTTGACAGCTCGCCGCGCGCGATATGTTATGCAGATGACAGGTGACGGTTGCTGGTGACGGGTGAATGACCGACCGACGCGCGGGGGCTTGCGCGGCCGTTGCTTCAAAGCTCCAGAAGCTGAACATTTAATGTCGCGCGCCTTGATCACCATCGGACTTGCGATCGCCGCAATCGGCCTGCTGTGGCCATGGCTTACGCGGCTTGGGCTCGGACGCTTGCCGGGCGATATCTGGATCGAACGTGGCAAATTTGCCTTTTATGCACCGATCACCACGAGCATCATCGTCAGCATTGTGTTGTCGCTCATTGTCTGGCTCCTGAACCGATAAGGAGGCCGGGGCATCTGCAACGCGATGTGACGGACGTGTCCAGCTTGCCATCCCTCGATCTCGCTCTGGGTGCGGCGAATCGACAGCGACATCCATAGCGAAATCCAGCTCGACATCGGCGACGGAAAGATCCTCACTGCCGTCGTGCCGAAAGAAAATGCCGAAGATTTGCGCATCGCCCCTGGCGACAGGCTCGACGCTATCTTCAGGGCGTCCGACGTCATGTTGGCTGCGGATTGAGACGCACTGGCAGGCCTGTTAGCCGAGACGGCCTATCGCAACAGGGTCAAAGGAATGTCGGGAAAGATGGTAGCGGAGGAGGGACTCGAACCCCCGACACAAGGATTATGATTCCTCTGCTCTAGCCAGCTGAGCTACTCCGCCTTAATGTGTTTTATGTGCGCTTTGATCCGCGCTTAGAGGCTGGCGATATAGGCCGCGGCTTGCGAAAGTGTCAAGGCGCGCGGCCTGCTCTTGCGCGGGGTCAGGGCTTCTTGATCCTGGTCAGAGTAAAGAGGCCGAATGGCGCAAGGGGCCGACGCTCAGTCAGGATCAGTTCCGGCCGGGCGGCGAGCCAATCGCCCAGAACCGCCCAGGGAAATTCCGGCCGCCAGCCGAGCGTGGCGCCGCGTCGGCCGAGCCAGGCTTCGATCTTCGCGATAGGGCCACGCGCGGCGCCGATATGATTGACGAGAATGATCTCGCCGCCGGGCTTCAATACCCGCAGCCATTCGTCGAGGCTCGCTTCCGGCTGCGGCAGCACCGTCAGCACATAGGGCGCGACGACGGCGTCGAAACATGCATCGGCGAAGCCGAGCCGGCAGGCATCCATCACAGCGAGACCTTCGACGCCGGCAAGGCCGGCCTCGCGCACGCGCCGCGCCGCACGCTGCAGCATGGGAATGGAGAGATCGACGCCAATGATCCTGAGGGAGGGATCGAACATTGGCAATTCGAGCCCGGTGCCGACGCCGACATCGAGGACATGCCCGCCTTTATGGCGGTTCGCCGCCGCTGCGGCGCATTGGCGTCCTTTGCGCATCACCGCAGCAAAGGCGAGATCATAGACCGGCGCCCACCGCGCATAGGCAGCGGCGACATGGGCATTGTCGAGAGCGGCTGCGTCGCGTTGCGCGGAATGTCCGTTTTCGCCGCTACGCCAGCCCAGAGCGGGATGAGGAAAAGTGGGAACCGGTTTTCCGGCGCAATCAAGTTTACGCAGATTGCGTGAACTTATCTGCATATCCAGCTCTACACTTTTGGGATCGATCACGTTTCTAAAGACATCGGATATATCCGATGTCTCAATCATGACTTTGGATTGATTCAATCCAAAATCATCGTGATCTAGGGCTTCGCCCATCAATGATGGCCGGCGGTCGCCAAAGCGGGGCCTGGCGCATTGGCGCGGCTCGTCTGCGCGGCCGGCTCGGTGGCGCTGATGAAACCACCGCCCAAAACCCGCGCATCGGCCAGATCCGAGGCATAAAAGACGCAGGCTTGGCCAGGCGCGACGCCATCTTCATCCGTGGCGAAATCGACATAAGCGTCTTCGCCGTCGATATGCAGAAAGCCCGGCACGGGCGGGCGTGTCGAACGCACCCGCACGAAGAGGTCGCGACCGTCGCGGGCGAGATCATCGAGCGTGCCGTCGCCGACCCAGTTGAGCTCGCGCAGCCGCGCCCGACGGGTGGCGAGCGCCGAGCGCGGTCCGACGACCACCTCCGCCTTGGCGGCATCGAGCTTCACCACATAAAGCGGCTCGCCGGCGGCAGCACCGTGGATGCTGAGGCCGAGCCCGCGCCGCTGCCCGATCGTATAATGGATGACGCCGGCATGATGGCCGAGCACGCGCCCGTCGATATGGACGATCGCGCCGGGCACGGCGGCCTCGGGCCAAATCCGCTCGATGAATTCGCTGTATTTGCCCGACGGGACGAAGCAAATGTCCTGGCTGTCGGCCTTGTCGGCGACGAGCAGGCCATAGCGATGCGCCAACAGGCGGACATCCGTCTTCTGCATCTCGCCGAGCGGAAAACGCAGCAATTCGAGCTGGGCCTTGGTCGTGGCGAAGAGGAAATAGCTTTGATCGCGGGCGCTGTCCTGGGCGCGATAAAGCTCGCGCCCGCCATGCCCATCCGGCCGCGAAGAGACATAATGACCGGTCGCCAGAACATCGGCGCCGAGATCCCGCGCGGTCTCGAAAAGATCGGCGAATTTGATCTCGCTGTTGCAGGAAATGCAGGGCACCGGGGTCTCGCCTTCAGCATAGCTGCGGGCGAAACGGTCGATGACCTTTTTGCGGAAGCGCTCCTCGTAATCGAGCACATAATGCGGAATGTCGAGCTGTGCGGCGACGCGGCGGGCGTCGTGAATGTCCTGGCCGGCGCAGCAGGCGCCCTTGCGATGCTCGGCATCGCCATGATCGTAAAGCTGCAGGGTCACGCCGATGACCTGATAGCCCTGCTCCTTGAGGAGCGCCGCGACGACGGAGGAATCAACGCCGCCTGACATGGCGACGACGACCCGCGTCTCGGCCGGCGGCTTGCCGAGGTCGAGGCTATTGCGAAAGGCGGGCGCGGTCGGCGCTTGCGGGTCGCTCATAAAGGTCACTCGCCATTTGTGAAGCTCACGCGGGGCCTCACACTCACATAATCAGTTTGCGTATCGTCCTAAACGCCTGTCCGGCGCGTGCCAACGCCGGTCATTTGCACATATTTGGGCGTTTCGGCTCGGGTCAAGCACTCCGAGCAACCTCTCGCGCCCACCACTCGGGCCAAGCAACGCGAGCCAAGCGTGGACTTTCCCCCGCTCGAAAAGTGGGAAGAGCTCTTGCGTTTCGCATCTAAATCACCCTGCCGGACTGAATGCAATCTGCGAATGGGCTGGCTCGACCCATCGCTTCTGATTCTCCGCCGCGCTTGGGGTCTACAGGAGCTTCGCCGGCCATTTCTTAATGATCTGCAAATATCCTGTCTCATGCCGGTACAATTCGCCAAGCAACTCGCTTCAAATCTCTAAATAATTGCCTAATATCCCAAGTTTATATTACGCAAAAGCGGCGCGTGAGTTTAGCTCATTCTTAAACTGCCTTTTCTATTATCTTTTCTACGAAAGCGTCAGTTGAGTAGGTGAGTTCCGAATATGATTGAACCGCACCGCCCGAAAGTCAAATATGTCATCGGGCCCGATGGCAGCCCCCTGACCGTTGCCGATCTGCCGCCGGTCACGACGAAGCGCTGGGTCATTCGCCGCAAGGCCGAGGTGGTGGCGGCGGTCCGCGGCGGCCTGATCTCGCTCGAAGAAGCCTGCAGCCGCTATGCTTTGACCGTCGACGAATTCCTCTCCTGGCAAATGTCGATCGATCAGCACGGCCTTGCCGGCTTGCGGACGACGCGCCTGCAGCAATATCGCATGTAATGTCGGGCGCATGATCGGCGGCGCCGATGGCGTCCCTATCTGTGCCGCGGATCAATCGTCACGAGACGCCGGCCGGTTCTCGGCCTTTCCCTTTGCGCAGATCCGGATTTTTGTCGCGCTGCTCCGCCGCGGCGGTCTCAGTGTGACTCAATGCTTCGGCGAGCTTGCGCCGCTCGAACAGCGCGACGACGATGATGGCGAAGACGAGCGGCAAAATGAGATAAAACAGCCGGAACACGAGCAGAGCCGTCAGGACTTTGATCGGCGCCACAGCCGGCATGGCTTTGATGAACAAGAGCTCGAAGACGCCGAGCCCTCCGGGCGCATTGGAGGCGAGTGCTGCGGAAAACGAGGCGACAAAGACGGCGAGCACGGCGAAAAAACCGGGATTGCCGTCCTGCGGCAGCGCGAAATAGATGATTCCAGCCGCGCCGATGATCTCCATCGATGCGGCGAGGAACTGGCGCAGCGCAATCCCCGGCCGCGGATATTCGACTCGGAAACTGCCGAGCCGGAAGGCGGGCAGCTTGAAGACCGCGCCTGCGACATAGGCCGCGACGAGGCTCAGACAGCCGATGCCGATGGTTCGGGCCGTCGCCGGATTGGTGAGAAGATCGGGCAGAAGTCCATCCAATCTTTGCAATTGCGCCGGATCAACGACCAGGATGAGGCCGCCGATGAGCAATACGCCCAGCCCGAATGTCAGCGAGCATAGGCCGACGAGAATCGCGATCTCGGCCGAGGTGAGGCCTTTCGTTCGATAGGCGCGATAGCGCACCATGGCGCCGGAAAACACTGATGCGCCGATATTATGGGCGAGCGCGTAGGTCGTGAAAGAGCAGAGCGCGATGAAGGTCCAGGAGATATGCTTCACGCCAAGATGGAGGAGGGCGATGCGGTCATACCAGGCGAGACCGGCATAGGCGGCCAATGTCGCGAGCATCGCAAAGGCGAACTGGCTGAGGGGGAGGGCGCGAATTTCGGCCCACATTTGGGGCCCGACGGCTTCGCCCTGAAATTGCCGATGGAGCAGGAAAATCGCCGCGACGACGGCAGCCATGCCGATGACAGGCCAAACAAATTCGAAAAACCGCTTCATAGGCCTCCGGAAGAGTTTGCCGGCTTAGAGCCGATCCCGATCAGGTGGAATCGCATCTTTGGCACATCGGATATATCCGATGTGCTTGAACTACGATCCACATGATCGGGACAAATCGGCTCTATTTCAAAGATCTGGAGCATGTCCGTTATGAGACATCGGGTATACCCGATGTCTAAAATATCGGAAAAGTCTGTCAACTTTTCCGGGACATGCTCTAGGGGCCTACCGATGGAGTCCCGAACCCGGACGCCGACCCTGACCAGCACCCGCCCCAACTCGCGGGGTTGGAGCATGTCTTGGAAGAGACTACCAAGTTTTGCCGGACATGCTCCAGTTCTTTCAGGTCATCGGTTCGGCATTTCGGTTGACTCGGCAAGCGGCGGTGGGTTGGAAGCTCTGGCGCATGACGCTTCACGCCGGCACATCGCGCGCCCTGCGGCACTAGGCGACAGATGACGCGTGCTGGATTTGCAGCTTCGCCGAAGCCGATGGTCAGGCTTGTGCGGCGCGCAGGCCGAGATCGCCCAGATTGCGGCTTTGCTCGGGCAGCTCGGGGCCGCGTTCCACGCTCTTCTCGCGGCCTTCGAGATTTTGAACTTTGCCGAGCTCGGCGAGGGCCTCGTCGAGACCGGCTTTCGCATCATCGAGCTGGCCGCGCAATTCACTGCTCGAGCGCAGCAGATTGTCGCGGCGGGCGCGGGCCGCCCGCGCATAGGTCGGATAGGCGAAATGCGCGAGGTCGGAGATGCCGGCCCGCTGCTCTTCGAGCGCGATCTCGCGATCGAGATCGGCCGCCATCCGGGCGAACTCATTGATCATCGACTCGATCTGCGCCAGCCGACGCCGTCTTTCCTCGACGTGGAAACGCTTCAAGCGGACGAGTGAATCCCGCGATTTCATCATATCGAAGCTCCGAAGCGCAGGTTGATTCTGCAATCTTTTGACAACTACCGCGAGACGGTTTCACCATGCCGGATTAAAGTTGCCGCTTCCTTACCGGCGGCCACTGACGCCGATGCGTCCTACCTCCCGGGGTGACTGACGGCCGGTTCTGTATATTGTAGCGAAGGTAGTGATTCGCGTCCCGCGTAACCCTTCATTAACCCGAAAGCTTAAGAATTGGCGGTAACGAGCGTGTGTGTCGATCGGCCCGTCGACCGGTCGCGGGCCCGCACATGCGACATGACGAGAGGTAGCTGGCCCGGCGCGTCCCTTTGCGGCGATCGTGTGGAATGGTTTTGTTAACCAATGATCGTTAACTTTAAGAAATTGGTTCGTCAGGCGCATCGTCCGAGCGCCGGGCTTGCGCAAATCGCGCCGCAGAGCGAGATGAGACGGGTCTCGTATTGCCGGCGGACCAATGAGGGCAAGGCTGGGAGCCTCACATGCGGGTGCTATTGATTGAAGATGACAGCGCAACCGCGCAGAGCGTCGAATTGATGCTCAAGTCCGAGAACTTCAACGTCTATACGACGGATCTCGGCGAAGAGGGGATCGATCTCGGCAAGCTCTATGACTACGACATTATTCTCCTCGACCTCAATCTTCCCGATATGTCCGGCTATGAGGTGCTGCGCACCTTGCGGGTCGCGAAAGTCAAAACGCCGATCCTGATTCTTTCCGGCCTCGCGGGGATCGAGGACAAGGTCAAGGGTTTGGGATTCGGGGCCGACGACTACCTCACCAAGCCTTTCCATAAGGACGAGCTCGTCGCCCGCATCCATGCCATCGTCAGACGCTCGAAGGGCCATGCGCAATCGATGATCACGACGGGTAATCTCGTCGTCAATCTCGATCAGAAGACCGTCGAGGTCGCCGGTAATCGCGTGCATCTGACCGGCAAGGAATATCAGATGCTGGAGCTGCTTTCGCTGCGTAAAGGCACTACGCTGACGAAAGAAATGTTCCTCAACCATCTCTATGGCGGCATGGACGAGCCGGAACTCAAAATCATCGACGTGTTCATCTGCAAATTGCGCAAGAAGCTCGCCAATGCGAGCCATGGCCGCAATTACATCGAGACGGTCTGGGGCCGCGGCTATGTGCTGCGCGAGCCGAGCGACGATGAAGAGCTGATTCTCGCCTAAAATGCTGGCGAAGAGTTGCGCGGCCGGATCCGCTCGCGGGCAGCCGCTCGCGGTCGCCGCCGAATGGCATAGGCGGCCGCATCGGCCGCGGTCGTAAGCGCAAATCTCGTCTGAACGATCAGCTTGCGACGAGGCGCAAGGACGCGCGCGAAAGCGTTTGGGAGGTGCGCAGCACATTGATCGAGCGGTGCTCCTCATGCGGCGAGAAGGCATCGGTCAGTCCGACCACCGTTTCCGCTGCGCCCATGAAAAGATAGCCATCCTGGGCGATGACGCGGGCCATCCTGTCGAGCACGCTCTGCTTCGTCGGGACATCGAAATAGATGAGGACATTCCGACAGAAGATCACATCGAAGCGGCCGAGCTCGCTGTAATGGGAGAGCAGGTTGAATTCTTCGAAGCGGACGCGCGAGCGCAAATGTTGGTTGATCCGCCAGCGGTCGCCCTCCGGGCAGAAATAGCGCAGAAGCTGCGAGATCGGCAGGCCACGCTGCACTTCGAACTGGCTGTAGAGCCCTTCACGGGCGCCGGCGATGACGCTATGCGACAAATCCGTCGCTAGAATCTCGATCTGCCAGCCGGTGAGCTTCTGCGCTTCTTCGTCGAGGATCATGGCGAGCGAATAAGGCTCCTGGCCCGTCGAGCAGGCGGCGCACCAAATTCGGATTCGGCGGACCGCCTTCCTTGCTTCGAGAAGATTCGGCAAAACGATCTTGCGGAAATTGTCGAACGGCAGGCGGTCACGAAAGAAGAAGGTCTCGTTCGTGGTCATCGCATCGACGACCTCGCGGGCGAGATCGGGATGCTGACCGGATAAAATCCGCACGACCAGCGCGTCGAGATCGGCCAGGCCTAATCGCTGCAGCATGGGCTGCAGCCGGCTCTCGGCGAGATAGGCTTTCTCGGCATCGAGAGCCAGGCCGGATGTGCGGCTGAGAAAATTGCGAAGGACGTCGAAAGCCGAACTCATGGGTTTTTCTCGCGAATGGCAAAGGGGCGCAGCAGTTTGCATATGGTCGGGCCAATCGCGTCGACGGAAAGAACCGCATGGGCCAGGTCTTCGTTGACCACGGAGCGCGGCATGCCCCAAACCGTCGAGGAGGCTGCATCTTGCGCGATGATCATGCCGCCGGCCGCAACAATGGCGCGCGATCCGGCAAGTCCGTCACTGCCCATTCCGGTGAGTACGATGCCGATCACCTGCTCGCCGTATGATCTTGCGGCGCTGCGGAACAAGACATCGACGGAAGGCTTGCAGAAATTTTCCGGCGGATCGTCGGAGAGGGCGATGACGCCGGTGTCGCCAAGGCGCCGGACTCCGAGATGGAGATGGCCCGGCGAGATATAGATGTGGCCTTTGGCGACGTCCTCGCCTTGCCGCGCCGCGTGGGTCGGCAAACCGGTGACGCGCTCGATGTGGCTGGCGATCACTTCGGTGAATTCGGGCGGGATGTGCAAGACGATGAAGACGGGGACCTGCTCGATCGCCGGAACCAGACCTTTCAGGACGATCGACAGGGCCTGCGGACCACCGGTCGAGGCGCCGATGACGATGATGCGCGGACCCGGTTGGGCTAGACGACCAGCGCCGAAATCCGGCGGTGGGGACGCCAATCGGAACGCTGACGCGCTTTGTCGATCAGGTAGCGTAAATAGCTTCGTCATGAGGACTTAGTCCGCTTTGGCAAGCCGCATCAGAGGCGAGCCCGATCAGATGAGGCCGATTTCCTCGAGCTTGGACTGCAAGATCTGCTTGTCGAACGGCTTCATGATATATTCGTCGGCGCCGGCATGGATGGCGCGGGCGATGTGAGCGACGTCATTTTCCGTCGTGCAGAAGACGACCTTTGGCTTTAGACCGCCCGGCATTTTGCGCAATTCGCGCAGGAATTCGAAACCATCCATCACCGGCATGTTCCAATCGAGCAAGATCGCATCCGGCATCAGAAAGGTGCAGGCGCTCAGCGCCTTGGCGCCGTCCTCCGCCTCCAGCGTCTGAAAGTTCAGGCCTTCGAGAATGCGCTTCGCAACTTTCCGGATGACCGTGGAATCATCGACCACCAGTACCTGTTTCATCTCAAACTCCTCAGCATTAGTTCGAGCGTCCAAATGGCCCGCCGGTGCAAATGTGTTGCTTCAATTGCGCCGTTGAAAATCGAACACGGCATCCATGTCGAGCAGCGACAAAATCTGATTATCGAGGCGATAGACGGCTTCGGTCAGCTTCGCTCTTTGGTGATCGAGGTGCGGCGGCATTGGGATGCGCTTGCTTGGATCGAGAACGATGACGTCACCGACCTCATCGATTACGAGGGCGAAATTCTCGCCGCGATGTTCCATGCCGATCGCCAATCGCGGCTTCTTCACGACGGATTCCTGCATCTGCAGCCGCTGGCGTAAGCTCACGGCGGTGACGATCTTGCCGCGCAGATTGACGAGACCGAGGACTTCGCGGGGGCCGAGCGGCACCGAAGTGACAGCTTCGATCTGGAAGATCGTTTGAACGCGATCGACCGGCAGGCCGAAGGTTTCGCCCTCGACGAACACGATGAAGCAATGTTCCTCGGTTTCGAAGCGAAAGCTCGCTTCATCGGCCGCCTCTGTCGAGGTCGCGACGGGATGCGCATTCATGCCGCGGCAGCTCCTATGACGCGTGATTCGAGATCATGCTTGTTGAGATCATGTGCCTCGAGGAGTTTGCCGAGTGTCTCAAGCAGAGCATTGCGATCGAACTTGCCGACGGCGCCGCGCATGCCGCTTTCCGCTGCGGCCCGCAAAACGGTTGGCGCCGCATGCGCAGCCAGGGCGACGACCGGCAGGGACGCGTGGCGCGGATCGTCGGTGAGCCGGCGCGCCAGCGTATAGCCGCTCATATTCGGCATATCGGTATCGGTCACGACCGCATCGAAGACCGCACCCTTCTCGAACATGGCCAATGCATCCTCGCCGGAGGCGGCCGTTGTGACGCGATAGCCTGCCGCGATCAGCAAGGGCGCCAGCATGTCGCGGAAGAAAGGCTTGTCATCGACGAGAAGAATCCGGAAGTGATTGGCGAAGGCGCGTGAGAACGCATGCGGCCGGCCGATCCGTAGGAAATGCGTCGCGTCGAGAATCTCCACCACCTCGTTGCGGATTTCGGCCGTGCCGATGACGCCGGCGGATGCGCCGGAAATCTGGATATCGATGCGGGATTCGACCACGTCGAGAATTTCTTCGACCAACAGCCCCATGCTCTCGCCGCCGATGCCGAGAACGAGAACCGGGCTGACCGTTTGCAGCGTCGCCTGATCAGCGGCAAACAAGGGCATGAGCGGCATCAGCTGACCCTGATGCTGCATCACAAAAATGCCGTCCGACTGCCGGATCGCGGAAGATGCGACGGATTCGATGCGCGCGATCAGGGAGAGGGGAAGTCCTTTGGCGACGCCGGGGCCGGCACGAAACAGGATAAAGCGTGTATTCGTGTCGGCCGGCTCGAAAACTTCGGACACGTGGCCGACGGCATAATCGTTCGAGCGCTCGAAGCCGAGATGGCTGGCGATGCCGGTCGGATCGAGGATGAGGACCACCGAGCCGTCGCCGAGGATCGTATGGCCGGAAAAGACCTGGAGATGGGTCAGCGAGGCGCCGAGTGGCTTGACGACGATCTCCTGGACATCGGTGACGCGGTCGACGATCACGCCGAAGGCCCGCGAACTGACGCGCATCACAATGACGAGGTTGCCGGCCTCGCTCGACGGATTGTCTGAGTCGAGTGCAAGAACCCCCTTTAGATCGACCACGGGGATCACCTCGTCGCGCAAGCGCAAGACCAGGCTGCCTTGGACGGTCTCGAGCGCATGCTGGCTCTCGGCGTCAATACCGACAGCTTCGATCACAGAATGCTGTGGCAGCGCGAAATGATGACCTCCGGCGGCAATGATCAGGGCTGGCGCAATGGCGAGGGTCAGCGGAATCTTGAGGGAGAAACGGGTTCCCTTGCCCGGGGTCGTGGTGAGCGAAACCGAACCGCCGATCAATTCGATATTGTCGCGCACCACATCCATGCCGACACCGCGTCCGGAAATGCTGGTGACGACGGTCGCGGTGGAAAAAGCCGGCGCGAAAATGAAACGGCAGATTTCGCTATGCGACATCTGTTGCGCTTCGGCGCTGGTGACGAGACCTTTCGTGACCGCCTTCTGGCGAATCGCTTCCAGGTCGAGACCGCGGCCATCATCAGAGACATCGATCGTAATATAGCCAGCCTCATGGGTGGCGGTGACTTTGATCGTGCCTTCCTCCGGCTTGCCGCACGCCAAGCGTGTCTCGGGCGGCTCGATCCCATGGTCGGCGCAATTGCGCAGCAAATGGGTCAAAGGATCGCGAATGAATTCGATCAGCTGCCGGTCAAGCTCCGTGTCCGCACCCTCGGTGACGAGCCGCAGCTTCTTCTTGAGCTCGACGGAAAGCTCGCGCATCAGCCGCGGCAGGCTGGTGAACAGGCGTCCGACCGGCTGCATGCGGGCGCGCATGACCGCATCCTGAAGATCCGACGTCAGTGCGGAAAGCCGCTGCAACGGCTGCTTGACGACCGCGTCTTCTTGGTAGCGCGTGAGTTCCAAGAGCTGGTTGCGGGTCAGAACGAGTTCGGACACAAGCAGCATGATGCGCTCGAGGGCGCCGACGGCGACGCGGATCGTTTCCGGTCGGTTCGTGGTGTTTGCCAGCCCGGGGGCGCTGGCAACCTCCACGACTTTCGGCGCGACGATGTCGTGCGCGCCAGTCTTCGACTTCGATCGCCGCAGCGAAATCATCAACGCTGGGTAAGGGGGCTCCCAACGTGATGATCCGAAGCTGCAGGACATCGATGAGGTCTGTATCGTTGCCTTCCGGCTCTTTGCCGGTCTTTTCGAGCCACCCGAGGATGAACTTCACCCGATCGACCGAAGCCAAAATCGCCGATACGGTCTCGGGCGCCGCCGGAGCTCCGTCGCGCAAACGGCCGATCAAAGCCTCTGTCACATGGGTGAGATGCTCGAGCCGCGACAGACCGAGGAAGCCGCAGGTTCCCTTGATCGTGTGGACGAGCCGAAAGATCTTTGTGATCGCGCCTTTGTTCGAAGGCTCGCGCTCGAACGCCACGAGGAGATCGCCGGCGGCCTCGATATGTTCGTTCGTCTCGATCAGGAAATCGTTGAGGAGTTCGTCCATGAGCCTGCCTGACACCGCTGACGCGGGTGCAACAGGCAGACTATCGCTGGCATCGGTTAAAGACCTTTGAAAGAAATATTCAATTTGGAGCTTGTCTCTGTTCTAAGCTGCCGCGGGACGCCCGGCACTATCCGGTACGTGCTTGCGGCAAAGGCTGCAGGCGAAAAGGCCCGCAGCGAACAAGCAGCTCACGTCAAGGCGCCCGCCATTGCCTCGGCCGTCGCGGGCAAGGCTTCGATCCGCACCGAATCGCCTGCGGTGGCGAGGGCAAGCGTGAGATCGGCCGCTTGCGCCACGAGGCCGGTGTAATAGGCTTGGATCCCATGCGCGTCGACGCTATGGCCGGCCGGCGCTCCGGCGAGAAGCTGTGGTACATGACTCGCGAGCCGCGCATTCGGCCCTGTGGCTTCGACAACGATCCGCGGCGTGCCGTCAATGCCGCCGATGGCCACCTTGATCATGCCGCCGCGCGGGATAGCTGCAGCAGCGATCAGGCAAAGATTCAAGACGAGCTTGACTTTGTTCTTCGGCATCAGAACCCGCGGTGCATCCCATTCGAGCCGTGTCTTGTCGTCTGCCAAAAGGCCGCGGGCCACCTGTTCGGCATCGCCGGTGTCGATCGAGGCGCCGGCCGAACCTGCCGCCCCGAAAGCCAGGCGGCAGAATTGCAACCGCGCCGAGGCCGTTCGGGCGCTCTTTTTAATGAGGTCGAGGGCGAAGCCGCGCATTTCCGCATCCTTCTCGTCCTCGAGCACTTCGAGCCCGTTGACGATGGCGCCGACCGGGCTGATGACGTCGTGACAGATCCGCGAGCACAGCAGCGCAGCCAGATCAAGAGAATCGAGCGCGAAAACCGTCATGTGTCTTCCATCCGTTGGTTGAGGCGCAAAACCGGTAAAGCGTCTCCCGGAAAAGCTGGCAGGCTGTTCCAGTCAGCGCTGCTTTCATCGCCATTTTACCTTGCGTGAGCGTCAAGCTCGATGCAGCGCGATCCATAATCCCCGAGATTTTCTTTCGATATCCCGGGCATCGTGCGGAGCGAAATTATGCGCACAAAGCTTTAAAATTAGGATAAAGCGAATGGTGCCGATCAGCCGCTTTCCCGGCGTGGTCATGTCTGCGTTCAGGTGATCGGTGCAGCATTACGCCAGCGAAGCTCAGTTTGTTGCAAGGGTTGAGTGGAAAGGTTGAGCGGCAGTTCATTTTGCCGCATGAAGGCGATAGAGCGCTAAATCGATCGAACATCATGCCTGACGAATTGAGCCGGGACCTCGGTCTAAGCGGCGTGGATTACGATGCCATTGCAGAGATTTTTGCCGAGCTCGCGGTTGCGGCCGGAGCGACCCTTATGCGGTTCTATGGCACCGATGCCCATGCCCGCGCCAAAGCTGATCAAAGCCCTGTCTGCGACGCGGATGTTGCCGCCGAAGCGATCATTCTCAAAGGGCTCGCTGCGCGGCTCCCGCAGCTCCCCGTCATTTCGGAAGAGGCGGCCGCAGCCGGCGCAAAACTGCCGGAAAGCGAGGCTTTCATCTTGGTCGATCCGCTCGACGGAACCCGCGAGTTCCTCGACCGGAATGGCGAATTCACGGTCAATCTAGGCTTGATCGTAGGCGGGATGCCGAGGGCGGGAGTCGTCTATGCGCCAGCCATCGGGCGGATCTGGATTGCCGGGGCGCAGGCCTTTTCGGCCCCGGTGTCGCTTGGCGCCGGCCTGCCGCCGAAAGATCAGCGCCAGGCCCTCCACACGCGCAACGCTCCGAAAGACGGTTTGGTCGCTTTGGCGAGCCGCTCCCATGCCGATCCGCAGACGCAGGCCTATCTGGCACAATTGCCGGTCAAGGAGCGGCAGGTGGCGGGATCTTCACTCAAATTCTGCCGCATTGCTGAAGGTGTCGCCGATGTCTATCCGCGGTTTGGGCCGACCATGGAATGGGATACGGCGGCAGGCGACGCCGTGCTGCGGGCTGCCGGCGGCATGGTGGGTGATGAGAGAGGCCAGTCTTTACGCTATGGCAAATTTGCCGATCGGCTCAGGAACGGCCCTTTCGTCGCCTGGGGCGACCCACTGGCCGCAGCCGCGCATGCCGGCGTAAAAACGGCATAATGGCGTAATAAACATTTAACCACAGATGCCGAAATTCAGGGAGGCGGGGCCGGCCTGGCAAAGCCCGCTGCACACCGACCAGGGAGGCCTTTATGCGGGCAGTGTCGCGCCGGGATCTCACATTGAAGCTGGCGCTGATCGCCGCCGGCTGTCTCGCTGTGCCGGGGCCGCTCAAGGCGGATGCCGCCGCGACCCCCGGCCAGCGCACGGATACACGTCCCGGCGAATTTTCGCCCGAGGAGCTGATTGAAAGCGGCCATCGCTTCTTCGGCACGGTCTCGCGCGGCTTAGCGCAAGTTGTTGAAGCCGCGACGCGACGCTGGGGTCGCCCCAATGGCTATATTCTCGGCCAAGAGGCGAGCGGCGCCTTCGTTGGTGGCCTGCGTTATGGCGAAGGCACGATGTACACGCGCAATGCCGGTGATCGCCGCGTCTTCTGGCAGGGGCCGTCGCTCGGTTTCGACGCCGGCGCCGACGGCGACAGGACGATGATGCTCGTCTATAATCTGCCGGCAATCGACGCTATTTACCGGCGCTATGGCGGGGTCGACGGCTCCGCTTATTTCGTCGGCGGCTTCGGCATGACGGCGCTCGTCTACAATGACATTGTCGTGGTGCCGATCCGCTCCGGCCTGGGGGCGAGGCTCGGGCTCAATGTCAGCTATTTGAAATTCACGCCGCGCCCGACTTGGAATCCCTTCTGAGCGGCCGACCGACCGTCTCTGGCGCCACCTTTCGAGCTCGCCAGCGCCGATTTTGCTCTTGCCGCGTGGTAGTGGCATAGTTCCTCGTGAAATGTCCGGGTGAGCAAAGCGCGTGATCGAACAGACCATGATCTTCGCGCTGGGGTTCCTGGTAGCAGGGCTCGCAGCGCTGGCGTTCGCGCCAGCCTTTTGGCAGCGGGCAAACCGGCTGACGCGCCGCCGGCTTGAAATGCAAATTCCTCTTTCGGTTCAGGAAATCCTGGCCGAGCGCGACCAGCTGCGCGCCGAATTCGCGGTCGAACGCTGCCGCCTTGATCAGCGGGCAGAACAATTGGTCCATAGGCATGCCGCCGATCTTGCCGAATTGGGACGGCAGGCGACGCAGATCAGGGGGCTGCAGAGCGACTTTGCGGCCAATGCCGCCGCGATGCACGAGAGCGAAGAGGCCCGCGCGCAGAGCGCGGCGCAATTGGTTGCAACACAGGCCGAGCTCGGCGCATTGCACAAAGCGCTTTATGATGCCGAGGGTCTGCTCGAACGCAAGCAGAATGAATTCCTCGACTATGTCCGTTCGCGGGAATCGATGAAACTCCTGGCCGAGATGCGTTTCGCCGCCCTTGCGGCCTCGGATGCACGCAGCGCGACTTTGGAGCTGCGGCTCGGCGATGTCAGTCGCAACCTGCTCAAGGCCGAGCAAAAACTCACTGAAAAAGACCTTCACGGGCGCAGCCTGGACGATATCCTTGGTGCTCTGCGCCGCGAGCTGGAGGCGGCGCAGAACAGAAACGCCAAGCTGCAGGATAAATTCGAAGCCGAAGCACGCCGCGCTGCCCAATTTCGGGAAGAGCTTGCGGCCTTGCGCCAGCAGCATGATGCGGATCTCAGCCAGCTCAGGACCTTGATGGTCAAACTGAATGTCTATGATGCCGAGCTTGAAGGTGCGCGGCGGCGCGAGAAGGATATTTTGACCCAGCGCGACCTTCTGGCCGAGCGTGCCCGCGACACCGAGCGTGCGCTCTCGGACAAATATGTTCATCTGCGGTCTGAACATGCGGCCACGCAAGGCGCGCTCGATGTCGCGCGGCGGCGCTGCGAGGAACTGGAAAGCGCGCTCGCGAACGGGGGTGCTGCTGTTTCCAAGCCGCAGAAGAGTGCGGCTTCCACAGATGCCGAGGAACGCGCTTTGTTGCGGCAGAGCATCAGCGAGATTGGCGCCGCCATCGTTCGGCTGACGCGGCCTAATGGCGATGCCGCAGCAGCAGGCGCTGTGATGCGCCTTCCTGCCGCAACAATTCCGACCGCATTGGTGAAGACCGATGCCACAACCGAGGCGCGTGCGGCCAGCCATGAGCCCGCGGCATCTTAGGCTTCAAGCGCCTTGCCTCGGCGCTTGGGCCGAAGCGGGCGGACTTGCGGGCCGCGTCAGCGCGTTATAGAACCGCCACTACGCCGCCAAGCTCCCTTCGTCTAGCGGCCTAGGACGTCGCCCTCTCACGGCGAAAACAGGGGTTCGAGTCCCCTAGGGAGCGCCAATAATAGCGGCCTATTACGCCAATAGATCTCGTCGACCGCACCCCCATGCGGCCGGATTGCCCCGCGCCGAATGTTGCAGGTTCATCACGCAAGCGATGCCGAGCCTCGCTCACGGCATCCGCGTCAGAGTGACCGACGCATGCGTATTCAAATCGGTAAGCGTCACCGAGTTGGGGGAGCCGAAAACATAATTGTATGATCCGCCCGGAGGTCTCGGAGTAGGCTCCTGCGTATAGTAGCCGCCGGTAGTGCCGATTGCATGGCAAACCGGCTGGGTTTTCGGATACCAGTCCAAGACTTCAAGTGTAACCACATTTTGCGGGAAAAGCCGGTAATTCCCCGATTCCATCGTTTGCAGGGAACCGGAAATAGTTCGTTCGCTTTAGTGGAAATTCGGTTCCATGACGTAGTTTAAAATAAAGCCGCTGAAGTTGGCGCTCCACTGGCCGACGAAGGGATTCTCTTGCGCATCGGCAGGAAGCGCAAAGAGAGCCAAGATGACGGGCAAGACGAACGGAAGAACAAATCCGCGAAATGACCGAACCACCCGATTTACAATCCCATCACTCATGCGCTCTTGCATGACGAAATCCCCATGTTATCAAATTTCTGAAATAGCCATCGAGTATGACTGATGAATGCTACTGACCTCGCACGCGCAGAAATCTAGACAGAAACGCGTGACGGCTCAAACCTCGATTACGTTTGGCTTCACATCGATTGCGATGTCTGAAGGAAGATTCCTCTATTCCCCCCGCTGGTGTCATTGGCGCCAACCTAAGCAGGTTCAGCCGCAGTGGCATGGTCGAGTGTGGCATGATCGAGCAAGGCAGAAGCTGCTGCTGCTGCGACGTCGGCGAGCGCCAGATCGCGCGTCACCATCACGGCGACAATGGTGCCATCCATCAAGAGCCCGAGCTGATGCGCGACAGTTTCCGGATCAACGGCGCCCGCGGCCGCGGCGAGCGCACTGAACCGATGTAAGACCTCCTTCTTGTGCCGCATGGTCAAAGCGCGCAGCCGGTCATCCTGTTTGTCATGCTCGCCGACCGCATTGATGAAGGGGCAGCCATAAAATTCTTCCGCCTCAAACCAGCCGCGCAGCAAGGGGAAGATCCTATCGAGCTTGCGGCGAGGCGGATCACTCCCCGCATCGAGCGCCGTCAAGAACCAGTCGCGCCATTTCCGACCCTCCTCTTCAAGAACCGCTTCGACGAGGCGATCCTTCGAACCGAAGAGATTGTACAGGGTCATTTTCGCCGTGCCGGCTTCCTTCAGCACGGCATCGATCCCCGTGGCATTGATGCCTTGCCGACAAAAAAGCCGCGACGCCGCATCGATCAGCCGGTCTTTCGGCGGCTTTTCGGTGTCCCCTTTCGTGACCTTCACATCGGCTTTCATGGCAGCTGCCCTTTCGAATATGGCGCAAGACCCGCCGATCTGCGCTCACGGCACGAAGGGGCTTGCCTAGTAGACAAGTTTATCTATAGACTGACACCAATGTGTTGCTTCCTTGAAGCCTGATCGGCAAACCGGAAGCAGAATGCCGTTCTCTTAGGCATCCATGGAAAGATGTCAGCTTTGCCGCGCCGGGCGCTCCAATCTAATGCCCTGACGTTCATCATGCTTCTCCGTTAATTCCCGGCTTGGCACGGCGCCTGCTATGAACAGACCGGTCTGTATTCTGCCTCAGGCGGGATCGCAATGCAACTCGCCTGGAAATGCAACTCGCCTGGAGGAGTCTCATGTCGGCAACCCAAGAAACGATCGTTCTCACCGGCTGTCTCGCCCCCGATCCTGCCGAAATTACGAGCAGTGGCTTAGCGCCTATCGACAAGCAAGGCCTCGAAGCTCTGATCGCTTCGGGGAAGGCCAATCCCAAAGCCGTGAAAACCTTGAAGTGCAAGACAGTTGCCGAGGGCCGCTTCCGCCACGCCAACTACATTCGCAACCTGCCCGCCTACATTGTCGATGAACCGCCGGGCCTGCTCGGCGATGATACGGCGCCCAATCCCTCGGAAGCGTCGCTTGCGGCGCTCGGTTCCTGCCTCGCTGTCGGACTCCATGCCAATGCCGTTCACCGCGGCTGGGCGATATCGAAGCTCGAACTCAATCTTGAAGGTGATCTCAACATCACTGCCGTCTGGGGCACGGGCGATGTCGGCGAAAAGCCGGTGGGCTTCACCGATGTCCGCATCGCGGTGGATATGGAATGCCCTGGCGTGCCGAAAGAAGAGATCGAGAAGCTCGTCGCCCATGTGACCAAATGGTCGCCGGTCGCCAACACCTTCATGCGCCCGGTCAATCTGGCTGTGACCGCCGCCTGACATCCGTATTCGCGGCCGCCCTGCGGTGGTGCGCAACATGTCCGGAGTTTTGATCATGGACACATCCGCAATGGAAGCGCCAACGTTCTCCGCTCCGCAGGGCGCCGTTGCCGGCCGTGTGCGCGCGGTCGCCGCGGAACTGTCGGGCATCGTCGATGCCATCGACAAAGGTGAAGTCTATCCCGCCGACCTCATGCGACGCCTCGGCGAAGCCGGCGCCTGGGCATCGCATTTGCCGCGCGATGGCGTGGTCGATCTGGCACCTGCCATAGACAGCATGGCGGCAATTGGTGAACGCTGCGGCGCGACGGCTTTTCTTGGCTGGTGCCAAAACGCCCTCGTCTGGTATCTCGCCAATTCCGACAATGAGAGCCTGCGCAACGCCCATCTTGATGCGCTCGCTTCGGGGCGCCGCCTCGGCGGCACCGGCCTTTCTAATCCGGTGAAGAATTTTTCGGGTATCGAAAGCCTCAAGCTCAAGGGCCGCAAAGTCGCAGGCGGCTATGTCGTTCGCGGCAATCTGCCTTGGGTCTCGAATCTCGGCGACGATCATCTCTTCGCTGCCGTCTGCGAAGACAGTGAAGTGCCGGGCTCGCCGGTGATGTTCGTCGCCGATTGCGCATCTCCCGACATTCAATTGACCGCTTGCGCGCCGTTCCTCGCCATGGATGGGACGGCCACCTATTCCGTGCAATTCAGAGATGTCTTCATCCCGGATGCGATGGTGCTTGCCCATTCCGCAGTGCCTTTCGTCACTAAGATCCGCGCTGGATTCATCTTGCTGCAGATGGGGATGGCGATCGGCCTGATCCGCGATTGCATCAAGATGATGTATGAGGTGCGCAGCACGCTCGGCCACGTCAATAAATTTCTCGAAGAGCAGCCTGAAGATATCGAAGAGCTGCTTGCGTCAATGGAAAAGGAGGCGCAGATGCTCGCGGCGACGCCTTACGATACCAGCGATGCCTATTGGCGGCGCATGCTCGCCTTGCGTCTGCGCGGCGGCGAGGCGAGCGTCGCGGCGGCGCATGCAGCCATGCTCCATTGTGGCGCGCGCGGCTATGTGATGGCGCATCGCGCGCAGCGGCGGCTGCGCGAGGCCTATTTCGTTGCCATTGTTACCCCGGCGACGAAGCAGCTGCGCAAAATGCTCGCCGAAATGCCGAGCTGAGTCACGAAACTTGCCGCTTCTTTTCCCTCACGCCTGTGTTCGAGGAGAGCCCTAGATGTCGATTTTCTCCGATCCCTTCGAAGCGCGATTGCGTCTGCGCAAGACATGCTCGTGCGGTGCACATGCGAATGAAGCCGAGCATGCGCGTGCTTTCAAGGCCGAGGCCGTTGGCGTAGCGGAGGGCGGATCGGAACGCAGATTGCGGCATGTCGTCGAAGCCGCCGTCATGCGCGCGTTGTTTCCTGAGGATCGGATGCGGCGCGCCTTCTTGCGTGCAATTGGCGGCGCGACGGCTTCGGCCGCGCTCGCGAGCCTGTTTCCGCTTGCTGCAACGACGGAAGTCTTCGCGGGCACGGGCCCGCTCGAAAAGAAATCACTCAAGATCGGCTTCCTTCCGATTACCTGTGCAACTCCGATCATCATGGGCGCACCGCTCGGCTTTTATGCCAAGCAGGGTCTCGATGTGCAATTGATCAAGACGGCGGGATGGGCGGTGGTGCGCGATAAGACGCTCGACAAGGAATATGATGCTGCCCATATGCTCGCGCCGATGCCGCTCGCCATTTCGCTCGGCCTCGGCTCCGTGGCCAGTCCCTTCGTCGTGCCCGCGATCGAAAATCTCAATGGCCAGGCGATCTGCCTCGCCATGAAGCACAAGGATCGGCGCGATCCGAAGGATTGGAAGGGCTTCAAATTCGCGATCCCCTTCGATTACTCGAACCATAATTATCTGCTGCGCTATTATCTCGCCGAGCACGGGATCGATCCCGATACGGATGTGCAATTGCGCGTCCTTCCGCCGCCTGACATGGTGGCCAATCTGCGGGCCAATAATATCGACGGTTTTCTCGCCCCGGATAATCTCGTGCAGCGCGCGGTCTATGACGGCATCGGCTTCATTCACATTCTCTCGAAAGAGATTTGGGACGGGCATCCCTGTTGCGCTTTTGCGGTGAGCCGCGCCTTCATGAAAGAGATGCCGAATAGCTATGCGGCGCTCTTGCGGGCGATCGTTGAGGCTGCCGCCTATGCATCGAAGCCCGAAAACCGCAAAGAGATTGCAGCGGCGATCGCGCCCGCCAATTATATCAATGCGCCAGTGACGGTGCTCGAGCAATGCCTGACCGGGACCTATGCCGACGGACTCGGCGGGGTTAAGAAAGATCCCAATCGCGTCACTTTCGATCCTTTCCCTTGGGAAAGTTTCGCCATTTGGATTCTCACCCAGATGAAACGTTGGGGCCAGATCAAGGGCGATGTCGATTATCACGCAATCGCGCGCGAGATCTTTCTTGCCACAGATGCGGCAAAAGCAATGCGCGAAGCCGGGTTAACGCCACCGACCGCGACAACCAAGAGCTTCTCCATCATGGGTAAGACCTTCGATCCGGCGAAGCCGGAGGAATATGTGGCGAGTTTCGCCATCAAACGGAGCTGACGATGCGCGCCTCTCTCAATCTGCGCGCTGCGCTACTCTCCGTCCTACTGCTTCTTGCCATACTTTTCGTTTGGCAGCTTGCAGCTTCATCGACCGGTCCGAAGCAGAAGCTCGACCCGGAATATGCAAAATTGATGGGGCTTTCCGCGACACAGGGAAAATCGGCGATCCCGAGCCCGCTCGATGTCGGTGCCAAGCTCATTGAAGATCTGCGCAATCCTTTCTACGACAATGGTCCTAACGACAAGGGCCTCGGCATTCAAATCGCTTATTCGATCGTGCGCGTCGCTATCGGCTATCTCGCAGCTGTCGCGCTGGCGATCCCGGTTGGCTTTCTCATCGGCATGTCGGCCCTTGCGAGCCGCGCCTTGCAGCCCTTCATCCAGATATTGAAGCCGATCTCGCCGCTTGCCTGGATGCCGCTCGCTCTCTACACGATCAAGGATTCTGGTGCCTCCGCCATCTTCGTCATCTTCATTTGTTCGATCTGGCCAATGCTGATCAATACAGCCTTTGGCGTGGCCAATGTGCGCAAGGAATGGTTGAATGTCGCGCGCACGCTCGAAGTCGGCCCGATAAGGCGTGCCTTCACCATCATCCTGCCAGCGGCGGCGCCGACCATCGTCACCGGCATGCGGATCTCGATTGGCATCGCTTGGCTCGTGATCGTCGCCGCGGAAATGCTCGTCGGCGGCACTGGCATCGGCTATTTTGTCTGGAACGAATGGAATAATCTGTCGATCACTAGCGTCATCGTCGCGATCCTCATAATCGGCACTGTTGGCATGCTGCTCGATCTTTTGCTTGCCCAGGCAGCGCGTGCCGTCAGCTATCCGGAGTGAGCTGTGAAGGACAAATTCATCTCCTTCGAATCAGTCGGGCGGCGCTATGTCAGCGCGGATGGTTCGACGACGACCGTCTTCGATGATATCTGGTTTTCCATGGGGCGCGGCGAATTCGTCTGCGTGATCGGCCACTCCGGCTGCGGCAAGACGAGCCTCATGAATATCCTTGCCGGCCTCGATCGGCCTGACCAGGGCGTTGTCATTGTCGATGGCATGGAGATCGACGGCCCCTCGCTCGATCGGGCAGTGATCTTTCAAAGCCATGCGCTATTGCCCTGGCGCACTGTGCTCGGCAATGTCGCTTATGCCGTGGCTTCGCGTTGGCCGCGCTGGTCGCGGGCGAAGATTCGTGCCCATGCCGAGCAGTTCATTGGCCTCGTCGGGCTCGCCGGCAGCGATGGCAAGCGGCCGGCGGAATTGTCCGGCGGCATGAAGCAGCGTGTTGGCATTGCGCGGGCCTTGTCGATTGAGCCCAAGATCCTTCTCATGGATGAACCCTTCTCGGCTCTCGATGCGCTCACACGCGGAAATCTGCAAGACGAGGTGCGCCGCATTTGTCTTGAAACCGGTCAGACGGTATTCATGATTACCCACGACGTGGATGAGGCGATCTTTCTCGCCGACAAGATCGTTCTGATGACGAATGGTCCGAATGCGATGATCGCCGAGGTCGTACAAAACAACCTGCCGCGCGACCGACGCCGGCTCGACATCCACAAACATCCGGATTTCTATGCGCTACGCAACCATTTGGTCGACTTTCTGGTCGACCGTTCGCGCAGCTTCGAAAGGGCATTGCCGAAGGATTATGACCGGCGGCAGCCGCCGCTCGTCAATCCGGTCTCATCGCCGCGGCCGGACCATGACGGGCCGCGCCGCGCCGCATGAGTGCCGAGTTCCACTGATCCTGCAACCTCAAGCCTGTTGGAGATGAAGATGACACGCGAAGAGCTCACCGAGAAGATCCTCGACATCAAGCGCGAGAAGGGATGGAGCTGGAAGCACATCACGACCGAGATCGGCGGGATGTCGGAAGTGCTCGTCGTCGGCGCGCTGCTCGGGCAGATGAAGCTCGTCAAGCCGCAGGCCGCCAAGGCCGCGCAACTCTTCGGCCTCTCCGAAGTGGAAGAGCGGATGCTGAATGAAGTGCCTTATCGCGGCATGCCGATGCCGCCGACCGACCCGCTGATCTATCGCTTCTATGAGCTCGTCATGGTCAATGGGCTCGCCTGGAAGGCGCTGATCGAGGAGGAGTTCGGCGACGGCATCATGTCGGCGATCGATTTCGACATGCAATTGGAGCGGCTGCCCAATCCCAAGGGCGATCGCGTGAAGCTCACGATGACGGGCAAATTCCTGCCCTATAAATATTACGGGAGTGAGCAGGGGCTTCCCGAATATGGCTTCAAGGAGGCGTAGGACGTATTGGTCCGCGTTAATAGCGATCGAAACGCGCGCATATTGCGGTCGCGCGGCTTCGGTCCGAATTCATCCGAATGTGTGGAACGCCATGGCGTTCCAGAGTTCGCGAGTATGTGGAGCGCTTTCGCGCTCCACATACTCGGACTCGTGGATTGAACGTCAAGGGCGTGCCCGCCCTCGTCGGAAGAGCTTTTTGATTCTTCCTATTTTTTTTAGTGCCCGGCCGCGGCCAAGGCTTTGATCACGATCAAAGCTTCGGCCGGCGAAGCCGCTATCCCTGATGCGCGGCCCTAATTGAGTTAGCCGCCACGGGAGATGAAGTATGGATCACCGAGCCGCCGTCGCCAGACGGCCTGCCATAGACGCAGGGAACCCGCGTCTCGCCGTCGCGCGCGGCCTTGATTCCGGCCGCGGCCGATGACATCTCTCGACAATTCACCCGCAAAGCACGATGATTTCGAGTCTTGCCCCATGTCTTTGTTTCAACGCATGATCTCGTCGGAAAGCTCAAGCCGGTCGTGCGCGATCGTGCTGGCGAACTTGGCCATAGGTGAAGCGCATGGATCGTGACCTTGCACGCAATTGGATGTGGTCGGAGGCCTGCGAAATGCTGGCCCGGGCGGAGCGGCTGCAGCGCGAATTTTTCCGGCCGATGTTTTCGGCCGCGCTTCTGCCGGCCTGGGAGCCGCCGGTCGATATGCTCGAAACCGAGCAGGAGGTTCTCGTGTTGGTGGCGCTGCCCGGCGTCGCAGCCGATCGCGTCGAAGTCGCCGTCGAAGGCGCCGAGCTGGTGTTTTCCGGCCTTCGCATCTTGCCGGCCGAGCTGCAGACCGCAGTCATCCATCGGCTGGAGCTTCCGCAAGGCCGTTTCGAACGCCGCGTGCGACTGCCGGCCGGCAGCTATAACCGCATCAGCCGCGCCGCGCGCGACGGCTGCCTCGTGATCACGCTCGAAAAAAGCAGGTGATGCCCGTGTCTGAGATCGATTTCCGGAATGCTCCAAGCGACACCACGGGACGGCCGGCCGCTTCGGTGCCGCCCTTGCCGCCGGATGCGCTCATCGTCATTCCCGTGCGCAATATCGTCCTGTTCCCGGGCTATGTCGTGCCGATCACCATCGGCCGCGAAGGTTCAGTGGCGGCCGCCCAGCAGGCCGTGCGTGAGCAGCGCCAAATCGGCATTCTCAAGCAGCGGAGTGCCGAAGTCGCGGAGCCGGGACCGACGGATCTCTATCAGCTCGGCAGCATCGCCAATATCGTTCGCTATATCACCGCAGCCGACGGTACCAATCATCTTGTCTGCCAAGGTGTCCAGCGATTCCAGATCCTTGAATTCTTGACCGGCTGGCCCTTCCTCGTCGCCCGCGTCCTGCGCATTCCGGAACCGGAGACGCGCTCGGCCGAAGTCGAAGCGCGCTTTCTCCATCTGCGCGCCCAGGCGATGGAAGCGCTGCAGCTTCTGCCGCAGGCACCCGAGGAATTGCTGACTGCCATTCAGACCATCACATCGCCCGCCGCGCTCGCCGATCTTACGACCGCCTATATGGATTTCAGCCCCGAGGAGAAGCAGGAGATTCTCGAGACGATCGATCTTGCGGCGCGGATGGACAAAGTCTCGCGTCTGCTCGCCCATCGCATCGAGGTCTTGCGGCTGATGCAGGAGATCGGCCGCCAAACCAAAACGGCGCTCGACGAGCGCCAGCGCGAAGTTCTGCTGCGCGAGCAGATGGCGGCGATCCAGCGCCAGCTCGGCGAGAGCGATCAAGGCAAGGCGCAGGAATTGGCCGAGCTCGCCGGAGCGATCGCAAAGGCGAAAATGCCGAAAGAGGTCGAGGAGCAGGCCAGCCGCGAATTGCGGCGGCTGCAGCGCATGCCGGAGGCCGCGGCCGAATATGGCATGGTGCGCACCTATCTCGACTGGCTCATCGAATTGTCTTGGAGCCTGCCCGAGGAGGCGCCGATCGATATTGCCGAGGCGCGGCGGATTCTCGACGAGGATCATTGCGGGCTCGAAAAGATCAAGCGGCGCGTCATCGAATATCTCGCCGTGCGCAAGCTCGCACCGCAGGGCAAGGCGCCGATCCTGTGTTTCGTCGGACCGCCCGGCGTCGGCAAGACTTCGCTCGGCCAATCGATCGCGCGGGCGATGCAGCGGCCCTTCGTGCGGGTGAGCCTCGGCGGCGTCCATGACGAGGCAGAGATCCGCGGCCATCGCCGCACCTACATCGGCGCACTGCCCGGCAACATCATCCAAGCGATCCGCAAGGCCGGCGCGCGCAATTGCGTGATGATGCTCGACGAGATCGACAAGCTCGGCGCCGGCATTCACGGCGATCCGGCCGCGGCGCTGCTCGAAGTGCTCGATCCCGAGCAGAACAGCACCTTTCGCGACAATTATCTCGGCGTGCCCTTCGATTTGAGCCATGTCGTCTTCATCACCACCGCCAATCTCCTCGACACGATCCCCGGGCCGCTGCGCGACCGCATGGAGATCATCAGCCTCACCGGCTATACGCCGGACGAGAAATTCCAGATCGCGCGCCGCTATCTCGTCGCGCGGCAGATGAAGGCGAATGGGATTCAGCCGGGCCAGGTCGAAATCTCGGATGACGCGCTACGCCAGATCATCCAGTATTATACGCGCGAAGCGGGCGTGCGAAACCTCGAGCGCGAGATTGGTCGGACCGTGCGCCATGCCGCGGTGCGGATCGCCGAAGGACCGGGCGAGCCGATCCATATCGCGCGCGAGGATCTCGCTGCCATTCTCGGGGCGCCGCTTTTCGAGAGTGAGGTGGCGATGCGCACCAGCGTGCCGGGCGTGGCGACCGGGCTCGCTTGGACGCCGGTCGGCGGCGACATATTGTTCATCGAGGCCACACGGACGCCGGGCAATGGCCGGCTGATCCTCACCGGCCAGCTCGGCGAAGTGATGCGGGAGAGCGCGCAGGCCGCGCTCAGCCTCGTCAAGAATTGCGCGGCCTCCTTCGGCATCGACGTGAGTGGATTCGAAAAGACCGACATCCACATTCATGTGCCGGCGGGCGCGATCCCGAAGGACGGGCCGAGCGCCGGCGTCGCCATGTTCATGGCGCTGGTATCGCTGATGACGGACCGCACCGTGCGCAATGATACGGCGATGACTGGCGAGATCAGCCTGCGCGGCCTCGTGCTGCCTGTCGGCGGGATCAAGGAGAAAGTCGTGGCTGCGCACCGCGCGGGCATCAAACGGGTGATGCTGCCGGCGCGCAACCGGCGTGACTTTGAGGATATTCCCGAAGAAGCGCGCAAGGAGCTCGAATTCATCTGGCTGGAAAAAGTCGATGAAGCGGTCGCGGCGGCCTTGGAGCAAGGCGTGGCGAAGAGCGATGCAGCGGAGTGACGTTGAGTAGGAAAGGCGGCCTCGTTGCGGAAGCAATTCGACACCTAGAGCATGTCTCGGAAAAGTTGACAGACTTTTCCGATATTTTAGACATCGGGTATACCCGATGTCTCATAAAGGACATGCTCCAGATTTTTGAAATAGAGCCGATTTGTCCCGATGATGTGGATCGCGGTTCAAGCACATCGGATATATCCGATGTGCCAAAGATGCGATTCCACGTGATCGGGATCGGCTGTAGGTGACGCGCAAGATTAAGTGCGCGCGTTTGCGACCAGCTTCCGGCCGCCATGATGCGCAACCCATTCGTTTTTCCTGGGTTCACCTCATTGCTTGCAGCGTCCGATTGAGCCTGCGGCGGTGATGCGAGCGACGGGCGCGGGGTCGACTGCGCGCTCACCCATCCTCCTCGCGATGCACGTCATGGACCTTGATGCCGCGTTCGGGCAAGGCGAGCCAGGCCTTGTGCATCAGAGTGTGTTTCGTGTCCTCATAGCCGCTCTGCCAATGTTCGCGCATCGATGTGCCGGAGAAATCATAATCCTTGGCATGGCCTTCATAGGCTTTTTGCTGATAGATCAGATGCAGCTCGACGAATGAATTTGAAATGACAGCGAAAGGGTCTGTCTCATGAGCGAACCACGCACAGCCATCGTGACCGGATCGACGAGCGGCATAGGTCTCGGCATCGCCCGCGCGCTCGCGGCCAAAGGCATGAGCCTTATGCTGAACGGCTTCGGCGATCCCGCGGAGATCGATCGCGAGCGCAAATCGATCGCCGATGAATTTTATGTGAAGGCGCTCTATTCGCCGGCGGACATGTCGAAGCCCGATGAAATCAATGCCATGGTCGCAACGGCTCAGGCAGAGCTCGGCGCGGTCGATGTGCTCGTCAACAATGCCGGCATTCAATTCGTCGCGCCCATCGAGGAGTTTCCGCCGGAGAAATGGGATCAGATCCTGGCCATCAATCTCTCCGCGGCCTTCCATACGATCCGCAGTGTCGTGCCGCTCATGAAGGCGCGGAAGTCGGGGCGGATCATCAACATTGCCTCGGCGCATGCGCTGGTGGCTTCACCGTTCAAATCGGCCTATGTCTCGGCCAAGCACGGCCTCGCCGGTCTCACCAAGACCGTCGCTCTCGAAGTCGCCGAAGACGGGATCACCGTCAATGCGATCTGCCCCGGCTATGTTATGACGCCGCTGGTCCAGAGGCAGATTCCGGATACAGCCAAGGCGCGCGGCATCACCGAAGAGCAGGTCGTGCGCGATGTGCTGCTCGAGGCGCAGCCCATCAAACGCTTCGTAACCGTCGAGGAGGTTGCGGCCCTGGCGGTGTTTCTCACCACGCCGATGGCCGCCTCGATCACCGGGGCGCTGCTTTCGATCGATGGCGGCTGGACCGCGCATTAGACCACGATGATTTTGGATTGAATCAATCCAAAATCATAATTGAGACATCGGATATGTCCGATGTCCTTACAAACGTGATCGCTGCCCCCGCTTAGGCCTGGATATTTACATCTTTATTTTCTTGTTAGGACTATGAAGCGGCCGCCGGTTGAAGCGAGGCTCCGAGGAAGTGCGGTTTGATTGATTTCGATCAGGCGCGCGGCTTTGGTCTCGCCTAATGCCAAGAGCTACCTAATGCCAAGAGCCGACAAGCGCCTAAATTGGAAATTGTCCAATTTAGGCGCGCCAGTTTTGGCGTCTTGCGGCAGGGCTTGACGGGACGGCTTGACGGCATGCCAGGCAAGTAAAGCGAAAAGACAGTTTCGCTTTTTCGGGGGAAGGGGATAGAAATCCCTGTCGCACGTCTTTTGCCCAATGGCGGGTGGTGCTGGGACATATTTTTGCTGAAAAAGGGTTCGGATCGGGCTCATGGATCTAGCGTTATTCGCGTCTTATCTCGGCGCCCTGTGGTGGGTCGTTGCGGTCGCGATCCTTTTGTTCACCAGCCTTGGCGCGCTGCTGCAGCCGCGGCTTCAACGACGCCGGGCGACAAACATAGATCAGCCGGCGATCTCGGCGATTCTGCCGATCAAACTCAACAATCCCGGATTTGAAGAAGCGCAGGCATCGATCTTCATGCAGCGCTATCCCGATCATGAGGTGCTGTTCAGCGCCGCCGAGGCGAGTTCGCCGGTGCTCGATCTCGCGCAGAGCTTGAAGCGCGCTCATCCCAATGTCGCTTCGCGCGTCATGCAATCGCATTGCGATTCGGCGGTCAGTCCCAAGCTCAACACTCTGGCGGCGCCGCTGGCGGCTGCCGCGCATGATTTCATCCTCACCAAGGATTCGAACATTGTCTTCGAGCCGGAGACGATGGCAGCCTATATGCAGAATTTCACGCCAGACGTCGGCCTCGTCGTCGGCGTGCCGATCGCCGAGCGGCCCGAGAGTCTTGCCGGCCATATCGAGGCCTTTGTCATCAACGGCCACGCGCGATTGCTGCTGACGGCTTCGGCCTTGGGCCTGGGGTTCGGCGTCGGCAAGGCCATGCTTTTCAAGCGCAGCGATCTTGCGCATGCCGGCGGCTTCGAAGCCATGGCCTATACGCTTGCGGAAGATACGGCGATTTCGAGAGGTCTCGCGGCGATCGGGCTCAAGACCGTTTTCGCACATAAAACGCTGCGGCAGATCATCGGCCGGCGCAGCTTGCGCGAGATCTATGACCGTCAGCTCCGCTGGAGCGTGATCCGCCGCGCCCATGAGCCGGCGACATTTCCGCTGGAGCCTGTCACGAGCCCACTGCCCGCGGCCGTCGCGGCGGCCATCGCCGCGCCGCTCATCGATCTCTCTGCCGGGACCGCCTTCGGCCTCACGGTGTTGGGCTGGTTCGGCTGCGAAATCCTCATCGCCTGGCTGAAGGGCTGGGAGGTCTCGATCCTTTCGCCGCTCGCCTTCATCGGCCGCGAAATCCTCGCGCTCGCCACATGGCTGCGGGCCTGGACCACGGATGACGTCGTCTGGGCGAATGGTCGCTTCGACGTCTTCACGGGCGCCCAAGGCCCATTGCCGGAGGCCGCTCTTTCGCTCCGAGGCGAGAGCGCGGGGGCCGAGAAGGCCTGACGAGGCGCCGCAAGGAACCGGGCGCGCTGACCCCCTTGCTCAAGACAGGGATCATTTCGTCGACGATGCCCTTGGCACCGGCCACGCCTTCCGCAAGCGCAGACAAGGCTTTGCGTTCTTCGTCGGCGTCCACGAGGCCCGGAAATGGAAAAAGGCCGTCATTGTTCCTTCTGAGCGAGTCATTGTGACGCTGAAGCACGACACGGATGCGAGGCCGGAAACGAGCGCCGTTCAATGCGGCGAAATCGGCTTGAGCGCGTGATGCGATCCGGCGCAGCCGCGGCCAACTACCTTAGCGCGGTGCAATATATTGCGTCTTGAAGACGTAATCCCACCAGGGCGCGCTGACGCCGAAGGCGCGTTCTGGATCACGAAAATGATGCAGCATATGGAGCCGACGCAAGGTCAGACCGAGACGGGTCTTGGGCTCGGCGTGATGGACGTAATAATGCACCATGTCGTAGCAGATATAGCCGATGATGAAGCCCATGAGGAAAGGATAACCCAAGGGCAGACCGAAGAGGAGGCGCGTGACCAAGAGCGCGATCAGCATGATGGGCGCGCTCAAGAGAGGCGGCATCACGAGACGCAGCGGATCGTTTGGATGAACATGATGCACGCCGTGGATCAGGAAGTGGATGCGCGCACCCCATGTGCCGGGAAATTCGGCATGGAACAAGTAGCGGTGCCCGAAATATTCGATGAGGGTCCAGACGAAATAGCCGAACAAAGCGGCGGCGGCCACCATCAAGGGGCTGAATGTGCGCAGGCTCAACCAGGCAAGCAGAATGACGAAAGGCATGTAGATGACGAGCGGCATCGACCAATGCACGCGCGAGAGCTTGTCGAGCAGGGAATTTTCGAAGAGCCGCGGCGAAGCGCAGAGGAAATCCGCATCGTTGGAACGGTTCGCCGAGGATTGCTCTTTGTCCATTGTCATGAAAGCCGTCCTTTCGATCTCACATCCTCTTAGCAAATCCGGCGGAACCGCCGCAAGGGGCGGGCCCAAGCAATATGCTTGCAAGATCACGCTGAGTTTGGAGTGAATCACTCCAGAGTCGTGATGGAGACAAACAAATATATCCGATGTCTTTAAGAGCGTGATTGATTCTGATCATTTAGAACGGGATATGCGATCAAGTTCATGCAATCTCCGTAAACTTGATTGCGCTGGAAAACCGGTTCCCACTTTTCCTCATCCCGCTCTATGTTCGCCCGTCATCAAAAGCCGCGAACAGATCGAGCGACGCTTTCAAAATCCGCAATGCTTATAGGGCGGCATACGCCGAAAATTGCTAGACTTTGGCACCAAAGGCATGCTTCAAATCATTGATGCCGATTAATTTTCGATTTGCGGAGAGGCACTTTGGCCATCTCGCGAAGGTTTGGCGTTTGACCGCAATGGGCGACATCGCGAGCGAATGGAAGGTCGCTAAGCTGACATGGAGCAATGCTAGCCTGTTTCGGGAGGAGCGGTCGTGAGCGAGGCGCAATGGTTCGACGTCGACCATTATATCAGCGAAGTTCTCGTTGGGGCTGATCCGGTCCTGAAGGCTGCCCTTGCGGCAAGCGATGCGGCAGGCTTGCCGGCGATCTCGGTCTCCCCCAATCAGGGCAAGCTGCTGCATATCCTCGCCCGCAGTGTGTCGGCGCGCGCCATTCTCGAAATCGGGACGCTCGGCGGCTACAGCACGATCTGGCTCGCGCGGGCGCTGCCAGAGGACGGGCGCCTGATTACGCTGGAAGCGAATGAAAAACATGCCGCGGTCGCACGCGCCAATATCGCCAATGCTGGCCTCGCCGAGCGTGTCGAAGTCTGCGTCGGGCGTGCGCTCGAGACGCTGCCGCGACTGGCGGCGGAAGGCAAGGGTCCTTTCGATCTGACTTTCATCGATGCGGATAAGCAGAGCAATCCGGATTATTTTCAATGGGCCTTGACGCTGTCGTGCCGCGGCAGCCTCATCATCATCGACAATGTGGTCCGCAATGGCGCGGTGATCGATGTCGAAAGCTGCGATCCTGACGTGATCGGCATACGACGTCTCAACATGTTGATGGCGGGCGAGCCGCGCGTCTGCGCAACGGCGATGCAGACCGTCGGCGCCAAAGGCTATGACGGCTTTGCGATCGCGCTTGTCGTCGATGCGTGATCAGGACGCGGCTTTCGCCCGTCTTTGCGCAGCGCGCAGGAGGTCGAGGCATTCGCGCGTCGCCGCCATATCGAGGGCGCTGAAGCCGTCATTCTCATAGGTCAGATCGGCGCCGGCCTCGAGCAGAACGGTGAGCGCCTTGGCTTTGCCGGCCGAGGCCGCATACATGAGCGCGGTCGAGCCATTGACATTCTTATGTTCGAGATATCGGCGCCGGCCTTGATAATAAGCGCGACGATCTCCGGATCATCGCCGACGCTGGCGAGCCATAGAGGCTGCGAGCCGTCGGCGTTCATCGCATCGACCCTTGCGCCGGCAGCGAGCAATTCGGCGACGATTGCGGGCGGCCCGAGATGCGCCGCCTGCATCAAGGGCGTCATCTGATTTTTGCCGACGGCATTGACATTGTCGTTGGGAAAGCCTTGCGCGACGAGGAAAGCTTGCAGCGCTTCGCCGAGCGCAGATGCAGGTTCTGCACTCATCTTCGCTTCACCTCAAGGTCGCATCTTAATGGCGACATCGACCTCAACCCTGTGCCTTGATCCAGCCTTCATAACCGCCGTCGAGGCTATAGACCTTCTTGAAGCGGAAATCGGTAAAAGTCTGTGCCCGCACTTGGCTCGCATTGCCGTGATAGCAATAGATGAGCACCGGTCTGTCCTTCGGCATGCCGGAAAGAAAATGATAGATGTTGGCGTCGCTGACATGTGCGGCGCCCTCGATATGACCGCTTTCGTAGGAGCCGATGTCGCGGGTGTCGAGGATGAGAGGATCGGCGGCTTGGATCAGCTTGCGGGCAAAATCGACGTTGACCCGTTCGAATGCCGGTTCTTCGCTCATGACGGGATCTCCAGTTTCGCTGCCGGCCGGCCCGCCGTTCATCTCCATCCGGTTGGCATAGGGCGGCAAAGTGGTGATACGCGTGTCGGTCAAGGCGACTCCGACCGTGAAATGATAGAGCGAGGCGAAGCTCGCATCGGTGATGCCGAGGATTTCGTGGAACGTGTCGTCGAAATAGCAGCCGATGCCGGTGCCGCGGAAGCCGAGCGTTTCGGCTTCGAGATAAAGCACCTGGCCGATCAGGCCGGCCTCCCAATGGAGCTGATTGTAGCGCCAGGGTTCGCCCCGCACGAGCGGCTCGAACTCCGCGAGCATGCCGAGCGCGAAACAGGCGTCGTTGCCGATTGCCTGATGGCAGTGCAATGTCCGCGCAAATTTGGTGCAATCGCCGGCAAACAGCCGATAGAAGTTCAATTGCTGCGGGACATGATCGGGACGCTGCCAGAGCAATTCCTTGCGCATCGCCTGGCGCAGCCGCATCTCGGCGTCGGGATTGCGGATGAGGATATAGAGTCCCGGCTCCAGCCCATCGACGCGGTGGAGCATGAACACCGGATGCAGGCGCGGGGCATAGGTCCAGACATCCCAAGGGGTTACCGGGCGCGCCAGCAAACGGTCGATGAGATGGTAGAAGGCACCGCTGCCCATTCCTGCCTTGCGGTCGAAAGCTTGGGCGCTGCGGCGATTGAGAATGACGGCTGCGGCTTTTTCCGGTGAGCCGACGCCGATGCCGGGGTGATTGGCGCGATAGGCCGGCTCCCCGACATGGCCGGTTCTCACTGTCGCGGCAGAGGCTTCCTCGATGACCGGCCATTTGTACATGGGCCGGCGGTCGAGCACATTGGCGCGGCCGCTCCATTGCGACAGGCTCTCGACCGTAAAACCATGGTCGGTTTCCGACAAAGGCGTGACTTGCGGCCCGATGTCGACCTTCAACACGACGTCGGGCGCTTCCTTTTCGGCGCCGCCGGCGTAATCGGCCTCGCGATCGAGCCCGAGTAGCGCCGCGGCATCCTGGCTCGACAGGCCTTCGTGCATGGTCAGCTTCCAGCCGAGCACCGCGGCGGCATAGCGGAGGGCACCGATTGCATGGCCGAGATCGAGCTGGCAATAACGGAAGGCACGCTCTCCATATTTCCAGGCCTCGCGCCAATGGATGGAGGAAAGGCCCAGCCAAAGACGCGGCGCTCGTGCCGAGGGCTGCGCCTCGAGCCGAGCACGGAGCTCGAGGCTGTGATCGCGGCTGAGATAATGGTGCAGGCCGTCGGCGACACCGTCGATCCCGCGGGCGAGCACATAGGCTTCCGTCGGATGCAGATTGCCGCTCGACGGATTGCAGCGCAGCGCCCAGCGGTCGGGGCCGTATTCCTTCCAGGCGGAAAGGCCCATCGACAATTGGAGGAGCGCGCCGACGGAATCGAGCGTGAGCGGAGCGGGAACGACGCTGTTCGTCTCATAGAGCGCCCCGAAAGCGGTCGAAAAAGTCTCGGCGCTCAGCGGCAGAAGCAGCTTTTCGGCACCCGAAAACTCACGGAAAGGGTTCGGCTGGGCATCCCAATCGAGGGTTTCCGGCCCGGCGGCGAAACGTTCGAGCGAATGTTTGGTGCGCTGATGATAGGCGAGGATGATCTCCGCCGCCTTGCCCGCAGGGGGGAGCGGGGCGTTCACCGCGCGTTCGCCGCGTCGGTCGCGCGGCGCCGGCAGCTTTCGAGATCGATGCCGCGCGCCTTCGGATCGCCGAGGCCGATCCAGTCCTCGATCAAAGCGGCATCGAAACCCATGACCTTCCGCCCCTGCGTCTCGATCAACGGCCGGCGGATCAAGATTGGATCTGCGAGCATCAGCGCGAGCGCCGTCGCGGCATCGACGCCGGCGGGATCGATCTCGCCGGATTTGACCCGCGGCGCGGCGCGATTGAACCATAGGGCGACCGGCGTCACGCCGAAAAACGCCTGCAGCCTCTCTCCCGTCCAGGCCTCAGTGAGAAGATTGCGTATCTCGAGGTCATGGCCGGCGGCCGTGAGCAGCAGTTTTTGCCGCGCATTATTGGCGCAGCCGGGCTTTTCGTAAAAGATCACATGGGCCATAGGGCCATCCTTGGACCGGGATTTACGCATGCGCCGACGCGGCTGACCCGATGGCGCAAGACCTATGCCGCAGCGCCATGTTGGGAAAGCCCAGGGACGCCGTCGGCCGCCCTCAACAGCGCGAATTACAGAGAGAAATCACCGAGTTGGACGAATTCGCTCTTCAGCCGGCCGAGCAGCATATCGACTTTGCGGCGGACGGTCTCGACCGTGTAGGGCTTGGCGATGATGCCATGCGCGCCGCCGCCTTTGGCGAGCGTCTGCTTGGCGAGCGGATCATCGGCGGTTTCCACCGCGATGACGATCTTGGCATCCGGGAAATGCGCCGCGATCTCTTTGACGATGTCCACGCCCTTTTCCTGGAGCACGCTGGTGCCGACGATCAAGAGATGCGGGATCGCCTTCTCGGTCTTGCCATAGACGGTCTTTTCGGCGCCGGCATAGGCCTCCTCAGCGGTGGCGAATTCATGCGTCTCGTTGTCGTCTTCCAGCATGAATTTCAACACTGTCCCGGTGATCCCGTCATTGTCGATAATGAAAACGCGCTTGGTTTCGACTCTGCGGTCGTTGTCGACACCGATCTGCATAGTGACCTCACCCTGGATCCTTAGCGCCAAAACTGGCGCCGAAATGAGCACTTGCCGCGCTGCACACCTTCGCGCAAGCCGGCTTTCGAGCCAGCTCCCGAAGCGCTTGCGGTTGCTCCTATCACACCCGCGCAAAGCAATTTTCGTTCCCTGGTTTCATTCCCTGGCGCTGCCGCATGGCCGGCCGATCCCGCCGCAGCGGGACTGGCCTTAAAAGCCGACGGGCCGGATTGGCAGGCGGTTTGCCAGGCTGTTTCGTTCGTGACAGCTGGCTTTCGCTCTATCGGCCCGGATGTCGGGTTTGAAACAAGCGCGCCAAGTCCGGCGCTCTTCGAGAAAACTCAACAATATCAGGGCGCTTAAAAAAGCCGAAAAGGTGGCACGGCGATTGCGTGTGACTGGGCCGGGGATGCGTCGCCTCTTGGCTAGTGACGTGTCGTGTCCCGCGCCGCCTTGGCGTCTCGAGATCCGAAATGATGGCTGAGCGTCCGGGGTTCCTAATTAGGTTTTAAGGCAAAACGGCACTAAGGAGATCTGAAATATGCGCCAGATTGCGTTCTACGGTAAGGGAGGTATTGGCAAGTCCACGACCTCGCAGAATACCCTCGCCTGCCTCGCTCAGGACGGTCACAAGATCCTCATCGTCGGCTGCGACCCCAAGGCTGACTCGACCCGCCTCATCCTGCACAGCAAGGCCCAGGACACCATCCTCAGCCTCGCCGCTGCCGCTGGCTCGGTCGAAGACCTCGAGATTGAGGACGTCATGAAGGTCGGCTATCTCGACATTCGTTGCGTCGAGTTGGGCGGTCCGGAGCCGGGCGTCGGCTGCGCCGGTCGCGGTGTCATCACCTCGATCAACTTCCTCGAGGAGAACGGCGCTTACGAAGATGTCGACTACGTTTCCTATGACGTGCTCGGCGACGTGGTCTGCGGCGGTTTCGCCATGCCGATCCGTGAGAACAAGGCTCAGGAAATCTACATCGTCATGTCGGGCGAGATGATGGCCATGTATGCGGCCAACAACATCTCCAAGGGCATTCTGAAATATGCCAACTCGGGCGGCGTCCGCCTCGGCGCGCTCGTCTGCAACGAGCGTCAGACCGACAAGGAGCTCGAGCTGGCTGAAGAGCTCGCCAAGAAGCTTGGCACGTTCCTCATCCACTTCGTGCCGCGCGACAACATCGTCCAGCACGCCGAACTGCGCCGCATGACGGTCGTGGAATATGCCCCCGACTCCAAGCAGGCCGATGAGTATCGCACGCTTGCGCGCAAGATCCATGCGAACAAGGGCAACGGCATCATCCCGACCCCGATCACCATGGACGAGCTCGAGGACATGCTGATGCAGTTCGGCATCATGAAGCAGGTCGACGAGAGCCAGGTTGGCCTCACCGCCGCGCAGATCTCTGCTTGATTTCTCTCGCCGGCTCCTCCTTCGGGAAGAGCCGGCGACCGGCTTGCATTTTGACGTCAGGAGATTGGCATGAGCCTCTCAGCACCCGAAACAATTGAAGAGATCAAACAAAGGAATAAGGAACTCATTGCTGAGGTCCTGGAACATTATCCTGAGAAGAGCCGGAAGAACCGCGCCAAGCACCTCAACCAGTTCCAAGAGGGCGGCAAGGATTGCTCGGTCAAGTCCAACATCAAGTCCGTTCCGGGCGTGATGACGATCCGTGGCTGCGCCTACGCCGGTTCGAAGGGCGTGGTCTGGGGCCCGATCAAGGATATGATCCACATCAGCCATGGTCCCGTCGGTTGCGGCCAGTACTCTTGGGCTGCCCGCCGCAACTATTACATCGGCACCACCGGTGTCGACACGTTTGTGACCATGCAGTTCACGTCGGACTTCCAAGAGAAGGACATTGTCTTCGGCGGCGATAAGAAGCTTGCCAAGATCATGGACGAGATCATGGAAATCTTCCCGCTGAACCATGGTGTCACGGTTCAGTCGGAATGCCCGATCGGCCTCATCGGCGACGACATTGAAGCGGTCTCCAAGCAGAAGTCCAAGGAATATGGTGGCAAGACCATCGTTCCGGTCCGCTGCGAAGGCTTCCGCGGCGTCTCGCAGTCGCTCGGCCACCATATCGCGAACGACTCGATTCGCGACTGGGTGTTCGACAAGATGGAAGGCAAGCCCTGCCCGATCGAGCTCACCAACTATGACGTTGCCATCATCGGCGACTACAACATTGGTGGTGACGCTTGGTCTTCCCGCATCCTCCTCGAGGAAATGGGCCTGCGCGTGATTGCGCAATGGTCGGGTGACGGCACGATCGCTGAGCTTGAGGCGACCCCGAAGGCGAAGCTGAACGTCCTCCACTGCTACCGGTCGATGAATTATATCTCCCGCCACATGGAAGAAAAGTATGGGGTTCCGTGGGTGGAATATAACTTCTTCGGCCCGTCGAAGATCGCCGAGTCGCTGCGCACGATCGCCAGCCATTTCGACGACAAGATCAAGGAAGGCGCCGAGCGCGTCATCGAGAAGTATCGCGCGCTTTCTGATGCCGTCATCGAGAAGTATCGTCCGCGCCTGCACGGCCGCAAGGTCATGCTGTTCGTCGGCGGTCTGCGTCCGCGCCACGTCATCGGCGCTTACGAAGATCTCGGCATGGAAGTCGTCGGCACCGGCTATGAATTCGGCCACAACGACGACTATCAGCGCACGACTCACTATGTGAAGGACGGCACGCTGATCTATGACGACGTGACCGGCTTCGAGTTTGAGAAGTTCGTCGAGAAGATCCAGCCGGATCTGGTCGGCTCGGGCATCAAGGAAAAGTACGTCTTCCAGAAGATGGGCGTGCCGTTCCGTCAGATGCACTCGTGGGATTATTCGGGCCCGTATCATGGCTATGATGGCTTCGCCATCTTCGCCCGCGATATGGATATGGCGATCAACGCGCCAGTGTGGGGCCTCACCAAGTCCCCCTTCTGATACCCTCGTTCAGCCCTCCCCTTTCGAGGGGAGGGCCCCCTTTCGAGGTGCCACCGAGACACATACGTAAAGGACTGTCACATGCCCCAGAACGCAGATAACGTTCTCGACCACTTCGACCTATTCCGGCAGCCGGAATATCGTGAGATGCTCGCGAACAAGAAGAAGAATTTCGAAAGCCCGGTTGCCCAAGCAGAATTGCAGCGCGTCGTCGAGTGGACGAAGACCTGGGATTATCGCGAAAAGAATTTCGCCCGTGAGGCGCTGACCGTCAACCCGGCGAAGGCCTGCCAGCCTTTGGGTGCGGTTTTCGCGGCCGTGGGCTTTGAAGGCACGATCCCCTTCGTGCATGGTTCGCAGGGCTGCGTCGCCTATTATCGCTCGCACTTCTCGCGCCATTTCAAAGAGCCGTCCTCCTGCGTCTCGTCGTCGATGACCGAGGACGCGGCGGTGTTCGGCGGCCTCAACAATATGATCGACGGCCTCGCCAACACCTATAACCTTTACAAGCCGAAGATGATTTCCGTCTCGACCACCTGCATGGCGGAAGTGATCGGCGACGACCTCAATGCCTTCATCAAGAATGCCAAGGAAAAGGGGTCGGTCCCGAAAGAGTTCGATGTTCCCTTCGCGCATACGCCGGCCTTCGTGGGCAGCCACATCACTGGCTATGACAATGTCATGAAGGGCATTTTCGAGCATTTCTGGGGCGGCAAGGCCGGCACGGCCCCCAAGCTCGACCGGGTCGAGAACGACCAGATCAACTTCATCACCGGCTTCGATCCCTACACGGTCGGCAATGTCCGTGAATTGAAGCGCATGTTCGATCTGATCGGCTTCAACTACAAGATCGTTTGTGACAATAGCGATGTGTGGGATACGCCGACCGACGGCACGTTCCGCATGTTCGACGGCGGCACGACGATCGAAGAGACCGTGAATGCGGTGCATGCCAAGGCGACGGTTTCGATGCAGGAATATTGCACCGAAAAGACGCTGAAATATATCCATGAAGAATGGAAGCACGAGACGGTGGCCCTCAACCATCCGATCGGCGTCAAGGGCACCGATGAATTCCTGCTGAAGATTTCGGAGCTCACCGGCAAACCAATTCCGGAGCAGCTGAAACTCGAGCGCGGTCGTCTCGTCGATGCGATCTGCGATTCCAACACCCATATCCATGGCAAGAAATTCGCGATCTATGCGGATCCGGATATGTGCCTCGGGCTTACCGCCTTCTTGCTCGAATGCGGTGCCGAGCCGACCCATGTTCTGGCCACCAATGGCGGTCCGAAATGGGCTGAGAAGGTCAACAAGCTGCTGCAGTCGAGCCCCTTTGGCCAGAATTGCCATGCCTATCCTGGTCGCGACCTCTGGCACATGCGTTCGCTGCTCTTCACCGAGCCGGTGGATTTCCTGATCGGCAATACCTACGGCAAATATCTTGAGCGCGACACGGGCACCCCGTTGATCCGTATCGGCTTCCCGATCTTCGATCGCCACCATCACCACCGTTATCCGGTGTGGGGCTACCAAGGCGGCCTCAATGTTCTCGTCTGGATCCTCGACCGTATCTTCGAGGTAATCGACCAGAACACGATCGTTCCGGCCTATTCGGACTTCAGCTACGACATCATTCGCTGATTCAGCGGTGACGGCATAACAGGGACGGCGGACATCGGACTTTCTTCGAGTTCAATGTTCGCCGTTTTCTTCAATGAATGAGGGCGGCGGCACGCGGCCTGCTTAGAATCGATGCGTTGGCGACGGTTCCCCGTCCGCGCGAGGGAACCGCCGAACAGCGAATATAGCCGAGCGCATCTTGAGGCGTTGCGGCGAGGAGGTTCGGATGAGCTCTGTTTCAGCGACTATTCAAAACGTTTTTAACGAACCGGCGTGCCCGAAGAACGCCGCGAAATCGGAAAAGGAACGTAAGAAGGGCTGCACGAAACAGCTGCAACCTGGCGGCGCAGCAGGCGGCTGTGCCTTCGACGGCGCCAAAATCGCGCTGCAGCCGATCACTGATGTTGCGCATCTGGTACATGGTCCGATCGCCTGCGAAGGCAATAGCTGGGACAATCGCGGCGCCTATTCTTCCGGCTCGACGCTCTATCGCACCGGCTTCACCACCGATATCAACGAGACCGATGTCGTGTTCGGCGGCGAGAAGCGGCTTTATAAGGCAATCAAGGAAATTATCGAAAAATATGATCCGCCGTCGGTCTTCGTCTACCAGACTTGCGTGCCGGCGATGATCGGCGACGATATCGATGCGGTCTGCAAGGCGGCGTCGAAAAAATTCGGCAAGCCGATCGTGCCGGTGAATTCGCCTGGCTTCGTCGGCCCGAAGAACCTCGGCAATAAGCTCGCCGGCGAAGCGCTGCTTGCGCATGTCATCGGCACCGAGGAGCCGGATTATACGACGCCTTACGACGTCAATATCATCGGCGAATATAATCTCGCCGGCGAAATGTGGCAGGTCGAGCCGCTGTTGAAGGAGATCGGCTTCCGTATCCTGTCCTGCATTTCGGGCGATGCGAAATATCATGAAGTGGCGCGCGCCCATCGCGCCCGGGCGACGATGATGGTCTGCTCGAAGGCGATGATCAACATCACCCGCAAGCTCGAAGAAAAATTCGGAATTCCTTATTTCGAAGGTTCCTTCTACGGCATCGGCGATATGAGCGATTCGATCCGCCAGCTGGCGCAGCTCGTGATAGATCGCGGCGCGCCGCCGGAGTTCATGGACCGCGCCGAAGCCGTCATCGCGCGTGAAGAAAAGCGCGCCTGGGAAGAGATCATGAGCTACCTGCCCCGCCTTAAGGGGAAGAAGGTTCTGCTCATCACCGGCGGCGTGAAATCCTGGTCGGTCGTCGCGGCGCTGCAGGAAGTCGGCATGGAGATCGTCGGCACCAGCGTCAAGAAGTCGACGAAGGAAGACAAGGAGCGCATCAAGGAGCTGATGGGCGAAGACGCGCATGCCTTCGACGATCTGTCGCCGCGCGAAATGTACAAGATGCTGAAAGAAGCCCGCGCCGACATCATGCTTTCCGGCGGCCGTTCGCAATTCATCGCGCTGAAGGCCAATATGCCCTGGCTCGACATAAATCAGGAGCGCCACCACGCCTATGCCGGCTATCAGGGCATGGTCGATCTGGTGCGCGAGATCGACAAGGCTCTCTACAACCCGATTTGGGAGCAGGTCCGCACGCCGGCGCCTTGGGCCAATCCGGCCGACGGCTGGCAGGCGAAGGCGGATGCCGAAGCGGCCCGTGAGGCGGCTGAGCTTGCCGCCGATCCGGCCAAGGCGGAAGCCAAGCGCCGCTCCAAGAAGATCTGCAAATGCAAGACGGTCGATCTCGGCACGATCGAAGATGCGATTCTCGCGGGCGCGCTGACGACGCAGGCGCAGGTGACGGAAATCACCGCCGCGGGCAGCGGCTGCACCGGCTGCCGCGGCACGATCGAAGGCATTTTGGAAGATATGGCGGCCAGAGGCGGCGAGGTGATCGAGCTCGATCCGCTCCAGGCCGAAGAGAAGCGCCGCGCTAAGCGGATCTGCAATTGCAAGGAAGTCTCGCTCGGCACGATTGAAGACACCATTCGTGCGAAGGGTCTGACGAGCGTTGCCGAAGTGACGGCTGCGACCGAGGCCGGCGGCGGCTGCGAAAGCTGCTGTGAGACCATCGACGAGATCCTCGCCGATATTCATGCCAAGGACGCTGTTCCCGCCATGGCAGCGGAGTGAGGGCACGATGGCTATTGTCAGCGTCACCAAGAAAGCCTGCACGGTCAATCCTCTGAAAATGAGCCAGCCGATTGGCGGCGCGCTCGCCTTCATGGGGATTAAGGACTCGATGCCGCTGTTTCACGGCTCGCAAGGCTGCACTTCCTTCGGGCTGGTGCTCTTCGTCCGCCATTTCAAGGAAGCGATCCCGCTGCAAACGACGGCGATGAGCGAAGTCGCGACCGTGCTCGGCGGCTATGAGAATGTCGAGCAGGCGATCGTCAACATCTCGAACAAGCAGAAGGCGCGGTTGATTGGCATTTGCTCGACCGGGGTGACCGAAACGAAGGGCGACGACGTCGACGCTTATATCAAGCTCGTCCGCGATCAGCATCCGGAGCTCAACGACATCTCGCTCGTCTATGTCTCGACGCCGGATTTCAAGGACGCGTTCCAGGACGGCTGGGAAAAGGCAGTCGCGAAAATCATCGAGACTTTGGTGACAAAGCGTCCGGCGGATGCGCCGCGCAATCCGAAAAAAATCGTCGTGCTGCCGGGCAGCCATCTGACGCCGGGCGATCTCGACGAATTGCGCGACATCATCGAAGCCTTTGGCCTGGAGCCTTACTTCCTGCCCGACCTTGCGGCTTCGCTCGACGGGCATATTCCAGATGATTTCACCCCGACGACGCTCGGCGGCATCTCGCTCGAAGAAATCGCCGAATTGGGCGATGCTTCCTATGCCGTCGCGATCGGCGAACATATGCGGCCGGCGGCCGAAGCGCTGCAAAAGAAGACCGGCGTTCCTTATCGGCTGTTCGACCGCCTGATCGGGCTTTTGCCGAATGATGCCTTCATCGCCTATTTGTCCGAGATCAGCGGCAAGGACGTGCCGATCAAATTCAAGCGGCAGAGAAGCCAGCTCGTCGACGCGATGCTCGACGGGCACTTCCATATCGGTGGCAAGAAAATTGCGATTGGTCTTGAGCCGGATTTTCTGTTCGACTTGTCGAGCTTCCTCGTCGACATGGGCTGTCATATCGAGGCGGCGGTGACGACGAATAATTTGCCGATCCTCGAAAAAATGCGATGCGAATCGGTTCTCGTCGGCGACCTCGAGGATTTGGAAACCATGGCGCCCGGATGCGATCTGCTCATCACTCATGCGCATGGGGGGCAGGCCTCGGAGCGGCTCCATATTCCGCTCTTCCGGATCGGTTTGCCGATCTTTGATCGGTTCGGTGCGGCGCATATCACGTCTGTCGGATATCGTGGGGGACGAGATCTGATTTTTGACATCGCCAATATGTTCATTGCCAATGCGCATGTGGCGAAGCCTGACACTTGGTATCCGCATGTCGCGGCGCCGGGAGAGCCGGAACACGCGACGGCTGCGACAAGCCACTGAACACCAAAGGCTAGGCCAACAACACATAAGAAGGAGGCCGTATGAAAGTCGCTTTCGCCACCCAGGACCTACAGAGGGTCGACGCCCATTTCGGCTGGGCGAAGAACATCGCGATCTATGATGTCTCGCCGGCAGGCAATCAATTCCTCGAAGCGATCGAATTCAATGGCGATCTGCAAGAGGACGGGAATGAAGACAAGCTCGAACCGAAGATCAATGCGATCAAGGATTGCGCCATTCTCTATGTCGCGGCCATCGGCGGGTCAGGCGCGGCGCGTGTCGTCGCCAACAACATCTTCCCCATGAAGGTGAAGGAGCCGGAATTGATCGCCGAACTTCTGGACAAGCTGCAAGATGTTTTGAAGGCGCCGGCCCCGCCGCCATGGTTGCGCAAGGCCATGGCCAAAGGCCAGGAAAAAGAAATCGAATTCGACGACGAATGAGGTGTGAGATGGCTGAGGCCGCGGAAGTTGAAACGAAACCGGCGGCAGCCGCCTCGGTTTTCGTCAAGGAGCTCATCAAGCAATGGCGCGCGCAAGACATGCACGGCGCCTGGGACAATAAGACGGATCTCGATCTGCTCGAACCCTATATCGTCGATAAGAAGAAGCGGAAGGAAATTCCGCTCGTCGGCGATCCGGACCCGGAGACCATCTGGCGCCTGGAGCTGTTCTACAATGCGGTCGGTCTTTCGATCGAGCGCTCGACCGGCTGCATGGTGACGCCGATGATGAAAATGTCGCACGAAGGCTTCGGTCGGCTGGTGCTGATGGCCGGTCGGTTGATCGTCGTCAACAAAATGCTGCGCGATGTGCATCGCTATGGCTACGACAATCTGGAGAAGCTTGCGGAAGAAGGCGAAAAGGCGGTCGCTGCCGGCGTCGATATGATCAACAAGTTCCCGGACGTCGCGCGCTATTGAGGGAGAAGATCGACGCATGAGCGACGTGGAAGAATTGAAAGCGGAAATCAAAAAACTTTCCGCCAAGGCGATGCAAGCCAAAATGGATCTGCACGATCTGTCCGAAGAACTGCCGATCAATTGGCAGCAGATTTTAACCGTTGCGCAAAGAGCGCATGAGGCTTTCGAAACTCTCGAAAGCAAAAGAGCTCAACTGAATTCTCTGTCGGCCGCCTAGGCGGCCGGCGTCCGAAAGGAACTGAGGCAATGGAAAAGAACACGCGCGATGGCCGCATGTGGGAGCCGGAATTTCTGACGGCGATCGATCCCGACACCTGCATCGGCTGTGGCCGCTGCTACAAGGTCTGCGGCCGGGAGGTCATGACGCTCAAAGGCGTCAATGAAGATGGTGAGATCGTCCCATTGGAAGATGAGGACGATGATGATTTCGAACGCAAGATTATGGCGATGAACGACATTGGTGCGTGCATCGGCTGCGGCGCCTGCGCGCGCGTGTGTCCGAAGGACTGCCAGACCCATACCAAAGCCAGCGAACTCGAGTTGCTAGAGGCGTAAGCCATGGCCGGCGCGACGGCGCGTTCCGTCGTCGGGGCCAAGCCGGCATCATCCCTAGGCGATGATGCCACGGTCCTCGATGGCGCCTTTGATCGTGATCTGCTGTCGCATCTTGTGCGACATGCGGAGCGCGAAGCGAAGACCGCCAGGCAGCCGATCGAAAAGCTGCTCGGGGTGACACATGCGCAACTCGAGGTCATCGCGGCCTTTGCCGGCATTGACGATCCTGATTTGATATCGAGCGGAGGATCGCCTTCGCCCGATGATGAAGAACTGATGCTGCGCGAGCTCTTGATGCGGCATCGGTCGCAGCCGGGCGATATCGGCGAATGGCTGGCTTGCATCATTGCGCGGCGGGCCATGGAGCCCAATCATTTGTGGGAAGATCTCGGCCTGCCGGAGCGGCCCGATCTCACCCGTGTCTTATTGCGGCACTTTCAGTCATTGGCCGCCAATAATACGCGCAATATGCGCTGGAAGCGGTTTCTCTACCGTGCGATTTGCGAGTCGGAAGGCTTCACAATGTGCCCGTCGCCGACCTGCGACGCCTGTTCCGAATTTCATATTTGCTACAGCGACGACTCGGGGCCTTCGGCCCTGGCGCGTAACGGCCGGACCAATAAGTTGCTCGCTGCCGAATGAGGCAGGCTTTCAATTCTTGGCTTATGTGCCGCCTTTATGACCAGCCTGCGTGGCTGGGATGGCTTGGGAACATATCCAATTGCAAAATGACGACATCCTAAAACGTGCGGCGCTGTGAAGCGTTTCGCCCCCGCATTCATCCCCCAAACCCTATTTGGCAAGGCCCAGCGCCTTTGTGTCGGGCTTTCGTCACCTTTCGGATCCAGGCAATGACGCCGACGGCGTCACTGCGACAGGCCGCTCCTACGGCTGGCTTGCTGCCCCTTCAGAACCCCGACACGCTTGTTCGGCTTGTCGGGATTATGACATGCCATCGGGGCGAAAGTTCCAGAATATCAAAGAAGTCTGCCCTATGGCATAGCAATTGCTTTGTTGGGCTACGTAGTCTTGCCACGGAGGACCTCCATGATTTCCCTCACCGACAGTGCCCTCACCGCGGTGAAAAATGCGATCAGCCGTTCCGGCAAAGACGGGGCGGGGTTTCGCGTCAAAGCGGATGCCGGCGGCTGCGCGGGCTACAAATATCAAATTGGCCTCGACACGAATGTTCATGACGACGATGCGGTTGTCGATGCGGGCGACGATGTGCGTGTGCTCGTCGATGCCGCTTCGCAAACTTTGCTCACCGGCATGATCATCGATTTTGTCGAAAGTCTCGAAGGTGCTGGCTTCGTCTTCGAAAACCCCAATGCGCAGAGCACCTGCTCGTGCGGCAAGTCTTTCGGCTGAGGAGCAGGACATGCTGAATTCTGCCGGGAACGGCCCAGCCAAGATTGCGGAAGACGGGATTGTGGATGCGGCGGCAAGCGCCGCGCCGCTGGCCGATCCGGCCGCCGTCGAAAAGCGCAAGGTGATCGAGGCGGCACTCGAAGCGATTCGTCCCAATTTGAAGCGGGACGGCGGCGATTGTGAACTCATCGATGTGCAGGATGACAAGGTCTATGTGAAAATGACCGGCGCCTGTGTTGGTTGCCAATTGTCGTCGCTGACGTTGAATGGCGTCCAGGCGAAATTGGTCGAGGCTACGGGCCGCATGATCCGGGTGATCCCGATTGGCCATGGGGGTCTGCCGCAGCTTTGAAAACGACGCCCATCGAAGCGAAACAGGCGGGCGGCCTCGGCCCACCGTCATTCAAAGGCTTGGCGATCCCTGCCGCAGTGAGATGCGGTTTGAAAAGAGCAGGTTTGCGACTGCACCACACGACGAAAAGCAGTTCGACCGAAAAGAGCGCGCTATGACGAGTTGCTACCAAAATTCAGCGTGGACGGGGCGTAAGCCACTCGTGCTCAATGACACGACTTTGCGCGATGGCGAACAGGCGCCGGGTGTCGCCTTCAGCATCGATGAAAAGGTCTTGATCGCGCGCGCTCTGGCGGGCGCGGGCGTGGCTGAAATCGAAGTCGGCACGCCGGCCATGGGCAGCGAGGAAGTTGCTGCAATTGCCGCCATTATTGCCGAACGTCTGCCGCTCAGGGCCATGGCCTGGTGTCGCATGGTTCGCTCGGATATTGATGCGGCGGTTTCGTCCGGCGTGCCTATGGCGAATATTTCGGTGCCGGTGTCGGACATCCAGCTTGCTGCGAAATTCGGGGCTGGGCGCAAGCATGCGTTGGCCCTGATCGATAAGACAGTGCCCTATGCTCGCGACAAGGGCCTCGAAGTGGCTGTCGGCGGCGAAGATGCGTCACGCGCCGATCTCGATTTCCTTCTGCAGGTGATCGAGCATGCCGAAAAGGCGGGTGCATGCCGCTTTCGCTTTGCCGATACGCTCGGTGTGCTCGATCCTTTCGCGACCTATGCGAAGATCGAAAGGCTGCGTGCCGCTACTGATCTCCAAATTGAAATTCATGCGCATGATGATCTCGGGCTCGCGACGGCCAATACGCTCGCAGCCATGAAAGCCGGGGCCGATCATGCGAGCGTCACTGTCGTGGGGCTTGGCGAGCGGGCGGGGAATGCGCCGCTCGAAGAGGTTGCCGTTGCGCTGGCGACGCTCTATGGCGTCGAGACGGGCATCGACCTGCGGACCTTGTCAGGCGTCGCGCAGCTTGTGACTGCGGCTGCGGGACGTGCCATTCCCGAGGCGAAGGCGATCGTCGGCGACGTCGTCTTCACCCATGAATTGGGCATCCATGTCGATGGCCTCTTGAAGGATCGGCGCTGTTATGAGGCGCTCGATCCCGCGCTTTTGGGGCGTCACCACCGCCTGGTGCTGGGCAAGCATTCAGGCCTCGGCGCCATCGTCAATGCGCTGAAGGAATTGGGGCTCGAGGTCTCGACGGAAAGCGCGAAGCATATTCTGAAGCAGGTCAAATCCCATGCGGAACTGACGAAAGCGCCGGTTCCGACCGCCGTGTTGCGGCTTTTCTTCGAAGAGTCGCGTGATGAAACGCAGCTGTCGCGGCTTTCGCTTGCGCATGACACGCCGGCCTTGCCGCATTGAAGGAACTGAGGATGAGCGAGGCAGCCGCTGCCGATATTGGAGCTGAGGAGGGCGGCAAGCGGGCGCCGACCTTCTGGCGGCTGATCGCTGAAGATTTAAGCTGCGTGCGGGCGCGCGATCCGGCAGCGCGCAGCATGTTGGAAACTCTGCTCACCTATCCTGGCGTGCATGCGATCATATGGCATCGCATCGCCCATATTTTATGGTTGCGCGGATTGCGCTTTGCGGGGCGTTTCATCTCCTGGTTCGGTCGCTTGGTGTCGAATGTCGATATCCACCCCGGCGCGACCATAGGTCGCCGTTTTTTCATCGACCATGGGGCGGGCGTTGTGATAGGCGAAACGGCGGTGGTCGGAGATGACGTCACCCTTTATCATGGCGTCACCCTCGGCGGTGTGTCGTGGAAGCCGGGCAAACGCCATCCGACGCTCGAAGATGGCGTGCTCGTCGGATGCGGCGCCAAAATTCTTGGGCCGATCACTGTGGCGCGGGGAGCGCGCATCGGCGCGAATTCCGTTGTCATCGACGATGTGCCGCCTGGCGTGACGGTCGTCGGCATTCCGGGCCGCATCGTGCGCGATACAGGTGAGCGGCGGCGGCTGGCAGGCGGACGCATCGATCTCGAACATCATTTGATGCCGGACCCTGTCGGCGATGCGATCGGCTCGCTTTTGGACCGCATCGAATTTCTCGAGGCGCGCTTGACGCATTTGCAAGGAGAGGTCACGGGTCGTGTCCGTAGCGGGCGGGCGGCTGCAGTTGAAGAGAGATCGGTAGAATGAGCGAGATTCTGAAAACCCTGCAAGGGCTGTCTTCGGCGGAGGAATTTTTCAAGGTTCTTGATGTTCCTTATGAGATCACCAAGGTGAATGTCGTGCGCCTCCATATCATGAAGCGCATGGGCCAATATCTCGCGGGCGAGGATTTCGAGGGCGTGTCCGAGGCGGAGGTCAAGGAACGCTGCCAGGCGACTTTGGCGCGCGCCTATGAAGATTTCCAGAAGTCGGATCCGTTGCAGGAACGAGTCTTCAAAGTGTTGAAGGAAGCGGCGCAGCCGAAGACGAAGGCGCCGCCGGCCATGGTGCCCTTCAACGACCTTTTGAAATGATTGGGCGATACGCAAGGCCCGGCGCGGATGATGCTCAAGAAATGAGCAAGGAACATCCGGGGACTGATCGTTAAGGCCTGGTTACGCCCGGCTGATTTGGTCCAAAACTTGCGGGGTCGACGCCTAAACAAGAAGAGGACAGGCTCAATGCATATTGTCGTATGCATCAAACAGGTTCCCGATTCTGCGCAGATCCGTGTGCATCCGGTCACCAACACGATCATGCGCCAGGGCGTTCCGACGATCATCAACCCTTATGATCTCTTCGCCCTCGAAGAGGCTCTGCGGCTGCGCGATAAGCATGGCGGTGAAATCACCTGTGTCACCATGGGGCCGCCCATGGCCGACAACGCGTTGCGCAAATGCCTGACTTACGGGGCGGATCGCGCGGTCTTGCTGACCGATCGATTCTTCGCCGGCTCGGACACGCTCGCGACCTCTTATGCGTTGGCGCTGCTGATCAAGAAAGTCGCAGCGGATTGGGGCGAGCCGGATCTTGTCTTTTGCGGCAAGCAGACGATCGACGGCGATACGGCGCAGGTCGGTCCCGGCATCGCCAAGCGGCTGAAGCTGCTGCAGCTCACCTATGTCGCGAAGATCGAAGAGTTCGATCTCGAGAAGCGCGAGATTACGATCCATCGGCGCGCCGAAGGCGGCATTCAAGTGCTGAAGACGAAATTGCCCTGCCTTGTGACCATGCTCGAAGGCACCAATGAAATTCGCCGCGGCACGATGGAAGATGCCCTGCGGGCGGCGCGTTCCGAGATCATCACCTGGAACGCGGCGTCGGCGGGCATCACCGATCTCGCGTTTTGCGGCTTGAAGGGATCGCCGACGATCGTCAAAAAGGTTTATGCGCCGTCGCCGCGGGCCGAAAAAGCCCATCAGATCGAAGTCGAAAACAAGTCCATGGACCAGATTTGCGAAGCCGTGATCGGCGAAGTCACGAAACGACAGCCGGGGCTCGAAAGAGATCTGGCGAAGTCGGCCAGCGATTATTGAGAAAGTAAGGACGTCCGCAATGAACGATAAGGCTCCAGCGCCCGCGGCTCCGGCTGCCGGCGGTAGTCGTGCCTCAGCCAAGAAAGAGCTGCCGGAGCATCTCAAGAGCTATAAGCATGTTTGGGTCTTGGTCGAGCTCGAACGCGGCGTCGTGCATCCCGTGTCCTGGGAGCTGATGGGCGAAGGCCGCAAGCTCGCAGACAAGCTCAAAGTCGATCTCTGCGCCGCTGTTCTCGGGCCGCCGGCCGGTACGGAGAAAGCCGTTGTCGATTGCTTCGGCTATGGCGCCGACGTCTGTTATCTGGTCGAGCATCCAGCGCTCGCCGAATATCGCAACGAGCCCTTCACAAATGTCGCCACGGAACTGGTCAATAAATTCCAGCCGGAAATCCTGCTTCTCGGGGCCACAAATCTGGGACGCGATCTTGCCGGTTCTGTCGCCACCACGCTTTTGACCGGCTTGACGGCCGATTGCACGGAGCTCGACGTCGATGGCGACGGGTCGCTCGCGGCGACGCGGCCGACCTTCGGCGGCTCCTTGCTATGTACGATCTATACGCTCAACTACCGGCCGCAAATGGCTACCATGCGTCCGCGCGTCGCCTCGGTTCCGGTCTATGTGCCGGGACGGACGGGCAAGGTCATCCGGCACGAGGTCTCGCTGCCGGAGGACGACATCATCACCAAGATCCTGGCCTTTCTGCCGGATGCGACGAGCAACAAGTCCAATCTCGCCTATGCGGATGTAGTCGTGGCCGGCGGTCTCGGCATGCAGAATGCGGACAATTATCAATTGGTGCGCGATCTCGCCGGCGTTCTCGGTGCGGAATGGGGCGGCTCGCGGCCGCTCGTCCAGAAAGGCTGGATCACATCCGATCGGCAGATCGGCCAGACCGGCAAGACGATCCGCCCGCGCCTTTATATTGCGGCCGGCATTTCGGGTGCGATCCAGCATCGGGTCGGCGTCGAAGGCGCTGATCTGATCGTTGCCATCAACACCGATAAGAATGCGCCGATCTTCGATTTTGCTCATGTCGGAATTGTCGCTGATGCGACGAAGGTTCTGCCGGCGCTGACCGCGACGTTTCGCAAGCGTCTTGGCGCGCAAGCGACCCTTTCTGCAGCCGAGTGAAGGAGGCTCCCGTGGCAGACGAAAAATTCGATGTCATCGTCATCGGCGCCGGTCCTTCCGGAAATGCTTGCGCCTATACGCTGGCGCAACGCGGCCTCTCGGTGCTGCAGCTCGAGCGCGGCGAATATCCCGGCTCCAAAAATGTGCAGGGCGCGATTCTCTACGCCAATGCCTTGGAGAAACTGATCCCGGATTTCCGCGAGGATGCGCCGCTCGAGCGGCATGTCATCGAGCAGCGGATTTGGATGATGGACGACCGCTCCTATTGCGGCGCGCATTATCGCTCGGATGATTTCAACGAGGAGAAGCCCAACCGCTATACGATCATCCGGGCGCAATTCGACAAATGGTTCTCGCGCCGCGTGGTAGCCGCTGGCGCGCTCGTCATTTGCGAAACCACAGTCACCGAGCTTGTGCGCGATGGCAATGGCAAGGTCATCGGCGTCAATACCGACAGGAGCGGCCAGACGATCTATGCCGATCTCGTGGTCCTTGCCGAAGGCGTCAGCGGATTGGTCGGTACGCGGGCGGGTCTGCGGTCTACGCCGAAACCCGATACGGTCGCGCTCGCGGTGAAGGAAATGCATTTCCTGCCGCGCGAGACGATCGAGGCGCGCTTCAATCTGCAAGGCGACGAAGGTGTCGTGATCGAGACGGCGGGCACGATCACCAAGGGCATGACCGGGACAGGCTTCATCTATACCAATAAGGAATTGATCTCGATCGGCATCGGCTGTCTGATTTCCGATTTTACCGAAAAGCGCGAGACCCCCTATGGGCTCCTGGAAGCGTTCAAACAGCATCCTTCAGTCAAGCCGCTGCTGGCGGGCTCGGAAGTGAAGGAATATGCGGCTCATATGATCCCGGAGGGCGGCTATAAGGCGATCCCGCAGCTGTTCGGCGACGGCTGGCTGATTGTCGGGGATGCCGGACAATTCGTGAATGCCGTGCATCGGGAAGGCTCGAACCTCGCGATGACGACCGGCCGGGTCGCCGCGGAGACCATTGCCGATCTCAAGGCAAACGGGTGGGCGATGACGGCCTCCAACCTCGCCACCTATAAGGCGCGGCTCGACGATTCCTTCGTCATGAAGGATCTGAAGAAATATAAGAATCTGCCGAACGTGCTGCACAATAAGCATCTGTTCACGACCTATCCGCAGCTGCTTTCGAAAGCGGCACAGACCTGGTTCCGTGTCGACGACGTCGATAAGAAGTCGAAGGAAAACGAGATCGTCAAATCTTTCTTCAGGACAAGGAAGGTGAGGGGCCTGCTCGGCGACGTTTTCGGCATGGCACGTGCATGGCGTTAAAGAGCTAAAGGGTGCTCAGGCGGCACGGCCGCCTCTCAGAGCCGATTTTCCGGGCGCGGACGGCGACTGAGGCCGCCGACCTCAGAAATCGCCTCTCCATCAAGAAATTGGAGCACCCATCTTGCTGAGAAAAGCGACATGGCTTTTCCTGGCCATGCTCTAGATGTTGGGAGCTGAAACATGAGTTCCGACCTCAATGTCCGTGTCGAGGACAAGCTCTTCCAGAACCGCTATCTGGTCGATGCCGGGCGTCCTCATATCACGGTGACGCCGCATGAGGTGCCCTCGCCGCGGCTCTTGGCGCTGACGCGCATTTGCCCGGCGGGCTGTTACGCTCAAGCGGATTCGGGTCAGGTGGAAATCACCACGGATGGCTGTGTCGAATGCGGCACCTGCCGCGTCGTCGCCGAGCCCTATGGCGAAATCACCTGGAATTATCCGCGCGGCGGCTTCGGCGTGCTCTTCAAATTCGGCTGAGTGCATGCAGCGGCGATGAGCGTGCGTGACCGGAGCAAGCCGCGCCAGCGACATCGCATGGCGCGCCTCAATCGCAGCTGGATCGACGACGTGTTGCCCGGCGAAGCGCGCGACCATAGAGCAGCGCCGCCTTGGCATTGAGCGCCTTCACTTCGCCGCCAAAGCCGAACCAGCGCTGCGGGGCGCGCCGCTCCGTCTCCAACAAATGTTCCGCGATTGCGATCAAAACCTCCGGCGCCGCCGCGGCGAGGCCGGGGTAGAGCGTTTCGAGCGCCATCGGCCGTTTGGCGAAATCGCGCGCACGACGCTTGAGCTGATGCGCAGCGCTGCGGCGCGCCTGGGCGCGCAACGCTTCGAGGGCGTGGTCTTCCGCCGTTGCAAAGGAATGGGGCATGGCGATCTCCGCAGCTCACGGAGCACCATATTCGGTAATATTACCAACTCCAAGGTAGCATTACCTGTCAAACGCGCGCTGGACCTCTGTCGAATCTTTGCCATTGGCCGGCGCGGACCACGGCCTGGACAGCCGCGGCCCAGACGATCTCGACGCCGCGGATCGGTTCGGCATTATGGCTTTCGAGATCATAGGTGCCGGTGACGGCACCGCGCCGAATGCGCTTCAAATAGCGGCGGCCGTCGCTGGTGCGCACCGCCGCTTCGCGGCCAACGACGTTTTCGGCATCTTCGCTCTGCTTCCAGCAGATGATCACATCGCCCGAATCATAGCGCGGCCACATGCTGTCACCTTCGACTTCGAAGGCGATCGTGTCTTCCGGGATCGGAAAGGGCACGGTGATCTCGAACAGGCCTTCGGGCGGAATTTGCTCATATTCCGGCAAAATTTCCGCGCCGGCGCCAACCCTGCCGACGACTTTGGCGAGCGTGCCGGTGCCCGGTTCGCCGACGCCCTCGAGGAGCCAGGCGGCACTCGTCTTCAGGACTGGCGCGAGCGCCACCAAAGTCTCGGTCGTAATACCGCGGCGATCGCCGCTTTTCACCGCCCGCTTCAGATTGCGGATCGCATCCGGCTTCTTTGCCGCGAGTGAGGCGGCATGGGCCGAAAGTCCGAGCGCCTTCAGGCGGCTTTCGATCCGGGCAAGGACATCTTCGAGCTCCATGCTCGCAGACTGGCCAGATTATAAAAATATGCACTAGGTATTTTTACCGTTGACAGTCAGGTATAAATACCTAATCATGCTCCCATCGATAGGGGAGCATCATGTCGAAACAAAAAACCATCTGGACCGCCGAGCGCATTGCCAGGCTCGGCTTTCTGGTCGGGCAAGGCTTTGCCGCCAGGCGCATTGCGGAAGACCCGCTGATCGCCTCGACGCCCAATAATGTCCATCGCCAGGCGCAGCGCTTCGGCCTCGCCTTTCGCGAGGCCGTGGCGACGGCGCTGCGCCTGCCGCCCGATGCGGCGGCCCGCTATGACGCGGCGGCCGAGAAGCGCGGCCTGACGCGCGAGGCTTTAATCAGGCTTTTGGTGATGACCGCGGCTGGCGAGCCCAACCTCCTCGACAATATTCTCGACGACGGCGCTTGAGCGATGGACGAGGATCAAAAGATCAATGCGCTTGAGCGGCCCTATGCGCCCGAGCGCGAAACGATCCCAATGCGCTGGGAGCCGGAACATGTCGGCCGCAGGCTCGTCAAAGCTTTCGTGACGCTCGATCGCCTGCCGCGCGTGCGCGGCCCGCGCGAGCCCGGCGGCCATTGGCCGCTCCATGCGGTGGAATGGGCCGATCAATTGGCGCGCGCCGAGCTCGATGCGAGCGAAAAGCGCACGCGCGAGATCGAGCAGAACCGTACCATTTTGCGGCCATCTTCGGCGGAGATCGCGGAAATGGAAATGGCTTTCGATTGGCTGCGCGAATTGCGCGGGGTCGATTCCGGCATGGCGCTTGTCGCCAGCCTTTGGGCTCTATGCAGCGCGCGCCATCGCTCGCTCCGAAAACTCTGTGCGCAGAAACATTGGGCGCCCTATACATTCTATCGCAAGCGCGCCAAGGCGCTGGCCCATCTCGCCGATTGGCTGAACGCCCGCAATGTGCCGGTGTTTTGAGAGAGCACGAATATAGAGTGGTCCCAGATCCCTCACCCTGAGGAAGCGCCGAAGGCGCTGTCTCGAAGGGCGAGGGATCTGGAGCTTTTTGCGATGAAGTTATTTTGCCTTCATCCTTCGAGACGGCTGCTACGCAGCCTCCTCAGGATGAGGACGTAGGAGCTGGTTGAACGCCATTCGCTTCATGCGTGTGTACAAAATCGCAGAATCGCTTCTTGCCGCGCGATTGACTTTGCAACCAATTGCGACCGATAACACGCGCATCGACCGCGCCACATCTGCGCGCTGTCCTTCCCGCGCACCGCGCACAATCTCATGCCATCGAGCCATTTTCGCGAGGACCACTTTGAAGGTCCGGCGCTGCATGACTTCCATGGTTCAGCGTCCGCTGTGCCTGCCCGATCCGAACGTCGCGCATGAAGTCTTTCCCGTCCATGCGGATGTGAGCCGGCTGTTTCGGCGGGGCGAGCTAGCCAAGCTCTGCAAAGAGGCTTTAGGCGAAGCTGCGGAGGGCCTGGACACGCGGGAACTGGCAAAGGACTTGATCCGAGCGACGCGGTGCTCCGCAAGGCGGTTGCCTACCGGATCGTCCAAGCTCTAACGCTGCAATGGCGCCGGGGAGGCCTGGCGAGCGACGGAAAGCGGCAGGGCGTGAGGGTATGGAACGCTGCTTAATGGGCGCGGGGTTACAAAATTTTCGAATTTAAGTTAATGCGGACGCCTGTCTATTGGGCAAGCGCGCAGCATGTCGGGTCAATCCGAGATTGTCTATATTCCCTCGCAATTCGAGGGCGTCGCCATGACGCAATTGGCGAGGGACGTAGCAAGAAAGGCATCAGCCCCTAACGTTTGGCCAGAACATATCATTTTTGATTTTCAGCGAGTTAGATTCATCCGCCCTGTCGGCGTCGTAGTCCTGCACAACATCATCAGATGGTTGCAGGCGAAGAATTGCGCGGTGGCGTTCCGGGGGCACACCGGGGGATCAGCTCCCCTGCGATATCTGCACGATTTGTTGTTTTTCAAAATGCATCTCGACGGAATTGTCGTTGCCGAGGATTCTTGTCGGGCCACCACACGTCCACTTATCGAGGTCAGACATAATAACAGTCATTCGTGGATAAGGCTCACATTAATACCATGGGTCGCCGCGCAGGCAAAAGTAAACATCGCGTCGCTTTATGGCTTACAAAGTTCTATGACGGAAATTTTTAACAATATACTAGATCACTCTCGGTACGATATTGGGAGTGTGTTCGGACAACATTTTCCTTCGGAACATTTGATCACAATAGCTGTGTCGGATATGGGGCTCGGAATACCGGTTAATGTCAGAACGGTAAAGCCCGAGCTTTCAGATTGCGACGCAATCATTGAGGCAGTTAAAGAGGGATTTACAACCAGAAGTATAGAAACGAACGCCGGCATGGGATTGGATCAGCTTATGCGATCCGTTGTTATGACCCTGCAGGGTCGCGTGACAATTTATTCCGGAAAGGGTATTGTCAGTTTCACCCCGCTTCGAGGGGAGGTCGACTCACGTCCGTTCGGCAACGTAGGATTTTGTCCCGGTACGACGATCGAGATTGGCATAGACACGCGAACCATTCCCTATTTGTCAGAAGAAGAGGAGGATCTGCAATGGTAAAGATTCTCGTCAGCAACGTCGTCTCCGGCGCTGATGGCGTCGCTCAAGGGGGGGCTGTGGCTTCCGCATTGCGATCAGCGCTCGCTTCACACGACACGGTTTGTCTTTCGTTTAAAGGGGTCGGGTCGGCGTCATCTAGCTTTGTATCGGCGGCGTTGATCCCATCATTGCGGTCGATGAGTTTCGATGACTTTAAGCGGCGCATCCGCATAGTCGATGCCTCATGGCAGGTAAGTGACGTGATCAAACGACGAGTCATGCTAGAATTGGAAGTCGCCTAAGCCGACCGCTGCCAATAGCCTTTCCACTGCCGCGAAACCGGATACGCTAGAGCCGCCGAGGCAGCCACGAGATATTGCTCGCCATTGCCGACGCGGCGGTTGTTTTCGCGCCAAGCCATCCCGCGAGCAGAGGCCGCTAATAGTAGCGCGAGATTTGGTGGTCCGTCCTCAATGCCGCGCAGATTGGAAATGCGTTTCCGACGCGCAAACATACAAGTCACCTTGCTCGAAATCACCCAAAGCTAGTCTAGGTCATCTGGTCGCGCGCGCCCTCTCGTAAAGTACGAAATCGCAGAATCGCTTCTCGCCGCACGATTGACTTTGCAACAATTTGCGACCCATATACGCGCATCGACAGCGCCACTTCTGCGCCGCGCATTTATCTCTTCGCATTCATCTCTTCTTCGAAAGGCCATCGCATCTGCGGTGGCCTTTTCGTTTCCGGTTTCATGCGCGACAGCGAGGCTATGCATGGTGAGATTCAGCGCCGGGCAGGAGCTTGCGCGACGTCTTCTCGAAGCACCGCAGCGCTACTCCTGCCTCGCCGGCGGCACCCGCTCGGGCAAAACTTTTCTCATCGTGCAGGCCATCGTTTCACGCGCACTTTCGGCGCCCGATTCGCGCCATGCCATCTTGCGCTTTCATGCCAATGCGGCGCGCGCCTCGATCGCCCTCGATACGCTGCCCAATGTCATGCGGCTTTGTTTTCCGGGCATAAAACTCAAGGAGCATCGCCAGGACGGCTTCTTCGAACTGCCGAACAAGGCGCGCATCTGGATCGGCGGGCTCGACGATAAGGAGCGCGTCGAAAAGATTCTCGGCCTCGAATATGTGAGCATCTTTTTAAACGAAGCCTCGCAAATTCCCTATGCTTCTGCACTCATCGCTTTCACGCGGCTCGCGCAATCGGTGCCCGGCCTCGCGCAGCGCGCCTATGTCGATCTCAATCCGACAGGCAAGGCGCATTGGACCAATCTTCTCTTCGGCGAGAAGCGCGATCCCGTCTCGATGCAGCCGCTCGCCGATCCTGAAAATTACGACCGCGCCTTTCTCAATCCGCCGGACAATGCGGCAAATCTCTCGGCGCAATTTCTCGAAAGCCTCGCGCATCTGCCTGAGCGCCAGCGCAAGCGCTTTTTCGAAGGGGTCTATGTCGACGAGCTCGACGGCGCGCTGTGGAGCTATGAGCTGATCGAGGCGGGTCGCTGCGAGCCGAGCGATATTTTGGAGGAGAAGCGCGCTTCCGTGGTCGTCGCGCTCGATCCTTCAGGTGCGGCGGGGCGCGATGATCTCGGTGCCGATGAGATCGGCCTATGTCGCCTTGCAGCCGAAGGACATCACCGACATCAAGGATGCGGTCTGGCTTTTCGGCGGCGCCTATATCGGCGTCGCTCTGCCGATCACCGCGCAAGGCCAGGATACTTGGCTCGTCACGTCGGCTGGCACCACGGACGATGGCGCGCCGGGCTCATGGGGCGGCCATTGCGTATTCGTGGTGGGCTATGACGCGCGCTTCGTCACTTTCATCTCATGGGGCAGGCTCATGAAAATGAGCTGGAATTTCTGGTGGGCCTATTGCGACGAGAGCTACGGGCTCTTGTCGAAGGATTGGATCGCCAAGGGCAAGGCGCCGTCAGGCTTCGACGCCGCAGCGCTTGCAGCCGATATGGCGGAGCTGCGCCAAGCTGCATGAAAAAAGGCCGCGTGAAGCCAGGCCGGTGCGGGCTGCATAGCATCAAAGAGCGAGCGAGGTGACTCATGATCGAAGCGATCATCCTGATTTGCGGGCTTGGCGTTGCGCCCAATGCCTGCACTGAGCATACGGCGGAAGACGTAGTCCGCGTCAAGGTTCCACCGACGATCTGTGCCATGGCGGCGCAATCGGTCATTGCCGGCGAGGCGGGGACCCGCGCCGAAGGGCGCCTGATGAAAGTGATCTGTGGGCGAAAGGCTTGAGTTCATGTCGGATGGGATTTGGATCACACTTGCCGTTGGGCTCTCCGGCACTTTGATTGGCGCAGCCTCGACGATCGTCGTAGCGTTGATCGATCGACAACCGATGCTGGCTGCCGCGATCGATGCGCGCATTGCGGTTCTGATCGAGATCTACGAAAGAACCATCGGCGAATTGCGGGCGGAGATCGGTCGTCTCGAAGAAAAGATCGACATCTATGAAAAGACGATCCGCGATCTCCGCGATCACATCGGCAAGCTCGAAGCCAAGATCGATGTGTTGCAATCGCAATTGAAGGAGACGGGCGCAACGACGTTATAAGTGCCTCTGAGAGCCGAGACCGCCGACTTCACGTCTCGGCAGGCCCCTGTCCCGTTCGCGGGGCAGGGGCCTTTTTGCGTTTCATCGCTGCCGATCGGCAGTTGTCCGGCAAACGGGGCTGCTGCACAGGCGGGTGGTCGCGCATTCCAATGCGGGTCAAAGTGCTTTAGAAAGGCTCCACCGAAATCAAATTCAGGGCCAATGTCGATTGCGTTTCCGACGCCATCGGTGGTCGGCGCCCCGATTAGCCGCATTCCCATCGGTCCCATGCGAGGCGAGCCATGAGCATAGTCTATGATTTTTCCGCGAAGAAACTCGGCGGTGACGAGCTGTCGCTCGACACTTTCCGCGGCACGGTTCTGCTCATCGTCAATGTTGCGAGCAAATGCGGCTTCACGCCGCAATATGAGGGGCTCGAGGCGCTGTATCGCAAATATGCGCCGAGGGGTTTTGCCGTTCTCGGCTTTCCTTGCAATCAGTTCGGCGGGCAGGAGCCGGGCGATGCGGCCGAGATCGCGCAATTTTGCCAGCGAACCTATGACGTCACTTTCCCTATGTTCGACAAGATTGACGTCAATGGCATGAGTGCGCATCCGCTCTATAAATTTCTCAAGGCGGAGCAGACCGGCGTGCTGGGCACGGAGCCGATCAAATGGAATTTCACCAAATTCCTCGTCGATCGGCAGGGGCGGGTGATGGGCCGGTTTGCGCCCACGACCAAGCCTTCGGAAATCGCGCCTGAGATCGAGCGGTTGCTTTAGCGCTTAATCCCGAAAGGTCGGCGCGACACGCGGGCCTTACGGCCGCATTGCCATGCTGCCCGGCCATGGCTAACAGAAGGCCCTTGGGCAGGATCGCTCCCGGGATTGCGCTTGAGATCAGTTTTAAGGGCGTTGCTCTGCTGCGGCGTTGCGACGGCTGGCCGGCCGTGGCCGCGGCGAATAATCCGGCGTAAACCGGACTAGGGTAGGCCTGACAGAAAGGAGAAAATTCATGGCCCTGAGGCTCGATGGGCAAGCCCCGGATTTCGCTGCCGCCTTTGCGGCCCTCCTCGCCATGAAGCGGGAGGTGGCGGAAGATGTCGATCAAACGGTGCAGAAGATCATCGCTGATGTGATCGCCCGCGGCGATGCGGCGCTGATCGATTATTCGGAAAAATTCGATCATGTCGATCTTGCCCGTCTCGGCCTCGCCGTTTCTGCCGCTGAGATCGCGGCGGCGAAAGCCGCCGTGGCGCCCGAGGCCCTGGCGGCGCTGCATCTGGCACACCAGCGGATCAGCATTTTTCATGAAAAGCAGCGCCCGCAGGATATGCTCTTCACCGATCCGCTCGGCGTCGAGCTCGGCTGGCGATGGCGGCCGATCGAGGCGGTCGGACTCTATGTTCCGGGCGGCACCGCAAGTTATCCTTCCTCGGTGCTGATGAATGCGGCACCGGCGAAAGTGGCGGGCGTCGCGCGGCTCGTCATGGTCGTTCCAGCTCCCGGCGGCCATATCGATCCGCTCGTTCTTGCCGCCGCCGAGCTTGCCGGAGTCGATGAAATCTATCGAGTTGGCGGTGCTCAGGCGATCGCGGCACTTGCTTATGGGACGCAGACCATCGCCCCGGTCGCTAAGATCGTCGGGCCCGGCAATGCCTATGTCGCGGCCGCCAAAAGGCGAGTCTTCGGTGTGGTCGGAATCGACATGATCGCCGGACCGTCGGAAGTTCTGGTCCTTGCCGATGCCAGCGCCAATCCGCAATGGGTCGCCGCCGATCTCTTGGCTCAGGCGGAACATGACCGCGCCGCGCAATCTATATTGATCACCGACAGTGCGACATTGGCGCAAGAAGTCGAAGCCGCGGTTGAGCAGCAGCTGGCTAGCTTGCCGCGCAGAGACATCGCGGGAGCGAGCTGGCGTGACAATGGCGCGATCATTGTCGTCGCCGAACTCGCCGAGGCTCTGCCGCTTGCCGATAAAATCGCGCCGGAGCATCTCGAAATCATCGCCCGCGACGCGGATTCACTTGCGGAGCGCGTCGGCAATGCCGGTGCGATCTTCATCGGTGGCTATACGCCGGAGGCAATCGGCGATTATGTCGGCGGCTCGAATCATGTTTTGCCGACGGCGCGTTCGGCGCGTTTTTCGTCCGGATTGAGCGTGCTCGACTTTATGAAGCGCACCTCCATTCTGAAATGCGGGCCGGAGAGTCTTGCAGCGCTTGGCCCGGCCGCCGTCGCGCTCGGCAAGGCCGAGGGGCTCGATGCGCATGCCCGTTCCGTCGCTTTGCGCTTGGGTCACACGACGTCATGACCGCAGACGAGCCGAACCGGCGCAATCGTCTCGTGTCGGTGACGCTCGATGAAGCTTCGATCGGTCGCGGCACATCGGATCAGGAACACGAGCGGCAGATTGCCATCTATGATCTCATCGAGGAGAATTATTTCGGGCTGCCGGGCCTCGATGCCGGTCCTTATGTGCTCAAGATAGCGCTTCACGACGCCAAGCTCGCTTTCGAAATCTGCAATGAAAAAGGCGAGGCGCTCAGCGCGCATATTCTGTCCTTGACGCCCTTCCGCGGCCTCCTCAAGGACTATTTTCTCGTCTGCGAGAGCTATTATGCGGCGATCCGCTCGGCGACGCGGGCACGGATCGAGGCGATCGATATGGGTCGGCGGGCCGTCCATAACGAGGCCGCGCAGCTTCTGCTGGAGCGTCTGAAGGGCAAGATCGAATGCGATCTCGACACGGCGCGGCGCATTTTCACCCTCATCACGGCGCTGCATTGGAAGGGCTGAGCTGGTGGCGGCGGGCGAGGCAGGCAGCGCTTCTCCACTGCAACCGCGGCGCAGCCGGCGTCCGCAAGCGGTTCTTTTCGCTTGCTCGGAAAATTGCCTGCGTTCGCCTATGGCCGAGGCTTTCGGCCGGCACTATTTCGGCCGCAGCGTCTATTTCGCCTCGGCCGGCGTGCGGCAGGGCGAGCTCGATCCTTTGGCCGTCGCGGTGATGGACGAAATCGGCATCGACATTGCCAAACATCGCCCACAGACTTTCGAAGATCTCGAAGATGCGAGCTTCGATCTCATCGTCAGCCTCTCCCCGGAAGCGCATCACAAAGCGCTCGAATTCACCCGCGCTTTGGCGACGGATGTCGTCTATTGGCCGACGCTCGATCCTTCTGCGGTCGAAGGCGCCCGCGCTCATGTGCTCGACGCCTATCGATCGGTGCGCGACACGCTCGCCGCACGAATCAAGACATTTTTCGACCCGCGGCCGACGCCGGCGCAGGAAGAGACTGGAAAATCAGTTCTCGGCGCCGGTTCGAAACCAGTGTAAGGCCGAAGGTGCCGAAAAACGGTCGCTGCTTTGCGACGGTACGTAAGCAAGGCGCGAATGTGCCAAATGGCACGGCAAGAACTTTGCGATCAATGGCAAGTCGGCTAGTATTCGTCGCGCCAAGCTGACGGCGTTCGATCCGAAAGGCCTCGCTTGCCGACGGTCCTGACGGGTGGGCGCAAGCACGTCTGGGGAAAGCGTCCGGCTCGCAAGGGCGAGCAAGGCCGTGCGGGACTGAGACTGGTACGAGGGACGGAGGCTCGGACATTCATGCTGCTGCAATCAATCAATCATAAAACCTTTGCGTTCACGATGGTGGCAGCGTTGGCAGCTGTCTCCCTGCAGGTGCGCGAAGCCCATGCCGCGGGTCCCTTCGCGCGGTTTGCCGGCCATTGGCGAGGCGACGGCAAAATTTCAATGGCCGACGGGACGAAAGAGTTTATTCGCTGCCGCGTGACTTATTCCATTGCGAATGCCGGCACCACGCTCACGCAAGTTCTGACCTGCGCCAGCCAGAGCTATAAGTTCGATGTGAACAGCCAAGTTCAGGCCCAGGGGCGCCAGCTTTCCGGCAGTTGGACGGAAACGACGCGGAATGTGACGGGCAGCGTCAGCGGTAGCGTCGCGGATGGAACCATTCTGGCAATCGTCACCGGGGCTACTTTTTCGGCAGGCTTGTCTTTGAACATCCGCGGCAATTCGCAATATGTCAGGATCAGGCCGCAAGGTACCACCGATGTCGCCGATGTCTCGGTCGCTTTGAAACGGGACTGATCGCATCGGGCTTTGCAGACAGATTTTCTGGCAAGACGCGCTTTCATGTTTCTTTATGGCCGGTTTCCGTGAATGCTTAGAGCGCTTGTCGCTCTAAGCATTCACGGAAACCGGCCATATTTTTTATGTGACACATCTGAACCAAGGCTCATCCGGTGCCGAGGCGGGCGGTGCTCGGCCCGGGTCTCCTTCGGCTCCAGCGATAAAGCAGCATGATCGTCGGCCGTAAAATGGTGAGATCGGCGACCAGCGCCATGAGCATGGCAAAAGCGCCGAGCCAGCCGAACAGGCGCAGCGACGGTAAATTGGAAAAGACCGTCACGAATAATCCGCAGGCGAGCACGATCGAGGTCAAGATCACGGCGGGGCCGACCAGCACGGTCGCGCGCTCGACGCCGATCGCCGGATCTTCATCGGGCCGATGCTCGAGCCGCAGACGGTTGAGGAAATGGATTGTTGCGCTGAGGCCGAGGCCGAAAGATACCGTCAAGGCGACGACGCTGGCGAATTGCAAGCCCATTCCCGTCGCCAAAAGCAAGGCACCGGACGCGAAGACCGGAAAAATCGCCGGCATGAGGCTCGCGATCATCACGAGCGGCGAGCGAAAGGCCGCGCCGATGAAAGCGGCGACGAAAACGATTTCGATCGTCAGCCCATGGTTCAGCTTCTCGATCATTCTCGCGCTGTTGCGGGCTGCGATCACCGCGAGACCGGTGACGGCGATTTCATAGCCCTTGTGTTCCGCACGCACCTTATCCAATGCCTTGTCGAGCGAATCGACGATCGGCAAAAGCCGGCTCGAATCGACATCTGGCACGCGGCCTTCGACGACCACCGCTTCCTTGTCTGCCGAGATGAAGCGGCGGGTCAAATAGTCGGGCAGCATATTGACATATAGTTTCAGCGTCGCGACGTCGGATTTGCCGGCTTTTTCGGCGAGCCAGCGCCGCAGTGTTTCGAGCGACCAGACATTGCCGAGGCCGGACTGTTTCGCCACCGCGTCATGGACCACTGCGATCGTCGCAAGCGTCTCCGGCGAATAGAGCGACTGGCCCTTCGGGAATTCGATCAGGACGTCGATCGGGCTCGCGCCTGTCAGTTCGGCGTCAAGCCTGCGGTTGGCTTCGACCGCATGCTGATTGTTCGGCACCTGATCGGCGAGCTGGTAGCGCGGCTCGAGACTGGCATAGACGGTGCCGAGACCGGCGACCACAAGGATGCTGATGAGGCTATAGAGGCCTGGCCGATGCACCATGCGCGTTGCAATCCAGCCGCAAAACCGGCGCAGCGCGTCGATGGCGAGATCCGCGCCTTTCACGCGGGCGACGAAAGCGGCTTCCCTGCGCAGCAGCAGAACGCCAAGCAGCGGCAGAAGGATGAGGACCGACAACAGCGCGATAATGGTCGCGATCAGGCCGGCTTGGCCGAAGGCGCGAATGAGATCGGAATCCGAAAAGGTCAGTGCAACAAAGGACAGCGCCGCGGTCGCATGGGTGAGCACGCAGGCCGGCCCGACGACGTAAATCGCGGTGCGCAATGCCTCGATCTTGCTGTCGCCCGCCAGGATGCGGTCGCGCGCCGCGAAAGTGAGCTGCATAGAGTCCGAGAAGCTGATGACCATGATCAGAGGGGTCATCACATTGAGGAACATGTTGAGCTGGAAATCGAGCCAGCCGAGCGTGCCGAGTGCCAGAAGGATGGCGAGCAGCGGCGGCGCCGCCGCAATGATCATGAAGGAAATGCGGCGGAAGAAGAGGATGGCGATGAGGCAGCCGCCGGCAAAACCGATGGCATTATAAAGCAGCCGGTCCCGCTCCACGGCATTGCGGATCGCAAGCTGCATCACCGGAACGCCGGAAAGCTCCGACGTGAGATGCGCGCCGGCAAGATCATCACGCATCGTGGCGCGGATCTCGGCGACGACGCGGCCGAGCTCATTGGTTCGCACGACCTTCGGCTCGAGCGCGAGCACCATCAGCGTGAGCTTGCCATCCTCCGACAAAAGCTTGCCGCGCAGGATCTCATTCGCCATCACTTTGTGAATGAACGCGCCATAATCGGCGCCTTGCGGCAAAGTGTCGGGGAAGAGCGGCGGCGGGATATGCCCTCCCTCCGGCGGCTCGCGCGCCGAAAACATGGAGATGATTCCGCGTGTGCCGTCGATCAATTGCAGATCGGTGACGAGATTGCGCAGCTTTTCGAGCGAGTCTCTCTGCAAAAGCGTATCGCCTTCGACGACGACGAGAACGTCGAATTCGGAGGAAGGAAAGCGCCGCGTCACTTCCTCATATTGTTTGAATGCAGGCGTGTCCGAGCGGAAGAGCTGGCTTAGCGAATCATCGACCTTGATCCGGTAGACGCCGAAGGCGGCAGCGATCGCGAGCACCACGATCATGGCGGCCACGACATAAGGATAGCGCAAGGAAACAAGGCCCATCCGCTCAAGGCCGAAGGCCAGGCGGCGGAGGTGCCGTTCAGGCGACGAAGGACTGAGAGGCTCTTTGCGCGCCGTCTCATTCGGCTCGTTGAACGGTTCCTTCGACAGGGCTCTTCTCCACGCACATGCAGCTGGGGTTATTCTAGAGGCCGCGGGAGGATCTGGCCAGATCCCGGCCTGATTCGCTCTCCGAGACTATGGCTCAGTCGCCTATGTCACAGGTGGGCACGCGGCATTTGCGGCAGGGGATGAGGCATAAGGCAGCACCCGGCACAAGCCGGGATTCCGTCTTCATCGCCAATTCCGCGCTGGACCAATTCGGCACGGGTACGAAGTTCCGGCATGATCTGCGCCTATCGGTCCCCGCAAGAGGCGTTCACGTTCAAAATCGGTTGCACCTCGTTTTGTGGCCGCTCGAAGGCTGCTTTGTGCCGGGTTCGCAGGATCGGCCGGTAGCCGAGTTCGGCAAGTAGAGCAGGCAGATCGATCGTCCAGCGCTGCGGGATGAATTCAAGCAGCAGAAGCTGCGGCCAGAGCGTCTCCGGAACTTCGCGGAAATAGGGTTCGAGGATCAGATCCTCGGCACCCTCGACGTCGAGCTTCATCGCGTCGATCCGCGCGAAGCCTTCCTCTGCGACAATGCTGGCCAGGGCCTTCGCCGGCACCTGGATTTTGACCCCTTCGACATCCGAATTGATGATCCGCATCGAGGTCTCGCCGCGATTTTCGGGGTCGATGAAAAGGGTGATTTCCGTGTCGCGATCGGCGACGGCGCAATCGATGGCCTTGATCGTGGCGAAGGGATTTTGGCGGATATTGTAGACCAGACGCTCGAAAATCTCGGGCTGCGGCTCGATCGCGAGAATGCGGGCGCGCTGAGCGGCGCAGGCGGCGACGAAGAGGCTGTAGCCGCCAATATTCGCGCCAATATCGAGAAAGACGAAATCGGGCCTCATCCGGCTTTGCAGCAGCTGGCGTTCTGCCGGATCGAAATATTGCGGCGTGAAGAGAATGCGCTTTTCGCAGACGTTATTATAGGGATAGAGCCGCATGTGGGCGCCGAAGGCTTCGACATCGAGCGGCCGGCCGCGCAAGGCTCTGATCGCCAAAGCGCGCAGAAAAAAGGCGCGGCGCATGCCGGCCCAGCTCGCTGACGCCGCGCGTGTCGAGGCCAAGAGATAGGCCATCGCGCCATGCGGCCGGTAGCGCCCGAAGACCGATAGATCATTGCCCTGCCATTTCGAACGGGTCATGCGGTCCTAGATCTTGCGGTCCGAAATCTTGCGGTCCGATGTGCCCGGCATCCTGCGGGGGCTTGATCAGAGACCCGGCGCATATGCTCCGAATAGTCGATCGACGCTGCAGCGGTCGAGGTCTCAGCCCAGATCTCGGGCGCGACAATTGCCAAACGAAGGCGGCTTTGCCGGTTTCCCTCGCGTCCGGTGGCCGATGGCGCACTCATCATGCCTTTTGCGGCAGTGAGGTCAAATCTGGAGGTCAAATTTCCCGCCTGCCGCACGCGCCGGCCGCAGCCTACCCGCGAAACGGCCTTGCGTCACAGCGCCAAAGCCTTAAATTATTGGAGGCAAGTGAAAACCCCTAATTTCCAGCTAGATCCATGACATTCGTAGACGCTCTCGAAGTTCCTGGCCGCAAGACCGGGCAGATCAAATTGCATGGCGCGGCAGCCTTCGAAGGCATGCGCAAGGCCGGGCGCCTGGCCGCCGAGATCCTCGACCTGCTCACCGACTATGTTCGGCCGGGCATAACGACGGATTTTCTCGACAATCTCGTCTTCGATTACGCCCTGTCGCATAGCGCCTATCCGGCGCCGCTCGATTATCGCGGCTATCGCAAGTCGATCTGCACCTCGATCAACCATGTGGTATGCCACGGCATTCCCGACCGCAAGCCGTTGCGCGAGGGCGATATCATCAACATCGACGTGACTTTGATCCTCGACGGCTGGCATGGCGACTCGAGCCGCATGTATCTCGTCGGCGAGGTCTCGCGGCGCGCCCAGCGCCTCGTCGAGGTCACTTATGAGGCACTCATGCGCGGCATAGCAGCCGTCAAGCCAGGAGCGACCACCGGCGACATTGGCGCCGCGATCCAGGATTATGCCGAATCCGAGCGCTGCTCGGTCGTCCGCGACTTTTGCGGTCATGGCATCGGCCGGCTCTTTCACGATGAGCCGAACATTCTCCATTATGGCCGGCGCGGCGATGGCATCGTGCTGAAGCCGGGCATGTTCTTCACCATCGAGCCGATGATCAATCTCGGTCGGCCGCATGTCAAAATCCTCTCCGACGGTTGGACGGCGGTCACCCGCGACCGCTCGATGTCGGCGCAATTCGAGCATACGATCGGCGTCACCGAGACGGGGTATGAGAACTTCACCCTTTCGCCGAAGGGGCTCGATCACCCGCCTTATCCATCGGCTGCAGCGGTCGCGAAATGACGAAGCTGCCGGTCTCCCATTCAAAGGCTGCCGGCACCCCGCATTATTTCGGACATAGAGAAAGGCTGCGCGAGCGGTTCAAGACCGCGGGCGGCGCTTCGCTTGCCGATTATGAAATGCTCGAACTCGTCTTGTTTCGCGCCATTCCGCGGCGCGACGTAAAGCCGCTCGCCAAGGCGCTTCTGGCGCGTTTCGGCTCCTTCTCCGAGGTCGTCGCGGCACGGCCCGAACGCCTGAAGGAGATCGACGAGATGAGCGAGGCGGCGATTATTGAGGTGAAGATTGTTCAGGAGGCCGCAAAACGCTTCGCCAAGTCAAATGTCGAAAAGCGCCGCGGCCTCACGAGCTTTTCGGCGGTTCTCGATTATTGCCGAACCGCAATGGCCTTTCTCGATCGCGAGGAATTCCGCATTCTGTTCCTCGACAAGAAGAATGTGCTCATCGCCGATGAGGTCCAAGCCGTCGGCACCGTCGATCATGCCCCGGTCTATCCGCGTGAGGTGATGCGACGCGCCTTGGAGCTCAATGCCACCGCGATGATCCTCGTCCATAATCATCCCTCGGGCGACCCGAGCCCTTCCGGCCCGGACATTCAGCTGACCCAAGAGATCGTCGCGCTCGGCAGGTCGCTCAATGTCACCGTGCATGATCATCTAATCATCGGCCGCGACGGCTTTGCGAGCTTCAAAGGACTGCAGCTCATCTGACCCCGATCGGCGCGGTGATTCTCCCGGTCGTGCTGCTATTGATCATATGCCCAGGTCGGATGCCCAGGTCGGATGCCCAGGTCGGATGCCCAAGTCCGATGCCCAAGTCGGATGCCCAAGTCGGATGCCCAGGTCGGATGCCCAAGTCGGATGCCCAAGTCGGATCAGGCGTCTTTTCCGGTTTTTTTTTGCTACAAAAGCCTGCAAAAGGCGGAATATTCAGCATTTCGCGCCTGTTCGGGAAAGGTCTGTCAACTTTTTCGAAACATGGTCTTGGCCGAAGCCGGTTGCCGTAACGGCAGCTAGGGCTCCTGGAATGGCGGTATTCGAACACAAAGTTAACGGGGCGCTGCCAGCTTTTCCGCGCCTGTCGGCGCATTGCCGCATCGAAGCGTAACCGAGGCGAGACCAATGAATCCGTCAATTTTGGCGCTGCTGCGTGATGGAGTTTCGGCGCCATGCAGCTGAATGATCTTGCAGGTTTGGGTGCTTTGAAGCGCGACAAGCAGGATAAGACCGATCCGCACGGCATTGCGGGATGGACGATCACCTATCGCCTGTCCGTGGTCGTCATCCTTGTCGTCGCGATCGGCTTTGGCGTCGCGTGGCAGGACGCTAACGGCTCGCTCGACTTTCGCATAAGCCTTTTCGACGAGCAGCAACGTGTCAACATCCTGCTTCTCGTATTCACCCTGCTTTTTTCAGCCTTCATGATCTTGCGGTCGCATCAGACCGTCGTCCGGCTTGCCGCAAGCGCGGAGAAGGCCAAGCAGGCAGCGGGACGCGACGTTCTCTCAGGCCTCCCGAACCGATTTCTCTTCAATGAGCTCGTCGATGCCGAAATCGCGCGCTGTCGGCGCAAGGGCAGCCAGTTTGCTCTTTTCTATATCGACCTCGATCATTTCAAGGAGACCAATGACAGCTTCGGCCATGAGGTCGGCGATCTTATGATCATTGCGGTGGCGGACCGGCTTTCCAGAACTCTGCGCAGCAGCGACCATATTGCGCGGATCGGCGGTGACGAATTCGCTATTCTGCAGACCGATGTGTACGATCCGCGCGATTGTGCCAAACTCGCTCATCGCATCATCGATAAGATGAGCGCCCCGTTCGATCTCGTGGGCCAACAAGTCTACTGTGGATTGTCGATCGGCATCGCCCTCTGCCCGCAGAATGCCAGCGAGCGCACGAGTCTGATGCGGCTTGCCGATCTCGCGCTCTATCGCGCCAAGCATGAGGGCCGAAACCGTTTTGCCTTTTTCGAAGCGAAGAACGGTGAGGAACTCCGCCTGCAGCAAAATGCGGAAGATGATTTGCGCGCTGCGATTGAGGACGACAAGCTCGTCCTTCTCTACCAGCCCGTCATGTCCGCTTGCGGCAACCGATTCCTCGGCGTCGAAGCACTGGTGCGTTGGCAGCACCCAACACAGGGGTTGCTGTCGGCCGAGCATTTCGTCGGCCTTGCCGAAGAGCGGGGGCTCATTGTTCCGCTCGGCGAATGGGTGCTGCGCCATGCCTGCCGCGACGCCAAGCGCTGGCCCAATCTGCGTGTTGCGGTCAATGTTTCGCCGATCCAGTTCCGCCAGAGAGAGTTCGTCGCTTCGGTCGAGGCGATCCTCGCCGAGACCGGCACGGAACCGCATCGGATCGAGCTCGAACTCACCGAACGCATCGTCATTTCCGATGCTGATCTCGCGGAGCGTTCGATCATGGACCTGCGTGCGCTCGGCATCCGCATGGCACTTGACGATTTTGGCTGCGGCTATTCGAGCCTGATTTATCTGCGCCGCTTTGCCTTCGACAAGATCAAGATCGATCGCTCGTTCCTCGAATTGATGGAGCTGCAGGGCGAAAGCGCCATCATCATCGAGTTGATCGTTCGTCTCGGCCACGCGCTCGGATTGACCGTCACGGCAGAAGGCATAGAAACGGCGGAGCAGGTAGAATTTCTACAGGAGCTCGGCTGCGACGAATTGCAGGGCTTCCTCTTCGCCGAACCGCTGACAATTGCCGAGATCGATCAAAAATATGCCGAGGCCATGGCAGCCGAGCCAGAGCATGTCCCGCAAAAGCTGATAGACTTTTCCGATAAAGGACATGCTTCATATCTTTGAGATAGAGCCGATTTGTCCCGATCCACATGATCGGCATCGGCTCTAGCGGTCGGCTCGGCGCTATGAGCCGCTTGCTCAATGGAGCCGGAATTCGGTCCTGATCGCCAATTCCGCCGGCTTAAGCAGTTTGGAATGGCCGACCCGCACGCTGTGCAAGGGGCCCTCGAGCTCTTTGGCCCAGAAGGTCAGGAAGCGGATCAGGCATGGAAACTTGGGCGCGATGTCATAGTCTTGCCAGACGAAACTCTGCAACAATCCCGGATGATCGGGCATGTGATAGAGAATTTCCGCCGTCGTGAGGCCGTAGCCGGCAAGCTGCTTCAGAAAATTCGGTGAGGGTCCGCCGTCCTGATCATGGGTCATCGACGAGATCTCCAAAGGGCTCAGTTTTTCCGCCTTGCGTGAATGGCCGAGAAAGCGCCGTGCAAAGCAACCCTGGCCAAGTCATCCTGGCAAAGCTTCGATCGTTCATTCGACTCTCGCAAAATTAACGAAGCCTTGCTTGGGTGGGTCCGACCGATATGATTTTTGAGCGATGGGCCATTCGCTGCAATGGCACCTGGCCGCCATCCCGCTCTGGGCCTGAAGAAGCGGCTTGGCCGTATCGATCGGTAAAGAAGAATTTTCGTGACGGCGGATAGAGATCCGTCAAGCCGGGCGGCCGCGCTTTAAGGGATGGGGTCGAGATCTTTTTACGCTCGCGAAGCGCGTCGGGGGCGCCTCACACCGCCACGGCCGATCGCAGCGGCTTGCGGCGCATCGCGGCGATGATCTCGGCTAAAATGGCGACGGCGATCTCGGCCGGGCTGACGGCGCCGATGTCGAGGCCGATTGGCGCATGAATGGCGGCGAGTTGTGCTTCCGCAAATCCTGCGGCGCGCAGCCGCTCCAGCCTTTTCGCATGCGTCTTTTGCGAGCCGAGCGCGCCGACATAGAAGCAGCGTGCCGCGAGCGCTTCGGCAAGCGCGGGATCATCGATCCTCGGATCATGGGTCAGCACAGCCAAAGCGGTGAATGGATCGAGGCCGATCTCCGGCAGAGCCTCCTGCGGCCATTCGGCGATCACTTCAACCTCCGGAAATCGTTCCGGCGTCGCGAAGGCGGTGCGTGGATCGATAATGATCATGTCGAAATCGGCGAGCTTGGCCATGGGTGCCAGGGCTTGCGAAATATGCACGGCGCCGAGCACGATGAGACGGCGGCGCGGCACCCGAACGAGGAGAAACAGGCGGCGGCCGGCGACTTCTGCCGGGCCGCTCTTGCCGAGGCGCAAGCGTTCCTCAAGCAATCCGGCGAGCGGATCTGTGGCGAGATCGGCCTGCTGCACGAGGCGTTGCGCGCCGCTTTCAAGATCGGTGACCAGCACTGCGGCGCGACGGCCGGCGCCCTCGCCGTTGAGCGCGGCGAGAAGATCGCGCCGCATCAATCGATCCTCTCGACATAGATTTTGATGCGGCCGCCGCAGGAGAGGCCCGCCTGCCAGGCCGTCTCATTGGCAATGCCGAATTCGAGCAGCCGCGGCTTGCCGGTCTCGATGACCTCCAAAGCTTCGGTCAGGACATCGGCCTCGATACAACCGCCCGAGACCGAGCCGAGAAAACGTCCCTCGCCATCGACGATGAGATGACTACCGACGGGGCGCGGCGCCGAGCCCCATGTCTCGATCACCGTCGCGACCGCCACTTTATGTCCGGCTTCCGTCCAGTCCTGGGCTTGGCGCAAAATATCATCATCCGATGCGAGCATATGAAGCGTCCGCTTGCGCTTTGGGAAGAGCCTGCGCCCGGAAGCGCCGGCTTGAAGCGCCGGCTTCCAGATCGCTGCTTTCGCTCATATAGGCGCGCGACCGTATTTTTTAGTCAAGCTCGCAAGCATGTGGCTGACGGTTTGCGTTTTGTGCCTCAGGCATGGAAGTGTCGCGCAGGCACTGCTCCAAGGTTTGGAGCAGTGCCTGCGCGACCAAATCGTAATCCACGCTCAAGCTTTGCCTGCACCGCCGTGATCACGGCGGTGCAGGCATCTTATCGTCCGGACTCAATGATGCCCGTGGTGTCCGCCGTGACCGCCGTGACCGCCATGACCGCCATGACCGCCATGACCGCCGTGGCCCCAGCCGTGCCAGCCGCGACCGCCGCCCCAGCCATAGCCGCGGCGCCAGGCATAACCGCACCAATACCAGCCCGGGCCGTGCCAACCGACCGGATACCAGCAATAATTATAGCCGCCCCAGAAGAATTGGGTCTTCTGGATCGGCGCGAAAGTCGCAGTCGCTTGCTGCACTGCAGTTTGGTCGGCGATCGGGGCCGCGACTGCCACCGAAAACATGGAACTCGCAGCCAATGCTGCCGCTGCGACGGTCGAAAGAAGACGCATTCTAAAACCTCCCTTATCCTTAGCTCGACGGATCACAGATCCGCAGTCGAACAACATTCGAGATCATGCGCGCGAGGCGCCTCGCGAGGAGGCGCATGGCTGCTCAATGGTGATGCCCACCATGTCCGCCAAAGCCGCCGCGCCCACCCCAGCCACGGCCCCAGCCACGGCCCCAGCCCCAGGCCCAGGGGCCGCCCCAGCCGAAGCCGCGGCGCCACGCATAGCCGCACCAATACCAGCCTGGGCCGCGCCAAGCGTTCCCATACCAGCAATAAGGATTCCCACCCCAATAGCCGCCCGCATATGGATAGGGATAGCCGCCCGCGTAGGGATAGGGGTAAGGGTACTGTGCCTCCTCGACGGAAGCGAAGTTCGCCGTCGCTTGGCGCACGCCGCTCTGGTCGACGATCGGGGCAGCAACCGCCACCGAAAACATTGAACTCGCAGCCAATGCGCTCGCTGCGAGGGTCGAAAGAAGACGCATTCCAGACCTCCTCTCATCTTTGCCTTGACGGATCATAGGTCCATTACCCAAAACGCTCGAGATTGTGCGGCGGGCGGCGCCTTCGCTGTTGTGAAAATGCCACGCAGATCTCGGCTGGATGGAAGCTAGGTTTTTGCGCATGAACGGGAGATGAAGGCCCGGCATTTCGGCGCCGCGGTTGCGCCTCGTTCGAGTCAATCGCCTGCAATGCTTGCAAGGCGCGCTGTGCAGATGAGTTCATCAATTTACTACGACAATGTGAGGACATGTGATCCATGTGGAGACATGCTAAGGATGAGGTGGCCGCCTAAGGATGAGTGGCCGCGCCGATGCTGGATGCCGCATCGCGGCGCGGTTGGCCCGCGCCGATGGAATTCGGTGCCTGAAATTTGATCCCGGAACACAAAATGAGCTTTCGATCGATCTACCGGCAGGGCTTCGTTCGCGTCGCGGCTTGCACGGACCGCGCGAGCCTTGCTGAGCCCGCGGCCAATGCGGCCGCGATCCTCGATATGCTCGCGCGCTTGCATGAGAAATCGGCGGCGATCGCGGTGTTTCCGGAATTGGCGCTGTCGGCCTATGCGATCGACGATCTCTTGTTGCAGGAGACCTTGCTCGCCGGCGTCGTCGAGGCCGTCGATCATATGATCGAAGCTTCCAAGGTGCTCATGCCGCTCATTCTCGTCGGTGCGCCCTTGCGCCATAAAGGGCGGCTTTATAATTGTGCGCTCGCCATCCATCGTGGGCTGCTTCTCGGCGTGGTGCCGAAGATCCATGTGCCGAACTATCGCGAATTCTACGAGCGTCGCCATTTCGCCTCAGGCGAAGGGACTGAGGGCGGCGAGATCAGAGTCGGCGCGCATAAGGCGCCCTTCGGCCCCGATCTCATCTTTGTCGCGGAAGATGTCGAAAATCTCATCGTCCATGCGGAGGTCTGCGAAGATCTCTGGGTGCCGATCCCGCCAAGTTCCGCCGCGGCGCTCGCCGGTGCCACCGTGCTCGCCAATCTTTCGGCAAGCAACATTACCATCGGCAAGAGCGATACGCGCCGCCTGCTGTGCCAGTCGCAATCGGCGCGTTGTCTTGCCGCCTATCTCTATTCCGCAGCCGGCACGGGTGAATCGACGACGGATCTTGCGTGGGACGGCCAGACCTCGATCGTGGAGAATGGCGTGATCCTGGCGGAATCGCCGCGCTTTCCGGATCAGGGCCAATATGTGCTGGCCGACATCGATCTCGATCTTTTGATGCAGGAGCGGCTGCGCCAAGGCACGTTTGACGACAATCGACGCAACGCCGCCAAAGCCAAGAGCTTTCGCCGCATTGGCTTCCGCCTCGCGCCACCGAGCGATGACATCGGCTTCGAACGGGTGATCGAGCGCTTTCCTTTCGTGCCGTCGAACCGCGAAAGATTGGCGCAGGATTGCTATGAGGCCTATAATATTCAAGTCGCCGCGATCGAACAGCGGCTTGCCGCGGCGGGCATCGCCAAGCTCGTCATCGGCGTCTCGGGCGGTCTCGATTCGACCCATGCGCTGATCGTCGCCGCCAAGGCAATGGACCGGCTCGGCCTGCCGCGCAGCAATATTCTCGCCTTCACCATGCCCGGCTTTGCGACGAGCGAAGTCACCAAAGCCAATGCACTCGCCTTGATGCAGGCGCTCGGCGTGGCGAGCCATGAGCTCGACATCAAGCCCGCGGCGCGACAGATGCTCGCCGACATCGAGCATCCCTTCGCCAAAGGCGAAAAGCTCTATGACGTGACTTTCGAGAATGTCCAGGCGGGCCTACGCACCGACTATCTGTTCCGTCTCGCCAATATGCATCAGGCGCTGGTTCTCGGCACCGGTGATCTCTCCGAACTCGCGCTCGGCTGGTGCACTTATGGAGTGGGCGATCAAATGTCCCATTACGCCGTCAATGCCGGCGTGCCGAAAACCTTGATCCAATATTTGATCCGCTGGACGATTGCGACGAAGCAATTCGACGAGGGAGTCCTCGCAACGCTTGCCGCCATTCTGGCGACCGAAATCTCGCCCGAGCTGGTGCCGGCCGATACTTCCGGCGCGGTGCAGAGCACGGAAGCCACGATCGGACCCTATGAGCTGCAGGATTTCAATCTCTACTATATTTTGCGGCATGGATTTCGGCCGGGAAAAATCGCCTTTCTCGCCTGGCACGCCTGGGCCGATATTTCCCGCGGGCAATGGCCGCAGGATTTTCCGCACGAGCGGCGCCATGCCTATGATCTCGCCACGATCCGGCATTGGCTCGAAATTTTCATCAAGCGTTTCTTCGGCATGAGCCAATTCAAGCGCTCGGCGCTGCCGAACGGGCCGAAGGTCGTGGCAGGGGGCTCGCTCTCGCCGCGCGGCGATTGGCGCGCGCCGTCTGACGGCAATGCGCATGCCTGGCTTAAAGATTTGGAGAAGAATGTGCCGATGGGGTGAGGCTTTGGCGAATCGAGCCGCGGCTCTTCAATCCGCCTTTCCTGATGATCCCGCATCACAGAAGAGATGCACGGAGAAGAGCTTCGCCGCATCGGTCCACACCGCCAGCGGCTCATAGCCAGCTTCGCGCGCCAAAGCCTGGAACTGATCGAGCGTATATTTATGCGAGTTCTCGGTATGGATCGTCTCGCCTTCTTGGAAGAAGAAGCGATCGCGGCCGATCTCCACATGTTGCGCGCGGCGGCTGACGAGATGCATCTCCATCCGCCCGAGCGAATCGTTCCAGCGCGCGAGATGGGTAAATTGGTCGAGCTGAAATGTCCCGCCGAGTTCGCGATTGATCCTTCGCAGAAGATTGAGATTGAAGGCCGCGGTCACGCCGGCCGCATCATCATAGGCGCGCACCAGAACCGCTTCTTCCTTGCGTAGATCGACCCCGACGATCATCGCCGAACCGGGCCCGAGCAGGAAGCGCGCGCTTTCGAGAAAGGCGCACGCCTCTTCCGGCGTGAAATTGCCGATCGTCGACCCCGGAAAGAAGCCGACGGTGACGGCCGGTAGAGTGCCGGCCGGCGCCGGTACGGTGAAGGCCTTCGTATAATCGGCGCAGATCGGTGCAACGGCGAGATGCGGAAAATCCTTAGCCAGGCTCGATGCGGCCGCAAGCAGATGCAGGCGCGAGATATCGACGGGAACATAGGCTGTCGGCCGCTCGAGGGCTGAGAGAAGGAGCCTGATCTTGACGCCGGCGCCGGAGCCGAATTCGACGAGACGCGCTCTTGGTCCGATCAAGCGCGCGATGTCGCCGGCATGTTTTTCCAAAATGCGGCATTCCGTGCGGGTCGGATAATATTCGGGCAGGTCGCAAATCTTCTCGAAGAGACGCGAGCCTTCCGCATCATAGAAGAATTTGCACGGCAGTGATTTTTCGCTCTGGCGGAGCCCCGCGTAGACGGCGGCATGGAATTCCTCTGTCGACGGCTCCAGATCCTGAAGCTTCTGCAAAGTGTTCGTCATCTCATTGATCCTGTGCGAGGCGGAAGCCTGTGAACTGCCAGCGTGCGGCGGGCGGAAAGAAATTCCGATAGGTGCGACGATCATGACCCGGCGGCGTCGCGCAGGAGCGGCCGCGCAGCACCATCTGATTGATCATGAATTTCCCATTATATTCGCCGACCGCGCCGGCGGCAGGGCGGTAGCCCGGATAGGGAAGGTACGCGCTGCCGGTCCATTCCCAGACATCCTGATGGAAGCCTTGAACGAGCGGGCGCGGATGCGGCCTTATATGCGGCGCCCGCTCTTGCCCGCCGGCGGAGTGCCGCGCCGCGACCTCCCATTCGAACTCGGTCGGCAGTCGCTTGTCGGCCCAGACAGCGTATGCGGCGGCCTCATAATAGCTGACATGGCAGACCGGCTCGGCAGGCTTGAGCGGCAGACAGCCGTGGAGCGTATAGGCCGACCAGTTTCCGTCTTGATGGTCCCAATAGGCTGGCGCTTGCCAGCCTTCGGCATTGACGAGGGCCCAGCCGTCGGAAAGCCAAAGAGAGGCGCACCGATAGCCGCCATCTTCGATGAAATCGAGATATTCGCCGATGCTGACCGGCCGGCTGGCGATCTTGAAATCTTGCAGCAGAGCTTCATGCGCCGGCCCTTCATTGTCGAAAGCAAAGCCATCGCCTTGATGGCCGATCGCATGGCGCCCGCCGGCCATGTCGATCCATTCGAGCTTTGGCGCCTCGACGGCGGCCTCCGCGAGCGGCGGCGGGCCATAGGCCGGGGCGAGCGGATTGGCGGCGAAGGCATGTTTGATATCGGTCAGCAGCAATTCTTGATGTTGCTGCTCGTGATTGAGGCCGAGCTCCACGAGAGCGGCGATGTCCGGGCTCGGATCGGCGAGCAGCGCCGCCATGGCCGCGTCGACATGAGCACGGTAAGCGGCGATCTCCGCAATGCCGGGCCGCGTGATCAAGCCCCGCGCGGCGCGCCGATGGCGTGCCCCCACCGCCTCGTAATAAGAATTGAAGAGATAGGAGAAATGCGGATCGAAAGGCCGGTAGCCTGCATGATGCGGCTGCAGCAAGAAGGCTTCGAAAAACCAGCTCGTGTGGGCGCGATGCCATTTGGTCGGGCTCGCGTCGGGCATCGACTGCACCGTCTGGTCTTCGGCGGTGAGCGGCGCGGCAAGCGCCTCGGTCGCCTCGCGCACGGAACGAAAACGTTCGGCGAGCGATTGCGGCGGCGGCAGGGCTCGATCTTGCGGCGACTTTTTGAGGCTGGCGCTGGCTTTGGCTGCGGACATTTCGGGCCTTTCCGGCTCTAGAGCGGTTTCAGGTTGCGTGTGGACACGCAACCTGAAACCGCTCTCATTCAAAAAATTAGAGCATTTTCAGCCGCAAAACCGGTATCCACTTTTGCTGAAAATGCTCTATGGGGCGTGGCGCTTCTTGCGAGAAAGATCTTGATCGGCAAAACGCGTCCTTGGACCAATCGTTCCGGCGCGGCGGCGGGCTAAATTTGGAGATGCGGCGAATTTTCAGATAGGATCATGTGTCGAAACAACAACTAACGCATGATTGGGTATTATTTTAAAATTCCGGCAGAACCGACGGGCAAAATGCGGGGCGTGGCGGAGCCGACCAGACGGCCTCAAAAACTTTCCCTATAGGGCCGCAGATCGAGCTCATGTGTCCAGGCCGAATTCGGCCTTCCCCGCGGCCGATCAGGCGATGGGAATTGGGCGCGTCGCGATCGGCGAGGACCCCCCAGCCCTCGCTGAGCCCTTGCAATGCGGCGCCAACAAGCCCGATCTTCACCTTCGCTACAGCAGAAAAATCATTGCGCTGATCCGTTCCAATGATTCGCAGCGCGGGATGCAGGCCTTCGACACAGCGGAATCAGGGAGCTCAGCTCTCCGGCCGCGCGGTCCGTGGGAATGGTCATGGCGCCGTTCATGACCGTCGCCATGCAATGATTCTTCATTTTATTCGCGATGACTCTATTGCAGCATGAAAAGAGAAGGCTACTCTGGTAAACTTAGCAGAGCCTGATTGAGGCGGCGTGAAGATGGTTCGTTTCGGGGGTGAGGCATGACCGAGATGATGGTTGCGGGCGAGGCGTTCAACGTCCTCGTCGAAGGGGAAGAAGGGGCGCCTGTGCTGATGCTTGCGCATTCGCTCGGCACGAATCTGCATGTGTTCGACCGGCTGATGCCGGAGCTTTTGCGGCATTTCCGCATTGTGCGCTATGATGGCCGCGGCCATGGCGCGAGCGTCGTGACTCCGGGTCCTTATTCGATGGCCGAGCTCGGTCAGGACGCGCTGGCGATCCTCGACGCGCTCAAGCTCGAAAAGGTCCATTGGCTTGGTCTCTCCAAAGGCGGCATGGTCGGGCTGTGGCTTTTGACCCATGCGCCGGAGCGGATCGGCCGCGCCGTCCTCGCTAATGTCGCCGCGCAGGTCGGCAATCCCGACATGTGGAACGAGCGCATCAAGGCCGTGCATGAGAAGGGACTCGGGAGTCTGGCGCCCTCCGTGCTCGAAAATTGGTTCACCAAAGCCTTCCGCGAACATCATCCTGATGAGGTTGACCGGTTGTGGGACATGTTGTTGGCAACCCCTGCGGAAGGCTATGCCGGCGCCTGCGCCGCAATCCGCGACATGGACCAGCGCGAGGCGATCCGGGCGATCACCAATCCGGTGCTCGTTATCGTCGGCCGGCATGATCCGATCACGCCGCCCGGCGTCGGCGCTCTCGTCGCGAGCGCCATTCCCGGCGCCAAACTGGTGACGCTCGAAACCGCGCATATGTCCTGCGTCGAAGATCCCGAGGGCTTCAACCAGGCGGCCATTGAATTTTTGACGGCTGAGGAACCCGTAGTGGCAGAAAAGCCTGAGCACGAGGCGGCACCAGAGGCGCCGCCCGCCAAAAAGCCGCGTAAGCCGAGAGCGCCGCGCCAACCGCCGGCAGCTGCGGTCGAAGTTCAGGGTGAAATGGCACCGACCGCAGCGATGCCACCGCAGGCTGAAGCCATGCCGGCGCTGGCTCTGCCTGTGCCGCTGCCGCCGCCGAGAAAGCCGCGTAAACCTCGCCCGGCTGCGGCGCCTGCTGCGCCTCCGGCGATTGTGGTCGCTCCGCCGCAGCCGCGCAAACGTCCGGCAAAGAAGGCAGCTGCCAAAAAGGTCGCGGCCAAAAAGGCGCCTGCGAAAAAAATGGCTGCGAAAAAAGTCGCCGCGAAAAAATCGCCGGCCAGAAAAGTCGTCGGCAAGAAGGTCGCGACGAAAAAGACCGCAATGCGAAAACTGCGCGCCGCGGCACCAGCGCGCAAGCCTGTTGTGAAGAAGACCGTTGCGAAGAAGGCCGTCGCCAAGAAAGCTGTCGTCAAGAAAGGCGTCGCCAAGAAGGCCGTGGCCAAGAAAGCCGTCGTCAAGAAGGCGCCGATGCGGAAAATCGCCGCGAAAAAAGCCCTTATGCGCAAGGCCATCGTCAAAAAGACTCAGGCGAAAAAGGCCGGCGTGAAGAAGGCCGCGACGAAAAAGGCGACGCGCAAGCCCATGCGGCGGCATCTGCCCGGCCGCCGGCCGCCGGCGCGCAAACGGTGAGACGATATCGATAGCCGATCCCGCAAAGCGGGGTCGGCGTTCTAGATCACAATGACTTTGGATTAAATCAATCCAAAGTCATGCTTGAGACATCGGATCTGTCCGATGTCTTATAAACGTGATCGATTCACATAGTTTTTAGAGCGGGATGCGCAGATAAGTTCACGCAATCCGCGTCAACTTGATTGCGCCGGAAAACCGGTTCCCATTTTTCCTCATCCCGCTTAAGGCCATGCCTCATGTGCGGACAATTCCGGGATCGGCACGCCAATTCCGGGCGAGAACCGCTCAGGCCGAGCGTGAGGCTTTGACCGGCCGCCGCGTCTCATCGGCAAAGTTGCGAATGATTGCCGCGAGCTCCGGCTCGGCGACCGTTTCCGCAGCCTCTGCGGCCGGCAGCCAATGGCAGCAGCGTTCGCCGCGTTCTTTCCATTTCTGCTTTTGCTTCACGAATTGAAGCGGATAGACTTCCACCTCGCAGGGCAGAGAGGCTTCGCCGATCCGTTTGATGGCGGCATACCGGCCGATCGGCTTTTTCATCGCATGGCCGAAAACGCCTGCTTCCTCCTCTGCCTCTTGTTCGGCGGTTGCTGCCGCGGTTTGGCCCGGAACAGGCCAGCCCTTGGGGAGAATCCAGCGGCGTGTCTCGCGCGAGGTGACGAGGAGAACCTCGAGTTGATCACCATTCCAGCGATAGACAAGCGCGGCAATCTGGAAGGCACTTCTTACACGCTTCTTCCTACGCTCGATCCTAGCGGCCAACCCACGGCGCTTATAATTGCGAGGCACCGCCAATCCTTATAGCCTCCATCGTGCGTTACCGGCCATTTGCTTGCTGCCTCCTCGCCGAGCCCATCGATTAAAATTTGCTCGGCCTCTTTTTGGAAGTTTGGGCTCGGTAGTAAAAGCGTCTCGATCCGCGCGCCTGAAATCCCGTCTTACAGTTCTCTGACATTCGAGAGAACCGAACCGCTCTGCCTGCGGCTCGGTGGATCAGGCGTCAAAGATAGGAACAATCCTCCCGCATCTATTATGTGTAATTCGAGCAAAGCAAGCTATGCGCCAATCGATAGATGATGACGACAGCAACATCCAGAGCTAACTTGCAAGCGTTCATGTTTGGCGGCGCCAAGCGCCGATATTTTTGCACGCGGCCGCGGCGGCGCCCGATGTTCCGTTGGGACAATTTTGTCCGTCGGGGGCGGCGACACAAAGCCGAAACAGTTTCGGCAACATCACCAATGCTGGCGAAAGCCGTGGTCGTGTCGTTCAGTCAGTCACAGCGCGGAAAATTCGTCGGTGAGAGTCCTGAAGGCGCCGCGTCCGCCGGACAATGGGCTGTAATTCGTGGAAAGGCGCGGCAGAGCTTGTCGAACCATTCCTGGGCGGTCACACCTTCCGGCAAGTGGAGTTGGTATAGTGATTAAATAAATTCACTATACAAAATGCTTTGGCGACGGCTAAATTGCGCCGCCGCGGCGCGTGCTCTGCCGAATGCTTGTGCCCAGCGATTTTAGCGAAAGGCCTGATGCCGCGCTTTGCCGCAAACCTCTCCTTCATGTTCGGCGAATGGAGTTTTCTCGATCGCTTCGACGCTGCGGCCGATGCGGGCTTTCCGGCCGTCGAATATTTGTCTCCCTATGAGTTTGCGCCGGATGCGATTGCTGCGCGATTGGCGAAGAATCATCTCGTCCAGGCGCTCTTCAATCTCCCGGCCGGCGATTTCGCCTCCGGCGAGCGCGGGCTCGCGGCACTGCCGGAGCGTTTCGAAGAGCTGAAGGCGGGCGTCATGCAGGCGCTCGCCTATGCCAAGGCGACCGGCACGAAGAAGCTTCATATGATGGCGGGGATCGCCGAGCCGCAGGATCAGGCTGCTGCCAAATCCTATCGGCGCGCCGTTGCCTTTGCCGCCGAAGCGCTCGCCAAGGAAGGCATCGAGCTCCTGCTTGAGCCGATCAATCGCCGCGACATTCCTGGCTATTTCCTGCATGATTATGGGCTAGCTTTGCAGCTCATCGACGAGCTCCAAATGCCGAATGTGAAATTGCAGTTCGACGTCTATCACCGCCAGATCCTGCATGGCGATGTGACTTTCGCCTTTCGTGCGCTGCTGCCGCAGATCGGGCATGTCCAGGTCGCAAGCGTGCCGTCACGCCAGGAGCCTGATGCGGAAGAGCTGAACTTTTCGTTCCTCTTCGAGGAGATCGATCGGCTCGGCTATGCCGGATACGTCGGCTGCGAATACCGGCCGCGCGGCGAGACTTTGTCGGGGCTTGGCTGGTTTCGGCCTTTCGCGCGCAGATAGCGCAGAAATAGTCTGCCTCTTGTTTGGCATTCTGGTGGTTGAGCCAGGTCAATTGGCTGCCCATGCCCCAGCCGCATAATGGTTCATATTTATTGGAGTCCAATATCAATGAACGACCGGGTCGAAGCGAAGCCATTCGCTCGGCAAGCGGCGCCACCTGCCGAGAAAGCGTTGCCGCGAAAGCAACGCCGCGGACGCGGCGGCTGGCTCGTCATCTCTATCGTCTTGATCCTCGCGGCGGCAATCGGCGCGGTCTGGTGGAATAGCTGGCGCAGGCCGAGCGTGCATTATCTGACGATGCCTGCGACGCTGGGCAGCGTCACCCGGGTGGTGAACGCGACAGGTACCGTCAATCCGGTGCTCACGATCATCGTCGGGGCTTATGTATCGGGAACCATTCAACAGGTCTTCTGCGACTACAACACGCTTGTAAGGGCCGGACAGATCTGCGCGAAAATCGACCCGCGCCCTTACAAGGCGGTTCTCGACCAGTATTCCGGCCAGCTGGCACGCGACCAGGGCTTGCTCGCCGAGGCCCGGGTGGATCTCATCCGCTACCAGAAGCTTACAGAGACAAACGCGATCGCGCGCCAGCAAGCTGAGGACCAGTTTTATGTTGTCCAGCAGAACGAAGGGACCGTCAAACTCGACGAGGCCATGGTCGAAGGTGCGAACGTCAATCTTGCCTATACAGATATCGTTTCGCCAGTGGAAGGCGTCGTCGTATCCCGCGCCGTCACTCAAGGGCAGACGGTCGCGTCGAGCTTTCAAACGCCGACGCTCTTTTTGATTGCGACGGACCTTGCGGACATGCAAGTCGATACAAATACCAGCGAAGGCGACATTGGCGGTGTCAAGCTGGGGGATGCCGTGACATTCACCGTCGATTCTTATCCGAGGCGGATTTTCCAAGGGACGATCGTCCAGGTCCGCCAGTCGCCGCAGACGGTGCAGAATGTCGTCACTTTCGATGCGGTTGTCGGCGTCGACAACAAGGATTTGGCCTTGAAGCCGGGGATGACCGCTTCGACGCGTATCATCGTCGCAAATAAGAATGACGTAATCCGCGTTCCCAATCAGGCGCTGCGCTACTCGCCCGGTGGCCTCAGGGCGGCTCCTCAACCGGCTTCGGCGCCTCCGACCGGGACGGAGAACAGGGTAGGACGCATTTGGGTGTTGCGCGACGGCACACCCACGGCCGTCAGTGTCGTGCCGGGGCTCGACGACGACAATTTCACCGAAATCACCAAGGGCGATCTCAAACCAGGCGATCCCGTCATCGTCGGCGAAGAGCGCGGTAACCATGGGCAATCGAGCCTGCCCGTGCCGCGGCTTTAACTCAGGACGCGGATCAGCGATGTCTGAACCTCTGTTGAGAGTCGAGAATGTCACGCGGACCTTCATTGTCGGCGATGTCGAAGTACGAGCGTTGCGAGGCATCAACCTCACTGTCGAGCACGGCGAATTCGTCGCCATCGTGGGTGCCTCTGGATCCGGAAAATCGACTCTCATGTCGATCCTTGGCTGCCTCGACAGGCCGACAAGCGGCCATTATTTTTTCGAAGGGATAGATGTCGCGGCATTGCATGAGCCGGATCTGGCGCGGATTCGCAGCGAGCGGATCGGGTTTGTGTTCCAGAGCTTCAATCTGCTGGCGCGCACGAGCGCCATCGAAAACGTCAGTCTGCCGCTGTATTATGCGGCCGCCGGGCCAGAGAGCCGCGCAACCCGCCTCGAACGCGCCCATGCAGCGCTGCAATTGCTCGGATTGAGCGACCGCGAACGCAACACACCGGCCCAGCTGTCCGGCGGCCAACAGCAGCGGGTGGCGATCGCGCGCGCATTGATCAACGCGCCTGGCCTGCTGCTTGCCGACGAGCCGACCGGCAATCTCGATACGAAAACCTCGCATGAGATCATGGAAACTGTGGTCGCGCTGAACCGCCAACAAGGTGTCACCATCATCGTCGTCACGCATGAGGCCGATATAGCCGCTTATGCAGATCGTGTCGTCACCATGCGTGACGGTGAGATCATTTCCGATGAGCGGGTCAGCAAGAAAGGACGATTGGAGGCTGCGCCCGAAATTACGACAGGTGGCCCGCAAGTTTCGCTTCCTCCCACATCGGAATCACGCGCCGCCGCTGCCATCGGTGCCACCGGCTCCTGGTCCTTTGCGCTGATGATTCTCGCAGCTGCAGCACAAGCGATCGGGCGCAACAAAATGCGCTCTGCACTCACCATGCTGGGCGTTTTCATCGGTGTCGCCGCTTTGATCGTCATGGTCGCCGTCGGCCAAGGCGCCGATGAGGCGGTCCGCAAACAGATCGAGAGCCTCGGCACCAATGTCGTCGTCATCCTGCCGGGCGCCGTCACGCTCGGCGGGATCCGGGCCGGCTTCGGCAGCGCCAGCACGCTCACAGTCGAGGACGCGCACGCCATCCACCGGGAAGACCCTGCGGTCGCTCAAGTCGGCTATGACATCCGCCAGACAGGGCAGATCCAATATAGCAATCAAAACTGGACGACGACCATTCAGGGTGTGAGCGTCAACTATCCGCCGATCACGAATTGGCAGATTGGCGCAGGCCGCGCCATCACGCGGGACGACGAGAACAGGGCTGCTCTCGTTACCCTCATTGGTCAGACGGTCTATCATCAGCTCTTCAGCCTGGGCGAGAATCCGATCGGCGCCTATATCCAGGTCAAAAGCGTGCCGCTTCAAGTCATCGGCGTTCTCGCGGCCAAAGGCCAATCGCCCTTCGGCCAAGATCAGGACGATATCTTGATGACTCCCTTCTCGACGGCCGAGCGCAAAGTGCTCGGCGTCGCGGCGCCGACGCAAGCGCAAACACCGATCAACTGGCCTTATCTGCCGCCGCCCAACCCCTATAATTTGCAGCCGAGGGTGACAGGACTCGTGAATCACATCTATGTTCAGGCCGTGACTCAGCAAGAGGTCCAAGCGGCCATCCGGCAAGCGACCGAAACCCTGATGCGCCGCCATCGCATCAAGCCGGGCCAAATCAAAGATTTCGACGTCCGCAACTTGAGCCAATTTGTGGAAACGGCCGAAAGCAGCAGCCGCATCATGGCGCTCCTTCTCGCCGCCGTCGCCTCGATCTCGCTTCTCGTCGGCGGCATCGGCATCATGAACATTCTGCTCGTCTCAGTCACCGAGCGAACGCGCGAAATCGGTCTCAGAATGGCAATCGGCGCGCGCCGTTTGCACGTGCTCCTGCAATTTCTCGCCGAAGCCGTATTCTTGAGCGTCAGCGGCGGCGTCGCAGGCATCGTAACAGGCGTCCTGTTCTCGGCAGCGATTTCCATCCTCTTGCGCTGGCCAGCGCCCTTTTCGCTTACGGCCGTCGCGGGGGGATTTCTCTTCTCTGTCGCGGTCGGCGTTTTCTTCGGCTTTTATCCAGCGCGAAAGGCAGCAAGCCTCGATCCGATCGAAGCGCTGCGGTATGAGTGAACTAATACCCGATCTCTCTGATAAGAACCTATGGCTGCCGCCGTCATTGCGAGCGAAGCGAAGCAATCCAGATGCGCCAAAAACGAGACTGGATTGCTTCGTCGCTACGCAGGCAAGTTTACGCAGCCTGCGTAAACTTGCCTGCGATGCTCCTCGCAATGACGCTCCACTCGCCATGATCGTCATCTTCGAGAGATGGCATGAGTCACCCATTCAAAGATTTGGTATAAGTCTTTATAGCCTTGAGATTTCTGGGCTGCGTCAGCGGTTCAATGCCAACAAATAGCCATAGCACGAGGCGGACGACCAGCCCCGTGCGCGTTCAACCTCTTGCGTCAGTGCGCTGGCATAGTCGCCGGCTTGCAGGCGCCAAATTCTGCCAGGGTGTGGTCTGGCAAATAAGTCTGGACAACAATCGCCCATGAAGACCTATCTATGCCTATACTCATATTATCGGTGTAGCCATCGATGGAAATAGTGCTGATTGTCACGTGCGCCAATGCCTGGCGTTGAGACCCTTGGTAGAAGTCAAGCGTCTTCGCTTCGGCGTCAAATACGATGCTGATTTTGCGAGTTGTCTGCTTGCCGTCGGCTCCGGCGCTCGTCAGGGTGCATTCGAGCCGCGTCGGCGTTGCGAGTGCTCCTACCGGATAGAAAGGCGAAGAGACCAAGGCAAGTGCGCTGACAACTGCGGCGGTTCTCAGAAATGATTTTTTGATGACCATGCCGACCATCTTTTAAGCGCTGTACGATGCATCGCAAATAAAGCAAGCAAGCCGTAACATCACTGATTTGGATCAATGGGCCGGCAGATTACAAGACAAGAGGACGCGGTAGCGTCGACGGCCTCTGGGACACGATCAGCCGCCGCCGCATCTGGCACGATTATCGTGCGCGGCATTGTCGTTCCTAGATCTCAAACCGCGCGACTCCCCATCACGGCAGCTGCAGCCCTGCCACATGCGCGCGCAGCTTGGCGTAGAGGATCGTGCGCAAGCCGGCGATGTCGAAACTCGCGACGAAGACGCTGTAGATCACAGTGCCGGCTATGATCTGCTCGATGAGCGTTTTGAAGCCGGGATCATGCTCGCGCAGCGGCAGCAGCGCCGCCGCCATCGCCATGGTTGCGAGGATCGTGCTCACAATATCGCGCAGACTCGGCCATTGCGGCTTCGAAAAGCTCGCCACGAAGACGAGGGTCAAAAAGGCAGCGGCAAAGCCGCAGGTCTGCGCCGCGGCGAAACTCGACGCATCCGCCTCGCGCGGCAGGAGAAAGAGCACGATCGCATCGGCGACGCAGCCGACCGCCGCCGCGGAGATGAGCGGCGCTGTTCTTTTGGCGATCTGAAAAATCGGATTGAGACCGAATTGGATGATCGCCGAGCAGAAGAGCCCGCCCATCATCAGAGTCAGCAAATCCCCGAATGGGCCGCGATAGGCGGCGGGCACGATCACCTGTTCGATCGAAGGCAAGATCAACCAAATCCCGGTGCAGGCCGGCAGGACAATGGCGATGACGATCGCCATATTGCGCGCGACTTGCTCTTTGGCCTTCATGGCGCCGTCGCGCTCATGCGTTGCGACGGCGATCTGAAACAGGACGACGTCGAGAGTCGAGCCGATCGCCAGCACCGCCTTGTTGCCGATGTCAAAGGCGAGGGAGAATTGGCCGGTTTCCGAAAAGCCGTAGAGGACCGCGATGATCGATCGGTTGGCGAGCGGAATGGCGACATAAAGGAGATTGGCGGCCACGATCGGCATGCTATAGCGCAGAATGGCCTTGGCGATGGCGCGCGTGGCGCGATGCGGCATGGCGCCTGGGTCGCGCAAGGCGGCGCGCGCCGCGATAACTGATCCCGAGAGGCTGATGATGCTGCCGATCAGTGCCATTTTCGCCGAATGGAACCAAAAGGCGCCGCCGCCGGTGAGGCAGAATGCCAGAATATTCTTGACGATGATGAGTTTTGAGTAGAGCCGGTCATGGAACCGCGCCCGTACCAGCGCCGTGTGATAGTCGAAGAAGCCGTTGGAGATCGCGGTCGCGAGCGCGAGCCCGATGAGCCAGTTCGACAGAGAGAAACTGACGCCGGAGAAGAGCAGCAGTGCCCCGCCGATCAAAAGGCCGAAGGCAATCAAGGCGAAAGAGACGTCGAGGGTGGCCCGCAGCGCCGGATCTTCGCTGCGCACCCGCTCGGAATAAAAGCGTGTGGCGCCGAGCCGCAGCCAATCGAAGAACGCCGCCTGGACGATGCCGGCCGTGGCGAAGGCCAGAGCGAATTGGCCATATTCGGCCGGCCCGAGAAATTTCGCGACCAGAAGGCCGATCACGAAATTAAAGATAATATTACAGAAAAAGGCGATGAGGACTTTCATGCCTGCGGCTCATCCCAAGCGCGCCCAAGCGCTCGAAAAATCTTTGGCGGTCGTTTCATGGTGAAATTCCGAGCTGAAATTCCTCAGTCGATGTGGCATGGCGCGCCAATTTAAACGTTAAAGTGCGGCGTCCTTTCGCGTTTCGGGCTTAACGAATTCTACCTTAGCTTGTCGGCCTATGCCGGCTTGGCGCGGGCTATTGAAGCAGACTAAGCGGACCGCTTCGCAGAATATGCTAATCCAACTATCAACGAGGAAAATCGGCGGGCCGTCAATCATTAGCGCAGAGCGCAGAAAAGCTCCGCTGCCGGGCGTCGCCGTCATAGCCTCACTGCACTGTGACCACACACAAGGTTTCACTTTGCCGTGAGAGGCTCTAAAACCACGATATGGCAACCGATGTCACGCTTCCTGCTGCGGCCGTGGCCGGGCTTCTTTCCTTCTTGAGCCCTTGCGTCCTGCCGCTCGTCCCGCCCTATCTGACCTTCATTGCCGGCACGACGGTCGAGGATGTCGCTTATGAGCGCGTGGGCCGCGCCAGGCGCGATATTTTGCTGGCCGCGGTCTTGTTCGTGCTGGGCTTTTCGACGGTTTTCGTGGCGTTGGGCGCGACGGCTTCGGTCTTCGGCCAAGTGCTGCGCCAGCACATGGCTTTTCTGTCGCTCCTCGCCGGCCTCGCCATTATTTTGATGGGACTTCATTTTCTCGGACTGTTCCGAGTAGCGTTTATGTATCGGGAAAAGCGCGTCCAGGTCGAAAAGCCGCTCGGCCTCTGGGGCGCCTATGTCTTGGGGCTCGCCTTCGCCTTTGGCTGGACGCCCTGCATCGGGCCGATCCTGGCCGCCATTCTCGCCGTCGCCGCCTCGGAAGAGACGGTGGGCCGCGGCGCCGGCCTTCTGGCCGTCTATTCGCTGGGGCTCGGCATTCCCTTTCTTCTCGCCGCCGTGGCGCTCGAACCTTTCATCGGCTTTCTGAAGCGCTTTCGCGCGCATTTTGCGCTCGTCGAGCGGATCGTCGGCATCTTGCTCATTGCGACCGGCATCGCCTTTCTCACCGGCACAATGCAGAACCTGTCCTATTGGCTTTTGCAGACTTTTCCAGGTCTCGCCAATCTGGGCTGAACCGCCCTTCTCCGCACGCGGGAGAAGGTTCGCGCCGAACCATGAGAGGCTCACTTCTTCAATGGGTCATAGCCGATCTTGGCGTCGGGACCCTTCTTCCAGATGAAGATGCTGTAATCCGGGCGCGTGATGTCGCCCTTCGCATCATAGGCGATGTCGCCGATCACCGTCTTGAAGACCATGCCAGAATGCATGAGTTTCGCGATCTCCGTCGGATCGAGCGATTTAGCTTTCTCCGCCGCCTGTTTGATGATCTCGACTGCGGCATAGGCATAGAGCGTATAGGTTTCCGGATCGACATTCTTCGCCTTGAACTCCCTCACCACCTTGGCGGCTTCCGGCCGGTCGCGCGGGTCTGAGGGGAAGGTCATATAGGTGCCTTCGACAGCGTCGCCGCCGAGCGTGGCAAATTCGTCGCCGGCGATTGCATCGCTTGCCATCATGACGGCTTCGACGCCTTGCTCGCGCATCTGCCGGACAATGAGGCCCGCTTCGGTCTGCAGCCCGCCCCAATACACGATATCGGCGCCGGAGGCTTTGATCCTGGAGACGAGGGCGGAATAGTCCTTCTCGCCCTTATTCACCCCTTCATAAAGCACGTCCTTGATCCCGAGCCCGGCGAGCTCTTTGCGGACCTCGTCGGCAAGACCTTTGCCATAGGTCGTCTTGTCGTGGACGATCGCGATTTTCTTATTGCCCAGGCTTGCGAGGAATTTCGCCGCGACACCGGCCTGCTGATCATCGCGCCCGCAGGTGCGGAACACGGTCGCGAGGCCGCGCTCGGTGATCTGCGGATTTATCGAGGCGGGCGTGATGTCGAGAATATTGTTGTCTGCATAGATGGAAGAGGCGGGCAAGGTCACGCCTGAATTGAAATGGCCGATGACGAAGCTCACATGATCGCCGACGAATTTTTTGGCGACCGACACGCCCGCTTTGGGATCGCCAGCATCATCGCCGATCTCGACGGTGAGGTTGCTGCCGAAAATGCCGCCGGCGGCATTGATGTCTTGGACCGCCTGTTCGACGCCATTGCGCATTTGCGTACCGAAGACGGCGTCCGATCCCGTCATCGGTCCGCCGAGTCCGATCTTGATCGGTGCCGGTGCTGCGGCGATCGCATCCATGCCTGCAAGCGCCAAGCCCGCAAGTACCAGACCCGACGAGAAGAGAGCCGACAAGACGAGGGCCGAAAAACTCCGAAGCTTCATCATCGATCCCTTCACGGATGAGATTCATTGCGGCTTCGCATCCCATAATGGCCGGCGCCGGCGAACGCCACAGCAACGCCTATTCGGCAGGCTTCCTGCCTGGGCTTTTTGCTGAAGCTTTCGGCAGAGCTGCGGCGGGCTTGCTATTGAGGCCGAAGCGGGTTCTGGATCGTCCGGGTTCGGTGTCGTCGAACGTCACAGGACCGAGCTTGAGGAGAAGCCAAATGACTGATGATCCGGGGGCGGGAGGTTCGCAGCTCGCAGCGGCCGCGGCGGTCGATGCGGGGCGGTTCCGTGAAGCGATGAGCCGGGTTGCGGCGGCGGTTCATGTCGTCACCACGGCGGGGCCGGCCGGGCTCGGCGGGATTACCGCTTCCGCCGTCACCTCGATCACGGTCGAGCCGCCGATGATGCTGTTTTGCATCAACAAGACCTCGCCTTCCGCGGCGCGGATGATGGAAAACGGCGTCTTCTGCATCAATACGCTGGCTTCGGCCGATCAGCCGATCTCTGATATTTTCGCCGGCCGCACGGATCAGCACCTCGAAGAGCGGTTCACCAGCGGTGCCTGGACGAAGCTCGCCACGGGTGCGCCGGTTTTGAGCTCCGCGCTTGCTGCTTTTGATTGCCGCTTCGTCGAGGCCAAGGAGGTCACGACCCACCTCATCATGATCGGCGTCGTCGAGGCGGTGGAGATCGCGTCGGGAGGCGAGGCACTGCTCTATGCCCACCGTAAATATCGGAGCTTGATGCTCGATTGAGCGCCGGCTCTACCAGCCTATTCTTACACCGAAGTCTCTTGCGCGCCCCGGCGCTCTGTGCCGATCCGGTCCAAGCGGCCGCAGCGGCGCCGTTTGAGAAAGCGCGGGCGGCGCTCGTTGAGCGGCTGACCCCTTCGGCGTGGACGTGGCCAGGCTATGCTGTAGAGCTCTCGCTGAGCTGCACTCGCCGTCTCGCGATAAAGGGCCGGTTTGGCAAAGAAATCCGCCCAACTCCGCCAGATGGTCAAAACCGCCGGCGATTCCAGTGCCTCATGCAGTTCGATCGTGAGCTCCGGATCCTGATGGACCAGCGCGATCTTATAGAAGCGCTGCTCGGCATGCTCGTCACAGGTGAGGACAACGCCCTCATAGCCGTGGATCGGGACCGCCAAAAGCATTTTGATGCCGGCGACCTGCCTCTCGATGCGGACCCCACGCGGGCTCAAGCGAATTTGGCGGACACCGCCGTCAGCGCGCGAGTCCGGCGCTGACGCGGCAAAGCTCTGGGAATGACGGGAGAGAAGGGACATGGCCGGTTCCGATTGCCCTGCGCCCTCTTCGTGGATCCGGATCGGGCGGCGGAGATCAACACGGCGACCATTGTGCGGCTGGCCCAATTGAATAGATAGTAAATATATGATTTTTTGGGGATTTCCTTTTCTTATGGCTGTCGAGACCTTGGTCGAAAGGCGCAAATTTTAGCAAAATGCGCGGCAAACTTACGCGGGGCGATTTCGGGCAAAGAGGTGGGCGCGCGCCTATATGAGGTGAGACGAGCGCCATTGGTTTGCTGTGGCACGCAGTCTGCGTGCGGCCCACAAAGAGCTCGCCACGGCGAGGTTGGAGTCCATCGTTGCGCATGGCATGATCTTTTTGGTGAATCGCGAATTCGCTCTTTTTAACGCTGCGATAGGCGAAGTTGTTTCGAGCGAGTTAAGATTTGTCGGCTAGTTTTTCTGGAGCGCAGCGCGTGACGTCTCCGCGTCAGTCGCAATTTGGCGTAGGAGAACCGCCATCGACCAGGTGGGTTGAGCGGAAAATGGTTTTCGCTCCGCTCGGGAGTTTTCGGGCATGAAGCCTTTGCCTGCAAAAAGAAATGCGAATAATGTGGCCGACCTCGGCGTGCTGAAGACCAAGGCCGGCACCCGCCGAGATTGGAACAGCCTTGCGCCAACGGACGACGTTGTCGCCGCGCTCGTCGAGATCACGCAAACTGCGGGCGATCTTGCGCATGGTTTCTTTCGACCCGGCGCGAAGACAAGTGCCGCGATCAGCAAAAAGACTGGCGGTTCGCCGGTGACGGAGGCCGATCACGCCGTCAATCGCTATCTCGAAGAAAGGTTGCGCGCTTTGTTGCCGGATGCCGGCTGGCTTTCCGAGGAGTCGGCTGATTCTGACGAGAGGCTCGGCCAGGAGCTTGTCCTCGTCGTCGATCCGATCGACGGCACCCGCGGTTTCGCCGCCGGCGAGCGGGCCTGGGCCGTCGCCGTGGCGGTCGTTTATCGGCACCGCCCTGTCGTCGGTATCGTTCATGCCCCGGCACTTGGCGAAACTTATCTGGCGGTCAAAAATGGCGGCGCCCAGTTGAACGGACAGGCCATTTGCTGCTCCACGCGCAAGGGCCTCGATGCGAGCGCCCTCGTCGCAGGACCTCGCGCCATGGCTTCCGAATTGCGTGGTGTCGGTCTTCAATTCGACCTGCTGCCGAAAATTCCTTCGCTCGCCCTGCGGATCGCCAAAGTTGCGGCCGGCGCGCTCGATGCCGGGCTCGTATCGGCCAACAGCAATGATTGGGACATAGCCGCGGCCGATCTCATCGTGACTGAGGCCGGCGGACGTCTGACCAGCCTCTATGGCCGCGAGCTTCTCTACAATCGCGCCAGCACGCAACATGGCGAACTCATCGTGGGACCCCAGCAGCTTCTCAGCCAAATCAGCGGCGCGATGATGCGGGCGCGCGGGCAATGATCCGAAAACTTGCCGACGTCTCGCGTCAGACCGCGCGCTGACAAAAATTGAAGCATGGCCTGCGGGCGGGCCCCCTACCGACATCGCATCTGCGCCGCGCGAGCAAAAAGCAGCAGCACAAAGTGAAAGCCGCCGCCGGCTTGCCTGCAGGGTCCTTGCGCGGGCGCAGTCGGGCACGTTAAAAGCGTCGCGTGGTCGAAAAAAGGTCCGCAGAAACGAGCGGGCACGGCGGGCCGCCGTCATTCGCGCGCCTCACCAATCTTTGAACTTGGGTTTGTCCATGCCGCACGAGACCGGAAAACAACTGCTCCACTTGGTGTTTGGCGGCGAACTCGCCGATTTGTCGAGCACTGAATTTCGCGATCTGAGCAAGATCGACATTGTCGGCATGTTTCCCGATTATGCTTCGGCCTATAGCGCCTGGAAGGCGCGCGCCCAGGCGACCGTGGACAATGCCCATATGCGCTATTTTATCGCCCATCTGCATCGTCTGCTCGATCCGAGCGAAACCAAATAGGCAATGGGTTGTGGTGCGACCGCGCTGACTTAAGGGAAGCCGACTGCGTCTTGCAGCGTGCGCCGCATGCATTCATCGAAACAGCACTGAAACGGCTTGTGGGAATGCGGATTCGGACTGTCGACAAAAGAACACTTAAATTCAATATAGGAGGGCGATTTCCCGATTGTGTGAATCACGAACGAGGACCGCATAAGAAACCGACGTAAGAATCTTGGCCCCACGAAATGCCGTAACGGCAGAAGTTGTCAGACCTGTCATCAAACAGTCGCTTTTGACCGCCAAGAAACTGCCCTCCTGGATCGGGTGATCCGCCTGCCATGTGCCTCCAGTGATCATAGATCTACCCATCTTCCCGTTTTATCGTGCTGCCAGTGCCGGCTTGGCGCCATTCTCGCCTCTGCTCGCCTATTATCGCTGCAGGCGGGGACAAGAAGATCCGGCACGCATTGGCGAGAGGTTCGGCTATCCGAGCCTGGCACGGCCCGAAGGCCGGCTTGCCTGGTTCCACGGTGCGAGCGTCGGCGAAAGTCTCGCTCTTCTGCCGCTCCTGGAATATCTCGCCGGCCGCGGCTTCAATGTTTTGTTATCGACAGGGACGACGGCCGCGGCGGCTGTGGTGGCGCCGCGTCTGCCGGCCGGCGCATTCCACCAATATTTGCCCTTCGACGTCCCGAAATTTCTGGTGCGTTTTCTTGATCATTGGCGTCCGGACCTCGCTCTCGTCGCAGAATCCGAAATCTGGCCCAACCTCTTTACCGAGATAAAACGCCGCGCCATTTCGTTGATCCTCGTCAATGCCAGAATGTCGCCTCAGTCATTTCAACGCTGGCGCCGCATGCCGGGTTTTATCGCGGGCCTGCTTGACAGCGTCGATCTGTGCTTGGCGCAAAGCGACGCCGACGGCGAACGCTTCAGCGATCTCGGCATGCGCCGCGTGCAAGTCGTCGGCAATCTGAAATATGACGTACTCGCTCCGCCGGCCGATCCGCAAAAATTGGCCTTGCTGGCCGGGCGGATTGGCGCACGGCCGACTTGGGTCGCGGCATCGATCCATCCCGGCGAGGATGAGGCCGCCATTGCCGTACATGAAGCATTGGCCTCGCGATTTGCCGGCCTGCTGACGATCATCGTCCCGCGGCATCCGCGGCGTGGCGGCGAAATCGCCGACCTGGCGGCGGCAAGGGGCGTGACCGCACTGCAACGTTCGTGCGAACCTTATCCCAGCTCTCTGCCGGGTCTCTATATCGCTGATACGACGGGCGAATTGGGCCTCTTCTATCGTCTGGCGAGCGCCAGTTTTCTCGGCAAGTCGCTGATCGGCCGCGGCGGTGGGCAAAATCCGATCGAGGCGGCAAAGCTCGGCTGCGCCGTCCTGCATGGGCCGCATGTCGGCAATTTCGCCGAGGTCTACCGGGCCTTGGACGAAGCGCGCGGCGCCGCGGAGATCGGCGATGCGAACGCACTCGCCCGCGTCCTTGCCGTGCTTTTCGCCGATACCGGAAAATTGCGCAAAATGTCGCGCGCGGCGAGCGAGGCCGTCGAGCGGCTCGGCGGAGCGGCAGCCGCGACCATGGCGGCGATCGAGCCGCATATTGCGCAAGCCATGGTCAATCAGCACGCGTAATGTATGCGCCGGCTTGACGCTATGCGCCCGCTCCCGAAGAATGGCGCGATGTCGCCTGAGCGCCTCTCTTCGCCCGTGCCGCCCCTATGATCCGATCGAGGCAGCCACCGTCCTTTTGGTGGCAGGAAGAGCCGCGCGGATGGGGGGGAGTTTTGGTTGCGGCTTTGGCCCCGCTCGGCGCCGCTTATGGCCTCGTCGCGGCGCGGCGCATGCGGCAGGCGGGGTTCAGATCGCCACTTCCGGTTCTTTGCGTCGGGAATTTGGTGGTTGGCGGAGCGGGCAAGACGCCGACAGCGATGGCGGTCGCGCAACGCCTCATTGCTTCGGGCCAAAGGCCCTGGTTCCTGTCCCGCGGCTATGGTTCGGCGGCTGAACATGGACCGCCGATCGCGGTCGATCCCGACAGAGATTTTGCGCAAGATGTCGGCGACGAAGCGCTGCTGCTGGCCCGCGTCGCGCCAACCCTCGTTTCGGCCGACCGGATCGCAGCGGCAAGGCTTGCCGCGGCTCGTGGCGCCAGCATCCTCATTCTCGATGACGGCTTGCAGAATCCGGCGCTGGAAAAGGATTTGAGACTTGTCGTCGTCGACGCCGGCGCCGGCATCGGCAATGGCCTCTGCCTGCCTGCCGGCCCTTTGCGGGCGCCATTGGCGGGCCAGCTCGATTTTATGAGCGCCTTGCTGGTCGTCGGCGAGGGCGCGCAAGGCGCCCGCCTGGCCGACTGCGCGCGCCGCTTCGGCAAGCCGGTGATCGGGGCGCGGCTCGTCATTGCTGCGGATCGGGCAGCGGGGCTCGCAAATCGCCGCGTCTATGCCTTTGCCGGAATCGGGCGCCCGGCCAAATTCTTCGAGACGCTGGCCGAGGTCGGCGCCCGCATCGTCGGGACCGCCAGCTTTCCTGATCATTACGCCTATCGCCGAGACGACATAGCGCCCCTGCAGCGCGCCGCGAAAGCGCAGGATGCGCTTCTCGTCACGACGGAGAAGGATTTTGTCCGGCTCCGTCCTTGCGACGCCATGCTCGACCGTGCTTTGCCGGCGCCGACGCCAATCCCCATCGAGATGAGCTTTTCGGACGCTGGACTGCTCGACGATCTCTTGGAACATTTCCTGGCGCAGGCGGTTCGGCGCACGCCGGGTAAGCTCTGAGCGAGCGAATGAGCCGATCAATGTGGGCCATAGCCCCTGTCATTTCCCCAATTTGAGGCCGAGCTTGTGCAGCTTGGCCTCGGGGGAGGCGTAGGCCTCCTGGAGGTCGACATTCCAATAGCGCAAATCTTCGAGCGGAATCGGGGTGCCGGTGACGGCGCAGCGCACATAAGCGCCGGGACGCAGAATGCGGATTTCCCCGTCGAGATATTCGACTTCGGCTTCTCCGGCGGAGACAGGGCGACGTTCAAAGCGGTTCATCGTTATCAAGCATCATCCGTGAAATTGGCGTTTGCTAAAGATAATGCGAGAGGGCCGGATTGCCTATCCCTAACTGCAATCTTCCTCAATGCGTGCGGCGGGCTTTGATGAGGGTGACGGTGCAGGGCGCTTCGGCCGCGACGCGCGCCGCGACGGGGCCGAGATGCGGCCCGCCGACGCTGTCGCGGCCGGCGCCGAGGATGATCTGATCGACCCGATTGACGGTCGCGAAATCGACGAGCGCTGCCGCAGGATCGGGCGATTCCAGCACGTGAATGGTCAATTCCGCCGTGCCGAGCGCCAGCAGCCGGGCCCATTGCTTGAGTGCGACGAGGCGCATGACATGAATGTTACGGCCTTCGTCATCGAGCGGATAGTTGGGCGCGAGCCGGCTCGTCTTCAACACATTGACGCAGGCGAGGCGGACATTTGACGCATTGCCGGATCTAAGCCCCGACGAGGTCGCAAGCGCGCGTTCGACCGCGTGGCGCTGTGCCTCGGCCAGCGTTTCGGCATTTTCGGCAATATCGACGGCGACCATAATGATGGGTGCGAGTGACAAGCGCTGCGCCATGCTCGTGGCATCCGGCCTGGCCGTAAACTGCATTGCATACCAGCGCTTGAGTGCCTTCAACCAGGGGTCCCGATGCCGCCGCCCGGCGCGCTCGGTGAGCCGGACCTCCTCGGGATGTTTGAGGTCGAAGGCGAGCTGGGCGGCGGTCGGGTGGCGCGCTTCGGGATCGGTCTCGAGACAGCGCAGAATGATTTCCTGCAGAAAGGCGGGGCAGGCCGGATTGAGCGCGCGGGGTGGCATGGGATCGCGCCAAAGCCGCCGCCGCAGGCCGCGGTCCGAGCGCGGATAGCCGAACGGCCGCTGGCCGGTGAGGAGGTGATAGAGAAGGACGCCAGCGGCGAAAAGATCCGAGCGCGGATCATTGCGGTGGCGCTTGATCTGCTCCGGCGAAATATAGGGCGCCGTGCCGATCGGCACGCGAAACTCTTCGGCCAGAAGGTCGGGAAGCTTCTCATGCCGGGCAAGGCCGAAATCGATCAGCACGGCCTCGCCGCTCTCCCGCATCATGACATTCGACGGTTTGATGTCGAAATGGATCACATGCTGGCGGTGGATGTCGTCGAGCGCTTCGGCGAGCGCGATGCCGATTGCGACGACCTCTTCGACCGGCAGCGGCGTCTCGTCGAGCTTGCCCAGCAAAGAGCTGCCGGTGATCCGCTCCATCACAATATAAGGGTGGGCCGCGAACTCGCCCATCGCGAAGATCTTCGGCACATGGATGCCTTGGAGAAGCGGCAGGATCATCTGCTCCATTTCGAAGCCGACGATCGTCAAAGGATCGTTGCTGTCCTCGATCGGCACTTTCATGAGCAGCGGGACGTCTGCGTCGCCGCCTGCCACTTCCCAAAGGGTCGCCATGCCGCCGGCATGAAGCTTGGCACCGACGCGAAAGCCGTCGACGATGGCGCCCGGAGCAAGTGAAAAGGCAGGCATGCGATTCAATCCTATGTCAGCGGCCTCGTCGTTGACGATGCCCCTCGATTTGATAACATGATCGCTTCCTCAACTAACGCAGAGCTATGAGCCGCAGGAGCAAATTGTGGCGGAGAATTACAGCTTTTCGGTAATCCTCGAACCGCAGCAAGGCGGCGGCTTCACCGTCCTCGTCCCAGCATTGCCGGAAGTCGTCACCGAAGGCGAGAGCGAGGAGGACGCGCTCGCGAATGCCGAGGAAGCAATCCGAGCCGTTCTCGAATATCGGCGCGACCACGGTCTGCTCATTCCGTCCGATACATACCCCGAAGTTCACCGCGTCACCGTGGCGGCATAGTGAGCGGCGGACGGCTGCCCGTCACCAACGGCAAGGAGGTCATCCGCGCTTTGACGAAGGCGGGCTTCGTCGTTGATCGGATCGTTGGCAGCCATCATGTCATGGCTTTTCCAGGAGACCCCACGCGTGCGGTGACTGTGCCCGTCCATTCCGGCCGGGACCTGGAGCCTGGCACGCTGCGCTCCATCATTCGGCAGGCCGGTCTCAGCATTGAAGAGTTCGCAAAACTCCTTTAGTGCTTGAATATGCTCTAGCGCCCTATATAAAGCCGCGCCGATAATATCGCCGGCAGGCCGGCAGCCTTGATCTTGCCGGCGGCGCGCTCAATGTCATAGGGCGCGCGCTGAAAGCTGAACAAGCCGCTACGGTCGTCGTAAAGCGCATAGGCGGCCAAAGGGATCTCATCGCGCGGCTGGCCGACCGAGCCGATGACGGCATGCCATTTATGGCTTTTGGCGAGCAGGATCGGCACGGCGGCCGAAGGCACGAAACTGGAAGCCGGCTTGTGCGGGGTCATATGATAGAGGTGCGGACGGTGGGTGTGGCCGGAGACGGTCACCCGCATCTGCGTCGCCTGCATCGAGCGCTCGGCCTCGCTCAGCCGCGAGATATAGATCCAATTCGCCGGACTATAGGCCTCGGCATGGACGAAGAGGATCTCGCCGGAAGAGATTGTGAGAGGGAGGCTCGCAAGAAATTCCTTTTGCGCCCGGCTGAGCCTGCCCTGCGTCCAGTCGAGTGCCGCACGTGCATATCGGTTCATGTGCTCTTGCGGATTGGCGATGGCCGCATCATGGTTGCCTTTGACGACCAAGGCGCCTTCTTCGCGAAACTGCGCCACCCTATCGACGACATAGCCGGGATCGGCGCCATAGCCGACGAGATCGCCGAGAAAGGCGAATTGTTCTGCGCCACGCCGGCCGGCATCGGCGAGGCAGGCATCGAGCGCTTCGCGATTGGCATGAATATCGGCGAAAATGGCGGTGAGCACGCTGATGCCTCGTCGCGAAATTCGAAAATCAATGTCTTCGCGCAGGCGAAGAGGGTCTTGTCGGGTTAGGGGAGGATCCCGCCCATCCAGGCCATCGGGTGCTTATCGCCTTCCCAGGCGACATTTTTGCAATCGTCCCCGGCAATGATTGTGAGAACCACATGGCCGGGCGAAGGCTCATCATGTGAAGCCAGGCGATGGCCGGAAGTCACCCCACCAAAATAAGACGGGTCGGATTTCTTTTCGTGGAGATAAAGGAAGCCGTTGAGAAGCTCCTTGACCTGCGTTTCCGACAAAACCCAATAGCCGCTTTCATATTCGGGAAAATTGGTCGCTTTGAGGTGGCGTCCGCCGCGGCATATCAAATGGATCCTGGCCATCATCCCTCCCTGGGCATGTAACCGCGCCAGCGCCCCGATACAAGCTTCGCGCCGACCCTCTCGGTCAAAGAGTTAGAGCATTTCCAGATCGGCGGGAAAGCTCGATGTCGCTTTAGCATCATTGGAGCGGCTGACGGCAGGCGCTCATCAGAATAGCGAGCCTTGATCGCTTTTTTTGCTACCTCTGGCGGCGCGGAGCTTGGTCGCAGGCTTCTCCTCGGGTTTCTCTTTGGCCGCCTCGCCGGCGATCGCCGGCACGTGCCCGTCGGCAAATTCAATGTCGATCTGCGCCCCTGCAACGATTTCGATGGCGCGCCGCAAGGGCCGGCCCTCCGCATCGCGCACCAGAGCAAAGCCGCGCGACAGCACTTGCCTATAGCCGAGCGTGTGAAGCAGCTGATCGAGTCTTTCGAGCCTGCTGCGGGCGAGATCGAGGCGAGAGCCGATGGCGCGCGTGAAGCGCTGATCGAGCGCGCGAAGCCGCTGCGCTGCCGCGCTCATCCGCTCGCGTTCGAGATGGCGGCGCGCCGAAAGCGCGGTGCTGAGCCTTCGGCTCATATGATCGAGTTTTTGCGCGCGCTGCTCGTGTGTGGCTTTGATGCTGCGCGCAAGCCGATGCTCGAGCCCTTCGAGCTTTTGCGCCGCGCGCGCCATTTTCGCTTGCGGCGACTGGCTTGCGAGACGGTGGGCGAGGCCGGCCAGAGCGAGGCGGCGCCGGTCCAGCGCCTTCGCCTTGGCGCTTTGCAGGGCGCTCGCGGCGCGGTCGCATCTCTGCCGCGGCAGAGCGATGATCTCCTCGCCTTGCGGCAGTGCCCGGCAGAGGCCGCGCAGATCGGCCTGGCGACGATCGAGAAGACGTAAGGAGGCGGCGGTATGGCGGCGTGCGAGATCGGCAAGATTGGCCGCGAGCTCGGCGCGCACCGGCACGGCTTTTTCTGCCGCCGCAGTCGGCGTCGGCGCCCGCAGATCGGCGACATGATCGAGCAAGGTCCAATCCGTCTCATGGCCGATCGCCGAGATCAGAGGCACCAGGCTTTCCGCGGCGGCGCGCACCACGATCTCTTCATTGAAGCCCCAGAGATCTTCGAGCGAGCCGCCGCCGCGCGCCACGATGATGACATCCGGCCGTTTGAGCGGGCCTTCTTCGGGCAGAGCGTTAAAACCTTCGATCGCGGCGGCGACCTCGGCGGCGCAGCTCTCGCCCTGCACCCGCACCGGCCAGACGAGGACGCGGCGCGGAAAGCGCTCGCCGATCCGGTGCAGAATGTCGCGAATGACGGCGCCTGTCGGCGAGGTCACGACGCCGATCGTCTCGGGCAGGAAAGGCAGGAGCTGCTTGCGCGCCTCGTCGAAGAGGCCTTCTGCCGCAAGCTTGCGGCGGCGTTCTTCAAGGAGCGCCATGAGCGCGCCGACGCCGGCCGGCTCGAGATTTTCGACGATGATCTGATAGGCGGATTTGCCGGGAAAAGTCGTGACTTTGCCGGTGGCGACGACTTCCAGGCCCTCTTGCAGCTTGGCCTTGAGGCGGGCGAAATTCCCCTTCCAGATAACCGCATCGATCCTTGCATTCTGGTCCTTGAGGGAGAAATAGGCGTGGCCCGAGGAATGTGGGCCACGGTAATTCGAGATTTCGCCGCGCAGCCGCACAAGGCCGAAACGGTCCTCGATCGTGCGCTTGAGGGCGTTCGACAATTCGCTGACAGTGAATTCCGGGGCATTGGTGGAAAGAGCTTCTGACATGGCGGCAAAATGGCGGATTTGGGCGGGCGAGGGAAGAGCGCCGGCAAAGCAAGGCGGAATTGCGGGGACGGAGTCCTTTGAGCGGCGACTGCTTTCAGCGCCGCATTGACGCGGCTCTGCGCCTCCTTCATGTCAGCACAAACGCTGCCATGCGGAGGGTGTCATGATCAAGCATAGCGGCTTATTGCTCGCTTTCATCGGCGGATTTGTCGACACTGCGACCTATGTGCAATTCTCCGGGCTTTTTTCGGCCCATGTGACGGGCAATTTCGTCGTCTTCGCCGCTGCCCTCGGGCGTGGCGTCGTCGAGGAGGATTATCTGAAGCTCATCGCCTTTCCGGTATTTCTCGTCGCTGTCATTTTCGCGACCTTCATATATGACCATTTTTCCGGCAAGGAGCGTCTTTTGCTCACGGTGGAAGCCATGATCCTCGCTGTCGTCGGGGTCGTGGCTCTGCTGCATCTGCCGCTGCGGCCGGAGATCCAGCCAATCCTCGCCATGGCGCTGGTGGCTGCGATGGGATGGCAAAATGCCGCCCATCGGCTTCATCCCGTCCTCGGCCCGACGTCGACGGTGATGACCACCAATGTCACGCAATTCATCGTGGGTCTGGTGCGCCGGGTCACGCCGGAGCCGGTGCCATCGAAAGCCACCGAAGGCGCGTTGGTCAGGCGCATCCTGGGCTTTGGTCTCGGCTGTTTCGTTTCGGTCTATCTCACCCGCGCCTTTGGGCTCGGATCAGTGCTCTTGCCGGGCGGCCTTCTTGCGGCCTTGGCCGCCGGCAGGCAACTCGAATGGGCAAGGGCCGCAGCAAAGCCGAGCGAAGCGCAGCAGTGAATTGCGCTGGTGAAGCGCCGCCATTTGCCGGCGGACTGCGCGAGATCCATCGCTTCGACGCCAGTTCTGACAGAGGGAAAAGATGACGGAATTCGCGCCGCAGCAATATAAGGAGCTGTTGCTTTTTCTCGGCATGGCCGGCGTCGTCGCTCCTTTGTTTCGGCGGCTTCGATTGAGCCCGATCTATGGCTTTTTGACTGCCGGCTTCCTCCTCGGCCCCTATGGGCTCGGCCTCGCGGCGCATCATATCGCCGCCGTCAGCGGCTTCGACTGGCGAACCTCCTCTTGGGCTTCCTCTTGGGCCTCGGCTTTGGTCTCGATCTTCGCCCTCGACAATGTGGCGCAGATCCAGCCGATTGCCGAATTCGGTGTCGTCTTTCTTCTCTTCATGATCGGCTTGGAGCTCAGTTGGCAGCGGCTGGCGCTTATGCGCCGGCTCGTCTTCGGCTTCGGCCTTGTTCAAGTCTGCGGCTGTGCGGCTGCACTGGCCGGACTTGCGCTTGCCTTCAAAGTATCGCTCGCCTCGGCTATCATTCTCGGCTTTGCTCTGGCACTGTCCTCGACAGCTATCGTCATCCCCGATCTCGCCGATCGCAAGAAGCTCGGCACGAGCGTGGGGCGCACCATCTTCTCGGTCCTTTTGTTTCAGGATCTGATGGTGGCGCCGCTTTTGTTCATGATCATGATGCTCGGCTCGCGCGACGGCGATGTCGCGATGGTCCTTCTCACTCTGGTGCTGCCGGCCTTCGCGGGCCTCACCCTCGTCGTGCTCATTGGCCGTTTGGTGATGCGGCCTTTCTTCCATCTCGTCGCCGCCGCGGGCTCGACCGAATTCTTCATGGCGGCCTGCCTTCTCGTTGTGGTCGGCGCCGGCGTGCTCTCGGCGATCGCCGGCCTGTCCATGGGGCTCGGCGCCTTTATCGCCGGGCTTCTCCTCGCCGAAACCGAATATAGGCGCGAGGTCGAAGTGACGATCGAGCCTTTCAAAGGTCTGCTGCTCGGGCTTTTCTTCGTCTCGGTGGGGGCCGGCCTCGATCTTTCGCTGGTTATCTCATCGCCCATCATGACGCTTGGCCTTGCGCTCGGCATTATCCTCGTCAAATTCGTGGTGACCTATGTGGCCGGGCGCGGCCTGCGTCTGCCGCATATGGTTGCAGCCGAATCGGCGCTGATGCTCGGCCCGGGCGGCGAATTCGCCTTTGTCATGATCACGGCTGCGGTCATGGGCAAGACTCTGCCCGCAGGTCTCGGCGCCGATGCCATGGTCGCTGTTACTTTGTCGATGTTTGCTATCCCTCTGCTCGGCGCTCTGGCGAGCAGGATAGCGCGGCCTGTCGCAGCCTATGATGCCGAATTAGCGCGGCTCCCCGTCCTCGCCGAGGATGGCGGTCCGCATAAGGTGATCATCGTGGGCTTCGGCCGCGTCGGCCAGCTCGTCGGCGAGATGCTGAGCCTGCACAAAATTCCTTTTCTCGCCATCGATAGCAATGCAGCCAATGTCAAATCCTGGCGGCGCGAGGGCATCGACATTTATTGGGGCAATGCGGCGCGGCCGGAATTTCTCCTGCGCTGCGGCCTTGCCAAGACGCCGGCGCTGATCGTCACCGTCGATGCGCCGGCCGCCTCCGAGGAGATCGTGAAAGCAGCGCGCGGGCTCCGCGAAGATCTGACGATCGTCGCCCGCGCCCGCGATGCGGAACATGCGACGCAGCTTTACGAGATCGGCGTCACAGACGCCGTGCCGGAGACGATCGAGGCGAGCCTACAATTGTCGGAAGCGGTGCTCGTCGATCTCGGCATTGCCATGGGGAATGTGATCGCCTCGATCCATGCCAAGCGCGAAACCTACCGCAAGATGCTGCAGCCCGCAGGCGGCGCTGCCGAAAAGCGCCGCGCACTCAAGGCGGCGCTGGGAAGGTCGCGTTAGGGCGTTTTGATAGCTCGCACGATGCTCTCACACCTCCGCGTAACGCTTGCGGATACGGCGCAGCATCAAAGCAACGAAGATGAAGGCGAAAGGGATGGCGATGGCGGTCGCGAGAGTCGGGTCGAGCCAGGCTACGCGCTGGTGGATGCCGTCGAAAGCGATATGACAGACCGCGGTCAGATAATAGGTCAATGCCACGATCGAGAGGCCTTCGACCGTTTGCTGCAATCTTAATTGCATGCGGGCGCGATCGTTCATCTTGCGCAAGAGATCGCCGTTCTGGCTTTCGAGCTCGATCTCGACATGGGTGCGCAGCAATTGCGCGGCGCGGGAGAGTTTGCGCGACAGATTATCCTGCCGGGCTTCGGTCGAGGCGCAGGTGCGGATCGCCGGCGTCAGCCGCCGCGACAGAAAGGCAGTCAAGGTCGGCAGGCCGCCCGAAGCGCGCTCGTCGATCGCCTGAAGACGATGGCCGATCAGTTCATGATAGGCGCGCGTGGCGCCGAAACGGAAGAGGCTATGCGCGGCACCCGTTTCAAGATCGGCGGCAAGCGCGGTCAGCCGGTCGAGCAGATGTTTGTTGGCCTCGAAGCCTTGGCTCTCGCGCATTTCGTTCATCAGGAGCGGCAGCTCGGTCTCGATCCGGCGGATCGTCGGGGCGAGCTCCTGCGCCTGCGGCAGGCCGAGCAGAGCCAGCGTGCGATAGGTTTCGATTTCCAAGAGCCTTTGGACGAGGGCGCCCGCCTGCGCAGCAGTGAGCCTGCGATCGAGGACGAGGACGCGGACGAAGCCGAAGGCATCGGGATGAAAATCGGTCGCAATGCGCGCCGCGCCATTTTCGACTTCCGAAGCGGCGAGCTGCTCCGGGCCGAAGAGACGGCGATAGTTCTCGCCGACGGCCCGCTCCGGCAGAAGGTGAAGATCGACTGCGACGAGAAGCGGCCCCGGCTGCGGCAAGTGATGCATGAGACTTGAGAGTTCGTCGGGACTTGGCCAGAAAGGCGCATGGCCATTCATGTCGCCCGGCTGTGTCTGCGACGGGAATTCCCACGTATAGGTCGTGAACTCGCCGTGATGTTCCCAGCGCAGAGTAGCCGGCGGCACTTCGATACGGTGGTGCTTGGCATCTTGCGCCGGCGCCGGCCGGGCGCGAGCAATGCAAAAATCTTCGAAGGCGGCGCGGTCCTTCGCTGCGGCCCAATGATCGGTCATGAAGCCGAAATGCAGGAGCCGGCGCGGCGCTTCGATCGGCATGAGCGGTCGCGCATGGACTTCCGCCAAGACGCGGCTGCGCTCGGGATGGGCGACGAAGGCTGTCCTGTCGTCAGGAGTTTGTTGCGCCGACATTGCCGCCTGCCCCTCTCACCTGCGGTCCATGCTGGATCTTTCGTGCACGAAACGGGTGCGATCCGCCAGCGGAAAATGCGTTACGCGAGGCGGCAGCGGGCTGTCTGCGAGCGCGGCGTCGCGTCAGCCCGTTGACCCCGAAGCATCATGCGCTTCCATCAGCGCGATGAGCCCTTGCAGCAAAGCATTCGGGCAGGGCGGGCAGCCGCGGATGTGAAGATCGACGGGAATGACATTGGCGACCGCGCCGATACAGGCATAGCTGCCGGAGAAGATGCCGCCGTCGAAGGCGCAATCGCCGACCGCGACGACAAATTTCGGCGCAGGGGTTGCGGCATAGGTCCGCTCCAGCGCCTCGCGCATATTCTTCGTCACCGGTCCCGTCACAAGAAGAACATCGGCATGGCGCGGCGACGCGACGAAACGCAGGCCGAAGCGTTCGAGATCATAGAAGGCATTGCCGAGCGCATGGATTTCGAGCTCGCAGCCATTGCAGGAGCCGGCATCGACCGCGCGGATCGCCAGCGAATGACCGAGTTTTCGGCGCGAGAGTTTGGCGAGGCGTGCGGCGAGCTCGCTGACCTCGGTGGGCGCGACCGGCAGCGCCGGCTCTGTCAGCGGTGCATGGATGAAAGCATTGAAAAGAAGGGTGCGCATGGCTGGCAGAACCTAAAGGTCGTGCCCTGAATAGGAGCAGTTGAAGGATTTGTTGCAGAGCGGGAAATCGGCGACGATATTGCCTTCGATCGCGGCTTCGAGCAGTGGCCATTGGAACCAGGAAGGATCGCGCAAGTGGCAGCGTTCGATCTTGTCTGCCGCGGCAAGCCTGACCCAGGCGAGAATGTCGCCACGAAATCCTTCGATCAAGGCAAGGCCCTCGCACGGTGCACGCGCCGCGGCGCCGATCTCCGCCTGCAAAGGGCCTTCCGGCACTTTGGCGAGGATCTGATCGATCAAAGCGAGCGATTGCTCGACTTCCTTGATGCGAATCCATATGCGGGCGTCGACATCGCCTTCCGCGCGGGTCGGAATTTCGAAAGTAAGTTCCGAATAAGGCGCATAGGCAGCTGCACGGCGTGCATCAAAACCGCGTCCTGATGCCCGGCCGATGAAGCCGCCGCAGCCATGTTGATGCGCGAGATCGGCGGAGAGAATGCCGGTCCTGACAGTGCGATCCTGCAGCGAGGCGGTGAGATCATAGACTTCGATAAGACGCGGGAAATACGTGCGGATCTCGCGCAGCAGCGCCTCGAGCATCGTCAAGCCCGTTGCGGTCAGATCATGCGTCACGCCGCCGGGCACAATTCTGTCCATCATCAGCCTGTGGCCGAAGGAGAGATCGGCGGCGCGTAAGACGCGCTCGCGGAGAATCCCGCAATGGGCATGAAGCAGAGCGAAAGAGGCGTCATTGCAGATCGCACCAATGTCGCCGAGATGATTGGCGAGACGTTCGATCTCCGCCATCAGAGCGCGCAGATAGAGCGCGCGGCGCGGCACTTCGATTTCGAGCGCTGCTTCGATGGCGGCAGAAAAAGCCCAAGCATAGGCGATCGTGCTGTCGCCCGAAACGCGGCCGGCGAGACGAGCGGCGCGATCGAGCGGCGCCTCCATCATCAGCCGGTCGATGCCCTTATGCACATAGCCGAGCCGCTCTTCGAGCCGCACGATAATCTCGCCATTGGCGGAAAAGCGAAAATGCCCTGGCTCGATAATGCCGGCATGGACGGGACCAACCGGGATCTGATGCAGCGGCTCGCCTTCAGCGGGCAGGAAGCCATAGGGAGTGCCGATGGCCTCGGCAGCTTGCGGACTGCCGCAAGGATATTTGAGTCCGAAGCGCCCGTGATCGAGCCAGGGTCGTTCGTCGGGCGAGTCTTCCGCTGCGATGCCATAGAGATCGCGGATCGCGCGTTCGAGCCGCAAGGCCGGCGGATGGATCCGTGCGACCGAAGGAAAATGCCCATCCGGACAATCGAGGCTGATGACATGGATCTCGATGGGTTCATCAAACGCGATCGCCATATGGACGCAAGCCGTATCGCCCCAGAGGCTCAGCAGTGTGCCCTGGCCTTCAGCGATCTGCCGGGCCGTATCAAGCCATATGCTTTCATCGACGACGCGGCGTAGCCGGGGACGCGCGTTTTCGACCAGCTTTCCTTTCTGCAGCGTCTCACGCAGCGATGTCATGATCGCATTACCTCCGAGCTAGCCCAACAGTTTAGCGACATTCTGGAACCAGGCGACGAGCTGGCTCGGCAGATAGACGCCGGCGAGCAAAACCAGCGACAGATGCGTGACGAGCGGCGTGACGGAGGCGCCGACCTTGCCCATCTCGCCGCGCGGCTCGCCGAAGGCGAGATCGGTCACGCGCAAAAGCAAAGCGCCGAAAGCGACGATGAGCCCGAAGACGAGCGGCACGGCGAGCCAAGGCTGACGCGCGAAGGTCGAGCTGACGATCAGGAATTCGCTCATGAAAATGCCGAGCGGCGGCAGGCCGGCGATGGCCATCACGCCGACGACGAGACCCCAGCCGAGGAGAGGATGGCTCTCGGTGAGGCCGCGGATCTCAGAGATTTTCTGGGTGCCCTTCACCTGGGCGATATGGCCGACGGTGAAGAAGATCGCCGATTTGGTGAGGCTATGCATGGTCATGTGCAAGAGGCCGGCGAAATTGGCGAGCGGCCCGCCCATGCCGAAGGCGAAAGTGATGATGCCCATATGCTCGATCGACGAATAGGCAAAGAGACGTTTCATGTCGTTGCGGCGATAGAGCATGAAGCCGGCGAAGATCAGCGAGACGAGGCCGAGCGCCACCATCAGCGGACCTGGCTCGATCGCCGCGGCATTGGCGGCGAGCAGCATTTTGAAGCGCAGCACCGCATAAAGCGCGACATTGAGCAGAAGCCCGGAGAGCACGGCGGAAATCGGCGTCGGGCCTTCCGCATGCGCATCCGGAAGCCAGGCATGCACGGGCACGAGGCCGACCTTCGTCCCATAGCCGAGCATCAGAAAGACGAAGGCGACATTGAGCAAGTCCGGGCTGAATGTCGCAGCATGCGCCATCAGGGCGGTCCAGACCATCGCCTCATAGCCCTCGCCCAAAGAAGGCTGCGCCGACATATAGACGAGGATCGTGCCGAAGAGCGCGAGCGCAATGCCGACACTGCCGAGAATGAAATATTTCCACGCGGCTTCGAGCGCTTGCGGCGTGCGGTAGATGCCGACCATCACGACCGTCGTCAGAGTCGCGAGTTCGATGGCGACCCACATCAGCCCGATGTTGTTGGCGAGAAGCCCGAGATTCATCGCAAACATCAAGGCCTGATACATGGCGTGATAGAAGCGCACATAGGCCGGCTTCAGCTTTCCATTCTCGATTTCATGTCCGATATAGCTCGCGCTGAAGGCACTGGTGGTGAAGCCGACGAAAGTCGAAAGTATGATGAAGACGATGTTGAGATCATCGATGAAGAGATAATGGCTCGCCACCGGCCGCTGGACGAGCAATAGGAGCGCGCAGAGAAAGGTCGCGCCGGCCGCCGCGACATTGATGCGCGAGGTCAGCCGATAGCCCGGCAAAAGCGCGAGAACGAGCCCGGAGAGGAGCGGGATCAGCAGTACGGCGCTCGCCGCGTCGAAACCTACCGGGTTCATTGATGCTCTCCTCTAAAGCGATCGAGCGCACGCACGTCGACCGTGTCGAAGCGCTCGCGGATGCGGAAGAGAAAGATGCCGATCACGATAAAGGCGATGAGCACGGAAAAGGCGACGCTGATCTCGACGACGAGCGGCATCCCCTTGGCGCCCGCGGCGGCGAGGATCAGCCCGTTTTCGAGCGACATGAAACCGATGACCTGGCTCACCGCATTGCGCCGCGAGACCATCATGAGGAGGCCGAGCAACACCACCGAAAGCGCAAAAGCGAGATCTTCGCGTGCCAGCGGGTTGGCGGTCGCGGTTACCGGCAGAATGACGACCATCGACAAAGCGACGAGGCCGATGCCGATCAGCATGGTCGGCGCGACCCCGCCGATGATCTCGATCGTGCGATGAATGCCGAGACGGATCATGATCCGCCGCAGGCTGAGAGGAATGACGATGGCCTTGAAGAGCAGGGCGATCGCCGCCGTCACATAAAGATGCGGCGCATCCTGCGTATAGGCCTGCCAGCCAACCGAGAGCGACAGAACCAATGCGTGAAGCGCATAGATGTTGATGAGCCCAAACATGCGGTCTTGATAGAGCAAAAGGAAGCTCATGAAGACGAGGCCGCCGGCAAAGAGATGCGCGATGTCGAAGGAAAGTTCGCCCATCTAGAGGCTCCGTGAGACGAAGAGCAGCAAAGTCGCGAGAAGCCCGAGCATGAGCGCCGCGCCCAAAAATTCCGGCACGCGGAAGACGCGCATTTTGGCGATCGAAGCTTCGAACATTGCGAGCAGGAAGCCGGCAACGGCGAGCTTGACCACATAAGTGACGGCACCAATCAGCAGGATGCGCATGCCGGCGGCTTGCGCGACGCCTTGCACGACACCTTGCGCGACGCCTTGCGGCGCGAGCCCCATGGGCACAAAAATGCAGGTGATGAGCGAGATGTAGAGCAGGAGTTTCAGCGCCGCCGCGAGCTCGATCACGGCGAGATGGCGGCCGGAATATTCGAGCACCATCGCTTCATGCACCATGGTGAGCTCGAGATGGGTGGCGGGATTATCGACCGGAATGCGGGCGTTCTCGGCGAGCGCCACGATGATCAGCCCGATGACGGCGAGGGCGAGCGAGACGCGCACTTCGACATGCGCCAGCACGAAGGCCGCGACGGCGGAAAGTTGGGTCGAGCCGGCGACCAGCGCGACGGTGAAGACGATCATGATCATCGCAGGCTCTGCGAGCGAGGCGAACATCACTTCTCGGCTCGCGCCGATGCCGCCGAAGCTCGTGCCGACATCCATGCCGACAAGCGCCAGAAAGAACCGCGCACTGCCGAGAAGCGCGGTTATCGCAATGAGATCGGCCGACCAGCTGAACATCAGCCCGGTAGCGAAGGTTGGCACCAGCGCCGCGGCCACCCAGGTCGTGGCGAAGATCATGTAGGGCGCCGCGCGAAACAGCCAAGAGGCGTTGTCAGCCAGGACGACCTCCTTGCGCAGCAGTTTGAGAAGGTCCCAATACGGCTGAAAGAGCGGCGGCCCCTGCCGGCGCAAGAGCCTCGCTTTCACCTTGCGGGTGAAGCCGAGAAGCAGCGGCGCCAGCGCGAGCACGAGAAACATCTGAGCGCCCTGCACGGCGAGATCGATGATCAACGCCATAGCGCCACCATGAACAAGAGGCCGACGAGCGCGACAAAGACGAGGCTGAGATAGACGCGGATCGTCAGGAACTGGAGCTTATTGAATGTGCCAGCGCCGAAATCGATGGCCTTGAGCAGCGGCCGATAGAGGCTCTCCCAGACGCGATCCTTGATCTCGACTCCGAAATGCGCCGGGCGCGTTTCGCCGGGCTCCGGCATGTCGAGGCGCAGATTGATCGTGAAGGCGATATGTCCGAGCACGCGGCGCAGCGGTTGGGCGAAGCTGCTCGCCGTATATTGTGTCGCAGGGCTCGGGTCCGGATAGCCGCAATCCCAGGCTGGCGCGCGGCGCAATGCGTGCGAGGCGAAGCGGTGAATAATCTGCGCCGCGGCGAGCGCCGAAAAAGCGATGAAGGCGAAGACGAGCAGGCCATTGTAGGAGCTGCGGCTTGCGGCAATTGGGATAATCGAGAGCCAGGGGATTGAGGCCTGCTGAGGCATTGTGGTGCCGACGAGCGCATGTGTCACCGGCGCGATCGCATCGATCACGAGGCCCGGCAAGATGCCGGCGATGAGACAGAGCGCCAGCAAAGTGAACATGGCGGCGAGCGACCAGCGGTCTGTCTCTTGTGCGCTTTGCGCCGCCAAGGACCGTGGCCGACCGAGAAAGCTGATGCCGAAGGCGCGCACGAAAACGCCGGCGCATAGGGCAGCACTCAAAGCCAGAGCGACGCCGACGGTGGGGATGATGAGCGTCAGGCCCCATTGCGGCAGCAAAGGGCTCAGCAGAATGGCCTGGAAGACCAGCCATTCGGAGACGAAACCATTGAGCGGCGGCAGTGCGGAGATCGCAAGCGCGCCGCCCAGAAACACTAAAGCCGTGCTCGGCATGGTGCGGATGAGGCCGCCGAGCTTTTCGATGTCGCGCTCGCCCGTCGCGTTGAGAACCGCGCCGGCGCCGAAGAACAGCAGGCTTTTGTAGAAGGAATGATTGAGAATATGGAAGAGGCCGGCGGTGAAGGCCAGGGCAGCCGCCCAGGCCATATGATTTGCTTCAAAGGCCAAAGCGAGGCCGAGTGCTGCGTAGATGACGCCGATATTCTCGATCGTGCTGAAGGCGAGGATCTTTTTGAGATCGCGCGCCATCATCGCATAGAGCATGCCGAGCACGGCAGTGATGCTGCCGAGCGCGAGAACCAGCATGCTCCACCAGACGGCGGGTGGCCCGAGCAGATCGAAAATGATGCGGATGAAGGCATAGACGGCGACCTTGGTCATCACCCCACTCATCAGCGCGGAGACATGGCTCGGCGCGGCCGGATGTGCGAGCGGCAGCCAGACATGCAGCGGAATGAGGCCGGCCTTCGATCCCGTGCCGACGAGCACCAAGGCGAGCATGAGCCCGGTGAGCCAGGGAGTTGTCGAAGCATCCCGCATGGCGGCGAAACTGTAATTGCCTGCGGCACCTGCAAGCAGGCCGAAGGCGAGCAGCAGCGCCAATGTGCCGAAGCTCGCCATCACCAGATAGACGAAGCCGGCGCGCCGGTTCTCGGCCTCATGATGATGCGCGACGACGAGCGCCCATGAGGAAAGCGACATGAACTCCCAAGCAAAGAGGAAGCTGTAGGCATCCGCGGCCAAAACGACGAGATTCATGCCGGCAAGAAAGGCGGGGAAGAAAGGCAGGATGCGGCCGGGCGTTTTCTCATGCGCGCCATAGCCGAGCGCGTAAAGGCTGGCTGCCATCGCGCCGAGATTGACGACGATCAGGAAAAAGCCGGCCAGAACATCGAGCCGGAAATGCGCGCCGAGCCAGGGCAGGCCAAGCGGCAAGGTCATTTCCGATGCTGCCGCGGCAGGATGTGCGAGTTGCGTTGCGCCAGCTGTCAGCAGAAGCGCGGAGAGGACGAGACAGAGGCCATAGATCATCGGCGTGGCGGCCTTGCGGCGGCGCCCTGCAATGGCCAGAATGCTCACGCCCAAAAGCGCGAAAATGCTCCAAAGTGCCAAGGCCATTGTGTCGCTTCGATTCACTCCTTGGGCGGGGCTGCGGTGGCACTGCCCGTCGCTGCGGTGGATTTGCTGCTGGCCGTAATCTCGGCGCGGCGCTTCAGGCGGACGCCGCGGCCGCCATCCTGGCTTGCCGCGCCCTCGCCGATCAACTCGATGCCGGCGCAATCGAGCGCGCCGATCAGCTTGGTCAGTGAATTGACCGTGCCGCGGATGACGCCATCGCTCGCCTCCATCCGCTGGATGGTGGGGAGGGAAAGGTCGGCGAGATCGGCAAGCTTGCGTTGGTCGAGGCCGAGCAGCGCGCGGGCGGCTCTGAGCTGCGCGGCTGTGATCATGTGCGAGACATCATTATTGGCCGTTTATATTGCTAAACAGCGTTCTAATACGGGAGGATTGATAGATCAATATCGGCCGCATCCTTCCTTCGACGGAGGCGCTTTTTCTTGCGCCGACGATCAGACAAAGGCTTCCCTTCCCGGACGAGCTCGCGCATGCGGGGGAAGATCCGGGATCCGAGAGGATGCACGTTGAATAGCTGGCGCACTTACCCTCCCCAGAACGGGGAGGCGCATGCGCTGGCTTGCAAGGCGTTTTCGCTGTTAAGCGCCTGCCCCACGTTGGGCTGCGCGAACTCTCTCACGCCACCGCTTTGATCACCTTGCCCAGCTTGTCGACGATCTCGCCGATCTGCTCCTCGCTGATGATCAAAGGCGGGGTGAGCACGATCGATTCGCCGGCGAGCCGGATCAGAAGATCGAAGTCATGGAAAGCGCGGTCCATCGCCTCGAAGGCGCGTTTGCCCGGCGCATCGGGGCGGGGGCTAAGATCGATCGCCGCCGTCAAGCCGACATTGCGAATGTCGAGCACATTCGGCAGGCCTTTCAGCGAATGCACCGCATCGGCCCACATCGGCTCGAGTTTTTTAGCGCGCTCGAAAAGGCCTTCCGCGGCATAGAGATCGAGCGTCGCAAGGCCGGCGGCGCAAGCGAGCGGATGGCCGGAATAAGTATAGCCATGGAACAGCTCGACCGCATGGTCGGGGCCTTTCATGAAGGCATCATAAATCCCCTTGCGGATCGCGACGCCGCCCATCGGCACCGTGCCGGAAGTGACGCCTTTGGCAAAACAGATCATGTCGGGCAGGACGCCATAGCGCTCGGCCGCAAAGGCATAGCCGAGCCGGCCGAAGCCGCAGATCACTTCGTCGAAGATGAGCAGAATGCCATATTTGTCGCAGATGGTTCGCAGCTTCTCCAAATAGCCCTTGGGCGGCGGCAGCACGCCGGTCGAGCCGGCCATGGGCTCGACGATCACCGCGGCGATGGTCGAAGCATCGTGAAGACCGACGAGACGTTCGAGTTCGTCGGCAAGATGCGCGCCCCAGTCCGGCTCGCCTTTGGTGAAGGCCTGCTCGGCGCGATTATAGGTCGTCGGCAGATGATCGACGCCGGCGACGAGAGCGCCGAAGATCTTGCGGTTCGGCACTATCCCGCCGACGGCCGTGCCGCCGAAACAGGCGCCATGATAGCCGCGTTCGCGGCCGATGAGGCGCTGGCGCGCCCCTTCGCCGCGGACATTGTGATAGCCGATCGCGATCTTCAGCGCCGTATCGACCGCTTCTGAGCCGGAATTGGTGAAGAAGATCTGGTCGAGATCGCCGGGCGTCATGGCGGCAATGCGCGAGGCGAGCGCAAAAGCTTTCGGATGGCCGAATTGGAAGGGCGGGGCGAAATCGAGTTCGGCCGCCTGTTCTTGGATCGCGGCGACGATCGGTGCGCGGCTATGGCCGGCATTGGCGCACCAGAGGCCGGCGGTGCCGTCGAGAATGGCGCGGCCCTCAGGCGTGAAATAATGCATGTCCTTGGCACGGGCCACCATGCGCGGGCTTTGCTTGAAAGCCCGGTTCGCCGTGAACGGCATCCAATAGGCATCGAGATCATTCGGGCGGGCGGCGAGCGCTGCGGCGGAAGCGGACATGGGGGCTCCGAAAGACGGGTCGGCTTTTGAGAAGCTTAGCACGTGCCATCTGCGTCGGCATGACCTCCTTCGGCGCAAGAGCATCAGCGCAATGCCTCGCTGCCTTGTCCGGCTTCTGTCACAATGATAGGGGAGACTGAGCCGTTTGGATCAAGTGAAGGCATTGGCATTGTTCAGGGATTTTGTGCTCGCGAGCCTGCATCATCTGGCCGCTTTCTCGCTCGTCGCCATTGTTGCGATCGAACTCGCCTTGGTGCGGCCGGGCATGGATGCGGCGACGATCAAGCGGCTCAGCCGGATCGACCTCGCCTTTGGCCTTGCGGCTGGCGCCGTTCTCGCCGCCGGCTTCGCGCGAGTCTTCTACGGCGTCAAAGGGCCTGCCTATTACCTCGGCAATCCGATCTTTTGGACCAAGATCGGCATTTTCGCCCTGATCGGCTTCCTGTCGATTCGGCCGACGCTTCGCTTTCTCGCTTGGCGGCGGCTCGTGCAACTCGACCCGCAAGCGCTGCCCGCGCCGGAAGATATGATTCAAGCCAAGCGCATGATCCATATAGAGGCAGCTCTCGTTCTGCTCCTGCCTATCCTCGGCGCCGCCATGGCGCGCGGCTATGGCCTGCCTTGACGCAGTTCTTTCGCATTCTCTCGAAGCCCCAAAGATCGCCGATGCATGCTCCGCGCTCCCAACCCCTCTCATACGCACCGAAGCTCGTCGCAGGGCTGCGCGAAATCGCCCAGAATTATGATGTGATCTTGTGCGATGTCTGGGGCGTGATCCACAACGGCGTCGCGCATTTTCCCAAAGCGGTCGAGGCCTTAAGCCGGTTTCGGGCCGAAGGCGGGACGGTGATGCTCATCACCAATGCGCCGCGGCCGCGCAGAAAAGTGACCGATTTTCTCGATGCGCTCGGTGTGCCGCGCACGGCCTATGATGGGCTCGTGTCTTCCGGCGACGTCACCGTCTCATTGATTCTCGAGCGTGGCGACCAGCCGCTGGCGCATATCGGCCCGGCGCAGGACAGGTCGCTCTTTGCCGCGGCCGAAGAACTATCCGGCCGGGCCGTTCGCTTCGCCTCCTTGGAGGAGGCGGGTTTCGTCGTCTGCACCGGCTTTTTCGATGCCGACAAGGAGAGGCCGGAAGATTATGCCGCGCGCCTCGATCTCATGCGCCGCCGCGATCTCGATTTCATCTGCGCCAATCCGGATATTGTGGTCGAAGTCGGCGACACGCTCGTCTATTGCGCCGGCGCTTTGGCCGAGGCCTATGCCGCAATCGGCGGCCGCGTGATCCAGGCCGGCAAGCCCTATCCGCCGATCTATGCGCGGGCGCTCAACGAGGCTGGACGCTTGGCCGGCAAGAATCTCGACCGCGCGCGCGTGCTTGCGATCGGCGATGCGATGCACACCGATATCAAGGGCGCGCAAGGCCAATCGCTCGCGACGCTTTTCGTAACGTCGGGCATCCACCGCGCGGAATTGCACGCGGAGACACAGCCGTCCGAGCTCGACGCCGCAGCCTTCCGTCAGTTTTTCGAAAACACCGGTTTTGCGCCGACTGCGGCGATCGCCGAACTCATATGGTAAGCGATCAGGCCGCCTGAAGGCGCCGGTCAAGCCGCGACGGGCGCGAAAACAGCGTCAATCTTGGCTTTCAGGGTTCCGGCGTTGAATGGTTTCACTATGTAATGACTGACGCCGGCCTTGCGTGCCGCGATGACATTGTCGGTCTTTGATTCGGCCGTCACCATGATGAAGGGGATGTCGGCGCAATTCTTGTCTTCCCGGACTTTCTGCAGAAGTTGATATCCGGTCATCGGCTCCATATTCCAATCGGAAATGATGAGGCCGTAAGGCTTTTCTTTGATTTTTGCCAGGGCCTCTTCGCCGTTCGAAGCATCATCGATATTCTCGAAGCCGATTTGCTTCAAGAGGTTGCGGATAATCCGCACCATCGTCTGATAATCATCGACGACGAGGATGGGCAGAGAGGAATCGACAATCATTTAAATCTCCAACCGCGCCTTTGAGGGGCAGGTGAGCGAACAGCCGCAAGAAAACGCTTGCGCCTGGATCTGCCGTAACGGCATTTCATCGGCGGGTGAATTAAAGCGAGCTTCGCTTGCAATTCAGTTAAGATCATACTGCGGAGACGATTGACGGATATTTACGAATTGGGCGTCGCGGCGGGCGCGCGTCGGATTTGGTGGCTTCATGCTCTGCGCAGGGGCCGGCGGGCGGCATGAGCCCCGTCTCGTTAAAGCGCTCTCAAGGCTTTGAGGTTCTGTAGATTTTTCCTGTCACGCAAAGCCTCAGGTGGGAGATTTTTCCGGCCTGTGCGGCGTGCCGTCAGCGAGTGCTGGCGCCTGCTTGACGCCGCCAGGCGGGCACGGCAGTTTCGCGCCCGTTTCGGTGGTTTCGCCCCGAATTTCTCTTTTTCCGTGTCTTCTCTCTTGGTCGCATCCTCGCCGCCCCCTCATTTCATCGTCGCCATGGACCCCGAAGACCCGCCGGCCGGCCTCGCCGGCGCCGTGGTCGCGATCGGCAATTTCGATGGCGTCCATCGCGGTCATGTCGCCGTCATCAAACGCGCCGAGGCGCTGGCGCAACGGCTTGGCAAGCCTTGCGCGGTTCTCACTTTCGAGCCGCATCCGAGCGATTTCTTTCTTGGGCCCAATACGATCTTCCGTTTGACGCCCTGTGGCACCAAGGCGGTGGCTCTGGCGCGGCAGGGCATAGACGGAATGATCGTGCTGCGCTTCGACGCCGCACTTGCCGCATTGCCGGCGGAGGCATTTGTCCGCGACGTGCTGGTCGGACGGCTGCGCGTCGCCGCAGTCGTCGCCGGCTATGATTTTCATTTCGGCAAGGGCCGCGCCGGCACGCCGGCCTTTCTGATCGAGGCGGGGACGCGCTATGGCTTCGAGGTCGAGATCGTCGAGCGCATTGCCGCCGATGAGAGCGGATCAATCGAGGCGGCCTCTTCGACGGCGACGCGGACCGCGCTCGAGGCCGGCGATGTCGAGCGTGCCGAACGTCTGCTCGGCCATCCTTATTTTGTCATTGGCGAGGTGCTTCATGGGCAAAAGCGCGGCGCTAGCCTCGGCTTCCCGACCGCCAACCTCCGCCTCGATGCGAGCAATCGGCTGCGCCACGGCGTCTATGCGGTCGAGGTCCGCCTCGGCGAGACCATCCATGGCGGCGTCGCCAATTACGGGCGGCGGCCGACCTTCGACAATGGCGCGCCTCTGCTCGAAGTTTTTGTGTTCGATTTTGCCGGCGATCTCTATGGCGCGACGCTCGAAGTCGCTTTTTTCGGCTTCATCAGAGGCGAAGAAAAATTCGCCTCTCTCGATGCGCTGAAAGCGAAGATCAAACAGGATGAGGCCATAGCGCGGGCGATCTTGGGCAAATAACGGCGAGCTTGATGTGATGCTCTGCCGGCATGGCTTCAGGCGTGCTCGAGCGGCATGGGCTCCAACATGGTCTTGCCGAGCCCGCGTTGCCGCAGAGCAGCTTCGAGTTCCGGTCCCGGCAATGTGGCGCCGGTGAAGAGGGCGGTATGCGTGGCGGCCGAGGCCACTTCGCAGCCCTCGGCATCGTGGCGCAAGCCCAGATCTTCGCTGAGCACATGATCGACCCGTCGTGCGATAGCTTCGGCCGGATCGATCCAATCGACCGGCCAGGGCGCGAGCCGTTCAAAGGCGGCGAGCAGCAGCGGATAATGGGTGCAGGCGAGCACGATACAATCGGTGCGCGCCGTGCCATTGGTCACGAAACAGGGGGCGATCTCGGACGCGATCGCCTCATCCGGCACGCTCTCGCCTTTCATGAAATCTTCCGCGAGCCCCGCGAGACGATTGGAGCCGACGAGCGTGACGTCGCAATGGGCCGCATAAGTGCGCACGAGATCATGCGTATAATCGCGCGTCACAGTGCCGGGCGTCGCGAGCACGGAAATCATCTGCGAGCGCGACAGCGCTGCGGCAGGTTTTACCGCCGGCACGGTGCCGACGAAGGGAATCTTTGGATAGCGCGCCCGCAGATGCGGCAGCACCAAGGTGGAGGCCGTATTGCAGGCGATCACCACGAGATCGGGAGCAAAGCGCGCGATGAGCCGTTCCATGACCAGGTTCACGCGCGCAACAAGCGCCTCCTCGCTCAGAAGCCCATAGGGGAAGCCGGCATCATCCGCCGCATAAAGAAAAAGCCCGTCCGGTCGCAGCCGCATCGCTTCGGCGAGAACGGTCAGGCCACCGAGACCGGAGTTGAAGATGAGGAGTTTCGGCGCAGCCGTCATTGCATGATCCAGGTAAGGTCCGGGCTGGTTCCATAGCCCGTTCCGGCGCGAAGATCGACCGCTATCCTAAGGGGGTCCCGGCGCCTTTCGGTGCCCTTATCGCCACAAAGACGCGGGAAGCGGTATTGATCGGCTATCTTTTGGGCGCGGCGCTGATGCTCTTCGCCGGCATCGTCGAAGCGCTTTTCGGCGTCGCCGCGGAAGGCAAATCCTTGGAGAGCGTCGCGGCGCCTTTGTCGTCTAAGGATTGATTCACCGGGCGTGAGTTGGAAACGATTCGCGCCATTTACGCTCTTCTTCTATCATGCCACTCTTGACGAACATCATTGCGAGCCCCCGCGATTTCAGACCAATTTGGTGAATGACGATGTCCCAAAAATAAAGCTGCAATAGGCGTTCTTGGTAAGAGGTTAAAGTACCAAATAGTCCCTTGTGCATTAGGTCGTGGCGGATAGTCTCGATTTCCTTGAAGAGGAGGTGGTCATCAGCGAATGACTTGTTGTTTTTGCCATACGCTTTTGTCAACTTAGATCGGATCGCGTCGCTTGTTCCACCGACGATTATTTCGAGCGCGATCCAATACGAGGAAAACCTAAATGTTTCGTCCTGTTGATCGAAAGCCATATCAAAGAAGTTGCAAGCTCTTTGAAAGCGACCTCTGAATTCAGTCTGCTGCAGTGCAAGTCGCGTCATAACATCGTTGATAGTTCCGATGTCGAGAAGGTTAAAGAAATCTCCATACAATGGGCGGCGGATCACCCCGCTCGGGATAGAAACAGTACCACTTGCATCAAAGTCGAAATCAGCGACCGCTGCATAAAACGGTAGCTTTCCGAATGCTAAGGACAAAAGTGATCTTAGGAAGTTAATAAACTCGTTCGGTAATTGATAGCTTGTTCCTGCTTCAGATTTCGGTGCCGGAGCAATCATAGCAAGATAATTGAAATCCGGAAGCTTAAGCTCTGATACATGAAACGAAAGTTGCAATTTGTCGTTTTCGAAGGCCAGAATTGGATATGTTTGAATGGGAACGAGGGGACCGAGTTTCCCGACTACAATGATAGCCGGGTGCGAATTAGGGAACGCGGCTTTGGACAGTTGCAGCCCCGCGAGAAAGCTCAAAAAATTTTCTGGTTGAGGCACGACACAGCAGAAAAGTTTTGCGTGAAAAAATTGATATTTTGAGTCCATCTTGGCGAAGTATGCAGCGATGTCGGCCAGGGTATTTAATTTGGGTTTTTCTGATCCGGTTTCCTGCATGAAGGCCTCATATTCCACCGTCATTTGTTATAGTGTTCGATGAGCGCTGACCTTACTCGTTGTCAGCTTTTTGTATCTTATGATGTTCCGCCGCCTCGCGCGGGCCTTCGATAAGGCGCACGATCATGCCCCAGAACGTGCGCACATCCTGCTCGGTCATCTGCATGCGGTGAAACATATTGCGCAAATTGCGCTGCATCACCGGCTTTTTCGTCACCGGGCGAAAGAAGCCTGCGCGTTCCAGCTCGCCTTCGAGAAAGGCGAAGAAGGAAAGCAGCATTTCGCGCGGCGCCGCCGGCGAGCGCTCGACGGGCAGGAAGGGTTTTACATCGCCCGTCGTTGCCCGCATCCATTCATAGCCGGTAAGAAGCACGGCCTGGGCGAGATTGAGCGAGGCATAGGCGGGATTGACCGGAAAGGTGATGATCATATCGGCGAGCGCGATCTCGTCATTGTCGAGCCCCGTCCGCTCCGGGCCGAAGAGGATGCCGTGGCGCTCGCCGGCAGCGATTCGCGCCGCCATTTGCGGCATGGCTTCGGCCGGCGTGAGGATGGGCTTGAACTGGCCGCGCTCCCGCGCCGTCGTCGCAAAGAGACAGTTGAGATCGGCGACCGCTTCTTCGACGCTGTCGAAGAGCTTGGCCTTTTCGAGGAGATGGACGGCGCCGGCTGCAGCGGCATAGGCGCCCTTTTTCAAGGCGCCGCTGCGCGGCCAGCCTTCGCGCGGGGAGACGAGCCGCAGATCCGAAAGGCCGAAATTCGCCATGGCTCTGGCGCACATGCCGATATTCACGGCGAGCTGCGGCCGCACGAGGATGATGGCGGGGCCGCCTTCGAGGCTTTCTTTCGTATGATTGGTGCCGGCGCCGGTCATGATTCAGCGCTCTTCCTCACCCATGACCGCTCCGATGTCGCGATGACTTTCGAGAATATCAACGATTTCTAGCCGATCGTCGAGATATCGAAAGAAGATTACATAGCCGCCGAAGGGAGAGCTGCGCAGATCTGGACGAAGTTCAGGGCGCGGTCGTCCGATTATGCCAGGCAAGGACGCGAGCTTCGAACATTGTGCTCTGACTTTGCCGACGAAGGAACGCGCGATGTCGGCACTGCGCGATTGCAGAGTTACAAATTCGAGGATGTCGTTGAGGTCCTGCTTCGCCGCGGCCGTGTATCTGAGGCGACGCAAATCAATGGCCTCGAGCCTTCAATTCCTTGTACTTTTGGTCGAGAAAAGCGGAAACGTCTTCGTCCGTGTTCTCGCCGCCTTCGGCGATCGAGGCTTCGATCGTGTCCCGCAAGGCCTTGAGCTTCGCTTCGCGCTCCTGGACGAGGCGCAGGCCCTCCTGCATCACCTCGGTCGCCGAGGCATAGCGCCCCGTCTTGACGAGATCGTCGACAAACTCTTCCCAGTGGCGACCGACAGACAGGTTCATGACCGTGCTCCAGACGCGGACCCGGCTTTCAGCTCGGCGGCAAACTCGTCGAGAATCTGCTCCAGCGGAATCCGCTCGTTATTTTCGGCGAGCCTGGTCTTGGCGATTTCGAGATCGTCAAGGTCCTCGATCATTTCGATGATGGCCTTGCGCGCATAATAGCTTTTGGTGCGCCCGGTTTTGCGGGCGAGTTCGTCGAGGCGCTTTTCGATGTCGGGCGGTAAACGCAGCGCAAGCATGGGTGGCTCCAAGGTGCAATACATGTATAGCAAACGGCGCTGAACTTCAAGAAATCTCGGGGTTTTGAGCCCGCGCCTTGATGTCCGTGCTTGTGACCTTCTAGTGATGCGTTGCGTACTAGAAGGCGCTGGAACTGGCATTGTGAAGCGACGCGGAGAATAGCCCCTCTGCCGAAGGGCGGCGCTTTGCCGGGCTTTGGGCGGGTGCTATAGGGGCGCGCGATGAACTTCGCCCGGTAAAAGGTCGCTGCCATGAACAAGATCAAGGTCGAAAATCCCGTCGTCGAACTCGACGGCGACGAGATGACCCGGATCATCTGGCATTATATCCGCGACAAGCTCATCCACCCTTATCTCGACATCCAGCTCGACTATTACGATCTCTCGATCGAGAACCGCGACGCGACCAATGATCAGGTGACGGTCGAGGCCGCCAATGCGATCAAGAAATATGGCGTCGGGGTCAAATGCGCGACGATCACTCCGGACGAGGCGCGCGTCGAGGAGTTCAAGCTCAAGGAGATGTGGAAGTCGCCGAACGGCACCATCCGCAACATTCTGGGCGGCGTCATCTTCCGCGAGCCGATCATCTGCAGGAATGTGCCGCGCCTCGTGCCCGGCTGGACCAAGCCGATCGTCGTCGGCCGCCATGCCTTCGGCGATCAATATCGGGCGACCGATTTCAAAGTGCCCGGCAAGGGCCGACTCACCATCAAATTCGAAGGCGAGGACGGCAAGGTGATCGACAGGGAGGTCTTCGTCTTCCCAGGTGCCGGCGTCGCGCTCGCCATGTATAATCTCGATGATTCGATCCGCGATTTCGCCCGCGCCTCGATGAATTACGGGCTGATCCGGCATTATCCCGTCTATCTTTCGACCAAGAACACGATTCTGAAGGCCTATGACGGCCGCTTCAAGGATCTGTTCCAGGAGGTCTATGAGAAAGAGTTCAAGGCCAAATTCGCCGCGGCCGGGCTCACCTATGAGCATCGGCTGATCGACGACATGGTGGCCTCCTCGCTCAAATGGTCGGGCGGCTATGTCTGGGCCTGCAAGAATTACGATGGCGATGTCCAATCCGACACGGTGGCCCAGGGTTTCGGCTCGCTCGGCCTCATGACCTCGGTGCTGATGACGCCCGACGGCAGGACGGTCGAGGCGGAAGCGGCCCATGGCACGGTGACCCGGCATTATCGCGAGCATCAGAAGGGCAAGGAGACCTCGACCAATTCGATCGCCTCGATTTTCGCCTGGACGCGCGGGCTCGCCCATCGTGCCAAGCTCGATGGCAATGAGGCGCTCGCCAAATTCGCCACGACCTTGGAGAGGGTCTGCGTCGATACGGTCGAGGCGGGCTTCATGACCAAGGATCTCGCCCTGCTGGTCGGGGCCGAGCAGAGATGGCTTTCGACCAGCGGTTTCCTCGACAAGGTTGCCGAAAATTTGCGTAAGGCGATCGCCTAGGCTGCGGGAATGTGGCTTGCGGCGCATGCGATTGGGCCGGGCCAGCCTCCGAAAGCCGCATGGTAAGCGTGCATGGCCGCCGATCTTGCTCCGCGACCGATTGTCTGATGCTACTTATGTCGTTATAAGGCCGGCGGTTTGGGTTGGGTTTGGGGAGACTCGAAAGTGCCGGCCGAAACAATTGATCTGGATTACAGACCGTCGGAAGACGAGCCCTTCATGAATGAGCGGCAGCGCGATTATTTCCGCCGCAAGCTGATCGCCTGGAAGGACGACATCCTCCGCGAAAGCCGCGAGACGCTTGCCGTCTTGCAAAATGAAAATGAAAATCTGCCCGATCTCGCCGATCGCGCCTCATCGGAAACCGATCGCGCCATCGAGCTTCGCGCCCGCGACCGCCAGCGCAAGCTGATTGCCAAGATCGAAGCGGCGCTCGTCCGCCTCGATGACGGCACCTATGGTTATTGCGAGGAAACCGGCGAGCCGATCTCGCTCAAACGGCTCGATGCCCGCCCCATCGCCACTTTGTCGATTGAAGCGCAGGAACGTCACGAAAGGCGCGAGAAGGTCTATCGCGATCCGTGAGCCGCAAGTCTTGACGCTCTGGTCTAGACGTTCTGGTCCCGACGTTGAAGAGCTGAGATCGGTTTGCAGCGGCGCCGGATTGTGCGCTGCAAGATAAGCCCGGGCGACCTGACCTTGCGTCGGCCGGCGGGCGATCTCCTCAAATGGCCGCATCGCGACATGGCGCCTGAACTTGCCGAGAAAACTTAGTTGAGAAAACTTGGCCGAGAAAACTTGCGCTTTCCATTCTGTCGGTTTCGGAAATTGCTTCCTATATGAGGGTGCGCTACGCTCTTTAGAATTTGTCCAGCCCCCGCGGCTGCGGGCGGCGCCCTCCCTATTTCGGAAGCGAAGAAGCGAATGTCTGGAGCCAAAACCGTCCCTGTCGCGGCGACCGCGGCACCTGCGCCATCTGCGGCAGCCCCGTCGCAAGGTCCCGCCGTCAGCGAGGCGAAGCTCGACAACGGGCTCAACATATTGGTCATCCCGGATCATCGCGCGCCGGTCGTCACCCATATGGTCTGGTATCGCAATGGCTCGGCCGATGATCCGGCCGGCAAATCGGGGATCGCGCATTTCCTCGAACATCTGATGTTCAAGGGGACGGCCAAGAATCCGCAAGGCAAATTCTCCGAGCTCATCGCCGATCTGGGCGGCCAGGAGAATGCCTTCACCTCGAACGACTACACCGCCTATTTCCAGCGCGTCGCCAAGGATCATCTCGGCGTCTGCATGGATTATGAGGCGGACCGGATGACCGGCCTCGTGCTGACCGACGAGATCGTAGCGCCCGAGCGCGATGTGGTGCTCGAGGAGCGGCGGATGCGCACCGATTCCGACCCTTCCGATCAGCTCAATGAGGCGGTGCAGGCGGCGCTCTTCTCGCATCATCCCTATGGCACGCCGATCATCGGCTGGAGCCATGAGATCGAGAGCCTAGGGCGCAATGACGCCTTGGCCTATTACAATCGCTTCTATACGCCTGAAAATGCGATCCTCGTCGTTGCCGGCGATGTCGATCCCGATGCCGCCATCGATCTCGCCGCCAAGATCTATGGCGCGATTCCCGCGCGGGGCGAGGCGCCACAGCGCTTTCGCCGGCGCGAGCCGGAGCCGCGCGCGCATCGGCTCGTCACCCTCGCCGATGAAAAAGTCGAGCAGCCGGCCTATCAATCGGTCTATCTCGTTCCGTCCTATCGCACCGCAAAGCCGGGCGAGGCGGCGGCGCTCGAAGTTCTCGCCCATCTTCTCGGTGGCGGCCAGACGAGCCTCTTCTTCAAAGCGCTTGTCGTCGACAAGCGCGTGGCCGTCTCCGTCGGCGCCCATTATGCGGGCACGGCGGTCGACGACACGCGCTTCTATGTCTATGGCATGCCGGCGCCCGGCGTTTCGCTCGAGGTGCTCGATGGTGAGTTCGAGCGCGTCATCGCCGAGGTGGCGGAAAAGGGGATCAGCGAGGAGGATCTGGCGCGCGCCAAGACCCGCCTCGTCGCCGATGCCATCTATGCGCAGGACAATCAGGCGACGCTCGGGCGCTGGTATGGCTCCTCGCTCGCCACCGGCCTCGGCCTTTCCGATGTCCTGCATTGGCCTGAGCAGATCGAGGCCGTGACCGCGGCAGATGTCGTCAAGGCCACGCGCTGGCTCGACAAGCGGCGCAGCGTGACCGGCTTCCTTCTGCCGGCCGAGTCCGCCGCGCGGGCTGCCGCAGCTTCTCGCTGAGAGACGACATGCCACCCTGGACGGGCGGCTGTCCCGCCCGGAACGAATGATTTTGGACGAATGACATGACCGCACCCGCCACCTCCACGCGCGCTGCTCCGACCCCCGCCAAAGCTGACCTCGGCCGCAGCAGCGAGGCACCTTCGCGCGCCGCCGCCGTGCAGAAAATCGTCTCCAAAACCGGCGTAGAGGTCTGGCTCGTCGAAGATTATGCCGTGCCGCTCGTCGCCCTCGAATTCGCCTTCAAGGGCGGCGCCGCGCAAGATCCGGCAGGCAGACCGGGCGTCGCCTCCCTTCTCGCCGGCCTTTTGGACGAAGGCGCCGGGCCTTATGATTCGAACGCCTTTCATCGCGTGCTCGACGATTATGCGCTCGAAATCTCCTTCTCCGCCGATCGCGACATTCTGACGGGCCGCATGCAGACCTTGGCGCGCCACACCGACAAGGCTTTTGAGCTGTTGCGGCTTTGCATCAATGAGGCACGCCTCGACGACGAGCCTTTCGAGCGGGTAAAGAGCCAGATCGCGGCGGGGCTGAAGCGCGAGATCAATGATCCAGATTATGCCGCGAGCCGCGCTTTCCGCAATTTTGCTTATCCGCACCATCCCTATGGCGCGCCGATCCGCGGCAATCTCGAAACTCTGCCGAGCCTGACGCAGGCGGATCTCATCGCCATGCGCGCTTCGGGTTTCAGCCGCGACGGCTTAAAGATCGCCGCCGTCGGCGCGATCGATGCCGATGCGCTGACCAAACATATCGACGATGTCTTCGGCGCTCTGCCGGAAAAAGCCACGCTCGTCGCGGTTCCCGATGTCGATGTCGCCGGCATAGGCACGCTTCATGTCGTCGATCTCGACATTCCGCAATCGACGATCCGCTTCGGCCGCCAGGGGATCGCCCGCAAAGATCCGGACTTCATTGCGGCGACCGTCGTCAATCATGTGCTCGGCGGCGGCGTCTTCTCGGCGCGTCTCTTCCGCGAAGTGCGCGAGAAGCGCGGGCTTGCCTATTCCGCCTATTCGCAGCTCGTGACCTATGATCATGGCGCCATGTTCGTCGGCAGCACATCGACCAAGAATGAGCGCGCGGCCGAATTGATGGAAGTAATCGGCAATGAGATCCGCAATCTCGCCGAGACCGGGCCGAGCGAAGAGGAGCTCGACAAGGCGAAGAAATATCTTATCGGCTCTTATGCGCTGCGCTTCGACACCTCGACCAAGATCGCCGGCCAGCTCGTGCATCTGCAGACCGATGGCTATGACGTCGATTATCTTGACGAGCGCAACAAGCTCATCGCCGCGGTGAGCATGGAAGATGCCAAGCGGGCCGCCAAGCGCTTGCTCGACAAGGGCGAGCTGCTGGTCGTCGTGGCCGGAAGGCCCGAGGGGATGAAGTAGGGGAGGCGTGGCTGCTTCTCAGCCATTAGGCCCTCACCCTGAAGAGCCCCTGGGCTCTGACCCGGGGGCGTCACCCGAAGTCGGCTGTTGCCGACTTCGGCATTCTCAATCGTAAACCAAGCGAGCCTGGTTTACGTGGGCGAGGGCGTCCAAATTCCGGCTTTCTAGCTGCCGCTGGCCTCTCGAAGGCCGCCTCTCGGCCCGCCTTGACGGGCACGAGCCAGGGGCCGCCAACATGAAGCAGATCATGCTCGCAGAGTCATGATAGCATCGGTCACTTGTCAGGAGAGGGTTTCGGCTTCGGCTCCGGAGGTGCCTTGGGCTTAGGATGCGGTTTCTCGGGATGCGGTTTTTCTGCACCCGCGGCCGGAACGGACCGAGGTTTTTCAGCAGGCGTCTTGGTCTTCACTTCCGGCTTCTTGAGGGGAGGCTTTTTTTCCTCGAATTCCTTTTTCTCGACACGTGCCGGAGGCTTGATTTCGGGTTTTTGAGCCGGGACCTTCTTTTCCTCAGCGGTGGGCTTTTTGCCCGGCGTCTTCCGTTCGATCTCCTTGTTCCCGGAAAGCGGCGACGTCTTTATTTCCGGTTTTTTTTCAGGAAGCTGCGTCTCGCCGGGTGTCGCAACAGGCGCGGCAGATTGTGCGGATACCACGCCAGGACCTTTGAAATCCCCAGGGTGCGCCGTCGCCGCGATTGCGGGCTTGCCATGATTTGCCGTTATGAAGAGGGCGCTGTTCTTACTGGCCGCGCGCATATGCTCTGTTTGAAGACGCGTGGGCGGGGTATGCGGCTCCTTGTCGGCAGCCAGCTCCTCAGATGTCGGTCGTGCCGCAACGCCTCCGGTCCCTCCATTGTAGCTGACGCGATTGACGGTCGTGCTCTTCACGATGACAGTCTTGTCATAGACATTTGTGATGTTCACACTGCCCAGGTTGGTGACAGAGCGATTGTAAAAGAACTTGCCGCTCGCCCAGTAGCCGCCTTGAAATCCGACGCCCGTATAGCCAAAGCCATAGGCTATGCCGCCATAAAATCCGACGTGCGGACCCCAGTAGCCGCGGTGGAAAACATAAACGCCATTGCTGAAGCCCCAATATCCCGGCGTCCACAATAAGCCAGGCTGTGGCGGCTCAATCCACGTGCCCGGCACCCAGTAATATTCGACGTTGTTCCAGGCCCAATAGCCCGGTGTCCAAATGTAATCCGGGGCCGGAATCGGCGGCTCATCGTAGACGGGCAAGGGCGGCGGCGCTTCCTCGGCGCTAATGCCGACGACGGGGCACTCGGTCGATTGCGTATGGCCGGGCGTTGGAAGCGCTGACCATGCGCAGGTGCCGAGGAGAAAAGCGAATGAGACAGATTTGAGTGTCCGCATCGAAAAATCCTTCCGAGAGATACAAGATCCAGGATTGCGTCAATGGCTGGAGCCGCGTTGGTCAAGCGGTTCCATTAAACTTCCAAGGCAATCGAGAAGCACCGCGAAGTCTGCCACATCACCTTTTCGCCGAAAGTCCGCCTGCTCAATGTCTTGAGCTGGATGAATCCTTGTCACGCCGTTATTAAGAGAGGCATTGCGGCGCTGAACAACACATGAACTGACAGTCCGGCTGCCAACGCCCGAAGCCATGCAGATTCGCAAAGCAACTCGCCACGCGGCGCTGAAATTACTTGTCGCGCGCTCGTGCAGATGTTGCCTTTTTGAGAGGTAGCTTTTGGCGCACCTCCGTCATGGAGGCGAGGATGCTGAATGTCGGCTCGCCCTGTCGCGGAAATTCAATCCGACCCACGACACGAATGCCGGGAAATTCCCTCATTCCGCCCGATTCGTGCTAAGGAAGGTGGCGTGAGGCCTTAGAAGGCGGGCGCGCACGTCTTTTGCGATCATAGAATGAGAAGGTACAATGGTTTGGCGCGGACCTTCTCCCGTAAGGGGAGAAGGGTCGCGGCAAACTTCGAGCGCAGAGAACCATGCCCGTCCGCCGACTCGATCCCATTCTCATCGACCGCATTGCGGCGGGCGAGGTCGTCGAGCGCCCGGCCGCGGCGGTGAAGGAATTGATCGAGAATGCGCTTGATGCCGGGGCGAGCCGCATCGAGATCGTGATCGAGGCCGGTGGGCGGCGCTTGATCCGCGTCAGCGACAATGGCGCAGGCATGAGCGCTGAAGATCTCGATCTCGCGGTCGAGCGCCATGCGACTTCGAAACTGCCGGACGGCGATCTTCTGGCGATTGCCACTCTAGGCTTTCGCGGCGAGGCTCTGCCTTCGATCGGCTCGGTCGCGGAACTCGAAATCGCGACGCGCTGCGCGAGCGCTGCACATGGCGTGATGATTAAAGTCGATCAGGGCCTCAAACATAAGATTATGCCCTCGCCGCAGCCGCGCGGCACAAAAGTCGAGGTGCGCGATCTCTTCGCTGCCACGCCGGCGCGGCTCAAATTTTTGAAGAGCGATCGGGCCGAGGCGCGTGCAATCGCCGATGTCACCCAGCGGCTCGCTATGGCGCATCCGCAAGTGCGCTTTGGTCTCGCCGGCGAGGATCTCTCGGGCTTCGATTATCAAGCTTGCGTGGGCGAAGATGCGCTTCTTGAGCGGCTCACGCAGATCTTGGGCGAAGATTTCCGCGCCAATGCGCTCGTGATCGACGCGCGGCGCGAGGGCGTCGGTCTTTCGGGCTTTGCCGGCCTCCCGACCTGGCATCGCGCCAATGCGAGCGCGCAATATCTCTTCGTCAATGGAAGGCCGGTGCGCGACAAGCTCTTTGCCGGCGCGGTCAGAGCCGCCTATCTCGATTATCTGCCGCAGGGCCGCTATCCGGCGCTCGTGCTTTTCGTTTCCTGCGATCCGGCGCAAGTCGATGTCAATGTCCATCCGGCCAAGGCCGAAGTGCGGTTTCGCGATTCAGGGCTCGTGCGCGGCCTTATCATCGGCGCTTTGAAACAGGTGCTCGAGGCCACGCGCCGCGCCACGCCGAACACTACCGCCGCCGCGCTCGACATTTTCGCGCGCCGCCAAGCCGCCAATGGCCATGGCGCAGCTTCATTCGCGCATCATTGGCAGCCGCAAAGCCGCGGCTGGGAGCCCGGCACTTCCCCGGCCAATCCCGGATTGGCCGAAGAGCCTGCTGCGTTTGCGCCTTTCGCTGCGCCTTCCGCCGATGTTCGAGCAGAGATGCAGGCAGAAGCCAGTGAAGCTGCCGCGGCGCCGCTCGGCGTTGCGCGTGCGCAGATCCATGAGACCTATATTATCGCGCAGACGCAAGATGGTGTTGTGATCGTCGATCAGCATGCCGCGCATGAGCGCATCGTCTATGAGCGGTTGAAGGAGGCGCGGGCCAAGCAGCACATCGATCGGCAGATGCTGCTCGTGCCGGCGATCGTCGAACTCGACGAAGCCTCGGTCGACCGCCTTCTCGACGCGGCACCGCTGCTCGAAAGCTTCGGCCTCGTCGTCGAAACTTTTGGCCCCGGCGCGGTGGCCGTGCGCGAGCAGCCGAGCCTTCTAAAGATTTCGGACATGGGGCGCCTCATCCGCGATCTCGCCGATGGGCTTGCCGAAGAAAATAACGCGAGCCTGCCGCTCGAACGCAGGCTCGAAAACATGCTCGCAACATTCGCTTGCCATCATTCGGTCCGGGCCGGCCGCAGGCTTAACGCCGACGAGATGAATGCGCTGTTGCGCGAGATGGAGAAGACGCCCGGCGCCGGCCAATGCAATCATGGCAGGCCGACCTATGTCGAATTGAAGCTTGCCGATGTCGAGCGCCTGTTCGGGCGGAGGTGATGGACAGGCGTCATCCCTCTCCCCTAAGGGGAGAGGCTGGCTTGCGGAGCAAGCCGGGTCAGGCTTCGTGAAAGCGGCACCATCCCTCATCCGCCCCGGTTTCGCCGGGCCGCCCTCTCCCGCGCGCAAGTCGGGCTTGCCCGAGTTGGGTTTTTTGAAATGCGCAAGTCGGCAACAGCCGACTTGCGATTGAAGCGACGCGGGGAGACGTGAGGTGAGGGGCCGGGTGGTTAGCTACAATGTTCCGTATCTGTCGCGGGCGCTATGCGATTTAGCTCTACCCTCTCCCCGTTTCGCTTTACTCACAGGGAGAGGGGACGCGTTGCCTATTTCGCCTGCAGCGCCTCGGCCAGCTCGTGAAAGGCGTCGCGGCTCATCGGCGCGGTCGGCGATTGCACGACGGCATCATAGAGCTTCGGCACGAGCGCGACGGCCTGATCGAGCTCGCCGTCCTGACCTCCCTGATAGCCGCCCATGAGGCGCAGATCGCGCGTATCCTCATAGCGGGCGATCATCGCCTTGAGCTTCATCACCAGAACCTGCTGCTCCTTGGTCCAGACATGCTGGGCGAGGCGCGAAATCGACGTCAAAATATTGACCGCGGGAAAGCGGCCCTGATCGGCGATCGCGCGATCGAGCACGATATGTCCATCGAGCGTACCGCGAATATTGTCGGCGACGGGATCATTGTGGTCATCGCCGTCGACGAGCACGGAAAATATGCCGGTGATCGAACCGGAGCCTTGCACGCCAGGGCCGGCGCGTTCGAGCAGTTTCGGCAGATCGCTGAAGACGCTCGGCGCATAGCCGCGGGCGACCGCCGGCTCGCCCGCCGCAAGCGCGACATCGCGGGCCGCATGGGCGAAACGCGTGACCGAATTGACGATCAAGAGGACGTTCTCGCCGCGGTCACGAAAAAATTCGGCGATGGTCAAGGCTGTTTTGGGTGCCAGGCGGCGCATCATCGGGCTTTCGTCTCCCGTCGCGACGACGGTGACGGCGAGGTTCCGATTGGGCCCGAGCGAATCATCGAGGAATTCGCGCACCTCACGGCCGCGCTCGCCGACAAGGGCGATCACGACGCTGTCGAATCCTTTTGATCCCGCCATCATGCCGAGGAGGGTCGATTTGCCGACGCCTGATCCAGCGAAAACGCCGATTCTCTGCCCGGCGCATATCGGCATGAAGAGATCGATCACGCGGACGCCGGTTTTCACCGGTGCCTTGACCCGCGCCCGCCGCAAGGCCGCCGGAGGCTGAGCTTCAATCGGCAAGGCATGTTCACCGCGCCGCAAAGGGCCTCTCGCATCGATCGGCCGGCCCAGCGCATCGACGACGCGCCCCTTCCAACTCGCGTCGGGAGCAACATGCAGAGCACCGATGCGAAAAGCCGGATCGCCAAGACCCGCCGCGACCTGCGCCTCGAAGGTCTTGACGGTCGAGCCCGCCGCATCGATGCGGACGACCTCGGCGAGCTGAGTCGATCCGCCATGGTTGATGCCGACACATTCGCCGAGCTTGAGGAAATGCGATAGGCCGGTGAGGCGATAATAGGAAGGGGTGACCTCGGTGACGGTGCCGCTGATCCGCAGTCTGGTCAATTCCTCCAGGCCGAAATTGATCGCCTGGTCGAGCTGCGCAAGCGCGTTCACCAAAGCTGCTCCTTCCGATCCACCGTGCGCCATCCGCCGAAACAACAACAGAGGCGCTTGGGCTGCCGGCGCACATGGCTCAAGAGGACATATCGCCGAGCGTCTTCACCGCATCCTTAAACGTGCTATCGGTACTTTGGGAGGCACTGCTCATGCTCTCGAATGCACGCGAGATCGTCATGAGTTTCGCCATCTCGAGCACGGGATTGACATTTGAGCCTTCGATATGACCTTGGATCACCCCGTTGGTGTCGAAACTGAGCACTGGGACTGCCGGCTTGTCCGGCAACACGGCGGAATTGTCGAAGTGCGTGAAATTCGCGCCGGGCGGGATCAGAAATAGGCCGACGGCGCCGAGCTGCCGGCCATTCTGATGAACCATGCCGTCCTTGGCGATCACCGGCGGGCCATTATTGGGATCGAGCTGGATCGGGGCACCGCCTGCATCGAGAACGGCATAGCCATTGAGCGTCTGCAGCGCCCCATTCGGCTGCATGCGCATGCGGCCGTCGCGGGTATAGGCAGTGCCGGCCGGCGTTTCAATGGCAATCCAGCCTTCTCCTTGGACAGCGATATCGAGGGGGTTGCCGGTCTTGATCAACGGCCCTTGAGCTTGCGAGATATAATCCTCGCCGGGAGTCGCATAAGCGACGGAATCGTCGCCGCTCTGCGCGACAAAGGTGTGAAAAGTGACGCCTGATGCGCGATAGCCGATCGTGTTCATATTGGCGACGTTGATCGCGAGCGAATTCATCCGCCGTTCGAGGGTGACCTGGGCGGAAAGCGCGACATAGGGTTGCGATTGCACGAGCTCAAGATCCTCCGAGTTTCAGATTGGCGAGGCTCAGGAGAAGATTTGAACTGATCCCGGCCGAGGTCACGAGCAGCGCATTGGTCGGCGTCGAAGACGCGCTGCCCGGTGGATTTTGCGCATCATAAGATGCCGTGAAACGCTGGAGAAATTGGTTCAGATAGGTGGGATCCTGCAATTTGCTGATATTCAGCAATTGCGAGACTTGTTGTGCCTGCGTGTCGATACTTTCGAGCGACATTGTCACTGGCAAATTGAAGGCCGTCTGGAAGACCTGCAACAGCGTTGGGTCGGCGAGAATGCTGTAGGGACTGGTGATGGTGTTGGCCATGCGCCCGAAATAAAGCGCCATTTGCGCGCCTTGATTCTCCTGGCCTGTTTGGGTCTCAAGTGTCTGTTGGTTATAATTGTTGACGGTGGTCGCCACCGCCGTCGACGACGAGCTGCTCGTCGTCGTTGCGCCGTTGGCGGCAAAGTCAAAGGCTGTGACGAGAGCCGTATAGCGCGGATCGTTCATGCTCGCGGCAAAGCCGGATGACGTGGCGCCGCCGTTGAGGACCTTGACGATCAAGGCCTTGGCATAGCTCATGTCCTGCAGGCCGAAGGCCGTCATCACATAATTATAAAGTTGCGAATTATTGACGAGCTGGCTCGCCGAAGTCACCTTGCCGATATTGGCGAGAAAATATTGTGTCGCACGTTCGACCGATGGCTGTTTCGCAGTGGAGGACAGCGACTTCGTATAATCCTGCGCGATGGCATTATACAATATCGTAGCGGTGAGCACGGTGATCGACTCCGCAGCCAGAATATCTTTGTCTAGGCGCCTGTCGCTTGCCCGAGGCTGACGCTCAGGAAATCCGCCAAACAATCCAACAAACCATTTATTGCCGATTAGGCGGGAATTTGCCGGATAAATTTAAGCTTCGGGCAAGTCTCGCCGCTTACGACTGAGCTATCGTAAGGGAAAGGGGGAGATTTTGGGCTTCCTGATCGGCATCATCATCGCTGTAGGCTCTATCATCGGCGGCTATGCCGCGGAAGGCGGCCATATGTCCGTCATCTGGCAGCCGTTCGAATATCTGATGATCGCCGGCGCAGCGCTCGGCACATTCGTGGTTGCCAATTCGCTGACGACCATCAAGGACACGGGACGCGCAGTGCTCGACGGGATCACCGGGCGCATGCCGAGCCAGCGCGACTACCTTGACATTCTCGGCGTGCTTTATGCGCTGATGCGGGAGCTGCGCGGCAAGGCGCGTAACGAGGTGGAATCACATGTCGACAACCCCGATGAGTTGGAGATCTTCAAAAGCTTCCCAAATGTGCTCAAGGACGAACAGCTGACGCATTTCATCTGCGACTATGTCCGCTTGCTCATTGTCGGCAATGCCAAGACACATGAGATCGAAGCTTTGATGGACGAGGAGATCGAAACGATCACCTATGACCGGTTGAAGCCCTTTCACTCGCTAAGCACCATGAGCGACGCGATGCCGGCGCTGGGCATTGTCGCGGCGGTCCTCGGCGTCATCAAGGCGATGGGCTCTCTCGATCAATCGCCCGAACTTCTCGGCGGCCTCATCGGCTCGGCGCTCGTCGGCACTTTCGGCGGCATTCTCTTATCCTATGGCTTCACCTCGCCGCTCGCGCATAAGATCAAAGCGACGCGCGAGAAGCAATTGCGCTCTTATTTCATCATCAAGCAGACCTTGCTCGCCTTCATGAATGGGGCGATGCCGCAAATCGCCTTGGAGCATGGCCGCAAGACGATCTCATCGAATGATCGGCCCTCGATCGACATGGTCGAAAACGAAACGATTTCGAGCTCCTCAGTCAACCGGCAGGCAGCATGACCGGATCCAATCCGCAGACGGAGGTGCGTCGCGACGGGCCTGAGAGGCTGCTCGATTCGGCCGGCATCTCGGTTGAACGCATGCCGATGCTGCATGTGATCTTCGATCGCATGGCAACGCAATGTTCGGAGAGTCTGCGCCAACTTTCGACGGCGCCTGCCTATGTCAGTGTCAGTTCGATGAAGACCGAAAGGATTGGCAATATCCTCGAATCCTATGAAGGCCGCGCGGTCGTCGCCGTCCTGCATGCGCAGGCTTGGGATACGCGGGTCATGTTCGGGCTCGAAAACAGACTTGTCTTCACTCTGGTCGAGGCCTTCTTCGGCGGTGACGGCAGCGAACTGCCCTATGTCGAGAGCCGTGCGCTGACCAATATAGAATTGCGCGTCGCGCAAAAGATCTTCGATATCGTATCGCGCACGCTGCAGGCCAGCTTTTCCTCGGTCATCGAGACCCGCTTCAAACTCGAACGGCTCGAGTTGCGCATGGATTTCGCAGTCATCGCGCCGCGCAACAATTTCGCTGTCATCACGAAAATCAACATACGCGTGCTCGGTCGCTCGGGCGAGCTGTTCATCGTCATTCCGCAGGCCGCTTTGACGCCGATCCGGCAAAATCTCTCGCGCGATCTCAGCAATGAGGTTTCGACGCCCGATCCATTCTGGATCAAGCAGATCCATTCCGAAGTCGGACGCGCGGCGGTCACCGTTCGGGCGGTGATCGAAGAGCATGGCTTTACTTTGGGTGATATCGCAGAGTTGCAGGTTGGCAAGATCCTCCAGCTGCAGGCGACGCCGCGCAGTCGCGTGAAGCTCGAAGGAAATTCGGAGCCGCTGTTTTGGTGCCAGCTCGGGCAGGCGGAGGGCAAATATACGCTGCGTACAGAGGAGGCCGTCGATGCCGAGCAAGAATTCTTCGATGATCTGCTCGGCGGCTAGAGCCGATCCCGATCACGTGGAATCGCTGGCGATCCACATGATCGGGACAAATCGGCTCTATCTCAAAGTACTGGAGCATGTCCTTTATCGGAAAAGTCTATCAACTTTTCCGGGACATGCTCTAGCGATCGGCGACCGACGTCGGATCCTGAGCCAGGCCAAAAGAATGAATTGGCCTAGATCCCGATCGAACGAATCGAAGGGGTCGCAGCAAAACCATGTCCTTTGCGGGCGATGCTGATTCTTGTGCAGGCAGATGCGGCCGAGGCCCCTCTCGGAGCCGGTCGAAGAAAGGTCAAAGACCATGATTGGCGACCATATGACGGAACTCGATGGCGGTATCGATGATCTTGGCGGGGAGGCTTCGGCGGCATCGCTGCATACGTCTGGAAGTGGCGCGCGGAACATCGAAACGATCCTGCGCATTCCAGTCACGGTGCAGGTCGTGCTCGGATCGACGAGCATGCCTGTGGCGAATTTATTGAAGCTCGGACGCGGGGCGGTCATCCCGCTCGATCACCGGGTCGGTGAGCCGGTCGATGTCGTCGTCAATGGCCGTGTCGTGGCCCGCGGTGAGGTTGTCGTCGTCGAGGACGACACGTCGCGATTTGGTGTTTCCTTGACCGAAGTGATCGGCCCGAACTCCATGGTGGAGCGATAAATGCCGATGTTGTCCGAGCCGGCGCCGCCGGCCGAAGCCGCGCGCAAGCAATTGAACGGAACCGAAAAGGTCGCCGCGCTCCTGCTCGCCATGGGCAAGCCGATGGCGAGCAGGCTGCTCAAACATTTCGATCAGGATGAATTGCGTCAGGTCACGCGCTCGATCGCCGATCTCGGGCGAGTGCCGATGCCGATGCTTGAAGACATGATCGAAGAATTCGCCGGGCAATTCGCGAATGGCACCGGCCTCATGATCTCGGCCAATGATGCGGAGAACCTTCTTTCCGGCATTCTTTCGCCGGAGGAGATTTCCGACATCATGTCGGATGTCACTGGCAATTCCAATCAATCGATCTGGCAGCGCCTTTCGAACGTCTCCGAAAATCTCTTTGCCGGCTATCTTGTCAAGGAGCATCCGCAGACCGCGGCGGCGATCCTTTCGAAGGTGACGCCGGCCTGCGCCGCGAAAGTCATGGCACAATTGCCGCGCGATCTGCGCAATGAGCTGATGCGGCGGATGGTGGGAATTGCCATCATCAGCGAACCGGTCATGCGCATTCTCGAAAGCACATTGCAGGATGATCTCTTGGTCAATGTCTCGCGCAACAACCTCGCCGTCCATAATTCGCGCATGGCCGACATCATCAACAAGATGGAACGCGAGCAAATGGAGGATGTTCTACAAAGCCTCGCCGAAGTCCGTCCCAAGGCAGCCGAAACTCTGCGTGGTCTTCTCTTCACTTTCGACGACATCATCAAGCTGCAGCCGCGCGCGCGGATGATCCTCTTCGATCAGGTCCCGACGGAGCGTGTGGTGCTTGCTTTGAAGGGAACCGATCCGGGATTTCGCGATTCGATCCTGTCGACGCTTTCGACCCGCGCCCGCCGCATGGTCGAAGCCGAGCTCTCGAGCGGTGGGCCGGCGGCGCATCGCGACGTCGTCAAGGCACGTCGCACGATCGCCGAATTGGCGCTCGAAATGTCCGAGCGCGGCGAGATCGAGCTCAACTCGGCAGACGATGACGACGACTTGGTATGACGAGGTAATGGGCCGTCATGGCGGAAAAGCCGGACAGGGACAGTAAGACCGAAGAGGCGACCGAGAAAAAAATTCGCGACGAGCTGGATCGTGGCAATGTGCCGGTCTCGCGCGAAGTCACGACTTTTACTTTTATGGCCGGGCTGTTGCTGATTCTGGCCTTCTTCCTCAAGGACGGTGCCTTCAAAACAACTTTTGCGCTGGCCCGCTTGCTCGATCATGCGAGCGGATGGCGGCTGCGCAACGGCGCCGATGTCTCTGCGCTCGGCCAGGCGCTGCTGATGTCGATCGCGCCGCTCTTCATCCCCATCTTCGTCATTCTCATTGGCGCCAACTTGGCTGCTTCGATTGCACAGAATGCTCCGCGCCTTGTTTTCGAACGGCTCCGGCCGGACCCCTCGCGGATTTCACCTTCCGAGGGCTGGCACCGCATCTTCGGAGCGCGCGGGCAGATCGAATTCCTCAAGAGCCTTGCCAAATTCCTGGCTGTGAGCGCGGTGATTTTCGCGCTGCTGCAAATGGACCGGAGCCAGTTCACCGGCGCCATGTTCGTCGAGCCCGAGGCACTCCCCGGCCTGATCACGGCGCTCGCGATCAGATTCGTTTCGGGGGTCGCGATTGCGACATTGCTTCTTGTCACTGCCGATCTCGTCTGGTCGCGCGTCCATTGGCGCCAGGAGCTGCGAATGACGCGGCAGGAGGTGAAAGAGGAGCTGAAACAGATTGAAGGCGATCCTTTGATGAAATCGCGCATGCGCTCGCTGGCACTCGACCGCAGGCGGCGCAGCATGATCGCCTCCGTGGCGAAGGCGACGCTCGTCGTCGCCAATCCGACGCATTATGCGATAGCTCTACGTTACGTTCGGGAAGAGGGGGGCGCGCCGCGTGTCCTTGCCAAGGGTAAAGACATCATCGCGCTGCGAATCCGGCAGGTAGCGGAAGAACATGACATTCCGGTCATGGAAGATAAGGCTCTCGCAAGGTCCTTGTATAACAGTGTCGAAGTCGATCGGATGATTCCGCCCGAATTTTATCGCGCCGTCGCCCAGCTGATCCATTTCCTTCAGAAGCACGAGCCGCGGCGTAGCATGATCAATTGAGAGCCCTGCCGATGTCGCTCGATTCCTGCGATGACTATTCCGCCATCCGCGCGAAGGCCATCGCCGAGGGCATAAAGGAAGTTGCCGCCGAATTGCGGCTGATCGAAGTTGCTGATTTCATCTCCTTCATTCATTTCGAGCAATTCGGCAATATCAGAGATATCGTCAATTCCTCCATGGAGCTTTATTTCAAGCATGGGACGCTGTCCTATGGCTGCGCGGCCGATTATGAACTCGAATGGGACCGGCCGCCGGCGATTGTCATCGACATGGATTTTCACCATCGCCAGGTCACTGTCTCCTTCAATCTCGTTCTGTGCGCCTATCATGCCGCTGTCACCATAAGATCCATAAGCTTTGCCGAGCCGTCGAGCAGTCCGGAAGAAGACACTTTGCATCTCATCGCGGCAATCGCCGATGCCAGGCTCGTGGCGCCGGCCTGTTGACGAGGCGGCCTTCGCATAAGAGCCGAGCGAGGCATCATCATCGATTCTCATAATTTGGAGCGGGAGGCCCGTCGCCAAATTCGCCTGCCGCCGGGACGATGCCCGCCATGCTTCGTGGGCATCAAAGGATTCCGCATGAAAAGATATGCGTCCCAAATACATCACCCTCGCGCGGCCGCAAGAATTGCCGGTATCGGCCAGCCTGGGGCAAGATTTTGATTTTAGAACCAAAGAGTATTTCAATGTTGTGGGTGTGATCGTGGAACCCGTCTACCTATTCGATCTCGCCTCGGCTCAGGCACGCTGGCTGACAATCCGTCAAGCCGCGGTGGCTCAGAATGTCGCCAATGCCAATACGCCTGGCTATAAGGCGCTGGAGGTTGCCCCTTTCGCCGAAGTCTATGATGCCGCCGGATTGCAAATGGCGACCACGCAGCCGGACCATCTGTCTCCCGACCCTTTCGATCTCGCGTCGATTGCGGAAAAGGAGAATGCACCATGGGAGGTGACTTACTCCGGCAATTCGGTGAGCTTGGAGCAGGAGATGCTCAGCGCCAATGAGGTCAATCGCAATTATTCGCTGAATATGGCAATCGTCAAAAGCTTCAATCAGATGTTGTCGATGAGCTTGAAGGGGTCGTCATGACCGACGCGATCGAGGCAGCCATTCAGGTCGCGACGTCAGGGCTCCAGGCCCAGTCCACGCGGCTGCGTGTCGTTGCCGAAAACATGGCCAATGCGAATTCGACGGCGGTGGTGCCTGGTGGCGATCCCTATTCGCGCAAGACCATCACCTTCGAAGACGAAATCGATCGTGCGGCGGGCGTCGATCTCGTGCGTGTCAAGGACATCGGCAGCGATCCGACACCCTATAAGATCGAATATGATCCGAGTAATCCGGCGGCCGATGAGCGCGGCTTCGTCAAAATGCCCAATGTCAATATCATGACCGAGATGGCGGATATGCGGGAAGCCAACCGATCCTATATGGCTGATCTCGAGGTGGTCAAACAGGGTCGCCAGCTTTACACGATGACCGTTGATCTTTTGAGGAATTCGGCATGATCCCGGCACTTTCGTTTCTCGGTCCTTTGACCTCCCAGGTGGTCGGCGATGTTTCCGGCAATGCTGTCGGCATATTGCCCGGCGGGGCTGCGGGTTCGCCGGATGATTTCGGTGCCGTTCTGGCGCAGGTTTCCGGTGATGCGATGAGCAAACTCAAGACGGGCGAGGCGACTGCAATCTCGGGAATTGAAGGCAAGGCGTCGGTGCAGCAGGTCGTCAACTCCGTTCTTGATGCCCAGGGGTCGCTGCAGACGGCGCTTGCCATCCGCGACAAGCTCGTCTCAGCCTATCAAGAAGTCAGCCGCATGGCGATCTGAATATAGCGATCTGAATTTGGCGATCTAGAAAAAGACGATCTGAAAGGCGAGATATGAGCAGTGTACTCTCCATCGCAGCGACGGGTATGGCGGCGCAGCAGCTGAATGTCGAAGTGATCGCCAACAATATCGCGAATATGAATACGACGGGCTTCAAGGCTTCGCGGGCCGAGTTCACCGATCTCATGTATCAGACCGAGCGCTTGCCTGGCGTCTCGAGTCGCGGGGCCAACAATCCGATTCCCGAAGGCGCGCTGATCGGCCTAGGTGTCCGCACGGCGGCTGTCCGCAATTTGCAAACTCAGGGCACTTTGACGAACACCGGCAACAGTCTTGATATCGCCCTCAACGGCAATGGCTTTTTTCAGATTACGGGCCCCGAAGGAAACACGCTCTACACCCGCGCCGGCTCTTTCTCGACGAACGCGAACGGCCAGATCGTCACTCAGGACGGCTATCTCGTCAGTCCGTCGATGACTATTCCGACCAATGCCATGAACGTCGCCGTCAGCCAGTCGGGTATTGTCTCCGTCACAATATCGGGGCAGACGGCGGCGCAGCAGATCGGTCAATTGACCTTGGCCAATTTTCCAAATCCGAGTGGTCTCGCAGCCCTCGGCAGCAATCTCTTTCAGCAAACCCAAGCCTCCGGTCAGCCGGTCGCCGGCGTGCCGGGCGATCCCGGCTTCGCCACGGTTCAGCAAGGCTATCTCGAGGCTTCGAATGTCGATCCGGTGGCGTCAATCACCGATCTGATCAGTGCGCAGCGTGCCTATGAGATGAATTCCAAGGTTATGCAGGCGGCCGATCAAATGTCGCAGACCGTGACGAAGAACATGGGGTCATGATGGCGAAAGAGGCTTTGCTCTCTTCCATATGCGGCTTTCTGTTCGGTTGCATTGCCGCCGCAGTTTCCGTTGCGCCGCTCGCGGCGGCACCGAACAATGTTCTGCCGGTTCCGGCCGTCACCATCTATCCCGGCGATCGGATCCAAGAGTCCTTTCTGGTCGACCGCGAATTTTCCGACGAAACGTCGGCTCTGCGCGGCGCCGTGATTAACTCGCGGCTCGCTCTCGTCGGCAAATTAGCGCGCTGGACTTTGTTGCCTGGTGTGCCGATCCCGATGAATGCCGTCAGCGAACCCAATGCCATCTCCAATGGCGCGAGAGTACGGGTCGTTTTCGAGCAGGATGGGCTCGATATCGAGACGTATGCCATCGCGCTGCAAGCGGGCAGCGTCGGTCAGGTGATTTCGGTGCGCAATCCCGACAGCGGCACGACCATATCGGGCATCGTTCAAGCCGATGGATCAGTGCGGGTCGGCGGCTGATGCTGCGTCTCGCCCTCATCTTCGTGCTGTGCTTGGTGAGCTGCGGTGCGAATGCCGTCGTGCGCATCAAGGACATTGCCACGCTGCAGGGTATTAGGGAGAATCAGCTGGTCGGCTATGGTCTTGTCGTCGGCCTGCAGAACAGCGGCGACACATTGCGCAATTCCACCTTCACCCAGCAGGCGCTGCAGTCGATGCTCGACCGGCTGGGCGTCAATGTGCGCGGCGACACCAATATGCGCACCTTGAATGTTGCCGCGGTCCTCGTCACTGCCGATCTGCCGCCCTTCGTCACGCCGGGAACGCGAATCGATGTGAATGTGTCTTCGCTCGGCGATGCGACCTCGCTGATGGGCGGCACTTTGATCTTGACCTCGCTGACGGGCGTCGATGGCCAGACCTATGCGATTGCGCAGGGGCAGGTGAATGTCTCCGGCTTTTCGGCGGCGGGCCAGGCGCAAAGCGTCACCCAAAACGTGCCGACGGCGGGGCGAATCCCCAATGGCGCGCTCGTCGAGCGGGAAGTTCCCGGCCAATTTCGCGACATCGGCCCGTTAACGCTGGAATTGAAGAATCCGGATTTCAACACGGCAGTGCGGATCGCTGATGCGATTAATGCCTATACGCGGGCCAATTATGGCCTGGTGGTCGCGCGTGAAGAGGATCAGCGCTCGATCGCTATCACTAAACCGGACAGGGTCGGAGCGGCGCGATTTATGGCCGAGATCGGCGAATTGCTGATTCAGCCAGACATGCCGGCGCGTGTGGTTGTCGATGCCCGCAGCGGCACGGTGGTCATCGGCCAAGACGTCCAAGTCTCCACCGTCGCAGTCACTTATGGCAATGTCACCGTGCGTATCAGCGAGACGCCGGATGTTTCCCAGCCGGCGCCTTTCTCGCGCGGCAAGACGGTGGTGACGCCGCGGACGCAAGTCGATGTCGCCCAACAGGGCGGCCCGATTTCCATCGTCCATGGCGCCAATCTTCGTACCTTGGTCGCAGGCCTCAATCAGATCGGCCTGAGGCCCGCCGGCATCATCGCCATACTGCAAGCGATCAAGACGGCCGGCGCGCTGCAAGCCGAACTTATCGTTCAGTGAACGGTCGGCCCGACCATCAGGTCGGGGCAAGTTTCGACGCGCAGGGTGCGCAGCAACGGGATCATGGAGTGCGTAGGCTAGCCGCGGCGGCGGTGCGGCAGGCCCCGAGGGCGCGGGACATGGGGAAAGTTTCGTTCACTCCGTTGTTGTTCGGCTTCGTCTGTGCGCTCGCGTGCTCAATGAGTCCGCAGATCGTACATGCACGCGACGGCGACGTGCCGGGTGCGGCGAGTGACGCAGCCAAAGCCACGACTCAGCGCCATGCACAGCGCCTTGCCAAACATGCGAGGTCCAGGGACAATAAGAGACTCGCAGCGATGCAGAGTGAGGCCCTACCCTCTGCTGGCTCAGCCGCGCCCTCCACCCAGCCGAACATCGCCGTACCTCAAAAGCTGCTCATACCGCCCGCGCAACCTACCGATGCGAGAAGCGGCAGTGTGGAGCAAAAGCCCGCAAATGCAGAAAAGCCGGTCGCCGAGCCCGCGGCAAAATCCAAAGCCGCCGCAGCAGCGCCGGTTCCTCATGAAATCCGGCAATTCTGCGCCAATACGGCCGGCGCCGCCGCCGATGCGCGCGTCGTCTGGCAAGCCGCCAAATTGATTGAGCTCGAAGCGAAGCTCCGGCAGCGGATCGCTGAATTCGAAGTCAAGCGCGCAGCGTATGAAGACTGGCTCCGTAAGCATGACGAAGCAATGAAAGAGGCGAGAGACGATGTCGTCGCCATCTATTCGCGCATGCGGCCGGATGCTGCTGCTGCGCAGCTCGCCGTCATGGATGATATAATGGCCGCTTCTCTTCTCACTAAGCTCAATTCACGCAATGCGAGCGCGATCCTTGCCGAAATGGACCCCGGTCGTGCCGCGCGCATTGCCAATGCGATGGTTGGACCGGTCATTGCCGCAGGCGGAAAGAAATCTTGAGATGAAAATTTGGCGCGTGGTTCCGGCTGCCCTGCTGCTTGCTGGCTGTGCCGGCGATATCACCGAGGTCATGCGCGAACCGCGGATGAGCGCGGTGGGGACGGGGCTTGCGACCGATGTGCGGCCGACCGCGGCGGCATTGTTCGTGCCGCAGAATCAGACGCATAATCAGTCCTTATGGAATGGCAGCCGCACCGATCTCTTCAGTGATCAGCGGGCTACGAAGATCGGCGACGTCATCACTGTGCTCATAGCCATTAACGACAAGGCGACATTCGGCAATACGACCGATCGGGCGCAGAATTCGGAAATCAAAGGCGGCATCAATTACACGAACCAATCGAGCAGCTCACAGACGCAATGGAACCCGCAGACTGATCTCACCTCGTCTTCGACCGCGCAGGGGCAGGGATCGATCGACCGGTCCGAAATCATCAATTTGTCGGTTGCAGCCGTCGTCACCGACGTGCTGCCGAATGGCAATCTGGTCGTCAGCGGTTCGCAGGAGGTGCGAGTGAACTATGAGCTGCGCGTTTTGAACGTCGCCGGCATCATCCGCCCGCTCGACATCTCCAGGAACAACACGATTTCCTATGACAAGATTGCGGAGGCACGCATTTCCTATGGCGGTCGCGGCCGAATCATGGAAGTCCAGCAACCAGGCTTCGGTCAGCAGATTTGGGATCGGCTGAAGCCCATGTAACCTATGTAGCCCACGACCGATATAGCGTATGAGAACATGGGTGCATGCCCAGATGACTCTTTTAGATCACGATGACTTTGGATTGAATCAATCCGAAGTCATGATTGAAACATCGGATATATCCGATGTCTTTAAGGACGTGATCGATTGCAAAAGTGTAGAGCGGGATAGGCATATAAGTTCACGCAATCTGCGCAAACTTGATTGCGCCGGAAAACCGGTTCCCACTTTTTCCTCATCCCGCTCTAGGGGCTCGGATTTCGTCTCTTGGCCGCTGCGGCAAAATGGAGCGCGCATTTCAATTGATGGCCTTTGGCCAGTGACGAGGCGCATGTCGAAATGTTTGGTTGGGCCAAGGGAGTAGGTCAATCCTTGTGGGGCTGGGTTGGGACGATGATCGTCTTGACAGCCTTGGCTGCCGGAGTTGGTGGCGTTCTTGGCATAGAACTCGTCGCGCAGGTGAAGACGATTGAGCAAAAGCATGCGAGCGCCATGGCACCAGGCCCCGCGCCCAGATATGGGCCGGATATGAGCCTCATAGATCTGCCGCCCATCATCACAAACCTTGCCGATCCGGCCAATGCTTGGGTCAGATTGCAAGGCTCGATCGTCTACGACAATAAAACAGTGCCGAAGCCGCAGATGCTCGCAGCGCAGATCGCCGAAGATATACTGGCCTATATGAAGACAGTGACTGTGGCGCAGATAGGTGGGGCGAGCGGCCTCCAGCATCTGCGTGAAGATCTGAACGAACGCGCGTCCATTCGCTCCGATGGCCACGTCCGCGAGTTCATCATTCAGACCGTGGTGGTGCAGTGAGGAGACTGGCTCTTGCCGCAGCCTTTCTGATTGTCTTGACGAGCACCGCTCTGGCTCAGGCGCCGGATCTCAATGCCCTGATCCCGCAGGGCAACGGCAGCGCCGCCGCCCGCATCATCCAGCTCGTCGCTCTGCTCACCGTATTGTCGGTCGCGCCGGGCCTTCTCATCATGGTCACGAGCTTCACGCGATTCATTGTTGCGCTGTCCTTTCTGCGCTCGGGACTTGGCTTGCAGAGCACACCTGCCAATATCATTCTGGTCAGCCTCGCTTTGTTCATGACTTTCTATGTGATGGCGCCGACCTTCGATCAGGCCTGGAAAGACGGCGTCAAGCCGCTGATGGACAATAGCATGACGGAGCAGGAGGCTTTTCCAAAGATCATCGAGCCCTTCCGCCTGTTCATGCTGAAGCAGGTGCGCGACAAGGATCTGAAGCTTTTCGCCGATCTCGCGCCGGCGGAGACAAAGGCGAAGCCTGGCGAAGAGGTCGACATGCGGATTCTCATTCCGGCATTCATGATCTCGGAACTGCGGCGCGGTTTCGAGATGGGCTTTCTGATCGCTCTGCCTTTCCTCGTCATCGACATCATCGTTTCGACCATCACAATGTCCATGGGCATGATGATGTTGCCGCCCACGGTCATATCCTTGCCGATCAAAGTGCTGTTCTTCATTCTCGTCGACGGCTGGAACATGCTGATCGGCAGTCTGGTGCGCTCCTATAGCTGACGGCGGCCTCGACGCCGATCAAACGAGCTTCAGACAGGTGCGCCGCGAGACTATGCGTTTTTGCTCTTGGGAGAGTTCCTTCAGCCATTGAACCAAAGGCTGCTGATCGACATTGGGCTTGGCGCCGGCGGGCGGGGTTTCCGCGACGGCCTGATAGATCGAGGCCCACATGCAATGATAATTGACGGTCTTCACCGGCACGACGGCGCTGCGCAACTGCTGCGCCGATAGATCCTTATAAAAGAGCCGATCGCCGATGATCGAGAGCGCCCGCGGAATCGTGGCAAAGCGCTGGATCATATGAAAAGAGCCGGGAAGAAAGAAGAAGCAGTTCGTATCGACATGTTCAGTGAGCGGCTCGTCCGCGACTGCGATGGTCGTCTCGTCCGGCCGTTTGAGATTGCGCCTTGCGATCACATAATCGCAGGGCTCGCCGTGGACGGCCGAAGCCGCGGCCAAGCATTGCGCGATATGATCAGGCTCCAGCCAATTGTCGGCGTCGAGGAATCCGATCGCATCATAATCCTCGGCGATGGCAAGCAGGGCGCCGACGCCGCGCGCCGTATTGCCATAATCGCCATGCGAGCGATCCAATCTGATGTGGCGCACCGATTCAGCATCGAGCCAGTTCTGCGGCACCCCATCGGCGACGACGATATGATCGGCCGCGACCGACTGCTGGCGGACGCTGCGCAGGCACCGTTCGAGGAGATATTTCTCCTCTTTGAAATAGGCGGTCACGATCGCAAATTTCGGTCCGCCGTTATTTGAATGAGCCGACATAAGCATCTCCCGCGGAGCAAGGCGCCGCGCGACACCTGCCGCAACCAGCGAGCTGAAATGCTCTAACTCTAGGCTGGAAGTCTTACGCCGACCTTGAACTTCGGCAGGTGCTTCGCGCGTCATATCTCGACGCGGCTGGCTTTCTCTCGAATTGGAATCGGCGGCGCTCCAGCCCTTCTGCAAAGGGCTCAAAGCCATTCCACATTCAATTTATCTTCGAATCACGGTACACGGTAAAAGGGCGATGTGAACAAATCCGGAGACAAAAGGATGTCGTTCCATAACGATTATCTCAGCGCTGTATTCAGCTGGTACGCCAATAAGGAATTTTCGTCCGACTGGACCTCGACTCATTTCCCGCTATGGATCGCAGTTCTGAGCAATTTTCGCAATCGCCCTTGCGACGTTTTGGAAATAGGCTCTTGGGAGGGCAGATCGGCGGTCTTCTTTTTGGAGTTCTTGCCGCAAAGCAAACTGACCTGCATCGACACATTCGGGGGCGGAGCCGAGAACCACGCGAGCCCGCTGGAAAGCTGCCAAATTCCTCTGATCGAAAGGCGCTTCGACTCGAATTTGAAATCCTATATGCAGCGCTTCGAAAAGATCAAAGCGCGCTCAGTGACTGCACTTGACAGTCTGGCCGAGTCCGGTGCCGCTTTCGACATTGTTTATGTCGACGGAAGTCATATGCGTGATGATGTCATGGTCGACTCCATTCTCGCTTGGCGTATGGTGCGTCCCGGCGGCCTTCTGATTTGGGATGATTATGGTGGCGGCGCCGGTAAGCCCGCCCGGGAGCGCGTCTCCCCCGCGGTCGATTCTTTTTTAGCATGGCATATGGACGAATACATCGAATTACATCGGGGATACCAGGTCATTATTCAGAGGAAAGCTGACGGTTACGCATGAGCCGTGCGGCCTGGAGATGCAACCGCAGCGCCTGAGCCGGAGAGCGATTCCAGCCGTCACCAAATCCGAAAGTCGCTTCTCCGGCGATGCCCCGACTTGATCTGCTCGACCGCAGTTCCGAGGGCAATGTCCACGCAAGCAAGAGCCATTACACTCGCAAATTGTCGGCATATCTTTCTCGCAAGCGAGCGCTACGAGAGGCGCGCGGCAGAAGATCGATCGCCTTGGCGAGCTTCAGTCGGCACCGTAGCGAGTGATACCCGGAGCTTAAGCGATGAATGGTGGCCTGTTCTCTTTGTATTGGGACAATATCGACGAAAGAATAGTACGTAATCAAAAGAACATATTCGATCATTTCAAAATTCCAATAAAGCAGCATCGCATTGACGGCCTCGATCACGGCGAGTGGATGGATTGGGTCATGTCATTTTACGACATGGACGTGATTCTTTTCGTCGATATCGATTGCGTCCCTTTGAATGCCGAAATTGTGATGCAGAGTCTCGAAAAGGCTGCCAACGGCATTTTGTTCGGGGCCATGGGCTGCGCCAACCATCTCGATCCCGGCAGGGTTTTTGCCGCACCTTTCTGGTGCGCGATCAACCGGCATCAATGGATCGGCGTCAATCGGCCATCAGCCAAGGCAAACCGGATCTGTGACGTGGCCCAGAATTGGACTGACGCCTTCGGCATGTCTCGCCAAAAGATCGAATTCTTGCCTGTCACGGATTGCGAACAGCCGAAATGGAATTTGCCCGATGTGCCTACGGCATTTGGCATCGGTACCACTTATGGCCATGCTGTTTATCACCTGTTCGAAAGCCGCTCGGATCGGAACGTCGAAAGATTTGTCAGCAAATGTGAGGGCGTCTTCAATTACGGTGCAGAAAAGCCGCTTCGTCAGGCGGTTAATAGCTAGCTAGCCCGAAGGTTTGTTCAAGAAGTGCGCAAGAGCTGATGTGGCACTGTGTTCGACGCTCGGCGCCTTGGTTGCCGTGCTCCTAACAAATCGGCGGTTGGAACGCCGGGCGAGGCGGTCTTCGCTGTCTTGATGGCCTGCGGCCGGTCTGACGGCGGGGCAGGTGCGTCCTTAGGGTTTTGCCGGCGTTTGAGTAGGTATCGTTAAGGTTCGGGTAAGGTTTGACGGCTAGCGTCGGCGGCACGGCAGATTGGGGCCAAGCTGGCGCCCAAAGGCATTAGGCCGTCCTGCCGTACCGGCGAAAATCCGGTATGTCCCCGCAAGAAATCAGCCAACCTCAGGGACATATCATGTCAAGCAGCCTCCTCACGAACAACGCCGCTATGACGGCGTTGATGTCACTCAACCAGACCCAGGCGAATCTCGCCACCTATGAAAAGCAGGTGTCCACTGGCCTGAAAATTTCGAGCGCGGCCGACAACGCCTCCTACTGGTCGATTGCGACCTCGATGAATTCGCAAGTCGGCGCCCTCGGTGCCGTCTCGAACGCGCTCTCCGAGAGCGGGTCGATGCTCGCGACGATGAGCGCCGCGCTGATCTCGACGGTCTCCATCATGGACAACATCAAGAACGATCTCGTGACAGCCCAGCAGCCTGGCACCGATCTGTCCAAGGTTCAGACGGATATTTCGACCCAGCAGCAGATGCTCATCAGCATCGGCAATTCTTCCTCGTTCAATGGCCAAAACTTGCTTGCCACGAGCGGTGGAACGATCGGTCTCGTCGCCTCCTATGATGCGACGAATGGGGTGAGCTATATCAACATCGACACGAGCAGCACGGCTCTGTTCGGGACTCAGGTCTCCGTCGGCGGCACGCTCAATAGCGGCGGCGCGGGTATTCTCGATCAGAACGGCACGGCCTATACGGGTGCTTCGATCCTCACCCTCAACATCCAGACCATGAACGCGGGCGCTGGCGCGACCACGGGCGACCTCGCGAACTTGTTGACGAATGTCGACGCGGCGTTGACCAGCATTGAGAGCGCGGCGAGCACGCTCGGCGCGACCCAGACGAACATCACCGAGCAGCAGAACTTTATTTCCAATCTGTCGGACTCGCTGACCTCCGGTGTCGGTTCGCTCGTCGATGCCGATATGAACCAGGCTTCGACCAAGATCTCGGCTCTGCAGGTGCAGCAGGAGCTCGGCGTCCAGGCGCTGTCGATCGCCAATTCCAACACTCAGCTGATCCTGAGGCTGTTCCAGTAAGCCTCAGCGTAATATTGGACACCCGCGCCGGCTGGTGCGGCGCTCCGCGATCTCTCCTCTCTTCCCGGATGCAAGTCGGCTTCTGCCGACTTGCATATCGCCGATGTCCAACGCGGGCCGGCGCGGGCGGATGGAGCGGCAACCGGAGCTAAAGCGCAAGTGATTTAACCGCAGCGCCGCCCCGGCCGAGTTGTCGCAACGTCCGATTTTTCGTTTCAGCCCGTCCTCCTCAGATCGCAATGCGGTGCGGACGCGGCGAATTCCGTCCTGCGTGCGCAGGCATGGAAGACCTTCGCCATCCGCCGCAATGGTTTGGGGCGTGTCCTTTCCGTCCACCCTGAGCAATCCCCAGGCAAGCTTGGCCCCTCACAGTGCGCCCAGCGTGTGGGGTCGCAGAGGGTGGGATGACGGCGCTTGAACAGGCCGAGCGTTTCTGGGCCAATCTGATCAAGCTCGGGACGAAGCGGCTCATCGCGCTCGGCGTGACGGGCGTGGCCGTGTTCGCCATCACGGCTCTTGCCGGCTATTATTTGAGCCGACCTTCCTACGAGGTTCTTTACACCGGTCTCGATCGCCAGGACACGGGCCAAATCGCTTCGGTTCTCCGCGATGCGAATATCGGTTTCGACCTGAGCCCAGACGGCACTACGGTCATGGTCCGCTATGGCGACACCGCCAAGGCGCGTGTGGTGCTGGCGGAGAAAGGTCTGCCCAACAATCCCAACACCGGCGACGAACTTTACGACAAGCTCGGCTCGCTCGGCCTGACCTCCTTCATGCAGGAGGTCACGCGTGTGCGCGCGCTCGAAGGCGAATTGGCGCGCTCCATCCAGCTGATGCGCGGAGTCAAGGCGGCGCGCGTGCATCTCGTTATGCCCGATGAAGGCTCGTTCCGGCGCCAAAGCGAGCCGCCTTCCGCGTCCGTCATCGTGCGGGCCGATTCCGTCGATTCCGTCGCAATGGCCAAGGCGATCCGGCATCTCGTCGCGGCCGCCGTTCCGGGCATGAAGGCCGAAGAGGTCACAGTGCTTGATACCGATGGTCATCTGTTGGCCTCCGGCGATGATCTCGCCGATGCCGCGCCGGGGCAAATGCTGACCCTCGAAAATACCGTATCGAAGGAGATTCAGGACAATATCCGCAAGACGCTCACGCCATTCCTTGGCCTGCGGAATTTCCAGATCAGCGTCGCCACAAGGCTCAATACGGACAAGAAGCAGACAAAGGAGACGATCTACAATCCTGACTCGCGGGTCGAGCGTTCCGTTCGGGTCGTCAGGCAGAATCAGGTCTCGCAGAATTCGAGCAATCAGACGCCGACGAGCGTGACGCAAAACGTGCCGCCGCCGAACCCCTCGGGCGCGAATGGCAAACAGTCGAATGAAGACAGCCAGAAGCGCGACGAGCTGACGAATTATGAGGTTTCGTCGAAGACGATCACCACTGTGAGCGGTGGCTTCACGGTCGAGAATATTTCGGTTGCGGTCCTCGTCAATCGGCCGAGCCTGCTCGCTGCGATGGGTGGCAAGCCGACGGCGGGCGCCATGGACAAAGAACTCGCCGATCTCCAGCAGCTCATCGCCTCGGCCGCGGGGGTGAGCACGACACGCGGCGATTCGATCAAGATCTCGGTCATCGATTTCGCCGACAGCGGTACCGTCCTCGAACCCGTGCCGGGTCCGAGCGTCACGGAAGTCATGTTGCGCCAGACCGGCACGATCATCAATGGCGTGGTCGTCCTGGCGGTCGCCTTGCTGCTGATTTGGTTCGCGATCCGTCCGACCATCAGGGCCGCCTTCGGCGGCGGCAGTGAAACGCCGATGTTTGCCGGAGCCCCGCTGCTTACGGCCGATGGTTTCGAAATGCCCGAGCCGATGACGGTGCCGCTCGTCGAGGGCCTGCCGGGTTTCCCGGGCATGCGGAATGAACCCAATCTGATCGGCGACCTTACCGACAGCGCTAACCGCACGCCGCTCAGGCGGCTTGAGCAAATCGTCGACTTCGATGAAGAGCAGGCAGCGGCCATCATGAAACTCTGGATGCGCCAGAAAGGCACGGCATGATGGCGCGCCCAGTGGCACTCTATCTCATGCGGTTCGACATGGCGGCCGCCGCTGAACTCTCGCTGGATCTGGTCGCGACACAGGATCAGTCACCGATCTGGGTAGCGGATCGGGAGGATGATCCCGAGGCTCTCTTGGCGGCGGCACGCGAGGCCGGTCATGCCGAAGGCGCCGCGGCCGCGCGCGCCGAAGCTGCTGCGGAACAAGAGCAGGCGCGGCGCGATTTTGACGAGGAGCTTGCAGCCGAACGGCAAAAATGGCTGCGCGAGGAAGGCGAAACGCTGAAGGAAAGGCTCGCGACGGCCCTGCGGCAGATGCAGGACACGCTTGCGGAGTGCGTCGGGCAAATCTTGCGGCCGTTCGTCATCGACTCTTTGCGCCGGCAAATGCTCGGCGAACTCGTCGAGCAGGTCGCCAGCATGGCGGCGAGCCATGATGCGCTGGTGATCAAGATCACCGGACCTGCCGATCTTCTCGCCCTTTTGCAGGAGAAGCTCGCTGAATTGCCGCTTGCCATAGATTATGAGCAAAGCGACGGCGTCGATGTGCGTGTGGTGGCGGCGCAGACCATGATCGAAACGAGGCTGCAGGCCTGGATCGATCTGATCAGCGCGAAAATGGAGTAGTTGGCGTGGCGGATGAAAAGCCTCATGAATTCCTCATCATCAAGCGCGTGCGCGGACACGGGGATGATAGCCATGGCGGCGCCTGGAAGATCGCCTTTGCCGATTTTATGACGGCCATGATGGCTTTGTTCCTCGTGCTTTGGCTGATCAGCGCAACGAATGAGAAGACGAAGGCGTCGCTGGCGCGTTATTTCAACCCGGTGAAGCTCGTCGATATGACGGTTCAGAAACGCGGCCTGAATGATCCGGTGGAACGCTCCGCCGAGGACGCTTCGAGCGCGGCGCCACCACCGTCCAAACGGGGGGCACAGCTGCAGGCAGGCACGAAAGATGCCCCGCCACCGAAAGGCGCGAAACCCCAGAGCAGTACAAATGCTGCGGACTATCTGCCGAGCCATTCGGAAGCCGCTTTGTTTCGCGACCCCTATGCCGTTCTCGCCGCAATCGCGGCATCTGGCCCAGCCACCAAAGCACCGGCCACGCCGGAGGTTGATCATCCGAATGTCGGGGCTGCCGCCAGTTTTCAGGATCCATTCCAGGCCGGCGCGCCCGAAGTGCCGCAACAGGTCGCGCCGCAGCCTCCTGCGCCCGCCGCGCCTGACCAGCTCGCCGCAAGGACAGATGCGGCACCTGCAGCGCCGGTGGCAGAGCCGCCCAAAGCTGAGCCGCCGAAGCCCTTGCCTGCGCAACAAGCAGCGACAAAGCCGCCGGACAAGCCAGCTGATCAGCCTTCTCCGGCCGCTGCAGCGATGGCCCGAAAGGAGGTGGCGCCAAGCCTGGCAAAGAGCGAACCGGCGCATCCCGCCGAGGTCCAGCCAAAGCAACCGCCGGCCGAAGACGTTCAGGCCGTGCGCCTGCAAACCGAGATAGCGACTGCGCTCGGCAAGGGTGAGGCGGCGCCGAATATCCAGGTGAAGCCGACCCCACAAGGCATCGTCATCAGTCTTACCGACGGCTTTAATTATGCGATGTTCGCGATCGGCTCGGCCGAACCGCAGCCGCGAACCTTGCAAATCATGGCAACGATCGCGCGTATCCTCAAAAAGGAGAAGGGCAAGATCGTGATTTCAGGCCATACCGACGGGCGCCGCTACAAGTCGCAGACCTACGACAATTGGCGGCTTTCCGAGGCCCGCGCGCAAATGGCCCTCTATATGCTCGTGCGCGGCGGCCTCGACGAGAAGCGGATTGACAGAATCGAAGGCGCCGCCGATCACGTGCTGAAAGTCCCCAATGATCCGATGGCCGCCCAGAACCGGCGGATCGAAATTCTGCTGCGAGAGACCAAATCATGAGACTGCGGAGCGCGATTGTCGCGGGGCTCATCATTGCAGGTGCTACAATCGGCAACAGCCGGGCGGAGACGAATCCGCCCTATGAGATCGTCCGTTCGCTGCAGGCCCTGCATGACCAGATGGTGCTGGGGAGTCGGGCGGCACAAACGGCTATGCCAGGTCTGTTGCGGAAGCTCGGCGACCGGCTTGTCGCCGCAGATCCTTCTGTCTGGCGTGATCCGCGCAATGTGCGGGCGATCGTCGTCTATATTCTGAGCGGCGGTGAAATCCGGGTCGCGCGCAAAGTTTTGGAGAGCGGCAAATGCAATGCCGCGGAAAAGCGGCTCATCGAAGGCGCGCTCGCTTATCTCGAAGGATTTGAGGCGACAGCGAAGAGCCTGCTCGAGAACGTCGATCCGCGTTCGCTCGAACCGGCAGTCGGCAGCCATATTGCGCTGGCGCAGGCAGCGCTCATTGCGCAGGACAATCCGGGCAAGGCAATGAGCCTTCTCGACATAGCGCGCATTCTCGCGCCTGGAACATTGGTGGAAGACGCTGCGCTGCGGCGTGAGGTCTTCCTTGCCGAGGAGGCCGCCGATTTCGACAAGTTCGCCGCTATGTCGGACCAATATTTGCGACGGTTCCGGCGCTCAGTCTATGCCGACAGCTTCCACCGCAACCTCTCAATCGCCATTATACGTCTCAGCCAGTCCGGCGATGCCCAACAGCTCGCGCTGCTCTCAAGCTTGTTGAAGGAATTGAGTAGCCATGAGCAGTTGCGGCTCTATCTTCGCATCGCCCAATCTTCGGTCATCAGCGGTAAGGTCAGTGCGGCCAGATGGGCTGCCGAAGAGGCCGCTCAACTTGCCCCGAAGAACGGCCTCGAGGCACACCGTGCTACTCTTTACGATGGCGCAGCCTCGGTCTTGACCACAGACTATGACCATGGTCTCACCGAGCTCGACGGGCTCGATGCGGCGCATCTGCCACATGATGATGCCTTGCTCAAGGAGGCCGCGCTCGGCCTTGCGGCACAGATCCGGCAATGGCCGTCGACACAAGAACAGGCGGATCAGCGGACCATTGCGCCCGCTGCGGCGCCGCCGCGCCCGCAAGACAATTCATCAACGGTCCTTCCGGGCGCACTTGCAGCGACGGTGAGCTCGAGCGACGCGATGATCGCGCAGGCGCAGAAAATGCTGGCGGACAGCGACGCGCTTTTGGAGGGGGAGGCGCCATGAACAGCATCGCAGGCTTTTTGCCCAGTCTGCCGACGCGGCCTCCGTCGGATTCCTATGCCGCGCGCAGTGATTCGGAGACTTTGGCCAATTCCCAAAAAGGCGAAACGGACGGTTTCGACGCCGTCCTTTCCGGCCTGTCGCCAAATTCCTCTTCCGACGAAGCGGCGACCGGTACTGCCGCGCCGGTGCGATCATCGATCGCGCGCATGACCGGCGAAGATGCGAGCGCTCCCCTTGTGACCTCTGAGGCGCCGTCAGCTGCCGCTGTTTCGGATTCGGCGGCCATGGCTAGAAGTCTCGTGGCCATCGGCGATGCCGCCGGCTCGGTGCCGGCAAATGCTCAAGTGAGCGCTAATGCTGCGCCGAGCGCCGCCGCAACCCCGTCAAGCCTCAATGGGCAAGGCGAGGCTCTGCCGGCGGTCTCCTTAGATGCCATGCCACCCGGTGCGAGTGTCGCGCAGCGGGGCGGCGCAGCAGCCGCGGCCTTGGCGGCTTCGCGCTTTGGCAGCACCCTCGCGGCAAATAAAGCCGCCGCTTCGAGCCGGCAATCAGGCAGCGTCGCGACGACGCCTACGGATGCCTCGGTCACTGGCATTCAGACATCCGGCAAAGCCCGCGCGCCTGCATCGGCGCCGCTTCCGTCGAATAGCGCACAGACCCCGCCGGCAGGCGCGTCGAGCGGCGATAATCCGGCGCAAAGCAATCTCGCTTCAGCGAGCCGTGTCGAGTCCGTTCCTGCGGCTGGCGACGCGTCATCTGCCAACATAGCGGCAATAAGCACGGCCGGCAGCGCCAGCGGGTCGGCGGCTTCGGCTTTCGCAAAGGCTGATGCGGCCGCTGCATCCGGCACTGCCGCGAATGCCGATGCAGCGCCGACCGCCGATGCGGCGGCTGCGATCGCCGCGTCTCTGCAGACCGCCATGCCCGTTATCCAAGGCGTCGGGACGAGCGCCTCAAAGACCTCCCGCGCCGATGCGGCAGGTCGATCGGCTTCCGCGTCAGCCTCAAGGGCCACGGGCAGCACTTCCGCCGATGCGATGCGGCATGCGGAGGGAGCTGACACGGCAACAGCAAGCGCCGGCATCGCCGATCCGACGGCGCAAGCCGCATTTGTCGCGACCGTCGCACCGAATAGTGCTCCCGAGGGTCTCCCCGCCAGTCCCGACAGCACGCCAATCCCCGGCTCTTCGCAGCTTCAAGTGCAAGTCCAAACCCAAGCGGTTGCGAATGGCGCAGCCGCGTCAGGAACTCCGCACGGCTATGGCGATTCCGCTGCCGCATCCTCCATCGCCGCGGTTGAGCGGAGTGGCGCAGGCGATTCGGCTAAAATGAAAGTCACGGCGCTTTCTTCGGCAACCTATTTCGCTCCGGTTGCGCGGCTTTCCCCCGTACAGCAGATTGCCGATGCCATGATCGGCGCTTTGCCGGGTCCGTCGCAAACCTTGTCTGGATCGGCGGCTTCCGGATCGTCGATGGCTGCCGACGCCACCGGCCTTGCATCCAGCGCCGCTTCGCCCGATCCGACGGCAGCGCTCACCCAGTCTGCGCTGGGCCCGGTCAAAACGCTCAATTTGCAGCTCGAGCCGGAGAGCCTGGGGACGGTGACCATCACGCTCAATCTCTCCGCCGGCGGCCTCGATGTGCAAATGGCGGCGAGCCAATCATCGACGATGAGCCTCATCGAAAAGGACAAGGATGCCTTGTCCGCTCAGCTTCGCCAATCCGGCTATTCCGTTGCCGGCGTCGCCGTGACGCTCGGCAGTCACGACGGATCGAATGTCGCGAACAACGGATCCGCCACACAGGGGCAAGGCGGTCAGGCCCTGTCTCAGGGCGGCAGAGAAGCGATGTCTTACGGTGGGTCTTCCAATGGAAACGGCAGCGCCCAGAACAATGCGCAAAACGGGTCCGAGGGTGCCGCGGCTCGGCAAGATTCGCTCGGCGGGACGGCAGACACTATGGCGAGTGTTGCCTCTGGCGGGGCTGTTTCTGGCGACCTTTACATTTAGCCAGAGTTGCGCAGAACCCAATGACTCCATGGTCTGCGAACGCGAAATGACGCTCGCGGCAAAGAAATATGGCGTGCCGCTGGGCGTGCTCTATGCGGTCGCTCTCACCGAAACCGGGCGGCGCGGTTCGCTGCATCCCTTCGCGCTCAATATCGAAGGGCCATCTTTCTTTCCCCGGACGCTTGACGAGGCCTTGCAGCGATTCGAGCAGGCGCGCAAGGCGGGCGCCAAATTGATCGATATCGGCTGCATGCAGGTCAATCATCACTATCACGGAAGTGATTTCCACTCAGTGGTCGATATGTTCGATCCGCATGAGAATGTCGATTATGCCGCGCAATATCTGAAAGAGCTCCGCGTTCAGGAAGGCAGCTGGACCTTGGCCGCCGCGCGCTACCACGCCGGCCCCAACAATAATCCGGCCCAGAAACAATATGTGTGTGCAGTGATCGCCAATATGGTCGCCAGCGGCTTCGGCCGATGGACTCCGAGCGCGCGCGCCTTCTGCCAGTAATGCTTACGAATATGACGTAAAGGCGAGGCCTTGCGACTCTTACGAGTCTTGTTTTGGCCTTTGCCGAATAATGACAGCTGACAATGTCTAACTTAGCCTCCGCAACGTTTGACGAATGGTAATTGTTCGTTAAAACTTTCTTTTGCCTAAACAACTGATTCGGGGGGCGATTCGGTGCTGGTGATCGTGGACGAGAGGGAGATCGTTACAGCCGGATATGCGTGTCGATTCGGCAATGAAGGCGTATCGGCCGCGCGGTTTCGTACCGATGAGTTTCGCGAGTGGGTCGCGACAGTGTCCGAGGCGGATCTCTATGCCGTCGAGGCGTTTCTTCTCGGGGATTGTCGTGACCGCGAAGTTCTGCCCAAGATCATCCGAGAGCGCTCACGCGCCCCAGTCATTGCGATGAATGAAGCTCCGTCGCTGGAGCAGACCTTGGATCTCTTTGCGGCCGGCGTCGATGATGTGGTGCGCAAACCGATTCATGTCCGCGAGATTCTCGCGCGTGTCGGCGCCATCCGGCGGCGGCTTGAGAAGCAGCAGGATCATGCGGTGATCGGCGATATGCGGGTCTATTTCGATGGCCGCGACCCGGAAATCAAAGGCGTGGTGGTGCCGCTGCCGCGGCGCGAGCGGCGGATCTTGGAATATCTCGTCGCCAATCGCGGGCGCCGGGTGAGCAAGGCACAGATCTTCAATTCCATCTACGGCATCTTCGATGAAAACGTCGAAGAGAATGTCGTCGAAAGCCATATCAGCAAATTGCGCAAAAAGCTGCGGCGCCATCTCGGGCGCGATCCGATCAGCTCGGTGCGCTATCTCGGCTATCGGCTGGCCGATCAGGTCTAGAGCACTTCGTTGTGCTGAGAGCTAATCCCATTGCGCGGCTTCGCTTTGCGGACTGCGCAACGGGATCGGCTGGTTCAGTATCGCGATGCGGCCATGGCCTTTTCATAAGCTCGATCACTTTCTCGGGATATGCCTTTCTCGCTTTACGCAGCCGGTTGGGCTGCGCAGGCTTGCGGCGCGGCTTTTATTCGTGACTTGCGCCGATCTTTTCCTCTGAAGCCATCCTCCCATTTCCGGCGACGGGCCGGTTTTCTATTGCCACGCGCCGTATGACGATGCCGTGAGTGAGATCGTCGCTCGATCAAGCAGTAAGCCCCACACAAGCTCATCACCCTTAAATCGCGCCGATACAGCAGGAGAATCAAGGATGAGCCTCTTTAGTGCCATGATGGCGAGCGTCTCGGGCATGCAGGCTCAGGCCAATATGCTGTCGACAATCTCCGACAACATCGCCAATTCCGATACGACGGGATACAAACAGGCTACGGCGAGTTTTGAGGATATGCTGAGCCAGGCCAGTACGACGTCCTATTCCGCAGCCGGCGTCGCCACGACGATCGGCTATGGCATATCGACCCAAGGCGAGCTGGCGAGTGCGACCTCGGCGACCGATCTTGCCATCCAGGGCAATGGCTTTTTCGTGGTGCAGGATGCCTCCGGCAACACTTATCTGACGCGCGCCGGCGATTTCAGCCCCAACGTCAATGGCGAGCTCGTCAATTCCGAGGGATATACCCTCATGGGCTATCCCATCACTTCGACATCGAACTCACCGCCCGGCTCGGTGAGCCAGCTTACGCCCATCACCATCTCGACCGCCGGTCGCGCGCCCACTGCGACCACATCGGGCACCTTCACGGCCAATCTGCCTTCGACTGACGCAATCGACACAGGCACCCTACCTTCCGCGAATACGGCGGCCTCGACCTATAGCGAGAAGAGTTCGTTCACGACCTATGACGATCTTGGCGCTCCGGTAACTCTCGATGTCTATTTCACTCAGACGGGGGCCAATACGTGGGAAGCCGATGTCTATAATGCAGCCGATGCGGCTTCGGGAGGTGGATTTCCTTACAGCACGGCTGCGCTGACGACCCAGACCTTGACCTTTTCCGGAACGACCGGTGATCTCACCGGCGGATCGCCACTCACCTTTACGGTGCCGAATGGGCAGGCGGTCAGCGTCGATCTCTCGAATATGACGCAAAATGCTGCCTCCTTCACGACTTCGATGAATACTATGAATGGCAATGCGCCGGCTGCCTACAGCAGCATCTCCATCGGCACAGATGGGACGGTCTCGGAGGTCTATTCCGATGGAACGACGCAGGCGATCGCCGGAATTCCGCTGGGGACGGTCGCGAGCGTCGACAGTCTCACGCCACATGCGGGCCAGACTTATTCCGCCAATCCCAACTCAGGCGACATCGTGCTCGGCACGGCGAGTCAAGGAGGCTTCGGCACGGTCAATTCCAATGAACTCGAATCTTCCACTGTCGATCTTGCGACCGAGCTCACCAATATGGTCGTTGCCCAGAATTCCTATTCCGCCAATTCCAAGGCGTTTCAAACCGGGTCGGACATGGTGACCACGCTGATCAATATGTTGAAGTGACGCCCGCACATTCGTCGATAATATGAGTGCCGTGCCATGAGCCTTTCCAGCGCCACGCTCATAACGCAAGCCGCACTGGCCACAGTGTCGACCGAGACGTCGGTGGTGTCGCAAAACATCGCCGGCGTCAACACCAGTGGCTATTCGCTCAAGATCGCCAACGTCGCCACGACGGCGGACGGCGGATCCACCGTTTCCTCGATCACAAATGCGCAAAATCAGGCGCTCTTCGAGAGCGTTCTCAATGCGACCTCTTCCTCCGCCTCGCAAAATGCGATCTCCGCCGGCCTGACGACACTTCAGCAGACGGTCGGCGACACGAGCAGCACCACTTCGCCTTCGGCGCAGATCAGCAGCCTGACCGACGCGCTGCAACAATATGAGGCCTCGCCAAATGAGAGCAGCCTCGCTGCTTCAGTGGTCACCGCGGCGAGCTCGCTCGCCAGCACTCTAAACGATGCGACGACGACGGTTCAGCAGCTTCGCGAACAGGCGGACTCGCAGATGGCGTCCTCGGTGGCGACCATCAATTCGCTGCTGACGCAATTTCAGTCGGTCAATAGCCAAATCGTCTCGGGTACTGCGGCAGGCGGCGATGTCACCTCCTTGCTCGACACGCGCAATTCGATCTTGACGCAACTGTCGCAGCAGATCGGCATTTCGACGACCACTGGCACCAATAATGACATGTCCATCTACACGGACAGCGGCGTCACTCTGTTCCAGGGCGGTCAAGCCCGTTCGGTGACCTTTCAGCCGACGACGACCTATACAGCCTCGACGACCGGCAATGCCGTCTATGTCGACGGCGTGGCGGTCACCGGCAGCTTCGCGACAATGCCGATCCAATCCGGCGCATTGGCCGGGCTCGCCAATCTGCGCGACAATATCACCGTCACCTATCAGGCGCAGCTCGATCAAACCGCACAAGGGCTCATCAGCGCCTTTGCCGAGACCGACCCGTCCGGCTCCGGCACCACTCTGGCGGGTCTGTTCACCAATGGCGGCAGCACGACGGTCCCCTCATCGACGAATGATACAGGGCTCGCGGGCACGATTGCGGTGAACGCTGCCGTCGATCCGAGCCAGGGCGGCACCGCTACCCTGCTGGGGAACGGCATCAACTACAATTACAATACCGCCAATGATGCGAGCTACTCAGGACAGTTGCAGCAATTGCTCACAAATCTGTCGTCGAATCAGACCTTCGGCTCCGCCGGGCAGATCGGAACCAGCAATACGGTGAGCGGCTATGCGGCGGCTTCGGCGAGCTGGCTCGAAGCGGAACGGCAGACCGCATCGTCCGAAGGCACCTATCAGAGCACATTATTGAGCAATTCGACGACCGCCTTGTCGAATGCGACCGGCGTCAATCTCGACGATGAAATGTCGCAAATGCTCGATCTCGAAAATTCCTACGGCGCGACAGCGAAACTGTTGACGACGATCAACAATATGTTCGCCGATCTCACCGCCTCCATCAACCCAGTAGCAACCTCATGAGCTCATACGTCTCGACCTACTCGCTATCCACGCCGCTGCTGCAGTCCATCCTCACGGCGCAATCGAATCTCGTGACCGCCGAGCAGGAGGTCTCGACCGGCACCTATGCCGATGTGGGGCTGCAGCTCGGTGAGACGACCGGGCAGGACATTTCGCTTCGCGCCGAAGAATTGTTGATGCAGACGATTTCCGACACCAACAATGCCGCCTCGACGCGCCTGTCGTCGACCCAGACCGTCCTCGGCACGTTGCAGACGACGGCGCAGGATTTTCTCAACTCGCTGGTTTCAACGACCGGGACGACTTCCGCGTCGAGTTTGCAGAACGCTGCACAAAATGGCCTGCAGTCTCTAATCACCCAATTGAACACTTCAGTGAGCGGCCAATACATCTTTGGCGGCATCAATACGGGGACGGCGCCGATGACAGACGGGACGTCGGCGGTCGATAACGCATTTAGCAGTTATTTGACGAGCCAGGGCTTATCCTCATCGACCGTGTCGTCGCTTACCGGCACGCAGATGCAGAACTTTCTCGACACTCAGTTTCCGGCTCTGTTTCAAGGCGCCAATTGGACCAGCGATTGGTCCTCTGCCTCCGATACGGCGATCACGAGCCAGATTTCGGAATCGCAATCGGCCAGCACCTCGGTCAGCGCCAATAATTCGGCGTTTCAGGACCTCGCTCAGGCCTATTCGATGGTCGCTAGTCTGGACACTCAGAATTTAAGTTCGGGCGCGCTCAGCGCGGTCACGGCCGCGGCGACATCGCTTGTCCGGGAAGGGATTACCGGTCTGACCAACATTCAGGCTGATTTGGGGAATGTGCAGAACGACATAACAACGGCCAACGGCCAGATGTCGGTGCAAATGAACACATTGACGACGCAGATCAATAATCTCGAAAATGTCGATCCCTACCAGGCATCGACGCAGGTGACCGATCTGCAGACGCAGATCGAGACCGCCTATTCGCTGACGTCGCAGTTATCAAAGCTCAGCTTGGTGAACTATATCTAAGTCCTGTCTGATCGCGAGGGGTGACAAACGGCGATGTATCAATTCTCATACGCCGAGATTCTGGAAGACAATGCGCAAGACGCTCGCTCGCGCGAGCGCCAGGCGATGCAGCGCGGCATAGATCTCCTCGAAGCGGCCAAGGCCAAGGGCGTCCGCTCCATGGAAGCGGCGGAGGCCTTGAATTACGTCCATCAGCTATGGCGCATCTTCATCGAGGATCTCGCCAAGCCGGAAAACGATTTGCCGGATACGCTGCGCGCGGATCTCATCTCGATCGGCCTCTGGATCACCAATGAAGTGCATCTGATGCGTCTCGGCAAATCCGAGAATTTTGATGGCCTGATCGAAATCTGCACGATCATTCGGGATGGGCTTAAGTGAGGCGGCAAGATGCATATTTCGTTGCGTGCCGGAGAAAAATTCTACATCAATGGCGCCGTGTTGCGGGTCGATCGCAAAGTCTCAATCGAACTGCTCAACGATGCGACGTTCCTTCTCGAGGCGCATGTGATGCATGTCGATGACGTCACAACGCCTTTGCGGCAGCTCTATTTCATCGTTCAGATCATGTTGATGAATCCGGCCGATACGCCGGCGGCGTACCGGATGTTCGCAGAAGCCCTGTCGATGAGCCGACGGAGTTTCGATCACGACGAGATCTTGGCCGGGCTCACTAATGTCGAGCGTCTCGTCGCCGAAAATCGCAAATTCGAAGCCTTGAAGACAATCCGCGCTCTGCTGCCGATCGAAGCCGAGACGATCGGCAAGGGCAAGGCGCTCGCGCCTGAACAGGCGGCCTAAGCAGCTTAGGGAGATGTGCTATGACAGTCAGTCCAGTTTCATCAACGACGCCGAGCTCCTCCAGCGCCACCAACTCGGCGCAGGCCGCGACGATCAATTACAATCAGTATTTGCAGCTTCTGGTCGCGGAGCTGCAGAATCAGGATCCGACGGCGCCGACCGATCCGACTCAATATATGAGCCAATTGGCTTCATTCTCCTCGGTCGAGCAGCAAATCCAGACGAATTCGAAGCTCGACAACATGCTGACATCCTCCGCCTTGACACAGGCCGAATTGCTGATCGGGCAGACGATTACCTCCGCCGACGGCTCGACGAGCGGCACGGTTGCTTCCGTCAATTTATCCTCCGCCGGCGCGGTCAGCGCGACCTTGACCGACGGCAGCACCGTTTCGCTGACGACAGGAAGCAGCGCCGGAACCTCGACCACCCTGAGTGACGGCTCAACCTTCACTCAGCCCGTCGGCGTCACGATCGAGTAAACATGAACGAAGCAGACGCTCTCGAACTCATGCGTTCAGCGATATGGACGGTGCTCGTCGTGTCTGGACCAGCCGTTGGCGCTGCCATGGTGGTCGGGATCATCATCGCCCTCTTTCAAGCGCTCACGCAAATCCAAGAGATGACGCTGACCTTCGTGCCGAAGATCCTGGTTGTCCTCGCTGTCTTGACCATTGGCGCCTCGTTTATCGGCGGCCAGATCTATGTCTTTACCGAGCAGGCCTATTCAAGAATCGAAAAAGGCTACTGACCGGCTGCCGGCGCCGGGCGCCTGTCGCTGCGCCGGACCGCGATCCGCCCATCCGGTACATCGGATGAAAGCTTTGGACTCCGAAAAATAAGCCTGGGCAGCGCCGACCCACGTCACCTTGGGGCAAGTTTCGTTCGCCATTTTGACCGCGGCGCAGGCGTCCTCGCGGAGTCGGCTTCCGGCAAAGCCGATCGATCCAGGTTCGCGGACATCTGATCAACGCCCAGTTGCGCGCCGCCGCGGCGTGCCGGTCTTCTTTATGATCGGAGACGGGGCGCCATAGGCGGAAAGGGTCGATCCATGGCGGGAGTAGCGGCCGGCGCGCCGGCGTTGGCGGAGCGCAAGGGATCGAAAGACGTCTGGTTTGCCGCCGGCATCCTCTCAATCCTCGCCATCTTCTTTCTGCCGATCCCGGCCTTCGCCATCGACCTCGGACTCGCATTCTCGATCGCTCTTTCCGTAGTGATCCTCATGGTCGCCTTATGGATTCAGCGGCCGTTGGATTTTTCTTCATTCCCCACGGTTCTGCTTGTCGCGACCCTGCTGCGGCTGTCGCTCAACATAGCGACGACGCGCCTCATCCTCGCCAACGGACCGGAGGGGACGAATGCGGCCGGCTATATCATCGGCGGCTTCGCCAAGCTCGTGATGAGCGGCGACTTCGTCATCGGCCTCATCGTTTTCGCGATTTTGATCACCGTCAATTTCGTGGTGATCACCAAGGGTGCGACGCGTATCGCGGAAGTCGGCGCGCGCTTCACCTTGGATGCCATCCCCGGCAAGCAAATGGCGATCGATGCCGATCTTCATGCCGGCGTGATCGACGAGAAAGAAGCGCAGCGCCGCCGCCGCGAGCTTGAAGAGGAGAGCGCCTTCTTCGGCTCCATGGATGGTGCGTCAAAATTCGTGCGTGGCGATGCGATCGCCGGCATTATTATTTTGGCGGTCAATATTTTTGGCGGCATCATCATTGGTGCGACGCGGCACAATATGCCGCTCTCGCAAGCCGCCGATGTGTTCACGAAGCTCTCGGTCGGCGACGGTCTCGTCACGCAGATCCCATCGCTCATCGTGTCGCTCGCAGCCGGCCTTCTCGTCTCGAAAGGCGGAACCAGAGGCTCGGCCGAGCAAGCGGTGCTGGGGCAGCTCATCAAATATCCCAAAGCACTGATGGTCGCTGCGCTCCTGATGTTCCTGTTCGCCATTGTCCCGGGTCTGCCGTTTTTTCCGTTTGCCTTGCTAGGCTCTATTTTAGCCTTTGCCGGCTATGCCGTGCCGGCGCGGCTGGCGCGTGAACAGGCGGAGGAAGTGGGGCGCGCCGCCGCGGCCGAATTGCAGGCGCAGAAGGAAGCCAAGGAATCCGTCAAGGAATCGCTGAAATCGGTCGAGATCGAACTCTGCCTTGGCAAGCAGCTCTCGGCCAAATTGCTTCTCTCCCAAGGTGAACTCGCGCATCGGGTGACCAAGATGCGTCGCAAGTTCGCGCAGCAATATGGGTTCGTCGTTCCCGACATCAAAGTCACGGACAGGCTGTCCATCCCGCCAAAATCCTATCAGATCAAAATCCATGGCGCGGTCGTGGCTTCGCATGAGTTGAAGCTCGGCCATCTGCTCGTCGTGACCGGCGACGGGCCGAAGCCTGATCTGCCCGGCGAAGACGGCCGCGAGCCCGCCTTCGGCATGAAGGCGATGTGGATTTCAGACGCCTATGCCAATGAACTCAAACGGCAGGGCTTCCGTGCCGTCGATAGCACGTCCGTCCTTCTCACCCATTTGAGCGAGGTCATCCGCAACAATCTCTCGCAGCTTCTCTCTTATAAGGACATGCGGACGCTGCTCGACCAGCTCGGGCCGGACTACAAGCGTCTGCTCGACGATATTTGCCCGTCGCAGATTTCCTATTCCGGCCTGCAAGCCGTTCTGAAGCTCTTGCTCGCCGAACGCGTCTCGATCAGGAATTTGCAGTTGATTCTCGAAGCCGTGGCGGAGATCGCGCCGCATGTGCGCCGCGCCGAACAGGTGACGGAACATGTGCGGATGCGCATCGCGCAGCAGATCTGCGGCGATCTGATGGATGGCGAAGTGCTCAAAGTGTTGCGTCTCGGCAGCCGCTGGGATCTCGCCTTCCACCAGGCTCTAAAGCGCGACGCCAAGGGGGATATCGTCGAATTCGATCTCGATCCCGCCATGGTCGAGCAATTCGGTGCGGAAGCTTCGCCGGCGATCCGCGAGCGGATGGACAAGGGCCATTCCTTCGTGCTGGTGACGACACCCGAGGCGCGCCCCTATGTCCGCATGGTTGTCGAACGTCTGTTTGCGACCTTGCCGGTGCTGTCGCATCTCGAAATCGCCCGCGGTGTCGAGATCCGATCGCTGGGCACGATCTCGTGACGTCGATCGGCTCGAATACGGTCCTTTCCGCCTTCATCCTGTTCTGCCGGATCGGCGCCTGTCTGATGTTGATGCCGGGCTTTTCGAGCTCGCGGGTTCCGATCACCGTAAGGCTGTTCCTTGCCTTTGCGATCACTCTTGCTTTCGTGCCTCTGCTTGGTCCCGATGTCGAAAAGCTGATCGACAAGGCGGCGCCATTCGATCTGTTGCGCCTGATCGTTTCCGAATCGCTGATCGGCGGGATGATCGGCTTCATGGGCCGGATCTTCTTTGCCGCACTCGAAACGCTGGGAACCGCCATTGCTCAGGAAATCGGCCTTGCCAATGCGCTCGGGGCGCCGATCAACGAGACGGAGGCAATCCCCACCATCGCGTCTTTGCTGACCTTTCTGGCGACGACCTTACTCTTCGTGACCGATCTGCATTGGGAGGTGTTGCGCGGGCTCGTCGCCTCCTATCGCACCTTGCCGATCGCCGGCGGTTTCTCATCCCAATTCAGCCTGGTTCAGATCGCCGACGGTCTCGGCAAGTCCTTTCTTCTGGCCTTGCGCATCGCCAGCCCTTTCATCGTCTTTTCGCTCATCGTCAATTTAGGGATTGGCCTTGCCAACCGGCTGGTGCCGCAAATCCATGTCTATTTCTTGGCCGCGCCCTTTGTCGTTTTCGGCGGGCTATTGCTCTTCTATTTCACCTTCCGGCAGCTCATAGAGCTTTTCATGGCCGGATTTGCATCCTGGCTTAGAGCGGGATGATGAAAAGTGGACACCGGTTTTCCGGCGCAATCAAGTTGACGCAGATTGCGCAAGCTTATCTGCATATCCCGCTCTAGACTTTCAGAATCGATCGCGTTTAAGACTTTGGATTGATTCAATCCAAAGTCATCGTGATCTAGGAGCGGGTGAGGCGATGCGGCAACGTCTCAAATCATTGCAGCGTCTTCTCTCCGTGCAAAAAGACATGCATCGCCTTGCGGAATGGCGATTCGCGGCGCTCGAACGGCAGCTCAACGCCTTGCGCGCGGAGCAGAAGCGGCTCGTTTCCTATCTCGACGACGAGCGTCTCTTCACGCTGGCCTACACCAAGACGATCGTCGAGAGATTGCGCGCGCTCGCAGAGGCCGAGGAGAGACTCACGCGTGAGCGCGACGCGCAAAGCCGGATTCTTCTGCAAGGCGCGCGGCGTATGGGGCAAGTCGCCCATGCCGCCGAGGCCGTTGCCGAGCATTGCCGGCGTGACGAGGAGAGGCGTGAGCTTGATGCCGCGATCGATGCTGCGCTCAGCCGTCCGGACGCAAGCTTCCGGTAAGCTCGGTGCCGCATTCTGCCGCCGGTTCTTGCAGATTTCTCTGTCGCGCGATCGACGCCGCAACCTCGCATCATGTTAGACGCGTGGCTGCGGAAGCGAGCGCAATTGCAACGAGAGAAATCGGCGGCCGTCAAGGCCTGTGCGGCTGTCCGGGAAGCTCCTTTCCCGGCCCTGCGGTCCGGCCTTCAGGGAAGGAATGCCGTGTCCATCAAGCCGCCCTCCGATCTTCTGGTCGATGTCGCGAGAGCCGCCGATCCGGCGACCTCTGCCGCCGCAGCGGAAAGGCTGGCCAAGATCGCGGCAGACGGCGGAAAATCTGATCCGGCCTTTTCGGAAGTCCTGAGTGAGGTCGGTGCGCCGCCGCCGAGCCCGGTGAATTCCGCTGCGCAAGTCGCCGTTGCGGCTGTGCCACAGAGATTTTCAAGCCCGCCCATCGATGCCGATAAGAAGGCCTATCAAGGGCTCGAGGCTTTGCTTTTGCAAAATGTGGTCAAGACCATGCTGCCGGAAAGCAGCGATATCTTTGGCGAAGGCACTGCCGGCGCGATTTGGCGATCGATGCTGGCCGAGGAATTGGGAACAGATCTTGCCAAAAAAATCGATCTCGGCATCGCGCCAAAATATCTGCGTGTCGGCCATCACGCAGTGAAGCATGCTTCCGGCGGCGGTGTGGAGCCGGCCGTCAACGAGAGCAGCCATGTCGTTCTGAAGCATACGTAACGGGCTATGGCAGGTGAGGCTAACGCGATGAATGGAACCGCAGCGCAGCTCGGCAGGAATACAACCGGGGATACGCCTGAGAATCCGCGCCTTGGCACCTTGCGCGAGAACCTTGCAAAAACCATCGTGCGCGTCGCGCGCATCGTCGATCTCGAGACTGAAATGTTGCGGCTTTATCGGCCGATTGATTTCGCGACTTTCAATCATCAAAAGAGTCATGGATTGCTGGAGCTCACCCGCGCGATACGAGCGCTCACGCCCGATTCCTTCGATCGGGAGATTTTGCAGGATCTCGCGCGTCTGCGTGAGAAGCTGGAGAAAAATCTCGCGGTCCTCGATATTCATCTCAAAGCTGTACGTCAGGTCTCCGCGCTCATTGCGCGGGCGATCGAAGACGACAATTCTGACGGAACCTATTCCGCTTCGATCAATCAGGCGGTGCGGCAATTATGATCAAGCTGATCGCAAGCTGTCTCTGGATATGTCTGATTACCGCCACGGCGGCCTATGCCGCCGCGACATGGAAGCTCCAGGCCGAGGCAGCGATCCCGGCGCCAAATGTCGAAAAGCTCCAATATCACAAGAGCGGGACGCTCAATGTTCCGATGATCGCCAATGGCGCCGTCCAAGGCTATGTCGTCGTCGAATTCGGATTTACGGAGACCGAGAAGGCAGCAAATCTGCCGGTGCCGCCGGATGCTTTCCTGCTCGATGAGGCGTTCCGAATCATCTATTCGGACCCCAAGCTCGATTTCCATCATCTCGAGAAATATGACGTCGCCGGACTGACGAAGGCGCTCGTGCAAACAGTTAATCGCAGACTGAACGAAGATGCGATCAAGGAAGTCCTCGTCGAAGAAATCAATTTTGTTTCGAGCAAAGAAATTTCGCGATGAAGACTGCATGTGTTCGCCCATTTGTTCGCTCATCTATTCGCCCATGTGTTCGCGTTTGACGCACCGTTTCCAGTCTGCAAGTCGGCTTGAGCATAGATCGGCTTTAATATTGGAGGTTGATCGTGGCATTCGGTCGATTGACTTGGGTAGGTCTCATGGTGGTCGCGCTCGGCTGGGCGCTGCTTCTCTCCGGCGCATCGGCCATGGAAGGACTCATGCGCATTCTCGGTCGCACGGGCACACCGCCGCTCAATCTCGCTGTGATCACGCAGGCGACGATTCTGACAGGGTTTGGCCTGGCCATTCTTGGTGCGCTGCAGACGGGATTTGGCACCTTGAAGGATTTCTTTGACACGGTCCTGGAGCGAACCGCGCGGAGCGCGCCGAAAATGACGGTAGAGTCGCCGCCGCCGCAATCGAGAAGCGTGGTGGAACGCGGCCTTCTCAAGGACCGTCCCTATATCTTGTTTGGCGACGGCACCATTGAAGTCGAGACTTTGCTCGGCGTGCGGCGTTTCGACTCCCGTCAAGAGGCGTATGAATTCATTGGCAACTGAGCCGATCAGACGCGGTATCGCTTCGTCCATCGCTCACATGCTTGCCAAGCTACACAAGATGGATCGGTCAATGGAGAGAGGCAATATGGCAAGGCCGCAAACGAGACCGCGCCTGAAGCAAGGCGCCGCGCCTTCGCTCCATATGCAGCGTCTAGATCACGATGACTTTGGATTGAAACAACCCAAAGTCATGATTGAGACACCGGATATATTCGATGTCTTTAGGAACGTGATCGATTCCAAAAGATTAGAGCGGGATGCGAGCGGAAAACCGCTTCTCACTTTTCCTCATCCCGCTCTAAACGCAACGCGGCCGATCTTGCCAAAGAGGCCACCGCCATCCGTCCGAGCGCCGCGCCGGAATGTCTTTTTTACCGTTGATCGCGCCGTGATCACGGCAGGGGTTCTTACGGCGGTCGCTTCGGCATCTTTTGCAACCTATATGGTGACGACCGATCATCCGCACCCCATGTTTGGCGGCGTCGAACATCTGATGATCTTCGCGCAGCCGAGCCGCAGTTCTTCGCTTCCCCTCATCGCGCGTGGGCCAGCGACGGCCGATGATCAAGGCGTCGATTTCGCCGCTACCGGCGCAATTCCCGAAGAGTTGAAACCGCCCGCGCCGCCCCCCTATACTTTGCCCGCCGTCAATAGCCACCAAGAAGAGATCGTCAAAGACTTCACTCTGCGCGGCGTCAGCGGCAATGTCGCTGTGGTGGAAGGAGCCGACGGTATCTACCGTGTCGAGCCGGGCTCGATGCTTCCCGGCGGCAGCCGTGTGCTTTCGATCGAATGGCGGCAGGGCAAATTCGTGGTCGTGACGACGCAAGGCATCATCCGCGAGGCGCTGCCCTAAAGCATGATCCCGAAAAGTTGCAGACTTTTCGGATAAGATCATGCGTCAAACAAAGAGTCATGATCCCGAAAAGTTGCAGACTTTTCGGATAAGATCATGCGCCAGACAAAGAGTCATGATCGCGAAAAGTTGCAGAGTTTTCGGATAAGATGATGCGCCAAACAAAAAGTCATGATCCCGAAAAGTTGCAGAGTTTTCGGGATCATGTGTCAGAAGATCTGCGGCACGTCGTGGAAAAACCGTCGGACTCTTCTCATCAGGGACACGCATGTCCCTGAACGCACGGACCGGCCGGCGTCCTGCGACCGGACCGGCTCAATAATCTGCGCATGGCATTTTGATGCCGAGCCTGAAAAGTTCGGCGCGCGTGAGGCCGTGTGGATCGACCTCTCTCAACAAGATCACGCCAATCTCCCGACCGCGCTGCCAGGCGACCATGGCTTCGAACATGCGCTTCGTTACGTCGTCGAAAAAGCGAATGCGCCGGGGCAGGACGACATTTGCCGCGAGCCGCAATCGCGCCCCACGCGCTGATCGGTCGCGGGTTTGGCTCTCGGTCAAGATGCATGTGCGCCCGTCGACGATCTTGCCGGATCGCAAATGCGTGCGCCAGCGCCGCTCCGCCCGCTTTTCCCCTTGGGCCCCGAGTGCGGGTGCCAGAATGACATAAGTGACATCTTTATTGCCGGGCGGCGATAGGCGCGTGACCTTGACGGCATCTAGAGTTGGGCGGTCTGTTGCGGGACGCGGCGGCGATTGGGGCATGGACGTAGGGCTCGCGACGTGAAAGCGAGCCGAAATCATAGCGCTCTTTGCCTGAAAGGCGTGCTGCTTCGCCGATTGTGGTAAATGCCCGGGTGCTTTATCCTGTATACGATACTATATAGCGCCTCTGCCCCAAGAGCCAGGCAAGAGCCTTCAAGGAGACAATCTATGTTCGTTTCGATACGCCCGCCGCTCGCCGCATTGGTTTTGACGCTGTTGTCGGCCCTTGTGGGCCTGCCGCAGCAGGGCGTCGCGCAACAAGGCGGGAGTGGCAAGCCCGGCCCGGTTATTTTTGCTGCGGCCAGCATGAAGACGGCGCTCGACGCCATTGCATCGGATTTCACCAAGACGACCGGCGACGCGGCAAAAATCTCCTATGCCTCTTCGGCGGTTCTGGCGAAGCAGATCGAGCAGGGCGCGCCTGCCGATATCTTCATTTCTGCCGATCTCAAATGGATGGATTATCTCGACAAGGTCAAGCTGCTCAGGCCTGGCACAAGGCGCAATTTGCTCGGCAATGCGCTCGTTCTCATCGAACCCGTCGATGCGACTGCGAAACTCAAGATCGCGCCGGGCTTTCCTCTTGCCGCGGCACTCGGCGATGGCAAGCTCGCCGTCTGCACGGTGACATCCTGTCCCGCCGGCGTCTATGGCAAGGAGGCTTTGGAAAAGCTCGGCATCTGGAAGGATGTGGAGCCGAAACTCGCGCAAGCCGACAATGTTCGCAACGCCCTGATGCTTGTTGCCCGCGGCGAAGCGAAATTCGGCGTCGTCTATGCGACCGATGCCAAGGCCGAGCCGAAAGTGAAAGTTGTCGACACTTTCCCCGAGTTGAGCCATGAGCCGGTCGTCTATCCGATTGCGATTCTGGCGAGTTCGACCAATCCTGATGCGCCGGCTTTCGTCGCCTTCATGACCTCGCAAGCGGCAGTCAAGATTTTGACAGATCAGGGGTTCACGGTTCTGGAGCGTTGAGCGGATCGCGCATCCCGCTCTAGGCATTTGGAATTGATCACGTTTATGGAGACATCGGATATATCCGATGTCTCAGCGAGGCCATGCTCCAAATCCCACCTACATGCCGAGGTTTTTCGGCGCTTGGATCGCACAGCGATTGCGCGGAAGAGCTGTCGGCCTGCGCAAGGAGCGAGGGCGCAAAAAGATGAAAAGACATGTCGCGGTGCTGATGGGCGGGCTCTCGGCCGAGCGGGAAGTTTCCATGTGTTCGGGGGAGGCTTGCGCCAAGGCGCTCGAAGGCGAAGGCTTTCAAGTGACGCGCGTCGATGTCGATCGCACCATTGCGGATGTCCTCGCCAGGCTCAAACCCGATGTCGCCTTCAATGCTCTGCATGGCCGCTTCGGCGAGGATGGAATCATTCAGGGCATTCTCGAAATGTTGCAGATCCCCTACACGCATTCGGGGGTTCTCGCCTCGGCGCTCGCCATGCGGAAGGATCGCGCCAAGGATGTGCTGCGCGCTGCCGGCATTCCGGTGGCGGAGAGCGTCACCGTCGATCGCCTTACGGCGGCGAAGGCGCATGTCCTGCCTCCGCCCTATGTGGTGAAACCACTCGGCGAAGGCTCATCCTTCGGCGTTCTCATCGTCAAGGGCGATCAATCTTTCCCGCCGCAGGAATTGATGCGCGAGGATTGGCCCTATGGAGAAGAGGTGCTCGTCGAACATTATGTCGCCGGGCGTGAGCTCACCTGCGCCGTGATCGGCGATAAAGCCTATGATATTATTGATATTAAAGCTGCCGACGGGGGCTGGTACGATTACCACGCCAAATATGGCAAGGGCGGCTCGATCCATGTGCTTCCGGCAAATCTTAAAGAAAATATTTACCAAATTGTCCAAGAGTGGGCGCTCGGGGCGCACAAGGCGCTGGGATGCCGGGGGGTTAGCCGTACCGACTTCCGCTATGACGATCGACCGGACGGTACCGGAGAGCTCGTCGTATTGGAGGTCAATACACAGCCCGGCATGACGGAAACCTCTCTCGTGCCCGAAATTGCGGCGCATGCCGGCTTGTCGTTCGGTGAGCTTGTCAAATGGATGGTGGAAGACGCCTCCTGCGACCGTTGAAGGAGGTTTTTGCAGCGTTTGAGCCCTCCTTCCCGGTCTACGCAGGTCTATCGAGCGATGTCGCATTGGAGGGCGGGCGGCCTGGCATGCGTTCGGCTCAGCGCGGCCGCGCGTCGGTTCTCAGCTCGCTGTCGACGATCACTGCCACACGCTGGGCAAATGCGATTTTTTCGCTCGTCTTCCTTGCTGCTGTCGGGCTCTATGGATGCGTGCTTGGCGGGCAATATGCGGCCTTCACTACCGCGCATGGCGCGCTGCCGGACTTCGTCGCGCGTTCGATCGGCTTTCGCATCAAAGCGGTGACGATTTCGGGAGCGCATGAGTTCTCAGAAAAAGAGATCCTCGACGCGGCCGGCGTCGGACCCACCGATTCACTGTTGTTCCTCGACGTCGTCAGGCTGCGCGAAAGGCTGAAGGCGCTGCCCCTCGTCAAAGAGGCGAGCGTCAGCAAGCTCTATCCAAACCACTTGCTCATTGAAATCCAGGAGCGGCAGCCGATCGCTCTGTGGCAGAAGGACGGTCAGGTGAAGGTCATCGCCGCCGATGGCACACCGATCGACAAGTTGCATAATGCCCGCTACTTCTCATTGCCGCTGACTGTCGGCGATGGTGCCAATGCGCATGTTGGCGAGTATCTTGCGCTTCTCGACGCGGCCGGCGATCTGCGGCCGCGGATCGAAGCGGGCATATTCGTTGCCGGGCGGCGCTGGACCTTGAAAATCAAAAATGGGGTCGAGGTGGCGCTTCCTGAAAAGGGGGCTGCCGCGGCGGTCGCGGAGCTCGTAGAGCTCGAGCGTGATTATCGCGTGCTCGACAAGGATGTCGTTTCGCTTGATTTGCGCATTCCGGGCCGGCTCGTCGTGAGTTTGCCGGAAGATGTGGCACGCGCCCGCATGGAGGTGCTTGCGCATCGACCGAAGCGGAAGGGTGGGCAGACATGAATTCGCGCATGCTGCCGCCCCGCATGCGCGCGCTTTCGGCGCGCAAGACCGTGCTTTTATCGGCGCTCGACATCGGCACGTCGAAGGTCGTCTGCCTGATCGCCCGGCTCGATCCGATGGAGTCCTCGGAAACCTTGCGGGGTCGCACGCATCGCTGCCGCATTCTCGGCATCGGCCATCAGCGCTCGGTCGGCATCAAGGGCGGCGTGATCGTCGATCTCGACGAGGCGGAAGGCGCCATTCGACGGGCGGTCGATGCGGCGGAACGCATGGCCGGCGTCGAGGTCGAAGGTGTCATCGTCAATGTCACCGGCGGCCGCATCGGCTCGCAATTCTTCAATGCGATGGTTTCGGTCGCCGGTCGCGCCGTGTCAGAATCCGACATCCATCGCGTGCTCGAGGCCTGCGCCGCGCGCACGCAGCAGCAGGGCAGGGCGGTTCTCCATTCGCTGCCGACCGGCTTCTCCTTGGGCGACATGCGCAATGTGCGCGATCCGAAGGGCATGGTCGGCGATGCGCTCGGCGTCGACATGCATGTCGTCGACTGCGATGTGACGGCGGCGCGCAATCTGATGCTCGCCGTCGAGCGCTGCCATTTGTCGATCGAAGCCATGGTGGCGACGCCCTATGTCGCCGGGCTCGCTGCCTTGGTCGATGATGAGGCCGAGCTCGGCACGGCACTGATCGATATGGGCGGCGGCACGACGTCGGTCGGCGTCTTCGCCGGCGGCAATCTCGTCCATGTCGATGCGGTGGCGCTCGGCGGCAATCACATCACGATGGATATTGCGCGCGGATTGACGACGCGGCTTGCCGATGCGGAACGGCTCAAGACGCTTTATGGCGCCTGCATCGCCTCGCCTTCGGACGAGCGCGAAACCGTCTCCGTGCCTCTGGCGGGCGAGGATGGCGAGCATCCGATTCACATGCCGAAATCGCAGCTCGTGCGGATCATCGGTCCGCGCGTCGAGGAGATTCTCGAACTCGTGCGCGACCGGCTGAAGGCTGCCGGCTTCACGCCGAATGCCGCCTCTCGCCTCGTGCTCACCGGCGGGGCGAGCCAGCTCACCGGTCTGACCGAGGCGGCAAAACGAATTTTGGCGGGGCAGATCCGCATCGGCCGCCCGCTCGGGATTCACGGCTTGCCAGAATCGGCCAAGAGCCCGAGCTTTTCGGCCGCTATCGGCCTGCTCGTCTATCCGCAAGTGGCCGGGATCGAACATTTTCGACCGGGGCGGCGCGAGAGCGAGGCGGCGACCGGAACGCATGGCTATATCGCTCGTGTCGGACAATGGTTGAGGGACAGTTTTTAACTGCTATGAGAGATGACGAAGAGGCGCGGCGGCTGATTCGTTTTTTCTCGCGGAAACACGGAAAACAATGCGGGTGGCCCCGGCGGGCGCCCCAACGTCGAGAGGCCAGACGATGACCATCAATCTCAAGGCTCCCGAATTGCGGGAACTCAAGCCGCGCATCATGGTGTGCGGCGTCGGCGGCGCTGGCGGCAATGCCGTCAACAATATGATCGTCTCCGGCCTGATCGGCGTCGATTTCGTCGTTGCCAATACGGACGCGCAGGCGCTCGCTTCCTCGCGCGCCGACCGCATCATTCAGATGGGCTTGCAGGTCACGGAAGGTCTCGGTGCCGGATCGCAGCCGGAAGTCGGCCGCGCCGCAGCCGAGGAAGTGCTGGAAGAGATCCGCGACCATCTTTCAGGCGCGCATATGGTCTTCGTCACTGCCGGCATGGGCGGCGGCACCGGCACCGGGGCGGCGCCGGTCATCGCGCATACCGCGCGTGAGATGGGCATATTGACCGTCGGCGTCGTCACCAAGCCGTTCCAGTTCGAAGGCGCAAGGCGCATGCGCATCGCCGATTCCGGCATCATCGAGCTGCAAAGCGCGGTCGACACGCTGATCGTCATTCCAAATCAGAATCTGTTCCGCGTCGCCAATGAAAAAACCACTTTCGCCGATGCCTTCGCCATGGCTGACCAGGTGCTCTATTCCGGCGTTGCCTGCATCACCGATCTGATGGTGAAGGAAGGTCTGATCAATCTCGATTTCGCTGATGTCCGCGCCATTATGCGCGAGATGGGCAAGGCGATGATGGGGACCGGCGAGGCGACCGGCGACAAGCGCGCCATCCTGGCGGCGGAGGCGGCGATCGCCAACCCACTGCTCGATGAAGTTTCCATGCGGGGCGCGCGCGGCCTCTTGATCTCCATCACCGGCGGCAATGATCTCACCCTTTACGAGGTGGATGAGGCAGCAAGCCGCATAAGGCAAGAGGTCGATGAGGACGCCAACATCATTCTCGGCGCGACCTTCGACGAAAATCTCGACGGGATCGTGCGCGTGTCGGTCGTTGCGACGGGCATCGATCAGCCAGCGGATGCGCATGGGTTCGATGCCGCCGAGGCGCGGATTGCCGAGGCTGCCAACCGGCTGCGCGCCCAGGCAGCCGCGCGCCAGGCGGAGGCGTCGGCGTCGCGCTACGCTGCGGTTCACGCCGAGCCGCGTCCACAGCCCGTCACTTCCGAGACCTATGCCGAGACTGCGCCGGCGGCGCAGACCTATGCCCCGGCGCCCATAGCGACGCCGCGCGGGGTGCAAGTGCAGCCGGCGGTGCCGCAGCCGCATCACTTCGTCCAGCCGGTGGCCGCGGCGCCGCAAGCGATCGAGACCTATGCGTCTGGCCCCTTCATCCCGCCGGCACCGGAAACGCCGATGGTCCGGCCGCAGCGCATGCCGCAGATCGACGATCTGCCGCTGCCGGCCCAGAACCAAATCCGCGCCCAGCGCGGCGAGATGGCGGTCGAGCCTGCGCATGAGGTGAAGCGGCGGACCTTGCTTGAAAGGCTTGCTGCCTTTGGCGTGAGCCGGCAAGACGATCGCGCAGGTGCGACCATGCATGAGGCGGCGGCGAAAGCACCGACGCAGCCCATGTCGCCCGCGCGTTCGGCGCAGCCCAATTCGGTTCATGCCGAATATGGCAAGCGCAACGCCCATGCCGGTCGCCAGGCTCAGCAGCCGCTCGATCCGCAAGGCCGCATGGTCCCTTCGCCGCGCACGGTCGAAGAAGATCAACTCGAAATCCCGGCCTTCCTCCGCCGACAGTCGAGCTGACACGGTCCTTCATCCCGAAGCCTCGAAACCCGGCTGCCGCATCCCGAACCGCCAGCAGGCGGGTCAGGAGTGTAACAGAGCGTTAAGAAAGCTTGATTTGGCCCGTCTTGGCGGGCGGCGTAGGGTCCGCACCCGTTAAAGAGCCGTGACCGAGAGTCGCGGTTTTTGACGAAAGTCTCGGCCGAGTTCCGATTGTAACGGAATATGCGGCCGCAATGACGAGCGGGCACAAAGAATGAATTTGGGGCGACAGACGACGCTCAGGAATCCGGCGGTCCTGTCCGGTTTCGGCGTCCATTCGAATGCTGCCGTCACCATCATCCTTCATCCGGCCGAGGCCGATACGGGCATAATATTTCGCCGCATCGGTCTTCCTGGCCAAGCGCCGCGGGAGATCGCCGCGCATTGGTCGCGCGTCACCATGACCGAGCTCTGCACGATGATCGGCGACGGCACGCGGGCGAGCGTTGCGACCATCGAACATTTGCTCGCAGCCTTTCTGGGGCTCGGCATCGACAATGTTCTCGTCGAGATCGACGGGCCGGAAGTGCCGATCATGGACGGGTCCGCGGCCCGATTCGTCGATCTGATCGATGACGCCGGGATCGAGACGCTTTCGGCGCCGTGCCATTACATCAAAGTGGTCAGGCCGGTGCGAGTCGAAAGCGGGCGCAGCTTCTGCGAGCTGCGGCCGGCGGAGGGCGGCCGCCAGACAGGTTTGCGCCTCGACGTCGAGATCGATTTTGCTTGTGCCATCATCGGCCAGCAGAAAAAATCCGTCGATCTCGCGCCTTCCGTCTTCCGGCGCGAGCTCGCCCGCGCCCGCACTTTCGGCTTTCTCGCCGATGTCGAGGGGCTGTGGAAGGCCGGCTTTGCGCTCGGTGCCTCGCTCGAAAACACGGTTGCTCTGCAAAGCGACCGTGTTCTCAATCCGGAAGGCCTGCGTTATGCCGATGAATTCGTGCGCCACAAGATCCTCGATGCCGTCGGCGATCTGGCTCTCGCGGGACGCCGCATCATGGGGCTTTTCCGTTCTCATTGCGGCGGCCATCGGATGAATGTGGCGGTTCTGAAGGCGCTGTTTTCCGATCCCACGGCCTTTGAATATGTCGATGCGGTTCCGGCGCGCGCACAGGCTCTCTATCCGGAACATGCAATGGCCCGGGTCTCCGCCTAACGCTGAGACGTCCGGCGCGCTTCCGGCGATAAGCCGACCCGGCTTGAAAGTGGCGTTTCACCGGTGCTGTGGCGCAGACCCTCTCCCTGGTCTTCTCACGGATCTTGTGCAGGATGTGCCTTCGGCATCTGCGCAAGCCAGACAGGCTCTGGTCGAGACAGCGGCTTTGCCGCCACAAGCTTGCGGATCCGCCGATCCTGCCACAGAAATGCCGGTTATCGGCGCGACGACAGGTGGCGCCAACCCGTGTCTTGCGCTAATGAAATGGCGCAATCGCCCTTGCGGGCATTGGGAGACGATGCGGAGGATGTCTTGGAGGAGGATGTCTTGGAGGAAGATATCTTGGAAAAGTCGAAAGACTTTTCCGCCAAGAAGGACATGCTCCATTTTCTTCAACGATGAGCCGATTTACCCTGCCGTATCAATCGTGTGAACCTTCGCTGCCCTGGGAATTGGTTGTAAGCCATGGATGAGCCGCATCGCATGACCTTTGTTTCAGTTGCTCTGCGAAAATGCTCGGCCCGCGCTGGCGCAATCGGCTTTCGCCGGTTCTCGCTTCTATTGGCGGCAACAGCGTTAACGCTGCCCGTCGCAGCCTGCGTCTCCTTTGACTCCTTGGATCCGAGCAGTTGGTTCGCCGAGAAATACGAAACCAAGGTCGTCCCCGATGTGCCGCCCGAGAAGCTCTACGACCAGGGCCTCGCCGGCCTTCAGAAAGGCGATTATGACGCGGCTACCAAGAAGTTCGGTGACCTCGAAAAGCAAAGTCAGTTCACCCAGTGGCAGCGCAAGGCCTTGCTGATGACGGCCTTCAGCCAATATAAAAAAGGCAACTATGATGATGCCATTGGCACGGCCCAGCGATACATCAGCCTCTTTGTGAAGGCGCCTGATCTCGACTACGCCTATTATATTGAGGCCATGTCCTATTATAATCAAATCCCGGACATCAGCCGCGATCAGGAGCGCGCCGAGAGTGCGTCCAAGGTCTTCGCCCAGCTCGTCGAGAAATTCCCGAAATCGGAATATGCCGATGATGCGCGCTACAAGCTGCAGATCACGCGCGACCAGCTCGCGGGCCGGGACATGATGATCGGGCGCTATTATCTGGAGCATCGCGACTATACGGGAGCGATCAACCGCTTCCGCGACGTTCTGGCGAAATATCAGACAACCCGGCATGCCGAAGAGGCTCTCATGCGGCTGACTGAGGCCTATCTGGCCCTCGGCATCGTCAATGAGGCGCAGACAGCCGCGGCCGTGCTGGGCCACAACTTCCCCGATTCGGTCTGGTACAAGGACGCCTATGCGCGCTTGAAGGAGGGTGGCCTCGAGCCGCATGAGGACAAGGGCTCGTGGATTTCGAAAGCCTTCCACAAATTGGGTGTCGGCTAGAGCATGTCTCGGAAAAGTTGATAGACTTTTCCGACATTTTAGACATCGGATATATCCGATGTCTCATCGAGGACATGCTCTACTTCTTTGATGTTGAGCCGATTTGTCCCGATCATGTGGATCGCAGTTTAAGCACATCGGATATATCCGATGTGCCAAAGATGCGAGTCCACGTGATCGGGATCGGCTCTAGAGCATGTCCCCGAAAACTCGGCCATTTCGCCGTTGAGGACGCCGCCCTAAAGCGCCAGTTTGCGGATCGGAGCGGACGGTTTCATTCCCAAGCTCAACACTTTCGCACTTCCGCCTTGCCCCGATTTGTTCTATATTTACCCCATTCTGAAACTGCTGCGCCGTCTCGGTGCGATCGTTAGAATCAGCATTCGTCACTCCAAGGGGCTCCCGGCAAGCACCGGCGAGCGACAGCGATACACATGCTCGTTCAGCTCGCCATTCGCGATATTGTGCTGATCGACAGGCTCGATCTCGAATTCGGGCGCGGCCTCACCGTGCTCACGGGTGAGACCGGCGCCGGCAAGTCGATCTTGCTCGATGCTTTTTCGCTGAGTCTCGGTGCGCGCGGCGATGGCTCGCTCGTCCGGCATGGCGAGCCGCAGGGCCAGGTCACCGCCGTCTTCGATCTGCCGGCCGAGCATCCGGCGCTCGCGGCGGCGCGGGCGCAGGACATTGAAACAGATGGCGAACTCATCCTTCGCCGCGTCCAGATGGCGGACGGCCGCACCCGCGCCTTCGTCAATGATCAGCCGGTCAGCGCCCAGGCCTTGCGCAGCATCGCCCGCGGCCTCGTCGAAATTCATGGCCAGCATGATGATCGCGCGCTCGTCGATCCGGGCGTGCATCGCCAGCTCATCGACGCCTATGGCGGGCTTTTTGCCGAATGCGCGGCGGTGCGCGAGGCGCATGCGGCGCTGCGTGCCGCCGAGGCCGAATATACGCAAGAGCAGGCGCGGCTCGAAAAAGTCCGGGGCGAGGCGGATTATCTGCGCCACGCCCATGCGGAATTGACAAAGCTCGCGCCTGGCCCCGGCGAAGAGGCGGCGCTTGCCGCGCGCCGCACCGCTATGATGCAGGCGGAAAAGGTGAGCGCCGAACTGCGCGACGCTTATGAAGCCGTCGCCGGCGATGGCGCGCCGCTCGCCACTCTATCCTCTGTCCTGCGGCGTCTCGAACGAAGGCAAGCCCAGGCGCCGGAACTGATCATGCCGGCCCTGCAGGCGCTCGACGCTGCCCTCAACGCTTTCGACATCGCCGGCCAGACTTTGGATGAAGCGCTGCGGCTGGCGGACTACGACCAGGCCGAGCTCGAAAGAGTTGAGGAACGGCTTTTCGCGCTGCGGGCCGCGGGACGGAAATATAGTGTCGCGATCGATGCGCTCGCAGCACTTGCCGAACAGATCGGGGGCGATCTCGCAGCGCTTGATGCCGGCGAGGCGCGGCTTGTCGGCCTCGAAAAGGCGGTGGCGACAGCGCAGAGCGCCTATGATGCGGCGGCGTGCACTCTTTCCGCCTGCCGCAAGGCTGCGGCGAAGGAGCTCGAAAAGGCGGTGAATGGTGAACTCGCGCCTCTGAAGCTCGAAGGCGCGAGCTTTCTCGCGCAATTCAAGCCGGAGGCTGCGGCGCCCGGACCTGCGGGCATCGATCAACTCGAATTCTGGGTGAAGACCAATCCGGGCACGCGGCCGGGGCCCTTGATGAAAGTCGCTTCGGGCGGCGAGCTCGCGCGCTTCATGCTGGCTCTGAAAGTCGTGCTCGCGGATCGCGGTTCGGCGCCGAGCTTGGTCTTCGATGAGATCGATACGGGCGTCGGCGGCGCCGTCGCCGAGGCGATCGGCCAGCGGCTGGCGCGGCTCGCTTCTGGCGTCCAGGTCCTCGCCGTCACCCATGCGCCGCAGGTCGCGGCGCAGGCCAAGGGTCATTTCCGCATCGTCAAGGATGCGATGGACAAAGGCGCGCGCGTCGCGACAAGGGTGACGCATTTGGGCCAGGAGGCGCGGCGCGAGGAGATCGCCCGCATGCTCGCCGGCGCGACGATCACCGAAGAGGCGCGTGCGGCCGCCGGAAGGCTCATGGAAGGGGCGAGCTGAGCGACCACTCGCTTCTGGGCGTGAGACTGCGACCCGCCATGCATCTTCACGGCGCAAGGGTTATCCTCAAAATAAATTTGCCGCGTGCAGGGCGCTCGATCAATGCGGTTAAAATCCAAGCATAAATCCCCTGAGCCGTCATGTCGCGAGCCTCGCGCAACCTCATAGAATTACAAAAGATTCTACATCACTTCGATGCAAGTAAGTTTGGTGTGGCAGTTATTTAACCTATGGTCAGAGTTTTCGGCGCGCCGATTATTTAGACTTGCAGAACCACATTTAAATTGGTCTTTAGAGAAACATTTTGGGCGATGGGCGGGGCGTTCCGGATGACATTTTCATTTATTTCACGCGCAGACAATGCGCGGGACATTGCCAAGGCACGCCTTAGATCAGACGCGACGACTGCGCTGAAACCCAAAGCGAGTCTTTGGGGCCGGCTCTTGATTGCTGCATTTGTTGTCGGTGCCGGATCCGGATCGGCTGAAGCCGCAGATCTTCCGGATCTTAAGGAAGCGCCTGTCATGCCGGTGGCGCCCGCTCCCGAGTTCAATTGGACCGGATTCTATATTGGCGCGAACGGCGGCTATGGTCTCGATCACTTCGCCTTTCCCTATTGGTTCTACTTCGCGGACGGCGCCACCGCCCTCGGAAGGAGCGGTATCACTTCCAGCGGTGGGCTTTTGGGTGGCCAAATCGGCTTCAATTATCAGCTCTCCAATCTGCCCTTCATCGGCCATGCCGTTGTGGGTATCGAAGCCGATGAGCAATGGTCCGATATCAACGGTTCGACATATATTACAAACGGATCGGTCGGGGGGACAATCGGCACGAGGTTCGAGAATTTCGGGACGTTGCGTGCCCGCGTCGGCTATAATTTCGATCGTCTGCTCGTCTATTGGACTGGCGGTCTTACCTATGGCACGACTGAATCTTACTATAATAACATTGGAGGATTTTCCGGTTCGCTAACCGAGACGCGTACGGGCCTGGCGCCGCGAGTCGATGTTGTCGGCATCGGCGCCGAATATGCCTTGGCCAATAATTTTTCGATCAAAGCCGAATATTTATATGATTGCATCATAGCGCATTACGAGAGCTTCGCGTTACCAGACGCTGGAAGCATCAACTTCAACTCGCGCAGCATGTATCACATCGGCCGCATCGGTCTGAACTACAAGTTTGACTGGTTGTCACCTTCGGCGCCCGAGAGTGCAAAATATTGAGGCTTTCGCAGGGCCGGGCCCTTGTAGCGCCACTGGTTGGTCGGCGTTCAAATCCTCCCGTCATCCATGTGCCGCAGGTCGCGGCGCAGGCCAAAAGTCATTCCCGCATCGCCAAGGATCAGATGGACAAGGGCGGGCGCGTCGCGACAGGGGTGACGCATTTGGGTGAGGCCGCGCGGCGCGAAAAGATCGCCCGCATGCTCCCCGGCGCGACGATCACGGAAGAGGCGCGTGCTGCCGCGGGCCGGCTGCTGGAAGGCGCGGGGGTAGGGGCGCGCTAAAACCCGTAGTCGTCGAGAACCTTTTGCGGCACGTCGAGCCCGGCCGCCACGGCGCGTTCGACGGCGGCGAAATGCGCCCGCATCAACGCCTTGTGGCCGGGAATGGTGAGTTCCCGGTCGGTCGGCACGCTCCGGTGTTCGGCGCAGCGCAGAATGAGATCGGTTGACAGTTTTGGGTCGCGGCCGCGGAACTCATCCTTTATCGCAATCATCGCATCGATATAGGCGCCCACCGGCCGAAAACTGTCGCCTTCCTTATGCAAGAGGACCTGATTGCCGGCAGAGCCGTCCGGCCGATTGGCAATGGCCGTGGCCAATTCAGGATCTTCCTCGAGCGGCACTTCCGTGCCTGCGATCCAGCCCGGCGGTGTCAAAGCGGCGAGCAAATCGTCGGCGGGGTTCTGCTTCGCATAGCCCTCGCCTTGCCCCTGACCGGCCATGAATTCGTTCAATGTGAGCTGCCAAACGATCATTCGAACCGCACCATCCGACATATTTTCTGATGCGAAAGCTATGCAGATACGGGACCAGAGACGGTTCGCGCCCGTCCCGCTCAAACCGGGAGCCACTAAGCTGGAGCTGCTTTTACCAAGAATGCAATGTAAATATTAGCAAGGCTGCTGCGAACGATTGTGCCTCATCCGCACCGGCACTCGTGCGGCGCCGCCTGCAATGGCCTATCTTGCGCTGGTCTCTCTCGATTGTCTCATCGAGGCTTGTTGCTGCACCGGAATCCCGCATGGTCCCCGATCTCGCCACTCGCGTCTATAATCATGCCTTCCGCATCGATCCGATCATCAGGACCCTGCTCGATACGGATTTCTACAAATTGCTGATGCTCCAGATGATCTGGAAGCACAAGCGCGATGTGCGGGTGACCTTCGCCCTCATCAATCGGACGCCTTCGATCAAAATCGCCGATGGGGTCGATGAAGGCGAATTGCGCGCCCAGCTCGATCATGCGCGCGGCCTGCGCTTCCAGAAGAACGAGCTGATCTGGCTCGCTGGCAATACATTCTATGGCAAGGCCCAAATCTTCGAGCCGGGCTTCCTCGAATTTCTCGCGGGATTTCAGCTGCCGCCCTATGAGCTCTCGCAACATGACGGCCAGTTCGAACTGCGCTTCGACGGGCCGTGGACGGGTTCGACGATGTGGGAGGTGCCGTCCCTCGCCATTTTGAACGAGCTCAGGGCACGGAGGGCCATGGCGGGCATGAGCCGCCTGGAGCTAGATGTGCTCTATGCGCGCGCCAAAGCCAAACTCTGGGACAAGATCGTAAGGCTGCGCGCCCTCGCCGCGGAAGGGCCGTTGCGGATTGCCGATTTCGGCACGCGCAGGCGGCACGGATTTCTGTGGCAGCGCTGGTGCATCGAAGCCTTGCAGGAGGGGCTCGGTGCGAGCTTCTTCGGTACCTCCAATGTCAAACATGCGATGGATACCGGGCTCGAGGCGATCGGCACCAATGCGCATGAACTGCCGATGGTCTATGCGGCGCTCGCCGACACCGACGAAGAGCTGCGTGCAGCGCCTTATGCGGTGTTGCAGGACTGGGCCAAGCTCTATCACGGCAATTTGCTCATTTTGTTGCCCGACACGTTTGGCACGGCGAATTTCTTGAATGCGGCGCCTGATTGGGTCGCCGACTGGACCGGTGCGCGCAACGATTCAAAGCCGCCGATCGAAGGCGCCGAGCAGCTGATCGAATGGTGGCAGAAGCGCGGTCGCGATCCGACCAAGAAACTGGTCATTCTGTCGGATGCGATGACGACCGAATTGATCGAGGCGGCAGTGCGGCATTTGCGCGGCCGTGCCCAGGTCTCGATCGGCTGGGGCACCAATCTCACCAATGATTTCGTCGGCTGCATCCCAAAAGGCTCGGCGACAGATCTCGCGCCGCCGTCTCTCGTCTGCAAGGTTGCGGAAGTCGCGGGGCGGCCGGCGGTGAAACTGTCCGACAATCCGGCCAAATTTTCCGGGCCGGACTCGGAAATTGCCCGTTACGGACGCGTCTTCGCCTATCAGCCGGGCGTTTGGCGGCAGGCCTAGGTGACGCGCAAGAAAAAGGCGAATTGATCGCGCGTCATGGGACATGGCCCGGCCATGACGGCCGGGCTCTCCCGTGCTAATTTTCGCCTATGAGAGGCAAGACCACCCCCATCGACGCGCTCACCTTCGCGCAGGCGAAAGCCGAACACGCGCACCTCGCCGCCGAAATCGCCAAGCACGACCGCCTCTATTACCAGCTGGATGCGCCAGTGATTTCGGATGCCGACTATGATGCCTTGCGGCAGCGCTACGAGGCCTTGGAGACGGCCTTCCCCGAACTCGTCACGCCGGAATTGCTGACCCAGAGGGTCGGCGCCGCACCTTTAGAAAAATTCGCCAAGGTCCGGCACAAAGTGCCGGTGCTCTCGCTCGGCAATGTGTTCAGCGACGAAGAGGTCAGCGATTTCGTCGCCCGCGTGCGGCGTTTCCTCGGTCTTGCCAAAGACGCGCCACTCGAACTCACCGCCGAGCCGAAGATCGACGGGCTCTCCTGCTCATTGCGCTATGAGAGCCGCAAGCTCGTGCAGGCGGCAACGCGCGGCGACGGCTTCGAAGGCGAGGATGTGACCGCCAATGTCATGACGGTGAAGGAGATCACGCATCAGTTGAAAGGCCATGCGCCGGCGGTCCTCGAAGTGCGTGGCGAAGTCTATATGGCGCATAGCGATTTCTCCGCGCTCAACGAACGGCAAGCTTCCGCCGGCAAGCCGCTGTTTGCCAATCCGCGCAATGCGGCGGCGGGATCGCTGCGCCAGCTCGACCCAATGATCACCGCATCGCGGCCGCTGCATTTCTTCGCCTACGCCTGGGGCGAGGTGAGCGACATGCCGGCCGACACGCAATTGGGCATGGTCCGCGCCTTCCAACATTTCGGATTGCCGGTCAATCCGCTGACAAAGCTTTGCCATTCGGCAGAAGACTTGCTGAAATTCTATCACGACATGGAGGATCGGCGGGCCGCGCTCGGCTATGACATTGACGGGGTCGTCTATAAGGTCAACAGCCTCGCCTTGCAGGAGCGCCTCGGCTTCGTCTCGCGGGCGCCACGCTGGGCTGCTGCGCATAAATTCCCCGCTCGGCAGGCAGTGACCGTTCTGCGCGACATCGACATCCAGGTCGGCCGCACCGGCGCCTTGACGCCAGTCGCGCGGCTCGATCCCATCACCGTCGGCGGCGTCGTCGTGTCGAATGCGACCTTGCACAATGAAGATGAGATCGCCCGTAAGGATATCCGTATCGGCGACACTGTGATCGTCCAGCGCGCCGGCGATGTCATTCCGCAAATCGTCGGCGTGGTTCTCGCCAAACGGCCGAAGCATGCGCGTCCCTATGAATTTCCGACGGTCTGTCCGGTTTGCGGCTCGGCCGCCATTCGCGAAATCGATTCAAGGGCAGGCGAGGCCGATGTCGTGCGTCGCTGCACAGGCCGGCTCGTCTGCGCCGCGCAAGCCGTCGAAGGGTTGAAGCATTTCGCCTCGCGCAATGCGCTCGATATCGAAGGGTTCGGCGAGAAGCAGATCGAGCAATTCTATTCGGAAGGTCTGATCAAGACGGCAGCGGATATTTTCACGCTCGAAGAGCGCGACAGGCATAGCCACCACAAGCTCAAGGATCGCGAAGGCTATGGTGAGACTTCGGTGCGCAATCTGTTCAACGCGATCGAGGCGCGCCGGCAAGTGCCGGTGAACCGCTTCATCTATGCGCTCGGCATCAGACATATCGGCGAGACCAATGCGCGCCGGCTCGCCCGCCATTTCGGCACGTTCGAAGCGCTGCGGGAGACGGCGCAGCGGGCAGTCGAAGGCTCGGAAGCCCGCGCCGAGATCAACAATATCGAAGGATTCGGCGACGTCGTCGCCGAATCCATCGCCGATTTCTTTCAGGAAAAGCACAATGAGCAAGTGCTCGATGCGCTCTTGAAACAAGTCACGCCGGTGCCGATGGAGGAGATTGTTTCAGCGAGCCCGGTCGCCGGCAAGACAGTGGTCTTCACTGGTGCGCTCGAACGCATGACGCGGGAAGAGGCGAAGGCGCAGGCGGAAAGATTGGGCGCCAAGGTCGCGGCTTCCGTCTCGAAGAAGACGGATCTCGTCGTTGCCGGGCCCGGCGCCGGCACCAAGCTCGCCAAGGCGCAGGAGCTCGGGATCGAAACGATCGATGAAGAGGAATGGCTGAAACGCGCAGGGCAGGTTGGTTGATGCGGGAACATGGCTATTATAATAAAAACAATGGCACTGGGTCTGTCACGCTGCACAGCAGGGACCTGATCAAACATGGCGAGCATACAGCCACATGCAGACGCATAATATCCGAAGAAATGACGCTAAACTATCCCGTGCGACTGAGTTGCATCGGAATGGGCAATTGGAGCAGGCGGAAATATTATATAAGCAAATCCTTCAGTTCCAGCCGCAAAACGTTAACGTGGTTTTTCTGTTGGGGCTTTCTTATGCGCAAAGAAATAAGTACGGGCAGGCGGCGGAATTCTTTGGCAAAGCAGCCAGGCTCAAGCCTGATTTTGTCGACGCGCACTACAATTGTGGCTTGGCACTGCATTTCCTCGATAGACTGCAAGAAGCCTTAGAAAGCTATGATCGTGTAATCGGGTTGAAGCCAGATCATGCAATAGCAATCCACAACCGTGGCAACATTCAGAACCTCTTAGGTTTTGACAAAGAGGCTTTGGCAAGCTATGAGACGGCTATTCGGATTAATCCAAATTATGCAGATGCATATTATAACCGCGGAATTGTATTACATGCGCTTGAGCGTTATTCGGAAGCCGTTCAAAGCTATGACAAAGCACTTAAATTAAATCCAAGTGATTTTAAGGCGCTTTATAGCCGCGGGGCAGCATTAGGCGAACTGAAGCGCAACGAAGAGGCGCTACAGAGCCATGATCGAGCGCTCCAGCTCAAACCAGATTGCGCGGAGGCACATAGCAATCGCGGCGCCACGTTAGGCGAACTGAAGCGCTACGAAGAGGCGCTACAAAGCTATGATCGAGCGCTTCAGCTCACGCCAGGTTACGCGGAGGCGCATCGCAATCGCGGCGCCACGTTAGGCGCACTGAAGCGCTACGAAGAGGCGCTACGAAGCTATGATCGAGCGTTTCAGCTCAAGCCAGATATGGATTTCTTGAGAAGCCAAATTTTGGATGCGAAAATTAAAATTTGCGATTGGAGTAATTATAGTGGCAGCGTCGATGAAATCCGTGACCGAATTTTGCACGACCAGAAGGTCGCGGTACCGTTTGTCACGCTTGCTATGCCAAGCTCTCTCAATTTACAAAAAAAGGTCTCGGAAATTTGGGTGAAGGCTAAAAATCCGGCAACCGCCGAGCTAGCGAAAATTTCTAAACGACCTTTACGTCAAACAATGCGAATTGGTTACTTTTCTGCTGACTTTCATAACCATCCTGTCGCGTTCTCGATGGCTGAATTATTTGAAAGACATGACCGGTCGAAGTTCGAAATAATCGCATTTTCTTTCGGACCAGATACGGGCGATGACATGCGCAAGAGGCTTGAACTTGCATTCGACAAATTCATCGATGCTCAAAACATGTCTGATCGAGACATAGCATTGCTCGCGAGAAAACTTGAGATCGACATTGCAATTGATTTGAACGGGTTTACTCAAGGCGCGCGGACGAACATATTTGCAATGCGGGCGGCGCCGATACAGGTTAATTATCTCGGCTATCCAGCTACAATGGGCGCAGATTATATCGACTATCTTATTGCGGATCCGACACTGATTCCCGCTTCATACCAACAGTACTACAGCGAAAAGATCGTCTATTTGCCGAACAGCTTCTTTCCCAATGATCACAAGCGCCAAATATCGGACAAGGTTTTTATGCGTTCGGAGGTAGGTCTGCCGCAGGAAGGCTTCGTTTTCTGCTGCTTCAATAGCAATTACAAGATTACGCCCGATGTGTTCGAGAGTTGGATGCGGATTCTCACGCAAGCTGAGGGAAGTGTCCTCTGGTTGCTTAAAGACAATGAACGCGCGGCAACGAATTTGAAGAGAGAGGCGAGCGTCAGAGGTGTCAACCCGGATCGACTGGTTTTTGCGCCGCGTATGGTGGCACTCGCTGACCATTTAGCTCGCCATCGTTTAGCGGATTTGTTTCTCGACACTCTGCCGTATAACGCGCATACGACGGCAAGTGACGCGCTTTGGGTTGGCTTGCCTGTCCTGACGCAGATTGGTGAGACATTCGCGGGACGCGTAGCAGCCAGTTTGTTGAATGCGATAGATATACCCGAACTCATTACAACGACGCGAGACGACTATGAGGCGCTTGCTCTTGAGCTTGCCGCTAATCCTACTAAATTAGCCGGGATCAAGCGCAAGCTGAGTGACAATCGTCTGACCACGCCCTTGTTCGACAGCCAGCTTTTCAGAAAGCACATCGAAACGGCTTACATAGCTATGTATGAGCGTTATCAGGCGGATTTGCCGCCGGATCACCTTTATGTGCCGAAGTAGATGCGGTGCAGTTATGCGTCCGCCATGGCCAAATCTTGAGTTGTTCAATTGTACGGAATGATTCCGTATGCTATATTTAATGATATGAGGAATTCATGCCCCGCACCTTGACCGACAGCGGGCGGGTCGAATTGCGGCTCCGCCCCGAAGACAAAGCCACGCTCATGCGTGCCGCGACCCTCAAGCGGCTGGATTTGACCCGCTATATCCTGCGCAATGTGCTGCCGCAGGCCGAAGCCGATATTGCCGAGGCGGAGCGTGTGACGCTCTCGGAACGCGATTCTTTGCGCGTCCTCGATCTCTTGGAAAATCCGCCGGCGGCGCCCGATCGCTTGGTGCGAGCTGCCAAGGCCGGCTTCAGGCTTCCGTGACATCGCTTGTCTGGGACGAGGTTCCGCTCACCAGACAGCATGATCGCGCGGGTTTCGACTGCGGCGACGCAGATCTCAATCTCTATTTCAGTCGCTATGCGCGGCAAAATCACGAGAGTGGCGGCGCCAAATGCTTTGTCACTGTGCCGGTCGGTGAGCCGGCGCGCGTACTCGGATTCTACACGTTGAGCCCGGCGTCGATCGAATATGCGCGCACGCCCGCGCTCGCAAAGAAGGGCCTTGCACGCTACGACGTGCCGATGTTCCGGCTTGGTCGGCTTGCGGTCGATCGCACGGTTCAGGGGCGTGGCCTCGGCGGCGCGCTTCTGCTGCGCGCAGCAGCTCGCTGCATCCGTGTCGCGCAGGAAGTCGGCGGCGTCGCCTTGCTCATCGATGCGAAAAACGAACGCGCCGCGCAATGGTATGCGGGCTATGGCGCGGTCGCGCTCCTCGATGCGCCTTTGTCGCTCGTGTTGCCGTTGGCGACGGCCGCTGACGCGCTGAAGCGGGGAGGTGAGGCCCCGTGACCATCTTCCGTAAGGGAGATAAGGAAAAGCAGCCTATTTTCTCCGGTCTTACGACCCGCTAGAATGAGCTGCGTGTCCGTCTGAGGACGGTAGCGCATATTTTCGTGATCCATTCGCGCAAGACATTTTCGGGGCCGCCCATGCCTTCCTATGACGCTTTCATTTCCTATAGCCACGCGAAGGACAAGAAGATTGCCGCCGCGCTGCAAGCTGTTGTCCAGACCCTCGGAAAGCCTTGGTACAAGCGGCGCATCTTGCGGCTCTTTCGCGACGACACGAGCCTTTCGGCGACGCCGCATCTTTGGCCCTCGATTGAAGCGGCGCTCGGACAATCGCGCTTTCTGATCCTGCTCGCTTCGCCTGAGGCGGCGGCTTCGCCATGGGTCGGCAAAGAGATCATGCACTGGCTCGGACACAATAGCATTGATACGCTGCTGATCGCCGTGACCGGCGGCGAATTGGCCTTCGATGCTGCGGCGGGCGATTTCCTCTGGTCCGACGCGACGCCGCTGCCGCCTGTGCTCAAAGGCAAATTTCCGAGTGAGCCAAAATGGGTCGATCTGCGCCAATATCGCGAGAGTGTTGCAAAGCGCGACCGCAAATTCATGGAGCTTGCCGCCGATTTCGCGGCTGCGATTCGCGGCGTGCCGAAAGAGGATCTTCTGTCGGAGGAGGTGCGGCAACAGAGAAGGGCGCTGACGCTCGCTTGGTCGGCAGTCGGGCTTTTGTTGGTGCTTGGGAGTGCTGCGGGGTGGGAGTGGAAGGCGGCGGTGGAGGCTGAGCGGGTTGCGATTCAGCAGAAGCAGCGCGCTGAAATCGCTAGAAGAGAAGCAGAGGAGCAAAGCCATGCAGCCGAACTTAACGCAGGCGCTGCTCAAGAGGAGCGTGATAGAGCCGACGACGCGCTGTATACTTCCTTCGCTGCGGCAAATGCGCTCGTGACCGATTTTGCATTGCAGGTGCAGGAAATACCCAGCATCCCGCCGAAGCTCGTCCACGACATACTCGACAGTGGGCTTAATATTTTGGACCACCTCTCTGCGGGCGGCAAACTGAGCCTCGATTTGCAGATGAACTACGCTGTTTCTCTCAGTGTAGCGGCTCAGGTGTTTCTCAAAATCAACGACTCCGCTAAGGCACTCGATACGTTGCTAAAATCCACAAGTCTTTTGCGCAACTTGATTGCGCTGAGACCCGATAACCGGGACCTAGAAATCATGCTCTCGGGCAACCTTGCGGGTTTAGGCGACATGAAGATGAAAGGGGACGACCTATTAGGCGCCCGCGCCGCCTACGACGAAAGTGTTGCAATAGATCGCAGTCTCACCAAAAATAACAGCGATGTAGTCCTTCAACGTAGCCTGGGATTTGGCTTGTTAAGGATATTTGCACTGAAACTTCTCACAGGTGACAAAGGCGGTGCGAAGTCAGCTCTGGAAGAGAGTGTCGCTATCTTTTGTAACCTCGCACGCGACAAGAATAACACTTTAGCTCAGCAGGCTTTACCCGGCGTGCAAGCACTAATTAATAGTGTGAGTGGCGCAGCCACTCTGGGAGCGAGCTTAAATTGTTTAGGAACATCGCTACGGAGGTAGCGTTGGTATGCCCGAATATCTTAGGCCGTTTCGAAGCACGCTTTCTGCCACTTAGAAATTTCGCAAGATCGTGAAGCGTGTTGACACATTCTTTTCGTCGCACTCATTTCGATTCAATCTTCTTGTATTCTTTGTCGTAGGTCCTTTCTCCCCAGTTGATTCTTACATAATCTGCATCCGCCAAGATCAGTGAGACGAGGCGCGCGTATTTAGGCATCGCTGGGACGCCTTTCTTCAATTCCGCCATCATGGCTGGTAAATCGATGTTGTCGACTTTTGTCGCGACGGTCAGAACAGTGGTCCCTACTTCATATGAGTTTAGCATCACTATCCCACCCGCCTCATCCGAAAGCCATGGACGTTTACTAAATGTCATTCCTGTACTGCCGAATTTTGTCATGATCTCGTCTAGATTAGTCGTCCCAAAACTAAACCCGGGAAAGTCAGAACGCGCCCCTTCTTGTTTGCCGCCCCAATCGAGTTCCATATATGCAATTTTTCCAGCTTGAGAAATTGTAATGTGCAATTCGTTGCCGTTTGAAAATTCGTACTCCACGAGTGTATACGGGCCGTCTTGTTCCGTTATGTTAGGTGAGCCAAGCTTTTCGATGCTGGACTTATCGTCGCCAATCCGAAGCCCGGAGAGCGTTTGGGCATGCAAACTAGCCATCTCGGCAAATGACATGGAGCTGATAAATGCCGACAGGAGCCATGCTTGCCATGTCAGCGCGAAGGGCATTCTGAAAAAAATCGCCATGTAAAGTTTCCTTTTTATTCGCTCTGCTCCCCATCCGTCACGCTTCGCGTGACACCTTCCCCTAAAGGGGAAGGATAAGCGCCTGCCGCCCCCTCTCCCCGTTTCGCTGCGCTCACGGGGAGAGGGGCGCTACTTCCCCACCGGCTTCGTCGCGCTCTTCAGCCATTTGCGGACATCACCTTCGACATAAGGTGAAAGCGCCTTGCGCACACGGGCATGGTAAGCGTTGAACCAGCGTGTTTCCTCGGCATCGAGAAGCTTCGGCTCGATCAGGCTCATGTCGATCGGCACCAGCGTCATCGTCTCGAAACCGAGCATCTCGCGCTCGGCGCCCTTGATCTTGCGTTCCTCGACGGTGACGAGATTTTCGATGCGGATGCCATATTCGCCCGCCTTGTAATAGCCCGGCTCGTTCGAGACGATCATGCCGGGTTCGAGCGGCGTGGTACCCGTCTTGGCGATGCGTTGCGGGCCTTCATGGACGGAGAGATAGGCGCCGACGCCATGGCCCGTGCCATGATCGAAATCGAGGCCAGCATCCCAGAGAGCCGCGCGCGCCAAAGAATTGATCTGCGCGCCCGACGTGCCTTTCGGAAAAATGGCGCGGCTGATCGCAATATTGCCCTTGAGGACACGCGTATAGCGGTCGCGCATTTCGGCTGTTGGCTTGCCGACGGCGAGCGTGCGGGTGATGTCGGTCGTGCCGTCCTCATATTGGCCGCCGGAATCGATGAGGAAAATGCCCTTGCCGATCTTGCGGTTCGACGAGACGGTCACCCGATAATGCGGGATCGCCGAATTGGGTCCGGCGGCGGAAATCGTCGGAAAGGAGACATCCTTCAATTTGCGCGATTTGCGCCGAAAGGTTTCGAGCGCTTGCGCGGCGTCGATTTCCGTAAGCTTGCCCTTAGGTGCTTCATTATCGAACCAGTGGAGGAAGCCCACCATGGCGATGGCGTCGCGCAATTGCGCCTGTCGCGCGCCTTCGAGTTCTGCTTGGTTCTTGCAGGCCTTCATCAGCGCGATCGGATCTTGCCCGATATCCGCCACGCCGCCGGCCGCTTGCAGCAGCTTGGTGAGCTTCACCGGCACGGTCGCCGCATCGAAGAGGATGCGGGCTTTCTCGCGGCCGAGCTCTGCGAAATCGGCTTCGAGCCCTTGCGGCTCGACGAGCGTCGCGAGGCCGGTCAGATAGGCGCGAACCTCCTCATCGAGCTTGGCCGGTTCGATATAGAGCCGCGGCATGCCCTCCTTCGGAATCAGTGCGAAGCAGAGTGGCAAAGGTGTGTGGGCGACATCCTTGCCCCGGATGTTGAAGGCCCAAGCGACCGCATGCGGATCGCTCACCAGTAGCGCATCGGCTTTGCCGAGCGCTTTGGCGACGCGCGTAAGTTTCGCATTTGCCGCTTCGCCGGCAAGCCGCAGAGGATGGCGGGTGACGCGTCCTTGCGGCGGCGCCGGCCGGTCGCTCCAGATCGCATCGATCGGATTGGCCGCGACGGCCACGAGTTCGGCGCCGGCTGCTGCGGCGGCCTTCTCGAACCGCTCGATCTGACCCGGCGTATGCAGCCAGGGGTCATAGCCGAGTTTCTGGCCGGCAGATAAATTCTGCTCAAGCCATTTTTCCGGGCTCGTCGTTGCGAGCGGAACCGGCGTGATGAGCGAAAGATCGACCTGATCGCGCACCTGCAGCGTATAGCGGCCATCGACGAAGAGGATGGCGCGATCCAAAAAAATGGCGGCAAGCCCGGCCGAACCGGTGAAACCGGTGAGCCAGGCGAGCCGTTCTTCGCCAGGCGCCACATATTCACTCTGTTGCCGATCCGCGCGCGGGACGAGGAAACCGTCCAATCCGAGGCGGGCAAGCTCGGCCCGCAAAGCGCCGATCCGTGTCGCGCCTTGCGAGGGATCGGCGGTGTCTTCGAAGGATTGGAAGAGGCTTTCGAACATGGGAGGCCTTCGAATGATCGTTTCGCAACGACGCCGGCCGGCCCTCTCCCCGCGAGCGAAGCGATGTGGGGAGAGGTGAGGTGAGGGGCCGGGTGATGAGCTGCGCATTTCCGCCCGCTAACAAGGGCGACGGCCCAGAGCTTACCCCATTTCCGGCCGTGTGTTCAGCCGAAAGCAAGCTTCATGCATGCTCGTCTGGCGTTTCGTCGAGGCAATGGCCGGGCTGGGCCTTGGCCGTCCAGCGCGGACCGAGATCGCGCATTTGCGCTTCCAGACATTCGACATCGAGCTTTACCGCGGCGCCGCCTGAAAAAGTCAGCATCACTTGCCCGGCCGGCACATCTTGTGCTGTGAAATGGATGCTCAGAAGATTGAGGCACCTGTCGCCTGCGGTCTGATCGAAGCCCATTGCCGCCGCTTTGAGAACGCGCTCAAAATGCACGCCGCTGAAGCAGCGCTCTTTCCTGCCTGATGCTAGGCCCGGCCAATCGAAGCGAGCCGCGAGTAGGGCGAAACGCTTCGACTTGGGCAGGAAGGCCATGTCTTTGACCTTGACGACGGCATCCTGCAAATGCGCGGAGATGACCGCGAGATCTTCCTCGTCCAGCGCAATGAGACGCAGCGGCTCTGACATGGATTCTTGGCTCCCGAAGGCAAGCGGCGATGTCTGCCTTTCAACGGTTTCGACGTCAGTTCGATCCGGGGATACGCTCGATGATGGCGCCGCAGCCGCCGAGCTTCTTCTCCAAATGTTCGAAGCCGCGGTCGAGATGATAGACGCGGTTGACGATGGATTCGCCGCGGGCGGCGAGCGCCGCAATGACGAGCGAGACGGAAGCGCGCAAATCGGTCGCCATGACCGGTGCACCCTGCAATTCAGTGACGCCGTCGACGAGGGCGACATCGCCTTCGAGCCTTATATGCGCGCCGAGGCGGGCGAGCTCCTGAACATGCATGAAGCGATTTTCGAAGATCGTCTCGGTGATCCGCGACTGGCCCTTGGCTTTCGTCATCAGCGCCATGAATTGCGCCTGCAGATCGGTCGGGAAGCCCGGGAAGGGAGCGGTCGTCACATCGACGGGCGAGATTCCGGCGCCATTACGGCGCACGCGTATGCCGAGATTGGTCGAGGAAATCTCCGCGCCGGCTTGGGCGAGAACATCGAGTGCGCTCTGCAACAGATCCGGCTCTGCCCGCTCCAGCAGCACATCGCCGCCGGTCATTGCGACCGCCATGGCATAAGTGCCGGTCTCGATCCGATCGGGCAGCACGGTGTGATGCGCACCGGAGAGAGAGCCGACGCCTTCGATCTCGATCGTCGCTTGACCGATGCCTTTGATCTTGGCGCCCATTTTCGCAAGGCAGGCGGCGACATCGGCGACTTCCGGCTCGCGCGCGGCGTTTTTGATGAGCGTATGGCCCTTGGCGAGCGAGGCCGCCATCAGCGCCGTATGGGTGCCGCCGACCGTGATTTTCGGAAAAATGATTTCCGCGCCGACGAGGCCATTGCGCGCGCGGGCATGGACATAGCCCGCCTCGATCTCGATGGAAGCGCCAAACTTTTCGAGCACCATGAGGAGAAGATCGACTGGCCTTGTGCCGATGGCGCAGCCGCCTGGCAACGACACCCGCGCCTCGCCCATGCGCGCGAGGAGCGGCGCGACGACCCAAAAGCTCGCCCGCATTTTCGAAACGAGATCATAGGGCGCGGTGATGTCGACGATGCGCCGCGCCGAAAGATGCAGGGTGCGCGCCGCGTGCGGCTCGTCGCCCGGCCGGCGGCCGTCGACCGAATAATCGACGCCATGATGGCTCAAGATCTTGAGCAGCATGCCCACATCGGCGACGCTCGGCGTATTTTCGAGTGTCAGCGTCTCGTCGGTCAGCAAGGAAGCAATCATCAGCGGCAAAGCCGCATTTTTGGCGCCCGAGATCTGAATATTGCCTTCGAGCGTGCTGCCGCCCACGATGCGGATGCGATCCATCATCCCCCCTTTTTAGAAAATCCCTCGATCGGTCCAATAAAGTTCCGGTTATTACGCTGTCATGGATAGTGGATAAAACCTGACACTTGGTACCCAAGTCTCAGGATTATTTTATCCACCAGACTACTCGACGCGCTCCCCGCGCCCTTTTGGTTCAGGGCGGCTGAGCCGGCCGTTCAGACGCCGAGCGAGGCCTAGGCTTTGCGATGATTTGCCTCTCCGAGATTGGCTTTTTGAAGATCTGCCGTGCCTTAAATCGCGTCGGAAGATGGTATCGCCTCGGAAGCAACCGGCTCCCTTGGGTCATTTCCCCCATTCGCGGGATCAGCTGAACCGGACGCCAGGGCGCTGCGCCCGCTACGTTGCGCTTTGCGGCGGCGCAAATTTTCCCGCAGAGCCGCGGCGAGACGCGCCTTCGTCGCAGATTTTTCCGTCGTGCCGGCGCCCTCTCTATTCTGGCGCGGCGACTCCGACGTGTCGTCCTTGGATTGGCTGCCGAGGCTTTGGCTGCCGAAGTTTGGCGCGAGCCGATCAGCGCTTGGTTTTCGAAGCGGTGCCATGGCCGAATTTTTTAAGCTCTTGCGGTCAGGCCGACAAGCGCAATGGCCGGGCGCGCGGGCTGCGGCGAAATTGCCGGTCCGGGCGCTTCGAACGGGTTGCGGCAGATATTCAAGGACTTTCTGACGCAATTTGAGGGCTGGGATCAGCCGTCTTGCCTATCGCGGCGGCTTATGCGACATAGCCCGCTCTTCTAAAGCGGGATCCCGAAAAGTTGCAGACTTTTCGGACAAGATCATGCGACCAAGCAAAGACGCATGCTGCAGTAGCTCAGTGGTAGAGCACTCCCTTGGTAAGGGAGAGGTCGAGAGTTCAATCCTCTCTTGCAGCACCAGTTAAATTGTTGAAGCTAAGTGATTGAAGCAATTTATTGTGTGGCGCTTGCGCACTGCCGCTGATGCGATGCCAGATTAACTTGAGGATGATTGTCTAAGAGCTTGCCGTGTCGCGTATTTTTATCAGCCATTCGAGCCGGAATGACGATTGGGCCATCGCGCTCAATGATTGGCTCGTTCGCGAAGGCTGGGCGTTGCGCCGTTTCGGCCGCCATAAATTGGCTTACGTTTCCCGCAGATGGGGATTGCGCCGATGATCGCGGATGCCGAACAAGCGCCTGGCACTGAGCCGAAGGCCAGGATCTTCATCTCCTATTCGCGCAAGGACATGGCCTTCGCGGACAAACTTGAAGCGGCGCTCAAAGCGCGCGGCTTCGAGCCGCTGATTGACCGCACCGAGATTTATGCCTTCGAGGATTGGTGGAAGCGCATCGAGGCGCTGATCGCCCGCGCTGACACGGTCGTCTTCGTACTCTCGCCCGACGCGGTTGCCTCCGATGTGGCGCTGAAGGAGGTCGCGCATGCGGCCTCGCTTAACAAGCGTTTCGCGCCGATCGTCTGCCGGCACGTGCAAGCCGGTGCGACGCCCGAGCCGCTGCGGCGGCTGAACTATATTTTCTTTGATGACCCGGCCCGATTCGAGGCGAGCGCCGATGCGCTCGCCGAGGCGCTGCAGAGCGACATCGGCTGGATCAGAAAGCACACCGAGTTTGGTGAAGCGGCGCGCCGCTGGTCGGCGACAGGCCGCCCGGGCGGGCTGCTGCTGCGCTCGCCGGTCCTGGAGGAGGCCGAGCGCTGGATCGCCTCGCGTCCGCGCGGTGCGCCTGCGCCGACCGAAGAGACCCAAGCCTTCGTCGCCGAGAGCCGGCGCGGCGCAAACCGGCGGCGCAACATGCTCACGGCAAGCCTCGCGGCCGGGCTGCTCATAGCCCTCGGGCTGGCCGGGCTCGCTTATTGGCAGCGGGGAATTGCCATAACGCAGGAAAGAGCCGCCCAAGAGCAGCGCCGCGTCGCAGAAGAGCAGCGCAGATTGGCACAGGAGCAGCGCGATGTCGCGGAGTGGCGGCGTATAGCGACGCTCGCCGAACTGGCGACAAGCGAACGCTTGCGCGGCAATCTGGATTCCGCCTTGCGGCTTTCTGTCCATGCGGCCCGTCTCGGTCTTCGGATGGGAGAAAAGGCGACTGCGGGTTCGCTCGCGCCCTCAAGTCTTGCCACCACGGTTTGGCAAACAGATTGGCGCCTCATGTTGAGCGGGCACGAAGGGATTGTGCATTCTGCAGCCTTCAGCCCCGACGGGACCCGCATCGTCACGGCGTCAGATGACAAGACCGCGCGCGTCTGGGATGCCGCGACGGGCAAGGAACTCATGGTCCTGCGCGGACACGAGGACGGCGTACACTCCGCCGTCTTCAGCCCCGACGGTGCGCGCATCGTCACGGCGTCATCCGACAAGACCGCGCGCATCTGGAACGCAGCGACGGGTAAGGAACTCACGGTCCTTCACGCGGACTATGTGCGGTCCGCCGCCTTCAGCCCCGACGGGACGCGCATCGTCACAGCCTCATGGGACAAGACCGCGCGCATCTGGGACGCTGCGACGGGCAAGCAGCTCATAGTCCTGGGCGGGCACGAGGGTGCCGTGTCGTCCGCCGCCTTCAGCCCCGACGGGACGCGGATCGTCACGGCGTCAGGGGACGTAAATGGTAAGGACAATACCGCGCGGATTTGGGACGCCGCGACGGGCAAGGAACTCGCAATTCTGCGCGGACACAAGAGCTATGTGGCTTCCGCCGCCTTCAGCCCCGACGGGACGCGCATCGTCACAGCCTCATGGGACAATACCGAGCGGATTTGGGACGCCGCGACGGGCAAGGAACTCAGGGTCCTGCGGCATGAGGGCTGGATGCAATCCGCCACCTTCAGCCCCGACGGGACCCGGCTCGTCACGGCGTCAGGGGAGACCGCACGCATCTGGGACGCAGCGACGGGTAAGGAAATCATTGTCCTGCGCGGACACGGGGACCGCGTGGATTCCGCCGCCTTCAGCCCCGACGGGACGCGCATCGTCACGGCGTCAAGGGACAATACCGCGCGCATCTGGGACGCCGCGACGGGCAAGGAGACCGCCGTGCTGCGCGGGCATGAGCTCTCTGTGGATTCCGCCGCCTTCAGCCCGGATGGGAGGCGCATCGTCACGGCGTCAGACGACAAGACCGCGCGCATCTGGGACGCTGCGACCGGCAAGGAACTCATGGTCTTGCGCGGACACGAGGGCGACGTAACCTCCGCCGCCTTCAGCCCCCACGGCGCGCGGATCGTCACGGCGTCAAGGGATAAGACCGCGCGCATCTGGGACGCTGCGACGGGCAAGGAACTCGCAGTTCTGCGCGGACAAGAGCTCCCATTGTATTCCACCGCCTTCAGTCCCGACGGGAAGCGCGTTGTCACGGCGTCAAGGGACAAGACCGCGCGCATCTGGGACGCAACCACGGGCAAAGAGATTGCAGTCCTGCGCGGGCACGAGAGCGACGTGCAGTCCGCCGCCTTCAGCCCCGACGGGACGCGGATCGTCACGGCGTCATATGATAAGACCGCGCGCATCTGGGATGCCGCAACGGGCAAGGAACTCATGGTCCTGCGCGGCCATGACGCCGGAGTGAATTCCGCCGCCTTCAGCCCGGACGGGACGCGCATTGTCACGGCGTCAGACGACAAGACGGCGCGCATCTGGGACGCTGCGACGGCAAAGGAAATCGCCGTCCTGCGCGGACACGAGGACTTGGTGAATTCCGCCGCCTTCAGCCCCGACGGGACGCGCATCGTCACGGCGTCAATGGACAAGACCGCGCGCATTTGGGATGTCCATCTCGCGACAATGTCTACAGCGGACCTTCTCACTGAAGTCTGCACGCGCCGGCTGCGCGGCCTCACAAAAATGACCCGGGACGACATGCGGCTCGCCGGCTATCCCGACAGCCAGACCGAGATCGATGTGTGCAAGGGGGTGGAGTGAGAGGCTCGTCATGCGCGGACTTGATGCGCGCATCCAGGCGCCGATGTTCAAGAATCGCGTGCGCTTTCGAAACAACTCTCTTGGATGCGCGGATCAAGTCCGCGCATGACGCGCACTCTTACCAGGCAGTTTCACTCGCCCGCAAAATCACCCGCCAGCGCCGCCCGCACTGCTTCCGGCAGCACCACCATATGGCTATAGGCCGGATGCGAGAAGCCGAGGATCACTTGCGTGCCTTCCTTGCTGAAGGCTGCGATCTGCTCTTGCGTGAAAGGAAAATGCACGAATTGCACGGAAGAGGTCTTGCCTTCCTCCGTGGTGCGGTCTTGATCTGCTTCCGCAATCGCCGCAATGCGCTCAGCCCCGAAAGACAGGAAGGCCGTGGTCTCGATCCCGCCGAGACCAGCGAGGACGCGGGCGCGGCGCAAGGGATCGTCGATCTCGATCATGAAAGTGGCGACGAGCTCATGGCCGTTCGGGATGAGAGGATTATAGGCGGCAAGTTCGCCTTCGATCTGCGCCTCGCCGCCCTTCTCGATGTAGAGCATCTCATGCACCTGCATCCACATCGTATCGAAATTCTCGAAATAGAAAGTGACGAAGGGGCCGACCTCAATGTGCCGAAAGCGCTTGCGCTCGGAAATCTCGCTGCGCTTTTCCTTGCGGATCTTGCCATAGTCCGCCATGGGCATGATGTCTGCCGCGGTGAGGCTGCGCTTCTTATCCATGCTCACGGTCTCCCGCTCTCGTGACGTCTCAGAAGGCGAACCCATAGGCGCGGGCGACGAGTTCGATCGGATGGGTGGCAAGCGCCGGCGCTTTCGCCTCTGCGTCGAGCTTCTCGATTCCTTGCGCGATATGCAGGCCGGCGAGCGGACATTCGGAGGTGAGGCAGGCTTTCTTGCCGTCATGCGCCTGCTGCGCCACCGGCCGCCCGACCTTCAGCGCCGTCTCGAAATTCTCCGTTCGATAGCCCCAAGTGCCGCCGTGGCCGGAGCAGCGCTCGATCACCTGCAGCTCGGCGCCGGGGATCAGGCGCAGCATTTCAGCGGCCTTCTGGCCCATGTTCTGCGCCCGCGAATGGCAGGAGATGTGCAGCGCGACGGAGGTTTCGATCGGTTGCAAGCCTGCCGCCAGACCCTCCTTGCGGGCGATGTCGACGATATATTCGCTCAAATCGAAAGTCGCCTTCGACAACAGCTTCACGCCCGCATCCTCCGGCAGGATGAGCGGCCATTCGAATTTGAGCATCAAGGCGCAGGACGGCACCGAGGCGATGACGTCATAGCCTTTCTCGATCCAGGGCTGCATGGCTGCGGCAATGGCCTGCGCGGCTTTCGCCACTTCGGCGATCCGCCCTTGCTCCAGCATCGGCATGCCGCAGCACTGCGGATAGATCACCTCGGTCTCGACGCCATTTTTGGCGAGCACGGCGCGGGCGGCGAGGCCGACTTGCGGATCATTGTAATTGGTGAAGCAGGTCGCAAAGAGCACGGCCTTGCGCCCGAAACCGGGGGCGTTGCGATCGACGGCAGGCGGATTTTCGCGCGTCAGCGTCTCAAAGCTCTTCGCCTGATATTTCGGCAGATGCGCCTCGTGATGCAGGCCGGCGGTCTTCTCGAGCAGGCCGCGCACCGTTTTGTTGTTTGCATTGGTCGCCCAATTGGCGAGCGGCGCGACATAGGCGGCGAGCTTGCCGTTGCGGTCGGTCTTGGCGAGTTCGCGCTCGGAAAGAGCGATTTCGCCCTTTTTCGCTTCGACGGCGCGGGCGCGCAGCATCAGATGCGGAAAATCGATGTTGAATTCATGCGGCGGCACATAGGGACATTTGGTCATGAAACACATGTCGCATAATGTGCAGGCGTCGATGACGGGTTTGAAGCTTTCGCTCGCGACGGAATCGAGTTCGCCGGTCTTCGATTCGTCGATGAGATCAAAGAGGCGCGGAAAGGAATCGCAGAGATTGAAGCAGCGGCGGCAGGTGTGGCAGACATCGAAGACCCGCCGAAGCTCAGCATCGAGCTTGGCTTCGTCGTAAAATTCCGGGTCTTCCCAGGCAAGCTTATGCCTTGTCGGTGCAGCGAGGCCACCTTCCCTCATGATCGCCTCTTTTCGGTTCGGCATATTGAGACATCGGATATATCCGATGTCTTTATGGAAGAGATGAAACGGCCCGACGGCTGGTGCCGCTGGGCCGTTCGGTGCGGCTTATTTCAATTCGTCGAGCGCCCTCTGGAAGCGGCCGGCATGCGAACGCTCGGCCTTGGCAAGGGTCTCGAACCAATCGGCGATCTCGCCGAAGCCTTCCTCGCGGGCGGTGCGCGCCATGCCCGGATACATATCCGTATATTCATGCGTCTCGCCGGCGACCGCCGCCTTGAGATTGTTCGAGGTGGCGCCGATCGGCAGGCCGGTGGCGGGATCGCCGACGGCTTCGAGGAATTCGAGATGGCCGTGCGCATGGCCCGTCTCGCCTTCGGCCGTCGAGCGGAACACGGCGGCGACGTCGTTATAGCCCTCGACATCGGCCTTTTGTGCGAAGTAGAGATAACGGCGATTCGCCTGCGATTCACCGGAGAAAGCGTCTTTCAGATTGGTTTCCGTCTTGCTGCCTTTGAGCTCAGCCATGTCACACTCCCATGCAATTTCAGCTCACCGCAAGCCGACGAAGCGCCTCGATCAGGCGCCCATGTCATCAGCTTAGAATTACTCAAAACTAGACGGCCGGGAAAGTCAACAGGTCGGATGACCGGCCGGAGCTTCAACTTTTTCAGGAACCATCGGCACGCGTTTATCAGGCTCGTCTCCCAATGAGCCTAGTGCAAGAGCGGTTTCAGGTTTGGTGTCCACGCCAAACCGGTTCGAAACCGCTCTCACTTAAAGAGCTAGAGCATTTTCGGAAAATCAAGTCGGGCTTGCCCGACTTGATCATCAAAAGAGCCGATCTCGGCAACAGCCGAGATCGGTAAACCGGTGTCCACTTTTGCTGAAAATGCTCTAGAGGCGGAGAGGCGGAATGCAGCCGGATGAGACCATGTTGGCGGCCTGGTGTGACGCTATGGCGACGCTTCTCGCACTGCCGGTCGCGATGGGCGATCGCGCCGTCATCCTCGCCAATCTGCGCTTCATTGCGAGCCAGATGCAGCTTCTCGCCGAATTTCCGCTCGATGATCCTATCGAGCCGGCGAATATTTTTCGAGCGTGACGATGGACCCAGACTGGGGCTTTGACTGGAGCTGTGCCTCGGTAAGCACGATCACTGCGGCTGTCGCTACCGGCGAGATTGCTGCCGCGGCCGTGATCGAAAAAGCGCTGGCGCAGATCGCAGCGCTCAATCCCAAGCTCAATGCCTTTACCGATGTTCTGGCTCAGCGCGCACGCACGAAGGCGGCGGCGATCGATGCGGCGCGGGCGCGAGGGCAGCCGCTCGGCCCGCTCGCAGGCGTGCCTTTCGGCGTCAAAAATCTCTATGACATTGAAGGCCTTGTCACGCGTGCCGGTGCCAAGATCAACCGTGACAATCCGCCGGCCAAAGCCGATGCCTGCGTCATTCGTCGCCTTGACGCTGCCGGCGCCGTGCTCCTCGGCGGGCTCGACATGGATGAATATGCCTATGGCTTCACCGGCGAGAACATCCATGACGGCGCTTCGCTCAATCCGCATGATCCGCGCCATATGACAGGCGGCTCGTCCGGCGGCTCCGCAGCGGCCGTCGCCTCCGGCATGGCGACATTTGCGCTTGGTTCCGACACCAATGGTTCGATCCGCGTGCCGGCCTCGCTCTGCGGACTTTTCGGCTTGAAGCCGACCTATGGCCGCTTGTCGCGCAACGGCCTGTTTCCTTTTGTCGCGAGTCTCGACCACGCGGGTCCGTTGGCGCGATCGGCGGCTGATCTCGCGCTCGTCTATGATGTGATGCAGGGCGAAGATCCGGCTGATCCCGTTTGCGCCGCGCGCGGCATCGAGCCGGTTCTGCCGTGTTTGGACAAAGGCGCGAGCGGTCTCCGCATCGCCATCGCTGGCGATTACTTTCGCCGCGGCGGCAATCCGGAGGCTTTTGCCGCCGTCGATCATCTCGCCGCAGCGCTTTCGGCGCGACGCGAGGTGGTGTTGCCGCAAGCAGGGCGCGCCCGTGCCGCTGCTTATCTCATCACCGCGGCCGAGGGCGCGGCCTTCCATCTGGCAAGGCTGCGGACGCGCGCGGTGGATTTCGATCCCGCCGTGCGCGACCGGCTCTTCGCCGGCGCGATGATCCCGGCCGGCGCATTGTTGAAGGCGCAGAAGTTCCGCGCTTGGTTTCAGGCGCGTGTCGGCGAAATTTTTGCCGACGTTGATGTGATCCTTGCACCCGCAACGCCTTGCCGTGCGCCGCTGTCTGGCCAGAAGATGATGCATCTCGACGGCAAGGACGTGCCGCTGCGCGCCGATCTCGGGATCTATACCCAGCCGATCTCCTTCATCGGCCTGCCGGTCTGCACCGTGCCGGTGTGGACGCCGGGCGAAAAGCTGCCGATCGGCGTGCAATTGATCGGTGCGCCTTGGCGCGAGGATCTCGTGCTGCGCGTGGCGCATGCGCTCGAAATCATCGGGCTCGTCCGCGCGCCGGTTGCGACGATGTGAGGAGCAGCGGAGTTTAGCGCGCTTCACGCAGGGCAGTTTGCGACGCGGCCGCCGCCACGGCAATGCTGTTGGCCGCGACCTCCGCGGCGTCTTGTGCCGCTTCGACACTCGCCTCGACCATATCGCAGCTTGCTTGCGTCACTTCCTGCGGGAGTTCGGCAAGGAATAAACCGAGCCGGCGCGATCGCTCGGCAAAGGTTTCGAACAAGGCCCTCATATATTTCGCTTGAATGGCCATGAGATCGTCCATATGGCGTGCGTCGCGCACATCTTCGATCAGGCGCTTGGCCTGTTCCAAGGAGGTCAGGGACATTTCCGCGATCTCTCCGGCGAGCCAGCGCATGTTTTCCGCTGCGGCGGGAAAATCGCCGGCACCCCGAGAGATGTTGGGAGAGATATTCGGAGATACGTTCTGCGCGCCGCGCGCAGCCATGCTCGGCGCAGCGTCTTCTGTGTTGCGATCCCGCTCCACCATCTCATCCTCCTTACTTCTTCCCCAGGTCGACACCGACGGGCGTTTGGGGCAGCTCTGATCGAGAATTCGGCGTATGTCGCTATGGGAAAGCGGCCTGCCTTCCGCCAGTATGGCCGCACATTTCTACGCGCGCGCTGTAAAACAATCGTCTATCGGATAGTGCCGATTTTCGCGATTTGGTGATAGCAATATGCAGTCGCGAACCAGCGTCAGCTCCAGCATGCGGCATGCGCGACGTCGAAGGAAATATTATGAGACCAATGATCGAAGCGAAAGAGCGATGACGCGCAAAAACGAAAGAATTTGTCCTAAGGCCATTGCGCGTCTGCGTCATGCAATCGTCGCAGTGGCGCCTTGTCTTCACCTGCATGCCCGAGAGCGTATTCTTATCGATCGAATGATCCCATTCGATCGGAATATGCTCTAGGCGGCGCTCGCGGTTTCGCGCAAGGCCTCGCCGACGGCGGCGAGCGCCGATTGGGCCGCAGCGCCATCGGGGCCTCCCGCCTGCGCCATATCGCGGCGGCCGCCACCGCCTTTGCCGCCGAGTTTCTCGGCCGCGATCCGCACCAATTGAACCGCGTCGAAACGGTCAGTCAGATCTTTCGTCACAGCGACCACGACGCCGGCCTTGCCATCGGCACCGACGCCGACAATGGCGACGACGCCGGAGCCAACGCTCGCTTTGGCTTCATCGGCCAGCGACTTCAAATCCTTCATTTCAATGCCGGAGACTGTGCGGCCGAAGAATTTCAGGCCGGCGATCTCTTCGATCGCTTGCGCGCGGTCGCTGCCGCCGCCCATGGCGAGTTTTTTCCGTGCATCGCTGACATCGCGTTCGAGCCTGCGGCGATCCTCGAGGATCTGAGCGAGGCGTTCGGTCGCCTCAGTTTCCGGCGCCTTGAGGAGCTGCGCCAGCTCATGCAGGCGCTCTGCCCGCGCATTCAAATAATGCCGCGCCTCTTCGCCGGTCTTCGCCTCGATGCGCCGCACGCCGGCCGCGACCGGCGATTCCGCGACGATGGAGATGAGGCCGATATCGCCGGTACGGCGCACATGGGTGCCGCCGCAGAGCTCGATCGAGAAAGGCATGGTCGCCGGTGCAGTCTCGTCGTCGAGCAAAACTTCGGCCGCATCGCCCATGGTGACGACGCGCACCTGATCGCCATATTTTTCGCCGAACAGAGCGCGCGCACCGGAGCCGATGGCCTCGTCTATATCCATGAACTCTTGTAGAGACCGGTGTATTGGCGATGACGGCGCGATTGGCGAGATCCTCGATCCGCGTCAATTCCTCGGCCGAAATGGGCTTTGGATGGGCAAAGTCGAAGCGCAAACGGTCGGGCGCGACGAGCGAGCCCTTCTGCGCCACATGATCGCCGAGCACCTGCCGCAAGGCTTCATGCAGCAAATGGGTGGCGGAATGATTGGCGCGCAAGGCACGGCGCCTTGCATGATCGACAGCGAGTTCCACCGCGAGATTGAGCGTGAGCGTGCCAGCCTCGACGGTGCCTTCATGGACGATGAGATCGCCGAGCTTCTTTAGCGTATTGGTGACGCGGAAGGTGACGCCCGGCGCGCGCATCAGCCCCGTATCGCCGAGCTGGCCGCCGGATTCGCCGTAAAAGGGCGTCTGGTTCAGGATGACCTGGCCGGTGGAACCGGCTTTGAGCCGCTCCACTTCGCGCCCATCCTGCAAGAGCGCGACGACGACACCCTCGGCAGCTTCGGTCTCATAGCCGAGAAATTCACTCGCTCCGACCCTGTCCCTGAGCTCGAACCAGATCTTTTCGGTCGCCGCTTCGCCGGAACCGGCCCAGGCGCGGCGCGCTTCGGCGCGCTGATGTTCCATCGCCTGGTTGAAGCCTTCGACATCGACGCCGAGATGGCGGGCGCGCAATGCGTCTTGCGTGAGATCGAGCGGAAAGCCGTAAGTATCATAGAGCTTGAAGGCGGTGCTGCCGGGCAGCGTGCCGCCTTGCGGCAGAGCGCGGGTCTCCTCGTCGAGGATCGCAAGCCCGCGCGCGAGCGTGACGCGAAAGCGCGTCTCTTCGAGCCGCAAAGTCTCGACGATCAGCGCTTCGGCGCGCACGAGCTCCGGATAGGCGGTCCCCATCTCGCGCACCAACACGGGCACGAGCCGCCACAGCAGCGGCTCCTTGGCGCCGAGGAGCTGAGCGTGGCGCATGGCGCGCCGCATGATGCGGCGCAGAACATAGCCGCGGCCTTCGTTCGAGGGCAGAACGCCGTCGGCGACGAGAAAGGCCGAGGCGCGCAAATGATCGGCAATGACTTTATGGCTCGCCTTTTGCGGCCCGTCCGGATCGACGCCCGTCGCGGCGGCGACGGCGAGAATGATGGCGCGCATCAGATCGATATCGTAATTCGACGGCACGCCTTGCAGGAGGGCGGCGATGCGCTCAATCCCCATGCCGGTGTCGATCGACGGGCGCGGCAGGCTTATACGTTCGCCGGGACCAAGCTGCTCATATTGCATGAACACGAGGTTCCAGAATTCGAGGAAACGGTCGCCGTCCTGATCGGCGCTGCCGGGCGGGCCGCCGAAGAATTTTTCGCCCTGATCGAAAAAGATCTCCGAACAGGGGCCGCATGGGCCGGTGTCGCCCATCGCCCAGAAATTGTCGGAAGTCGCAATGCGGATGATCTTCGAATCGGAAAAGCCGGCGATCTTCTTCCAAAGATCATAGGCTTCGTCATCGTCATGATAGACGGTGACGAGGAGCCGATCCTTCCCAAGGCCGAGGACTTCGGTAATCAAGGTCCAGGCGAATTCGATCGCATCAGCCTTGAAATAATCGCCGAAGGAGAAATTCCCCAGCATTTCGAAAAATGTGTGATGGCGGGCGGTATAGCCGACATTGTCGAGATCATTGTGCTTGCCGCCGGCGCGCACGCATTTCTGCGCCGAGGCGGCGCGGCTATAAGGCCGCTTTTCAATGCCGGTGAAGACATTCTTGAACTGGACCATCCCCGCATTGGTGAACATCAGGGTGGGGTCATTGCGCGGCACGAGCGGCGAAGAGGGGACGATCGCATGCCCTCTCTGCGCGAAAAACTCGAGAAAGGCGGTGCGGATCTCGCTGACGCTGCTCATTTGACTCTATCCGGTCCCAACAGAGGGCTCTCCCGACCGCCGCGCCGACGGCGGATCGCGATCACAAGATGGGACGTAAGACCATCAAATCCAGGGGAGCGCCCCTTCTAACTATTGGAGCCTCCCCTGTCGAGCGCGGGCCGGCATTGTAGGTGAACCCTCTCCCAGAGGGACAAAGGGCGCGCCCGAAAGCTTTTTACCCTTCCGCCTCTTCAGCTTCGGCCTCGCCGGGATCGAGGATTTTTTGGGCGATGAGGCCGGCATTCTCGCGGATCGCCTGTTCGATCCGCGCCGCGGCGTCCGGATTGTTGCGCAAGAAAGTCTTGGCGTTCTCGCGGCCCTGGCCGAGCCTCTGGCTGTCATAGGAAAACCAGGCGCCGGATTTTTCGACGACGCCGGCCTTGACGCCGAGATCGACGAGCTCGCCCATTTTCGAGATGCCTTCGCCATACATAATGTCGAATTCGACCTGTTTGAACGGCGGCGCGACCTTGTTCTTCACCACTTTCACGCGGGTCTGATTGCCGACCACTTCCTCGCGGTCCTTGATCGAGCCGATCCTTCGGATGTCGAGCCTGACGGAGGCATAGAATTTTAGCGCATTACCGCCGGTCGTCGTCTCCGGGCTGCCATACATCACGCCGATCTTCATGCGGATCTGATTGATGAAGATCACCATCGTATGCGAGCGCGAGATGGAGGCGGTGAGCTTGCGCAGCGCCTGGCTCATCAATCGCGCCTGCAGGCCCGGCTGGCTGTCGCCCATTTCGCCGTCGATCTCGGCGCGCGGCGTCAAAGCCGCAACCGAATCGATGACGAGCACATCGACGGCGCCGGAGCGCACCAAAGTATCGGTGATTTCGAGCGCCTGCTCGCCGGTGTCGGGCTGCGAGATCAGAAGATCGTCGAGATTGACGCCGAGTTTTCGCGCATAGACGGGATCGAGCGCATGTTCGGCATCGACGAAGGCGCAGACGCCGCCTTTCTTCTGCGCCTCGGCGATCACATGCAGCGTCAGGGTGGTCTTGCCGGAAGATTCCGGCCCATAGATCTCGATCACCCTGCCGCGCGGTAGGCCGCCGACGCCGAGCGCGATGTCGAGACTCAGCGAACCGGTCGAAATCGTCTCGATCTCGACGATCTTCTGATTCTTGCCGAGCCGCATGATCGAGCCTTTGCCGAAGGCGCGTTCGATTTGCGACAAGGCGGCATCGAGCGCCTTGGTCTTGTCCACGGAAGATCCTTCCACGAGGCGGAGATTCGCTTGGCTCATTGAGACGCTCCTTCTGACATGGGCACAAAAAATTGGCGAGGTGAAAGTGCAAAGGGCGGGGGGAAGCGATCGCTGTCCCCACACGGCTTGGCGATGAAACTGAAGAGAGCGTACCCTGTTTGTTCTCTGCTGGCAAGTTCTAGTTCTGTTCTTACGTTTATTTTTTTGCTCAGTCTTTCGACGCCTCGCTCGGCCGACCATGGCCCTAAATTTGCTTGCCTCTGCGCCGCTGGCGTCTTGCCTTTTTGGGCAGCCGTTTCGGCTCTGCCTCATCTCGTGCAGCGACCAAAAATGCCAGAAACCCCTTCGCCAAACATCCGCGTCACCGAGGAGCTCATCAATTTCGGCGAAATTCTGCCGGAGGTGAATGAGATTCTTCAACGCGGCGTCGGCCTTTATCGCCGCGATCCCGAGGCCGCCGACAAGGCGTTTCGCGAGGCGCTGGCCCTGGCGCCGGATCAGCTGCCGACCTATCTCTGCCTCTATAAGATCCATACCTATCAGGGCAATCTCGACGAGGCGCTTTCGATCGCCCATGCGGGCTTAGCCGAAGCCACGCGCCAGGCCGGGCTTAATCCCGATTGGCAGGTCTGGCGGGCGGAAGAAATTTCCGATGACGTCAACGGCCCTGGCCATTTCGCGCTTTATACGATGAAGGCGCTCGCCTTCATCCATTTGCGCCGCGACGAGAGCGGGCAGTCGCGCCACTATCTGGAAAAACTTGCCGATCTCGGCGCGATGGAAACAGTCGGCGGCAGCGTCATCGCGGCGCTTTCGGCCGGTGTGGGGTAAAACCTCTCATAAAAAGAGCGTGAGTCTAACAGCCAAAGGGAAGAGCGATGGAACCAGTCTTCATCAGAACCACATCGGACGGTCGCAAGATCGAAGTCATCAACGGCAATGTCTGCGTCGACGGCAAGCCCGTCGCCGACACGCTCACCGATGTGAAAATTCATCCGAACAAGGAGGCGATCCTCTTCGCCCTGCCGAATGCCGCCTTCATGGCCGGCCCCGTCGCGCTGACGGCCGAAGAGGCGTCGGTGGCGCGCGGCGCGATGGAAGCGGCAAAGCCCGGCCTCAATGATCGGGTGAAGATCGAAGAGCGCTTCCGCAAGAGCTGGAACAAGCGCGCCTTCGAATGCGGCATCGAATAGAGGCGGGGACGTGAGCGCCCCTCTCCCCGCTTGCGGGGAGAGGCAGGGTGAGGGGCTTGGTGATTGGCCCCGATGTTGAAGCAAATCCCCCGGTCCCTCACCTTACCTCTCCCCGCAAGCGGGGAGAGGGGGGCGGCAGGCGTAGCTCCAAGATAATAAGCGGCGAACAGGCTATCTTGACGTAATCGCATTGCGCAATTCGATCGCATGGGCGACGCGCTTAAGCTGCTCGATGCTGGCGCCGGTGCCGCGGATGTCGATCGTGCCATAGCCAAGAAGGCGGCCAAAAATCGATTGGTCGACGACCACCGATTCGATCTTGTCTATATTCATCTCGGCCGTGTGGCGATTGATGAATCCCGTCTTATAGATGACGCGCGTCGTCGTCACCGCGATCTCGGTCGTAAAGCTGTGCCACCGGGCGCGGATCAGCGCAATCAAGCCGAACACGAAAAACAAAGCCGTGAGTGCAACTGCCGCCATCCATTGATAATTGGTGGAGCGGAGATGGACTGCGACGGCAGCCGCAGCGGCTGCGCACAAGAACCAGAGGAGCGCGTGCGCGTAGATGATCCAATGCAGCCGGCCGGTGACGAGCACTTTTTCGCCCGGCTGCAATATGTGCTTTACATAGCTCATGCCGTCGCGGCCCATCATCGAGAGGAACGGCGGCAGATTAGCCAATCGCCGCGGCGAGATCCAGGGGCTAGATCACGCTCATAAAGACATCGGATTATCCGATGTCTAAAACAAAGCGCGAGTGCCGGTCATCCGCCTGTCATATGTCGAGCAAGCTGTTGTCGAGCAGATTGCGCACTTTGGCCGCGAGCTGTTCGAGCGTGAAGGGTTTTGCCAGGAATTGGACGCCGGGATCGAGCACGCCGCCATGCACCACGGCATTGGGCGTGTAGCCGGTCGTAAACAGCACTTTGAGATCGGGGCAGCGGCGTACCGCCTCATCGGCGAGTTTCTTCCCATTCACCTCAGGCATCACCACATCGGTGAGCAGCAATTTGATGTTGGGCGTGCGCTCGAGAATATCGAGCGCATCGGCAGCCGTCTCGCAATCGAGGACGCTGTAGCCGAGTTCGCGCAAGGCATCTATGGTGAGCCGGCGCATCAAAGGATCGTCTTCGACGACGAGGATCGCTTCGCTGGCGCTGCCCGTCTCGACCGGCGTCGTGGGCAGGCCTTTTGTCTCATCGGCATCGCCGATGAAGCGCGGCAAATAGATTTTTACGGTCGTGCCGGCGCCTGGTTCCGAATAGATCTTGATATGGCCGTGCGACTGTTTGACGAAACCATAGACTTGGCTCAGCCCGAGGCCGGTGCCGGTAAGCTTGGTCGTGAAGAAGGGATCGAAGACGCGCGCGACCACCTCCGGCTTCATCCCCATGCCGGTGTCGGTGATTGCGATCAGCACGAATTGTCCGGGCGTCACCTCGCCATGCTGTTTGCAATAGGCCGCGTCAAGATAGGCATTGGCAGTTTCGATCGTCAGCCTGCCGCCGTCGCCCATGGCATCGCGGGCGTTGATCGCGATATTGAGGAGTGCGTTTTCGAGCTGCAGGGCATCGGCCTTGGTCCGCCATAGGCCGGCAGCGGAAACGGTCTCGATCGCAATATGCTCGCCGAGCGTCGAGCGCAGGAGTTCCGACATATTGATGATCATTTTATTGGCATCGAGCGGCTCCGGCGAGAGCGGCTGCTGACGCGCAAAGGCGAGCAGGCGATGGGTCAAGGCAGCAGCGCGATCGGCGGCCTTCACGGCGGCGTCGATGAAACGTTCGATGCCGTAATCGCCTTTCTTGATGCGGCGCTCGATCAGATCGAGGCTGCCCGAGATCACGCCCAGCATATTGTTGAAGTCATGCGCTATGCCGCCGGTGAGCTGGCCGATCGCCTCCATCTTCTGCGATTGCCGTAGCTGCCCTTCGGCGCTCTCGCGCAGATTGATCTGCTCCAACAGTTCCCGATTGGTGAGCATCAGCCGGTCGCGCGCGGCGCCGAGCTCCATGAAGGAATGCTGGGTCGTGACGCCGACCAAAGCGCCGACTGCGCAGATGAGGACAAAGGATGCGCCGGCACCGATCTGCAGGAGCACGCTGAAGGTCGCGGAACTCGTTTGCCGCGCCTGCAGCAGGCGATTTTCTTCGGCCGTCATCGCGGCGACGAGCTGGCGGAAATCCTGCATCGTTTGTAGATCTTTGCCGACGCTCGCCATTTCTGCTGGACCACCAGCTTGTCCGGATTTGTAGGCGGCGATCGCATTGCGCAGATCGACCAGCCTCTCGGCAGTAAGCTGGCGCAGCCGGAGGACCGCTTGTTGCTGGCGCGGATGGTCGACGACAAGCTCGGTCATTTCATCGAGAACCGCCGGCAATTGCGTTACTGCGTTCTGATAGGGGCTGACAAAGACCTCTTGGCCGGTCAAGAGATAACCGCGCGCGTTCGCTTCGGCGCGCTGCACGAGAATGAGGACCTGGTCGATCTGATTGCGGACGGCCAGCGTATGGCGCACCCATTCATTTTCGGCTTGTGAGCGCGCCGCGAGCCAAAAGGTCCCAATCACCAATATCGCCGCCAGCGCTGTGGTGGCGATGAGGCTCCAATAAAGGAGAGTGAGCGGCTTTGGACGGGACGGGGGCACGAGAGCGGAACAGGAGCGAGCGTTTATTTTGACTATTCTTTCACGCTTGTGCGGCTTTGGCCACAGCTGCGGGAGCACAAGTTCACGAGATAGGCGCGAGATAGGCGATAGAGCGCCGCAAAGGCCAGGATTGGGTGCCAAGATGCCGGCTGTCCCGCTTGGATTGCAGGTCCCGGATTTGCCGCCAAAAGGCACATCTTCGGCCATAGTCTCGCAGCATGGATTTTTAACGACTTCGAAAACCTCGATATTGGCCTTGGCGCTCCGGGGCAGGCAAAGCCCGAGCCGCGAGCTCCGAGGTGCGAGACAGCTGTCGAAAATTTTATTTGTCACGCGACCCTCGTGCGCCGAATTCGATGGAAATTCGTGCCGGTTCGATCGACAATGCAAGTTTGCGAACCAATCTCGTCGATTTGGAACGATCTAGATCAGAGCGGCGCCTATCCGCTCCAAGATGAAGCGAGTCCCTGATGCTTGAAGCCAACACGACCACTCTCGAGGCTGCGATCCTGGGCTCGGCCGAAGTCGCGCTCGATCGAGTCGCTGCGGCGCGCAGTTCGATCGGCAGCGTCATCTTCGGCCAGGCACAAGTGGTCGAAGAAGCTTTGGTCACTTTGCTGTCCGGCGGCCATGGGCTGCTTGTCGGCGTGCCGGGCCTGGCCAAGACCAAGCTCGTCGAGACCTTGGGCACCGTGCTCGGCCTCAATGCGCGCCGAGTGCAGTTCACGCCGGATCTGATGCCCGCCGATATTCTCGGCTCGGAAGTTTTGGAGGAGACGGTGGACCATCGCCGCTCCTTCCGCTTCGTCCAAGGGCCGATATTCGCGCAGCTCCTGATGGCCGATGAGATCAACCGTGCGAGCCCGCGCACGCAATCGGCGCTTTTGCAGGCGATGCAGGAACAGCATGTGTCTGTCGCGGGCGAGCGGCATGATCTGCCGCATCCCTTCCATGTGCTCGCGACGCAGAACCCGCTCGAGCAGGAGGGTACGTATCCTTTGCCCGAGGCGCAGCTCGATCGCTTCCTGATGCAGATCGACGTGCTCTATCCTGACCGCGCTGCCGAAAAGCGCATCCTCATCGAAACCACCGGCGACAAGGATACGGAGCCGAAGCCGGCGATGACGGCCGAGGATCTCATCGCGACACAGCGCCTCGTACGGCGTCTGCCGGTCGGCGATTCCATCGTCGAATCGATTCTCGATCTCGTCCGCGGTGCCCGGCCGGGCGAGGGCGATCCGGCGATCACCAAGCATATTGCCTGGGGCCCCGGCCCACGTGCTGCCCAGGCCTTGATGCTCGCGACCCGTGCCCGCGCCCTCGTCGACGGGCGGCTCTCGCCATCGCGCGACGATGTCGCCGCGCTCGCAACGCCGGTGCTGAAACATCGCATGGCTCTGACCTTTGCCGCGCGCGCCGAAGGGGAGACCCTGCCGGATCTCATCGCTCGGCTGATCGAACGTCTGGGCTAGAGCATGATCCCGAAAAGTTGTGAGACTTTTCGGAATGAGATCATGCGGCGAAGAAAAACAGCATGATCCCGAAAAGTTGTGAGACTTTTCGGATAAGATCGTGCGTAAAAAAACAACCTGAAGCATGAGTGCAATCGATCTGATGACATCGCGGTCTAGAGCATGAGCGAAGTGCGGTTCCTCGATGCGGCCGAGCGGCGGACCGGACATGGTCCGCAGGACGCAGCGCAAGATATTGCGCGCCGCCTGCCGAGCCTGATCGTTGCCGCGAAAGACGTCGCCTCCAGCGTGATGCATGGCATGCACGGCCGCAGGCGCGCCGGCATCGGCGAGACCTTCTGGCAGTTCCGGCCCTTTGTCGCGGGCGAGCCAGCCGCCAATGTCGACTGGCGGCGCTCGGCCCGTGACGACCGGCTTTACGTCCGCGAACGCGAATGGGAGGCGGCACATACGGTGTGGATCTGGATCGACCGATCCGCTTCGATGGGATTCATCTCCAAGCTCGCGCTGCAATCGAAGGTCGAGCGCGCGCTGGTGATCGGGCTTGCCGCCGCCGATCTTCTCATGCGCGGCGGCGAAAGGGTCGGGCTGCTCGGCCTCACGCGTCCGCTTGCGATGCGCAACATCATTGACCGTTTTGCCGAGACGATGATCGCAGAAGAAACGGCGCCGACTTTTGCGGCGCCGGAGCTGCCGCCGAACGCGGCACTGCAAGCGCGCACGCAACTTCTTTGGATTTCCGATTTCCTGAGCGATCCGGCGGCAATCGATGACAAGATCCAGCACCTGTCGGCCGACGGTGCCCGTGGCCATCTCGTCATGATCGCCGATCCGATCGAGGAGACATTTCCCTTCACCGGCCATACCGAATTCGTCGATGTCGATTCGGAGGCGCGTCTCAGAGTGGGGCGGGCGGAAGCTTTTCGAGAGGATTATATATTGCGGCTCGCCGCGCATCGTGATGCGGTTCGCGCCGCCGCCGCCAAGCGCGGCTGGACGTTGCTTTTGCATCGGACGGACCGGCCGGCGTCGGAAGCTCTGCTCGCCTTGCGCATGCGGCTCGAGGCAGGCGCGGATCTGCAGCTTTCGAGATTGGCTGGCTGATGTTCGGATTGCCGCTCGCTTTCACCGTTCCCGCTGTTCTCGTGGCTTTGGCCGGCCTGCCGGTCCTCTATTATTTGCTGCGGGTGACGCCGCCGCGACCTCGCCGCGTGCCGTTTCCGCCGCTGCGGCTCATTCTCGATCTTCAGCCTCGGGAAGAGACGCCGGCCTTTACGCCCTGGTGGCTTCTCGCTTTGCGTCTGGCGATCGCGGCAGCGCTCATTTTCGCTGTCGCCGGTCCGATCCTCAATCCGCTGCCGGCGGGCGAAAGCGGCAAAGGGCCTTTGCTCGTCCTCCTCGATGATGGCTGGCCGGCGGCACCGAACTGGGAGCAGCGCCTCAATGCGGCGGCACAATGGGTCGGGGCGGTGGGCCGTAGCGGCGAGACGGTCGCTGTCGCCGCCACTTCCGAAGGCGGCCGCGAAATCATTGTCTCGGATGCCGCCCATACGCTCGACCATTTGCGGGCGATCAAGCCGCAGCCCTTCGTGCCCGATCATATGGCGTTCGTTCCGGCGATCGAAAAATTCATGCGAGCCTGGCCGCATGCCGATGTCGTGTGGATCGCCGACGGCGTTGAGGCTGGCCATGCGCGGGAGTTCGCCGAAAAACTCGCGCACTTGGTCCCCAAGGTCACGCTCGTCACCGGCGACCAGTCCGTCTATGCCTTGGCCGGACCGAAGAATGAGGGTGGCGCCTTCGAGGCGCTTGTGCTGCGCAGCGCGATCAAAGGGCCGGCGCAAGGCGTAGTGCGGGCGCTCGACCGCAAAGGCCTCACGCTCGGCGAGGCCCGTTTCGATTTTCATGGACCTCTGGCGGCGAATGCCACCGAGACCAAGGTGCAATTCGATCTGCCGGTCGAATTGCGCAATGAGATCGCCCGGCTCGAAATTCTTGGGGCCCATTCGACGGGCGCCGTCTCGCTCATCGATGAACGTTGGAAGCGGCGCCGCGTTGGCATTATCAGCGGTGAGACGGCCGACCGCTCCTTGCCTTTGCTCGCACCGAATTATTATCTCACCAAAGCGCTCGCGCCCTTTGCCGATGTCCGCGAGGCGCGGCCGGGCACGCCCGATCCGATTGCCGCGCTCATCGACGATCACGTCGCGGTGCTGATCCTTGCCGATGTCGGCATGGTGACGGGACCTGACTATGCGAAACTGAAGCAATTCATGCAGGACGGCGGCCTTCTCCTGCGCTTCGCCGGCTCGCGGCTGGCCGCATCTTCGGATGATCTCGTGCCGGTGCGGTTGCGCCGCGGCGGGCGCGTTCTCGGCGGCGCCTTGTCCTGGGAGACGCCGAAGAAGCTTGCACCTTTCGAGCAGCACAGCCCCTTCTTCGGTCTCAAAGTCCCCGACGAGGTGACGGTGCGGCGGCAAGTGCTCGCCGAACCGGACGCCGGTCTCGAAGCCAAGACCTGGGCGCAGCTGGCCGATGGCACGCCGCTCGTCACGGCGAGCCGGACCGGCGACGGCATGATCGTGTTGTTTCATGTGACCGCCGATACGACATGGTCCAATCTGCCTTTGTCCGGGCTGTTCGTCGACATGTTGCGCAAGATCGTTGCCCTCTCGAGCGAAACGGCGAAGACCGCCGATCAGGCCAAGAATGGCGAAGCCAAAGAGGGTCAGAGCCGGCAGAACGCCGAGACCGTGCCGCCGACGCGCATACTCGACGGTTTCGGCCGGCTCGGCCCGCCGCCGCCCACGGCAAAGCCTGTCCCGGTCAATTTCGCCTCCGTGGGCGACAGCGAGCATCCGCCGGGATTTTACGGGCCGCCGGAGCAGCTTTTGGCCGTCAATGCCATGCAGGCCGATGATCGATTGAACGCGGCGGATTATTCCGGCCTCGGCTTTGCCGACGAGCCTTTGCGCAAGGCCGCGCCGACCGATTTGCGCCCGCCACTGCTGGCGGCAGCCTTCCTTTTCTTCTGCGCCGACGCGCTAGCCTCGATCTGGCTCGGCGGCGGGCTGCGCCGCCGCTTCAGCCATGCCGCCGCGGCCATCCTTCTCGCCTTCGTCGCTTTCAGTTTTGCGCCTGCGCCTTCGAAGGCTGATCCGCGCCCGGATCAGCCGCTCTCGCAGCAAGATCTCGATTCGGTTTTGAACACGCGGCTAGCCTATGTCGTGACCGGCGATGCGGAGGTCGATGAAGAAAGCAAGAATGGGCTTGCGACTCTGTCTCTGGTCTTGGCGCAGCGGACTTCGCTGACGCCAGCCACTCCGATCGGTGTCGATCCGGCGCGCGACGAGCTTGCCTTCTATCCCATGCTCTATTGGCCGGTCGTTGCCGGTCACGCGCAGCCGGCGCCGGCGACGGTCGCGAAAGTCGCCACCTATATGAAACAGGGCGGAACGATCGTTTTCGATACGCGCGATGCGCTTTCGGCGCGCCCCGGCGGGCCGCCAACGCCGGAGGCTCTGTGGCTGCGGCAGCTGCTCGATGGAGTTGATGTCCCGCAGCTCGAGCCGGTGCCGGCCGATCATGTCGTGACCAAGACATTCTACCTGCTTGATGGCTTCCTTGGCCGTTACGCAGACGGCCAGACATGGATCGAGGCGCTGCCTCCTGCCAATCCCGCCGATGGCGTGCGGCCGGCCCGTTCCGGCGACGGCGTCTCGCCGATCATCATCACCTCGAATGATCTCGCCGCGGGCTGGGCGGGCGACCGCATGGGCGAACCGTCCTATACTTTGGTGCCGGGCGGCGAGCGCCAGCATGAATTGGCGCTGCGCGGCGGCGTCAATCTCGTGATGTATACGCTGACCGGCAATTATAAGGCCGACCAAGTCCATGTCCGCGATCTCTTGGAGCGGCTGGCGCATTAGCGCATGATCCCGAAAAGTTGCAGACTTTTCGGATGAGATCATGCGGCGAACAAAATCTCTAAGATGAACTCTGATCGCGCCTGCTGCGATATTTGCTTGGGTTGCAAGTCGTCCAGCAATTAGCGACATGGACTTTGCCATGAATCATGACCCGCAGGATCTTTCGAAGATCACCACCGTCACGCTCGATCATTACGAGCGCTATGCGGAACAATTCTGGGAAGGCACCCGCGATCATGACGTGTCCCAGAACATCGCCGCGCTGCTCGGCCATATTTCCGGCGAAGCGCCTTTCACCATTCTTGATTTCGGCTGTGGGCCGGGGCGCGACTTGAAGCAATTCGCCGATCGCGGCCATCAAGCGATCGGTCTCGACGGCGCTTTGAACTTTGCCGAAATGGCGCGTGCCCATAGCGGCTGCGAAGTCTGGCATCAGGATTTTTTAAAGCTCGAACTGCCGGACGCCTTTTTCGACGGCGTCTTCGCCAATGCCTCTCTGTTCCATATTCCGAGCCAGGAACTGCCGCGGATCTTGCGGCAGCTTCATGCCACATTGAAGCCTGAGGGCGTGCTCTTCGCGTCGAACCCGCGCGGCGACAATCAGGAAGACTGGGTCGCCGGGCGCTATGGCGCCTATCATGATCTCGAAGCCTGGCGCCGCTATATGACAGCGGCGGGCTTTGCCGAGCTCACGCATTATTATCGGCCGGAAGGCGCACCGCGCGAAAAGCAGCCTTGGCTCGCAAGCGTCTGGCGTAAACCTGCACCTTGAGCGCTTTCATCTGCGGCAGAGAAAGGGCGAAACGTGAGCGATGGTACTCCGCAACGCGGCACGGGGTTTCGGCGCGAAGACTATCGCCTCGTGCCCGGCTCCAACGGGCCGCGCCGCGATTTCCGGATCACTGTCGGCTTGCGCGAAGGCTGGGACCCTGAAGGCCGCGTCTATGACGTCTCCGAGGCGGTGCGCACGGCCCATGGTTGGATGCGCCGGCGCGTCGCTGCGGGCCTTCCGGCGCTTTCCGGCATGTTTACGCGCGGCGAGGTGACCTATGCTTGGCCGCGCCCCGATGGTTCGGTCGGCTCCGACCGCGAGCCTGTCGCGATCTTCACCGGCGAGGCGGTGCATGCCTATCTCGGCCATCTCCCCGACAAGGAGATCGAAACCATGCTGAATGAATTGGCGATCGAACTCGGCACGGCGCTCGGCCAGGAGAGGCTCTATGTCGCTTTTTGCCAGCGGACATGGATTCTCGATGCTGGCGAGCCGGAACGCTGAATCGCTATGGCCATGCAGCTTCGATCGCTTCGCGCGAACGCCTACCGATCCTCTCTCCGTTTCGCTTCGCTCACGGGGAGAAGGGCATCAGCGCCGCGGCCACTTCTGGACGCGTGCGACAAGCCGCACCGGCCGCGGTTTCGCCATCCTCTCGATGCAGATGCCGAGGATGAGAGCGGAAAGGATTGCGAGCAACGCAAACATGGGCTGACCCTCCTAACAATAGAGCTTCTGCCGCCGGACCATTTCATCGGGCAGGCGTGGGAACATCCCGGCATAGGGTTCGGCCAGGACTAGATGATCCGCGAAACTGGTCACGCCTGGAATGGTTTCGATCGCACTGCGAAGGATGCTTCTTTCATCTTCTTTGAGCAGAGTGCCGTGCAATTCGACCTTGCCTTCCTCGACGGTGACATCGATCAAAGGGCAGGGGGCCCATTTCAGGCGGTGAAGCAGAGCGAGAACCGCATCCTTTATGGCCGAATCCTGCACTGTCGCCGCGCTGAGTTCGACGTCGAAATCCGCACCGAGCGTGCGCATGAGATCCGCGCGATGAATGATGCCGACGAGCTTATCGCCATGCAACACCGGCAGGCATTTGATCCCGCGGTCTTTCATCAATCTCGCAACCTCGACAAGGGAGGTGCCCTCTTGTACAGCACAAAGCTCGGGGGTCATGACCTCTTCGACGGTCTGATTATGCATGCTTGTGAGCCTGTTGGCGCTCCCGCCAAAGATGAGGCCGCTGCGGTTAAGCGGAGCATTGTGCTCACTGCCATGGGCGCGGCGCAGAAGATCACCTCCCGTCAGCATGCCGAGCATCGTTCCTGATATGTCGACGACAGGCAAGGTGCTGACACCGAGATCTGCCATGAGCGCAATGGCTTGGCCAAGCGTGCCCTTAGGGTGGATGCCTGCCACGCGCGTCGTCATTACATTGCAAGCCTGCATCATTTTCATCCGCTTTCCCAGCATCGGCCCCAGCTGCTATTTTTGGGCCGCGTCGTCTTGGTTTCACTCCAATAGAGCCGAAAAAGCAGAGTGGGGCGTTGATCCCGATCAACGGAGCTTTGGCGCATTCCGCTGCGCCATCGTGATCGATTCTCATAATTTAGAGCGGGATGTGGGCGGAAAACCGGTTCCCACTTTTCCTCATCCCGCTCTAGCCATGAACGACCACGGGCACGAGCGGCGGCTCGCCGTGCACCACTTTGCCGAGGGCCGGAAAATCCTCGCTGGTGATTGCTTCTTTCGTAAGCAAAAGCTCGGCGCCCTTGTCGAGATCGGCGCGCCTGCGCGCCAATATGGCTTTCGCTTCCTCGAAGGCGACCGCCGTAATGTCGTGCACGGCGAGATCGATTTCGCGCAAGGTCGATTCGGAAGCCACCGGCTTGTCGATCGAATGGGCGCCGAGAAACATGGGCGGCGGTGCCTTATAGACACGCGGCCCGATGACATCGGCCATGCCATAGCGGGTGACCATCTCGACCGCGATTTCGGTCGCGCGCTCGAGATCATCCGCCGCGCCCGTCGAAACATCGCCCGAGAAGATTAGCGCCTCTGCCGCGCGGCCGCCCATGAGAACGGTGATGCGGTGGCGCAATTCGCTGGTCGAGAGGACGAAGCGATCCTCCGTCGGCCGCTGGATCGTATAGCCGAGCGCGCCGACGCCGCGCGGGATGATCGACACTTTCTGGACCGGATCGACATCGGGAAGGCTCGATGCGACCAGCGCATGGCCCATCTCATGATAGGCGACGCGCCGGCGTTCGGCCGGACTCAGCACACGGCTCTTCTTTTCAACGCCGGCGACGATGCGCTCGATCGCGGCGGTGATATCGTCGAATGTGACCGAGCTGGCGGCGCGGCGCGTGGCGATGATGGCGGCTTCATTGACGAGATTGGCGATATCGGCGCCGGTGAACCCCATTGTCAGCCCGGCAATTTGATCGAGATCGGCCTTGGGATCGAGACTGATCTTAGCGGTATAGATCTTCAATATGTCGAGCCGGCCCTTCCGGTCGGGCCGGTCGACGACCACTTGGCGGTCGAAGCGGCCGGCGCGCAGCAGCGCCGGATCGAGAATCTCCGGCCTATTGGTCGCGGCGAGCAGAATGACGCCGGAGCTCGGGTCGAAGCCGTCGAGTTCTGAAAGCAGCTGATTGAGCGTCTGCTCCTTTTCATCATAGCCGCCAAAGCCGCCGACCGAGCGCGAGCGGCCGAGCGCATCGAGTTCATCGATGAAGATGATGCAGGGCGCCGCCTTGCGCGCCTGTTCGAAGAGATCGCGCACCCGCGCGGCGCCGACGCCGACGAACATCTCGACGAATTCCGAGCCGGAGATCGAGAAGAACGGGACGCCCGCCTCGCCGGCCACGGCGCGGGCGAGCAAGGTCTTGCCCGTCCCCGGCGGCCCAACCAACAGAATACCCTTCGGCGTGCGGGCGCCGAGCCGGCCGAAGGATTTGGGATCCTTCAGGAAGGACACGACCTCCTTCAGCTCGAATTTGGCCTCGTCGACGCCGGCGACATCCTTGAAGGTCGTCTTCGTATCGGTCTCGACAAAGACTTTCGCCCGTGATTTGCCGATGGACATGAGGCCGCCGAGACCTTGCCGTGCGGCCATGCCACGGAACAGAAACATCCAGATCAGATAGAAGCCTATGAGCGGCAGAACCCAGGAGAGAATGGCGCCGATGAAGCCGCTCGACGGCGCGCCGGAGACTTTGACGCCTTGCGCGATGAGCTTGTCGGCAAGTGCCGAATTGACGCGCGCCGTGGTGAACTGCTTGGTGCCATTGGGCAGCGGCTTCTTGAGCGTGCCCTGGATCGTGTCCGAACCGATCACCACTTCGGAGATCTGCTTCTCGGCGACGAGCTTCTCGAATTCGCTATAGGGAATTGTCGTGGTCGGCTGATAAGAGCTCCAGACCTGCTGCAGCAGCAGAATCCCGATCGCGGCGACAACGATATACCAGATCATCCACGCCTGCTTGCGTTCGTTGCCGTCCGTCTTCCCGTCCATCGCTCACCTGATCATCGCATCTATGTTTGGAGTGTGCCTGTGCCGAGGAATGATCTGTTTTGGACCCGTCGGCGCGGTGTCCGGAAAAGGTGGGAGACCTGCTCCGTCGAGGCATCAAATCTTCAATGTCTAGCTGCTTCGTTGGTTACATGGCTCGCTTGCACATGGTCCCACTTGGCTCGGATGCGCCATGCAAAATATTGTCCTTAACGGCCGATCGCGGCCTCGGCTTTGCGGCAGATCAATTGCCTTGTATTGGAGGCGATCGCCATCTCCTCATTGGTCGGGATCACGAGCACGCTGACCTTGGACGTGGCCGTGCTGATGCGCCGCTCCGAGGCCGCATTGCGGTGCGCGTCGAGGCTGATCCCTGTCCATTCGAGTCCATTGCAGATCATCTGCCGCATGCGGGCCGAATGTTCGCCGATGCCAGCGGTAAAGACAAAGGCATCGAGGCCGCCGAGCGCGGTCATCAGCGAGCCCGATTCGCGAATGACGCGATAAGCGAAAAGTTCGAGCGCCTCCGTCGCATGCGGATCGGGGCTCGCCTCGAGCGTGCGCATATCGCTGCTGATGCCGGAGACGCCGAGCAGGCCGGATTGCTTGTTGAGCAGCTTGGAAACCTCTTCGGCCGCCATCTTCTCCTGCAAGATCAGATAGAGGATCACGCCTGGATCGATCGATCCCGTGCGCGTGCCCATCATCAAGCCGTCGACCGTGGTGAAACCCATCGTCGTCGCCAAGCTCTTGCCGTCCTTAAGCGCGCAGAGCGAAGCGCCATTGCCGAGATGGGCGATGATCACGCGGCCATAGGCCTCGGTGCCGAGATAGTTCGGCAGCACGCTCGCAATATACTGATATGAGAGGCCATGGAAGCCGTAGCGCAATATACCGGCATCGGTCAGCGCGCGCGGCAGCGGGAAGATCTCGGCGAGGCGCGGTTGGGTGCGATGGAAGGCCGTGTCGAAACAAGCCACCTGCGGCAGATCCGGCCATTGCGCGGCAACCGCCGCGACCACGTCGAGATTATACGGCTGATGATCGGGTGCGAGCGGAATGAGGCGGCGCAGCTCGGCGAGCACTTCGGCGTCGATCCAAACCGGCCCGTGAAATGTCTGCCCGCCATGCACGATTCTATGGCCCGCCGCCCGCAGAGTGAGATCCGGCAATTTGTGCAATGTCGCGACGAGCCAGGCGTTGGTCGTGTCGCGGTCCGCCTGTTCGGGCGGCGGCCCGAGAGCTTTGAGCTGATCGGCGAGCGCCCCGCTCACCAGCATATGGGGGCGGCCGATCTCCTCGATCTCGCCGCGGCACAGAAGTGCGAGCTCCAGATCGTAGAGCGCGAATTTGAGGCTCGAGGAGCCGGCGTTGAGAACGAGAATGGCCTCGGTCATTTCGGCGGCCCCTGAAGATATTGGACCAAGAGTCTCGCGAGCGCGCAGGAGGCGACACGCGCCGCTGCATTATCGGCGCGGCTTGTCAGCACGATCGGCACGCGGGCGCCGAGTACAATGCCGGCGGCATCGGCGCCTGCGAGATAGATCAATTGCTTGGCGAGAATATTGCCGGCTTCGAGATCGGGCGCGAGAAGCACATCGGCATCGCCCGCCACTGGCGAGACGATATGCTTTTCGCGCGCGGCGCTTTTGGAGATCGCATTGTCGAATGCGAGCGGTCCATCGAGCAGGCCGCCCTGGATCTGGCCGCGCTCGGCCATTTTGCAGAGCGCCGCGGCATCCAAGGTCGAGACCATTTTCGATTCGACCGTCTCGACGGCCGACAGCAGAGCGATCTTTGGGCTGGCAAGCCCCAGCGCATGGCAGAGATCGATCACATTGAGGACAATATCGCGCTTGTCTTCGAGGTTGGGCGCGATATTGATCGCCGCATCCGTCACGAAGAGCGGCTTCGGATAGGTCGGCACGTCGAGAGCGAAGACATGGCTCATGCGCCGCTCTGTCCTTAGCCCGCTGTCATGCGCGACGACCGCACCCATGATCTCATCGGTGTGCAGCGCGCCCTTCATCAGCGCTTCGACCTTGCCGGTGCGGGCGAGTTCGACGGCCATTTGCGCGGCGGCATGGCTGTGCGGCGCATCGACGATCTCTATGCCTTCGATCGAGCGGCCGGCATCGGCGGCGGCCTTGCGGATCTTCGCCGTCGGCCCGACGAGAACCGGCACGATCAATTTCGCGTCGGCCGCATCCAAGGCGCCGCTCAATGCCAGCGCATCGCAAGGATGAATGATCGCCATGCGCATCGGCGGGAAGGCCGCGGCGGCCTCGATCATATGCCGATGCCTTTCGCCGCGCGCATGCAGATGGACTTCCGGCAGCAGCGCGCGTGGACGTTTCACTTTCTCCATCGGAGCGACCACCTCGGCAGTGCCGTCGATCACCACTTGATCGGTCTGGTTGCGGCACTCGCAGTCGAGGACGAGCCTGTGCTTTGCTGCTTCTTTCTCGCGCACGGTGACGCGCACGTTGATGCGGTCGCCGAGGCTGACGGGACGGCGGAAGTTGAGCGACTGGCTCAAATAGATGGTGCCCGGTCCTGGCAGCTCGGTGCCGAGCACGGCCGAGATCAGCGCGCCGCCCCACATGCCGTGCGCGACGATATGGTGAAAGAAATCGGTCTTCGCATATTCGGCATCGACATGGGAGGGATTGACGTCGCCGGACAATATGGCGAACAGCGCAATGTCGTCATTGCGGAGCGTGCGCGTCAGCGAAGCGCTGTCGCCGATCTTGATTTCGTCGAATGTCTTGTTCTCGATGAATTGCATGGGTCCGCCACCGGTTCGTGCAGAGATGGCGATGCGCGCCGTTCAAGCTGCGACAACATAAGCACCCGGCGCGTCGTAGAGCGCGGGATAGCCTGCCGCCACTGAGCCCGGCTGGCGTGCCGCCTCATATTCGCTTCCTTGCCCGCTCGAATGGGCCTCGAGCCAGCCGAGCCATTCCGGCCACCAGGAGCCGGATTTTGGCGGGACAGCCGCATACCAACGCTCGGGGTCGATATACATGTCGTTGGCCAATTTTGTGTGAACCCTATAGTCGCGATGGATCTTGCCATTGGGTCCGGGCGGCGAGACGATGCCGACATTATGGCCGCCGGACGCCAAGAGATAAGTGACATCCGTATCGGTCTGGAGATGGATCTTGAAGGTCGAGTGCCAGGGCGCGACATGATCGTGCTCCGTTCCGACGGCGAAGACCGGCGCTCTGATGTCCGACAGCGCGACCGGCGTCTCATCGGTCATGTAGCGGCCTTCGGCGAGATCATTGTCGAGAAAGAGGTGGCGCAGATATTCGGAGTGCATACGATAAGGCAAGCGTGTCGTATCGGCGTTCCAGGCCATGAGATCGGTCATCTTGTCGCGTTCGCCCATCAGATAGTCACGCACGTTCTTCGACCAGACGAGATCGTTCGAACGCAAAAGCTGGAACGTCGCCGCCATTTGCGCGGCGTCGAGAACGCCTTGGCTGCGCATCAGCTCTTCGAGGAAAGTCACCTGGCTTTCATTGATGAAGAGCATCAGCTCGCCGGCGTCGGTGAAATCGGTCTGGGCGGCAAACAATGTGAGGCTCTGCAGGCGGGCGTTCCGGTCGCGCGCCATGGAGGCCGCGGTGATCGCCAGGAGAGTGCCGCCGAGACAATAGCCGGCCGCATGGATCTTGCGGTTAGGGATAATCGCCTCGATCGCCTCCAGCGCCGCCATGATGCCGAGGCGGCGATAATCTTCGAGGCCGAGATCGTGATCCTCCGCGCCCGGATTGCGCCAGGAGATCATGAAGACTGTAAATCCGTGCTCGACCAGATAGCGCACGAGCGAATTCTGTGGCGACAGATCGAGAATATAATATTTCATGATCCAGGCCGGCACGAAGAGGATCGGCTCGCTATGCACCGTCTCCGTCTGCGGCGCATATTGGATGAGCTCGATCAGCCGATTGCGGTAGACGACCTTGCCCGGTGTCACGGCGACGTTGCGGCCGACCTGAAAGGCCTCCGCGCCGGCCGGCTTCAGGCAGCGCATGCTGCGCTTGAGATCGTCGGCGAAATTCATGGCGCCCTGCATGAGATTGGCGCCGCCTGTCTCGACAATGCGGCGCTGCACGACCGGATTGGTCAAAATGAAATTCGACGGCGACAGCATGTCGAGGATCTGCCGCACGGTGAACTCGACGGCGTTTTCATGCTGATGCTTGACGCCGGAGATTCCCGTCGTCGCATTGTGCCACCATTGCTGCTGCAGCAAAAAGCCTTGCCAGACGAGAGAGAATGGCCAAGCCTCCCATTCCGGCGCGACGAAGCGCTTGTCTTGCGGCAAAGGCTCGATGCAATGGCAGCCATGCGCGCCAGGCAGCATTGTCGTGGCGAGATCGACGAAGCGCATCCATTTGCGCATCGCTTTGCCGGCCAATTGCATCTGCTTGCCGGGCGAGATGGCGAGATGAATGCCCCAATCGGCAAAAGCGCCATATATGGCCATGGGCGACAAGCCGCCGGTGAATTTGGCGAGCATGGCATGAAAGGCGTGATCGACCGAAGCGCCGGCCCGGTCGAGCGTATCGAAAGCCTGCATCGGCGGTTCGTCGGGAACAACTGCCGGCACGCAATAAGGGCTCGCCGGCATTCGCCTATCGCCATGGGCGGCGGAATCTTCGGTCGCATGGGTGGGAACAAGCGCAGTCTGCGCCGGCGCATGGTCAGTCGCGATCACAGAAAAGTCTGGCATGGAATACTCCCGAAATGGCGAAGCTCGGATAACAGTTCCGCCATTGCGAGCGGATGATTTGGATCAAGCGGCCTCGACCTCTTGAGGAAGGCCCTGTCTGGCCTGGTCGTCGCCAGCGATTGCCAAGGGGTTATTTCGGAGCCGGCTGACTTATGTCAATGAGAGGATGGGAGAGGCGGCTTAGGTCGATAATAATTGATGCGATCTGATCAGGATTTCTCTCTATCAAAAACGTCGAGCATGGTCGCCGCGCGCAACTGCGGCGCCGAGGATGGGCTTTATGACCTTTGCAAGTTTCATCGTGCATGTGGATCGCGACGCCGAATCGGATGGGCGTATTCATGTCGGCTATAGCTTGGCAGCGCGTTTCGACGCGCGGCTGATCGGGCTCGCTGCCGCGATGATAGATCTGCCGGTGATTGATCCGATGGGCTACGCGCCGATCGATGCCGAAACCATTGCTTCCGAACGGGAGATCCTCGAAACGGATCTCAAAGTCGCGGCGGAAAAATTCCAGCTTTGTGCCAACGAAAAGAAGGTGAAGACAGAATGGCGCAGCAATCTCGAATTGCCGGCCGATATGGTCTGCCGGCACGCGCGCGCCGGCGATCTTCTCATTATCGGGCGCGGTGAAGTCGAGAAATCAACGGGGCCGCAACGCGTGATCGATCCAGGCGATGTATTGATGCAAGCCGGGCGGCCGGTGCTCATCGTTCCGCCCGGTGTTGCAGATCTCGCGCTCGATCATGTCGTCATCGCCTGGAAGGACGCGCGGGAGAGCCGGCGCGCCGTCGCCGATGCGCTGCCCTTTCTCAAAGCGGCGGGTGCGGTCTCGATCCTCGAACTCTGTGCCGAGGAGGAAGTCGAGGATTCAAGGAATGCCGTCGAGGATGTCGCGGCCTATCTCAGCCGCCACGCGGTCGCGGCCAAAAGCCAGGTGCGGGCGCTCAATCAGACCGATCCTGCGACGGAAATCATTGCCTTTGCCAAAGAGCAGGGCGCCGATTTGATCGTTGCCGGTGCTTATGGACATGCAAGGCTGCGCGAATGGGTGTTCGGCGGCGTCACTTATGAGCTCATCAAACGAAGCCCTGTGTGCTGCTTCTTGAGTCATTAGCGTGCCCTCACCAATGACACAGGCGCAGCGTTCCACATGAGGGGTGTGAACCCTTTCCCACTGGGAGAAGGTCCGCGCTCACGCGTCTGCGTTTCCTTTTCAATTGATTCTCTTCTGACAAGTTTTCGTGCCGAGGGCGGGTCGCGAGACGCGAATACTCCGCTCTCCCGTGCCCGACGCCTTCTCAGCCGCGCGCACCGCTCTGGTCTTGCTGCCCTTCAATCGGCGGCGGCGGCGTTTCGCTGAGCTCCAGCCACATCGCATTGAGGATCGAGAAGGCGCCGGCGAAACCGACGCCGAGTATCCAGCTGAAATACCACATGGGCGTTTGTCCTTGGGTTTGTCCTCGCGAGGTCGGTGTCAATAGGCCGTCTTCGAATTTTGCGTGACATAGCTCTGCATCACCCGGCCGCGCAGCACACGGAAGACGAAGGCTGTATAGGCCAGGATGATCGGCAAAAAGATGCCGGTCGCGACCAGCATGATCATCAAAGTGAGCTGGCTCGAAGACGCATCCCATATTGTGAGGCTCGCATTCGGCGCAAGCGACGACGGCAGCAGAAAGGGAAAGGTGCTGGCGCCGACAGTTGCAACAATCCCGGCGGTGCTGATGCTGCTCGCAAGGAAGGCGAGACCGTCGCGCCGCATGGCGAGCATCGCAATCGCGAGCATGGCCCCGACAAATCCGACAATGGGCGCGGCGAGAAAGCCGCGATGCAGCGCATAATTCTTGAGCCAGGCGCCGTGCTCGATCGCAACTGTCTTGAGCAATGGGTTCGAAGGGCCGTCAGGGGCGAGCGCGCTCGTGATCGCATAGCCGTCGACGCCGAGGGCAAGCCATAATCCGCCGAGCGCGAAAAGCACGATTGTCGCGGCGGCCGCGATGCGGCCGATGCTTGCGGCGCGTTCGCCGACCGGATCATCGGCCTTTGCCGCCAGAAACGTGCTGCCCTGCATGGTGAGCATTGCGACGCTGGTGAGGCCGCAAAGCAGCGCGAAGGGGTTTAAAAGGCCGAAGAGATTGCCTTCGTATGTCATCCGCATCGTGTCGTCGAAGCGGAACGGCACGCCGCGCAGCGCATTGCCGAGCGCGACACCGAAAATCAGCGCCGGCACGAGGCCGCTGACGAAGAACGCCCAATCCCAGACGCGGCGCCAGAGCGGATTGGCGACTTTCGACCGATAGGTAATCGCCACCGGCCGCAGAATGAGCGCAGCGAGCACCAGAAACATAGCGAGATAGAAGCCGGAGAAAGCCACCGCATAGAGATAGGGCCAGGCGGCGAAGATCGCGCCGCCGCCGAGAATGAGCCAAACCTGATTGCCCTCCCATACCGGGCCCAGCGTATTGATGACGATGCGGCGCTCATCATCCGTCTTGCCGACGAAGGGCAGCAAAATGGCGGCGCCGAGATCGAAGCCGTCCATGATGGCAAAGCCGATCAGCAAGAGGCCGAGCAGCACCCACCAGACGACCCGCAATGTCTCATAATCCAACATGGCCCAAGTTCCCTTGCGAGTTCTTTGCGTTCATTCGGCCGCGAGAGGAAGAGCGGCGACCGGTGCCTCGGCATGAGGCGGCAGTTGGCTCGGTCCATTCCTGACCGTCTTGACCATGAGATAGATGTCGACGACGAGCAGCGTCGAATAGAACAGGACGAATCCGACGAGCGTGGTCACGACATTGCCGACCGAGAGGCTGGAGACGGCGAGAAAAGTCGGCAGCACGCCTTCGATCACCCAAGGTTGCCGCCCGACCTCGGAGACGAACCAGCCGATCTCTGCCGCGATCCACGGCAGCGGCAGGGAGAAGAGCATCAGCCAGAGGAAGGGGCGTATCCGCTCGATCCGGCGCGTCGAGACGAGATAGAAGGCGGTGGCAAAAAGCGCGATGAAGAAGAAGCCGAGCCCGACCATGATCCGGAAGCTCCAAAACAGCGGCAGCACGGCGGGCACGGTTATCCAGGCCGCTTTGGAAATCTGTTCTTGCGTCGCATTTTCAATGTCGGGGCGCTGCGCCTTCAACAGCAAAGCATAGCCAAGATCATCGCCACGCGCGGCGAGTTGTTGCCGCGCGGCCGCGTTATTGTGATCGGTCTTCAGCGTCTCCAGGGCCTTATAGGCGGCAAGCCCCTGCGTGATGCGCGTCTTGGCATCGTTCACGAGCGGAATGATGCCCGGCACCGGCGTGTCGAGGGAACGGGTGACGATGAGGCCGAGCGCCCAAGGCATTCTGATCGCATAATCGGTCTTGTGGGTCGTCTCATTCGGTATGCCGAACAAGGTGAAGGAGGCGGGCGCCGGCTCGGTATTCCACATGGCCTCGATCGCGGCGATCTTCATCTTTTGGTTGGCGCCGGCCGTGTAGCCGCTCTCATCGCCGAGCACGACGACGGAGAGCGCCGAGGCGAGGCCGAAGCTCGCCGCAACCGCAATCGAACGTTTGGCGATCTCGATATGGCGGCCGCGCAGCAGATAGAAGGCGCTGATCGCGGCGACAAACATAGCGCCGGTGACATAGCCGGCGCTCACCGTGTGAACGAATTTATCTTGCGCGACGGGATTGAAGAGGACCGCTTTGAAGTCAGTGACTTCCATGCGCATCGTATCTGGATTGAAGCGCGAGCCGACCGGGTGCTGCATCCAGGCATTGGCGATGAGGATCCAGAGCGCCGAGAGATTGGAGCCGAGCGCGACCAGGCAGGTGACGGCGAGATGCCCGACTTTCGACATCCTGTCCCAGCCGAAGAAGAATAGGCCGATGAAAGTCGCTTCGAGGAAGAACGCCATCAGACCTTCTATGGCGAGCGGCGCGCCGAAAATGTCGCCGACATAATGGCTGTAATAGGCCCAGTTCATGCCGAACTGGAATTCCATGGTGATGCCGGTGGCGACCCCCAAGGCGAAGTTGATGCCGAAGAGCGTTCCCCAGAATTGCGTCATCTGCCGCCAGATCTCGCGGCCCGTCATCACATAGACGCTCTCCATGACGACGAGCAGGACCGCGAGCCCCAAGGTCAGCGGCACGAAAAGGAAATGATACATGGCGGTGAGGCCGAACTGCAGCCTGGAGAGCGACACGACATCGAGTGCAGGGCTCATGGGATCTTACTCCTAAAAGCAACGCTGTTCGACGCAGCGGTCTGGAGCGGCAAAGCATATGTCGGCCCGCCGATGAGATGCGCCGCGACCTTGGCCGCATCGACTCGCGGGCGCTGATTTGGACCGAAGATGAAAACAGCCGCGAGGCTGATGACCGTCAGCTTGACCAGAAGCACCAGCATGATTTCTCGGACAAGCCCACGCCCGAGACCGTTTTTCGGCAGGCCGCAAGCGCCTAACAGCCTCGTCATCATCGCGTCATCTCCATGGGCCTCATTTCCATGCGCCGCATTACAAAAGGCCTCATTGCAAGAGGCCGCATCGTCACGAGCGTCATCTTCTGGACGAGTGTCATCTTCTGAGACATTCTCTTTGGGAGAATGCACTCTCGGAGAGCGCACAGTAGTGCCGGAGTTGTAACCTTAGAGGGAACTGTAGCCTTAGGGCAGGAAATAGACATGATATTATTCCCGTGCGATGCAAATCAAAATGATGCAAATCAAGTCATCTTGTCGCGCGGTCTGATGGGATGGTGTGTGCGAAGCGGATGCGGCGTTTGGTGGAGGAAGTCGAGATGGACGAGCAGACGATGAAATCTGAGACCGTGCATGTTCAAGAGGACGTCTTGAAGATGGCGGCTCCTTTGCAGGCCGCGTGGCGGAAAGCTTGTTTCGATCTGCCCTTGGCGATGTTTTCGGAGACGATGCGCTTCGCCGGGCAGAGACTGCAGGCGCAGGGCGAATTTCTCGCGACCCTCAGGACATGCCAGACGGTGCCGGAAGTGATGGAAGCGCAATCGGCATTCGTGCGCACCGCGGTCGACGAATACGGTGTCGAAACCAGCAAGATCATGGACGATGTCCGCTCGACGATGAGCAAGGCGGCTTGAGCGGGCGAGCCGGCGCGTGAGTTCGTTGCCTGTTAAGCCTGCGAGAGGAGAAACGTGCAGGAAAGGGTGGCGCCATGCGCCGGAAGCGGATCGATCATCATCGAGGCCCGGCGCGGAGAAGGTCGCGCTGGCTGATAACGCTTATGCTGGCTAATATGCTTGCGGTGCGACATGATGGCTGGCGGAATTGGACATGACTTTCAACGGCCTGGCGCCGACGCTTTCCGACAAGCTGCATTTTCTCGCTTCGCCTGCCGCCTATGGCGCGGCGGTCGGGCCAGTGGAGATCAAAGAGACACATATGTCCTATGTCTTTTTGACCGAGGATCGCGTCTATAAATTGAAAAAGCCGGCTCACCGGCCACTGCTCGATCTCACGAGCCTTGCCGCGCGGCAAGCCAATTGCCTGGAAGAAGTGCGGCTCAATCGGCGGCTTGCGCCGGATCTTTATTTGGGCACGATTGCGCTCACGGCTTCCGCCGATGGCGAACTGGCTCTGGGCGGAAGCGGCGAGACCGTCGACTGGCTGGTGGTCATGCGGCGTCTGCCGGCGGGTCTCATGCTCGATCGGCTGCTGATGCAGGACGGCCTCGCCAAAAGCAAGATCGACGAGCTGGCCGATCTCCTCGCCCGCTTCTATCGCATGGCGGAACGGCCGAAGCTCGCGCCCGAGATTTATATGGCGCGGCTCGTTGTCGAGCACCGCAGCAATCTCGCGGTTCTGGCGCGTTCTTTTCCGAATTTCGATCGCGATGTCGCGCTGCGTATCAGCCGCCGTATCGATGCGGCCATAGAGAGATTGGCGCCGCTTTTGCGCGCGCGCGCCGCGGCGGCTGCGCTCGTCGAAGGCCATGGCGATCTGCGTCCCGAACATATCTGCTTCAATGCGCCGATCGTCATTTTCGATTGTCTCGAATTCAGCGCCGAGCTTCGGACCCTCGATCCTTTCGACGAGCTGGCCTATCTCGCTTTGGAATGTTCGATCCTTGTGCGCCAGCAGGCATCGACATCGCAAGAGGCTGTGAGAGCGCGGCAGCGCGACGATGCGATCATCGAGGCCGCCGATTTCGGGCCGCTCCTCATTGCCAAAGTCGCCGAGCGGCTGGGGCAGCAGCCGAAGCCTTCACTCCTTTGTCTGTATACGGCGTTGCGGGCCGAATTACGGGCGCGCCTCGTCTTGGCGCATCTTTTGGACGCGCATCCGCGCGAGCCGACGAAATGGGCGCCGCGCGCCATGCTCTATCTCGCGCTGGCCGAGGAAAGTCTCGACCGGCTTGATGCCGCTGCATCGTGAGGGCTTCCGTCGCGGTCGCGCCGCATCAATGCAGCGGCAGCGGATCGCCAGGGAGGAGCGTGCCTTGCAAAGCCCCGCTCTGCAACAGCCCGCTGATCGAGCCGCCCGCATGAGCGATGCGGATCGCTTCGCCGATGAGGCCGGCGAGGCTCACGATTTCAAGCTTCGCCGCGAGCGGCCCATTCGCAAGCGTCGGAGCCAGCGGCACGCTGTCGGTGATGATGATCTTGTCGATCGGCGAGCTTTGCAGAAGCGATGGATCGGCGCCGGTAAACAGCCCATGGGTCGCAAGCGCGAGGATTTCGGTAGCACCATGCGTGCGGCAGGCCGCGGCGGCACGGACCATGGTTCCGCCCGTGCTGATCAGGTCGTCGAGGATGATCGCTGTCGCGCCCGCGACATCGCCCGCGAAAATATCGCCCGTGACGACGCCCATGCTGCGCTGCTTGTCGAGAAAGCCTTTGCCGATAGGCCGGTCGAGTTCGCGTTCGAGCGCCTCGCGAAAGGATTCGGCACGTTTGCCGCCGCCGAGATCGGGCGAGACCACGCTGATCTTCTTGTCTTTGAGGCGCGGCGCCAGAGCGCAGGCGAAGAGCCTGTCCGTGTCGAGATGGATCGTCGGGCAACGGAAAGCGTTTTGGAAGGCGGCGATATTATGCGCGGTGACGCTGATGATGTCGTCGACGCCCATCGATTCGAGAAGCTGCGCCACATAGCGCGTCGCAATCGGATCGCGCGATTTCGTCTGCCTGTCCTTGCGGGCATAGCACAGATAGGGGATGACGGCGGTGATGCGGCGCGCACCGCCCTGGCGCAAGGTCGCGACGAAGAAGGCGAATTTGATCAGCCTGTCGTTGACGCTTTCATGGATGGCCGGATCTGTGCTGCCGGCGAGCGAATCGAGGATGAAGACATGACGGCCGCGGACGCTGATGAGCGGCCGCAGCTTATGTTCACCATCCTCGAAGCTGCGTTCCTCATAAGGGGCAAGTGAGAGATCGAGCATGCCGGCGATCGTGTCGGCGAGGGCGCGCGCGCCCTTCAAAGCGAAGATCATGGGCTTGTCGCCGCCTGCAGGGCCGTAACCGGCGTGGCGGAAGGGCGCATGGGCTATTTCGCGGATCGCGACGCCACCGAAGATCGCGCCCGCCGATGTTGCATCGCCCGCCAAAGGGGCGGCGAGAATGTCGACAATATGGGTGACGTGCCCGGCGTGGTGGCGCATGAATTCGGCGAGAACCGGCTCGCCGGCCTGCCGCACCGTCTCGAAAAGACGGCGCAGCCGCGCCGCGGCGCGGGCCTCAGGCACTGCGGCGAGACGATCGCCGATCTTGCAGTTTCCGAGAAGTGGCGCGAGCGCGGCGGCGCCCTCGGCAAGCACATAGGATCGCGCGTCGGATCCGGTCTGAAAGAGATAGGCGTGCCGGGCGACGCTGCCGAGCTTGGCGAAATTCAGCGCCTCTTGCTTCGGCGCGACGTCGCCGTCGCGCAGCGCCTGCCAATGGTCAAGCAGTTCGGCCAGCGCGCCATCACGCGGCTGCGGGGCGAAATCGAGCCGCTCGAACAGCCGTTTCAGGGGCGGATCGGTCAAGGCAAGCGTTGTCATGGCGTTTCCTCACGGAGGGAACAGACATCCGCCGAAAACATTGACAAGTCCGCCGGCCGCGCACTTTGATCGAGATCAGCCGGCGGCGATCGGCCGCCAAATCGAGCGTGTTTGATATCGGTCAAAGGAGGCCATGGCCGTACTGCCTATAGTTCACTTGACGCTCTTGCGCGACGCGGCGCGCCAGCCGGCCTCGAAAGTCGCCGAGATCAGCCGCCGCAGCTTCGTCATCTGCATCGATGCGAAGAAAATTCGCGCGCGAGAAGCATAAAGGAGAGGATAATGCAGGTTGCCCCCCAGATCGACTTCCAGGGAATGGATCCGTCGCCGGATTTGCGTCAGCGCGCCGAGGAGTGGATCGGCAAGCTCGAGACGCGCTGTGGCCGCATCACGTCTTGTCGCGTGGTCATCAAGGCGCCTGGCGAGCATCACAAGACCAGCGGCCTCTATGAAGTGAATGTCGAATTGGCACTGCCCGATGGCCGCAGCGTGACGGCGGCGCGCACGCCGCCGGCCGATGAGAGGTTCAGAGATGCGCATTTCGCAATCGACGAATGTTTCAGGCGGGCGCGCCGGCGGCTTCAGGATCAGGCGCGGCGTCTGCGCGGCCAGGTCAAGGCGCATGAGGCGCAGCCGACCGGCACCGTCGTCCTTCTCCACCCCGACGAGGATTACGGCTTCGTCCGCACGTCGGACGAGCGTGACATCTATTTCCACCGCAACAGCGTGCTCGACGGAGCCTTCGACAAGCTCGAGGTCGGCACGCGGGTGAGTTTCGATGAGGAACAGGGCATCAAAGGTGCCCAGGCGAGCACGGTGCGGGTGCTGGGCAAGCACGCTCTGCGGGTTTGACGCTTTCGCTTGAGATAGGGGACTTGGAGCATGTCCCCGAAAAGTCGCACAACTTTTCGGGGCATGCTTTCGTGGCGAAAACCTGACGGATGGCGTCCGGCTCTGAAGCTCGCCACGGGTGGCAAGCCGACGCTGACCCAAGCCGCTTGAATGACGCAGTTGCGCCGGCTACGGACCTTCCCAAAAGAGCGCTGGACTCAGCGGTCCTTAGGTATCCGGCCAGTACCGCAATTCGCCGAAATCAACTCGTCAATGGCTGCGCCGGGCTTCCCAAAAAGAACCGCAGCATTTCGCGCGAAGCGTCGGGCCCATGCTGATCTGTGTGTGAACCTTCCGGGCTGCCCCCAGACCAAGCGTGCCCCAGTCCCTCGATGGCCCAGTGTTCCACCTGGGGAGCGCCACTCGCGTCTGTGATCACGGTGCGAGTGTAAGCGCGGCCTCCCGCGGTGCCGTCATGTTGCGTCTCCTGCGCAGGGCCGGTGAGGCCGGCGCGAGCTTCGGCAAGGATCATTTCCGCGTTCGACGGATGTACCTTTTGATCGGACGCACCATGAAAAACAATGGTGCGAACGCGGCCATTCGCGCCCTTGAGATGACGCTTCCTTTGCGCCGGCGCTGCTGGACTCGAGGTGCCGCGCATGGCAGCAAATGCCGAAGCCACGTCGGTGGCACACCCATAGGCGAGGCCGGAGTGAATGCCTGTCGCGGCATAAAGTTCGGGATAGGTGGCACTCATGATCGCGGCCATGGCGCCGCCGGCTGAAAGGCCCGCCACATAGACCCGCTCGGCGTCGATATCGAACTCCGCCATTATGGTGCGCGTAATCCCGGCGATGATGCTCGGTTCCCCCACATCGCGCATCTGGTCCGTGAGATTGAACCAGTTCCAGCATGCCGATTGATTGGCTCTCATCGATTGTCCCGGATAGGCGACGATGAAGCCATGTTCTTGGGCATGCCGGTTCATACCTGTCCCCGCTGCGAAGTCGTCGGGGTTCTGAGTGCAGCCGTGGAGCATGATAATCAAAGGAAGCTTCCGGCCATGTGTATGGCTTGGGACGTAGACCTTGTAGTCCCTCGAACCAGCCTCGCAGGTGAAGGTTCGCGTGAGATAAGCTGCCCCATCCGGCACCGGCAGAGGCGGCGCTTTACGCGATTTCACGAACGGCGCCGAGTCACGACCGAAGCCGGGAAGATCGGCCTGACGCAACAGCTTCAAGACTTCCCCCAGTGGCATTCTCACGCGCGCGGTGGGGCCTCGTTCAGCTGCAGCATCCCGCAGGCCACCGCTCGCAATTTTGGCGTCTTGCCGGGGCCGTTCGAACCCTCCCGAACTCTCAGCGGCAACATTGGCTTGCAGCTCGATCAGTCGAGAGCATTCGGGCGAAGATTCGTCCGGCCAAAGGATGTGACCTCGTCCCGATAGCGCGCGCTGGATCAGCCGCGTCGCCTCGATGACATTTTGCTCGCACGTGAGTTGCGTGGCCTGACGCATGGCGCTGCTGAAGACGGTTTTCATTCTTCTATCCTCGTTGGAGAAGCGCTGCCCGATTGATCATTTGATGCGATCAGCGAGCGCCGCCTTGACTGCTTTGCTGGCCTGAAGAGCGCCAAGGACGGTGATTGACTCGATCGTTGCAAGCGCGAGTTCGGGCGTGACATCTTCGGCGATTGTCACAAGCCCGACGACCTGGATACGCAGCTTGCCGCCCGCAGCCTTCACCGCCTCCAAATCTTCGCGGCTATAATGTCGTAAGCCGAGTTCGAGGGTGTGCCGCACGATCGATTGCTTGACGGCATCCGCGTGAGTGGCGAGCTGGTTGCGGATCGCCGTTCTGATGAAGTCGGTGCGATTGGAGTAGAAGCCCTCGTGCACCAACAAATCGATATGGCCAAGGTCGACATATCCCACGTTGATCGTAATTTTCTCGGTTTCGCCCGACTTGTCTCGCAGGCGGTGTATTTCTCCAGCCATGGCCTGTCCTCATCTACCATCCGTTTGGATGGTATATGGATGGTTCTGCAGACGTTTGCAATAGGAAAATGAGATGAAGCGAGCGTGGATCGGTCGTAAGCGTATTCTGAAGGCCGCCTTGCATTGTCGAGTTTGACGCTGCGAGCCAACCTTTCACCTCGATCCCGCGGAAGGTCCCTCACGGGCCGGGACACGACCTATGACACTCTGAACCGGCGGCTACCGCCCGTCCGATTTTCAACGCTACCGATGCCAGAGAAAGATCTGCAAAAGCGTGATCATGATTTCGGCGAGGATCAAGATCACGATCACCGCTTCGAGCCGGGTCGCGCGGTCGACATCGAAGATGTCGGTCAATGACTGCCCGGTTTCAACGATGACATTGAGCTTTTGCGTCACCGCTTTGGCGCGCTCGTTCAGCTCATATTCGTCTTCGAGCCGCGCATAGAGTTCTCTCAAGGCTCGGATGATCCCAAAGAATGTCGGGCTTCTCCTCGACGGCCACGCGGCCGGAGATGCGGTGCTGCGCAAGCAGTGCCTGGCCGATGAGCTTCAGCATTGAGCGGCGGTGCCATGGCGCCCGGCCGGTCTGCGCGAGCTGCACGGCGAAGGGCTCGATAATGTCGAAGACGCCGCCGAGCTTGCCTTCGTCGCGGGCGAGCGACACCGATTTTGCCAGAACATCGGCGACGACCAGAAAGCGTGCCGACGACAGATCCGGCATTTCGACCGGGCCGCCTGGTGGTACGCGATCCTCATAATCGGGCCTGATCTCCAACACCGCCGTTTCTTCATGCTTGCCCTCAGGCTTGCCGGAAATCCGGCCGGCGATCTTTTCGAGAAAGCTCGTCTCTTCCGCCGCCGACAGGCCGGCAAAGACCACCACGCCGAAACGATAGAATGCGATGAATTTCGCCGGCGCGAGGCGCGTTGCGAAGGGGATGGTGGCGATCATATCGCCGCGTTCGAGCCCGGCCGCATCGATGCGGTCGCCGACGAGCAGAGCCCGCGCCACGATCCGTTCGGCCGGTTTCGCGCCGGCAGATGTTGTTGCCAATTGGGAAAACTCGGGCATGCCGACCTTCACTCGATTTCCGCTGCGCCTTGCGATCTGGTTCAGCTGGATCCCGAACGCTTATGCGAGATTATCAAACTGCGTGATCGCTGCCACTTTAGTGATGAAGCCAGATCGGCCGATCCGGCTTGAGCTAAGTCAAGGACACAAAAGCTTGATTCTCTTTAAATGTCTGCTAGCGCACATCGCACCTGAGGACAATGAAATGGCAAAGATCGAAAATAAACAAGCCGACAAAGATATCTCGACTCCAGACATCAATCCGGACAAAGTGTGCTTCATTATCGCCAAGGCGCGTGAACTCGAAGCTGAAGACGAAGGTCTCGAGGCAGACGCCTCCAATCCGGCCGATGATCGATGCGCGGTTGTCCTCACCAGTGAGGATTATGAGACACTGAGGCAGGAGCTTGCCGCCTTCATCGAAGCGCTCGACGACGATGAAAAGGCCGAGCTCGTCGCGCTCACCTGGACCGGCCGCGGCGACTATACCGCGCGCGAATGGCAGGTCGCGGTCGCCCAAGCGAAGTCGCGGGAGGAAATGCAGACCTCGGTCTATCTGATCGGCACACCTTTGCTGTCCGACTATCTCGAAGCCGGCTTGGCCGAATTCGACATGTCCTGCCACGATTTCGACGCCCGCAATTACGGCTGAGCGGGAGCTTCCTGATCGCGTGGGCCGTTCAAAAGCGTCCACGCGATCGCGTTGCAAATTGCAATCAGCGCGGAAAGCCGACGCTCTGTGCGGCGATGATGCGCTGGCTCGGCCGCAGCCCCATCATTTCGGCGAGGCGGGCGCGCGGGACAAGGCCGCGGACGACGGTCGCGAGCCCTTGCGACGCACAAAAGAGATAGACGTTCTGGGCGATGAAGCCGGCATCGATCGCCGAATAGAATTTCTTCTCGGCGCGGTCGGCGGCATCCTCCATGCGCGCGAGATCGGCGACATAGATGAGATCGAGCGGCGCCGTCGCGACGTAATCCTGTTCGCCTGTGGCGCTGCGCAGATCTTGGCCGTTGATCATATGCAGCAGATTGGCCTCGGCATCATAGAGATAGAGGCCCGTCTCCAAAGCTGCATAGATATCGATCTCCTGCCGGTCATGAGCGGTCGGCGCGGTGCGATGCTTGGTCTCCGGCCTATTATAGCCATTGGCCGCCCACAGGAGATCGGACAGGAGGTCGAGGCTCAGCCGCTGCGACGCGAATTCACGCGTGCTCTTGCGGTTATGCAGCGCGTCGAGAAGCGATTGTCCACCGCTCATATGCGGCTGCGGCAGAGGGATCGTCGGGGCAGGTTGATCCTCAGCTCGGGCTTTGGTTGGGACGGGATGGGCCATGAAAGCCTCCAATATAATGGACGCCATGAGTAGAGGCCGGGCGTGGCTGTGCCACCTTGATCCAGATCACGGCGCTGAACACAGCGGAAGCCAGCTTGTCCGGCGCGAGCGGCAGCCGAAATCAATAAGGCCGGCTTGCGGATCGTTTGATCATCATGTTTTGATCAGCATCAATGGAGGCATTGCGCGCCGATGCTTCATTGCGACAGTGGCGCCTCGCCGGCGCCATTTCCCACGATCGGTTGATAAAGGTCAGATGATGATGCCCACAAGAATCAGAAACGGCGATTGGGTCGCCGTTTGCGACAGCCGCAAAGCTCTGTTTTTTGAAAACGAGGGCGATTCGGAATTCCCGGTTTTCAAGGCGCGCGAGGTGTTGGAGCATAAGGTTTTGTTCAACCGCGACCTCGACACCGAAAGGCCGGGGCGTGTGCAAGAGGGCGCGAGTAGGCGCAGCGGGATCGAGCCTGTCGATCATCGTGATCTCGAGGAAGAGGCCTTTCTGGCGCAGGTCTCAAAGCGATTGGACGAGCTGGTGACCGCCGGCCAAGTGCAGCATCTCATCATCGTTGCGCCGCCGCGCGCACTGGGGGTGATCCGCAAGACCTATTCGCCCGCGCTGCGCGCGGCGCTTGTCACCGAGATCGATCAAGATCTGGTGAAAATGCCGGTCGGCGAGATGCAGGAAAAATTCGCTGTCCGCAGCGAAGCCTGAGATCGTCTCGCCAATGCGACACTTTGCCGACGATGGTTCTTGGCGCCTTTTCGCCAAGCCGGCGGCGTGGCCGATGCCCGGTTTCGCAGCAGGGTCTGGCGGCCGGATCATTGCCGACGGTGACGCGCGACGACTTGCGGCTCAATGCGTGCTGTCAGCGGTTCGCTAGCGATGTCTCAAGCATGACTCTGGATCGTTTCAATCCAAAGTCATGGTGATCTAAACGGGAGGCGGAGACCTCTGGTTGGGCGTCGCGGGCGTCCATTTTGCGATCGACCCGCCTTGGCCGGAAGCTTGTCCTCTGCCCTTTCGTTTGTGAAAACCTTTTCATTTGAATGACAATTTTTTTATTGTTAGAATTACTCTAGCTTAGCCAAAAGGGTAGCCTCTGCGCCGGCAAGCGCCAGGCGTCTTGTCTTGTGTCTTGCATTCCAGCGGTCGTGCTAAGGCGCTGCGGGCGAACAGCCACGCCATCTTGCGCGAGCGTTTGCCCTGCGATAGGGATCGCGCAGCCGGAAACCCGCACTTCCGATCGCTTTCCGACCCTTTGGGGCCCTCCAAGGGTCCAGCCAGGCTCGATCATGCCCAATCTGCTCAGCGATTATCTGCCGCTCGTGATCTTCATGGCGGTCGCGGCTCTGATCTCCGGGGCTTTGCTCATCGCCCCTTTCCTCGTCGCCTTCAAGGCGCCGGATTCGGAGAAGTTGTCGGCCTATGAGTGCGGGTTCAATGCATTCGACGACGCCCGCATGAAATTCGACGTGCGGTTCTATCTCGTCTCGCTTCTCTTCATTGTTTTCGATCTCGAAGTGGCTTTCCTGTTTCCCTGGGCCGCCGCCTTCCGGCGGGCCGGCTCCGCCGGCTTTTGGGCGATGCTGGTTTTTCTCGGCATTTTGACGGTCGGTTTCATCTATGAGTGGAAGAAGGGGGCTTTGGAATGGGACTGAGTCCGGCCTTCGAAACCGGCGCTTCTGCCGGCGGCCTCGTTCATCCGGCGACCGGCCGCCCGGTGCGCGCCGACGACCCGGCGTTTCTTTCGATCAGCGACCAGCTGGCCGACAAGGGATTCCTCGTCACGACGACGGCGGAGGTCATCAATTGGGCGCGCACCGGCTCGCTGATGTGGATGACTTTCGGGCTCGCCTGTTGCGCCGTCGAAATGATGCAGGCCTCCATGCCGCGCTACGATGTCGAGCGCTTCGGCTTTGCCCCGCGCGCCTCGCCGCGCCAGTCCGATGTGATGATCGTCGCCGGCACGCTCACCAATAAAATGGCGCCGGCCCTGCGCAAGGTCTATGACCAGATGCCGGAGCCGCGCTATGTTATCTCGATGGGCTCCTGTGCCAATGGCGGCGGCTATTACCATTACTCTTATTCCGTCGTGCGCGGCTGCGATCGCATCGTGCCTGTCGATATTTACGTGCCGGGCTGCCCGCCTTCGGCGGAAGCCCTGGTCTATGGCATTCTTCTCCTCCAGAAAAAGATCCGCCGCACCGGGACGATAGAGCGCTAGGCGAGAGGCCCTGGCGCGCGAGCAAGAGATGATCATGACGGATGGTGAACTCAAAGACTCGGGCGAGGCGATCGCAGCGGCGCTACCCGGCGCTGTACTCGATATTTCGACCGGTTTCGGCGAGCTGAGTTTGACGATAGCGCCCGAGCGGCTGATCGAGACCGTGCGCCATTTGCGCGACGATCCGGCCTGTCTCTTTGTCTGTTTCACCGATCTCACTGCGGTCGATTATCCGACCCGCGTGCCGCGCTTCGATGTCGTCACCCATCTCTTGTCGCCGAAGCACAATCGCCGGATCAGGATCAAGGTTGGCATCGATGAGGATCAGCCGATCGAATCGCTGACGAGCCTTTTCCCCGCCGCCAATTGGTTCGAACGCGAGACCTATGATCTCTTCGGCATCGTCTTCGCTGGCCATCCCGATCTGCGCCGCATCCTGACCGATTACGGCTTCACCGGCCATCCGCTGCGCAAGGATTTCCCGATGACCGGCTATGTCGAGGTCCGCTACAATGACGAGCAGAAACGCGTCGTCTATGAGCCCGTGCATCTCAACCAGGCATTTCGCAGCTTCGACTTCCTCTCGCCCTGGGAAGGGGCGGTCGATTATGTGCTGCCAGGCGACGAAAAGGCGTCGCGCGACGAGGATCAGAAGCAATGAAGGCCAGTCTCAAACCAGGCCTGACGCATCGGTTGCTCTTCCGCGTGCCGGAAGACAAGACCGTACCTTATCTCTATCCCGAATCGCCCGACTTCAGCGAAATGCCGAAGGTTTTCGCGACCGGCTTCATGGTCGGGCTGTTCGAATGGGCCTGCATTGAATTGTTGAAGGATCATCTCGATCCGGGCGAAGGCAGTCTCGGCGTCTCCGTCGCTTTCGATCATGTCGCGGCGACCCCACCCGGGCTCACCGTGACGGTCGATGCGGAATGCACCGCCGTCGAAGGGCGGCGGGTGAGTTTTCATGTGCGCGGCCATGACGGGATCGATCTCATCGGCCAGGGCCGGCATCAGCGCATGATCGTCAGCTGGGACATATTTGCGGAGCGCGTGGCGAGCAAGGCGAAAACGGCTGGGGTGTTGGCGGGCTAGTATCCGCCGTCATTGAACCGCGAACCAGGCACTGGCCGCGGTTCAATGATGATAAGCGGATACTGCAAGGAAATTCGACGTACCGGAGATCAATGATTCCCGGTACTAGAGCATGATCTTGAAAAGTTGGCTCGACTTTTCAGATGAGATCATGCGTCAACTGCGATCACGCTCCAGAGCGGGGATCGGGCGAGAGGGCTGACGGAAGAATCATGGCAGGGGACGCGGTTCGCAACTTCAGCATCAATTTCGGTCCGCAGCATCCGGCGGCGCATGGCGTCCTGCGCCTCGTGCTGGAGCTCGACGGCGAAATCGTCGAGCGCGTCGATCCGCATATCGGCCTGCTCCACCGCGGCACCGAGAAGCTGATGGAGGCGCGCACCTATCTGCAGAATGTGCCTTATTTCGATCGGCTCGATTATGTCGCGCCGATGAATCAGGAGCATGCTTTCTGTCTCGCCATCGAGAGGCTGCTCGGCCTCGAAGTGCCGCGCCGCGGCCAGCTCCTGCGCGTGCTCTTCGCCGAGATCGGCCGCATCCTCTCGCATCTTCTGAATGTCACCACGCAAGCGATGGATGTCGGCGCTCTGACGCCGCCGCTCTGGGGATTCGAAGAGCGCGAAAAGCTCATGGTCTTCTACGAGCGGGCTTCGGGCGCAAGGCTGCATGCCAATTATTTCCGTCCCGGCGGCGTCCATATGGATTGTCCGGAAAAGCTCATCGAGGATATCGGCGCCTGGTGCGCGCCCTTCCTCAAAGTCTGCGACGATCTGCAAGATCTCTTCATCGAGAACCGCATCTTCAAACAGCGCAATGTCGATATCGCTGTGATCACCCAGGAAGACTGCTGGGCCTGGGGATTCTCCGGCCCGATGGTGCGCAGCACCGGCGCCGCCTGGGATCTGCGCAAGGCGCAGCCTTATGAATGCTATGAGGAAATGGAGTTCGACATTCCGGTCGGCAAACATGGCGATAATTATGATCGTCAGGTGATCCGCATGGAAGAAATGCGCCAGTCGGTGAAGATCATGCAGCAATGTGTGGAAAAACTCTGCCGCGCCGATGGCGGCGGGCCGGTCGCCGCCCCGCAGCACAAGGTCGTGCCACCGACGCGGCCGGAGATGAAGCGCTCCATGGAAGCGCTGATCCATCATTTCAAGCTCTATACCGAGGGCTTCCATGTCCCGGCGGGCGAGGTCTATGCCGCCGTCGAAGCGCCGAAGGGAGAGTTTGGAGTCTATCTCGTCTCCGACGGCACCAACAAGCCCTATCGCTGCAAGATCCGGGCGCCGGGCTTCGCGCATCTGCAGGCCATGGATTTCCTCTGCCGCAAAATGATGCTTGCCGATGTCAGCGCCATTCTCGGCTCGATCGATATCGTCTTCGGGGAGGTCGATCGATGAGCGTCCGCCGCCTTGCCGAAGTGCAGCCCGAGAGCTTCGCCTTCACGCCCGAAAATCTCGCCTGGTGCGAGAAGGAGATCGGCAAATATCCGCCGGGCCGGCAGGCCTCGGCGGTGGTGCCGCTGCTCTGGAAGGCGCAGAAGCAGAATGATTATTGGTTGCCGAAGCCGGCGATCGAAAAGGTCGCGAAAATGCTCGGCATGCCCCTCATCCGGGTGCTCGAAATCGCGACTTTCTACACGATGTTCAATCTCGCCCCGGTCGGCAAATTCTATATCCAATTCTGCGGCACGACGCCTTGCGTGCTGGCCGGCGCCGATGCGATCAAAGCCGTGCTCGAACGCCGTATCGGCGTGTCGGGGCAGGTGACGGCAGATGGGCTCTTCTCCTGGCTCGAGGTCGAATGTCTCGGCGCCTGCTGCAATGCGCCCATGGTGCAGATCAATGATGATTATTACGAGGATCTGACGCCGGAGAATTTCGAGAAGCTCCTCGATGATCTCGCCGCCGGCCGGCCGGTGAAGACAGGCTCGCAAATGGGCCGCGTGTCTTCCGAGCCCGTGGGTGGGCTCACGTCGTTGACATCGCTTTACGGTCGAGACGGCGTGAGCGGTCCCGCCTCGCGGAAAGCATGAGGACGCAAGATGCTTGAGGACAAGGATCGCATCTTCACCAATCTCTATGGCTTCGGCGACCGCGGCCTCAAAGCGGCGCGGGCGCGCGGCGCCTGGGACAATACCAAGGGTCTGATCGAGAAGGGCAAGGATTGGATCATCAATGAGATGAAGGCTTCGGGCCTGCGCGGGCGCGGCGGCGCCGGCTTTCCCACCGGCCTCAAATGGTCCTTCATGCCGAAGCCCGATCCGGCGCGCCCCTCCTATCTCGTCGTCAATGCCGATGAATCCGAGCCCGGTACCTGCAAGGACCGGGAGATCATGCGCAATGATCCGCATCTTCTGATCGAGGGCTCCCTCGTCGCCTCTTTCGCCATGGGCGCGCATGCCTGCTATATCTATATCCGCGGCGAATATATTTTGGAGCGGCATCACCTGCAGCAGGCGATCGACGAAGCCTATGAGGCGAACCTCATTGGCAAGAATAACATCCACGGCTGGCCGTTCGACATTTACGTCCATCATGGCGCCGGCGCCTATATCTGCGGCGAGGAGACGGCGCTTCTCGAATTGCTCGAAGGCAAGAAGGGCATGCCGCGGCTGAAGCCGCCATTCCCGGCCAATGTGGGCCTTTATGGGAGCCCGACCACGGTCAATAATGTCGAGTTGATTGCCGTGGCGCCGACGATTCTGCGCCGCAGTGCCGCCTGGTTTGCCGGTTTCGGCGCCGGGAACAATAGCGGCACGAAACTCTTCTGCATCTCCGGCCATGTGGTGAATCCGTGCAATGTGGAAGAGGCCATGTCGATCCCTTTCCGCGAGCTGATCGACAAACATTGCGGCGGCATCCGTAGCGGCTGGGACAATCTCTTGGCCGTGATCCCCGGCGGCTCGTCCGTGCCCTGCGTGCCGGCGCATGAGATCATCGATGCGCCGATGGATTTCGACACTTTGCGCAATCTGAAATCGGGCCTCGGCACCGCGGCCGTCATCGTCATGGACAAATCGACCGATATCGTCCGCGCGATCACCCGCATCAGCTATTTCTACAAGCATGAGAGCTGCGGCCAATGCACGCCATGCCGGGAAGGCACGGGCTGGATGTGGCGCGTGCTCTCCCGCATGTCGGAAGGCCGCGCGCAGAAGCGCGAGATCGACATGCTGCTCGAGGTCACGACGGAAATCGAGGGCCACACCATCTGCGCGCTCGGCGATGCCGCGGCCTGGCCCGTCCAGGGCCTGATCCGGCATTTCCGCCATGAGATCGAAAGGCGCATCGACCAATATGCCGCCAATCCGCATTCGGAGCCTGCGGCTTCGGTCGGCATTGCGGCGGAATAGAGGATCTCATGGCCGCTGCGCCGCATTGAGGATTGCTTCGGGAGGATGACAGCTTTGGGACACATGGGATGAGCAAGCTCATCGTCGACGGCAAGGAAATCGATGTGCCGGCGGAATATACGCTGCTGCAGGCCTGTGAAGAGGCGGGCGCGGAGATTCCGCGCTTCTGCTTCCATGAGCGGCTGTCGATCGCCGGCAATTGCCGCATGTGCCTCGTCGAGGTGAAAGGCGGGCCGCCTAAGCCCGTCGCCTCGTGCGCCATGGCGGTGCGCGATCTGCGTCCCGGCCCGAATGGCGAGCCGCCGGTCGTCTTCACCAAATCGGAGATGGTGAAGAAGGCGCGCCATGGCGTGATGGAATTTCTGCTCATCAATCATCCGCTCGATTGTCCGATCTGCGATCAGGGTGGCGAATGCGATCTGCAGGATCAGGCCATGGCCTTTGGCGTGGATAATTCCCGCTATGCCGAGAACAAGCGCGCGGTTGAAGACAAATATATCGGGCCGCTCGTGCGCACCTCGATGAATCGCTGCATCCATTGCACCCGCTGCGTGCGCTTCACCGCAGAAGTGGCAGGCACGGGCGATATGGGCGCGATCGGCCGCGGCGAGGATATGGAGATCACCACCTATCTCGAAACCGCGATGGGCTCGGAGCTGCAAGGCAATGTTGCCGATCTCTGTCCCGTCGGCGCGCTGCTGCCGAAGCCTTATTCCTTCAAAGCGCGGTCCTGGGAGCTCACCAAGACGGATTCGATTGATGTCATGGACGCTTTGGGCTCGGCGATCCGCATCGATACGCGCGGCCGCGAAGTGATGCGCATCCTGCCGCGCAGCAATGATGCGGTGAATGAGGGATGGATTTCCGACAAGACGCGGCAGATCGTCGACGGGCTGAAGTCGAAGCGGCTCGATCGGCCCTATCTGCGCGAGGCGGGCCGTTTGCGGCCGGCCTCTTGGGCGGAAGCTTTTGCCGCCATTGCGGCGCGGCTGAAGGCGACGCGGCCGGAGCGGATCGGCGCCATCGTCGGCGATCTCTGCGCCGTGGAAGAGATGTTCGCACTCAAGCTCCTGATGCGCAATCTCGGCGTCATTTCGCTGGATTGCCGGCAGGATGGCGCCAAGCTCGATCCTTCTTTCGGCCGCGCGAGCTATATTTTCAATCCGACGGTTGCAGGAATTGAAGAGGCCGATGCCATCATTATCGTCGGCGCCAATCCGCGCAAGGAATCACCCGTCTTCAATGCCCGCATCCGCAAGCGCTGGCTCAAAGGCAATCTGTTCCTCGGCGTGATCGGTGAAAAGGCCGATCTGACTTATGATTATACCTATCTCGGCAGCGGGCCGGAGAGGATCGCGCGCCTCGGCGAAGGTCTCCCCGCCGAATGTCAGCGCCCGATCTTGTTGATCGGGCAGGGCGCGCTCCTGCGGCCGGATGGAGCGGCCGTCCTTGCGCTCGCGGCCAAAGCGGCACTGGCGCATGGCTTCGTCAAGGACGGCTGGAACGGCTTCGGCGTATTGCACACAGCCGCTGCCCGCGCAGGCAGCCTCGATCTCGGTTTTGTGCCCGGCGCGAGCGGTCTCGATGCCGCCGCCATGGCGAAAGAGGGCGGGGTCGATGTGCTCTTCAACCTCGGCGCCGATGAGATCGCGATCGCGCCCGGCGCTTTCGTGATCTATCAGGGCACGCATGGCGATCGCGGCGCCGAGCGCGCCGATGTGGTCCTGCCCGGCGCGACCTATACCGAAAAATCCGGCCTCTATGTCAATACGGAAGGCCGGGTGCAATGGGCCGAACGGGCGAATTTCCCGCCCGGCGAGGCGCGCGAGGATTGGGCGATCTTGCGGGCCTTGTCCGCCGTGCTCGATAAAAAACTGCCCTTCGATTCCTTGCAGCAGTTGCGGGCGCTTCTCTATCAGGAGCATCCGCATTTCAAAGAGCTCGACGCGATCGCCGCCGGCGACCCCGGCGCCATCGCGAAGCTCGCCGCAGGCGAGACTTCCGCCGCCGCCACGCCTTTCGTTGCGCCGATTGCAGATTTCTTTATGACCAATCCGATCGCGCGGGCTTCGGCGGTGATGGCCGAATGTTCAGCCTTGGCGCGCATGAAGCAAGACTTGCAACAGGCAGCGGAATAGGAGGGCGCCATGACGACAGATTGGCTGTTGCCGCTGCTTCTCACGGTCTTGAAGAGCGTCGTGCTGCTCGTCGCGCTCCTCATTTATATTGCCTACGTGCTTTACGCCGATCGCAAGATCTGGGCTGCGGTGCAATTGCGGCGCGGTCCCAATGTGGTGGGGCCATGGGGGCTGTTGCAGAGCTTCGCCGACATGCTGAAATTCGTCCTCAAGGAGCCGGTGGTTCCGGACGGCGCGAACAAGGGCGTGTTTCTGCTCGCGCCTTTCGTCATGGGGCTATTGTCGCTTGCGGCCTGGGCGGTGATCCCCATCGATAATGGCTGGGCGATCGCCAATATCAATGTCGGGATTCTTTATATTTTCGCGATCTCGTCGCTCTCAGTCTATGGCATTATCATGGGCGGTTGGGCGTCGAATTCGAAATATCCCTTCCTGTCGGCGCTGCGTTCGGCGGCACAGATGGTCTCTTACGAAGTCTCGATCGGCTTTGTGATCATCACTGTCATTCTCTGTGCCGGCTCGCTCAATCTCACCGACATCGTCAAGGCGCAGGACACACGCTTCGGCCTCTTCGGCTGGTATTGGCTGCCGCTGTTTCCGATGTTCGTCATCTTCTTCATCTCGGCTCTCGCCGAGACGAACCGGCCGCCCTTCGATCTCGTCGAAGCCGAATCCGAGCTCGTGGCGGGCTTCATGGTCGAATATTCCTCGACGCCCTACATGCTCTTCATGCTCGGCGAATATGTGGCCATCATCACAATGTGCGCGATGACGACCATATTGTTCCTCGGCGGCTGGCTCTCACCGATTCCTTTCCCGCCCTTCACCTTTGTGCCCGGCGTCGTCTGGTTCATCCTCAAGGTTTCGGCGATGTTCTTCATGTTCGCCATGGTGAAGGCCTTTGTGCCGCGCTATCGCTATGATCAGCTCATGCGGCTCGGCTGGAAAGTCTTTTTGCCGATCTCTCTCTTCATGGTGGTTTTGGTGGCCGCGGTCCTTCAGCTCACCGGCTGGGGCGGGGCGATGGCGCATTGAGGCAAGCAATGCATCGGATAAGCGGAGTACAGACAATGAAGCTGGAGCCTGCCGCAAAGGCGCTGTTCCTGCAGGAATTCGTCGGCGCCTTCCTGCTCTCGATGCGCTATTTCTTCAAGCCGAAGGCGACGCTCAACTATCCGCATGAAAAAATCCGCAGTCGCCGCGCTATCGCGGCGAGCATGCGCTGCGCCGCTATCCGAATGGCGAGGAGCGCTGTATCGCTTGCAAGCTCTGCGAAGCTATCTGTCCGGCCCAGGCCATCACGATCGAGGCGGGACCGCGCCGCAATGACGGCACAAGGCGCACGACGCGCTACGATATCGACATGGTGAAATGCATCTATTGCGGCTTCTGCCAGGAGGCCTGTCCGGTCGATGCCATCGTCGAAGGGCCGAATGCGGAATTCGCCACCGAGACGCGCGAGGAGCTTTATTTCGACAAGGACCGCCTGCTTGATAATGGCGCGAGATGGGAGCGCGAGATCGCCCGCAATATCGCGCTCGACGCGCCTTATCGATGATGAGCAGTTCGGTCATGATGGAATTGAACAGAAGGAATATAATTTGACGGTAGCCAACCTTCTCCCTGTGGGAGAAGGTGCCGAGCGAAGCGAGGCGGACGAGGGGTCACGATAACCTTAAGTTCCAGCATCGCAACCCCTCACCCGGCCGCTCCGCGGCCACCCTCTCCCAATGGGAGAGGGTTCGCCAATCACGCTGACATCTTTGAAAGCCTTCCGATGACCGCCGCTGCCTTTTTCTTCTACCTCTTTTCGGCCGTGATGATCGCTTCGGCCTTTCTGGTCGTCACGGCGCGCAACCCGGTCCATTCGGTCATTTTTCTCATCCTCGCCTTCGTCAATGCGGCGGGGCTGTTCATTCTTCTGGGCGCGGAATTTTTGGCGATGATCCTCATCGTCGTCTATGTCGGCGCGGTCGCGGTGCTCTTTCTCTTCGTCATCATGATGCTCGATGTCGATTTCGCCGAATTGAAGCAGGGCTTTCTGAAATATCTGCCAATCGGCGCGACGATCGGCGGGATCGTGCTGGTCGAACTCGCCTTTGTGGTCGGCAGCTGGAGTATCGGCCAGATGGCGATAGCGCAGGTACCGACGCCCGCGCCGCCCGGCCTTTCCAATACGGAAGCGCTCGGCACCGTCCTCTACACGCAATATTTCTATCTCTTCGAAGCGGCGGGGCTCGTGCTTCTGACTGCGATGATCGGCGCGATCGTGCTGACTTTGCATCACAAGGTGAGCGTCAAGCGCCAGTCCGTCGCCGAGCAAAACGCCCGCACCGCGAAAGCGGCCGTCGAACTGAAGAAAGTGCCCTCACGGGCCGGAATTTAAGAGCGAGGGACAGGATGTCGATCGGACTCGGCCATTATCTCGTCGTCGCCGCGGTGCTGTTCACCCTCGGCGTCGCCGGCATCATCGTGAACCGCAAGAACATCATCGTGATCTTGATGTCGGTGGAGCTCATCCTGCTTTCCGTCAACATCAATCTCGTTGCCTTTTCGGCCTTTCTCGGCGATCTCACCGGCCAGGTCTTCGCTTTGTTCATTCTGACCGTGGCGGCGGCGGAGGCGGCGATCGGCCTTGCCATTCTCGTCGCCTATTTCCGCAATCGCGGGACGATCGCGGTCGAAGACGTTAATCTGATGAAGGGCTGAGCGGGGCATGTATACGGCAATCGTCTTTCTCCCGCTGCTCGGCTTTCTGATCGCCGGCCTCTTCGGCCGGCTGATGGGACCGCGCCCGTCCGAGCTCGTCACCACGAGCTTTCTGTTCATCGCCATGGTGCTCGCCTGGATCGTCTTTGCGGGATTTCTCGCCGGCACGACACCGACGAGCGTGCCGGTGCTGGGGGGATGGATCACCTCCGGTGCGCTCAAGCTCGATTGGGCCTTGCGCGTCGATGCGCTGACCGCCGTGATGCTGGTCGTCGTCACGACGGTCTCCGCGCTCGTGCATCTTTATTCGATCGGCTATATGGCCGAGGACAAGTCGCGCCCCCGCTTCTTCGCCTATCTGTCGCTCTTCACCTTCGCCATGCTGATGCTGGTGACGGCCGACAATCTTTTGCAGATGTTCTTCGGCTGGGAAGGCGTCGGCCTCGCCTCCTATCTTCTGATCGGCTTCTGGTATGAGAGGCCTTCGGCCAATGCCGCGGCGATCAAGGCTTTCGTCGTCAACAGAATCGGTGATTTCGGCTTCGCGCTCGGCATTTTCCTCGTCTTCGTCCTGACCAATTCGGTCAATTTCGATCAGATCTTTGCCGCAGCACCGGGTCTCGCGCATAAGGTGATCCATGTCTTCGGTCATGACATGGACGCGATGACGATCACCTGCCTCTTGCTCTTCATGGGCGCGATGGGCAAATCGGCGCAATTCCTGCTCCATACCTGGTTGCCGGATGCGATGGAGGGCCCGACGCCCGTCTCCGCACTCATCCATGCCGCGACCATGGTGACGGCGGGCGTGTTCATGGTGGCGCGCCTATCGCCACTCTTCGAACAGGCGCCGGCGGCGCTTTCATTCGTCACGGTGATCGGCGCGACGACGGCCTTTTTCGCGGCGACGGTCGGCCTCGTGCAAAACGACATCAAGCGCGTCATCGCTTATTCGACCTGCTCGCAATTGGGCTATATGTTCGTCGGCCTCGGTGTCGGCGGCTATTCGCTCGGCATTTTTCATCTCTTCACGCATGCCTTCTTCAAGGCGCTCTTGTTCCTCGGCGCCGGCTCGGTGATCCATGCGATGCATCACGAGCAGGACATGCGCAAAATGGGCGGACTCGCAAAGAAGATCCCCGTCACCTTCTGGATGATGGTCGCCGGCACGCTCGCGCTTACGGGCTTTCCGCTCACCGCCGGCTATTTCTCCAAGGATGCGATCATCGAGGCCTCTTTTGCCTCGCCGCTGGTGGGCCATCTCTACGCCTTTCTGCTGGTGACCATCGCGGCAGGCCTCACCTCCTTCTATTCCTGGCGGCTCATTTTCATGACCTTCTTCGGGGAGCCGAAATGGCAGCCGGCGGAAGCGACGCATGCCGTCGCCGCAGCGCATGGCCATGATGCGACCGATGACGCAAGCCATCCTGATCATGCGCATGCCGCTCATGACGCGCATCACGATGAGGCGCATCACGTCGATCCGCATGAATCGCCGAATGTCATGATGATCCCGCTTTATTGCCTTGCTGCGGGCGCGCTCTTCGCCGGGTTCGCCTTCCGGCACGTCTTCATCGGCGACGGATCATCGGCGTTCTGGAAGAATGCGCTCTATTTGGGGCCGGGCAATCATATCCTCGAACAGATGGAAGCGGTCCCGCATTTCGTCAGTCTGTTGCCATCGCTGCTGATGGTCGGCGGATTCTTCATCGCCGCTTACCTCTATATCTGGGTGCCAGGCACGGCCGCGCGCTGGGCGGAGGCAAATCCATTGCTCTATCGCTTCCTGCTCAACAAATGGTATTTCGACGAGCTCTATGATCTGATCTTCGTCCGCCCCACCTTCTGGCTCGGGCGGGTGCTTTGGCACGGCGGCGATCAAAACATCATCGATCGCTTTGGGCCGGATGGTGTCGCCGCCCGCGTCGTCGATGTGACGCGCAGCGTCGTCAAGCTGCAGAGCGGCTATCTCTATCATTATGCCTTCGCCATGCTGATCGGTGTCGCGGCATTCATCACCTATTATCTTGTCCTGGGGCTGCATTGATGTTCGGATTCGGCATTCTCTCCGGTCTCGTCTTTCTGCCCCTCGTCGGCGTCGCCTTCATCCTCGCTTTGCGCGGTAGCGACGAGGCGAGCCTGAGAAATGCGCGCTGGGCGGCGCTGATCACGACGCTCGTCGATTTTCTGCTGTCGCTTTATGCCTATTCGAAATTCGACCCGACCTCGGCGGCCTTCCAGCTCGTCGAGCAGAAGAGCTGGTTCGGTTCCGGCCTCGTCTACAAGATGGGCGTCGACGGCATATCGATGCCCTTCGTCCTCTTGACCAGTTTTTTGATGCCGATCTGCATCATTGCCTCGTGGCAATCGATCACGGTGCGCGTCAAGGAATATATGGTCGCCTTTCTCGTTCTCGAGACCTTGATGCTCGGCGTGTTTTGCGCGCTCGATCTCGTGCTCTTCTATCTCTTCTTCGAAGGCGGCCTCATCCCGATGTTCCTCATCATCGGCATTTGGGGCGGCAAGCGGCGTATCTATGCGAGCTTCAAATTCTTTCTTTACACGCTGCTCGGCTCGGTGCTCATGCTCATCGCCGTCATGGCCATGTATGGCGTCGCTGGCACGACGGACATCACGGTGCTCTTGAAGACGGCCTTCCCTTCGGCGATGCAGAAATGGCTGTGGATCGGCTTCTTCGCTTCGCTCGCGGTGAAATTGCCCATGTGGCCCGTCCACACCTGGCTGCCGGATGCGCATGTCGAGGCACCGACCGCCGGCTCGGTGATCCTCGCCGGCATTCTCCTCAAAATGGGCGGCTACGGATTCTTGCGATTCTCGCTGCCGATGTTTCCGGAAGCCTCGGCCTATTTCGCGCCGCTCGTCTTTGCGCTCTCGATCGTCGCGATCATCTACACTTCGCTCGTAGCGTTGGTGCAGGAGGATATGAAGAAGCTCATCGCCTATTCTTCCGTGGCGCATATGGGCTTCGTCACCATGGGCCTCTTCTCGCTGACGCAGCAGGGCGTGCAGGGTGCGATCTTCCAGATGATCTCGCATGGGCTCGTCTCCGGCGCGCTGTTTCTTTGTGTGGGCGTCGTCTATGACCGGATGCATACGCGCGAAATCGCGGCCTATGGCGGTCTTGTCGAACGCATGCCGCTCTATGCCGCCGTCTTCATGGTCTTCACGCTCGCCAATGTCGGGCTGCCCGGCACCTCCGGGTTCGTCGGCGAATTCCTGACCATGCTCGGGACATTCCGCTTCAACAGCATAGTGGTCGCCTTTGCCGCGATCGGCACCATTCTGTCGGCGGCCTATGCGCTCTATCTCTACCGCCGCGTTATCTTCGGCGTGCTGGACAAGCCCGCGCTCAAGACCATTCTCGATCTCTCGCCGCGCGAGATTGCGATCCTCGCGCCGCTGGTGGCGTTGATCGTCTATTATGGAATTCATCCCGCGCCCATTCTCGACGGCACGGCCGCTTCTGTCGCCGGTCTCCTGCATGGCTATCACATGGCGCTCGCCGCAGTGCACACTGCGGCACTCCCCTGACGATCGGAAGGCTCGCTCATGACCTCGCTCTCCTTCGCGCTCGCGCACAGCCTGCCGGAAGTGATTTTGGCGACGGGCGCCGTCGCGCTCGTGCTGCTCGGCGCTCTTCGCGGCCGCGACAGCGATGGTCCGATGACCGAGATCGCGGTCGGCGTTCTGGGCCTCGCCATTCTCGTCATCCTGCTCGGCAGCAAGAGTGATGCGGTGATCTATGACCATGCCTTCATCGACGACGGCTTCGGGCGCTTCATGAAGGTCCTGGCCTATAGCGGCTCGCTCGTCACTTTGCTGATGGCGCAGGATTTTCTGAAGCGAGCCAAGATCGATAAATTCGAATTTCCGATCCTCGTGCTGTTATCGACGCTCGGCATGTCGATGCTGATCTCGGCCGCGGGCCTCATCGCGCTCTATCTCGGCCTCGAATTGATGTCGCTCGCGCTCTATGTCATCGCAGCCTTTCACCGCGACGACAGAAGGGCGTCGGAAGCCGGCCTCAAATATTTCGTGCTCGGCGCGCTCTCATCGGGCATGCTGCTCTATGGCGCTTCGCTTCTCTATGGTTTCGCCGGCACGGTTTCTTTCACCGGCATTGCCGCCGTGCTGAAAGGCGCGCCCGGCCTTGGCGTCATCTTCGGTCTCGTCTTCCTCATGGCCGGTCTCGCCTTCAAAATGTCGGCCGTGCCTTTCCACATGTGGACGCCCGATGTCTATGAGGGCGCGCCGACGCCGGTGACGGCCTTTTTCGCCACCGCGCCGAAGCTTGCCGCCGTGGCGATCACCATCCGCGTCGTGATGACGGCCTTTCCCGGCATTGCCGTCCAATGGCAGCAGATCGTCATCTTCATTTCCATCCTGTCGATGGCGCTCGGCTCTTTTGCGGCGATCGGGCAGACCAATATCAAGAGGCTGATGGCCTATTCCTCGATCGGCCATATCGGCTTCGCGCTGGTCGGGCTTACCGCGGGGACGCAGACGGGTGTCGCCGGCGTGCTGTTCTACATGGGCATCTATCTCGTGATGGTGCTCGGCACTTTTGCGGCGATCCTGTCCATGCGGATCAATGGCAAGCCGGTGGAGCTCATCAGCGATCTCTCGGGCCTTGCCCGCACCGACGGCACCATGGCCTTCTTCATGGCCATGATGATGTTTTCGCTCGCCGGCATTCCGCCGCTCGCCGGCTTTTTTGCGAAATTCTACGTCTTCAACGCTGCGATCCAGGCGCATCTCTATGGCCTCGCGGTGATCGGCTTTTTGACGAGCGTCGTGGCCGCAGTCTATTATCTGCGCATCGTCAAGGTCATGTATTTTGACGAGCCGGCTGTGGGCTTCGATAAAGCGGCGCCGGTGCTGCGTGTCGTTCTGGCCGTGAGCGGCATTCTGGTGACTTTCTTCTTCGCCTATCCGGCGCCAGCTGTCGAAGCTGCGAGCATCGCTGCCAAATCTCTCTTCTGAATCGAAAGCTGCGCGTGGATCAGCCAAACCCGTTCCGGCTCGCACAGAGTGCCATCGATCGAAACTATCGGCTGTTTATCTATGAAGATATTGGTTCGACCAATGACGAGGCGATGCAGCTGGCGCGGGCCGGCGATCCGGGTCGGGTGTGGCTGATCGCCAAGACGCAGAGCAGAGGGCGCGGTCGCCACGGACGGCAATGGGCCTCACCGCCGGGCAATCTCTATGCGAGCCTTTTGCTGATCGACGCAGTGCCGGCCCGTCTCGCGCCGCAACTCGGCTTTGTCGCGGGTGTTGCGCTGGCACGTGCTTTGCGTGAATGTATTGGCGATGACAGGCGCTTGCGGCTCAAATGGCCGAATGACATTCTCTTTGACGGTGCCAAGCTCGCTGGCATTTTGCTGGAGAGCACCGAGCTGGCTGATGGCCATTTCGCCTGCATTATGGGCATTGGCGTGAATTGCGCCGCCTGTCCGAGCGATCTTCCTTACCGGGCGACCGCTTTGGCCGAGACGGGGGCGCTGCGATACGAAGCGCAAGATGTCTTCCTTCACCTCTCGCACGAGCTTACGCAAGGGCTCGATAGATTTGCGGAAGGTGCCGGCTTCGACGCCGTCCGGCAGGAATGGCTCGGCTTCGCCGCGGGCCTCGGGGGGCCGATCAGGATCGACACGCCCAAGGGTTCTGTTGCGGGCATTTTTCGCACGATCGACGCGAGCGGCCGGCTGATCGTCGCGTGCGGAGAGGCAAGCAAGATCATAGAAGCCGGCGACGTCTGGCTGGCCGAGCCAGTGAACGGGACGGTCGAATGACGCGCGGCGGCAGTTTGAAAAAAGGGCGGCGCTGATGCGCGGGGCTGATGAACTTCTCTTTGTGCCGCTCGGAGGCCTCGGCGAGATCGGGATGAATCTCGCGCTCTATGGGCTCGGGCCCAAGAGCACCCGTAAATGGCTGCTGGTCGATTGCGGCGTCGCTTTCGCCGGGCCGCAAGAGGCGGGGATCGACATTATCGTGCCCGATCCGCGTTTCATCGGGCAGATCCAGCGCGATCTCGTCGGCGCCATCATTACCCATGCACATGAGGATCATATCGGCGCCATCGCCGATCTCTGGCCTTGGCTCAACTGCCCGCTTTATGCGACGCCTTTCGCCGCCGGGCTTTTCCAAGCGCGCGTGCTCAAGGAGGCTGGCGCGCCGGACATTTCGATCAAGACCGTTTTGCAAGGCGCGCGTCTCGCGCTCGATCCCTTCGATGTGGAGTTGATTCCGGTCGCTCATTCCATCCCCGAGGCTTGCGCTCTGGCGATCCGCACCCGTCTCGGCACGGTGCTGCATACGGGCGATTGGAAGATCGATCCTGAGCCGGGGCTCGGCGCGCTGACCGATGTGCAAAGGCTGATGGAGATCGGTGACGAAGGCGTGCTCGCCCTCATCTGCGATTCGACCAATATTTTACGCGAAGGCACGAGTCCATCCGAGGGCGAAGTTGCAAAGACCCTGCATAACATCATCAAAGCTGCGCGGGGCAGGGTGGTCGTGGCGACCTTTGCCTCCAATGTCGCGCGGCTGCGCGCGGTCGCCATGGCGGCGACGGCGGCAGGGCGCAAGGTGGTGCTCGTCGGCCGCGCCATGGAGCGCGTCGTCGCTGTGGCCCGCGAGTGCGGCTATCTCGACGATATTGCGCCCTTTCTCTCGGCCGAGGCTTTCCCCTCCTTGCCGCGCGACGAGATCGTCGTGCTTGCGACGGGCAGCCAGGGCGAGAGCCGCGCCGCGATGGCGCGCATATCCGAGGATGATCATCCGATCGTGAAGCTCGCCCCCGGCGACACCGTGATCTTCTCGTCGCGGACCATCCCCGGCAATGAAAGAGATATCGGCCGCATCATCAATAATCTCATCAAACAGGGGATCGAGGTCATTACCGACCGAATGGCGCTGATCCATGCTTCCGGCCATCCGCGCCGCGCCGAGGTCGCCCAATTCTATCAATGGATCCGGCCGAAGATCGCCATTCCGGCGCATGGCGAAGAACTGCATCTGACCGAGCACGCGCAATTTGCCGTTCGGTGCGGCGCCGAGCATGTCCTGAAAGCGCATAATGGCGATGTCGTGCTGCTCGCGCCGGGCGAGCCCGGGATCGTCGATGAGGCGCCCTGCGGCCGGCTTTGCAAGGACGGCAATACGCTCGTGCCGATCGGCGACGAAAGTCTCCGCACGCGACAGAAGCTGGCGTTTTCGGGGATCGTGACGGTTGCGCTGGCGGTCGACCGCAAGGGCGAGATGGTCGGCATTCCCGACGTCATGCTGGCAGGCTTGCCGGCGAAGACCGGCGCCGGCGCCAAGCTCGACGAACTGGTCGATGATGCGCTGTTCCAGACTTTCGAGTCTCTGCCGCGGCCGCAGCGGCGCGATGCCAATGTCGTGTCCGTCGCGATCGAAAAAGCGGTCCGCAATGCAGTCTATGGCGCCTGGGGCAAAAGGCCCGCGGTGCATGTGCTGGTCGTGGAAGTCTAAGCGCATGACCCAGGAAAGTTGCTGACTTTTCATGGCTCTGCGCAAATAATCTAAGGGCATGCCTAAGCGAACGGATAGGCATCCATCGTAAGCACGCCATATTGCACCGAGGAATGCAGGTGCTTGTTCTTGTGGTTGAAGTTTAACTGTATGATGCAGAAAACTTGACGATTTTTCAGTGTCATACGCAAATAATCTAAGTGCACGCCTAAGCGAAGAGATAAGCATCCATCGACAGCAGGCCATATTGCACGGAGGAATGCAGGCGCTTGCCTTTGGCGCCTTCGCCGGCCGGCGAAGCGCCCTATTCCGCTGCGCGCACCTCTTCCTTGACCCTTTGCAGGCGCTCCACCTTCAACAGCTCGGCGACGAGGAAAGCGATTTCGATCGCCTGTTCGGCATTGAGCCTGGGGTCACAATAGGTGTGATAGCGGTCGGAAAGATCGGCCTCGGAAATCGCCCGCGCGCCGCCGGTGCATTCGGTGACATTCTTGCCGGTCATTTCGAGATGCACACCGCCGGCATAAGTGCCCTCTGCCTGATGCACGGCGAAGAAGGTTCTTATCTCGCTAATGATGCGGTCAAAGGGCCGCGTCTTATATCCGCTCGCCGCCTTGATCGTATTGCCATGCATCGGATCGCAGGACCAAAGCACATTGCGGCCCTCGCGCTTGACGGCGCGCAAGAGCGTGGGCAAAAGCTCGGCTGCCTTGTCGGCGCCGAAGCGGCAGATCAGGGTCAGCCGGCCCGGCTCATTGGCCGGATCGAGCACATCGATCAGCTTCAAGAGCATATCGGGCTTCAGCGACGGCCCGCATTTCAGCCCCAGCGGATTTTTGACGCCGCGCGCGAATTCGACATGCGCATGATCCAATTGCCGCGTGCGGTCGCCGATCCAGATCATATGGCCGGAGGTCGCATAATAATCGCCGGTCGTCGAATCGATGCGCGTCAGCGCCTCTTCATAGCCGAGCAGCAGCGCCTCATGCGAGGTATAGAAATCCGTCTGCCGCAATTCCTGATGTGCTTCGGGATCGAGCCCGATCGCGCGCATGAAACCGAGCGTCTCGGTGATGCGATCGGCCAATTCTTGATAGCGGGCGGATTGCGGAGAATCCTTGATGAAGCCAAGCATCCAGCGATGCGCATTTTCGAGATTGGCATAGCCGCCCGAGGCGAAGGCGCGCAGCAGATTCAAGGTCGCCGCCGATTGCCGATAGGCATCGAGCTGGCGAACCGGGTCGGGTATGCGCGCCGCTTCGGTGAAGGCAATGTCATTGACGATGTCGCCGCGATAGCTCGGCAGCGAAATATCGCCGCGCTTTTCCATCGGCTCGGAACGCGGCTTGGCAAATTGGCCGGCGACACGCCCGACTTTCACTACAGGTGAAGCCGCGGCAAAGGTCATCACCACCGCCATTTGCAGAAAGACGCGGAAGAAGTCGCGGATATTGTCGGCTGAATGCTCGGCGAAGCTCTCGGCGCAATCGCCGCCCTGAAGCAGAAAGGCCTCGCCCTTGGCGGCCTTGCCGAGCAAGGCCTTGAGCTTGCGCGCCTCGCCGGCGAAGACGAGCGGGGGAAAGGAGGCGAGCTGGCGCTCGACCTCGGCGAGTGCCGCCTTGTCCGGAAAGACGGGCGCCTGCTCGATGGGCTTTGCCCGCCAGCTGTCAGGCGACCAATGTTCGCTCGGCATAGGTTTCGATCCAAATTGTGCGCCTTACCCTCCCCACAAGGGGGAGGGGAAACGGACCGCGGCCTTCTTTGCGGATCATGGCTGAATGTCACCCAGCCTTAGATCTCCGCTAATGCCCTTTATACACGGGCAAATTGGCGATTGCGATAGCAATCGCTGGCTCGAAGGGAGCCCCTTACGCCATATCGGCCTTATCCTTCTGGTAGCGCGCGGTGCGCGTGCGCAAGGTCACGAATTCCTCGGCCGAGGTCGGATGCACTGCCATGGTCGCGTCGAAATCGGATTTCTTGGCGCCCATCTTGATGGCGACGCCGAGCAACTGCGCCATTTCGCCGGCGCCTTCGCCGAGCATATGTGCGCCGAGCACACGATCCGTCTCGCCGTCGACGATGAGCTTCATCAGCACCTTTTCGGGCCGGCCGGACAGCGTGGCCTTCAGCGGCCGAAAACTCGTCGCATAGATGTCGATGCAATGATAGGCCTCGCGCGCCTCGACCTCGGTGAGCCCGACCGTGCCAAGTTCCGGCGTCGTGAAGACGGCGGTGGGGACGCCAATATAGTCGACCGCGGTCTTCTTATTGCCGAAGACCGTATCTGCAAAAGCATGGCCTTCGCGAATGGCGACCGGCGTCAAGGCGATGCGATTGGTGACATCGCCGACGGCATAGATCGACGGCACGGTTGATTGCGAATATTCATCGACCTTGACGGCGCCAATGGCGTCGAGAGCGACGCCGATTTTTTCGAGGCCCAGACCCTTCGTGTTGGGATCGCGGCCGGTCGCCAGCATGACCTGATCGACATCGAGCACCGCGCCATTGCTGAGCGCAACTTTGAGACCAGTTTCCGTTTGGTCGATCCAGCTCGGCAAAGTGCCGAATTTGAAATTTATGCCCGCTTCCATCATCGCATCGCGCAGGCCATTGCGCAGATCCTCGTCGAAGCCGCGCAGAATATTGGCGCCGCGCATGACGAGCGTTACCTCGCTTCCCAAGCGTGCGAGGAGCGCGCCGAATTCGACGGCGATATAGCCGCCGCCGACGATCAAGATCCGCTTCGGCATTTTCGGCAGATCGAAGATCTCGTTCGAGGTGATCACATGCTCGACGCCGGGGATCGCAGGCACCAGAACCGGCCGCCCGCCTGTCGCGACAAGAATGATCTTGGCGCTGATCAGCCGGTCCTCGGCGACGAGCCGGATCTTGTTGGCATCCTCGACGACCGCCCGGCTTTCGACGAGCGCGACGCCGGATTTTTCGAGATTGGTGCGATAGATGCCGGAGAGCCTGGTGATCTCCTTCTCCTTCCCAGCGACAAGCTTCGTCCAGTCGAAAGAGACCTTGGGTACGCTCCAGCCGAAGCCCGCCGCATCGGCAAATTCATCGGCATAGCGGCTCGCATAGACCATCAGCTTCTTCGGCACGCAGCCGCGGATGACGCAAGTGCCGCCGACGCGGAATTCCTCCGCAACCATGACTTTGGCGCCATAGGAGGCGGCGATGCGAGCCGCGCGCACGCCGCCCGATCCGGCACCGATGACGAAGAGATCGACATCGCATTGGGCCATCGCACATCTCGCTTTTGACCTCGCCGCTTTTATCTCGGCTGCCGCGCCGCAGCTAGCAATGTCAGAGAGTGTGCCCCTTCTTCTTCAATTCGGCGCGCACACGGGTCACCATCTCGCTTGAGATCTTCTGGTGCCAGTCCTGCATCGCATTGACGACATCATTGAAGAAATAGGGCTGGGTCTCGACATATTTCTTCCCACCCGGGCTCGTGAAAAAGGCGACCGCCGTCTTGATCTCCTGCTCGGTCAGGAGCCGCGCGTAAATATGCGCCGCCTTGTCGACCATGTCATCGACGTCCTTGGCGAATTCGGGTTCGATCTGTTTCAGCACGGCGGCGAGATCGGGCGCAAGTTCGGGCCGCGTCTGCGTGAAGGTCGTGCTGAACTGGCTCAGCATCTGCGGAATGGCAGCATTAAAGGAGCGCGACATGCCGCTCACCACGACGAGTTCGCGGGCTGCGGCGAGATGCGACGGGCTCGGTTCCGCCGCGGCAGGTGGGGCCACTGTGGCAGCAGAGGGCGGCGTCTGGGCCTGAGCGAAAGGCGCGAGAATGAGAAGACTGGCAACGGCGGCAAAATGCACGGCCGCGCGGCCCAGCGTCCAATGGCGTTCAAAACTCGAAAACACGGACTTTCTCCTTAAGCATTCATTGGCAACGCGTCGCGCTCGTCTTTTCGATCGGCGCGGAAGGAGGACGCGCGACCCGCGCCATCAATCCAGATTCCCGAAAATTTTGATCTCTTCCGGTTCGGCCGAAATCACCGCTGTGGCGAGGCCGATGAACAGGCCATGTTCGACGACGCCGGGAATGGCGCTGAGCCGCTGCGCCAATTCCTCCGGCTCCGGAATGGCGCCGAAGATGCAATCGACGAGATAATTGCTATTGTCCGTGATGAAGGCTGCGCCGCTCGCGGTCTTGCGCAATCGGATCTCGCCGGCACAGCCCGTCGCTTCGGCCTCGTGCAGGATGGCGCGGCGCGTCGCCTCGAGACCGAAGCGGCTGACCTCGATCGGCAAGGGGAATTTCCCGAGAACGGCCACCGCTTTCGAGGCATCGGTTATGACGATCATGCGTTTCGAAGCGGCGGCGACGATCTTCTCGCGCCAGAGCGCGCCGCCGCCTCCCTTGATGAGGCGGAGGTGCGGGTCGAATTCATCCGCCCCGTCGATGGTCAGATCGAGCTCCTCGATCTCTTCGAACGTCGCCAGCGGAATGGACAGCGCCTCGGCTTGGCTGCGGCTGCGCTCGGAAGTGGGGACGCAGAGGACCTTCAGTCCCTCGGCGACCTTGGCGCCGAGGAGATCGATGAAATGCGCCGCCGTCGAGCCCGTGCCGAGCCCGAGCCGCATGCCCGGCGCAACAAGCTTTACTGCGGCGGCAGCGGCCCGCCGCTTCGCCTCTTCCGGGTTCGGGCTTTCCATAGCAAGCAATTAGGTTTTCACGCGTGGCGCGTCAACCCTTGGCTAGGGAGCTTGATGGGTGCCGGCGGCGGTTGCGGCCCCTAAGCTCTATTTTGCCTGGGGCGTGCAGACGACGGCCTCATTGAGCACATAGCAAATCGACATCATGCCGGTGCGCAGATCGACCCGGAAAACGCCGCCTTCGCGCTCATGCCGCGAGGCGACGAGGGCATAGTCGCTCGAGCCCTGGGGGCCGGCGCCTTCGCCCGGCGGATAGCAAAGCGTCACCCCGACCGTGCCTTCCTTCAAGCCATATTGGCAGGCGCCGACCTCGCCGGTCGCCTTGTCGAGCCGGAAGACGCGGTTGAGATCGATCTCGGGTGCCGCCAGAAACTCATAACTCGCCGCGGCGACGCTTCCTGCCCCCGCAGTGAGCGCGACACTGAGCGCCGCAAGGCTGAGACCGAGACGGAGCCAAGCAAAAGGAAGGACTCTCGGAAGCGACAGGGTCATAGTCCGGCTCTCCAAATCCGGCATTGCGAATCGGTCGCTTCTTTATACGCAAGCCCGAGCCGAAGTGCGATGCTTGCATCTGATCCTTGATGCCGTCCGCTCATCCCATTATGTGGGGCGCATGACCGCTTCTTCGCCCATAAAGCCGCTTCTCGTCTTCGATCTCGATGGCACGCTCACCGAAACGGCGCCCGATCTCGTCGCGACGCTCAACATGCTCCTCGTGCGCGAGGGGTTTCCGCCCGTGCCTTATGAGATGGCGCGCAGCATGGTCGGCGGCGGCGCCCGCGCACTCATCGAGCGCGGCCTCGCCCATGCCGGCGCCAGCCTGCCGGCGGCGCGGATCGACGTGCTTTTCGACGATTTCCTCGCCCATTACGACGCCCATATCGCCGATATGAGCACGCTCTTTCCCGGCGTCGGCGCCGCCCTCGACCGTTTCGAGGCGGCGGAATGGCGCTTTGCCGTCTGCACCAATAAGATCGAGCATTCCTCGATCCTGCTTCTCGAAGCGCTGGGCATCGCGCACCGCTTCAGCGCGATCTGCGGCAAGAACACATTTCCGGTGAACAAGCCCGATGGGCGCGCCCTGCTCATGACTATCGACAAGGCGGGTGGCCGCAGTGATCGCGCCATCATGGTCGGCGATTCGAAGACCGACATAGAGACGGCGCAGAACGCCAAGATCCCGGTGGTCGCGGTCGATTTCGGCTACACCGACCTGCCGGTCGAAGCCTATCGACCGGATCGGGTGATCTCGCATTTCGACGATCTCTGGGATGCGGTCGAAAGCCTCGTCAAAGCCGGCTGATGGGGCCGGCGGTCGTCGCGGCCCGCGACAAATGTTTCTCACCTTGACTTGATCGGCAAAAGCCGTTTTCCGTAACCGAGCCGGTCCGGTGTCTCACTGGTCCAGTATCTTATTGGTCATGGGCGCGTAGCTCAGCGGGAGAGCACTCCCTTCACACGGGAGGGGTCACAGGTTCAATCCCTGTCGCGCCCACCATGCCGCCCGCGCCCTTGGCCGCAAGGATCGGCTGGGTCCCCTCCGCGCATGTCATTTCCCGCAAGCAATTAACCCCCAGATTCGAACCTGACGGGGCAATTTGTCGCTTTCCGGCGATGCTACCGGATAATGGCGCGCCAAGCTCTGCGCGCCGGCCGCGGCGACTATGAGTATCCCTTTGTTTCACCGTATATTCCCAGGGTCTTTCCTGGGTGACCACGGCTCCGCCGCTCGCCGGTGAGCCGGGCTTCTTGGCGGCCGGCCGCCCTCGTGACCAAGCCGAAATACAGTGGAAATCTTTTGCCTACCGGGCGTCACAATAGTGCCTTCTTCCGCCTGGAGACGTAAGCTACAGGCCGTTTCTTTCGAATAGGTGTCTGCGCCTGCGAGCGCATCGGCCACTATTAAGCTATTATTACGGAGATTCCATGCTCTCGATTATTCTTCGGAACATGCTTTCACGTCCGATGAGCGCCGCAGCACTCGGCGCTATGGCCGTTGCAGCTTCCCTAGTGTCAATGCCCGCTCACGCAGTGAGTTGCGAAGACGTGCGTAACCTGAGCAAAGCCGAACAGGACTATTGGTCGAAGCGTCTAAACCTCACGGCTGAGCAACGCCATCGTATATGGCTGGCATGCTACCAAGGCTGGAAGCAGCCAAGGCCCGACGAGACGCTCGCGCGTAAATAATGCGCTGGGGAATGCCGGGAGCCATTTCCGGGCGCGGCGACGAATGAACTAAAGCGCGTCGCTCAGCGGGAGAGCACTCCCTTCACACGGGAGCGGTCAGAGGTTCAATCCATGTCGCGCCCACCATCAGGCCTCAGACGTTACCGCTGGGCCTACTCGCTCCCAGCCGCTCTGAAGGAAACCGGCACGACCCAGAATTGATAGGGACCTGTGGCAAGTTCGACGATCCTGAACTGGTCTTCGCCAAAAAGCTCGCCGAGTTGCTCGGCGAGATAGTCGAACTCCTCGAGAATCGTGTCGAGCGCAGCGTGGAGCTCTGCGTCCGGCGATCGGTCCACAAGGATTTCGCTGTGGTCCGACGACATTCTGAGATTTGGATTGATGCGGATCGCGATGATCTGAACAGGCGTATCGCCGATGCGCGCCGTGCCGGTGAGCAGGATCGAGGGGTCCTCGCGCGGCCCGCGCTCCTCGAGCACGCTCGGCCATTGGCAGCATGGGCATTCGACCGGCATGGCGACCCCTCCCATTCATGGCCCAGACCGACGGCGCCTGCCCTCAGCTCGGATAGACATTCACGCTGCTGGCGACGGAATCGGCGACATGCTCCTTGGTGATCACGCCGGCGACGTCTTGCGGGCGCGGCACACCATGGCCGCGCACCACGAGCGCCATCACGGCCTTCTTGCGCCACATCCGCCGGATCACGTCGAAGGCGATGTCGTCCTCGCGCACGATGGTGAAATTGCGGCTCGCGACATCGCGTAAGGTGATGCTCGACGGCGCCGCCTCCGAGGCGCGCGTCAATGCCGTATCGATGCGCAACACGCCCAGGATGCGATGGTCCTCGCTGACGACGACATGGTGGGTCCGGCCGTCATGATCGAGCTGCGCGAGGAAGGAATCGAAATTCATCGCGGCCTCGGCCAGGATCACATCCGTATCCATCACCTCCCTGGCGCGGCGGACCAGGAACATATTGGCATGCAGTGCCTTGGGGATGACATGCCCGCGCCGGAGGAGTTTCAACGTATAGATGTTCTCGCGCGACAGCACGCGCCGCACCCCGACGCTGAGCGCAACCGCTAGGATCATCGGCAAAACGATGTCGTAATCGCGCGTCATTTCGAAGATCATGGTGACGGCTGTCATCACCGCGCCCGTGCCGCCGCCGACCATCGCGCCCATGCCGACCATGGCGAAGGCCGGGATGTTGATGGCGAGCGGCAGATGCAACGCGGCGACAGCAGCGGAAAGGAGAGCGGCGAAGGCGCCGCCGATCGTCGCGCCCATGAACAGAGAGGGCGAAAAAATTCCGCCAGACGATCCCGATCCGAGACTGAGCGAGGTCGCGAGCAGCTTGCAGGCAAAGAGCAGGAGAAGCAGCCCGGCCGCGGACAATTGGCCGAGCAAGATCACCTGAACGGTCGCATAGCCGACGCCTTCGACGTAATAATGGCCGAAGCGCTGCTGCAACGCGTAGATCAACAGGCCGACCAGCAGCATGCCGAACGCATGCCGCATATAGCGTTCCTTAATCTTGTCGAAGAGATCTTCGACAAGATGCAAGCCGCGAACGAAGCCGGCCGCCGCGACGCCGATGACGGCGCCGAGCAAAGCATAGAGCGCGAGCATGAGGGCGGAACTCGTGTCGACGCTCAGCGCCGCGAGATGCGGCACGGCGAAGGCCGGCTGCGGGCCGAAGAAGAAGCGGCCGATGAAGGTCGCCGTGCCGGTGGCGAGCGCCACCGGCAAAAAGGTGCGAACACTGACCTCCGGCATCATCAATTCGATGGCGAACATCACGCCGCCGATCGGCGTGTTGAAGGTCGCCGCAATCCCGGCGCCGGCGCCGGCGGCGACGAGGATGATCCGCTGCCCCGCCGGCATCGGCACGATCTGGCCCAAGGTCGAGCCGAGCGCCGAGCCGATCTGGATGATCGGGCCCTCGCGACCCACGGCCGCGCCGCTGCCGATCGCAATCGCCGAAGCCAGCGACTTCACGACCGCGACGACGGGCCGGATCACGCCGCCATTATAATAGATGGCATCCATCACCTCCGGCACGCCATGCCCGCGCGCCTCCGGCGCGAAATTGCTGACGAGGAAGGTCACGGCCAACGCGCCGAGCACAGGCACCAATATGATCCAAGGTCCCCAGGGACTCGCGGGGGTGAAGAGATTGGCGTCATAGCGCACCGCGAAGTGACCAAGAAACAATATGTTGTGGATCAGGCCGATGAGGTCGCGGAATAAGACCGCGCCGAAGCCCGTCACAATGCCGACGACTAAGGCCAGAATTGAAAGGGGGACGAGGCCGATTCGCCTAATGTCGTCGTCATCTGCTTCAGCTGATGGCCCAGGTGAAGCCGCGCCAACAGGCTGAACGCTCAGACGATCGGGTGCAGCTGTCGAGATCGGTTCGCTTGCCATCGCGTTTCTTTCACAGGAGTGCAAGACCGACCCGGACGCGGCAGCCGCGCATCCTTTTATCCGCCAAGCTTACGTTTGGCTTAGGCCTCACAGCCTGCCTGAAGGCATAATGACAATTGCCAAGAAGAAGATCCACCATTGAAACGTGGCCGGCGCCGCATGCCGTCCTCATCCCGACCACAAAAGAGGCGGCCAATCCGGCGAGAACGGCCTACCCTCGCGATCGCCGATTCCATGCACATCAAGAAGGACCCGATGACTTCGCTCTCCGATGCCCCCGTCCTCGGCATGCGCCGCGAACATGACCTCCTCGGCGAACGCGACGTTCCTGAGGCTGCCTATTACGGCATCCAGACTCTGCGCGCAGCGGAAAATTTCCGCTTCGCCGATCTGCCGATCAGTCATTTCCCGACGCTTATCCGCGCGCTGGCGATGGTGAAGAAAGCGGCTGCGATCGCCAATCATGCTTGCGGGCTTCTGCCTTCCGGCAAAGAGGTGGCGATCTTGCGCGCCTGCGACGATGTGATCTCCGGCGCGCTCGATGCCTCCTTCATCGTCGATGTGTTTCAAGGCGGCGCCGGGACTTCGAGCAATATGAACATGAATGAGGTGATCGCCAATCGCGCGCTCGACTATTTGGGCCGGCCGCATGGCGATTATGCCGCGCTCCATCCCAATGACGACGTCAACATGTCGCAATCGACCAATGACGCCTATCCGACGGCCGTGCGTCTCGCCATCATCATGAGCAGCCAAGAGGTGGCGGCGGGACTCGAAGGCCTGATTAGGGCCTTCTCAGCCAAGGCCGAGGAATTCGCCGACATCGTCAAGATCGGCCGGACCCAATTGCAAGATGCCGTCCCGATAAGGCTCGGCCAGGAGTTCGGCGCTTATGCCGTGACCTTGCGCGAGGATGAGGCGCGCATCGCCGAGGCCGCGCATCTCTTTTGCGAGGTCAATCTCGGCGGCACGGCCGTCGGCACGAGTCTCAATGCCGATCCGCTTTACGCGGCGCGCGCCGTCGCCGAACTCGCTTCGATCAGCGGCGTCGCGCTCGTCCAGTCGGAAAATCTTCTCGAGGCGAGCTGGGACACGGGCGCCTATGTCCTCTTCTCCGGGGTGCTCAAACGCGTTGCCGTCAAACTTTCCAAGATCGCCAATGATCTGAGACTCTTGTCGAGCGGGCCGCGCGCCGGTCTCGGCGAGATCCGGCTGCCGCCGATGCAGCCCGGATCGTCGATTATGCCCGGCAAGGTCAATCCGGTGATTCCGGAAGCGGTCAATCAGATCTGCTTTCAGGTGATCGGCAATGATCTGACCGTCACCATGGCGGCCGAGGCCGGGCAATTGCAGCTCAACGCCTTCGAGCCGGTGATCGTCTACAATATTCTCACTTCCATGCGCCTGCTCGCCCGCGCGATGGAGACATTGGCGACACGCTGTGTCGCGGGCATCACTGCGGACGAAGCGCGTTGCCGCGCCGGCGCGGAAGCGAGTGTCGCTCTCGCCGCGGCTCTGGTTCCGGTGATCGGCTATGAACGCAGCGTCGAGATCGCCCAGACGGCGCTTCTATCGGGGCGCACAATTCGCGATGTCGCGCTCGCCGAAGGGCTCGATCAGGGTTTGATCGAACATCTGCTCGATCCGATGAATATGACAGGCGCAAAGCCGCAGCCTAATGTGCCGGTTGCGGAGCCGCCAGCGGCGCCCGAGCAGAGCATGGTCAAGTGATAGCCTGGTCGGATCAAGGTTTCGCGCGCGGCGCGCCCGTCTCCCCGTGAGCGAAGCGAAACGGGGAGAGGCTGGGTGAGGGGCGAGGAGATTGGCCGCGATGGTGAAGCAAATCAGCCGGCCCCTCACCTTAACTCTCCCCGCGTCGCTTTGCTTGCGGGGAGAGGGGCGGTAGGCGCTGTTGCGCAATGATCACCTGACGCGCATATCGGACCGTGGGCAAGCCTTGCGGAAGGCTAGCTCACATGCGCCTTCGCCTCGCGGCGGCGCGCGTGCAGCACAAATTCCGTATAGCCGTTCGGCTGCGCCCGGCCTTTGAAAATCAAATCCGCCGCCGCCTTGAAGGCAGGCCCGTCGAAAGAGGGCGCCATCGGCCGATAGATCTGATCGATCCCGTTCTGCCGATCAACGACAGCCGCCATGCGCTTTAGAGTGTCCCACACTTGCGCTTCGGTGACGATGCCGTGATGCAGCCAATTGGCGACATGCTGGCTCGAGATCCGCAAAGTGGCGCGGTCTTCCATGAGACCGACATCATGAATGTCTAGCACTTTCGAACAGCCTATGCCGCGGTCGATCCAGCGCACGACATAGCCGAGAATGCCTTGGCAATTATTGTCGAGCTCTTCCTGCACATCGCGCGGCTCCCAATTGCCGCGGCAGATCGGAATGGTGAGAATATCGGATAATTTTGCGCGCGGGCGGCTGCGCAATTCCGCCTGACGACGAGCGACGTCGACGCGGTGGTAATGCGTCGCATGCAGAACCGCAGCCGTCGGCGAGGGCACCCAGGCGGTGCTGGCGCCGGCTTGCGGATGCGCGATTTTTTCCGCGAGCATGGCCGCCATGTGATCGGGCACCGCCCACATGCCCTTGCCGATCTGCGCCCGTCCCGGCAGGCCGCAGGCAAGCCCGATGTCGACATTCCAATCTTCATAGGCCGCGATCCAGGCCGATTTCTTCATGTCGTTCTTGCGGATCATCGGCCCGGCTTCCATCGACGTATGGATCTCGTCGCCAGTGCGATCGAGGAAGCCGGTGTTGATGAAGACGATCCTGTCCGCTGCGGCCTTGATCGCCGCTTTGAGATTGACCGTGGTGCGCCGCTCCTCGTCCATAATGCCCATCTTCAAAGTGAAGCGGGGCAGGCCGAGACAATCCTCGACGGTTGCGAAGATCTGATCGGCGAGAGCGACTTCCGCCGGCCCATGCAGTTTCGGCTTGACGATATAAACGGAGCCCTCGGTGCTGTTGCTTCGGCCTTCGGTGCGGCGGAGATCATGCCACGCGACGAGCGCGGTGACAGAAGCGTCGAGCAAGGTTTCGGGTATGGGCACGCCACCCGCCAGCACGGAGTCGCTCATCATATGATGGCCGACATTGCGCACCAGCATCAGGCTGCGTCCCGAGAGCGCGAGGCTCGTGCCATCAGCCTGCGTATAGAGCCTGTCCGGCGCGAGCCGCCGCTCCAGCTTGCGGCCCTCCTTCTCGAATGTGGTGCTGATCGTGCCCTTCATCAGGCCGAGCCAATTGCGATAAAGATCGACCTTGTCGGCGGCGTCGACGGCGGCGACGCTGTCTTCGAGATCCATGATGGTGGTGGCCGCCGCTTCAAGAATGACATCGGCGACGCCGGCGCGATCGTCGCGGCCGATCGGATGCGCCCGATCGATCGTGATCTCGATGTGAAGGCCGTTGTTGCGCAGGAGAATGGCGGAGGGCTCCGCCGCCGCGCCGTGATAGGCACGGAACTGGTCGGGTGCTTTCAAACCGGTGACGGTGCCACTGCCGAGTTTGGCGTCGAGCCGACTATGATCGATGCGATAGGAGACGACGTCTTTATGGCTGCCGGCGGCCAGCGGCACGCAGTCGTCGAGAAAATCGCGGGCCCAGGCGATGACCTTCTCGCCGCGCACGGGGTTGTAGCTCTTGCCGCGTTCGGCGCCGCCCGTGGTGGCGATGGCGTCGGTTCCATAGAGCGCGTCATAGAGCGAGCCCCAGCGTGCATTGGCGGCGTTGAGCACATAGCGCGGATTGGACAGTGGCACGACCAATTGCGGCGCCGCGATCACGGCGATCTCTGCATCCACATGTTCGGTGCGGATCGCAAAATCCTCGGGTTCGGGAGCGAGATAGCCGATGTCGCGCAAAAAGCCTTCATAAGCCCCGACATTGAAGGCCTGGCCCTTATGCGCCATGTGATAGGCGTCGATTTTCGCCTGCAATGCGTCGCGGATCTCGAGTTGCGCGGCGATTTTGGGCGCGAATTCCGCGACGAGCCGCGCCAAGCCGGCCCAGTAGACGTCGGCAGCGATCCCGGTGCCGGGCAGCGCTTCCTGCTCGATGAAATCGGCGAGGACGGGCGCAATCTTCAGGCCGTGGGTATCGCGATAATCATCATGCATCTAATTGGCTCCCGATCGTCGAGGGCTTAACATTGATTGCGTGCCAGAGGAATGCGCCGGCTCGCCGCTTTTGCTCCCGCCATGAATGAGCTGGCTTGCGCCCTTGTGTGAAGGGATGCCGCTTGCAGGCGACCGGCTTGCTGCCTGGCCGGACGGGCCTTTTGACGGCGCGACCGCTCCAGGCCGGCCTATGGGAGGCTCGCGGATGGATCTTCGAGATTGACGTCGGGCGCAGGCCATTTCGCGATCGTGCCGGCTTAAAGCAAGGATTTCGAAGGTCGCCTAGCCGGACGAAAGTCTAAGCTATGCCAGGCACCTATCTATCGAAAGGCGGATAAGCGGTGTTTTGCCCGCGCCAAGCCCGCCCGACCCGCAACAGTACCGCTTAAGCTATGGCCGGCAGGTTCGAAGCTTTCTAGGTTTTATCTTGGTCGACCCGTAGAATTTTTCAGGGGGTGGATTTAATTTATTTATCAAACGATAAGCGCGATTCGCGCTAGATAGCGCGATAGCCTCTTGACCCCTCAGACCGAGCGAAGGTAGCGCGTGGAGCATTATCCGAACGGCAAGAAGGTCGTTATCATTGGCGGTGGTTTCGGCGGTCTTTCCGTCGCCCGCGCCCTCAGCGGCCTTCCGATCGAAATCACTCTCGTCGATCGCCAGAACCATCACTGTTTTCAGCCGCTGCTTTATCAGGTCGCGACAGCCGTGGTGTCTCCTGCCGATATCGCTTGGCCGATTCGCGGCATTTTGCGCGGCCAGCGCAATGTGCGGGTCTTGATGGCGGAGGTCACGGGCGTCGATGCGGCGGCGAAAACGGTGCAGACCGATTCCGTCACTTTGCCCTATGACTATCTCGTGCTCGCGACCGGGGCGACGCATTCCTATTTCGGGCATGACGAATGGGCCGAATATGCGCCGGGCCTCAAGACCATTGCCGATGCGACGCAGATCCGCGGTCGGCTGCTGCTCGCTTTCGAACATGCCGAGCTCGTCTCCGACGAGGCGAAGCGGCGCGCGCTTTTGACCTTCGTGATCGTCGGCGGCGGCCCGACCGGCGTCGAAATGGCGGGTGCGATCGCCGAAGTGGCCTTGCAGACGCTGCACGATGATTTCTGCGAGATCGATCCCCGCTCCGCACGCATTCTCTTGATCGAGGCGGGGCCGCGGCTTTTGCCGAGCTTTCCCGAAAATCTCTCGGCCTATGCCGAGCGCACGCTTGAAAAAATGGGCGTCACCGTGATGACTTCCTCGCGCGTGACCGATTGCGATGCGACCGGCGTCACCGTCAATGGCGAAAGGATCGAGGCCAGCACGATCATTTGGGGCGCCGGTGTCGTCGCTTCGCCGGCGGCGAAATGGGTCGGCGCCGCGCATGATCAGGCGGGCCGCATCAAAGCCGAGCTGGATCTCTCCGTGCCCGGCCATTCGGAGATCTTCGCTATCGGCGATACGGCCGCGGTGCTCGATCGCAAAGGCCAGCAAGTGCCGGGCATTGCGCCGGCGGCGAAACAAATGGGCCGCTATGTCGGCAAGCTCATCGCCGGCGAACTTTCCGGCAAGCCGCGCCCTGCACCCTTCGTCTATCAGCATCAGGGCGATCTCGCGACGATCGGCACCCATGCTGCCGTCGTGAAGCTCAACCTCGATCATCTGACCTTGAAGGGATTTTTCGGCTGGCTCTTCTGGAGCGTCGCCCATATCTACTTCCTGATCGGCATCCGCAACCGCTTCGTCGTGGCGATCTCCTGGATCTACGGTATCTTCACGTCGCGGCGCGGCGCCCGCATCATCGCTCTGCCGGATCATGTGCAAAGCGCCAAGCGCGCCGATGTCATCTAAAGTTCAGGCGGTACGCGGTAAAATCACGATTAGTCAGTGAGATCGAGGTCTCTGCCATGCCTTTGACGCGCGTGTCCTTGCGAAAAGGCAAATCTCCTGCCTATAAGCGCGCCATTCTCGATCATATCTATGCCGCCATGCGCGAGGCCTTCAACGTGCCGGAAGACGATCGCTTCATGACGATCGATGAATATGGTGAAGAGGATTTCGTCTATGGTCGGAATTATCTCGGCATTGCCCGTGACGACGATCTCGTCATCATTCAGATCACGGTGAGCAACACCCGCACGGTGGAGCAGAAGAAGGCGCTCTACGCCGCGATCGCCGATCGCCTGTCGCGCGATCCCGGCATTCGGCCGGAAAACGTCTTCATCAATCTCATTGAAGTGGCGAAGGAGAACTGGTCCTTCGGCAATGGCATTGCGCAATATGCGTGAGGGGCCGAGCTGCTCGGCAAGACAAGCTTAGGCGCGCAGCCGGCTTCTCAACGGCCGCGCTTATTGCGCCTCACGTGCTCGGCCGTTCTTCCTCGCGCACGCTCATCGCATTGCCGCGCCAAGTGAAATCATCGAGCAGCCAGGCGTCCACATATATTGCCGGTAGCATCAGATCGCGCAGTAGGAAGAAGAGCGGCAACCGCCAGGAGAAATACCAGCGGTTGGCGCGCGCGAGGATGAATTCGGCGCAGTAGAGAAGGCCAAGCGTCAGGCCGGCGGCGAGCACCACATTCCAATCCATGAGATGTGCCGTGTAGCTCGCGAGAATGACCGGCACGGCGGGCCCCGCTAGAATCTCTGGCGCATAATGGCCGGGGAAGGTTTTCCGCCGCATGCGGGCCCAGCGGATCTGCCTGAGCCAGACATCGCGGAACGAGCGCTTGCCGAGCGGCTGCTCGAAGGGGCTGTCGACGAGATGGATCTTGAGTCCGGCGCGGCGCACCAGCTTGGTCGAGGCGGCGTCTTCGGCGATTTCGGCAGCGAGCGCACGGATGCCGCCGCCGGCTTCCAGAATATCGCGCCGCCAGAGCATGTTCTTGCCTTGGGCGAATCCCGTGCCGACGCCATCCGCCGAATATTGCCAGCGCGCCTGATACGTATTGAGGATGGCGATCTCCAGCTCCGCCCATAGATTTTTCGGATGCGAGCCTTGCGGCATGGAGCAGACGAGGCCGGTTTTCGGCCCCCAGCTCGCCAGCATCCGCTGGATATAATCCTGTGGCATCAGCACATTGGAATCGGCCAGAATGATCCATTCATGGCTGGCCGCGTCCCAGCCGCGCACGCAATTGTTGAGCTTGGGATTGGCGCTGACTTTCTCGTCGCCGATGATGAGGCTGCCCGGCACTTCGGGATGCGCGGCGATCAGCTTCTCGACGACGGGAACGACGGGATCGGTGGCTCTAGCGCAGCAGAAGATCACCTCGTAGGCGGGATAATCGAGGCGAAAACTCGAGCCGAGCGTTTCCTCGCAGAAATTGTCGATGCCGCAGACGGGCCGCACCAGGCTGACGGCGGGCGCGTCCTTGGGCGGCGGCAGCGGCGCGCGGCGCGGCTTCGCCCGCCTGATCGCAATGCCGACGCTGATGAAATTGAGGACCATCAGAACGAGGCAGATAAGGCCCGTCCCATAAGCGAGAATCATATCGTCAGTCCCCAGCATGTGTCAGCCCATCAAACAAGGGTAACGCCGGAATAGTCCCGGACATGGTCGAAAATACTGATCCACTCGTCTCACAATCGAAATCCCGGTCCGCCGTCAACTGCCTATGCCGCCGCCGCAGATTGGCCGCAGGTTGAATTGCATGTCTGATCGGGTACAAGTCGGCTGCGCTCGGCCTCCTGGGTCTCGCGGAAAGCCTTCGAGGCATCCGAGCGCGGCGCGACCCCGATGCGACAAATCCGTGACTCTCGGGGCCGGCATGTCATGCTTGTTAAAACGCCATATAGAACGCCATGCAGTCTTCGGCCGCGCCGCAGCCGGAACGCCCGGCCGGCTCGTCCGATCCAAGGAAAATCATGTCGCCCCCCATCGTCCGTTTCGCGCCCTCGCCGACCGGCCGTATCCACATCGGCAATGCCCGAACCGCACTCATGAACTTCCTTTTCGCCAGGAAGCAGCATGGACAATTCATTCTTCGGTTCGATGACACTGATGTGGAAAGATCCAAGGAAGAATATGCCCAGGGGATCGAAGTCGACCTCGCCTGGCTTGGCATCCACCCCGATTTGACCCTCCGCCAGTCCCAGCGTGTCGCCTTTTATCACACTGCGACGGAGAGATTGCGGGCGGCGGGCCGTCTTTATCCCTGTTATGAAACGGCAGACGAGCTCGAGCGTCGGCGCAAGCGGCAGCAGGCGCGCGGCCAGCCACCGATTTATGACCGCGCCGCCCTTGCCCTCACGCCAGAGGCCCGCGCCCGGCTCGAATCCGAGGGCCGGCGGCCGCATTGGCGCTTCAAGCTCGACCACCATATCGCGCGGTGGAGAGATCTCGTCCGCGGCGAAAGCCATATCGATTGCGCCTCCTTGTCCGATCCAGTCCTTTTGCGGGAAGACGGCACCTATCTCTACACTTTGCCATCGGTTATCGACGATATCGAGTTCAAAATCAGTCATATTATCCGTGGTGAGGATCATGTCACCAATACGGCGGTCCAGATCCAGCTCTTCGAAGCTCTGGCGGGGCCGGAGGCCGTCCCTCTCTTCGGACATCACAATTTGTTGACATCGGCCTCGGGCGAAGGCCTTTCGAAGCGCAGCAGCGCCCTGTCAATCGCCGCCTTGCGCGACAGCGGCATCGAATCATTGGCGGTCGCCGCCTTCGCCGTTTTGACCGGCACGTCCGATTCCGTCCATCCGGTCCAGTCGCTCGATGCGCTTGCAGCCGAGCTCGAGCTCTCGCATGTCTCGCGCAACCTGGCGCGGTTCGACCCGGCCGAGCTCGCCGGCCTTTCCGCCCGCACTTTGCACCAAATGCCTTATGAGGCGGCCCGCGACCGGCTCGCGGCGCACGATATTTCCGGCTACAAAGCGGAAGCATTTTGGCTCGCGGTGCGCGGCAATCTCTCGGTTTTTCTTGAGGTCGTCGATTGGTGGCGGATCGTTGAGGGGGAGATCGATCCGATCATCGAAGATGCGGAATTTTTAAAGGTCGCGCGGGCGCTGTTGCCCGAGGAGCCATGGGACGGCGCCACCTGGGCGAAATGGACGGCGGCGCTCAAGGTCGAGACCGGCCGCAAGGGCAGGGCCCTGTTTCATCCCTTGCGGCTCGCCTTGACGGGGCGCGAGGACGGGCCGGAACTTGCGGTGCTTCTGCCCCTCATCGGCCGGCTCAAGGCTGAGGTCCGACTATCCGCACCTGCCGCTTCGTCCCATCCGGGCCTGTGACCTCGACGGTCTTGCCTTCGCCTTGCGGGAAAGAGGCGGTCGGTTTGACGTCGCCCGTCGCAATACCGGCCGAATCATCGCTCGCGGTCGGCACTTGCGCGGCGCTGGCTGCGTCGCGCGCCTCAATATCGTCGGTGGATTTGCTCGCCGCTTTGGCTGCCGCGGCGGCTTTTGCCGATGTCGTCGCGATCAGTTTCGAACGTTGTGCAGCATCGAGTTTCGGACGCGACATTTCCGCTGATTTTTCCGGCGTCACAATGATGTCGCCATTGCGTTGATGCCCGAGAATGAGTTCCGCATTCGCCAAGGCTTCCGACCATGACTGTCCGGGCGGCTTGCATGTGCAGGCGGAATTGAAGGATTTCTCGAATTTGAGCGCAGCCGGCAGATCCATATAGGGCGTGCCGTCGAGCGCGACGGCGGTCTTAACCTCTTGGCCAGGCACGCGGGTATAGACCCGCACTTCAGCGTTCGGGCAAGAGGCCTTGCAAAGCTCCGTAAGGGTCTCGGGGCTCACACGCCGGGCGGAATAGATCAGCGGAAAGAAGCCGCCGTCGCAGGTGCGCACACACAGGGCCTCCGCACCGCCGGTTGGCTTTTGTTCGTCTTGCGCCGGTGGAAGGTCGCCTGCTGGCACGTCGGTTGGTTGCGGAGCGGGATTGCCGCCGCCGAAGAGCGATTCAAGAAAGCCGCGCGGCTGCTGCTGCCGACAATAAGCATTGTAGCGGCCAACGAGGTCCTGCCGTTGCGGCGAATTATTGCTGCGGGCGGCGTTCGCTTCCAATTGCCCGAGATTGGCGCGCATCCGCTGGATCTGGGCGTTGAGCCGCGGGCATTGCGCCGGCGGCGGGCTGCCGAAAAAGAGAAACTGCTGCCTGTCGCAGCCGATTGAATGAGCGTAGCTCACCGAGCGCTCGATCTCGACCCGCTGCTTCTTTACGGCGCCGACGTAGGGATTTGTCTGCGCATTGGCGCGATCCAAGGCGCTGATCTGGCCGAGGAGCTGGCCACAATCGAGACCCTGGGTGATGGCGGCGCTGCTGCCTGTGCAGACCGCTACCGCCACAAAGAAGAGGAGACCGAGCCGGGAGCGGCATGCGGCACGCAAGATCCTATATGAGACGTTCATTCATTGCTCGTCTGCTGCATTGCATAGTGCCGCATGATGACGCGCCTCGACGTGGCGGCTGCCGTGCGCGGCTGCGATAGCACGGCTTGGTTCAGATTTCGATCCAAGCGGCGCGGTTTTGGGCCCTGGTTTGCGGCCTGCGCTGGAAAAGACCCGGTCCAATGGGAGGGCCCGATTCTTCATTTCGATTGGCGCGTCTGCGTTTGCGCGCAAATGCCCGCATCAGCCTAAAAGGGCCGGCCCGCCGCGTGGAAAAGACTATGTTCAAGCGGTCCAGATCCGAATCGCAAGATCACGCCGAGATCTATTCCCATTCGCCATGGCCTGTCGATCCTTCCGCTCGGGCTCCACTTCCTTTATGTCAGTTGGCGCGCAAAGGATGTCGAGCGGCGGCTCCTCACGCTTTTGCGGCGCCGTGCCGGCGCCCCTCATCAGGAGCACTTCCTCCCATGATCCTGTCGATTTTGCGGCCGAGCCTCATCGGCCTTCTGAGCCTCGGTCTGATCGCCGCGGCGCCGCTCACGGCTTCGGCTGAAGGACCGGAGCTGATCTTTCGCAAATCCACCGTCTTCAAATTTCTGACGCCGAACGACAAGCTTGCAACCTATGCGATCGATGATCCGGCCATGGACGGCGTCGCTTGCTATTTCACCGTGCCGGAAAAGGGCGGCATCGCCGGCACGCTCGGGCTTGCCGAGCAGGTTTCGGATATTTCGCTCGCTTGCCGGCAATATGCGCCGGTCAAATTCAAGGAAAAATTCGGGCAGGGCGATGTCGTGTTCCGCGAACGGCGTTCGCTCTTCTTCAAGAAGATGCAGATCGTGCGCGGCTGCGACAAGAAGCGCAACGTCCTCGTCTATATGGTCTATAGCGACAAGCTGATCGAAGGCTCGCCGAAGAATTCGACCTCGACCGTGCCGATTGAGCCCTGGGGAGCGCAGGCAGATGTGGAAAAATGCGCCGATTGGGTGAAGGATTGACCGACCCTTATCGGATGCGTTCGGCCCGCGTGCGAGGACATTATAGCGGCAGCCGTAGGAGCAAGCCTGTCAATGCGATCCGCAGTCAGAAAAGGGCGGCACCGCGGGGCCGCCCTTTTTTGATCTGATCCGATGATGGCGATGAAATTGCGCTGGAGGGATGGCCTCAGTGCAGCAGATGCTTGAGATCGGCAATGCCTTTGCTGATCAGCTCTTCGCCGAAGCGGCCCTTGGCCTCGGCCTTCAACACGATCTCCGCGGCCTTGGTTGCGGCATCGGCGGCGGCGGCACGAACTTGAGCTGTCGCGGCGGTTTCAGCAGCCGCGATCTTTTCCTCCGCCTGTTTGGTGCGGCGGCGAATGAATTCGGCGACCCGCTCATACGCTTCGCGGGCGATGAGTTCGGCCTCGGTCTCTGCCTGCTTGATAATGGCAGCAGCTTCTGCCTCGGCTTCGATTTTCTTCCTTTCGAAAGAGGCAAGCAGCTCTTCGGCCTCGGCGCGCAGAGCTGCTGCCTCCGCGAGCTCCTTCTTGATCCGCGCCGCGCGTTCGTCGAGCGTCACGGCGATCTTCGTATGCACGCGGAAATAGCCGAGCACGCCGATGAAGATGACGAAGCCGATGAAGACCCAGAATTCCGCATCGAGATGCATGGCGGCGCTCCGTCGCTTTAGGATTTCGCTGTGGCGATCGCCGCGGCGATCGCTTTGGCATCCGCCGGCTTGCCGGTCAAATGTTCGACGATGGCCGTCGCCGCGTCTTGCGCGATCTGCTCGACATTGGCCATGGCCTTGGCTTTCACGGCTTCGATCTCCGCCTCGCCGGCGGCAATCTTGGCGGAGAGGTCGGCCTCCAGCGCATGACGCTTGGCGTCGGCCTCGGCGGCAAGCCTTGCATGGGCCTGCTGTGCCAGCGCCTGCGCACGTGCCTTGGCGTCGGCGAGGGTCTTTTGGTAATCGGCCGAGGCTTGGTCGGCTGCGGCCCGCTTGGCGAAGGCCGCGCCGAGATCGCCGTCGATCTTCGCCTTGCGGTCATGCAGGATCGATTCGACGCGCGGCAAAACGAGCTTCGACATCAAGAGATAAAGCGCGCCGAAGCTCAGGACGAGCCAGACAAGCAAAGGGGAGAAATTGGCCGGGTCGAAGGGCGGGAAGGAACTCGTCCCCGCAGGCACTTGTGTGCCCGCCGTCTGGCCATGCTCAGCGCTGGTCGCCATCTTCAGGTCCGTTTGCGATTGTCACACATCAACTATTGTTCGAACATGGAACGCGGGCCGCGCAAGCCTCGGCCCGCGTCTGCCTCATCCTTTGCTCACTTGAGCACGAACAGGAGAAGGATCGCGACGAGGAAGGCGAAGATCCCGAGACCTTCCGCCAGCGCCGCGCCGATGAAGGCGCGCCCGAACTGCGCGTCGGACGCCGTCGGATTACGTAGCGCGCCGGAAAGGAAATTGCCGAAAATCAATCCGACGCCGACCGCGGCGGCACCCATGCCGATCGCGGCGATGCCGGCACCCAAATATCTAGCTGCTGCGGGATCCATTATATGCTCCTGTTGGATAGGGCGACCGATCTGTTGTTGCGCTCTTTATTCAGTGGCCCGGATGAATTGCGTCATTGATATAGACGCAAGAGAGAATGGCGAAGACATAGGCCTGCAGCACGGCGACGAGCAGCTCCAGGGCGAAGAAGATCACAGTGGCGATCAGCGGCAGAGGCGCGATGATGGCGAAGGCGCCAGCGCCGAGCAGGGCGGCGACGAAGCCGCCCATGACGTTCAGCGTGATATGGCCGGCGAGAATATTGGCGAAGAGACGAACCGAAAGGCTGATCGGCCGCGATGCGAAGGAGATCACTTCGATCAAGACCAGAAAGGGCAGCAGCAGCGGCGTCACCCCCGAGGGGACGAAGAGGCGAAGGAAGTGCAGCCCGTGCCGGAAGAAGCCATAAACGAGCACCAACGAGATTACCAATATGGCGAGTGCCGCTGTCACCACGATCTGGCTCGTCACCGAGAAAGTGTAAGGGAAAAGGCCGATCAGATTGGAGAGAAGCACGAAGATGAACAGGCTGAAAATAAACGGGAAGAAACGCATCCCGTCCTTTCCGGCCGAAAGCCGTACCGTCGAGGCGACGAATTCATAGGTCATTTCGGCCAGCGATTGCCACCGGTTCGGAACGAGCGTCTTTTGACTCGTGCCGGCCAGCATGAACAAAGCGGCTGCGCCGACGATGATCACCATGAACAGCGAGGCATTGGTGAAACTGGCATTGATGCCGAACGGATGCCAGTTGACGATCGGCTCGATCGCGAATTGGTGGATCGGATCCATGCCCTGTTCTTCGGCCACTTAAACCACCCTTGAAATGGCGCCAAGCCACCTTTGAAATGGCGCCCGAAACTAATCTGAGCCGCGCTTTGGTCCGGTCGGACCGGCGGCGAGGCGATAGATACTCATGAACCCGGCCGCCGTCCCGAGGATCAGGAAGACGATCAGCAAGATCGGCCCGGTGTGAAACCAGACGTCGAGCTGCCAGCCGATGAGTGTGCCGACGCCAACCGCTGCCACAAACTCGGCGAGCACGCGAAAGCCGAGGTTCATCGCCTTGCCGAGCGATTGACCCGAGAGATCGGCCTCGCTCTGCTCACGCGCCGCCGTTTGCTTTCGCCGTGCGTCGAGCGCGCTTGACAATGTCTCGAGCCGCGCCCGCAGGGCAGCGTCTTCGTCTCCCTTGTTTCGCTTGTCTTGGCGGCCCTCGCCCCGGCCGTTCCCATTCACATTTTGCGCCATGACCGCTTCCCGCCTCCCGATGAGAACGGACGGCGATCTATAAGGCGCGCCGATGCGAAAAGCGAGCACGACCGATGCGACGGGCAAAGACCACGAAAGCCCTGCCGCGCGCAACTTTGCCCTTCAAGCGGCGCGCACCATAAAAATGCTTTCAAACCCTGTCAAGGTTTGGCCATAAATCCTTAACTAACTGAATTGAAACGGCTATCTAGAAATTTTCGGGCGTTTCAAGAATCACTTTGGGGGTTTGTGCGCGCGGCAGATGGCCGCGCTGGTGCTGGGCGAGATATTCCGCCTTGATCAGCCTCCTATCGACGGAACTCGGGCATTCCTTCTTGCAAGCCTTGCAGGAGAGGCAAAGATCCATGCTCGCGGCAAGCCGTGGATCGTCGAAGGATTTGTCGCCCTATTCGCCGTTGAGGGCCGCCTTGAAGGCGGCGACGCGCGCTTCGGTCGAATGAGCGCGGTCCCCGGTGATGCGATAGCTCGGGCACATGACGCCCTTGCCTTGGTTTTGACAATCGCGGCTGTGCATACAGACAGCGACCGTTTTGGCATAATTCCCGCCGGTGGCAGGAATCCCGGAATAAGCGTCGCCGATGCCGTAAGTGTCATAGGCCGACCAGTCGAAAAGTGTCTTCATCGCGGCTCTCCGCGCCGCGCGTAGAGGCAAGTTTTAAGTCATTGACCTGTGTTGCCGGCGGCTTAGAGAAGAAGGACAGAGCCGGCTCTGCTTGTCTGAGCGAGGCTTGACAAACCGGGCCGCTTGGTTGCGCGCTTCCGACACTGTTTCGTGTGATTTCGACAGCTACCCGTGACACCTAGATCTTCGGCCCCTGCTCAAGCTGTCGTCGCTGATCCGAATGATCGGTTTCTGGCGCCGATCGATCCTTGGCTGCGCTATGCGAAGGGCCGTTTCACCGCGCTCGTCATTGTCGTCTGTCTCCTGCATGGGGCGCTGTTGACTTTCCTTGTCCTGCGCGACCATTCGAAGCCGCAGCCTCCGCCAAAGGAAATTCCCGTCGAGGTCGTGGTGCTGCCGCCGCCGCCGGAACCTAAGAAGGACGCGCCAAAGCCACAGCCACAGCCAAAGCAGAAACCCCATTATGAAAAACCGGCGACCGATACACCGCCCCCGCCTAATGACGAAAAGGTGCAACGGGAGAGCAATGCCGATAAGAGCGTGTCGCCAACGCCAGCTAAGCCGACGCCTTCGACCGAGACCAAGCCGACGCCGGACAAGCCGGTAACACAGTCACAGAATGCCGCGCCGGAGCCGGCCGAGCGCACTGCCGCGCCGGATGAGCCGGATGACAAGGCCGACGCCGAGGCGCTCAGCAAAGCGGCGCCGATGAAAGACCCGAAGCCGACGCAGAAAGCGAAGCAGGCCAAGCAGAAGGCGCCAGTGCCAAATCACCAAAGGGAGGCGCTGGCGCGGGAGTTTGCGGCGCTCAGCCAGTCGCCCAATTTCGCGATCGCTGCGCCTGCGAAGCCGTCGCCAATTAGCGGCGGCCATTGCGACACCAATACTTATCTCTGCACCCTCTATGGGCTGATCATGCGGCAGCAGCATTATCCGGCGAGCGCCCGTGCCCAGCATATCGAAGGCAGGGTCGTGGTGGCGTTCTGGCTCGACGAACGCGGCGATCTCACCCACCAGGCGGTCTATCGCACGAGCGGCCACCCCGAGCTCGATGCCGAAGCTGTGGCGGCCATACACCGGGCCGCACCTTTTCCGCCGCCGCCGCCCGGCCAGCCGCACGGATTTATCGCGTCGATGGAGTTCCCGCCCAAGTGACTTCCCTGGCCAAGTGAAATCGCGCGGTCCGAGCCGCGCGAAGTCAGATTGAAGCAGTAAACGAAGGCGACCGCCGCTCACCTCACATTGCGAGCGCGTCGGCCCCGGCCTTGAAGATCCCCTCTATGGTCTTGTTGGCCTCGGCATCGCTCGCCCCTTTAGCCTTGAAATGGGCGGACCAGATGATCAGCGAGCCCTTGCCCTTCTTCACCACTTTGAGGGTCGAGATATAATGCTCGACCGGCAGAGGGCTCGTCTTGATCCTATAAGTGTAGCTGTGCGCCTTGTCGTTCCATTTGACCAAAGGCTCGACAATGGTTCCGCCGCTTTTCAGGGTCAGCGTGCGCTCCTTGCCGTCTTTCGACAATTCGCATTTCGCGATGGCAGGATGCCAGGTGCCGATCCCGCAAAAATCACCGATCTTCTTCCAGACCTCAGCAACCGGCGCGCTTGACGGCACCTTATAAACAGTTTCGACCGCGGCAGCGGAAAGGCAAGAGAGCAGCAGGGCCGTCGTGCTGGCGGCTGCGAGTATCGAAATCTTGTTCATCGAGCGTTTCTCCGTTCTGTCCCGTCCCCGTATGTTTTGACCCGAAGGCCCGAACGAACGAGCCCTGGGCCGCCTCGCGCGAGGCGTTCGGCAGGATCGAAAATCCGATTCGACCGAAGGATGAGGATCATCTTTCGGCATCGTAAAACGATTGTCGGGACAAAGCAGCTTAACCTTGGAATCCGTGCCCGTGCAATCGCAAGAAGGTGCGGTGCCGAAAGGCCTTGAGGCTCAGCGCCTCACGCGGAATCGATTTGCCAATTCCGCTTGAGGCCGTCCAACAAAGCGACGAAACGGCCCAACCTCCGGAGATTGATCCATGCTCAAAAGCGATCGCTCGATGAAGTCGCATCATTCGTGGGCGACAAAGTTGCACGCCTCTGCCTTTGTCTTTGTCGCGGCGCAGCTTTTGATTATGGCGCTGCCGGCGTCGGGCCAGACCTTGCCGGAGGGGCGGGGCAAAGAGATCGTCGCCACTGTCTGCATGAGCTGTCACAATTTCTTCGCCCGCGTCGGCAACGGCCACACCGCTGCAGGCTGGAACATGATCCTGCGCATGATGCTCAATCAGGGCGCGCCGCTCGATGCGGCTCAGGTCGCGACGGTGAAGCAATATCTCGTCGCGAATTTCCCGGAGAAGGACAAGCCCTCGGCCGCCCTCATTCCCGGAAAGGTCAAGGTCTCGTTCAAGGAATGGCAGGTGCCGACGCTGGGCTCGCGGCCGCATGATCCGCTTGCCGCCGCGGACGGAACGATCTGGTATACGGGCCAGCTCGCCAATGTTCTCGGCCATCTCGATCCGAAAACGGGAGAGATCAAGGAATATGCTCTGCCGACGCCGCATGGCGGACCGCATGGCCTCGTCGAGGACAGGGACGGCAATATCTGGTACACGGCGAATGCGGCAGGCCTGATCGGCAAGCTCGATCCCAAGACCGGTGCAGTGCGCGAATTTCCTCTGCCTGATCCTGAAGCGCGTGATCCGCATTCGCTCGTCTTCGATCAAGACGGCATCATCTGGTTCACGGTTCAGGCCGCAAACAAGATCGGCAGGCTCGATCCCAAGACCGGCAAAATTGCGCTCTTCACGCCGCCGACGCCGAATGCGCGGCCCTATGGGATCGCAGTCAATTCGCGCGGCGTGCCCTTCTTCGTCGAATTCGGCACCAATCGTGTCGGCAGCATCGATCCAAAGACCCATGCGATCACTGAATATCCTTTGCCCGACAGAGCTGCGCGGCCGCGCCGCATCGCGATCACGGGCGACGACATCGTCTGGTATACGGATTTCTCCCGCGGCTATCTCGGCAGGCTCGATCCTGCGACAGGTGCCGTCACGGAATGGGCCTCGCCGAGCGGGCCGAAATCGCAACCCTATGGTATTTCGGCGACCGACGGCGCCATCTGGTACAGCGAGTCCAATGCCAAGCCGAACACGATCGTGCGTTTCGATCCGAAGACGGCGCAATTTGAAACCTGGGCGATCCCCGGCGGCGGCGACATCGTGCGCAACACCTCGGTCAGCAAGAGCGGCGACCTTGTGCTCGCCAATAGTCTCGTCAACGAAGTCACGCTCGTTGCGATCAAACGCTGAGACCAACGCTTGCGCCTTGAGATCGGCCTGCTTCGCTGCGACCGTGGCGCGCGGCCAGAATTTGGTCGCTCTTTCTTGGCTTGATCGAAAGAGAGGAGAGCAGGGAGCGCGAGATGCAGGAAGATTTTGATGATCGGGAAGTGCCGCCGGAGGCGCAGCCGCGGCCGCGCGATTATGGCTTCGATCTCGATCACGCGCTTGGTGCGATTGTCGCGCTGACGTCGCGCGTCCCGTCAGATGCCCATACGGCTGATGCGCTCGGCATGGAGCGCACCGGCAATGCAGTGGTGATCGGCACCGACAATCTGCTGTTGACCATCGGCTATCTCATCGTTGAAGCAAGTGAGATCTGGCTGACGACGGGGAAGGGCCGTGTCCTCGCTGCGCATATGGTCGGCTATGATTATGCGACGGGCTTCGGCCTTGTGCAGGCGCAAGGCCCGCTCGATTGTCCGGCCCTGCCGCTCGGCGATTCGCGCCTGGCGCATCCGGGCGACCGTGTTGTGCTGGCCGGCAGTGGCGGTTGTCATGGCGCAATCGCTGCACATATTGTCGCCCGCCAGCAATTCGCCGGCTATTGGGAATATGTGCTCGATGATGCGATCTTCACTGCGCCGGGGCATCCGCATTGGGGCGGCACCGGATTGATCAGCCCATCGGGCGATCTCTGGGGCATTGGTTCGCTGCAAGTGCCGCATCAGCTTCACGGCGAACAGGTGATTGCCCTCAATATGGTCGTGCCGATCGAGGCGCTTTTACCGATCTTCGATGATCTTCGGACATTCGGGCGCGCCAATCGGCCGCTGCGGCCGTGGCTCGGCCTCTTTGCGGCAGAGGCTACCGGCGGCATCGTCATTATCGGGCTTGCCGGTGATGGTCCTGCCCGGCGGGCCGGCTTGCGGGAGGGTGACCTGGTGCTCGCGGTGGCGGGGCGGGAGGTGAACCGGCTCGCGGATTGCTTCCGCGCCATCTGGACTTTGGGCGAGGCTGGAGTTGAAGTGCCGTTGCGGATCGATCGCGAAGGCGATGTCTTCGACATGAGGGTCACCTCGGCCGATCGCTATCGTTTCCTCAAAAAGGCACCGCTGCATTGACGCCGATCTAGCCTTGTCTCGTCGCTCTCTTGAAGCGTTGGCGATTGCCGCACCGGTTTTCGCGAGCCGGTGCGGTCTTAGCTCGGAAACGAACAGCTATCTCTTTCGCTGCTCGTCACACCATCAATAATGATGATGATGGTGGTGAACGACGTGATGATGATGGTGATGATGGTGTATGATGCCGGCTTGCGCGATCGCAGGCGCGAAGGCGAGCGCGGAAACGAGGAGCGTCGTGGCGAAAAATTTCTTCAGCATTGGGTGATCTCCTGTGGATGATCCGCGGATGCAAGCCATGATCGGCGTTGCACCTGTGGCCAGGATACTGCCTCGCATCATTAACCGGAGCTGAATAAAAGCGCGGGCTGCGCCGGACGGGTGACTGCACATCACGCTCTTCAACTTTAAGCTTTGGTTCCAATGGCCATGCCATAAGGCCCTTGCAGATGCTCGCTGCGCGCCTCGGCGAATCGGGCGTCCTTCATCGAGCCGAGGCAATCCGCACCCGTATAGTCGAAACCTCCTTGGGGTTTCGATCAACATATCGAGGCTCGTCAAGAGCCCAAAGGCATTCTCACGGCGTTCGTTGTCGATTGCTCGACGGGGATTTTCTCGCGGCGAAATGGTTTCAGGCAAAGCTCATATGCGTGGCAATTCTGGGCGCTGCTTATTTTTTATTGCCCGATCGAGACGGCGTTTCGCATCGGATGGCAATCGGCGTTCGCCGAAATTCAATCGCGTCCTCGATGAAGTGCCGATGCTTTTCATGATTGCCATCATCGTTCTCGTGGTTGTGAAACCGTTCGCGTGAATAAAGGCTCGACGACGATTCATCATCGCTTCCGGGATTGATGATCGTCGAGCTTCAAGAGCGCGGAGCGAACGGCTTTCGATGCCGAGCTGGCTGGAGAGATTGTGGCGGCCGAGCAATGCCGAGGCAGCGCGAAGATGCAGCTTATTTTTTGTCACTGACCGAACAGCGACTGACGTTGGGGAATTGTACCGCTAAGGCCACATCACCCACGTATTTTAAAAAGCTCGTAAAAGGCGCATTGTCTGGGACAGCTAAAACTATAGGTTGTGGCAACTTGTCAACCTAGCACCGCGGGGGAGCGAGATGCTTCGCAAAGTTCTACTATCCGGCGCAGCTGTGGCTGCGCTCACGACAGGCGCCTATGCCACCGACCTCTGCCGTCCATCAAGGGGCCGCCCGCCTATGTTCCGCCGCCGGTCTTCAGCTGGACGGGCTTCTATATTGGTGGCACTGCCGGTTATTCGTGGAACAACCTGGCCGTCACTAACATTGATTATGACCCGGTTGTTCTTGGCGGCCTTCCGGGCGGCGGCAACAGCAATTTGCCAAGTAGCGGCGTCGCTTTGGGCGGCACGGCTGGCTATAATTACCAAATTCGTGGGCTCGTTATCGGTGTGGAAGCCGACGGCAGCTGGCTCAGCAACAGAACCTCGACGTATGCGGCGTTCGATACCCCTCTTTTGGCAAGCAATCAAACATTCAGCAGCAAGATCGATGCGCTCGTGACCGGGCGCATGCGTTTGGGCGTGGCGGTCGATCCCGCGCTGCTCTATGTGACGGGTGGTGTCGCCGCCGGCCATGTGGAGAACAGCTATGTGGCCAACATATACGAAGCACCGGAGCCGACTTGGAGCGATTGCGGTTGGCGGGTCGGCTGGACGGCCGGTGCCGGCGTCGAAGTGAAGATCGATCAGAATTGGTCGGTGAAGGGCGAGGGGCTCTACTATCAGCTGGCCAGCGATACGGTTGCTGTTCCAACTGATACTATCCTCGATACGACTACGATCAACCATGTGCGCTTCTCCGATCAAGGTTTCATCGCACGCGTCGGCCTCAACTATCTCTTCGGCGCCCCGCCCGCTCCGGCTCCGGTCCTTGCCAAATATTGATCTGCCTTTCTTGAGCGTGATCGATTCCATAAGTGTAGAGTGGGATACGCAGATAAGTTTCTGTGTAAACTTGATGGCGCCAGAAAGCCGGTTCCCGGTTTTCCTCATCCCGCTCTAGTCCGATGGCTTGGTTCCGATGGCGACGGAATAAGGCCCTTGCAAATGCTCGATGCGCGCCTCGGCGAATCCGGCGTCCTTCATCCAGCCGATACAGTCCGCGCCGGTATAGTCGAAACCTCCGGGGGTCTCGATCAACATATTGAGGCTCATCAAGAGCCCAAAGGCATTCTCACGGCGTTCATTGTCGATCATCGCGTCATAGACGAGCAGAAAGCCACCCTTCGGCAGTGCCGCATAGGCCTTCGCGACCAGCATTTGTTTCTGCTGCAGATCCCAGTCGTGCAGAATATGGCCCATGACGATGACATCGGCCGAAGGCAGGGGCTCCTCGAAGAAATCGCCGGCTTGGAATTTTACACGCGCGGCGACGCTCCTTTCCTCGCAATATTTCTCGAACATGGGGCGCACGGGCGACAGATCGAAGCCGATGCCCTGGAGATGCGGATGTGCGACGGCAAGTTCCGCTGAGAGCCCGCCCTGAGCACAGCCGATATCAACGAAGGATGAGACTTTCTCCCATGGGAATTTGCCGGCGATCGCCTTGGCGGAAGGCAGGCTGACGCCAGTCATCGCCTTGAGGAAGCCGGCCAGCCGATCGGGGTCGGCATAGAGCTCTGCGAAGAGATTCTGGCCGCCATGCTTGACCTCGTTCTGTGCCTCGCCCGTTCGCAGTGCGTCGGTGAGGCCGCCCCAGAAGGGGTAGAGGCGATGGTTCGCCATTTCGAGAATGCCACCGACATAAGTCGGCTTCGCTCTGTCGAGATAGAGATCGGTTTCAAGCGTATTGCCATAGCGCCCGTCATGCCGATCGAGCATTTTGAGGGCGACCAGCGCATCGAGAAAATCGCGTGCGCCGCGCGGATCGAGACCGAGCTTTGCGGTCAAGTCCTCAAGGCTCTGCGGTCCGCCCGCGAGTGCGGAAAACAGACCGAGTTCCACTGCGCTGAGGAGCACTTTTGATCCCCAAAACGCGGTGCCGAGTTGCATAATTCCTGCGGGGGAAAGCGAAGTCCGGGTCATGATCACCTGCACTACGAGGGCGCCAAGTGCCGCGTTGCGGCAAGACGCAAATGCAGCTCGGCGCGCACGCAGCCGGACCAAGATGGCCGGTTGCGAGACCATAGGCAAGACCTGCCGAGATTGTTTTAGCCCATTGCCCCCGATAAAGGCGCAGAGGCTCCCCAATGTAGTTGCGAGGCATTAAGACGCGCAAAGCCTTTGCCATCGTGGGCCGATGGCCGACGCTAAGCGGCAGCGATTTCGACTCGATCCAGACGTTAAGAAAAGCCCGCTGGATGGTTTCGCTCACGGAGGCTAATCGGTAGACTGGGCGCATCGCGAGCCGCCATCCATCAAAGTCAGCCGCATCAAGCAAGTCCACCGCTGCAAAAAAGCTATCTACATCATTCCCTTTGCAGGCCGCCTCAAAGTTGCGGGCAGCAAGCTCGGCGCGCCGGCCGCTCTTGCCGCTTCAAAAAAATCTGCGTCCAATATTTCCCCGCGATTGCCCCTGCAGGCTTCCAAGAGCCGCCGCAGATGCTGGAGCGGCTCCAGCAGTGTCCAGCTCTGCAACGGAGTCGGCTGAGCAGACCAGTCTACGCAGTCTGCGCATGCTTGACTGCGAGCGCGCCGGGCTTTTGCTCGGGGAGCGCCAGATAGTGCATCGGATCGAAGACGAACTGGCCACGCTCATAGACGCGTGGATGCCGAGCGATCTCGGACTGCAGTACAATGTTCACTCACCGGCACAACCACCAATAGGCTGTTTGACAGAAATATTATCGGTGGCGCCGGCAGCGACTAAATATCGACGTGCCCACTTATATGCTTCAGATTTAGTTGGCCCCGTGCCAAAAGCTGATCGTGGTTCGCCATCTTCACGACGACCGGCGGCTGCGGCTACGTAATGACAGCCACCCTGCCAAGAAAGTTGAATTAGGCAGTCGGTCCTTGCACAGTGATGAAGTGCATTACGTATAGCTTCTGCCCTGGTATCTCCATAACCGACACCTACTGCTGGAGGGTCTGCACCTGATGGAGGGTCAGCAGCTATAGCACCGTAGGAGGCTGCATAAGCCACACCATTTGCCGCCAGCAAAAGGGCTGACAGTGACAAGCTCAATGTTTTCATTTTTTATTCCTCCATGTTAGACCTCTTTCGTCACTTTCGAGTCTAGATCTTCAAAAAAAGGCCACCTCAGAGTGCTTTCCTCAGAGTGTTTTCCTCCCCTTTTGCGGCGGGATCGATGGCCAATACAGCCACAAGCTCGCATCACATCAGAAGCTGGGATTGGTCCGAGAGTTGAAAAGTCTAATTGCTCAAAATGGGTTTCGAATTTTTGATCCTGTCAGGCTCGGGGTCCATATCGTCTAACGAGCACCCTCTGAATGACGGGGGCGCTGAACCCGACCTCGACGTTGGCCCCAAGCGTTGTCGCCTTTTGACGAATCCGCGAGTAAGCATCCTTTCGGGCAAGCCTAGACAGGTCGACACCCTCAGTCATAAGCGCGTCAATAGCCGCCTCTATTTCCGCACTCTTCGACGGTCGCCCCGCAGGCGTCGGTCCGACCGGCTTGCTGACGGCTGGAGCACTGCGGGCGAGAGGCTCTACACTGCCCGCCTCGAAACGGCGCGCTTGCTGCTCGGGCAGCCGGCGGAGCGCGAATATGAAAAGCCCGCCACAGAAGATAGTTGAGACAAGCAACAGCTGGTCCAGCGCAAGCAGCAGCTCGTCCAGGTCCAGCTTGTAAGTCTCAGAATTGTTGGGGAAGACTTCGAGTTCGTAGGAGACTTCGTAGCAGTAGAAAAACGCCACTAGCGTCACAATTGTGAGGACCGCGCCGTCGGAGATGCGCACGGAGCGGCGGGCCACGAGTGATTTAAGTTCGTGTAAAGCCACGTCTGAGATCCTAGGATTTCGGCGCGGGTGCCGGAGGTGCAGCAGCTCGGCACACGCACCCTTATCCCGATATTTCCCAGATGAGAGGGATTTGAACCGTCAAATTGGCTCTACTTGGCCGTTTGGCGCGCCGCGCCGGCGCCACCTACGTAGTTAGACTTTCTGCGGTCCATAAGTTCCACAGCGTGCCGGAAATTGTCGAATTGATTGTGATCAAGACGCATCTCTCCCGTGAGTTTGGCTCGAATGCATGACGACCGAACACTTCACGCAGGCGCTGGATCTGGCGGCGGTCGAAGTTCGGCGATCATTCGTAGGATGTCGGCGAAGAGATTTTTGGGAATAGCGACCTCGGCCATCTGGAATGCGACATAGCGCCCATGGCTGACGACCTTCGCGCCGATCTTGATCAGCTTTTCCTTCAGGCTCGTCAGCGACCAATCCTTGATCGGCTCCGGCGTCGCCAGCGTGCGCAGAAAATTACCGAGGTTGTAGGCCAGCGCATGAAGCTGTAGACGGACCGCGTTGACCGGCATCGTCGGTAGGCCGGCGCCGCCTGCGCGGCGGCTCGGAGTGGTAGATCCGGTTGTTGTGGCTATGCGCGCAATCAAGGACAGTGCGGATTTTTCATGCAAAAATGATTTTTGTTTGGCTCAGCGCCGGTGCTGGCGCATGGCCAAGGAGGCGAAGAGATGACCACTGCAATCGACCCGATCGCGCGCGAGCTTGAGGAAAAGAACAAGGTCATTGCGCATCTCACACAGACGCTGGCGCATACGCGTGAATGTCTCGAAACCGCGCGGCTCGCGCTTGAGCGCATCGCTGCGTGTGAGGCAGCGGATGTCGGGGCCCAGGCGCATGGGTGCTGTCGCAAGACTGCGCTTGAGGCGTTGGGGCAAATCTGACTGGCCTTTTTGAAAATGCATTTGCTTTTCGCGGCGCGTGCCGGCACGTCGCTGCGCCTTTGTCGCTGGCCTCTTCCTCGCCACGTCTCTTGATGCTATGCGGGCGCCCATTCAACCAAGAGGGATGGGTAAGATGAGCGAGATTTGGCTGCGCACCGGCGAGGCGACGGTTTTGGCGGCAGAGGGACAATTCACCGATGCCATGCCCGAAGTGATAATCGGCGATGTCAAAGGCCCGGTGGGGCATGCCTTCGCCGGCATGGCCGGGCAGGTCGCCGGCCATCCGCGCATGTTCGTCATCCGCGACCTCAATCAGATGGTGCGTCCGGCGACGATGATGACCACCAAGATGACGGTCGCCTCCGAAGCCTATGTCGAATTGCTCGGCGGCATTGTCCAGGCGGCGACCGGCGATGCCATCGTCGATTGCCTTGCCGAAGGCATTCTGCCGAAGGAGCAGGCCGACGCGCTCTGCATGATCATCATGATCTGGCTCGATCCGCGCTGCGCGGAGGATGAGAATCTCGATAAGCGCGATCTCTACCGCACCAATTATGAAGCAACGAAGCTCGCCATTGCGCGGGCCATGAAGGGCGAGCCGACGGTCGCGCAATTGATCGCCAACCGCAAGAGCATCAGCCATTATGCGCTCGAAGGTGTTTTTGATTCGTGAGTGCGAACCGGAGGCGTGGCCTGATGTCGAGCCGCACTCCTTACTGATCCGCTTGTGGTTCGATATGCGGCGAAGGTGACACAATCTTCATCTATCGGTTGCTCGATTATTGATCCGCCCGCCAGTCCCGCCATCTCGCACGCATCGAAGGCCACGCGGCTGAGTAACGGCAACGCTCTGATCGCTTCACCCGTTGAGCTGAGAAAGGATCAGCCATGCCGACGAAGTCTAGCGTCAAATCGAGCGAGCTGTCGCTTGCGAGCGTGCCGGCCTTCTGGCCGATGGCCATGGCGGCGAATTTGGTCGAAGAGGGGACGGAACTCTACGCAAAGAACCTCAAATTCGTCGAGGAAGAGATCAAGATCCATGACGAGCTGAGGCCCAAGCTCGCAACGCCGAACAAAGTGCGGCTCGATCTGCGCACGATGGTTCTGCGCGACTATGGAACGCCGGGCGGCATTCCGACGCTCGTCGATGTGCCGCATGCCGGGCATACGGCGATGATCGCCGACTATCACAAAGGCCAGAGCCTGATCGAGACGCTTCTGGCCAACGGCATCGGACATGTCGCCTTGACCGATTGGAAATCGGCGAGTGACGACATGAAGGATCTCGAGATCGACAATTATCTCGCTGAGGTCGTCGTGGCGATCGATGATCTCGGCGGCCGCGTCAATCTCGTCGGCCTTTGCCAGGGCGGCTGGGTCGCGGCCATGGTCGCGGCGCGCTTTCCCGACAAGGTCAATTCGCTTGTGCTTGCCGGCGCGCCGATCGACACTGATGCCGGTGATGGGCCGATCAAGCGCATGGTCCATGATTCGCCGATGTCATTTTACGAGGAGCTGGTCGCGCTGGGCGGTGGCCTGATGAAAGGCAAATTCATGCTGCAGGGCTGGAAGAACATGCATCCCGAGCAGCATTATTTTCAGGACCAGATCGACCTTTACGAGCATATCGACGATCCAGCCTATCTCGCCAAGGAGGAGACTTTCGAGAGCTGGTATGAAAATCCGATCGATCTGCCGGGGCGCTGGTATCTCCAGGTGATCAAAGAGCTCTTCAAGGAAAACCTTCTGGCGAAGGGCGAATTCATCGGCCTCGGCCGCAAGCTCGATCTGCACGCCATCACTTGCCCCGCCTATCTGCTCGCCGGCGCCTCAGACGATATCACGACGCCGGAGCAAGTGCTCGACGCCGTGAAATATCTTGGCACGCCGAAAGACAAGATCCAGCAGAAGACCGTGCCGGGCGGCCATATCGGCCTCTTCATGGGCGCCCGCACCTTGAAGGAACATTGGCCGGGAATCGCGCAATGGATCGCCCGCCAATAATCCTTCGTCTCGCAGCGCCTCAGCGCTGCGAAAAGATGTGCTCCTTCAGCAAATAGCGCAGGCCGCGATCCCACGTTTCATCCGTGTTGCCGCGAATGTCGATGCTGCCGCCATGCAGCGGCCGGCCGGTCTTCGCATCCTCGATCACCAGATTGAGATTCAAGATCAGATTGCTGACCTTTTGCACCCAGGCGCAGGCCACGAGCTCGGCGCCGGCCTTTTGCGCGGCCGCGCGTTCATCCCGTGTGCATTTGCCGATGTCCCGCATCGAGGAAAACCGAATGTCGCTGCCGGGCGTCACTTCATATTGTCCGGATTTCTGTAGATCCGCGCGCAATTCATCGCTGATCGTCTTGATGCGCGCCGTCTCTGCGGCCGAGGTCGGCTCCAGCGAGCTGTTGTCTAGATAGAAATCGAACACCATGATTTTCGCCGGCGCGGCCTCGGCATGCGCGAATGGCAGCAAGAGTGCGGCGATGGCGGCGGCGAGCGAAAGTTTCATGGAGTCCTCGTGAGAATTGTGCCGGCGGGGCCGGCGGCATGCTTATGAGACGCTGATGCGGCTTTATCGCAGGCGTTGCCCTACATAAAGTGCAGGCATGAGCGATCTTTCGCTTGCCGGCCGTCTCGCAATGACAGAGCCGGTGCCGCTCGTGCTCTTCCACAGCGCCGGCGGGGCAGCGCCGAAAAGATTTTGCCGATCCCGCAGGGCCAATGCGGCCAAGCTGCAAGAGGCCGGCTATGATGGCGCTATATCGAATTCAACGGCCCACATAGACCGTGGCCGCCGACCGTCGCTTTGGCGATGAATTTCTTTTTGGGGTGAGGCGAGCGGGCAGACTCACAGGCTCAGGTTCGGGCCTGGTCGCCTTGCCAATTGACGAATATGGAAGGCAGCTCTTGCGCATCATGGCCGTGCTTGTCACGGCCATCCACGCCGAGCTGCTGCGACCAAGCTTCGAATTATCGTGTCGCCGTCATTCCTATTTCGGCAATATCGCTGCTCGTGATCGCGTGGATGCCCGCGACAAGCGCGGGCATGACGGCGGTTCCCCCTCACCCCGCTTCCCTAAACCTCTCTGCCTCCACCAAATCCACCGACACGAGCTGGCTCACGCCGCGCTCGGCCATGGTGACACCGAAGAGCCGGTCCATCCTCGCCATGGTGATCGGATTATGCGTGATGGTGACGAAGCGCGTCTCGGCTCTTTTGCGCATCTCGTCGAGAAGATCGCAGAAGCGCTCGACATTGGCATCGTCGAGCGGCGCATCGACCTCGTCGAGCACGCAGATCGGCGAGGGATTGGTGAGGAAGACGGCGAAGATCAGCGACATGGCGACGAGCGCCTGCTCGCCGCCGGAGAGAAGCGTCATCACCTGCGGCTTCTTGCCCGGCGGGCGGGCCAGCACTTCGAGCCCGGCTTCGAGCGGATCGTCGGATTCGATCAGCTGCAATTCGGCCGTGCCGCCGCCGAAGAGAATGGTGAAAAGCTCCTTGAAATGCCCATTCACCACATCGAAGGCGGCGATCAGCCTCTCGCGGCCTTCCTTGTTGAGATTCTGGATCGCCTGACGCAGCCGCCTAATCGCTTCGGTCAGATCCTCGCGCTCGGCGATGAGGCCTTCGCGGCTCGCTTCGATTTCGATAAGCTCTTCATCGGCGCGCAGATTGACCGCGCCGAGCCTTTCGCGATCCTGCTTCAGGCTTTCGAGCTTGGCTTCGATCTCCGCCGCAGAAGGAAGCGCGGCATCGCGGTCGATCTCGGCGAGCGGCGCGAGCTCCTCCGGCGCGCATTGCAGCTCGGTCGCGATGACATGCACCACTTCGGCGAGATGTTCGCGCGCGGCTTCGAGACGGGCTTCGCTGCGGGCTTTTTCTTCGCGCGCGCCGCTCATCGATTCGAGCGCCTGGCGTGCCGCGCGATCGGCCTCGGCGAGCCGCTGCTCGGCGCTCGCACGGGCATCGGAAGCCGTCCTGCGCGCCGCTTCCGCCGCCTCGATCTTGTTCAAAAGAGCGCGGCGCAATTGGATGAATTCGTTCGGCGCATCGGCGAGCTTTTCCCGCTCGACGGCAATCTCGGCGAGGCGGGATTGAAATTCGCCGATCTGCGACAGCGCGCGCTCGCGCCGCGCCGCCCAGGATTGGCGCTCCTCGGCGATGGCTTTGCGGCGCTTCGTCCGCGTCTCGCTTTCGTGCAGATGCGCTTGCAGTTTGGCGCGTGCCTCGGTCGTCGCGGCGCGGTCCTGCGCCGCGGCGGCACGCGCCGCATCGAGCCTATTTGAAAGCTCGCCCGTATCCGCGAGGTCGGCGAGGTCAGCCTCTGCCTTGGCGCGCTTGTCGCGCGCTTCCTCGCAATTGGCGATGAGCCGCTGCTCGGCCTCTTCGAGCGCCGAAAGCCGCGCCGCGACCTGCGCCTTCTTGCGCTCTGCGGCATTGGCTTTTTCGCGCGCGGCTTCGACGGCGCGCAAGGCTTCGCGATGGACCTGGCGGGCTTCGCTTTCCGCCCCGGCCTTGGCCTTGAGATCGACCCCGATCTGGTCCGCTTCGGCCTTCAAAACATCGGCCGTAGCACGGGTGGCGGCAACGTCCTGCAAAAGCTCGCCGAGACGGTTTTTTTCCGCAAGCCGGCGCGCCGCCGGCGTCGGCGCTTCTTCCGCCTGCGTAAAGCCGTCCCAGCGCCAGAGATCGCCCTCGCGCGACACCAGCCTTTGGCCGGGCTTGAGCCGCGCCCGCAAAGCGGCGCCGTCGCTCTTCGCCACCACGCCGATCTGGGCGAGCCTGCGGGCGAGCGCCGGCGGCGCCGTGACATGGTTCGCGAGCGGCTCGACGCCTTCGGGCAGGGCCGGATCGCCATCAGCGCTTGTCAGCGCCCAATGCGCCGCCGCCGCCGCATCGGTCGGGGCGTCGAGATCATCGCCGAGCGCGGCGCCGAGCGCGGCCTCATAGCCTTTGGCAACATTGATCTCTTCGACCACCGCGGTCCAGCTGCCGCCGGTCGGGGCGGTCAGCAATTTCGCCAGGGTCTTGGCTTCGGTTTCGAGCCTTTGCGCCTCGCGTTCGGCGGCCTGCAAGGGCGTGCGGATGCGCGCCTCCGCCTCGCGCGCCTGGGCGTGCGCGGCCTCGGCCGCGACGATGCGCTCTTCGGCGGATTTGGCTGCGGCGAGTGCGGCTTCGAGCGCGGCTTTGAGATCCGCGTCCGCATCAGCGCTGTCGAACTCGGCCTTGAGGCTCGCGAGATTGGCGCGCACCTGCTGCAGTTCCGCCTCGAAACGGGCGAGGCGCTGCGCCTCTTCGCGGAGGCTCCCCACGAGCGCGGCACGCTTTGCTTCAATATTGGAGAAGGCGGTCTGCGCTTCGGTAAGCGCCTTGTCGGAAATGGCGAGCGCCGCTTCCGCCGCGGCAAGATTTTCGCGCGCGACGGCTTCCGCTTCCGCGTCGCTTCCGCTCATTTCGGCGAGATCGGCGGCTTCCGCATCGAGGCGGCCGAGGACCGAGGCGGCATCTTCGATCAGAGCCTGTTCGCGGCCGAGATCGGCATTCATCTGCGCGAGCCGCCTTTCGAGCTCGGCGAGCCGGCTCTTGGCGCGTTTTTCCTCCCCGTCGAGGGTTTCGCGCGCGAGGACGAGCTTTTGCAATTCGCCGGCGGCGGCTTGCTCCGCTTCGCGCAAGGGCGGCAGCTCATGCGCGGCGACGGCCTGCAGGCGCGCCATTTCCGCCTGCCGCCGGGTTTCTTCGGCAAGGCCGAGAAGGTCGGCTTCGAGCTTGCGCTCGGCGGCAGCCAGCGCCGCGATCGCCTCGCGGTGATTGACGAGGGCATGGAGCGCCGTCTGCCGGCGGATTTCCGCGGCAAGCCCGCGATAGCGGGTCGCTTGCCGGGCCTGGCGCTTCAGCGCCTCGATCTGCGCCTCGATCTGTTTCAGGACATCTTCAAGGCGCAGAAGATTGTCCTCGGCGCCTTTGAGGCGAAGCTCGGCCTCATGCCGGCGCGAGTGGAGGCCGGCGACGCCCGCCGCCTCTTCGAGGATGCGGCGGCGCGCCTGCGGCTTCACGGCGATGATCTCGCCGATCGTGCCTTGCCGCACGATGGCGGCCGAGCGGGAACCGCTCGCGGCATCGGCGAACAGCAATTGCACATCGCGCGCCCGCACCTCGCGGCCATTGACGCGATAGGTCGAACCCTCGTCGCGCTCGATGCGGCGGCTGACTTCGAGGAGCTCGGAATCGTTGAAGGTCGCCGGGGCGGTGCGGTCGGTATTGTCGAGACAGAGGCGGACCTCGGCCATATTGCGCGCCGGGCGCTCGCCGCTGCCGGCGAAGATGACATCATCCATATCGGTGCCGCGCATGGTCTTCGACGAATTCTCGCCCATGACCCAGCGCATGGCATCGACCAGATTGGATTTGCCGCAGCCGTTCGGCCCGACGATCCCGGTGAGCCCGGGCTCGATCAGAAAATCCGTCGCCTCGACGAAAGTCTTGAAGCCGGCAATGTGGAGCTTGGTGAATTTCACGGTGCAGCCCTCATGCTGCGAAACCGGCGATGAAACATTCTGGTTTTGTCATCAAACGACCAAGATAAGGGACAGCAAGCATTGTGCGCAGGACACGGGCGGATTCGGCATTCAGCTGCAATTACGGCTTCAGCGGCAGGCCATGCGCAAGGCGCAACGCCGCTTTTCCTGTGTGAAACCAGATATTCATTTGCGCAATCGTGCACAAGAGCCGATCCGAGGCGCGAAGGCGGCTTCCGATGTGCGGCACTTACCAGCGCGGTGCGCTGCCATATTGCGGGACGGCATCACTCGGCACGATCATCTTGCCGATCGGCCATAAAGCGATGTTGGCGAGCTTCAGATGCGCCCAAGCGAAAGGGATGCCGATGATGGTGAGTGCCAAGGCAATGGCGGTCAGCACATGGGCGAGCGCGAGCCACCAGCCGGCGAGGATCAGCCAGAGAATATTGCCGAGCGTGCCCAAAGGCCCGGTGCCGAGATCTTCCTGGCCGGTCCACTCACGCCGGGAGACGGCCTTATGGCCGAAAGGCAAGAGGCTGTAGGCGGCAATGTTGAGAGCTGCCCATGTCCATGGCAGGCCGATGATGGTGAGCGCCATGATGAGCGCCGCGACCAGCCAGAAGAACGCCATCCAAACGCCGCCCGTCACCAGCCATAAAATGTTCAGCAAGAGTTGCAAAAGCGACATGATAACGACTCCGGGGAAAGCTCCCGAGCAAATTCTGTGGCTACCGACGCTCAGCTCTTCTTCAGCATAGGCTGCAGCAGTTTGTCGAGCGTCTCCGGGGTCATTTCGCCGGCCACTTTCTTGCCATTGATGAAAAAGGTCGGGGTCGCATCGACGCCGAATTTTTGGGCCGCGCGGTCACGTATCTCATTGATCTGGTCGTAGAGGGCTTGATTGTTAATGCAGGCGTTGAAGGTTTCCTGGCTTATCCCGGTCTGTTTGACGAGACCGGAAAGAGCTTCGAGCGGCTTGTCGTTGAAGGCCCAATCCTTCTGCTTATCGAACAAGAGACCGATCATGAGGTCGCGCTTGTCGGGGCCGGCGCAGCGCGCCAGCATGAAGCCGGCGGCGGCCAAAGGATCGAGCGGAAATTCGCGCAGCATGAAGCGCACTTTGCCGGTTTGGATATAGTTCTTGAGAAGTATGGGATAGGTCTCGGCATGGAAGCGGGCGCAATGGCCGCAGGTCATCGAGGCATATTCGATCATGGTGATCGGCGCGTCCGCCTTGCCTTGGACGATGTCGGGCAGGGCCTCCTTGGCCATCAGCTCGTCGATGGGGATAGTGGCGCCTTGCGCATGCACCGGCGCACTCAAACCTCCGGCGGCGACTCCGGCGAGAATGAGGCTGGCCGCGACGGTGATCTTGAGGATCTGGCGGCGGCTTTTGTGAGGGTAGAGGCTTTTCCGGGGCGCTTGCATGGGCTTTTCCATTGACTCTGGGCAGAAACGGGCGACGCGGGCGAATTCCGAATTCTATATAGGCAAACATGCGGGAGCAGGTGGCACTGACATTTCAGGCCGGGCGATTTTGCGCTCCGGTCGATTATTCCTGTTTCAATACTCTCGCGCCGAGGCGCATGAGCGCCTGACGCAAGGGTTCTTCGCCGATATCGCCGACGCACGCGGCTGCAGCGGCAAAGGCAGCCGCGGATGGCGGCCGACGAGGAGGCCGGGCGGCGCGTCGGCGCGTCAGCGGACCCTGCTTTAGAGAAATTCGCCCGACGCAGGCAAATCCCAAATGCGTGTTGATCCGCTCGATGACGAGCGCGGCGAGATGCTGCAGCTCGAGCGCAAAACCGCTTTCGACCCGGACGACGAGCGTGGCGGGCTCGAAACGGCGTTCCGCGCCGCTGCGGCCGCGCGGCGGCCAGCGCAAGCACAAGGGCTCCGACATGGCTGCCAGCCTCTCTCCCACGATCTCGTCCCAAAACAGGATCATGTCCGATTGGCCAAAACCCTGCCGCGCGAGAACGGGATCGATCGCCGCGCCGATGAGATCGGCGAGCGGGCGCGAGGAGGTCGGACGCCGATTTGGACGGATGCTGCGCATTGCCGCCCTTTATAGACCGGGAGATGCGGCCGGCAAAGGCCCGCGCCGGATGAAGGAAAGACGAGGGAAAACTGGCTTTCACGCTTTTTCGGCACAAAGTGGCCGCGGGCGCTATGCGCCAAAAAGCGCTGCCGCCCTCTGCTTCATCTCTTCGGGCGCAACATCTTCCTCATGGGTGGGGCGATCCACCAGCGGTGGCCGAAGGGATCGTCGAATTTGCCGCCGCGGTCGCCAAAAATTGAGCGGCGACCATAGCCCTCATGCGGCCTGCCGCTTGCGGCCGAGCGAGGCCTCGATCTCCAAGATCCGGCGCGTCGTCGCCAGCACCGAATCCGCATTGAGGCTGATCGAATCGATCCCAAGCCGGACGAGATATTCGGCCATTTCGGGATAGTCGGACGGCGCCTGGCCGCAGATGCCGCAATGGCGGTGATTGCGCCGCGCGCCTTCGATGGCGAGACGGATCATCTCCTTCACGCCTTGATCGCGCTCGTCATAATCGAAAGCGACGATTTCGGAGTCGCGATCGACGCCCAGCACCAATTGGGTGAGATCGTTGGAGCCGATCGAGAAGCCGTCGAAATGGCGCGCGAAGGCGTCGACGAGGACCACATTGTTGGGAATCTCGCACATGACATAGATCTCCAGCCCGTCCTGGCCGCGCGCGAGCCCGAGTTCGCGCATGCGCGCGATGACCGCTTCGGCCTCGGCGATCCGCCGGCAGAAGGGCACCATCAGCTTCACATTGGTGAGGCCCATGTCGCGGCGCACCCGCAGCATGGCGGCGCATTCGAGCGCGAAACCCTCGGCATAGGCCGGATGCGCATAGCGTGCGGCGCCGCGAAAGCCGAGCATCGGATTGGCTTCCTGCGGCTCGAAGGCATGGCCGCCGAGCAGACTCGCATATTCATTGGTCTTGAAATCCGACATGCGGACGATCACGGGCTTAGGATAAAAGGCGGCGGCGATCGTGCCGACGCCCTCGGAAAGACGCTCGATGAAGAAATCGGCGGGTGTCGGATGGTTGATCGTGAGCCGCGCGATCTCTGTCTGGTCGGCGGCCGAAAGCTTTTCGGGATGCAGCAAAGCCATGGGATGGATTTTGATCGCATTGGCGATGATGAATTCCATCCGGGCGAGGCCGATACCGTCATTGGGCAGGCTGGACAATGCGAAGGCTGCATCGGGATCGCCGACATTGAGCATGATTTCGGTCGCCGGACGCGCCAGGCTCTTGAGATCGGTACGTTCGATATTGAAGGCGAGCGTGCCTTTCAGGACCTTGCCGATCTCGCCCTGCGAACAGACGATGGTGAGCGCGTCGCCGGTCGCGATCTTGCGGGTCGCCTCCTCGGTGCCGACGACGGCCGGAATGCCGTGTTCGCGCGCGACGATCGCCGCATGGCAGGTGCGGCCGCCGCGGTTCGTCACAATGGCTGCGGCGGCTTGCATCACCGTGCCCCAATCGGGCGAGGTCGTATCGGCGACGAGGATTTCGCCCGGCACGAAGGCGTCGAGATCGGCCGGATGGACGATGACGCGGGCGCGGCCGGCCACGATCTTGGTGCCGACCGCGCGGCCCGTCACGATCACAGGGCCTTGCTCCAGCAGGTGATAATCCTCGAGCAGATTGCGATCCTTGCGCGAGGCGACGGTCTCCGCCCGCGCCTGCACGATATAGAGCTTGTCGTCGAGACCGTCCTTGGCCCATTCGATGTCCATCGGCCGATACGTGCCGGCCTTGGCGCTGTAATGGTCCTCGATCGCGATCGCCTGGCCGGCCAAGGTCAGAACTTCCGCATCACTGAGGCAGAAGCGCTCGCGGTCCTTGGGATCGGTCGAAAGATTGTGCGTCGCCTCGCGGCTGCCGGTGCCATAGACCATGCGCATTTCCTTGCTGCCGAGACTGCGCTTCAAGACCGCGCGCTTGCCGGCGCGGAACATCGGCTTGAAGACATAGAATTCATCCGGGTCGACCGTGCCTTGCACGACATTCTCGCCGAGCCCATAGGAACCGGTGAGAAAGACCACATCCGGAAAGCCGGTCTCCGTATCGAGGGTGAAGATCACCCCGGCGGCGGCGAGATCGGAGCGGACCATCTTCATCACGCCGACGGAAATATAGACCTTGAAATGATCGAAGCCATTGTCGATGCGGTAGCGGATCGCCCGGTCGGTGAAGAGGCTCGCAAAGCAGCGGCGGATCGCGTCCAAAAGCGCCGGTTCGCCGGCGACATTGAGATAGCTGTCATGCTGGCCGGCGAAGCTCGCCGTCGGCAGATCTTCCGCCGTCGCCGAAGACCGCACCGCCAAGGTGAGGGTCTCGCCATATTCGTCCAGGAGGCTGTGATAGGCGGTGCGGATCTCCTCGGCGAGAGCGGCGGGCAGCGGAGCGCTCCGCACGATTTCGCGCGCGCGGGCGGCGCGTTTGGCGAGGTCGGCGACATTTTTCGGATCGAGCCCCGCCAAGGCCTCCTTGAGGCGCGGCCAGGCGCCGGCCGCGTCGAGCACGGCGCGGTAGGCTTCGGCGGTGATGGCAAATCCATTCGGCACGAGGACGCCGGCGCCCTTGAGTTCGCGATACATCTCGCCGAGCGAGGCATTCTTGCCGCCGACATGCGCGACATCCTCGATGCCGATTTGCGAGAAGAAACGGATGTAGCGCGGATCATCAACCATGGGCGCAGCCTTTCGTCAGATCAAGACCTCGACGCGTCGCCGCGCCGCGGCCGCGGATCACAGCAGCTTGTTGCAAATCCTAGGCTGCCAATGGGTTGGGGCCTTGATGTGAATCAGGGGCAGGGCGGCGCACAGGTGGCCGCGGCAGCGCTATTTCCTGAGGCTCATAATATAGGCGACCACCTCGTCGATCTGATAACCGACAAGACGCGGATTGGGCATGCGGCCCGCCGGGCCCATCGTCTCATTGTGGGAGGCAAGGAATTTGCGCAGCGCTTCTTCGGTGAGATCGGGCCTTTGTGCAATGGTGAGGAAGCTCGGCGCCGGATGGCTGAGAATGGGCGTTTCGGTTTGGTCCTTGGCCACGACATGGCAGGCCCAGCACACTTTCAGCGCAAAGGCGCGGCCCGATGCCACAAGCTCGGCAGAGGATTGTTCGGCACCGGCCGCCAGGCCGGGCATGGCAAGGGTGAGACAGCCTGCGATCATGACTTGCAAAACATGAGACCGTCGCATCTTTCAACACCCCTTTTTTGAGCCTTTTCATGCGCGGGCTGGTGTCGCGAGCTTGGAGCATGCGTCCTGATCGCGCGGCCTTTGCCTCAACTCTGCGAGAAAAGCTATACCGAAAATTCGCGCCGACAATGCGCAAATGGCTGTGACTTGCGATCGAACTCCGGCAGGCCGGACGCGATTCGGACTTGGCATTGAATGGCGCAGGGAGGATGAGGAACGTCGTCGCCCAATCGACGTCGAGGGGTGCGGTCTTACGACCATGTCGCTGATGCAAACATGTCGCTGATGCAAACTCATAGACCGAAGCGGGCCTCGGCGCCGGCTCGGGATGCGGCCCCCGCGGCGGCGCTGCTCGCCTGGTACGACCGCCATCGCCGCAGCCTGCCTTGGCGCGCGGCGCCGGGCGTTGCGGCCGATCCCTATGCGGTCTGGCTCTCCGAGATCATGCTGCAGCAGACGACGGTGGCTGCGGTCAAACCTTATTTTGCGGCATTTCTTGCCCGCTGGCCGGATGTGGCGGCGCTCGCCGCGGCACCGGTCGAGGCGGTGATGCAGCAATGGGCCGGCCTCGGCTATTATTCCCGCGCCCGCAATCTCTATGCCTGCGCCCAAGCGATCGTGAAGGAACATGGCGGGCATTTCCCTGCGAGCGAAGCCGCGCTTTTGGAGCTGCCCGGCATCGGCCCCTATACGGCGGCGGCGATTGCGGCGATCGCCTTCAATGAAAAAGTCGCCGTCGTCGACGGCAATGTTGAGCGGGTGATGGCGCGGCTCGCGGCGCTCGAAGTTCTTCTGCCTGCCGCCAAGCCTCTGATCAAAGAGAAGGTGGCGGCGCTGGTCCCGGCGGAGCGGCCAGGCGATTTCGCCCAGGCGATGATGGACCTTGGAGCCACCGTCTGCACGCCGCGGCGCCCGGCCTGCGGCCTTTGCCCGCTGCATCCCTTTTGTAAGGCGGCAGCGCAAGCGGCAGCGGAACGCTTTCCGCTGAAGGCGCAAAAGCGCGAACGGCCGCACCGGCAGGGCGCGGTCTTTTTCATCCGCCGCCGCGGCGCCGTTCTTTTGCGTACGCGGCCGCCGCGTGGGCTCCTCGGCGGCATGGCGGAAATTCCCGGCACGAACTGGAGCGCGGCTTTCGACTGCGAGAAAGCCTTGCGCGAAGCGCCCCTCATCGCCGATTATCGCAGGCTGACGCTGGACGTGAGCCATGTCTTCACCCATTTCTCGCTCCGGCTCGCTATTTTCGTGGCGGACATAGCGCCGGCGACCGCGGCGCCGGCCGGTTGCCGTTGGGTGAAAGAGGATGCGCTCGGCCAAGAGGCTTTGCCGAGCCTGATGCGCAAAGTGGTTGCGGCAGTAAGGGACAGCGGCTGGTGAGCGGTCGAGTTTTCGCATGGACCGAAGGTGGGCATCGGCTCTGCCCCTTGGAGCTTTCCTTGGAGCTTTCCTTGGGGTGGCGCCGATGAGCGAAAATGGCGCCCCTGCGCGGCGTGGCCGCGCCCGCCTGACCGTTGCCCTGACGGAGGCGGCCTTCCGCGTCACCTATGGCAAGAAGACTCTCACGATCTTTCCGGCGCCCGATCTGCCGGAAGCCGAAACGCCGGCCGATTTCGTGATCCGTCTCGATGAACTCCTCACCTGGGACCCGCCGCATCAGGATTGCGAGATCGAGATCGAGGACTTGCAGAAGATCGTCGAGGCCATCAGCGAGGAATGCGAGAGGCGCGGGCTCGTGGTGGAATTCGAGTGAGGGTTTTCCCCTCTCCCCATGAGCGCAAGCGAAATGGGGAGAGGGTTAGGGTGAGGGGCTGGGAATCTTCACCCGCTTGCGGGAGAAGATATCATGCGGAGCATGACGGATGAGGGCTTTTACGAATGGCCTCGCTCCTCGGTCTCGCTTCGGCATAGGTCGCGGACCTATATCGCGCTCATGAAATGCTCGCGATCAATTGCTTGGCCACCAAATTCGATGGTGACCTGTCGTAACGTGGCGTCACCACTTACGAGTGTAAGTTTGTTTCTTATGGCAGTCTCCGCAATCAGGATATCGCACGTCTGGCTTATAAGACGTCTTTTGCTGCTTTTATTCAGAGCTTTATGGCGTGCAAGCATCGCAGCAAAGGTGCTGCCATCAGATAACCTCGCGGCGCCGCACTGACTCACGCCGACTATGAAGGTTTCAGTCGCCAGATGTTCAGGAGCTATATTCTTGAACGCAGATTGAAGTTCTGCGCGTTTTTCCTCGCAAGGAGTCTTGTTAATTTCGTCTAGCTGCACATGTGTGACGAACACTAGCCGACCGTGAATCGCGGAAATGGGAAGTGTTCCCTTTACCACGGCGTTAATTTCTGTCGTGTCGAGCATGTAACCGTTCAACCATTCAACCTGTGGGCTAATCGTCATAAGAGCTTCTCTCTTTATTCGCTGGGAATCTAGCCTAATCCTGGTAAATCAAGGAAGGCATTTTGCATCAGATTAACGAATAGAAAACACACTGGCCAATTCAAGGCGCAGATGCCCGCGACAAGCGCGGGCATGGCGATGCGAAGCAGCATTGTTGAAAAAGATTGGCGTTGCACCGGTTCCCGGCTCGCCTTCCGCTTCGCTTCATGCGTCCGGGAAAGTGGCTTATTCCGCCGCTTGCGCCATAGCCTCGCGCATCGTGGCGCGCAAAATATCGATCGGCGCGAGCGCTCCGTCGCGCTCCATATGCCAAAAAGTCCAGCCATTGCAGGCGGGCAAGCCTTGCGCCAAAGCGCCGATCTTATGGATCGAGCCGATAATGGCGGCGCATTGGCTCGGGCCGAAGAGCGACAGAGTGCCGTCGGCGCGCACCATGGCGCGGTGGCGCTTCTTCTCATCGACCAATATGTCGCCCGCCGCGATAAGGCCGGCCTCGACGACTTCGGCAAAAGCCACGCGCGGCTGCGATCTCTTGCTCGGCGCGACGGCGATGGCTTCCTCCGGCAGAGGTTCGATCGCGGCGATGCGCGCACGCGCCGCCTTGGCATAGGCTTGATCGCGCTCGATGCCGATGAAGCTGCGGCCGAGGCGCTTGGCGACGGCGCCCGTCGTGCCCGAGCCGAAGAAAGGATCGAGCACGAGATCGCCATGATGCGAGGCTGAGAGCATCACGCGCGCGAGCAAAGCCTCCGGCTTTTGCGTCGGATGCATCTTGCCGCCCTCTTCATTCTTCAGCCGCTCGGCGCCGGTGCAGATCGGCAGAAACCAATCCGAGCGCATCTGGCAATCCTCATTGCCGGCCTTCAGACCTTCATAGTTGAACGTATAGGCCTTGGCATCGGCGCTTTTCGCCGCCCAGATCATGGTCTCATGCGCATTGGTGAAGCGCCGGCCGCGGAAATTCGGCATCGGATTGGCTTTGCGCCAGACGATATCGTTCAAGATCCAGAAGCCGAGATCCTGCAGAATCGTGCCGACGCGGAAAATATTGTGATAGGAGCCGATGACGAAAATGGTCGCATCCGGCTTCATCACGCGGCGCGCGGCGCAAAGCCAGGCGCGGGTGAAGGAATCATAATCGGCAAAACTCGAAAATTTGTCCCAAGCCTCGTCGACGCCATCGACCAGGCTCTGGTCGGGCCGTGACAGCGTGCCTTCGAGCTGCAGATTATAAGGCGGATCGGCGAAGACGAGATCGACGCAGTCCGCAGGTAGCCGTTCGAGCCTTTCGATGCAGTCACCGATGAGGATCTGATTGAACGGCAGAACAGGCTTTTGAGGGACTGCGGACGGCACGGCCGGGTGCCGCGCTCTCGAAGACTCAGTACGCGTGACCTTGATCTGAGTCTTCGAGCCGGCAGTCCCGGCACGTGCGATACTCATGAACACCACCGGATGCGCAACTAACTGCGCCAATCTGCCGATGGCCGGTAAAGGTCGCGTTTAAGGAGCTTGCGAGACCCTGTCCCTTTTTTGAACGTATTGAATAAAATTGCGGATTGTGCCGCGCGTCATATTTGGCGCAGCGGCGAGAAGCTCAGGCGATGATAGGGGCTCGGGCCATGTTGGGCGAGGGCCGCGAGATGCTCTTGCGTGGCATAGCCGACATGCCGGCTAAAACCATAGGCGGGATGGCTGCGGCAGAGGCGCACCATCAAACGGTCGCGCGCAACCTTGGCGACGATCGAGGCCGCGGCGATCGAGGCCGATAGGCTATCGCCCTTCACGATCGTTTCTCCCGGGCAGACGAGATTTTGCGGCAAATCATTGCCGTCGATGAGAACATAGCGCGGCGCGACGGCGAGCGCTGCGAGCGCGCGGCGCATGGCGGCGAGACTCGCCTGCCGGATGTTGATCTGGTCGATGTCGGCAGCGCTCACGAAAGCGACCGAGATGGCGTGCGCGCGCCTAAGAATTTCTTCATAAAGTGTTTCGCGTATTTCGGCCGGCAGGCATTTCGAATCATTGAGCCCGTCCGGCAGGTCGGAAGGATCGAGGATCACCGCCGCCGCGGCGACCGGGCCGGCGAGGCAGCCGCGCCCGACTTCGTCAATGCCGGCGATCGGCCAGAGACCCTTCTTGTGCAAAGTCTTCTCGCGGCGGAAGCCCGGCACTGTGGTGGCTCTTTGCGGCATGAAGCAGATCTCGGAACCATATCCCAAGGTGGACATCGTCGCTTCTTACCTCATTCGGGCTGCGCCTCCCATCCTCACGCGCGGTTTTCATCCACAGATCTCTTGCCTTCTCAGATGCCCGCCGGGACGGCCGCAATTCGCTGCGGGCTGCCGGCTCAGAACAATTGCAATTGCTCGCCGATCCGCATCGGCGGCAGAAACAGATCATGCCGCAATTTGAGCCGCGTCTTGGCAAAGCCGATTTTTGCCACGGCCGCCTCGAAGCGGCGGCCGATCATCCAGGCATAGGGTCCAGATCCGGTCATGCGCTTGCCGAAGGTCGGGTCATAGGTCTTGCCGTCGCGGACCGAGCGGACCAGCGAAAGGATATGGCGGAATTTATGCGGATAATGGGCGAGCAGCCATTCGCCGAAGAGATCGCGCAATTCGAGCGGCAGCCGCAACATCACATAGCCGGCCTCGCGCGCGCCGGCTGCATGGGCGCGGGTCAGGATCGTTTCGATCTCCGCATCGTTGAGGCCCGGAATGATCGGCGCGACCATCACGCTCGTCGGAATGCCGGCCTCGGCCAGGGCCGCGATCGTTGCAAGCCGCCGCTCCGGGCTTGCGGCGCGCGGCTCCATCCTTCGGGCGAGAACAGGATCGAGCGTCGTCACCGACAGCGCCACTTTGACGAGGCCCTTTTCGGCCATCGGCTTCAAGAGATCGAGATCGCGCAGAACCAAAGAAGATTTGGTGACGATGCCGACCGGATGGTTGGTGCGGGCCAGAACTTCGAGAACCTGCCGCATCACCCTATGCTCACGTTCGATCGGCTGATAGGGATCGGTATTGGTGCCGATGGCGATCGTCTTCGGCTGATAGTTCTTGGCCGCCAATTCGCGTTCAAGCAGGCGCGCCGCATCCGCCTTGGCGAAAAGCCTGCTTTCGAAATCGAGCCCGGGCGAGAGCCCCATATAGGCGTGGGTCGGGCGCGCGAAACAATAGATGCAGCCATGCTCGCAGCCGCGATAGGGATTGATCGACCGGTCGAAGGAAATATCGGGCGACTCATTGCGGGTGATGATCGTCTTCGGCCGTTCGAGCGTGACCGTCGTCGCGAGCGGCGGGAGTTCCTCGGCGCTACCCCAGCCGTCATCCTCGGGCACGCGGGCTTGGATCTCGAAGCGGCCGCTTTCATTGGATTGCGCGCCGCGGCCACGCTTTGGCGCCTCCGTCGCATTCGGCCGGCCCTCTGGCTCCTCGCTGCGGCGTCGGGCGGGCCCGCGCCCTGCTGCTGGCCGCCGCTGCCGCTGCGGTGCAAAAATCTCTTCCTTTACCCGGGCCACATCTGACATTGGTTATGGTTCCTGGCCTTTATCGAAGGAACAGACGAGAACAATAAGTGAACACCTATCGTACACGATACGGGCTGTCAACTGTCCTTTGGACAATTCAGGCGCCTCCTGCGACTGAGGACGAAAAGGTGCGGTCATGCTCTCGGTGATCATTCTTTGCGGCGCCGGCGGGGCGTCCGGCGATAGACCGGAGACGGTTGTGCGGACGCTCGCGCCGCTCGTTCAGGCTTCGGTCAAGGGTCTCGTGCGCGATGTCGTTCTCGCGGGGCCGCCAGAGGCTGATCTCGCCATGATCGCCGATCATGCCGGCTGCGCCTTCATCGAAGCCGGCCAAGAAGCCGACGCATTGAGCCAGGCGCTTTCCATGGCCCGCGCGGAGGATCTCATGATTCTTTATGCCGGCCATGTTCCGGAGGCGGGGTTTTTCGAAGAGGTCGAGGATCTTTTGGCCATGGGCTTGCCGCCGGAGCGCGGCGGCAGATTGTTGAGAGCGGCGCCGGAATCTTTCATCGAGCGCCTGTTTCCGCGGCTTGCGCCGGCGGTCGGTCTCATCGCGGCGCGGAGCCTGTGCGAGGCGGCGAAAGTCGTCTCCTTCCGCGATCTTCGGCGCATCACGCGGGTGCGAAAAACGCTGCGCCGGCGGCTGCGGCGGATCGCTTAGCGATCGCGCGGTGATAGGCGCTGAATCTTATTTTGCCGCATGATCTCATCCGAAAACTCTGCGCCTTTTCCGGATCATGCTCTATTGCGCGAATGTGTTGCATGAATTGACCAGCGCGGATTTCAGCCCGGTATTGAACCATTTTACCCGCTGGGCGGAGGTGTCGTGGGTGAAAGAATCCGGCACGACAATGCCGCGCGAGGCCTGTTGCAGGCGGTCATCGCCGATTGCTTGCGCCGTGGCGATCGCCTTTTCGACATCGCCCGGCTTGATGACATGACATGCTTGCTTAGCAGGGGAGGGCGCCATCGGCTACGCGGTTTTCACGCCGAGCGCCTTCATCTTCTTGGCGAGCGCGCGCAAATCGGCCCAAGCGAATTTCTTATGGCCGGGCTGGCGCAGAAGATAGGCCGGATGCAGCATGGCAATGGCCGGGATTTTCGCGCCCTCCAAGTTATTGCCAAGGTCATAATCGAACCAGCGGCCGCGCAGCCGCATGATCCCGTCCTTGGTGCCGAGCAGGGTCTGGGTCGACGCCGCGCCGAGGCAGACGAGGATTTTTGGGTGGACGAGCTCGATCTGGCGGCGGATGAAGGGCAGGCAGGCCGAGGTTTCGAGGGGAGTCGGCGTGCGATTTCCGGGCGGGCGCCAGGGCACGACGTTGGCGATGTAGACATTTGTGCGGTCGAGGCCGATCGCAGCCAGCATTTTGTCGAGCAATTGCCCGGCCCGCCCGACGAAAGGTTTTCCGATGCGGTCTTCGTCGGCGCCCGGTGCTTCGCCGACGATCATGATTTCGGCCTTCGGATTGCCGTCGGAAAAGACGAGCTGCGTCGCCGTGGTTTTGAGGCCGCAGCCTTCGAAGGCCAAAAGCTTTTCGCGCAATTCTTCGAGCGTTCGCGCCGAGGCGGCGGCCTCGCTCGCCGATTGCGCCACGAGATCGGCGGAAAGAGAGGCCGCGCCCGGGTCGGTGCCGCGGCGGGCTGTCTCGGCCGGCGGCGCCATAGGAGCCATGATGCGCGCCTCTGTGGCGCGCCGGGGGTCAGGCGCGGCTACGGCCGGCTCGGCTTTGCCTGCGCCGGTGGCGGATTCGGCAAAGCGGTCATGCGCAATGGCGTCGACGGCGATATCGATGCCCATATCGGCATACCAGCGCAGCAACCGCGCCAAAGCCGCGGCTTCCTCAGGGCTCAAACTGTCTTTGTCGGCGAGTGGCATGGACCGTGTTTAGCATGTTCGTCCTGAGCGAGGCGACACATTCGCGCCGGTCGCGGAGCAGCGCCACGGCCGCGTCTCAATTCGAATTTTTTTGATGAGTGGGAGCCGTCATTCCGCCGACCACGCCCCAAAGGCTGGGTCGCGCCATGAGCGGAAGTGCACAGTTTCATTCGATCGCATGCTGGGCGAGCCTGCAACCGGGTAAAATATGCAAACGGCGAACGTGGGCCTTGACAGGCAATTCGGGAATCTCAACTCGATTCTAAATCACTAGAGCGGCGGATGCTCCGATGGAAATCGGAGCCGCCGCTCTACTCATTTGTTTGAGCATCGGATTTGTCCCAAAACCGGTTCCCACTTTTGGGTCCGATGCTCTATCGCGCCGATCAGGCCCGCAGGTAATTTGAAACAAGAGTTCTGCCGAGCGACCAAGCTGCACCCGGCACGTGGTGACTCGCCGCAATCACGGCCTCGACCGACTTGATGATCCATTCGCAATCGGCGTCGGAAATGATCAGCGGTGGCAGAAACTTGACCGCGTGGCTGTTGGTGCCAGCGACCTGGCACAGGATCTTGTGGTCGGCAAAGAGCGGTATCGTAATGACTTGACAAAACAAGCCCTCGCGCGCCGCCTCGATCAGATCCCACTCCGTCCTAAGGTTGAAAGATTGCGGGCGCGCAAAGTCGATGGCGATCATCATGCCTTTGCCGCGCACCTCATGCACGAGTTCGTAGCGCGGAATCATCTCCGAAAATGCGCGCATGAGACGCTCGCCGGTGCTTGCGGCCCTTTCAACAAGCCTTTCGGAAGCGAGCACCTCAAGAGTTGCAATTCCAGCAGCCATCGCGAGGTTGTTTTCCGCGAATGTGGATACCGCAACCATCGCGCGATCCATGCGATCGTATACTTTGTCAAAGATGTGCTTTCGCATCAGGACAGCACTGACGGGCACGTAGCCGCCGGACAATGTCTTCGAGAGCAGAACGATATCAGGCTCGACGTTCCAGTGCTCGACGGCGAGGAAGCGGCCCGTGCGCCCCAGACCGGTCTGAATCTCGTCCGCGATGAACAGCGCGCCATGCCGGCGGCAAAGCTCGGCGGCGCCCTGGAGATAGCCGGCGGCCGGCATATTGACACCTTTGCCCTGTATCGGCTCGACGATGAAAGCCGCAACTTTGCCGCTGATCAGCTCGTTTTCGAGTGCGGAAAGATCGTTGAACGGGATGCGGATGCAATCCGGCAGGAATGGTGCGAAGCCGCTGCGGAATGATTCGTCACCGTTGATGGACAGAGCGCCGTAGGAAACGCCGTGAAAAGCGTGATCGCAATAGACGATGACCGAACGGCCGGTCGAGGCGCGCGCAAATTTCATGGCAGCTTCGACTGCCTCGCCTCCTGAATTCGCAAAAAAGGCCTTGTCGAGATAGGGAACCTCTTTGAGCAGGCGCTCGGCCAATATTGCGGCGAGCCTTGGCGCATCCATTTGGATCAGGTTCGGCAGATCGCTGTCGAGCACGCTCCTGAGCGCGGCCCGGACCGCCGGATGATTTCGGCCGATGGCAAAGACACCAAAACCGCTCAGGAGATCGAGGTATCGCGTCCCGTTGCGGTCAAAGAGATACTGCCCTTCACCGCGGCAAAAACCGACGTCATAGCCCACCATTTTGAGCATCCGCACGAGCTGCTCATTGCTGTGGCGGGCGTACAGTTCATAGCAATCGCTTTCGTGGCGCGCGAAAAGTGCCGTCATGTCCAGGCTATGTGCACTGGCTGCTGTGCCTGTCGGCAGCGACGTCACTTCAATAGGAGGGTTTGCGGTCTGTTGCATCGTTGACCTTTAGAGTCTTCTCGACTGCGTATTTGTGATCTTTGGAGTGAAAGGCATTGATTTAGCTCAAGCTAATTGGAATCTGTCGTTACCGTCGGAGTCGATTTGTGCGGGTGATGGTTTGCGAATGTGCGAGTTGATCGAAGACATCGACGTCGTGCCAGCTCTCGGGCGACGCATCCCGATGTTGAAGTGCCTGCGGAGGTCGCTTTTGTTTTGAGAGTCGAAATTCAAACTTAGATACTGCCGCTGCCATGGCCGGCTTCGCCGATGGCACAGGCCGTATTTAGTGAAAAGCGCGTTTGGGCGCGCGAGTTAAGGCAAAAACATGAACGAAAAGGCTCCTTCGCCCGTGCCGCCCCTGCCGCGGGAGTCCATGGATTTCGACGTCGTCATCGTCGGCGCCGGCCCCGCCGGCCTCGCCTGCGCGATCAGGCTGAAGCAGCTTGCGCCGAAAACTTCGATCGTCGTCGTCGAAAAAGGTGCCGAACTCGGCGCCCATATTCTGTCGGGCGCGGTGATTGATCCCGGCCCGCTCGATCGGCTCTTGCCACAATGGCGCGCGGACAAGGAAAACCCGCTGCGAACAGAAGTCCGCGAGGATCGCTTCCATCTGCTCTGGCGTGATGGCAGCCTGAGGCTTCCGAATTTTCTCTTGCCGCGGCTCATGAACAATCATGGCAATTTCATCGGCTCGCTCGGCAACCTTATGCGCTATCTCGGCGCCGAGGCGGAGGCTCTGGGCGTCGATATCTATCCTGGCTTTGCTGCAACGGAGCTGCTCTATGGCGAAAGAGGCGAGGTCTTGGGCATTGCCACAGGCGATATGGGGCTCGCCCGCGACGGAAGCCACAAGCCGAATTTCAGCCGCGGCATGGAATTGCGCAGCAAATATTGCCTCATCGCGGAAGGCGCCCGCGGCTCGCTCGCCAAGACGCTGATCGCCCGTTATCGCCTCGATGCGGATTGCGACCCGCAAAAATATGGCCTCGGCCTGAAAGAGCTTTGGGAGGTCGCGCCGGAAAAGCACAGGCCCGGCCTCATGCAGCACACATTCGGCTGGCCGCTCGAGGATAAGACCGGCGGCGGCTCCTTCCTCTATCATTTTGACGAGAAGCTCGTGTCGGTCGGCTTCGTCGTCCATCTCGATTATGCCAATCCGACTCTCTCGCCATACGACGAATTCCAGCGTTTCAAGACCCATAGGCTCATTGCGGCGACGCTCGCAGGCGGAAGGCGCATTGCCTATGGCGCGCGGGTGATCACCGAAGGCGGCGTCCAATCCGTGCCGAAACTCAGTTTTCCCGGCGGCGCGCTCATCGGCTGCTCGGCAGGCTTCGTCAATCTGCCGCGGATCAAGGGCTCGCATAATGCGATCGCGTCCGGCATGCTCGCCGCCGAACATGTCGCGCAAGCGCTTGCGGCCGGCCGCGCGCATGACGAGCTTAAAGATTATGACGCGGCCTGGCGCGGCTCTTCCATCGGCCGCGATCTCATGCCGGTCAGAAATGCCAAGCCGCTCTGGTCGCGCCATGGCACGCGTCTCGGCATTGCGCTCGCAGGTCTCGACATGTGGGCGCAGCAGCTCTTCGGCATCTCGCTCTTCGGCACGCTGCATCATGAGAAGCCGGATCATGCGAGCCTCACGCCGCTCGCCGAAGTTGCGCCACTCGCCTATCCAAAGCCCGACGGAAAACTGACATTCGACCGATTGTCGTCAGTGTTCCTGTCGAACACCAATCATGAAGAGGACCAGCCGGTGCATTTGCATTTGCGGGATGCTTCGGTTCCGATCGCGAAGAATTTGCCCGAATATGGCGAGCCCGCGCGGCTCTATTGCCCGGCCGCCGTCTATGAGATCGTCTATGCCGACGAGGCGGCGAAGACAGATCCGCGCTTCGTCATCAACGCGCAGAATTGCATCCATTGCAAATGCTGCGACATCAAAGATCCGGCGCAGAATATCGATTGGGTACCGCCGGAAGGTGGCGGCGGGCCGAATTATCGGGATATGTAAGGATGGCCTCGTGCTCACCGGCCGCGCGCCCGTCGTGCGCGTATTTCCGATGATCGGCGGCATCGATCTCGCGCCGAAAGTTCTTGCCGGAAAAATCCGCGGCCGCCTGGTCGTCGAGATCGGGTGAAGCCGAACCGGATCAAAGCTCCGAGAGCGACCTCTCACGCCGGCTTTGCCGGCGCATATCTTGCGAGAAAAAGCGCCACCGCTTCCTCGACGTGATGGCGAATTGTCTCTTCGGTCATCGGCTCCCAGCCGGGCGCGACCAGCATCATAATATGCCGATTGGCGACGACCGCGCCGAGAAAGAGCTTGGCGGCGAGCGTAGGCTCAGGGCAGTTGAGCAGGCCCTGGCGCGCGGCGCCTTCAAGATAGAGGGTCAATTGCTGCAGGATCTGCGCCGGCCCTTGCTCGAAGAAGATGCGGCCGAGTTCGGGAGTCCGCGGCGCTTCGGCGACGACGATCCTGAACAGGCAGATCGGATCCTCGTTTAACAACAGACGCAGGAGATTGAAGCCGAGGTCTAGAAGAACCTCGCGAGGCGCACCTTGGAGGCAGAGTTCGCCTTCGGTTCCGCCATAGACACGCGCCGCGCGCGCCCGCACCACCTCCGAAAACAGACCCTCTTTGCTGCCGAAATGGCGATAAAGGGTCTCTTTCGAGGCGCCGGCGCGGGAAGCGACGATCTGCATCGTCGTCTCGGTGAAACCGAGTTCAAGAAAAACGTGTTCGGCGACGGCCGCGATCTCTTCACGTCGTTTCTCGCCGCGCGGGATGCGTCTACATTTCAGCATTTCAGTCCGGGTAAGGTCGGTTGACATTGGCGGAGGCTGACAATATACGAACTGTCAAGTTCGGATAGGGGGCTTTTTCCAATATGAGCATGCCGGAGAAAAGTTGAAAGACTTTTTGCGCCAAAAGGCCTGCACCAGCACTTTGATCTAGAGGTGTTTTTCCGATTGCGCGGAGCGCTCGAGCGGTCCGCGCAATCGCGTTTGGCGCAGCCGCGCCGGAATTGGCGGCTCGCACGCCTTTATGCGGGCAGTTTGCTGCCTTCGCCTTGCGGTTTCTTGGGGGTTTGAGTGTCGCGGTCCTAGGCTGCTGGGCCGCCAGGGTAGCAGGGGGAGTTACCGAATTTGAGCGAAGCGGGTCAAAAGGAAGGCGCCGGGCCTGGCAAGGGCGGGGCCGAAAGCCCGCGGCGGCGGCCCTTCGTGCTGATTGCTCTCCTGCTGCTTTTGGGCGGCCTCGCCTATACCGGCTATTCCTATTGGGTGGCCAACCTTGGCTATGAGAGCACGGATGATGCCTATACCGACGGAAACGCGATCACCGTTGCGCCGCGGATTTCGGGCGCCATCGTTTCCCTCGACATCACCGACAATCAGTTCGTGCACAAAGGCGATCCGCTCGTCCACATCGATCCTCGCCAATATTTGATCGATCTAGAGCAGGCCAAAGCATCGCTCGCGACGGCGCAGGGCCAATTGGCCGGCTACAAATATGCCGCGGAAGTCGCCCGCAAGAATTTCCCCGCCGCCCTTGCCGTGGCGCAGGCCCAACTCGCCAGCGCCAATGCGAACCTCGTCAAGGCCGAAGCCGATTACAAGCGCCAGCAGGCGCTGCCGCTCAGAGCGACGACGCAGCAGGACATCGATACCGCCACAGCCAATTGGCGCCAGGCAGAAGCACAAGTGCGGCAAGCCGAGGCGCAGGTGCAACAGGTCGAGCCAGTCCAGCAAAGGATCGGGCAGGCGGATGCGCAGGTGAGCGAGCTCACCGGCCAGGTCGGGCAGGCGCAGGCGCGGGTCGACCAGGCGGAATTGAACTTGTCTTTTGACGTCGTGCGGGCGCCGCAAGACGGCTGGGTGACGAAGCGCAATGTCGAGGTCGGCAATTATGTGACGCCCGGCCAACAGATCATGTCGCTCGTCTCGCCGCAGATCTGGGTCACCGCAAATTTCAAGGAGACCCAGCTGACCTATATGCGCCCGGGCGAGAGCGTGAGGATTTCGGTCGACGCCTATCCGAGCCTTCAACTCGAAGGCCATGTCGATTCCATTCAACGCGGAACGGGTGCGAAATTCACCGCATTCCCGCCTGAGAACGCGACCGGCAATTTCGTCAAGATCGTGCAGCGGGTGCCGGTGAAGATCGTCATCGACAAGGGTCTCGATTCCCACCATGCGTTGCCGCTTGGCCTCTCGGTCGATCCGCGGGTGAAGGTGAAATGACCAAGCCGCGCAAGCTCACTGACGCCGAGAAATCCGCGGAATTGACAGAGGCGGCCGCGCAGGAGAACGCCGGCTCCGGGCCGGCGGAAGATGTGGCGGCACAAGACTCTCCGAACGAGCCCGTGCCGGTTGTCGCGGCGCCGCCGGCGCGCGAGGCATCTGCCGCGCAGGCGGATCAGAGCGAATGGCGGCCACGCGGCAATCCTTGGCTCGTCGCCATCGTCGTCACTCTTGCGGCCTTCATGGAGATCCTCGACACGACGATCGTCAATGTCGCGCTGCCGCATATCGCCGGCAGCCTGTCGTCGAGCAGCGACGAAGCGACATGGACGCTGACTTCCTATCTCGTCGCCAATGGCATCGTGCTGACGATTTCCGGCTGGCTCGGCAATGTGCTCGGCCGCAAGCGCTATTTCCTGATCTGCATCGCCATGTTCACGGTCTGCTCCTTCCTCTGCGGAACGTCGAGCAGCCTCGGCCAACTCATCGTCTTTCGCTTGTTGCAAGGCTTCTTCGGCGGCGGGCTGCAGCCGAACCAGCAGTCTATCATTCTCGATTATTTTCCGCCGGAAAAGCGCGGTGCCGCCTTTGGCGTGACGGCCGTCGCGATCATTGTTGCGCCGATCCTTGGCCCGACGCTCGGCGGCTTCATCACAGATTCGACGTCGTGGCGGTGGATTTTCTACATCAATGTCCCCGTCGGAATCCTCGCCGTGGTTCTCGTCTCGATACTTCTCGAAGATCCGCCTTGGGCGAAGGCGCGGCCGCGCGGCACAGATTTCATCGGCCTCGGCCTCATCGCCGTCGGCCTCGGCTGCCTGCAAGTCATGTTGGACCGCGGCGAGGATGAGAATTGGTTTGGTTCCGGCTTCATTGTGACCATGGCCATGGCCGCGGCGGCCGGTCTTGTCGGTGCTGTCCTTTGGCTTGTGATCGCGAAGAAGCCGATCGTCCATCTCGAAGTCTTCAAGGACAAGAATTTTGCAGCCGGCTGCGGCATGATCAGCGCCATGGGTGGGATCCTTTATGCGAGCGCTGTCGTTATTCCGCAATTCGCGCAGCAGGTCATCGGCTACACGGCGACATGGGCCGGACTCATCCTGTCGCCGGGCGGCGTCGTCGTCTTGCTGCTCATCCCTTTCGTCGGGCGGCTCATGACGATCGTCCAGACCCGTTATATCGTCGCTACGGGCTTCTTCCTCTTGGGATGCGCGTTCTTATTTTCGCAAGTGCTCAGCCCCGACATAGACTTCATGCGGCTGCTGCTTCTGCGCTCGTCGCAATCGGCTGCGCTCGCCTTTCTTTTCGTGCCGATCAGCACCATCGCCTATCGGACCTTGCCGCGCGAGCTCAATGGCGATGCGACGGCGCTTTATTCCATGTTCCGCAATGTCGCCGGATCGATCGGCATCGCTTTGTCGACGGCCACGATTCAGCAGCGCATGCAGACGCATGAAGCCTATCTCTCGCGATGGGCGTCGCCATCGCATCAGCCCTTCGTGGAGCTGGTCAACCGATATCAATCTGCGCTGCAGTCGATGGGCCATGTCGCGGCCGCCGCGCATGATCTTGCTGTCATAAAGATCCTGCAAGTCTTCCGTATGCAGGCGGCGGTGCTCGCCTATTCCGATGTTTTTTTCTACTGTTCCGTCGTTGCGTTTGCGATGATACCGTTTTGCTTCCTGCTTTCGGCGACAAAGTCCGGCGGGGGCGGCGTGGGGGCGCATTAGCGTGGTGTCTTTGTTGCAAAGCAAGCGCCCTCCCGCGGGCGCGTGTAGTCACGCATTGCGGCTCAGCCCGCTCCTCGGCCTGTTCCTAGGAGCGCTGCTTGCCGGCTGTTCTGTCGGCCCGAATTTCATGCCGCCCGACCCGGGCCTGCCGCAGACCTCTTTCTTGGCCACTGCGGGACATGAGCCGACACAGAGAAACACAGCGAGTTCTGTTGCCTTGGCGCCACCTGACCCGGACTGGTGGTCGATCTTTCACGATCGCCGGCTGATCGAGCTGGAGCGTCGGGTCGCCGACGCCAACCTTGATGTGAAGACCGCGACTTTGCGGCTGGCGGAAAGCCGCTTCCAGCGCAATGTCACCGCCGCGGCGCAATTCCCGGCGCTCAACGGTAGCACCTCCTACGAGCGGCAGAAGCCGAGCGAAAATGGCCTGCTCGGCCTGTTCAGCCAGGGTTTCAGCGGGCAATCGGCGAATGGATCCTATGGTTCCGGCGCGGGCGGCATCCCCGGCAGCCTGATCTCCCCCTTCAGTCTCTGGCAATATGGTTTCGATGCCTCTTGGGAGCTCGATCTCTGGGGCAAGATCAGGCGGCAAGTCGAATCTGCCGATGCGCAGGCGGCGGTCGCGGCCGAGCAGCGCCGCGGCGTGCTCGTCTCGAGCCTCGCCGAACTCGCGCGCGATTACATGCAGCTGCGCGGCGTGCAGATGCAGATCAAGATCGCCAATGACAATCTCGTAACGTCGAGGCAGATTCTCGATGTCACCCGCACGCGCGCCCAACGTGGGCTGACGACGGGCCTCGATGTCGAAGATGCGGCGGCGCAAGTGGAAGCGGTGCGGGCGCAATTGCCGGATCTCGAACGCCAGCAATCGGAAGCGATCAACGCTTTGAGCCTGTTGCTCGGCGAAGCGCCGGGGGCGCTGGCAGGTGAGCTGATTACGCCTGGTGCCGTGCCGCCGACCCCGCCGCGTCTGCCGGTCGGCATTCCTTCCGAACTGGCGCGGCGGCGGCCCGACATCCGTCAGGCTGAGGCCCAGCTCCATGCCGCAACCGCCGATGTTGGCGTCGCCGTCGGCGATTTCTATCCGAGCGTCCAGCTCAATGGCAGCGTCGGCTTTCAGGCACTCGATCTCAAAAATCTCTGGAAAGGTACGTCGCTTCAATATGCGCTGGGGCCGAATGTCACTTTGCCGATTTTCGAAGGCGGCAGGCTGAAAGCGACGCTCGCCATGCGCACCGCGCAGCAGCAGGAGGCGGCCGTCGCCTATCACGAGACGGTGCTGAAAGCCTGGCATGATGTGGTGAATGCGCTCGTCGCCTATCGTACCGAGCGCGAGCGACATCTGCGCCTCAAAGCGCAAGCGGCCCATGCGCGGGCGGCCTTGGATCTTGGCCGCGCACGCTACAATGACGGTGTCGCGCAATTCATCACCGTGCTCGATGCCGAACGCACGCTGCTGCAAGCCGAGCAGCAGGCGGCGACGAGCGAAACGACCGTCGCCGTCGATCTCGTTGCGCTGTATAAGGCGCTTGGCGGCGGCTGGGAGACGACGTTTCCGGTCAGGCCGGAGCCAAGGCTCGCAGCGCTCGATGCGGCGCATTAGGCTCGGACAAGCTCCTGCGCGCTCTGGCGCGCGATCTTCCTGATAAGCCTTTGCGCTGCACTTTCAATTTCAGATCACAAGTCGATTCCAGAAGTGCTGCAATGCAAATGCGGCAGATGATGCACATAGCATGGGCTGTGGCGTGGGCTTCGGTTGCGGTCATTCCGGCGATTGCGGATCGCAAGAACTGGCGTGATAATCCTCGGCCCAAGGGGGACTGAAGATCCCTCTCCAGAGGGAAAGGATGCGCCATCATGACAAGATCTTCTTGGAAGGCCGATCCGGCCGGCCCGCGATCCATCGCTCTCGTCGGCCCTTATGGAAGCGGCAAGTCTGTTCTCTTCGATGCGCTGATGGCTTGCGCCGGCGCGCCGGTCAAACGCGGCAGCGATGCGCGCAGCCGCAGCATGAGCACCGAGCTGCGCCTTGGCCATTGCATCTTTCTCGACGAGCCTTGGGCCATTCTCGATTGCCCCGGCTCCGTCGAATTTTCTTATGACACGCTTTGCGCCTTGATGGTCTGCGACCTCGCCGTCGTCGTCTGCGAGCCTTCGCCGGAGCGCATGGCCAGTCTCACTTTGCTCATGAAGACGCTCGAGGACCACGATATTCCGCATCTCGTCTTCGTCAATAAGATCGACATGCTTGCCGGGCGCATCCGCGATTCGATTGCAGGTTTGCAGAATTACTCCAGCTTTCCCTTGGTTCTTCGCCAAGTCCCGATCCGCGAGGCGGATAGCGTCACCGGCTACGTCGATGTCGTGAGCGAGCGCGCCTATCGCTATCGGCGCGAGCAGGACTCGGAATTGATCACTTTGCCCAATGAGATGCGCGAGCGCGAACAAGAAGCCCGCGCCGGCTTGAGCGAGATCCTCGCCGATCACGACGATGCGATTTTGGAAAAGATTCTCGAAGATGTCGCGCCGACATCGGACGAGCTTTTCAAGCAGCTTCATCAGGATCAGGCGAGCGGCAGCATCGTCGAGGTTCTCATCGGTGCGGCCGCGCAGGGCTTCGGCATTTTCCGCCTATGGAAAGCCTTGCGGCATGATGCGCCGAATGCCTGGGAGACCGCGCATCGGCACGGCATCCCCGTCTCCGATCAGCCGCTCGTGCAAATCTTCAAGACGGTCCATGCTGGCCAGGCGGCCTATACGGGCAAGCTTTCCTTGAGCCGCATCTGGCGCGGGACCATTGCCGATGGCGGAACATTGAACGGTAGCCGCGTCGGCGGCATCTATCATTTCATCGGCGGCGAGCCGGTCCGCGTGCCTTCCGCCAATGCCGGCGAACTCGTGGCGCTGGGCCGTCTCGAAGGCGTGGCGACGGGCTCGGTGGTCGGCCTGCACGACACTTCGGAACTCCTTGATTTTCCGGCGCCACCCGTGCCCGTCTTCGCGCTTGCGATCGCCACCAAGGATCGCAAGGACGATGTGAAGCTCTCGACCGCCTTGCACAAGCTCGTCGAGGAAGACCCTTCGATCTCCGTCGTGCATGAGCAGGCGACGGGCGAGACCTTGCTCAAAGGTCAGGGCGAGATCCATCTCAATGTCGCGCTCGATCGGCTCGCCACAAATTATAATCTGCAGATCAATGTCGGCCTGCCGAAGATCGCCTTCAAGGAGACGATCAGACGCGAAGTTCACCAGCATTCAAGGCTGAAGCGGCAGACCGGCGGGCATGGCCAATTCGCCGATGTGAAGCTCGAAATTTTTCCGCGCGGGCGCGGCGAGGGATTCTTGTTCACCGACAAGATCGTCGGCGGCGCGGTGCCGAAGCAATATATTCCGGCGGTGCGGGAAGCCTCGGAAGAGGCGATGCAGAAAGGTCCTTTCGGCCATCCGGTCGTCGATGTCGGCGTGACCCTCGTCGATGGGACATTCCATAGCGTCGACAGTTCCGACATGGCGTTCCGCACGGCGACGCGGATGGGGATCGCCGAGGCGCTCGCCAAAGCCGAGCCGGTTCTGCTCGAACCTATCGACCATGTGACGGTGAGCGTGCCCAATCAATTCACTGCCGCCGTGCAACGTCTGTTGAGCGGACGCCGCGGGCAGATCCTCGGCTATGCGGAACGCCCCGGCTGGCCGGGCTGGGACGATGTCGAGGCTTTGGTGCCGGAAGCGGAGCTGCATGATTTCATCCTGCAATTGCGCGCCGACACGATGGGTCTCGGCAGCTATCGAAAGAGCTTCGATCACCTCGCCGAAGCGCGCGGCAAGATCGCCGAGAAGGTCGCAGCGCATTAGGCGATCTGTTCGCTCAGGTCGCAAAGCGCGTCCGTGCGAGCGCGAAGAACGGTGGAAAACAATGAAAGAAAGTGAATCACGCGCCGCTGGCCCGAAGTGGCGCGCTCACCTCTCGGTGTCGATGTGGATTTGACAGATCAGGACACTGTCGCCCATTGCGGAGGTCTCCTCCATGAGATCGGCCAACTCGTTTGCGTTGTCGGTCTTGCGCTCGACTATGCGATCTATGGCATCTCGGCCAAGTGGGCGAGCGACGGGCGGATCTCTGGCTCGTTACGATCCGCACGGCGCAATGTTGGTGCGCATGATCGATTTGCGGCAGAGTTTTGCGACTGCTTCTAACCCATGATCACTCCGCGGCCATGGCGGCCTGGCGCTGATGCAGAATGTCCTTCAGTTCTGCGATGCAGGAGCCGCAATTGGTGCCGGCGCGCAATTTTTTGCCAAGCGTGCGGACATCCTCGATTTTTTCTGAGGCGATGGCTTCTCGGATCGTTTCAATGCCGATCTGGAAGCACGTGCAGATGATGCGGCCCCTCGGCGCCACCGAGCCGGCGATCGCGCCGCTCAAAAAGGACATGCGGCAGGCATCGTCGAGCGGCGCCCTTTCGGCAAAGAGGCCGAGCACGGCCGCAGCCTCCGGCAAGCTGCCCGCCGGACCGAGAAAGAGACATTCTTCGAGCCCTTGGCTACTCAGGAAGGCCAGTCTTGCGACGCCGCGGGCCGGATCGCGATATTCGACGAAGTCCCATCCCTCCTGCGGTGCGAGCAGAGCCTCGACGGACGTGATGATCTCTGTAGCCGGCTCCGGGCCGCGCAGCCGATAGATCTCGCAAGCCTCGCCGGGCCGGCGTGACCAATAGGCAAAGCCGTCCGGCTTGAAGCGCCGCCTGGTGACGAGCAGCGCTTCGAAGCCCAAATCGATCTTTTCGATCAAGACCGGCGTATGCTTCAACTCCGGCTGATGCGAGACCGGATCGACAGCGGGGTTGACCAGCTGGCCGATGACGCATTGCGCCGCGAATTGATCCGTCCAATGCATCGGCAGAAACACGTTGCCTTCAGGCTGATCCGGCGTCACCCGCGCCTGCGCGAGTGCCGTGCCCCAGCGGCTCGTGAGTTTGACAAGATCGCCGTCGCTGATCACATGGCTCGCTGCATCGGCAGGAGACAGATCGACGCAAGGTTCTGGACTGTGCAGCGACAGGCGCGGCACGAGACCGGTGCGGGTCATCGTGTGCCATTGGTCGCGCAGCCGGCCTGAGTTGAGGATCAAGGGATGGGCGGGCTCGGCGGCAAAACGCGGTCCCCGCTGGCTGACGGCGATGAAATGCGCACGCCCGTCTTTCGTCGGGCAGAGGCCGTCATCGAACAATCGTTGCGTGCCGGATGTGCTGCCTGCCGGCACCGGCCATTGCACCGGTTCGAGTGTGTCATAAGCAGAATTGTCGAGACGCGCGAGGCCGCCGAGATCGAAACAGCGGGTGCCGTTATTTTCGAAACCCGAAAGCGCTGCATGTTCGCGAAAGACATCGGCGGCGCTTTGATAAGGAAAGCTCTCGCCAAAGCCGAGCCGATGCGCGACCTCCGAGACGATTGCCCAATCTCGGCGCGCCTCGCCAAGCGGGCTGCGGAAGGCGCGCTGGCGCGAAATCCGCCGCTCCGAATTGGTGACGGTGCCATCCTTTTCGCCCCAGCCGGCGGCCGGCAGAAGCACATGCGCCAATTCGGCCGTATCCGTCTCGGCGGTGCAATCCGACACGGTGACGAATGGGCAGCGGGCAAGCGCGCGCCGCAACTTGCCGGCATAAGGCATGCTGACCGCCGGATTGGTGCCCATGATCCATATTGCTTTGATCCTTCCATCAGCAATGGCGTCGAACATGTCGACGGCGGTGAGGCCGGCACGGCGCGCCATATTGGGCGCCTTCCAGAAACGCCGAACCCGATCGAATGCAATTGGATCGTCGAAATTCATATGCGCTGCGAGCTGATTGGCGAGCCCGCCGACTTCACGCCCGCCCATCGCATTGGGCTGGCCGGTGAGCGAGAAGGGACCCATGCCTGGCCGACCCAGCCTGCCAGTCGCCAGATGGCAATTGATGATCGCATTGACCTTGTCGGCGCCGGCGGAAGATTGGTTGACGCCTTGCGAATAGGCGGTGACGGTTTTTTCCGTCGCAGCGAAACATTCATAAAACAGCGCGAGGTCGCGCGGATCGAGGCCGCAGCGTTTGGCGACGGAAGCGAGATCCGGCGCATCGGCCTTGGCGGTGGTGAGTGCTTCCGCAAAGCCGGATGTGTGTTGAGTGATATAATCGATGTCAATCGCATCGACTTCGGCGAGATAGGCAAGGAGACCGTTGAAGAGAAGAACATCGGTGCCGGCCCGCGCGGCCAAATGTAGATCGGCAGAGGCGGCGGTCGCGGTGCGGCGCGGATCGATCACGATAATGCGCGTGCCGTGTTTTTCGCGCGCCGCTTCGAGGCGCTGGAACAGGACCGGATGGCACCAGGCGGCATTCGAGCCGACGAGCACGACGAGATCCGCCGCCTCAAAATCTTCATAGGCGCCGGGCACGAGATCTTCGCCGAAGGCGCGGCAATGGCCGGCGACGCTTGAGGCCATGCAGAGCCGCGAATTTGTGTCTATGTTGGCAGTGCCGAGAAAGCCTTTCGCGAGCTTGTTGACGACGTAATAATCCTCGGTCAGCAATTGGCCGGAGACATAAAAGGCAATCGCCTCCGGGCCGTGCTCGGCGAGCGTGGTTTGAAAGCCATGCGCGACGAGATCGAGCGCCTCGTCCCATTCCGCATCGCAGCCGGCGATTTGTGGACGCAGCAGCCGGCCGGAGAGACCGAGCGTTTCGGAAAGCGCCGCGCCTTTCGAGCAGAGCCGGCCTTCATTGGCGGGATGCGCCGGATCGCCGGTGACTTTTCCATCCTCATCGACCCAAAGGCCGCAGCCGACGCCGCAATAGGGACAGGTGGTGCGAGTCACATCGCTCATGCCGCCGCCTCTTGCGCAGAGCTCTCAAGGGCGCGCGGCGAAAACATCAAAGCCTCGCGGGCGGCAGGAATCGCGCAGCGCCTTTGCATCAGATCGAGATAGGTCAGGCCATCACGCACCTCGCCATAGAGCAGCGTCCCGACAAGCTGCGCGTCGCGCATGACGAGGCGCTTATAGGTGCCGCGCGCGGCATCGCGAAACATCAAGATCTCGGTGTCTTCATCGCCATAGATGTCGCCGGCGGAAAACATATCGATGCCGGTCACTTTGAGCCGTGTCGCGGTTGCCGTCGGTTCGTAGAGGGCATTGGCATCGCCGCAGAGCCGGGTGGCGAGGGTTCGGGCCATGTCATAGAGCGGCGCGACGAGGCCGAAGATCTCGCCGCGATGTTCGACGCATTCGCCGATCGCATGGATCGCGGGATCGCTTGTGGCGAGCCTGTCGTCGATTTCGATCCCGCGATTGACCGCAAGCCCGCAGGAATGCGCGAGTTCGACATTGGGTCTGATGCCGACCGCCATCACAACAAGATCGGCAGGGATCTCGCGGCCGTCGGCGAGGACGACGGCGCCGACATGGTTGGCGCCGAGAATCGCTTCGGTCGAGGCATTGGTGATGACCTCGATGCCGCGGCGGGCCAGATCCTGTTTAAGCATGGCGCCAGCCACGGGATCGAGTTGCCGCTCCATGAGATGCGGCATCAGATGCAGGACGGTCACATCCATGCCGCGGCGCTTCAAGCCGTAGGCGGCTTCGAGCCCGAGCAGGCCGCCGCCGATCACTATCGCCTTGCCGCCTTTTTCAGCCGCCCGTTGCATGGCTTCGACATCTGCCACCGTCCGAAAGGTCAGGACGCCCGGCAGAGCTGCGCCGGGAACCGGCAACATGACCGGCAAAGAGCCGGTCGCCAGCACCAACACATCGTAGGCAGTGCGGCGGCCGGTCTCGCTGATCACTTCGCAGGCGTCGCGATCGATGCGGATGATTTTTTCGCCCGCATGCAATGTGATGCTATGGCGCTCGTACCAATCACGGGCGTGCAGCACGATGGTTTCGAAATCCTTCTCTCCTGCGAGCAGAGGAGAAAGCTGGATGCGGTCGTAATTGCCGTGCGGCTCGGCGCCGAAGATGGTGATGGCATAACGGCCAGGCGCGCGGGCGATGATCTCTTCGATCGCCCGCATGCCGGCCATGCCATTGCCGACGAGCACGAGACGTTTGGCTTGCATGTTCAATTTCCGGGACGGCACGAAAAGCCCAATCGACGCCACGCTCGAGCATGTCCCGGAAAAGTTGCGAGACTTTTCCGATAAAGGACATGCTCTGCCTTTTTGAAATAGAGCCGATCCCGATCATGTGGAATCGCTGGCGATTCCACATGATCGGGATCGGCTCTGAACTGCGTGTCGAAGCTTGTAATCTTTGGCTTGCTGTCGTGGAGGAGGTGCCGGCCGTAGACGAGCCGCCTTTGGCCCATCGTGCAAAAGAGCGGGGGAGCATCTCCCCGTTCCGGCCCGTTCCATCATTGGATGCGGACCGGCCTGCGAGATCGGCGCGATAGGCCGTCTCCAAGCAGACCCAACTATTTAAGCAATTTCCGGGCCCGGTCAGTCTCCCAAAGAGGCAGGCGCGGCCTCGGCATGTGCCAGGCAGAAGGATGAAGCAGAAGAAAAAGGGATGGGATGGCGAGATGCTCAGCGCTTACGCAGAAACATGCGGCGGCGCGAAAATTTTGCCGTCGCAGAAGCGATCGCTCGCCATTGCGATCGGCGTGGGCGCCGCCGCCAAGCTCCAGGCCGCTTCATGCGCGCCTTCCGCCTTCCATTCGGCGAGCGGGATCGAAAGGCCCGCCGCACCCGCCGCCTTGGCATAAAGGTCCGGCCGATAGACACGCGTGGCAACATCGACGAGATCGATGCCTTGCTCGAGCCATCCCCAGCGCGCCATTTGGCTGAGGAACCAATAGCCATGCGAGCGCCATGGAAAGCTCGTCGCCTGAGCGAAAAAATCTGAAGGATCGATGCCCGGCTCGGGCGCGGCGCCGGGCAGAGAGGTGATGACCGCCTCGAGCGGCAAGCTCAAAACTTCCGCGACCTGTGCGGCGACGGCCGCCATATTGGCCGGGGCCTCGCAATATTGGGCTGCGGCCAAAAGCGCGCCGAGCAGAGCTTCGAGCGTCTGCGGATTTTTTTCAGCGAAACGGGCCGAGACGGCGAAACATTTTTCCGGGTGATGCCGCCAGATCGCCGAACAAGGCAGAACCGGGCGGGCGAGGCCTGCCTCGGCCGCGAGACGCCCCCAAGGTGCGCCGGCGCAAAAGCCGATGATGCGGCGCTCGGCCAGAGCTTCGACGGTTTGCGCCGGCGGCACGGTGATGAGTTCGACATCCTCATCCGGATCGGTGCCGGCCGCGGCGAGCCAATAACGCAGCAGCAGATTATGGGTGGAGAAAACATGCACGATGCCGAGCCGCGCCGGGCCGCTGCGCGGTGAGCGGGTCGACAGCCATTTGGCAAAGCCGCGGCCGAGTGCGAGCGCATCTGGTATCGCGCCAGCCTGCTTTGTCGCATCTTCGCCGAGATGGGCCGCAATCTCGCGCGTAAAAGTCACGGAATTGCCGCCGCTGCTCAAGGACATGGGCACGATCACTTCGGCCTTCGGCCCGCGCAAGCCAAGGGCTATGGCGAAAGCGAGCGGCGGCAGCATCACGGCGCCGTCGATGAGGCCGTAGCTCAATTTATCGGCGATATTCGCCCAGGAAGGTTCGATCGAAATCTCGACATCGAGCCCTGCTTGCGCGAAGAGGCCGAGCGCCTGCGCCATAATGACGGGAGCCGAATCGGTGAGGCGCAGCAGGGCGATCCTGACTTTGCCTGTCTCTATCTGCGCCATATGCTTTCTTTCTGAGTAACTCAGCCGGACTTGCTGGTTTCGTCGAGGATCTCGGTCGCGATCTCGACGATGCGGCGGCCGCAATCCATCGCTTTGCGGCGGAGGAAATGATAGGCTTCCGGCTCGGCAATATGCTTTTCGCGCATCAGCTTGCCCTTAGCGCGTTCGATCAATGCGCGCTCCTTGAGCCCGGCTTCGGCCTTGCGCAGCTTCGCCTCGGTCTCTTGATAGCGGCGAAACAGCGCCACTGCCGCCTGCACAATGGGCTTCACCGCCGGCAGGGCCGTGCCGACGACATTGTAAGAGGAGACGCCGGCACCGATCGCCTCTTCCATCAAAACCGGATCATCCTCGTCGACGAAGAGCACGACCGGCCGCGGCTCCCGGCTGGTGACGGTACGCACGCCTTCGATCGAATCGCGATCGGCTCGATCCATGTCGATGATGATGAGGTCGGGCGCATGTTTTTGCACGGCGTCGGGCAAAGCCTCCGCCGCATCGATCCGGACGATCTGATCGGTGCCCGCGGCGATGAGCTCGCGTTCGAGCGCATGCGATCGGGCGGGATTGCAATCCGCGAGAAGAACTTTCAAGGACTGACCCGTCGAGGAAAGCATGTGGCGAGCGACATGCAGCAAATCATACAGAGGGAAAAGAGCGAAGTCGACGGAGTGTCGGCTTTCGGACAGTTGGGCTAACAGCCCTGTTTTTCGAGGGAAAATAAAGCTGCTGCGGCTCAGATTTGAGCCGGCCGCTCCGCCGCGGCCCGTTTGAGCCTGTCATTGATCGCTTCGCCGAGGCCTGTATTCGGAATGGGCGCGACCGCAATGGCGGCGAAGCCGCGCGAGTCGAGCGCCCGCAAATGGCTGAAGAGGTTTGCCGCAGCTTCCGTCATGTCGCAGCGCTCCGACAGATCGAGGACATTATCGCCTTTGGGAAAGATCCCGCCGAAATCGAGCCCGGCCTCGCCGGGTTCGAGCGAGGTCGCCGCGAGCCGGAGTCGCGCATGCGGCGCATAATGCGACACGAGCTGGCCGGGGGCGAGCGGAGCTTTGCCATCGCGGTCCCTGAAATCTTCGAGCTTGCGGCCGAGCACAGCCTCGATCGCGTCGCGGGAAATGCCGCCTGGACGCAGCAGCCGGGGACCGCGATCAAGGCAGGAAATGATGGTCGATTCGACGCCGATGGGGCAGGGGCCGGCATCGAGGATGAGATCGAGTTTGCCGTCGAGATCCTGGGCGACATGGTCTGCCGTCACTGGGCTCACATGGCCCGAAATATTGGCGGAAGGCGCGGCGAGCGGCAGGCCCGCGGCGGCAAGAAGCCGGCGCGCAATCTCATGTGCCGGCAGCCGCAGCGCGATGCTGTCGAGCCCTGCGCGGGCGAGCGCGCAGACGGTTGCACTCGGGGCGACCGGGAGGACCAGCGTCAAAGGCCCCGGCCAAAAGGCTTGCGCCAGCGCTTCGGCCTCGCTTGTGAAGATCGCTTGCTTTCTCGCTGCGGCGAGATCTTCGACATGGGCGATCAGCGGGTTGAAAGCCGGCCGGCCTTTCGCCGCATAGATTTTTGCGACAGCGGCGTCGGAGGTCGCATCGGCGCCGAGTCCATAGACTGTCTCGGTCGGAAAGGCGACGAGCCCGCCGGCGCGCAAGATCCGCGCGGCTTCGGCAATGCCGGCCGCATCGGCGGGAAGGCACGGACTTGCAGGCAAGGTCGTGTGGACGGAGGCCTGCGTCTCGCTCTCCCTCGGTCCCTGGCGCATCGGATCAGTCTACTGCCGCGCCAATCTTAGGTGAAGGGCGATCAGCTGACCTTGCGCATATTGCCATAAAGCAGCCGGTCGGCGCGTTCCTGCTCGGTCTCGCGCGACATGCGGGTCCCGTGATTGACGAGCTCGGTTGCCTTGAGCAGCACTTCGCGCATGGCCTCGCCGGCGCGGATGCAGAGTTCCGCTGTGGCCGGTGACGAGATGCTGCCCGCCTTGTGCAGCCGACGGATCGCCGCGACGGCGCCGACAGCGCGGCGGTCTAGATCTGCCACCACCGCTTCGAAATCGCGGCGGAAGCCGGCATCGAGAGCGGCATAGGCCTCAAGCGCCGAGGCGCGGCCGGGCAGAACCGATTTGGCGAAATAGCTCTGATAGCTCACCGGCCGCCATCGCAATATGTCGCCGATCAATTCCGGCATCACCGGCAATTGCTCGATCAACATCACGATTTCATTGAACAGGTTGAGATAATCATTGGCGAGTCCGGATGCGGGATTGACGATGGCCTCTGCCCGGCTTTGGACAGAGGCCGAACTTTTGCGCGCCGAGGAAATTGCACCCTTCGGCGGAATACTATTGGCATTATCGGTCATCGCTGACGTCTCGCCCCATGGTCTTCTGGCGAATTTACCGGGGAGAAAGATAATAATCGGTTTCGAAAATCGCCTTTCCGCCAAGGATGTGACGCCTATCCTTTTCGGAGATCTAGATTTATTCCAAGCAAACACTTGCTCTGGAGTAAGAAGGCATTCAGCAAAGCCGGCTGGTTTGGACGAGGATTCGCCAAAATGCGACGGCTGGATGCGATTGCCAGATGTGATTGCCATGTGTGGACGTTATGCCCTGACCCTGCCGCCGCAGGCGGTGCGCGCCTACTTCGGCTATGTGGAACAGCCGAATTTTCCTTCGCGATTCAATATCGTACCGACTCAGCCGGTGGCCGTTATCTATGCCGAAACGACGCTCGACGGGGCGCGCCAGCGGCATTTCAGGCTGATGCGCTGGGGCTTTCTGCCAGGCTTTGTGAAGGATCCGAAGACCTATCCGCTCGTCTTCAACATCCGCAGCGAAACTCTCCGCCAAAAGCCGAGTTTCCGTGCCGCGATGAAGCGGCGGCGCTGTATTTTCCCGGCGGATGCCTTCTATGAATGGCAGCGGCTGGGCCAAGGCAAGGGTGACAGCCGGCCTTACCTTCTCAGACGGCGCGACGGGGCACCCTTGGCTTTGGCCGGCCTCTGGGAGACCTGGACCGGCCCGGAGGGGGAGGAGATCGACACGGCCGCCATCATCACCACCGCCGCCAATGGCGCGACCGCCGCCCTTCATCCACGTCTGCCGGCGATCCTCGAAAGCCAAGATTTCGATCTCTGGCTCGATGCCGATGAGCAGAGCGCGGATGAAGCTTTTCTGCTGCTGCATCCGCCGGACAATGATGTGCTCGAATTTTTCGAAATCGGCCCGGCAGTGAACAAGGGCGATCATGATTCGCCTGAGGTGCAGCAGCCGGCAGAAGCCGAGACGCCGGCTAAGAAGGATACGCCGCCCGCGCAGGGAAGCTTGTTTTAAAGAGCGCTGCTACTCAAAGCACCTTGCCCGGATTGAGGATGCCTTGCGGGTCGAGTGTCGCCTTCAGCATCCGCATGAGATCGAGCGCGACCGGATCTTTCACTTTCGGCAAGAGCCCGCGTTTCAGCCGGCCGATGCCATGTTCGGCAGAGATCGAGCCGTGGTGCGCGGCAACGATCGCATGCACGATCTCATTGACCTCGTCCCATAACGCGAGAAAGCCCACCTTGTCGGCGCCTATGGGCTGCGACACATTGCAATGGATATTGCCGTCGCCGAGATGACCGAAGGCGACGAGCCGTGCGCCGGGCACGCGCCGCGTCACCGCCGCTTCGACCTCTTCGAGAAAGGCCGGCACGTCGGAGATCGGCACCGACACATCATGCTTGATAGAGCCGCCTTCGCGGCCCTGCGCATCGGGCAGAGTTTCGCGCAAGCGCCAAAAGGCGCGGCGCTGCTCAAGCGAGGCGGCGACCGCCGCATCTTCGATCATCCCATCTTCCATCGCCTTTTCAAGCAAGCTGACGAGGCGCAGGGCGAGCCCGTCGCTCTGCGAAGCGAGTTCGAGCAAGACATAATGCGGATGGGTGGAAGGCAGCGGATCGCGTATGCCTTCGCCATGGGCGAGCACGAAATCGATCCCGATGCGCGGGATCAGTTCGAAGGTCTTCACCTCGCCGCCGGTCATGTCATGGGCGAGATCGAGCAGCCGCACGGCCTGATGCGGATCGCGCAATCCGACAAAGGCGGTCTCGATCGCGCGCGGTTTCGGATAGAGTTTCAAGACCGCCGCCGTGATGATGCCGAGCGTGCCCTCCGAGCCGATGAAAAAATTCTTCAGATCATAGCCCGTATTGTCTTTCTTGAGCTTGGAGAGATCCGACAATATGCGGCCGTCGGCGAGCACCACTTCGAGCCCCATGGCGAGATCGCGCGCAGTGCCATAGGCGAGCACGGCGGTACCGCCCGCATTGGTCGCGAGATTGCCGCCGATGGTGCAGCTTCCTTCGGAGGCGAGCGAAAGCGGGAAATAGCGTTCCGCCCGATCGGCCTCGGCCTGCACTTGCGCGAGCGTCATGCCGGCTTCGACGATGAGCGTGTTGGATGAGGGATCGATTTCGCGCAGCCGGTTCATGCGGGTGAGCGACAAGACGATCTCGTCGCCGCGCTCCGACGGCGTCTGGCCGCCGACGAGGCCGGTATTGCCGCCTTGCGGCACGATCTTCGTGCCTGTTTCGGCGCAGAGCGCGACCAAAGCCGCGACTTCGGCAGTCGAGCCTGGCCGCGCGATGCAAAGCGCCTTGCCGTGAAAGAGGTCGCGCGGCTCGCTAAGATAGCCGGCCATATCGGCGGCCTCGGTCAAAAAATTCTTCGAACCGATGATCGCAGCGAGCCGCGGCAGGAGATCGCTCCTTTGCGGCTGATGGAAAACGACGGCTTCGGCTTTCGAACTCATGGTCAAGCCCATTGGACTTTCTGTGCCTGTCGACGACTCGGCCGAATTTACCCCGGTTCAGCTAAGAAGTCGTCGACCCCGGCGCGGTTTTTTCGCAAGGCCCCGCAAGATCCCGATAATCTCGACATGCGGCGAATGGCGGAATTGATCGAAAGGCGCAATGTTTTGGATGTCATAGCCGCCTGCCCCAAGCAGCGCGACATCGCGGGCAAAGCTTGCCGGATTGCAGGAAACTGCGGCGACCAGCGGCACGGCGGAGGCGGCCAGCGCCCGCGCCTGCGCTTCGGCGCCCGCCCGTGGCGGATCGAAGATGACCGCATCATAGGCCGCCAATTCCAAACCCGCCAAGGGTCGGCGAAAGAGGTCGCGCGTCTCGATGGTGATCGGCCGAAGCTCCGGCCGAGCCCGCGCGGCCTTTAAGAGCGCCGCAAGCGCTAAGGCATCGCTGTCGACGGCATGGACCTGTGTGCTTTCCGCGAGTTGTAGCGAGAAAGTGCCAACCCCGGCGAAAAGATCCAGCACGCGGCTTGTGCCGGCAAAAGCGGTGAGGATGGCATTGGCCAGAGCGGCCTCTCCCGCTTCCGTCGCCTGCAGAAAGGCGCCGGAGGGCGGTGAGACCTCCGCCTTGCCCATGCGCAGGATCGGCGCGCGGCGCTCGATAAGCAGCTCGCCATGGTTCGAGAGCCGCGCGAGGTCATGCGCTTCGGCCACATGAATCAGCGCATCGGTGAGCACTGGCGTCAGCGGTCCATGGCCTTTGATGTCAATGTCGAGCCCCGTCAGCGTGGCAGTCACGAGAATGTCAAGCGGCTTTCGTGAGGCATGAAAAATGGCGGCGATGGCGCGCGCCGCCGGCAGCGCGCCCGCCATTTGCGGCGCGAGAATGGGGCAGGAGTTGAGATCGACGATCTCATGCGCGCGTGCCTTCATGAAGCCGACATGGGCCTCGCCCTTTGGATCGAAGCGGGCATGGAAGCTGGCGCGCCGCCGGCCGGCGCCATGGACGTCGACGAGGTCGCGGACCTCCGCCGTCAGGCCGGCATGTTTCAAAGCGCTGATGACAAGGCCACGCTTCCATTCCGCATAGGCGGCAGGCGCGAGAGCCTGCACGGCACAGCCGCCGCAGATGCCATAATGCGGACAGAAGGGGGCGATGCGGTCGGGCGAGGGCGCAAGGATTTCGACGAGCTGGCCGCGTTCGCCCTCGACATCGGCGAGGACCGTCTCGCCGGCAAGCGCATAGGGCACATAGATCGGTCCCGTCTCGCCACGGGCGATGCCTTCGCCGCGCTGGCCGAGGCGCTCGATCTGCAATTGCCTTCGTAAGGTTGTCATCGGGGCGCGTTCATCGCGCCGATGAGATATTCGCGATTGCCCTCCGCGCCATCGATCGGCGACGCGATCGGGCCTTTGATGTTCCAGCCGGAGCTGCGCAATAGCGCTTCGATGTCGGCGCAGGCGCGCAGGCGCGCGGCCTCGTCTTTCACAATGCCTTTGACGACGAAGGCTGGCCCCACTTCGAATTGCGGCTTGATCAGAGCGATGAGCGCGGCGTCAGGCGCAGCAAGCGCCAGCAGCGGCGGCAAGACGAGCTTGAGCGAGATGAAGCTGACATCGCAGCTGATGAAGCCCGGCGGTTCGGAGAAAGCGGAAGCCGTAAGCGTTCGGGCATCTGTCGCTTCCGCGGAGATCACGCGCGGATCGGCGCTGAGCTTCGGATGCAATTGGCCGTGGCCGACATCGACGGCATGAACCCGGGCCGCGCCGCGGGTCAGCAAAACTTCGGTGAAGCCGCCGGTCGAGGCGCCGATGTCGAGACAAATGCGTTTGCCTGGCTCGAAGCCGAAAGCATCGAGCGCGGCAGCCAGCTTGACGCCGCCGCGGGAGACCCAAGGATAGGGCGCGACCGCCTCGATCTGCATCTCGGCATCGATCAACGCTGAGGATTTCGACAGGATCTTGCCGTCGATGCGGACGAGGCCGGCAGCGATCGCCTCCTGCGCCTTGGCGCGGCTTGCAAAAAAGCCGCGGGTGACGAGGGCGAGATCGGCGCGTTGGCGGGACATGGAGCTTTCCCAAATGTATTCGTGGTGACGATCAATGCGACGATCGCAGCTTGGACGTTAGAGCCGATCCCGATCATGTGGAATCGGTTCGCGATCCACATGATCGGGACAAATCGGCTCTATTTCAAAAATCTGGAGCATGTCCTTCATCGGAAAAGTCTAGCAACTTTTCCGGGACATGCTCTAGCAGTGCCGTCCTTCGACGCGTCAAATACAATGATGGAATGGTCCGGCTACTCCTGCCCCATCGGCGATCGGAGCGCCAAAGACAGCACGCCATGTCTCATGTCACATGGTCAATCTAGATTTATTACTGCGGCTTCCCACCCATTTGCAGCGGCTTGCCCTGCGCAAGGGACGTGACATAACTGACAAGCTGCGTCAGTTGCTCGCTGCCGTAAGCGGGCGGCTTCCCTTGGAGTGCGCCTGCGATGCAGTTCCTGAGCTGGTCTTCCAGTGTGATCACTTTATTCGCTTTTGGGTTGAAACGCGGAAAGATCGTCGCGGCGTTGGAAAGGCTCGGGATTACAGTACCATCGGGCAATTTGCCCGGCCCTATCCCACCATGAACATGGCAAGACTCACAGGTCATGCCATTGCCACCGAAAGTTTCATGAAGAAAGAGAGCTTGCCCACCTTGGACAGCCTTTTCCAGTTGTGGCTCAATCGCGGCAGCTTCCTGAATGCCTAACGCGCAAAGACCTGAACTTAAAAGAAGCGCCGCCGCGAGCGCTCTGGTCTTACGGCCGTGTCTTACGACTAATTTCATTTTGTCTGCTTCTTGATCGGGGTTGTTTGGATCATAGTGAAAAAAGGGAGCTATGGTCAAATGTCGGTTTGGAAGGGCAGAGGTGACGGTGAGGCCGTTTGTGTCGCGGGCGTCGCAGATGAAGGCTTTCAATCACTATCCGGCAGACAGATAAAAATCAGCACCATTCCGATGGAGACGAGGAAGCGAAAGGCCGGTTGCTGCATGTTCCATTGCGGCGATTGCCACATCTGGAACCATTCGCCGCCGATGATGAGAAAGCCGAAGAAATAGAGGCTGAAGCCGATCGCCAAACCCAGCGCAGCGGGCGCTTTGGCCGAATTAAACGATGTGGCATCCAAATGTCGGGCGCGAAAGAGACGCAAAGCGCCATAGATGCAAATTGCGCCGAAGAGAAGTTCTGTCCCGATGATGAGTGAATAGGCGAGCTGGTGCAGCGTTGTATTGGTGATCGCGCGCGCCATCAGCCTGTTGCCTGGACGCGTCGTATCCATTGCCATGACGTGCCGCAGGACTACGAAATTCGTCGGATAGTCGATGATATTGTCGGCACCCGTGAGCAGTCCGAGTAGGCCGACAAAAGCGACGAACAGGCTCTTGACGCTTCGAACGAGCATGGCGCAGCTCAGCGAAAGGCCGGCGTTAGGTCAGAAAAGCGATAATCTTCTTCGGGCTGTGCAGGCCCGTCGCGCCGCATTCGAGAAGCCACGCGACGGTTGATTTCAAATTAAGCAATCAACACTTTCGCCGCCTCTTCGCCGCGGCCGAGCGTCGCCAGTACTTTGGCGACGATGCCCTTCGCGTCGAGGCCTGCCTGGGCATAGAGTTTTTCCGGCTTGTCGTGATCGATGAAGAGGTCCGGTAGCACCATGGAGCGCAACTTGAAGCCGCGGGTGCTGCGTCCGTCGAGCAGACCCTCTTCGAGGATCGCCTGCGACACGAAAGAGCCGAAGCCGCCGACCGAGCCTTCCTCGATCGTGATCAGCACTTCATGATGCTGCACGAGGCGGCGGATGAGATCGAGATCGAGTGGCTTGGCGAAACGGGCATCGGCGACCGTCGTCGAAATCCCTTGGGCGGCGAGATCTTCCGCCGCTTTCACCGCCTCCGCGAGTCTCGTGCCGAAGGAGAGCAGAGCGACCTTATTGCCTTCGCGCAGCACGCGGCCGCGGCCGATCGGCAGAACCTCGCCTTGCGCCGGCATATCAATGCCGACGCCTTCGCCGCGCGGATAGCGGAAGGCGATCGGGCCTTCATCATAAGCGACGGCCGTCGCGACCATATGCACGAGCTCGGCCTCATCGGCGGCAGCCATCACGACCATGCCGGGCAGAATGCCGAGATAGGAGACATCGAAGGAGCCGGCATGGGTCGCGCCATCGGCGCCGACGAGGCCGGCGCGGTCGATGGCGAAACGCACCGGCAGCTTCTGAATTGCCACATCATGGACGACCTGATCATAGCCGCGCTGCAGAAAGGTCGAATAGATGGCGCAGAAGGGCTTAAAACCTTCGGTCGCGAGACCGGCGGCAAAGGTCACCGCATGCTGCTCGGCGATGCCGACATCGAACGTGCGCTTGGGGAAGGCCTTTTCGAAAATATCGAGCCCGGTGCCGGACGGCATGGCCGCAGTGATGGCGACGATCTTGTCGTCGCGCTCGGCTTCCTTCACCAGCGCATCGGCAAAGACGCGCGTATAGCTCGGCGCATTGGCCTTGGGCTTCACTTGGGCGCCGGTCACGACATCGAACATGTTGACGGCATGATGCTTGTCGCTCGCGGCCTCGGCCGGCGCATAGCCCTTGCCCTTCTGCGTCACGACATGGACGAGGATCGGTCCCGTCTCGAAATCGCGGACATTCTTCAAGACGGGCAGCAGATGATCGAGATTATGGCCGTCGATCGGCCCGACATAATAGAAGCCGAGTTCCTCAAACATCGTGCCGCCGGCCCAGAAATTGCGGGCGAATTCCTCGGTCTTGCGGGCCCGGTCATAGATGAATTTCGGCAGATGCTTACCGAGCTGCTTGGCTGTCTCGCGCACGGTGCGATAGGCGCCGCCGGAGACGAGGCGGGCGAGATAGGCGGACAATGCGCCGGCCGGCGGCGCGATCGACATTTCATTGTCGTTGAGGATCACGATGAGCCGCGAATGCATGGCGCCGGCATTGTTCATCGCTTCATAAGCCATGCCGGCCGACATGGCGCCGTCGCCGATCACCGCAATGACATTGTTGTGCGTGCCCGACAGAGTGCTCGCCACGGCCATGCCGAGACCGGCCGAGATCGAGGTCGAGGAATGCGCCGCGCCGAAGGGGTCGTATTCGCTTTCCGACCGTTTGGTAAAGCCGGACAGGCCGCCGCCCTTGCGCAAAGTGCGGATACGGTCCCGCCTTCCGGTCAGAATCTTGTGCGGATAGGCTTGATGGCCGACATCCCAGATCACGCGGTCGCGCGGCGTATTGAAGACATAATGCAAGGCGACCGTCAGCTCGACCACGCCGAGGCCGGCGCCGAGATGGCCGCCGGTGACGGAAACCGCGTCGATCGTCTCGTGCCGCAACTCCGCCGCGACCTGCGCGAGATTGGACTCGGGCAGCCGACGCAGATCCGCCGGTGTCGCGATCATGTCCAAAAGAGGGGTCTTCGAAGCTGTCGTCACTGGTGCCTCATCAATGTCTTCGATCCCTTAGATCCAAGCTTAATCGCAAGATCGAAGTTTAATCACAATCGGCCCGAATTCGTCCGATTTCCTAAGCAAAGGGTTAAGCGCAGCAATTTGCCCGATGCGCGCTCGCACATCAAGATTGAATGCGCCAATACATCACCGCGCGGCCTTGAATGCGATTGAATTGCGGCCGAAAAGCCACATTGCGGCAGCTTCTTCACCATCTGTGTCTTTCCAGTTACTGCCTCCCTTTGGGAGCCGAAAGCTTATCATTAAGGCTCATGAGATACCATCCCGCATAGCCGGTGGATCCCGTTCGCCGAATTGGCCTCTCGACCTCGGGGCGTGAATGAAGTTAGGCTTGCCGGCGTTCCCTTTGGCTCATCCAACGGGCTTATATAGGTGGCAAGCAAGGGAGCGCCGAGATGAAGCCGCTGACCCAGTCCGCCCCCATTCCGGAGAAGCTGGGGAGCCTCGGCTCGATCATCGAGCGGCTGCGCCATCGCTGGGGGTGGTTTGTCGCCGTCGGCGTCCTGATCACGCTGCTTGGCCTCGCCGCCCTGCTTCTCGTCGTTTCGGCGACGATCGCTTCGGTCTTCGCGATCGCTATCTTCATGATCGTCGCTGGCGGTGCCGAAATCGTGATGGGTTTCAATGCCCATAATTGGTGTCGTTTCTTCCTCTGGATCTTCGGTGGTCTCGCCTATGTCGTCGTCGGCGCTTTTGCCCTCGCGCAGCCGCTCATGGCGGCCGCCGTCTTCACCCTGGTTCTGGGGGTGAGCATGGCCGCGACCGGCCTCATCCGCATTTATGTCGGCAGCCATTTGGGCTCCGGGGCGCGCGGGCCGGTGATTTTCGCCGGTTTCGTCACTTCGGCGGTCGGCATCATCATCCTCATCGGCTGGCCGACCAACAGTTTCATCGTCCTCGGGCTTTTGCTCGGCCTCGACCTGATGTTTTGGGGCGTGAGCTGGGTCGCGCTGGGCTTGCGCCTGCGCGCGCATGCCTGACAATAGGTCACGATGACTTTGGATTGCATCAATCCAAAGTCATGACTGAGACATCGGATATATCCGATGTCTCCAGAAACGTGATCGATTCCAAAACTGTAGAGCGGGATGCGGGCGGAAAACCGGTTGCCACTTTTCCTCATCCCGCTCTAGGCAACCCTTCGGTCGGATTGCCGTTCTGACATTGGGTGTGGCAAAGGTGGCGGGCCGGCGTTGCGCATGGGGGCCGGGGCCGGCGGACGCGCAACGGCCCCGATCGGCTGAGCCAATGTCCCTTAATCTCCCAGGTCCTGCGGCATCGTTCTTGCGGTGCCCTGGCCGTCTGATTCGGGGGCTCCCGTTGCGCACGTCGAGGGGATTGGGAGTCCCCGCATGCGACCAAGGACATTCGAAATGGCGAAATGGGTTTACACGTTCGGTGACGGCGAGGCGGAAGGCGCGAGGGGCCTGCGCGATCTTCTCGGCGGCAAAGGCGCCAACCTGGCGGAAATGGCCAATCTCGGCCTGCCGGTGCCGCCGGGCTTCACCATTACGACGGAAGTCTGTTCGTTCTTTTATGCCAATGGCAAAAACTATCCGTCCGAACTCGCTATGGAAGTCGAAGCGGCTCTCCTTCATGTCGGCAAGCTCACCGGCCGTGCTTTCGGCGATCAGAGCCGACCCTTATTGGTCTCGGTCCGCTCCGGCGCCCGCGCCTCCATGCCCGGCATGATGGACACGGTCTTGAACCTCGGCCTCAACGACGTGACGGTTGACGCGCTCGCCAAAAATGCCGGTGATCCGCGCTTTGCCTATGATTCCTATCGCCGCTTCATCCAGATGTATTCGGATGTCGTTCTCGGCGTCGAGCATGATTTGTTCGAGGACATCCTCGAACAGTTCAAGGAAGGCAAGGGTCTGTTGCTCGATACGGAACTTACAGCCGAGGATTGGCAGGTGATGATCCGCGCCTTCAAGGCGAAAGTCGAATCCGTGCGCGGCGCGCCTTTTCCGCAGGACGTCCACGAGCAGCTCTGGGGTGCGATCGGGGCGGTCTTCGGCTCCTGGATGAATCAGCGGGCGATCATTTATCGGCGGCTCCACGATATTCCCGAGAGCTGGGGGACTGCGGTCACCGTCCAGGCCATGGTATTCGGCAATATGGGGGAGAACTCGGCTACCGGCGTCGCCTTCACCCGCAATCCCTCGACCGGGGTGAAGGAGCTCTATGGCGAATTCCTGATCAATGCGCAGGGCGAGGATGTCGTCGCCGGCATCAGGACGCCGCAGAACATCACCGAGGCTGCGCGTCTCGAGGCCGGCTCCGACAAACCGTCGATGGAAAAGGCACTGCCCGAGGTCTTCACCGAATTTGCCCGTATTAGCGGTCTGCTCGAAAAACATTACTGCGACATGCAGGACATGGAGTTTACCGTCGAGCGCGGCAAATTGTGGATGTTGCAGACGCGCTCCGGCAAAAGGACCGCGAAGGCCGCGTTGCGCATGGCGGTCGATATGGCGAATGATGGATTGATCACTCGTGAGGAGGCCGTCGCGCGGATCGATCCCGCCTCGCTCGATCAGCTTCTGCATCCGACGCTCGATCCTTCCGCCGAACGCAAGATCGTGGCGACCGGCCTGCCGGCCTCGCCCGGCGCCGCCTGCGGCGAGATCGTCTTCAGCTCCGACGAGGCCGAGCAATGGCGGCATGCCGGCCGCAAGGTCATTCTCGTGCGCGTCGAGACGAGCCCCGAGGACATTCACGGCATGCATGCTGCGCAAGGCATTCTGACGACTCGCGGCGGCATGACTTCGCATGCGGCCGTCGTCGCCCGCGGCATGGGCAAACCCTGCGTCTCGGGCGCCGGCTCACTTCGTGTCGATTATGAGAAAGCCACGATGAGCGTCGCCGGCAGGATTTTCAAGGCCGGGGATGTCATCACCATCGATGGCGGGACGGGCCAGGTGATCGAGGGCGTGGTCGCTATGCTGCAGCCAGAGCTCTCCGGCGATTTCGCGATCATCATGGAATGGGCCGATGCGGTGCGCCGCATGGGCGTGCGCGCCAATGCCGAGACCGAAGCCGATGCCCGCATGGCTCGCAAATTCGGCGCCGAGGGCATCGGCCTTTGCCGCACCGAACATATGTTTTTCGAGGCCGATCGGATTGTCGCCGTGCGGGAAATGATCCTTGCCGGTGATGCGGACGGGCGGCGCGCGGCGCTCGCCAAACTCTTGCCGATTCAGCGCGGCGATTTCGCTGCGCTTTTCGAGATCATGGCCGGGCTGCCGGTGACGATCCGGCTGCTCGATCCGCCGCTGCATGAATTCCTGCCGCATACAAAGGCCGATATCGCCGAAGTCGCCGCTGCCATGGGTGTGCCGGCCGAGCGGCTCGAGCGGCGCGCCGCCGAATTGCATGAATTCAACCCGATGCTGGGCTTTCGCGGCTGCCGGCTCGCGATCGCCTTTCCGGAAATCGCCGAAATGCAGGCCCGGGCGATCTTCGAAGGCGCGGTCGCAGCCAAGAAGAAGACCGACGCAATGCCTTATCCCGAAATCATGGTGCCGCTCATCATCACCAAAAAGGAATTCGATCTCATCAAGGCCGAGATCGATGCCATGGCTGCGGCCGTCGCAGCCGAGACCGGCGAGACCATCTCTTATACCGTCGGCACGATGATCGAATTGCCGCGCGCCTGCCTGCAGGCCGATAAGATCGCCGAGACGGCCGAATTCTTCTCTTTCGGCACCAATGATCTCACCCAGACCGGCCTCGGCATTTCGCGCGATGATGCCGGCTCTTTCCTCGGCACCTATACCGCACGCGGCATTCTGGCCGAGGACCCGTTCATTTCGATCGATCAGGAGGGCGTCGGCGAGCTCGTCGAAATCGGCATTGAGCGGGGCCGCAAGACAAGGCCCGACATTAAGCTCGGCATCTGCGGCGAGCATGGCGGCGATCCGGCCTCGATTGCCTTTTTCGAGAAGGTCGGGCTCAACTACATCTCCTGCTCGCCTTTCCGCGTGCCGATCGCGCGGCTTGCCGCGGCGCAAGCCGCGCTCGGCAAAAAGGCGGCGAGCCAGGCGTGAGCAGCGCGCCTGAACATGCGACGGCCTGCGGGCTTGCCATTGCGCCATTATGAAACGCCACTACAATTTTACCCGTAAACGCCTCTTCAAGCTTAAGCAGCGATAACCATCTCGAAGGGACGATGAGACGGGACCTGTGACCTTGCGGGCACACCATCGTCCCCACGGGGCGTAGCGTGCTTTTGGGTTTGTTCCGCATCAGTTGGGCCATGGGCGTTGTTGCGCCTTGGTGTCTCGGCGTTGGGCTTGTCGTGTCGATTTCGGCCGATGCCGGTCAGGATGTGACCTTCGGCGCGACGATTGCGCCGATCAGCCTGCAGGCGGTCATTAAGCCGATTGATCTCATTCCGGCTAAGATCGGCGGCACGGCACTCGGTCTCATAAAGGCGAGCGATGCCGTGCCGGGGATCGAAGAGGCGAGCCTGGAGCTCGGCCAGCCGGAGGCATTTACAAGGCTTCCCGATGAAATCGAGCCGCGCATTGCGTTCAAACATCAACTGGCGGGGATCGCGGCGCATGCGCCGCCGGATATAGATCGCAGCCATAAGGGCGACCCCATCGTCGGCCTGCGCCCGACCTTCGACAGCGAGATGCGCCGGGGCGGTGGGCTCGCCCGCATGCGGATGGCCGATCTCCTTTTCACCCATGACGACATATGGCCGGCGAGCGGCTTCTCGACCAATGAAGGCGAGACCGCCGGGCCGGACAGCGTCGCAAGCTTCGAGCCTTGGCCTGAAGGCGAGAGTCCGACGACGGCGCATTCGAGCGCCGACGCCTCGCCGCAACAGGGCGTTTCGCTGATCACCATGCGGCCGGCCGCGATCAACGAACGGCTGATGCAGGGCGCCACCCCTTCCGTGCCGCGCGCCGTGGGCCTTGCCTCGGCGACGCCGGCGCCTGCCGATGCGACGCCGATCGAGGTCTATGCCGCGGCAAGCCTGCCCAAGGATATGTCGGTCGTTCCGGCCGATCGTCCCAATTATGCAGCGCTCATTGGCCAGGATGACGCTGCCCGCGAAAAACGCTGCCTTGCCGAAGCGATCTATTTCGAGGCGCGCGGCGAGCCGGATGAAGGTCAGGCGGCGGTCGCGCAGGTCGTTCTCAACCGCGTCTCGAGCGGGCTTTATCCATCGACGATCTGCGGCGTCGTCTACCAGAACCGGCATCATTACCACGCCTGCCAATTCTCCTTCGCCTGCGAAGGCCGCTCCTTGCGCGCAACCGAACCCGAGGCCTGGCGCACGGCAATGCGCATCGCCGAGGAAGTCACGGACGGCAAGACCTATGTGGCCGATGTCGGCGCCGCGACCCATTATCATGCCGACTATGTTCGGCCCTATTGGGCCCGCCACCTGAAGCGAATGGATGTGATCGGCCATCACATATTTTATGAATTGCGGCCGGGCCAGACGTGAATGCCGGCAGCTTGGCGGCTGTGCCGCAGGGCCGCAATGATCCGTCGGCGGGCGGCCGGACCCATGAACAATCTCGGAACAATCTCGGAATAATCTTGCCGCGCCAACGCAAAACGGCCATTTTCCGCACCAATATGAAGCAGCTTTCGCTGCGCATAGCCTTGTGGGCATGCTTTTGAAAACGCGGACTTTACCGATTGCTCCGGAGCATTTTCGGGCCGCGAGAGATGGCGGCCTACCGTCAGAAAATGCCTTAAACTCCTGAGTTGAGAGCGGCAAAGCTCATAAGTGCTTCCAAGGTCCGTTCGAAATATCCTATGTTTGCGAAACCCGAGATTGTTCTGGAGGATCGGCGCTTGTCTTTGCATCGTTTCGCATCGCGTCGGGGCTTGCGCCTCGCCGCTGTTTTATTCGGCTCATGGATAGTGACATGGATTGCTGCAAGTCCAGCCGCGGCGCGGGAGCATGAAAATTTCGCCGTGGCGACGCCTTTCGAAGTCGGCGACAGCCCGGCCGGCAATTATCTAGCGGCGCTCATTGCCGGCGCCGAGCGCGATACCGGCGCCGCCGCGACCTTCTTCAGAGAGGCTCTGCGCTTCGATCCGCATAATCAGCAATTGCTCGAGCGGACTTTCGTTGCGGCAGTTTCGAACGGCAATATGCAGGAGGCATTCGGCCTCGCCGAACGTCTCGTTGCGCGCGACCCGACGAACGGCCTCGCGCATCTTGCGCTTGGCGTCAAAGCCATGAAAGCGCGGCAGTTTTCCGCGGCGCGGGCGCATTTCGCAAGGGGTGGCGCCAGCCAGCAGCGCGACCTCACCGCGACGCTTTTGTCGGCTTGGACCTATGCCGGCAATGACGAGATCAAAAAGGCGCTCGATCTTCTCGACAAGCTGCACGACCCGAATTTTGAGATCTTCCGCGAATACCACGAAGCTTTGATCGCGGATGTCGACAATGATTTTCCGGCGGCCACAAAGGCGTTCACGGCCGCCTATGAAACCGACAAGAACACTTTGCGCCTCGTCGATGCCTATGCGCGCTTCATGAGCCGACATGGCAATCGTGACGAAGCGATCCGCGCTTATGAAGCCTTTGATCAGATCCTGCCGAATCATCCGACCGTTCGGGCGGCGCTCGCCGATCTCAAAGCCGGCAAAAAGCTCGATCCGATCGTGAAGACGCCGGAGCAGGGCGCGGCGGAAGTTCTCTATGGGCTTGGCGCCGCCGGCGGCCGCCAGGGCGATGAACTTGCGGCTCTGATCTATCTGCGGCTTTCGCTTTACCTCGATCCAGACAACAGCCTTGCGATCCTGACGCTGGGGGATCTCTATGAGCGGCTGAAGCAATATGAACAGGCGATCGACATTTACCAATCGGTTCCCGATAGCGATCCGCTGCGCCTGACGGCGGATATCGAGACCGCTCAGGTCCTTGAAAATCTCGGCCGGACCGAAGAAGCGACCAAATATCTCGATAAGATCGTCGCCGAACATCCAGGCGATGAAGATGTGTTGTCGGCGCTCGGCAATCTGCAGCGTGCCCATAAACATTATGCCGAGGCAGTGGCGACCTATACAAAGGCAATCGAAGCTTCGAAGAAGCCCGACAAGGCGAATTGGCCGCTCTACTATTTCCGCGGCATTTCCTATGAGAGACAGAAGAACTGGCCGCCGGCCGAGGCTGATTTCAAACATGCGCTGCAGCTCTATCCCGATCAGCCGCTCGTCTTGAACTATCTCGGCTATAGCTGGGTCGACAAGGGCATCCATCTCGACGAGGCTTTTCCGATGTTGCGGCGCGCCGTCGAGTTGCAGCCGACAGACGGCTATATTGTCGATAGCCTGGGTTGGGCGGATTATAAGCTCGGCCATTATGACGATGCGGTGAAAGAACTCGAGCGCGCGGTCGACCTCAAGCCGTCCGATCCGGTGATCAATGATCATCTCGGCGATGCCTATTGGCGGGTTGGGCGCAAGCTCGAAGCGCATTTCCAATGGAACCATGCGCGCGATCTCGGGCCGGACCCGGAGGATCTGCCGAAGATTCTTCAAAAGATCGAGCATGGACTGGACGCCGAGGGCAAGCCCGCGGCGGCCGAAACCGCGCCGATCAAGAGCGGCGGCTAGATCACGATGACTTTGGATTGAAACACTCCAAAGTCATGTTTGAGACATCGGATATATCCGATGTCTCATCAACGTGATCGATTCTAAAGATTAGAGCGGGATGAGGCGGAAAACCGGTTCCCACTTTTCCTCATCCCGCTTTAAATTATTGGCCTCTTGCGCCATCTTCAGACCGAGCCCGTGCTTCTCACCGAACGCGCACCCGCCAAGATCAATCTGACCCTGCATGTCATCGGCCGGCGGCCGGATGGATATCACGCGCTTGAAAGCCTGGTCGCTTTCTCGCGCAGCGGCGACACGCTCTCCCTGGTGCCGGGCGATAGTTTGAAATTGTCGATCGCCGGGCCGACGGCGCCGGCCTCCGGCGATCCGGACGAAAATCTCGTCGGCAAGGCGGCGCAGCACCTGGCGTCGCGGATAGAGGGTCTAAAGCTCGGCGCCTTTCGCCTCGTCAAAAATCTGCCGGTGGCGGCCGGCATAGGCGGCGGCTCATCCGATGCGGCGGCGGCGCTGCGGCTCGTCGCGCGTGCAAATGATCTCTCCCTCGATGATGCGCGTCTTGTGGAAGCGGCGGCAGCGACGGGCGCCGACGTTCCCGTCTGCCTTGCCGCGCGGGCGCGGATGATGACGGGCATTGGCGAAAGCCTCGGTCCGGTTCTCCAGCTCCCGCCGCTGCCGGTTCTGATCGTCAATCCGCGTCAGGCGCTGGCGACCAAAACGGTTTTCGCGACGATGAATATCGCGCCGGGTGCGGAGACTGGCTTCGGCGCGCATCCGCAGATTGCGAGCGGCATCGATTATGCCGGCCTCGTCGCCGCTCTGAAAAAGGGCCGCAACGATATGGAGGATGCGGCTATCGTGCTGGCGCCGGTCATCGGCGATGTGCTCGCCATTCTCGCCGCGGCGCCCGGCTGCAAGCTCGCGCGCATGTCAGGCTCGGGCGCGACCTGTTTCGCGCTGTTTCCGGATTGCCGCGCCGTCGCCCGCGCCAAGCGCACGATATTGAAGGCGCACCCCGATTGGTGGGTGAAGGCGGCGATCTTGAATTGAGCGGTCGGCTCAATTCAGCCTCTATATCAATGGGTGGTGACTCAGTTTGAATTTCCGCTCTCGACCGTTGCGGTCGTTCGGTGGCGAGCGTCCTATGACGCGGCCTGACCCAAAGCCGAACCCGCTTCAGCAAGCAATATGACGTGGAGCAAGTCCTCCGCGCCATCATCCGACGTTACTGGACAGGTGCGCGGCCTAAACAGAGAAAAAGACACCGCGAAGCGAGCTTTCTGTTTCAGGAGCGCGCAAGACGCGTCAGCAGGCTACTTTGCCTGAAGGCTGTAGATGTAGCCAATCAGTGCGATGATCCGGCCCCGCGTAAACGACTCGTATTCTTTGGAGGTACCAAGTCCACCGGTTAATCCCGCCGCTTGTTCAATATATTCGTTTCCCCATACTGGCATATCGCGGGGTCCGTGAGCCGCGACTGCTTCCCGACCGTCAATAACCTCGTAAAGCCGGTCAAAAGGAAATACGCCACTGTTGTTCTTCTGAATTTTTGTGAGGTCGGCAGGGGATTTCTTGAGAGACGCGGCGAGTGGCCCATCTCCTTTCCCACTGACGCCATGGCAAACGGCGCAATTTTTGACATACTCAACCTTACCGATGTCCACATCTTGCGCGTAGCCGAGCACGGGAGCGGCAGCTAGGGCAGCACCAAGCACGGCAGTTCCGATACATAATTGCTTCATAGCGTGCTCCTCTTAGCAGGTTAATCACATTTCATTTTCCCACACAGCTGGCTGATTTCCTCGTTTCAAAATTTTGGCCGTCAGATTGATGTGCAGCGAAAGTGCCAACGCAGCTTCAGGCGAGTATCAATGAGATCACCTAAATCACTAAGCCCGTTGACTTAGGTCAATACCGCTCGGGTGAACAGTTGGCGCGATCCTACGGCCTGCGTTGACGGCCCGTCCTTAAGCAAACGCAAGGAAAAAAGGCCGCCTCCTTTTGCCGCCTTTTTATTTATTTCGAACCACAGGCGCGACGTCGCTTATCGGCGCATCTCCCCCATTGGCCAGGCGAAGCGGAATGACCTCTCGCCATCTTTTGCTGAAATTCAAACTGAGACACTTTTTTATTGCCGCATGATCTTATCCGAACCCCGGATTTAATCCGGGGGCCGGCAACTTTTCGGGATCATGCTCTTCTTTTGTGGAGCATCGGATTATCCCAAAACCGGTTCCCACTTTTGGGTCCGATGCTCAATGCACCCGCTCGATGCAGAAATCGACGACGTCGATCAGCGCTGCCTTCCAGGCTGAAGCCGGAAACAGCTCCAGCGCATCGCGCGCCATGGCGCCATAATGACGGGCGCGCTCCACCGTGTCTTCGAGCGCCCGATGGCCATGCATGGTTGCGATCGCGGCTTCGAGATCGCCGTCCGTCATTTCGCCGCGCTCCAGCGTGCGGCACCAGAAGGCGCGTTCCTTTTCCGAGCCGCGCCGGAACGACAGAACGACCGGCAGAGTGATCTTGCCCTCGCGGAAATCATCGCCGACATTCTTGCCGAGCTTGGCCGAGGTGCCGCCATAATCGAGCGCGTCATCGATGAGTTGAAAGGCGATGCCGAGATTGACGCCATAGCTGCGGCAGGCGGCGATCTCTGGCTTAGGCCTTTGTCCGAGGATCGGACCAACTTCGCAGGCCGCACCGAACAGCGCCGCGGTCTTTGCCCTGATGACGGCAAGATAATCATCTTCGCTCGTCTGCATGTCCTTCGCCGTGGAGAGTTGCATCACCTCGCCTTCGGCGATGACCACGGCGGCGGAGGACAGCACTTCGAGGCAGGCAAGCGAGCCGACCTCGACCATCATCTTGAAGGCTTGGCCGAGCAGGAAATCGCCGACGAGAACGCTCGCCTCATTGCCCCAGAGCATGCGCGCCGCGAGCTTTCCGCGGCGCATGTCGCTCTCGTCGACGACATCGTCATGGAGCAGCGTCGCCGTATGCATGAATTCGACTGCGGCCGCGAGCTTGATATGGCCGAGCCCGCGATAGGCGCAAAGGCCCGCCGTCGCCAGAGTGAGCATCGGCCGCAGCCTTTTGCCGCCCGAGGCGATGAGATGGTGGGCGATCTCGGGAATCATCGTCACATGCGAGGCCGCGCGGCCCAGGATGGTTTGATTGACGCGGTCCATATCGGCGGCGACGAGGCCGACCAGCGCTTCGACGCGACGTTCCGGCGTAATTTCTTCAAGTGGGATGACGACGCCCAAGCTCCTGGCCTCCAGCTGGCGCATTGATCCTTCGCGACAAACCCGCGTTTGCGCGACCAACGCACCCAAAACAGGGGAAGGGCTCACATGCACTTGCCGGTCATGCGAGCCCTTTAGCGGGCAAGTTAGGACGGTCGGGCGCGGCTCGCAACTCGCCGTCGGACAGCCTTGGCGGCGCAGGACTTTTTGCCCCATGCTGTGATGCAGATTTGCCACGGACCGGTTAGGATCACCTATGATTGAACTTTTACGGACCAATGATCTCGTGCTGATTTCGGCCGTCGAAGCCATCCTCGCCGAACTTGGGATCGAGGTTTTCGTGGCGGATCAATTCACCAGTTCCCTCGAAGGATCGCTGGGCTTCTTGCCGCGGCGCGTCCTGGTGGCGAGCGATGATGCCGCGGCGGCACGCGACGCGCTGAAAGAGGCGGGCCTCGCCGGAGAATTGCGCCATGGCTGAGAGTGCTTTCGCCGCCACAGCCGTCACAGAAGATGCTTTTCTCGGCGGACGCTTGGTCCTGTGTCAGCCGCGCCACGGCCATCGGGCCGGCAGCGATGCCATTCTGCTGGCGGCGGCGGCGCCGGCCGAAATTTCAGGGCTTGCGCTCGATGTCGGCGCCGGCGTCGGCGCCGCCGGCCTTTCTCTCGCAGCGCTTCGGCCGGGGCTAGCTTTCGGTCTCGTCGAGAATGATCCCTTGCTCACGGCGCTGGCACGGAAAAATCTTGGCCTGAACGGGCTTGCCGAGCGCGGATCGGTCTATGAGGCGGATGTCCTCGATCCCATGAGCCGGCGTGCGGCCGGCCTCTCTGATGCCGGCGCCAGCCTCATTATCACCAATCCGCCGTTTCTCGATCCGAAGCGGGTTCGGCTCTCGCCCGAGGCCGGCAAGCGGACGGCGCATGTCATGCCGGCAGGTGCCAGCCTCGAAGGCTGGATCGTGGCTTGCCTCGCTTTGCTCGCGGAGGGCGGCCTCATCATCATGATCCACCGGCCCGACGCCCTGCCGGCGATGCTCCCGGGGCTTGCGGGGCGTGCCGGCGAGATCATGCTCAAGCCGATCCAGCCGCAGGCCGGAAAGCCGGCCGTGCGGCTTCTCCTTCGCGCCAAAAAGGCCAGCCGCGGCCCGCTTACGATCGCAGCGCCTTTCATCCTGCACGAAGGGCAAAGCTTTACGCGCGAGGCCGACGCGGTGCACCGCGGCGAGCAGTTGATCATGTGGTGAGCCGATCCCAATTGCGCGGAAATCGCATCTCTGACACATCGGATATATCCGATGTGTTTGCACCGCCGTCGTGAAATACGATGATCAGGAATTTAGACGATGATTTGGGGCAGAGGAAATCCGACCAAGACTTAATGACGCCACGCCAGTCGAACGACCAACTCGCGCCGAAAAATGACGGGAAGCTGCCCTAATATTCTAGACCGGATTCAGATGAAAAAAGGCCGGACCTCTTCAGTCCGGCCTTACAACTTTACCAGCCGCAACGATAGGGGTGGTGACGGCACCAGCAACGATGGGGATGGTGATAGCACCAGCCCCCACCGCCCCAGCCGTGGTGCCAGTGGTGCCAATGGTGCCAATGGTGATGCCAATGGTGATGCCAATGGGCCTTTTGGATGAGCGGCATATCGGCAAGCGGTGCGGCCGTGTTCTCGATCGCGGGCGCGGCTTGAACAACGCCCGTTGCGGGACCTGCTTGGGCGACTGTCGCCGCGCCGATGAGCAGCCCCGAAATAGCGCATAGCATGAACGCTAATCTGCGTAGGAACAACATTTGCGTGTCCTCCTTTGCCCAGGAAAATTGACCAGGCGCTGCCAGTCTGCCTGGAATGAGCGCTAAGCTCAACTCTTATGATGTGACACTCTTATGATGCGATGAGGAACAGCCGATCGAGCGCCGTCGGTATCCAGGAGTCCAAACCCGCGGCTGATGGCGCCCGGCCGGAGTCTCTCGGCGCTCATTTGATCTAGCTTGTTCAAGCTTATACGGGCTCTTGGCAATTGGGTGCTCCAGCGCCGTTTTCCGTTTGACGCCGTCTTTCGGGCTTCCGCTGCGCTTCGATCTCGGTTAGGCAGTTGCGTATGAACATCGCTGCCGACACTTTGGAAAATTCGGCTTCCGCCGTTTTCGATCCGCGCCGCTCCTTCCAGGGCCTCATCCTCGCTTTGCAAAGGTTTTGGGCTGAGGCAGGTTGCGTCATATTGCAACCCTATGACATGGAAGTCGGCGCTGCGACTTTTCATCCGGCGACCATTTTGCGCGCGCTCGGCCCAAAACCCTGGCGCGCCGCCTATGTGCAGCCGTCGCGCCGGCCGAAGGATGGCCGCTATGGCGAAAACCCCAATCGGCTCCAGCATTATTATCAATTCCAGGTGATCCTAAAACCCTCGCCGGAGAATTTGCAGGATCTCTATCTGGCCTCGCTCGCCGCCATCGGCGTCGATGCGCATCTGCATGACATTCGTTTCGTCGAGGATGATTGGGAAAGCCCGACGCTCGGCGCCTGGGGGCTCGGCTGGGAATGCTGGTGCGACGGGATGGAGGTGACGCAATTCACTTATTTTCAGCAGGCCGCAGGGTTCGAATGCGCGCCGGTCTCCGGCGAATTGACCTATGGGCTCGAACGGCTGGCCATGTATGTGCAGGGCGTCGAAAATGTCTTCGACCTCAATTTCAACGGCCGCGAGGGACCAGAGAAAATTTCTTACGGCGATGTCTTCAAACAGGCGGAGCAGGAATATTCGCGGCATAATTTCGAGGCCGCCAATGTCGAAATTTTATTCCAGCATTTCAAGGATGCGGAGGCGGAGTGCAGAGCGCTGCTGGGGCAGGGCGCGCGCGGCCAGCAACAGCTGATGGTTCTGCCGGCCTATGACCAATGCATCAAGGCCTCGCATATTTTCAATCTGCTCGATGCGCGCGGCGTGATCTCGGCGACCGAGCGGCAGAGCTATATTCTGCGCGTCCGCGAGCTGGCAAAGGCCTGCGGCAAGGCTTGGCTGAAGACCGAGGCGGGCGGGAGCTCATCCTTCCCCTGAAAGGGGAAGGTGGCCCGGCGGAGCCGCGTCGGATGAGGGGTTGCGATGGATATCAATCGCGATAGATCGTAACCCCTCACCCGGCTTGCTCCGCAAGCCACCCTCTCCCAATGGGAGAGGGTTCGCACACCTTGCACATTCGGCAATGGCTGCAGATGCCGGCCCTGCCCACGCTCCCGCGCGCATTCCTTTATAGGCGCCATGCGTTTATAGAAGGCGCCTCAACCCTCCTGCCGGCGCATTCCCACTCTCAAGTCCAAATCATGGCCGATTTCCTCCTCGAACTCTTTTCCGAAGAAATTCCCGCCCGCATGCAGGGCCAGGCGGCGGAGGATCTGCGCCGCCTCGTGACCGCAGCGCTGACCGAGCAGGGCCTTTCTTTCGAAGGTGCCGTGAGCTTTGCGACGCCGCGGCGTCTCGCGTTGCACATTGCGGGGCTTCCCGAGCGCCAGCAGGATCGGCGCGAAGTGAAGAAAGGCCCGCGCGTCGGTGCGCCGGATTCTGCCGTCCAAGGCTTTTTGAAGAGCGCCGGCCTTGCCTCGCTCGCCGAGGCGCGGATCGAGGTCGAGCCGAAAAAGGGCGAATTCTATGTCGCCGTGATCGAGCGGCCGGGCCGCGGCACGGCCGAGCTTCTGGCCGAGATCCTGCCGGGTCTTTTGAAAAGCTTTCCCTGGCCGAAGAGCATGCGCTGGGGCGCAGCCTCCGCCGCGCCCGAGGCGCTGCGCTGGGTGCGGCCGCTGCACAGCATCGTCGCGACCTTCGGGCCGGAGACGGAGGAGACCGAGATCGTCACCTTCTCGCTCGACGGCATCACTGCAGGCAACCGCACCTTGGGCCATAAATTCATGGCGCCGGGCGAAATCCGCGTGCGCCGCTTCGAGGATTATGCGCGCGCACTCGAAAAGGCGAAAGTCATTCTCGATCCTGAGCGCCGGCGCGATATCATCCTTTTCGACGCGCAAAACCTCGCCCATGCCCAGGGGCTCGACCTCGTCGAAGATCCGGGGCTTCTGGAAGAGGTCGGCGGCCTCGTCGAATGGCCCGTCGTGCTGATGGGTGAATTCGATGCAGCCTTCCTCGCCATCCCGCCGGAGGTGATCCGGGCGACGATCCGCGCCAATCAGAAATGTTTCGTGCTGCGCGATCCGGCGACCGGCGGGCTCGCCAATAAATTCATCCTGACCGCCAATATCATCGCGCCCGACGGCGGCCAGGCGATCGCCGCCGGCAACGGCCGCGTTGTCCGCGCCCGGCTGTCCGACGCCAAGTTTTTCTATGACACCGATCTTCAAGTGAAACTTGAAGACAGGCTGGCAAAGCTCGAAGATATCGTCTTCCATGAGAAGCTCGGCTCGCAGGGCGAGAGGGTCAAGCGTCTCATCCTGCTGGCCTCCGAGATCGCGCCGCTCATTGGTGCGGATGTTGCTGCTGCGGCGCGGGCGGCAAAACTCGCCAAGGCGGATCTCACCTCCGAAATGGTCGGCGAATTTCCCGAGCTGCAAGGGCTCATGGGCAAATATTATGCGCTGGCCCAGGGTGAGCCCGCAGCGATCGCCGCGGCACTTGAGGATCATTACAAGCCGCAGGGACCAAACGACCGCATCCCGACCGATCCAATCGCCATCGCCGTCGCGCTCGCCGATAAATTCGACACGCTCACCGGCTTTTTCGCGATCGATGAGCGGCCGACCGGCAGCAAAGATCCCTTTGCCTTGCGCCGTGCCGCGCTCGGCATCATCCGCCTCATCCTCGAAAACGAGCTGCGGCTGCATATTCTGCAAGTCTCAGGGCAGGCTTTGGTCGATTATGCACGGGTCAGCGAGACTGTTCCGGCGCATCGGCTGAAGGCGCTGCTCGACAATGAGGATTCGGACGAGGACGATCTTAGCCACCTCATTGCCGGCGGGCCCTGGGCCTGGGAATTTACGCGGGAGACGGCCGCGGCGGCATATGCTGCGGCGCGGCGCTATCTTGCCGCGCGATTTTCCGGCGAAGGGGAAGTTGCGGAAGAAGATCTGCAAGCTTTCGACGATCTCTTCGCGATCCTTGCGCCCTATCAAGAGCTCCATGATCTTCAACTCGTTTCTGAAGGTGAAAAAAGTAGCGATATTTCAAGTTCCGCTATGGAAACACTTGAGGTTATAAGTGAGCGATTTTGCGCCGCCAGTTCCGATCTCCTCGCGCAGATCCTGAACTTTTTCGCCGACCGGCTAAAAGTCTATCTGCGCGAGAAAGGGGCGCGCCATGATTTGATCGATGCGGTCTTCGGTCTCGGCGAGCAGGACGATCTCTTGCTCATCGTCCGCCGCGTCGAAGCGCTCGGTCGCTTCCTCGATACGGATGATGGCGTCAATCTCCTCGCCGGCTATCGCCGCGCCGCCAATATTTTGCGCGCCGAGGAAAAGAAGGCGAGTGCCGAAGAGGCAAAGACCTATTTGGACGCTTTCGAGCCGGCATATTTCGTCGCCGAGGAAGAGCGCGATCTGGCGGCGGCGCTCTTGGCTGCGGCGACTGCTGCCATTCACGCGGTGGCTGAAGAAAATTTCGAAGCCGCCATGCAGGCGCTCTCCGGTCTGCGCGCGCCGGTCGATGCCTTCTTCGACAAGGTGACGGTCAATAGCGAGGACAGAGCATTGCGGCTCAACCGGCTGCGTCTGCTCAACGGGCTGCGCGTGGCGGTCCATAAAGTCGCGGATTTTTCGAAAATTGCGGGATAGCACGCGTCGACCTCGGCGCAGACCGCTTAGCCTAGAGGCGATTGCATCAGCTTGAATTGCTGTCGCGCTCTAAGTCGTTATTTTAACGCATGATCTTATCCGAAAAGTCTGCAACTTTTCGGGATCATGCTCTATATGCCGGCTTTATTTTTCAGCCCTTCGCGCCCTCTCGATCCTTTATGGCCTTCACGCCAGATTGGTGCCCGCAGCCGAGGTTTCGGCGTTGGAGAATGATATGCGATCGAGATTTGCCGTTCGGCACCGACCGGGCAAGCGTCCGGACTTTGTTTTTGCCGTTCTAATCGTCTTCATTATTTTGCTGATCGGCCTGGTTCGGGCCATCGATGTTCTGGCGGCGCATGCCGGAGGCGCAATTGGGTGATCCGGATCGATCGCGGCTCGCCAGTGATGAGCCGCATGTCATAGAGCCGATCCCGATCACGTGGAATTGCTTGCGATCCACGTGACGGGACAAATCGGCTCTACATTAAACAATGAGAGCATGTCCTCGATGAGACATCGGATATATCCGATGTCTTAGATGTCGGAAAAGTCTATCAACTTTTCCGGGACAAGCTCGTGTTGGCCGCGACTGGCGTGCCGGCTGGGTTGTCATGGAGATCCACGGCCGCTGCGGCGGCCTCTTCTGCGACGAGGCGGCTGCGCTTCGTTATGCGAAGGAAGCAAGTGGAGGCCGTCCCGAGGCCATCGAATTCGCCAACGGCCCGCTCGATTTCGACTTTTCCTGAGCCGGTTCGGTAAAGGCTGAAAGGGCGTCTCGGATCGTCAGCCGATCTCGATGATCAGCGGCTCAAGGCCGGCGATGGTCGCTTCGATCTTGTCGCCCTTGACGACGGGGGCGACGCCGGCCGGCGTGCCGGTGAAGATCAGATCGCCGGGCGCGATTTCGACAAGCGCCGACAGTTTGCTGATTAGCTCGGGCACGCCCCAGATCATGTCGCCCAAGTCGGCGCTCTGGCGCAATTGGCCGTTGACTTTCAATTCGATCTTCCCCTTGGCGACGACGCCCGTATACATCTCCGGCGTGATCGAGGAGCAGGGGGCGGAGAAGTCGAAGGCCTTGCTCATTTCCCAGGGCTGGCCTTTTTCCTTGAAAGTCTTCTGCAGGTCGCGGCGCGTCATGTCGAGCCCGACCGCATAGCCGAAGATCATGTCATTGACCTTTTCCGGCGGAATGTTCTTGCCGCCGAGGTTCATGGCGACGACGAGCTCGACTTCGGGCTGCAGATCGCTCGTGCCGGGCGGGTAGGGCATGGTCTCGCCGTTCTGGAGAATGGCATCGGCCGGCTTCATGAAGAAAAAGGGCTCGTCCTTCCTCGGATCGCCACCCATCTCCTTGACATGGTCGGCATAATTACGGCCGACGCAATAGATGCGCCGCACCGGAAACGGCCGCGTCGACATGGAGAGAAGCGAGACGACCGGCGGCTCGGCGACCGCATAATTGCCCATGGGATCAGACCTCGCCTGTTCGCTTCAGAAGGATCGCGCCGGCCTTCGGCCAGTACAAAATTAACGCAAGCCGCATGCCAGAGCTTGGGCTGAAGCCGCAAACCTTGCTCACTCGACGTCGAGTGGCTCGCTGCCGGTCGGCTTGCCATTGGCGCCGAGCGTGATCTTCTCGATCCTCTGCTCGGCGCTTTTCAATAATTCCTCACAGCGCTTCTTCAGCGCCTCGCCGCGCGCGTAAATGGCGATCGATTCTTCGAGCGGCACGGCGCCTTTTTCCAATGTGTCGACGACGGCTTCGAGTTCGGCCAGCGCCTGCTCGAAAGGCATGGTGGCGATGTCTGCGGGTTCGGCGGTCAAATTTGGTCTCGCGGCTTTTTAGAAGTCATTGCCGCTTATAACACAAAGGCGAAGCGCACCAAGATGCGGCGAGTCCATGTAATCGGGATCGGCTCTAGTGCAGGTCGAGCGCGAAAGGCACGCCTTCGACGCAATCTTGGCCGCGGCCGATCTTTTCAATCGCTTCGTTCATGCGGCCATTGCGGCCGAGCATGCTGTCAGCGACGGCGACGAGCCGGCGATTTGGGGTGGCCGTGGGCGACGCCTGGCGAATCGCTCGCGCGATCAGGGCCTCGTCGCGATGCGGGCTCAAGGCGCAAGCCGAGACGAAGGCTGCCGCGGTCGAGCGGCTGATGCCGGCAAAACAATGGATCAGCAACGGATGTTCGCGATCCCAGAGTTTTACGAATTCGAGTAGCCTCGCGACATGCGATTCGCCTGGCAGGATATGGCCTTCGGTCTCGGCGGTGATGTCGGAGACGGCGACGAAGAGATGCCGTTCCGGCGCGATAGCGGCGGGCCGATGGACGATAATGTCACCATTGATCAGCGTGATGAGCGATCGGGCGCCGGTCGCCTCCGCCATATCGGCAATTTTGAAGATCGAGCAGACGTGAATCCGGGACACCCTGGCAAACCTCGGTAAGGCTGGACGTGATTTGTTTTGCAGCGGCGGTCGCGTGAATAGACGCATTCTTCGTCGACTTCATGACCGATGCGGCATGCGCGGCGGCATGACCGATCATCATGGGCGATCTGAACAAACGTCAGACGGAATAATCAACTGATCCTTGCACCACGCCGGCTGAAGCTCGGCTGCAATGCGCTGCCCTCATGACATAGAGGAGGGGGTTCTCGCAAGGCGCGGCTTCCGCCCATCCGGAGCCGCATGGCGCGCGGTGAGCGTTTCGAGCTCGGCAAGAAAACGCTCGGCAGCAAGCTGCGGCGGCCAGGGTTCCCAAGCGGTTCCGCCATAGACGGCAACAAGCGGGTCCTCGGCGAGCGGCTTGAATGGAATGCGCAGGACATTGCGGACTTCCGCCTCGGTCCAGCCGACGACATGCACCGCCTCGCTCGCGGCAGCGATTCTGTCGGCCTTTTTATGCGGCCGCCGCTCCTTCTCCGTCCAAGCCGGCAAATTGTAGCGAATGGCGATCACATTGGCGAGCCGCGCCGTCAATTGCCGATAGGCATCGCCGAGAAAAGGCTTGACGGGAGCGATGCAATCGAAGCCGAGAAGCCCTTCGTCGGCATCATGTAAGAGCTCGCGCAGATCGGCCCGCGCATCATGCGCCTCGGGAAACCAGAGCCGTCTGAGGCGTAAGACAAAGAGCGAATGCTGGGCGACCGACAGCGGCAAGGGCCAGGCGGAATGGCCGCCCCAGCGATAGGTGCGGGCAAGGCCGAGCGCGAGATCCTTATCGTCCCAATCGAAGGGGGTGGGATCGAGAAGATCGAGCCGCTTGCCCGACAAGAGCCTGACCCAGGCGCGCTGATCGCGCATGATGTGTCATCCTCCTTGCGCGCAAATAATGGAAAGTAGCTGACGGAGAGCAGGTGGCGGAAAAAACAACAGAAAGACAGCCTGTGCCTGCCTTTTGCCCGATGCAGGAGACTATCACAATGCGCGCTGCGGCAGCGCCGCTGCACTAAAGGCGACGCGGGCGGATCATCCGCCAAGCTCGTGCATAAATCCTATGGCCCGATTTGATTTGGCCTTCATGGCGGCGTCGGCAGGCTGTCTCATTTACCTTTTATTCCAAAGCTTTGAGCGGATTTTCTATAGCCTTTCCTCACCTCGCCTCATGGGGTTCGATTCTGTCCACAAGCGACGCGAAACCCACCTCCTTGAACGGCATGTCGATTGCTTGAGACCTGCGTCCCCCGGTCCTGACGGGCCGGCCCTCGTGCTTATTCCCGTGCGCGAGCTGGCCGGCCGATGGATTGAGCGCGCCGATGGCTCGGTAATCGTGGTGGATTTGACCCATCCGTCCGATTCCGGCCATCGGCGCCGGGAGGGCGAGGCGTAGATCATGTCGCGTAGGGTCTAGTCGCAAGAGGCACCCGTTGTGCCTCTCCCGATCGCCGAGGGGGGCCATGGGCCTTTTCCCGATGCTGCATGGCCCACCTCGGCGGATCGCGGCGAGCTGATTGGAGAACCAGATGAATCTTCTGATCGAGCGGCCGCTGGTCGAGACTCTCATTACGGAATTTCCGGAGCTCATGCCGCTGCGCGACCAGCTCAAATTCGGCAATAAGGTCGAAGTGCCGTTTCATCAATTGTCGAGGCCGGCGCTGCATTTTCTTCTCGGTCTTTATGAGCACGCCGGCCCGGCTTTGCGAGCGCGCGCGGCGCAACTCGCAGCCTTGCTCAAGGCGCTGGAATTCGAGGGCGAGCGCTATGGCGCAGAGGATCTTGAAAAGGTCGTCCCCGCGATCGCCCGCTATCTCGCCATTGGCGGCATCCGCGGCTGGCTCTTCAGCACCAACATCACCAGTCGGCCCTTGCCCTATGTGCTGACAAGGCTCGACTATACGCCGCCGGCCGATGATGCCGCCGGCAAGATCTTCCTCGAATTGAAGGCCAATGTGAAAGGCTCCGTCACGACCCAGGTCGTGCGCATTTCGCAGCAGGAGACCACCGGCCGGACCGTCGCCGAAATTTTTGCGATGAAAGGCTTTCTCCGCGAGACGCCGGAGCTCATCGCCGAATATGACAGGACGGTCGAAAAATATTTCGATTGGCGCGCTCAATATGGCGCGCAATTTTCCGGCATGGGCACGGGCTTTTATGCCGAGGACCCAAATTCGACTCATCGCGACACGGATTGGACGCGCAAGGATGTCGTGGTGCTGTCGACCTCCGGGGCGCCGGCGCGCCTCGTCAATGACGAAGGCATATTGACTCAGCGTCAGCTCACCATGGATGCCACGGGCGACATTCTCGGCCAATATTTGCGCAAGGCCAAGAAGAGCGACAAATATGATGCCGAGGACGAGGTCGAAGATTCGCTGAAGGAGATTCCAAAGGGGCTCTTCACGCAGCTCCCCGTGCATCCCTTCGTTTTGATGTTCCATCTCGAGCTGCACCATTATCTATGGGTGCATGTCGAGGACTTGGAGCCTTACATCTATCATCCGGAGTTGAAAGAGAAGCTGGTTCTGCCGCAGGAGCAGACCGATCTCATCGACATTCTGACGGCGGAGATGGATGTCCTCATGGACGATATCGTCGCCGGCAAATCGGGCGGCACCACGGTGCTTTGCGCCGGGCCGCCCGGGGTCGGCAAGACGCTGACCGCGGAAGTCTATTCGGAGATCATCAGGCGGCCGCTCTATCGCGTCCATTCCGGCCAGCTCGGTCTGAATGTCGCGCAAATGGAGCAATCGCTGAAGGATGTGCTGACCAGGGCGCAGCGCTGGGGCGCGATCATGCTGATCGATGAGGCGGATGTCTATATCAAGAAGCGCGACGACAATATCGCGACCAATGCGGTCGTCGGCGTCTTTCTGCGCGTGCTCGAATATTTCAACGGGCTGTTGTTCATGACGACGAACCGCGTCGACGATATCGACGAGGCGATCGTCTCACGCTGCATCGCCATGATCAAATTCAATCCGCCGACGCCGGATGCGCGCCGCCGCATCTGGGATGTGATGACCGCGCAATTCGAGCTCGACGTGGACCCGAAGCTCAAGGACGAGCTCGTCTATATGTTCCCAAACGCGTCGGGCCGCGACATCAAGGGCCTCACCAAGCTCACCGCGAAATTCTGCAATCAGAAGAATATGAAGCCCGGCGCCGATGTCTTCATCCGTTGCTCGATCTTCCGCGGCCTCGATCTCGCGCCCGAATATGCGGCCGCACTTGCAGCGGCGGCGGAATAGATCTGCCGGCATGAGGAAGCTGCTGACGCTGCAGCGCGATGTCCTTACGGCTTTCCTTGCAAGCGGGCCTGCGCGCTTGTTGCGGGCAAAGTGAGCCTAGACCAGCCATGCAATCCGCGAAATCGCGCGGCGCGATGAGTGGCCGCTCCGCTGCATGCCTCAGGTGCCGCTCGAGGGCCTTATCGTGGCTGCCGGCAAGTCATTCTATCTCGTGCCTGCCGCCCGAGCGAACATGCGTTGGCGCGTTTTCTTTTATGATCCTTCACCAACCTTTGGTGGCCGACCTGTCTTTGGACATCGTTATATGAACGTACTCGTCGCCTTGCCTGAAGAAAGATTCGGCTGGAAATCGATCCCAATGAATCGTCAGCAATTTGCCATCCGATAGAAATCCGCCGCCGCCTTCTCGTTCGAGCCGGCTGCCGGTCACGCGATGCAGTTGATGATCGAGGGTCGCTTCGTCCAGCCTATCCGCATATCGGAGAAAAATCGTCGTCTCCACCAAGGCGCTTTCGAGCTCTAACAGTATTTCTGACGGTTTCGGTTCCAGTATGCGGAAATCGACGGCGCTCATCTTGTCATTTAGCCCGAATTTCATGGCAATTTTGCCTGCTTCGACCGTCGGGTTTACGCCGTGTTCATTCAGGAATTTGTAGAACGCGTTATTGTTTGTATCAACTGGACGCGCATGGACGGCAACGACATCGCCAAGGAGAGCGATCGTATTGCCAAAACGTTTTCTAACTTCAGCGCTCAGAAGTGCGTCGACACACCATCCGCTTATAGATTCCTCGAAGACCCAGCCGCATTCGCGCAAAGCCCTTCGTGAGACGACAGGCATCATGATTTCTATTCCGGATAACGGCCGCAACCCCGTCCCGGCTATGGGTTGTTTAAGTATCGGGAAATAGCATTCTGAATCTTCAGATAGAGATGCCTGAAGCAAATCAAGCTTATTGTCTATTAGTGTATCAAATAACACTCCTATTTGAGCCTGTGAAATAACAATATCATCATCGAGAAATAGGACAGCCTCATATCCAAGAAATACTTCTGGGCAGGCTTCTAGGATTTTTCTTATTGCGGTCGTTTTTGTCCCTTTCTGCTTAAATACGTATTCCACGTCGCCGATACGCGTGCTGTCGTCATAATAATTTATTAATATGTCAAATGGCGTCGTTTCATAAGCATAATTTGGCTCATAGTTATGACCGGCCTGGATAAACACGAGAAAGCGTTTCCTTGGCCCATGAATACGCTTTATAATATTAAGTTCAACGTCGTCATAGAATTCACGCTGACGCGTTTCGAGCTCAATTATATTTAACGGCAGCTCGGCCTGGCATGTGCAAGCGTAGTTGTAGGCGTATTCTTTTCTGTTCGACTGATCCCGCGCTATTGCTCTCAAGAAGAATTTCATATCGAAACGAGGTGAAGGACGATACTCCTTATCGAAACCTTTACACCAGAAATGTTGAAGGGGATTTTCCGTCGTCGCCAGACAAGCCGAATACCTCTCTATATACCAACGAGAGTCGAAATAATCAGACGTTGCATATCTCCACAGGTGCATCTGACGTAAATAATCAACAAGGCGGCTCGTGTTGGCCTCTCGCTTAAAATAGGCGGGGTCGAAAAACGGATTTGGCCGATAGCCTTGTTTCTCTCCGATCAAGATGTAATGCGGCAATGAAAGCCAAAGTAAGGATTTTGTCTTAAAATAATGTTTGCTATAAGCTGAATGCATAAAAACGCCGCTTCTGAGAAGATCATAGTAGTCTTTTATAAAACTAGCCGTCTTGCCCAAGATGTAACCAAATTTCATTTCGAAACCTTCGCACATGGCAAGCGTTGCTATAGGAGCGTCGGCTTAATTATAGAAATGGATAAGCGAGCTTGCAACTGTTCTTGTGACAGGAACGCGGCGTGTCTGCTGCTCGGATTGAAAGAGCATGACATTCCCCGGGTTTGTCGCGTTTAGGGGATCGCGAGCGGGCTCACGTCATGCTTTGTGGCGCATGCGGCCAGGGCTTTTCGCCAAAGCGGCACAGGCTTCATGACGCCAGCAGGAGACGAGATGATCATTCACCATGCCGACGGCCTGGCAGAAGGCATAGACGATGGTCGGACCGCAGAATTTGAAGCCGCGCTGCTTCAAATCCTTCGACAGCTTTGCCGATAGGGAACTTTCGGCTGGGATCTCGGAGAACTGCCGAAAGGCGTTCTGCCGCGGCATACCGTCGACGAAGCCCCAGAGATAGGCAGCAAAGCCTTCGCGTTCCCGCAGCGCGAGATAGGCGCGCGCCGAAACGACGGCGGCTTCGATCTTGGCTCTGTTGCGGACGATGGTTTGGTCCCGCATCAGCGCGGCCAGTTTCGCAGCATCGTAGCAAGCGATTTTTTCAGGATCGAAACTATCGAAGGCGCGGCGGAAGGCATCGCGCTTGCGCAAAATGGTGATCCAGGAGAGGCCGGCCTGAAAGCCGTCGAGAATCAATTTCTCGAAGAGCGCCCGATCATCCCATTCCGGCACGCCCCATTCTTCGTCATGATAGGCGACATAAAGCGGATCGACACCCGGCCAGGGGCAGCGGCTCTTGCCATCGAGGTGGAGAGGGGGGCTCGCGCTCATTCTTGCCAGTTTAAGTCTGCGCGCGCATAGGCAGGCGCCGCCCAGACTAAAGCGCTTCGGCAACAGCGAGGCAAGCGGTGTGAGAAAGGCCTACAGCCGCTTCTCCACCCCCGCGGCGGTCTCGACAAACTCCGGCGGCACGGTGACGTCGACCGAGGCCTCGCCCGCCGTGAGCGGCACGCCGGCCGCCTTCGCATCGTCGAGGCGGTCGAGCCGCAGCATGGCTAGTCCCTCCGAGCCGGCGATCGAGCCGATCTGGCCGATCGAAACATCGCCGAAGAGAATGTCGCTGCCGGGGGCGGGAGCCGGACCATTGAAATGGACTTTTACGATCCGCTTGCGCGCCGATTTGCGGAAATGGACCCGCGCCACCACTTCTTGGCCGACATAGCAGCCCTTCTTGAAATCGACGCCATGCAGGGCATCGAGATTGGCATCATGCACGAATGTGTCGCCATAGGGAAAGTCCACGCCGCCCTTCGGCACGCCCTCGGCGATGCGATGCTTTTCATAAGCCTCCTCCTGCGCCGTAGCGAGTTTGGCGAGCGCCGCATGTGGCGCGATCAGGCGAAAGCCCATGTTTTCCGTACGCGAATCCTTGAAGATAGTTCCCTCGGCGCCTTGCGGCGTCTCTTTCCCCCAAAAGGCGGCGACACCGAGTGTGTCGGAGACATCCTCGAGCGTGATCTTGGCCCGCATCTTGTGGAAATTGATGCGCTTGACGAGTTCGGAGGCCTGCGCCTTCGCGCAATCGAAATAATAGCCGGCCGCAGCCCCCTCCGGCAGCGGCACGACGAAGAAATCGAACAGCAATTTGCCTTGCGGTGACAACAGGCCGGCATAGCGGGCCTCGCCCGGTGCGATATCGAGCATGCTGTTGGTCACGAGCTTGTGGAGAAAGGCCTCCGCCTCGCCCGCCACTTTGATCACGCCGCGATCGGTGAGAAGGCTCGCGCCCTTGTCCATTGCTGATCCCTGATCGGTTGATCGACGGCCTTACGGCCGGCGATATTGCCAAAGCGGGCAGCCCTTCCAGCTTGCCTTGGCGCTGATCCGAATCTAAGCCGCTTATCGAGGCAGACAAGGCATGGCATAGAGTGGATGCGCTCAGCAAAGCAATTTGCCTGCCATCACAACAGAGCGGGGATTTATGCCGCAGATATTTGATCTCATTGTAAAAAATGGCACGCTCGTCAATCATGACGGGGAGAGCCGTCGCGACATTGGGATCATCAGTGACAGGATTGCCGCGATCGGCGATCTTAGCTCCGCCTCGGCGGCGGAGGTTTTGAACGCCACGGGCCTCCATATTTTGCCTGGCGTGATCGACACCCAGGTTCATTTCCGCGAACCGGGCTTCCCGCATAAGGAGGATCTCGAATCGGGCTCCCGCGCGGCGGTGCTCGGCGGGGTCACCGCCGTCTTCGACATGCCGAACACCAAGCCTTTGACGACCGGCGCGACCGAACTCGCCGATAAGATTGCGCGCGCCAAAAATCGCATGCATTGCGATTTTGCCTTCTGGGTCGGCGGCACGCATGAGAATGCCGAGCATATTCCCGAGCTCGAGCGCTTGCCGGGGGCGGCGGGCATCAAGGTCTTCATGGGTTCCTCCACCGGAACGTTGCTCGTCGAGGATGATGCGGGCATTGCGGCGATTCTGGCCAAGACGCGGCGCCGCGCCGCCTTCCATTCCGAAGACGAATTTCGGTTGAACGAACGCAAAGCCTTGCGTGTCGAAGGTGATCCTTCTTCTCATCCAATCTGGCGCGACGAGACGAGCGCGCTGATGTCGACGCAAAGATTGCTGCGCATCGCCCGCGAGAAAGGCGCGCCCGTCCATGTGCTGCATGTCTCGACGGCGGAAGAGATCGATCTTCTGGCCTTGAACAAGGACATTGCGAGCGTCGAGGTGACCACGCATCATCTCACCTTCAGCGCTGATGATTACGCAAGGCTCGGCACCAGGCTGCAGATGAATCCGCCGGTGCGCGGGCCGCGCCATCGCGATCATCTCTGGTATGGGCTCGGCCAAAGCATCGTCGATATTCTCGGCTCGGATCATGCTCCGCATACATTGGAGGAGAAGGCGAAGCCCTATCCGCAAAGCCCGTCCGGCATGCCTGGCGTGCAGACGCTGGTGCCGATCATGCTCGATCATGTGAATGCCGGGCGCCTCAGCCTCATGCGGCTCGTCGATCTGACGAGCGCCGGCCCGGCGCGTCTTTTCGGCATCGCCGGCAAGGGCCGGGTGGCGGTAGGTTTTGACGCCGATCTCACCCTCGTCGATCTGAAGAAAGAGATGGTGATCAGTGACGCGGCCATGGCGTCGCGCTGCGGCTGGACCCCGTATGCCGGCCAAAAGGTCACCGGCTGGCCGGTCGGCACGGTCCTGCGTGGCAAAGTGGTGATGTGGGACGGCGAGCTCGTGACCCCTGCGCAAGGCGCGCCGGTGCGATTCCTTTCGGCTCTGTGAATGGAGTAGCACGACCCTGTGTTGCCGCGCGGCTTGTCACAGCCTGGACTTCTGCGCGGTGACATATTTCATAAAAGCATCAAGGAGCACGGTGCCCGAGCCGGCGGGCCCGAAGTGCCGAAAAGCCTTGCAGTCGCACCGTGGCGCCCCAATCTCATGCGCGCCAAGCGCCGACCTGAGAGATATATAAAAAACGATATAGCTTTATTGAGCTGCGCCCCAGCAGAAGAGCATCTGCGCGCAATGCAGACTTGACCTCAACTTTCCAAGCCAACTAGAGTGCGCCGCGCAGGTCATCGGCCAAGGCCTCGTGCCAGCACCTGCAAGGTCGTCATTTTCGCTCATCCAACGAGGGGTCGGCAAATAATGGTACGAGAATTTACCTATAGAGGGGAGATCTTCAGGATCACGGCACACGGCACCCCCGGCCATGAAGAGATCTTCATCCAGCACATGGAAGATGGCGAGGAGATGGGAGAAATCTCGATCGACCGGATGACGGAGGAGAACGACAGAAGCGCGCCGATCGAGGCCATCTGCGTCATCCTTTGCGACCGCCTGGTCATCGAGCGCGAGATCAATGCCAAGGACCCTGCGGACCCCGAGGCTGGCTTTTCTTGGAACGACACAAAAGAAAAGATCGCCTTTGCCGTCCATAACGGTCTGCAGGAGCAGGAGAGCGATCTGGCGTCGGCCCCGGGCCTTTCGGGCATCTGATCGAATTCGCTGCAATGTAACTGACGAGAAGCGGCAACCCTTGGTTTGCCGCTTTCTCTTTTTGAGCATGTCCCGGAAAAGTTGCCAGACTTTTCCGACACTTTTTAGACATCGGATATATCCGATGTCTCATCATTTTAGACATCGGGTATACCCGATGTCTCATCATGGACACGCTCTCATTCTTTGATGTAGAGCCGATTTGTCCCGATCACGTGGGATCGCGATTCAAGCACATCGGATATATCCGATGTGCCAAAGATGCCATTCCACGTGATCAGGATCGGCTCTAAGTGCCCGTCAGCTCGGTCCGTAGCGACGCGCAACATCGTGCGCGATCTTGCCCGACTCCGCGAGAAAGCGGCCGACGATCGCCCGCGCATTGGCGGTGCAGAGGCGATAGGTGAGCGCATAGCCCTGGAAGCCGCGGTTGAAGGCGCCGGCCAGCCGCTCCTTGCGCAAGGGCGTCTTGGCTTCCGCTTCGAGAAGCGCTGCCATTTTCGCGCGCCAAATGTCGCCTTCGCGATGGCCGCAGAGATCCTGCAAATAGGCGAGTGCCCCGAGCAATTCCGAAAGCCGCAGCAATTGCGGCTCATAGGCAGGGGCCGCATCGGCAGGTGCGGCATCGGCCGGAGCGGCTGGCGCCGCCGGCGACTTATCGGCTATCTCAGAGGCAGCTGCAGGCTCCTTCCGCGCCGGTGCAGCGCTGAGCAATGGCGCCAAACTCACGCCGGCCATGATCGCTGCGGCGAGCACCTGTGCGGGGCGAAGGAGAGCTCTGCTACTCATACGACCCATCTTTATCATAATTTGGCATCGGTCTGTGCCCTGCTGCCCGATCCTAGCCGCAATCGCGGCAGCTTTCCGGATCATGCGCTGCTTTCTCGGGCGAAAATTCTGCTGGCGTCCTCGACAATGGCGGCAAGACCAGGAGTGGTCGGAAGGCGGCTGAGTTCATGCGGCGCGACCCATAGAATTTCGCCGACTTCAGGGCTCGGCCGGCCGTCGCCCGAGACCCAGGCGCCGACAAAAGACGCGATCACGAAATGCCGGCACAATTGATTTGCATTCTCCCAGCGGATCGTTTCCACATGCTGATTGAAGCCGATGATCCGAGCCGTGACTCCGACCTCCTCATAGAGTTCGCGCAGCGCCGCCTCTTGCAAGGTTTCGCCGGCTTCGACATGGCCGCCGGGAAGCGAGAAGGCGCCTTCGAAGGGAGGTCTGGTGCGCGTGGCGACAAGGACGAGGCCCTGGCGGAAGACCGCAAGGCTGACACCGAGAACCGGGGGAGACGGGGACGTGGGTTTTGCTGTCATGGGCAGGCACGCATTGGATGAAGACGCGCCGACGCGCGCATCCGATAAAAACGCGCCGACGGGCTCATGGAAATCGGACGCGCTGCCGCGCTCATGGGAAGAGCCGCTCCTTGTGCCATGGGGCGGTGACCGATTCGCGGCGAAATCTGATCCGGTCGTGCAGACGGAAGAGGCCGTCCGACCAGAATTCGATCGCGAGAGGGCGGATGCGGTAGCCGATCCAATAGGGCGGCCGCGGCAGTTCGCCGAAGGCAAATTTCGCGGCATATTTGGCAACCGCCGCTTCGAGGGCGAAGCGGCTTTCGAGCGGCCGCGACTGCCGGCTCGCCCAAGCGCCAATTCGGCTCTGCAGCGGACGGCTGTGGAAATAGGCATCCGCCGCCGCCGCATCCACTTGTTCGACAGGCCCGCGGATGCGGATTTGGCGGCGCAGCGATTTCCAATGGAAAACGGCCGCCGCCTTCATATTTGCCGCAAGTTCGACGCCTTTGTCGCTTTCGCTATTGCTGTAAAAGACGAAGCCTTCGGGGTCCGCCGCCTTCAAAAGCACCATTCGGACATTGGGCATGCCTTCGGCGTCGGTGGTCGCCAGTGCCATGGCATTGGGATCACTCGCTTCGCTTTTTTCCGCCTCGGCGAACCAGGCGGCGAAGAGCGCGAAGGGCTCGTCAGCCTGGGTAAAGTCATGCACGGTTAATTCATTCAATATAAACTCCCCCAAAGACTGATACGGCAGAGGTGTCCGTTTGCCCAAGGATCGCGACGAGGTGAACCTCAAATCCCGTTCCTATATAGAGATTAGCTGTTCCCGGCGAAACGCATCTCGGGCGGCACGGGTTCTTGCCTGCCTGGCCATGCTCGGCGGCTGTTCGGTCTCCATGCCGATGGCATCGCTCATCCCGAATCCACATGACGACGAGACCGGGTCAGTTGCCAAACCGCAGTTGGCCGGCTGGCTCGATGGGGAAGATTGGCAAAGCGCCAAGACGGCGTTCAGCCAGGCGCTCGACGAAAAGAACGCTGCGGCCACCACTTGGGACAATCCCAAATCCGGCGCAAAAGGCACTTTCGTCGCTGTCGGCCAGGCCTATCCCGGGGTAAGCGGTCTCTGCCGCGCCTTTCACGCCGATATCGATCGGGAAAAGGCCGATAAATCGCTCGAAGGCACGGCCTGCGCCGGCAAATCCGGCGAGTGGCAGGTCACCGAGGTCAAGCCGTCGAAGCAGAGCTGAGCCAAAATCGGCGCGCGCTTTACGAAAGCCAGTCTATAGTCTTCAAACGCGCCTGGAAGGCCGCCGCGGCTCGGCCGATAAAGATCGGCGAGGGTCTGTCCGACGCAGTCAGGCTTGCGGTCGGCTCCATCGCACCCCAAATTCACGGTGAGACATTGCGCCTGGGCCGCAGGACGGGTGGGCGCTGGAGTGGGCTCGAAAATGCGCGATCCGTATACGATTCTGGGTGTTGCGAAATCCGCCGATGCGGCTGAAATCAAAAAGGCTTTTCGCAAGCTCGCAAAAAAATACCATCCCGATCAGAGCAGCGATCCGAAGGCGAAGGAGAAATTCGCCGAGGTCAGCGCCGCCTATGAGATTCTCGGCGAGGAGAAGAAGCGCGGCGCTTTCGACCGCGGCGAGATCGATGCCGAAGGCAAGCCCCGCTTCCAAGGTTTCGAAGGTTTTGGCGCCGGGGGTCCCGGCGGCCCTTGGGCCTCGGCGCGGCGGGCCCATCCAGGCGGCGGTTTCGAACATTTCGAATTCACCCCGGGCGGCCCCGGCCACGGCCCGGGTTTCGATGCCGGCGATCTGTTCAGCGAGCTTTTCGGCGGCCAGCGCAGGGGTCCTAGGTCCACCGGCGCGCAAAGCGGCCGGTCGTTGCCAAGGGGCGAAGACGTCACCGCGCAAGTGACCGTCACTTTGGCGGAGGCCGTGCATGGCACCAAGACCCGCGTCACTTTACCGACCGGGCGGACGCTCGAAGTTTCCGTGCCGGCCGGGATGGAAGACGGCAAGCAGATCCGCCTTAAGGGGCAGGGCCATCCGAGCCCCTTCGGCGGTGAGCAAGGCGACGCGCTGGTGACGGTCAAGATCGCCAAGCACGCCTATCTGCGGGTCGACGGCCGCGATCTGCGCCTCGATCTGCCGCTGACACTTTACGAGGCCGTGCTGGGGGCGAAGGTCAATGTGCCGACGCTCGACGGCATGGTGGAGCTCAATGTTCCGGCCGGCTCGAACGGCGGCCGCACTTTGCGGCTGCGCGGCAAGGGCCTGCCGAACCCGCAGGGCGGCGCGGGTGGCGATCTCCTCGTCACTTTGCGGATCATGTTGCCGGACGAGCCGGATGCCGATCTCGTCAGCCTCATGCGGCAATGGCAGGCGCAAAAGTCCTATGATCCCCGACGCGACTTGAAGTAACGGCCATCACAGCTTCGGGTTATGGCGCCTGCCGTGCCGCGAGGCCGGCATGGATGCGCCGCGCAAGCGCCACGAGCCGGGCATTTTCCAGCGGTGCTGCCAGCGCATATAGGCTCGTGGACTCGCGCCAATAGACCGAATTCGCCGAAACGGTGGCGAGGCTTTGGAATTCGGTGGTGGCCGGCAGTTTGGCCGCTGCGATGCACAGCACGACAGGTGTGCCGGCGGCATCGGCGAAATCGAGGCAATTGGCAGGCTCGCCCGGCTCGCCCCTGACTTCGCCGCGCAGAAGCTGCAGGCCTTCTGCTTTCAGAACCGGAAGAATGACGAGGGCCGGCTCGACCGCACCCGGCAAATTCAGCAAAGCTTGCGGAAGATTTGTCGCCCGCGGAGACGGGTGCAGGGCCGATGTGGCGAGAAGGGCCAGCGCCGGGCCATGTGAAGCGGCTGGAAGTGAAGCGGCAGGAAGTGAAGCGGCAGGAAGGCGCGTGAAATTGGCGGCATATCTGGTCAGCCAGACATTGGCGGCGAGGGTGATGCAGACGCCGGCCACGAAGGCCGCGAGGGTGAAGACGAGACTGCGTTGCTGCAGCCGTCGAGAATAGGTCTGGCGCGCTGCGCCGCCGGCCGGCACAAAGGATGGCAAAGTGATGAGCCGCGGCGCGAATGTGAAGGACAGGCTCATCGGCACCTGTTCGAGCGCCACTTGCGAAAAGGCCGCCCGCAGCAGGATGTTTTGTTGCCGCCATGCCTCGACGCGGGCGGCATCGGCCGGCGCAGTTGCGAGATAGGCGAGGATGGCCTCGCGCTTGTCATCGTTCACTTCGCCGTCGACGAAGCCGTGCAAATCCTCTTCAGCAATGGGCAGAGGGGTGAAGTTCACGGCGGCGCCCCCCTATTTCACGACCCGTAAATGCACCGCGCGGCGTGCCGGGGCCGCCGCGGGGGCATCGGCGAGCGCTTCGACGAGCCGGGCGCGGGCGCGCCCCAGACGCGCCATGAGGCCACCGCGCGAAATATGCAGCATACGCGCGGCTTGAGTATAGCTGAACCCTTCCAAGGCTACGAGGAGCAAGGCCTCGCGCTCGTCGAGACGCAACCCGCCGAGCGCCGCACAAAGTCCCTTCGGCAGAGTGTTCGTATGGCCCGCGCGCGCCAAGGCATCATCGCCATGGAAGGTGCCGCTTGTGGCACTTTCCCCAACCGAGGTCTGCAGCGCATGCAAGCTCTCGCGGTGGAGTTGCGTCAGCAGCGAAAACACCTGCAGAACCAGGTCCGACTTGCGCTCCGACAGGCCGCAATCGAGGATGCGCATGAAAGTCGCATGGACGAGTTCGTCGGCTGCGTCGCTCGGCGCGGGCGACGCCTGCGTGAGCGCGCGTGCATACCGGCGCAAACGCGGCGTCAAGAGCCTCAACTCATCTCTGACACTCACCTCGGCTCTCCAACCCGGAGCACCTCTGCGAAAAGCTTAAGCCTTTTTTCGATGCGGCGCATGTGCTCTGTCATTGCAACTTTTATATCTTTGACGGTAAGCCAATTTGATCTATCCCAATAGCGTGGATCCACGGCACACTCCCGGCAATCCGGTCTCGGCTCGGGGCCATGCCGGCAACGGGTTTCATCGCCACGCCTGTCCGACTTCACTGAATATTAGAGCGCTGTTGCAGCCTCGCCTATGGCCAGCCTGAAAATCTTGCGGCGAATTGGCCGGGTCTTTGGCTTTTGTCCGATGCCGCAGGCAGGCAGCGGTGCCAGGTGGAATTTCGCCTCCGCCGGCCCTTCCCTTCGAGCCTGGCCTCGGGTTAAAGAGGCCGTGGCTTTTGCTCGGGGTTCCTATTTCTGCTCTCATTCGGCCGGTCGGAGCGATGATCGCCGGGACCTGAATTCGACAGCGCGGATTTGGGAAAAGGTTTCGTGAAAACAAGTCTTGACCGAGGGCTTGGCCAATGCGCCAAATCCTGGTTAAAGGCAGCCCTGCGCCGCGGGAAGTCCCGGGTCGCGCCCCTCTCTTGAGCCGGATCGAGAATGACGCAACCCGAACCTAAGCCCGTGGAAGCAAATACCGTCGGGATCCTGGCCGGCAAGCGCGGCCTTGTCCTCGGGGTCGCCAATAATCGGTCGATCGCCTGGGGCATCGCCAAGGCGGCGCATCAAGCCGGCGCCGAACTCGCCTTCACCTTTCAAGGCGAATCCCTCGAAAAACGGGTACGGCCGCTCGCCCTCGAATTGGGCGCGCAGGTCCTCGGCCATTGCGATGTCTCGGATCCGGCGACGCTTGATGCCGCCTTCAGCGAGATCGAACGGCTCTGGGGACGCCTCGATTTCGTCGTCCATTGCATCGCCTTTTCCGACAAGGACGAGTTGACCGGGCGTTATGTCGATACGACGGCGGAGAATTTCTGCAATACGCTGTTGATTTCCTGCTATTCCTTCACGGCGATCGCGCAGCGGGCCGAAAAATTGATGACCGACGGCGGCGCTATGCTGACCCTCACCTATTACGGCGCCGAGAAATGGATGCCGCATTACAATGTCATGGGCGTCGCCAAGGCGGCGCTTGAAGCGAGCGTCCGCTATCTCGCCGCCGATCTGGGCGAAAAGAACATCAGGATCAATGCGATCTCGGCCGGCCCGATCAAGACATTGGCCGCCTCGGGGATCGGCGATTTCCGCTATATCCTCAAATGGAACGAATATAACGCGCCGTTGCGGCGCTCGGTCACCATCGAAGAGGTCGGCGAGAGTGCTGCCTTTCTCCTGTCGCCCATGGCGCGCGGCATCACCGGCGAAATCCTGCATGTCGACGCCGGCTATCATGTCGTCGGCATGAAAAATCCCGGCGCTCCCGATATGGGGGCGCTCCTCAAGGAGTGAGGGCAGGGCGCGCCGTGCCTGCCGCGCCGAACCGACGGAGGCAAGCCGGTCGGTTCATGCAAAGTTCATTTGCGCCGTCGCATTGAGAGAGCGGAACTCCCCGGGCTGCGGTCCGGCCGCTGAAGGAAAAAGCAATGCCGCAGGGTCGGGCGCCGGGGGGCGCATCGCAGAGCGAAATGTCGAAATTCGGAATGCGATGCCAAACAGCCGATCGTCAGTGATGTATTCCGCCGTCCGCGCCCTCAATCCCACTCCCGTTCCTGCCAGACCCGCCCGCGTGCTGCGAGGCGCCGTCCGGCCGGATTTGCTCCGCGACGAATTGCTATGCGAGATTTTCGCGGCGACCGTGCGCACCCGCCCAAATGCGGTCGCCTTGATCACCGCTGGCGGCAAGCTCACTTATGCGGAGGTCGATCAGCGCGCTGAGGCGCTGGCGCGCGGCCTCGTCCGGCAGGGAGTAGGCCCGGGCCAGGTGGTCGGGCTGTGGCTGCCGCGCGGCTGTGAATTGCTGATCAGCCAGATCGCCATCGCCAAGACCGGCGCGGCCTGGCTGCCTTTCGACGCCGATGCCCCCATCGACCGTATCGCAATCTGCCTCGAGGACGCGAGGGCGGCGGCGCTCTTGAGTGCCGGTCCGCGGGCCGAGACGGCGCGCGCCAAGCCGGCCTGTCCGGTTCTCACCTCGGCCGATCTCGTCGATGCGGCGGATCAGACGCCGGTTGATGCGCGTGCCTTGGGCGCGACGCCGGATCAGCCGGCCTATCTGATCTATACGTCGGGCTCGACCGGCACGCCGAAGGGCATTGCGATCTCCGGCCGGAACATTTGCCATTTTCTGCGCGCCGCCAATGAGATCTACGGGCTCAAAGAGAACGATGTGGTGTTCCAGGGCGCGTCGGTCGCCTTCGATCTCTCGATGGAGGAGATCTGGCTGCCCTATCTCGTCGGCGCCACGCTCTTCGTCGCAAGCCCCGAGATCATGGGCGAGACGGAGCGTCTGCCGGAGGTCTTGGAAGCTAATGGGGTCACGGTGCTCGACACTGTGCCGACGCTCTTGTCGGTGCTGCCGGGCGATGTCGCGAGCCTGAGATTGATTATCCTCGGCGGCGAGGCCTGCCCGCCGACGCTCGCCAATCTCTGGTGCCGCCCCGGCCGGAAGATTTTCAATTCCTATGGGCCGACGGAGACGACGGTGGTCGCCACCATCGCCGAAGTGAGGATCGGCGAAAATATGACGATCGGGATGCCGATCCCGAATTACAGCTGCTATGTCGTCGACGACGGCCTCGGCCTGCTCGGCGCCGGCGAGGAAGGCGAGCTGTTGATCGGCGGGCCAGGTGTGGCGCAAGGCTATCTGGGCCGGCCGGCGCTGAGCGCCGAAAAATTCATCGCCAATCCTTTTGCCGCCACTGACAGCGATCCGGTGCTTTATCGCTCGGGTGATGCCGCGATCATCGATCAACAGGGCAATCTTCTGTTTCGCGGTCGGATCGATGACCAGGTGAAAATCCGCGGCTTTCGCATCGAGCTCGGCGAGATCGAAGCGAAACTCGGCGAATGCGCGGGGATCGAAAGTGCGGCGGTGGTTCTGCGCCATCATGACGGGCTCGACGAACTCGCTGCCTTCATCGTGCCGGTGCGCGGCGCCAGCATCGACAGCAAGCTTCTGCGCAGCGAGCTGCGGGCCAAATTGCCGGCCTATATGGTGCCGGCGCGCTTCGAGATCCTCGCGGCTCTGCCGACGCTCGTCTCCGGCAAACTCGACCGCAACAGCCTGAAGAAATTGGAGCTCGTTCCTCTGGCCTCGGCCGAGGCGCAGGAAGAGCCGCGCAATGAAACCGAGGCGGTGCTTCTCGCCGCTGCCCAGCGCGTCCTGCCACCGCAGCCGATCCCGCTCGATGCGGATTTCTTCACCGATCTCGGCGGCCATTCCCTGCTTGCGGCGCGCTTCGTCTCGATCGTGCGCGAGACGCCGGCGCTCGCCGGCATCACTTTGCAGGATGTCTATGCGGTGCGTTCCTTGCGCGCCATCGCCGCGCTTCTCCAGGGCAAGCTCCTGCCTCAGGGCGGCGGCAGTGATCTCTCCTTCACGCCGCCACCGTGGCGGCGGCGATTTCTCTGCGGCCTCGCCCAATTTGCCGCCATGCCTTTCATCCTGTCGCTGATCGCGGTGCAATGGCTCGGCGTCTTCATGAGCTATATGCTCTTCACTGATGCCGATGCGAGCCTGTTCGAGGAGATCGCCACGCTCGTCGCGGTCTATGTCTCGATCGAGATCGGCGTCATGGCGATCGTGATCGGCGCCAAATGGCTGCTGTTGGGGCGCACCAAGCCCGGCCGCTATCCTTTGTGGGGCACTTATTTTTATCGCTGGTGGCTCACCGAGCGCCTGTTGAGCCTGATCCCCATCAAGACGTTTCAGGGCACGGCGCTCATGCGGTTCTATCTGCGCGCGATCGGGACCAAGATCGGCAAGGATGTGCTCATCAGTGATCTTTCCTGCGGTGCCTATGACCTCGTCTCGATCGGCGACCGCGCCTGCCTCGGCGGCAATGCGAATTTCGCCAATGCGCGGGTCGAGGGCAATGAGCTGATCATCGGCGAGATCGAGATCGGTGCCGATGTGCAGCTCGGCTCGTCCTGTGTGCTCGAAGAGGATGTCGTCGTCGGCGAAGGCGCGGAACTGCGCGATCTGACGGCGCTGCCTTCGGGGTGTCGGATCGGCATCTTTGAGATCTGGGACGGCTCGCCGGGTGCCAAGGTCGGCACGCTCGATCCCGCGGCGCTGACGCCCTTCGCCGCTGCCGGGCGGATAAGGCAGGCTCTCATGGCGGCGCTGCAGGGCCTGGTCCTCCTGGCTCTACCGCCTTTGAGCATGTTGCCGGTCTTCGCGGGCTTCTGGGCCTTCAACCGCGTCGATGATGTCATTGGCGTCGCCGACATCGACCGCCTGGCCTATCGTCTCTGGATTCCGGTAATGGCCTGGCCGGCGGCCTTTGTGATGGTGCTTGCCACCATCGGCTTCACCATCGCCTTCCGCTGGCTCATCCTACCAAAGGTGACGGAAGGCGCCTATTCGGTGCATTCCTGGTTCTATTTGCGCAAATGGTCCGTGGCGCTGGCGACCGAAGCAACGCTCGATACGCTCTCCTCGCTCTATGCGACGATCTATATGCGGATCTGGTACCGGCTGATGGGCGCGAAGATCGGCAAGGGCGCCGAAATCTCGACCAATTTCGCCGGCCGCTATGATCTCGTCGAGATCGGCGAGAAATGTTTCATCGCCGACGAGGTCGTGCTGGGCGATGAGGAGATTCGCCGCGGCTACATGATTTTGAAACATGTCAAGACCGGGCCGCGCGTCTTCGTCGGCAATAGCGCGGTCGTGCCGTCAGGCGCCGAGATCCCGGCCAATGCGCTGATCGGCATCAAATCGAAGCCGCCGGCCAATGAGCTGATGAGCCGCGGCGACACTTGGTTCGGCTCGCCGCCGATCAAGCTGCCGGTGCGGCAGACCTTCGATGTCGGCGATGCGGGATGGACCTATGAGCCGCCGCGCTGGAAGAAATTCGCCCGCGCCTGTTTCGAGGCGGTGACGATCTCTCTCCCGGTCATGCTCTTCATCACTTTCGGCACTTGGGCTGTCGAATGGTTCGCGGACTCCTTGCTCGGCGGTGCTTATGGCGAGCTCGCCTGGCGCTTCGTCGCGGCGGCGGTGATGATCTCGGTCGCGCTGTGCGCCGTCGTCGTGGCGCTCAAATGGATCACCATGGGCCGTTATGAGCCGGTGATGAAGCCCATGTGGTCATGGTGGGCGATGCGGACCGAGGCGGTGGCCGTCGTCTATGCCGGCCTCGCCGGACGCATGTTGCTCGAACATTTGCGCGGCACGCCGTTTTTGCCTTGGATCTGGCGGCTTCTCGGCGCGAAAGTCGGCCGCGGCGTCTTCGTCGACATGACCGACATCACCGAGTTCGACTGTGTCAGCATCGGCGATTTCTCCTCGCTCAATGCGAATTCGGCTTTGCAGACCCATCTTTATGAGGACCGGGTGATGAAGGTCGGCCGCGTGAAGGTGGGGAAAGGCGTGACGGTCGGCGCCGGCGCGACCGTCCTTTATGATACGGTCGTCGCGGACTATGCCCGGCTCGGTCCGCTCACCGTGGTGATGAAGGGTGAGAAGATCCCGGCGCATTCGGAATGGGTCGGCTCGCCGGCGCAGCCCAAGGCAGTGGCGATGGTCGCGGAGCAGCAGGCAGCGGCGGCGTGAGCGGCGCGCGGCATCGTTGCTGATCTCGATCTTTCCCGCAGTTGCATGGCCGCCACCTTCTCCTTTAGTGAGAAGGGCAGGCACCTATGGCTTGATCCATGTCGCACAACACTTTCGGCCATCTTTTCCGCGTGACGACCTTCGGCGAGAGCCATGGGCCGGCGATCGGCTGCGTCGTCGACGGCTGCCCGCCGGGCCTGAAGCTCGAAGAGGCCGAGATCCAGCTCTTTCTCGACGAGCGGCGGCCGGGCCAATCGCGCTTCACCACCCAGCGCCAGGAATCCGACCGGGTGAAGATTTTCTCCGGCGTTTTCCGCGATGCGGAAACCGGCGTTCAAGTCACGACCGGCACGCCGATCGCGCTTCTGATCGAGAATGAGGATCAGCGCTCCAAGGATTATGCGGCGATCAAGGATAAATACCGGCCCGGCCATGCCGATTTCACTTATGAGATGAAATATGGCCTGCGCGATTATCGCGGCGGCGGCCGGTCTTCCGCGCGTGAAACAGCAGCCCGAGTGGCCGCCGGCGCGATCGCGCGCAAGGTCATTCCGGGCGTCAGCGTGCGCGGTGCGCTCGTCGCGATGGGGCCGCATTGGATCGATCGGGCGAAATGGGATTGGGACGAGACGCGGCGCAATCCTTTCTTTTCGCCCGACGCCAAAGCCGCGGCCTTCTTTGCGGAAAAACTCGATGAGATCCGCAAGGCCGGCTCCTCCATCGGCGCGGTGATCGAGATCGTGGCTGAAAATGTGCCGGCCGGCTGGGGCGCACCCATCTATGGCAAGCTCGATGCGGAAATCGCCTCGGCGCTCATGTCGATCAATGCGGTGAAAGGCGTCGAGATCGGCGACGGCTTTGCCGCCGCCGCGCTGTCGGGCGAGGAAAATGCCGATGAGATGGGGATCGGCGATGATGGGCGGCCGGTGTTTTTCTCCAATCATGCCGGCGGAATCCTGGGCGGCATTTCGACAGGCCAGACGATCATCGCCCGTTTCGCGGTGAAGCCGACCTCATCGATCCTGACGCCGCGCCGCACGATCGACCGCGCCGGGAGAGAGACGGAGATCGCGACCCATGGCCGCCATGACCCTTGCGTCGGGATCAGAGCCGTGCCGGTCGGCGAGGCCATGGTCGCCTGCGTGCTCGCCGATCATTTTCTGCGCCATCGCGGGCAGATGGGGGAGGGGGGCGCCGCAGCCGTTCGGGGGGTAGGGGCGAGCTAAGTCGCCTGCGCTCCCCCGGCCGACTGAAGCCATCGGGTCCGGCCTTCGGCCGGCCGGAAGGCAGGCTCCGCGGAAGGAGAGCCGGGGACAGGTAGTGATGGTTACTAGCGATGCTCGGCGTGGTTCGGACGTTGACAGGGTGCCAATTTCCGCGATCATGAGTTGCCACTAGCGGTTCTTGCGCTAGCGGTTGCTATCCCACCTTAGTATTGAACATTGGAGAAGGATTATGGCCGAAGATAACGCTGGCACAAAGGTTCTCCTGATGGTTTCGGGTGGTCCAGATTCGGCCACTCTGGCAAAAGTAATCCAGGAATCTGAAGGATCTGGTACGCAGATCCATGGTCTATATTTAAGAAGCGGCCACCCGTCTGATGATAACGAAATCGAAAGCGCCAATAAAATTCTTCAATCGGTAGGTGGCAAGCTCGAGATCATCGACATTTCAAATACGGTTGCGGCTCTGGGTGCGCAAAGGGTGATGGTTCATTCCGAAGCTTCCATCATGCCGTTCGGCAACGTGTTAGTGTTGTCAATCGCTTCAACGTATGCTCTCCGCATCGGCGCTAAGAAGATATACATTGCTCTGCATAAAGATGACGCGGATGAGAGCTACGAGTACACCTTCGAATACATGAATTCGATAGACGCCCTATTTTCTAGTGCGACACCACGGGCTGCGAAAATAGAGGTTCCGTTTATAGCCATGCGAAAGAGAGACGTATTCCGAAAAGGTCTTTCGCTCGGAGTAGACTACAGTACGACATGGAGCTGCATAAGGGGCAAGGATAAGCATTGCGGCGAGTGCGGTGCATGCAGGGCACGTCGCCGAGCATTTGTGCAGGCCGGTGTTGCTGATCCGACGAGCTACGAACGAGAGCCTTTGGCAATTGAGACGGTTGGCGTCGAAAAGTTCACTGCATAGTCGGACTATTAGACGTGGATACAGACGGCATACGACCGATCTTTGTACTAGGTTCGCCGCGGTCAGGAACAAGTCTGATCGCGGCGTACGTTTCATCTTCCCCGAGAGTCCTCAACCTCTTCGAGTTTGGAGCATTCCATTGGGCGTTCTTTTGGGGGGGCGCCTTGTTCTTCGCCATGGCAGTGAAGAGTATCAGCAGCAGTTTATCAACGAAGCAGCATCCTTTGCCGAAAATTTCGCATCGCGCCTTTGTGCTGAGCGTGGCTTTGACGCTTTCGTTAACTCGACGCCTGGGAACTTATTGGTAGCGCCCCGGCTTGTTAAGGCATTTCCTGATGCACTTTTTATCTTAGTTATTCGGCAGCCGGCCGGTGTTGTGCAAAGTCTGGAACGCAGCTTTGAAAGCGGCCGGCTTTGGGCGGGGAGTAATGATGTTGACCGAGCCGAAATCTGGCGAACCTTTTACGCCTTCGCCCCTCTCCTTCCGATCGAACGGACAATTATTTTAAGCTACGATTTGCTGTGTGACGAGCCAAAGAAGACACTTGATCGGTTCAATGGCGACCTGAGACGACTGTTTTCCGGCTTCGCGCCCGAGCTAGACGCGTTTTGTACCGCTCACAGCGGAGGTACAGCATTGCGGATACTCGGTGTGAAAACGAGGAAAGGTGTGTCGCTTCGAAGAGTGCCTAGTTTCGATGCCGGTCGCTGGTCTCTGTGCCGCCAGCAAGCCACAATGCCAATAGTCGCGGATGTTGATGCACTGATGCGAAGTCATTTTCCTGAGCACTTCATCGAACCGCGCTGCTAGACCCGCGATGATACCAAGTCAGGCGTCGATTCATGCCCCTACGACCGCGCATAGTAGCGAAAGAAATCATACTTGATCTCTTTCGTGTATCAGACGTCCAGAGCGTCTCTATGCTATTAAATGACTGGGATGTTGTGAAATGGACCGCTTCAATTCGTTACCCATATTCGGAGGAAATCGCTGATGCTTGGATCAGAGTGCAGTCTGCCACCCCTGCAAATTGTGTGTACGCCATTAGGGCGGGCGGCGCGCTCGTTGGCTGTGTAAGTTGTCGGTTGGATACTGGCGAGATCGGGTATTGGATTGGAAAGTCGTATTGGAATCGTGGATATGCAACTGAGGCAGTTCGGTCGCTAGTGCGCGAGGTACAGCAATATAACGGATCACTTCAAATCTGGGGTGCTTGTTTGCCGACTAATTTGGCATCAAAAAGAGTGATGGCGAAATCTGGCTTTGTTCCAGCAGGTAGCGTGAGCTTTAAAGATCGGGTGCGATATAATGGAGAAGTTATGGATCGATTCATGATCTTAAGGTGACCTAGCGCAGGATGATGTTGCGCAAAGCGCAACTCCAAAATTCTCTTCAATAAAGCTGCTTCGTGAAGATTTTGCGCTGGATTCCGGGTGCCTTTCCGCTTCAGGCCGAAGGCCTTCTGCTCCCCGGCGCCGGAAAAGCGGGCGCTGTTAACCCAAGTTCGTTGCCCTGGCCAGCCATTTCCGGTAGTGCCTCAGTTTGAAATTTCCTGCCATTGACGCCACTTAAAGGGCAGAGCCATGCTTATCGCCAAGCATGAGCAAGAGCACACCATATGCCGCCGTTCTCGCCGCCGCCGATCTTGGTGATTGCGGGATCGACCGCATTTTCGTGAAGCATAAGCTTGAAGAGGCGATCCGGTTTCGGCGCTATTGGCGGCCGTCGCTGGAATTTGCCGAAGACGAGCTTTTGATCCTGCTTGGGGACGCCATCGCGGCTGGAGTGTTCTCTAGAGCTTTCCTAGCTGAGCTTCGCGCGGTCCTCGACGCTCAGGCGCCAGCGGAGTATGCTTAGCGCAATTTAGGAGCCTCAAATGGATGAACTGACCGGCCTAAAAAAACTTCTAGCTACGCTGGAGGGGAAGGACGAGCACTCAAAAACAATTGTTTCAGTCAACGGAAGCGATGTCACTAAGAGTTGGATTGAAAGCTTAAAGTGGGAAATAGCGAGCTTAGAAAGCCGCATCACTGAATTAAAGAATGCTCATGCCCAAAGGTCCTAAAGGCGAAAAGCGCCCTGCCGACGTGATCGGAGCGGCCGTTATGGTTGCCAAGATTGCTACGGGTGAGATTCAAGAAACGACCGAACCGGACGAGGGCAAGGACAAGGCCGCACAAGCGCTCGGCCGTAAAGGTGGCGCGGCGCGCGCGGCGGCGACGACAGCGGAACAACGGGCGGAGATAGCAAAGAAAGCCGCGAAAGCGCGTTGGCACAAGAAATAGAAAAAGAACGGCGCATCCTATATAAGAGGATGCGCCGCGAAACTGGCGGAGGCGGTGGGATTCCAACCCACGGGGGAGCTTTCTCAGGGCCGACCCCTACGGTTTTAAAGACCGCCGCATTCAAGCACTCTGCCACGCCTCCGTAGGTGCCCACCAAGGCCCGTATCTGTCTCGCTCGCCAGCTTGGTCAGATACGGGCCTTCTCGTTATAGCCCCGCGCGCCGGTGAGCATGGGCGCGGAGGCTATAGCTCTTCTGGCCATGGTCGAATCTCCTTTCGCGGCCATTCGACCACGAGTCGCGAACTTCGGCAAGAAAAAATTCGTGACAGTTCGCCAGCTGGCGTACAAATATCTTGACGGATTATCTAACTCCGACTACTTCTCGCCTGAGATAATTTTGGAGTTAGGGATATGGATAAACGGATTAGGTCTCCGAATTACCCCGCGTTGAGCCTTCCAGAAGCGGTGGAAAAAATCACTACTCTATATCGCAATCTTCATAATCACAGCGCGCCTCGCGAAGTGATCGCGAAGGCGCTGGGATATGCTGGCTTGAACGGAGCGTCCGCGACCGTGATCTCGGCGCTCAACAAATATGGTCTTCTAGAGCGCATTGGCGACGATCACAAAATCAGCGACCGCGCCAAACGCATTCTTAATCCCCTTTCGGAAGAAGAGAAGACTCAGGCGATCCGTGAGGCCGCATTCGACCCGCCATTATTCGCTGAACTGTCCGAGAAGTTTCCAGGACGAATACCTAATGAAGACCTCCTGAAGAACTACTTGTCTCGGAAAGGATTTGCACCTGGAGCGTTATCCTCTGTAACCCAAGCTTATCGGCAAACATCAGAAATGGTGAGCGGCCTCGGAGCGGCTTATGATTCGGTCACAAGCCCTCAGGAGGATGCTCCAATGCCTGAACCAACTCACCATCAAGCTAGTCCGATACGCGCCCCCATGAACGCCCCAATGTCAGCGCAACAGACTGATCTTTCAAGCAAAGAGAGGTCAATTGGACGCTATGATTTTGAAGGCGGTGCTTATGTGAAAATCCTAGCGTCCAGTGAACTCGATACAGAGGCGGCGCTGGACATGGTGGAGACACTGATCACCCTTAAGCGCAAAGAACTAGAGCGGAAGTCCAAACAAACCAACGCTACTACTCTCTCTTCTAACTCCAAAGAGGAGGATTCAGAGGTCGAATAGTTATGAAATAAATGCTTGACGGTAAGCATAAAAGTTCATATAAAGGAGTCATGAACAAGCTCCCGCTCGCCAAGCGCGCCCAAATTCTGAACCTTCTTTGTGAGGGCTCTTCGATGCGGTCGATCTCGCGCGTGGCGGACGTGTCGATCAACACGGTCGCGAAGCTTTTGGCGGATGCTGGCGAAGCCTGCGCCATCCATCACTTCAACACGGTGGTCGGCGTCAAATCGAAGCGCGTCCAGTGCGATGAAATTTGGAGCTTCTGCTACGCGAAACAGAAGAATGTCGCGGGAGCCAAAGCCGCTCCTTTCGGCGCCGGGAATGTCTGGACCTGGACGGCGTTGGACGCCGACTCCAAGCTTATCGTTTCGTATTTCGTCGGCAGTCGTGATGCGGAGTGCGCCAATTTCTTCATGGACGATCTGCGCTTTCGGATCGATGGCCGCACACAGCTCACGACTGACGGCCACGGGGTCTATCTCGATGCGGTCGCGGGAGCCTTTGGCGAAGAGGGCGTCGATTATGCGATGCTTGTGAAACTCTATGGCGAGGCGTCCGAGAAAGGCGAAGAGAAGCGCTATAGCCCGGCCGTTTGCACGGGCGCGAAGAAAAAGGCGATCTTAGGCACGCCGGAAGAGAAGCACGTGAGCACGTCGCATGTGGAGCGGCAAAATCTTTCGATGCGGATGCACATGCGGCGCTTCACGCGACTGACGAATGCCTTTTCGAAAAAGCTGGACTCGCATATTCACGCGCTGTCGCTCTATTTCACCTTCTACAATTTTGTGAGGATGCATAAGACGCTGCGCATGTCGCCGGCCATGGCGGCGGGGGTTGCAGATCGGCTTTGGAGTATGGAAGATATTGTGGCCTTGATCGATGCCCGGGAAGGCGAACCCAAGAAACGTGGGCCATATAAGAAAGCTTAACGCGGAGCGCCTTTCGGCAGGAATGCTTCAATGCTCACGCATTTGAAGCGCATCGGAGCAAGCATCCCCTGATGCATCTTTCCTATAAATTGGATAGCGGAGTTTCGACACTCCGCTTCAGATTGAAAAGGTGAGCCTAATACGCGTGACATGCCTAATTTCCAAGGGCCATTCCAATCAACAGCATTGGACGGAGCCGCGTAGATGCTGAAAACCAAAAGCCAAACCATTGCTATTCCCCTCCTAAATGGACTCCCTGACTCCCATAAGAAGCCGAATTGACGGCAAATTTCAAACTGAGGCACTACCCCATTTCCTTCGCACTTGACTCCCAGCCAAGAAAGAGGAATCGATAAGAACAAATAGGGAACTTAAAAAGTTAAAGACGGAGCGGAGCGATGTCATACGCGCGCGTGCAGATCGAGGAGGCTATTGGCCGCCTGAAGCGCGCCTCCGTTGAAGATCCTCGAACCTTGGACTCTCTGCGCGCAAAGATCGCCCGGATCACGGCGCAAGCCCTACCGGATGGCTTTTCCGATAGTTTTTCCAATGGATTGCCGGGCGGAGCCGCAGCTCAACAAGAACTACAGCTGCGTGTCCCCCTCGGCCGCAACAGCCGGCTCGATCGCCTGCTCGCCGGCGGGTTGAAGCTCGGGACGCTCACGGAAATTCTCGGGGCACGCCCCGGCGATGCGGCTGCGGCTTCCGGCTTTCTCCTGGCGTTGGCCGCCCGTCTTGCGGCGCGTCCGGACAAAGCGAAGGCCGCGATCGTCTGGATCGGCGAGGATTTTTCCGCCCGCGAACAGGGCGCGCTCTATGGGCCGGGCCTCGCGCTCCACGGCCTCGATCCCGCCCGCCTTATTCTCGTCGCGGCCCAGAGCGCGAAACAGGCCCTTTGGGCCATGGAAGAGGCGTTGAAATGCCAGGCGCCCGCCGTCGTCATCGGCGAGCTCTGGGCGGCAAAACCTTATGATCTTGTCGCCTCGCGCCGGCTCGTGCTCGCGGCGCAGAAATATGGGACGCCAGCGCTTCTTTCCCTCGCCGGTCTTTCGGGCGCGGCCGAACATCTTTCGAGCGGTGCCGATTTGCGCTTCGAGATCCGCGCCCATCCGAGCGTGCATCCGCCTTCCGGCGGTTCAATGCCGCTGCCGGGCGTTGCCGCCTGGTCGGTCCGCATCGCCAAGGTGCGTGCCGGGCCCGAAAATTTCGGCATCGACCGCGATAGATTTCACAGCGTTCTCTGGGATCACGAAGAGGCTTTGTTGCGTGATGCGTTACCTCTCTCTTTGGCTTCCCGCTCTCGCAACCGATCGGATCGTCCGGCGCTTGCGGAAGGGTGAGCGTGCGGCTCTGCGCGGGCTTGCCACCATCGCCAAGATCAAGAATGCGCAAAGGCTCGTTGCCGTCGATGCGGCAGCCGCGGCCTGCAGCCTCAAGCCCGGCATGATGCTCGCCGATGCGCGCGCGATGGCGCCCAGCCTTCGCTGCTTTCCTGCCGATCCCGAAGCCGAAGCCGCGAGCTTGCGCGACATCACCGATTGGTGCCGCAGATATACGCCGCTCGCCGCGCTCGATCCGCCGGATGGGGTGATGCTCGATGTCACCGGCGCGGCGCATCTTTTCGGCGGCGAAGAAAAATTGCTGGCCGAGATGGAAGAACGTCTCGCCGCACAAGGTTTTGCCGCGCGCACTGCTCTTGGCCCCACAGCCGAGGCGGCCTGGGCCTTGGCGCATTTCGGGAAAGAGCGCCGCCTGCCGATGATCTTGCCGGAAGCATGCGGCGAGAAGGAGATTGTCCGCCGCCTCGGGCCGCTGCCGCTCGCTGCTCTGCGGCTCGAAGATGACACGCTTGCCGCGCTGGCTCAGGCGGGGTTGCGGCGGATCGATGATCTTCTCTTGCGGCCGCGGGCGCCTCTTGCTGCGCGTTTCGGCTCATCTCTCTTTGCCCGGCTCGACGGGCTGCTCGGCCGCGCCAAAAAGCCGATCTCGCCGCGTTTCGAGGCGCCCGCCTATCTCGTCGAGCGGCGCTTTGCCGAAGCCATCATCAGGCGCGAGGATGTCGAGGCGACGATTTTTGCGCTGGCAGGCGAGCTGGCGCAGCTTTTGACGCGGCATGGCGAAGGCGCCCGAACGCTTGATGTGAGCCTGTTCCGCATCGATGGCGCAGTGAACCATATCGAGGTCGGTTTGAGCCGGCCCTCGCGCGATCCGCACATGATCGCGCGTCTCTTTCGCGAGAAGATCGAGGCGCTTTGCTCAGGCAGTGAAGACGATCCGCTCGATGCCGGCTTCGGCTTCGATGTTCTGCGCTTGTCTGCACTCGCGGTCGAGCAGCTCGATCAGATGCAGGCGCATTGGCTCGCTCAAGACCATGGCCAAGAGCGCGAGACGGAGGATCTCGCCGATCTCATCGATCGTCTCGGCGCGCGGCTCGGCGTGCGGCGCGTCACAAGGCTTGCCTTTGCCGATACGCATATTCCGGAATTCGCCGTCAGTGCCGTGCCGGCGGCGCACGCTCCTCTCCCCGTAAGCGCATGCGAAACGGGGAGAGGCCGGGTGAGGGGCAGGGGGATTGGCCACGATGTTGAAGTAAATCACCCGGCCCCTCACCCTAACCCTCTCCCCGAACGCAAGTCGGCTGTTGCCGACTTGCGCATTTCAAATGCCCAACTCGGGCAAGCCCGAGTTGGGTGTGGGGAGAGGGGATCTCACCTGCCCGACCGCCCCTTGCGCCTTTTGCCGCGGCCGGAGCCGATCGAAACCATCGCCGGCGTGCCGGACGGACCGCCTCTGCGCTTTCGCTGGCGGCGCGTCCTCCATGAAATCGCGGCGATCGAAGGGCCGGAGCGGATTGCGCCTGAATGGTGGAAGACTGAAACGGAGCTGACTCGCGATTATTTCCGCGCCGAAGATCTCGAGGGCCAGAGATTCTGGCTCTTCCGCGAAGGTCTTTATGAAACGGAGATTCTGGCGCCGCGGTGGTTCATGCACGGGCTTTTCGCATGAGCTGCACGCGGCCGGATACGCGCTTCGCGGAATTCTCCGTCACGACAAATTTTTCTTTCCTGCGCGGCGCCTCGCATCCGGAAGAACTCGTCGCCCGCGCACTCGATCTCGGTCTCGCAGGACTTGGGATTGCCGACCGCAATTCTCTCGCCGGCGTCGTCCGCGCTCATGTCTTTGCAAGAGACAATGAGGCGACCTCGCGCGGCCTCAAGCTCGCGATTGGCGCCCGCCTCGTCTTCTGCGACGGGACGCCCGACATACTCGCCTTTCCGCGCGATCGTGCCGCCTATAGCCGGCTCACGCGCCTCATCACCTGCGGCAATCTGCGGGCGCAGAAAGGCTTTTGCCTCCTCACGCGCGACGATCTCCTTAGCTTTGCGGAGGGGCTGCAGCTCATCGTGATGCCCACGAGCACATGGGAGGAAGAAGACACGCATAAGCGGGCAGCGAGAGCCTATGACGAGTTCGCGGATACGGAGGCTTTTGTCGCCGACGAGCATGTGGGCGACCAACCCTTCCTCCATGCCCTTAAAGAAGCCGCGCATGGCCGCGTCTGGCTCGGTGCCGCAATGACCTATGGCCTTGCGATGCGGAAGAGTCTCGCCGAACGCGTCGCGCTCGCGCGAGCAAAAAATCTTCCGCTCATCGCCACCAATGATGTTTTGATGCATGAGGCGGGAAGGCGGCCTTTGCAGGATGTGCTCACATCGATCCGCAAAGGCGTTCCGCTCGATGCCATCGGCCGGCGTCTGGAGGCCAATGCCGAGCGCCATTTGAAGAGCGGCGCCGAAATGGCGCGCCTCTTCACTGAGGTGCCCGAGGCGATCGGCGAGAGCCTTCGCTTTCTCGACGGTCTCGCTTTTTCGCTCGATGAACTCGCGCATGAATATCCGGAGGAGTTGCGCGAAGGTTTTGCGAGCCCGCAGGAGGCGCTCGAAGCCTTTGCGCGGGAAGGCGCGGCGCGGCGCTATCCCGCTGGCGTCCCGGAGCGAGTCAGCCAAGCGCTGGCGCATGAATTGAAGCTCGTCGCGGCGCTCGCCTATGCGCCCTATTTCCTCACTGTGCATGACATCGTGCGCTTTGCCCGCGCGCAGAAGATTCTCTGCCAGGGCCGCGGCTCGGCGGCCAATTCGGTGCTCTGCTTCTGCCTCGGCATCACCGAGGTCGATCCGGCGATCCATGATCTCTTGTTCGAGCGTTTCATTTCGGCCGAGCGCAAGGAGCCGCCCGACATCGATGTCGATTTCGAGCATGAGCGGCGCGAAGAAATCATGCAATATATCTATGCGCGTTATGGCCGCGCCCGCGCCGGCCTCACCGCGAGCGTGATCACCTATCGCAGCCGTTCCGCTCTGCGCGAGGTCGGCAAGGCCTTTGGCCTTTCCGAAGATGTCGTGGCCGCGCTTTCAGGCGACATTTGGGGCCGCTCCTCCGAGATCGTGAGCGACGAGGCGCTTCGCCGCATTGGCCTTGACCCCGACGACCCGCGTCTCAAAAAAGTGTTGGTGCTCGCCGGCGAGCTCATGGGCTTCCCCCGCCATCTCTCGCAGCATACGGGCGGCTTCGTCATCACCCGCGGCAGGCTCGACGAGGTCGTGCCGATCGCCAATGCGGCGATGGATGAGCGCACCACCGTCGAATGGGACAAGGACGATCTCGATGCACTCGGCATATTGAAGGTCGATGTTCTGGCGCTCGGCATGCTGACTTGCCTGCGCAAGGGTTTTGAACTTCTGCAGAAGCATTATGATAAGGTCTATACGCTTGCGAGCCTGCCAGCGGAAGAACGCGCCGTCTATGCGATGATCGCGCGCGCCGATACGATCGGCGTGTTCCAGATCGAGAGCCGGGCGCAAATGTCCATGCTGCCGCGGCTTCGCCCCACCGCCTTCTATGATCTCGTCATCGAAGTGGCGATCGTGCGGCCGGGGCCGATCCAGGGCGATATGGTGCATCCCTATCTACGCCGCAGACAGGGTCTGGAGCCCGTCCACTATCCTTCGAAGGAACTTCAAGCCGTGCTCGGCAAGACGCTCGGCGTGCCTTTGTTCCAGGAACAGGCGATGAAGATCGCCATCGTCGCCGCCGGCTTCACGCCGGCCGAGGCCGACAAATTGCGCCGCGCCATGGCGACCTTCAAACGCACCGGCATGATCGGCAAATTCCGCGACAAGCTGATCGAGGGCATGGTCGCGCGCAATTATACGCGCGACTTCGCGGCGCGCTGCTTCCGACAGATCGAAGGTTTTGGCACCTATGGCTTTCCGGAGAGCCATGCCGCCTCCTTCGCGCTGCTCGTCTATGCCTCGGCCTGGATGAAATGCCGCTATCCGGATGTCTTTGCCTGCGCACTCTTGAATGCGCAGCCGATGGGCTTTTATGCGCCGGCGCAGATCGTGCGCGACGCGCGCGAACATGGCATCGAAGTCGAAGAGGTGGATGTGAATTTTTCGGAATGGGATGCGATCCTGGAACCAACACCGCTCTCTGAAAAGAGCGTCATGGCCGGGCTTGTCCCGGCCATCCACGCCGATCCGTTGTTGCTTCCTTTCAAAGCTGGGCAGCGACGGCGTCGCGTGGATGGCCGGGACAAGCCCGGCCATGACGGCGGAGAAGCAGGCGCCGAGATTATATTCAATCCATCGCTGCCCCTTCATCCCCGCCATGCCTCGATGCAAGGCGAGATCCTCTCCAGCCATAAGATCAGGCTCGGCTTCCGGCAGGTCAAAGGCCTCGCCCAAAAGGACATAGCCGAGCTCGTCGCCAAGCGCGGCAAGGGCTATGATTCGATCCGCGATCTCTGGCTGCGCACCGGCCTCGCGCCGAGCGTGCTCGCAGCGCTTGCCGAGGCCGATGCCTTCCGCTCGCTCGGCCTCGACCGGCGCGATGCGCTTTGGGCGGTGCGCGGCTTGAACCGCGCCGGCGACAAGGATGATCTGCCTTTGTTGAAGGATTTGAGCTTTTGCGCGATCGAACCCGATGCACATTTGCCGCCCATGCCGCTCGGCGAACATGTGGTCGAAGATTATCGCCATCTCTCGCTGTCGCTCAAAGCCCATCCCGTCGCTTTTCTGCGCGCAAGGCTCGCGGCGCGGAATATTTTGCGCACGGAAGACTTGGCGCATGTGGCGCCGGGCCAGCGCGTGACCACGGCGGGCCTCGTTCTCGTGCGGCAGCGGCCGGGCTCGGCCAAGGGCGTGATATTTTTGACGATGGAGGACGAGACCGGCGTCGCCAATACCATCATCTGGCCGAAGGTTTTCGAGAGCCTGCGGCCGATCGTGATCGGCGCCCGTTTCATCGCCGTCACCGGAAGGCTGCAATCGGAATCAGGCGTCATCCATATCGTTGCCGAACGGGCCGAGGATTTGACGCCGCTGCTCGGCCTTCTGACGAGCCAAAACGAAGAAATTGCCAAAGAGATTTCAGGGCTGGCGCGGGCCGATGCGGTCAAGCGCCCGTATCATGGGCCGCGATTTCCCTTGTCGGCCAAGAAGCAACGCAAATTCGAAACCGATAAATCCGCTGAGGCTGGGCTTTTCGATCGTGACTCCGCCGCCGATCTCGCCACAGATCTTGCCCATGTGCTGCCGAAGGGCAGAAATTTTCATTGAGAATTTTCATTGAGCCGCCGAGCGGCACGCAAACTCTTCAACAAATAAAAAGCCGCCGTTCCGTAGAACGGCGGCTCCACTACTGCAAAGCTTGGCTTTAAATCAGGCTGCCTGAAGATTGCAGGCGGCCGTCTTGCCGGACCGACGGTCGGTCTCGACATCGAAGGAGACCTTCTGGCCTTCCACGAGGCCACGCAGGCCGGAGCGCTCCACGGCGCTCACATGGACGAAGATGTCCTTGCCGCCATCGTCCGGCTGAATGAAGCCATAGCCTTTTTGATCATTGAAGAATTTGACAGTTCCAGTTTGCATCGAGAGTCCTTCGTCGGCTGGCGCCCTTGTCTGAAGATGCCCAGCCCATCGTCTGAGTGCATTTTCGGCATCCGACGCGATGTCGGCTCGCCGGAAATGCTCCGCTTCACATATGAACGGCCATGCGCGCATGGCCCGTCCCGTTTCAGTCGAATTTGGTAGAAGAGGCTGAAACGCGCGTCGGCAGGACAGACGGCTCGATCCAGGAAATCAGTCCAAAAGCGATCCGCTCCATATGGCAAGGCCAGCCGCCTTTGGCAATCCCGAGCGGCCCGATTTTTTTGCCGCTGGCGGAGCGAGCGGCTGACCTATGTCATTTCTGACGTCACCTTCACCATTGCATCGATGAGCCGCCGTAAATCCTGCGGCTCGATTGTGAAGGCCGGCGTCAGATAGATAATGCGCCCAAAGGGCCGTATGAAGACGCCCAATTCGATGAAACGCCGCTTCACGGCTTCGAGATCCAAAGGCTTCGCCAATTCGACCACGCCGATTGCGCCTTTGACGCGCACATCGCTGACATGGCTAAGCTCACGGCAGGGAGCAAGCCCTTCGGCAAGCGCTTTTTCGATCGCCGCGACTTGCGCGAGGCGCGGCTCGGTCTCGAAGAGATCGAGCGAGGCATTGGCGGCAGCGCAGCTAAGCGCATTGGCCATGAAGGTCGGCCCATGCATCAGCGCAAAGGCGGGATCATCCGACCAGAAGGCGTCGAAAATATGTGGCCTCGCCATGGTCGCGGCGAGCGCCAGCGTGCCGCCGGTCAGCGCCTTTGAAAGACAGATGATGTCGGGCGCAACGCCTGCCGCTTCGCTGGCGAACATCGTGCCGGTGCGGCCGAAGCCGGTAAAGATCTCGTCGAAGATCAGCACGAGATCATGTCGATCCGCCGCGGCGCGGATATGCTGGAGCACGGCCGCTTCATGAAAGATCATGCCGCCGGCGCCTTGCACCAGCGGCTCGACGATGATGCCGGCGAGCTCATCGGCATGGCGGGCGACGAGCGCATCGAAAAGCGGGCGCGTCTCAGCGTCGCGCGGCAGATCGGCGATGATGTTTTGCTGCAGAACGCCGCTGAAAAGGTGATGCATCCCTTCCTCGGGATCGCAGACGGCCATAGTGGCGAATGTGTCGCCATGATAGGCGCCTTTGAAGGCGAGGAATTTGCGTCGCGTCCCGATGCCTTTGTTGAGCCAGAATTGCACCGCCATTTTCAAGGCGACTTCGACGGCGACCGAGCCGCTGTCGGAAAAGAAGACGCGTTCGAAGCCGCCCGGCACCAAAGCGCAGAGACGGGTAGCAAGACGCAAGGCCGGTTCGTGCACAAGCCCGCCGAACATCACATGCGGCATCAGGCCGAGCTGCTTTTGCATTGCTGCGGCAATCGCCGGATGATTATAGCCATGGCAGGCGGTCCACCAGCTCGCAATGCCGTCGATCAATTTGCGGCCATCGGCCAATTTGATGCGGGAGCCTTCGGTCGCCACGACGGGCAGAGGCGGGTCCGCCGTTTTCATCTGGCAATAGGGCAGCCAGATATGGGCGAGACCCTCGTCGAACCAGTCGTCCACTTTGTCCGCCATCCTCTTCTCCGCTGTGTGCGGCCTCTGCCTCTGTGCCGAAGTTGCCAGAGCGAAGCATGAGCGCTACACCCGGCAGGCAAGAATGGAAAGACGGCGGCTCCTTGAACTCTCTCGACGCTTTCGCAAATGCCAAGCTCGCCGAATTGGAGCGTGCCTCTTTGCGGCGGCATTTCGTCGAGACGCGCCGCGCGCTTTGGCCGGATGAGGGGCCGATCGTTATCCGCAACGGCCGCCGACTCCTGTCCTTCTCCTGCAATGATTATCTCAATCTGTCGCAGCATCCCGCAGTGAAAGCGGCGGCGATCGCAGCGATCGAAGCCTATGGCACGGGATCGGGCGCGTCTCGGCTCGTCACCGGCAATCATCCGCTCTTTGCCGAATTGGAAGCGCGGCTTGCGCGTTTCAAAGGCAGCGAGGCGGCGATCGTCTTCGGCTCCGGCTATCTCGCTAATCTGGGCATCATCCCGGCCTTGGCGGGCGAGGGCGATCTCATCCTCGTCGACGCCTTCGCCCATGCCTGCATCTTTTCAGGCAGCCGGCTTTCGCCTGCCGAAATCCGAATCTTCCGCCACAATGACGTGGATCATGCGCGCAAAATTCTCATGGAAGAGCGCGCCCGCTTCCGCCATGTTTTGCTCATCACCGACGGCGTCTTTTCGATGGATGGCGATCTCGCCCCCATTGCCGCGCTCGCCGCGCTCTGCGCAGACTATGATGTCTGGCTGATGAGCGATGATGCGCATGGTCTCGGCGTGCTCGCTCAAGGCCGCGGCTCGAGTTTCGTCGACGGGGCCAAAGCAGATGTGCCTTTGCAGATGGGCACGCTCTCCAAGGCGATCGGTGGCTATGGCGGCTATCTCTGCGCCTCGGCTCCGGTCATCGAGCTTTTGAAGACGCGTGCGCGCACGCTTCTCTTTGCGACCGGTCTGCCGCCGGCAAGCGTCGCGGCGGCGATCGCTGCCCTCGACATCATCGAAAGCGATCCAGAGCTCACTGCAAAGCCGCTCGCCAAGGCCCGCGCCTTCGCCAAACATCTGGGTTTGCCCGAAGCGCAAAGCCCGATCGTGCCGCTCGTGCTCGGCGAAGCGCAGGCGGCTTTGGCAGCGTCGAAAATGCTCGAAGACGAAGGCTTCCTCGTCGTTCCCATTCGCCCGCCCACGGTGCCGCAAGGCACGGCGCGGCTGCGCTTTGCCTTTTCTGCCGGCCACAACGATGATGATGTGGCGCGTTTAGCGAAGCTGGTCGCCGAGCGCATCCATTTTCGCAATGAGGCGATTGCATGCCTGCCGTTTTCGTGACGGCGACGGGAACCGAGATCGGCAAGACCTATGTGACGGTGGGGCTCGCCCGCTGCCTGCGGCAGCGCGGCCGCAAGGTCGCGGTCCTCAAGCCGGTGGTCAGCGGCTTCGATCCGCAGGCCGCCGCGGCAAGTGATCCTGCCGTGCTTCTCGAAGCTGTGGGCGAGACGCCGAGCCTTGCCGCGATCGACTCCATCTCGCCTTGGCGTTTCACCGCGCCGCTTTCGCCGGATATGGCGGCGCGCCGGGCAGGCGTCGCGATCGATTTTGCCGCGCTCGTCGCTTTCTGCCGCGAGGCCGCCGCTCATGCCGAGGATGTGCTCTTGATCGAAGGCATCGGCGGTCTCATGGTGCCGCTCGACGCGTCTTCAACTGTGCTCGATCTCATCGAAGCCTTGCGAATCGCGCCGATCCTTGTGGCCGGCACCTATGTCGGCAGTTTGAGCCACACGCTCACCGCGCTCGAAACCATGCAGCGCCGCGGCATCGGCATCGGTGCTCTGGTGCTGAACGAAACGCCGGGCTCCGCGGCTTCGCCGGACGAAACCGCAGCCAGCCTGCAGAATTTCTGCAAGGCGACATCGATCCTCATCCTCAAGCGCGGCGCGGCGCAGGTCGATGCCAATGCCAATGCCGCAAGCTTCGGGAAATTGACCGATCTTGTCCTCTAAGGTTAAAGCTCGCTCGCCGCTGCGCTGAAAAGTCCCAGAATTAACTGAGGCGAAGGTCTCGCATGACAGATAGTGAGATCAGCACGTCCGATCCGCAGCAGAATCCGCCGATGCCGTCGCGATACAGATATGTCCGTCATGCTCTACATCTGTCCCGCATCGCCTTGCGGCGATGGCGGCGCCGGACCTTTTTCCTGATCGGCGGCCTGATGGTCGGCGGCGCAGCCGTCGCAATGGCGCTGCTCGCCGATGCGGCGCAGGTGCAATGGCACCATCTTGTCGCTTTCCAGCGCTATGCGGCGCTCGCGATCACGCCGCTCGGTTTCGGCCTCGCCCTCTTCCTCGCACGGCGTTTCTTCCCGAATTCGCAGGGCAGCGGGATTCCGCAAGTGATCGCGGCGCGCGCATTGCCCGATGTAGAGGGCCGTCTGGCTCTCGTCTCGCTCCGGATTGCCGCAGGCAAGATCGTGGTGATGATGCTCGGGCTCTTATGCGGCGCTTCGATCGGCCGCGAAGGGCCGACGGTGCAGGTCGGTGCGGCTTTGATGTTCGCGGCAGGCCGGCGTGCGCTTGATTATCAGCGCGGCTTATTGCTTGCCGGCGCCGCCGCCGGCATCGCCGCCGCTTTCAACACGCCGCTTGCCGGAATCGTCTTCGGCATTGAGGAGCTGAGCCGCTCGTTCGAGTCGCGCACCAGCGGCCTTGTCGTCGGCGCGGTGATCGCCGCGGGCCTCACCTCTCTCGGCCTCGTCGGCGACTACACCTATTTCGGCTCCACTCCCGCCGTGCTGCCTTTCGGCCGGGCCTGGCTGGTCGTGCTGGTTTGCGGCGTGGTGGGCGGTGTGGCCGGCGGACTCTTCAGCCGCATTCTCATCCTTTTCACCCGCGGCCTTCCGGGGCGGGTGGGGCAGATCATCAAGCGCCATCCGGTCGGTTTCGCCATGTTCTGTGGGCTTGGCGTCGCCCTGTGCGGCCTTGCGTCCGGCGATTCAGTCTATGGGACCGGCTATGACCAGGCACGCGCGATCGTCCATGGCGCGGCCCCGGGCAACGAGGCCTTCGGGCCCTTGAAATTCGTGGCGACCGTCCTTTCCTCCATCAGCGGCATCCCTGGCGGCCTATTTGCACCTTCACTGTCAGTGGGCGCCGGCATGGCAGCCGGTCTTCATCACTTTTTCCAGGACGTTCCGCTCGGAGCCCTGGCGCTCATCGGCATGGTTTCCTATCTCGCAGGAGCAGTCCAGACGCCGATCACATCCTTCGTCATCGTTTCCGAAATGACGGAGAACCATGCCTTGATCATTCCTTTGATGCTCGCTGCCTTGATCGCCGATGCGACGTCGAAAACGATTTGCCGCGGCAGTCTTTACCATTCGCTGGCCGAGATCGCGATCGAGAATGCCGCGCGCAAGAGTGCGGGCAAGACCGATGAATAGTGAGGCTCAACCCACCGAAATCGCTTTCGACCGGTCGTTCGTCGGTGCGCCTGGCGAACTCCTGTCCTTGACGCAGCTTGTCCGCCGTATGGTGGCGGGCAATCCCGGCCCGATGACCTTTACCGGAACTTGCACCTATGTCGTCGGCAGGGGTGAGGTCGCCGTCATCGATCCGGGTCCGGATCTGCCCCAGCATGTCGCAGCGCTGCTCCATGCGCTTCGGCACGAGACGGTGAGCCATATTCTCGTCACCCATACCCATCGCGATCATTGCGCCGCCGCCGCGGCATTGAAAGCCGCGACCGGCGCCAAAATCATCGGCTGCGCAGCCCATGTCGCGCCTCATGTCGTGCCGCATGTCGCGCCCCTATCGGGGGACACTACCGGCGGGGGCGATTCAGCGCATGATTCGTCTTACGTGCCTGACGCGGTCATGCGCGAAGGCGATGTGATCACGGCTAAGGATTTCGCGCTTGCGGCCGTGGCGACACCTGGCCATACGGGCAATCATCTCAGCTTCGCATTGGCGGCGGAAGATGCGCTTTTCTCGGGCGATCATATCATGGCCTGGTCGACCTCCGTGATCATCCCGCCTGACGGAGCCATGGCGGATTATATGGCCTCACTCCAGAAGCTGCAGCGCCGCCGTGACGCGATCTATTGGCCTGGCCATGGCAGCCCGGTGCAACAGCCGCAGCCTTATCTTTCGGCGCTCATCCGGCACCGCCGCCAACGCGAGGCTGCTATCCTCGCCGAGCTTGGGCGAGGCGCTACGACGGTCTCGGAGCTTGTCCCTGCCATCTATCAGCGCCTTGATCCGGCGCTGCAAGCTGCGGCGCGCCTCTCGGTGCTTGCCCATCTCGAGGATCTTGTCGCGCGTGGCTGCGTGCGCGTCGAAGAGGCGTCCGGTCTTGGCGAAAGCCCAACGGCCTATCGGCTCGCGTGATCATTTCTGATCTGCTTCAGTCTTCAATTCATCGGCAAAGGCCAGAATGCGCCGCGCATTGGCGCCGAAATCATGCCGGCCGATGCGCGACACCGATCTGACGTCGACGCGCGTCTGTCCGGCGAGCGGGCGAATCCGGATCGTGATGTCATTGGGAAAGCCGAGCACGAGGCTGCGGTCGATCGCGTCGACGTGACCGAGCCCGAGGCGGCCGCCAGGCGGATTGGATTCGACAATCGTCCAATGCCGCGCGGCAACCGCATGGAGAACGGTCTGATAGGCGTCGTCGCCGTCGAGATCGAGGATGATTGGCTGGACATCGGGATAGGCGGTGAGCTGGAGCCGCCGCAGGGCTGGCGCGACCGCGGGCGGCACAAAGCCATTGCGAGCCGCGAGCCCATGCTGCGAGAGCGAGAAGGCGGGCGGATCGTCGATGTCGGTCGACACATCATGCAGGGCCGGCAGCCGGATCGCCTGATAGGTGAGATAGGCCGGATAGGCGAGGAGCAGAAGCGCGATGAGGCCGCCGGTGAGGAGAAGGCCGACCCCCTTGCGGCCGGTACGCCAGATCGCGATGCTGGCGGCGCCGGCGCACAAGACGGCAAGGCAGGCAATCACAATCGCCGAACCGAGCACCGCGAGGACCGCCGTGGGATCGAGACCGATGCGCGCGAGGATGAGCCCGGTCATGATCACCGCCATCGCGAAAAAGGCGAGGCGCCGGCTCCATAATGCGCTGTCGGAATAAGGTTCCTCGATGATCAGATGCCGCATGGCGGGGCGCGACCAAGGCTATTGCGAAAGCATGATCCGGAACATGGGCCCATGTTCCGACAAAGACATGATTGAGATCTTATATCAACCGGCCTCGCGCATGCACGGAGTTTGCTGACGGCATTTCTTTGTGCTGGGGTGCCGAGAAAAGCATCTGCGACGGGATTGTGGCGGCTTTACTGGCGACGAATCACTTCATGTTGATGTAAACTGTAAAGGTTCTGTTTACCGCGGGGATCGATGATTTCGTTCAGGAGAGGACCGAAGCCAAAGTTCCCGTGCGGCAGCCAAGGATCAGGACAAAGCCATGACGAACAAAACCGTTTCTCCGCGTCCCCGCGTCCCGGAAGAAGACATACGCGATCTCCTCGCTCGCCTCTATCGTGAGATCGGAATCTCGGCTGTTGCCGCCGCGCTTGAAGTGACGTCGTCGAAGCCGGATAATGAGACAAAGTCGGCGGAGCCGGGCGCTGCTTTGCAGGCGGGAAGTGGCAAAGATCTTGCTGCGTGAGGCGAAGGCGGGTCGAGGGCATATCTCATTCCCGCCTTGTCTGGCGAGCAGAAACGAGCCATCGTGTGGGGGCCTGCTCTATCGGCAGTTTGCGGCATGGTCTCGGCGGGAAGCCTTTTTCGGTTTTCTGGGACATGGCCCAAAGCGATTCGGCTCGCGTTAGGCATATTCGAGCTGGAAAGGCTCACATCCAAATTTGGCGCATGCCGCGGCGGAGTTGATCGACTTTTCCGGACATGCGTGGGAACCACGGCTGAATCTCATGAACCCATTCACGCGCCGGCGTTTTCTGCAAGGGAGCGGCGCGCTTTTGGTGTCGCCCTTTGCGCTGGGCTCCTATGCGTTTGCGATCGAGCCCGGCTTCCGGCTCGACGTTACGTCCTATCACGTCACGCCGCCCAACTGGCCGCAAGGTCTCATCCTCAAAGCGGCGGTCATCGCCGATATTCATGCCTGCGAGCCTTTGATGTCGGCAGCACGCGTCCGCGGTATCGCCGAACTCGCCAATCGCTTGCAGCCGGACATCACCTTTATTCTCGGCGATTTCAATGCCGGGCACAGAATGGTCAGCGCGCCGGTCTTTCCGCACCAATGGGGCGAGGCGCTTTCGGTGCTCAAGGCACCGCTCGGGGTCTATGCGATCCTCGGCAATCATGACTGGTGGCACGGTGCGCTGCCCGGCATGCGCAGCGACGGCGCCCAAAGCATCCGCCGGGCGCTCCACCAAGCCAATATCAAACTCTTGGAAAACCAGTCGGTCCGCCTGATGAAGCAGGGCAGCGCCTTTTGGGTGGCGGGCTTGGCCGACCAGATGGGGCATCGCGTCGGGCGCTATGCCTTCGAAGGGTTAGACGATCTTCCCGGAACGCTGCGGCAGGTGAGCGATGACGCTCCGGTCATCTTGCTGGCGCATGAGCCCATGATCTTTAGCCATGTGCCGGAGCGGGTCGCCTTGACGCTCTGCGGCCATACGCATGGCGGGCAGGTGGATCTGCCCTTCCTCACCGCGGCCTATTTCAACAATCGCTGGGGATCGGATTACATCTATGGCCATATCGTCGAGGGCGATCGCCATATGATCATTTCGGCCGGCCTCGGCACCTCGATCATGCCGGTGCGCTTCTTGCGGCCGCCGGAACTGGTGCAAGTGACGATCGGCCATCTTGCCAGCGGGCCGGCGGTCGCCTGACGAATCTGGAAGGCGAGCCGGCCCAGACATCCCAGCCTTATTTTTCGCTTTTTGCGCCGGCCTATTCTACGACGACTCTTGTGCCCAGTCCGACGCGGTCGTAAAGGTCGATCGCGTCAATATTCCGCATCCTTATGCAGCCGGAAGAGACATTCTGGCCGATCTTGTCCGGCTCATTCGTGCCATGGATGCGGTAAAGCGTGTCTTTATTGCCTTGGAAGAGATAGAGGGCGCGCGCGCCGAGTGGATTTTCCGGTCCGCCGGGGAGCCCACCGGCAGCGGCGGTCGGCTGCAGATGCGGCCAGCGCTCCACCATATCCGCCGGCGGCATCCAATGCGGCCATTCTTCCTTGCGGCCAACAGTGGCGACGCCGGTCCAGCCATAGGCGCCAGAGCCCGTAGCTATGCCGTAGCGGATCGCCTTTTTCTTGGGCAGCACATAATAAAGCAAATGCGTCTTCGTATCGACGATGATTGTCCCGACGGGTTGGCCCGTCGGATCGTCGACGAGGTAACGCCCGAATTCGGGGTTGATCTCAGCCTTCGGCGCCAGCGCCAGCCATTCCTGGTCCCTCGCCGAAAGCGCAGGGTCCGGCGTTGTGTCGTAATTCACGCAGCCCGCCAGGGCCAGCGTCAGCAAGGGGAAGATCCGAATCATCAAATAACGAGAGATCGCCCCGACCGATTTGACCGCTCTCAACCGCATTTCCTTGCCCTCGAATATCCTAACCCGCTTAGCTGATTGGCCGTTATCTTGCCATCCTCTTGTAAAGCTGGGAGTGAGAAGCCGCAGGCCTGTGGCGCAAATGAAACAGCTCGGAACTCCCAGTGTAGCGGTCAAGCCGCTTGTGCCGGCGCGCAAGCCGTAGAGATCGGTTATCGATAGAGAATCGCAACTTTTTCATCAGCCTGGGGCGGTTCGCGGGCAAGCTGGTTGACAGGGGCCGACAGCTATGGAGCTAGGGACGGCTTGACGAGCCGCTTCGACTGATGGCCGGCGCTGACGCTGGCTTTTCCGTAAAGGCTTTCTTGCCCGCTGCGATTCCTCCCGATAAGAGCTAATCTAAAGCTGAAATCGGCCGTCGGCCGACGCTTTTCCTTCCTTCTTTCTTCCGAATTCGAGTGACGACACGTGCCCACCCTCGTTCTCAGCCATCCGGCAAGCCTCGGCCATGATACGGGCCCGGGTCATCCCGAAAGACCCGACCGGATTCGGGCGATCGAGCAAGTGCTCAGCCATGACAGTTTTCAATCGCTCTACCGGCTGCAGGCGCCGGGCGGTGATCATCAGGCGATTCTGCGCGTGCATCCGAGCGAATATGTTGCGGCAATCGAGAAGGCGGCGCCGGAATCCGGCTATGTTCATGTCGATGGCGACACGATCATGAGCCCCGGCACGATGGAGGCGCTCATGCATGCGGTCGGCGGAACGGTGCTGGCCGTCAATGCCGTCATGCATGGCAATGCCGACAATGCCTTCGTTGCGATGAGGCCGCCCGGACATCATGCCGAGCGGGCGACGCCCATGGGCTTCTGCTTCTTCAACACCGCTGCGATCGCGGTCCGCCAGGCGCAGGCCGTGCATAAGGCCGAGCGTGTTGCGATCATGGATTTCGACGTCCATCACGGCAATGGCACGCAGGACATTTTCTGGTCCGACCCCAATGTGCTTTATTGCTCGACGCATCAGATGCCGCTGTTTCCGGGCACCGGCGCGCGCGACGAGCGCGGCGAATTCGATAATATCGTCAACGCGCCGCTGAGCCCCGGCGCCGATGGCGCGACCTTCCGAGAAGCGGTTGAAACCGTAATTCTGCCGCGGATCGACGCCTTCCGCCCCGATCTCATCGTCATTTCGGCCGGCTTCGACGCGCATCGCCTCGATCCGCTTGCCAACCTCAACCTCACCGAAGCGGATTTCGCCTGGATTACCGCAAGGCTGATGGATCTCGCCGACAAGCATTGCAAGGGCCGCATCGTCTCGCTGCTCGAAGGTGGCTATGATCTCGAGGGTCTGGCCCGCTCCGTCGCCGCCCATGTGCTGACCTTGATGGGCCATATGCCGCAACAGTGAGGAAGGGCGGCGCAATCTCGGCGTCGCCTCCGCTTCACTCCAGCGGCTCGCAGGCGGCTATCTCTATCCCGAAGCCGGACAGGCCGACATATTTGAACGGGCTCGACGTGCGCAGGCGGATCGAGGAAATCCCGAGATCTTGCAGGATCTGGGCGCCGAGGCCGATCTCGCGCCATTCCTTGGTGCGCTGAGCCTCCGAATCGAGCTGGTTGGCGCCGGCGACATTGAGCGGCACCCCGGCCGTGCCGTCGCGCAGGAAGACGAAGACGCCGCGCCCGTCCTTCTTGAACTGCGCAAATGTCTTGCGGATCGAATCGCCGCCCGCGATCACGTCGGCGATGATGTCGACGCGATGCAGCCTAGCCGGCATGTCGCGGCCATTGCCGATGTTACCCTCGACGAAAGCGAAATGCTGGACAAGATCGAAAGGCGTCACATAGGCATAGCCGGTCAGAGGCCCGCAGGGGCCCTCGACCGAAAACACATTCACCCGCTCGACGAGTTTTTCGCGGGATTGCCGATAGGCGATGAGGTCGGCGACCGAAATCCGTTTCAGCCCGTGCTTTTCGGCGAAGGCGTCGATTTGCGTTCCCGTCATCACGCTGCCGTCGTCATTGGCGAGCTCGCAGATCACCCCGACGGGCGGCAATTTGGCGAGGCGGCAGAGATCGACGGCGGCTTCGGTATGGCCGGAACGCATCAAAACGCCGCCCTCGCGGGCGATCAGCGGAAACACATGGCCGGGACGCACGAAATCGCCCGCGCCCATATTGCGATTGGCGAGAGAGCGCACCGTATTGCACCGCTGTTCGGCCGAAATGCCGGTGGTGAGGCCGTGCCGGACATCGACAGAGACGGTGAAGGCGGTGCCGAGCGGCGCGTCATTGGTGGCGACCATCGGCTGCAGATTGAGCCTTTTGGCATCCTCCGCGGTGATCGGCGCGCAGACGATGCCGCAGCAATGGCGGATGATGAAGGCCATCTTTTCCGGCGTGCAGAGTGCGGCGGCGCAGATCAGATCGCCTTCATTCTCGCGGTCGTCGTCATCGGTGACGATGACGATCTCGCCGCGGGCGATGGCTTCGATCGCATCCGTGACGGAATGGGGCATGGTGGCAGCTCCTTGACTTCGCCGGCGGCGAAGATTTTTCATTGCGCAGCTTTGGAAACGGCACGGGTCAGGCAAAAACGGGTCATGCAAAAACCGATCAAGTGGACTTCGGCTCTCGCTATAGGGAGCGTTCTCCTTCTCACGCTCGTCCTCAATCTGATCCAGGCGCCGGCCATCGCTGCGCCGGCCGCTTGTCGGCCTCTGTCGGATGGCGACGCCCATTATGTGGTATGCACCTTCGACATGCGCCAGAACAGGCGTCCGGCGGAGCTGCGTCTCTTCTTCGCAGGTCCCGATGCTCGGCCCTATGGCGGCTTTGCCGGGCTCGAAGCTGCAGTGAAGCAGCGCGGCGAAATGCTGCTCTTCGGCATGAATGCCGGCATGTATCAGCAAGATCTTCGTCCCGTCGGCCTTTATGTCGAGGGGCGCCACCAGATCCATGCCGTCAATGAACGGGCCGGCTCCGGCAATTTCCATCTCAAGCCCAATGGGATTTTCTATTTCGGCGAGCGCACCGCCGGAATCATGGAAACCTCGGCTTTCGTCAAATCGGGGCTCAAGCCCGATTACGCGACCCAATCGGGGCCGATGCTGGTCATCGACGGGACGATCCATCCGAAGATCCAGGCCGATGGGACGTCGCAAAAGATCCGCAACGGCGTCGGCGTCCGTGACGGCCATATTGTCGTCTTCGCGATTTCCGAGGACCCAGTGACCTTCTATCGCTTCGCCAGCCTGTTTCGCGACCGTCTTTCCTGTCCCAATGCGCTTTATCTCGACGGCTCTGTGTCCAGCCTTTATGCGCCGGCCTTGGGGCGCGCCGATGGCCTGCGGCCGCTCGGTCCGATGGTCGGTGTGGTGGAGAAAGCGGCCAAGCGATAGACATTGCATCTGCGAGGCATGGAGCCTGCATCGCCTGATGCGATCACTCGGGAAGATGAGACCCGCGCTACGGCGGCGGAATCCGAAATTTATAGCATCTGCGGCGGCGCAATCTCGATGGACGAGAGCGGAAAAGCATGGACGATTATTTCGGCTTGGATATTCCCTTCGCCCGCCATTGCGGCATCAAGGCTCTCTCTTTTGAAGAGGGCCGCACGCGGCTGAGCCTCGCGCTTTCCGCGGCAAGCACGAATCAGTTCGGCATCTTCCATGGCGGCGCGCTTCTCACCTTGCTCGATATCGCCATGGGTTCGGCGGCACGCGTGACGGTCGGCGCCTGGGTCGTCGCCGTCGACATGCAGACGGCCTTCATTGCGCCGGGGCTTGGCGATGTCATCGGCGAAGGTCATGTGATCCGCGCCGGGCGTTCCCTCGTCTTCTGCGAGGGCGAGATTCGCGACAAAGAGGGCGTGCTGATCGCCAAAGGGTCAGGCCTCTATAAGATCGCCTCAGCACATAAATCCGCCGTTTCGACGTGAAGCGCGCCGATGACGCGTGGAGTCATGAGCGGAAGCAGCGGCCAAAAGCCAAGAGAAGGCGAGAGGGCGGCAAATCGGCCCCTGCCAATTCGTGCGCAATAGCGGGCTTATTTCTTCTTCTCGGCGTGCCAGATGCCGCCGCAGAGCAGGGTTGGCGACGACCAGCTGCCTTTGCCGTTCCGGCCCTTGATCGCGCCACCGACATGGGCGATCTGATTCTCGCCGCCACGGAATGTCATAGAGACGACGCCATCATCCTCAATGAGGCCGGAGGCGGTGATATTGGCGTCATTGGGCGAGACGGAGGCGATCAGTCCATTGGCGACCGCCACCGTCCAATGCGTATTGGCACAAGAGCCATCTTGGGTGATGGCCTCGACCGAATAGATCCCGTCATATTTGGTCGGCCCGAACAGAGCAGCCTGTTGCTCTTGCGCGGTCACTTTCGCGGCGCTGGCCAAGGAAAAGACACAGGCGGCGCCAAGCAAGAGAAGTTCGAAAATGAAAACGCGCTTCATGGGCGATCTTCCTGGACTTTGAGCTGGATTTCGAGGTGAGCTGGGAGATTCTCGGGCGCGGAGAAAATCATTTTCTTCACGTTTCGAAAAGTGGTGTCGGTGCGGTTCGGCACAGCGCCTTTAAAGATGTTGTGTCGGCAGCGTTTTCGGCAGGATCAAACGCAGGCGTCAAGCGCTGTCGACGTTCTGGACGCTTCAACTTTCTGGGGTCGGACCACACCAGCCGGGCAGGAAATCGGCGTCCTGACTCTTGGCGAGTTGCAGGGCTTTTTCCAGCGTCTGGTCGAAATCCTTTTCGACCTCTTGCCGCTTGATCCGGCGGCGCAGGAAATCCGCCCAGAGGAATTCGGCGAAGGGCGTTGTGTCCTTGGCGAAGCCGCCGGCGCGGCGCAATTCGCCGGCAAGCGATCGGAACGGATCATCGACGAGATCGGCCAAGGATTTCGGGACATCGGCATAGGTCCGCCGCTGCCCGCTGTCGTCGTAAGGATGCATCCAGCCGCGATTGTCGAGGAAGATCCAGAAGGCGTCCTTTTCCAATTTGGATAAATTCGCCACGACGGTGACGAGAATATCCTTGACGCCTTCATCGAGGAGTGCGCGGCCGAGGTGGTGGTGATCGATGACATAATGGCGATCCTTCGGGCCGAGAATGACCGGGATCATATGTTTGCCGAGGAAATCGGCGTCCTTGTCGGGATTGATCTCTTGCCAGCGCTTACGTTTTTCGCGCACTTCGCGCATGCCGACGGTGATCTGGGTCGGCCGCAGCTCTGCGAGCGGCACGGGCTGCAGACGCGGTTCGCGTACCGTAGTCATCTGTCTTCCGCCATTAGATCACGATGACTTTGGATTGAATCAATCCAAAGTCATGATTGAGACATCGGATATATCCGATGCCTTTAGAAACGTCATCGATTCCAAAAATCTAGAGCGGGATATGCAGATAAGCTTGCGCAATCTGCGTAAACTTGATTGCGCCGGAAAACCGGTTCCCACTTTTCCTCATCCCGCTCTAGCCTGCTGTGGTCAAGAAACAGGACGGGAGACAATCTATCGAGATGAATGGCGGCCTGCAATTGGCAGGGCAGGCCACTTAGACACATGGCTGAGCGCTCTATTCGATCGAAATGCCGGTTTCGGCGGCGAGTCGATGCAAAAGCTGCGGCGTCAGCCGGGCTTCAATCGGCAGGCCATGATCGTGTTCATATTGCTCGATGGCGTGGCGCGTCACAGCGCCCATTTGCCCATCGGGCCGCACTACGAAGCCGAGCTTGACGAGCGCGCGCTGGACGCCGAGCACGGTTTTGGGCCGTTCCTCTGCCGCGGCCTCTTGTGAGGGGCTGGATTTCAACATTTGCGTGATCGGATCATGTGCGGCTGGCCTCGCTTCGCCAGCCATGGACCCTTCGTGCATATGCCGATGCGGACTTGCTTTCGTCTTATCCGTCTCGACTCCGGCCTCATGCGGCGCGGGAGATTCGGATTTCAGCAATTTGGCGATCGGATCATGCCCGGGCTTGGCAGGTTCGACCGGAGCTGCGGTGCCCTGCGCTGTCTCGACAGATGCTCGCCCTCGCGCGGAGGCTTGCGGCGGCGCGGCAGCCGCCTCATGGAGCGACAAAGTGATGCTTTTGCGAAACAAGGGTGCGGGATGCCGGCTGTGTTGCAACATGAGCGCATTGACCGAAATCGCGATCGCCAGGCAGAAGACCAGCGCGCCGAGGATTCGATTGGGATAGGCGGCCAGGCGATAGGCGAAACGCAGGATTGCGCCAAGGGTGCCGAAGAATCCTCGCCGCGGCGGCGCTTTGCGGGCGCGTGCCGGCTCCGAAAGGACGAAATCATGATCGCTGCGGGCCAGAGCTTCACGCAATTTTCTTCACCATCATTTCAGTGCCGAATTGGTACGAGTCATCGCCGCCCGAGCGGCGCGCGATCGTTTCGATCCTGGCCGTGCATTTCTTACCGCGCGCCAATTGCCGGCAATCGAGCGGCAAGCGCACGCTGACAGAGGTTCCTTTGCCGGGTTCGCTTTCGACGCAGATCGAACCGCCATGCAATCCGACGAGGCCGCGGACGACGGAGAGGCCGAGGCCTGTCCCTTCATAGGGCCGGTCATAGGAGGCGCCGGCCTGAAAAAAGGGATCGCCGAGATGCGCGAGATCGCGCGTCGACATGCCGATCCCGGTGTCGCAGACGCTGAGAATGAGCGAGGTCCCGTCAGGTCGCGCCTTGACTGTGACATGGCCGTCGCGCGGCGTGAACTTGACCGCATTGGACAAAAGATTGATGAGGATCTGCTTGCAGGCGCGCTTGTCGCCGATCACCTCATCGAGCCCTTTCGGATAGACGCGGATAAGCTCCACGCCATTGGCCTGGGCCTTCAACTTGACCATGTCGCAACAAAGATCGATCAGCGGCGCGATGGCGAAGGATTCGGGACGGATGTCGAAGGTGCCGGACTGGATCTTCGACATGTCGAGGATCGAGTTGACGACCGAGAGCAAATGCAGGCCGGATTGCTGGATGATGCTCGCATATTCGCGCCGCTTCTCGGGGTCCTGCGGCACCAATTGCACATTGGCGAGCATTTCCGCAAAGCCGATGATGGCGTTGAGCGGCGTCCGCAGCTCATGGCTGACATTGGCGAGGAATTGATCTTTCCAGAGATTTGTTTCCTCGGTGGCGGCGCGCACGGCTTCGAATTCCTCTTCGCGCTGCTTGGTCGAAGTGACATCGTGCAGGATCGAAACGACACGCGCGCGGACCGCTGCGGCGCCGGGGGTCGTGCTGATATCGCGACCGAAACGCCGCGCCCGCATCTCGACCCAGCGGAACGTGGCTTCAGGCCGCCGCGCGTTCTTGGCTGCCGGTGCGGTTGTCCGCAGCCGCAAAGTCGCAAAGACGAAGTCGGATGTCGTCGCTGCATCGGCGATCGCCTTCAGAAAGGCTGGCCGATCGGCGACATGGATTCGCTCGAACAGACCGCGGCCGGCGAATTCGGCTGCCGGCAGTCCGAAGAGATCCAGGCAATTGGGGCTCACAAACTCAACCGAACCATTGCGGTCGTAATGGACGACGAGATCGCCGATCGCGTCATAGACGGCACGATAATGCTCGGCATGAAGCGCGTCCGATTGGGTCAGCTTGTCTTGGAAGACGACGATGCCATAGGCGAGTGCCGTCGCATAAGCGATGGCCGCAAGGACGAACAGGGCGGAATGGCCGCTGGCAAAGCCGGGCTCGATGAGCCCCGTCTGGGCGGCAAGGGCAAGACTGGCCGCGCCTGACGCCGCGAGGAGGCCGCCGGCGAGGACGAGCCGGCGATTTTGCGAGAACACGCCCTCGAATGGGGCAAAAGCGAGACAAATCAGCGCGGCCTGCCAGGGGCCGCTGGCAGTTGCGATGGTCAAGGCAGCGCCGACGAAGCTCGCGACGCAAATCGCTTGGGCGAGCATGAGATGGCCGGTGCGCGACACCAAGGCGACGGCGCCGACCGGCAGCAGAAACAGAACGAAGACGAGAGCCTGCCAGGCGGCGGGCGCGCCATAGGCCGCAAGAAATGGCGGCATCAAGCCCAATACCGCGAGCGAACTCGCGAGCCGCCTCAGGATGAAGGTCTGATGGCGCAGGCGCTCGGCCGGGCGGGCCATTATGTCCGGGTGGACGAAGGAGGTGATGCGCCTCTCGAGAATCAACGCGAAACTCAAACCTCGAACTCCACGTCACGCCGCCTGTCACGGCTGTCGCCGAGATGCCGATCCAGTTGGCAATAGGGTTAGCTACCGCTTGCGTATTTCAGCATCGCTGCCGCGATCAAATTGCGGGAAGATCCTGCGCCGGCACTTCATTCACGCAGGCAGGTTCGCAGGCGCATCTTAAGTGAACCCTAAGCGAGGGGCTCAAAACGCTATCGAAACAGCGCGCCGGGCGGGCGATCCGGCCGTCCGCCGCGGAAACTTCTCGCTATGGTTTAGAACCTCTTGTCGAAACGATAGAGTCAGCAAAAGGTAAAGCCGACATTTCGGATTTGCCTGCCGGTAATGGGACGAATCTTATCGGCCACATGCCTATGTTGCGGCGTCGGGGATGCCGAGCTACGGCCCTGGCGACTGTCCCTAGAGCATGTCCCGGAAAAGTTGCTCGACTTTTCCGATCAAGGACATGCTCCAGATCTTTGACGTCGAGCCGATCCCGTCACGTGGATCGCAAGGCGATTCCACGTGACGGGATCGGCTCTAAGGCGAGGCGGCCAATGTTTTTTCTCATCCGGTGCGTGTTTTGGCTGACGGTTGTCTTCAGCACCATCTTCAACACGGATCATGGCCCGATGGCGCCGGCGCGTCAGGTGGAAAGCCCGCGGCAAGCGCAAGCGATGCGGCAGGATCGGCCTGCTGAAGGCCCCTCGGCCGAAAGCATGGGCCAAACGGCGCAGGCCTGGGTGTCGGCCACCATCCAGCGCTTCTGGAACAAAGCGACGGGCGGCTGTGCCGAGGCGCCGGCACAATGTGTCGCAATCGCCGCGCGCCTGTCGGATTTTGCGCGACATCACCCCTTCAACGCGCAGGCGACGGCGGAGAAGTGGGCGCAAGCGGCACCGGCGCCCGTCGAGACCACCAAAATCTTGGCGGCTCGGGCGCCGCTGGCGGATGTCCCGCTGCCACCGCTGCGGCCCCAGCATTTGCGCCTGCCAGACAAGCCGGTCGCCGCAAGATCAGCGCATGACAGATCAGCCGCACGCGAGCGTTCGAGCCAAAGCTAAAGGAAAATAGCGCTCTTTTTGCTGGCATGCCCTGTGCTATGCGCAATATAAATAGGGCTATCCTCCAAACGGCATGGTTTTCAGCATCATGAGCCTTGAAGAAATCGTCGAAAACTTCAATTTCCTGGACGAGTGGGAAGACCGCTACCGCTATCTGATCGAGCTCGGCCGCACATTGGAGCCGCTCGCAGAGGCTGCCCATAGTGACACCAATAAGGTGCTGGGATGCGCGAGCCAGGTCTGGCTCGTCACCGAGGTCGACCGGGCGAAGCCGGGCGAGCCGGTGCTGACGTTTCGCGGCGACAGCGATGCGCATATTGTGCGCGGCCTCGTCGCACTCGTCCTGGCGATTTATTCCGGCAATCCGGCATCCAAGATCTTGGCGACCGATGCGCAGGGCCTGTTTAAAGAGCTCGGCCTCTCGGCACATCTGACGCCGCAGCGCAGCAATGGCGTGCGCTCCATGGTCGAGCGCATCAAGAATGACGCCCGCCGGGCCGCCGAGGCTGCCGTTGCCTGAGGTCGCGGAAAGCGTCCTCGGCCGGCTTCAGCGCTTGCCCCGCAATGAGCGGTTGGCTCGCGGTCACCCGCAGAATCATTTTCCAGGCTGGTCTACGGCATGGCGCTGACTGTGGCGCAGCATATAGATCGAAATCACCATGACAAGGATAAGGCCCGCAAGCACAGCCAATTCAAGCATTCTCGCATTGAATAGTGCTTGTGAGTCCGGTGTCCACTTGCCCGGCTGCTTGACCTGCGCAGATTCAATTGTAACGACCAGCACGCGCCGGATCGAGGCGATCAGCCCGACGACCAGGAATGGTTCGCACACCAGCGAGCCGGAGCGGAATGACTGGCGCACGGTGTGCAGAATTTCAACCACCATTAGCACCAACAGCAGCCGGTCGATTGTGACCGCAAGAGATTCAGTGTCGCCGAATTTCTGCAAGGCGTCCCAGAGCGACGCCGCAGTGCCACCTATTCCCAGCAGCGCGATGAATGCGAGCAGCAGGCCCAGCAACAGGTAGCTGAAGACTTCGATTTTCAAGAATGCCCGGCTGGCTAAGGCGCCGATGTGCGTGGCGTCTTTGTCGGCGTTGGCGCTTTCCATGTGTATCGCGTAACCCCAAAAATGAGACAAGCGGTGCATAATGGCGGCTAGAGTATTCCGATCGAATGGTCCCATTCGATCGATAAGCATACGCTCCAAATCCATAATTTGGAGCATGTCCTTCGTGAGACATCGGATATATCCGATGTCTAAAATATCGGAAAAGCGGTTCCCGCTCTTCCGGGATATTCTCTAATGTCAGCGCTTGCTGGCGGGGGTACGCCGGCGCTGCTGGCCGAGCCCCATTTGCTTGGCGAGATTGGAACGGGCCTTGGCGTAATTTGGCGCCACCATCGGATAATCCGGCGGCAGACCCCATTTTTCGCGATATTCATCGGGCGACATATTGTATTGCGTCCGCAAATGCCGTTTCAACGATTTGAATTTCCGGCCATCTTCCAAGCAAACAAGAAATTCATTGGTGATCGATTTCTTGGGCGGGACGGCCGGCTTTGGCGTTTCCGCCACAATGACCGGTTGGCCCGCCGTCACCCGCAATAGGGCCGAATGAACGTCGTTGATCAGCGCGGGCAGGTCGCTCGCGGGGACCGAATTGTTGCTGACATAGGCGGAAACGATGTCCGCGGCCAATTCGATATAGTTATTCGATCCCATTGTGTCACTCATGGCGTTTCTTCGTCCCGCAAAATTGCGTTCGGCGTTGCGATAGGGAGTGGCGGCTCAACGAGCCAGATCTCTTTACGAAGTGGAACCTCGAAGATCTTTCCTTGCGTCTCTACTGACGGCTTCCGGACGTGATTGTCGACGCCTCTTCGCCGTTGCGAGCTTTCTTGCGGCGAGCCGCATTCAATATGACCTGATCTGGAGGTTTCGTTCCAGTCGACTTAGAAAGAACTCGATTCCTAAGTCGAAATCAAGCAATCCGCAAGTAGCTAATAGCAAGCTCTCAATTAATGCAAACAGAATTCACGCGCATTCTTTGGCTAAAGTCGGCGGCTTCCGGCTGGCCGGTCACTTCTCGCGGCGCTTGCGCGGCCGGGCGTTGCAGCCTATCGGACCGGCCGACGTCGCGATCGCCTTTATTCGAGCCGGCGTGAAACCTAGGAAGAATGGCTTTCTCAATGTCGCAAGAAGATCAAACCCGCTTCGGTGCCCGTGCGGCGCAGCCGCCGAGAGTCGAGAAGCACAAAGAGATCCGGCAGATCCACGGTATCGCGCTTGAGGATGATTATGCCTGGCTGAAGGCGGAGAATTGGCAAAAGGTCCTGCGCGACCCGGCCGCTTTGGCCGCCGAGATCCGAGCGGTGCTCGAGGCCGAGAATGCCTATGCGGATCATGTGTTGGCGCCGACGGCTGATCTGCAGAAGCGGCTCGTCGCGGAATTGCGCGGCAGGATCAAGGAAGACGATGCCGATGTTCCAGTCGCGGACGGCCCGTTCCTCTACTATGACCGGCACCGGCAAGGCGGCCAGCATCCGATCGTCTGCCGCAAGCCCTTGGGCGGCGGCGCTGAAGAGATCCTGCTCGACGGTGACGCAGAAGCACAGGGAAAGATCTTTTTCGATCTGGCGGAAACCCACGCTTCGCCTGATCATGCCAAGCTCGCCTGGAGTTCCGACGACAAAGGGTCGGAACTTTACTCGGTGAAGCTCCGCGATCTCACTACAGGCCGAGATGAAGCGGAGACGGTCATCGAGACCGACGGCAGCCTCGTATGGCTACGTAACGCGGGTGGATTTTATTATGTGCGGGTCGATGCGAATCACCGCACCGCGCAGGTCTTCCGGCATCGGCTCGGCAGCGATCCGGCCGGTGATGAATTGGCGGTCGAGGAACAAGATCCCGCCTGGTTCGTGCATTTGCACGAGAGCTCCTCGCGCACGCACGCCATCGTCAGCATCGAGGATCACGTCGCTTCCGAATGCTATCTCATCGATCTCGCCGATCCGATGGCCAAGCCGCGGCTCGTCGCGCCGCGTGCGCCGGATCAGCGCTACACGGTCGAGCCTTGCGGCGAGAGCCTGTTCATCCGCACCAATGCCGATGGGGCGGAGGATTTCAAGATCGTCCGCGCGCCGGCCGCTGATCCAGGCCGCAGCCAATGGGTCGACGAAGTGCCGCATAAGCGTGGCCGCATGATCACCGCCATGAAGCTCTTCAAGGATTATCTCGTCTGGCTCGAACGCGAAGGCGGCTTGCCGCGCATTGTCTGCCGGCATCTCGCAAGCGGCGAAGATCACGCACTGAGTTTCGCCGAGGAAGCCTTTCATCTGCGCTTTGAAGACAATCTCGGCTATGAGGGCAACATTCTCCGCTTCGTCTATTCGTCGATGACGACGCCGCAGGAGATCTATGATTACGATCTCGCGACTCGCGCACGCAGCTTGCGCAAGCGCCAGGAGATTCCCTCAGGCCATGATCCGGCGCTTTATGTGACGCGCCGGCTGTTTGCGGCAGCCCCGGACGGCGAATTGGTGCCGATCTCGATTCTTCACCGCAAGGATTTCACGCGCGACGGTGCAGCGCCGCTGCTGCTCTACGGCTATGGCGCCTATGGCGCCGCGATGCCGGCGAGTTTCGATGCCAATCGCCTCTCGCTCGTCGATCGGGGCTTCGTCTATGCGATTGCCCATATTCGCGGCGGCACCGACAAGGGCTGGCATTGGTATCTCGACGGTAAGCTCGCCAACAAGCCCAATACATTTTCCGATTTTCTCGCCGCCGCCCGGCATCTCATCGGCGAAAATTACACGCGGGCGGGGCGGATCGTGGCGCGCGGCGGCAGTGCCGGCGGCATGCTGATGGGCGCCGTCGCCAATCTTGCCCCCGAGCTTTTTGCCGGCATCATCGCCGATGTGCCTTTCGTCGATGTACTGAATACGATGCTCGATGCGGAGCTGCCCTTGACGCCGCCCGAATGGCTCGAATGGGGCAATCCGATCGAAGACCCGAAGGCTTTCGCGACGATCCGTTCTTATTCGCCTTACGACAATGTTGCCGCCAAGGCCTATCCGCCGATCCTGGCTCTGGGCGGCCTCACCGATCCGCGGGTCACTTATTGGGAGCCGGCCAAATGGGTCGCAAGGCTGCGTGCCACAATGACCGGCGGCGGCCCAATCCTGCTCAAGACCAATATGGGCGCCGGTCACGGCGGCGCCGCGGGGCGCTTCGAGCAGCTTGCCGAAGTCGCCCTGCAATATGCTTTTGCGCTCGCCTGCGTGGAGGGGAAACCGGGGCAGGCGCGCTAGCTCGCCGATATCGTGCAGAGCTTCGGATCAATTGAAAAAGCCGCGCTCCGGCGGAAGATCGAAAATCGTGGCCGGCATGGGCGGGTAATATTGCTCGTAAGGGATATAGCCGACATCGGGCTGCGGCGCAGCGATGACAACCGTCTTCTCGCCATAGCGCCACATCTGACGGGAGGCGCGCCTCTGGGCGAAGCGCTCAGCGGCGACGCAATGCGCCCGATGCGCGCCATGTCCGCAAATACGGGCCTCGGCTCTTGGCGCGAAGGCGGTCACAAAGAGCCCGAGCACAATGACGGATACGAGAAGCTTCATCGAAATCTCTCAAGCCGTTCGGGTGCGATCAATTCGGGGTCGTGACGAAATTCGGATGCGCCGGCCGGGACGCGCCGCAGCCTATCGCCAGCCAATGTCGAGGTAGGATCTCCCGGCGCCACCATCTTAGAGCATGCCCGCGCCGGAAAGTTGAGTCCGGTTTTCCGCACCGCACCGGAAGTAACGAGGACACTGCTTCTTTGGTTGACATTCATGGGCAGGCGCTCCCAGCGACGGTAGCCGCCAGGCTTTCGTCACGGTGGTGTTATTGTGGCGCCTCTTGGGTTTCGAAATAGGCTTTCAAATCGGCCATGGACTTGAAACGGGCAACGCCACGTTCCGATTGGGCTTCGATCGAGCCGTCGGCAAACATGATGTAACTGGTTCCCTCAGCTTCATAGCGTCCGATAATGGCCGGCTCCTCCGTGTCGGCAGGGAGTTCTCCTTGCGCGGGTTCGGCAGCGAGTGCCGCCGCCTCTGTGGGCATATTCTTGTGTGGCTCGATATCGGCTGACGCATCGGAAAGTTGCGCAAATGGCGCCTGCGCCATGGCCAAATCGAGATCGGCAAGAGCATGATCGAGCCAATCGCCGGTCTCGGCACTTGGCTCTGCTTCCCTGTCGTCTGCTGATGGTTGAACTGTCTCGGAAGCCGTGGCGGCTTTAGAGAGCGGCGGCGGCACCAAGGGAGGTTCTACAGCATATGCACCTTTCTGCATCGCTGGGCGTGCCGACGACGGCGGTGTGTCGATCTCGTTTGCGACGCGGCGCCAAAGATCCCTGACGGAGGGCGACGGCTTCACGCGCTCGGCGGTCGGCGCTGGCTCGTGAGCAGGAGCGCGGGTTGCCTCATTCGCTTCGGCACCGAAAGCGCTATAGGCATTCTCTTCGAAAGAGTCCGCGGCGAGCTCGGTTTCGGTATCTGCAAGCGGCGGCTCGGCGAGCGCGTCCTGTTGTGCGATGGGCGCATGTAATGGGGATGTATGCGGCGGCCAAGCGACCGGCGCGATCGGCAGATCCATCGCGGGGACGAAGGTCTCGCGCGCGCCATGCAGCACCTCATGGGCTGGCGGCGGGGTGCTTTTGACTGCTGCCTTCATCTCGTTTGCCTGAAGCAGGGCGCGTAATTGGTCGAGTGTCTTGAGAATCCAGGCGAGTCCGAGCGTGAGCACGCCACCGACAACAGCCGTCGTGCCGGCGATCACGCTCGCCCAACCGCGCTCGACCTCAATGATGCCGGCGCCGAAATAGACCGAGTAACCGCCGATGAGCAGCAGAAGCAGACCGAGCGCGAAGAGGGCATATTTCATCGTCTTAAGTCCTACCTCCTGGGTCCGTCTCTGTATTGACCTGTACCCCCGCCTGATCAATAAGCGCCAACCTAGTGTGTCCCATGTCTCCAACGACCGGTGATTTGACGAATTTACTCAGCGCCAATTTGGTGAGCGCAAAGTTAACGGACAGCGAAGATATCAGCCTCGCATAAGCCGCGGTTGGGATCTCGCCGAATACTCGGAAAAAATCATCGCAGCTAAGGCTCGCGTCGCGTCCTTTGGTTCGGTTGCCAAGGCCAAAGAGCAACTCATTCAAGCAGGCGTAGGCCGGTTCGGCTCCGGCTCGGCATGGATTGCCTTGAAAGATGGCCAAATTGTCGTCATGGCGGCTGGCAATGCCGTTAACCGAACAGCTATTTTAACGATCAGATTGCGGCGACATTTCGGAGAAATCCATCGACCGTTTCGCTGAGCCGTTTGGCCTGCGTTGCCACATTTGCGGCGGCGTGATGGACTTTGCTGGCCGAAAGGTCGGTTTGTGCGGCGCTCGCGGCCACATGGCTGACATTGCCGGCGGCGACCTCGGTTCCTGCGGCTGTCTCGGCAACGCTGCGTGAGATCTCGGTCGTGGCGCCAGATTGCTGTTGGACCGCGACGGCGATGATCTCGGTCGAACGTTGTGCTTCAGCCATGGTGGCGGCGATCGAAGCGATGGCCTCGATCACCTTATCGGTCACAGCCTGGATGGCGAGGGCATGATCGGCGATGTGTTGCGAGGCCTTCGTCGTCTGGCTTGCAAGGGACTTGACTTCCTGGGCCACGACGGCGAAGCCGCGGCCGGCTTCACCCGCTCTGACAGCCTCGATCGTCGCATTGAGCGCAAGCATATTGGTCTGTTCGGCGATAGCCTGGATGAGAGCGATGATCGCGCCGATGTCTTCGGCTTTGGCGGCGAGCGCATTGGTGGCGATGCGAGTTTGCGCGCTGGTGGTGGCCGCGTCGGCGACGACACGACGTGTCTTCGTGACCTGCCGCTCGATCTCGCCGATCGAAGACGACAGTTCTTCCGATGCGCGCGCGACGGTGCGGACGCTTGCGGAGGATTGGGTGATGGCGCAGGCTGCCTCATGCGCCTGCCGGTTGCTCTCCGTTGCAATGCCGGCGAGGTTGGTCGCAGCGAGCGTCATGGCGTCGCCCTGAACCCTGACTTGTCCCAAACTGTCGGCAACAGCAAGGCGGAATTCGTCGAGCAGTGCCTCAAGCCGCCGCCGCCGCGCATCGGTGTGGGATTGGATGAGTTCCTTTTCCGCCTGCAAGGCTTCTCGTTCGGCAAGCCTTTCCTTGAAGAATTGGATCGCACGCGCCAGAGCACCGATTTCGTCGCTGCGCATCCGGATCGGTACTTCGCTCGAAAGATCGCCATCGGCGATTTTGAGCACGGTCTGTGCAAGTTGCTCGAGCGGTGAAGTGATGCGGCCGAGCGTGACATGCAGAATGACGCCGACGAGGCCGAGAATGAGCAAGGCGCCGAGCGCGGAGCCGATGAACTCCAGCCAAGCCCGCGTCTTCACCTGTTCGAGCGAATACTCGGCCATGAAAAAGCCGATCAAAGGCCGATCCCGCGCCACACCGTAAAGCGTGCGGCGGACGACGAAGCTCGCGTCCGAGACGATATCGGAAGTCTCTCCATGGTCGGTGCCGTCGGCACGGAAGTGCGACGCGATCTGCGCAGCAGCGAGATTGTCCGGCCGCTGCGGCAGAGTGACGATCACCTGGCCGGCGGCATCGGCGATCAGCGCGGCCCGAAAATTTGGATCCAAGCTCAAGGCGCGGAGCCGCGTTTCGGCAGTCTCGTGATCGCCGCGGCTGAGGATCGCGGCGAGGGATTGCGTGGCGATATTGGTGGTCAAATCGACGCGTTGCTTCAGGTCGCGGATGCCCTTGTCATGGTTGTAGAAAGCCGCGATCGCGACGATCACCACGAAAGCCAGCGCCATCGCGGCGAGAGACACGCTCAAGACCGAGTGCCTGAACGAGGTCTCATGGGCGAAGGCGGCTGATCTCGAGTTCATGGCCACCCCGCCGACGGTGGAGTTTTGAGGGGAGCGGTCAGTCATGTTCCAGCACGGTATGAATGAATGGCAGCTGGAAGCTTTATGAGGTCAGCCGCCGAAATCATGGTCGGCCTATGGTGGGCCATATTGGCCACAACAGCCTAAGCCTTAGTTAATCATATATCGAAATATCGCGTCAGAGCATGTCCCGGAAAAGTTGATAGACTTTTCCGGGACATGCTCCAATTCTTTGATGTAGAGCCGATTTGTCCCGTCACGTGGATCGCACTTTGGCACATCGGATATACCCGATGTGCTTAGACTGCGATTCCACGTGATCGGGATCGGCTCTAGCCGGCCAAGTTCTGCTCCGTGCCGCGCCAGACGGTCGTTGAATTGGGACGAGAGCAGAAAGGCGAGCTCTTTTTCCCGCGAGTGGGTGACAGGATCGAGCCGGCTGAGCTCATCATCGACATGGCCGGGATGGCACATGATGAGATGGGCGGCGCCGGGGGCAATCAGATAGCGGGCGAAGTCGGCGCCACAGTCGCGCGTTTCGGAAAAGTCCGAAAAGCCGGAAAATCCCTCATTCACCGCAAATCCATGGGCGCGCGCCTCGGCGGCGAAGCGGCGCGCGAGCCAGGCGATCCCCAAAGCCTTTTTGATTTCCCTCTTCCGCGCAAGAATGCGCCAGGGGCGATCGCCGCTGTCGCGCAGCCAAAGCCTGCCGGCAAGGCCCTTGCCTTCGAGCACCTCGAACAGCACCTGCCGAACATCGGGCAGAACATGAACATGTTGGTGCCCGTCGACAAAATCCGGGAACCGGCCGAAAGCTTCGGCGAAGGCGTCGAGTTGGGCGGCGATTTCTTGGCTGATCTCGGCGCGCGGCAAGCTCCTTCTTTGCGCCGCACGCAGCACTTTGCCGATCCCCGGCAAACAGCCGTCCGGCGCGAAGGCCGGCATAGGGGTCAGAGGCGCCGCCAAAGTCAGATTGAGATGGAGGCCGATATCGGCGCTCGCACCCAAAGCGGAGAGCTGGCGCGCCGCCGTGCGCCAATGGGGCCGTGTCGTGATGGCACTCGTTGCCGTCAGACGCCCGGCAGCGAGGGCTGAGAGAATGCCGCGGCTCACAGCCTCCGAAAGTCCGAAATCATCGGCGCAGAGACAGAAGCGAAGGGTCTGCCTCCGGCGCGCGCTCGTGGGCTGGACGTCTTTGACCATGAGGCCCGTCGCCTTTGTGCCGAGATCGCCCGTCGAAAGGCGAGGTGGGATCGATTTTTCTGGAAATCCGGCGGGCGGTTTGCGATGCCTACGCCTAGAGCCGGTCCCGATCACGTGGAATCGCATCTTTGGCACATCGGATATATCCGATGTGCTTGAAATGCGATCCACGTGACGGGACAAATCGGCTCTACATCAAAGAAGTAGAGCATGTCCTCTATGAGACATCGGGTATACCCGATGTCTAAAATGTCGGAAAAGTCTATCAACTTTTCCGGGACATGCTCTAAGCCGCGGCCGGTTCGGCCGAAGCGATTTACAAGAGCTTCTATAGGGAGCATCGCGCCAGTTGCAAATTCGAATGCGAAACAAGGCGAGCAAGAAAGAAGGTCGGCCTCGATGACGTCACAAGAAGCGTCGAAGCCGGTGCCGGAGCTCTCCGTGGTCATACCTGTTTTCAACGAGGCGCAGTCCCTCGGCCTTTTGCTGGGCCGGTTGACGCCGGTGCTGGAGCGCTGCGTCGCCTCCTATGAAATCCTCTTCGTCGATGACGGCTCCACGGACGGCTCTTTCGCGGCGATGCGCGAGGCCCATGGGGCGGATGAGAGGGTGCGGGCGATCGCGCTTAGCCGGAATTTCAGCAAGGAGGTGGCGATTGCCGCCGGCCTCGATTTCGCTTCCGGGGCTGCGGTCGTGATCATGGATGCCGACCTCCAGCATCCGCCGGAGATGATCGAGACTTTCGTCGCCCGCTGGCACGAGGGCTATAAGAATGTCTATGGCCAACGCTGCGACCGTACCGCCGACGGGCCGCTGCGGCGTCTCCTCACGCAGCGCTTCTACAGGCTCTTTCGCGCCTTCGGCGAGACGAGCCTGCCCGAAGGTGCAGGCGACTTCCGCCTGTTCGATCGGCAGGCGGTCTCGGCGCTGCGCAGCATGCGCGAGAAAGCCCGCTTTTCGAAGGGGCTTTATGCCTGGATCGGATTCAAATCCATCGGTGTGCCCTTCGAGGCCGCGGCCCGCGCGCAGGGCAGCTCGAAATTCAGCTATCGCAAACTGACCCGCTTCGCGCTCGATGGGCTGATGTCCTTCTCGACCTTGCCGCTGATGGTGTGGACCTATGTCGGTACCTCGATTTCCGTGATCTCGCTGGCGACGGCGATCTACTTTGTGATCAGGACAGCAGTCTTCGGTGTCGATGTACCAGGCTTTACCTCACTGATCGTGTCGATCACCTTTCTAGCGGGCATTCAGCTCTTGTCGCTCGGCGTTCTTGGCGAATATATCGGCCGCATTTTTGCCGAAGTGAAAGGCCGTCCGCTTTATGTCATAGCGGATGCGCTGGGCGTTGCTTGCGAGTTTGTGGGCGAGCGCCCTCACGCCAATCGATGAACCCCAGCGTCGTCTTCCGCGTCCGCGCCTGCAGGCTGATCAGAAAGGCTCCGTTCATCGCATTGATACAGCCGCCAGGCGTCAAGATGGCATTGCGCCGAGTCGCCCCATGGCGGCTCCGCCACCTTTCGCGCACGGGCAGGCCAAGCACGTGCTTTGACTTGCGCGCCGATTTACAACATCGTGGCACGATCGATCGGGCCGGACCGCTTCATGTATAAGAATCTCTTTTCGGTAGCGGCGCTCACGCTTCTTTCCAGAGCCACGGGCTTTCTGCGCGATGTCATGCTCGGTGCCGTGCTCGGCGCGGGCCAGCTCGCCGACGCTTTCGTCGTGGCCTTCCGCCTGCCGAACCATTTTCGTGCGATCTTCGGCGAGGGTGCGTTCAACGCCGCCTATGTGCCTTGCTACACGCAGATTCTCGCGACACGGGGCGAGACGGCAAGTCGGCGGTTTGCGAGTCAGATTTTTACGCTGCTGCTTTATTCGCAGCTGCTTCTTTTGGCGGGAGCGCTCGCCTTTACACCGCAGCTCATCGATCTTCTCGCGCCGGGGTTTCGCGCCTATCCCGCCAAATTTTCCGCGGCGATCACTTTGACGCGCATCACTTTTCCCTATCTTCTCTTCATGACCCTCGTGACTTTGCAATCTGGAACATTGAATGCGCGGGGATATTTTGCCGCAGCGGCCTTCGCGCCCGTCTTGCTCAATCTCGTGATGATCCTCTGTCTTGCGGCGGCCTTTCTCTTTCCCAATGTGGCGATCGCGGCTGCCGTCGGTGTCACGCTCTCCGGCCTTTGCCAATTCGCTTTGACCTTTTGGGCACTGCGCCGCGACGGCGTGCATGAGCACCTGGTCCGCGTCGAATGGAGCAAGGAGATCCGGCATTTTTTCGTCGTTCTGGGTCCGGCGGTCATCGGCTCGGCCGGCGTGCAGCTCGCGCTTTTCGCCGATACGATCATCGGTTCCATGCTCCCGACAGGCGGGGTCTCTTCGATCTATTATGCCGACAGACTCTATCAGCTCCCGATCGGCATTATCGGAATTGCGGCCGGCACTGTGCTGTTGCCGGAAATGAGCCGGCGGTTGGCCCTGGGCGATCATGGCGGCGCCCGTCATGCGCAGAACCGCACGATGGCTCTTTCGATCGTGCTGGCAGCGCCTTTTTTCGTCGCCTTCATCATGATCCCTGAGGTCATCATGCGCGGCGTTTTCTTGCGCGGCGCCTTCACGGAGGGCGCGGCCATAGCGTCGGCGAAGGTGCTGACGGCCTATGGCTTCGGGCTCATCGCGATCGTGCTCATCCGTTCGGTCGTCGCGAGCTTTCAATCCATCGGCGATACGCACACGCCGATGCTGATCTCGCTTTTTGCGGTCGCCGGCAATATCGCCTTGAAGGTCGCACTCTTCAAAAACATGGGCGCGGCGGGGCTTGCGACCGCAACCGCGGTCGGCGCCTGGATCAACCTCATTCTTCTTTGTTATTTCGCCATGCGGCAGAATCTCATGTGGCCGGATGAACTTTTGGCGAAGAGCGCAGCCTCGGCCGCGATCGCCGCTTTCGCACTTTCTCTCTTTGCGCTCTTCTTCACTTTGCCGGCGGCGGAATTTGCGGCGCGTGTCGGCCGTTTCGAAAATGAAATTGAGCTCATCTGTCTCGCGCTCGGTGGAGCGGTCATCTATGTCGTCGCGCTTGGTCTTTGCTTCCTCGTCTCAGGCGTGAGGCTGCGGCGCGTGCCGGAGCCGTCGCGATAGAGGGCTCCGGCATTCGCTCCAATTGATTCAGAACAGGCCTTCGATTTCGCCTTTTTCATCGAGCCTGATCGATTCCGCGGCCGGCTTCTTCGGCAGGCCCGGCATGGTCATGATCTCGCCGGTAATCATCACCACGAAGCCGGCGCCGGCCGAAAGCCGCACCTCGCGGATCGGCACGACAAAATCTTCAGGCGCGCCGAGACGGGTCGGATCGGTCGAGAAGGAATATTGCGTCTTGGCGACGCAGACCGGCAGATCCTTGAAGCCCATCGCCTCGATCTCGGCGATCTGTTTCTTGGCCTTGCCGTCGATCGAAATATCCGCCGCGCCATAGATCTCGCGGGCAATCTTGCGCATCTTGTCGAGGATCGGCATGTCGAGCGGATAGAGCGGTTGGAATTTTGCGCTGCCGCTGTCGGCGAATTGCACCACTCTTTCAGCGAGTGCGAGCGCGCCTTCGCCGCCCTGCGCCCAATGTGTGCAGAGGATGGCCTCGGCGCCGAATTCATCGCGGCAGGTCGCAGCGATCAGGCCGAGCTCGGCGTCCGAATCGCCTTTGAAATGATTGATCGCGACGACGACGGGCAGGCCGAATTTCTTCACATTGGCGACATGGCGGCCGAGATTGCCGAGGCCGGCCTTGAGGGCTGCGACATTTTCTTTGCCGAGGTCGGCCTTGGCGACCCCGCCATGTGATTTAAGGGCTCTTACGGTCGCGACGACGACGCAAGCCGAAGGCGTAAGGCCGGCCATGCGGCATTTGATGTCGAAGAATTTTTCCGCACCGAGATCGGCGCCGAAGCCCGCCTCCGTCACCACATAATCGGCAAGGTCCATCGCCGCGGTCGTCGCGATCACCGAATTGCAGCCATGCGCAATATTGGCGAAGGGGCCGCCATGGACGAAGGCCGGCGTGCCTTCGAGCGTCTGCACCAGATTGGGCATCAGCGCATCCTTTAAGAGCACGGTCATCGCGCCAGTCGCCTTCATCGCCGCCGCCGTCACCGGCTCTTTGTCCATCCCCGTGCCGATGATGATACGGTCGAGACGCGCCTTGAGATCATCGAGATCGCGCGCCAGGCAGAAGATCGCCATGATTTCGGAAGCCGCTGTGATATCGAAACCAGTTTCTCGCGGAAAACCATTGGCGGCGCCGCCCAGGCTGCTGACGAGATGGCGCAAAGCCCTGTCGTTCATGTCCATGACGCGGCGCCAGGCGACGCGGCGCGTGTCGAGATGCGGCGCGGTCCCGTAATAAATATGATTGTCGATCATCGCCGCGAGCAGATTATGCGCCGAGGTGATGGCGTGGAAATCGCCGGTGAAGTGCAGATTGATCTCTTCCATCGGCACCACTTGCGCATAGCCGCCGCCGGTGGCGCCGCCCTTCATGCCGAAACAGGGACCGAGAGATGGCTCGCGCAAGGCGATCATCACCTTTTTGCCGAGCCGGCGCATGGCATCGGCAAGCCCGATCGAGGTCGTCGTCTTGCCTTCGCCGGCCGCAGTCGGATTGATCGCCGTGACGAGGATCAGTTTGGCTTTGGGCGCGGTCGCTGCGCGCGCGCGCGCCTCGGCGAGGAAATGCGCGTCGACCTTGGCGATATAATTCCCATAGGGCCGGATCGCCTGCGCCGGAACGCCTGCTCGCTCGGCGATCGCGGCGATCGGTTCAAGCCTGGCGGCACGTGCAATCTCGATATCGGTCGACATTTAGGCGGTCCTCTTTCACTTGGAGTTTCTTGAATTGTCTTCGGAGTCTTGTCGGCAGCTCGTTGAGCCTGTCATTGCGCTGGATCAGCCCCCTCCGCCGAAAGGAGGAGGGCCGGACAGGATATAAAGGGAGTTCGCGCGGGAGGCGAGGGCATGATCGGAGAGATTTTCCGCGTGCGCTGCATCGCAAACGCATCTGGTCTGAAGGCATGCCAGAGTTTTGGGCGCGGGCCGCGGCCAAAGATGATTTCGCAAGCGCGTCGCTTCGGAATGAGTCCAAAGAGACCTTAGGCGACACGCAGGAATGACCCAATCGATTGGGCGCTCATCCTTCCCCTTTGAGGGGAAGGCGTCAGCGGCGCGAAGCGACGCTGACGGATGGGGTCTGAATACATGTTCTCTCTTTACCAACCCCACCCGGCCGCCATTAGCCCGTCGCTTGCGACGGGCGTCGCAAGCGACGCCCTATGGCGGCCACCCTCCCCTTTGCAGGGGAGGGATTTGCGGCGGCTGCGGGATCGAGCGTTTATTTGTGCGAAGCATCTTAGCGGACGGGCGATCGGATAACCAAATCGAAAGGCGACGCTTCGTTTTTTGAACCTGATATTTGCACCAAGAAATCAACGCTTTTTCAATGAGTTGATTTTGGCACACCTAATCGCCTAAATGTGTGATCGGATAGTTTCGAGCACTTCGCGAACAAACTGGAGACTATTCGCCGCTACCTCACGAGTAATGTCTGTGGGGCTAGACCGAACTTTCATCATATCGTCGGTGTCAGTATAAAGTCCCGATTGTTTGAGGCGGTCGAGGTCTTTCATGTAGGCTTGAGAAAACCTTGTCAGTGATGAATTCTCGACAAGCTTCGCCAATACGGCATCAAACAACGACATTTCTTCACGGCAATAATCCATATTTGCCAATCGGCTATATGTCGCGTCCCGTTCATCAGGCGGCACTTCCGCAAGCACATCGCTTAGTGCAGTCTGATAGCTCTTCCTCAGTAAGAAAGAGGCAGAACTGACATGCTTGGCATTATGGCTGCGCCATTCCTTCAGCGGGAGCGGCTGCAAACCCACGAGAGCCAAGAATTTCGCGAGTTCCTCAATTGAGAGAACCGAAAGTGAGGTGCACGTCGCATATCGCTCGTGTGTGAATAGCAATTTTGCGTCAGCATACAGGCGGATTGCATTTCCGAGTATCTCTGTCGCGGTGTCGTTAGAAACCGCTTTTTCGTCTATTTTTGATTGCTTCGACAACCCACGGGTGAGCATAAACTCGATGGTCTGATTGTTAGGTCGACCTATTTCTTTAAAGCCCCATCGGCGCAACGTTTCTCCCATGTTTGACTTATTGTCCGTCTTGACCTGCGCATAGACGGTTTCAAAGGGTTCAACTGATTTTCTGTAAAGCGCTTTGCATAGACCCTGCTGCCGGTGTTCCTTATCCGTAGTGCTATAAAGCAGTTCCCACTCCTTCGGCGGTTCTCCGGGTTCTCGAAAAACATTTTCGCTCGATTGCATCCGCGCTCCAACAAGCATGGCACTGACAATTTTTCCGTCCTGCTCTGCCACCCATGAATGATTGAGGTTGCACCGTAACCGGACAAATTCGAGCCATTTGTCCTTCTGGTCTTGCTCGATCATCGTCAAAGGTATTTCGTCACGCGCGCAAAAAAGCAGCTGGAAGATTTCTTCGGCATCGGTCGCCGCCGCTAATCGCAGCATCGCTTAAACCTCTTTGCTGGGCGGGGCAGGCCGCGCACAATCGCTCGCGCGATAGCGTCGGTGTGGCTCCTGATTTTACCATCAGCATAGGGGTTCGCTTTCATGACGGCTCCCTAATGGTGGTAGGGCCAGATGCAGCGGCATGAGCGCAATCTAGCCTTTAATCTGCTGAAAGCACCTGTCGCATAAGCCGCCGGTACGAAGCCGCGGCGACAGGCCCGCCTCCCTTCTCGCTTCACTCCGCTCTCAATCGCATCACCCCGCCAGCGCGTCGAGCACCCGCACCCAGCTCCGCGCCCCTTTGTGAAAAGACGTCAGCTCATATTTCTCGTTCGGCGAATGGATGCGGTCGTCGTCGAGGCCGAAGCCGATCATCAAAGCATCCATGCCAAGGTCCTGCTTGAAGGCGCCGACGATCGGGATCGAGCCGCCGCAGCCCGCCAGCACAGGCTCCGTCTGCCATTCTGCTTTCAGCGCCTCGCGGGCACGAAAAAGTGCGTCGGAGCTGAAGGGCAGTTGATGCGCCGGTGAAGCGCCATGCGACATGAATTCGACATGGCAGTCGGCCGGCAGGCGCGCATGCACGAAGCTGCGGAAGCTCGCGGCGATTTTCTCCGGGTCCTGCTGGCCGACGAGGCGAAAGGAGAATTTGGCGCTGGCCTGGGCCGGCAACACCGTCTTCGAGCCTTTGCCCGTATAGCCGCCGATGATGCCATTCACATCGCAGGTCGGCCGCGACCAGATCATTTCCAAAATGCTGCGGCCTTTTTCGCCGGCAGGCTCTGAGAGACCGACTTGCCCAAGAAAATCCCGGCCCTCTTGCGGCAGATGCCGCCATTGCTCGGCGATCTCGGCAGGCAGTTCGGCAACGCCCTCATAGAAGCCGGGCAGGGTGATGCGATGGGTCTCGTCATGCAGATCGGCGATGATGCGCGCCAGAACATGGATGGGATTGACCGCCGCGCCGCCGAACACGCCGGAATGGAGATCGCGGTCGGCAGCATGGATGATGACCTCTTCGAGCACCAGACCGCGCAGCATTGTGGTGATGGCCGGCGTCTTGCGGTCCCACATGCCGGTGTCGCAGACGAGCACGAGATCGGCTGTAAGCTCATCGCGATTGGCGGCGAGAAAGGCGGGAAGGGAGGGCGAGCCGGTCTCCTCCTCGCCTTCGAGCAGAATGGTGATGTCGCAGGGCAGGGCGCCGGTCGTTTCCTTGAAGGCACGGCAGGCTTCGACGAAGGTCATGAGCTGGCCCTTGTCGTCGGCGACGCCACGGCCGATGATCTGCGCGCCGGTCGGCGTCTCGGCAAGGCGCGGCACAAAGGGCGGCGTTTCCCATAATTCGAGCGGGTCCGGCGGCTGCACGTCATAATGGCCGTAGAAGAGAAGATGCGGCACGCCCTGGCGTCCGGATCGAGCCTTCGCGACTACCATGGGATGGCCGGCGGTCGGGCGCAGCGATGTGTCGAAGCCGAGCGACCGCAATTGCTCGACCAGCCATTCGGCCGCGTGCCGGCATTCTTGCGCGTAGGCGGGATCTGTCGAGATCGAAGGGATGGCGATCAAGGCGAAGAGGCGGTCGATCGCCCCGTCGAGATTGGAATCGATGCGCGCCAGCGCGGCGTCGAGCGCAGCCATGGGTCTCTCCTGCGAGCGTCGAAGATCACGCTCTTTCAGCGGGCTCTTTAGCGCGGCAAAGACAGGCGCGAAAGGCGTAACATGGACCCTATATAAATCAATTAGTTATCGTTTACCTCAACAAAAAGCCGGGCGCGGCGCAGCCAACTGAGGCGGCCTCAAAGCGTTCCCAAAAACTCGTCGGAACTGATCAGATTCAGAAGGTCCTTTTTGTGCTTCTCCAAAAAGCCGAATGCCCGTTCAAAATCGTTTCCGATTCCGCGCCATTCGCGCCATAGCAATTTGTGCTGTTGGCGATCGGCTCGTCGCTGTGAACTGGGGTCAAAAAAAGAGGTGTCGATCATCCGTAAGACTCTTGCCCAGCGCGATCGGCGATCCAGCTTGCGAATGATGCCGCAGCCATAGTCCGTATCGACGGTGCAATAGTCGAGCCGCCGCTCGTAGACGAAGTCGAGATAGGCCTTGTAAGTCACGCCACTCCATTCGCCGGGTACGCATCCAGGTGCGGCCACGGCAGCATTGGGCGGCAGGCAATCATGTACGACAAGCATCCCGCCCTCATCAAGGAGATCGAACGCTACCCCGAGATCACGATACGAGGAATTGTATTCGTGGAAGCCGTCAACGAGGATGATGTCGTAGCGCAAGCCCTTGCCCCTTATCTCGGCAAGGCATTGGCTGAGATCGAAGCTTTCGCTTCGAAAGTCGACGACGAGACCGTCCTCGAAGCTGGCAGGACAATTGTACATGAGGCGATGTGCGGCAGGCAGGACTCGTCGGTCCAGATTTCTGTAGCAATTGCCGGTCGTGGACGTACACAGTTCCAGGTAGCGCGTAAATCCGTGTTGCGCAGCCAAGAGGCCTATGATTTCCATTTTTGAGAGGGGCGCCTTGAAGTGGTCTGTCTGCATCTGATGAAATCTAGTTTATGAGACGGGCGGCGACCCTATCCCGTTACCAGATTTCAACGGCAAAGAACCGAAATCAGATTGGATCGATGACGAGTCTTTGGCACATAGGGCATCGGCTGCATTCCTATTGCCATTACGAATGAGGACACTGACTCCCGTGATTGAGGACACGCGCTTGCAAGTTCGGACAATGCCCGCGCAATCAAGAGGAAGGCCGCGCCAATCATGTGACGGGGAGCCAATGTTTTGACGCAATGTCAGGCGAGGCGGCCGGTTCTCGGCGGCGACGATCGAGAGAGCTTGGATTGAGGGCCTAGCATGCGGCTGCGGAGCGATTTTTGGGTGGCGGCCTATTTGCGCCGCTGCGGTGTCGAGGGGGTCGCGGCGGCGTTACGCCGGCGCGGCGCTGCGGAAGCGGGCGCCATCCTCGTGAAGATCGACCGGCTCGACGGCACTGGCGCGCTTTTCGGCCCGGCGCCGCAGAGCGAGGTCGACCGCGACGCGCGTCTCTTCGCCCGCCTTCACGGCGCCGATTGGATCGATGCGGCGGCGGCGGAAACTCGCCTGCAGCGCGAAATCGGCTTTGATTCCGACTTGTGGGTGGTGGAAGTCGAAGACCGTCTCGGGCGCAATTTCCTCGATCTGGCGCCCTAGGTGTTTGATGTGGAGCTAATTTGTCCCGATTGCGTAGGTCGTAAGCGATTCCACCCAATCAGGATTGGCTCTCAGGCTGGCCAATGCCGCCCGCATTTCTCGCGGCATGTGGTTTTGCCGCAACGCCGCTGCCCCGAGTTGCGCCAGCGCACAGAATTTCCCGCCAAAGCCGCCCATGTTGACGTCTCGTTAACTAAAGACGCGTCAGGCTCGATCTCGGCCGCTGCCGAAGCAGCGTAATCCGTGGCGAGCGCTGCCGGAGATGGGCCGATGGGTGAACTCGTTCTATTCAGGCCAATTCTATTCAGGCCAAGGGCTGACGAGCCCCACCGCTCCGGGGCGGAGGGTGCCGGCGCTGAGATCCTTTTCTTCACCGGCGTGCGTATCGTGCGCATCGAAGAGACCGAAGCGCCGCCGAAAGCCCGCCGCCGGCGCGCTGCACCGCGCAGCGATCCTCCACGCAAGCGGCGCGACCGCATAAGCTGACTTCTCTTTTTCGAATCGGTTCAAAAACTTAATTCTGCGCAATGGCCTCGGGCGCGCAGATAACCGACATGACGCGGGCTTCGGCAGAAGCGCGCTCGCTCGGATGCGCCGCCAGCGCATCGATGAGGACGAAGCCTTTCAGCTGCGGTGCAACGAGGCGCAATTCCTGCGGCGGATTGTCTTCATCATCTTCTGCTTGCACGGCTTCGAGCTGTGCCGCGGTCAGAACCCTTATATCGATCTTGCCGCGGACCGCAGCCCGGTCGGTCATGGCGTAGAAGACCTGCCCGGTGCGGCTGCGAAATGACAAAGTCAACAGCGCGTCATGGTCGAGCGTCGCGCGCACCCGCAAAGATCCCTGCGCCAGATCGAACACGCAGACGGCCTGCGCCAATGCCGGATCTTCAAAAGGCGTGAGTTCTTGCCCCGGCAGAGGCCGTGGCAGCAAAACCGGCTGGCTCGATTTGGCGAGGGCGGAAAGCCGCGTGAAGGCGTCATGGGGTGCAAGTTCGGGCATTGCGAGAACGGCGACCAGATGGACGAGGCCGGCAACAAACGCCACGCCGAGGCCATAAAGAAGGAGGGTGAGCAGCCGGTCCGTCAGGGTCATTCGCAATGACCTTTGGCGATTTGCGGCAGCGCCGTGGCCTCGACCTTCGACATGCCGAAGTCGAACAAAGTGTCGTAAAGCCGCAGGACGAGGGCAAAGGCCGGAACATCGCCGATCGGCAGCCAATTGCCTGGCCGCGCATGGCGTGAGACGGCGATTTCGAAGCCGCCATCGGCGGCGCGCAGGATTTCCGCCGAAGTGAAGTCGAAGCGCTTGGCCGGATTGTCGACCAGCGATCCTGCCGGCGTGTAGAGGCTCAAGGTCCAATAGCGCGTCGGCGGCATCGGACCGCGCACGACGTAATCGCAGCTTGCGCGCAAGGTTTCGCCGGCGCTGTCGCTCCAGGCAAAGAAGCTCAGGCCTTCGGCCGTGCCAAGCGGCAGCTCGCCGCTGCGCGCCAGCATGGCATGGGCGTAAGGATCGATCTCCATCGAGCCGCTTTTCGGCCAGCGCGTCCATGGCCCGGCCTTGGCCTCGTCGAAGCTCACGCCGCCTATGAGGAGATAATAGGTGGCGGCAAGGCCAAGCACGGTTCCTGTCAAGAGCGTTGCGAGAAATCTGAAAAGCATCGTCAAGGCTGCACGCTCGCCGCGATCATGGCTGTTCCTTGAAGCTCGCCCCGCCGCCGGCCGAAGCTCTCTTGAGCTCGGCGACCTTTGCCGTTTCCGCAATAGTGCCGAGCACGGCGACCGAGCCGGAGGAGAGGCTTGGCGGGCGCTGCGGCGCGCCAAGTTCGGCAATTGTCGCCGAGCTTGAGAGAGATTCGGCCGGCGCCGTTTTGACGGCTGGCGGCGGATCGCCCGGCAGCGGCTTGAGGTCGATGCCTTGATGGGCATAGGCCATGATCTCATGCCAAGTTCCCGCCGGCAGCGATCCTCCTGTCATATTGTTCGTCGGCGTGTCATCGTCATTGCCGAACCAAATGGCGCCTACGTAATTGCCCGTGTAGCCCATGAACCAGGCATCCTTATAGCCATTGGTCGTGCCGGTCTTGCCGGCAACATCGATATTGTCGAGGATGGCGCGCCGGCCGGTTCCGGCCTGGACGACCTGCTTCATCATCGAGACCATGTCGATGATGACTTTCGGATCGAAGATCTGTTTCGGAGCCGGGGTATCGCGGTCATGCCGATAGATGACATTGCCATGGCTGTTGGTGATCTCGATCGCAGCGAAAGGATCAATTCTTTTTCCGCCGCTGGCGAATGTGGCATAGGCGCCGGCCATGCCCATCACCGTCACCGCGTCCGCGCCGATCGGCAGTGAGACAGTGTCGGGCAAAGGCGTCGTGATGCCCATCCGCCGCGCCGTCTCGATGATCTTGGCGCGGCCGCGTTTGGCCGCTTCGAAGACATTGTTGTGGCCTTTTACCGGATAGGCTTCGCCGATCGCGATCGACAATTTGACGGCGACGGCATTCAGCGATTGCGCCAAGGCGCTGACCAGCGGCAAGGCGCCATGATAGGTGCCGCCGTAATTGTGCGGGCACCAATTGCCGATGCAGACTGGGCCATCGACGACGATCGTCGACGGCTTGAACTTGCCGGTCAGGAGAGCGGTCAAATAGACGAAAGGCTTGAATGAAGAGCCCGGCTGGCGCAGCGCATCGACGGCGCGGTTGAACTGGCTGGCGCCGTAATCTCGGCCGCCGACGATCGTCCGCACCGCACCGTTCGACGGATCGAGAATGACCATGGCCGATTGATCGGCATGATAGCTATGGCCATATTGGCGCAATTGATCCTCGATCGTCGTATCGGCGAATTTTTGCAGATTGGGATCAAGCGCGGTACGGACGGTCAGCACACGATCGTCACCGAGCTTGTGGGCATCGGCGAGCTTGTGCACTTCGTCATAGGCCCAGTCGAGATACCAATCCGGCGCGGCGTCACGGCTCCGCGCGATCGGCGTCGCCGGATTGCGCATCGCGGCATAGATCTGGCCCTCGGTCAGAAAGCCGGCATCCACCATATTTTGCAAAATATCATTGGCGCGGGCACGGGCGGCCGGCAGATTGACATGCGGCGCATATTTGGTCGGCGCTTTAAAGAGGCCGGCGAGCATCGCCGCTTCGGCAAGCGTGACGTCGCGGACGGATTTGCCGAAATAAAATTCCGCCGCCGCCTGCACGCCGAAAGTTCCGCCGCCCATATACATGCGATCGAGATAGAGCTGCAGAATCTCGCGTTTCGTCAAATGGCCTTCGAGCCACAGCGCCAGATAGGCCTCCTTGACCTTGCGCGTCAGTGTCCGCTCATTCGACAAAAACAGATTCTTCGCCAATTGCTGGGTGATCGACGAGCCGCCTTGCACGACATTGTCGGCGCGGGCATTGACGGTGAGCGCCCGCAATGTTCCCAAAATATCGATGCCGAAATGCTGGAAGAAACGTCGGTCTTCCGTCGCGATCACGGCTTGGACCATATATTTTGGCATCTGATCGAGAGGCACTGAATCGTCGTGCTTGATGCCGCGCCGGCCGACTTCCTGGCCGTAGCGGTCGAGGAAGGTTACCGCGAGGTCTTGCTTCTTCAGCCAATCGTCGGTGCCAGTGTCCTGAAAGGCCGGGATAGCCATAAACAGGGCAAGGACGCCACCGGCAACGGCGAGGTTCGAGCCCTCGCAGACGAGTTCGACGCAGAGGCGGCGCCAACCCGAGACATGCAGGCGGTCCATCCAAGCGGCGAGCGTCGCATAATTGGCGCGCGCCTTTTGCCCAGAGTCGTAGAGCGATGAATCAATGAAGGCATCAAAGGCCAAAAGGCGGCGCGATACCTTCTTATAGAGGCGTACCGCCGTGCCATAGAGAGGCGACGATTTCAGCTCTTCGAACACGTCTGGCCCGTTCCCCTATCGACCGCATCCTGCGGGAGGCGTCGCCTCGTCGCTCAAGTCTGACGCAAGTCTTGCAATTCCAAGTCTTGCAATTCCAAGTCTTGCAATTCTAAGTCTTGCAATTCTCTGCGCAATTTAGCAATCCTGCCCTGCGGCGCCTCCCGACGGGACATGACAGATGCGATATGGCAGATGCGCGAGTACCGACTTTCTTCGAAAGTTGGCACGTCGAAGTGTCTATAAGTATCCGATTGACGCTGCGTTTCGCAGCACGATGTTGTGCTGCTCTGCTACATTATCAGATACTAGGGCACGAGATCAGGAGTCAGCGGCAAGACGATGGCCAAGACGATGACAAGGTCAGAAAATCCCTATTGGGAGGCGAAGCCGCTCGAAGCGCTCACGCAGGAGGAATGGGAGAGCCTCTGCGACGGATGCGGCCGCTGCTGCCTGGTCAAGCTTGAGGACGAGGATACGGGCAAGGTTCATTTCACCGATGTCGCCTGCCGGCTTTTCGACGCCAATTCATGTCGTTGCGGCGATTACCTCCAACGCCGACGCAAGGTTAAGGATTGTCTCAAGCTGACGCCGGGCTTGGTCCGGGCGCTCGGCTGGCTGCCGCCCACCTGCGCCTATCGGCTGCGGGCAGAGGGCCGCCGCCTGCGCTGGTGGCATCCGCTCGTCTCCGGCTCTGCCGAGACCGTGCATGAGGCGGGAATTTCCGTCCGCGGGCGTGTCGCCGCCTCCGAAAGTGATGTCGGGCTCGACAATTATCCCGATCACATCGTCGCCTGGCCCGGCAAAGCGCCGCGCCGGGGCAACGCGCCGGCCCGGCCGGAGCGGGAAAAATTATGAGGGGCCTTGCGGCGCCTTGGCCGGCCAGCCTGCGACCCCTCCGAGTCTCCGATTGCCGTAACGTTTAGTCAACTCCGCCCTGCTAAGTCATATCCGCTCGGCATGCGTCATGTCGGGCAGATATGAAAATGGCTGGGCCTTCTTGCTCATGTTCGCATCCTACAATTGGCATCCGCGCGTGCACCGTCAATCTCTCGGGGAGAGTGCCATGGCGGCGGTCGAGTTCGCGCTCATTACGCCAATACTCTTCTTCTTATCGTTAACCTTGCCGGTACCTATCGGGATAATCGATAGAAGGGATTTGACAACGCTTCGCCAGACCCGGTCGCTTATCGCCGAAAAGTGCAAGCGGGCGATTGCCCAAGCGGTGCTCCGTTTGCCACTTGACATCGCGAGGGACTGCGCAGGCTCCCCGGCGGTCGAGTTCGCGCTCGTTGGACCTGTGCTGCTTCTTCTGATGTTCGGCATAGTCACCTTCGGAATCGCGATAAACAACTATATCGAACTTACTGACGCCGTGCGTTCAGGCGGGCGGACGCTTTCGATCAGCCGCTCGAGCTCGACGCCCTACACGAGCACGACGAGCGCCATCACCTCCTCCGCGCCGAACCTGACCGCGGCGAACATAAAGATCACCGTGACGGTCAATGGGACGGTCTGCGCCAGCGACTCTGCCTGCTCGACGGCGCTCTCGCCGGCGGCGGGGGACACATCGACGGTGCGCGCCACCTATCCCTGCAACCTCACCGTCATGTCCGTTAATTACGCGCCCGGCTGCACCCTCACCGCAACGACGACGGAGCTCATCGAATGAAACGCTCGATCTCCAAGATGATTTGCGCACTGGCCGGCCTCTGGCGCGATCGGCGCGGCGTGACCGGGATAGCGACGGCCCTTTCGATGGTGGTCCTCGCCGGCTTCGCCGGGCTCGCGATCGACATTGGCCATGTTTTGTTGGTCCAGCGCCAGTTACAGGCGTCGACAGATGCGGCCGCGCTGGCTGGCGCCTACGACATCAACTGCTGCTCAAGCGCACCCGGCACTGCGAAGACCACGGCTACATCGTATAGCGCTGTGGCTGGAGGCAAAAACGCCATTTCCAATCTCACGGTCACTATGGCCAGCGGCTATCCGGTGGAGAAGTGCCTCACCTCAACGGGAATCTCATGCAACGGACCAGATAACGCCAACGCCATCGTGGTGAAACAGCAGGCGACCGTGCCGATGTTCTTCGCTCAGATTCTGGGAGTGAAATCCTTCAACGTCTCAGCGACCTCGACCGGGGGCGCCAAGGGCGGCACCCCGCAAGCGCTCAACATAATGATTGTGCTAGACACCACTAAGTCCATGGAGACCAGCACGGACAGCGGCTGCGGGCTCGGAGCCAGCGCCACGAGAGAGCAGTGCGCTCAGGCGGGGATTGCCGCTCTTCTGTCTGGCCTGAACCCGTCTCTGGACTATGTCGGTCTGATGGTCTTTCCGGGGATTCTAAGCACAAGCGACGCCAGCAGCGACTACACTTGCGGCAAGACGCTGCCATCGTCGGACGTCCAGACGTACAGTAACTCTCCCGTTTATCAGATCGTTGGCCTTAGCGGAAGCAACAACTTCAAGAGCTCCAGCTCGTCGACTACGCTCAACAGCAGTTCAGACATAGTGCTGGCGACCGGCGGCGCGGGGTGCAGTTCGGGCGTGACGGCCGCGGGCGGGGAGGGAACCTACTATGCCGAGACGATCAACGCGGCGCAGGCGGCGCTCACCAGCTTCGCCGCACCGCATACGCAGAATGTGATCATCTTCCTCAGCGACGGCGGCGCCAATTCCACCACAGCCGAGACGGACGTGACCGGGTACATCTCTGGCACCACCCTCACCGTGACCGCATGTACGAAGGGGTGTGCAGCGTCGTCCACGACCTCGGAGGAGGCGCCCTTGGCGGCCGGACAGAGCATCACCGGGACGGGCGTGGCGACGGGGACTACCATCGTTAGCCAATTATCAGGAACAACCGGCGGAGTAGGCACCTATAAGGTCAGCGTGTCACAGACGGTCGGTTCGAAGACCAAGACTGAGTCCCTGACGGCTGCAAACGTGCTCACGTTGAACGGCGAGTCGTTCAGCCAGAACACCAACCAATGCCAGCAGGCGATCGCGGCGGCCCAGGCCGCCGCCAAGGCGGGAACCTGGGTCTACTCGGTCGCCTACGGCTCCTCGACGGCCACTGGCAGTTCAAGCACCTGCACAACCGATACTTCGGGAGCGCTTGCAGGACTCTCATCCTGTACGACGATGCAGGATATAGCGGCGAGCCCGTCGGCAATTCCTGATGGAACGAAGTTCTACTCCAATGGCAACAATGGCGTGGTCTGTCCGGGCTCAAACTCGATTGCGAATCTGGTCACTCTGTTCCAGAACCTATCGACGAATTTGACCCCGCCGCGGCTCCTGCCGAACAACACGACTTGAGGCGGGCAGGCGCCAAGGCCCGCCTCGGCGCCCTCCGCCCACAGCAGGATCTTGGGGCGCGCCGGTCGCCGCCAAAATCGCCGGCAAAGCGGCGCACTTTCCGGAACATCATGACTCCAATTCCGGCCGGGTTGAGCTTTCGATCCGACCTAGATGGAGCGAAATCATTGTTTAACGTCAGGTCGAAAGCCGAATTCCGAGGCTAACGCGGCTCCAACCGGCAAGCGCTGCCCTGCCTATTTTGCTGAAAATGCACTAGGTCGCCGGAAGGCGAGCGCCATTCCGCCGCTGGCTGGCCGATGTGAGTGCGCGCAGGATCGTGTGGAGAAGGCTCTTTCGGCGATGTTCTGTCACTCTTATGTTCATCGCGCGTTCAGTGCTTTTCAGCGACGCTTAGCTGATGCGCTGCGCCGGGCTCGCCCTTGTCTTGATGTTGGCTGCCTTCTGCACGACGGCGCTCGGCGCCGAGCGTTTGCCGGAGCGCGCCTGTCTGACGGCGACCCAGGCGCGCGAGAAGATTGCGCTGCATAAGCTTGCCGAGCCGTTTCAGCTGATGATGGCGATGGCCCGGCGCTTTCAGGCCGAGGCCCTCCGGGTGAAGCTTTGCCGGAGAAAAGACGAATTTATCTATGAAATAAGCCTGTTGCGCCGCGATGGCCGGGTCATTCATGTTTTCTTGAAAGCTTCGAACGGCCAATTCATCCGCGCGACAAACACAAAATGACGCGGCCGAATGACATTTTTGACGCTTAGGATTGCCTCGATGCGGCCAACGGCGGCGTTGCGTCGATTGGCGGGGAGGGTGACGGGTGCGGCTTCTCGTGGTCGAGGACGACAAGGACCTCAATCGGCAGATCGTCGCGGCGCTCACCCATGCGGGCTATGCGGTCGATCGTGCCTTCGACGGTGAAGACGGCGGGTTCCTTGGCGACACGGAGTCCTATGACGCCGTCGTTCTCGATCTCGGCCTGCCGAAAAAAGACGGGATCGCCGTCCTCGCCGAATGGCGGAAGGCTGGCCGCATCATGCCGGTTCTCATTCTCACCGCACGCGACCGCTGGCACGACAAGGTTCAGGGCTTCGACGCCGGGGCCGATGATTATGTGGCGAAACCCTTCCATATCGAGGAGCTTCTCGCCCGTCTGCGGGCGCTGTTGCGGCGGGCCGCCGGGCATGCGAGCAATGAATTGACCTGTGGCCCCGTCAGCCTCGACACAAGGGCCGGGCAGGTCAGCGTCAGCGGCACTCCGATCAAGCTCACCTCGCACGAATATCGGCTGTTGGCCTATCTGATGCACCACGCCGGCCGCGTCGTCTCCCGCAGCGAGCTCGTCGAGCATCTTTACGATCAGGATTTCGATCGCGATTCCAACACGATCGAAGTCTTTGTCGGGCGCTTGCGCAAGAAGCTCGGAATCGACATTATCCAAACCATGCGCGGTCTCGGCTATATAGTGGCGCTGCCTCCCGCCGAAGCGGCTTCCGGCAAGCGGGGTTCTTCCGGCTCTGCTCTCGGGGATGGTTGAGGCTGCCCGCTGGTTCCGCCGCCAGCTTCCGCCGCCATGCCTCGGCCAGGATTTTCGCTTCATGCGCTTGACCTCACCGCGAAACTGGTCGATCGCGACACGCCTCTTCTTTTCCGCTGCCGTGTTGAGCTCGGCGATTCTGATTACCGCAGGCATCGGACTTTCGACGCTCTATCGCACGACCGCGGAATCGCGTTTCGACGACAGGCTTGGCGTCTATCTGCGCGCGCTCGTTGCCGACATAGCGTCGCCCTCGGAAGAAAGTCGCGCTGATCCCGGTGAACTCGGCGAACCGCAATTCGAACTGGCGCTGTCGGGCTGGTATTGGCAGATCACAAGGATCGACGGCGACAAGCAGGCCATCAAGAGTTCGCGCTCGCTCTTTGCCGCGCGGCTTCCGAAACTCGCGGATCAGCATATTCCGGCCGGGATCGGCGGCGCGCGCAAAGGCTATGTGAAGGGTCCGGACGACCGCCGCTTGCGCATGGTCGAGCGGATCATCGACCTTGGCGATCAGGGCATTTATCTCGTGCAGGTCGCAGCGACCACGGAGAGTATGGATACCGACATTGCCCATTTCGAATTCGAGCTCGTGATTACTTTCGCATTGCTGGCTGCGGCGCTTGTCGGCTCCTCCGTCCTGCAGCTCCATTATGGCTTGCTGCCGCTGCGCCGCTTGAAGGAAGGTGCCAGCGCGATAAGGCGCGGCGAGCGCGAGACCATCGACGGCACTTTCGCCCGCGACATCGCGCCGCTCGCCGCCGAGCTCAATCTTCTCATCGCCGCCAATCGCGAAGTCGTCGCGCGCGCCCGCAACGAGGTCGGCAATCTCGCCCATGCGCTGAAGACGCCGCTCAGCGTCATCATCAATGAGGCGAACGAGGATCGGAGCGGCTTTTCGGCGAAAGTCCGTGAACAGGCGGCGCTGATGCGTGATCAGGTGACCTATTATCTCAACCGTGCGCGGGTCGCGGCGCGGGTGGGAGTCCTGGGACAGGTTACCGAGGTCGCGCCGGTGACCGCGGCGCTGGTGCATATTTTCGACAAGATCTATCGTGACCGCGCCATTACTTTTTCGATCAAATCAGTCGAAGGGCTGCGGTTTCAGGGCGAGCGCCAGGATCTCGAAGAAATGGTCGGCAATCTCGTCGATAATGCCGGCAAATGGGCGCGCCATGGGGTGATGATCGCCACTGAGCCGGTCGTCGGCACAAGCGCCGGTGGGCGCCCATCCTTTCGCGTCACCATCGACGACGACGGGCAAGGGCTCGCGCCCGAGCTTCGTGAAGCGGCGATGCGGCGCGGCCGGCGCCTCGACGAGACGCGGCCGGGCTCCGGCCTCGGCCTCTCCATCGTTGTCGATCTCGCCGCGCTTTATGGCGGTGCGCTCAAGCTCGACGCGAGCCCGATGGGCGGACTCCGCGCCGAATTGGAGCTTCCGGCCGCCGAATAAGCCTCGGCGGTGGCGTGCCGGGACTGCGCGCTTTTGTCTATATTGAGACCTCGAGGGCGAAATTCGATTTCCCTAGAGCGGGATGAGGAAAAGCGGGAACCGCTTTTCCTCATCCCGCTCTAAATTATGAGAATTGATCACGTTTCTGGAGACATCGGATATATCCGATGTCTCAATCATGACTTTGGATTGATTCAATCCAAAGTCATCGTGATCTATGCGACGCCAGAAACCCTTCCCTCGGCGCGATAAAATGCTCTAAAGCAGGGTCCGCAAGAGCTGGGGAGAGGAATTGCCAATATCTGCCGCAATCACCTGCTCGAAGTTTCTGGCCGGCCCGTCTGAATGGGAGCCGGTTCTAAGAATGGGAACCGGTACGATAGCGGGATGAGGAAAAGTGGGAACGGGTTTTCCGACGCGATCAAGTTTACGCGGATAGCCTAGACTGATCCGCGCATCCTGCTCTAGAGCATGTCCCGGAAAAGTTGACAGAGTTTTCCGATATTTTAGACATCGGCTATACCCGATGTCTCATAAAGGACATGCTTCAGATCTTTGAAATAGAGCCGATTTGTGCCGATCATGTGGATCGCGAGCGATTCCACGTGGTCGGGATCGGCTCTAAATGATTAGAATGGATCATGTTTACAAAGACATCGGATATATTCGATGTCTCAACCATGAGTTTGGATTGATTCCATCCAAAGTCATGGTGATCTAGGGAAGCGCCATGCTCTGGGGCCTTTTCGCGCTTTTGACGGGCGCGGCCGTTTTCGCCATTCTCTGGCCGCTCGCCAAAGGGCGGCGCGGCTTGGCTTCGCGCGCCGCGCCGGATGTGGCTTTCTATAAAGCCAAGCTTGTCGAGATCGAACGCGAGACTACAAGCGACCTCCTCTCGCCGCAGGAGGCCGAGGCGGCGCGGACCGAAGCGGCGCGCCGGCTGTTGCGGGCTGCCGACGCCGGCCCTTTGCCGGCAAAAGGCGTGTCGCAGGTCCAAGCTTCGTCGCAGTTCCGAGTGCGGCTGGTCGCGGTTCTCGCCCTTGCTTTCGTGCCCGCCCTGTCGCTCGGCCTCTACGCGGCCCTCGGCCATCCCAGCTGGCCGGATGCGCCGCTTGCGGCGCGGCTCGATGTGGCGCCGAAGGATGTGGATCTCGCCGCCGGCATCGCCAGAGTCGAGGCGCATCTGCTGCGTCATCCCGAGGACGGCCGCGGCTATGAAGCGCTCGTGTCGGCCTATCTGGACGTCGGCCGCGTCAATGATGCCGTGCGGGCTGCGGCGATGGCGATTGAGAAGCTCGGCGACACGCCGCAGCGCGAGGCGGTGTATGGCGAGACCTTGGTCTATGCGGCCGATGGAGTCGTGACGGAAGACGCGCGCAAGGCTTTTGCGAGCGCCGCAGCGGCTGAGTTGGCGCCGCCCAAGGCTTTGTTTTTCTTGGGGCTCGCCGCGGCGCAAGAGGGCGACAAGGCGCGGGCGCTTGGCTATTGGCAAAAGCTGTTGGCGCAAGTGCCACAAGGCGCGCCCGGGCGCGCCGATCTCGAAGCCAAGATCGCGGAGCTCGAAAAATCCACGCCGCCGAAGGTGGACGAAGCCGCGGCGATCGCGGCTCTGTCGCCGGACGCGCGCGAAGCGGCGATCCATTCGATGATCGATCGGCTCGCGGCGCGTCTTGCGCAAAACGGGCATGACATCGAAGGCTGGCTGCGCCTCGTGCGGGCCTATAAGGTCATGAATGAGACCGACAAGGCGCGCGCCGCGCTCGCCACGGCGCGCCACGATTTGGGCGGCGACGCCGAGGCAATCGCACGCCTCGACGCACTGGCACGCGAATTGGGACTTGATTCATGACCCGCAAGAAGAAGCGCTTGGCGCTCATATTATCGGCGCTCGTCGTTCTCGGCACGGCCACGGGCCTCGTGCTCTATAATTGGCGGAACAATCTCGTCTTCTTCCACACGCCGAGCGAAGTCGCGGCGAAAACCATCGCCCCGGGCACGCAGCTGCGCATCGGCGGGCTCGTCAAGCAAGGCTCGGTCGTGCATGATGGCACGACCGTGCATTTCATCGTCACCGACGGCAAGGATGATGTGCCGGTCACCTACACGGGCGCCTTGCCGGATCTTTTCCGCGAAGGCCAGGGCGTAGTTGCCGAAGGCGTGCTGGGGACTTCGGGCATGCTGGCGAATAATGTCCTCGCCAAACATGACGAGCGCTATATGCCGCGGGAAGTCGCCGATGCCTTGAAGAAGCGCGGCGTCTGGCAAGAGGGCGAAGGCGCCGCGCGCGCCGGGACACAGTGAGATAGATGGACGGAGGGAGATAGATGATCGTCGAAGCCGGCCATTATGCGCTCGTTCTGGCGCTTGCCCTCGCCCTCTTCAATTCCGTGGTGCCGCTCTGGGGCGTCGCCGCGCGCGACGAGAAGCTGATGGCGGCGGCACCCTCCGTCGCGCTCGTGCAATTCCTTTTCGTGGCCATGGCCTTTGGCGCTTTGGTCTATGCGCATGTGACCTCGGATTTCTCGGTCGTCAATGTGGTCGAGAATTCGCATTCGGCAAAGCCGCTGATCTATAAGATCGCCGGCGTCTGGGGCAATCATGAAGGCTCCATGCTTCTGTGGGTGCTGATCCTGGCCACCTTCTCGGCCTTGGTTGCCGCGTTTGCGCGGACCATGCCGCAGGATCTTTATGCCGCCGTGCTCGGCGTGCAGTCCTGGATCAGCGCCGCCTTCCTTTTGTTCATCCTGCTCACCTCCAATCCGTTCCTGCGGATCGCCAATCCACCGATGGAAGGTCAAGATCTCAATCCGCTCTTGCAGGACCCCGGCCTCGCCATTCATCCACCGCTTCTCTATATCGGCTATGTCGGGCTTTCGATCAGCTTCTCCTTCGCTGCCGGAGCATTGATCTGCCGGCGCATCGATGCAATCTGGGCGCGGCTCGTGCGACCCTGGACCTTGCTCGCCTGGATGTTTCTGACGCTCGGCATAGCGATGGGCTCTTATTGGTCCTATTACACGCTTGGCTGGGGTGGCTTCTGGTTTTGGGACCCGGTCGAAAACGCCTCGCTGATGCCGTGGCTCGCCGCCACCGCGCTTTTGCATTCGGCGGCGGTGATGGAAAAGCGCGAGGCGCTCAAAATCTGGACGATCTTTCTCGCCATTCTCGCCTTCTCGCTGTCGCTCATCGGCACGTTTCTCGTGCGCTCCGGCGCGCTGACCTCCGTGCATGCCTTTGCGAGTGACCCGCGGCGCGGCATCTTCATTCTTTTGATCTTGGTCGTCTTCATCGGCGGCTCTCTGGCGCTCTTTGCGGCGAGGGCCAATGATCTGAAGCCCGGTGGCTTTTTCGCGCCGATCTCGCGCGAGGGCGCGCTCGTCCTCAACAATCTCGTGCTGTCGACGGCTTGTGCGACGGTCTTCGTCGGCACGCTCTATCCGCTCGCGCTCGAGTCTCTGACCGGCGAGAAGATTTCTGTCGGCGCGCCCTTCTTCAACGCGACTTTCGTGCCACTGTTCTTACCCTTGTTCCTGTTGATGCCGATCGGCCAGATGCTCGCCTGGAAGCGCGGCAATCTGCTCGGGGCGGCGCAAAGGCTCGTCGTCGCCGTCGCCGCCGGCCTCGTCGCCGTGCTCGTCTTTGCCGCTTGGCACGGCGGTCCCGTCGTCTCGATCGTCGTCGCGGGGCTCGCCATCTATACGATTGTCGGCGCCTTTATCGATCTCACGGGCAAGATTTTTACCGGCGTTTCGACTGTCGGGGAGTCCTGTCGCCGCGCTTTCGGCCTGCCGCGCAGCGCCTATGGCACTGCCTTCGCCCATGCCGGCCTCGGCGTGACCTTGCTCGGCCTCGCCGCGACCGGCTGGGGCGTCGAGAAAGTCATGGTGATCAAGCCGGGCGATATTATTCCCGTCGGACCTTATGAGCTGGCGGTGCAGAATTTCGGCGTCGCAGAGGGACCGAATTACAGCGCCAAACTCGCGCATGTCGCGATCCGCTCCGGCGGCGTCGAGATCAAAACCATCGATCCGGCGCTGCGCTTCTATCCGGTACGCGGGATGAGCCGCGCTGAGGCGGGGATTGCGACGCTCGGCCTCGGCCAGATCTATGTCAGCATCACCGACAGCGGGTCGGGCGGCACTTATGATGCGCGGCTCTATTGGAAGCCGCTGGTGGCGCTGATCTGGTTCGGCGCGCTCGTCATGGCCTTCGGTGGGCTCGTATCCTTGAGTGACCGCAGGCTCAGGATCGGCGCCGCGCGCAGGCTCAAGCTCGCGGGCGCCGCGCCGCAGCCGGCGGAGTGAACATGAGTTCGAAAGCTTCTGGCGTTCGCCGCCATTTTTTTCTTGGCGCTGATGCCCAGCCTCTCCTTCGCGGTCGAGCCCGGCGAAATGCTGAAGGACCCGAAGCTCGAAGCGCGCGCCCGTGCCTTGTCGGGTGAATTGCGCTGCCTCGTCTGCCAGAATGAATTGATCGACGAGTTGCGGGCGGAGCTTGCGCATGACATCCGCATGCTCGTTCGCCAGCGGATCATGGCCGGCGAGAGCGACAAGCAAATTCTCGACTTTCTCGTCTCCCGCTATGGCGATTTCATTCTGTTGAAGCCGCCGCTGAAGCCGGAGACCATGCTGCTGTGGGGCACGCCTATTCTGCTGCTCATCTGCGGCGGCGGCGCGATCCTTTTGTCCTTGCGCCGCCGCGTGCCGGCGCAAAAGCCCGTGTCACTGAGCGCCGGGGAAGAAAAAAAGCTCGCGGCGCTCGTCGGGAAGGAAGAGGGGTAGGGCGCGCCCCTCTCCCCGTTTCGCTATGCTCACGGGGAGAGGGCCGGCGCCCACCTTACGAAACTTTCATCTCACCGAAATGGCGGCGTAAGCCGCTGTGCGCCAGTTTATCTTCATCCGATTCAGGCTGCCGTTTCGAGGTCCCCAGCCCGACGTTATAAATAGATGGAGATGAACCCGATGGCCTTCTCGCTTCCTCCGCATTCCGACAGCCCGCAAGATAGTCAAACGCCACGCAAGCTTGGCGGCTTCAAGATGCGCGCCGCTCTGCTCGGTACGGTTGCCGTCCTGGCCTTGGGCGGCGCCTATGCCGGCAATGTCCAGGTGCCGCATATGAGCTTCACCTCGCCTGCCCAAGCGGAAGCGCCGGCGCAGACGCCGCTGCAAGGTCCGGTCGGCTTTGCCGACATCGTCAATCGGGTGAAGGGTGCCGTGGTGTCGATCAAGGTGAAGGTCACCGACACCAGCGACAGCGCCGCGAAAGACTCGGATATGCCGGATATTCCGCCGAGCAGCCCGCTCTATCGCTTCTTCAAACGCTTCGGCGGCGAAACGCCCTTCGAATTCCGCGAAACCCATCCGCATGTCACCATGGCGCAGGGCTCGGGATTCTTCATTTCGCCGGACGGCTATATCGTCACCAATAATCATGTCGTCGAAAATGCGACCGATGTCCAAGTCGTGATGGACGACGGCAAGATATTGCCGGCCAAGGTCGTCGGCACCGACAAGAAGACCGATCTCGCACTTCTGAAGATCAACACGGGCTCGAACTATCCCTATGTCGACTTCGCCGCCAAAGCGCCGCGGGTCGGCGATTGGGTGCTCGCGGTGGGCAATCCCTTCGGTCTCGGCGGCACGGTGACGGCCGGCATTGTTTCGGCCCGCGGCCGCGATATCGGCTCCGGTCCTTATGACGACTTCATCCAGATCGATGCGCCGGTCAACCGCGGCAATTCCGGCGGTCCGGCCTTCGATACCGAAGGCAAGGTCGTGGGCGTGAATACGGCGATCTATTCGCCCTCGGGCGGCAGTGTCGGGATCGGCTTCGCGATCCCTGCCGATGTCGTGCAGAATGTGGTCATCGCCTTGAAGGAGCATGGCAAGGTGACGCGTGGCTGGATCGGCGTGCAGATTCAGCCGGTGACCACCGATATTGCCGACAGCTTGGGCTTGAAGTCCACCAAGGGCGCGCTCGTCGCCGAAGTGCAGCCGACTGGCCCGGCCAAGGCCGCCGGCCTCAAATCGGGCGACGTCATCCTCGACGTCAATGGCGACGCGGTCGACGGCCCGCGGGAACTGGCCCGCAAGATCGCTGCGCTCGGCCCCAATGCCAAGGCCGATCTACGCGTGTGGCGGAGCGGCTCGGAAAAGACGCTGTCCATGACGCTCGGCACCTTGCCAGCTGAGCAGGTGGCCAAGGCCGAGCCCGATGCGAAGGTGAACAGCAACCCGCTCTCGGGCTTCGGTCTGGTTCTCGCTCCGGCCGACGACGTTCCCGGCGCCGGCAAGCAGGGCGTCGTCGTCACTGAGATCGATCCCGACGGCGCGGCCGCGCAAAAGGGCCTGAAAGTCGGTGACGTGATCCTCGAAGCCGGCGGCAAGACGGTCAATCAGCCGGCGGAGGTTTCCGCGGTCATCAATGAGGCCAAAAAGGAGGGCCGCAAAGCCGTGCTGCTGCGCGTCAAGAACGGCGACGACACGCATTATGTCGCGCTCGCGGTTAATCCGGCGACCTGACCAAGCCGACGCATGATCCCGAAAAGTTGCAGACTTTTCGGATAAGATCATGCGCGAAGAACAGCATGATCCCGAAAGGTTGGCTCGACTTTTCGGATAAGATCATGCGCAGAAGAACCGATTTCGCTCCTGCAGCGGCAAAGCCCTGGGGCGGCGTTGGTCGTCCTGAGCCGCTGGCCGGCGTCGCTCTCGCCCCCCTCGCGACGCCGGCAAGAAGGAGGCGGCAGGCCCGGAGCCAATCTCGGGCCTGCCGTTTTTTATGGGATTGCCTATATGTCTTCCATGCGCATTCTCATCATCGAAGACGATTCCGAAGCGGCGCTTTACCTCGTCAAGGCCTTCCGCGAGGCGGGCCATGTCGCCGATCACGCGCCCGATGGCGTCGAGGGCTATGACAAGGCCCGCGACGAAGGCTATGACGTGCTGATCGTCGACCGCATGTTGCCGAAGCTTGACGGGCTGTCGCTGATCGGCGGCCTGAGGGTGCAGAAGATCAAAACCCCGGCGCTGATCCTCTCTGCCCTCGGCCAGGTCGATGATCGGGTGAAGGGCTTGCGCGCCGGCGGCGACGATTATCTAACGAAGCCCTATGCTTTTTCCGAACTCCTGGCGCGCGTCGAAGTTCTGGCAAGGCGCAAATCCTCGGGCGCCGGCGAGGAGACGGCCTATAAGGTCGGTGGCCTCGAGCTCGATCGGCTTTCCCACAAACTCACCCGCAACGGCAAGGAGATCGCGCTGCAGCCGCGCGAGTTTCGTCTCCTCGAATATTTGATGAAACATGCGGGCCAGGTGGTCACGCGGACGATGCTGCTCGAAAATGTCTGGGATTATCATTTCGATCCGCAGACCAATGTGATCGATGTTCATATTTCGCGGCTGCGCGCAAAGATCGACAAAGGCTTTGACTCGCCGCTCCTGCAGACGATACGCGGTGCTGGATATATGATCCGTGATAGCTCTCGGTAAGCTCTTTCGGACGACCGCATTCAAGATTTCGGTTGTCTATCTCTGCGTTTCGGCCGTCGGCGCCGGGCTCGTGCTCGGCCGCGTCGGCTGGAACGTCAAGCAATTGATCGACGAGCAGATCGGCCAGACCGTCAATGCCGACATCACCGGGCTCGCCGAGCAATATGAAGACGGTGGCGTTAATCAGCTAGTGCAGGCGATCCAGCGGCGCATCCGCCAGCCGGGTGCCGACCTTTATTTGCTGACGACCTTTGCCGGCGAGCCGATCGTCGGCAATATCGTGAGTTTGCCGCCCGGTGTGCTCGTCCATCCAGGCCTTGTAGAGACCGATTATCTGCGCAGCGGCGATGTCGCGGCACATCATCGCGCTTTGGCGCGGATCTTTGCTCTGCCCGGCGGCTTCCGTCTGCTTGTCGGCCATGACATAGAAGAGGGTGTGCGGCTGCGTCATATTCTCGCCGGTGCGCTCGCCACTTCGCTCATTTGGCTTGTCATCATCGGCACGATCGGTGGCCTTTGGGCGGCGCGGCGGGTGTTGCATCGGGTCGACAAGATCAATGCGCAAGCGCAGACCATCGTGACCGGTGGTCTTTCCGGCCGTGTGCCGCTTGCCGGCTCCGGCGACGAGCTCGACCGGCTGGTGCAGAATCTCAATGCCATGCTCGATCGCATCCAGGTTCTGATGGCGGGGCTCAAAGAGGTCTCCGACAATCTCGCGCATGATCTGCGCACCCCGCTCACGCGGCTGCGCAGCCGCGCCGAACAGGCGCTTCATTCCGCCAAGACGGCGGAAGACTATCGCTCGGCGCTTGAAAAGATCATCGAGGAATCGGATGGGCTCATCCGCATTTTCAACGCGCTGCTCATGATCGCGCGGGCCGAGGCGGGCACCGGCTTCGACGGCATGGTGGATTTCGACGCGGCGAGCGTCGCGCGCGATGTCGCGGAGCTTTATGAACCTTTGGCCGAGGATCACGGGATAGGGCTGTCGCTTAATGTCGAGACCGGCCTGACTTTGCACGGCAGCCGCGAACTCATCGGCCAAGCGCTGGCCAATCTTGTCGACAATGCGCTGAAATATGGGGTGCGCGAGCCAAGTGACGAAGCTGCGCCAGAGGCAGGCGCGCCCCTGGTCCTTGCGGCGCAGCGGCATGGCCCTTTCATCGAGATCAGCGTTGCCGATCGCGGCCCCGGCATTGCGCCTGAAGATCGGGCGCGCGTGCAGGATCGCTTCGTAAGGCTCGAAAACTCCCGTTCCCGTCCGGGTTCCGGCCTGGGGCTGGCGCTGGCTGCAGCCGTCGCGCGTCTGCACAATGGCAAATTGCTGATCGAAGACAATGAACCCGGCCTGCGGGTGACGCTCGTACTGCCGGCGGCGGCGCGGACGCCGCCGCTTCTTGCCCCGGCGATGGTGCAAGCCCAGGCCGGGGCAGCCGCGTGAGCGGCTTGCGGCTCATGCCGATCGATATGCCGGTCGAGCCGGCCACCCCATTGCGTCATCTCTTTTCCAAGGCGCCCTTGGCTGCCGACGCTGCGCGAGCGCAGGCGCGGCTCGACGATCTCTTGGCCAGCACGCAGGGAGATTTCGATTGCCTTCGCGAGGAAGCCGTCAAGGCGCTGCTCCTCGGCATCGCCGATCACTCGCCCTATCTTTGGCGTCTGATCTGCGCCGATCTTGGGCGTCTCGTCCGTCTCCTCGAAACACCGCCGCAAGCGAGCCTCTCCGCTTGCCTTGACAACGTCGCATCGGCTGGCGACGCGGCCGGCTCCGAGGCGGAGGCGATGCGGCTCTTGCGGCGTGCAAAGCAGGAGATTGCGCTGCTCGTCGCGCTCGCCGATCTCGGCGGCGTCTGGATGGGCGAGCGTGTCATGGCGGCGTTGACTGTTGCCGCCGATGTCTTCGTCAGATCCGCCTTGCGCTTCATCCTGCGCCACGCTGCCGCCGGCCGGCACCTCATTTGTGCCGATCCTGCGGAGCCCGAGCATGACTGCGGCGTCGTCATCCTCGCGCTCGGCAAACATGGCGCGGGCGAACTCAATTATTCAAGCGATACGGATCTCATCGTCCTTTTCGATCCGGCGAGTCCATCCGTCGCGGGGCATGGCGAGCCCGGCACGCTTTTCGTGCGGCTGACCCGCCAGCTCGTGAAGCTTTTGCAGGAGCGAACGGCCGATGGCTATGTGCTGCGCGTCGATCTGCGGCTACGCCCCGATCCGGGTTCGACCGCGGTCGCGATCTCTTTGCCGGCCGCCTTCTCTTATTACGAACTCTATGGGCAGAACTGGGAGCGCGCCGCTTTGATCAAGGCGCGGCCGATCGCCGGCGATCCGCGGCTCGGCACCGAATTTCTGCAAAGGCTCACACCTTTCATCTGGCGCAAATATCTCGATTATGCGGCGATCGCCGATATTCATGCGATGAAGCGGCAGATCCATGCGCTGCGCGGTCATGCCGAAGTGGCGGTCGCGGGCCATGACGTCAAACTGGGTCGCGGCGGCATTCGCGAGATCGAATTCTTCGTGCAGACACAGCAGCTCGTCTATGGCGGCAAGCAGGCGAAGCTGCGCGGTGCCAAGACACTCGCCATGCTGGCGGAATTGGCACGGGAAGGGCTCGTTTCTCAGGCAGCGTGTGAGGATCTGAGCGCCGCATATCTCTTCCTGCGGGAGATCGAGCATCGCCTGCAGATGGTTGCCGATGAACAGACGCAGCGCCTGCCGAAGGAGGCTAGCGAGCTGCGCAATTTCGCGCAATTTTGCGGCTATGCGGATCTTGCTTCCTTCGCCGCGGTCTTTACCCTTCATCTCAGCCGCGTCGCCGAACATTATGCGCGGCTCTTCGAAATGGCGCCGGGTCTCTCCGCTGCGGTCGGCAATCTCGTCTTCACCGGCGTCAGCGACGACCCGGAAACGCTCGAAACCCTTTCGCAACTCGGCTTCAAGCGTCCGGCGCTTGCCGCGGAAACGATCCGCGGCTGGCATTTCGGCCGGCATCCCGCCATGCGCTCGGAGCGTGCGCGCGAGGTTTTGACGGAGCTCGTGCCGGCGCTCCTGCAGGCCTTTGCTCAATCGGGTGATCCCGATGCGGCGCTCGCAGCTTTCGATTCCGCGCTCGGCCGCATGAAGGCAGTTGCCGAGCTGCTGGCGATCCTGAAATCCAATGCACATTTACGCGCGCTCTTCGCAAATATTCTCGGCAGCGCGCCACGGCTTGCCGAAATGGTCGTCCGGCGTCCGCATGTCCTCGATGCGGCGATGGACCGCGATCGTCTTGCGGCCGATCTCGATGTGCCGGCATTCAAAGCAAGGCTCGCCGCGCAATTGGCTGCGCAAGCGAGCACCGAAGATTTTCTCGATTCCCTGCGCGATTTCGCACAGGAGGAATCCTTCCTGATCGGCGTGCGGCTCTTGGCCGATCTCATCGCGCCCGATGCCGCCGGTTCCGCCTATGCCGCATTGGCAGAAAGCGTCGTCGGTGCCGCGCTGGGCCATGTGCTGGAAATCTTTGCCGGCAAATATGGGCGGGTTCCGCGCGGGCGCTGCGTCATTCTCGGTCTCGGCAAGCTCGGCTCGCGCGAGATGACCGCCGCTTCCGATCTCGATCTCATTCTGATCTATGATTTCGATGCCGATCATCCCATTGCAGACGGGCCGCAGGCGTTGCATGCGGTGCGTTATTTCACGAAACTCACGCAAAGGCTCATCTCATGTTTGACCGTGGCGACGCGACGCGGCCGTCTCTACGAAGTCGATATGCGGCTGCGTCCTTCCGGACGCAAAGGCCCGGTCGCGACGCAATTTGCAAGCTTTTCCGCCTATCAGGCCAAGGAGGCGGAAAGCTGGGAACATATGGCGCTCACGCGCGCGCGCGTGATTGCCGGCGATCCGTCTTTGCGGGAAGAGGTCGAGGCCGCGCGCCTCGCAATTCTCGCACGTCCGCCCGCTTCGAGCCTGCGCCGTGACATTGCCGAAATGCGTCACCTCATCGGGCAGGAAAAAAGCCCGCGCGGCCCGTTCGACCTCAAATATGCGGCGGGCGGCTTCATCGACATCGATTTTCTCGCGCAATATCTCTGTCTCGCCCATGCGAATGAAGATAGACGCATGCTTGCGACGAGCCCGGCGGCAATGCTCGCCGTGGCGGCGGATGCGGGTTATCTTGCGCCGGAGCCGGCTGCCGTTCTGCTCGCCGCGCGACGGCTCTATAGCGATGTCACGCAGCTCTTGCACACGCTCGTCGATCCCGCTGCTGCCGAAGGACCATTGAATGAGGCTGTTGCCAAGCGGCTCGCTGCGGCAGCAGGCTTGCCCGATCTCGCGCGGCTTGCGGCCGAAGTGGCGGGAACGCGCGGCCGGGTGCAAGAGATCTTCAATCAGATGATCGGTTGACATGACTTCTGGATTGATTCAATCCAAAGTCATCCCTCTCTAGAGCATCGGACCCAAAAGTGGGAACCGGTTTTGGGGTAATCCGATGCTCTACTTTTTGAATCTAGAGCATCTTATCCCCTTTCAAGTGATTCCACTTGAAAGCGGGATGCTCTAGTGTGCTTGAGTGCCGCCGACAGAGCGCAAGGCCGGCCGCGGCGGATGCCGTAATGGGGCAAGCGCGCGCAATGGCTTGGGTCGTGGCAGAGCCTCCGCGATCGACGTCTGACCTTTCGGCAGATGGACGAGCACGATCGTGCCCTTGCCGAGGGTCGAGCGGATGCGCAGCGAACCGCCATGCAGATCGACGAGCGAACGGGCGATGGCGAGGCCGAGGCCCGAGCCCTTGAAGCCGTCTTCGAGCCGGCTGTTGCATTGTTCGAAGGGGCGGCCGAGCTGCTCCAGCGCTTCGGCTGAAATGCCGACACCGCTGTCTTCGACATAAATATTCATCGCGCCGGGCATGCTGCGGCAGCGCACCGCGATGCGTCCCTTTTCGGCGGTGAATTTCACCGCATTGCGCAGAAGAATGGCGAGAACCCTTTCGATTGCCAGACGGTCGGCATGGATCTTGGCTTGCGGCAGATCGGCTGCGCCAATGGCGATCGATTTTTCCCCCGCCCAAGCGCGTACCCCATCTAGGGCCTTGCCGATGGCGGCATCGATGAAGAATTCGGATTTTTCCAGCCGCACGCGGCCCGCGTCGAGCCGGGACATGTCGAGCACGTCGGAAATGACATTCAGGAGACGTTGGCCGCTCGCCTGGATGTCGTTGCAATAGTCGATATAGCGCGGCGAGCCGAGTGCGCCGAATGTCTCTTGGGTCATCAATTCGGAAAAGCCGATGATGGCATTGAGCGGCGTGCGCAGCTCATGGCTCATATTGGCGAGAAATTCCGATTTGGCGCGATTGGCGCTTTCGGCTTCCGCCTTTTGCTCGAGATATTTCTCGGCGAGTTCGGCGAGCTGCTGAGCCTGCAGTTCGAGCGTCTGCCGCGACCGGCGCAGATCGGCGACGGTCGCCATCAGACGCCGCTCGGAATCCATCAATTGCTCTTCATGATGTTTCAAGGCGGTGATGTCGGTGCCGACCGAGACATAGCCGCCATCCTTGGTGCGTCTTTCATTGATTTGCAGCCAGCGGCCATCGGCGAGCCGCGCTTCATAGGTCTTGGCGCCGGCTTCCGGGCGCTGGCCTACCGCAATCTCCGATTGGATCAACGGCGCCGCGCCGCTGGTCATGACTTGCGCATAGGGCAAGCCCGCGAGAATCGCCTCGTTCGGCAGATTGTGAAAGCGCTGGAATTTGGAATTGCACATCACGAGGCGGTTGTCCTTGTCCCAGAGAACGAAAGCCTCGGATACGGTTTCGAGGGCGTCGCGTAGCCTGATGTCCGCCGTCGCGGATTGTTCGGCGAGGACCTTCTGCTCGGTGATGTCGACCGCTATGCCGACGAGATGCGCGGCTTGATCGGCACGGTCGCACACCAACTCGGCGCGCGCACGCAGCCACACCCATTCGCCCTTTGCGTTGCGCATCCGGAAGGTGTGATCGATCGCATTGGTTTCGGCGGCGGCGAGCAGTTCGGCGAGACTAGTGAGGGGGTCGTCTTGCGGATGGATGAGCGCATTGACATCGCCGAAGGAGAGAAAGGACTCGTCGGGCATCATGCCGAGCATCGCATACATGGAATCCGACCAATAGATGCGGCCACGGGCGAGGTCCCAATCCCAAAGTCCGCAGCGGCCGCGGTTCAGCGCAGTGTCGATGCGGCCGCGGATTCGATCGCCGGCGGCTTCGGCGTGGCGGGCCCGCGCGGCCTGCCAGAAATAGGCGCCGGCGACAGAACAAAGGACGATGATCGTCGACAGCAGCGCGGCGCCGGTGCAAAAGGCGGCGCGCCGCCATTCAGCGAGAACCGACGTCATCGGGTGGATGAAAGCCACTTGCGCGAAGGGTGGCTTCAAGGTTCTGACCGTTGCCAGCGCATCGGTGCCATCGGCGAGGTTCACGCGCATGACACCTGCCTTCTCGGCGAAGACAGTGAGCGGCTGGCTCGGCCCGAGATGGTCGATGAGCCGCCCGCCTATGCCGATGGCTGGCGGAAAGGCGGCGACGATCTCGCCTTTCACATTGCTGACGAGGATGTGCTGGCCACGCGCCATAGCGCGATCCGGGAGGACCTGCGCCAGCAGCTGCTTCGCCTCCTGCGCCGTATCTTTGCTGGCGATCGGCGCTGCAGCGGGATGAGGAAAAGTGGGAACCGGTTTTCCGCCCGCATCCCGCTCTAAATTATGAGAATTGATCACGTTTCTGGAGACATCGGATATATCCGATGTCTCAATCATGACTTTGGATTGGTTCAATCCAAAGTCATCGTGATCTAATGCCGTGTTGAAATCATGCGTGGCTGTCGCAGCGATCAGTTCGAGATCGACGATCGCGTCGTCGATCGCGCGGTCACGCGCATCGCTCACAAGGAGAATGGTCAAGATCGTCAGTGTGCCGATGAAAACGGCGATCATCGCCAGAACGGCGCGGCGAACCCAGGGTTCGAGCCTCACATAATGCTCGGAAGCCGGCTGTCCTGCCGCACAGGCAAGCCCTTGCGCAATGCGCGCGCGCGCCGGCATCTCGGCCGCGACAGCACGGACCATAGCGAAGCCCCCTCGAGATGGATCCGAACCGATGTGCCGCATCTTTCCGAATCAGATCCATCTGAATCCGAGCCCGGCGATTTGTCCAGAGCTTAAAGAAGCGTGAAGGGAAATTTGATCGGTGGAGTTTTGCTCTAGGGGCCGGTCAGGGCTCTTGTTCGGCGGCTGGGGATTTCAGCCAGACGAGGCGGCGGAGGGGAGCAAATTCCGTCGCATAGCCGCAAAGCGCAAGCGCAGCAAAGCCTGCCCCGACAAGACAAGTGGCGGGCCAGCCGGCAAGCGCATAGGCTAGGCTCGCAAGCGCCGAGCCGAAGGCGCCGCCGACAAAGAACAAGGCGATGAAGAGGCCGTTCAAACGGGCGCGGATATCCGCCGCGAGACCATAGATCACACGCTGGCTCAAAATGAGATTGAGGGCGACGCCGGCATCGAGAAGAATCGCGCCAAGGGCAAGCAGCCTCATCGAGCGTTCAGCGCCGCCGACGGCCACGAGAACGAAGGACAGGAGAACCATGACCATGGCGCCGCCGGTCGCGGGCCGCGTCCAGCCGCGATCGGCCATGCGGCCGGCTATCGGCGCGACAAAGGCACCCGCCGCGCCGACGAGGGCGAAAAGACCAATGCCTTGCTGCGTCAAACTGAAACTCGGGCCTGCCAGGAACAAAGGCGCGGCGGTCCAAAACAGGCTGAAAGCGCCGAAGAGCGCCGCCTGATAAGCGCCGCGGCGGCGCAGCTCGGGCGTGTTCGCGAGAAGCGGGCCGAGCGAGCGCAGGATTTTCCCATAAGTGAGCTCGGAGCGGCGCGGAAAGGCGGGCAGAGCCAAGGACAAGACGAGAGCAAGCAGGACCATCAGGCCGCCGGACAGACCGAAGACCAGGCGCCAGCTGCCGTAATGCGTCAGAAAGCTCGCCACCGGACGCGACAGCATAATACCCATCAACAGGCCGCTCATGACATTGCCGACGATTTGGCCGCGCTGCCGTGCCGGCGCCAGATGCGCGGAAAAGGGGATGATGATCTGGACTGTCGTGGTTGTGATCCCGACGAGCAGAGCGAAAATGAAGAAGGCGGCAACGCTCGCCGTCAGCGAAAGCCCAAGCAGCGCGACCGCATTGAAGAGAAGGGTTGCCACGATGAGGCGCCGGTTCTCGATGAGATCACCGAGCGGCACGACGAAAACAAGGCCGAGGCCATAGCCGATCTGCATCAAAGTCATGACGAGCCCGACGGCCCAGGGCGGCAGACGAAGCGCCGCGCCGATCAGCCCGTCCAAAGGCTGCGCATAATAGAGATTGGCGACGATCGCGCCGGCCGAAACCGCGAGCACCATCGTCAAGGCAAAGGACATCGGAGGTCGCTGTGAGGAGGGTGCGATCGTCGCCTGCATCTTGGATCCATGAATCACTGCGCCGCCTCTATATAGGGACGGCGCGGAATACATCAGGCGGGGCGGACCAAGACGCAGATCAAAAGCGCGTGTGACTTCACATCAGTCGCCACATGAACCGCCGTTTTCTCATAGCAGGGTCGCGCCTATCGCAAGGATCGCTCACGCAAGCGAGCGCTCTGCAATATCTTTCACATCGGGCGAAAGATGCTTGGCATCGGCGACGTGCCGCAAGGCTGCTTCCGCCAATTTGCGCCGCTCCTCTTCGAGCATGCGCCAGCTCTTGAAGGCGGAGAGCAGGCGGGCCGCCACTTGCGGATTCTTGGCATCGAGCGCCAAAACGGCATTGACGATGAAATCATAGCCGCTGCCATCCTTCGCGTTGAAGCGCGTCTGATTGCCAGCGGCGAAGGCGCCGACGAGCGCCCGCACACGATTGGGATTGGCGAGCGAAAAGGCCGGATGCTGCATCAGGCCTTTGACCCGCGCCAGGGTTTCCGCTTCCGGAATCATCGCCTGCAAGGCGAACCATTTGTCGATGACGAGCGGTTCGCTCGCGTAAGCTTTATAAAAGGCATCGAGCGCTGCTTCCCGCTCCGGGCCTGGCTTTGTCGCGATGACGCCGAGTGCGGCGATCTTATCGGTCATGAAGCTCGCCTCTTCGAATTGTTTCAGGGCGAGTACCAGCCCCTGATCCTTCTGTCCGGCCGTATAAAGATCGAGCGCGGCATTGCGCAAGCCGCGGCGTCCCGCGGCGGCAGCATCGGGCGAATAGGGTGCCGCCTCGGTCAATCTTTCATAAGTCTCGAGGAGAGGTTCCGCGAGCCCTTGTCCGATCGTCTCGCGGAGAATTTTGCGGGCAGCGAAAATCGCATCGGGATCGATATTCTCGCCGATCTCGCGGGCGATGTCGGCTTCGCCGGGCAAGGTCACGACCTGGGCGGCGAAGGCCGGATCGGCATGGTCTGGGTCGAGCGCCCATTTCAGAGCGGCGATGAAGGCGGCGTCGGGCTCTGGCGTCTTGCCGGCGCGAATGCACTCGATATTGCGTAGAAGCAGCCGCGTCGCATAGGTCTGCGCCGCCTGCCAGCGGTTGAAACTGTCGGTATCATGGGCGATGAGTGTGATCAAATCCGCTTCGCTGACATCATAGGCGAGCCGCACCGGTGCCGAAAAGCCGCGCAGCAAAGAGACGACGGGGCGGCTCGGCAGATTGCGAAAACTCACGCGGCGATGCTCTTGCGTGAGCTCGATGACGCCCTGCGCCAATTCCTGCGGGCTCGCGCCGTCCTCGCCCTCTGTCACGAGGGGCAGCGCCTCGCCGTTTTCGCCAAGAAGCCCAAGCTCGATCGGGATGACGAAGGGGTCCTTCGTCTCCTGGCCCGGCGTCTTCTTGCAGCTCTGCCGGAAATCGAGCGTCAGGCATTGCGTGGCTTGATCATAGGTCGCCGTCACTTCGACGAGAGGCGTTCCCGCTTGCGTATACCAGCGCAGGAATTGCGTGAGATCGCGGCCGGAGCTTGCGGCGAAACAGGCGATGAATTCCTCGATCGTCGCCGCCGTCCCGTCATGCCGCGTGAAATAGAGATCCATGCCGGCGCGGAACGCTTCGGCGCCGATAAGGACTTTGAGCATGCGGATGAGCTCGGCGCCCTTTTCATAGACGGTCGCCGTGTAGAAATTATTGATCTCGAGATAGGCGTCGGGCCGCACATTATGGGCGAGCGGTCCGGCATCTTCGGGAAATTGCTGGGCGCGCAAAGTGCGCACATCTCCGATCCGGCGCACCGCTGCCGAACGCTGCGCAGCGGAAAATTCATGATCGCGGAAGACCGTCAGGCCCTCCTTGAGGCAGAGTTGAAACCAATCGCGGCAGGTGATGCGATTGCCGGTCCAATTGTGGAAATATTCATGCGCGATGACGGCTTCGATCTGCGCGTAATCCGTGTCCGTCGCGGTATGCGGCGAGGCGAGGACATATTTGTCGTTGAAGATATTGAGGCCCTTGTTCTCCATCGCGCCCATGTTGAAGTCGGAGACGGCAACGATGTTGAAAACATCGAGATCATATTCGCGGCCGAAGGCTTCCTCATCCCAGCGCATGGCGCGTTTCAGCGCGTCCATAGCATAGGTCGCGCTTCCTTCCTTGCCGTGTTCGACATAGATGCCGAGCGCGACCTTGCGGCCGGAGCCGGTGATGAATTCATCATGGACCCTACCGAGATCGCCGCCGACGAGGGCGAAGAGATAGCAGGGCTTGGGGAAAGGGTCGTGCCAGACGGCGAAATGCCGGTTCGTAGCCTCGATCGTGCCGGCAAAAGTCGGATTGCCATTGCCGAGCAGCACCGGCGCTTCCGCGATCTCCGCCTCGAGCCGTGTCGTATAGACGCTCAGCACATCCGGCCGGTCGAGAAAGTAAGTGATCCTTCGGAAACCTTCAGCTTCGCATTGGGTGCAATAGGCCGAGCCGGAGCGATAGAGGCCCATCAGGCAGGTGTTCGCCGAAGGATTGATCTCGGTCTCGATTTCGAGGGTGAAGAGCCGCTGCGGCGGGCTGGCGAGCGTCAGACGGTCCGGGGTCACGAAATTCGCCGAACAATCAAGTTCGGTGCCGTCGAGCACGATCCGCCGCACGACAAGGGCATCGCCGTCGAGCACCAGATCGGCGCCGCTGTGGCCCTGCGGATTGGGCCTGATCGCGAGACGCGCGACAACCCGTGTCACATGCGGATCGAGCCTGACGTCGAGGTCGACAGTGTCGATCAGATAGTCCGGCGGGCGGTAATCGGCGAGCCGGATCGGTTGGGCTATGTCGGTGCGCATGCGAACCTCGCGAGTGGATCGAGATTGGAGAAAGTCCGAGGCGGCGGCTCTATTTCAAAGATCTGAAGCATGTCCTTTATCGGAAAAGTCTAGCAACTTTTCCGGGACATGCTCTAGTTGCCCGGGCATGGGAACAGCATGCCAATTCGGGCCGATCTTAAAAGGGCTGCAAACCCGATGGTCGGGCTCGCAGAGGGGCGTGATGCAGCCAGCAAGGCGGATGCGACGATCCGTCCCGGCACGGCCCAGGGTTCGGCAGGATCATAGGGCCAGTGTCGTTGCACGCAAAGCTCCGGCGCTTCACTCTCTGATATGTAGGTCTGATATCTGCGCAAGCCATGTTCTATCTGCGCAAAACATGTCGGCTGTCGCGACTGATGCGAGGCATCACGCGATGGCGCTTTGGAGAATCCGGGCTAGCTTTGCCGATAAGGCTGTGTAAGTTCGGCCCGCCCAATATTGGCAAGGAGGGAGAATTTTTGATGAGGGGACAGGAGATTAAAGCTCTGCGTGTTGCTGGTCTGGTGCTCGGGCTCATTGTGGCTTCTGCGGCAGCGCCCTCTGTCGCGCTCGCGCATGGGCCGACGCGACAGAAGACGACGCAATCGGTCGAGATCAGCGCGCCGGCCGCCAAAGTCTGGTCCGTGATCGGCAATTTCCAGGATATGAGCTGGCTCGCCGGCGTCTTGAAGACGACCGGCAAGGGCGGCAACGAGCCCGAAGTCGCCAAGCGCGAACTCACGCTCCAAAGCGGTGCGACGATCGAGGAGTCGCTTTATAGATATGATGCGCAGGAGATGAGCTATTCCTACCGCATCGACAAGGTCGATGTGAAGGTCCTGCCCGTTCATGATTATTCCTCGACGATCGATGTCGTTGCCGAGGGCGATGGCAAGAGCAAGGTCGAATGGCGCGGTGCCTTCTACCGCGGCTATATGCTCAACGACCCGCCGCCGGCACTCAATGACGATGCAGCTCTGAAGGCGGTCGATGCGCTCTATCGCGCCGCTCTCGACGGTTTGAAGAAGAGGATCGAGGCGACGCGCTGAGTATCGCTGCCGGGGGCAAGGGTGAGGAGAGGATCTGAGATGAAGGCTTTGTATTTTGCCGCTGCGCTTGTCTTGCTTGCGCTACCATCCATGGCCTATGGCCATGGGGCGTCGCGGCTGAAGCTGACGGAAGCTGTCGAGATCGACGCGCCGGCTGCCAAGGTTTGGCAGGTGATCGGCAATTTCCAAGACATGAGCTGGCTGCCTGGGGTCGTGAAGACAACCGGGAAGGGCCGCAACGAGCCCGAAGTCGCCAAGCGCGAACTGACGCTCAAAAACGGCGCGACGGTCGAGGAATCGCTCTACAAATATGATGCGGAGGCGATGAGCTATTCCTATTCCATCGACAAGGTCGATGTGAAGGTCCTGCCGGTCACCAATTATTCGTCGACGCTCATCGTGCTGCCGGATGGCAACAAGAGCAGGGTCGAATGGCGCGGCGCCTTCTTCCGCGCCGATCCGCTTTTCGACCCGCCGCCGGCGCTCAATGACGACGCCGCCACCAAGGCGGTCACCGCGCTCTACCGTTCCGGTCTCGCCGCGCTGAAAAAGAAGGTCGAGGCTTCTGAGGCGACGAATTGAGCCTCGCCGTGCTCCGGAGCCGGGTGATCCTCGCTGCCGGCGTTTGTCTCTTGCTCGCCACGATGACACCTGCGCTGGCGGATGAAGCCTTCATCACCGATCAGAGCGCCGGCGCCGTCAGCGTTCTCGATCTCGCGACGAAGAAACTCGTGGCGACCATTCCGGTCGGCGGCAAGCCGGCCGGAATCGCGATGGCGCCGGATGGACGAAGCGCCTATGTGACGAGCCCGGAAGGGCCGTATGTCTCGGTGATCGATACGGCGGCGCGCATTGTCCTGCGAAAAATCCCGGTCGGCAGGGACCCGCTCGGCATCGCCATCGATCCGAGCGGCAGTTTCATCTATGTCGCCGATTTCGATGTGCCGCATCTCTATAAGATCGATGTCCGCCAGAGCCGGGTTGTCGGCGACGCCGAGGTTGGCACCACGCCTTGCGGGGTCGCGGTGACGCCGGACGGGCGCCTCATCGTGACGGCCGACCGCGACGATGATCAGATCTCGATCCTCGATGCGGCCAGCTTCAAGCGCATCGCGACCGTCAAAACCGGTCTGCATCCTTTCGGGGTGACGATCGATGCGCAAGGCAAACGGGCCTATACGGCAAACGTCAAGAGCAATGATGTCTCTGTCATCGATCTTGCGACGCATCAGCTCGTTGGAAAGGTCAAGACCGGTCTGCGACCCTATGTGGTTGCTCTCAACAAGAGCTATGGCTTCGCGACCGATGAATATGGCGGCACGGTCACGGTCTTCGATCTCGCGACTCTGAAACCCGTCAAGCGGATCAATGTCGGGGATTATCCGGAAGGGATAGAGTTCAGTTCCGACGGAAGCACGCTCTATGTCGTCAACTGGTTCTCGAACGATGTCTGGGCGATCGATCCGACAACGCTGAAAGTGACCGCGAAAATGCCGGTCGGCGACGGGCCGAGGGCCTTCGGCACATTCATCCGCAAGATGCCGTGAAACAGTATAGGTCTCGTCTTCTCAAACAGGATGATCCTGCTCCAGGAGCCTGTACGGCACGATCTTGCGCTGCACATAGGCGGCTGCGCCAATATTGGTGAGGCCGAGGCCGATGAGGAGCAGCGGTTCCGAGAGGCCGACGAAGCGGCTCTGCAGCAAAGCCGTGGCGAGCGTGCCGGCGACCATGAAGATCGCATTCAGAATATTGATCGCAGCGACGATCCTTGCCCGATGTTCGGTCGGCGCTTCGGCTTGAACGGCGGCAAAGAGCGGCACGACATAGAGGCCGCCTGCGGCGGCTATGCCGGTGACATCGGCGGCGATGCGCAGGCCCACGGCGCTGGTGAAGAAAGCTGCGAGTCCCGTCTCATGGTGAGACGCACCAAGTCCAGCCGCAAGCCCGTATGTGGCAAAACCGATCTCGATGAGGAAGACGGCCATGCCGAGGGCGGCGAGTGGGGTCGGCGTCAAGAGAATTCGGCCGCGTGCGAAAAACGCCGCAGCAAGCGATCCGGCGCCAATGCCAATCGCAAACAGGGCGCTGATCGCGGCTTCGACTTCAATGCCGCCGCCTGTCGCGTTGCGGACGGTGACGGGCACGAGTGAAAGCGCGACCGCACCCGTCAGCCAGAACCAGGACAGCGCCAGCCCCGCCTGCCAGAGAAAAGGCGCCTGCCGCAAATCCTTGAGCAGCGCCCCGGTCGAGGCCAACACATTCGCCTTGATCGCGAGATGCGGCGCTGCGGCCTTAGTTGCTGGAATGAAGCGGCTCGTTGCAAAACAGGCGAGCGCAATGCCCATGAGCTGGAGGACCACCATCGCCGGAGCGATCGTCGTTTTGGCGGCCAAGGCGCCGGCCACAAGTCCGAGCAGGATCGCAAGAAAAGTTGCGGCTTCGATCAGCGCATTGCCGGCGACGAGTTCAGTCCGCTTCAAATGATCGGGCAGAATGCCATATTTGATCGGGCCGAAAAGCGCCGCGATCACGCCCAATCCGAACAGCGCCGCGTAAAGAAGCAGAAGCGACGACAACCAAAGTCCGGCGGCAGCGACCATCTGAACCAGAATCTCGGCCGCTTTCAGCCGGCGGATGACCAGCGCCTTGTCATGCGCATCGCCGATCTCGCCCCCGAGCCCGGACAGCACGATCGAAGGCAGCATGAAAATGCCGATGGCGAGGCTAACCAAGGCGCCGGTTTCCTGTGTGCCAAACCGAAACAGCAGGAGCATGGCGAGCATGTTGCGGACGAAATTATCGTTGAAGGCGGACAGAAACTGGCACCAGAACAGCGGCGCAAAGCGGCGCGTGCGCAAAAGCTCGAGGAACATCATCGCCGCCTCGTTCGCACAATCATTGAATTGACAGGCATTGAATTGAACAGCCTGAAAAAATAGGAGGGACCTTGCCGGTCAGGAGATATCAGCCATGCCGCCGGATTGCGGCGCGGCGCAAAGGCTCGGCATGGCCGATGATGCGGATAATGGCGGGAAAAGCGGTCATGACTTTGCGCTCGATCTCATCAACGGCAAGATGCACCGTCTCGACGCTGAGATCGGGGTCGGCCCGGCAATGATAATTGACGACGAGGCCGGCCGGCGTCTCGCGGACCCTGACGCTGTGAACCTCGACGATCGGATCGCCGGCAAGATTGGAGAGGGCTGCGGCAATGGCGTTGCGCGTCGCAGCGGCTGCGTCTTGGCCCGGCAATTCGCGCGGCTCCAGCGGCTCGATATGGCTGTCGACCTCAATGTCGGGACCGAGTTCGAGGCGCGCATCGGCCTCGAGTGCCGAGGCGATCTCATGCGCGTGACCAAGCGGCATCCGGCCGTCGACCTCGACATCGAAGCCGACCGACGTGCGACCATCGACTTCCTGCACGATGACATTATGGATTGTCGTATGGCGTTTTGCAGCGATGAGAAGGAGGCGCTCCAGCACGGTCTCATCATCGAGGGCGACAGGTTTTGTCGTCACGGTCACCGACACATCGGGATGCACCGCGGCAATGGCCGTTTGGACGGAGTCCTTGATCGATGCGACCTTTTCGAGCGGCAGAGTGCGCGGCACAAAAATGCCGATGTCGCCGATGACCTCGGCGCCTGCCGGGCGCAGCCTGATAGTCTCGACCGCGGTCACGCCGGGCACTGCCCCGGCAATCGTTCGCACGCTTTCCGTCAATCCCTTGGGGGCCGTATCGATCAGCGTGTCGACGGTGCGACGGCCGAGCCGGTAGCCGGCGATCGCAATGAAGAGGGCGACGGCGAGGGCCGCGAAGGCATCGCCCTGCGGATAGCCGAAACGCGTGGCGATAAGGCCGCAAAGGGCGAGCGAAGAGCCGATCAAGTCGGAGGTAAAGTGCAGGACATCCGCGGCGAGAGCGTCGCTCTTCGTTGCACGGGCGATCCGCGACAGAGCGAACCAGCGGGAAAGATCGACGAGGATCGAGACGATGAGAACGCCGAAGGCCCATGCATTGGCGTTGATCTCGACCGTTTCGCGCGTTAATCGCTGAACCGCTTCGGCGAGGATGAAGGCGGAAAGTGCGAAGAGGAAGCCGGTTTCGACGAGCGCGGCGACCGCCTCCACTTTGCCATGCCCATAGGGATGCTCCTCATCGGCCGGCTTGCCGGCGATGCGGATGGCAAAAAAAGTGACGGTGGTGATGCCCGTGTCGACGAGATCGTGGCCAGCCTCCGACAGCAGCGCGAGCGAGCCTGACACGAGGCCGGCAGCGAGCTTGGCGAGCGTCAGAGCCGTGCTTGCGCCGATCGAGGCGAGGGCAGCCCTTTCCTTGATATGATGCGCCGTGTCCATGTAACGTCTATGTCATCTCAAATTATAAGGTCAGATTATGGTCAGGCGGGGCTCTCCGGTGGCCGAATTGCCCAAGCAGACGGCTGCGGTTTATCAGCTCTGTCACCGGTGCGGCAAGGCCAACGATCCTATATAGTGTGCGATGACTGAAGCGTGGGCGGCTCGCTGCCGGCGGTCGGCGAGGCAGGAACAAGGGGGACGACATTGGAATATCTGCACACGATGGTCCGTGTTTCGGATCTGAACCAATCTCTCGATTTCTATTGCCGTAAGTTGGGGCTCATCGAAGTGCGGCGGATCGAGAATGAAATCGGCCGCTACACGCTGGTCTATCTCGCCGCGCCGGGCGACATCGATCGGGCGATCGAGTTCAAGACGCCGATGCTCGAGCTCACTTTCAATTGGGAGCCGGAAACCTATGCCGGCGGGCGCAATTTCGGCCATCTCGCCTATGGCGTCGAAGATATCTATGCGACTTGCGAGAGGCTCGTGAAGGCGGGCGTGACGATCAACCGGCCGCCGCGCGACGGCTATATGGCCTTTATCCGGTCGCCCGACAATATTTCGATTGAGATCCTCCAGAAAGGCGAGCCGAAACCGGCGCAGGAGCCATGGGCCTCCATGCCCAATACGGGAACCTGGTGACTCCCACGCTGCGGCTCGTTTTGCAACGATGCCTGCCGCTCCTCTCCCCGTTTCGCTTCGGTTGCAAGTCGGCTGTTGCCGACTTGCACATTTCAAAAAACCCAACTCGGGCAGGCCCGAGTTGGGCCGGGGAGAGGGGAGGTCCTATCATTTCTTCCTTGCGGATTTTGCAGCCGAGCTGGTCTCCCCTTTTTTTACTGCCGCGCGCTTTTTGGAGGGCTTGGCCGTGGCCTGGATTTTTCCAGCACCGCGTTTGGCCGTTTTCTTCGCAGCAGCGGCGAGTTTCTCGGGCTGATAGCCATAGCTTTTGAATTTCTCGACCGTGCGCATGATCTCGTCGTCCGGCAGGATGAAGGGGCGGCCGATGCCGAGCGCGAGCAGATACATTTTCGCGAGCGTTTCGAGCTCGACCGCGCGCCAGAGCGCCTGGCCGGGATCGTGACCCGTCACCACCATGCCATGTTGGCCCAGCAGCACGCCTTGCCGATCGATCAGGCCTTCAAGTACCGCATCGGAAAGCGCCTTGCTGCCGAAGGGCGCATATTTGGTGCACCTGATCGTTGGGCCACCAAAGGCAGCGATCATATAATGCACCGCAGGAATAGATTTGTGCAGGAGCGAAAGCGTCGTCGCATGAAGCGCATGCGTATGGATGATGGCGCCGACCTCCGGCTTGGCGCGCAGAATATCGAGATGAATGCGCCATTCGCTCGATGGCGGGAGCGGGCCGGACCAGGTGCCATAAGCGCCACGGACCGGCATTTTCGCGATCATCTGAGGTGTCAGCCGGTCATAGGGCACTGCGCTCGGTGTGATCAACATGTCGGAGTCGCAGCGAGCGGAGAGATTGCCGGACGTGCCCTGGTTAACATTCAGCCGTTCGAGCGCACGACAATTTTCGACAAGGGCGTCGCGAAGTTGAGCTTCATTCATGCGGTGCATCCTCCATAAAGCCTATCCTTTCGCGTAACGCCTTGTTGTTTTGCGCCATGCTAGATCATGCGCTGGATCGGCTCTAGATCACGATGATTTTGGATTGAATCAATCCAAAATCATGAACGTGATCGATTCCAATAAATTAGAGCGGGATGGGACGGAAAACCGGTGTCCACTTTTCCTCATCCCGCTCTACGCTGAAATCGGATCTTGGACGTCAGAACTCGGTGGCGAGAGAATAAAAGATGTCGGTAGCAGGAACCAATCGAAGCTGGGATCGTTTCTTCGTTAACCTAACCTAAAATCTGCAATCCTGCTTTATCGGGGCGGTGAATGGTGTGCGTGCAGCGCACAGCAACTCGGCCGAGTTATGGGCTCCTCGCGTCATGAATGTTTCGTGCACTCGCGCAGTCGGAGTTTCCTCGGCTTGGAGCATCGTCCCGAATGGCGTCGCGGCTGTGCTTTCGCGTGCGTATGGAAAGCGCGGCTGCGATGCTCCCCTCGGCGCGGCGCGTCGTCAGGCGTACGGCACCGAGGGGCGAATTTGGCCGCTGAGCGAGCGCCGCAAAATAGGCCCGATGTTACAGCGCTGACGCGCTGCATCATCAAGACATCGGTATATCCGATGTCTCACGTATGTTTGAGCGAGCGAGCACAAGCTGATTGTTGGCACGTGCCCGTCGCCAAATCCATTGTCGCCAGGTCCATCGTTGGCAGGCCGAGGCCGCGGTGAGCGCCGATGCGATATGCATCAAAGATGCAGGGCGCCGATGCATGATGACGACGCAGCGCGATCATGATGTCGCGAGATTGTGAATGTTACGCTTCAATGACAATGGCGATTGTCAAGGCACGCCGAAGTCGACACGAAACATTCGCCTTGTGGTCACGAGAATGCCGGCATCGCTGGGCATGATTCTAAAACACTGACTCGCGGATCTGGGTCAGCGAAAGGAGACTGCCGTGTCGATTGAGGAAATCGTCCACACGTGCTCGAACGAGAAAGTCGCGCAAGCCGCGGTGGCATCGCTCGGCTTCGACTTCGCCACGCGCGTGCGGACCGAAGCGGAGCGCCATGGTGTGACGACGGGGGCGTTCGTCGCCAGGGTCGTGCACGAATTTGGCAAAGCCGCTGACGCGGGTGAACGCCGGGCCGTCTATCGCGTGATGGACAAGGCCGACCAGCCCATCCTCTGCGGCCTGCGGTTTATCCTTGAAGGTCGTCTCCGCTCCGCGCAAAGCAAATCACATCGGCAATTGCCGTTCAGCACGCCGGCTTGCCCGATGCCGCCTCCTCATCTCACGGTACGGCATGCTGGATAAATGATGGCTGTCTAGAGCATGTCCCGAAAAAGTTGGAGACTTTTTCGACACTTTTAGACATCGGATATATCCGATGTCTCATCATGGACATGCTCTACTTCTTTGATGCAGAGCCGATTTGTCCCGTCACGTGGATCGCATTTTGGCACATCGGGTATACCCAATGTGGTTGGACTGCGATTCCACGTGATCGGGATCGGCTCTAATGGCTTATGCCAGAGGGCGGCGCGCCCATGGCCGCGTGCCGACTGGTGCTTCGCGCCCCATGCCCGATTGATAGAATTGGTGAACGTCCGGGCGCCGGCCCGACTGCAGCAGCCGAATGGTCGCGGCATCCGTGATATCGAAGGCGTCGAAGCCGCAACGCGCCATCAATTGAAGTTGATCGAACAGCACATCGCCAACAGCACGCAATTGCCCCGTGAAGCCGTAGCGGCTGCGGATCAATTGCGCCATGGAATAGCCGCGGCCATCGGTGAATTTCGGAAAAGCAATGGCGACGAGCGCAAGATGCGGCAGATCCGGCGCGATCTCTTCGACCGGATCATCCGGCTCGAACATCAGGCCGAAGGCGACATTCGACAGTGCGGCATGCGGATGCGACCGCAAGGGCGCGCGGCGATGCCAGTCATCGAGCGACATGAGGATTTGGCCGTCGGTCGGCAGTTCTTCGCTCGCATCGAGGCGACGCCAAGGATCCGGCATAAAAGCGCCGTCCATGAACAAGGCCATGTCAGATGTCCGATCCTGCCTCGAGCGTCTCGCCGTGAATCCCGCATTCGGTCTTGCCGCGGCCGCGCCAGCGTCCGGCGCGCGCATCTTCGCCGGGCTTGACCGGCGAGGTGCAGGGAATGCAGCCGATCGACAGATAATTCTTCTTGACGAGCTCGTGCCGCGGCAAGCCATGCATCTCGAAATAGGCTTCGAGCCGGCTTTGCGCCCATCCGGCGAGCGGATTGACTTTGACGCGCTCGCCTTCCGCCTCGAATAGGGGCAGGGCTGCGCGGGTCACCGTTTGAAAGCGCTTGCGGCCGGTGATCCAGGCTTCATAGCCATTGAGTGCTTTGGCCAAAGGGATCACTTTGCGGATTTCGCAGCAGCGGTCGGGGTCGCGCGCCCAGAGAAAGTTCTCGGAATCCTCTTCGGCCAGAGCGGCTTTCTCCGGCACCGCGGTGACGACACCGGTCAAACCCAGTTGCGCCACTAGAGCATCGCGGTAGGCGAGCGTTTCAGGAAAGAGCTGCAATGTGTCGACGAAGACGATGGGCAGTGCCTTATCGATCTTTGAGACCATGTGCAGCAAGACGGCCGAATCGGCGCCGAAGCTCGAGACGAGCGCGATCCGCCCCGGAAACAGATCCTCAATGGCAAGCCGCAGGATTTTCTGCGCGTCGACGGTTGCGAATTTGGCGGTTAGCCGCGCCGCAGCGACCTGATCGCCGAAGAGGGTAACATCATGCGCGGTCATATAGCGCTTCCTTGAAAGCGCTCATATAGCGCTTGCTTGAAAGGAGTCATGCCGACGCGCCGATAGGTCGAAAGAAAATCCTCGTCCTTGTTCGAGCGCAGCTTCAAATAAGTATCGACGACGGTCTCGACCGAATCGATGATCTCTTCGGTCGAAAATCCAGGTCCCGTCAGTTCGCCGAGCGTGCAGGACTCATCGGCGGAACCACCCAGAGTGATCTGATAGGTCTCGACCCCAGCCTTGTCGAGGCCGAGAATGCCGATATGGCCTACATGATGGTGGCCGCAGGCATTGATGCAGCCGGAAATATTGATCTTGAGCGCGCCGATCTCGGCGGCCCGCTCTGCAGCGCCGAAGCGCTCCGAAATGCGCTGTGCGATCGGAATCGAACGCGCCGTCGCAAGTGCGCAATAGTCGAGCCCGGGGCAGGCGATGATGTCGGTGACGAGGCCGATGTTGGCGGTCGCAAGCGAGGCTTCCACGAGGCGATCGAAGATCACCGGCAGATCGTCGAGCGCGACATGGGGCAGGACGAGATTTTGCTCATGCGAGACGCGGATCTCGTCATGCCCGTAGGTCTCGGCAAGCGCGGCCACTGCCTCCATCTGGTCGGCCGTGGCATCGCCCGGGATCCCGCCTATGGGTTTGAGCGAGATGGTAAGGATGCCATAGCCAGGCACTTTATGCGGCGCGACATTCTGCGCGATGAAGCGGGCGAAATCCGCGTCTTTTGCGATGCGCTGATCCGTGGCCTGTGACTGTGCCGGCCGTACGGGTAGGGCAGGCGGAGCGAAATAGGCGCGGATGCGATCGACTTCCGCCGGCGGCAAGGCCAGCGTGCTCGCCGGCGCGCGGCGAAATTCTTCTTCGACCGCAGCGCGCATCTCATCGGCGCCTTTCTCATGCACCAGGATCTTGATGCGGGCCTTATATTTGTTGTCTCTCCGGCCTTCGAGATTATAGACGCGGAGAATGGCGTTCGTATAGCTGAGGAGATCCGCCTTCGGCAGGAAGTCGCGGATCTTATGGGCGACCATCGGCGTGCGCCCCTGTCCGCCGCCGATATAGACAGCAAAGCCGATCTCGCCTTCGTCGTTTTTGACGATCTGATAGCCGATGTCGTGAACCTGAATGGCGGCCCTGTCCTTGGGTGCGCCGATCAATGCGATCTTGAACTTGCGCGGCAGAAACGAAAATTCGGGATGCAGCGACGACCATTGCCGCAGGATTTCCGCATAGGGGCGCGGATCTTCGATTTCATCTGCGGCGGCGCCGGCGAAATGATCGGCTGTGACATTGCGAATGCAATTGCCGGAGGTCTGGATCGCATGCATCTCGACCTTGGCGAGATCGTTCAGAATGGCCGGGCAATCGGCCAGCGCCGGCCAGTTGAACTGAACGTTCTGCCGCGTCGTGAAATGGCCATAGCCCTTGTCATAGCGCCGCGCAATATAAGCGAGCTGGCGCAATTGCCGCGCCGACAGCGTGCCATAGGGAATGGCGATCCGCAGCATATAGGCATGCAATTGCAGATAGACGCCGTTCATCAGCCGCAAGGGCTTGAATTGATCATCAGTCAGTTGGCCTGAGAGGCGGCGGGCGACCTGATCCTCGAATTGGCGGACGCGCTCGGCCACGAAAGCGGCGTCGAATTCATCATAACGGTACATGTCACCTCCGAACGGCCTATGCCGCCGGTGAAGATGTCTGAAAGTTGATCGTCGGCCCGAACGCACGGATCGCATTGCGCAAGGTTGTGGCGCGGCGTCCCTCGGCACCCTCGGTAACGTCGACGGTCAGCGGATCGACAATAAAATTGGCGGCCATGGCATGGCGCGCCTTTGCCCAGCCGGCCTCGCACGCCGCTTCGGAGGTTAAGAGCATCGCCTCGCCGATATGGGTGACCCAATCCCCATGGGCGCCGAGATAGACGACAATGCCGTCCTGAAGACGGTTAGCAGAGATGACCCGCAGCATGGTGCTCTTGCCCTTGCCCTTATGATGAGGAAGATCCGCTTCGGCAACAGCCGGAAGTCCAAAATTCTCTGATCTATATAGAGCAATCCCAAACGATTTGCGAATTTAAAAATAAACAACATACTTTATAAGTTAAATTTGCGCGATCAAATGTGCCATTGCAACTGGCCATCCTTTGGCCTGTCATTTTTACGCTTGTCCAATGACTTAGCCCAGCTTTCGGAAGCCGTTTATGCAGAATGTCGGGCGATGCATAAGCCGAGTGCTGTCCTGTGGCGCCATTGGATCTTTGATAGGCGGGACGTTGACCGGCTTCGCTTCGGCTTCCTTCCGCCGATAAGAGTGCTGCGCATCAAAGGCCGGTGGGTGCCTCTAAGCGCTTCCAAGCCGGTCGTTTTTCTGCTTGATGAAGGGAAAGCCGCGATGCGGGCCGCGCTTTGCCTAGGCAGATGGGGCACGCGCGAGGGGATGCCGCAAGGTAGACGAGAAGACAAAGGCGAAAGGACAAGAGCAAGGCTTGGGGCCGAAGCCGGCAGCCTGCGCCGGTAAGGCGCCAATAGGCCGCAACAGACAGCGTGGGGGCAGCATTGGCCCAGGAGGCATTTTGTTCGAGACACATATTCAGCCGATCATCATTCATCACGGCTATTGGGCGGTTTTTCTGGTCGTCATGCTCGAAGGGCTGGGTGCGCCCCTGCCGGGTGAAAGCGCGCTGCTGCTTGCTGCCATCTATGCCGGGGCGACCGGCCATCTCCATATCGCCTATGTGATTGCCGCGGCCTTTGCCGGCGCCGTCATCGGCGGCAGTTGCGGCTATTGGATCGGTAGCCGGGTCGGCGTGCGGCTGCTCGAACGTTACGGCCGCTTCGTCGGCCTGACGCCGAGCCGGCTGCTGCTCGGCCAATATCTGTTCGAGCGGCATGGCGGCAAGATCGTCTTCTTTGGCCGTTTCATTGCGGTCTTGCGGATCTTCGCCGCATTGCTCGCCGGCTTGAACAAATATAATTGGCAGCGGTTTCTCGTCTTCAACTCTGCTGCTTCTGCCGTCTGGGCGATAGTGATGGGGGGCAGCGCCTATCTTTTCGGCGATGCGATGACTCGCGTGAGCGGTCCGCTCGGCATCGCCGGTCTCGTGCTGGTGGTCGGCGGCATTCTGGTCTCCTGGGTCCTCCTGCGGCAGCAGGAGAAGAAATGGGAAGACAAGTTGGCGTCGGTCGCGGCTTATGAAGAGGGCGGCCAACTCGGTCTCGATCGGCGCGATGCTCCCTGACGCAGTTCAAGCGAGAGGCGGCCCGCTCACACGGCAGTGCCAAAAAGATCGTAAGAATCGGCGCTTTCGATCTTCACAGTGATGATGTCGCCCACCCGCAGAGGCCGCCGGCTGGCGATATGCACTTTTCCGTCGATCTCGGGGGCATCGCCTTTGCTGCGGCCTTCCGCCCTGCGCGGCTCCGCCCGATCGATAATGACCTGCATATGCCGGCCGATCTTTTGTTTGAGGCGCTGCGCGCTGATCGCCTGTTGGCGTTCCATGAAGCGGCGGTAGCGAATCTCTCGAACCTCCGCCGGCACGGGCGCTAAGCCGAGTTCATTCGCCGCGGCCCCTTCGACCGCCTCATATTTGAACGCGCCGACATGGTCCAGGCGGGCCTCGCCGAGCCAGTCGAGTAGCATGTCGAAATCTTCTTCGCTCTCGCCGGGGAAGCCGACGATGAAGGTCGAACGCAGGGTGAGGTCCGGGCAAATCGCGCGCCAGGCCTTGATTCGTTCGAGCGTCTTCTCCTGATCGCCGGGCCGCTTCATCGCATGCAGCACTTTGGGGCTCGCGTGCTGAAATGGAATGTCGAGATAGGGCAGAACCTTGCCTTCGGCCATCAGCGGCAAGACTTCGTCGATATGCGGATAGGGATAGACATAATGGAGGCGCACCCACACGCCGAGCGCGCCGAGCTCGGCCATGAGATCGATGAATTTGGCGCGCACCGGCCGATCGGCAAAAGTGCTTTCGGCATAGGCGAGATCGCGCCCATAAGCGCCGGTGTCCTGCGAGATGACGAGCAATTCCTTCACGCCGGCGGCGACGAGCTTTTCCGCCTCGCGGAGAATGTCGCCGGCCGGCCGCGAGACGAGATCGCCGCGCAGGCGCGGAATGATGCAGAAGGAGCAGCGATTGCTGCAGCCTTCGGAGATCTTTAGATAGGCGTAATGCCGCGGCGTGAGCTTGATGCCCTGCGGCGGCAGAAGAGCGGCAAAAGGATCATGCGCCGGCGCGATGGCCTCATGCACGGCGGCCATGACGCTTTCATAGGCCTGCGGGCCTGTCACCGAAAGGACGCGGGGAAAAACGGCGCGGATCTTTTCGGCTTCGGCACCCATGCAGCCGGTGACGATGACCTTGCCATTTTCGTCGAGTGCCGCGCCGATCGCGGCCAAGGACTCGGCCTTGGCACTGTCGAGGAAACCGCAAGTGTTGACGATCACCGCATCGGCGCCGGCGTGACTTTTGACGAGCTCATAGCCTTCGGCGCGCAGGCGGGTGAGAATATGCTCGCTGTCGACGAGCGCTTTCGGGCAGCCGAGCGAGACGAAGGAGATTTTGGGAGGCGTGGCAGCGGCCTCTGCCGGTCTGTTTGTCATGGCGTCGGATTGCCACGCGCCGCCGCGTTAGGCAATGGAAGATGACGCAGGCGAAACGAAAAGCCCGGCCGCATCGGCCGGGCTTTTTGCTTGGAATTTCCAAATTTGGCGGCGAGAGCGCTCAATATTTGGCGACGACCGGAGCAACAGGAGCGAACCAGTCGAACTTGTAGCTGAAGCCGAGCTGCACCCTATTGTCGGTGAGATGCACGCGGGCATAATCGCCAGGATAGGTATTCACGAAATATTCGTTGAAACTGCCGTAATCCGTATAGCGATATTCGCCGCGGACCGACCAATTGTTGTCGAGGGCATATTCGACGCCGCCGCCGACCGTCCAGCCGATCCGAGTCGACGAAAACGCATCATATCCGGGCGGGACCGTCGGGATAAACAGGATGGCTAACGTATTGGTGAAACCGGGCGACGCGTAGGAGTTCTGGACATCGGCAATGGCGACGCCGCCGGTCGCATAGAACAAGGCGTGATCGAAGGCATAGCCGATGCGGCCGCGGATCGAGCCTTCGACCGGGATACGCGTCGAATAGGAGGAGAAGGGCGGGGTGGACCCAAGCGCGCTATTCGAGCCCGAATAGCTTGACCCATCGGCATCGCCTTCGACACCGACGACGAACTGGCCGATTTGATAATTATAGCCGACATGCGCACCGCCGGCGACACCGTTCGGGTTGTAGCTCGGCAAAGACGTCAGGTAAGGCCCTGCATTGGCATAGATATCCGTGTCCGCCGTACCCCACTGATAGCCGACCTGGCCACCGGCGTAGAGGCCGGTCCAGGTGAACACGGGCGGCGGCGGAACATAGGCCGGCGGACCTTTGGTGGTCGGCAGATCGGACGCCGATGCAGCCCCGATCGCGCCGACGAGGAGCACCGTCGATAGGAGTATCTTGCGCAGCAGCATTACATTTCCCCCCTGTTTGACGAGTCCGAGCCTAACGCTGCGTAATTCCCTTTCGTGCTCGGAGCAATAGAACGGGCGGAAAAATACGAACAAAGGGTCATAATAATCGCTCATGTCGCGCATCTGCAACAGAGCTGGCGAGCAAAAGGAAAACCCGGCCCATGGGCCGGGTTTCCAATCTCAAACTCTTTAGCTCACGCTCAGTATTTCGCGACGACCGGGGCCGGAGGAGCGAACATATCGAACTTGTAGCTGAAGCCGACCTGCACCCTGTTGTCGATCTCATGCTGGGACACGGCCGCGCCGAGGGCGGTGGGCGAGTATTGGCTAAAGTAGCCGAAATCGGTATAGCGATATTCGGCGCGGATCGACCAATTGTTGTCGACGGCATATTCGACGCCGCCGCCGACCGTCCAGCCGACCCGGGTCGTCGACGGGCTGTCGGTGAAGCCGCCAGACGAATAGGTATTTTGGAAATCGCCAAAGGCCACACCGCCGGTCGCATAGACCAAAGCGCGATCCCAGGCCATACCAAGCCGGCCGCGGACCGATCCGTCGATATTCTCAGTCGTGCCATAGCTGTTCCCGAGGGCGCTGATACCCGAGCCGTTATAGCTCGAGCCGTTCACATCGCCTTCGAGACCGGCGACGAACTGGCCCATTTGGTAATTATAGCCGACATGGGCGCCGCCGATCACACCACTCGGGTTATAAGTCGCCGAATCACCAAGCGCGGAGACATTGGAGCCTGAGTAGCCCCATCCATAGCCGATCTGGCCACCGATATAGACGCCGGTCCAGGTGAACACAGGCAGCGGCGGCGGAATATAGGCGGGCGGACCCTTGCTGCTCGGCAAATCGGATGCCGATGCAGCCCCCATCGCACCAAAGAGCACCACCGTCGACATGAGTATCTTGCGCAACATTATATATATCCCTCTCTTGACGAGTTCGAGCCTAAGGGCAGGTAGCTCCCCTTCCTGTTCAGAGCAATAGAATGGGCAGAAAAATACGAACAAAAGGTTGTTATTGATCGCCCATGTCGCGCATCCGCAACAGAAAAAGTCCCCCACGTTTTTTTAACAGATTCAAGATGGATCTGGATCAGTTCAGGTAAAGATTCGAATGTGGCGATGTTGGGATTTAAACGCGGCAATTGGCGGATAGGTTGCATGCCGAAGGCGGCGTGCCTGATCAACTCTACGTTAACGGATGTTTTGTCTTTGAAGCCGCATGGTCCGAAGAAGCACTTCACCAGACCGCGAGCGATTGCGGCAGCGATTCAACTCTCAGGCCGCAACCGTTTTGCAACAGATCGTGAGGCGCGAGCCGGCAATGGCACCGGCAATTTGCGGCTGGAACTTGCAGGTGAGATAGCGCATGGTCGCGCCGGGCATCGCGGCGAGGGCAGCGCGATTTCGGCGGCTGTCCTTCGTCGAAACGAAGCGTCTTTTCCGGGCATGCCGTGACTTGCGTCAAGGCCGAAGGCCCGGCGCGAAATGCCATTGGAAGGGTGGCCGAGTGGTTTAAGGCAGCGGTCTTGAAAACCGCCGTGGGTGAAAGCCCACCGTGGGTTCGAATCCCACCCCTTCCGCCATCCTGCTTCGCGCTCCGCGCTTCGCAGGATTGCCAGCCTCCTAGCAGCGAAGCAGGATGCCCTTCGAAGCTTCAGCGAAGAAGGGCCCATCGTGCATTATGTCTATCTTATCGAGAGCGTGGCTGCTGTCAGCGAACGCTATGTCGGGGTAACCAGCGATCTTAAAAATCGTCTTCGAGATCACAACGCTGGCAACTCCCTACATACGTCGAAGTTCAGGCCGTGGCGTCTCGTCACCTACATTGCGTTCTCCAACCGGACGAATGCCGAATCCTTTGAACGCTATCTCAAATCCGGCTCTGGCCACGCCTTCGCCAAGAAACGCCTGTGGTGACGCCGAGCTGTGACGCGAACGCCCGCAGCCGCGATTGAGCAGCGAGAATAGCGCGGCTGGCTTGTCGCTCTCTCCTAGGCCTGCGAAAGCCATGACGCAGTACTGCGGTTTCTACTGACAGCGCTAGCTGGTGAGCGACTTTCACCAAGGTCTCAAGAAGGATCAGCCGATCTTGGCTTCGTGCATCTCGGATCTGCCTCATTACCCGAGCGCCGCAGCGATCGAGACCGGCATGCGATTCGAGCCCCAATGGCCAGGTGAGGCCGCAAATATGCCGGCGCAAGGGGTCCCGCACCTGTCGCATTTGCCGTCGGCGGTCACGTGCCAAGCTGTGATCTCATACCAGTCGCGTCCAATCAGCAGCGCCTGGCAGTTGTGGCAGTAGGTCGCTTGGCCGGCTGGATCGTGGACATTACCCGTAAAAGCGTAACGGACACCGTTCTTGATCGCGATGGCACGGGCACGAGTCAAGGTCGCGGCTGGCGTTGCCGGAATATCTTTCATCCGCCAATCGGGATGGAAGGCCGTAAAGTGCCACGGCACGTCTGGACCGAGATTCTCAACGACCCATTGCGTCATCTGCTCGAGCTCCGCATCCGAGTCGTTGAGGCCGGGAATAAGGAGAGTGGTGATTTCAAGCCAGACGGGCGTCTCGTGCTTAACATAGACGAGCGTATCCAGCACAGGCTGCAGGTGCACGTAGCAGATCCTCTCATAAAACTCCTCGGTAAAACCCTTCAGGTCGATGTTGGCCGCATCCATGTGGCGGTAAAATTCGGCCCGCGGCTCCGGACAAACATAACCAGCGGTCACCGCGATGCTCTTGATACCAAGCGCACGGCAGGCGATCGCCGTGTCGATGGCGTATTCGTGGAAGATTGTCGGATCGTTGTAAGTATAGGCGACGCTTGGACAGCCGAGCTGTTGTGCCTTCCGGGCGATATCCTCGGGGCTCGCGCGCTCTGCAAGCACATCATACTCGCGCGCCTTGCTGATGTCCCAGTTCTGGCAAAACTTGCAGCCTAGATTGCATCCGCTCGTTCCGAACGACAGCACGGGTGTTCCCGGCAAGAAATGATTGAGCGCCTTCTTCTCAACCGGATCAACGCAAAAGCCGCTTGAACGACCGTAGGTCGTCAACACGATCTGGTCGCCTTCGCGCGCGCGCACAAAGCAGAAAGCGCGCTGGCCCTCATGCAGCTTGCACAAGCGCGGACACAGATCGCATTGGATACGACCATCCTCAAGCCTGTGCCAATATCGTGCGGGATGAGACTCGAATGAATTGGCCATTGTATTTCTCCGAGGCTGAGACGGACTCGACATTCAGCCGGCCTTCTTCTCGTTGCATCCGTCCGGCTGATAGGCCTGCGGAAAATTCTCGAGCAGGTCGTTTTCTTCCGCCAAGCGGTCCTCTCGATCGGCAACCACGTGCACATGCACGTGGGTGGCACCTTTCGCATCGATGCATGCGACGGCATCAGGGATTACATCTGCTCGCTGCGGCAGGTCGCCGTGACCGATATAGATCGGCACCCATCTCCTATGCTCATCTAATTTGGCATAGATGAAATTGCACGGCTCATTGAGAGTCAGCGTCGGATGGCGTGTGCGGACCTCGTAAATATATTTATTGCCTGATGCACCAGTCCAAGTGCAGCTTGGGTGATCGACCACATTCCCCTCCATGTTAGAGACGCCGGCGTAGGTCTCGCGGTCTGCGTCCGCTGGCGGTCCTGCGAAGATTTAACAAGAGGGAGGGTCGGCCGAATTTGACCCGTATCAAGGTGCGGCGCGTAAATTCACGCAGAGAGGCAAGCGTGAGCAAGGGCGCGGATCTCGGCCGGCACGGACACGCCCGCTTATGGATCGTTATAGCTTGACAGTCAGCAATTCTGGCACTGTGGGCAGCAATAGGCCGTACGGCCGCCTAGTTTGAGCATTTTCAAGGGCGATCCGCAGCGGGGGCAGCGCCCCCCTTTCTTGCGCTCGGGCAAGAGCGCGCCTTCAGGCATGCGGTCGACGAACTGTTCCGAGCCAGCGCCATAGGCGATCGCTGTGTTGAGCACCTTGCGCATTTCAAGAAACAGACGCTCAAGCTCAGTCGGAGGAAGCTCGTCCATGCGCGCCAATGGATTGACGCGCGCCTGAAACAGAATCTCGTCCGAAAAAATATTGCCAATGCCAGCGATGATTTGTTGATCCATCAAGACCGATTTCACGTTGCGTCTGATGCCGGCCACAGCCTTCTTGAACGCTTGAAAATCGAACTTCGGATCGAGCGCGTCCGGCCCGAGCTTTTCCTGCGCAATGAAATCGGCCACGTCGTCGACGAGACCCACATGTCCGATCATCCTTTTGTTGGTGTAGGCAAGAGAGCCATCGTTGGCGAAATCGAAGCGCACGCGCGTGAAGGGCGGTTCTTCATCGAGCGTCCGGACGAAATAGAGCGCCCCGCTCATGCCGAAATGCAGGATCAGCCAGCCGCCGCGATCAACACTGGCCATTAGATGTTTGCCATGGCGCTTGACAGCGATGAGCTTGGCGCCTCGCAGGCAGGCAGCGAATTTCCGAGCGGAAAGGTCGCCAAGGATGCGCGCATCGCTCACGACGACGCCGTCGATCGTCTTGCGCAGAGCACTCTTTGCGAGCACCCGTTTGAAGCCTTCGACATCAGGCAATTCAGGCATCGCAGCGTCCGTCTATTCCGCGAACAAAATCGCCATTTGCCCTAAAGCACGGTGACTTTGGATTGGATCAATCCGAAGTCATGATTGAGACATCGGATCTATCCGATGCCTTTCGGACGATCGATTGCAAAAGTTTAGAGCGGGATGCGCGATCAAGTTTACGCAATCTGCGTAAAGATGATCGCGCCGGAAAAACGGTTCCCACTTTTCCGCATCCTCCTCTTGCTTGTCTAGCCTGCCACCTGCCAAGCGACCGCGCGAGCGAGGCGCAAATCGGATCACCGAGATCCAAGATAGACGAAATCATTGAGCCCAGCCTAAGCCTTCGTCTTGACTTGGATCAATGCATAGGCCGAGGCCTCGCCCCACGTCTCCGAAACGGCCGTCCGTGTCCCGCTTGGACCGGCCGGCCGAGTGCATTTCTGCCGGCGGTTGTGAGAAAGCTCTTCACCCGCTGCTGGGCAAAGCCTGTTGGGGATCCTGTGGAACACTTCCTGCGGTTCAGGCGTGTCGCACGAAAATCTCGGCGTTGATGTCGCGACGATGAGGCAATGACCGCAAGTCCAGGCGCTAAGCTCGATGTCCCGCCGGAGTGGGTGGCCGCAGCTGCTGAGATATTCGCGCGCGGCCGGGGAACGATCCTTGTCATTGGCGGCTCAGGCACCGGCAAGACCAGCTTCTGCCGCTATCTGTCGGACACGCTGTTGCAACAGCAAGCCCAAGTAGCCGTCGTGGATGCCGATATCGGGCAAGCCATTCTTGGCCCGCCCGCCACGGTGACGCTGGGCTATCCTTCCCTGCCGGTCGATTTCACGGCGGTGCCGCCAGCGGCCTATTTCTTTGTGGGAAGTACGAGCCCGATGGGACGCCTGCTGCCCTTGGTCATCGGGGCAGCGAGCCTTGCGCGCGAGGCCCACGCCCCGTTCGTCATCGTGGACACGACCGGCTTGATTCACGCATCCGGGCGCGTCCTCAAAAACTACAAGATCGAAGCCATGCGGCCAGATGTGGTCGTTGCGCTTGAGCGGCGAAACGAGCTTGCACCCATTCGCATGGCCAACCGGCACGTGCCCATCATCCGGCTCAAGCCCTCGCGCGCAGCACACGCAAAAGAGGATGAGGAAAAGTTCGAAGTGCGTGCAGGCTCCTACGCGCGGCACTTCGCCGGCGCAGTGCGCATGGAGCTGGCGCTCGACGCACTCATCTTCCAGCGCACGCTGTTATTTTCAGGGAGCCCGGTTACCCAAGAAGGCGCGATTCATGCAGAGCGGACGGCCGAAGGTCTCCTGACCGTCGGCGCGCCCGCAGACACCAAGGTTCTGCCCGCTGGCTTCGAAAAGAACCTCTTATGCGGGGTCGCCGATGAAACAGGCCGGTGCCGCGGGCTTGGAATCATCGAAACCATCGACTTCACAAAGCGTGCAATCGCGTTGATTACGCCGGTCAAGAGTGAACAGGTGCGGATCGTCCAGTTCGGCGACCAATGTGTTAAGCCGGACGGCAGCGAGCTCGGACAGGTCAAGTGGGCCTGGTAGGCGAGCCGCAGAGCGCTTGCAAATCCCCAATCGACACCGCGAAAAGAAGGCTCGCTAGATCGAACCGGGTCGAGGCGATGAAGCCCGTAGCGCTGGGCTGTTGCGAGCGCCTGCGCGGATTGATCGGGATCAAGCCGTGCGGGCCGCAATCCAGCTTGCTGTTTGAGTGCTAGCCCCGATCAACGGGCACGAGGCCGCTGAGCCGAACACCGATCAATCGCACCTTCTTCACGAGCGCGACGCGCTCCATGCATTGCCGGGCAGCGCGTGCGATCCTCCGCAGAGCCCTGCTCGGGCGTGGCAGCGTAACCTGTCGACTGAGCGTCTCAAAATCGGCAAAGCGGATTTTGACCGTCACCGTTTTGGCCCGGTACCCTTCTTTGCTTGCATCGGCGACCACTTCTGCGACCAAATTTCTCAAGGCTTTGGCGATTGCGCGACGGTCGCTGAGATCATGTTGAAAGGTCATCTGCCGGCTCAGCGAGCGCGGCTCCCAAGCAGTAATGAGCGGACTTTCGTCGATGCCTTGCGCCGCCTTGTGCAAGTAACGACCGTGGGCCTCGCCGAAATATTGCTGGAGCGTGGGCAGAGGAACGGCCGCAAGCGCGCCGATCGTCTCCACGCCGAGCGCCGCCAGCCGCGCTTCGGTCTTCGGCCCAACACCCAACAGCTTGCGAGCGGGCAGCGGCCAGACCTTTTCCGCAATGTCCGCTTCAGCGAGCAGCGTCATTCCAGCCGGCTTTTCCATATCCGAAGCTAACTTGGCCAAGAGCTTGTTGGGCCCGATTCCGACAGAGCAGGTCAGGCCGGTCTCCGCCTTGATACGAGCCTTAATCGCTTCACCGATCCGCTCTGCTGCCTCGTCACAATGCGAGATGTCGAGGAAGGCTTCGTCCAACCCGCTGTCCTCGCAGATGGGCGAGAAGGTCCGCAAGATCGATTTGATCCGCTGCGAGATCGCGACGTAAGTGTCGAAGTCCACGGGGAGGTAGACAGCGTGGGGGCACAGACGATAGGCGGTGCGCAGCGGCATGCCGGAATGAACGCCGAAGCGCCGCGCTTCATAAGAAGCAGTGGAAACGACGCCGCGTTCGGTCGGGTCGCCGTGGCCGCCGATAACGACGGGCTTGCCGCGCAACTCGGGATGCCGCTGTTGCTCTATGGCGGCAAAAAAGGCATCCATGTCGACATGCAGGATTCGCCTCACGCTGATCCCCTGTCGAAGCAACTCGGCGGTTTGCAGTTCCTCTGGCTGCTGGCCCATGCGGACTGGAGTGCCGAGCGTTCGAACAAAGTTTCCTAACCCCGAAAGAGCCCTGCATTGATCTGACGCAGGCGTGCCGGCACGGAAATCGAGCGGCCGATGATCAGTTCGCACGCCTCGTCAAGCGGCGTGCTGAGCGCGCAGGCAAACGGCCGCTGGGCCGCCATTTCGACCTCGCCTGTCCTGTCCCAGGCACGCTCGTAGCGCCCAGCCGGAAGGTTGAATGAGAAGCGGCCTTCCCGTAGCCACAGGCTCGCGCCTCCGGCTAGACACGTCGATCGTGTGGATGGCCGCCACGATGCCGGCCGAGGTCGCGGCAGCCGCAGGACAAGGTCGATGGCATGATCGGCGGCGCGGATTACAGCCTGCGTGGAGGACATCGTTCCTGAAACGGGTTACCCTAGCTGAGGCTTCCGCTGACACCAATGCTGCAACGATGGTTCCCAGCGCGCTACGCTGCTCAATGGCAGGACGAACGAGGTGGGTGGATGATCGCTTTGAGGCTACCGGCGGTGAGCTTTGGCGCTGTCTCCGCAATTGTCACGAGCGTCGGCCTGATCATCGGCTTCGGGGCTGCAGAAATATCAAAACCGACAATCATCGCTGGCCTACTGATCGTCGGGCTCGCGGACAACCTGACAGATTCCTTGAGCATTCACATTTATCAAGAGTCCGAGAAACTAGAGGAACATGCGGCGTTCAGAGCGACGCTTTGTAATTTCGTGACAAGGGTCTTCGTTTCCATGAGCTTCGTGCTGCTGGTGCTCACCTTGTCGGGTGCCGCCGTCATTATGGCCTCCCTGGCATGGGGTATCCTGTTGCTCGTGAGCCTCACATGGCTTGTCGCCAGAGGCCGACACGCCAACGTGCCCACTGAGATCCTTAAGCATCTCGTGGTGGCCGCTGTCGTGGTGGCAGTAAGCCACGCTATCGGCATGCTCATCCGCACCTACATGCCGTAAACAAGGTCAGAGTCCTGCTGGCCGGATGGCTTGAAGCGCCGTCTTCGCCCGAGGAACGGATCATCGATCCGAATGCTCGTGCGGGAAATGCCCGCTATGCCGGGTAAAGCAAAAATCCCGCAATGAGCGGGCCAACTTGCGGCGGATATTCTTGATAATCCGCCGCTTCGATCCTATATAGACCTCAAACGTTTGGCGACCATGGCGAGAAGCTAGGCGCGAGCGCGACGGGGCAAGTTTATCCAGACATTATGATTGCTTTACCGCGACCGCCCCGAAAAGTGGCGTCGTCGATATTTTCGTTTTCGAGATCATTGACGGGCAAGCGCCGCCCATTGCAAGGCCAGTGCGCCCTGATTGAGGGGAGCGCTCTGACGACTGTCGCAAACGAGCAGCAATCGGGTCGCGCGGCTGGGCCCCGCATCACGATCAAGGGCGACCCGCCACGAGGCACCGCCACCGCAGTCCCAATTAACAGATCAATCACCACTACAGACGGAGGGCAGCCATGCAAAATGGCTCACAGAGAAATATGAAATCGCGCAGACACGGCCCGGACGCCGGGCCGTCTTCTAACCGTTCCAGCACGCCAGAGCGCAAGCCGAGCAGCTCAGCAGCGGCTCGGCTCGCTGATGCCAAGAAGAACTATGAACGCTATATGGCGCTCGCACGCGCCAGCGCATCGACTGGCGATGCAATCCAAATCGAGAACTATTATCAGCACGCAGAGCATTACCTCCGGGCGATGAGGGAACAAGCAGCCTAAGCGCCGACATCTTACGGCGTCCGCCAGCTTCGTCTTCCTGATAACCGGCGACCTCATCCTTGCCGAAGCCGAGCGCCGCCATCTCGCCCGCTCCCATCTATCGGTGCAGTGAGAAAGAAGGACCGAACTCATGTTGGCTGAGCGTCTCCTCCTTCGCCATATCGACTATCCAACTGGTGACTTGCTCGATCTCGAGATCGTTGAAAGGAAAGGCCTCGGGCACCCAGATACGATCTGCGATGAAATTGTTGAACAATTAAGTCTGGCGCTGTCGCGCCTCTATTTTTCGGAATGTGGCGAGGTGCTCCACTATAATGTGGACAAGGCCCTGCTCGCCGGAGGCGCATCTTCGCCTCGTTTTGGCGGCGGCGAGATTTCTCGACCGATGGATCTTTTCCTCTCGGGCCGCGCGACCGGCTCTTTCCAGGGAAAGGATCTGCGCATCGAAGAACTCGCGCATCAGGTCGCCGTTGAATGGTTCTTAAAACATTTCCAAACCATCGATCCGAAACAGGATATCAACGTTCACAACCTGGTCCGACCCGGATCAGCTGACCTCAGCGATCTGTTCTCGCGGCGCCCAGGACGGGTACGTCTATCCAATGACACGTCCTGCGGCGTTGGTTATGCGCCGCTGAGCCGCCTCGAGACTATCGTCTATGCCGTCGAGAAAGAACTCGGAGCGGCGGCTCAGGGCGCTCATCGGGAGATCGGGCGAGACATCAAGGTGATGGGTGTTCGACAAGGCGAGCATGTCCATCTGACGATCGCCTGTGCACTCGTTGACCGATTTGTGCTCAACCTTTCCGACTATCAAGATGCCAAGAAAGAAATCGCGGCAATCGCGCGTCAGACCGCACAGGAGCATGGTGCGACGAAAGTGAGTGTGGAAGTCAACGCGGCCGATGATCTGGCTGCCGGCAGTATCTATCTCACCGTGACCGGAACCTCTGCCGAGGCGGGAGATGATGGTGAAGCCGGACGCGGCAATCGCATCAACGGATTGATCACTCCGTTCCGGCCGATGACCATGGAGTTGGTGGCAGGTAAGAATGCTGTGACGCATGTCGGCAAACTCTACAATATTGCCGCCAGCCTCGTCGCCCAGCGCCTAGTGGACGAGGTTCCGGATATCGACGAGGCGCAGTGCATTATTGTAAGCGAAATCGGCAGTCCTTTGGATCAGCCCCGGGCTGTTGATGTCTCCCTGCGGGCCTCCCACGAGCGGCTCGCGTCAAAGAGCGAAATCGCGGCGATCGTCGCGGATGAGCTAGCGCATCTCGGTTGCATTGCTGAAGAGCTCACCAAGGGAACTCTGGCGGTCGGGCGCTGGCCACTGCGGTCGGCAAAGTGAGATCAGGCGTCCGCAATGCCTTTACCCATACTGCAGGCGGCGATTTGCCGGCGTCGGCACCAAAGTGACCGTTGCTGCTTTTCCGCCTTCGCCATCGAAGCGCGTCTCGGCCAATCCGAATTGCTCGATGACCCATGCGTTCGTCTGGAGGTGCGTGGTGACCTTTTCGACGGAAAAGACAGATGGGCCGGCGCAGAACGATGCCGGAAGGAGAATCTGGTCGCCGAGGTGGAGGTCGAGAGCCGCGCCGGAGGCCCAATGCGCCAATAGCTGGCTGGACGCTTCCTCGGCGACTTCTTCCGAGCGCTTCCCGATCGCACCGAGGACAGTGAATCCGCAAGCTATGTTCTCATATTCGGCGACAAGGAACAGTGCGGCACCGGGGCAGGCCGCAGTAACGCGCTCGGCGCGAATGGCGATCTCTGTGCCGAGCGGCTCAAGAAGCGCCGTGGCGCGATCGCACATCCGCTGGGGGATATGAGCTGGAAGATTCGCGGCGACCGCGCGGCCAGCGACGCGACGCAAATGACCCCGTTCGATGAGATAAAGCGGCGTCAAAGCCTGTCCCGTCACAGGGGAGCCGGCGATCTGCACCCGTATCTGGCCGCGGCCCACCGGAAACCAGCCCCAGGAATCAAGCGTCGCGCTCGCGCTGATGCCGAAACGCGATAGCGCCGGAAGCCAAACGTCGCGGATGTAATCGAAGGGCGGGCTCAGAGGCAGATGCGTACCGCCGCGCAAGAGGACATGGCTCTCTCCCGTGGCAAGGGCAAGCGGCAGCAAAATGGCCTGCAACACGAGGTTTGTCGAGCCTGCGCTGCCTCCCTCGCGCGCTTGCGCCACGTCGAACACATAGCTGCCGCTCTGGACCGGCGTCTGGGGCGCGAAGTCGAGATCCTGCGATCCAAGCTCGTCTCCCCGCGTTTCCGCTTGGCACAGTGCCGCGACGGCGCGAACGGCGGTCAGGTGCTGAGCGGCAAGCCCCGGCGTCCTCCGCTTCGAACGGAGGTCATGGATGCGGATGCGGCGGCCCGTGATTGCAGCCAGGCTCAGAGAGGTTCGCAGAATCTGCCCGCCTCCCTCGCCGTAAGAGCCGTCGATTTCGAGCAGATCGGCCATCAGCTCCTCGGCGCCGTGCGCCCGACGCATGGCTCGAACCATCGGCACCCAGGCTCATGCCCCCGTGATGCGGGCTCCAAGACATGCCAAGACTTTTGCGTTAGCTTTGACAAGCGGACTCGGATGAGTGCGCCTTAGCATCTCGATCAGCCGCGGCCGGGGCTGTGGCGATTCTCCTCAATCGCACTAAGGAGACCGCTGAGGTGCGCTGCGGCGGCTGAATTTTCCACCTCCGCGATCACATTGGCGCTTCCTCGCCCCGGGCGGATGAATTCATTGTAGAAGGTACCAAGGTCGATCTGTCGTTCTCCCGCAGCGCTCGTATCCCCTTCAGAGACACGAGAGCCGACTTCGTCTTCGACGACAACACTCAGCAGCCAGCCCTCACTTGCGTGGAGGGGCGCAATTTCCAACGTCGCAATGGTCGCGACTTCGCTCAGATCCTCGCGCTCCACATCGCCGAGATGAAGCTCCTCCCGAAGGGGAATCTCCTCCACTTCACTGCTGCGCCTCACCGTGATCCTGAAAGCCGGTTGTCCAGCGTCATATTCCGCCTTGACCCACCGAACGACTTGCTCGGCATCGATATCAACCGGGTAGGTTTCCATTTATGGCGTTCTCCGAGACGACTCACGCAGGACGCTTGACTCCACCGGGCCCGGCATAGGTCCGGATCGCTGCGTTCTTCGATGCTTTAAGCGCGTTCGCGAACTGCTCTTCCATCGTGGATCGGAAGAAGGCATCGTTCGGCCTGAAAGCGCAGGACCCGCGCCACCTGCCCGTCGGACCGGAATCTCTTCCGGGGTGCTCGGACAGGAAGGCCACGGGCCCCTCCGCCATGCTTCATCAGTAGACTGGTTCATTGCTTCGCAGATCCCCGCCCGTAGACGTTTCACTGTTTGCTTCGCCAATCTTGCCTCCGCACGACGGTAGCGACATCTGAGCCCCTGAACCGGCTGTGCGCGCTGATCTCGATCAATAATTGGCCAATTATCGCCTGCGCGGTGCCTGGCTGTCCGCGCAGGCCGAAGGTCGACCCGGATTGACCTCTGTCAAGGAACTTCCCGGGCCGCTGCCGCACGATGGGCATTAATGCGGTAGCGGCGACCAAGCCGGCGCCCATACCGCTTAGCGACCATCGCAATCGAGCCAGAATTAGCGCCCTGTGAACGACAAGGATTGCACGGCCTTCCTGCAGTGGGCGCTGCCGCAGCTTAGCTTGCGGTGGACGGGATTCCGCAAGGTTCGCCGCCAGGTTTGCAAACGGCTCAAGCGGCGCATGAACGATCTCGGATTTGCCGACCTCGCTGCTTACCGGGCCCGGCTTGAGGCCGACCCGGCAGAGTGGCGTGTTCTCGACGAATTTTGCCACATCACCATTTCGCGCTTCTTCCGGGACAAGGGCGTGTTCGAGGCGCTGCGCAGACATGTGCTGCCTGAAATCGCCGCACGCGCCGGACAAGAGAGGCGCGATGCCCGCATTTGGTCCGCCGGCTGCGCCTCTGGCGAGGAGCCCTATACGCTCAAGATCCTCTGGGATCTTGAGGTCGCGAAAGCCTGTCCGGGCGCGGGCCTCTCGCTCATCGCCACTGATGTCGATACAGCCATGCTCGCCCGCGCGCGGGATGCGTGCTTTCAGGCAACAAGCCTGCACGAATTGCCGGCCCATTTCATCGGACAAGCTTTCGATCGGCTAGGTTCTCTCTTTTGCGTGAAGCCGCAATATCGTGAGGGAATTGACTTCCTGCTTCAGGACTTACGATCGGAGGCGCCCGCGCTTCTCTTCGATCTCATTCTCTGCCGCTATGTCGCCTTCACCTATTTTGCGCCATCATTGCAGGAGCAGGTCCTAGCGCGCATCCTGGCGCAACTCTTGCCGAATGGCTATCTCGTGATCGGCACTCATGAGCGACTGCCCGGCAGTGAGGTGCCGCTGACGCCGATGGCTGGCGCGCCGCAAATTTTTCTGAAGCGGGCGGAACCTCAATAAACGCTTGCCTTACGGCGTGGTGCGTTACGATCATAAGCAGCATATTGCATCCCTCTGCGAGGGCGAACGAGTCACCGATGCAGCAAGCGGTCAGGAGTGGATTACGATGGAGCCGGCCGTCATGTGTATCGGCAGCGGCTCTTGAGCGGATAGGAAGCAGGTGAGACCCAATGTGCCTCATCCCCGTCGGACCGCCTTGAAAGCGGTCTGGCGATCAAAGTAGGAGCGAACACTGCCGCCATGGAGCTGACGTTTCTTGGTACGCGTGGAGAGATCAAGCTCCGTTCTCGCCGGCATCGGCGTCACAGCTCATTGCTCGTTCAGCACGGCGACGTCCGAATTATGCTGGATTGCGGAACGGATTGGCTGGATGGCGTGCGCACGATTGCACCGACCGCAATCGTGCTCACACACGCGCATCCAGACCATGCCGCGGGCCTCGCCAAAGGTGCTCCGTGCCCCGTCTATGCGACCGACATGACATTGAATTTGCTTAATCACTATCCCATTGCCGACCGGCGTCGGGTGCCGGTGCGAAAATCCGTGACAATTGGTGGGCTGCGGTTCAAGGCCGTTCCGGTACACCATTCGATCCGCGCGCCAGCTGTTGGATATCGTGTATGTGAAAAAGGCGCCTGTTTCTTCTACTTACCCGACGTAGCCGAACTTCCTAATGTCTCGGAGGCCCTTCGCGGGGTTAGCGTCTATATTGGCGATGGCGCGAGCATCAGACGCTCGATGGTGCGCAAGACGAACGCGACGTTGACTGGCCATGCGTCGATTACGGCTCAACTCGGCTGGTGCGAAAAGGCAGGTGTCCGCCGCGCAATATTCACACATTGCGGATCGGCGATCGTGCGTGAGGATGCACGGCGGCTCAATGCCTTGGTGCGAAGGCTCGGTTTTGAGCACGGCATCGACGCCCGCCTCGCTTGTGACGGCGATCGGCTGATTTTCCCAGCGGCTGAGAACGGAGCCGGCAGCACCGCAAAAAAATCGGATCACCCTGCTCGCCTTACCGGAGGCCGACGCCACAAAGGCACGACCCTTTAGCGCGCCAGGGCTACTTTGCTGTTGCGTTCTAACTTAACGCTTGCCTGCCACAATCCGGAGTTAGGTGACTTCGACACCTCGGCAGGGCAGGCGATATCTCAGGCGGCGGTCCTTTCAAGGGCGCTTACATGCGATGCTTGAGCTTGTCCAGAATATCAGCGACCTCATCTTTGAGCTTGAGGCGCCGCTTCTTGAGCCGTTCGAGCACATCGTCGGTGGTGGGCTCTTCTTCTGACTCGATTTGATAAATCTGACGGTTTACCTCGTCATAACGCGTCGCAAGCTGTCCGAACTCACGGTCGGTTCGAACCAGCCGCTCGATAAGCGACGTGTCTTGCGGAAATTCATCTTGCAGTTCGTGCGGAATACGCATCACGGCATCGTTTCTCCGTTGCACACCATCATCTCGCCTGCGCTTCGCGCTGAAGCCGTGGCACCGCTGGCAGCCGAGAAGATCAACTCCGCTTCATCGGGAGCCGTGTTGCGTTTCTCACGCCAAGGTGCTGGCCACCCGCATATGGCCGAAACGACCAGCTGCTCAGGCTCGTAGAGATCTTCTACTTCCAGGAAAAAACACAAGGAGAGCAGGACCTGTGGTTATCATCGAGATGATGATGATGATGGCACCCCTTGCCCTCATGTGCGCTGCACCCCTGGACGCGAGCAGTAGTCTTAGTCGGACCTACTGATTTTTAAATTGATCTAAATCATTCTCCCGTCGCCCCGGCTCGCTGGACGCCCGGTACCGCCTGGATCGGCACGCTGTTCGCCAGGGTGCGAATAGGTGTCACTCCGCAACCGCTCCAACCGTATGGAGATCAATGGCGTGACGCGCCGATCGGCATCGAGACCCCATGCCGGATCAATTTCACGAGACTGTGCTATTGGAATGCTAGCCTTCTGCCATAGCTGAGGTGCGACCCCCAAAGCGGAGCATCAGCCATGGCCAAGCGCGATCCCCGAGCCTTTGTCGAAATCATCTTGTCTCGTGCTCTTGCGGCTTTGTCGCGCGCAGTCGCAAGCAGGGTGGCGGGCGCCGCGCTCTTTCTTGGCGCGGCCTCGGCTCTGATGGTCGGAGCTTCGGCGTCTGCTCAGTCGGACAACAAAGCGGGGACCGCTCAAGCGCCGGCCTGCCCGGACAATCATACCGGCATCACTTTGTCGCCGGGCTTCTGCGCGACCGTCTTTGCCGACAATCTCGGCCACACCCGCCATCTCGTGGTCGCGCCGGACGGTGTCGTCTATGTCAATACATGGAGCGGCCGCTACTACCACAACGGCCCGGTCCCAGCCGACGGGTTTCTGGTGGCGCTGAAGGACAGCAAGGGCAATGGCCATGCCGATATTATCGCGCGCTTCGGCCAAACTGCGGCGCAGGGCGCCGCCGGCGGGACGGGAATTGCGCGCTATAAAGATGGCCTCTACGCCGAAGAGAAAGACCGCATCCTGCGCTATGCCTTGGCGCCGGGTCAGATAGTGCCGAAAGCGCCGCCGGAGGTGATCGTCTCCGGCCTGCCGCTGACGGGCGATCATCCCATGCATCCTTTCGTCATCGATGCGAAGGGTAATCTCTATGTCGACCTCGGCTCGGCGACCAATTCCTGCCAGGTCGAAAACCGCATGCCCAATTCGCCCGGCGAACAGCCTTGCACCGAACTTAAGACGCGCGGCGGCATATGGCGCTACGATGCCAACAAGGCCGGGCAGCATTTCTCGCCGGCGGAGCGTTTCGTCACCGGCTTGCGCAATGGCGAAGGCCTGTCCTTCGATTCCGCCGGACGTTTCTTCGCGACCCAGCACGGCCGCGATCAGCTCTGGCAAAATTGGCCGAGTCTCTATCGTCCGGAGCAGGGTCCCGAGTTGCCGGCAGAAGAGCTGGTGCAGCTTGAAAAAGGCGCCGATTACGGCTGGCCGGAATGCTATTTCGACGGCTTCCAGAAAAAGCTGGTGCTGGCGCCGGAATATGGTGGCGACGGCAAGAAGATCGGGATCTGCGCAAAGAAACAGGCTCCCGTCGCCTTCTTCCCCGCCCATTGGGCGCCGAACGATCTCTTGATCTACACGGGCAAGGCATTCCCGGCCGCCTATCATGACGGCGCGTTCATCGCCTTCCACGGCTCATGGAACCGCGCGCCGGCGCCGCAAGGTGGCTATAATGTGGTTTTCCAGCCGATGGCCGATGACAAGCCGTCCGGGAACTTCACCGTCTTCGCAGATGGCTTTGCCGGCGCCATAAAGGAGCCGGGCCGGGCGGCGTTCCGACCCACGGGCCTCGCCATGGGTCCCGACGGCGCGCTCTATATTTCAGACGATGTGCATGGCCGCATCTGGCGCGTCACCTATAGAGGCGCGGCCGATGTGACGGAAATTGCGCCCGCGCCTGCGCCGAAAATGAGCGCGACGCCATCGAGCCCAGCTCTGCCGCCGGAAGGCATCCACCCCGGCGCCGGCAGGGCGGAACCCGCATCGCTGCCAGTGCCGCTCGGCGCGACCAAAGCGCAGGTGGCGCAGGGCGACCGCATCTTCCATGGCGCGGCGGGAGGTGCCTGCGCCGGCTGCCATGGATCGGACGGGAAGGGAACTTCCGTTGGGCCCGATCTTACCAATGGCAAATGGATCTGGGGGGATGGCAGCCTGACCTCGATCACCGGGATCATCACCAAGGGCGTGCCCAAGCCGAAAAACTATACCGGCGTCATGCCGCCGAAAGGCGGTGCGCCGCTCTCCTCACAAGAGGTCGCGGCGGTGGCCGCCTATGTCTGGGCGATCGGACATGAGAGCAAACATTGAAGACGCGCTGCCGCAGTCGCTGACTTGCGGCAAGGACCGGCTCTTCATTCAATCCTGCACGTTGGTTCGCGCGGATCGCCGCGTCAAACATCACCTCGACAAACATGGCCTCGTCAAAAAGGCGAGGCCATCTTACCTTTCAGAGCTCGGCGCCAATCCGCCGGCATGCTGCTGCGGGCTGCTGACGCGATTCAGACCATACGGCGGATCAGGCCGAGCATGACAAGCAGGATAACGGCGCCGATCGCCGCATTGACCACCGCCGGGATGAAGCCGGTGCCGATATGGATGCCGGCCCGCGGCAGGAGCCAGCCGGCGACCAGCGCTCCCACTATCCCGATCACAATATCGCCGATGAGGCCGAAACCGCTACCTTGAACGATCAGGCCGGCGATCCATCCCGCGAGCCCCCCGATGATTAGCCAGACGATCAAATTACCCAGCATGGATGTCTCCGTTGCTGCCGGCCGCCTCACTGGCTCGCCGGGTTCAGCCTATGATAAATTCGCACGCTCCGATACCGTTTCCCAGGGGCACTATCCCCTAAATATTTTAGGCGGGATCCCTGTCGAATTTCTGTACGAACGCCGGGGCGCGGCGGATCGTGCCGGAGCCGCGGCGCGTTCGGGGCCTTCGATCGCGGCTTCGCCCGGGCGCAGACCGTCTTCCCACGAAAGCCGGCACTTGCTTCCGAAACCGGCACGAGTTGTGCCAGAGACGCTCATGCAAGGTGTTCATGCGGGCCGGGCGGATTCCGGTCGGCCGTCCATCCCCTCGCGCGCCCTGAAGCGGCGATCAAAGGGGTGAGCGGCGTGGCCCTTGCCGGGCCAGTCCTGGCATCGTTGGCCTGCGAAGAATTGAAGGGAGCGATCCGCACGCGCCGAGAGACGCTCTTGAGCGGCCAAATTGGAGAGCGCGGACAATTGGAGCGCGGACAATTGGAGTGCGGACATGGACGAATTGAACTCTATCAAGGACGCTCTGAAAGCCCTGATCGACACGGCGAAATCCAAAAACCGCGACAGCAAGATCACGACCAAGGCCGGCGCGACGCAGACGATTTCCGGCTATAGCGTGCAGGATCAGCAGATCACATTCGGGGATGTGGCGCTGACCTGGACGGATGGAACGCGGACCTATTTCATCGTCTACGACGCGATCGATCACATCGTCGTCGTCTAGAGCATGTCCCGGAAAAGTTGATAGACTTTTCCGATGAGGACATGCTCCAACTCATTGATGTTGGGCGTGTCCTTGTCGATCAGATGGTTCCATCTGATCGGGACGCGCGCTAGAGCGGGATGGTTGCACAGCCAGCGACGATGCCGGCCGGTTGCCGTCGCACCTGTTCCGGAGCATGTTCAGGCGACCTGCGTAATGGTCGAGCGTCCGAAAATCGCCCGAGCCTTCAAATGAAAGCAGTGTCCAGCCGAGGTGCCGACCGGAAGCCGTTCACCCGCCCGTGGAGCGTCACAATTTTTTGACGAAACCCACAACCGTATTGCCGACGAAAGTGAAGGGCTTCAGCAGGGTATTTGCCGAGGGCAGGTACGCGGGCAGGTGCGCAGGCAGGCGCAGATTCGCTGTCAGCAAAGCGAGGCCTGTGGGGGGCGGCGACGCCTTGACAGGTTCGACATTAGCCGCGACGAGAGGGCGCTGTGGCGGAATCCCGCCTGCCTTTGCCGGCCGAAAAGAACAGTTGAGATCGTCCGGGCAAGCCCGTGGATCACGCGGCTGCGCGAGTTTCACCGACGGTGCTTTCGCCGGCAAGGGACCAAGGCCGGCGGCTTTCGTGTCGAAACCGGAAGTATAAGAGGCGGAGGTGAGCGGCGGCTCTGGCTGCCTTGTGTTCGTCGCTTGTCCTTCCGGCCGTGGCGATTCGAGCCCGCCGGCCCAAGGCGAACCCTCCCAAATCGAAGCCGAACCGGTCCGCTTCAAATCAGCGTGATCCTTAGCCGATGAAGACGCGAAGATCCGCAAGGCGGCCGGAGTCAGCACAGTCGATCCGAGCAGCAGCGCCAGAGTTAGAGCGATGATACCCGAAAGCGCGAGTTTATGGTGCCGCAGATGGGCAGCGCTCTCGGCGAGACGGATGATCTTGAAAGGCGCTGACATGACGAACTCGCGAAATATGTTCGAGATCGGCTCCATTCGAACGGGGCTTTGCGTCAACACCGGGGCAAGAGCCGTTCCAAATTGCGCGCACGCAAAATTCTTAATTGCCGCGCCCTTCTTGCCACGCCGCTTCGCGTTCGGCTCCAGTCAACCGGCCGGTTTGAACTCGGCAATGCCGCCATGCGCGGTCGACCAAGCGGCCGGCGCATGGAGCAATGTCTCGAGCTCGTCGAGCGTCGCGAGGCTCTCATAGCCGATCTCGGCGACGATCGTCTCGGCCGCCAGATCGATCAGGCCGCGGCGCAGGCGCGGATAGGGAATGATCTTGCGCATATCGGTATAGACCGGGGCATTGCGTGGACAGAATGCCGCGGCATAGGTTCCGCGGGATTTTTGCTGCCCTTGATCGCCGTCAACCGGCCGGACTTGCGTCCTCTGCCGGCTTCGCCCTAGATGGATGCCGAGTTTCGATCGATCAAAGAGAAAGGTTGAGGGCGCGCCATGGGTGGTCTTGCCGCGAGTGGTCAATTGCCCGTGTGGCTGCCGCTGTCCGTCCTCACCTGGGCGGTGATGATGGCCGTCTATCACGGCATCGGCTTTGGCTTCGAACTGTGCGACCGCAACAATTGGCTCTCCGGCGCCAAGATCCGCAATGTCGATAGACTCACTTATGCCGAGATGCTGCCGCGCGTTCTCGTCAACCAGATCCTCGTTCTCTTGCCCGCCATGGTCTTCTTGCAATGGGCGGGGCTCGCCTTTACCGGGGCGAGCCATCTCTCCCCGCTGCGCTTCGTCGTCAATCTCGTGGCGATGGGGATCGGCCACGACGTCGTGCAATATATCGCGCATCGCGGCATTCTGCATCGGCCGAGCCTGATGAAGAGCCTCGGCCATGCGCTGCATCATTCGACGGGGGCGAGCAAGAGCATCAGCGCCTGCTATATGAGCGCGGCCGATTTCTTTCTCGAAATCGCTTTGCCCTATCTCATACCCCTTGTGCTCGTCGGCGGGGGCGGCAGCGATATGCTGTTTCAGTTTTTCGTCGCCGGCCTCGGCGCCTTTGGCGGCCTTTACGAACATTCCGGTTATGATTTCGCAGTTCCGCTGCGTGAGACTCGCGTCTTCAAGGCGCTGCCGCAGCTCGGTGCGATCATCGAAGGGTTGGTCACCAGCAAGGCGCATGGTGAGCATCACCGCCGCTCCAATGTGAGCTTCAGCGACGGCTTCGGCAGCCCGGGCATTTGCGACACGGTGTTTGCAACGCGCTGGGATAAGGTTGGCTGAAGAGCCGGCTTCTCCGAATCTCCTCTCAGTTTGTGTCGCCCCAGGATTTGCCGTTATTTGTTCCGGTACTCGAGGGTGTTCGAGTTCAATATTTTTTGTAACTCGAGTGCCCTCGAGTAAAGATGGATTACCATTGTGGCTCAACAACTTAGCCTGTTAGAGTTGCTGGAGCGTCCAACCTTAGAAGCTCTAGCAAAACCGGATCATCTTTTCACGACTGATGATTGGCAGTTCGTTGTTCGACATCCAGAAAACACAAGATTTGATTGTAAATCTCCGAAGATACAGCCGGCGGGTTTAGCTGAATGCCTCTCTGCATTTGGGAACGGTCCTGCAGTAGAAGGCGGAGTGGTAGTCATAGGAATAGAAAAGGATGGAACGGTAACGGGGTGCTCGTCCCTCTCTGATGAAAAGATTCAGCAATTGGAATTTATGGGGCGCGACCATTGCCCTGTTGGTCGCTTCGAAACAAATCGTCTTGGCGTTATTAATGCCAAAGGAGAATCCGACTTCATTATCCGGGCACGTGTATTCTTCGTGGAGGATCGTCTCGTAGAGTTGACCAATGGCTCGGCGTTTTGCCGTGAGTTTGACAGAAGTCGTCGCTTAACGGAGGCAGAGAAGGCGGAAGTACGCATAAACAAGGGTGAACGTGCCTTTGAGCTTGAGAAGTGCCCATTAAGCTACCCGGAAGATTTCCGCCTTAGTCAGGTTGCCAGATTCGCAACGCAGATCAGAACAGCCAGGGATGGCTCCGACGATATTTCTGATGAGCAGATCCTTGAATCGATGCGCCTAGGCCAATCGAGAGAAGGGAAGTTCATTCCCAACAACGTTTGTGCTCTCATTTTTGCAAAAGACCCTCGAAAAGTATTTCCTGGCGCTTACGTTCATTTTCTGCGCTACAGCGGAATCGAGGAGAAGACGGGCCGAGAATACAACGTCATTAAAGACAGAATGATTGATGGGACTGTCTTGGAAATTATCCGAGACATATCAGCTACGCTCGACGCCAATTTACGGGAGTTTACTGAGTTTAGATCCAGCAAGTTCTATCAGGCCCCTGAGTATCCTCACGACGCTTGGTACGAGGTCCTTGTGAACGCATGTGTTCATAGATCTTATCATGACAAGACGCGTCCGATCTTTGTTAAAATGTTTGATGATCATCTTGTAGTAGAGAACCCAGGTGGGTTTATGCCGTCTGTCACGCCGGAGAATTTATTCCACAAACCTCGAAACCCGTTCTTGATGTTTGTCCTCAGAGAGTTCGGAGAGGTTCGGTGCATCAGCGAAGGCACCAAACGAATCAAACGCGAGCTTCTGGAAGCAAAGCTCCCAACTATCAAATATGAAGCAGACCAAAACAGCGTTCGCGCCACTCTTTTTAACGACGTGGCAAACCGTACCAACGCGCTAGACAGCGAGGCCTATAAGGCGCTTGGCGAAGCCGTTGCGTTCTCATTGGATTCGGATGAGCGGCGCCTCGTTAATTATGTGATCGAACATGGACGAATAAACGCTAGCGATGCGCTTCGAATTCTCAGCACAACTTACTGGCACACCGCTAACGCCAAGTTGAAGCGCCTCGTGGAACGAGGGGTGATGGACTTTGTTTCTAAAAAGCACCGAGATCCCAAGTCACACTACATTTTGCATAAGGCTAAAGGTAGATCTTCGTCTCGACCGCGCTGAAAGTCTGCAACTTTTCGGGATCATGCTTTAATGTGCGGCGTCGGCGCGCAGATTGGGATTTTCGAGGCTTTGCACCGCCTCGAAACCTTCGAATTCCGGATGGCTGATGGTCAGCGGCTTGCGTTCGCCGGCGCCGGCATGGGCGGCGCGGAACTGTTCGGATTTCGTCCAGGCGATGAAATCCTCCTGACTCGCCCAGATGGTGTGCGAAGCATACAGGACATGATCCTCGCGCTCAGGTCCGCGCAGCAGCTGGAACGAGACGAAGCCGGGGACTTCGGCGAGACGTGAATCGCGGGTGAGCCAGACCTTCTCGAAGGCGGCGCATTCCTCTTTCTTGACCTTGAAACGGTTCATGGCGATGAACATGACGGCCTCTCGAAACTCTTTGATGCCGCAGACATCTGCGGCAGTTCTCACAATGCTTTCTGCCATCGTCATGGATTGCCATCAATAGGGCGCGAAGACGGCATAGGGCGGAACATTATAATAGGGCGGCTGCTGCGGAATGGCATAGACCCGAATCCTCACTGGCGCATAGGTCACGACCGGCACCCGCACGGTGACGTCCGTATAGGCGGCCACCGGATAGCCATAGGGCGGAGCATAGACGACGGGCGGGATAGGTCTATAGCCGTCATAATTGATCCAAGTTTCCGCAAAGGCGGGCGAGGCCGCAAAAGTCACGGCCGAGGCGGCGGCGAAAAGCAATTTTCTCAACATGATGCGGCTCCAGATTTGGATTGCGTAATATTTGGATTTCAGCATTTGTCGGCCCGGATCGCCCACACCGCAAGCCTGTGCGGCGCAATTCTCTCGAAGATTGGTTAGCGGCGCCGGTGGAACAAGCTAAGCCTCAAACCCTTCGAAGATGATCTGATCCGCCCATTGCTGGGCGATGGCGCGCTCGGCCTCGCTGCGCACGGTCCAGACGAGCACGTTCATGCCCATGCCGGCGCGGCAGAGCAGGGGCACGGCATGCGGCAGATCGCCGACATGCCAGGAGAGAAAGTCCGGCCGCGCCGATGGAAAATCGACGAGCGCTTCGAGATTTCTCCGCACCAACTTATCAAGCTCTGGCCAGTCCGCGGCCTGATAGCATGCCTGCGCGACGAGGCCGAGCGGAGGCTCGACACCAAGAGAGCGAAGTGTGCAAAGCACTTGCGGATCAAAACTTTTCAGCGCCAGCGGGCCGGCATAGCTGGCGGCGATCTGCGCGACGCGGGCGGCGAGACGCGGATCGCCGTCGAAGCGGCTTTTCAATTCGACGATCAGCGGCACGCGCCCGGCAATCGTCGCCAGAAAATCGGCGAGCGTGGCGATACGCTCGCGGGAGCCTTTATAAGCAAGGCGCGTGATCTCCGGCGTCGTCAGCGCGCCGATCTCGCCCGGCGCGCCGATGAGGCGGGCAAGCGTTTCGTCATGAAAGACGATCGCTTCCCCATCTTTGCTTAATTGCACGTCGCATTCGATCGCATAAGCCTTCGCGATCGCGCGCTGCGCCGCAGCCAGGCTGTTTTCGACGATGCCTTGCGCAGCATCATGCAGACCGCCATGCGCGATCGGCCGCGCGGCGAGCCAGTCGGGCGCATTCAGGCGCCAAGTCAAAGGACGAGTCTCACACGGCGATCTCGAAGATCGCTTCGACCTCGACGGCGCAATCCAACGGCAGTTCGGCGACGCCGACCGTCGCGCGGGCATGGCGGCCGGCCTCGCCCAAAACCTCGACCATGAAATCGGAGGCGCCATTCATGACCGATGCCACTTGCGAAAATCCCGGTGCCGTATTGATGAAGCCGCCGAGCCGCACGCAGCGGCGGATGCGGTCGAGATCGCCCAGCGCCGCTTTGGCTTGGGCGAGAATATTGATCGCGCAGCGCTGCGCGGCGGCGCGGCCAGCTTCGACCGAGACGGCACCGCCGACCTTGCCGACATGGCTCGGCTCGAGCTTCCCGTCATCGCCGAAGGCAAGCTGGCCGGAGACCACGAGGAGGGTGCCGGAGATCACGCAAGGCACGTAATTGGCAACCGGCGCTGCTGCGGCCAGAAGGGTGATATTGAGGGTACGCAAACGCGCTTCGATCGCGCTCATGCCAAAACTCCGATGCAAAATAATGCTCGGGCCAATGTGCCGATCATCGCCGCGGATGCAAGATCGAAAGCTTTGGCCGAGGCCCGATCGCGCGCATCTGCCTCGCCAAAGCTGCCCTTAGAGCCGATCCTGATCACCTGGAATCGCCCACGATCCACATAATCGAGGTCAGCTTTTGCCGCGCTTTCGCCACGGATGGGTTGCCAGCGGTGCTGCCGCATCTTAATTTCGCCGCGGCTTGCGATTGAAAAGAAAGTCCCGATCAATGGCGGCAAAGAGGGAGATTCGTGTCTTGGTAAGCTGTGTGAAAAGCGGTTCGGCTCTTGCCTCTTCTCTGCTTGCGGTGCTCGCAGTGACAGAGCTTCTCGCCGGGCCGGTGCTTGCGGCCAATGTGCCGCCCCGCCTGCCGCGGCTCGCGGGCCCCGAATCCGCCATCGAATTCATCCCGCTGGCTTCGCATCGCGCGGTCTATGATCTGACCTTGCTCAAATCCAGCGGATCGAAGAGCCCGACTTCTGCTCGCGGCCGGATCGCATTCGATTTCAGCGGTTCGCCTTGCGACGGCTATACGCAGACTTTCCGCCAGCTGACCGAATTGCAGCCGGCCGAGGGGCCGACGCGCATGTCCGATATGCGTTCGACGACATTCGAGGATGCGGCCGGCAAGACCTTCGCGTTCAAGATGCAGACGCAGGTCGACGATGAGCCTGCCGATGAGGTCGACGGTCGTGCGCAGCGCGTGCCTGCGGGCGCGGTTGCGGTCGCTCTCACCAAGCCGAAGCGGGAGAAGCTCGATATCGATCGCACCGCGCTGTTTCCGACCGAACATCTGAAATATATCCTTGCCGCCGCCAAGGCCGGCCAACATATCCTCGAAGTGAAGGTCTATGACGGATCGGAAACCGGCGAGAAGATTTTTCAGACGACGACTTTCATCGGCGCGCCCATCACCAAGCTGCCGGTCGAGCCGGCCGTGCAGATTCCGCTGCTCAAGGATATGCGCCGCTGGCCGGTCACCATCAGCTATTTCGACGTGAGCCGGAAGGATGAGCTGCCGAACTATGTCCTTTCCTTCGATCTTTATGAGAACGGCATTTCCCGCGCCTTGCGTCTCGACTATGGCGATTTCGTGCTTGCCGGGCAGATGACGAGCCTCGAGCTTCTGCCGACACCCGCCTGTTCGAAATAAGCGGATCGCAAAAGCGCTAGATCACGATGATTTTGGATTGGATCAATCCAAAATCATCGTGACCTGATGGCGCCAGACAGTCGCGGCAATAGGCTTTGGCCGCACCCATCATTCCTCCGCAGATGGCGACAAACAGGCGCGCGCGCGTCGCACATCCGCTGGGTCGATGCTGCAATTGGCCGCAAAGGAGAGAAGGAGGCTTTCGTCAGCGGCGAAATAATCGAGCACGCCAGCCAGGAAATCCGGTGTTTCTGCCGCAGTTCGCAGATGTTCCGGGCAAAGACCGGTCGCTGCTGCAAAGCGTCGCGCCCTGTCTGCATCGGCGGCAAGAAAGATGAAAGCTCTCACTGCGAGTTCTTGGGCCAGCTCGCGCGCGGACGGTAATTTCCGCCGCCGTGCTGTGGACAAGTCGGGGCCTGGCGCCGCTTTCTTCAACCGAATTTCCCTTTCGTAAATTTCTCTCTGCTACCGCTTGCGGCTATTGTCGGACCGGCCGGCTGCGGATGGTCCGCCGCCCCCATGGGCGGAATGGGTTCATATCATGCAAAAAAGCATTTTGATCGTCGAGGACAATGAGCTCAACATGAAACTGTTCAACGATCTTCTCGAGGCGCACGGCTATCAGACGGTGCAGACGCGCAGCGGCGTCGAGGCCGTCGAACTGGCGCGGACGCATCGCCCCGATCTTATTTTGATGGATATTCAACTGCCGGAAGTGTCCGGTCTGCAAGTGACCCAATGGATCAAGGACGATGAGGATCTGCGCCACATTCCGGTGATCGCCATCACCGCTTTCGCGATGAAGGGCGATGAGGAAAAGATCAGGCAGGGCGGCTGCGAAGCCTATCTCTCCAAGCCCATCTCCGTCGTCAAATTTCTCGAAACGGTCCGCAATTACATCGCCGATTCGTAAAATTGGCCTGATCACGCGTTTGAGGAAGGGTAGGACATGACCGCTCGGGTTCTGGTTGTCGATGACCTCATTCCCAACCTGAAGTTGCTCGAAGCACGGCTGACGGCGGAATATTTCGACGTGACGACAGCAACCAATGGTCCGGAGGCTTTGGCGATTTGCGGCCGGGACGACTGCGACATCGTTCTTCTCGACGTCATGATGCCGGGCATGGATGGCTTCGAGACCTGCCGCCGGCTGAAACGCGATCCGTCGACGGCGCATATTCCGGTCATTATGGTGACGGCGCTCGATCAGCCGGCCGACCGGCTCAAGGGGCTCGAAGCAGGCGCCGATGATTTTCTGACAAAGCCCATCGACGAGATGACACTGGTCGCACGCGTGCGCTCGCTGGCGCGGCTCAAAATGGTGCTCGATGAATTGCGGGCCCGCGCCGCGACTTCGGTCAGTCTCGGCATGCCCGATCCGCTCGTCCAGGCCTTGGCCGAGGATTGCAGCGGCGGCCGCATCCTTCTCGTCGACGATCGCCTGTCTTCCGCCGATCAGATCATGTCCGCCATGCGCGGCAAGGCGGTCGTTGACATCGAAAAGGATCCGCAAGAGGCGCTCATCAAGGGCGTCACCGGCAATTATGATCTTTTCATCATCAGTCTCGGCCTCAGCGACTTCGACGCCTTACGGCTCTGCAGCCAGATCCGCTCGCTCGAGCGCACGCGGCAGATGCCGATCCTTTGCCTCGCGGAGATCGAGGATCGGCCGCGCGTCCTGCGTGCCCTCGATCTCGGGGTCAATGATTTTCTCCTACGGCCGACCGACGGCAATGAGTTGATGGCGCGGGTGCGCACCCAGATACGCCGCAAGCGCTATGCCGATGCGCTGCGCGACAATGTGCAGGCCTCGATCGAACTCGCTGTCGTCGATCCGCTGACCGGCGTCCATAACCGCCGCTATTTCGAAACCCATCTCGCCGCGCTTGTCGCCGATGCGGCCAATCGTGGCCGGCCGCTTGCCTTGATGATCCTCGACATCGATCATTTCAAAGGCGTCAACGACACTTATGGGCATGGCGCCGGCGACGAGGTCCTCAAAGGTTTCGCCGAGCGGATTCGCAGGGTCGTTCGCACCTCGGATCTCATCTGCCGGCTCGGCGGCGAGGAATTTGTGGTCGTCATGCCCGATACAGCGCTCGAGATCGCGGCCAAGGTCGCCGAACGTGTGCGCGGCGAGATCGAAAGAAACCACTTCCCCATCGCCGAAGGCGGGCGCGCGATCGAAGTGACGGTGTCGATCGGGCTTGCCGAGCGCGGTCGCGAGAGCGAGCCCGAGAGCCTGTTCCGGCGGGCCGATCGGGCGCTTTACCGGTCGAAGACCGATGGACGCAATCGCGTGTCGGCGGACGCCGCTTGAAATGGAGCCCGAAGGCAGCTGTCCCGTTAACTTTGCCGATTTAGATAAATGAGATGTCGCTCATTTCATTAGAATAAGCAGTTTGCTTTTTGATGCGCTCGCGCTAACGTTGGCGGCGGATAGGCTGGCAGTGCCGAGGCGGTTTGCGCAAAGCCGGGTTCAAGGTCAGACATTGTGCCGAGCCCACACATGTCATCCACCAAAAGGCCCGCCCGGCGCGCTATCGATGATTAAAATTCATTCATTTAATAGATCCCAGATGCCGCGATCCACCGGGGGCATTGAGCGGCTTGAAGATTCGGGCTTGGAATCGAGCGCCTGGAATTGCGGGCCTCGAATTTAGGCATGGAACGGAACCTTGGAACGGAACATGGGCTGCGATCGGGCCGGTTCTTTCCAATTTGCGATACCCTGCGGAGTGCTCAGGTCCGCCGCATCTCCTGGGTCCGTAGGGTCGGCCGGCGCGCAGATGGTTTGGAGTGGCCTCCTCGAGACACCATTTGCCGCCGGCCACCTCTCTTCAGGGATTTTTTCTCAGCCGCAGAAGCTTGAGCATGGGCAGCGGCCGGATGCTTGGTCGCGCTGACGACAGGCGCCCAGCTCTCTCATCGGAGCGCTTCAAAGAACGCAGCAATAATTTGAATTGAAAGCAGAATGACTTCTCTTGAGAAAATGGATGAGGTCCGGCGAAGGCCTCACTTGATCTTGGTTTCCTTGAACTCGACATGCTTGCGCGCCACCGGATCATATTTCTTGAACGACAGCTTTTCGGTCTTGGTGCGGGCGTTCTTCTTGGTCACATAGAAATAGCCCGTGTCGGCGCTCGACAGGAGCTTGATCTTGATCATTGCGGCCTTGGCCATGGTCTTTGTCCTCTGGTGCCGCGCAAGCTCAAGCTCGGCGCGACTTTAAGTGAATCCGGCAGCCTTCCCGACAGGGCTTTGACGCGAAAAGGGCGGGGAGGGGCTGATGGCCCAAAATGTCCGCGCACCATAAGGATCGCGTCTTGCTTGTCAAGGATTTGGCTTGTCAGGAATGCGCCGTCTCGATCCGCCAAGAAGCAATGGTGAGATAGGCGGCGAGCATGGCTGCAATGGCAAGAAAAAGGCCCGAGGGCGCAAGGTCCAGCCCGACGCCGAGAAACGGCGGCCCCGCCAGCATCCCGACCGAATAGAGCATGATATAGGTGGCATTGGCGCCGGCGAGTTCGGCGCCTTGATAACGCGCGCCGAGATGCGCCAGACCGATCGCATAAAGGCTGCCGACCACGCCGCCCCAGACGACGAGCAAGCTTGCGAAAATCGCGAATGGCATTCCGCCCGCGAACGACAGGGCCAGCGCGCCGAGGAGACCTGCCGCCGCGTTGATGCGGAGCAGGCGGCGCCGGTCGTAGCGGTCGGAGAGCAGGCCCATCGGGATCTGAAAAATGACATTGCCGAGCGCGAACAGGCTCACCAAGAGGGCGCCGGTCTCGGCCTCCATGCCGTTGCGCAGCGCATAGACCGGCAGAAGGCTCATGCCGGCGGTTTCGATCGCGCCATAAATGAGCGCCGCGAGCGTCGCGACCGGCGCGACCGTAAGAAAGCTGCGGAGGGAGGTTTTCGCCTGCTGCTCCAATTCGGGCGCCTGGCCGCCGACGAGCGCGACCGGCACCGCCGCGACGAGGAAGAGGGCAATGGCAGCCAAGAAGGGCGGCAGGCCCCGCGTGCCCGTCAAAGCGAGGATCGTCGGACCCGCGGCAAAGCCGGCGGCGAGGCTCGTCGTGTAAAGGCCGAGGATGATGCCGCGCTTTTTCGGTGGCGCGACTGTATTGATCCAGAATTCGCTCAGCACGAAGAGCACGGTGAGCGCAGCGCCATAAAAGCCGCGGACGAGAAGCCAGGCCCAATAATTTTCATAAAGCGCGAAGGCGGCGAGGCTCAGCACCGCGGCAAGCAAAGCGAGAAAGAGCAAGCTGCGCACCCCGAGCCAGCGCGCGAGCCGCGGCACGAAAGTGGCGATCGCGAGGGTCGCGAGGCCGCCGGCCGCCGGATTGAGCCCGATCGCGCGCGCGGAATAGCCCGCCTCGGCCAGCCGCACGGAAAGCAGCGCCATGCTCAGCGAGAGCCCGACGCCGACCATCGAAACCGTGGCGATCGCGGCAGCAAGCGCCAGACCCGGCCGGCCTCCCGCACCCGCTGCTTCGCTTGCGTCCACTTTCAGAGTTCTTCGCGAATCCAGCGGCGCTTTCTCTCATAGAAGAAGGGGACCGGAAGATGTTCGGGGAAATTGGCCGCGATCCTTGTCTCGAGCTCAAGCAAGATCATGGCCGTGATGTGCGGAATGTCGAGCTTGGCCGCTTCCTCGAGCGAAAGCCAGACGAGTTCAACGAGTTCCGTGTCCTTCATGACGCAACCGTCGATGCGATGCGTGATTTCGCTGACGTCAAGCCCAAAGAAGCTCGTGTCGAAACGGCGCGGAAAGGCGGGCGGAGTGACGGCACGGGCAATGAAACGCAGCGGCGCGAGATCGGGCGCAAAGCCATGGTCCGCGAAGGCCTGCCAGGCCGGTGGGATCGGCGTGGCGGAAGCCGCTTGCGACCGCGTGCCGAGCAGGAGACCGGTTTCTTCGAAGGTTTCGCGGATGGCGGCAAGCGCGAAAGCCTGCGGACCAGGAAAGCCGCGGGTTCGGCGGAGCGCGAGCTTTTCGAGACTCGTATCAGGCAAGGCGCCCGACGCGGGCATCAGGCGATCGTCGGCTTCGACCCGGCCGCCTGGAAAGACATATTTGCCCGGCAGAAAGGCCAGCGCGGAATTGCGGCGCCCGAGCAGGACTTTCGGCGCAGAACCGCTCCGATCGATGAGCACCATGGACGCCGCGGCGCGGGGCTTTACGGGTCTATGCAGCTTCGCCAGGAGCGCTCGTGGCGACGCCGCGCGCTCTGCGTCGGGCCCGGGCGCGCCGTCCTCAGTCATGCCTGACAGGCGCGCGAGCGGCGGCGCCCGCCGTTTCGAACCCGTGCATGCGCAAGGCCCATTGATGCGCGATCAGCCCGCCTTTGAACATCGGCAACAGCGTCAGGCAGAGGCCGAGCGTGAGCGCCGGCCAGATCGTCATATGATAGATGAGCGGTAGGTCCGGTGCGATGCTTTCGACAATGAGCATGCCCGAGCCGATGATATGGCCGACGACGAGGATCGTCAGATAGGGCGGTGCGTCGTCGGCGCGGTGATGAAACAATTCCTCGCCGCATTTGGGGCAGCGGTCGTTCACTTTGAGATAACGATAGAACATCTTGCCCTTGCCGCAATTCGGGCATTTGCCGGCAAGGCCGCGCTTGACCGCCTGCCAGGCATCGCGGTCGCGCTTTGCAGGAGGTTCATCGCATGGCAGCGCTGCGAAGGGCGCCGGGGAGATCTCGATATTCATGGAAGGACATTGCTTCTCATGTAGGCCCGGCGGCACGCCAATGTGTCGCGAAAAAAGGAGCGAGCGCGGCAAGATTTCTACGAGGCAAGATTTCTACGAGGATCGCCCGAAAATCACCCAAATCGCCCAGAAATCACCGATGTCATCTTCGACCCGTCCTATTTACGCGCGAGGCGGGCGGTGCGCCATCGGGCCTGTTGTCGCGGCGCGAGGCGCGCTTGCCTTTGGTGCGATCGAGGCTGCCGCGCGGCGCACGCTTGCCCTCGCTCAAAAGCTCGAAGCGTAGGGCACCGGCAAAGGGTGCTGCTTCGACGAGCCGTACCGTCACCTCGTCACCCAGCCGATGCATTTCGCCGCTGCGGCCTGACACGAGCGCGTGAAGGCTCTCGTCATAATGATAATAATCCTTGCCGAGGCTGGCCGCGGGCACGAAGCCATCGGCGCCCGTCTCGCGCAGCTTGACGAAGAGCCCGACCCTGGTGACGCCGGAGATCCGGCCTTCGAAGATCGTGCCGACCTGCGCGGAAAGATGCGCGGCGATGAGCCTTTCGATCGTCTCGCGCTCGGCTGCCATGGCGCGCCTCTCAGCTGCGGAAATGCGCGCCGCGATTTCCGCAAGCTCTTCATCGCTCATATTGGGCAGGCCGTCGGGGCCAAGGCCAAAAGCGCGGATCAACGCCCTATGCACGATGAGATCGGCATAGCGGCGGATCGGCGAGGTGAAATGAGCGTAACTCCTCAAATGCAGGCCGAAATGGCCGTAATTCTCGGTGACATATTCGGCCTGCGCCTGGGTGCGCAGAACAATCTCATTGACGATATTCTCATGCTCCGTACCGGTGACGCGGGCGAGAATGCCGTTGAACTGGTGCGGCGTCAGAACTTGGCCCTTGGCGAGCTTGATGTCGATCGAGGCGAGAAACTCGGAGAGCGCATTCAATTTTTCAAGCGACGGCTCGTCATGGGCGCGGTAGATCAGCGGTTGGCGCTGGGCTTCGAGAGTCTCGGCCGCGGCGACATTGGCGAGGATCATGAATTCCTCGATCAACCGATGCGCTTCGAGGCGTGGCGGCACGATCACCCGATCGACCGTGCCGTCTTGCTTCAAGAGGATCTTGCGTTCCGGCAGATCGAGATCGAGCGGCGCCCGTTTTGTCCGCGCGATCTTCAAAGCTTCATAAGCGGCAAAGAGCGGTCGCAGCACGGTTTCGAGCAAGGCTTGCGTCTCGGCGCCTGGCATGCCGTCGAAGGCTGCCTGCGCTTGCGCATAAGTGAGCTTGCCGGCCGAGCGCATCATCACCCGATGGACGCGATGCGACAGCTTTCTGCCGTCGGCGGCGACGGTGATCCGTATTGCCAAAGCCGGCCGGTCTTCATCGGGGCGTAGCGAGCAGAGATCGTTCGAGATCCGCTCCGGCAGCATGGGGACGACGCGATCGGGGAAATAGACCGAATTGCCGCGGTCGAGCGCTTCGCGGTCGAGCGAAGTGCCAGGCCGGACATAGGCGGCGACATCGGCGATGGCGACATGAATGATATGGCCGCCATGATTGGCGGGATCGGGATCGGGCGCGGCGAAGACCGCGTCGTCATGGTCCTTGGCGTCGGGCGGGTCGATGGTGACGAAAGGAACGGCGCGCCAATCCTCGCGTTCCGCGACAGAAGCGGGCCTTGCGCGCTCGGTCTCGGCAATCGTCTCGGGGCGGAAGACATTGGGAATGCCATGCGCATGCAAAGCGATGAGGCTCATCGCCTTTTCGGTCGCGAGGCTGCCGAGCCGCTCGCGCACTTTCGCCGCCGGCAGGCCTAGGCGATTGCCGCGCATGACATCGACGGCGACGAGATCTCCCTCCTGCGCGCTGCCTTCGCTGCCTTCGGCGACGAAGAGTTCACCGCGGCCGACATTCTTCTTGTCGATCGGCACGACTCTGCCGCCGCCACGCGGATCGGCGCGATAAATGCCGAGCACTTGCGTTCTGGCGCGTTGCAGAAGCTTGACGACGCGGCCACTGTAGGCGGGCTCGTTCGGCGCCGCGTCGCGCAGAACTTCGGTGCGGATGAGTGCGCGATCGCCAATGCCTGGCGTTGCCGCGCCAGGCCGCTGCCGGCTCGGCATGAGCAGGATTTTGGGAACCGGCCCCTGCTCCGGGTCCCATTCGACCGGGACGGCGACAAGATCGCCATCCTTGTCGCGGCTGGTGATGTCGGCGAGCACGACACTCGGCAAAGTGCCGGGCCGATGCAGGACTTTGCGGCGGCGCTCGATCGCGCCTTCGGCTTCGAGTTCCTTCAGCATCTGCTTCAGTGCGATGCGGTCGGCGCCCTTGATCGCGAAGGCCCGGGCGATTTCTCGCTTGCCGATCTTGCCGGCGCCAGCCTCGCGCTCGCGCTTGAGAAAGCTTAAGATGTCTTCGCGCGTCGGCAATTGGCCGGACGGTTGGTCGTCTGTCACGTCGTCAATTTTTCGCTTCTGCACCGGATCGGCACCGTTTGCGACGGGCTTGCCGGCTCTCGTCATCACGCGCGCTTGGCCTTTTTCGGTGCGGTCGGTTTTGCCGCGGGCGCTTTCTTCGCCACCGGCGCTTTCTTCGCTGCGGCTGCTTTGGTCGCGGTCTTAGCCGGCGCCGCTTTGGTCGCTGCGGTTTTCTTGGCCGGCGTCTTCCCTGCCGGCTTCGCCGCCTTGGCGGCGGCCTTCTTCCTCGAGGGCGCGCGGCCCTGCTTCTCATCGATGAGGCCGATCGCCTCTTCGAGGGTGATCGTCTCGGGCGAAAGATCATCGCGCAAGGTCGCATTGACCTTGCCATAGCTCACATAGGGACCGAAACGGCCGCTGTGAAGGGTGATATCGCCGCCGTCCGGATGTTTGCCGAGCACGCGTCCCCCTCTGCCGCCACCCTGGCTTTTGGCTGCGAGCAAAGCGACCGCCTCGCCGAGCGTGAGGCTCGTCGGATCGGCGTCGCGCGGCAAAGTCGCATTGATCTTGCCCCAATTCACATAAGGCCCGAAACGGCCGGCCTTGATCGTGACCTTGCCGCCTTGCGGATGCTCACCGAGATCACGGCTCGCAGCAGCCGCCTCAGCGCCGAAGCGCCGGCCGGAAAGGCCGCTCTCCTTGGCGACGATGAGATCGATCGCGCGATTGCCGCCGATCTCCAGGATGTTCTCGTCCTTGCCGATATTGGCGTAGGTCTTGCCGTGCTGGACATAGGGCCCGAAACGGCCGATGCCGGCCAAAATCGGCTCCTTGCTCTCCGGATGCCGGGCGACCTCGCGCGGCAGCGAGAGAAGCCCGATCGCATCTTCGAGCGTCAGCGCCGCGACCGACATGGTCTTCGGCACCGAAGTCCGCTTCGGCTTCTCGCCTTTCTCACCTTCGCCGTGCTGCACATAGGCGCCGAAACGGCCTTCGCGCAGAGAGATTTCTTCGCCTGTCGCCGGATCGATGCCGAGCAATTTGACGCCGGGCTGCTCGGCCCCTTCCAGGCCGGCCTTTTCCGCGCCGGCGCTCGCAAGCGTCCTGGTGAATTTGCAATCGGGATAATTCGAGCAGCCGATGAAGGCGCCGAATTTGCTGAGTTTCAAGGACAAGAGGCCGTCGCCGCAGGACGGGCAGGCGCGGGGATTGGAGCCGTCCTCTTTCTGAGGAAATATATGCGGGCCGAGCAGCTCGTTGAGGCTGTCGAGCACCTGGCTCGTGCGCAAATCCTTAGTGCCGGCGAGCGCGCTCGAAAAATCGGTCCAGAAATCGCGCAGCACCTGTTTCCAATCGATTTCGTGATTGGAGACGCGGTCGAGCTTTTCTTCGAGATCGGCGGTGAAATCATAACCGACATAGCGGGTGAAGAAGCTTTCGAGAAAGGCGGTGACGAGGCGGCCCTTGTCTTCCGGAAAGAGCCGCTTCTTGTCGAGCCTCACATAGCCGCGGTCCTTCAACACGGCGAGCGTCGAGGCATAGGTCGAAGGCCGGCCGATGCCGAGTTCTTCCATGCGCTTGATGAGCGTCGCCTCGGTGAAGCGCGGCGGCGGCTCGGTGAAATGCTGCGTGGCCTCGATCTTCTTCTTGGTGAGAATCTCGCCCTTCTGCATCGGCGGCAGCCGGCCCGCCTCATCATCCTCCTCGTCGTCGCGGCCTTCCTGATAGAGCTTGAGGAAGCCGTCGAAACGGATGACCTGGCCGGTGGCGCGCAGATAGAGGTTTTTCTTGTCCGCCTCGGCACGGATATCGACGATGGTGCGCTCGAGATCGGCCGATTCCATCTGGCTCGCGATCGTGCGGGTCCAGATCAGTTCATAGAGCCGCGCCGCGTCGCGTTCGAGCGCATGGGCGATCGCTGCGGGCAGGCGGGCGAGATCGGTTGGCCTTATCGCCTCATGCGCCTCCTGCGCATTCTTGGCCTTCGTTATATATTTGCGGGGCGCTTTGGGCACATAGGCGGCGCCGAACTGCTGGCCGATGACGTTGCGTGCCTTGGCGATCGCTTCCGGCGCCATATCGACGCCGTCGGTGCGCATATAGGTGATGAGGCCGACCGTCTCGCCCTCCACGTCGACGCCCTCATAAAGGCGCTGGGCGATCTGCATGGTGCGGGCGGGGGCGAAGCCGAGCTTGCGCGAGGCTTCCTGCTGCAAGGTCGAGGTGGTGAAGGGCGCGGCCGGATGTCTCTTGGCAGGCTTCGACTCGACATTGGTGACAGAAAATTTGGCTTTCTCTAGTGCCTCTTTAAAGGCTTCCGCTGCGGCGCCGGTGCCGATGTCGAGACGCGCGAGCTTTTCGCCATCGGCCGCGACGAGCCTGGCGATGAAGGGCGCCTTGGCCGCCGTCTCGAGATGGGCGACGATCGACCAATATTCCTGGGCGACGAATTTCTCGATGTCGAGTTCGCGGTCGCAGACGAGGCGCAGGGAAACGGATTGGACCCGCCCGGCCGAGCGCGCGCCGGGCAGTTTACGCCACAGAACCGGCGAGAGATTGAAGCCGACGAGATAATCGAGCGCGCGGCGGGCGAGATAGGCATCGACCAGCGCGGCATCGATCTCGCGCGGGTGCTTCATCGCGTCGAGCACTTCCGATTTGGTGATGGCATTGAAGACGACGCGCTCGACCGGCTTGTCCTTGAGGACCTTCTTCGCCTTCAAAATTTCGAGCACATGCCAGGAGATGGCCTCGCCTTCGCGATCGGGATCGGTCGCGAGAATGATGCGATCGGCAGATTTCGCGGCTGCGGCAATGTCGGCAAGGCGCTTGGCGGCTTTGGTATCCACTTCCCAAAGCATGGCGAAATCGGCATTCGGGTCGACCGATCCATCCTTGGCCGGCAGATCCCGCACATGTCCGAAAGAGGCGAGGACCTCATAGCCTCGCCCGAGATATTTGTTGATCGTCTTGGCCTTGGCGGGCGATTCGACGATGACGAGATGCATGGAAGTCTTGGTCCTCATGCGCCGGCGGACGGCCCCGTGCTGTTCTTGCGCTTGGCTCCGCTGCGGCCGGCAAATCTGCAAAGCCGGCGACGAAACGGGCCGCATGGCTTCTTGTTTCAATAAAAATCCCGCCGCGAGACCGCAGCGGAATCGCATGACGCATACGAGACTGGGGCTGGCAAAACAAAATGCTTTCGGCTGGAAAGGGCAGCCGGGCGCGATTTTTCGCGGTGTCGGTCGGGGAGGGTGAAGCCTCAGTCAATTCGCCATATGGGCCAAACCGCCCGGCGTTGCAAGGCCGGCTCTCTTCCCAAGCCAGATTTAGGCGAGCGGCCCGCTGCCCCGGTGAGCTTCGATGAAAGGCATAAATAATACGTAATATCAATCGGCTATAGGTTTCCTCGGGGCCGCGGCAACACGGTCATGACGGCAGTCCGCCGCCTCTTCCGGTCCTTTGGTCACAAAAGCGGCAGGGGGATGCCGCCGGGCGCTTCCGCCCGCGCTCCCGACGCCGTTATCGGCCGCTGGCGGACGTTCGCGCAAGCGAACTGTGGATAGTTCCGCCTACCGGCACTTGCGGAACCAGCGAATTCACCCCATAGAGCCGCTTTAATGCCTGATGATCTGCGGCCCATCTTAAAATTTCGTCACCGGCATCTGCTCGGCATCGAAGGGCTTTCCGCGCATGATGTCCTGACTTTGCTCGATATGGCCGAGGACGCGGTCGGCGTCTCGCGGCAGATCGAGAAGAAGCGCGCGACGCTGCGCGGGCGGACTTTGATCAATCTTTTCTTCGAAGCCTCGACACGCACCCAGTCCTCCTTCGAACTGGCGGGCAAAAGGCTCGGCGCCGATGTCATGAACATGTCGGTGCCGACTTCGAGCGTGAAGAAGGGCGAGACCTTGATCGATACGGCCATGACGCTCAACGCCATGCGCCCCGACATCATCGTCGTGCGCCATGCCCAGGCGGGCGCCGTGCATCTCTTGGCGAAAAAAGTCGATTGCTCGGTCGTCAATGCCGGAGACGGCGCGCATGAACATCCGACCCAAGCGCTGCTCGATGCACTGACGATCAGGCGCAACAAGGGGCGGATCGAAGGGCTCATCGTCGCGATCTGCGGCGATATTCTGCATTCGCGCGTCGCCCGCTCGAATATTCTCCTCTTGTCGCGCTTGGGCGCGCGGCTGCGCGTCGTCGGTCCCTCGACCTTGCTGCCTTCCGGCATCGAGCGCCTCGGCGTCGACATCTTCCGCGACATGAAGAGTGGACTCGCCGATGCCGATATTGTGATGATGCTGCGCCTGCAAAGAGAGCGGATGAACGGCGGCTTCGTGCCGTCTTCGCGCGAATATTTCCGCTTCTTCGGTCTCGATGCGGAAAAGCTCTCCTATGCGAAGAAGGACGCGCTCGTCATGCATCCCGGCCCGATGAATCGTGGCGTCGAGATCGATTCGGCTGTCGCCGACGGGCCCCAGAGCCTCATCCGCGAGCAGGTCGAAATGGGCGTCGCCGTGCGCATGGCCGTGCTCGAAGCACTTGCGCAACATCTCCCCAATGCGAGCTATGACGACCATGCGTGAGCGGCGATGACCTCCCTTTCTTCGTCGGCCATCGCGCATCAGCCTTTTGCGCTGGTCAATGGAAGGCTCGTCGACCCGAGCCTTGAAAAGGAGAGTTTCGGCGGCGTCCTCGTCATCGACGGGATGATCCGCGATCTCGGCCCCGAAATTGCCGCGGGCGCTCTGCCGTCGCATGCGCATATCATCGATTGCGGCGGCGATGTCGTGGCACCCGGCCTGATCGATCTTTGCGCCTTCGTCGGCGAGCCGGGCGCCGAGCATCGGGAGACGATCGCGACGGCGACTGCTGCGGCTGCGGCCGGCGGCGTCACGACCATCATCGCGCGGCCCGACACGAATCCGCCGGTCGATGAGCCGGCGGTGGTCGATTTTCTCCTGCGCCGCGCGCGCGATACGGGCAGAGTGCGCGTCTTGCCGGCGGCAGCGCTCACGAAAGGCCTGCGCGGGACCGACCTCGCGGAGGTCGGCCTGCTTTTGGAAGCTGGCGCCGTCGCTTTCAGCGATGCGGCGCGCTCAGTTGCCAATGCGCAGGTGATGCGCCGCGCCATGGCCTATGCGAAGGATTTCAACGCGCTCATCATTCACCATCTCGAAGATCCCGATCTCGCGTCCGAAGGGGTGATGAATGAAGGCGAATTGGCGCTCAGGCTCGGGCTCCCCGGAATTCCGCGCGAAGCGGAAACAATCATGCTCGATCGCGACATCAGGCTCGTGGCGCTCACCGGCGCGCGCTACCACGCCGCCATCGTCTCGACCGCCGCTTCGCTCGATGTCATCCGCAAGGCCAAGGCTGACGGCCTGCCGGTGACTTGCGGCACCTCGATCAATCATCTCACCTTGAACGAAAACGACATCGGCGATTACCGGACGTTTCTGAAGCTCGCGCCGCCTTTGCGGCATGAAGACGACCGCCGCGCACTTGTCGAAGCTCTGGCCGAAGGCGTCATCGATGTCATCGTCTCCGATCACAATCCGCAGGATGTCGAGACGAAGAGATTGCCCTTTGCCGAAGCCGAGAATGGCGCGATCGGGCTTGAGACCATGCTGTCGGCCGGTCTGCGCCTCGTTCATGCCGGCGATGTGGCGCTGCCGCGTCTCCTCGCAGCCATGTCGTCGCGCCCGGCCGAGATTCTCGGTCTGCCACAGGGCCGGCTCGCGATCGGCGCGCCGGCCGATCTCATCCGCTTCGATCCCGATGAGCCCTATGTCGTCGATCCGGCGAAACTCCATTCGCGCTGCAAGAACACGCCCTTCGACGAGGCGCGCATGCAGGGCAGGGTGAAGCTAACCTTGGTTGGCGGCGAGATTGCGCATCAGGCGGGGTGAGCAATCGGCGCAAATTCCAGCAATCCGGATCAAGCCGAAAACCCCCGTCCGCCCTATCTTTCATGACAGTATCGGCCCGCTTCTCCGGCAGCGCTTGCGCTGTTTCCAGGATGTAAGTTCGCTGCCTCCGAAAATCATGGAGTTCATCATGTCCGGCATTTATGGCAAGGTCGTCGCTATCACAGGCGCAAGCAGCGGCATAGGCGAAGCGACGGCGCGGCTTCTCGCCGAGCGCGGCGCGAAAGTTTTTCTCGGCGCGCGCCGCGTCGACAAATTGAAGGCCGTAGCAAGCGACATCGTCAAGGCTGGGGGCGAGGCGGATTCGCATCCGCTCGATGTCACCAAGCATGACGAGCTCTTGGCTTTCGTCGAATCCGCGCAACGCCGCTTCGGCCGTCTCGATGTGCTGATCAATAATGCCGGGCTGATGCCGCTCTCGCTCCTCGATCAATTGAAGGTCGCGGAATGGGACCAGATGATCGATGTCAATATCAAAGGTGTGCTCTACGGCATTGCTGCCGCCCTGCCGATTTTTCGCGCGCAAGAGAGTGGTCACTTCGTCAACATCGCTTCAGTGGCCGGCCATGTCGTGCGGCCGACGATGGCCGTTTATTCCGGCACCAAATATGCGGTGCGGGCGATCTCGGAAGGTCTGCGCCAAGAGGCGGGCGATAAATTGCGCGTCACTATCATCTCGCCCGGCGCGGTCGAATCCGAACTCGCCGAGACGATTTCGGACCCTGAGCTCAAACAGCAGATCGATCACTATCGGAAGATGGCGATCCCGGCCGATGCGATCGCTCGGGCGATTGCTTTTGCGATCGAGCAGCCGGCAGATGTCGATGTGAACGAGATCCTGATCCGCCCGACGGCGCAGCCGGCGTGAGTTTGGAGCCGCTGCTCGGCTCATTCATGCCGCCCGACACTGTCGGAGGCGGGCGAGATCGCTGGAAGCTGTGGCGCCAATGCCTTGACCGCTTCGTCGACGCTGTGAAACAGCCGGCCGGGTCCAAGCGCCGCATCGATCCCGAAGCGCTTCACGGCCTTTTGCGCGCGCAGCGACTCGAGCCGCGCTATGGCGAAAATAATATGCTCTTCCCGGCAGTGGCGGATGAGCATGTTCAACATTTGCGCCGCAGTGAAATCGATGTCCGGAATGGCGTTCGCTTCCAGAACGACGAGCCGCACCGGCGCGGGCGCGTCACGCAAGATCGCCAGAACGTCGCGGCGAAACGAATAGGCATTGAGGAAGGAGAGCGGCGCCTGGAACGCCAATACCACAACATGCGGCAAGGTCTCGCCGTGATGTTGCGGCGTCGGCGGCCACCAGATCGTTGTTCCGGGCACGCGCTCGAAGATAATGGCATGGGCGCGCGTGATGCTCCAGATGCCGTGCAGCAGCGACAGCATAATGCCGATCGCCACGCCCTCCTCGATCGGCATGAGGACGATCGCAGCCCATGTGGCGACGATCAGCAGAAATTCGCCAAAGGATTGGCGGTATATGGCCGCCATCTGCCGGACGCGGATGAGCCGCACGCCCACGAACAGCAGCACGCCGCTCAAAGCCGCATTGGGGACATGGGTCAAGAGCCGCGCGCCGAAGATCAGTATGGCGATCACAAGGGCCGATGCGACGAGTCCTGCGAGCTGCGAGCGTCCGCCGGCCTGCGCCACGATCGCCGTGCGCGGCGGGCTCGCGTTGAGCGGAAAGGCGCCGAAGAGGCCGGCCAGTATGCTGCCGGCGCCGACGCCGACATAATCGCGGTCGACATCGGGCGGCACGTCGGGATTGGACGGGAAGGAGCGCGTCGTCGCCGCCGTCTGGATCATGACGACGAGCGTGATGAGCAGGCTCAGCGGAACGAGGTAGGCGAGCTTGTCGACGGGTGCGAATGGGAGCGACAAGGACGGCCATCGTCCCACGACACTTCCGATGACGGCGACTCCGTGCGCCTCCAGATGGAATAGGATGACCGCTGCAGTGGCAAGAACGAGGCCGATCAGCGCACCTGGAATGCGCGCGTTGAAACGTTCGGCCATCGCGACGAGTGCCAGGACGCCGAGACCGATCGCCACTGTGAAATGATTGGCACCGCCGAGACGGGTTGCCAGATGGAGGGCGCTCCGGATCATCGACGCTGACTGATGCGGCAGTCCGAGCAGGCTCGGCAGTTGCGAGACGAGAATATGGATCGAGATCCCGGCGAGAAAGCCGGTTGTCACCGGAACCGAGAGAAGATCGGCGATCCACCCGAGCCGAAAAAACCCGCCGGCGACAAGCAAGACGCCGACCATCAGCGCCAAGGCGGCGGCGAGTGCCGCATAATCGGCGGAGCCGGTGGTGGCCAGAAGCGCCAGCCCGCCAGCGAAGATCGGCGCGATGGTCGAATCCGCGCCGCATGAGAGGAAGCGGCTCTCGCCAAAGATCGCAAAGGCCAAAGATCCGGCCAGAAAGGCGAAGAAGCCGATCTCTGGAGAAAGCCCGGCGAGGCCCGCCGTCGCCATCTGTTCGGGGATAGCGATAGCGGCCAATGTCAGGCCGGCGATGAAATCCTGCGGCAGGAAGGAGAAGCGATAGGCGGCAAGCGAACGAAAGATCGGCCAGCTGCGATTTGGGACAGCAGAGCGAGAATAGGGAAAGTCGTGCGAGCTTGCCATGCGCCCGGGATTTCAATTGGAGAGTGGAATCACCTGATCGGTCACTATGCTGCAATTCGATTGACGGCAACAGGAGCTCCGAGATCGGTGCCGCGCGTCGCCTCGCCCCGTGAGCGCAGCGAAACGGGGAGAGGGTGAGGGTGAGGGGCTTGGTGATTGGCTGCGTTGCAGATGAGGGCGTGTCTGATGTGCCTACCAAAATTGCTGTGGCAACTCTCCCAGCCCGTCACCTTACCTCTCCCCGTTTCGCTGCGCTCGTGGGGAGAGGAGCGGCAGGCGTTGCGGCAAAGCGCGCTGCGCATAGGCGGTGCCGCAGCTGTTTTTTGCTCAGGCCGGCTCCTGATCGAGCTCCAGATAATGGCGGAAGATCCCGTCCTCGTTGAACGGAACACGCCGCTCGGAGGCCAGATAGCGCGCAATATTCGGACGTCTGCGGACGGCCTCGCGCAACGCTGCAAGAGCGGGATAATGCTTCTCGAAGCCCCGCATGGCCCGCGGAAACGCATAGTGCAGACCCTCGATCAGCTGAAACAGAGAGAGATCGACGTAAGTCAGCTTATCTCCCACGGCGTGGCGGGTGCCGGACGGATTTTGCTGCAGGATACGTTCGAAATAGCCCATAAATTTCGGAAGCCGATGGTTAAGGAAATCGCCGCATCGCGCTTTGGCAGCCTCTTTCTGATCTTCGTAATAGAGGGAGCTTGCGATCGGATGATGCGTGTCGTGGATTTCGGCGACAAAATCAGTGACGGTCAATTGCAAGCCGTTGGCGACATAGCGCAGTTTTTCATCTTCGGGCGCAAGATGAAGCTTCGGCCCCAAATACAGCAAGATGTTCGCCACATGCGGCACGATCAGATCGCCGTCTTTGAGAAACGGCGGTGCAAAGGGGATGTGAGGCTCGGTGCGGCTTTCGATGAGCCGCATCATCGCCGGGGTTCCCTGTCCCCTTTCCTCAGATTCGCGCGCGACATCGACATATTCGGCTCCCGCTTCTTCGAGCGCCAATCGGACGAACTCGCCGCGACCTTGGATTCCGGTCCAATAATAAAGTTCATAGGGCATCGGCGTTTCCTCGCGCAGGCATGAATTGGCCTTGGCGGAAGCTAGATGGGCAATATGAAAGCCGTTTTCCATTCAGGACATTTGCGCTGCTTGAGCGGAGATTACTCGTTGTCGTACTCGCCTTCGTGGTACTGACGCATGAGGAGGTCAATATCGACGTGCTCTTCTGGGATAATGCCAAAGAACTCGATTGGGTCTTCCTCCTCCGACGTAACAAATACTTTGCCTAATTGGGCTTGGAGGAGCTCTTGGTAGCCGCTCAGCTCCAACAGGCACGTAGGACAATGCAGAGCGTTCGGCAGCACGCGTACCTCGCGCGTGATTATTCCTTTATCTTCGTCGACCCTAACCGGCCCGCGGCTTTGGGATTCTCCTGAAAGTGCTGCATTGAAGCCACAAGAGGGGCATTTACAAATCTGCCGAAGCGCGCTCCGCTTGACCCAGGCCGTTACTAGCTCTTGCCCCTTTGCGGCGCGAGTGGCCTTCTCCTCGCCGTTTAAGGCTTCAAATTTTCTCCGTGCCTCGGCGACTTTCTTTTGAACTTCGGATTTGATGTGTTGGCGGCGGTCTTTGAGCATCGCAAGGGCGACTTTTGCCTGGTCGTCGCCAAAGAAACTGGCGAAGTCGATTTCAAGGTGTTTAAGCAGAACCTCAAAGACTTCGTATGTCTGCGGAAGCCACGTCGAGTTGTCGATGCCCTCGAATTCAGCGCTTCCGGTATGAAGCTCTTTGTTTCTCCTATCTGCTATAATTAGGCAGTGCGCAGACATCTGGTCTGTGAAGCCAGCGATAAATATCGAACAACGCGCAAAAACAGTCTTCGCCTGTATCGACCGCGGATTGCTTTTAGGAATGATCCCAAAGGAATATTGGATATTACCCTCGTCGCGAGGATCGGCCAGCAACACGGGATGAATTTTCGCAAGGGCGGCACGAGATAGCAGTTCAAGGCATAGGCTCATCCAAAAGCCAAATAAAGCTGAGTTGATCGGCTGTTCATGGGCACGTTCGCCATATAGCTTCGCTTTGCTCAGTAGCGTGGCGCTGTCCCAATCCATTTTAGCCCCCTGATCTCCACCGTTCCATTTGTCTCGACGGGGCTCTGGCCGCTCCTTCTCCTCGACCGTGGAGAACTCGCCAATTGTCAAGTAGCAGGCAATCGCCCCTATCTAATTCGACAGTATTCACCTCAGCGTATCGCTCGATGCAATTGGTAGCCGCCGCGATTGTGCCCGCTATTAGCGGCGGTCGCATGCAGAATGGATCAAATCTTATGCGTGCCATGCCTCTGGCAACTCGTTCAAGAACTTGGCCGTAGAAACGAGTTTGGTCTGAAGACCGGATCAGCCAGCCTCCGCGCGCCAGGTTCGCTGGCCAGTCTCGCTCCAAGGTGTCCCACTTAAGTACCCAAATCACAGTCGGGCAGCTTGACTCGCCCGGATTGAGACATCGAAGCAAAATGTACCGAGGAGGTGTCGGCTTATGCGCTCCATCCGTATGAATAGGCTGCGCAGCGAAGCCCGTGAGCGATGACATAGACCCCCTAGGAGCCTCGCTTTGGCTGTATGGGCGTAGGACGCGAGATACAGATCCGAGGGGGTATTCTTCAAACAGCACACCTAGGCGCCTGTTAAAATCTTCGGCCCTGGCCTTGCCACGGAAACTGAATCGCGTCCATCCGCGCGTATGTACTTCTTCTACAATCGAGTGCTCACTCCAATTCATTGATGTTGCATTCTCACGTGAATTGGGGGATCTCCTGATCCGCGGTGAGACGTTAGCGCGAACCGCCAGCTTCTCATAGGTGGCAGATTTCTGCGTTCAGTTTGTGACGGTATGGCTCCGATTGTAAATGGCTGAGATGCCACACATTCTTTGCCGTCGTTCCTATGGCACTGACTGAAGGCCCACTATTGTCAAAGCCCGGCATTCAGTTGGCGTCCTCCTCCAACCAGTTGCCCCACCGCCGCAGCCCGGCTAGTTTGCTCAGCGTCCCTTCGCTCCAAACACCCGGCTCCCCAAGTGTTCGACCTTTCCGCCAGCTTCCTTGCTCTTCTCTTCGGCTATTTCTGCGGCGCAATCCCTTTCGGCCTGTTGCTCACCCGCATGGCTGGCATGGCAGATCTGCGCGGCATCGGCTCGGGCAATATCGGCGCGACCAATGTTTTGCGCACCGGCCGAAAAGATCTTGCGGCCGCGACGCTTCTTCTCGATGCGCTGAAAGGCGCCGCGGCGGTGCTCATCGTCGCCTATGGCGCGCCAGGCATTCCGCCGCTCTTTGCCGCGCTCGGGGCCTTTTTGGGCCATGTCTTTCCTTTCTGGCTGAAATTCAAAGGCGGCAAAGGCGTCGCGACTTTTCTAGGCACGCTTCTCGCGCTTGATTGGCGCGCCGGGCTTATCTTCATCGCGCTTTGGCTGATCGCCGCCGCGGCGACGCGCTATTCCTCCATGAGCGCGCTCATCGCGAGCGCGGCAACGCCCATCGCACTCCTTCTCTTCGGACGCTTCGATGTCGCGATCCTTTACACTTTGCTTGCAGCGCTCCTCTGGTTCACGCATCGCGGCAATATTCTGCGGCTCGTCAATGGCACCGAGACCAAGATCGGACAGAGCGCATGAAGGAGGGCGACGGGCCGCAGCTTTCGGAGGCGCAACGCTTCGATTGGCTGCGTCTCATGCGCAGCGAGAGCATCGGGCCGCGGACCTTTCGCGCTTTGATCAATCGTTTTGGCAGTGCGCGCGCCGCGCTCCAAGCGCTGCCCGGGCTCGCGCCACGCGGCCGCCCGGTGCGGCTTGCGAGCGAAGAAGAGATCGAGCGCGAAATGGCGGAGGCGGCGCGCTGCGGCGCCCGTTTCGTCGGGATCGGCGAGCCGGATTATCCTCACTTGCTGCGCCGGATCGATTCAGCGCCGCCGCTCATTGCGCTGCGCGGCGATCCGGCGATCTTTACCCGCCCGGCGGTCGCCATTGTCGGTGCGCGCAATGCCTCGGGCGCCGGGCTTGCCTTTGCCGAGCGCCTCGCGCGCGGCCTCGCCCAGGCGGGCTTTGTCACCGTTTCGGGCCTTGCCCGCGGCATCGACATTCGCGCCCATCAGGCGACCATGGACTCGGGCACCATTGCCGTGCTCGCCGGCGGGCATGACAAGATTTATCCGGCCGAACATGCGGAGGCACTGGAGCGCCTGATCGCGCATGGCGCGGCACTCAGCGAAATGCCCTTCGGCTGGGAGGCGCGAGGGCGCGACTTTCCGCGCCGCAATCGGCTCGTCGCCGGGCTTGCGCAAGGCACTGTGGTGGTCGAGGCGGCACGCCGTTCGGGCTCTTTGATCACCGCGCGCTTTGCGGCGGAGCAGGGCCGCGAGGTTTTTGCCGTGCCCGGCTCGCCGCTCGATCCCCGCGCCGAAGGCACCAATGATCTCCTGCGCGACGGCGCCACCATCTGCACCTCCGCCCAAGATGTCATCGATGCGCTGGCGCGGCAGATCGAACGGCCGATGAGCAAGGATCTCTTCGCCGAGACCGAGCCGCCGGCGGTGCTGATTGAGGCTTTGTGGGACGAGCTCGATCTGCCAGAGATCGAAGCCGCGCCCAAGGCGGCGGCCGGCGAGAACGGTCACGGCGAAGAAGAACGCGCGGGTCGCATGGGCGTTGCGCCGCGCAGCGAAAGTGGCAGCATAGCGCCGTCGCAGCTGGACCATGGGAAGATGCGCAGCCGGATCATCGCGCTTTTGGGGCCGTCGCCGATCTCGATCGACGAGCTTGCCCGCGCCGCCCAGGCGCCGGCCGGCGAAGTCCGTGCCATATTGCTCGAATTGGAACTCGCCGGTCAGCTCGAACGCCAAGACGGCGATCTCGTCAGCCGGCTGTGAGCCGTGAATTCGCCCCGAATGCTGGCGCAGCCTTTTCCACTCTATGTTAGTCCCGCCGGCGCATGTGGAACTCGGCCTCGAGCCTTGCCATATTGAGAAAATAGGTGAGCATGTCGAGCCTTGCGGCGCCCGCCATGCCGGCGAGTTCGGCCGTGATCGAGGCGATATATTCCGCGACACTTGCCGCATCTTTGCCGGGCTGCCGGCTATAGGGGGATGACCGTTCGGGTTTCGCCCGCTCGGCCGGCACAGGAGGCTCCGCCGGACGCACAGTCCGGGCTCGGGTGCGGGATGGCGAGCTTTTAGTCGCGTTCATATGCGCCCCCGGCGGAAGTTCGAGCTTGGTAAAGATTGTCACACGATACTCGTTAAAGTTGTAATCTTAACCAAGTTCCGGGTCAATCGATCGGATCTGATTTTCCTTCCCCCGAGGGACGAATGCTGGGTTTGGCCCTCGTGAATGCCGCACGCCCCGGAAGTAATCGGGAAACTTACAGGATTTTAGTGCCGAAGCTAGGTCCAAAAGTGATTTGCTGGGGCTTTGGCGGCTCTGCCGATGGTTGGAACAGTTCGCGTAAAAGCTGCGGACCTTTTGGCGGCCGGCTACAGTTCCGATCCGTTGCGGGCCATGCGCAGGAGCAGGCCGGCTTTGAGAAAGCGCTCTGGATTGACCGGCTCGCCGTCGATCCGCGTCTCATAATGAAGATGCGGACCGGTGGCGCGGCCGGTTTCGCCGATGCGGCCGACGATTGTCCCGGCCTTGACCTTCTCACCCGGCCTCACGGCGAAGCTCGAGAGATGCGCATAGCGTGTGCTCAAGCCATTGCCATGGTCGATTTCGACCATATTGCCATAGCCGCCGTCGGCATGGGCGAAGACCACCGTGCCGTCGGCCGTCGCCCTTACCTGGGCGCCGTAATCTTCACGCAGATCGACACCCGTATGCAGGGCCGGACGGCCGAGGAAAGGATCGATCCGCGGCCCGAAGGGCGAGGTGACGTCGAGCGGGCCGGGCAGCGGCGCGGCGAGCGGCACATGCGTGGCGATGAGGCCGAGCTTTTCTGCTGTGGCGATGGCGCTTTGGGCATCGGTCGCAGCGCGCACGAAAGCGGCGCCGTCACGCGAATCCTCCGGCAAAGGCACGAAGGGTCCGCCCGTCGCCGCCGAGCCGCCGGCCTGCGCCTCGCCCGCCGGCAGGACGAGCTGATCTGCAGCGAGCCCGGCGGCGTTGAAGGCGGCGCGAAACTGCGTCGAGATCCGCTTGGCCGGTTCCTGCAAATCATTCAATAGGGCCAATTGCACATGATCGAGGTGGTCTTGGCGCGCGGCCAGATGGTCGAGCTGCGTCGCCAGGGGCAGGTCGAAGTCGAAACTCAAAGGCGCCAGAGCGGGATGAGGAAAAGCGGGAACCGGTTTTCCGCCCGCATCCCGCTCTACACTTTTGGAATCGATCACGTTTCTGGAGACATCGGATATATCCGATGTCTCAGTCATGACTTTGGATTGATTCAATCCAAAGTCATCGTGATTTAACGCGGGCCTGTCCAAAGCCCGGCGCTCTTGGCCGGCTGTGCCGTCCGCCGCCCCGGGCGGGCGAGCGCCTGTCTGATCGTCGAGGCGCAACTCAAATCCTTCCGGCTGCGGCTTCGGGCCGCCGAATTCGGGCCCGGCACCGATTGCGCTGAGCGGCGCATTAGCGCTCGCCGCGGTCGGGAGATCCGGCGCGAAAGCACCTGACCAAAGCGGGTTCGCCCCTGCCGCAGTCTTCGGGGTCACTGCGCTAGCGCCGGCTGACCCATGCAGCGCCTTCGCGCGCTCGGCTAAAGCGACGACGAGAGTGGTCCGGCTCTCCAATTGGCCCTGCCGCGCCGTGAGGCTGCCGAGCCTTTCGGCAAGTTCCGCCTCATTGATCCTTGCATGCTGCGTCAGATTGGTGATCTCGTGGCGCAGGCGCGCGAGGCGATCCTCATAGCTATATTGCATTTCGATCTGACGTCTCGTCAGGCCGGCGAGCAGATCGTCATGGAATATGAAATAGCATGTGGCCGCGAGATAGATGACACCGGCGATCGGCAGGAGCCCGACAAGCACCGCCAGGGCAAACGGCGGCAAGACGAGCGTTCGTGACCCGCGTGTCATGACAAGGGTGAGCCGCAGCTGAACATGCTTCGCTCCCGTGCCGGCTTCTGTTCGACCCGCGAGCATGCTCTTCCACCCAATCCATGCAACGAAACTGGGCGTTAGAACACAATGTTAAGGTTAATATTCGGCTAAGGCCAAATCGTTTCAGGCGAGGCCGCGCGCCGCCGCGAGCACGGCCTCGGCATGGCCTGGGACTTTGACCTTGTGCCAAACCTCGGCGATCTTGCCGTCCGGGCCGATGAGGAAGGTCGTGCGTTCGACTCCCATATATTTTCGCCCATACAGGCTCTTTTCAGTCCAGACGTCATAGGCTTCGAGCATGGCCTTCGATGGATCCGAGGCGAGATCGAGACTGAGCTTATGCTTGCTCTTGAATTTTCCATGGCTTGCAGGTGAATCCGGCGAAACACCGAGAATAGCCGTGCCAGTCTTGTCGAATTCGCTTTTAAGGCCTGAAAAGTCCAGTGCTTCTTTCGTACAGCCGGAGGTGTCGTCCTTAGGATAGAAATAAAGGACGAGCTTTTTACCTGCATAAGACTTCAGCGAACGTGTCTTCTCGCGGTCGTCCGGCAGCTCGAAATCCGGCGCTTTCTCGCCTCGACCCAGTTTCTTGCCCATCATCGCCTTCCTTTCGTCTCAATAAACGGTAATTCGCAGAGCTGGAATTGCGCGTGGCCGAATAGACTGCGCGGCTTTCGACAAAGCCCGTATATTCGGGTACGAATCCTGTTTCCAGAGCCGATCCCGATCATGCGGAATTGCGAAGCGATTCCGCATGATCGGGACAAATCGGCTCTGTTTAAAAAGGATAGAGCATGTCCTCTATCGGAAAAGTCTATCAACTTTTCGGGGACATGCTCAGACGCGCGCTCGTAGCGAAAGGCCACCTGGGTTTGGTCGACCACAGTGAAGATCTTCGCTCCCGACCGGACTTTGCGGGGGATTCTCGGGCCGAATGTTCGGACCCGGTCGGGGGTGCTTGGCCGCTCAAAGTGCTGCGCTCGCCGTCGCTGGCGGCATGTATTGTGCGGCGCACGCTGGGCTCGCTGGCCGGTCTCATCCTAGTCGTCGCATTGGTCGGCGGATTTGTCGTTCTCTATCTCGGCAAGGGGCCGATCGCGCTCGCCGGAATGGGCACGCGCATCACCCGCGCGCTCGATGAGCGCGTCGGTCATGGCTATGCTTTCAAGGTCGGCGAGGTTTCTCTCGTCGCGCATGGCTTCGGGCCGACGCTCAGCATCAACAATCTGTCGCTTGCAGACGAATCCGGCGAAACGATCATCTCTGCGCCGCGCGCCGAGGTCTCGGTCGACATGTTCGCTCTGCTGTTCGGCAAGGTCCTGCCCAAGCGGCTCGAGATATTCGGCATTGAAGTGCGTCTCGAGCTGCTGCGCGACGGCTCGCTTGCCGTCTCCGCCGGTGGCGGCCGGCAGGGTGCTACACCGCTGCTGCCGCTTGCTGCGGGGATCGGCGATATCAGCGCCGGCAAGCACCAAGCTGCGGTGCAGATTGAAAAGCCCGCGCAATCTCTCGCGAGCGGCCAGACGGCATTTCTCGAAAAATCGGCTGTGCCGCCGCGCTCCCTGGCCGTAAAGCGCATTGGTGCGGCGCTCCGGCTCTTGATCGATATGTCGACCAAGCCCGACAGTCCGCTGGCCGCGATCGACAAGGTCGGCATAGCGCGCGGCCGGCTCGTCATCGCCGATCGCGCCGCCGAAGAAACCCGCGTCTATGAGGGGCTGAATCTCGCGTTCGACAAATCGGGCGGCGGCACTAATTTCAGCCTGTCGGCGGAAGGGCCGAACGGTACTTGGTCGATCTCGGCCAATGCCTCCGGCGTTCCGACCGGCATGCGCCGCCTCGACATTGGCACCAAAAATATCTCGCTCGACGAGATCTTGCTCGTCACCGGCCTGCGCAAGATCGGCGTTGATTTCGACATGCCGATCGCAAGCAAATTCACCATGTCCTTGGCGCCGGATGGCGGCCTTGCCGAGATCGCCGGCGAGATCGCGCTCGGCGCCGGATATTTGCGCTTCGATGATCCCAATGACGAACCGAAGATGATCGATTCGATCGATGCCGGCTTCCATTGGGATCGGTCGACCCGCCATATTGCGGTGGACCAGCTGCAGTTGCGCGCCAGCAGCACGGATTTCGCCTTCAAGGGCGCCATCGTTCCGCCGGTCCGAGAGGGAGAGCCTTGGCAGATTCGCCTCGTCAATGCGCGGCAGGAGATTTACGGCGCGGAACGGCCCGGCGAAGCGCCGATCGCTGTCACCCAGTTCGGCCTTGGTGTCCGTCTCAATCTTGCGCAAAAAACTCTGGCGATCGACCAGTTCAGCTTCAGCGGGCCCGAATGCAGCTTCGCGATGACTGGTACCGTCGACTGGACCAATGGGCCGCATCTCCGTCTCGGTGCTTCGGTCGGCCCGACGCGGAGCCGCGTCGCAGTGCGGCTGTGGCCAGCCTTTATCGTAGCCCCTGTACGGAGTTGGTTTCTGTCGCATTGGAAAGGCGGCCTGGTCGAGAAGGGTTCGCTGCAAGTCGATTTCGATGCCGCGATGATCAAGGCGATGCGGCTGCAACACGCGCCCCCCGACAAGGCTGTGGCGCTGGATTTCACCATATCGAAAGGCGTCGTCGAATTCTTGCCTGGAGTGCCGCCCTTGCGGGATGTTGAAGGCACCGGCCATGTGACTGGGCGGACGTCGACTTTCATCGCCACCCAAGGCAGCCTCGACAGCGGCGCCGGCAGTCCGCTGATCCTGTCCCAGGGCATGTTCCAAGTTGCCAATGCCGAGATGAAGCCGACACCAGCCCAGTTCTCGGCGCAAGTTTCCGGCAGCGTCGCTGCCGTCGCAGCGCTGCTGAGCCGCGAGGCACTCAAACCCTATGCAAGCCTGCCGGTCGATCCGACAAGCCTAAAAGGTCAGGTCGCAGGCAAATTGGGCATAGGGTTGCGGCTCGGTCCGGTTGTCCGGCCCCAAGATACGCAGCTCACGATCGATGCCGCGGCAACGGATCTGACGGCGGAACATTTGATCGGCAAGGAGCGGCTCGAAGGCGCAACCCTCAGTGTCATCGTCGACGCGAGCGGCATGAAGGCCAAGGGCCAGGGCCGCCTCTTCGGCGCTCCCGCCACGATCGACATTGAGAGGCCGATCGGCAGACCGGCCGTGGCTTCCGTCAGCGTCGTCCTTGATGACGCGGTTCGGGCGAAGCAGGGGTTTGGCGCCCTCTCCAATGTGAGCGGTCCGATTACGGCTCATTTGACCGCGCCTTTGGATGCGCCTTTGCCGGTCAAGGCTGACGTCGAGCTCGATCTGACCCATGCCGCGATCGCGGGCCTGCCTGGCATAACGAAACCTGCCGGACGTCCCGGCAAAGCGAGCTTCACGCTCTTGCTCGGTGACAACGGAACACAGATCGATCAATTGGCGGTGGACGCGGCGCCGATTCAAGCCCGCGGTTCGATCAACCTCGGCAGCGATCAGTCGGTCGTCTCCGCCAAATTCTCGCAGCTGAGATTCTCTCCCGGCGACGACATGCGGGTCGAGGTTTCGAAGGCCGGCGACGGATGGAAGCTGATCGTGCACGCGGCCACGCTCGACGCCCGGCCGTTCCTACGCAATTTGACTTTTGCCCGGTCCGATCAGACCGCCGCCGCGGACAATGGTCCGCGCAAAGAGCAGGGCAAGGACGCGGGCAAGGATGCGGTCGCCGGAAAGGACATCGAGATCGATCTGAAATCGAGTGTTTTGACCGGCTACAACAAGACGGTCTTGTCGGGTGTCGATCTGCATATCGTCAAACATGGCGAGCTTCTACGCGCGTTTGCGCTTTCTGGGCGGTTCGGGCATGCGACGATCTCCGGCCAATTGTCGAATCCGGACTCGCCTTCGCCGCAACTGGATCTCAGCACCCATGATGCAGGGGCCTTGCTGTCTTTCCTGGATCTCTACAAGCATATGGAAGGCGGACAGCTGCGAGTTGCGATGCGGCTTGGCGATGATGCCTTGGCCGGTACGTTGCGGATCAAGGATTTCATCTTGCGCGATGAGCCGGCCTTGCAGCGTCTCGTCGTCGAAGGCGCGCAACAGCGTCCGGTCGGCATGGAATCGGGAACGGGCCGGCCGGCCTTCGATCCCGACTCCGTTGCCTTTTCGGTGCTGCAAGTCAATTTCCAACGGGCCGGCAGCCGGCTCGATCTTCGCGACGGGACGATGTATGGGGCGGAAATGGGCCTGACCGTCGACGGGTGGCTCGATTTCGCCCGCGACCGCGTCAGCATGGGCGGGACTTTCGTGCCCGCCTATGAGGTGAATCATCTCTTCACGCAGATCCCGCTCTTCGGCCCGCTTCTTGGCGGCGGGATGCATGAAGGGCTGTTCGCCGTCAATTACCGGATTTCCGGCGCCGCGACCAAGCCGATGCTCAACATCAATCCCTTGTCGGCGATCGCGCCAGGCATTTTCCGCAAGATTTTCGGTGCGATCGATCTCACCTCGCCCGGTGCAGGCACAGGCTCTTTCAGCGCATCACCGCAACCCTAGAGCACATGGCGTCAAAGCGGCTTGGCGCGTGATGTCCGAAAAGCTTGCGGATTTTCAGCCCTGCGGCTTCAAGAGCACATGCTTCTTCTTGCCGAGCGAGAGCTTGATCACGCCGTCCTTAATGTCTTTCTTGCCAAGGACTGCATTTGGATCGGTGATCGTGACGTCATTCACTTTGAGGCCGTGTCCTTTGATTTGACGGCGCGCCTCGCTGGTCGATGACACGAGCCCAGCGTCGACATTGGCTTGGAGCACGCCAAAGCCCGCTTCAAGTTTGGCCATTTCGATCTCGAACGTCGGCAAGTCTATTGCCAGAGTGCCCTCCTCGAATGTCTTGCGCGCCGTCTCGGCGGCAAGCGCCGCCGCCGCGCGCCCATGCACCATGGCGGTCGCTTCGGTCGCGAGAATTTTTTTCGCCTCATTGATTTCGGCATCGCGCAAAGCTTCGAGCCTTTCGATCTCGGCGAGCGGCAATTCGGTGAAGAGCTTTAGAAAACGGCCGACATCCGCATCCTCGCAATTGCGCCAATATTGCCAATAGTCGTAAACGCTCAGCATTTCCGCATCGAGCCAGACGGTGCCGGCGGCGGTCTTGCCCATTTTGGCGCCCGATGCCGTCGTCAACAGCGGCGAGGTGAGCGCATAGAGCTGCGCCGTCCCCATTCTGCGGCCGAGGTCGATGCCCGTGATGATATTGCCCCATTGGTCGGAGCCGCCCATCTGCAACGAGCAGCCATACCGCTTATAAAGTTTTACAAAATCATAAGCCTGAAGGCACATGTAGTTGAATTCGATGAAGGAAAGCTCGTGCTCGCGCTCGAGCCGCAGCTTCACCGAATCCATGGCCAGCATGCGGTTGACCGAAAAATGCCGGCCGACATCGCGCAGGAAGTCGATGTAATTGAGCGTTGCGAGCCATTCGGCATTGTCGGGCATGATCGCATCCGTCTTGCCCTCGCCGAAAGTCAGAAACTTCGCGAAGACCTGCTTGATGCCCTGCTTATTCGCCTCGATGGTCTCGAGCGAGAGGAGCTTGCGGCTCTCGTCCTTGCCGGAAGGGTCGCCGACGCGTGTCGTGCCGCCGCCCATCAGCGCAATCGGCTTGCCGCCAGTCTTCTGCAGCCAGCGCAGCATCATGATCGGCACCAGCGAGCCCGCATGCAGCGCGGGCGCGGTGCAATCGAAGCCGATATAGGCGGTGAGCGCGCCGCTCAGCGCCTTCTCGTCGACCCCTTCGAGGTCGGAACATTGGTGCAGGTAGCCGCGCGCCATCAGCACGGCGAGAAATTCGGATTTCGGAGAAAAGGCGTCGGACAAGGTGACCTACAGCGCAACGGGCAGGGGAGCGCGCGACCCTAGCCGCGTGCGGCGCCGCGTCAAGAGGCGGAAACGGGCGGCCCCATATGCTTTTCAAAAGCTGTTTTGCCGGGCCCGCGCATGCGCGAGCCCGGCCGCAGCGGCTCCCTCAAGCGGAGCCTATGTCGAGATCGTCTAGGCGCTTCACTTTATAGATGGCATAAGAGAGCGCCCAGGCGGCGAGAAAGATGCCGACGATGACGAAGCCGAGAGTGTTGAAATTGTCGTTCAGCGCGCCGATCGTATCCCAAAAGCCGCCTTTCAGAGCGAGTCTGTCGGCTATGAGGCCGAAGGCCTCGATGCCGCCGATGCAGACGGCGACCACCACCGACACCAAGGTGATCGTCATATTGTAATAGAGCTTGCGGATCGGCTTGACGAAGGCCCAGTCATAGGCGCCGAGCATCATCACCCCATCCGTCGTGTCGATGAGGGACATGCCGGCGGCAAAGAGCACCGGGAACACCAATATGGCCGCGATCGGCACACCTTTGGCGGCCTGCGCAGCGGAGACGCCGAACACGGCAACCTCTGTTGCCGTGTCGAAGCCGAGCCCGAACAGGAAGCCGAGCAGGAACATGTGCCAGCTCCTGGTGACGAGCTGGAACAGCGGCCGGAAGATGCGCGAAAGGAGGCCGCGATTGTTGAGCAGGACATCGAGGTCCTCCTCGACGTAGGCGCCGCCAGCGCGTAGGCGTCGGTAGCTCCGGTAGATCGAGACGAAAATGATGATGTTCATCGCCGCGATGGCGAGCAGGAACAGCGCCGAGACGCCAGTTCCGACAAGTCCGCTGATGCTCTGGAAGGCGCTGAAGCTGCCGACCAAGGTCGCCGCGACTGCAACGGCGCCAGCGGCGATGATCACAATGGTCGAGTGGCCCATGGCGAAGAAAAAGCCGACCGCGACGGGCCGCTCTTTCATCTGCATGAGCTTGCGGGTGACATTGTCGATCGCCGCAATATGGTCTGCATCGACGGCGTGACGCAAGCCCAGCCCATAGATCAGCAGAGCGATCCCGAGGAGCGCCGGTTTGTCATGGAAGGCGAGAAGCGCCCAGAGCCAGGCGCCGATGTTGAGGACAGCGAGAATGCCGCTGATGATGATGAGGCGCGCCTTGAGATCGGGCGCGCTCGCGTCGAACAGCCTTTTGAGAGAAGTGAGCATGGAGATTCTGCCTTTGACGTCTTCATGTCATTGCAGAAGGCAGCCGCAAAAGCTGTTGCGGCCTTCACATCGAGACACCCCGCCCGATGGTTCTGCGTTGACGTCGAATGATGGCAGGTCTCCTGGCTCGCGGGTCGGCGCCGCCTCCGCCTTCCCAGGTGCATGTTTAAAAATCCATGCGGCCCAGTGGCAAAAAGGAGGTGGCTCGTCGCTTACAGTTGCGGGGGCAGCCGTGGCTTCGGACAAAGCAGCCCCACCACGTTCCCTTTTGATCCCCGAAGGGAACCATCAAAGCCATGCTAGCGCCGGGCTGGCGTTAAGGTCAATGTACCGCGATCAAAACGGCCGTGCTTATTTTTTCGTCTATCCGTTGAATACGCGCTCGATCAGCGCCTTGCCCATAAGGTCGGCGATGTCGCGCAGATAATGATTGCGCGATTCGAAGCCGACGCCGCCGAGATCGAATTCCGATTGCAGCCCGTCGCGCAGCGCCCAATTCGTCGCGAGGACCGAATAGCCTTGATCCTCGATCTGTTTCAAGGCCGCCGCGATCTGCCGCTCCGAGCGGCCGGTCTTCGACAGGATGAAGGTGAGCTTGCCGTCGGCGCCGTGTTTGGCGAGCCGGCGCGCCAGCGCCAAGGTCGGGCGCAGATCATCGCCCGATGTGCCGGTCGGCAGAAAGACGACCGAGCTTTCCTCCGCCACCTCTTTCGTAAGCTCGTCGGCGAGGCCGCGCGTATCGGCGACGATGAGATCGAATGTCTCCTCCGTCTTGCGCAATTTCTTCAGGCTCTTGAACGGGCGCACATCGATCTCGGGCTCGAGATTGTGACGCAGGCGCACGGCGTTCCATTCGAGACAGGTGAGCTGATCGAGGTCGAAATCGGCGAGCAGCACTTTGCGGCCGCCGCGCGCCGCGCCGACCGAAAGCAGCCGGGCGAGAGAGCTCTTGCCGACGCCGCCCTTTTGTCCGACGAAGGAGACGAGCCTCGTCGTCAGTTCTTGCTTCATTTCTGTGCCTCCCGAGGATGCGGCAAGCTTGGATCACCGCTCGACATTCTGATGAAGATACAGGAGCGATCACCCAGAAGTGCAAGCAATTTCCGTTGCTGAAGCGCATTTTTATTTCGCCGCGCGGATGCGACCTTCGGTGTATTGCTCTGCAAAATCGATTTTCCTTGCAGGCCCGCTCTCTTAAGACGATGAGATCGGGGATTCGGCGCGGCGAGAGGTGTCTATGTCCATGCTTCGGGCCATCGGGCTGATGAGCGGCACGTCGATGGATGGCGTCGATATCGCCGTCATCGAGACCGATGGCGAAGCGCGCGTTATGCCTGGTGCCACGCGCTCCTTCTTCTATGCGCCCGAGGACCGCGCCTTGCTGCAACAGGCCGTCGCCGCGGCCACGACGCTCACCGATCGTTTGGCCCGGCCGGGCGTGCTCGCCGAAGCCGAGGCCATGGTGACGGAGCGCCATGTCGCGGCCGTCGAAGCCTTTCTCGCGGCAGAGGGATTGGCGCGCAGCTCGATCGACGTCGTCGGCTTTCATGGCCAGACCGTGCTGCACCGCCCAGGCGAAGGCCTCACTGTGCAGATCGGCGACGGCGCCGCTCTGGCGCCCGCGTTGCGGCTGCCTCTCGTCCATGATTTTCGCGCCGCCGATGTCGCCGCGGGCGGGCAGGGGGCGCCGCTCGTGCCCATCTATCACAAGGCGCTCGCCCTGGCGGCGGGGCTCACGGAGCCGGTCGTGGTGCTGAATGTCGGCGGCGTCGCCAATCTCACCTTTCTCGCGGGGGATAATGATCCGTTGGCCTTCGATACCGGGCCTGGCAATGCGCTCATCGACGATCTGATGTTTCGCCGTCAAGGCGTGCCGATGGATGAGGGCGGGTTTGCCGCGAGCCAGGGGCGGATCGATTTTGCCGCTCTCGTCGATCTCCTCGCGCATCCCTATTTCGACCGGGCGCCGCCGAAATCGCTCGACCGCAACGAATTTTCAGCCGCTCGTGTCGAGGCCGTGCGGCTCGAGGACGCGGCAGCGACTCTGACGGCCTTTACGGCGCAGAGCATCGTGAATGGCCTCACGCATCTGCCGCAGGTGCCGAAGCTTGCAATTCTTTGCGGCGGCGGCGCGCATAATCTCGCCCTGCGCTGGGAGTTGATGCAGCGCCTGCCCTGCGGCTTGGTGCTTGCGGACACGCTCGGCTGGTCGGCCGATGCGATGGAGGCGCAGGCCTTTGCCTATCTCGCCGTGCGGCGGCTGAAAAATCTGCCGATCACCTTTCCGACGACGACGGGCGTCAAAGAGCCGTTGCAAGGGGGATGTCTCGCAACACCTGAATAAGGCGAGCAAAATTCTGTTGTCAGGAATTGCGGAGTGTGGCGCGCACTTTCGTCCAGCCAAAGAAGCGACGAAACAGAGCCGCATAGGCGGAAAAGCCGAGCCCGCTCGAACAGCCGGTGATCAGAACGCTCTTCATCGGCGGCCCGCCCGAGAACCGAGCCTCCGACAAGTGGTCGAGGTCGACGATTGGGCCTTCCGCCGAAATCATCGCTATGGAACAATCGTCTGGGTGCTGAAATTGATGCCTGAGGCGCGTCTCGACAAATGGGGGATCAGCGACGCTCAGGTTTGCCAAACAGGACGAGTCGAGCCAATCATACTGACCTGTCTCCGGTCATCTGGGGAATTCTGGCTGAAGTTGATTCCAACACAAATCGCCACGGCACCGCGGACAAAATCCATGATGAAATTTGACGTGTTCGGCGGCTTTGATGTCCCTCAGGAAAACGGCACGCTAAAATGGGACGTTAAGACCAAGAATGAATTTTGGAAAGAAGTTGATGAAGTTACAAAACTCAGCCTATCGGAAGCGTGTGGCTGTTATATTTTTGCATTGAAAAATGGTGAGAATTTCCTTCCATGGTATGTTGGGAAAGCAGAAAAAATGCCTTTTTCGAGGGCATGTTTTAAGCCAACAAATCAAGTAATATTACTCAAACTACTCGCAAGGCGTGGGTGCCCGAAATTATTTCTTATTCCTCGTATGACCGACCCTGGAGGAAAGCTAACGGAGCCTGGTAAAAACGGAGTTCCAGACGTTAGCCATTTGGAACCATTATTGATAGCGCTTGCTGTCGCCCGCAACCCGGATGGGTATAACGTTCAATTCACGAAGATGCACAAACAGATGAGAGTTCCCGGGGTCTTCAACAGCCTTCCCGGGCCATTAAAACCCCCTGCAAGAGACTTGCAGCTAACGCTCTTCGGGTCTGAGAAGCAACGGAAGACAAACTGACATAGGCCGACCCCAGATGGCCGCCGATTTCAGGCTCATACTGCCGCCGGTTTGGCTTTGCGGACAAGCCTGAGCCGCGAATGTGCCTTGGCGATGGCCGGCCTCACCCTCGCTCGGCCGGGTCGGCCCGCGTCGGCGTCGGCAATTTCGGCGGATTGCCGAGCCGCCGGTCGAGATAGACGCCGACTTCTCCGATGAGCGCATCGACGCAATTTTCAAAGAAATGATTGGCGCCCGGAATCACCGCATGCTCGATCATGATGCCTTTCTGCGTCTTCAGCTTTTCGATGAGGCCCGTGACCTCCTTGAGGGGCGCGACGCGATCCTGATCGCCATGGACGAAGAGGCCGGAAGAAGGGCAGGGCGCGAGAAAGGAAAAATCGAAGCGATTGGCCGGCGGCGCGACCGAGACGAAACCTTCGACCTCCGGCCGGCGCATCAGAAGCTGCATGCCGATCCAGGCGCCGAAGGAGACGCCGGCGATCCAGCAGGCCCGCGCATCGGGATTGATCGTCTGCACCCAGTCGAGCGCCGCAGCGGCATCCGACAGCTCGCCTTGGCCATGGTCGAAGGCGCCCTGGCTGCGGCCGACCCCGCGGAAATTGAACCGCAGGACCGAAAAGCCGCGCTCCGCGAAAGCATAATAAAGATTGTAGACGATCTGATTGTTCATCGTGCCGCCGAATTGCGGATGCGGATGCAAGATCACGGCGATTGGGGCACCGCGCTGGGTCGAAGGATGAAAGCGCCCTTCGAGGCGGCCGGCGGGACCGTTGAAAATGACCTCTGGCATGGTTGTTCCTAAGCTTCCTGCTGTCTATCTCTCGAACCCACTTGGCGGCTCGAATTGGGGAATTATTCGAGGGAATTATCTGGCCAATATGGTTCAACCCTTAAATTTGGCGTCGTTTGAACTCGGCACCTTGGCCCAGCAATTCCGGCAGGCGCCAAAGCCATGGTTTCAGAGGCATGGTTTCATCTGTCGATCGCTTGACTCGCCCGGCCGAGGGCGCCACAATCCATTTAGAATTATTCTAACTGGATTCGGGCCAATCCGCGTTCCGGTCAAAGCGGCGCCGCGGCGCTGGAACTGCCTGACGTGAGCCATGCTGTGCATCATCTATGCACCTCACACCTGCGGTTCTACGCGGCGCGCACGCCATCTAGCACGTTCGCTGGTTGCGAATGCAAGTATTTTGACGAACCTGTTTCGATGAGCGGGATTGAAAGGACAATCTGTGGCGCAGACGCGGGCCTATCTCGATCATAATGCGACGACGCCGCTGCGCCCGGAAGCGCGGGCGGCCATTGCCGTCGGATTGGATCTTTTGGGCAATGCGTCTTCGATCCATGCCGAAGGCCGCGCCGCGCGCGCCCGGATCGAGACGGCACGCGATGAGATTGCCGCTTTGGTCGGGACCGGGGCGAAGAACGTGATCTTCACCTCCGGTGCGACCGAAGCGCTCAACCTTGCTTTGACGCCGGATCTCGAAATCGGCCGCCCAATCGCCGGTGATGGGACAGCTCCGTTCGATCGTCTCTTGATCGGCGGCGGCGAGCATGTCTGCGTCATTTCCGGCCACAGATTTCCGGCCGAGGCGATCGAAATTCTGCCGCTTGCGCCGGAAGGGGTCATCAGTCTCGATGCTTTGGCGGCGGCGCTCGCGCGGCACGCAGGACGGCGCGTGATGCTGGCGCTGCAGGCCGCCAATAATGAAACCGGGGTCATCCAGCCGGTCGCCGCTGCGGCGGCCATGGTTCACGCGGCGGGCGGGGTGGTCATTTGCGATGCCGTTCAAGCCGCCGGCCGGATTGCCTGCGACTTTGCTGCGCTTAATGCGGATGCGCTGGCCGTTTCGGCGCATAAATTCGGCGGTCCGCAGGGCGTCGGGGCTCTTTGCTTTGCACCCGGCGTCTATCACATAAAGAACATGATGCTGCGCGGCGGCGGCCAGGAGCGGGGTCTGCGGGCCGGCACGGAGAATGTTGCGGCCATCATGGGCTTTGCCGCGGCGATGAAGGCTGCCGCAGGCGGTGCCGAAACGCTTAGCTCTGCCTTGGCTGCCTGGCGCGACGGGGTAGAGCGGAAGATTGCCGAGATCGCGCCGGATGTGGTTGTCTTTGGCGCCGGCGCGCCGCGGCTGCCCAACACGAGCAATTTCGCCGTTCAGGGGCTGGAGGCACAGGTCTTGCTTATGTCCTTGGACATGGAAGGCGTCGCAGTTTCATCGGGTTCCGCCTGTTCGTCAGGCAAAGTGCGGCGCTCGCATGTTTTGGAGGCGATGGGCGTTCCCGCCAGTTTGGCGCAGGGCGCGGTCCGGGTGAGTCTCGGGTGGAATTCGGGGCCTGAGGATTTGGCCCTGTTCGAGCGGGCTTTCGAAAAGTCGGTTCGAACCGTCAAGGCGCGGCAGGTGAAGCCTGCGGCGTGAGGCAGCCGGGAAGCCGGCGGCCTTAAGTCTGAACCAGCGGTCCTTGAAACCGCCAAGGTGAGGAGAATGGTATGGCTGCGGTGCAGGAAACCATCGATCGCGTCAAATCGATCGATGTGGACGAATATAAATATGGGTTTTCCTCGGACATTGAAGCGGACAAGGCCCCGAAGGGTCTGAACGAAGACATCGTCCGCTTCATCTCGGCGAAGAAGAATGAGCCGGAATGGCTGACCGAATGGCGGCTCGAGGCCTATCGGCGCTGGCTCACCATGCGCGAGCCGGCCTGGGCCCGGGTGGACTATCCCCCGGTCGATTATCAGGATCTCTATTATTATTCGGCGCCAAAGACGGCTTCGGGTCCGAAGTCGCTCGACGAAGTCGATCCGGAATTGCTGAAAGTCTATGAGAAGCTCGGCATTCCGCTGAAGGAACAGGCGATCCTCGCGGGTGTGCAGCAGCTGGACGAGAATGGCGAGGCTGCGCCCGAGCGGCGGATCGCGGTCGATGCGGTCTTCGACTCGGTCTCGGTCGTGACCACCTTCAAGGAAGAGCTCGCCAAGGCTGGCGTCATCTTCTGCCCGATCTCGGAAGCCGTGCATACGCATCCCGAGCTGGTTAAGAAATATCTCGGCTCGGTGGTGCCGACGACGGATAATTTCTATGCCACGCTGAACAGCGCGGTCTTCTCCGACGGCTCCTTCGTCTACATTCCGCCGGGCGTGAAATGCCCGATGGAACTGTCGACCTATTTCCGCATCAATGAGCAGAACACCGGGCAGTTCGAGCGCACCCTGATCATCGCCGACAAGGGCGCCTATGTGTCCTATCTCGAAGGCTGCACGGCGCCCAAGCGCGACGAGAACCAGCTCCATGCGGCAGTCGTCGAGCTCATCACGCTCGACGATGCGGAAATCAAATATTCGACGGTGCAGAACTGGTACCCCGGCGATGCCGAAGGCAAAGGCGGGATCTATAATTTCGTCACCAAGCGGGGCGATTGCCGCGGCGCCAATTCGAAGATCTCCTGGACCCAGGTCGAGACCGGTTCGGCGATCACCTGGAAATATCCGTCCTGCGTGTTGCGCGGCGACAATTCGCGCGGCGAATTCTATTCGATCGCGATTTCGAACGGCCATCAGCAGGTCGATTCCGGGACCAAGATGATCCATCTCGGCAAGAACACGACGAGCCGGATCATTTCGAAGGGCATTTCTGCGGGCAAGTCGCAGAACACCTATCGCGGTCAGGTCTCGGCGCATCGTCTGGCGACCGGCGCCCGCAATTTCACCAATTGCGACTCGCTGCTCATCGGCGAAAGCTGCGGCGCGCATACGGTTCCCTATATCGAGTCGAAGAACCCGTCGGCGCAGTTCGAGCATGAAGCGACGACCTCGAAGATTTCCGAGGATCAGCTCTTCTACTGCATGCAGCGCGGACTTTCGGCCGAAGAGGCGACCGCGCTCATCGTCAACGGCTTCGTGCGCGATGTGCTGCAGCAATTGCCGATGGAGTTTGCGGTCGAGGCGCAGAAGCTGATCGCGGTGTCGCTCGAAGGAAGCGTCGGCTAAGCGCCGATGCAAACGGGGCCGGGCAAGAGCCGCCCGGCCCGCCGCCGAAGACGCGATGCCGCCGAAGCACCGACATGAGCTGTCGACTGCAATGTCGCGAAGGCGTCAATTGGCACAAGCCGTCCCTCTGGCCGTTGCTGCTTTTTGGCAATGGCCGAGGGTAAGAATATCAACAATGAAGCGGCAACGCCGGCTGCGGCGACACCATCGCCGTCCGGATCACAGGCAGGATCATAGCCATGTTCCAAGTGAAAAACCTCAATGTGTCGATCGGAGGAAAGAAAATCCTCAACGACTTCAACATCACGGTGCAGGATGGCGAAGTCGCAGCTCTGATGGGGCCGAACGGCACCGGCAAATCGACCTTGTCCTATGTTGTCGCCGGCAAGAAGGATTATGAGATCGAATCCGGCGAGGTCCTGCTGAATGGCGTTAACCTCCTCGAGCTCGAGCCCGATGTGCGGGCCGCCAAGGGGCTCTTCCTCGCCTTCCAATATCCGCTCGAAATCCCCGGCGTTGCGACCATGACCTTCCTCAAGGCGGCGCTCAACGCCCAGCGCAAGCAGCGCGGCGAAGAGGAATTGTCGACGCCGGACTTTATGAAGCGCGTCAAGACGGCGGCCGACAAGCTCGGGATCAAATCCGACATGCTGAAGCGCGCCCTCAATGTCGGCTTTTCGGGCGGCGAGAAAAAGCGCATGGATATTCTCCAGATGGCGCTGCTCGAGCCCTCCTTCGGCATTCTGGACGAAACCGATTCCGGTCTCGACATCGATGCGCTGCGGATCGTCGCCGAGGGCGTCAATTCGCTGCGGGCGCCAAATCGCGGCTTCCTCGTCATCACCCATTATCAGCGGCTTCTCGATTATATTGTTCCCGATACGGTGCATGTGATGGCCGGCGGCCGCATCATGCGCAGCGGCGGCAAGGAGCTGGCGCTCGAACTCGAAAAGAGCGGCTATAAGGATTATGTCGACGAACCGGCACTCGTGTGAGAAGGCGAAGCTCCGATGACCGCCCAGATCATCCCCACCCGCACGCCGGCAGAGACCGCACTCGCCGAGGCGTTCGGTGCAGCCAAGAGCCGTTTGCCCGGCACGGCTGAAGTCGCGAAGCTGCGTGAGGCGGCCTTCGCGTCCTTCACCCAATCGGGCCTGCCGCATCGCCGCGTCGAATCCTGGCACTATACGGACCTTCGCGCCTTGATGCGCGAGGCGCTGCCCATTGCGCCGGTTCCGAGCACCGATGCGTTGGCCAGGCTCGGCAAGACGATGGGCGACATCGGCCTTCCGGCGCAGAGCCTCGTTCTTGTGGACGGTGTCTTCGTGCCGGAACTGTCGGCCGCCCTGCCGGCGGGAGTGAAAGTTACGTCGCTCGCCGCCGCTCTGGCGGAAGGACGGGCCGACATTATCGCGCATCTTTCGGCCGAATGGGCGGAGGCGAAGGATCCGATTGTCGCGCTGAATGCGGCTTTGATGCAGGATGGCGTGGTGATCGAGGTCGCGCCGGGCACCGGGCTCGCCGAGCCGATCCATCTCGTCTATGCGACGGCTTCGGCGACGCCGGTGGCGCGCTTCTCGCGCTCCCTGATGATTGTCGGCGCAGGTGCTTCGGTGCTGCTCAGCGAGGCGAGCTTCGGCGCCGGTGGCCGGACCGGGCAGACGAACAATGGCCTCGTCCTGGTGGTCGGCGATGCAGCCGAAGTCGGCCACACGCTCGCTCTGACGGATACGGAGCCGGGCAGCGTCAGGCTCGAAAGCTTCATGGTGAAGCTCGGCGCCAAGGCCAATTTCGACAGTTTCGCGCTGATCACCGGCGGCGGGCTGGTGCGGCGCCAGATCTTCATGCGTTTCGACGGGGCGGATGCCAAGGCGGCGCTGCGCGGCGTCTCGCTGTTGCGCGGCCGCGAGCATGCCGACACCACGCTTTTCGTCCAACATTGCGCGACAGGCTGCGAAGGCCGCGAGACTTTCCGCTACATTCTCGATGACGAGGCGGTCGGTGTCTTCCAGGGCAAGATCCATGTTGCCCCGGCAGCGCAAAAGACCGACGGCAAAATGCTCTGCAAGGCTTTGCTGCTCACCGATATGGTGGCGATGAACAGCAAGCCGGAGCTCGAAATCTTCGCCGATGACGTCGCATGCGGTCATGGCACGACCTGCGGCGGCCTCAATGAGGATCAGATCTTTTATCTTCAGACGCGCGGCCTGCCTTATGCGGAGGCCGAGGCGCTGCTTCTCGAAGCGTTCGGCGGCGAGCTCGTCGACGAGATCCCGCATGAGGGGCTCGTCACCGCGTTCCGGGCCGAGATCGCGGCTTGGCTCGCAGCGCGGGTGGGAGCAGGTCCATGAACAAGCATATCGTTGCGGATGCACCGCTCGACGTCATGCGCATCCGCGAGGATTTTCCGATCCTCTCCCTCAAGGTCTATGGCAAGCCGCTCGTCTATCTCGACAATGCCGCTTCGGCGCAGAAGCCGAAGCAGGTTGTCGACCGGATGGTGCATGCGACCTATCATGAATATGCCAATGTGCATCGCGGCCTGCATTATCTCGCCAATGCCGCGACCGATGCCTTCGAGGCTGCGCGGGAAAGCGTCAGGGCCTTCCTCAACGCCGAATTGGTCAATGAGATCATCTTCACCAAATCGGCGACGGAATCGATCAATCTCGTCGCCTCCTCCTTCGGCCAGGCCTTCATCAAAGAGGGCGACGAGATCGTCCTCTCGATCATGGAGCATCATGCCAATATCGTTCCCTGGCATTATCTGCGGGAGCGCAAAGGCGCGGTGCTGAAATGGGTCGATATCGATGACGACGGCAATTTCCTCATCGAGGAATTCGAGAAGGCGCTGACCGAAAAGACCAAGATCGTCGCCATCACCCATATGTCGAACATGCTGGGCACTGTGACGCCCATTAAGGAGATCGTGCGCATCGCTCATGCCCGCGGCATTCCCGTGCTCGTCGACGGTTCGCAGGGCGCGGTGCATCTTAATGTCGATGTCCGCGACCTCGATGTCGATTTCTATGTCATGACGGGCCATAAGCTCTACGGGCCGACCGGTATTGGCGCGCTCTATGGCAAGAAGGAATGGCTCGAAAAGCTGCCGCCTTTCCTCGGCGGCGGCGAGATGATCAATGAGGTGACGCGCGACCGCGTCACCTATAATGAACCGCCGCATCGTTTCGAGGCCGGCACGCCGCCGATCATCCAGGCGATCGGTCTCGGCGCTGCCCTTGACTACATGCGGTCGATCGGGCGCGAAAAAATCCATGCGCATGAGACGGCGCTGAGCGATTATGCGCATGACGTCGTCTCGCGCATCAATTCGATCAGGATCTTCGGCCGGGCCAAGGGCAAGGGCGCGATCCTGTCCTTCGAGATGAAGAATGCGCATGCCCATGATGTCGCAACGATCATCGATCATTCCGGCGTCGCGGTGCGGGCCGGCACGCATTGTGCGCAGCCGCTGCTCGCCAGATTTGGTGTGACCTCGACGTGCCGGGCGTCTTTCGCGCTCTACAATACGTTCGAGGAAGTCGACAAACTCGCTGAGGCCTTGCGCAAAGCGGAAGGCCTCTTCGCCTGAACTGGGAGCCCGTCATGGCCGAAATGGACACTTTGGAAGCTCAAGAAGCCGTGCCGAATGAGCCGCAATGGATCTTCGCGCAGGATGTTCAGCACGCCGAGCGCGATCGCCTGATCAGCGACATGGTCGCCGCCTTCAAGACGGTCTACGATCCGGAAATTCCGTGCGATATTTATGAGCTCGGCCTTATCTATAAGGTCGATGTCGACGAGAACCGGCTGATAAGGGTCGAGATGACCTTGACCGCGCCGGGCTGTCCTGTCGCCGGCGAGATCACCCGCTCGGTCGAAACCGCGATCGGCACGGTGCCGGGCACGCTCGGCGTCATCGTCAACATCGTCTTCGAGCCGCCCTGGGATCAGGCGCGCATGTCCGACGAGGCGCGCGTCTCGCTCGATATGTTGTGAGGGGCCTCTCCTTCCCCATCGCAAGTCGGTTGTTGCCGACTTGCGCATTTAAATGCCCAACTCGGGCAGGCCCGAGTTGGGTTGGGGAAGGTGGCAGCGGAGCAGCACTCCGCTGCCGGATGGGGTTTCGGTTGGGATCTGTTTTTTTTGCATGAGCGGCACGACCCCACCCGGCTGCTTCGCAGCCACCCTCCCCTGAAGGGGAGGGATTAGCCGCCGGCTCCTTCGCGCGCTGCCTCTGCCGGCATCCCAAACCACGTCGCGAGATGATCGCTGAGCGCGCGCAGCCGCGCCGACGCAGGGCCGCCCGCTGGGCGCAAGAGATGAATGCCCGCTTCCGGCATGGGATAGGCTTCGAGCAGGCGCATGAGTTCGCCCCGCGCCAAAGCCTCGCCGAGAAGGAAATGCGGCAGCGCCGCAATGCCGAGGCCGGCTAGCGCCGCCGCCCGCAAAACCTCGCCATTATCGGCCCTGAAACGCCCTTGCGGGCGCAAGGTGAGCCATTTGCGCCCACTGCGAAACTGCCATGTGTCGCGTGAACCGGCGGAATAGATGAGGCAGTCGTGCTTTGCGAGCGCCTGTGGCTTCTCCGGCATGCCATGCTTTGCGACATAGGCCGGACTTGCGACGAGGAGGGACTGAACCGCGCCGAGCCGCCGCGCGATAAAACTCATGTCCGGCAGAATCCCGATCCGCACCGCGGCATCGAATCCCTCGGCGACGAGATCGACGAAGCGATCGCTGAAGCTGAGATCGATCGACAGGCGCGGATTTTCCGCTGCGAAGGCGCTGATCGCCGGTGCCAATCGCGCAATGCCGAAGGACAGAGGCACGGCGAGCCGCAAAGTGCCCGCCACATCTTTCTCGCGACAGGTGACAGCCTCGCGCGCGGCTTCCAACTGGCTCAGAATTTCCGCGCAGCGCATCTTGAATTCGAGCCCCGCCTCGGTCGGCGCGATGCCGCGCGTCGTGCGGTTCAAGAGGCGGACGCCGAGATCGGCTTCGAGCCGCGCGACCCGCCGGCTGATGATCGATTTCGACAGGCCGAGCCGCTCCGCCGCGCGGCTGAAGCCGCCCGTCTCGACGACCCGCACGAAAGCCAGCACATCTTCCAGGCTCTGCATCTCCAGTGTTCCGTATAGTGCAACAATCTTGTTCCTGAGATGACGATATGCGCCAATAAAGTAAACGCCTATCTTGCTGGTGAAGGCAGCAAAGGACAGCGGTTATGGCGACGGGCAGCTTGGTTGAGAGGATCAGCGAGACGAGGGAGACGCGCGTTTCGCGACATTTGATGTCCGTGGTGGCGGGCATGGGCACGTCCGATGGTGCCGGGGTAAAACTCACCCGCATCATCGGCCAGCCGGGTCTGCCCGATCTCGATCCTTTTCTGATGCTCGACGAGTTCAATTCGGATGATCCAACGGCCTATATCGCAGGCTTTCCGGATCATCCGCATCGCGGTTTCGAGACCGTGACCTATATGCTCGCAGGCGCTTTGCGCCATCGCGACAATCAGGGGCATGTCGGCCTGCTCGGGCCGGGCGCGATGCAATGGATGACGGCGGGCCGCGGAATCGTCCATTCGGAAATGCCGGAACAGAGGGACGGGCTGATGCGCGGCTTTCAGCTCTGGCTCAATCTGCCGGCGCGCGACAAAATGTGTGCCCCGCATTATCGTGATGTCGCTGCCGAAGAGATTCCCTCGGTGCGCCTCGCCGAGGGCGTGGGCGCCAAAATCCTCGCCGGTGAAATCGCTGGCCAGCACGGCGTGATCGAGCCTCGTGCCACCACGCCGATCCTCCTCGATATTGGCGTCGAGCCGGGCGCAGCCTTCGATCTCTCCTTGCCCTTCGACCACGCGGCCTTCCTTTACCCTTATGAAGGCGAGGTGAGGATCGGACCAGCCGATGCCGCTTCGCCGCTTGGGCAGCGCCAGCTCGGCATACTCTCGTCGGGCGACAGGCTCGATCTCAAAGCTATGGGCCATGGCGCGCGGCTGCTCTTTGCCGCCGCGAAGCCGTTGCGCGAGCCGATCGCCAAATATGGGCCCTTCGTGATGACGACACAGGCCGAAATAGAGCAGGCGATCGCGGATTTCCGCGCTGGCCGCTTTTAGTCCAATCTCTCGGGAGCTTTGATAATCATGCCTGATATCAATGTCTTGATCGCATTCTATTCGCGTACTGGTGTCACGGAAGCACTCGCCAAGGCGATCGGCGAAGGCGCTGCCAAAGAGGGCGCCGATGTGCGCCTGCGCCGCGCCCGCGAGTTCGTCGGCCCGGAGACCATGGCGCAAGCGCAGGGATGGCAGGAGAGTGCTGCGGCGATGAATGCGCGCTATCAGGCACCGACGGCCGAGGATGCTGCCTGGGCCGATGCGCTGATCTTCGGCACGCCGACGCGCTTCGGCAATGTGTCGGCGGAACTGAAGGCCTATATCGACAGCCTTGGCGGGCTTTGGTTTCAGGGCCGGCTGAACGGCAAAGCGGGCGCCGTCTTCTGTTCAACCTCGACCCCGCATGGCGGCAATGAAACGACACTGCTCTCCATGTATGTTCCGCTCGCGCATCTAGGCCTCATCATCGTGCCGACCGGCTATGCCGATGCCGCCATGTTCAAGGCCGGCACGCCCTATGGCGCGACCTCGATCTCGCTTAACCAGGCAAAGCCGCCGAGCGCCGATGATCTCGATGTGGCCCGCTGGCAAGGGCGGCGGGTCGCTCTGGTCGCGCGCGCGCTCAAATCGGCCGGCATGATCGCCGCCGCTTAAATCCTTGGATCATCAAACAGCGGGCGAAGGTCGACCCTGCCGGATGCGCTGAGCCGACCTATGTAGTATAAGAGACTATGAGATTTGTTTGGCTTGCCGCTTGGGCTTTGCGGGCGGCGCGAAGGAGGTCGAAGTGGCGACAGCGAATTTCGCAATCATGACATTGACCGAGGCTGCAGCGGGGCGGGCGCAGGAGCTTCTCTCGGCCTCCGACAAGGCGGCGCTGCGGGTCGGCGTCAAGAACGGCGGTTGCGCCGGCATGAGCTATACGCTCGAATTTGCCGATGCGATCGGGCCTTATGACGAGGTGGTGGAAGACAAGGGCGTGAAGATCGTGATCGATCCGAAAGCGCTCATGTTCCTCTTGGGGACCGAGATGGATTTCGAGACCGACAAGCTCGGCGCCGGCTTTATTTTCAAAAATCCCAATCAGACGGGGTCTTGCGGCTGCGGTGAATTGGTGTCGATCACGCCGGCGACACAAGACCAATTGGGGATGCCGGCTTCGTCAGAAAACCCTTGATGGCTCAAGGGCGGGACGAGGAAAAGTGGGAACCGGTTTTCCAGCGCAATCAAGTTTACGCAGATTGCGTGAACTTATCTGCATATCCCGCTCCAATTATTAAAATTGATCACCTTCGAAGACATCGGATATATCTGATGTCTTCGAAGGTGATCTTGGTCGTCATGCCAAGCTTGCGAGGTCCGCCGAGGCCGAGGCGAGAAAACACAATTGGAAATGGCCATTGCGGTCGTCGACACCGCTGGCGAGCTCGTCTATTTCGAAAAGATGGATGACACCCAGTTTGCTTCTGTGGCCGTCTCGCAGGACAAGGCCTACACGGCAGCGCGGTTTCGCCGCCCGACAGCTGTGTTCTACGATTCAATGGAGACCGGCCATCCTTCCGTCTCCACGCTCGACCGCAGGCTTATAGCATCGCCCGGCGGCGTCCTGCTCATCGAGCACGACAAGCTCATCGGGGCCATCGGCTGCAGCGGCGGTGCGGGCGTGCAAGATGCCGTCGTTTGCAAGGCAGCGGCTGCGACGCTTCACTAGAACATTTTCAGCAAAAGTGGATAGCCAGCCGCAGCGTCACTCTTGCTCTTCCGCCATTTTCGCCGGTTTGAGACGCACCGGCCGCAGCAGGAACATCGGCGTGTGATCGCCCATGCCGATGATGGGACGATCCTCGGCGGGCTCCGAATAGGATGATGCGGACCGGCGCTGCGGCGCGGGGCTCGCCGGTCCGCGCGGTTTCTGGAGGCTCTCATTGCGGTGGTTTTCGGGGGCTGGCCGCGGTTCGCGATCAGCTTCGCCATGCCGGCCGCGGCGCGCCCGCCGCGGCGGCAGCAATTTCTCCGCGACAGTCTCGCTGCCCGGAAGACCCGCATCTTCGTCATCCGCCGCAATGAGCGACTCGAAGCCCGCGCCGTCGAGCCACGGGATCGGCCGGGCGATCAGCTTTTCGATTTCGGCGACATGTTTCTTGTCCATCGGCGCGACAATGGTCAGCGCGGTGCCGGCCTTGCCGGCGCGGCCGGTGCGACCGATGCGATGCACGTAATCTTCCGCGTGGACCGGAACGTCGAAATTGAAGACATGGCTGACGTCGGGAATGTCAAGGCCGCGCGCGGCAACGTCGGAGCAGACGATAAGATCGACATCACCTGTCTTGAACGCATCGAGTGAGGCCATCCGCGCCCGCTGATCCATGTCGCCATGCAGAGCGCCGGCGTTGAATCCATGCTTCAAAAGCGATTTATGAAGAAGTGCGACGTCGCGCTTGCGATTGCAGAAGATGATCGCATTCTTGAAGGGCGCGGCGCTGCGGATGAGATTACGCAAGGTCTGCCGTTTGCCCGGGCCGGGTGCCGAAGCGACCAGCGCTTGAGTGATGGTGGAGGCGGTAGAGGAGGGCGGCGCGACTTCGATGCGCACCGGATTATGCAGGAAGGTTTCGGTGAGCCGGGTGATCTCGGGCGGCATTGTGGCAGAGAAGAACAGCGTCTGCCGCGTGAAGGGAACGAGCTTGCAGATCCGCTCGATATCCGGAATGAAACCCATGTCGAGCATGCGGTCGGCCTCGTCGATTACGAGGATTTCTATGCCGGTCAAAAGCAGCTTGCCACGCTCAAAGAAATCGAGGAGGCGGCCCGGCGTGGCGATCAGCACATCGACGCCGCGGGTGATCTTCGCTTCCTGATCGCCGAAGGAGACGCCGCCGATGAGCAAAGCCACATTGAGCTTGTGATTGATTCCGTAGCGGGCGAAGCTTTCTTCGACTTGCGCCGCGAGTTCGCGGGTCGGCTCGAGGATTAAAGTGCGCGGCATGCGGGCCCGGGCACGTCCCTGTTCAAGACGGGACAACATGGGCAAAGTGAAAGCCGCCGTCTTGCCGGTTCCCGTCTGCGCGATCCCTAAGACATCGCGCCCGACAAGCGCTTGCGGGATGGCCTGCGCCTGAATTGGCGTAGGCGTTGTGTAGCCGGAAGCTTCTACCGCTTGGAGAACCTTCGCGCTGAGGCCGAGTTCGTTAAAAGTCATATTGTTCCTGAAAGCAGCCGTCAAAGACGCTGCCCGATCGGGCCGTGGGTGGTCGCTTCGCTAGCGGACGCTCGCCAAGGCCGCGAATTGCCAAGCAAAAACTATGCGAAATAGCGAGAATTTTGCGAAATATCCTCGCCGCTGCGCCGGTGCGAGATCTCCAGGCCCGGCGTCTACATCCCGAGATCGGGAGGATACTCAGGTGCACGCCGGAACACGAGAATGAAGAATTGATGTGGCTCGATCCGGCAGCGCTGTTTAGACCCTATATCGGAGCGAAGCAAATGGATTGCAAGCCTGCTTTCTCCGCCAGCTGATTTTACGGGGTCTCGCGCGCCGTACTGCCGCGTAGCGCCAGGCAGCCGTCCCCATCTCAGCTTGTCGCGAGCTGCCGGATAGGCTTCGGCGGCGGCGAAAACAGCTTCATGAGGCCGAAGATGATGGCGAGCGTGACAATATAGACGAGAAGCTGCAATTGCGTCGGCCGGTCCGTGTAGCCGAGCAGAGTGTGGAGGATGCGGCCGAGGAGGCTGTTGTCCGACACGATCGCCGAGGTGTTCCACACGGTTCGGCTGAGCTCGTTCGCAAGATCCGCCTGTTCGAGGAAGGCGACGGCCTGCACGGCCATGCCGGCCGCCATGAAGGAGATCAAGAGCGTCGTCACCCGAAACAAATGCCGCATTGGAATGGCGATCAGGCCTTTGAAGGTGAGATAGGCGAGGCCCGCGCCGAGCGCTAGACCGATGAGCCCGCCGGCCAGCACGCCGGCCCCGGTGGTTCCCTGGGAGATGACGATGCCGTAAAGAAAGAGGACGATTTCCGAACCTTCGCGCAGCACCGCGACGGCGACGACGATGGCAAGTGCGAACAATGTCTTCGAGCCGTCGTGGAGCTCACGGCCCATCTCATGCAGGCTCGCGGCCATCTCGCGGCCATGCCGCGCCATCCAGACATTGTGCCAGGTTAGCATCACGACGGCGAGCGAGAGGATCGACGCATTGAAGACCTCCTGCCCGGAGCCTTGGATCATCGAGGCGATCGCGCCGGCGAAAGCCGCGACGAGGCCGGCGCCGCAAAGGCCTGCGACCAGGCCGCCGAGGATATAGGGCAGGCGCATCGGAATGGATTGTGTGACCGCGAATACGATCCCGACGATGAGACCGGCTTCGACCACTTCGCGGAAGACGATGATGAGAGCACCGAGCACGCGCGGACCTTTCCCTAGGATCACAATGACTTTTCGTTCGAGCAAGACTCGTTCGAGCAAGATTCCTTCAAGCAAACTCTGCGCGCAAGACCCGCCATCCGAGAGCCCGTTGGAGAGATGCGCGCTGGGTTTGCGCCGCTAAGGCCCCTGCGTAAGGGCCGCGTCTTGCCGGCCTTCGACGAGCGTGCCGACAGTCGCACGCGGTCCGCTCATAGCACCCTGCTTCGAGAAAATACTATACGCGCGTCGCTCTTCATCGCAAGCGTTATGCGGCAACTTTAGAATCATACTAAATATACTAGCTCGCTTGTCGCAGGGCTTCGTCAGGAGGAAGCGATGGCGCGCTCATCGGCGGCAGTTCGACCAGCTTTGCGATGAGGACAGCATCGAGCATGATGGTCATGCGTTCGATGGGCTTGAGCCAATCGATCGCCTCATCGATCGTTGCCGCCTCGAGGAGTTTGGCTTCGGCCAGCGCCCATTCGGGCGAAATGTCGCCACGTCGGCGCGCCGGTCCCGTCGGCAGCATCGCGACGTGAATGGAGCGAAACTCCGGATCCGCATAAAGGCTCTTGAGGCCATCGGCCATGGCGGTCAGCGGCGCGAACTCCTTGGCGAACTGATTGGCGCGGCGCACCACCGGCGGCTTGTGCTTTTCTTCCGGCGTGATCAAAAGCCCGGCGCGCCGCAGAGCGAGGCCGAAGGCCAATTTGCCGGTCACCCAGGAGATGAAGATCGCCAGCACCAGGCCGATGATCGTCGGCGACATCCAGGCGACGAGCGAGGGTGAGATCAAAAGGCCGGCGATCAAGGTGAGTAAGCCCATAGCGACATGCGATCGGTGGCGGCGGACGATCGCCCCGAAAGGCATCGATCCATCGTCGCGCCGCTGCGGATTCCAGCCGGTGTCGAAGCCGAAGAGGAAATGCGCCACATGTCCGGTTTGAATCAGCATTTGAATGGGCGCAAGCAAGGCCGACATCATGATCTCGAACAAAGTCGAGATGATAAGAAGGATCGCGCCGCCGCAGCCCCGCCGCGTCGGCCGATGCAGGAGCGAGAGAATGAGGCCGAAGAGTTTTGGCGCCAAAAGGATCGCCATGGTGAGGGCGAACAAGGCCAAGGATCGTTCCGCGTCGAAACGCGGAAAGGCCGGGAACAAGGTGAATTCGCTGGTAAAATATTCCGGCCTTATATAGCTCGCCTGAAAGACGAGAATGATGCCGACGCAGAGCTGCAGCAACCATAGCGGGGATGCAAGATAGCCCATGATGCCGGTGATCAAATGCTGACGCGACGCAAGCGAGAGACCGGCCGCCGGCAGAACCCGCATATGCTGAAGATTGCCCTGGCACCAGCGCCGATCGCGCGCGGCGAGATCGATCAATGTCGGCGGACTTTCCTCGAAGCTGCCGGTGATGCCGGGCAGCATATAGACTGCATAGCCGGCGCGGCGGATCAGCCCTGCTTCGACGAAATCATGGCTCAATATATGGCCGCCGAGCGGCGGTCGTCCGCCGAGACCGGGCAGGCCACAATGCGCGGCAAAGGCCTTTGTTCTGATGATCGCATTATGGCCCCAGTAATTCCCGTCGCGGCCCATCCAGGCGGTGAAGCCGGCAGCGATCACCGGCCCATAGATGCGGGCGGCGAATTGCTGCACGCGGGCGAATAGCGTGTTGCGATTGATGATCAGCGGCAGGGTCTGAATGATCCCGGCGCCGGGATCGGCCTCCATCGCCGCGGCAAGGCCGATGATGGCTTGCCCGGTCATCAGGCTGTCGGCGTCGAGCACGACCATATGGGCGTAATGACCGCCCCAGCGGCTCACGAAATCGGCGATATTGCCGGCTTTGCGGGCAATATTCTTCGGCCGATGCCGGTAATAAAATCGGGCGCCGGCACCGAGCCTGCGCCGCAGCGCGGCGAAAGCATGTTCCTCGGCAATGAAGATCTCCGGATTGGTCGTGTCGGACAAAAAGAACCAATCGAAGGTTGAGCCCAGTCCCGTCGCCTCCACTTCCTTATGGATCGCCTGCAGGGCGCCGAAGACGCGTGCCGGCGCCTCATTATAGATCGGCATCACGATGGCGGTGCGTTCCTGGAACCCGGCCGGCACGGCGGGTGGTTTGGGACGGACGAAAAGCAGCCAGAGGAAGCCGACGAGCGCGCTCGAGAAGGCGAGCGAGATCCAGGAGAAATTGATGACGAAGAAGGTTACGAGCGCCCATTCGAGCGGCGTCACCGTGCCGACCGAGACGACTTCATAGATCTCATAGGCGCCGTAACCGGTCAGCGCGAAAGCCCCGCCGAACACCAGCAAGCGGGCAAGCCACGACCAGATGCTCGAACGCGGCGGCCGTCGCGCCCGCTCTTTGGCGCGATCGAAATGGAACAGGCTCTGGATCGGCATCGCCAAGGGCGATTCGCTCGGCATGGAGCTGGCCCAATCCGGCTTCGTCCGCTCCTGGCCGGAACTTTGGGCAGGACAACTTTGGCCAGGACTCTGGGCGGCCAGGGTTTCGAGCCCGGCGGCGCCCGTGTCGAGGGATTGCAAACTGGTCAACGCGTCCATCGGTACAACCAGGTTTCGCTGATGGGCTTGCCCGCGGCTTCGAGGACGAGACGCAATTCGCTCGATGCCTCATTGCCCGGATCGATCTCGAACAAGATCCGATAGGATTTTGTACTTGGAGCCGGATATGGCCTTAGGAAGATGACATTGCCAGGCCCCGCAGTGAGGACTGGATTGATGGCCACCCCAGATTGCGCATTGCCGAGGATGTCACCCTTGAATTCGACGAGAAAGCGCCGCCGTTTCGCGGTCGAGCCGCGGCCCGAGCGCGTATCCGTCACAATGGCCAACTCTGGCCGCTCGGGCGGGTTCCAGCACCAGAACTGCCGATAGGCGAAGGCCGTCTCGCTGCCCGCGGCCAGGATCTGACGCGGCCGCCAATAGGCGATGATATTGTCATTGGCTTCCGAATCGCTCGGGATCTCGATGAGCTGCACGCCGCCGGCGCCCCAATCGCCGATCGGTTCGATCCATAAGGACGGCCGGATCTCCCAATGCTGGTCGTCGTCCTGATAGTCATGGAAGGAACGGTCGCGTTGAAGAAAGCCGAAGCCACGTGGATTTTCATCGACAAACGTCGAGATTTGCAAGGTCTCGCGATTCGACAGCGCGCGCCAAAGCCATTCGCCGTGGCCGGTCGACATCTGCAAACCGTCGATGTCGGCGATCGTCAGACGCGTGTCGTCGGCTCGACGGTGATCGATCGCATCGCTCACCACGGTCGCGCTCATCGTGGCGAGACCGAAATTATCGACCTTGGCGCGTGCGAATAAAGTGCATTCGGTGTCGATGATCGTCGCTTCGCCTGGATGCAAGGTGAAACGATAAGCCCCGGTCATGCTCTCCGAATTGATCAAGGCATGGATGACGAGGGCATCGGTGGCGAGATTCGGCTGTTCGATCCAAAAGCTGCGGATCGCCGGAAACTCCTCGCCGCGCGGATCGGCGGTCTTGATCGACAAGGCCCGCGCCATAGTGCCGAAGCGCTGGCCCTGGGCGATGGCCCGAAAGAAGCTCGCGCCCTGAAAGGTCGCGATTTCCGCAAGACCCCTGCCATTTTGCGGCACCAGAATGCTAAAACCGGAAAAGCCGATGTCGCCGATGTGGGCGGGTGCAGAAAGCTTGCCGAAATCAAATTGCGCCGTATCGTAAATCACCCGCCGCGCCTGCCCCTGCGCGACGAGATTGATCGCGACCGGCGCGGAGAAAATAAAGCCGCGGTGCAGCGGTTCGAGCGCGAAGCCGAAATTCTCATTCGCCCAAGCTATGGCGGTCGGTTTGGCACGTATCCCTACATATTGTTCGTAGCTGAGATTGCGTAAGGGATCGGGAAGATCATTCGGCAAGGGTTTATAGGATGTCTTGGCCGCCGCCCGGGCGGCGTCGGCCACAAGGCCCGGATGGAAGGCGGTCGGCTCGCCGAGCGCGAACCCTTGCGGGGCCGCCTGCGCCTGCTGCGGGGCGGTCTGTGCGGCAGCGCTGCTGATGACATGCGCCGGCCAAAAAGAAAGATCGCTCCCGGCAGCCAAGCCGCCGAGGCTCAATCTCAACACGTCGCGACGCTCGAACATAAATGGACTGGCTGATCCCGCACGGGAGCTGTTGCTTGGATTCAACGGGATCTCTCGTGTATATCCCATTCACCGCCATGGTGGCACGGCTTTTTATGGACTTTCGGCTAAGCTTATCGTCAACACTGCGTCAGTGTCTCTATTGCATCATATATGTTGCATGCCGTCAGCGTTGGCGGCGCGGGTCATTGCCGTGGGTTGTCGGCCTCCAGCCTGCGCCGCGAAGGACAGCTGCAGCGCCCATGAGCTATAAGCCATGAGCCGGACGCTTTGATAAGGCGCATGAAAGTCTGAGGCCAGATGCCGCATCGAGAGGCGAGAGTGACTGCAGCTCGCATGGGAAAACCAGGATCCGGGGAGACTTTTCGCCCATGAGAGGCTGCGCTCCATGACGGCATCGGACGCGAGGCGGCGGCGCTGCCTGGCTGTGGTCCTCGCTGCCGGCGCGGGCAAACGCATGGGTTCGCGCAAGCCGAAAGTCCTGCATGAACTCGCCGGGCGTACAATGCTCGCGCATGTGCTCTCGGTAATTGCGGCGGCAGGCGCGGACAAGATTGCCGTCGTGGTCGGCGCGGGGCAGGAGGCTGTCGGCGCGGAAGTGAAGCTTGTGGCGCCAGAGGCCGATGTCTTCGTCCAATCCGCCCCGCTTGGAACCGCACATGCGGTGCTCGCCGCCAAATCTGCCCTCGCCGAGGGCTTCGATGATATTCTTATCGCCTTCGCCGACACGCCCTTGGTGCGGCCTGCGACCTTCTCGGGCCTGCGCGCCGCCCTGGCCGAAGCCGGCGCAGCCGTCGTCGTTCTCGGTTTCGAGGCGAGTGATCCCAAGGGCTATGGCCGCCTGATCCACGAGGGGCAAGCACTTGTCGCGATCCGCGAGCACAAGGATCTGCAGGAAGACGAGCTTGGCCTCAACTTCTGCAATGCAGGATTGATGGCGCTCGCTGGGCCGCCGGGCCTTGCCCTCCTCGAAGCGATCGGCAAGATGAATGCTCAGAGTGAGTATTACTTGACCGATGCCGTTGCCCTCGCCTATGCGCGAGGCCTCGGCGTTGCGGCGCTGAGCGTGCCGGAGGAAGAGGTTCTGGGCATCAACGACCGGCAGCAGCTGGCAGCGGCGGAGGCGGTCTTGCAAAGCCGCTTGCGCTGCGAAGCGATGCAGGCGGGTGTCACTTTGCTTGATCCGGGAAGCGTACATCTTTCCTTTGATACGGAACTCGCCTCCGACGTGACCATCGAGCCCAATGTTTTTTTTGGTCCAGGTGTGCGGGTCGGCGCCGGCAGCCTGATCCGGGCTTTTTCCCATCTCGAAGGGGCCAGGGTCGGGGAAGACTGCATCGTCGGGCCCTTCGCCCGTCTGCGTCCTGGCGCCGAGCTCGGTGATGGCGTGCATATCGGCAATTTCGTCGAGGTGAAGGCGGCGCGTCTCGGTGCCGGCGTCAAGGCCAATCACCTTGCCTACATCGGCGATGCGACGATCGGCGCCCGCACCAATATCGGGGCGGGGGCGATCACCTGCAATTACGATGGCTTCGCCAAATTCAAGACGGAAGTGGGCGAAGGCGCCTTCATCGGCGTCAATTCGGCGCTCGTCGCGCCGGTGAAGATCGGCGCCGGCGCCTATATCGGCACCGGCTCCGTCATTACCCAGGATGTCGATGCCGATGCGCTGGCGCTGGCGCGCGAAAGGCAGATCCAAAAGCCGGGCTGGGCGAAAGCGTTTCGTGCGAAGCATAAGAAATGAGAGCGCGGCGGCAGTTTCGGCATGTCGCAGCGCATCGCTTGGAAGGGCTGCAAGGGCAAGATTGAATGTGCGGAATTGTCGGCATTCTGGGGCAGGGGCCGGTCGCAGGCTCGATCATCGAAGCGCTGAAGCGGCTCGAATATCGCGGCTATGATTCGGCCGGCATCGCGACGCTCGAAGGTGGGCATCTCACGCGCCGGCGCGCCGCCGGCAAACTCAAGAATCTCGAAGCTTGCCTCGCCGCGGAGCCGCTGTTCGGCGCCTCGGGGATCGGCCATACGCGCTGGGCGACGCATGGTCGGCCGACCGAAACCAATGCGCATCCGCATGCGAATGGCAAGGTTGCCGTCGTCCATAATGGCATTATCGAAAATTTCCGCGAGCTGCGCGACGAGCTGCGCGACAAGGGGCATAAATTCGAAAGCGACACGGATTCCGAAGTGATCGCGCATCTCTTTGCCGAGGCGATGGAAGGCGGCCTTTCGCCGGTCGATGCAGTCGCTTCGAGCCTGCCGCGGCTCAAGGGCGCTTTCGCGCTCGCCGTTCTGTTCGACGGCGAAGACGATCTGTTGATCGGCGCGCGGGATGGTGCGCCGCTGGTGGTCGGTTTCGGCGAGGGCGAGCGGGCGGGCGAAATCTATCTCGGCTCCGATGCACTGGCCCTGGCGCCCTTCACCGACGAGCTCGCCTATCTCGACGACGGTGATTTCGTCATTCTTTCCCGAAGCGGCGCCGAATTTCGCGATGCCCATAATCAGCCGGTCGAACGCCGCCGCATCAAAACGCTCGCCTCGGCGCTGCTCGTCGACAAGGGCAATTATCGGCATTTCATGGCAAAGGAGATTCACGAGCAGCCGGAGGTCGTCGCCCGTACGCTCGCGCATTATCTCGACATGTCGGCGGGGACTGTCGCTTTGCCCTTTGCGCTGCCTGTCGATGCGGCGCAATTGCCGCGGCTGACGATTGCCGCCTGCGGCACGGCCTATATTGCCGGGCTCCTCGCCCGCTATTGGTTCGAGCGTTTCGCCCGCCTGCCGGTCGAAATCGAAGTCGCGTCCGAGTTCCGCTATCGCGAGCCGCCGATGGAGCGCGGCGGCCTCACTCTTTTGATTTCGCAATCGGGCGAGACGGCGGATACGCTCGCCTGCCTGCGCTACGCCAAGGCGCATGGCCAGAAGATCCTGAGCGTCGTCAATGTCGCGACCTCGACCATGGCGCGGGAAAGCGATATCGCGGCTCTGACTCTTGCCGGGCCGGAGATCGGCGTCGCCTCGACCAAGGCTTTCACCTGCCAGCTCGCTCTGCTCGCCTGCTTGGCGCTCGCCTTCGGCCGGGCGCGCGGCGTCCTCGACGCGAAAAAGGAAGCGCAATATGTGGCCCAGCTGATGGCCGTACCGGGGCTGATGGCGGAAGCGATGAAGCGCGAGCCGCGGATCGAAGCGCTCGCCCGCGACTTGAGCCGCGCCCGCGACGTGCTCTATCTCGGCCGCGGCACGTCCTATCCCTTGGCGCTTGAAGGCGCACTGAAGCTGAAGGAGATTTCCTACATTCACGCCGAGGGCTATGCGGCCGGCGAATTGAAGCACGGGCCGATCGCGCTCGTTGACAATGATCTGCCGGTCATCGTTCTGGCGCCGCGCGACAATGTCTTCGATAAGACTTTGTCGAACATGCAGGAAGTCGCGGCCCGCGGCGGCCGCCTGATCCTCATCACCGATGCCGGCGCGCCGCATGATTTCGGCGGCGAGGTCGAGGCGATCACAATGCCTGAAATGGCGCCGGATTTTTCGGCGATCGTCTATGCCGTGCCAGTGCAAATGATCGCCTATCATACCGCGATCTTCATGGGCAAGGATGCCGATCAGCCGCGCAATCTCGCCAAAAGCGTGACGGTGGAATAGGGCGGCGCACGCCGGCAAGGGCGCCGCCGGTGGCTTGCCGGTTTAACTACTTGCCCTTTTAATTAATTGACAAAATCGATGGATATTATGATTATTGAGCTCCAAAGAGGGGATTGCGCATGCTAGATCTGATGACATTTCACCCGCGCCTAGGCCGCTCGGGCCTGCTTCGATCCGCTGTCTTGATCGCGCTTTTGAGTGCGCCGAATATAGCGCATGCAGACAGCACGATCACCAATGTCAGCTATGATCCGACCCGCGAATTCTATAAGGATTTCAATGCCGTCTTCGCTTCCTATTGGAAGGCCAAGACGGGGGAGACGGTGACGATCCGAACCTCGAATGGCGGCTCGGGCGCTCAGGCGCGCACCGTCATCGACGGTCTCAATGCCGATGTCGTGACCCTCGGCATAGCTTCCGACATCGACGCTATTGCGCAAAAGACCCATAAGATCCCGGCGAATTGGCAGAGCCGCCTGCCGAACGAATCTGCGCCCTATACGTCGACGGTCGTCTTCCTGGTCCGCAAGGGCAATCCGAAACATCTCAAGGATTGGGACGATCTCGTGAAGCCGGGCGTGAAAGTGATGACGCCCAATCCGAAGACATCGAGCGGCGCGCGCTGGAATTTTCTTGCGGCCTTTGCCTATGCGCTGAAGACCTCGGGCGGTAATGAGGCGAAGGCACGGGCCTTCATCGCGGCGCTCTATAAAAATGTGCCGGTGCTCGATTCTGGCGCGCGCGGCTCGACCACGACTTTCGTGCAGCGCGGCCAGGGCGATGTTCTGCTCGCCTGGGAGAATGAAGCCTTTCTCGCCTTGAACGATCTCGGCCGCGACAGGTTCGAGATCGTCGTGCCCTCCTACAGCGTGCTGGCTCTGCCGCCGGTTTCCCTTGTCGACGGCAATGTCGACAAGGATGGCACCCGCAAAGTGAGCGAGGCCTATCTCCAATATCTCTATTCGCCGGCAGGGCAGAAGCTCATCGCGCATCATTATTATCGGCCGTTCGAGGCCAAATATGCCGATCCGGCCGATTTGAAGCGCTTCCCGAAAATCAATCTGTTCAAGGTCTCAGATGTGTTCGGCGGCTGGGATGCGGTCCAGAAAAAATATTTTGCCGATGGCGGCGTGTTCGATCAGATCTACGGGGCAGGGCATTAGAGCACGATCCCGGAAAGTTGCAGACTTTTCGGATAAGATCATGCGTTAAAATAATCACGGAAACCGCGACAATGACGATCCTGACCCTCGGACGGCGGAGCGTCGTGCCTGGCTTTCGCCTCGCGCTCGGCTTCACCTTGCTCTATCTGTCGCTGGTGGTTCTGATCCCGCTTGCGGTGCTCGTCGTCAAGGCGGCGGGCTTAGGGCTTGCCGGCATTTGGGCGATCGTTTCGACGCCGCGCGTCTTGGCGGCGCTCCGGGTGAGTTTCGTCACCTCGCTTCTGGCTGCTGCCTTCAATCTGCCGGTCGGCGTTCTGATCGCCTGGGTCCTGACCCGCTATCGTTTTCGTGGGCAGCGCATTCTCGATGCGCTGGTCGATCTGCCTTTCGCGCTGCCGACCGCCGTCGCCGGCATTTCGCTCTCTGCGCTTTATGCGCCGAACGGCTGGATCGGCGGCTTGCTCGCTCCCTATGGCATCAAGCTCGCGTATACGCCGACCGGCATCTGGGTCGCCCTCGTCTTCATCGGCCTGCCCTTTGTCGTGCGCACGGTTCAGCCGGTGCTGGCGGAGATCGATGTCGAGGTCGAGGAAGCTTCCGCCACGCTTGGCGCCTCGCGCTGGCGAACCTTTCGGCAAGTCATTCTGCCGAGCCTGATGCCGGCGATCCTGACCGGCTTTGCGCTCGCGCTCGCCCGCGGCATCGGCGAATATGGCTCGGTCATCTTCATCGCCGGCAATATTCCTTTCGTTTCGGAGATCGCGCCGCTCTTGATCGTGACCAAGCTCTCGGAGTTCGATTATGGCGGCGCGACGGTCATTGCCGTCGCCATGCTCGCCATCTCCTTCCTGATGCTCGTTTCGATCAATCTCGTCCAGTTCTGGAGCTTGCGGAGATTCGGTCATGAGTGATCACGCCCTGCCTCAAGCCGCGGGCCGCCCAGCAGTCTTCCGTTCGCCCGTCACGGAAACGCGCTATGTTCGTGCCGTTCTGATCGGGCTCGCGATGCTCTTCATGGGGCTGTTTCTCATTCTGCCGCTCGTGATGGTTTTTGCCGAGGCTTTCGCCAAGGGCGTCATGCCATATCTCGCCAATTTCGCCGATCCGGACGTGCTGGCGAGCATCAGGCTCACGCTTTTCGTGGCCGCTATCGCGGTGCCGCTGAACGCCATATTCGGCATTGCCGCGGCTTGGGCCATCGCCAAATTCGCTTTTCCCGGCAAGACGCTGCTCGTCACCTTGATCGATCTGCCCTTTTCCGTCTCGCCGGTGATCGCCGGCCTGATCTATGTGCTGCTCTATGGTGCCAATGGTGTCTTCGGACCTTGGCTCGCAGCGCATGGGGTCGAGATCATCTTCGCCGTCCCAGGGATCGTGCTCGCGACCATTTTCGTCACCTTCCCCTTTGTCGCGCGCGAGCTCATCCCGCTGATGCAGGAGCAGGGCGTGGGCGATGAAGAAGCTGCGCTGTCGCTCGGGGCAAGCGGGCTATCGACCTTTCTCAGGACGACCTTGCCCAATATCCGCTGGGCACTACTCTATGGCGTGCTCCTCTGCAATGCGCGGGCGATGGGCGAGTTCGGCGCCGTGTCAGTCGTCTCCGGCCATTTGCGCGGTCTGACGGTGACCATGCCGCTGCAGATCGAGATGGCCTATAATGAATATAATTTCGTCGGTGCCTTTGCGACGGCGAGCCTTCTCGGCGCATTGGCTCTCGTCACCCTCGTCATCAAGACGGCGCTTGAAGCACGCTATGGCGATGAGATCGCCGCAACGCGTCGCGTCTGATCCGGAGGCAGATCGTGAATCTCGATATTGGCGGCATCCATAAGGAGTTCGGCACGACACCAGCCTTGCACGGCGTCGATCTGACGATCCATTCCGGCGAGCTTATCGCGCTGCTCGGCCCTTCCGGCTCCGGCAAGACGACTTTGCTGCGCATTATCGCCGGCCTCGACTTTCCGAGCGCCGGCCGGGTTCTCTTTGGCGGCGAAGACGCTTCGGAAAAGAGCGTGCAGGAGCGCCAGATCGGCTTCGTCTTCCAGCATTATGCGCTGTTCCGGCATATGAATGTCTTCGACAATATCGCCTTTGGCCTGCGCGTGCGGCGCCGGCGGGACCGGCCCTCCGAGCGGGAGATCGCGCGACGCGTGAACGCGTTGCTCGAACTCGTCCAGCTGCCGGATCTCGGCAAGCGCTATCCGGCGCAGCTTTCTGGCGGCCAAAGGCAGCGCGTCGCCTTTGCGCGCGCTCTTGCTGTCGAGCCGCGCGTGCTGCTTCTCGACGAGCCCTTTGGCGCGCTTGATGCGAAAGTGCGGCGCGAACTTCGGCATTGGCTGCGCGATCTCCACAGAAGGACCGGCCATACCACAGTCTTCGTCACGCATGATCAGGACGAGGCGCTGGAAGTCGCCGACCGCGTGGTCGTCATGAATAAGGGCCAGATCGAGCAGATCGGCGCGCCGCAGGAGGTCTATGACGCGCCGGTCTCGCCCTTCGTCTATGATTTCATCGGCGAATTGAGCCGTTTCGAGGTCGAGGTTTTTTCGGGAAAACCCTATTTCGACGAGCGGCCTGTGGGCCTGCCCTTTAACGATCTGCGGGATGGGCGCCAGGCGATCTATTTCCGGCCGCAGGATGCGGTGATCGAGGAGCCGCGGCCGGGCCTCGTCACCGGCATTGTGAAAGCGCTGAGAAGGGCTGGGCCGAGCCGGCGGCTGGAGCTCGCCATTGGCGTCAATGAACGCGTCGTCGAGGCCGAGGCGCCGCAGGACGGGCTGTTCGGCATCGGCCAGCGGGCGGGGCTACGCCTGAAGCGCGGCGGCGCCTTCGCATTACCTGGATAAGCCGAACACCAAATTGCGGTGCCTTCAACGGGCGGAGATCCGTTTCGAGACCCGCTTGTCTTTTCTTTTCCTTTGCGATTGTTTCGGCGCCGATTAAAAGCGGCCACCAAAGCGCGTGCAGCGTTGCTGAACGCATTCGAGTGGCTGCTGCCCGCTTTTCCTCTCACCGAGCCCAAAATCATGCGCCTTTCCCGCTATTTCCTGCCCATTCTGCGCGAAACGCCGAAGGAGGCGGAGATCGTCTCGCATCGCCTGATGCTGCGCGCCGGCATGATCCGGCAGGAGGCGGCCGGCATTTACGCCTGGCTGCCGCTCGGCTTCAAAGTCTTGCAGAAAGTGACGCAGATCGTGCGCGAAGAAATGGATCGGGCAGGGGCCATCGAGCTTCTGATGCCGACCTTGCAGCTTGCCGATCTGTGGCGCGAATCCGGCCGCTACGATGCCTATGGGCCGGAGATGCTGCGGATCAAGGACCGGCATGAGCGCGAACTGCTCTACGGCCCGACCAATGAAGACATGATCACCGAGATTTTTCGCGCCTATGTCAAAAGCTATCGCGAGCTGCCGAAGATCCTCTACCATATCCAATGGAAATTCCGCGACGAGCAGCGGCCGCGCTTCGGCGTGATGCGCGGGCGCGAATTTCTGATGAAGGATGCCTATTCCTTCGATCTCGACGAGGCCGCGGCATGGCGCTCCTATCACCGCATGTTCGTCGCCTATCTGCGGATCTTCGCGCGGATGGGGCTGAAGGCCATCCCTATGCAGGCCGAGACCGGGCCGATCGGCGGCAATCTCAGCCATGAATTCATCATTCTCGCGGAAACCGGCGAATCCGGCGTCTATTGCAATGCCGATGTTCTGGATCTGCCGATTCCCGACGCGAGCATCGATTATGATGGCGATCTCGCGCCGATCGTGAAGGATTGGACCACGCTTTATGCCGCAACCGAGGACGTGCATGATCAAGCGCAATTCGAGCGCGAGACGCCGGAAGCAAAGCGCATCCACAGACGCGGCATCGAGGTCGGCCAGATCTTCTATTTCGGCGATAAATATGCGACGCCGATGCGGGCTCTGATCACCGGCCCCGATGGCGTCGAGCGCCCCTTCATGGGGGGCTCCTATGGGGTCGGCGTCTCGCGCCTCGTCGGCGCCTTGATTGAGGCCAATCATGATGATGCCGGAATCATCTGGCCAGAGGAGGTCGCACCTTTCCGGGTCGGGATCGCCAATCTGAAGGTCGGCGATGCGGCGACCGATGCGGCCTCTTTGCAGATCTATCAGGCGCTCGAAAAGGCGAAGATCGACGTGCTTTATGATGATACGGACGAGCGGCCGGGAGCGAAATTCGCGACTTTGGACATGATCGGCCTGCCTTACCAGCTGATCATCGGACCGAAAGGGCTCGCCGCAGGCACGGTCGAAGTCAAGACGCGGGCGACCGGGGCGCGCGAAACCCTATCGATTGCGGCGGCGATCGCGAAGCTGACGGCGTGAACACCGGCCAAGGGGAGAGCAGGCAAGCCGCATGCGGCTCTTGCGCCGCCTTGGCAAGATGAGGAAGATGAATTGACGGCCGCCACGCGCCCCTTTTCCTTGTTCGAATGGATGATCGCCGCGCGCTATCTGCGGGCGCGGCGGGCCGAAGGCTATGTCTCCGTCATCGCCGGGTTTTCCTTTCTCGGCATCATGCTGGGCGTCGCCACTTTGATCGTCGTGATGTCGGTGATGAACGGCTTCCATAAGGAATTGCTCGACAAGATCGTCGGCATCAACGGCCACATTTTTTTGCAGGCGGCGGATGCGCCGCTCACCGATTACGACGCTGTGGCCAAGCGTGCTTCGAGCGTTCCGGGCGTCGATCTCGCCATTCCGATGGTCGAAGGCTCGGCCTTCGCGTCCTCGCCTTTTTCGCAAGGCGGGGCCGGCGTGCTGGTGCGCGGGGTCTCCGGAACCGACATCAGGCGCCTGCCAGGCATTGCCGGCCATTTGAAAAGCGGGACCCTCGATGGATTTGAGGCCTCCGGTGGCGCTGCCATCGGCCAAAGGCTTGCGGATAATCTCAATTTGCGGGTCGGCGACCAGATCAAGATCATCACGGCGGCCGGAGCGCAGACGCCGTTCGGCGTCGTGCCGCGGGTCAAGGCCTATCCCATTGTCGAGATCTTTCAGATCGGCATGGCGGAATTCGACAGCATCTTCGTTTATCTGCCGCTGCCCGAGGCGCAGGCCTTTTTCAACAAAGACAAAGAGGTCAGCGTCATCGAGCTGTTTCTGCATGATCCGGAAAAGATCGACGCCCTGCGTCCGGCCATAGAGGCGGCGGTGCAACGGCCCGTGATCATGACCGACTGGCGCGAGCGCAACCGCACCTTCTTCGATGCTCTCAATGTCGAACGCAATGTGATGTTCGTCATTCTCACTCTAATTGTGCTCGTCGCGGCACTCAACATCATCTCCGGCCTCATCATGCTGGTGAAGGACAAGAGCCATGATATTGCGATCCTGCGCACCATGGGGGCGACGCGCGGCGCGATCATGCGGATCTTTCTGATCACCGGCGCCTCGATCGGCATCTGCGGCACATTCGCCGGCTTTCTGCTCGGCCTTGCGGTCGCCGACAATGTCGAGCCGATCCGGCAGCTTTTGAACCGGCTGCTGCATGCCAATTTCTTTCCGGCGGAACTCTATTTCCTGTCGCGGCTTCCCGCCGTCGTTGATCCACGCGATGTCGTCGCTGTCGTTGGTATGACGCTGATATTGTCGATCCTGGCGACCATCTATCCGTCCTGGCGCGCCGCAAGGCTCGACCCGGTCGAAGCGCTGCGCTACGAGTGACATGACGCGACCCGTTCTTCAGCTCGAAAACATCGGGCGCCGCTACAGACAGGGCGCGACGTCGCTCAGCGTGCTGCGCGGCGCCGACTTCGCCCTTTTTCCTGGCCAATCGGTCGCGCTCGTCGCGCAATCCGGTGTTGGCAAATCGACGCTTCTGCATATTGCCGGCCTGTTGGAACGGCCGGACGAAGGCGAAGTCTATATCGGCACGCAGCCGACGACACGCATGCAGGACGATATGCGCACGGCGCTGCGGCGCGACGCCATTGGCTTCGTGTATCAATTCCATCATCTGTTGCCGGAGTTCTCGGCGCTCGAAAACATCATGTTGCCGCAGATGATCCATGGTCTGTCGCGCAAAATGGCGCGAGCGCGAGCGGAAGCTTTGCTCGTCTATCTCGGGCTTGCAGATCGTATGACGCATCGGCCGGCGCAATTGTCCGGCGGCGAGCAGCAAAGGGTCGCGATCGCGCGGGCCGTCGCCAATGCGCCTGGCATTCTGCTTGCCGACGAGCCGACCGGCAATCTCGATCCGGTGACGGCCGATCACGTCATTGCGGCGCTTGAGACTTTAGTGAATGAGACTGGCCTCGCGGTGCTGCTCGCCACCCACAATATGGATCTCGCCGCGCGGATGATGCGGCGGGTGACCTTGCAGGAAGGGCGCGTCGCCGAACTCGCCTGAAGGCGATGCTGTGGTCTCATTCCGTCAGAGGACGTTGTTCGGGTCCTGGCCGAGATCTTCGAGCCTCTTGTTGAGCTGGCGGATGCGCGCCTTCAACTCCGCGTTCTGAACCTCGAGCTCCCGCAGCCTGGCTTCGCCGCCGAGCGCCGGCATATCCGGCAGTGACGGCGGCGCGGCGACGGCCGCCGGCTGCTGCACATCCATGAAACCGATGCCGATCGAATCCTTGTCGCGCCAAACGAGCCGGGCATGATGGCTGCGGCCGCGCTGCGGAATATAAATGTCGAATTCCGTCGGCACGGCGAGAGTGTTGTTTAGGGCAACTCTAGCCCCGGTCGCGGATATGTTTTTGACGATGCAATCGATCGTCGTCATGCGATTGTTGAAGATGATCTGGGCGCGCAGGAAAGTTCTGACCCGATCGCTGGTCCGCCTCTCTGATCCTGCGTTGGGCACATTCATGTCGGTGTCCATCACCGGCTCCATCTCAATTGCCCAAGATTGCTCAATTGCCCAAGATTGGCCGCCGAAACCGCTGGGATAAGGTCGATATTGCAACGGTTCGGTCGCTGGCTCGCCAGCCAAAACGCCAGCTTGGCAGCGTGACGGCCGATCTGGCCAGGTCAACGCGAAAATTTCAGCACCGATCCTAGCGGTGCGGGGTTAAAACTTGTTCAAGCGGAACGAGTTTTACCGCCATTCATGTGGTCGCTGCGGCGACCTGATCGCAATAATTTGCATGATGATTTGCGCCTAGACGCTCTGTCTTGAAGAGTAAACCTATATTTATTCAAAGACTTGTGCTTTATGGCTCCATTTGAATATGAGCTACAAGAGTAGTGCGCGGCGGAAGCGAGGGGGTGCGCGCTCGCGCGGCCTATGCTAAGCTTTCTTTGAGTGGGGGAGGTCGCCTGTGAGACGTAAGCTTCTTTGCCTTGCGGGGCTGACCGTCGTCATGCTAGTGCTCGGCGGCTGCGACAATTGCGGCAATTTTGAAAAATTCAACTTGCCGAGCGTGCCGAAAAGCTGCCACGCGGATCCGCCTCCTGGCTAGAACATCACGGCCGTGGAGCTCTGGTTTCGGAGATGACCGTTCTTCGAAACACACCGTTTCCTTCCCGCAGCAATGGTCTTTTGGCTCGCGCGCATTGCTTGGCAAAGATGCCGCTTTCTCTCCTCTGATGTTCAGGCCAGACCAGCTGCGTCGAAGCGCTCGGCCGGCGGCCGGACGATTCTGCCGGCCCCTCCGCCGGAACCGCGTGCACCTTCGTGCTTTCATAAGCAAAGCGACGATCCTCGGTGGCGCTTCGAAGGTGCCTTGCGCTGCCGATTATGGAAAGGCCGCCCCGTTGTGGCTTTCGACTTAATTTTATTGAATCAAAGTTTAAAAAAATTATCTAGCCCCAGGCGCTTAGAGAGCATCGTTCCGGCGACAAGCCGCTTTGCTATTTGCCGTGATGCATATAAGAGATCTGTCGACCTTATATCTGATGACAGAGGCCCATGGCATCAGCTGGGTCTGCCGGTGGCGACATTCCGGCCGTGGGGGCTTAGATTTATACCAGCCCTTTTGGAGAGCCGGCCAGCGCTGCGGGCGCGGTGCGATCCGCCGGTCGGGCGAGGCTCAGATCACGCCGCCCTGTGATCTCAACCTTGCGGAAGGCCTGGGTCGGAGGGTGACGCGGCGGAGGCCCCTTCAGAGCCTGGGAAGGCTTCCACCAATCCGCGGAATGCGACGGCGCTTTCTGCCTTCATCTCGAGAGAAAGTTCGAACCGCGATATGAAGATTTGCATTTACGGGGCCGGCGCGATCGGCGGCTATATGGGGGTTTTGCTCAAGCGTGCGGGCTTCGATGTCTCGCTCATCGCCCGCGGCGCGCAACTCGAGGCGATCAAGGCCAAGGGCTGCGAATTGCGGATCGCCGACAAGATCTATGTCGAGGCCATGCCGGCGAGCAAAAATCCGGCCGACTTCGGCGAGCAGGATTATGTCATCATCGGATTGAAGGCGCATCAAGCGTGGGAGACGGCCGAGGATCTGCGGCCGCTGCTCGCCCCCAACACCGCTGTGGTGACGGCGCAAAATGGGGTGCCCTGGTGGTATTTTTACGGCCTCGACGCGCCCTATACCAATTGCCGCCTTGCCAGCGTCGATCCGTACAATCGGCAATGGAATGCGATCGGGCCGGAACGGGTGATCGGCTGCACCGTCTATCCTGCGACCGAAACCCTCGAGCCGGGCGTCATCCAGCATATTTACGGCAACCAATTCGGTCTCGGCGAGCCGAACCGGAAGCCGAGCGAGCGCGTGCAACGCCTCGCCGACGCCTTGGCGGCAGCCGAACTGAAGGCGCGGATCTATGACGACATCCGCGACGACATCTGGGTCAAGCTCTGGGGCAATCTTTGCTTCAATCCGATCTCGGCCCTAACTCAGGCGACGCTCGATATTGTCGCGACCGATCCGGCAACGCGCGCTCTCTCCCGCAATATGATGCTGGAGGCGAAGGCGATCGGCGACAAGCTCGGCGCCAATTTCCGCGTCGATGTCGACCGGCGGATCGATGGCGCCGCGAAAGTCGGCGCGCATAAGACCTCGATGCTACAGGATCTGTTGAAGGGCCGGCCACTCGAAATCGATGCTTTGGTGACGGCTGTCCAGGAGATGGGGCAGATCACCGGCACCGCCACGCCCTATATCGACGCCGTGCTCGGCCTCGTTCAGCAATTGGGCCGGGTTAGGGGTCTTTATCCGACCTTCCCTGAAGTCGAGATGGCCGAGCCCGTGCAGGCGGCCTGCGCCTCTTGAGCAGGGCCGTCGCGGCGATCTGGCCTTGGAATTTGCCAATGGCAGCAAATATTGGCTGCGGCACGGGAAGCTGCATCGCAGCGACGTCCGGCCGTGGAACATGCCGACGGACGCATGGAATTCTGGCTCGTCGTCGAGCCCCATGATTTGAATGCTTGGCTCGATGCCATTTTGCGCGGCGAGAAGGCTGTTTAGGTCCCGGCATTGCTCTTGCTGACGCCGGACGACCATTGTTCCGCGAGCCGATCATGGCGACAAAGCCGCAAGAGCGACCTTCCTATCGCATCTTCTATTTGGATGCGTCGGCCAAGATCCGGAAATCCAAGGCCCTCGAAGATTGCGCCAATGACGAAGAGGCGATCGAAAAGGCGCGCGGTCTCGTCGATGACCGCCGGCTCGAACTCGTCGACGGTTGCCGCTTGGTGATCGCCTTTCCCGCGCGGCAATGAGCTAGATTATGTCGAGGTCTATCGCAATCAAGCTCTACATCTTTGCTTTAACGCATGATCTTGTCCGAAAAGTCTGCAACTTTTCGGGATCATGCGCTATCCCAAAAACGGCAGGGGAACCCCAAAAGTCTGCAGCAAGAGGATCGTGTTAAGGCTCAACACCAGAGCGGTTCCCACCCATGCCGCAATCCGCGTCAGACGCCCATTGGCGAAAGCGCCCATAATGTCAGGCCGCCGTGTGAACATCAGAAGCGCGATCATTGGCACCGGCAGGGCGATGCTGAGAACGACCTGGCTCACGACGAGGGCATTGGTCGCATTGACGCCGAGACCGACGACGACGAAGGCCGGCACCATGGTGACGAGACGCCGGACGAAGATCGGAATTCTGAACCCGACAAAGCCCTGCATGATCATCTGGCCGGCCATGGTTCCGACCGCCGAGCTCGATACGCCTGACGCAAGCAGGGAGATGAGAAATATGCTCGCGGCGCCGGCGCCCAAGAGCGGCCCCAGCGTGTGGTAGGCGGTCTCGATCTCGGCAACGTCCCTGTGGCCCTGGTGAAAGGCGCCGGATGCCATCATCACCATCGCCATATTGACGGCGCCGGCGAGCGCCAGCGCGATGATGACTTCGCGGTTGGAAAAGCTGAGGAGCTTGCGCCGATCGGCATCGCTCTCGACAGGCATGCGGCCCTGGGTGAGACCGGAATGAAGATAGATCGCATGCGGCATGACCGTGGCGCCGATAATGCCCACGGCGATCGTAACCGCAGCCGCATCTTGGAGTTGCGGAACCGCCGTATGGAAAGCCGCGGCCGTCCAATCGACCGGGACAATGAATATTTCTACCAAATAGCTAAGGCCGATGACGCAGACCAGAGCACCGATGATCAGTTCGATCGGCCGAAAGCCGCGCCGCTCGAACATCAGGATTCCATAGGTGACGATGCCGGTGACGACCATGCCCCAAAAGAGGGGAAGGTGGAATAAAAGCGACAGGCCGATCGCGCCGCCGAGGAATTCGGCAAGATCCGTCGCCATCGCCGCGATCTCGCTGACGATCCACATGGCGATGACGAGTGGCCGGGGAAAATGCGCACGACAGAGTTCGGCGAGGTTGCGGCCCGTGACGATGCCAAGCTTCGCCGAAAGGGCCTGAAACAACATGGCGATCAGATTCGCCAGCAGAACGACCCAAAGCAGCCCATAGCCATATTTTGCACCGGCCTGGATGTTCGTCGCGTAATTGCCCGGATCCATATAGGCGATCGAAGCGATCACCGCGGGCCCTGCCATCGGTAGAAAGGCGCTCAGACCGCGGCGCCGGCCTTCCAGCACGTCGCGAATGGCAATCTGCGTCCGATGGCTGCTTCCGCTGATCCGGCCGGCATTTGCGGCGACATCGGTCATCCAGCTTCCCCTGAGGCGATCGCGACCCGACAAGGTTTCCCGCTCCCGGCCGCTTCGCTGCCAAACCCACTTTTAGTTCCAATCACCCTAAAATGTAGCGTAGGCTACAAAATAGCAAGCACTTTGGCGTTGACTTGAAGTCACAATTTTCGAATGACGGATTCAGCCGGCAGTTTGCCGTTCAGGACTGACAGCCCGATGACCACAAAAAACGAGAGGGCGGCGCAACTTTCCTGCGAGCTTCCGGCGGAGGCTGTGCAAGCCGAGAGATTTGGCAAGGCGCGCTCGGCGCAGGCTTCTGCCGTGCTCGAGGACTATGTCGAATTGATCGACGACCTCCTGACCTCGCAGGGGGAGGCGCGGCCAACCGATATCGCCCGCCGGCTCGGCGTTTCGCATGCCACTGCGATCAAGAGCATTGGCCGGTTGAAGCGGGAAGGGTTGGCGACGTCGAAGCTCTATCGCGGCGTTTTTCTCACGCCGCGCGGCCTCGACCTTGCCGCACGCGTCCGCGCCCGCCATCGGCTGGTTGTTGATCTGCTTGTCGCCGTCGGCGTGCCGCAACATTGCGCCGAGCTCGATGCCGAAGGGATCGAGCATCATGTGTCGGACACGGCGCTTGCCGCTTTCGCGCGATTTCTGGGGCGCGAGCCGCCGCCGGGCGGCGCTTGAAGCATTTCGTTGAAGCTGCCTGATTGCTCCATCCGACCAAACGCGCTCGGCGGGTCCACCCACGCATAGCATAAGGAACCGAATGCCGCGCCATTCGTTTTCTTGGTGAGCGTGCGCAGCTTTATCGTGCCTTAGCGACTTTGTGGCAATTGCGCCACAGCCTGGCGGCATCTGCGGCAAGCCTTCCGCCGGGAAGTAGAAAGTCGCTTTTCAGCCATAAACCGCCCGCTAATTTGAACGTGATTGATGGATAGCTTTCCGGGACATCGATAAGTCTTGACCGGAAAACTTTATGAGTGAGTGGAGTTGGTCGCCCGCTTCCCCGCGTGGCACAGAATGTCCCGTCTTTGGGTCATCAACATTGGTATTTGAGCGGGGTTGGATCGTGGACGCGCTTGTAATCGCCCAGCACAATTTTCTCTGCATCTCTCGTCTCTGCAGCTCTCTTGCGGGTGGCGCCATTCGGCGCTGCGCGACAGGGGAGTCCTGCGTCTGCAAGGGTTTGCTGTCGCTGGCCGCTGCGGGCGGGGATTGTGGGATGCACTGCCATGGCATCGGCTAAGCGCGCCCTTCTCCTTGCCTTTGTCGGCCTTGTCGCGGCCGCGGCCGGCGGCGGGTCCGAGGCCATGGCCTTCGATGGCAGTACCGACGTCGCGGCGAACAACAAAGTGCCGCTGCCGATTTTCAAGAATCCTCAGGCGGCGCTTCGAGCCGGGCTCGAAGATTTCAAGATTGGCGACCAGCGTTCGGCGATCGAGGCCTTGAAATATGCCGCGGCCGGCGGTGAATCCCTGGCCCGGTGGAAGCTTGCCAAAATGTATGCGGATGGCGACGGTGTCCCGCATGACGACATCAAAGCCTATGATTATTTCTCGCAGATTGTCGCCAATTATGATGAAGACGATCCAAATCCGCGCGAAGCATCCGTCGTCTCCAGCGCTTTCGTTGCCGTCGGCGTCTATAGTCTGACCGGCATCGCCAATACGAAGGTCACGCCGGAACCGATGCGCGCGCTCGAAATGTTCCAATATGCGGCGACGAATTTCGGCGATCCCAATGCGCAATATAATCTCGCGCGCATGTATCTCGACGGTGTCTCCGGCCTCATTGAAAAAGATGTGCGTCAGGCGGCGCGCTGGCTGCATCTGGCCGCTGAAAAGGGCCATGCCGAATTGCAGGCCTTGCTCGGCCAATTGCTGTTTACCGGTCACGACGGCTTGCCGCGCCAGCGCGGTCTCGGTTTGATGTGGCTCACCCTTGCCCATGAAGCCGCCGGGCAGTCGAGCAAGAACAAATGGATCAACGATCTCTACGACAAGGCGACCGTCGCGGCGAGCGATTCTGACAAGCAGGTCGCGGCACTCTATCTCGCCGACGTCAAGACCAAGCACCCATAGGTAAAAGGGGCTTCCGGGAAGCAACCTCGTCCGAACGCGCGGCTTCGAAAGGCTAGAGCCGATTTGCCCCGATCACGTGGATCGCATTTTTGCGCAGGCCTGTTCGTCGCCGCGCTTGGCTTTGACACTCTGCGCGATCCTACGTATATCCTTTGCCTCGCCAAGACGAATATGGCTGGCATGCGCTACCGCGATGATCGAGGGGTCGTGCCGTGCTTTTCCTGCGGGTGTAGCTCAATGGTAGAGCAGCAGCCTTCCAAGCTGAATACGAGGGTTCGATTCCCTTCACCCGCTCCAATAATTTCAAAGCTTTAGCATCTAGAACTTTTCAATGATTCCGAATGGATAGCTGCTCATTCGGAATCGATTTCAGTTTTTGTTCCTGCGCCGGCGTCCCTCCAGCCGCAAATCATCCGTCTGCCGGACCTTCTCGATGTCGACTGGATTGTACGTCCTAAATAGGAAGGATGAATGGTCTAACGAATTGCCAAACTTCTGACTGACATCGCGTGCTTTGGCGCCTCCAGTGAAGGCCTCGACCACGCCGGAGCGACGCATGTCGCGAAGCTGCCGCTTATCGTCCGGCATAGTGATTTGACGGATGTGCGCGAAGTCATTGCCCAGGCGAGACTGGCCATAAGGCACTCCAGTACGCATGCGGAAAAGGAACGCGTCGTTGTGATGCCCCACACTTATCTCTTCGCGATTAACCCCTATTCCAGATTATCGAGCCGAAGACCTCCATCGGCATCTGATTAAGAAGGTCAGCTGCCTCACGCCGTGTCTCGATGTCCGCGTCAACGAGCCTCGGCGCGATGCGGAGCGCCTCCGCGAAAGGCAGGAACAAATGATAGAGCGACGACGTCGGTATCTTGTCGGCGATCGCCATTCCGTTTTCATCCAGATTGTCAAACCAGCAGCCTTTCAGAGCGGGGGCGAGATAGGCGTCGAGAAGCAGGCGTCCGCTCTGATCGAGATCAGCGAGAGGCGAGCGGCCGGTCAACTCGAACATGGCGACGGCGGCCTTCATACGCTCCGTATTGGGCCAGATGCGTGAGCCCTTGTTCAGCACCTTGCCGTCGTCACGGACGCTATTATAGGTCGCACGCGTCTTTGGGTCGACACCGTGGCGCTCCGCCGAGCGGTGCAAGCCGATGATGATGTCGCGCATATCATTGCCGGTGAGGCGCTGGTAATTGGCGAGGATCCAAGCCCATTCAAACTGATGCCCCGGCTCGGTCAGACGTCCTTGCGCGCTGTCGAGGCGTCCCCAGTCCTCGGCAAAGAATTCCGGCAAAGTCCGTGTCTTGGCATCGTAGAAGTGCGATACGAAGAGCCCTGCAAGCTTGCCTGCGGCTTCTAAAAAGCGCTGCTCTCCAGTGAATTCCGCGAGCGCGAGAAGTCCTTCCACGAGATGCATATGGGGATTTTGCTGGCGCGGACCTGCTGCAGGATATTCATGCAAGAAGCCGAGGCCTGACGGGTGGCGCATGCGCGTTTTGATGAAATCCAACGTCTTATGTGCCCGCGCCAGTGCCTTCGGATCTTTCGATAGACGATAATGCCAGGCGAGCGCGATAAGCACGAAGGACAAGACATAAAGATCGGGCGTCTTGTCGACCGGGTGCCCTTCAGCATCGAGCCGGCGCGCCCAACCACCGTCGTCCGCAAGCCATGCCTTTTCCAAAAAGCGATAGCCGTGATCGGCCAGCGCGGCGCCCTTAGGCCAGCCGAGGAGCGCGGCATGCGCGAAGACATAAATCTGTCGGCAGATAACGAAGACGCGCTTATTCTCAGTAAAGGGCTCGCCCTCTAGAGTGAAATGCTCGACGTAGCCGCCGTGACGTTGATCGATGCCCTCGGTGCTCCAGAAGGGCAGCGCGTCCTCAAACATCCAATGGCGCAGGTCGGCGAAGATTTGGTGGCTCATACGCGCTTCGCTTCAAGGCGTCCCATGGCGGCACAGACTGATGTCGGAATGTCGTCTTGCCTTTACGGTGAGACGGGGAACGCGGTTTCGTTATGATATTCGAGCTCATAGAGCTGCCGAATGCCGGTCACAAGGTCGTATTTCGGACGCCATCCGGTGGCGTTCAAAAACCCTGAAGAATCGAGCACTTTAAACCCTCTCCAACGTCGAGAAAAAGCTCAACGGAGCCGTCCCCACAAATTCGACACGCCATGTCGAGATATTTGTCAGACATATTGCACCATGCTTCTATCGAACAAATTGGCTCTTAACTGATTGACTCGCGGTCAGCGCTTTCCAGCTAAGTTTGGGGCGGCCCGTGTAAACAAGTGTCGATCCTTCCGTATCGACACTAATAGGGATGACAACAAGCTGTTCGACGGCTGCACGAAGCGCCGCGATCCGATCGGGCTCAATCAAGGCTAGGAAATAGCCGCCGCCGCCCGCTCCGCAGAGTTTCGCACCGTAGGCGCCAGCTTTTATGATCGTGTTGAACAAGTCGTCGATCGCTGTGTTCGTAATATTCTTGGTAAGGCTTCGTTTGATGTACCAAGATTCGGACAGCATCTTGCCCAAGGTAGGAAGGATTGTGGCCTTGGGTCCCTCAAGCAAGGCCGCGCAATCTCCGACAAGCGAAAAAAGCGATCCAAGGTCTTTGTCGATGCTTGCTGATTTGGTCGCCTTGACCTGCTCCTCCATGATCGTCGTTGCCCGGCGCACGATGCCAGTATGGACGAGCACCAAACTTTGCGACAGCCCATGCATCGTCTCGCCGGAGACTTGCAGCGGAGTGATGCTGATCTCCTTTCCCTTGAAGTCGAAGCGATTCATCCCTCCGAACGTCGCGTGCAGCTGGTCTTGCACACCGACGTTCTCATGCAGTACGTCGCGTTCGACATGTATGGCCTTGCGTGCTAGGTCGATCTTCGTACACGCGCGGCCGGTCAAGGAATAGGCAAGGTTAAGAAAACCTACGGTGAAAGCCGATGACGAACCGAGGCCGCTCCCCGTTGCCGGAAGGTCGGACATGATGGATATGTCGAGCGGGTCTTTAATATCGAATATGCGAAGCACCTCACGCACGACCGGATGCTGGATCGATCCGACGTCGTTAGTCAGTTCCACTATCGAGTAACCGACACGATACTTGTAATGCTGGGGGCCTTCCAGAGACAGGGCAGCAATATAAATATATTTATCGATTGCCATCCCTATGACGGCGCCGGGCGCGCGTTCGTAATATTCGGGATAGTCGGTTCCACCACCAAACAAGCTGACACGAAGTGGTGTTCTCGTTATACAGACCAAGCAACCTCACAACATTCCAGATGCCTGATAGGCCGCCTTGAATTAGCTATTCAACCGCCGCTATTCTGCTCTTAAAGCAATTATCTATACATATTTAGATAGATTTTTGAGCCCGAAACAGAACTGCTGCATCCGTTAATCATCTACTTGACCTCGCAACGGCGCGCAAGCTCCCACTCCGTCGGCGCTCTCGCGCCGCCTTCGCTGCTTATTCAAGCAGCGAAGGCGTGATGCGCGATGGCAAGAAAAGCCCTAAGACCGGGGCTTTCGATTCCATAAAAACTCACGAGCCCGGCAATACCGTGATCCTGCGGCCCGCGCAGCAGAAAGTCCGCAGCAGCTTCGCCGCGCCGCAAGAGTTTTGGCCGCACCCCGGAATAATCGGGCGCAAGAGAATCCTCGGGCAGGCCCGGCCAGTAGCGCCGGATCGGGTCATAGAAGGACAAAGCGCGGGCCGGATCGACAGTGAAGTCCACCCGCTCCGGATCATTGCTCTCGAGCCATTCGACATCCGGCCCGAACCGCGTTCGTCCGGCAAGATCGAGCGTCAGATGCGTGCCGAGCCCGCCATCCACAGGCGCAGGATAGATCAGCCGCGTGAAGGCCGCGCGACCGGGATATGAAAAATAAGATCCCTTAGCAAAAGTCAGCGGCGGCAGCGGCGCAGAATCATAGCCTTCGAGGTGCGCTGCGAGATCATGCGACCATAGCCCGGCGGTAGGAACGAGCTCGTTCGTCTTGACAAGCAAAGGTCCGGAAGGCGTCTCGACACAGAGTTCGAAGGCACCGTTTGCACATTGTCCGCCGACCACTTTGTGGCAGAAGAGCACAGCGCCGCCGGCGTTCTCGATCTCGCCGAGAAGCGATAATATATAGGCATGGCTGTCGATGATGCCGGTCTCCCGCACATTCAGCACCTCGACGGCATTGAGAGCAGGTTCGAGCTTGCACGCCGTCTTGCCGTCTTTGCCTCGGTACATTGGTTTGGGGCTCCGTCGTGCTAATAGGCTGCTTGCTACAAGGGAGAAGAAATGTCTCGCAAGGTTTTGATAACAGGTGGCGCTGGTTACATAGGCTCAATCCTGGTGCCAAAGGTGCTCGCAGCGGGGTGCCAGGTCACCGTTGTCGATACGTTCCGCTCAGCTGGTACGGAACTCGCAGCCTGCTGCCAATATGACAATTTCCATCCCATCAAGGGCGACGCCCGCGACGAGCGACTTCTCGCCGAACTCGTTCCCAAGCATGACGTGATCATCCCGCTCGCAGCTCTTGTGGGCGCGCCGCTTTGCAGGGAAGATCAGATAGGCGCGGTGACGGTCAACAGAGACGCCGTCGTGGCGATCGTCAAGCGATCGAGCTCGGATCAGATCATCCTCTATCCGACGACGAACTCCGGCTACGGCATCGGAGAACCGGGAAAGTTCTGCACCGAGGAAACGCCGCTTCGGCCAATCTCGCTCTACGGCACTACAAAGGCCGAAGCGGAGCATGCTGTGCTGCAGAAGGGAAACGGCGTCACGCTGCGTCTGGCGACCGTGTTCGGCATGGCGCCGCGCATGCGCATCGATCTCCTCGTCAACGACTTCACCTATCGTGCCGTTGCACACCGCGCCGTTCTGATCTTTGAAGGTCACTTCAAGCGCAACTATATCCACATCCAGGATGTCGCGGACACCTTCTTGCATGCGATCGAGCATTATTCGACGATGCACGGCGAGCCCTACAACGTCGGCCTGTCCTCCGCGAACCTGTCGAAGCTCGAATTATGCGAACGTATCAAGAAGCAGCTCCCGAATTTCGTCTATCTCGAAGCTCCGATCGGCGAGGATCCGGACAAGCGCGATTACATCGTTTCCAATGAGAAATTGGAAAAGACGGGATGGTCGCCAAAATGGTCATTGGAGCGGGGCATTGCCGAATTGATTCGAGGCTATACGATGCTGAGAAATTCCCGCTTTGCCAACGTCTGATGGTTTGTCGTTTTGATCCAGTCCGGCCAGGAATTGCCTTTGGATTAGGTGCTGGCGTGCCGAGGACTTGAAATCCATGAGCCAGGTTTATTGGTTCGAGAAAGATAAGGCGCGGCGGGGGTGCCCCTGTCTTTTTCTCGACCGAGACGGTGTCATTGTCGAAGAAGTCGATTATCTGTGCCGCCGCGAAGACGTGCGTATTCTTAACGGCGCGGCCGAGCTGATCGACAGCGCGCGGCTGCGCGGTTGGGCGATCGGACTAATCAGCAATCAGGCGGGGATCGCGCGGGGTTATTACGACTGGGCTGCGTTCGGCATCGTGCAAGAAGAGGTCGTGGAACGCCTTGGCATGGGTCCGTCGCCGTTCGATTTCGTTGTGGCTTGCGCTAGCCATCCTGACGCCGTTGACCTTTTTCATCGGATTGAAAACCATAGCTGCCGAAAACCTAATGCCGGCATGTTACGGATGGCGGCCGCTGCAATGGATCTCGATCTCAAATCCAGTGTGTTTGTCGGGGATCAGCTCAGCGACATTCGCGCCGCCGGATCTGCGCAAGTGGAACGCGTTTTTCACGTTAGAACGGGCCACGGGCACGAACAGAGAGCGGATGTTGAGGCCTTCGTAAGGGCTCAAGCTATGCCCGTGATCCTTGTCGAGGACCTTGTCGAGGTGCGGTCTCATCTCGGCTGGTCATCATCCGCGCCTCTTACCGTGAGATAATCATTGTGCACCTATTCGGGCCGGACCGGTCAGTGGCTTTGTCGAACACGTTCGGAAGCGAAGACCTAATGAGCGGCAGGGACACAGCCATTGACGTCATCATTCTCGCAGGCGGAAAAGGCACACGCCTGCAGAGCGTGGTGTCGGATGTGCCGAAGCCGCTCGCGATGGTCAACGGCCGGCCATTTCTCGATTATCAGCTCGCGCTTTTACGGCAAACGCCGCAGATCGGCAGGGTCGTGTTGGCGATCGGCCATTTGGCCGATCGCGTCATCGCTCATTACACCGAGCACAAACCCATGCTCGATCTTTCATTTGCCATCGAGACGAGCCCTCTTGGAACGGCCGGCGCGCTACGCAATGCGCTGCCCTTTACGACAAGCCCACAGATCCTGGTCCTGAATGGCGACAGTATTTTTCATTGGAATGTAGCCGCCGTTCACGCTGTGCACCAACGTAGCGAAGTGCAGGCGACGATGTCCGTCCTTGAAGTCGAAGATGTCAGCCGCTATGGATCGGTAATCGTAAAGAAGGAGCGCGTTGTCTTATTCGTTGAAAAAACGACAGTGCGTCAGCAGGGCACTATCAACGCTGGGGTCTATCTCTTTGAGCGCTCGCTCATCGACACGATCTCTGAGCACAAGGCGGCGTCCTTGGAACACGAGATTCTACCCGCCCTCGCGATTGGGGGAACGCTTGCCGCGGCAACCTTCAAGTCCGACTTCATCGATATTGGGCTACCCGAAACCTACAGGCTCGCTGCCACTTTCATCCCGCGCTTGTTCACAGCACCGTGAGGTTCGGCGCGATGGCAAGGCGCCTTATCGCATTGCGTCACATCGCCTTTCGGACGCTCCGAGAGAGCAGTCGGCGCAGCGCTAAATTAATACCAATTCTCGGGGAGGATGACTCGGGAGGGGATTCCGCAAGCGGCGCGGATCTGATTCATATGGCGAACAAGGAGATTCGCCATGCCGTTACCGCTCCGCGCAATTTTGATGCGTCGCAATTGCGTAAGATCGGCCGCAGGACGAAGGATGGGCCGCAGGCACGGCGTCTTTTGGCTCTGGCTTCGATCTACGACGGGGCGACCGGCACCGAGGCTGCCAAGATCGGCGGTGTGACGGTGCAGATCGTGCGGGACTGGGTGGTGAAGTTCAACGCGCATGGTCCCGAGGGCCTCATCGGAGTTTGGCTTTGGACAATAGGATTCCGATGGGCAGCGACCGGGCACTTAGTTATCAGGTACGGCCTGATAGGTGGCAATCCATACCATCCAGCGATAATTGCAGCAAAGTGTATCGCCCGTGCCGCGAAAGTGGAAGGCTTTTAGGAAGCTCATTGTTTGGTGCCGACGACTGATAAAGCGCTGATAGAGATGCAATGCCCATGTGGTCAGCTCATTTTTTGAGAATCAAGCAAGCTTATAGGGATAGGTTTCATCTTTCACGAGTCTTAGCAGACGCTCCGTGGCTTCCGTCCAGCTCAAAGGCGAAATAGACGGTGCGACGCGAGGGCTGACAAGGGCTTCTTGAATGCAGCGTGCGAGCGCATTTGGATCCATGGGATCAAAGTAGGAAATCGATTGTCCTCCGATTTCCCGGAAAATCCGGATGTCGCTTGCGATGACTGGCGCACCAAAATGCGCGGCCTCAATGATCGGCAAACCAAAGCCCTCCGCTATCGAAGGCTGTATCACGGCCGTGGCATGACGATAAAGGACGTGTAAGTTCGTATCGTCGGCGTGCTCCAGCCAGAACAGCCGACGGCCAAATTCGGGATGCCGCACTATTCGATCACGCAAGGCGTGCGCTAGCCATCCAAATCTTCCAACGATAACATATCGAACATCGGTCCCGGCTTTCCACAGAAGCTCGAAGGCAGCGAGAGCAGCCGTATGATTCTTTCGCGGCTCGAGTGTGCCGACAGTGAGGAAGAAAGGCGTCTTCTCACATATATTTTGAACCTGTCGCGAGACGGGACGGTCTATTTCCACCGAGAAATCGGCGCCAAGATGAAACCAACCAATGGGTAAGGAAGGCTTGTACCGCAGTTCATTGGCCGACACATAGTTGATAAAATCCTCCGCGACGCTTTTCGAGATTGTCACGATTGCATCGCAATAGGGAAGACTCGTTTTAAGCCAATCAAGAAAACGTTCACTGATTTCAAACGCGAACATTGCCGGGTAGAGCAGTGGAATGAGGTCGTAAATGCAGCAGATATTGCTCCCGCCGCGCCGCGAGACTTCTTGCATAATGGGTATACGTTCGTCTAACAAAGCCCAGCCGGAATCGAGCAAGAGAAATTGATCACCCTCTCTAATATCGACTACGTCGGGAAGATCAGGGTGTTGGAAATAAGAAATCAGTCGACCATTTTCAATGATGACAGGGAGCGCGCCCCCATTTGCAATCGACGCCTTGGCGACCTCGCGTACGACCCGTTGAATCCCCGTATTCAAGCCGTTGCGATGCGTCTCGGTACAGTCCACTAAAACACGGGGCCCAGGTCTCATTTCAACACGTTCTTGGGCAGGAACTGGTCGAACGAGTTTTACATGTTGTCCAATAAGGCGCTCTATCGTCCAACATAATTCCTGCATGCGGAGTTTCAAAAATTTCCAAACGAAGTCGTTGCTCGACTGTTGAAGATATTTGATCTCATTCAGAAGAAAATCTAATTGATATGAATAATATGGGTTGTCTGCGTTTTGCGGACCAACTGAATCTCGGGAATCGAACGGTTGGTTTTTCGCTTGCGTCATTACGCCTCCGATAGACTCTTTTAAGGCTGGTTCAAAAAGCCGATGAAACTTCTATGAGTCGGAGTGCGGCGGGTCAATTAAGGTGAGAATCCAGCGTCAATCATGATGAGAACCGCGCTTCTGGCGTGACTTTGGTTGGGCTCCGCCCTCCCGCCGTCACGCCAGAAGCGCGAGGGCTCGTCGAAAGCCTCCTGTTTGCGGTCGCTATCGGTCTGCCGGCGAGTGGCTCCTCCCGTTGTCATTTCCGACGATTGCGACGCCATAGCACTTGCCGGCGGCAGAGGCCGCACTCCCGGCGAAAAAGGTGGTTTTGATGGGCCCAGGGTGATATTTTTTGTTTATTCGGAGACCGCGGCGGATAGCAAGGGGCGAGATTGCCTGTCCCCGCGAGCGGGAGAGGCAAGGGTGAAGGGCCAGGGGTATTGTTGGGAATGTCGTCGACAGAACCGCTGAACGGCCAGGGGGCGTCCGAATGCGGCATGGTGCCCCGCGCCTCTATGCTTCTCCCCATAAAAGGCGACAGGGAGCCGACCGCCCCGCTCGCTGGCAAGACGGTCGCCGTGGTCCATGCGGCGTGGCATTCATGCGGCAGTTACCAGGTTAACGTCAGTCAGCTAATCGCTTATAAGGCGCTCGGCGCGCGGGTTGTTTCGATCGCGCTGATGGACAATATCGGGCCTACCGCCCCGCAAGGCGACCGTTGGCGCGATTACCTCGCCGCGAGCTGCGATTTGCCCGCCGACCGGCGGTTTTTCACGGGTGCGCCGTTCTCGCGCCTGTATACGTCGGCTTTGCTGAAGGACGGCTGGTGGCCGCTGATCCACGGCGATCAGGCGACCTGGCTGATCGAACTCGCCAAGCGCACGCCCCTGCCGGGTGGACTGGAGAGCGAGACGATCGATCTCTTCCACGCCAACCATTTTTTCACCTTGCCCTTCGTCGAACAGATGCGTGCGGGGCGGCGCATCCCAATAATCTTAGAGAGTCAGGATATTCAGGCGCGCCAATATGTCCTGCGTAATCGCGATGGCTTATTCATTCCTCCTTACGCAACTTATGACGACATGCTTGCAATTGAGCTCGAATGGATGAATCTGGCCGATCTCTGCATTCATCTCAACCGAGATGAGCATTTGGCTTTCCAACGCCTCTTGCCGCACGGGCGCCATGCGCTCATCTATCCGGCGGTGTCACCGGCTGCGCTTGGCGCCGGCGGCCGCGACATCGTCATCGTGGCAAGCGACAATTACGCTAATTACCTTGGTTTGCGGTGGCTTTTCGAGAATGTCCTGCCACTCGCTCCCGGCGTCACCATTGATATTTTCGGCACTATCGTCAATGGGGTGAAAACTCGCGACAAGGCCTTGTTCGAAGCCCATCGCCAATGCTTCAAGGGGCGGGCGGCGGACCTTGGCGCCGTCTACGCCAACGCAGCATGTGTTCTCTTGCCGACGCTTGAAGGCCACGGCATTTCCATTAAGGCCGTCGAGGCGTTTTCCAGCGGCGCACCGTTGATCGCGACGCCGCTAGCGTTTCGCGGCATGGATGTCGATCCGCGAAAACTCGGCAATGTCGTGGTCGCCGAGGACGCCGAGAGTTTCGCTATCGCGCTTCGTGACGTTGCTAAGCGCCTGGATACCATTGCCTTTGAGATGCCGAGGTCTACGAGCGACACGCGGCGTTTCTATGATGAAGTCTTTAGTTTCGACGCCTATGGACGTGCGCTCGCGAAGTTCGCTGTTCCGATGGTGTGTACATGACCGCGCCTCTTTCGCGTGACGCCGAGCGCGCCGCGCACTTCGCCGGGAAGAACGTCGCGCTGGTGCTCCCCGCATGGCATTCTTGCGGCACTTATCGAAGCGTGATTGGCCAGGTCGCAGCCTATCGCGCGCTCGGCGCGAAGGTTTTTCCGGTCGCGATCAGTTTTGATCCGGGTTTTGTGCCAGACCGCCCATGGATATGGCGCTCTTTTGTCGAGGCAACGCCAGAACTTAATGCTGGTGAGCGCTATTTCGGCGGAACGCCATTTCATGTCTTCGCCAATCCGCGCTTCCTGCGGGATGTGGTGTGGCCCTATATCCACGGCGATCAGGTGGTTATTCGTACTGGCGGGGCCGCAAGCGCACGACTCTCAAAAGAACTCGACGGGCACACTTTCGATTTAGTCCACTGCAACCATTTCTTCTTGATGCCGATCGCTGAAAGACTGGCGAAGGGGCGCGCGCCGATCGTTCTCGACAGCCATGACCTTCAGGCGCGGCAATTCGTGTTGATGAACGAGAACATACCTTGGCTTCATCCACATGCGACATATGAAACGATGTTGAAGCAGGAACTCACCCTCATGCGCGGTGCGGACTTGTTTTTTCACGTCAATACTGAGGAAAATGAAGAGTTTCGCGCGCTCTTGCCCGAAAAAGCCCACGTCATGCTTTATCCTGCCGGGCCGGAAGCGCCGACGGGTCCGGGCGGCCCCGACATCGTCCTGGTGGCGAGCAACAATTTGGCCAATGAAAAGAGCGTGATCTGGTTCTTGCGCGAGGTCGCATCCCGCGCTCCGGGCGTCGATTTCAAGATCGTTGGCAATGTCGCCGATGGCGTTCGGTCACGGGCTCCAGACCTGTACGAGAAATACAAATCCTCGTTTCTCGGCCGTGTGCCCGATCCAGGTGCGGCCTACGCCAATGCGCGGCTCGCGCTGCTGCCGACGATCTGTGGCTCCGGCCTGTCCATCAAGACGATCGAGGCCATGGCGAGTGGCTTGCCGCTCATCGCGACAACCCACGCCCTTCGCGGCATGAGCAGCGAGGCGGGCGCGCTCAAAGGCGTCAAGCTCGCCGACGAGCCGGAGGCCTTCGCTCGCGCCTTACGGGATGCGGCCGCGTCCGATCATATTCCGAGTGCGGACGAGCGTCGGGCGAGCAGCGTTCACGCCTATTACGAAGCGCATTTTTCGCTTGCCACCTATGAGCGGAAACTGTTCGGACTGGTCGCGCCTCTGTTCGAGCGCGCTAGCTCGACTTGACCCCGACGGCAGGATATTGTTCCCATGGTCCACAATCACCGGAGCTGGCTGGCCTCGCTGACCGTTTGAACGGCAATCATCTTCGCGAGGGACTGGTCTTACCATTGTCGCCGTGCTCAGGCTCGGCCTTTGGATCAACTTCAACACAAAAACACACGCACTCGCCACACTTGCCAATGGCGGCTAAGACGCCACGCTGTTCCAATTCTTTGATGTTGGCTTCCAGACCGGCTTTTTTCTTTTCCAACCCCGTGACGTCGTCTTTGACCCACGCGAACACAGCCCGCTACGTCGGCAACAGCGGGGCCCGTGAGGATCATTAGAACATGTCTCTATTAATCCGTTCATAAGTAATCCAACATTTCTGTCGCCTGCGCGATTAAGAAATGATTCTTGTTGAGGATGAGAAAGAAGGATGCTCGCAAACTTGATCACAAGACCCTCGAAGAAATGCGCATGCGCGTCGTCAAGCGTGTGCAGGACGGCGAGAGCAGAGCTGGCTCCGTTTGTCTGAACAGTCTCCTGCGAATGATAAGTGGTGTTCTGCCGGGTTTGTTTCGTTGCAAGTTGTCGCGGATAGGGTGTGACTCCGGTCGGGCTACGCCCTCCCGGAGTCACACCCTATCCGCGACGGTGACTGTCATGCCGCCACCGCGTAGGGCGACGGATCGAACTAAGCCTCGTCCGGCATGCGCCGGTCAAGGCTCGAATGTGGCCGTTTGCGATTGTATAACGCGGCCACGGAGCGTCTGCTACGGCTCATAAAGGAAGAAACCTATAAATATAATATGTCATAGCTTAGGCCTTGCGACGTAATCGCGTTGCTTTTGGTTATGTTCGAACAAGAGTTCCACCGAATAATCCAATTGTCCAAACAGTTCTTTTACCTCATCTAAAGACACTCCGTATTCTTCCGCCAAATACGGTTCCCATTCAAAGACGACGATCGGCTTGCACGATGCAATCGTTGCTTCCGCGCCCTTGATCACGCGGCCGTCAGCCCCCTGGCAATCGATCTTTATGAATCCCACATCGGTAAAGCCGAACGAGTTGAGTGGAAGCGCGCGAATAAGGTTGACCGCGCAACCGCTTTCGGAAAATTTGAGGCTGCCGCTATTTGCCAAACGTTCAAATCGCTCTTCTAGGGTGTCTGCCTCTGGGAGCGTACATTCCTGATCGTCAGGACCTGCGAGCGACAGCTCAGTCTTGCGATCGAATAACGCGATGTTGTGCGGAATAATTTTTCCTTTTCGGCGGAAAGCCGCGTTTGAAATGAGATATTTGAATGTCGAACGATTGGCTTCAAAAGAATGTACGGTATCAAAATAGTCAGACAATATTGCAGAGACCGTTCCAAAATGGGCGCCGGCATCAATTGCCATGGCGCCTTGCCGAGCGGATTCAGCAATGATGGGAATGAGATGTTTATCCCACAGCTGGCCTTGACGCAAATGCTCTCCTATTAGATCTCCTGATCTGACCACGAGTGGTCCAACATCTGATACAACTATAACCGGAAAACCAAAACGAAGTGCTTCTGCTTGAAGACCGCTCTCCAGCGTCTGTCGGACAATATCCAGTTGGTGGGCGAGGGCCGCGACTTCGCCCTTTAGGTATCCTTCCGCGCGCACGCGTTCAAACTGAATTTGTTGAACCTCATGCCTCAGCGCCGTCGTGACTCTGCGTCCACGCAGCGGCCAGGTTAGTCCGGCGATGAATTCGCTCAGAAGTCGCGGCAATGCCATTCACTCTCTCCAAAGCCTCGTCAGGGCACAAGTGGCACCGAAGATACGCCTTTGTCTTTCGGCATCCAGAGGCAAAGCGCGCCGCGACCTTATGGCAATCTCTTCCAGTGTCGGATACCAATTATCGAAAGAGAACATCGACCGACTTGTCCATTTCATTGCCTCGGAAAGCTTCGATTTGGATTCAACGTCCATCGAGATGATCTTCTGTATGGCGAAGGCAAGCGCTGGGCTCTCGCGAGGAATCTTGATGCAATCCTTGCCGTCGAGAAACCATTCCGACGCGCCCATGGACTGAGTCATAATCGGAATACAGCCTTGCATTGCCGCTTCAGCAGCCACCAGTCCGAACGGCTCTCGTTCCCATGTGGGGAATAACAAGGCATCATATTGTTGGAATGTTGTGATCAAATCGTCCTTTTTGACGGCACCTTTGAAGAAGACGTGCTGGTCAACGTGTTGGGCGCTCGCGCGCTGTGTCCATTCAGCGACTTCACCCGCTCCGTAAACGTCAATTATGAATTGCGTTTCGCCTCGATTAAGCAATTCTTTGGCAGCGTCCAGAACGAGGTGGATCCCTTTGTGCGGTGCCACTCGGGACGCGAATACAAATTTGCTCAGGCCGTCGGCTGAACGTATTGTAGCGTTTTTGTCAACCTCAAACCTGTGCCGAACCCATCCCGGAACGAATGTCACATTCGGCGGGGTGATTGCAAGACTGCCAACCACTTGGCGCCAAACAGTATCAGACATTGCAATCCAAGACACACCATCGGCTAGAACCTCCAACCCAAAATAAGAACTAAACCGATCAAAGCGATCGGGGTGATCCAATTCCCACTGAGCAAAGATGTTGTCCGCCAGATGTACTATGGGCTTGTATCCCGACTTGATCAGAAACCATAGCAAACCGGCCGCTCCAAGACCCGTTAGGTTGAAGCAGTATATCGAGTCCGGATTGAACCCGATCAGAAGGTCATTCAACGTTGCTAAGTTCCTCAGATTTATACAAACTCCATAGCTAAAATGATCGTGCCTGTCGGGTTCAACTGAGAGCGACACACCATGCAGGACGCGCGCGACGCGTAAACTGCTGTTCAATTCGGGCTTCAAAGCTGTCATGAGCGGAGAGGTCGCGACAAGCACCTCATGGCCGCGGGCAGCAAATTCACTCGCGACATCGAATGCCATGAGCTCATAGCCGCCGATGAAATCGGGAGGGAAAATATTGCTTATGATCAGGATGCGCATGGCGAACCGTCGTTGATCGCGGCAAGATAGTGCCTGCCGAATTGCTCCAGTCCATAATATTTTCTTGCATCCTCCCTGATGACGTCTTCTTGCGGAAAATTGAGCGACCCGGTCACGTAACGATACAGAAGATCGGCCAGTTCGTCCTTCGTTTGATATGTCCGGCATCCTTGCAGTTGGCCGAGTTCCCGAAGTGCTGCTGTTTGGCTGCAAATCGCCGGCATACCGGTCGACATGCATTCGAGAGGCGCCAATCCCAGAAGCTCAGCTTTGAGATATAGATCACCCCGGAAACCGACGCGGACACTTGCGTGAAGACATAGGCCCGCCTGGCGAATGAGTGCGAGGAGAGCGGCGTCGTCAAGCGAAGATGCGAATTCAATCTGCTTATTGCCGACGCGAGACCTTAGGAGTTGGAAATATTCGGTGTCACCAACCCGTCCTACGATGATCAGCCTGCATTGTTCAGGCAATGTGTCTATCAAATTTTCAAATCCTTTGTGCGGAAGAATACGCCCTATCGCGATGAATAATCTAGGATCGCGATCCTCGGCGTGCGCGAGCATGAATTTCTCGTCATCCATCGGCCCCTTGATAACGCGAGAACGAAATGATGCGTCAGCAAAGGCGGCGGCAGCAAAATCGGATTGTGAATGCAAGATATCGAAGACATCGAAAAGAAATGGATGTGAAAGGAACAACGGTGTCTCACCGCCTCCATGATCTGTACCGATTACCTTTTTTCCAAGCAGCCGCGCGTGAGATGCCACGAAGAGGCCAAAAGGAGTCAGACATTGATGAATGTGCACGACGTCATATTCCGCGAGATAGTCGCGAAGGCCAGAATTGACATATGCATTCACTTCGCCAAATGATTTGGCGGGTTGAGCCGGTGCAATTCGCAGAAGTGATTTCGGCAGGAAGCTTATCTCGCAGGCTTTAGGGCCGAAACTCAGAATGTCGCTCCGCGAAATCGAGCCTTGGAGATTGAGAGCCTTGCAGACATTGTTGACGTAGCGCTCGCCCCCGCCAATCACCGATGAATCAGCGAAATATGTTGGGGTGACATGGATAATTTTCATAGCACAACATCTGCTACGTACAGTCTCGATTCACTTTGAGGCATGTGAGCGTGGCTTTCTTTGATCGCTGCGAGTTTCCGTCCGAAGGCGTTTTCTACAGCAAATTTGACCACGGCAGCGTCACGGATCAATGCTGAGCGATCATTCTCCTCAAGGGCCGCTAAAATAGCAGAATCGACCGCGGCATCGTCACGATTGTTGACCAATCGCACTCCCGGCAAATCCGCGTAAAGCGAATGCATTTCGCGTGTATCATTGATGACGACTCGCGTTCCGCAAAAAAGCGCCTCGACAATGGGTATTCCAAAGGCTTCGTAATCCGATAACAGAAGGAAAACTGACGATCGTTGATAGAGCGAGAGCAAATCAGCTTCATTCACATAGCCCAGGCGTGTTGTCCGCGATTCGATCGAGGCAGGAAGGGATATACTGTCGGAACCCCGTCCTGCCATAACAAAACTTACATTGTGTCTCGCCATTACGCGTTGCATAGCCGCAATCGCGAGATCGGGCCGCTTACGATGCTCAAAAAAGTCGCAGATCAATAAGACTTGCTGACGCTCCTTCGGCGAATGAGAAAGGCGGAACTTCTTGTCATCCACACCTATAGGCAGATCAAGCGCCCGAGCTTCGGGGACTTTGTCGCGGAGGGTAGCCACCTCCGCGGGGCAATCGCAAGCAACGACATCAGCGCGTTTGAGACAAAGTTGCAACACCGGCTCGATCAGAAAATGGCGTTCACTGTCCGCAATTGTCCACTTAGGTTGGTTGTGCGGAGTGAAGATGAGTTTTGTCTCGTTTGGCACCGATGTGACAACGTCAATATTCGTGGCGGCGTTCGCCCAGCTGACAATTTCCACATAGGGCCAATCACCCGATCTCAGATAATGAGCGATCCGCGCCACGCCGGGGTCGCAAGCGCCCAATTTCGGCGCGGGGACTTCAGGAATGAATTTGACACCGTTGTCGGCACAGAATTTTTTGCCGATGTCGAAGTTTCGTCGCTCTGTGCAATCCATCAGCAGCCCGAACCGAAAATGATCTTTCGCATACCGGATCCATTCGAAGATTGCGGTTCCCGTACCGGAGTAAAGCTGATTGCCCGAACAAATGACAAAGAGATATCCTGGTTTTGAGCGCGTCGGAACCGCCTCGGCTCCCTCAACAATCGCATGCACTGGAAATGTCCCCCGAATAGAACTGTTAAACGTTTTCAAATCAGGCCACTTAAGTCCGTCCGACCCTCAGACGATCAATTGATTTTTTACTTCGATATGTGCATTGGGACAAAATTGCAATGATCGCCTTTTTTCTGCCCACGTGCGCTCTCGCTAACCACCTCAGTCACCCTTTCGATACAACGCGTTCCGACGCTGCGCATTCGTCCGCGACAAGACGGGCGACGAGATCACGCATGCGTATCTTCGCTTGCCATCCAAGCTGGTCGAACGCCAGGGTCGGATCGGCATGGCTTTGGAGAATATCGGTGGTGCGGAAAAACGAAGGATCCGTATCGGTGTGGTCACGCCAGTCCAATCCCACCTCTTCGAAACAGGCGGCGATGAACTCCGCGAGGGAATGGCTTTCGCCGCTCGCGATCACATAGTCTACAGGCTCCGGCTGCTGCAGCATGAGCCACATGGCCTCGACATATTCGGGTGCGTAACCCCAGTCCCGCACAACCCGCGTCTCGCCGATGCTGAGACGTTCCGCCGATCCCGCCGCAATACGACAAGCTGTCTGCACCACTTTGCGCGTCACGAAGCGCGTTGGTCGTAAGATCGACTCGTGATTGAACAGGAGGCCGGAGCAGGCAAAAATATCATAGGCTTCGCGATAATTTGCCACTTCCCAGAAAGCCGCGGCCTTTGCGACCCCATAGGGACTGCGCGGGCGGAACGGGCTCGCTTCATGCGCCGGAGACTCCGCCGTTGTTTCGCCGAAACATTCCCCCGAGGTGGCATTGTAGAGATGCAGTGGACGACCCAAAAATCGGATCGCCTCAAGCAGGTTGAGCGTCCCGAAAGCAATGCTTTCGAGCGTCTCGACCGGCTGTTGGAACGAGAGGCCGACGGAGCTTTGTCCGGCGAGATTATAGACCTCCGCAGGTTCGACCTCGCTCAGCACTTGCAACACGCTACGAAAGTCGTTGAGTGTCATCGAACGCAAGGTCAGGCGCTCGCGAATGCCGAGTAGAGCAAGATTGTTGAAGCGCGACATTTCCGCGTCGCGCGAGGTCCCGACGACTTCATAGCCTTTCGACAGCAACAGATGCGCGAGATAGGTGCCGTCTTGTCCCGAAATCCCACAAATCAGCGCGCGCTTTTGGGAAGTTTGATGGGGGCTTTGTTCCAAATCCAGTCCCTATGTCTCAGGCTGTCAAGACGGCCTTATTCCGCCAACTTCCAGGTTCCGTTGTTTGCGCTAGTGTAGCGATATGAACTACCGCCATCGAGCGGCTGCGCGGTTCTGATCGGCGGTTTCGGGAGTGCTGATGCACTCCAAGGGCCCCGTTTGGCAACGCCGATGCGCTGCCTTGCGAGCGCCTCCCTGGAATAGGAAGGGCGGTTCCGGCCTAAGAGCGTTAATCCCGTGACAAGCAGGGTGTCAACGGCAGAGCAAAAGCCGGCCACTGGGGCGGAGGAAAACCAGGCCAGTTAGCGGGCGTGGGCGTAGAGCTCTACGCGACGGGTCCGCCCCGGCGGAGGTGGCCAGGGTGCTAATCAGCGCGGTGTCCCGGTGCCGATCGCTGTCAACAAGCACCGAAGTGGGGCCGCACGAGAAAAGCGAGCTCCCAGGTTGATTTAGCATCAGCAATCGGGCTCACGCAGGGGGCGTGATCGGTGCCGATAGGGACCCCACCTGGGAACAAACTCTCTAAACCGAATCAATAAGCTATGATGACTTTGGATGGGGTGCCTCTTCGGTGCTTGTTCACAACATCGTAGCGTCGCTTCCGCTCTTCTTGGGCGCAACGCGCGCCCAAGAAGGGTCGCGGTCGCAACGACCGCCATCGCGGCGGAGACCGAGGGCAGGTGCAATCCGCTGTAAGGAACGAAGACGGCCCATGGGCGAGGCTCTATGAGTGCGCCGATGATCGGAGCAACCACGGGCTTTTCCTAAATTCGCAATCTCGATGGTTCGAGTCGCGTCGGCGAAAGCAAATCAACATTCGAGACGTTGGGGGGCGTCTTGCGGATGGACCGGGGAAAGTTAAGGACCTGTCAGCGGCTCGGTCAAAGTCAAAATGTGAATGCTCTGCCTTGAAACTATCTCGCGTCATGCGATGGATCAACGCAAATAGGCTTCCGCCGCGTAGCGCCGCATCATGCGCTGGCTATTGAAATAGTACGCTATGTTTCCGATAGCCTGCTTCATCATCCATCGCCAGCGCGCCGGCTGGTCGTAATAGAGAGGCAGAACGGCGGAAGCGAGCTTTTCGTACAAGATCGCGGCATGGCGCTCGCTGGAGCCACCATCGCCGTCGACGCCGATCGCCCATCCGTTCACATTGTCTATGCAGGCCTCAAGCCACCAACCGTCGAGAGTGCTGAAGTTGAGAACGCCGTTCAATGCTGCTTTCATTCCGCTCGTCCCCGATGCTTCGAACGGCGGCAACGGCGTGTTGAGCCAGACGTCGCTGCCGGCAACGAGGGTCTTGGCAATCTCCATATCATAATTAGGCAAGAACACGCATGTCAGCTTGCCCTCCAGCTGATGAGCGAGCAAGTGGAGGCGCTCGATTTCCTGTCTTCCCTCATTATCTTTTGGATGCGCTTTGCCGGCCATGACCACTTGGAAAGGATGCTGCGCCGCCAGCGCGGTCAACCGATTCACATCGCTGAACAGCAACAGCGGCCTCTTGTAGCCTGTCATGCGTCGCGCGAAGCCGATGATCAGAGAGCCAGGATCGAGGGAGACGCCGGCGATTGCTTTGACGCGACTGATGAGATCGGCTTTTGCCGCTTGGTGGCACCGCCAGATCTCATCCTCGTCGAGTTGGAGTGCGCGGACCAGAATCTCCGGCTCATGGTGCCAATGCCGGAAGTTCTTTTGATAAAGACGCGCGAAAGCCTCGTGGGTCCAGGTTCCGACGTGAACTCCATTTGTGATGGCGTGGATCTGGTATCCTGGAAACATGTGTTCCGTCGTCTCGGCATGACGGCGCGCCACGCCGTTGATATAACCGGACAAGTTCAACGCGAGGCGCGTTATGTTGAGTTTGTCCTGGCCAGCGAGCTGCTTGAGTTCGTCGAGGACCACGAAATCCGGAAGAAATCGCTGAAACAGGTCATAGGAAAATTTGTCGTGGCCGGCCTCGACGGGCGTGTGGGTCGTGAACACGCAGCGTTCGCGGACAGGCGCGATGTCGTAGGCCGGTTCGCCCGGTTGCAGTTCCTCGGCCGGAACGCGGTAGCGATTGAGCAGCTCGAGGGTCAGCAGCGCAGCGTGCCCCTCATTGAGGTGGTAAGTGTGGATAGAAAACCCCAGCGCGGGCAATAGGCGGAGCCCCCCGATGCCGAGCACGATTTCCTGCTTGAGCCGATAGCTCTCATCGCCGCCATAGAGGTAGTGCGTCAGCGTTCGATCTTCCTTGCCATTCTGGTCGAGGTCGGTATCGAGCAGAAGGATCGGGACGTTGTGACCGTGTGGGCATGTGTGGACATAGAGCCATGGCCGGATCCACACGGCGTGCCCCTCGATTTCGATGGCGATCATCGCGTCGAGCGGCGTACAGAACTTCGCAGGGTCCCACCAGTCGGGCTCCTCGATCTGGCGCCCATTCGCATCGATGCGCTGTTGGAAATAGCCCGCCCGGTTGACTAAAGTGACGAAGATCAGGGGCAATGCAAGGTCGGCGCAGGAGCGCGCTGTATCGCCGGCGAGGACTCCCAACCCGCCGGCATAGGTGTGTATTTCCGCTCGGATGGCAATTTCCATGGAAAAATAGGCGACATGTGTACGCGTCGTGAAAGGATCGAGCGGCGTCATAGCAGGACCCTGGCAGCTTTTCCGAGAAACGCGGCGAGCCAATCATATTCGCAAACCTCGCAACGCGGTCGGCCTAAACCTGGATGCTCCCTACCCATAGTCGCTGCATCCGCATTTGCTTGGCTTATCGTGTCGCGCCGCGCACCGGTCAACCGGCCACCAGTTCAATGCGATTGGAATTCGAGCAATTCGACTCGCCGGCCATTTCTGTCGGCTCGGTTTCCGGCTTTGGCGCGCCAGGCGTCACGTCGCGATATAAATCGACATAGGCCCGAGCCGAGCGTTCCCATCCGAAATCCTGCCGCATGGCATTCGACTGGAGTCTTCGCCAGGTGATCGGCTGACGATATAAAGAAAGCGCACGCATCATGCATGCGATCAAATGGTCGGCGCTCGGCTCGTCAAACAAAAAGCCGGTAGCGGTTCCGGCCTGAATGTTGTCGAGCGTTGCGTCAACGACACTGTCGGCAGTGCCGCCGACTCGACGTGCCAAAGGGAGGACCCCGTAACGCATGGCGTAGATCGTGGCGAGGCCGCAGGGTTCGTAGCGCGATGGATGAAGCAGAATATCTGCGCCGGCGAGGAGGCGATGAGCGAGCCGCTCATCGTAACCAATGTGGACAGAGACTTGGCCGGGGTAGGCGGCGGCGAGTTCCCGAAAGCGAGCTTCAAAACCGGCATCCCCTTGCGCAACAAGCGCGAACTGCATGCCTTCCGTCAGGAGTGCGGGCAAGGCCTCCAACACGACGTCCGGCATCTTCTGGTGGGCAAGTCGACTGGCGAACACGACGAGCGGCGCCTCCGCAAGAGCTTCCAGTTCCATTTCCTCTTGTATTGCGATCTTGCAGGCGCGCTTTGGGGATCTCTCGCGCTGTGTATAAGGGTGGGAGAGGTAAGGATCGCTGCCGGGATCCCAGATGTGGTAATCGGCGCCATTCATGATGCCCTTCACTCGGCCTGCTCGTTCGCGCAGCAATCCGTCCAGTCCGGAGCCGAATTCGGGGGTCAGGATTTCGCGAGCATAGGTAGGGCTCACGGTTGTGACAGCGTCTGCATATGTGAGGCCTGCCTTCAAGAACGAAAGCTGCCCATGAAACTCGATCGCAGGATAGATATCCGGCCTATCAGGGAGACCTAGCCTTGGCAGTTCTTCCAGCCCAAACAAGCCTTGGTAGCCGAGATTGTGAACGGTCAATACCGTCGCGGGTTGCGGCACTGGCGCCTTCGATAATAGCAGGGGCACAAGCCCGGCATGCCAATCATGCAGATGGACGACATCCGGTCGCCATCGCGCGTCAATCTTGCCGCTCGCGATCATGACCGCGACATGGTTCAGCAGAGCAAAGCGCAGACCATTGTCTGGCCAATTGTTGCCGAGCTCGTCTTGATAGAGTCCACCGGCGCGGCCATAAAGCCCAGGACAATCGACAAGCCAGAGCGGAACTTTAGTGCCGGGAAGGTGGCTTGCAAGAAGACGGGTTTCGCCGCAGCCTAAAATGTCGTCGAAATGCGCGGCCAGCTTCGGGTTCGGCGCGCGCTCGATCGCTTGCGGATAACCCGGCAGAAGCAATTGGACATCGATATCAAGTTCTCTCAAAGCGGCGGGAAGAGCAGCGGAAACATCCGCCAGCCCTCCCGTTTTGGCCAGCGGAAACGCCTCCGACGCAACATAGAGCACACGCATTATCGCTTTCCCGTTTCCCGCCCCGGCACTTATACTTGCTATTTTCTTAATTTCGTACCCGCCGGCAAATCGGCCGCTTTGCGTTAAGTCAAGAGTTCATAAAATGTCAGGTCTACGAAATTTGGACCTCGTCAGTCGGCAATCGAAGCTAAGACGCCATGTTTGGACCCACATTCACCAAGACGCTTCTCCGAGACATCGATGATGCAGCTTTGATAGAAGCGATCGTCGCCGCCGATCATCATGATCCGTTCGGCTATCTCGGGATGCATGAGACCGATGCCGGGCTCGTGATGCGCGCTCTGCTTCCCCAGGCAAAGGATGTCTGGCTCGTCGACGGCCGCAGCGGAGAAGTCGTCGCGCCATTCTTGCGGCTGCATCCGGCGGGACTATTCGCCGCCGAGCTCCGCAAGGGCCTTAACCGGTTCCCCCATCGGCTAAGGCTGAAAACCGCGCGAACTACGCAAGACGTCGATGACGCCTATCGCTTTCCTCCTTCGCTTGGTGATCTCGAGCAGCATCTAATCTCGGAAGGAACCCATTTCAATCTTTACCGCAAACTCGGCGCCCATCAAGCAGTGATCGACGCCGTGGCGGGCGTCGCCTTTGCGGTATGGGCCCCGAATGCTCGGCGCGTGAGCGTGGTCGGACCTTTCAATGAATGGGACGGGCGCCGGCATGTCATGCGCTGCCATTACGACTGTGGCGTTTGGGAAATTTTCGTTCCTGGCATCGAGGCCGACGCGCTCTACAAATTCGAAATCAAGCGGCCTGATGGGACAATATGTCTCAAGGCGGACCCGATGGCGCGTCGCACGGAACGACGCCCGGCCACGGCTTCCGTCGTCACCGCGCCGGGTCGCTCGCCATGCGCCGGGGACTGGGCAACTCAAAGAGCGCAAAAGAATGCGCGCGGCGCGCCGATGTCGATCTTCGAGGTCCATCCGGGGTCATGGTGTCGCCGCTCACAGGAAGGCGGCCGATTCCTCACCTATCACGAGCTTGCCGACGAGCTCGTCCCCTATGCCCAGGAAATGGGATTTACCCATCTCGAATTGATGCCGATCGTGGAACATCCCTTCGACGGATCATGGGGATACCAGCCGCTGAGCCTGTTTGCCCCGACGGCACGCCATGGTTCGCCCGACGCTTTTCATCACCTGATCAGCCGCTGCCACGAGGCCGGACTGGGCGTCCTGCTGGACTGGGTGCCGGCGCATTTCCCGGACGATCCGCACGGACTCGCATCTTTCGATGGCACGCATCTCTATGAACATGCCGACCCGCGCATCGGACGCCGCAAGGACTGGGATTCGCTGATCTATAATCTCGGGCGCCGGGAGGTCGCCCTCGCTTTGCCGTCACGCACGACCATTGAGCCCATTCCAGAGCCGGCGGGCGGGTAGGCCGCCATGGGCGTGCTGGCAATCGAGGCAGGTCGACCCGAGCCCCTCGGTGCGACATGTGATGATGGCGGAGTCAACTTCGCCTTGTTTTCGGCAAACGCAGAGAAGGTCGAGGTCTGTCTCTTCGATTCCGCTGGCCGGCGAGAGGTGGCGCGGGTGCCGCTGCCGATGCGAACCGATGATGTCTGGCATGGCTATCTTCGCGGCATTAGGGCCGGACAACGCTATGGATATCGCGTCGATGGGCCATACGACCCAGCCCGCGGTCACCGGTTCAACCCGCACAAGCTGCTCATCGATCCTTACGCGCGTGCGCTCGACCGCCCTCTGCGGTTGAAAGACACGCAATTCGCTTATCGTCGCGATGATGCAGCAAAGGATCTCAGTTTCGATAGGCACGATGACGCCGAAGATATGCCGAAATGCATCGTCACAGCCGACGATACGACGGAGCTTGGCAAGACTGCTTCGCGTCCCAACGTCCCATGGCGTGACACGGTCATCTATGAGCTGCATGTGCGCGGTATGACCGAGCGCTGCAACGCGGTCCCGGCGCGCTTGCGCGGGACGCTCGCAGGTCTCGCTTCGCCGCATATCATCGCGCATTTGCGAGACATCGGCATTAGCGCGGTCGAGCTCATGCCGATCCATGCGTTCGCCGATGAGCCCCGTCTCGCCAAGCTGGAGCTGCACAACTATTGGGGCTATAATCCGATTGCTTTCTTCGCGCTCGAACCCCGCTATGTCGTCTCCGACGGGCCGTCCGAATTCAAAACTCTCGTCGACGCGCTGCACAGCGCCGGGATCGAGCTGATCATGGATGTCGTGTTCAACCACAGTGGCGAAGGGGACGAGTTTGGCCCGACGCTGTGCTTCCGCGGGATCGACAACGCATCCTATTATCGTCTCGATGCCGGCGATCCCCGTCGCTATATCAATGACAGCGGTTGCGGCAACAGCCTCAACGTCGAGCATCCGCGAGTCCGCGCCCTGGTTCTCGACAGTTTGCGACATTGGGCCTCGATGGGCGTCGACGGATTCCGCTTCGATCTCGCGGTGGCTGTGGCGCGCGAAGGCAATGAATTTCGTCCTGAGGCGGCGATCCTTTCCGCCATAGCCGATGATCCGATCTTATCGTCCCTGAAGCTCATCGCCGAGCCCTGGGATGTCGGCCCCGGCGGCTATCGGCTCGGTCAGTTTCCGCCTCCTTGGGCGCAATGGAATGACCAATTTCGTGACACCGTCCGCCGCTACTGGCGCGGCGATCCAGGTCAAGCGGCCGATCTAGCGACACGATTGACGGGCTCGAGTGACCTTATGCGTGAGGGCGGCCCCCTCGCCAGCATCAATTATATCGCGGCACATGACGGCTTCACGCTACAGGATCTCGTCAGCTACGACAGAAAGCACAATCTTGCCAATGGCGAAGGCGATCGCGACGGCCATGAGGAGAATTTCAGCGCGAATTATGGTGTCGAAGGCCCGAGCGACGATCACGGCCTGCGCGCGCTGCGCTTTCGACAAAAGCGCAATCTGGTCGCCACGCTGCTGCTGTCGCTTGGCGTTCCGATGCTCACAGCCGGTGATGAATTGGGGCGCAGCCAGGCCGGCAACAACAACGCCTATTGCCAGGACAATGAGACGAGCTGGCTCGATTGGCGTTCGCTCGGCATCGACGACGCGGCGTTTTACAGTTTCGTTCGTCGAACCATTACGCTGCGGCGCGAACATAAGGTCTTCCGCCGCGAAGTCTTCCTGACCGGAGAGGCCGACCGGCCGTCCGAGTTTCCAGATATCGTCTGGCTGCGGCCCGACGGGGCGGATATGCGCCCTGCCGATTGGAACAATGTGGATCTTCGCGCCTTCGGCTGTATGCTTTACGGCGCTGATTCTCGTGGACGCGGCCGGCGCTATATCTTGATGCTTAACGCCGGGCCCGAACCGTTGGAATTCATGCTCCCTGTACAACGAGGCGGCCCTTGGTTCAGCCTGCTCGACACGAGCGTGGCAACGGGAATCGGCAATGCCGAGATCCCCGCGGGCGGCGCTTGGCCTCTTGACGCGCGATGTCTTACCCTCCTCGCCGAGCGAGGCTGAGGAACGGGCAAAGATGATAGGAACAGACAAGGACGATCCGCTGTCCCGCCTAGCGGCTCTCGTGGGTATCGAGCCTGCCTATTTCGACATTTTCGGGCATCGCCATGAGACCTCCGGTTCGACGAAGCTGCGCCTTCTGTCGGAATTGGGATTTGACACCTCGTCGCCATCTGCTCTCGAGGCAGCCATATGCGCCATGGACGAAGCGCCGTGGCGAGAAAGGCTTGCGCCCTATGTCGTGAGGACGGGGCCAACGCCCTGCGTCGCGATCGATCTCTTTTTGCCTGCCGCTGAGGCGCATGATCACTGGCGTTGGCAGCTCGTCCTGGAGGGCGGCGAAGTCATAGGAGGCAGCTATCGGCCGCAAGATCTTGCTCTCTTGGCATCTCGTAGCGTCGATGGCCGGCACATCGAGCAGCGCCGCTTGGAAATCCGGGAGCCCGTCCCGAGCGGCTATCATCGTCTGCGTATCCTCGGAAAGAGCATCGCCGAGGCCACATTGGTGATGGCGCCGCCACGCTGTTACCTCCCGCGCCACCTCGAGGAAGACGGCGGCCGCCTATGGGGCCTCTCTGCCCATCTCTACACGCTGCGATCGCGCCACAACTGGGGCATAGGCGATTTCAGCGATCTCGCCCGCCTGTGCCGGCTGGCCGGCGAGCGCGGCGCTGCGGCCGTCGCGACGAACCCCTTTCACGCGCTGTTTCCGCAGCGTCCCGCGGACGCCAGCCCCTATGCGCCCTCGAGCCGCCTGTTCCTCAATCCAATTTATATCGACACGACCTCGGTGCCGGGATTTGCCGAGTGCTCGGCCGCCCACATCGGCGACGCGACGCTTTCTGCGCTGCGCGACACGAAATTGGTCGATTATCCGAAGGTCTGGGCCGCCAAGCTTCATGCTTTCGAGGCGCTTTTCGCCGCGTTTCAGCGCCGGCTCACACATGCTGATGCAACGCACCCAGAGGTCGCGGATTTCCATCGTTTCGTCGCCGAGGGCGGAGCAGCGCTGCAGAATTTTGCCGCCTTCTCGGTTCTTGACGAGTTACATCGAAACGGAGACGGAGGCGGCATTCCGTGGACGCAATGGCCTGAGCCTTATCGCGCACCCAATGGGCCGGCGGTGGCAGGCATTATCCGCGCGCAATCGGATCGCATCGCCTTCCACAAATATCTGCAATATCTTGCCGATCGCCAGTTGAAATCGGTGGCGGACCGAGTTGGGCAAGACGGTCGGCAAAGCTGGCTCGTGCGCGATCTCGCTTTGGGTGCCAGTCCGGACGGGGCCGACGCGTGGATGCTCCAAAAGGCATTCGGATTGAACTTGCGATGCGGCGCGCCGCCCGATGATTTCCAGCCCGACGGCCAGGACTGGGGCGTCGTACCGTTCCATCCGCTGGCGCTTCGCCGCGACTATTCGCCCTTCATAACAATGCTGCGCGCAAATATGCGCCATGCCGGCGGCCTGCGCATCGATCACATCATCGGCCTGCAGCGGCTATTCATGGTGCCCCTCGGAGAGCGCCCAAGCCAGGGTTGCTACGTCAACTTCCCGCTCGACGAGATGGCCGCCATCGTTGCGCTCGAAAGTCACCGCAATTCCTGCATGGTGATCGGCGAGGATCTCGGAACCGTCCCCGAGGGATTTCGTGACCGCATGCGCGAAAAGGCGACGTTCGGTTGCGCGGTCCTTTATTTCGAGCGCGCAGAGGATGGGCGCTTCAAGGCTCCACTCGAATACCCTCGACAGGCTGCCGCCAGCGCCTCGACGCATGACTTGCCGACGCTTGTCGGCTATCTGCGTGGACAAGACATCACGGTCAGGCGACGGCTCGGCACTTATACCGAAGCTGCCGCGCAAGGCTTGCTGGCGGAGCGACAACGCGATTGCCAGCGCCTGTTGGAGGCCCTCGCGCTCGCCGGCTTTCCGATTCCTTCGGCCCGCGAGGCCCATAGCGAAGACCCGGTAGCATTTCTTCACGCCGTGCACGGCTTTCTCGCGGCCTCATCGGCAAAGTTATTCTTCGCTCAGCTAGACGATCTCCTCGCCGAGCCTGACCAGCTCAATATGCCGGGGACGGTCGCTGAATATCCCAATTGGCGGCGCAAGCTCTCGGTCGCTCTTGACGACCCAAGCCTTGTCGAGGCGATCACAGAGGTCGCACGAAGCTGCGCCGAATGGAGGCGCGGTCCTATCCGAAACGCCTAGATATGAGCCTTCGGTTCGCGCTTCGTCTCTCCGATGACGGGAGCGGCACCCCACACGGTCGCGGCATATTCGCGAACCGATCGATCAGAGGAGAAACGGCCTATCCTAGCAACATTACGAATGGCTTTGCTGGTCCAATCCAGCTGGTCGCCGAAGACGGAATCGACATGGCCCTGGCAGGCTAGGTAGGAATTGAAGTCGGCAAGCAACATGTAATGATCGCCTTGCCGGACGAGAGCATCGAAGATGGGAGCGAACAAATCCGGCTGCGTGGGGGAGAAATAGCCCTCGCGGATCATATCGAGGACCTGCCGCAGTTCGGCATTCGCTTCATAAATCGCAGCCGGACTATATCCGTCGCGCTTGAGATGCTGAATCTCCCTGGAAGTGTGACCGAACATGAAAATGTTTTCACGGCCAACAGCCTCCGCAATCTCATCGTTGGCTCCATCATGGGTGGCGATCGTCAATGCCCCGTTCAGCGCCAGCTTCATATTGCCGGTCCCGGAGGCCTCTGTGCCTGCCATGGAGATTTGCTGAGACAGATCGGCAGCCGGAATAATGTCCTCGGCGGTTTGGACATCGTAGTTCGGAATGAACACGATCTTGAGCAACCCGTCTACGGTCGGGTCGTTATTGATAATATCGGCGACAAAATTGATAAGCTCGATGATGCGCTTCGCCATATCATAACCTGGCGCCGCCTTGCCGGCGAAGATGATCGTCCGCGGTTGTATCTCCTCATCGGGCAGCTGACGGATGTGATTGTATCGAGCTATCGTTTGTAGAAGGTTGAGCAACTGGCGCTTATATTCATGGATGCGCTTGATATGTACGTCGAATAAGGAGCCTTGATCGACGAGTACGCCGGTCCGCTCCTTGATTAGAAGCGCTAGCCTGTTCTTGTTGGCTTGTTTCGTCGCGCGGAATTCCGTCTGAAAGGCTTCGTCGTCGGCTAGAGGCTCCAGCTCTCGAAGGTATTCGAGATCGGAAATCCATTTGTTCGAAATCCGGGAACTGATCAGCCGCGCGAGAGGTTGATTGGCCTCGTTGAGCCACCGTCGGTGCGACATGCCATTTGTTATGTTGACGATCCGATCGGGAAAAAGATCGTCGAAGTCCTTGAATATCGTATTTCGCATGATGTCCGTATGCATTCGCGCGACGCCATTGACCTTGTGGCTTCCGACAATGGCCAAATGGGCCATCCGAACGGAGCGGGGCGCAGTCTCGTCGATCACCGACATCCTGCGCATGAGATCCACATTTCCCGGATGGTGATGCATAACGTCGCGCAGGAAGCGATGATTGATTTCGTAAATGATCTGCAGATGTCGCGGAAGTATCGTTTGCAAGAGTTCCGCGGCCCAGGTTTCCAACGCCTCGCCTAAGAGCGTGTGATTGGTGAAGGAAATCGTGCGCACGGTGATGCTCCACGCGTGATCCCAGCTTAGCCGGTAGTGATCGACCAGGATGCGCATCAATTCCGGGATCGCGAGCGCCGGGTGCGTATCGTTGAGCTGGATTGCCACGGTGTCGGGGAGTTGATCGAGCGATGAATATCTCTTGTGGAAACGGCTCAGAATATCCTGGAGCGACGCGCTCACCAGGAAATATTCCTGCTTCAGACGTAAGACGCGACCCATGCTCGTGGAATTGCTCGGGTAAAGCACTTTGGATAGGGTCTCGGTTTCGCTCTTTTCCTCGACCGCTTCAATATAGTTGCCACGGTTGAAGTAGCTCAGGTTGAAATCATTTGTCGCCTTCGCGGACCAGAGGCGGATCGCGCCGGCATGGTCGCTTCCGTATCCGATGACGGGAATATCATAGGCTGTCGCCAATATGTCGTCGGTATCGGACCAGTGGCAAACCATCTCGCCACGCCAATCATTCACTTGGGTCACGCGGCCGTTGAAGTGAATGACATAGGTGACATTGGGACGATTGAACTCCCATGGATTTGCGTATTTGAGCCAATTTTCAGGGTGTTCTACCTGTTTGCCGCCTTCGATCTTTTGTCGAAACATTCCATATTCATAGCGGATGCCGTAGCCAATGCCGGCGTAGTGCAACGTCGCCATCGATTCGAGCAGGCAAGCGCCTAGCCTCCCGAGGCCACCATTACCAAGCGCCGCTTCGGTCTCGAGGTCCAAAAGGACTTCAAGGTCGATGTCGAAGTCGGCCAACGCCTGGCGGCAGGTCTCGTAGAGCCCTTGAGAAAGCAGGCACGTCTTGAGTAAGCGTCCGGGAAGGAATTCGAGCGAAATATAATAGATCCATTTTGCGCCATATTCTAAACTGCGACGCCATGTGCGAATGCGCGCGGAACTCAAGCGGCCCCGTAAGAAATAAGCCAAAGCAAAAAACCAGTCTTGCTTCGACGCAAAGGCCGGATCGCGCCCCATCTGCTGGACCATGCTGGCGATGAGCTCGCGCTTAATGTCCTCGCGCTCCGCGCAAGCGGGCGGAAATTTGAGGCCGAAGCCAGCATCATCAAGATCAATGATCATCGATTGTTCACCGTACTTGGCATCTTGAGACGGAAGGCCGAGGTGGGGCCTGTCGTGCGTCAGTGCCTCACAAGCAGATAACCGGCTTCTTGGAGATTACGACGAAGCCGACGGAGATCAACGAGATAATCGCGACTTGGGATACTGAACGGTCTTTCTGGCGATGCTGGATGAGTTGCCATGCTGGGTTCGTGTGCCGATGATTCAGTTTCCCGCGGCACGCAGAAGTCTCCTTCAGATGTTCGGATTATTGAATGCGGCCAGGGCTTCACGCTTATGCAGCAGGTCGTGGGTTGCGAGGGACTCACGCGCTCGGGCAGGCCACGGAAGTTCAGTCGTCGGCCTTCGCCAGATCGAAGCGCAAGGTCAGGCGGTTCGTGCCGTCCTGCCGCTCATATGCCAGATGCTGCGCAAATTGCCGTATCAAATGTATCCCCAGGCCGCCGATTGCCGCCTCGCCGATTGTGGTGGCCGCAATAGGGGCGGCCACCCCAAGCGGATCGAAGGCAACACCGTGATCCTCGATCGTCGCGGTGACAGCATCATTCTCGCACTTGAGAGCCAGGCGCAGGTCTTTTTTCAGCCCAGCCTCGCCCTGGAGGTCCCCGAAGCCGTGCCGGACGATGTTCGAGACCGCTTCCTCGAGGCAGAGGTGGGTCGCGAACGACATCGTTTGCGGCAAATCCAACCGTTCCACGACGGCATCAACCCCGTCACCGACGTGAGCGAGTTTCGCCATTTCGGCACGGACGACCAGCGTCTCAGGCATGGGATCGACAATCCCGAGTGATTGCGGGGCGCGCAGCGCTAGCCTGATACGCGTACGAATACCCATCGAGGCAAGAAACGGAACCTGTTCCAGGTCAACAATGACTTTGCGGTGGCCCCGGCGACTACGCTGAAATTCAGATCGATTTGCTGCGCTCCCAGAATGTCCAACCGTCCCGCGGGGTTGACCTTGGTAACGCCACCGGAGAGACTTTCGACCTGCGTGTGCATAACGTCGCGGGACAGAATTGTCGCCGAGCTGGACCGTTTCTCCGACGGGATCCCCGCCTCGGATGACGTGACCGCACTGGTCGTGCGTTTTCTCGGCTATCCGGGACGGCGGCATGAACTCCTCCCGGCTCCGATGGACCCGACAAGTGGCCCGGCGCCGAGCGGCACAAAGACTTTGCGCGGATCGACAGCCAGAACATAGCAAGCGTAAGCGACGCCATCGCACGCCGCGCGGTCGGCTTCGATGCTGTGAAGCATCTGGTGCTGGCTTGCGTCTTCAGCCCCGGCAAGATCGTGCGCGCGCGTGCTTGTTCGACAAGCGCCGCATCGCTTTTGGGCATGCGGCAGGCAGCTGCGAGCGGACTTCTTGCTTTCGCGGATTTCACGCCGATCGCGGAGCTGTTTCACGTCGCGCTGCCGCGTTTCTCTTGGCTCGGTCTTGCTGTGCTCTTTGCTGTGCGAATGGCGTTGAGCGCCGAAGGCTGTGTCGGCTTGCGGCGGCGAAGGCCGGGCCACGTCATGGAGAGCGCCGGCTTGCCGCCGGGTGCCGGCAACCACCGGCTTGGCCATTGTCGGCAAGCCGCGTTTCGTCTTACAATCATAATGTCATTGAAGGGTCATGCGGCGCGGGTGTCGTGCTGCGAGGGAGGGATCGCTCGGCACGGCGGATCCCAGCTAAGGCGGGCATGAACAAGATGAACGAGAACACCGACGAGCGCGTTCGTTATTTCGTCTCCTATACCGGCGTCAAATTGCCGGTCAAACTGGTCAATCCGCTGGAATTGGCGGATTTGAGCAATCGCAACACTTTCATCATAGCGACTTTCGACGTGCAGGAGCGGCTTCTCGGCTTCGAGAAAATGGTCTATGGCGAGATCGAGATCTCGCACAAATATGAATATGACGGAGACGGCGTGCTGCGCCGGGCCGAAATCTATATGGATGAGGAAACGACCGAAATGCGCTTCGACGCCCGGGGCGCTTTGCTGACGGCTTGAGCCTGCTTGACTTTGTCGGCGCGACGCGAACATAAGGCGGCGCTTTGCCGGCCGCGCTAGAGCGGGCGCTGCGGCACATAAGCGTGATATGAGCGTGAAACGACGGGATGCGTGTCGATGGCCAAGGAAAAGTTTGCACGGACGAAGCCGCACTGCAACATAGGGACGATTGGTCATGTTGATCATGGCAAGACGTCATTGACTGCGGCGATCACGAAAGTCTTGGCGGAGACGGGCGGGGCGACGTTTACGGCCTATGATCAGATTGACAAGGCGCCGGAGGAGAAGGCGCGCGGGATCACGATTTCGACGGCGCATGTGGAATATGAGACGAAGGCGCGGCATTACGCGCATGTCGATTGTCCCGGCCATGCCGATTATGTGAAGAACATGATCACCGGTGCGGCGCAGATGGATGGGGCGATCCTGGTGGTGTCGGCGGCGGACGGTCCGATGCCGCAGACGCGCGAGCATATTCTTCTGGCGCGCCAGGTCGGGGTTCCGGCGCTGGTCGTGTTCATGAACAAGGTGGACATGGTCGACGATCCGGAGCTTCTCGAGCTTGTCGAGCTCGAAGTGCGGGAGCTTTTGTCGAAATATGATTTTCCCGGCGACGACATTCCGATCACCAAGGGGTCGGCGCTGTGCGCTTTGGAGAACCGCAATCCGGAGATCGGGCATGATGCGATTCTGAAGCTGATGCAGACGGTGGACGATTATATTCCGCAGCCGGAGCGGCCGATCGATCAGCCGTTCCTGATGCCGGTCGAAGACGTGTTCTCGATTTCCGGCCGCGGCACTGTGGTGACGGGGCGTGTGGAGCGCGGCATCGTCAAGGTCGGCGACGAAGTCGAGATCGTGGGTCTGCGTCCGACGATCAAGACGGTTGTGACGGGCGTCGAAATGTTCCGCAAGCTTCTGGATCAAGGGCAGGCGGGCGACAATATCGGGGCGCTGCTGCGCGGCACCAAGCGCGAAGAGGTCGAGCGTGGGCAAGTTTTGTGCAAGCCCGGCTCGGTGAAGCCGCATACGAAGTTCAGGGCGGAAGCCTACATATTGACGAAGGAAGAGGGCGGGCGGCACACGCCGTTCTTCACCAATTACCGGCCGCAGTTTTATTTTCGGACGACGGATGTGACCGGCGTGGTGACGCTTCCGGAAGGGACCGAGATGGTGATGCCGGGCGACAATGTGACGATGAACGTCGAGCTGATCGTGCCGATCGCGATGGAACAGCACCTGCGTTTTGCGATCCGCGAAGGCGGCCGCACGGTTGGAGCAGGCGTTGTTGCTGCGATCACCGAGTGAGGGCGGCTGACTGTGCCGGCGCTGAAAACGGAGCGGTCGATGATCGTCGCCACCAGCAATGAAGTTGCCGGCTACAGGATTGTCCGCCACCTTGGACTCGTCCGCGGCATCACCGTGCGGTCGCGCAGCGTCGTCGGTACTTTCGTCGGCAATCTTCAGTCGGTTTTCGGCGGCAAGCTCGGCGCTTATGTGAAATTGGCGGAGACCGCCCGGCAGGGGGCCTTCGACCATATGTGCGAACATGCCCGGCAAGGCGGAGCCAATGCGGTGATCTGCATGCGCTATGACGCCAATGAGATCATGGACGGGATTACCGAAGTTCTCGCCTATGGCACGGCGGTTTGGGTCGAGCCCGCCTAGCACCCTATATAAAGGATCTGCGGTGAGACTGCGCGGCGGCTGCGAAAGCTTGCTTGCCTCGGCCAAGGTCCTCCGGCTAAAATGATTTGCCTTAGGAGTGTAGCTCAATTTGGTTAGAGCACCGGTCTCCAAAACCGGGGGTTGGGGGTTCGAGTCCCTCCTCTCCTGCCACGTCTCTGCAATCTCTCGTGCCGGTTGTCCTGCCAAATAGCACGAAAAAAGCGTCAATTTGTGCTTGGCGCGGCGGTGTTCTCTCGCTATATACCAAAATCAGGTGGCGCGTGGCCGGTCGGCTCCGCGCCGCAGCTTTTTTGGCTTGCGGCGCGTCAGCTCGGGACATCTCGGCTCAGGGCGCAAGCTCCCACTTATGCCGCGAGGGGCGTACCCGGCCCGCGGGAGAGGGTCGTGGCGGCGCTGAACGCGTCGGCAGCGACGATCCGCAGGTCGGATAGGCAGACATGGCACCGGTGCCGTAAAAGGCCGTTCCTCACGCTTTCACCCGCCTTGCCGAAGCGAGTTTTGCAAAGAATATGGCTAATCCGTTCCGATTCCTTCAGGAAGTCCGTGTCGAAGCGGATAAGGTGACCTGGCCGTCGCGGCGCGAAACCTTGATCACCACCGGCCTCGTTATTGTGTTGGTGATCTTCACCAGCCTGTTTTTCCTAGCGGCCGACCAGTCCCTGCGTCTGATCGTTACGTTCATCTTACGTCTTGGCCATTGATCATCGGCCATGAAATTTGGCCGCCAACGGCCATTACGAGACATCGGGTATACCCGATGTCTAATTTTGCCTATTAAGGAGCATCCGGGGTCGGCCATGAGCATACGCTGGTACATCGTCCACGCTTATTCGAATTTCGAGAAGAAAGTGGCCGAATCGATCCGCGAGCAGGCCGCTCAGCGCGGTCTTTCGGAAAAATTCGAAGAAGTCTTGGTGCCGACCGAGCAAGTGGTCGAGGTGCGCAAGGGCCGGAAAGTCAGTTCCGAGCGCAAGTTCTTTCCCGGCTATGTGCTGGTCAAATGCGATTTGACCGATGACATCTATCATTTGATCAAGAACACGCCAAAGGTGACGGGCTTTCTCGGCGCCGACAAGAAGCCGATGCCGATTTCGGATGCCGAGGCGAACCGCATCAAGGGGCAGGTGGCGGAAGGCGTCGAGCGGCCGAAGGCCGCGATTTCCTATGAAATCGGCGAGACCGTGCGGGTCGCGGACGGGCCTTTCGCATCCTTCAACGGGATCGTCGAAGAGGTCGACGAGGCGCGCTCGCGGGTCAAGGTCGCCGTGTCGATCTTCGGCCGCCCGACTCCGGTCGAACTCGAATATGGCCAGGTCGAGAAGGTTTAGGCCCGAACTCGGGAGGGGCCACTGTCGGATCAACCTGCCCCTGCTGTCGTAGGAGCAGCGGAATTTGGTGTCGCCGGCTGAGTGGGAGGGGCCGGCCACGCTTCCAGCATATCGTTCGCGCCGATCTCGAGAGCGCGTTCCAGGAGCGCATTGTAGTATGCGTCGACAAGCCCCGGCGTCCTTTGGTAGCGGTGCAGCTGAATGATGCGATGCGGGTTCCAAATTAGGACGTGGCTGATTTCGCCGGATTTGCCGGGTTTCACATCGATGAACTTGAGGTCCTGCAAAATCTTGATGCGGCCGGCCCATGTATAGACTGCTCTCTGTCCTGCAAATCCGGCGGCATGGGCCATGTCCTGATGCTTCGACACATTCACCATCGAATTGTCCCAGGTCTCGCACCACAGGCCCAAATAGGTGGAAGACACCGGCTTGCCGTTGCTCAGGCCGTCCATGATCTGCAAGATGAGCGGCATGGTCTTAGGGATCGTTGCAAATCCCTTGTTGGCGTTTCGGTGCCAGAGCCAGGGCTCTGACCCAGGCCAAAGCAATTCTCTCTGGGCTAGCTGCTTCTTTGCTATCGAGAGTCCTTCTCTCTTAGTGGCTACCATCTGGGATTTCCTTCTGCTTCGCCGGGAGAGGATCCCGGCAGGCGATGCGGGGCCGGTTTGGACCCGGCCCCTGAAAGTGGCTCGGCCGGGGGGCGAGTTTGGACCTCGATTGCCGGAAGAACCGTCGTCAATATGGCACACGAAATCTAGTAGTTTCAATGACTTAGATGTTTACTCACGCGATGTCAGTTGCAGAAAACAGCCAACTCATAATATCCAATTGCAAGAATTATTGCAACTAACAGATACGACTTGCAAGATTTGTTACAAGAACTTTCGAAAAGCGGCCGTAAAGTCAATGGCTTACGTGGCCCGTTGCTGTGCTCAGTATGCTCGATGTGCTGACTGTGCTGACGCGTCCTCGCGGTCCTCATGGGATGGTGCGGAAGGGGGTGACTGGTGCCGGCGCAGCCGCCGCGTTGAGGTCGCTAAAACGGAACGGCTTGCCTTCTTGTGAAGAAGGTGTAGGAACGCGGCTCTCTCGAAAGAGCCGTGGCGCTACCTGAGGGTGTGGCGCAAAGGGCGTGGGAGATAGGACCGGTCGCCAGCCGGAAACCGTCCGACCACGCAGCTCAAGCCGCCGGAACGGGTGCGCCAGCGCTCGGCTTGGCATTTGTTTGGAGACATCAATGGCAAAGAAAATTACCGGCTATGTGAAGCTTCAGGTGCCGGCGGGGTCCGCCAATCCGTCGCCGCCGATCGGCCCCGCGCTTGGCCAGCGCGGCTTGAACATCATGGAATTCTGCAAGGCCTTCAACGCGAAGACCGCGCAGATGGAAAAGGGGACGCCGATCCCGGTCGTCATCACGGCCTTTGCGGACCGCTCCTTCACTTTCGAACTGAAACTGCCGCCCGTGACCTATTTCCTGAAGAAGGCGGCAGGCATTCAGTCCGGCGCCAAGACCACCGGGCGCGGCTTCGTCGGCAAGGTCACGAAGGGGCAGATTCGCGAGATCGCGGAAAAGAAATTGCCTGACCTCAATTGCGCGACCATTGACGCCGCCGCCCAGATGATCACGGGCTCCGCCCGCTCGATCGGCCTCGAAGTGGTGGAGTGAAGCACATGGGTCATATCGGAAAGCGTCTCGTCAAAGCGCGTGAAGGCATCGACCGGGTGAAGCTCTATCCGGCCGCCGAGGCGGTGAAGCTCGTCAAGGAAAAGGCCAATGCCAAATTCGACGAGACCGTCGAAATCGCGATGAATCTCGGCGTCGATCCCAAACATGCGGATCAGATGGTCCGCGGCGTGGTCAATCTGCCGAATGGCACCGGGCGGACTTTGCGGGTGGCGGTATTCGCGCGCGGCGCCAAGGCTGATGAAGCCAAGGCGGCGGGCGCCGATATCGTCGGCGCCGAAGAACTCGTGACCACCGTTCAAGGCGGCACGATCGAATTCGATCGCTGTATCGCAACGCCCGACATGATGCCGCTCGTCGGCCGCCTCGGCAAAGTGCTCGGCCCCCGCGGCCTGATGCCAAATCCCAAGGTCGGAACGGTGACGATGGATGTCGCCGCCGCGGTCAAGGCCTCAAAAGGTGGCGCCGTGGAATTTCGTGTGGAAAAGGCCGGCATCATCCAAGGCAGTGTCGGCAAGGTCTCTTTCGACGACACCAAGCTCCTCGAAAACATCACGGCCTTTGTCGATGCCGTGGCCAAGGCCAAGCCGCAGGGCGCTAAAGGCACGTATATTCAGCGCGTTGCGATCTCATCGACCATGGGGCCTGGCGTCAAGGTCGATCCTGCCACAGTCATGCCCTGAGGCGGCTTGTCCAAAGCTGTCCCGCGGCGCGCGCTTGACAAGCCATAAAAATGCGGATTCAGCCCCTTGGCATCGGGGAGGGATCGGTCTAAATAGAAGGTTCGGGTTGGCGCATGTCGGCCAGCCCGGAACTCTTTACAGCTTCCGCGTCTGAGGATTTCGCCGGACCGTTGATTATGAACGGCCGGAGTGCCTGGACGCGGCGGATCGGCCGGAGGATCGGAGCGCTGCTTCGGTCCCTTCCGGTCATGTCCTGTCCGAGACTGCCGGTGTCCGCACGGACCTCCGCGTCGATCTCTCTTTTGGCGAGATCATCGCGGCAGCCAAATGTGCGGGCTTAATGCTCAAAGTTCTCGTCCGGTTCCGGCGTCTGTCCGGTTCCGTCCGTGGGCCGAGCGCCAGCATAGACGGGGTTGGTACCGATATGAAAGTGCAGGTGCGGCAGTTTCCTGCAACCTTTGATTTTGGTCGCATCCCTCTGTCCGGAGCGCTGTCTGCGTTCCGGAGGACAGGCGTGGCGCCGTGCTGACAGGGTCGAGCTGTGCTCGACTGCTGCTTGCCGGCAAACGCAACCGGCGGGCCAAACCCGCGCAGACAGAGAGAGTATAGTGGACAGAGCGGAAAAGAAAGCTTTCGTCACCACTTTGCACGATGTCTTGCAACAGACCTCTGTGGTAGTGGTGGCACATTATTCGGGCTTGACGGTGGCTCAGATGCAGGCCTTGCGCAAACAGATGCGCGATGCCGGCGCGACCGTCCAGGTGACCAAGAATTGGCTGACCAAAATTGCGCTCGAAGGGACGGAGCTTGCTTCCGTCGGGAGCCTTTTGAAAGGCCCCACCTTGCTTGCCTATTCGGAGGATCCGGTTGCGGCCCCAAAGGCCGCCGTGGCCTTCGCCAAGGATAACGACAAGCTCGTGATCCTCGGCGGTGCAATGGGCAAGACGGTGCTCAATCCCGAGGCGGTCAAGTCGCTTGCGACCTTGCCGTCGCTCGACGAGATGCGCGCCAAGCTCATCGGCCTCATTCAAGCGCCGGCCACCAAGCTCGCCCAGCTCACGACTGCGCCGGCGGCCAAGCTCGCCCGCGTCGTCAAGGCCTATGCCGAGAAGGATGCGGCGGCCTGAGCGCCAGCCTAACATTTTCAGCCAATACTCACGACCGAAATCAAAGGAACTGTTGCAATGGCCAATCTTGAAAAGATCGTCGAAGACCTGTCCAGCCTCACGGTGCTCGAGGCTGCCGAACTCGCCAAAATGCTCGAAGGGAAATGGGGTGTCTCGGCCGCCGCCGCGGTTGCCGTCGCCGCCGGTCCCGCGGGTGGCGCGGCTGCCGCTCCGGTCGAGGAGCAGACCGAATTCACCGTCGTTCTCGCCGCCATCGGCGACAAGAAGATCGAGGTGATCAAGGAGGTTCGCGCGGTGACCGGCCTCGGCCTCAAGGAGGCCAAGGATCTCGTCGAAGGCGCGCCGAAGCCCGTCAAGGAAGGCATTCCGAAGGAAGAGGCCGAAAAGATCAAGGCAACTCTCGAAAAGGTCGGCGCCAAGGTCGAACTTAAGTGATTTCCGACGGGATCCTATGGGGTCCCTGTTGCTGTCGGACCGGTCCCGGAGCCTGCTCCGGGGCCGTTGCGGTGTTCCTGTCGGGTACCGCGCGACCTCAGCCCACGCGGCGCGGTCGCGACAGGCATGACGCGGACATGAAGAATGACGGGACTTTAAGTCTCGCCGCGTGAACCCGAGTCCGGGGACGCGAATTTCTGCGGTGCTGTGGCTATGGCCCCGCCGCCTATCAGATGTGAGGAGCGATATGGCTCAATCAATTGCGCAGACCTTCAGTGGCCGCAAGCGCGTTCGCAAGTTTTTCGGGCATATTCGCGAAGTGGCGGAAATGCCGAACCTGATTGAAGTCCAAAAGGCCTCCTATGATCAGTTTCTGATGGTCGACGAGCCGCAAGGCGGCCGGCCAGAGGAAGGCTTGCAGGCCGTCTTCAAATCGGTCTTCCCGATCTCCGATTTCGCCAATGTCGCCCTGCTCGAATTCGTTCGCTATGAATTCGAGCCGCCGAAATATGATGTCGACGAATGCCGGCAGCGCGGCATAACCTTCGCCTCGCCGCTCAAGGTGACTTTGCGCCTCATCGTGTTCGATGTCGATCCCGACACGGGCGCGAAGTCCGTCAAGGACATCAAGGAGCAGGACGTCTATATGGGCGACATGCCGTTCATGACGATGAACGGCACCTTCATCGTCAATGGCACGGAGCGCGTCATCGTCTCGCAGATGCACCGTTCGCCGGGCGTCTTCTTCGACCACGACAAAGGCAAGAGCCATTCCTCCGGCAAGCTGCTTTTTGCCGCCCGCATCATCCCCTATCGCGGTTCCTGGCTCGATATTGAATTCGACGCCAAGGATATCGTCTATGCGCGCATCGACCGGCGCCGGAAGATTCCGGTGAGCTCCTTGCTTTTCGCGCTCGGCCTCGATGGCGAAGAGATTCTGCGGACCTTCTACAAGACGCTGACCTATAGCCGCGACGGCAACGGCTGGCGCCTGGCTTTCGATGCCGAGCGGATGAAGGGCATGAAGACGAGCATCGATCTCGTCGATGCCGACAGCGGCGAAGTCGTGCTCGAAGCCGGCAAGAAGCTCACTGTGCGCACCGCCCGCCAGCTCGTCGACAAGGGTCTGAAGTTCATCAAGGTTCAGGACGCCGATCTTTACGGCAACTACATCGCCGCCGATCTCTATGATCCGGCGACAGGCGAGATCTATGCCGAAGCCGGCGATGAGATCACGCCCAAAACCTTGCCGGCGCTGATCGAGGTGGGCTTCGGCGAATTGCCGATACTCGACATCGATCACGTCAATGTCGGCCCCTATATCCGCAACACGCTCGCGGTGGACAAGAACAATTCGCGTGAAGATGCGCTCTTCGACATCTATCGGGTGATGCGGCCGGGCGAACCGCCGACGCTCGACACGGCCGAAGCGATGTTCCATTCGCTGTTCTTCGATCCGGAGCGCTACGATCTCTCGGCTGTCGGCCGGGTGAAGATGAATATGCGTCTCGATCTCGATGCGCCGGACACCATGCGCACTTTGCGCAAGGAGGATATCGTCGCCGTGGTGCGTGCGCTCGTCGATTTGCGCGACGGTCGCGGCGAGATCGACGACATCGATCATCTCGGCAATCGCCGCGTCCGCTCGGTCGGCGAATTGATGGAGAATCAATATCGTCTCGGCCTGCTGCGCATGGAACGGGCGATCAAGGAGCGCATGTCCTCGGTCGATATCGACACGGTGATGCCGCAGGATCTCATCAACGCCAAGCCGGCGGCGGCGGCGGTGCGCGAGTTCTTCGGCTCGTCGCAATTGTCGCAATTTATGGACCAGACGAACCCGCTCTCGGAGATCACTCATAAGCGGCGCCTGTCGGCGCTCGGCCCGGGCGGTCTCACGCGCGAGCGCGCCGGCTTCGAAGTCCGCGACGTCCATCCGACCCATTATGGGCGGATCTGCCCGATCGAAACGCCGGAAGGGCCGAACATCGGCCTCATCAATTCGCTCGCGACTTTCGCGCGCGTCAACAAATATGGCTTCATCGAAGCGCCCTATCGGCGCCTCCGCGACGGCCGTTTGACCGATGAGGTCATCTACCTCTCGGCGATGGAGGAAGCCAAATATTACGTCGCCCAGGCGAATGCGCCGGTCGATCAGAACCGCGCGCTGACGGAAGACCTGGTCGTCTGCCGGCATGCCGGCGACGTCGTGATGGTGACGCCCGACCGCGTCGACTTCATGGATGTGTCGCCGAAGCAGATCGTGTCGGTCGCCGCCGCGCTCATTCCCTTCCTCGAGAATGATGACGCCAATCGTGCGCTGATGGGCTCCAACATGCAGCGCCAGGCGGTGCCGCTCGTCAAGGCGGATGCGCCGCTCGTCGGCACCGGCATGGAATTGGTCGTGGCACGCGACTCGGGCGCTGCCATTGCAGCGCGGCGCACCGGCTATATCGTCCAGGTCGATGCGACCCGCATTGTCGTGCGCGCCACCGAAGACACGGACGGCGGCAAGCCCGGGGTCGACATCTATCGGCTGATGAAGTTCCAGCGCTCGAATCAATCGACCTGCATCAATCAGAAGCCGCTGGTTCGGGTCGGCGATTTCGTGCGCAAGGGCGATATCATCGCCGACGGGCCGTCGACCGATCTCGGCGATCTCGCGCTCGGCCGCAATGTGCTCGTCGCCTTCATGCCGTGGAATGGCTATAATTTCGAAGATTCGATCCTCCTGAACGAGCGGATCGTGAAGGACGATGTCTTCACCTCGATCCATATCGATGAATTCGAGGTGATGGCGCGCGACACCAAACTTGGGCCGGAGGAAATCACGCGCGACATTCCGAATGTGTCGGAAGAAGCGCTGAAAAACCTCGACGAAGCGGGCATTGTCTACATCGGTGCTGAAGTGCAGGCCGGCGATATTCTCTGCGGCAAGATCACGCCGAAGGGCGAAAGCCCGATGACGCCGGAAGAAAAGCTTTTGCGCGCGATCTTCGGCGAAAAGGCCTCGGATGTGCGCGATACTTCGCTGCGGGTGCCGCCCGGCGTGCAGGGGACGATCGTCGAAGTCCGCGTCTTCAATCGGCATGGCGTCGAGAAGGACGAGCGCGCCCAGGCCATCGAGCGCGAGGAGATCGAACGGCTCGCCAAGGACCGCGACGACGAGCTCGCGATCCTCGACCGCAATGTCTATAGCCGCTTGTCCGAGCTGCTTTCCGGCAAGACCGCGATCGCCGGCCCGAAAGGATTCAAGAAGGAGACAGTCCTTACCAAGGAGATCTTCGAGAGCTATCCGCGCTCGCAATGGTGGACCTTCGCCGTCGAAGACGATCAGCTCATGATCGAAATCGAGGCGATGCGCAAACAATATGACGAGGCGAAGAAGGGGCTCGAAAGCCGCTTCCTTGACAAGGTCGAAAAATTGCAGCGCGGCGACGAATTGCCGCCCGGCGTGATGAAGATGGTGAAGGTCTTCGTCGCGGTGAAGCGCAAGATCCAGCCCGGCGACAAAATGGCGGGACGCCATGGCAATAAGGGCGTCGTCTCGAAGATCGTGCCGCAGGAGGATATGCCTTTCCTCGCCGACGGCACTCCGGTCGATATCGTGCTCAATCCGCTCGGCGTGCCGAGCCGCATGAATGTCGGCCAGATTCTGGAGACGCATCTCGGCTGGGCCTGCGCCGGTCTCGGCAAGCAAGTGTCCACGGCGGTCAATGCTTATATGAAGAGCAAAGACGCCAAGGTGCTGCGCGACAAGCTCGTCGATGTCTATGGCAGGAAGGCCGAGATCGAGGCGCTCGACGAGCCGACTTTGCTCGAGGTTGGCGAAAATCTGCGCCGCGGTGTGCCGATCGCAACGCCAGTCTTCGACGGCGCGCACGAGAGCGACATCTGCGAAATGCTGGAGCGTGCCGGGCTCGACAAATCGGGCCAGGTGACGCTCTTCGACGGGCGCACCGGTGAAACCTTCGACCGCAAAGTGACGGTCGGCTATATCTATATGCTGAAGCTGCATCATCTCGTCGATGACAAGATCCATGCCCGCTCGATCGGCCCCTATAGCCTCGTCACCCAGCAGCCGCTCGGCGGCAAGGCGCAGTTCGGCGGCCAGCGCTTCGGCGAAATGGAAGTCTGGGCGCTCGAAGCCTATGGCGCCGCCTATACGCTGCAGGAAATGCTGACGGTGAAATCCGACGATGTGGCGGGCCGCACCAAGGTCTATGAAACGATCGTCCGCGGTGAGGATACGTTCGAGTCGGGCATTCCAGAGAGCTTCAACGTTCTGGTGAAGGAGATGCGCTCGCTCGGCCTCAATGTCGAACTCAAATCCTCGGTGCAGCCGGCGGCCAATGTGTTGCCGCCCACTGCCGCGGCCGCGGAATAGGGGTGAGCTGCTTTACGATGTCGCAAGAGACGGATGCGGCGCATCCGTCTCTGCGAGGCGCAGCTTCCGGCGTTTCAAAGGTCGTGCGTATCAAAAGTCTTGGCGTATCAAAGGTCTTGGCGTCGAGTCCTTGATGCGTTTGTGAATGATGGTGGGTAGAGACGTGCCGTTGCATCGGCCTCTGCCAAAGCTTTCCGCCCGCGGTCCGGCGTTGTCCCGCGCGGATGCGGATATCAGGAGAAGAAGATGAATCAAGAGGTCATGAATCTCTTCAGCCCGGTCGTCCAGCCGCAGGTTTTCGATCAGATCCAGATCTCGATCGCAAGCCCGGAAAAGATCTTGTCCTGGTCCTTTGGCGAGATCAAAAAGCCGGAGACGATCAACTACCGGACCTTCAAGCCGGAGCGCGACGGTCTCTTCTGCGCGCGCATCTTCGGCCCGATCAAGGACTATGAATGCTTGTGCGGCAAGTACAAGCGGATGAAGTACAAGGGCGTCATCTGCGAGAAATGCGGCGTCGAGGTCACGCTGTCGCGCGTGCGGCGCGAGCGCATGGGCCATATTTCGCTTGCAGCACCTGTCGCGCATATCTGGTTTCTGAAGTCCTTGCCGTCGCGCATCGGGCTTCTGCTCGATATGACGCTGAAGGATCTGGAGCGCATCCTCTATTTCGAATCCTACATCGTGATCGATGCCGGGATCACCCCGCTCAAGGAGCGCCAGCTCCTGAACGAGGACGAATATTTGCGCGCGCAGGATGAATATGGCCAGGATTCCTTCACCGCGCTGATCGGGGCCGAGGCGATCCGCGAATTGCTGCGCGCCATGAATCTCGAGAAGATCGCCGAGCAGCTGAAGGTCGAGATCGCCGAGGCGACGACCGAGTTGAAGCCGAAAAAGCTCGCCAAGCGCTTGAAGATCATCGAGGCCTTCCTCTATTCCGGCAACAAGCCGGAATGGATGATCCTCACCGAAGTGCCGGTCATCCCGCCGGATCTGCGCCCGCTGGTGCCGCTCGACGGCGGCCGCTTTGCGACCTCCGATCTCAACGATCTCTACCGGCGTGTGATCAACCGCAACAACCGTCTGAAGCGGTTGATCGAGCTGCGCGCGCCCGACATCATCATCCGCAATGAGAAGCGCATGCTTCAGGAGGCGGTCGATGCTTTGTTCGACAACGGCCGCCGCGGGCGGGTCATCACCGGCGCCAATAAGCGGCCGTTGAAGTCGCTCGCCGATATGCTGAAGGGCAAGCAGGGGCGCTTCCGCCAGAACCTGCTCGGCAAGCGCGTCGATTACTCAGGCCGTTCGGTCATCGTCGTCGGACCCGAGCTGAAGCTGCATCAATGCGGCCTGCCGAAGAAGATGGCGCTCGAACTGTTCAAGCCCTTCATCTATTCGCGCCTCGACGCGAAAGGTCTGTCGGCAACCGTCAAGCAGGCGAAGAAGCTCGTTGAGAAGGAGAAGCCGGAGGTCTGGGACATTCTCGACGAGGTGATCCGCGAGCATCCGGTCATGCTCAACCGAGCACCGACCCTGCACCGCCTCGGCATTCAAGCCTTCGAGCCGAAGCTGATCGAGGGCAAGGCCATCCAGCTGCATCCGCTCGTCTGCGCCGCCTTCAATGCGGATTTCGACGGCGATCAGATGGCCGTCCATGTGCCGCTCTCGCTCGAGGCGCAGCTCGAAGCGCGCGTGCTGATGATGTCGACCAACAATATCCTGCATCCGGCCAATGGTCAGCCGATCATCGTGCCGAGCCAGGATATTGTTCTCGGCCTCTATTATCTGACGCTGATGCGCGACGGGGACCCTGGGCAGGGGATGCTTTTCGCCAACATGGGCGAGCTCGAGCATGCTATCCATGCCAAGGCCGTCACGCTGCACAGCAAGATCAAGGGGCGGGCCTGGAGCTATGACGGCAATGGCCAACGCGTGCCGAAGATCTTCGACACGACGCCGGGCCGCCTGATCCTCGGTAAGCTTCTGCCCGTGCATAAGAAGATCACCTTCGACGTCGCCAACAAGCTGATGACGAAGAAAGAGATCTCCAACATGATCGATAGCGTCTACCGCAATTGTGGGCAGAAGGAGACGGTGATCTTCTGCGACAAGATCATGGCGCTCGGCTTCCGCGAGGCGTTCAAGGCCGGCATCTCCTTCGGCAAGGACGATATGGTCGTGCCGGAGACGAAGCCGCGCATCATCGCGGAGACGGTCGCGCTCGCCAAGGAATATGAGCAGCAGTACAATGACGGCCTCATCACCCAGGGCGAGAAATATAACAAGGTCGTCGACGCCTGGGCGAAATGCTCGGACAAGCTCGCCGAAGAGATGATGGCGCGCATTTCGGCCGTGCAGAAGGATGACAATGGCCGCGATAAGCCGATCAACTCGATCTATATGATGTCGCATTCCGGCGCGCGCGGTTCGCCGACGCAGATGAAACAGCTCGCCGCCATGCGCGGACTGATGGCCAAGCCCTCGGGCGAGATCATCGAGAGCCCGATCATCTCGAACTTCAAGGAAGGCCTAACCGTCCTTGAATATTTCAATTCGACGCATGGCGCCCGCAAAGGCCTCGCCGATACGGCGTTGAAGACGGCCAACTCCGGCTATCTGACCCGCCGCCTCGTCGATGTCGCGCAGGATTCGATCATTACCATGGTCGATTGCGGTTCGACGGGTGGCATCCGTATGCGCGCCATCATCGATGCCGGCCAGATCGTCGCTTCGCTCGCCTCGCGCATTCTCGGGCGCACTTCGGCCGAGGATCTGAAGGACCTTGACGGCGGGATCATCGTCCATGCCGGCGAGATGATCGAAGAATGGCATATGGACCGGATCAATGCCGCCGGCATTCAGGAGGTGAAGATCCGTTCGGTCCTCGTCTGCGAGGCGAAGAACGGCGTCTGCGGCAAATGCTATGGGCGCGATCTCGCCCGCGGCACGCCGGTCAATATGGGCGAGGCCGTTGGCGTCATCGCGGCGCAGTCGATCGGCGAGCCGGGCACGCAGCTCACCATGCGGACCTTCCATATCGGCGGTGCTGCGCAGATCGCCGATCAGTCCTTCATCGAATCGAATTTCGATGGAACGATCCGCATCCGCAACCGCCATCTCGCGCGCAATACGGATGGCGATCTCATGGTCATGGCGCGCAATGTCGCGGTGATCATCGAAGGACCGGATGGGACCGAGCGCGCCGTGCATCGCGTGCAATATGGTGCGCGCCTCAAGGTCGACGAGGGCGACAAGATCAAGCGCGGGCAGCGGATCGCCGAATGGGATCCCTATACGCGGCCGATCCTCACCGAGGTCGACGGCACCGTCGATTTCGAGGATCTCGTCGAAGGCGCCTCCATGACGGAGACGGTCGATGAATTGACGGGCATAGCGAAGCGCATGGTCATCGATTGGCGGCTCAACCCGCGCTCGGCGACCCTGAAGCCCGCGATCGTGCTGAAGGGGCCGGACGGCAAAGTGCTGAAGCTGCAGCGCGGTGGCGACGCACGCTATATGCTGCCTGTCGATGCGATCATCGGTGTCGATCCGGGCAGCAAGATCAAGGCCGGCGACATCGTCGCCCGTATCTCGATGGAATCGGCCAAGACGCGCGACATCACCGGCGGTCTGCCGCGCGTCGCCGAATTGTTCGAGGCGCGGCGTCCGAAGGATCATGCGATCATCGCGGAAGCCTCCGGCACGGTGCAGTTCGGCCGCGACTATAAGAACAAGACGCGGATCTCCATCGTCCCGCACGAGGAAGGTGCCGAGCCGGTCGAATATCTGATCCCGAAGGGCAAGCACATCCATCTCCAGGATGGCGACATCGTGGAGAAGGGCGACTACATCGTCGACGGCAATCCGGCGCCGCATGACATTCTGGCGATCAAGGGCGTCGAGGAGCTCGCCGCCTATCTCGTCAATGAGATCCAGGAGGTCTATCGGCTGCAGGGCGTCAACATCAATGACAAGCACATTGAAGTGATCGTCCGGCAAATGTTGCAGAAGATCGATATCACCGATGCCGGCGATACGGATTTTCTGTCTGGCGAGCAGGTCGACCGGATGGAGCTCGACGAGGCGAATGAGCGCATGCGCACCGAGGGCAAACGCCCGGCGTCGGGCACGCCAGTTCTGCTCGGGATCACCAAGGCCTCGCTGCAGACGCGTTCCTTCATTTCGGCCGCCTCCTTCCAGGAGACGACGCGCGTGCTGACCGAAGCGGCCGTCAATGGCAAGACGGATTCGCTCGAGGGCTTGAAGGAGAATGTCATCGTCGGGCGGCTGATTCCGGCCGGCACCGGCGCGGCCATGGCAAAGCTGCGCCAGATCGCGACGGGCCGCGATGAGATGATTCTGGCCCATAAAGCCGAAGCCGGGCCGCTGCAATTGCCGCCTGCGGGCGGTTCGAGCAAGGAGACGAGGCCGGCTAAGCCCTGAACTATTCCGGTCGCGTGGCGCGTCTCGAAACGCGCCACGCGACCGGCCATGCTTGGACCTGCCCGCCTTCCTTCACATTCCGATCCGGCTTTTGGCCGGGATGGCAGCCGTCTCAGTCCGGACTGAAGCGAAACTGCTTCGCGGTGCTGATTTTGCGGTGCAAAGGGGTTGACGGCCGAGAGCGGGATCATTAAGTTCCGCCCACTTTCGACAGGCTGTAGGTTCATTTCTGTTCGGGACGTCACGTCCTGAAGCCATACGAACCTAAACGCTGTTGGTCTCAGCGACTGACCAGTCACATTGGATCGGCGGGTTTCGCAGATCCTCGAGAGGCAAGATCTCGGCGTTGCCGCGGTCCTCTGCTTATGCCAGCGCCGGAAGCCCCGTCGGGCCGAAGGCGCTGATTTGTTTGCGTTTGCGGCTGCGCGGGCGCGGCCGAACCTTTGGTCGGGGCATCGCCGCCCGGCGCATAAGGTTGAAGACAGAGATAAGGCCGAGAGGCTAGGGAAGAGGCAAGGCAAAGCATGCCGACGATCAGTCAATTGATCCGCAAGCCGCGGCACGAAAAGGTCTATCGCGAAAAGGCCCGGCATCTCGGCGCCTGCCCGCAGAAACGCGGCGTCTGCACGCGCGTCTATACGACGACGCCGAAGAAGCCCAATTCGGCGCTGCGCAAAGTTGCCAAGGTGCGGCTGACCAATGGCTTCGAGGTGATCGGCTATATCCCTGGCGAAGGCCATAATCTCCAGGAGCATTCGGTCGTCATGATCCGCGGCGGCCGCGTCAAGGATCTGCCCGGCGTGCGCTATCACATTCTGCGCGGCGTGCTTGATACGCAGGGCGTGAAGAACCGCAAGCAGCGCCGTTCGAAATATGGCGCCAAGCGGCCAAAGTAAGCGGCGAAGATGCCGGTTTTGGTTCGCACCGCGGTTGTTTGTGAATAGAATGACGTTCATCGAGAGCGTGAAGCGGACGCTTTGGAGCGAAGAGTTCGAACAGTTTAAGGACGAAGGACATGTCGCGCCGTCATAGGGCCGAGAAGCGGGAAATCATTCCGGATGCCAAATTCGGCGATGTCATTCTCGCCAAATTCATGAATTCGATCATGTATGACGGCAAGAAATCGGTCGCCGAAACGATCGTCTATGGCGCCTTCGATGTGATCGAGGGCAAGATGCGGGCGGAGCCGCTGCCGGTCTTCCGTCAGGCCCTGGAGAATGTCGCCCCGGCGATCGAGGTGCGCTCGCGCCGCGTCGGCGGCGCCACCTATCAGGTGCCGGTCGAGGTGCGGCCGGAGCGCCGCCAGGCGCTCGCCATCCGTTGGATCATCACGGCCGCGCGCGGCCGCAACGACAAGACCATGGTCGATCGCCTTTCGGCGGAAATCATGGATGCCGCGAACAATCGCGGCAATGCCGTGAAGAAGCGCGAAGACACGCATCGGATGGCGGAAGCCAACCGTGCCTTCTCGCATTATCGTTGGTAGGCCTGATACTCGTTTCGCTTTGAAGGAATTGCTCCCATGCCGCGCGTTCATCCGATCCAAGACTACCGAAACTTCGGTATCATGGCCCATATCGATGCGGGCAAGACGACGACGACCGAGCGTATCCTCTTCTATTCCGGCAAGTCGCATAAGATCGGCGAAGTCCATGAGGGCGCCGCCACTATGGACTGGATGGAGCAGGAGCAGGAGCGCGGCATCACGATTACTTCGGCTGCGACGACGACCTTCTGGAACGGCAAGCGTCTAAACATCATCGATACGCCCGGCCATGTCGATTTCACTATCGAAGTGGAGCGCTCCTTGCGCGTCCTCGACGGCGCCGTCTGCGTTCTCGACGGTAACCAGGGTGTCGAGCCGCAGACCGAGACCGTCTGGCGCCAGGCCGATAAATACAATGTGCCGCGCATCGTCTTCGTCAATAAGATGGACAAGGTCGGCGCCGACTTCTTCCGCTGCGTCGACGATATCAAGACCAAGGTCGGTGGCCGGCCGGTCTGCATTCAGCTGCCGATCGGGTCGGAGGCCGATTTCAAAGGCATCATCGATCTCGTCCGCATGAAGGCGGTCGTCTGGGAAGACGAGGCGCTTGGCGCGAAATATCACGATGAAGAGATTCCCGAGGCTCTGAAGCAGCAAGCAGCGGACTATCGCCACATCCTGATCGAAGCAGCCGTCGAACTCGACGATGACGCGATGACCGCCTATCTCGATGGCGGCGAGCCCGACGAAGCGCTTCTGAAGAGCCTTATCCGCAAGGCGGTGAGGACGATCGCCTTCATTCCGATCCTCTGCGGTTCGGCCTTCAAGAACAAAGGTGTGCAGCCTTTGCTCGATGCCGTCGTCGATTATCTGCCATCGCCCCTCGACCGCGAGGCGATCAAGGGCGTCGACCCCGATACCGGTGCCGAGATGGTACGCCATGCGAGCGATGACGAGCCTTTCTCCATGCTCGCCTTCAAGATCATGGACGATCCTTTCGTCGGTTCGCTCACTTTCGCGCGCGTTTATTCGGGCCATATCGAATCGGGTACGACCGTGCTCAATTCGACCAAGGACAAGCGCGAGCGCATCGGCCGGATGCTGCTCATGCATGCCAACAACCGCGAGGACATCAAGGAGGCCTATGCCGGCGACATCATCGCGCTTGCCGGCCTCAAGGACACGCGGACCGGCGATACGCTCTGCGATCTCAACAAGCAGGTGATCCTCGAGCGGATGGAATTCCCCGATCCGGTCATCGAGATCGCGATCGAGCCGAAGACCAAGTCGGATCAAGAAAAGCTCGGCATCGCGCTGTCGAAGCTCGCCGCGGAAGATCCGTCCTTCCGTGTCTCGACCGATCCCGAATCCGGTCAAACGATCATCAAGGGCATGGGCGAGCTCCATCTCGACATCAAGGTCGATATTTTGAAGCGCACCTATAAGGTCGATGCGAATATCGGCCAGCCGCAGGTCGCCTATCGCGAGAAATTGTCGAAGCGTGTGGAGATCGACCATACGCACAAGAAGCAGAGCGGCGGCTCCGGTCAGTTCGCCCGCGTCAAGATCATCTTCGAACCGACCGAGCCGGGTTCAGGTTCGAGCTTCGAATCGAAGATCGTCGGCGGCACGGTGCCGAAGGAATATATTCCGGGCGTCGAAAAAGGCATCAACAGCGTGATGGGCTCCGGCGTGTTGGCCGGCTTCCCGGTCGTCGATGTCAAGGCGACGCTCATCGACGGCGGCTATCACGAAGTCGACTCTTCGGTGCTCGCCTTTGAAATCGCGGCGCGCGCGGCCTTCCGCGAGGCGCTGCAGAAAGCGGGCTGCGTGCTTCTCGAGCCGATCATGAAGGTCGAGGTGACGACGCCCGAAGACTACACTGGCTCGGTGATGGGCGATCTCTTGGCCCGCCGCGGCCAGGTGCAAGGCCAAGACATGCGCGGCAATGCGGTGGTCATCAATGCGATGGTGCCGCTCGCCAATATGTTCGGCTATGTCAATCAGCTGCGCTCCTTCTCGCAAGGCCGCGCCAATTACACCATGCAGTTCGATCACTATGAACAGGTCCCCGCGGGCGAGGCGGCCAAGGTACAGGCCAAATACGCCTAAGCATTCAATTGAAAAGGGGTTAGAGGAGCCAAGCCATGGCCAAGGAAAAGTTTGCACGGACGAAGCCGCACTGCAACATAGGGACGATTGGTCATGTTGATCATGGCAAGACGTCATTGACTGCGGCGATCACGAAAGTCTTGGCGGAGACGGGCGGGGCGACGTTTACGGCCTATGATCAGATTGACAAGGCGCCGGAGGAGAAGGCGCGCGGGATCACGATTTCGACGGCGCATGTGGAATATGAGACGAAGGCGCGGCATTACGCGCATGTCGATTGTCCCGGCCATGCCGATTATGTGAAGAACATGATCACCGGTGCGGCGCAGATGGATGGGGCGATCCTGGTGGTGTCGGCGGCGGACGGTCCGATGCCGCAGACGCGCGAGCATATTCTTCTGGCGCGCCAGGTCGGGGTTCCGGCGCTGGTCGTGTTCATGAACAAGGTGGACATGGTCGACGATCCGGAGCTTCTCGAGCTTGTCGAGCTCGAAGTGCGGGAGCTTTTGTCGAAATATGATTTTCCCGGCGACGACATTCCGATCACCAAGGGGTCGGCGCTGTGCGCTTTGGAGAACCGCAATCCGGAGATCGGGCATGATGCGATTCTGAAGCTGATGCAGACGGTGGACGATTATATTCCGCAGCCGGAGCGGCCGATCGATCAGCCGTTCCTGATGCCGGTCGAAGACGTGTTCTCGATTTCCGGCCGCGGCACTGTGGTGACGGGGCGTGTGGAGCGCGGCATCGTCAAGGTCGGCGACGAAGTCGAGATCGTGGGTCTGCGTCCGACGATCAAGACGGTTGTGACGGGCGTCGAAATGTTCCGCAAGCTTCTGGATCAAGGGCAGGCGGGCGACAATATCGGGGCGCTGCTGCGCGGCACCAAGCGCGAAGAGGTCGAGCGTGGGCAAGTTTTGTGCAAGCCCGGCTCGGTGAAGCCGCATACGAAGTTCAGGGCGGAAGCCTACATATTGACGAAGGAAGAGGGCGGGCGGCACACGCCGTTCTTCACCAATTACCGGCCGCAGTTTTATTTTCGGACGACGGATGTGACCGGCGTGGTGACGCTTCCGGAAGGGACCGAGATGGTGATGCCGGGCGACAATGTGACGATGAACGTCGAGCTGATCGTGCCGATCGCGATGGAACAGCACCTGCGTTTTGCGATCCGCGAAGGCGGCCGCACGGTTGGAGCAGGCGTTGTTGCTGCGATCACCGAGTAAGAAGAAAGCGGGCCGCGCATGCCGCGGCCCGAAGGTTGAGCGAGTAAGGCTGCTTCGATCACGATAACAAGATGTGCTGTTCGGCCGGGCGCGGAGATTTAGGCCCGCGGCCGGTCGAGAGGGAAAGATTATGAACGGACAAAATATCCGCATCCGCCTTAAGGCTTTCGACCATCGGATTCTCGATTCCTCGACCAAGGAGATCGTGTCGACGGCGAAGCGGACCGGCGCGCAAGTGCGCGGGCCTATTCCGCTGCCGACCAAGATCGAGAAATTCACCGTCAACCGCTCGCCGCATGTCGACAAGAAATCGCGCGAGCAGTTCGAGATCAGAACCCATAAGCGCGTGCTCGACATTGTCGATCCGACGCCGCAGACGGTCGATGCTTTGATGAAGCTCGATCTCGCCGCCGGTGTGGATGTCGAAATCAAGCTTTAAGCATCATCCCGAAAAGTTGGAGACTTTTCGGACCAAGATGATGCGATGAAAGATGAATAGGCATCATCCCGAAGAGTTGGAGACTTTTCGGACCAGGATGATGCGGTGACAAAGATGAGTTGGGTCTGCGACTTCGCGTCCGGGCCTTGAAGGATGAAACCATGCGGTCAGGCGTCATCGCACAAAAGCTCGGCATGACCCGCGTCTTCACCGACGGCGGCGAACATGTGCCGGTCACGGTTCTGAAGCTCGACGGCTGCCAGGTCGTTGCGCAGCGGACCAAGGAGCGCAATGGCTATACGGCAGTGCAGCTCGGCATCGGCCGTGCCAAAGTGAAGAATGTTTCGAAAGCGGAGCGCAGCCGCTTTGCGGTCGCGCAAGTCGAGCCGAAGTTGAAGCTCGCCGAATTTCGGGTCGAGGAAGCGGGGCTTTTGCCCGTCGGGGCCGAAATCACCGCCGATCATTTCGTCGTCGGGCAATTCGTCGATGTCACCGGCACGAGCACCGGTAAGGGTTTTGCGGGTGCGATGAAGAGGTGGAATTTCGGCGGTTTGCGTGCGACCCATGGCGTGTCGATCTCGCATCGCTCGCATGGTTCGACCGGCGGCCGGCAGGACCCCGGCAAGACCTTCAAGAATAAGAAAATGGCCGGCCATCTCGGTGTCGAGCGGGTGACGACGCTCAATCTGCGCGTTGTTCAGCTCGATGTGGAGCGTGGGCTCATTCTCGTCGAAGGGGCGGTGCCCGGCACGAGCGGCGGCTGGATCTATATCCGCGATGCGGTGAAGAAGGCGCTGCCGAAAGATGCGCCCATGCCTGGCAAGTTTCGCTTGCTCGGCGCTGCGGCCGAAGCTGACGCTGCGGCGCAAACGGCGGAAGGATGAGACATATGCAGATGGACATCCTCTCCCTTGACGGCACAGCCGCCGGCTCGATCGAATTGAAGGACGAGATTTTCGGCCTCGAGCCGCGCGAAGATCTCATCGCCCGCATGGTGCGCTACCAGCTCGACAAGCGGCGCGCCGGTACGCATAAGGCGAAGGGCCGGGCCGAGATCGCCCGCACCGGCAAGAAAATGTATAAGCAGAAGGGCACCGGCAATGCCCGCCATGGCTCGGCCCGCGTGCCGCAGTTCCGTGGTGGCGGTCGTGCTTTCGGCCCGGTCGTGCGCTCGCATGCGCATGATCTGCCGAAGAAGGTCCGGGCGCTCGCGCTCAAGCATGCGCTTTCGGCGAAGGCACGGGACGGCGGGATCATCATTTTCGCCAATGCCGAGATCGCCGAGCCCAAGACCAAGGCGCTTCTGGCCAATTTCGAAAAGCTCGGCCTCACCAATGCGCTGATCATCGATGGCGCCGAACCGCAGGCGAATTTCTGCCTCGCCGCGCGCAACATTCCCGAAATCGACGTGCTGCCGATCCAAGGCCTCAATGTCTACGACATTCTGCGTCGCGAGAAGCTCGTCCTCACCAAAGCGGCGCTTGCCGCTCTGGAGGCAAGATTCGCATGAATTCGAAATCTTTCGCCGATGCGCGCCATTACGATCTGATCGTCGCGCCGGTCATCACCGAAAAGGCGACGCTCGCGTCCGAGCAGAACAAGGTGATCTTCAAAGTCCGCAGGGACGCGACCAAGCCGCAGATCAAAGCGGCGATCGAGCGGCTTTTCGACGTCAAGGTCGAAGCCGTCAACACCATTCTCCGCAAGGGGAAGCGGAAGACTTTCAAAGGAACGCGCGGCGTTCAGTCGGATAAAAAAATGGCGGTCGTGACCCTCGCCGAGGGCCAGACGATCGACGTTACGACCGGTCTCTGAGGAAAGATTGCCGAGGCAGCCATGGCACTGAAGACATTCAAGCCGGTCACCCCAGGCCTTCGCCAATTGGTGATCGTCGACCGCAAGGATCTCTATCGCGGCAAGCCGGTTAAGCAATTGACCGAGGGCAAGTCGTCCTCCGGCGGGCGCAACAATAACGGCCGCGTCACCGTGCGGTTTCGCGGCGGCGGCCACAAGCAGAGCTATCGGCTCGTCGATTTCAAGCGCCGCAAGCTCAATGTGCCGGCGAAAGTGGAACGGATCGAATATGATCCGAACCGCACGGCCTTCATCGCGCTCATCCGTTATGCCGATGATGAATTGTCCTACATCATCGCGCCGCAGCGCCTCGCCGTCGGCGACGAGGTGATCTCCGGCCAGCAGGTCGATGTGAAGCCCGGCAATGCCATGCCGATGGCCAATATGCCGGTCGGCACCATCGTCCATAATGTCGAGATGAAGATCGGCAAGGGTGCGGCCATGGTGCGCTCCGCCGGCAATTATGCGCAAATCGTCGGCCGCGACCGCAGCTTTATCATTCTGCGTCTCAATTCCGGCGAGCAGCGCCTCATCCAGGGCCAATGTTTCGCGACCGTCGGGGCGGTCTCCAATCCCGACCATATGAATACTTCGATCGGCAAGGCCGGGCGCAAGCGCTGGATGGGGCGAATGCCGCATAATCGCGGCGTCTCCATGAACCCGGTCGATCATCCGCATGGCGGCGGCGAAGGCAAAACGTCCGGCGGCCGGCATCCGGTGACCCCCTGGGGCAGGCCGACCAAGGGCAAGAAGACCCGGTCCAATAAGGCGACCGACAAATTCATCGTGACCTCGCGTCACAAGAGCAAGAAGAAGGGCTGAGCGATGGCGCGTTCGATTTCAAAGGGCCCGTTCGTCGACGGCTATATGCTCAAGAAGGCGGATGCGGCGCGCGCGTCCGGCCGCAGCGAGGTCATCAAGATCTGGAGCCGGCGCTCGACCATTCTGCCGCAGTTCGTGGGTCTCACCTTCGGCGTCCACAATGGCCATAAGCATATTCCGGTCTCGATCAGCGAGGACATGATCGGGCATAAATTCGGCGAGTTCTCGCCGACCCGCACTTTCCATGGTCATGCGGCCGATAAGAAAGCCAAGCGAGGCTGAGATGTCCAAAGACAAAACCCCGCGGGCATTGCCGGACAATGAGGCCAAAGCGGTCTGCCGCATGCTGCGCGTGAGCCCGCAGAAATTGAATCTCGTCGCCCAATTGATCCGCGGCAAGGCGGTCGACAAGGCGCTCGCCGATCTGCAATTCTCGCGCAAGCGGATCGCCGTCGATGTGAAGAAGACGCTCGAGGCGGCGATCGCCAATGCCGAAAACAATCACGGCCTCGATGTCGACGATCTGGTCGTCGCCGAGGCCTTCGTCGGCAAGGCGCTCGTCCTGAAGCGGTTCAGCCCGCGGGCCCGCGGCCGGTCCGGCCGTATCGAAAAGCCGTTCGCCAATCTGACGATTGTCGTGCGCGAAGTCGAAGCCGCCGCCGAGGCTTGAGGAGGAAGAATGGGACAGAAAGTCAATCCGATCGGCCTTCGCCTTGGGATCAATCGCACCTGGGATTCGCGCTGGTTCGCCAATAAGGGCGAATATGGCAAGCTTCTGCATGAGGACATGCGGATCCGCGAAGTGCTGATGAAGATGCTGAAGCAGGCCGCCGTGTCGCGCATCATCATCGAGCGCCCGCACAAGAAGTGCCGGGTGACCATCCATTCGGCGCGTCCGGGCGTCGTCATCGGCAAGAAGGGCGCCGATATCGACAAGATCCGCAAGACCGTGGCGAAGCTCACCGACTCCGAGGTGGTCATCAATATCGTCGAAGTGCGCAAGCCCGAGATCGACGCGACGCTCGTCGCCGATTCGATCGCGCAGCAGCTTGAGCGCCGCGTCGCCTTTCGTCGCGCTATGAAGCGCGCGGTGCAATCGGCGATGCGGCTTGGCGCCGAAGGCATTCGCATCAATTGCTCGGGTCGGCTCGGCGGCGCCGAAATCGCCCGGCTCGAATGGTATCGCGAGGGCCGTGTCCCGCTGCATACGCTGCGTGCCGATGTCGACTACGGCGTCGCGACGGCGCATACGGCCTATGGCACCTGCGGGATCAAGGTCTGGATCTTCAAGGGCGAGATCCTCGAACATGATCCGATGGCGCAGGACAAGAGATTGGCGGAACAGGAGCATGCGACGGGCGGTGGCGGCGAACGGCGCCGGCGCGATCGCGAGGCGGCCTGAGTTTGCTTAAAGAAAATTCGAGAGTATGATCCATGTTGCAACCCAAGCGCACGAAATTCCGCAAGGCCTTTAAGGGCCGCATTCACGGCGCCTCGAAAGCCGGCTTCACCTTGAACTTCGGCCAGTTCGGGCTGAAGGCACTTGAGCCCGAGCGCGTGACCGCGCGGCAGATCGAGGCAGCGCGGCGTGCCATGACGCGCCATATGCGCCGCATCGGGCGGGTGTGGATCCGCATCTTCCCGGACGTGCCGGTGTCGAAGAAGCCGACCGAGGTCCGCATGGGCAAGGGCAAGGGCGCGCCGGAACTCTGGGCCTGCCGCGTCGCGCCGGGGCGCATCATGTTCGAGATCGACGGTGTGCCGACCGAGACGGCGCGCGAGGCGCTGCGGCTTGCTGCGGCGAAGCTGCCGATCAAGACCCGCTTCGTGCAACGGATCGTGGAATAGGAGCGCGCAATGAAGGGCAAGCAGCGCATGTCGGATCTTCGTGTCATGACCGAGGATCAACTCGAACAGGAAATCCTGGGCCTGAAGAAGGAGCAGTTCAATCTGCGCTTTCAACGGGCGAGCGGACAGCTCGAAAATACGGCCCGTGTGCGCGTCGTGAGGCGCGACATCGCCCGGGCGAAAACCATTGCCGCGGCGCGGCGCGCCGCCAAATAACAAGGTTCAAGCCCCAATGCCGAGACGGATTTTGCAAGGCGTCGTCGTAAGCGACAAACAGAATAAGACGATCGTGGTGAAGGTCGAGCGTCGCTTCACCCATCCGCTCTTGAAGAAGACGGTGCGGCGCACGAAGAATTACCATGCGCATGATGAGGACAATCATTGCAAGATCGGCGATACGGTCTTCATCGAGGAGACGCGGCCGTTGTCGCGGCTGAAGCGCTGGGCAGTCGTGGAGACCGCGGCCAAGGCGTGAGAGCTTGGCGTGAAGGCTGTGAAGGCAGAGGCGTCAAGAGAATCATGATGGGAGGTTTCATCCTCCTTCAGGCGTAGTCCGGCGGCGTGTCCGTCAGTCGGAAACCGATCTGAGAAGAAAGGCATAGGCCATGATACAGATGCAGACCAATCTCGACGTCGCCGACAATTCGGGCGCGCGCCGCGTGATGTGCATCAAAGTGCTCGGCGGATCGAAGCGGAAATATGCCGGCGTCGGCGACATCATCGTCGTCTCGGTGAAGGAAGCCATTCCGCGCGGCCGCGTGAAAAAGGGCGATGTGATGAAGGCGGTCGTCGTGCGCACCGCCAAGGACATCAAGCGGCCGGACGGCTCGGTCATCCGCTTCGATTCCAATGCCGCCGTGCTCATCAACAATCAGGCGGAGCCGATCGGCACCCGCATCTTCGGGCCGGTACCGCGCGAATTGCGCGCCAAGAACCATATGAAGATCATCTCGCTCGCGCCGGAGGTGCTGTGATGGCCGCGAAGATCAAGAAGGGCGACAAGGTCGTCGTTCTCGCCGGCCGCGACAAGGGACGCTCTGGCGAGGTTCTGCAGGTTCTGCCCAAGCTCGACCGCGCCATTGTGCGCGGCGTCAATCTCGTCAAGCGCCATCAGCGCCAGACGGCGCGGCAGGAAGGTGGAATTGTTTCAAAAGAGGCGACGATTCACTTGTCCAATCTTGCGCTGGCCGATCCCAAGGACGGCAAGCCGTCGCGCGTCGGCTTCAAGATTCTCGATGACGGCCGCAAGGTTCGCGTCGCCAAGCATTCGGGAGAAGTGATCAATGACTGACAATAAGGCCGGCAAAGGCGGCGCCAAATCAAGCGCCAAGGGCGGCGCGAAAGCTGGCGACGCGAAAGCTGCCGGCGGCAAGAGCGCGCCGAAGGGCGCCGCCGCCGCAAAGACGGCGGCCAAGCCAGCTGGCGGCAAAGGCAAGGGGCCGGAGCATGAGGCGGCACGCGCGGCCACGGCAACAGCTGCGGTGGAGGCGCTTGCCTCGCCGCGGGACTATGTGCCGCGGCTCAAGAAGCATTATGCCGAGGTTGTACGGCCGCAGCTCATCGAGCAGTTCGGCTATAAGAACCCGCTCGAAGTGCCGGTGATCGAGAAGATCGTGCTCAATATGGGCGTCGGCGAGGCGGTCAGCGACACCAAGAAGGTGACGGTCGCGGCCGCCAATCTCGCTTTGATCGCCGGCCAGAAGCCGGTGATCACAAGGGCGCGAAAGGCGATCGCCACCTTCAAAGTGCGCGAGAACATGCCGATCGGCGCCAAAGTGACCTTGCGCAAGACGCGGATGTATGAATTCCTCGACCGTCTCGTGACGATCGCTCTGCCGCGGGTCCGCGATTTTCGCGGGCTCAATCCGAAGAGCTTCGACGGCCGCGGCAATTATGCTCTGGGCATCAAGGAACATCTTGTGTTCCCGGAGATCGATTACGATAAGGTCGAGAGCATTCTCGGCATGGATATTATCGTATGCACCAGCGCTAAATCGGATGATGAGGCGCGCGCCCTTTTGCGGGCATTCAACTTCCCGTTCCGGCAGTGAGGCCCATCCGTCTCAAACGCGGCGACCAGAGGTAAAGCATTCATGTCGAAGAAGAGTTCGATCGAGAAGAACAATCATCGTATCAAGCTGGTGAAGCAATATGCGGCACGCCGCAAAAGGCTGAAGGCGCTGGCCGAGGACGCCAATGCGACGCTCGAGGAGCGTTTCGCGGCGCGCCTCAAGCTCGCCGAGCTGCCGCGCAATTCGGCCGCGAGCCGAATCCGCAACCGCTGCGAGATCTCCGGCCGCCCGCGTGCCTTCATCGGCAAGATGAAGATGTCGCGCATTGCGGTCCGCGAGCTCGGTTCGGCCGGTCTGATCCCCGGTCTGGTGAAGTCGAGCTGGTGAGGGGGCGCGCATGGTAATGAACGACCCGTTAGGGGATATGCTCACCCGCATCCGCAATGCGCAGATGCGCCGCAAGGGCAAGGTCCAGACCCCCGGCTCAAGGCTCCGGGCGCATGTGCTCGACGTCTTGGCGTCGGAAGGCTATATCCGCGGCTATTCGACGACGGAATATGGCAATGGCCGCACCGAGTTCGAGATCGAGCTCAAATATTACGACGGCCAGCCGGTCATCCGCGAGATCCAGCGCGTGTCGAAGCCCGGTCGGCGCGTCTATGCCGGAGTAGGCGACATGCCGCAGGTGGCGAATGGCCTCGGCATCACCATTGTGTCGACCCCGAAAGGGGTGATGGCCGACCATACGGCGCGTGAAGCCAATGTCGGCGGCGAAGTCCTGTGCAAGGTCTTCTAAGCGGAAGAACGAGGAATTTTCTCATGTCTCGCGTCGGAAAGAAGCCGGTCGCCATCCCCGCCGGGGTCACGGCGAGGGTCGATGGCCAAGCGGTCGCCATCAAGGGCGGCAAGGGCGAATTGCGCTTCCTCGCGCCGGGCGAGGTCAGCGTGACTTTCGCCGATAATCAGATCAAGGTCGATCCGCGCACGCCAACCAAACGGGCGCGGGCGATGTGGGGCATGACGCGGGCGATGGTGAGCAATCTCGTCACTGGCGTCTCCAAGGGCTTCGAGAAAAAGCTCGAAATCACCGGCGTCGGCTACAAGGCTTCGGTGCAGGGCAAGAATTTGCAGCTGTCGCTCGGCTATAGCCATGATGTGCGATTCCCGATCCCCGAGGGCATTGCGATTGTGACGCCGAAGCCGACGGAGATTAATATTTCCGGCATCGACCGCCAGAAAGTCGGGCAGGTCGCGGCCGAGATCCGGGCGCTGCGGCCGCCGGAGCCCTATAAGGGCAAAGGCGTCAAATATGCGAAAGAGTTCATCTTCCGTAAGGAAGGCAAGAAGAAATAAGGCTTACATGCCCGGCGGGGCAGCCGAAAAGATTTAAGGAGCGCCGCAATGGCGAAGGACAATGAGAAGGGCGCCCGCCGCAAAGCGCGGGTCAGGCGGGTGATCAAGGCGCGGGCCTATGGCAAGCCGCGGCTCTCGGTCCATCGGTCGTCGATGCAGATCTATTGCCAGATCATCGACGACGCCGAGGGGCGCACCATCGTGTCTGCCTCCTCGCTGGAGAAGGCCAATCGCGAGAGCCTGAAGACCGGCGCCACCGTCGAGGCGGCGCGGATCATCGGCAAGCAGATCGCCGAACGGGCGATCGCCGCCGGGGTCCAGGAGGTGGTGTTCGATCGCGGCGCCTATATGTATCACGGTCGGGTCAAAGCGGTCGCCGAAGGCGCCCGCGAGGCCGGGCTCAAAATCTAGAAATTCGAAGCGAGCGGCGGGCATCAGGCTTTGCCGCGCAAGTGACGGAAGCAACGGAAAGTAAAATGGCACGTGAAGGTGAAGGCGGCGGTCGCGGCCGCGATCGCGAAGAGCGCGACAGCGAATTCGTCGACCGTCTGGTCCACATCAACCGCGTCGCGAAAGTGGTGAAGGGCGGCCGGCGTTTCGGCTTCGCCGCGCTCGTCGTGGTCGGCGATCAGAAGGGCCGGGTCGGTTTCGGCCATGGCAAGGCGCGCGAAGTGCCGGAGGCGATCCGCAAGGCGACGGAATTGGCCAAGCGCGCCTTGATCCGAGTGCCCCTGCGCGAAGGCCGGACTTTGCATCACGACGTGCACGGACGCCACGGCGCCGGCCGCGTCATCCTGCGCTCGGCGCCGGCTGGCACGGGGATTATCGCCGGCGGTCCGATGCGCGCCGTCTTCGAGACGCTCGGCATGCATGACGTCGTGGCGAAATCGCAAGGATCATCCAATCCTTACAATATGATCCGTGCGACCTTCGATGCTCTGGCGAAAGAGGATTCGCCGCGGCTGGTGGCGGCAAGACGAAGCATGAAAGTCTCGACCTTGCAGGCGCGCCGGCAGGGCGGCGAAGCCGATGCTGCTGGCGATGCGTGAGGGCCTGGACATGACCACCGACAGCAAAGCCAAGATCATTGTCGAGCAGACCGGCAGCCCGATTGGCCGTCCCGCCGCGCAGCGCGCCACTCTGGTCGGACTGGGGTTGAACAAGATCGGCCGCCGGTCGTCGCTGATCGATACGCCGGCCGTGCGCGGCATGATCGCGAAAGTCGCGCATCTCGTCCGCGTCGTCGAGACTGAGTGAGGGCAGGGCGATGAAACTCAACGACATCACCGACAATCCCGGCTCTTCCAAGTCGCGCATGCGGGTCGGCCGCGGCATTGGCTCGGGCAAGGGCAAGACCTGCGGCCGCGGCGTCAAGGGCCAGAAGGCGCGCACCGGCGTCGCCATCAAGGGCTTCGAAGGCGGCCAGATGCCGCTGCACCGGCGCTTGCCGAAACGCGGCTTCACACCGCCGTTTGCGACCGATTATAATGAGGTCAATCTCGGCCGCATCCAAGCGGCGGTCGATGCCGGCAAACTGTCGAAAGAGGTGCCTGTGACGATCGCAGCCTTGGTCGAAGCCGGCATCTGCGCCAAGCCGCGCGACGGCGTCAAAATCCTCGGCATGGGCGAGATCAGCGCAGCGCTCACCTTCGAGGTGGCGGCGGCGTCCAAATCGGCGATCGCTTCGATCGAGAGGCTCGGCGGCAGCGTCAAGCTGCTCGGCGCAGCCGAGGCCGCGGCGGCAAGCTGAGCACTGCTGGCGCGAGCTGGCGGTCGCCGCATCGCCGGTTCTTGAGAGCTCGGTGACATAGCGTGAGACATGTCGTGGAAAAATCAATCGATTTTCCTCTGCGGCACGATCTCACGTGAGCGCCGTATGAAAGCCTTTAAAGGGATCGACTTTCGGCGAAAGTCGCGCCAAAAAGGCGGACCCGGCGGCGCTGGTCCTTGCCAGCTTTGCGGCGGTATCGGTTTGGACGTCGTCTTGGACGTGGTCTTGGATCTCGCCTTGGACCATGCCCTTGTTGGAGCCACTTTCCTGGGCATGCTTAAGAGCCGGATGAGGAAAACTGGGAACCGGTTTTCCGCTCGCATCCCGCTCTAAGTTATAAGAATTGATCACGATGACTTTGGATTGTTTCAATCCAAAGTCATCGTGATCTAGGGCAACGCGGATGGGTGATGACCCCTCGAGTCTTCTCTCGAGCCTTGGCGGCATCGGATAGGCCGCGCGGAGCATTTTATGGTATCGGCCGCTGAACAGCTTGCAGCTAACGTCAATTGGGGCGCTTTCGCCAAGGCCGAGGAACTCAAGAAGCGGATCTGGTTCACTCTCGGCGCTCTGATCATCTACCGGCTCGGCACCTATATTCCGCTGCCGGGCATCGATCCGGCTGCCTTCGAGGCGAATTTCACCGGCCATCAGCAGGGCGTGCTGCAACTCTTCAACATGTTCGCGGGTGGCGCCGTTCAGCGCATGGCGATCTTCGCGCTGAACATCATGCCCTATATCTCCGCTTCGATCATCATTCAGCTTCTGACCAGCGTCATTCCGACTCTCGAAGCCTTGAAGAAGGAGGGCGAGGCCGGCCGCAAGGTCATCAATCAATATACCCGCTATCTGACCGTGGTGCTCGCCGCCTTCCAGGCCTATGGCATCTCCGTCGGCCTGCAAGGCCAGACCGGCGTCGTGAGCAATCCGGGTTTCTTCTTCATCATCACCACTGTGCTCACCCTGACCGGCGGCACAATGTTTCTGATGTGGCTCGGGGAGCAGATCACGTCGCGCGGCATCGGCAATGGCTCCTCGCTGATTATCTTTGCCGGCATTGTCGCGGCATTTCCCTCGGCGATCGTCAATACGCTCGAGCTTGGCCGCCAAGGCGCTTTGTCGACCGGGCTCATCATCGCCGTTCTGGTGATGGCGATCGCCGTCATCGGCTTCATCGTCTTCATGGAACGGGCGCAACGCCGGCTCGTCATCACCTATCCGAAACGCCAGCAGGGCAACCGCGTCTATGAGGGGCAGACCTCTTTCCTGCCGCTCAAGCTCAATACGTCGGGCGTCATTCCGCCGATCTTTGCCTCTTCGCTTCTTCTGCTGCCGACGACGATCGCGAATTTCTCGAGTCAGCGCGGCGGGACCGGTTTTCTGGCGACGATCTCGACCTATCTCGCGCACGGCCGGCCGCTCTATATGATCGCCTATGTCGGCCTCATCGTCTTTTTCGCCTTCTTCTACACGGCGATCGTCTTCAACCCGACGGAGACGGCCGACAATCTGAAGAAACACGGCGGCTTCATTCCGGGCATTAGGCCTGGCGAGCGCACCGCGCAATATATCGACAAAGTGCTGATGCGGATCACCGTGATCGGCGCCGCCTATCTGTCGCTGATCTGCCTCGTACCGGAAGTGCTCATTTCCTACGCGGCCATGCCGTTCTATTTTGGCGGGACATCGCTCCTCATCGTGGTCAGCGTGACCATGGATACGGTTGCGCAGATCCACGGCCACCTTCAGGCACATCAATATGAAGGCTTAGTCAAAAAAGCCAAATTGCGGGGGAAGCGGAAATGAGGCTTATTCTGCTCGGGCCTCCGGGGGCGGGCAAGGGCACGCAATCCGCGCGGCTCATGCAGAAATATAGCATACCGCAATTATCGACCGGGGATATGTTGCGGGCCGCGGTGTCCGCCGAGACGCCGGTCGGGCTCAAAGCCAAGGCCATCATGGATTCAGGCGGCCTCGTTTCCGATGATATTGTCGTCGGCATTGTCGCTGAGCGGATCCAACAGCCGGATGCCGTGCGCGGCTTTATCCTCGACGGCTTTCCCCGCACCGTCAATCAGGCGCAAGCGCTCGACGCCATGCTCGCCGAGAAACATATGGATCTCGACGCGGTCATCGAGCTCAAGGTCGATGAAGAGGCATTGCTTGATCGCATTCAAACTCGCGCAGACGAGACGCGCAAAGCGGGGGGTACGGTTAGGGCCGACGACAATCCCGGCGCCTTCAGAACCCGTCTCGACGCCTATCGCACGCTGACGGCGCCCGTGTCCGCCTATTATGCCAAAACCGGTCAATTGCGGACGATCGACGGCATGGCTTCAATCGACGAGGTCACCGGGACGATCGACAAAATGCTGGGCCATAGCGTCAGGGCCTGAGCGGCAGCTGAGGCGCCGCATTGGCCGGGCGCGGCCTAGCGATGCCGAAAATCGTTCCTATATAGGTTTGGGTGCCGCAATTGCCTGTTGACGGGCGTGCTCGGGACCACTAAAAGCGCAGTTTCCAGCTTCACTCTTTGGGCTCCGGACTTCTCGTAAGCTCGGAGCTTTGAATGTTGCGCAACCCGCAAGGGCCGGCCTCCACCGGACGCGGGTTTCTCCCAGCCGTTTGCACGGCGTTCTATGCGCCGCCCGCGCGGCTTTCCATATGGAGGAAGATTTGTGGCACGTATCGCCGGCGTCAATATACCGACCAATAAACGCGTCGTCATTGCACTTCAATATATCCACGGCATCGGTCCTAAGAACGCCGAAGAGATTTGCGAAAAGGTCCATATTCCGGCGCAGCGGCGCGTGTTCGAATTGACCGATGCCGAAGTTCTGCAAATTCGCGAGACGATCGACCGCGATTATATGGTCGAAGGCGATCTGCGCCGCGAAGTCGCGATGAACATCAAAAGGCTGATGGACCTCGGCTGCTATCGCGGCTTGCGGCATCGCCGGCAGTTGCCTGTGCGAGGCCAGCGCACCCATACCAATGCGCGCACCCGCAAGGGCAAGGCGAAGCCGATCGCCGGCAAGAAGAAGTAAGCGGCAAAGAGAGTTTCAGCGTCGTCCGGCAGCGGAGGGCGCTTCATCGCGGCAATCGCTGTGACGAGAGCATTTTCAGCAAAAGTGGCTACCGGTTTTGCGGCTGAAAATGCTCTAACATCTTGAATGAGAGCGGTTTCGAAACGGTTGCGTGGGGACATGCAACCTGAAACCGCTCTAGGGCGAAACATCATCGGAAGGCGCGAGCCTTCACGGAAGAAGCCTGAGCGCCTGGCATTACGGGCGCGTTGGAAGGACGAGCTATGGCAAAAGAAGCGACCCGCGTGCGCCGGCGTGAGCGTAAAAACATCGTATCGGGCGTGGCCCATGTCAATTCGACATTCAACAATACGATGATCACCATCACCGATTCCCAGGGCAATACGATTTCCTGGTCGTCGGCCGGCACCATGGGGTTTAAGGGATCGCGCAAATCGACTCCCTATGCGGCGCAGATGGCGGCCGAGGACGCGGCGCGCAAGGCGTCGGATCACGGCATGCGCACGCTCGAAGTCGAAGTGTCGGGGCCGGGCTCCGGACGGGAATCGGCCTTGCGTGCCTTGCAGGCGGCGGGTTTCACCGTCACATCGATCCGCGATGTGACGCCCATTCCGCATAATGGCTGCCGGCCGCGCAAGCGCCGCCGCGTTTGACCGGCGCCGCGGCTTTTCACTGAAGGATGCGAAAGTGATCCAGAAAAATTGGCAAGAACTCATCAAGCCGAGCAAGCTCGAAGTCGCCTCGGGCGACGATCCGAAACGGTTTGCGACTGTGGTCGCGGAACCGCTCGAGCGCGGCTTCGGCGTGACGCTCGGCAATTCCTTGCGCCGCATTCTCTTGTCCTCACTGCAGGGCGCGGCGATCACCTCCGTCCATATCGACGGCGTTCTGCATGAATTCTCGTCGATCCCCGGCGTGCGCGAAGATGTGACGGACATCGTCCTCAACATCAAAGACATCGCGATCAGGATGCTGGGCGAGGGCCCGAAGCGCATGGTGCTGAAGAAGCAGGGGCCGGGCAAGGTCACGGCGGCCGATATTGCTACGGTCGGCGATGTCCAGGTCTTGAACCCCAATCTCGTCATTTGCACGCTCGATGAAGGCGCCGAGATCCGCATGGAATTCACCGTCAATACGGGGAAGGGCTATGTGGCGGCCGAGCGCAACCGCGCCGAGGATGCGCCGATCGGCCTCATTCCGATCGACAGCCTCTATTCGCCGGTCAAGAAGGTCAGCTATCGCGTCGAGAATACGCGCGAGGGCCAGATCCTCGACTATGACAAGCTGACTCTGGAGGTCGAGACCAATGGCGCGGTCGGCCCCGAGGATGCGGTCGCTTTCGCCGCCCGCATTTTGCAGGACCAGCTCAGCGTCTTCGTCACTTTCGAAGAGCCGCGTCGCGAGGAGGTGACCCCGTCCATTCCTGAGCTCGCCTTCAATCCGGCTCTGCTCAAAAAGGTCGACGAGCTCGAACTCTCCGTGCGTTCGGCCAATTGCCTGAAGAACGACAATATCATCTATATCGGCGATCTCATCCAGAAGACCGAAGCGGAAATGCTGCGGACGCCGAATTTCGGCCGCAAGTCGCTGAACGAGATCAAGGAAGTCCTCGCCCAGATGGGTCTGCATCTCGGCATGGAAGTCACCGGCTGGCCGCCGGAAAATATCGAAGAACTCGCCAAGCGGTTCGAAGAGCATTATTGAGCGATCCTTCCCCTGAAAGGGGGAGGTGGCGCCATAGGGCGCGCTGCGGCGCGCCCGTCGATTGAAATGACGCCTCGCGCGAAGCGCGAGGCTATGGCGAGCCGGATGGGGCTATCCCCACCGGTCTCGCTTCGCGAGACACCCTCCCCGCAGCGGGGAGGGATAAAATAGACGGCCGTACCTTGGCACGGCGGCCGCAAAAAGGAGCAAGCCATGTACCACGGTCGCGCCAAGCGCCGCTTCAATCGCACGCATGAGCATCGCAAGGCGATGTTCGCAAATCTTTCCCAGGCACTCATCAAGCATGAGCAGATCGTGACGACTTTGCCGAAGGCGAAAGATCTGCGGCCCGTCGTCGAAAAGCTCGTCACCCTGGGCAAGCGCGGCGATCTGCATGCGCGTCGCCAGGCGATCGCCGAGATCAAGGACGTCGATCTCGTCAAAAAGCTCTTCGATGTGCTGGCGCCGCGCTACAAGGAGCGCCATGGCGGCTATACGCGCGTGCTCAAGGCCGGCTTCCGCTATGGCGACAATGCCGACATGGCGGTGATCGAATTCGTCGATCGCGATGAAGAGGCGAAAGGCAAAGATTCCGGGCCTCTGCTCGAAAAGCGCGAAGCCGCCGAGTGAGCTGCGCCGTGTGGCGTTCTTCGCCGGATCAGTTCTTGGAGGGGTAATGATCAGGCGCAGCGCGACCAGCGGTTTTCCTTCTTCGATCGTCCGGCTCGCACTGAGCCTTTCTGCGGCTTTGATGCTTGCGTTACCCTTTGCTGTCGCCTGCGTCGCCGAAGATCTCGGCACGCCGCCGAATTCACGCGCGGAAATCACTTTATCCTTCGCGCCGGTCGTCAAAAAGGTGCAGCCGGCGGTCGTCAATGTCTATGCGTCGCGCACCGAGCAGCTGCCGCGCAATCCGCTCTTCGACGATCCGATCTTTCGGCATTTCTTCGGCGAGAATGGCGGCCACACCGGCAAGCAGATCGCGCGCTCGCTCGGCTCCGGTGTTCTCGTCGATCCGTCGGGCCTGGTCGTCACCAATAATCATGTCATAGAGGGGATGACCGATGTGAAGGTCGCCCTGGCCGATCAGCGCGAATTCGATGCGGATATCGTTTTGCGCGATCAGCGCACCGATCTCGCCGTCTTGCGGCTGCGCGGCCACGGCCCGTTTCCTTATGTGGAGCTGGGGGATTCGGATGCTCTCGAGGTCGGCGATCTCGTGCTCGCCATCGGCAATCCTTTCGGCGTCGGCCAGACGGTCACGCAGGGCATCGTCTCGGCGCTTGCCCGCACCCAGGTCGGCATCTCCGACTATGGCTTCTTCATCCAGACCGATGCGGCGATCAATCCCGGCAATTCCGGCGGCCCTCTCGTCGACATGAGCGCGCATGTCGTCGGCATTAATTCAGCCATCTTCACCCAGACCGGCGGCACGGTCGGAATCGGCTTCAGCATTCCGGCCAATATGGTGAAGATCGTCGTGGCGACGGCGAAAAGCGGCGGCAAAAGGGTCATGCGTCCCTGGCTCGGCGCGAGCCTCCAGCGGCTCACCCGGGAGATCGCCGACTCGCTCGGGCTCGACCGTCCGATCGGCGCGCTTGTCACCGATGTCGTGCCGAAAAGTCCTGCGGATGAGGCCGGGATGAAACATGGCGATCTCATTGTCAGCATCGACGGCCAGATGATCGAAGATGCCGAGGCCTTCGGCTATCGCTTTGCCACGAAGCCGATCGGCGCGACCGCGGCCATTGGCATAAGGCGCGCCGGCAAGCCTTTGACGCTCACCGTCAAACTGTCCCCGGCGCCTGAGATCCCGCCGCGCGACCCGGTCACGATCAAGGGCAGTTCGCCCTTTGCGGGCGCGACCGTCGTCAATCTTTCACCGGCGGTTGCCGAGGAGCTTTCGATCGAGACGCCCAAAGAGGGGGTCGTGATCAGCGATATTGAGGCGGGTTCCCAGGCCGCGGCGGTCAATCTGCACAGGGGCGATGTCGTCATCTCGGTCAATGACACCAAGATCGCGACGACGCGCGATCTCGAAAAAGCGACCGGCGGCCGGCATTATTATTGGAAGATCAGCATCGCCCGCGGCAACCAGGTGATCACCACCGTGCTCGGCGGCTAGCTCGAGTGAACTGACGACCGGCCACGCCAAAACGAATCAGCGATGGAGCGGCCGAAATTGTGCGGCAAAAATTTCTTTGCCCGCTGCCCTTAAAGGTCCCTGCCGCATGGTAAGGCCGCGTTGCAAATATGGGACAGCCTCTGCCTTATTGTGGGGCGGCGGCGCGTAGACTAGTCGCGTGTTTCATAGCGACATGCGACTGCTCTAGCCTTTTGTTTCATTGTATTTTTGGTCGGCGAACTGGCGCGTCCATTCCGCGTGGAAATGCTCTCGTCTCCTGCGCGGTATCCCAACGTGAAGCGACTGCGGAGGCGGTGCGGAAAGCTTGACCCACTTTTCGGAAAATGTTCCCTATCTGTCCAGACCGCTTTATTTTTATGTTTTCATGCTGGGGCGCAACATGAAAAAGCAATTTTTGGCAGGTGTCGCATTCGCCGGAGTTGCATTCAATGCGTTGATCGCGTCGCCTTCGATGGCGACCGATCTGCCGCAGTTCAAGGAGCCACCGCCGAGCCCGCCCTTATTCAGCTGGACCGGCTTTTACGTCGGCATTACCGCTGGTGCGGCATGGGGCTCATTTGATCCACGAACGTCGACCTTCGGCGATAGCTATATGCCCCCCGCCGACGCGGCAGCGGTTACCAGCGCCGGTACGCAAAGCATCAATCCGCTCGGCTTCGCCACCGGCGGTGAAGCCGGCTATAATTGGCAAACTGGGCCCTTCCTCATTGGCTTCGAAACCGATCTCCAAGCCCTCCACCTGACTGGCGCCGCCAATAGCGGCGCGGTCGGCTATCCTAGCGCGCCTGGCAGTCAATTCGTCGTCAGCTCTTACGCCGACAGCAATTGGCTCTTCACTGCCCGGCCGCGCATCGGCTTCGTCGCTCCCAACAACTGGCTGCTCTATGCGACAGGCGGCCTCGCCGTCGCTCAGTTGAACAGCGATTTTCTGTTCACCGATAACGTATCTCACGTGGAGGAGGCCGGCAAGATCGACACCACGAAAGTGGGCTTTGTGGTCGGCGGCGGCATCGAGGCGCCGCTCACCGACCGGCTGAGCCTCAAGGCCGAATATCTCTATGCTCATTTCGGCACGACAGTCGCGTCGGTGACAGCCAACAGTCTCGCGACGGCCTATCCGGGCCAGATATTCAGCCATAGTGGCGATCTTTCCGCCAATATCGTGCGCGTCGGCCTCAATTATCGGTTCGCCGGCCTCGGTGCCGGGCCGGGAGGCGCCTTTGCCCCGATCGCGCCGCCTCTGATCGGAACGCTGCCGGTGTTCTTATCGAGTTGGGAAATCGAGGTGGGTGCGCGCGTCGGGTTCACCTCCGGCAAAATCGGCGCGCCGCAACCCTTGTTGAACAACCCCAACATTCTCGCTTCGCGGCTGCAGTACAACGACCTCAACGGCTATACTGGTGAAGTTTTTGCCCGCGTCGATCATTCCAGCGGTGTCTTCGTCAAGGGCTTCCTGGGCGCCGGCGGCATCACCAGCGGCAATATGAACGATGAGGACTTTCCGGCGGGCATCGCCTATTCCAATACGCTGCAGTCGAACAATTCCGGAAATATCGGTTATGCCACGATCGATCTCGGCTACAGTTTCCTGACGGCGCCCGGCGCGAAAGTGGGAGCCTTCGTCGGCTATAGCTATTATGATCAAAACATCAATACATATGGCTGTACCCAGGTTGCGGGATCCAACATTTGTCAACCCCCGGGCTCCTTCGCGTCGAATTTCCTCGGTATTGCCGAAGATGATCATTTGAACGCGCTGCGGCTCGGCCTGTCGGCGCAATTCATGCTGACCGACAGGCTGAGATTCACCGCGGATGCAGCCTATGTGCCGCTGGTCAGTTTCAATGGCCAGGATGATCACAATGCGCGCGAACTCCTGCTGCCGGAGGCCGCGTCGTCGGGCGACGGCGTGATGCTTGAAGGAATCTTGGGCTACGACATCACCGATGCGTGGAACGTCGGCGTCGGCGCGCGGTATTGGGCGTGGAATACGCGGACCGGCACCGAGACCTTCGACTTCTTGGGCTCTCCTCCGCCGCAAGCAGTCGAGCCGGCGCGCTTCACCACCGAACGTTATGGCGTGTTCCTGCAAACCAGCTATCGCTGGGGTGCCGAGAAGACGCCGGAAGGCGGCATTATTAAGGGGCCGATTGAGCCGCGTGCGCCGGCGAATTGGACAGGCTTCTATGTCGGCGGATTTGTGGGTGGCGGTTGGAGCAATGATCAATGGTCCGACCCATTCGGTTCGGCACCGTCTGGTTTCGGCGGCATCAATGTCGCAGGCTTCGGCGACATCATCCACGCCACTGGCCCGCTCGGCGGCGGCCAGATCGGCTTCAATTGGCAACAAGGCTCTTGGGTCTTCGGTGTCGAGGCGGATGGCAGCGGCGCGGATCTGCGCGGCGAGAACACCTGCTTCTCGGGTCTTGGCGGCGTCGATTGTCAGCGCGTCGTCAAGGCGCTCGGCACCTACACCGGCCGGGTCGGCTTTGCCTGGGACCGGTCGCTTGCCTATGTGAAGGCCGGCGGCGCCTGGGCCAACACGAGCTATAGTCTCAACGCCAACACCAATGCTCTCGCCCTCGGCACCGGCTCCACCAATGTGAATGAGGCCGGATGGACGGTTGGCGGCGGCGTCGAATATGCGCTCACCAAGAATTGGAGCACGATGGTCGAATATGACCACATCGGCATGGGCAGCACGACCGTTCCGTTCCCGACGGTCGCCGTGATCAACGGGCAGAACATCGCGGTCCGGCAAAACATCGACATATTCAAGCTCGGCGTGAACTATAAGTTCGACTTCGGCGGGTCGGCTCCAGTTGTCGCCAAATATTGAGCGCGAGAGCTTTCGGGTCGGCTTACGGCTGCGCGGCTACCGCCCGTTTCGTTACGTAGAGCTGGATTTGTTGGCCGGCTGGGCCCGCGTCCAACAAGCTGCGGATGCGCGGCGCCGCATCGGCAAAGTCATGCCAGCGTCATTGCGAGGAGCGAAGCGAGCGCAATCAAGCTTGCGCAGATTGCGTAAACTTATCTGCGCGGCAATCCAGAAGCGCTGGACCGAGACTGGATTGCTTCGCGTAGCCTGTCATCGGGCCGGCCAAAGGCTCGACCTGTTGGCTCGCGATGACGATGGCCGGCACAGGTTCTCATCACAGAGATCTGGTATTAGACGAGGTGTCGGCAGGAACCCGCAGCGCCGGCGGTTCCGGCGCCATCTGGTCGAAAATGACGCGATTGTCCTTGATGCGGACATGCCCGCCGGCGACCGCGGCCAGCGCTGCAGGATAGATGATATGTTCCTGCACCAAGACACGCGCGGCAAGAGTCTCCGGCGTGTCGCTGTCGAGCACCCCAACGGCGGCTTGCGCAATGATCGGACCTTCGTCCAAAGCCGGCACGACGAAATGCACCGTGCAGCCATGGATCTTCACGCCATCGGCCAAAGCCCGCTCATGCGTGTCGAGGCCGCGATAGGCGGGCAGCAGGGAAGGGTGGATATTAAGAAGCCGACCCTCCCAATGCTGCACGAAAGCCGGCGTCAGCACGCGCATGAAGCCGGCAAGGCAGATGAGCTCTATTTTGTGCAGATCGAGCAGCACTTGCATGGATTTTTCAAATTCCTCGCGGCCGGCGTAAATCTTCTGATCGATCACGGCAGTCGCGATCCCGCGCTCCTTGGCAAGGGCGAGACCTTGCGCTTCCGCGCGGTTTGCTAAGACGAGCACGATATCGGCGGGATAGTCGGGGCTGCGCGCCGCCTCGATCAAGGCAAGCATGTTCGAGCCGCGTCCCGAGATCAGAACGGCCGTGCGCTTGCGCGCGCTCACAGCGCGAGCCGTCCGGCATAGGCGACGCGCGGGCCCGGCGCTTCCACGACTTTACCGATTACGACCGGACTTTCGCCCGTGTTGCGCAAGGCCGATTCGACTTCCGCAGCCTGTGCTGCGGCAGCGATCACGATCATGCCGATCCCGCAGTTGAAAGTGCGCAGCATCTCGGACTCCGCGACTTGACCGGCAGAAGCGAGCCAGCCGAACACAGGCGGCACCGGAATGGATGCGAGATCGAGCACGACACCGAGGCCGGCGGGAAGAACGCGCGGAATATTATCGGGAAAACCGCCGCCGGTGATATGCGCCAAAGCCTTGATCGCCGATGTTTGCCGCAGCGCTTGCAGAAGGGCGCGGACATAGATCCGTGTCGGGGTGAGTAAAGCCTCTGCCAGCGTTTGCTCCGCAGCGAAAGGGGCTCTATCGAAGAGGCCGAGGCCGGCGTCGGCGACGATTCTGCGGACCAATGAAAAACCATTCGAATGGAGGCCCGAGGAACGAAGCCCCAAGACGACATCGCCCGAGACGACATCGGGCCGCGGCAGCAGGCTTCCGCGTTCGACGGCGCCGACTGCAAAGCCCGCGAGATCATAGTCCTTGCCGGCATAGAGCCCGGGCATTTCCGCGGTCTCGCCGCCGATCAGGGCGGCCCCCGCCTCGCGGCAACCCTCGGCAATGCCGGCGACGATTGCGGCGCCCAAAGCCGGATCGAGCTTGCCTGTCGCATAATAATCCAGAAAGAACAGCGGCTCGGCGCCTTGCACCACGAGATCGTTGACGCACATGGCGACGAGATCGATGCCGATCGTTCCATGCAGACCGCTGTCGATGGCGATCTTGATCTTGGAGCCCACCCCGTCATTGGCGGCGACCAATATCGGATCGACGAAGCCGGCGGCCTTGAGATCGAAGAGGCCGCCAAAGCCGCCGATCTCGGCATTGGCGCCGCGCCGCCGCGTCGCCCGCACGAGCGGCTTGATCGTCTCGATCATCGCATTGCCGGCATCGATATCGACCCCGGCGTCGGCATAGGTGAGGCCCTTTTTATCGGCCATATTTATCCGCCATATTTGTCCAACATGTCGATCCCGGCCTCGCCGCTAGGCCGCAAGCCCCTGGTCATTCAAGCAGACAGAGCGCTTTTGATGAATAGGGCCGCTGAGCTGACCCGCTCTAGCGGCTCGGCCTTGCCATGGCAAGCCGCGGAATATGGCTGCCGACCGGCAGCAGGACATTGTTCCTTTTGCGGCAAATCACGTAAGATTTCCAAATAAGATTTCATGGGCAGAGCCGCCGGCTCCGCCGCCCTCCTGTCGGTCCCATGTCCTTTTTTTCTTATTCGAGTCTGCCCAATCTCATCACCCTCTGCCGTTTGGTCCTCGTCCCCGTCATCATAGCGATGATTGCGGCGCAGCGGTGGAAGGAGGCTTGCGTTATCTTCATTCTGGCCGGCGTTTCCGATGCGCTCGACGGATGGCTCGCCAGGACCTTCGATCTGCGCACCGAACTGGGCGCCTATCTCGATCCGGTGGCGGACAAAGCGCTGCTCGTCTCGATCTATGTTGCTCTTGCGGTCGAGACGGTGCTGCCGGCGACACTCACCATCATCGTCGTCGCGCGCGATCTGATGATCATCGGCGCGGTGATGATTTCCTGGCTGATGGACAAGCCTGTGGAAATCAGGCCGCTGTGGATCTCCAAGCTCAACACGGCCGCTCAGATCGGCTTTGCCGCTCTGGTGCTTGGCGCGAAAGCCTTTCAATTTGCGCTTGGTACCTGGTTTTCGGCCGCCGTCTATGTTGTGGCGGCATTGACGCTTGCCTCGCTGGCAGCCTATCTGGCTGCATGGGCGCGGCATATGAGCCTGTGAAACGCCCCCATGGCAATAGGCAGAGGCGGCGCGATGCGGATTGGATGGCACATCGCCTTTTGGCTCGGCGCAGCCGCTGCTCTTCTGCTCCTTTTGTGGCTGTGTTGGCCCATTTTGCCGCCTTTCATCATGGCTCTGGCGATCGGCTATCTGCTTGATCCCGTGGCCAACCGGCTGCAGAGCTTAGGTCTCGGCCGGCTGACGGCGACGCTGGTGATCCTTGCGGCTTTCGCCATCGTCCTTGCGCTGCTCTCCGTTCTCGTCCTCCCGATCCTCGGTCATCAGTTTTCAACATTCATCCGGGAACTGCCGGAGACGTTGAACAAGCTTCAGGCGCTGTTGGGTCAGGCGGGTGATTGGCTCAGCCACGACTATCTCGGCCCAATTCTGCGAAAGCTCGGCCTTGAAAGCATGAAAGGGCCCGCGACCGGCAACAATGTGAATAGTCTTGTCGCGGAGGCTGCGCGCACGGCCGCCGCCTTTCTGAATTCCGTCGTCGCCCGCGGCGCGGCTGTGATCAGCGTCGTCTCGCTGCTCATCGTCACGCCCGTCGTCGCCTTTTACATGCTGCTCGATTGGCACAAGATGACGGCGACGGTCGATAGCCTCGTGCCCTTGCGCCATCGTGAGACCGCGCATCAGCTGGCGCATGAGATCGACAATGCCTTGGCCGGCTTTCTGCGCGGCCAATCGCTGGTCTGCCTCTTTCTCGGGATCTGGTATGGCGTGGGCCTCTCGCTCGTCGGTTTGAATTTCGGCCTGTTGATCGGCATCTCCGCCGGCGTGCTGAGCTTCATCCCCTATTTCGGCTCGTTCACCGCCCTGGTGGTGTCGGCGATCGTCGCGATCGTCCAGGGCTGGCCGCATTGGCAATTATTCGCCTTGACCGTAAGCGTCGTGCTGGCCGGGCAATTCCTCGAGGGCAATATTTTGGCGCCCAAGCTCGTCGGCGACAAAGTCGGCGTCCATCCGGTCTGGCTGATCTTTGCGCTGCTTGCCTTCGGCAGCCTTCTCGGCTTCATCGGGCTCTTGATCGCCGTGCCGGTCGCAGCCGCGGCAGCGGTGATCCTGCGCTTTGCGGCCCGCCGCTATCGCGCGAGCGTGTTCTATTTGGGCGTACCCGCATGGCTTGCCGCAACGCCGCCTGAGATAGCGGCGGAAAAGCCTTTCGAAAAAGACCTTTGAGATGATGGCCGAGACTCCATCGAAGCCCGGCCCATCGGCATCTCGGCGTCAGCTCACGCTGGACCTCGAATTGCCGCCGCATTTCGGCCGCGACGATTTTCTTAGCGGCCCGCCCAATGCCGCGGCGCTGCAAATGATCGAGGCCTGGCCGCAATGGCCCGACCAGCTCCTGCTGCTTCTGGGCCCGCCCGGTGCGGGCAAGAGTCATCTCGCGGCGATCTGGGCGGTCCGCGCCAATGCCGATATTATTTCGGCCAAAAGTCTCGCCGCGGCGGATCTCTTCGCTCTGGCCGCGAGACCAGCCCTTGCCATCGAAGATGCAGAAGAGATCGGCGCTGCCGAAGCACCCCTCTTCCATCTCATCAATCTGGCGCGGGAACGCAAGACCAGTCTGCTTCTGACGGCGCGGCAAAGGCCAGAGCTTTGGGGCCTTGCGACTGCGGATCTCTTGTCGCGTCTGCGTCTGGCGCCTGCGGTCGAGCTCGGCACGCCGGATGAAGCGCTTCTCAATGCCGGGCTCATCAAACTCTTCTGCGACCGGCAGCTCACCGTCGACGCCGCGGTAGTCGATTATATTGCGCTCCATATTGATCGCTCGCTCGATATGGCCAGGCGCATTGTCGCTTTGCTCGATCGCGAAGCTCTGGCGCGCGGCGGCAAGGTCACGCGGGCCATGGCGCGCGAGCTCCTACAAGGGCTCCGTGCCGATGCGGGTGAGGAAGAGGATGAGGCGTAGAACATAGCCATCGAGCAGAGCCGGGTCTTGCTCGATCTTTGCTTGGCGTCTCGCCAATCTTGTCCGGCCGCCTCGGCGGCTTTGGTCGCGCCAGGATCAGACAGAAGGATCTGCTTTAGATCAAAGTGCTCATATAGTTTGCTGAACGGCAAGATGAGGAATTTGCCGTTCCGCCGCCCGAGGCTTCGCATGAAGGATTACATTCGCGAACTCAGCGAAATCCGCATGGTCCAGCGCGCGCCGGAGGGGCCATTGCCCTTCTCGGAGGCGGATCGCTTCTATATTTTTTCTTGCCTTGCCGATGTCGAAGCGAGCTTCGGCCTGTCCGGCTTTCCCGGCGCGGCACCCGAAGCCATTGCTTCACGCGCGCTCATTCGGCAATTGATCGAATGGTGGCGGACCTTGGAACCTGCGACGGAAGCGCAGCGCGACGCCTATGGGCGTCTGCCGGGCGCGATCCGTCTCATCGACACAGTGTCGATCTGGGTCGAGGAGCAGACAGCACGACGCAAGGCCAAATCCCCGGGCGTGTGAGCGGCGGTTTCAGTGATCATTGGCGCCTCCAAGATCATTGGCGGCTTCAAGCCATGGCACTCGAGATGCTTGTGGCTTCGGAAGCTCTGCACATGAAAGGCTGCCGATGAGCACATGGTCAGTTACCGCCGTCAGCCATCGGCTTCTCGGGCCGATGATCCGGCTCGAATTCGCAGCTCAGCTCGGCTTCGATCTCACCGCGCAAGAGGCGGGCATATTGGCGCGTGCGCTTGCTGCCGTGCGTGAAGGCAAGAGCCCGGTCGATGAAGTCTATATGAGCCCTATCGCCAGCAATGGCGATTTTTCCGGCAAGGTCGGGGCGGATGGGTTGAGCGTCGCGGCCGCCGAACCGATCCCTCTCGGCTGGGATGAGGTCGGCAAAATGGCTGCCGCCCTGGCCGCGCTCGCGGGAGAAGCTTCGCCCAGCGCGGCGTCTTCGGCGTGAGCGCCCGCGACGGAAACTCTATGCGCTGCGCAGCCTTGCAGTGCGGCCCTGAAACATCAGGAGAACCAGGCAGACGGCAGCCGTCACGTTGGCGATCGGCACAGCCTGCCAGAGCATGTCCCGGACAAGTGGGCCCACTTTTCCGAATCGCTATTTCACGGCCGGCAATCTCGCCAGATAGTCGATAATTGTATCGACGTCCTGGGTGGCGATAGGCGCCTTATAGACCTTGATCATTTTGGCGACTTCAGCGGTCCATGCCGCTTTCGACAAGGGGGGCTGGTTGAGGACCATGCCGACCGAATGGCAGGCCAGGCAATTATTGTTGATTGCTTCCGACCCAGGGCCGGCCGGAAAGCTTCTGTTGCTCTCCGGCAGCTCAACGCTCACCGATTTTGGAGCAAAAGGCGAATCAGCCTGCGCGGGAATAGGCATGAAAGCGAGACCGAGAAGGGCCATAGCTGAGAGCGTGGTGCCATGCATGATATGGTGCTCCTCAGTCGGCGACGAGATCGACCGACTCGATGACGTTGCGCATGTATCCACCCGGATTCCAATTCGGCATATCGGGTTGCACGATGCCATTCTCATTTGTGCAGCGGATCATCACGCTGTATTTGCCCGGGGCGGGCAAAGTGAAGCGTGCCTGCCATTGGCGGAAGCTGTATTTGCCCTCGTCCTTTCCGAGTTGCGCGCTCTGCCAGCTTTTTCCGCTGTCGGTCGAGATTTCTACCTTCCTGACACCGCAATCACCCCCGAAGGCGATGCCGCGGGCCAAGCTCGATTTTCCTGCTGGCACGCGAGCGCCGGAGTGGACGTTCGTAACAAAGGAGCGAGGAACCATGCGGTTGATCGGGATCATCTTCATCCCGGTCTCGCCGGGCCTCATATTGGCGTGCGGCGTGTCGGGAATGGTGTAGGCGGTCTTCATCCAGAAATTCGTGTCGGGTTGGTTCAGCACCTCGATGTCGCTTAGCATTTTGATCCAATAGGTCGCATACCAGCCTGGGACGACAAGCCGCAAAGGAAAGCCATTCAGCAGCGGCATTTGTTCGCCATTCATCGCATAGGCGATCATCACCTCGCCGTCGCGAGCGTGATCGATGTCCAGCGATTTGATGAAACGCGGGCCCTCCGCCACGGCGGCCTCGTCCAGGCCGGTGAACCGAACTTGGATGGCATCGGGCTTTATGCCCGCCCGATCGAGCACATCCTTCAGACGGACGCCGCTCCAGCGCGCATTGCCCATAGCGCCGTTCCCCCATTCGCCGCCAGGCACGCGCGGCTGAAAGAAGCCGCGTGAATTGCCAGAGCATTGATTGACCGCCGCGATTTCCGTGCGCTCAAACTCGTGGATGAGGTCTTTCAAAGACAGCGACAGCGTCTGATTGACATGGCCGCGTATGGTCAGCCGAAACGTGTCCACATTGACCGAAGTCGGAAATCCCGCCCAATGCCACCGGACAAAGAATTGATCGTTGGGCGTGAAGACGCCCTTGTCGAAAACGCCGAAGGGCGATTCCAGGAGCGGCGCGCGCGTGCGCTGCAAGATCATTTTGCCTTTTTGCGGAAAGGCGGTCGTGAACGGCCGTGTGCCGGCTCCGCCGGGGAAAGCCAAGTTCACCACGTTCTCAGCCCAGCCAGGCTGAGCCCAGCTCGGCGCTGACAGGAGAGCCAAGCCGCCGGTCCCCATCTTCTCGAATAAATGGCGACGTGTCATCAACTGACGAGGCGAAGCTTCGTCCTCCATGTCTTTCTCCGTTGCAACTATGTTTTTCTGTTCGATAGGCGCTCGCGCCGCGCAGTCAATTTTTTAATTTTAGCTTCGCGCTTGCCTTGAGTAAAGAGCAGCGACCGCGATGAGAGAGTGTCCCAGCCATGAGACTGCCGGGGCGAAATAAAATATCAAACATCCGAATTCGATGCTTCCGATCGAAATATCAGATCGGTACAGCATTTGCGGGGCATGGCAGAAGTGCTAACGGAATGGTCCTTCTCTCTCTTTCAGGATCAGCGCCGTGAAAGACATGATCGAGCGGCTCGCCGCGCGCCGGGCCGAGGTCCATAGCGGCGGCGAAGAAAAGATCGCCGCTCAGCATGAAAGCGGCAAGCTCACCGCCAGAGAACGGATCGAGCTCATTCTCGATCCCGGCTCCTTCGAAGAATTCGACATGTTCGTCACCCATGATTGCAGTGATCTGGGCATGGAGGTGCAGCACGTGCCGGGCGAGGGCGTCGTCACGGGCTGCGGCACGGTGAACGGCCGCGCCGTCTTCGTCTACGCCAAGGACATCACGGTCCGTGGCGGCTCCATGTCGGAAGCACATGCGCAGAAGATCGTGAAACTGCAGGATATGGCGCTGCGCAATCGGGCGCCGCTGATCGGGCTCTTCGATTCCCTTGGCGTTCGCATTCAGGAAGGTGTTGCGGCGCTCGCCGGCTATGGCGAAGTCTTTCAACGCTACGTGCTCGCCTCTGGCGTCATTCCGCAGATCTCCATCGTCATGGGACCTTGCATCGGCGGCGATGTCTTTGCGCCGGGGTTGAGCGATTTCATCTTCATGGTGCGCGACGCGGGCGCCATGTTCGTCACCGGACCGGATGTCGTGAAGGCGGTGACCAATGAGAGTGTCACCGCCGAGGAGTTGGGCGGCGCCTCGCTCCATACCGTCAAAAGTTCGGTCGCCGATGGCGCTTACGACAATGATGTCGAGGCGCTGCTGCAGATGCGGCGGCTCCTTGATTTCCTGCCTTCGTCGAATGAAGACGAGCTGCCCGAATGGCCGAGTTTCGACGATGCCGAACGGGTCGAGATGTCGCTCGACAGTCTCGTGCCGGATGATCAAACGAAGCCCTATGACATCAAGGAGCTGATCTCCAAGACGGTCGATGAAGGCGATTTCTTCGAGATCCAGGAGGCCCATGCAAAAAATATCGTCACGGGCTTTGGCCGTATCGAAGGCCGCACCATCGGGCTCGTCGCCAATCAGCCTTTGGTGCTGGCGGGCGTGCTCGATTGCGATGCGGCGCGCAAGGCGGCACGCTTCGTCCGCTTCTGCGATTGTTTCAACATTCCGATCGTTACTTTTGTCGATGTGCCGGGCTTTCTGCCGGGGGTGGGGCAGGAACATGGCGGCCTCGTCAAACAAGCCGCGAAACTTCTTTTCGCCTATGCCGAAGCGAGCGTGCCGAAGGTGACCGTCGTCATCCGCAAGGGTTTTGGTGCCGCCTATGATGTGATGGCTTCGAAACATTTGCGTGGCGACATGAATTATGCCTGGCCCTCGGCGCAGATCGCATTGATGGGCGCGAAAGGCGCCGTCGAGATTCTTTTTCGCACCGAGTGGGATGATGCGGAGAAGATCGTCGAAAAGACGAAGGAATATGAGGATCGCGTCCTCTCACCCTTCATTGCCGCCGAGCGCGGTTTAATCGACGATATCATCATGCCGCATGAAACCCGCCGGCGGGTCGCGCGGGCGCTCGCGCTTCTGCGTCACAAACATTTGGAAAGTCCTTGGAAGAAGCACGATAATATCCCGCTGTGACCGCCTATTGACGCATCATCATTCTGGACATCATGCGCGTCGCATAGGGCAGCCCATTTCCCCATAGACGGACCTCTCTTTTCTCACCCCGATTGACGGCGCCGGCTGTCGTAATGTAATAACATAACGTAATCGTGTTACGTAGGGTGATGAGTGGGTGCCTGAGGGGGCAAGATGCAGTTTTTGATGACGCGCGCGGTCAAGAGACTGGGGCCGCTCGTTATGTTTCTTGTGATGAGCGCCCCGGCCTTCGGCCAAGTGCAGCTGCAGCAGGTCACTGTGGTCGCAGCGCCGCCGACGCAGACGCTAAATATCACGCCCGTGCCGGCCTTTGTTCTCGAGACGGAGAAGCTCGATCAAGTGCGGCGGGATATTTATGCGCCCATCGGTGCCAATAGCTATCAAATCGATCAGAAAACGATCGACGCCTTGCCGGCGGGCGACAACACCTCGTTCGACAAGGTTCTGCTACAGGCACCGGGCGTCTCGCAGGATTCAGCTGCGAGCGGCGATCTCCACATTCGCAACGAACATGCCAATGTTCAGTACCGGATCGACGGCATCCTTTTGCCGGACGGCGTGTCCGGCTTCGGCCAGTTTCTCGATACGAGCTTCGTCGGCACTCTTGCCTTGCTGGACGGCGTTCTGCCGGCGCAATATGGGCTACACACTGCGGCCGTCGTCGATATTCAAACGCGCAGCGTCTTTACCCAGGGCGGCAGCGTCAGCATGTATGGCGGCAGCCATGATACGCTGATGCCCAGCATGGAATATGGCGGCACGATCGGGCAGACGCAATATTTCTTCAGCGGCCGGCTGCTGTCGGACAATGTCGGCATCGAGAACCCGACCGCGAGCTATGACGCGATCCATGATCAGACGCGGCAGGGCAAATTCTTCGGCTATGTTTCGACGATCCTGCCGAACGATGTGCGACTGAGCTTCATCACCGGCACGGCGCTGAACCACTTCCAGATCCCCAATTCGCCGGGCCAGCCGCCGCAATTTCCGGCCTATGGCGTCACCAATTTCGATTCCTCGTTGGTTAATGAGAACCAGGTCGAGCAGAACTTCTACAACGTGTTGGCGCTGCAGAAATCCTATGGCGCGCTCGACACCCAGCTCTCCTTCTACTCACGCGATTCGACCTTGCATTTCCTTCCCGATCCGATCGGCGATCTCATCTTCAACGGCGTCTCTTCCGATGTGGTTCGCGACAGCCTGCTCAACGGCGTGCAGTCAGACAATGCCTATCACCTCGGGCCGCATACGATCCGCTTCGGTTTCAACGTCAGCGGCGAGACGACGACCGCGATCAATAATGATGTCGTCGAGCCGCTCAATGCGAGCGGCGTTCCGATCGATACGCCCTTCACCATTCCGAGTTCGAGCAGCGAGCTCGGCTGGCTCGGCTCCGTCTATGCGCAGGACGAGTGGAAGATCAACAATCAGTGGACGCTGAATGGCGGATTGCGCTTCGATCAAATGGCGGAATATGTCACGGCCAATCAGGTCAGCCCACGCCTCGCGGTGATTTATAAGCCATTCGAAAGCACGACCTTTCATGCCGGATATGCACGCAATTTCACGCCGCCGGAGCAGGCGCTGGCAGCGCCCACCAATGTCGCAGCTTATAACAATACGACGGCGGCGGCCGAAGTCACCCAGAACTCTCCTGTCCAGCCAGAGCGCTCCAACGTCTTTGACGCCGGCGTGACGCAAAAGCTCAATCCCAATCTCGAGGCCGGAGTCGATGCCTATTACAAAAGGGCGCAAAATCTCCTCGACGACGGGCAATTCGGCCAGGCGCTGGTTCTGACGGCCTTCAACTATGACTGCGCCTATAATACCGGCGTCGAATTCACCGCGAAGTACAATTACGAGAATTTCAGCGCTTATGCGAATTTCGCTTGGGCGCGCCAGCGCGCGACTGAAGTTTCGTCCAATCAATACTTGTTCAGTGCTGCCGAGATAGCTTATATTTCAAACAACTACATTTATACGGACCATGATCAGACGCTCACCGGCTCGGGCGGCATCTCTTATCTTTGGCAAGGCACGCGATTCAGCGCCGATTTGATCTACGGCAGCGGCTTGCGCAATGGTTTCGTCAATACGGGGACGGTGTCTCCCTATGCCCAGGTCAATCTCGGCCTGACGCATGAATTCGCGACGCCGAAGGATTCGGGGCTCGGGCCGATGGTCCTGCGCTTCGACGTCATCAATCTCTTCGATGAAGTCTATATGATTCGCGACGGGACGGGCATTGGCGTCTTCGCGCCGCAATATGGGCCGCGCCGCGGCTTTTTCGGCGGCATCACGCAGAAGTTCTAAAAGCTCACGCCTAAAGCGGCGCCGGCATCGATGCAGCGCCTTTGCGCTATGGACGCGGCGTCTCGGCTTGCGTAGAAGCGGTTCCGACCTTGGATCGCAGCCGGCCATGTTCAAGAAAATCCTCATCGCCAATCGCGGCGAAATCGCCTGCCGCATCCTCAAGACGGCGCATCGGATGGGCATTGCCTGCGTCGCCGCCTATTCGGAGGCGGATAGAGATGCGCCTTTCGTCGGCATGGCGGATGAGGCGATCTGCATCGGCCCGGCGCCCGCGACCGAATCTTATCTTGCCATCCAGAAAATCATCGAGGCCTGCAAGAAGACCGATGCCGAAGCAGTGCATCCGGGCTATGGATTTCTTGCGGAGCGCCCGGCCTTCGCCGATGCGCTTCAAGAGGCCGGATTGGCCTTCATCGGCCCGAACCGCCGCGCTCTTGCGGTGATGGGCGACAAGATTGCCGCAAAACAGCTTGCGCGCGCCGCCGGCGTTGCGACCCTGCCGGGCTTTCTCGGCACCGTCGAAGATCCGGCGGCGGCGGCCGAAATCGCCGAGGAAATCGGCTATCCGGTCATGCTCAAATCCTCGGCCGGCGGCGGCGGCAAGGGGATGCGCATCGCCTATGCGCGCGGGGAAATAGAAGACAGCTTTGCGCGGGCGCAATCGGAAGCCGCCTCTGCCTTTGGCGATGATCGCATCTTCATCGAGAAATTCATCGAACATCCGCGCCATATCGAGATCCAAATCCTCGGCGACAAATTCGGCAACATCATTCATCTCGGCGAACGCGAATGTTCGATCCAGCGCCGCCATCAGAAGGTGGTGGAGGAAGCACCTTCGCTTCTGGTCGATGAGGAGCTGCGTTTCAAAATGGGCGAAGAGGCGATCGCACTCGCCAAAGCGGTTGATTATGAGTTTGCCGGCACGGTCGAATTCATCGTCGAGCCGACAGGTAGGGGCTTTTATTTCCTCGAGATGAACACAAGGCTGCAGGTCGAGCATCCGGTGACCGAGCTCGTCACTGGCGTCGATCTTGTCGAAGAAATGATCAAGATCGCCGCCGGCGAGAGGCTCGCGCTCACGCAGGCCGATGTGCATCTCAAAGGCTGGGCGATCGAAAGCCGCATCTATGCCGAGGACCCGAGCCGCGATTTCCTGCCTTCGACGGGACGGCTCGTCACGTTCCGGCCACCGGCAGAGGGCCATCACGACGGTGTCACTCTGCGGCATGACACGGGCGTCGTCGAAGGCAGCGAGATTTCGATCCATTATGATCCGATGATCGGCAAGCTCATCAGCCATGCCGGCGATCGCGCTGCGGCGATTGCGGCGCAGGCCGATGCGCTCGATCAATTCGTGATCGAAGGCATCAGCCACAATATTCCATTCCTTGCCGCGCTGATGCAGAATCCACGCTTTAAAAGCGGCGCGCTTTCGACCGATTTCATTGCGCTGGAATATCCGCAGGGTTTTGCGCCGCGCCTGCCAGAAGGCGACGAGCTTGATCGCCTCGCTGCAGTCGCGGCGTCGATCGACCATGTGATGAAGGCACGGCAAAGGTTGATTTCGGGACAGATGGCGCACCTGCGCCAACCGGTCGTCTCGCCGGAACGCTGTGTTCTTCTGTTCGGCCGCACCCGAATCGATGTCGTCATTGACGAAGGTGATGATGGACTTCTCATCCGCATGGCGCAGAATGGCCAAGCCTATCTCTGCCAATCGGATTGGGGCGCCGGCATGAAAGTCTGGTCCGGCACGATCGATCAGGAGCCGACCTATGTGCAGGTGCGGCCGCGTCTCAATTCTTTTAGGTTGCTCTGGCGCGGGATCGTCGTCGAGGCCTGCGTCTATAGCCGGCGCGAGGCCGAACTCGCCGCGCTGATGCTAGAGAAAAAGGCGGAGCATCTCGCCAAGACATTGCGATGCCCCATGCCGGGACTCGTCAAGGCGATCCTTGTCACGCCGGGCCAGGCGGTGAAGGAAGGTGAAATCCTCTGCGTCATCGAGGCAATGAAGATGGAAAATGTTCTGCGAGCTGAAAGCGATGCGGTGGTGAAGGAGATTTATGTCGCGGAAAGTGCTTCGCTCGGCGTCGACGCGGTGATCATGGATTTTGTGTGAGGGAGGGTGAATAGCTTTGAAAATGAAATGCCCATGGTCGCCCTATCACTTGCATAATACCAGATCTCTCTGATGAGAACCTATGCCTGCCGCCGTCATTGCGAGCGGAGCGAAGCAATCCAGACGCGTTCCAGCGCTTCTGGATTGCTTCGTCGCTCCGCTCGCAATGACGCCCTACTCACCTTGGTCGTCATCTTCGAGACATGGCATGAGTCACCCTTTTGAAGATTTGGTATAAGGCCTAACCATGCCGCTCTATTTCGCCTATGGTTCAAATATGGATTGCGAATCCATGCACCGGCGCTGTCCGAAGTCGCGCCCGCTCGGACGCGCGCGGCTGGTCCGCCATCGTTTTTTCATCATGACCTCCGGTCATGGCTCGGTGAAGCGCGACCCGCGCGCGGATGTCCATGGCGTGCTCTATGATCTTGCTTTCGCGGATATTCCGGCGCTCGACCGTTATGAAGAAATCGGCCGCGGGTTTTATCAGAAGATCACCCAACCGGTATTGCGCGAAGGCGCCGCACCCGTGCGGGCGCTGCTCTATGTGGGCGCCTCGGCGCAGGAAGGCGCGGTGCAAGGTGACTATCTGGAGCGCGTGATCGCGGCGGCGCGGGCGTGGGATTTTCCTGAGTCCTATCTCACCTATCTTCTCTCTCTGGCCGGCCGAGCGTCCGCTGGTGCACGGGACAAAACGTCCGGCTGGCGCGCGATTCGATTGAAAGGTCTGTGAGCGCCATGGCGGACGCTTTGCTGGACGAGGCCGGCGTCGCTGTTGCGCGCAGGGTCGCGGATTTGCGGGCAAGCATCGCAGGCTGGCGCGCTGCAGGGGCACGCATTGCGCTCGTGCCGACCATGGGTGCGCTTCATGCCGGGCATATCTCGCTCGTCGCCGAGGCGAAACGCCGAGCCGATCGAATTGTCATGTCGATCTTCGTCAACCCGACGCAATTTGCACCAAATGAGGATTTCCCATCCTATCCGCGGCGCTTCGCAGAGGACGCGGAAAAGTTTGCAGCTGCCAAGGGCGATCTCATCTTCGCGCCCGAGGTCGAAGAGATGTACCCGAAGGGATTTGCCACGACCGTCTCGGTCGCAGGCCCCGCGACGGTCGGGCTCGAGGATAGGTTCCGACCGACCCATTTCGCCGGCGTGGCGACAGTGGTCGCCAAGCTTCTCAACCAATGCCGGCCGGATGTCGCACTCTTCGGCGAGAAGGATTATCAGCAATTGAAGGTGATCACGTGCATGGCGCGCGATCTCGATCTCGAAACGCAGATTATCGGCGCGCCGACGCTGCGCGACGCGGACGGCCTCGCTCTGTCCTCGCGCAATCTTTATCTCTCAGCCGATGAGCGGGCGCGTGCACCGCGTCTCCATGAAGCTTTGAGGCAATGCGCAGAGGCGCTGCGCTCTGGTCTCTCGATCGAGGCGGCGCTCGCCGCTGCGTGCGAAAAAATGGAAGCGGCCGGTTTCGTGCCGGATTATATCGAAGCCCGCCATGCCGAGACGCTGGCGCCTGTCGCGGGTCTTCAGGAAGGCCCGGTCCGGCTGCTTGCTGCAGCGCGGCTCGGCAGCACGCGCCTCATCGACAATATTGCTGTGTGAGTTTTGTCATGACCCCATCCGTCAGCGGAGCAAAGCTCCGCTGACACCTTCCCCTGGAAGGGGAAGGATTCGCAGCGTCGCCCGCTCTTGTCATTCTTCAGGTGAAGCACGAATCTTGACGCGCGATCCCTCCCCCTCAGGGGAGGGTGCCCCCGGACTTGTCCGGGGGCGGGTGGGGTGACCGCGGCGCGCCATCGCTATTTCGCGGCGACCGGCGCTACCGCGTCCTTGCGCTCCAGCGCTTCGAGCGCTTCCTTCGCCAGCGGATCGAGACCGGCGCCGCCCTTGGCCATATGCGCATAGATTTGCTTGCGCATGCGCGGCTCCCAAAAATGCGCGATATGATCGCTGATGCCGGCGACGGCCGCATCATGGCCATTGGCCTCGAAGAATTTGCCAATCTGATTGGCCATATAGACGAGCTTGTCAGGCGACATGGCGGTTTGTTTCACTGAACATTTGGTCGGGATGGGTGAAGATTTCGAAATCCTGGCGGCGGGCGACGCCGATGAGCGTCATGCCGGCCTCTTCGGCAAGCCGAATGGCGGCGGCCGTCGGCGCGGAAACCGCGGCAAGGACCGGCGCATTAAGCCTGGCCGCCTTCTGAATCAATTCTATCGAGACGCGGCTGGTCATCACGATCATGCCTGAAGCCGCGGTCCGGCCGCTGCGGATGAGCGCGCCGGCGAGCTTGTCGAGCGCATTGTGGCGGCCGACATCTTCGCGCAGTGCGACGAGCCCTTCCGCCTCGGTCCAGAAGGCCGCGGCGTGAACCGCATGGGTCGCCTCGTTCAGCGTCTGCGCCGGATCGAGCGAGGCCATTGCCTCGACCACGGCTTGCGGCGTGAGACGCCACGCGGGCCGTGAAACCTTAGGCAGAGGCCGCATGGCGGCTTCGAGACTCTCGACGCCGCAAAGGCCGCAGCCGGTGGGGCCAGCCATGCTGCGCTTGCGGCCGACATAGGTCTTGGCGCGCTCTTCCTTGAGCCAGATCCGGACCTCGATGCCGAGCCGCGTCGTGATCACATCGAGACTGTCGATATCGGAAGGCTGATCGACGACGCCTTCGGTCAAGGAAAAACCAAACGCGAAATCCTCGAGATCGGCGGGCGTCGCCATCATGACCGCATGGGTCGAGCCATTGTAAGTGAAGGCGACGGCGATCTCTTCGGGCACGCAGCGCCGCGCTTCGACGACCAGCGTGCCGCGCTGAGCAATGCAGGCCGCATCATATGTGGCGGCAGGAAGCGCCAGCGGCGCTTCCTCGTCTTGGTTCTCTGAACTCATTCGGCAGCTTCGATCGCGCCGGCGATCCGGCGGCTCTGTTCGGTGAGTTCGCGATAGTGCTCCTGCCAATCGGTCGGACCATTGGAGGTCGAGACCTGGACGGCCGTGACCTTATATTCGGGGCAATTGGTCGCCCAATCCGAGAAATCGGTCGTCACGACATTGGCCTGCGTCGCCGGATGATGGAAGGTCGTATAGACGACGCCCGGCGCGACGCGGTCGGTGACCTTGGCGCGCAAAGTCGTTTCCCCGGTGCGGCTCTGCAGCTTCACCCAATCGCGGTCGCGGACGCCGCGCTGCTCGGCATCATGCGGATGGATCTCGAGCACATCTTCCTCGTGCCAGAGAACATTGGCGGTGCGCCGCGTCTGTGCACCGACATTATACTGACTCAGAATGCGGCCGGTCGTCAGCAGAAGCGGGAAGCGCGGTCCGGTCTTCTCATCGGTCGGCACATATTCGGTCAGGACGAACTTGCCCTTGCCGCGGACAAAGCCGCCGATATGCATGATCGGCGTGCCTTCCGGCGCCTTGTCGTTGCAGGGCCATTGCACCGAGCCGACTTCCTCGAGATGCTTGAAAGACACATTGGCGAAGCCCGGCGTCGTCGCAGCGATCTCGTCCATGACCTCGCTCGGATGGCTATAGTTCATCGGATAGCCCAAAGCCTGGGAGAGCTTGAGGGTGATCTCCCAATCGCCATAGCCGTTCTTCGGCGCCATCACTTTGCGTATGAGCTGAATGCGCCGTTCCGCATTGGTGAAAGTGCCGTCCTTTTCGAGGAAGGTCGAGCCGGGCAGGAAGACATGCGCGTAATTCGCCGTCTCGTTCAGGAAGAGATCCTGGACCACAACGCATTCCATCGCCGCGAGTCCCGAGGCCATATGATGCGTATCGGGGTCCGACTGCAGAATGTCTTCGCCCTGGATATAGATGCCCTTAAAAGTGCCCTCAACCGCGGCATCGATCATATTGGGAATGCGCAGGCCGGGCTCCTTTTCGAGCGGTACCTTCCAGACGTCTTCGAACATCTTGCGCGTTGCCTCGTCGGAGACATGCCGATAGCCGACGAACTCGTGCGGGAACGAGCCCATGTCGCAGGAGCCCTGGACATTGTTCTGGCCGCGCAGCGGATTGACGCCGACGCCTCTGCGGCCGAGATTGCCGGTCGCCATGGCGAGATTGGCGATCGCGATGACGGTCGTCGTGCCCTGGCTGTGCTCGGTCACGCCGAGGCCATAATAGATCGCGGCATTGCCGCCGGTCGCATAGAGCCGTGCCGCAGCGCGGATCTGCTCCGCCGGAACGCCCGCGAGCTTTGCGACCTCTTCCGGGCTGTTGCGCGGCTCGGAGACGAAGCGCGCCCAATCGGCGAATTCATCCATGTCGCAGCGTTCGCGCACGAAGGCTTCATCGACGAGACCTTCGGTCACGATCACATGCGCAATCGCGTCGAGGATGGCGACATTGGTGCCGGGCTTCAAAGCGAGATGATAGTCGGCCTCAACATGCGGCGAGCGGACGAGATCGATGCGGCGCGGATCGACGACGATCAGCTTGGCGCCTTGGCGCAGCCGCTTCTTCATCCGCGAGCCGAAAACCGGATGGCCATCGGTCGGATTGGCGCCGATGACCAGAATGACATCAGAGTTGTCGACCGAGTCGAAATCCTGCGTGCCGGCGGAGGTGCCATAGGTGGTCTTCAGCCCATAGCCCGTCGGCGAGTGGCAGACGCGCGCGCAAGTGTCGACATTATTATTGCCGAAGGCGGCGCGGATCAGCTTTTGAACCAGATAGGTCTCTTCATTGGTGCAGCGCGAGGAGGTGATGCCGCCGACCGAGTTCTTGCCATATTTGGCCTGAATGCGCTTGAATTCGGACGCAGCATAGTTGATCGCCTCGTCCCAGGAGACCTCGCGCCAGGGATCGCTGATCTTGGCGCGGATCATCGGCTTCAGAATCCGTTCCTTATGGTTCGCATAGCCCCAGGCGAAACGGCCCTTGATGCAGGAATGGCCGTGATTGGCCTTGCCGTCTTTATAGGGCACCATGCGGACAAGCTCGTCGCCGCGCATCTCGGCCTTGAAGGTGCAGCCGACGCCGCAATAGGCGCAGGTGGTGACGGCCGAATGCTCTGGCTGGCCGATCTCGACCACATTCTTTTCGATGAGCGTCGCGGTCGGACAGGCCTGCACGCAGGCGCCGCAGGAGACGCATTCGGATTCGAAGAAAGGCTGCGCCTGACCCGGCGAAACGCGGCTGGCAAAGCCGCGCCCGTCAATCGTCAGCGCGAAAGTGCCTTGGACCTCTTCGCAGGCGCGGACGCAGCGGTTGCAGACGATGCATTTCGACGGATCATAGGCGAAATAGGGGTTTGACAGGTCCTTCTGATCGTCGAGATGGTTGTCCCCCTCATAGCCGTAGCGCACCTCGCGCAGGCCGACAGCGCCGGCCTGGGTCTGCAATTCGCAATTGCCATTGGCGGCGCAGGTCAGGCAATCGAGCGGATGGTCGGAAATATAGAGTTCCATCACGCCCTTGCGCAGGGCTTTCAGCCGCGCTGTCTGGGTCTTGACGGCCATGCCCGGCGCGACGGGCGTGGTGCAGGAGGCTGGCGTCCCGTTGCGGCCCTCGATCTCGACGAGGCAGAGCCGGCAGGAGCCGAAAGGTTCGAGTATGTCGGTCGCGCAAAGCTTGGGGATCTCCGTGCCCATTTCCATTGCCGCCCGCATGATCGAAGTGCCGGCCGGCACCGTGACCGGCGAACCGTCGATGGTCAGGGTGACGAGCTGCTCGGATTTCGAAGCGGGCGTCCCGTAATCGGTCTCGTGGATGAGTGTCATGGCCTAGTCCTCATTCGGCCGCGGCCGCAGTCTGCGGCCGGAAATCCTCTGGGAAATGGCGGAGCGCGCTCATGACAGGATAGGGCGCAAAACCGCCAAGGGCACAAAGTGAACCAAATTTCATGGTCTGGCAGAGATCTTCGAGGAGCGTTAGATTTCCGGCGACGTTCTCGCCTTGCATCACCCGCTCTATAGTCTCCTCGCCGCGCGTCGAGCCGATCCGGCAGGGGGTGCACTTGCCGCAGCTTTCGATCGCGCAGAATTCCATCGCGAAACGCGCCATTTCGGCCATATCGACCGTATCGTCGAAGACGACGAGCCCGCCATGGCCGATGAGGCCGTCACGCGCTGCAAAAGCCTCATAGTCGAAGGGGGTGTCGAACAGGCTCCGCGGGAAATAGGCGCCGAGCGGGCCGCCGCATTGCACGGCGCGCACCGGCCGGCCAGAAAGGGTGCCGCCACCGATCTCCTCGACGATTTCGCCGAGCGTCAGGCCGAAGGCCGTCTCGAAAAGCCCGCCATAGCGGACATTGCCAGCGATCTGCAGAGGCATGGTGCCGCGCGAGCGCCCCATGCCGAAATGCGCGTAAGCCGCGCCGCCCTCGTCGAGAATGAAGGGCGTCGCCGCGAAGGACAGCACATTATTGACCACCGTCGGCTTCTGGAACAGCCCCTTATGGGCGGGCAGCGGCGGCTTGGCGCGGACAATGCCGCGCTTGCCTTCAAGGCTTTCGAGCAATGCGGTTTCTTCGCCGCAGACATAGGCGCCGGCGCCCATTCTAAGCTCGATGTCGAAACTATGGTTCGAGCCCTTGATATTGATGCCGAGCCAGCCGGCGCTGCGGGCCAGCCGCAGAGCCTCATTGAAGGTCTTCGCCGCACGCGGATATTCGGAGCGGCAATAGACATAACCTTTCGTCGCACCGACCGCGACGGCGCAGATCGTCATGCCTTCGATGAGCATGAAAGGATCGCCTTCCAGAACCATGCGGTCGGCGAAAGTCCCGCTGTCGCCCTCGTCGGCGTTGCAGACGACATATTTGCGATCGCCCGCGCAATCCGCAACGGTCCTCCATTTGATGCCAGTCGGAAAGCCGGCGCCGCCACGGCCGCGCAGGCCGGATTGCGTCACCTCAGCCACAATCGCGGCCGGGCCGATCTCGATGGCGCGGGTGAGCCCGCGCCAGCCGCCATGCGCTGCATAATCTTCGAGCGAAACAGGATCGGTGATGCCGCAGCGGGCGAAGGTGAGCCGCGTCTGCTTGGCAAGGAAAGGATGCTCCTCCGGCTTGCCGATCCGCAGAGGATGCGCGCCGCCATTGAGGAAACCGGCATCGAAGAGTGAGGCGACATCGGCCGCGCTCACCGGCCCATAGGCGATGCGGCCGGCCGCAGTCTCGACTTCGATCATCGGCTCGAGGAAAAACATGCCGCGCGAGCCGTTGCGGACAATCGAAACAGCCGCACCCCGCGCGCCGGCGAGCTCCGAAATCTTGCGCGCCACACGGTCGGCACCGAGCGCGAGGGCGACGACATCCTTGGGGACGAAGACCCGCGTCATGGCGCGCATACCTCATCGATCGCTTCGGCGAGCTTTACCTTATCGAAGCGGCCGATCGGCAGATCATCGAGCAAAGCGGAGGGACCGCTGGCGCAAAGGCCGAGGCAATAGACCGGCTCGACACTGATTTCGCCGTTCTTGGTGGTGCCATGCCAGCTGACGCCGAGCTCGGCCAGCGCGCTGCGGGCGATCGCCTCGCTGCCGAGGCTTTGGCATGCCTCGGCGCGGCAGATTTTCAGCACATGCCGGCCGCCCGGCTCGCGCCGGAAGTCATGATAGAAGGTGATGACCCCGTGAACTTCGGCACGGGTGAGATTCAAGGCTTCGGCGATGAGCGGCACGGCGAGATCGCTGACAAAGCCGAACTCTTCGTTGAACGCATGCAGAATCGGGAGCAGCGGACCTTCCAAGCCGAGATGTTCGGCGATAATCTGGCGCGCGCGGCCTTCGTCAAAGACGGGCGTCTCGGGCATGTTTCCACCATTACCTTAATTAGCTTCGCGGCTGTTTCGCCTCGCGAATTTCTGCCGGGATCTGCGGCCTCGAAATTCGGCATTGCCGATCGATGCGCTCCCTGTTCCTGAGCCTCTGCGTTCCCCAGGCATTTGGCATACTGATCGAACTTGCAAAAAAGTGTAAACTTCCTCCACCGGAGATCAATAAAGCCGTTCCGTAGAGCTATTGGTTTTTTCTATCAAACTTCACTGATCAATAGGATTTTGCACTGCACCAAAATTCTTCGCTTCATTGAACAAGGCTGCGGCCAGCGGCGCCATTGGCTCGCGATGCGGCACGACGAGCCCGATCTGATGGACCACTTGCGGCTCGAGGATCGGGATTGATTTTATCGGTTCGATGAGGCCGAGCGTCTCGACGAGCTTTTCCGGCATGACGCTGGCCCAGCGCCCGGTGCGCACATGAGCGAAGAGGGCGATAACCGAATTTGACTCGAGCGTTGGCGCGGCTTCATTGCCGGAGCTCGTCAAAAGATGGTCGATGATGCGGCGATTCTGCATGTCGGGCGTGAGCAGGCAGAGCGGGATGCGGCCGACCTCTGCCCAGGTCACGCTGTCGCGTTCGGCGAACGGGCTGCCGGCGAAAGTCACGAGTTTATAACGTTCGATATAGAGCGGCAGGCTCCGCACATTGCCGAGCGGCTCATTGTCGAGATAGGTGATGCCGGCATCGATTTCGAGATTGTCGAGGGCGGCGAGGATTTCGAGCGAGGTCATCGACAAGACGCTGAAGCGCACGCTCGGATGCTTGGCGCGGAAGGGCGTGGTGAGCGAGGCGACCATGGTCAGCGCTGTCGGAATCGCCGCGATCCGCAAATGACCGACGAGGCCGCTCTTCAAAGTGCGCACGTCCTGGCGCATGGCGCGCGCATCGCTGACGATCCGTTTCGCCCATTCGAGCACACGCTCGCCTTCGGCCGTGAGCCCGTGGAAGCGCGAGCTGCGATTGACGAGCAGCACGCCCAAACTATCTTCCAATTGCTTGATCGCTGCTGACAAGGTCGGCTGCGTGACTCCGCAGCTCTCCGCGGCGCGGCTGAAACTTTGTTCGCGCGCCACGGCGATGAAGAATTCCAATTTGTCGATCACGGAGCCTCGGGGCGGAGACGAGCGTTGATTTGATCCCGACCCGCTTGAGGCTTGCGCGTTTGCGCGCCCTTCGCAAGCCGGAAGATTCTTGAACGATGGAGCTTTGCGCGGATTGCATCAAGCGCTTTGCATCGATGCGTGGGGGCTGCGTATGCTCCTGCAGTATGGGTGGAGGATTTTGCGCTGCAAACCAGCGCATGGCGCATAGATAAGGGCAAGCGAGGCTTTGCGCCAGTCTCGCATGAAAACCAGTATAGGCTTTTGCCTATGGATCGGCGCCGGCCACGGCCAAGCGCGCTGCCGCCAGCTGCCAATGACAAGATCCAGGCGGCGGTTCATCTCGCTCTGTTGCATAGCATCAGAATGGCGGTGAGATCGCTCGACAGCAATGCTTCTGCCCGCCCTTCGGCCCGTCCTTCCGGCTTTGCGCCGAAACTCATTGCCGGTCTCGCTGGCGGTGTCAGCGGCTTTGCCGGGCTTGCGGCCTTGCCGATCGAATTGCCGATTACGACGACGAACATGCTTCGCGCGATCGCCGACATTGCCCGGGCAGAGGGCGAGAGCCTTGCGAGCCGTGATACGCAGATGGCATGTCTGGAAGTCTTTGCCTTGGGACATCGCGGCGGCGGGCTCGGATCGGAAGCGGGCTATTATGCTCTGCGGACAATGCTTGCCAAAGCGACCGGCGATGCGGTGCGCTATCTGCTTCAACGCGGCGCTGCCGAAGAGGCGGCGCCCGTCTTGGCGCGCTTCGTCGGCGAAATTGCCGCGCGCTACGGCGTCATTGTTTCGGACCGTGCGGCGGCAAGCGCGTTGCCTGTGCTCGGCGCCCTCGGCGGCGCGACGGTCAATTGGATTTTCATGGATTATTTTCAGGAGGTGGCGCGCGGTCATTTCACCATGCGGCGGGTCGAAAGGGATTATGGCGCCGAGCCCATTCAAGAGTGTTATCAGGAAGTGGTGCGCCGTCTTGCCTTGAAGCAAAACAAGCCTTGCTGATGCCATATCTTTTCAGGCGAGCTCGACCCTGATCGGCACGTGATCGGAGGGCTTATCCTCGCCGCGCAATTCCTTGTCGATCGTCACAGTGATCAGCTTGTCAGCGGCGTAGGGTGAAAGCAGCAGATGATCGATGCGGATCCCTTTATTTTTTTGCCAGCAGCCGGCCTGATAATCCCAGTACGTATAGAGCCCCGCGGCATCGCTCGTCGCCCGCAACGCATCGGTGAAGCCGAGATTGACGAGAGCGCGGAATTTTTCCCGCGTCTGCGGCAGGAATAATGCGTCCCCTATCCAATCCGCCGGGTCATAGCAATCGCGCGCCTCTGGGATGACATTGTAATCCCCGGCGAGGACGAGGGGCTCTTCGTAAGCGAGCAGGTGTTTCGCATGGGCGATGAGCCGATCCATCCAAGCGAGCTTATAAGTATATTTGTCCGTATCGGGCGGATTGCCGTTGGGCAGATAGAGACAGGCAATTCTGACGACGCTTTTGCCGTCGGGCACGAGTGCTTCTATGTAGCGGGCATGGGTGTCGGCGTCATCGCCCGGCAGGCCGCGCGTCACCTCGATCGGGGTCTTCGACAAAATGGCGACGCCGTTAAATGCCTTCTGGCCATGCACGGCGACATTATAGCCGCAGGCTTCGACCTCCATATGCGGGAAGGCCTCGTCGACGCATTTCAGTTCCTGCAGGCAGAGCACATCCGGGCCGACCTCCTTGAGATAGCGCACAAGATGCTCGGTCCTCTGCCGCACCGAATTGACGTTCCATGTGGCGATCTGCACGGCGGCGGTCCCTGGCCAAGCGATGAAAGCGTGCTTTAAGTCGCTTTTTAACGCATGATCTGATCCGAAAAGTCTGCAACTTTTCGGGATCATGCTCTAACCCCAGCGCCGATGCGACCACATCCATTGTTCGGGATGGCGCCTGATCGTGCGCTCGAATTCGGCCTGCAAAGCGGCTGTCACGGCGATGATATCAGCCTCGCGGTCTTCTGTCTGCGGCACCGGAATTTCGACGAGCTTGATATCGAACCGCACATTGGGCTTGCGGATGATCTCGCCAGCATAGAGTTTTAGGCCCAGCGTTCTGGCGACCATGGCAGGGAAGGGCGTCGACGGGGCGGGCACGCCAAAAAAATTCACGCGCGGGCCGCGCATATCGCGCTGATCGGCGAGCACCGCGAGCGTGCCGCCTTCGCGGGCATGGCGGATGAGTTGGCGCGGCGTCGAAGGCGTTTTCGGATAAAGGCCGCCGGGATAGAGAAAGCTGCGGATCTGGCGCACACGCGCATCGACGAGCGGATTTTTGATCCGCTGATAGACGCCGGCGGGCTGCGCCTTCGCGGCACTTGGGACAGCCAGCACGGCGATCTCCCAATTGCCTTGATGTGCGGCGCAGACGACGCGCGCCGTTTCCTCTTGCGCAAAGCCAGATGGGGCCGCGACCGTCAGCCTGTCGCTTGCGGCGATCTCCGCAAGCCGAAAACTCTCGGCAAAGGTGCGGCCGAGATTCTCCCACATGGCTGCGGCGAGCGCTTCATGCTCCGCCGCGGATTTTTCCGGAAAGGCCAGGGCCAGATTGGCGAGCGCACGGGCTTGACGGCGGTTGCCGAGGCGCGGACCAAGCCACCGCCACAGCATGCCCGAAAGCCAGGAGGCGGCCTCCAGCGGCAAGGCCGTGAAGCATAGTCCCGAGAGGCCGAAGCCGAGATCTTCGAGCCTATAGCGCAAGGACACGCCACCCCAACGTGTCGCAAGCCATCGCGTCGCAAGAAAACGTCCAGCGGTGGTGGCGTTCGGCATGATGCGCCGCCTCAAATCGTCTTAACGCGCCATTTGCTTTATCGTTGCCTTTGTCACGTCATGCTGCCGCGAAACGCAGCGGCGGCGCAGACCCTCGGGAGCGGCCGCGGGACATAGATTGCGAATTGGCTGTCCATCGGCAGTTTGCAACATGTCTTGACGGGCGGAGTCCAGCAGCTCTTTCATGACATTTCCGAGCCTCAGATCGAGCGTTCTTCAACTGCCATGAAAATGCTGCGAGATCATGTCTCGCAGAAGAATATTCAAACTGGGCGGCGGTGCGGGACGGCCGCGGCTGCCATTCGCGCCTTCTCACGCTATGGAAACGCCCGCGGCCTCTGCATGAGCGGCGGCAGATGCCCATGCGGCAGAATGCCTTCGCGCATGATGGCGCGGCGCAAGGGCCCGATCATGGTGAAGGCCAGAAAGCCGGCGCCGCGCAAAAGATCGACAGGCAGGAAATCGGCGAGCAGCGAGCGGTTCAAAATGTCGATGCCATGGGTGCGCAGCGAGATGTCGGCGCGGCGCGCATCGGCATAGGCGGCAAGGGCCGCCGCGCCGCCAATATCTTGTCCACTAGCGCGGGCCATGTCGACACAGTCGACCAGGGCCGCCGTATCACGCAGGCTCAGATTGAGGCCTTGTGCGGCGAGCGGCGGAAAGACATGCGCCGCCTCGCCAAGAAGAGCAATGCGGCGGCCGGTGAGGCGCGACACGCGCAGGCCCATCATCGGGAAGGTGCCACATTCCCCATCGAGCCGCATATGTCCGAAAATCGCCGCGACCTGGCGTTCGATTTCAGCTGCGAGTGCTGCATCTGTGAGGCTGCGCCGCCGCGTGGCCGCTTCCGCCGACATCAGCCAGACGAGGCTGGAACGATGCGGCGCATTCTGACAAGGCGGCAGCGGAACCAGCGTGCAAGGGCCGCTCCGCGTATGAAACTCGACCGAAGTGCCGCGGTGCGGCTTTTCATGCGCGGTCAGCACCGTCATCGCGACCTGCGGATAGGTCCAGCGCCTTGCGCCAATACGTGCCTTGGCGCGCACGGTCGATCTTTGGCCATCGGCACCGACGATCAGCCTTGCGTCAATGCTGTGGCCGGACTCGAAAATGGCGCGCAGATGATCGCTGCCTTCGGCAATATCGACCAGCCGTTCCTCTTGGACTGAGAGGGAGGGCGTTTCGCGCGCGATCGCGGCGAGACGTTCGACGAGCCGGTCATTCTCTATGTTTTCGCCGAAGCCGGGCAGGCCGATTTCACGGGCGGCAAATTCGATCGGCGGGATCGGCACGCGCGAGCCCGTCGCATCGACCATGCGGATCGTCTCGATCCTGGCGGCGCAATCGGCAAGCTGCGGCCAGAGGCCGAGCGCATCGTAAAAACGCAGCGAGGCTTCGAAGAGCGCGACGGTGCGGCCGCCGCCGCGCTGCTCGACCGCGCCGACGGCAATGACGGAGAAGCCGGCTTTGGCGAGCGCAATCGCGGCGGAGAGACCGGCGGCGCCTGTCCCAATGACGAGAATGTCAGCTTCAGACTGGGCCGCTTGCACTTAGCTTCTCGTCTCAGCGTCTGTCGATCGTCAGATAATCGCGTCGCGTCGCGCCGGTGTAAAGCTGGCGCGGGCGGCCGATCTTCTGGCCCGGGTCCTCGATCATTTCCTTCCATTGCGCGATCCAACCGGCAGTGCGCGCCACAGCGAAGAGCGCGGTGAACATGGCGGTCGGGAAGCCCATCGCCTTCAAAGTGATGCCGGAATAGAAGTCGATGTTCGGATAGAGCTTCTTTTCGATGAAATATTCGTCGCTCAGCGCGATCTTTTCAAGCTCCAGCGCAACTTCAAACAGCGGCTCGTTCCTGTGGCCGACCGCTTGCAAAACCTCGTGACAGGTCTTCTGCATGATCTTCGCCCGCGGATCGTAATTCTTGTAGACGCGATGACCGAAGCCCATCAGGCGGAAGGAATCATTCTTGTCCTTGGCGCGGGCAATGAACTTCGGAATATTTTCGACCGTGCCGATTTCTTCGAGCATTTTGAGCGCTGCTTCATTGGCGCCGCCATGGGCCGGACCCCAGAGGCAGGCGACACCTGCGGCGATACAGGCAAAAGGATTGGCGCCCGAGGAGCCGGCGAGCCGGACCGTCGAGGTCGAGGCATTCTGCTCGTGATCGGCATGCAGGATGAAGATCTTGTCGAGTGCGCGAGCGAGCACCGGATTGATCTTATATTCCTCGCAAGGCACAGCGTAGCACATGCGCAGGAAGTTCGACGCATAGTCGAGGTCATTGTTCGGATAAACGAAGGGCTGGCCGATGGCATATTTGTAGGCCATAGCGGCCAGCGTCGGAAGTTTGGCGATGAGCCGCATCGAGGCGACCATCCGCTGCTTCGGGTCCGAAATATCGGTTGAATCGTGATAGAAGGCCGACAGCGCGCCGACGCTTGCGACCAGCACCGCCATCGGATGCGCATCGCGGCGAAAACCCTGGAAGAAGCGCGCTATCTGCTCATGCACCATCGTATGGCGTCTGATGCGGTAGTCGAAATCGTTCCGCTGCGAGCCGGTCGGCAATTCGCCATAGAGCAGGAGATAGCAGGTCTCGACAAAATCGCCCTGTTCGGCGAGTTGTTCGATCGGATAGCCGCGATAGAGCAGGATGCCTTCGTCGCCATCGATATAGGTGATGCCGGATTCGCAGCTCGCCGTGGAGGTGAAGCCCGGATCGTAAGTGAAGAGCCCAGTCTGCCCATAGAGCTTGCTGATGTCGATGACCGAAGGGCCGATCGAACCGACCTTGATCGGCATAGCGAAGCTATTGTCACCAAGCGTGAGGGAAGCGGTGGTTTCGCTCATCGGCGTCTACTTTCTCAGTTCTGTGTGTCACGTCTCTTGCGCGAAGACGCGGCGCGGAGCTGCGGCTTCCTCGCGGCATCGAGACGGCACCTCATCGGCCGCGCTCGGACCCAGCAGTGTGCAATGCGAAAAGGTCAGTACCGTATAGTTCGGCGCTGTTCAAGCGGCCGGCGTGCTCGGCACCGCGCCGCACTCTATAACCATCGAATGAACGCGCCATCGCATCGATGCAAGTCCCGGTCAATGGATCTGCTCATGCGTGATCTGGTCTTGCAGCCGACCGAGGCTCTCGTCTCGGCCGAGCACTTCGAGGACGTCGAAAATGCCTGGCGATGTCGCGCGGCCCGTCAAGGCGGCACGCAAAGGCTGCGCCACTTGGCCGAGCTTCAGCCTATTCTCTTCGGCATAAACGCGCACGGCAGCTTCCGCCGCTGCGGCAGTCCATTCCGGCAAGGCCGCAAGCCGGGGCAGCAGATGCGCAAGATGGCTGCGGCCATTGGCGTCGAGAATCCCAATCGCCTTGTCGTCCAGTGCGAGCGGTCGCTCAGCAAACAGGAACATGGCGCCTTCAAGCAATTCGACCAAAGTCTTGGCGCGTTCCTTCAACCCTGGCATGGCCGCCAGCAATTTGGCCTTCATCGCCGCATCGATTTTATCGATCAGGCTTCTGCCGTTCGGTAGATAAGGCAATGATGCGATGAAGGCGGCGACGAGATCGTCATCGCGGCTCGCGCGCATATAATGTCCGTTCATATGCTCGAGCTTGGCGAAATCGAAACGCGCCGGCGAGCGCCCGACATGGGTGAGATCGAAGGCTTCGATCATCTCTTCGGTCGAAAAAAATTCCTGATCGCCACGGCTCCAGCCGAGCCGGACGAGATAGTTGCGCAGCGCTGCCGGCAGATAGCCCAGGGCGCGATAGGCATCGACGCCGAGGGCGCCGTGTCGTTTCGACAATTTGGCGCCGTCCGGCCCATGGATCAGCGGAATATGGGCCATGACGGGAATTTCCCAATCGAGCGCCGTATAGATCTGCATCTGCCGCGCCGCATTGGTGAGATGATCGTCGCCGCGAATGATATTGGTCACGCCCATGTCGTGATCGTCGACGACGACGGCGAGCATATAGGTCGGCGTGCCGTCGGAGCGCAACAGCACGAAATCGTCGAGGTTTTCATTCGCCCAGGTCACCCGGCCCTGCACTTCGTCGTCGAGCGTGGTCTCGCCGGTCAGCGGGGCCTTGAGGCGGATGACCGGCGGGACGCCGTGCGGCGCCTTGGCCGGTGAGCGGTCGCGCCAGCGTCCGTCATAGCGCGGCGGACGCCCTTCGGCGCGCGCCTTCTCGCGCATCTCGTCGAGCTCCTGCTGGCTCGCATAGCAGCGATAGGCCTTGCCGATGGCGAGCAGATGTTCGGCCACCTCGCGATGGCGCGCCGTGCGTTGGAACTGAAAGATCGTATCGCCGTCCCATTCGAGGCCGAGCCAAGCGAGGCCGTCGAGGATGGCGGCGATCGCCGCATCGGTCGAACGTTCCCGGTCGGTGTCTTCGATGCGCAAGAGCATTTTGCCGCCGGCATGGCGGGCAAAAAGCCAGTTGAACAGCGCCGTCCGCGCGCCACCAATATGGAGAAACCCCGTCGGCGACGGGGCAAAACGCGTGACCACCTGGTCTGCCATTCATCTATTCCATGTGCCGCATACAAGATCACGATGACTTTGGATTGAATCAATCCAAAGTCATAAACGTGATCGATTCCAAATTTGGAGCGGGATGCGGGCGGAAAACGGTTCCCACTTTTCCTCATCCCGCTCCACGCGCGGAAATATTTGCCTGCCGAGCGCCGGCGGGCCTTCCGCAGAGCTGCCCGTCGTGTAGCATGGAAAGTCTGAAAGAAAAGCGTCACGGCGTCCGGCACGAAGGAGCTGGCGTCGGGCCGGTACGGTCGTGCTTTGATCGCCGGGCAGAAGGGGGCTTCGCGTGTCGTGACGGAGGTGGCCGGATCTGCGCTTGCTGACCGTGGTTTCGCCGGTGCTGGGGCTGCCGCGCGCGGCAAAGCACTGCTCTTTGATCCGCGCGGACTTTTCAGCCGCGCGCTGGCGCAGGAGATCGGCGAGCGGCGCATCTTCCTATGGTTTCCGGTCGCCGCCGGCACCGGAGTCGTCTGCTATGTCTTCGCCGATCACGAGCCTTCGCTGTGGTTTGCCGGCGTCGGCCTGATCCTTTTCGCCGGTGCGGCCTTGGCCTTGCGCCAGCGGCCCTTGGCCTTTGCCCTCAGCGTCGGTTTATGTGCGCTCTGCCTCGGCTTCGTGTCGGCGAGCTGGCGCAGCGCGCTTGTGGCGGCGCCCGTCCTCGCGCATTTGAAAGTCGTGCAAGTCGAAGGCTACATAGAGGAGATGGATTTTCGCCGTGTCGGTGCGCGTTTCGTGCTGCGGCCCGACAAGATCGCCGGCCTCGCAGCGACCGAGACGCCCTATCGCATGCGGCTGACGATCCGCCGTACACCACCTTTCGAAGCCGGCACTTATGTGCGGTTGAAGGCGCGGCTTCTGTCGCCGGCCCATGCGAGCCTGCCTGGCGGCTATGATTTCGCGCGAGATGCCTGGTTCGCGCGCATCGGCGCTGTCGGCAATGTTTTGGGCCGCGTCGAAGTCTTGACGCCGCCTCACCGGCCGGGTCTTTTGCTCACCCTGGCAATGGCGGTCGATCGCGGCCGCAATGCGCTGGCACGCCGGGTCGACACAATAGTCGGCGGCGATTCAGGCGCGATCGCGGCGGCCATGGTGACTGGCAAGCGCGATTTTCTCACCGAGGATGCTCGCGAGATCATCCGCGAAGCCGGCATCTTCCACATCATCACCATCTCCGGCGTTCAGATGACTTTGGTCGCCGGCATTTTCTTCATCGGTCTGCGCCGGCTCTTGGCGGCGAGCCCGACGCTGGCTCTGCGTTTTCCCATCAAGAAATGGGCTGCTGCCGCGGCAATCCTCGGCGCGGTTTTCTACGACATATTGACCGGCTCGCGGGTCGGCACAGAACGCGCTTTGTTCATGACATTGATCATGTTGTCGGCCGTCTTGATCGGACGCCAGTCGCTTAGCATGCGCAATCTCGCCTTCGCCGCCTGTCTCGTCATAATGATCGAACCGGAAGCGATCTTGGGCGCGAGCTTTCAACTCTCTTTCGCGGCGGTCGCCGCGCTCGTCGCGGTCTATGAAGCGCGGACCGGCTTTCGCGTGCGCCGCCGCGACGAGGAATTCGGACGCCGGCCCGCGGCCGTCACATCGGCCTGGAAGGAACGCCTTGCGGCATGGGAGGAGAAGCTCGCGCATGGGCCCTTGGCGCTCTTGTTTGCGACCTTTTGCGCGACCTCGGCCACAGCCTCCTTCATGGCCTATGATTTTCACGAATTGAGCCCCTATGTGCTGATCGGCAATCCTCTGACCTTGACGATCATCGAACTCTTCGCCGTCCCCGGTGCGCTCATCGGCACCTTGCTTTATCCGCTCGGGCTCGACGCCTTCGTCTGGCATTATGTCGGCGCCGGCATCGCCATCATCATGTGGGCGGCGCGGCAGATCGGGAGCTGGCCCGGCGCGACCCTGCATCTTTATGCCTTTGCACCTTGGGCGATCGTCTTTCTCGCGCTCGCCGTGCTATCCGCCGTGATCTGGCGGAGTTGGCTGTTTCGCGCGACGGCGATCCCACTTGCCGCCATCGGACTTTATGGCGCCGCGAGCGGCCCCAGTTTCGACATTGCGGTCGCGGCGACGGGCGATGCCATCGCCTTGCGCGGCGGCGACGGAAAGCTCACCGTGCTCGGCCATCGCCCGAGCCTCTTTGCTTCCGAGCAATGGCTGCGTGCCGATGCGGATGGCCGCAGGCCCGCCGCTGCTGTCGATGCTTCGGCCTGCGACAAGCTCGGCTGCGTCGGCATTTTGCCGGATGGGCGTGCCGTCGCCCTCGTTCTCAACAGAGATGCCTTCGCGGAAGACTGCCTGCGCGCAGCAATTATCGTGACGCCGCTTCTCGCGCCGCCGGGCTGTGCCGCCTCGCTCGTGATCGACCGCGACAGGCTGGCGGAGACGGGGGCCTTGACGCTGACCGGGCATGGCCAGCGCTGGCAGATCACAGCGGCGCGCGCGGTCGATGAAGACCGGCCGTGGTCACCGGCACCGAAGCGCCGCTGGGAAAGCGCTACGCCATCCAGCAAAGATTCGAATGCGACTGGTGCCGATGCGCCGATGGATGCGAGCGACGCCGATCTATCGCCGCTCGACTGATCAGACGGCACAAATTTATAGAGCGGTCGTCGCACCGAAGATCGTTTCGAATTCGCGCCGTAAGATCGCATCGACCTCGGCCATGCTCACGAGAAAGCCGAGATCGGCAAAGCTCGTCACGCCGAGATGGGCCGCGGCAATGCCGCAGGGTATGATGCCGGAAAAATGCGCAAGATCTGGTTCGACATTGAGCGCAATGCCATGGAATGAAACCCAGCGGCGCACACGAATGCCAAGCGCCGCGATCTTGTCCTCGGCGATTTCGCTTAAAGGCCCGCGCGGCTTCTCGGGACGGGCGACCCAGACGCCGACGCGGTCCTCGCGGATCTCGCCTTTAATGTTGAAGCCGGCGAGCGTGGCGACGATCCAGCGCTCCAGAGCGGCGACGAAGGCACGCAGATCCGGCTGGCGGCGCTTCAGATCGAGCATGACGTAAGCGACGCGCTGGCCCGGCCCATGATAGGTGAACTGGCCGCCGCGGCCGGTCCGATGGACCGGAAAGCGCGCCTCGACGAGATCGCCGTCACGGGCCGAGGTCCCGGCCGTATAGAGCGGCGGGTGCTCGACGAGAAACACGGCCTCGGCGGCTTGCCCGGCGGCGATCGCATCGGCACGCCGCTCCATGGCGGCGACAGCCTCGTCATAAGGCGTCAGGCCCTCGAAAATCTGCCATTCGACCGGCGCTACGGCCAGCTGCGGCAGCATGGACGGATGAAGAGCGGCGCGGCTGAGCACGGTGCTCCTTTGGCCCTTTATAGGTCATTTGCGGCATTGCGACGGCTGCAATGATAATGCGGCAATGATAAAGCGCGGCGCGAGATAATTCATCACCCTCGTGAGGCGGTTTCGGCGCGCTTGTCACGGCGCAGCCTTTTTGTTAGACGACACGCCTGCCGATTTGGCCGGTTTTGGCCTGATCGCGCGTTTTGCGGCCATGGCGGAATTGGTAGACGCGCTAGCTTGAGGTGCTAGTGGGGAGACCCGTGGAGGTTCGAGTCCTCTTGGCCGCACCAAGCTTTTTTTTAGCTTTGATTTTGCTATGTGTTGAGCTTTTTTGATCGCCCGCACCTCAGCAATGTGCAAACGACTGCAACAGCCACTCGTTCTCCCGACGGAAATGGATGAGCGTCCAAATGATCTTTCGGGCTCACGGGGGAAGCGGTTTGCCCTCCATTGAAGTCTGTCTGCTCGAAACCGTAATTTAGTGAAACCGCTATGGCGTCTACTATCGCAAAGGCTGCACACAGTCTTAAGCAGCCTTGGCGTCGCCGGTGGCCGAAACCCACCTGATCGAGCCTAAACTCAGACAGATTGCAGGTACGCTTGGGGTATTGCAGGCGCCCGAGTGGTGCCTTAAAAGCTGATACGTCACTTCTTTCGCCTTAGGCAAAGTAGAGGTGACACAGCAAGTAATTGATACCAATCCGCTTTGGATGTTGTTTGAACAGGCGGTCGAGCCCGCTTACGCCAAGCTGACTTTATCGCGATGGATTGAAATCAGCGGTTGGAACTCAGCGCTCATTAAGATATTTGTGACCATAATTCACGAGTGAGGATTTTGCCATGTCCCAGACCGGGCCAGGGAACTTATACGCGCTCGCGCCAACAGTTAAAATCGTCTCTGCAAAAATTAGGCAGGCGATAAGGATGACAGCTGCCCCAATTGGGGCGCAGCGCACCATACCCGCCGATATAAATAGCACCCTCACCTCCAAAAAATTCAAACAGCCGAACGGACGTGAGCTTCCGGTGGAACCAACAACCACCGATCACTTAGCGCGACCTGCTACGGAACCTGTTGATGGATCCATCCCTGTTTAAGCATTTCTTGCCGAACGATTGGCTCACCCATTGGGCCAGTGGCGCAGATAGTATATCGCCTTTTTGTTTCGAATAGGCTTGTGGCTCGAGCGCTTTCAATAAATGCGAGATTTAGATCGAGTGTGATTTCTGTCGCTCCGGTTGGAAGCGCGTAAATCTCTGCCATAGGATCGAACGGGTCCTTATTCCGCATCTCGTCCTCAAAGTCGCAATATAAATCCCATAGCAGCTCTTCAAGTGGAGGCGGCACGTTTGACGCCACTTTCAGTCCGAGTTCCACTGCCTCTTTCCGGTTTATCGGATGACCGTGAAAATAAAGCTTCGAAGCAAGTGTTTCAATGATTTCATCTATTTTGTGCTTGCTGCTTTCTTCATTCATGTGAGTGAGCAGGATCTTCCGTGCGATCATCCTACTTTGGGCAATGAACCGTTCAACGTTTCCGATTGCGAGCGGGTGGACCTTATTTGCGAGAATCTCAAGAGCCTTTACGAGTTCGTCCTCGTGACGGATTCCAACAGTATCTTTGACAAATGAGATGTAAGCCTTGACGTCCTCAACGCTAATACCCAACCGCTGATTAGTTTGTGGATCGATTGGATTATATTCGTTTGTGACCGTTGGATCGATTGGACCCATCTCGGCAAACGGATGCATGACGATCTCGTCCGCACCGAGAGCGAGCATCGTCGCTGCGCTGTAAGCTCTGTATGGCAAGAGAACACATAGTTGATCCGCAAACTCACGGAACAGCGAAATGATTCTCCAGGGGACCGTTCCATCACCGCCGTTGCTGCAGAGAAATATATCGATCTTCTTTACCGGCCTCTCTGGAAGTAAACGGAGATGATCAAAAAACACGCGCACGGCGTCTTGGGAGATTTGAGCCCCTACGTTCGGCCGGATGCTTGTGAGGTAACAGATAACTTTAGATCCCCGCAAACTTTCAATTCTTGCAATTTTCTCCGCGCGCTCAAGATGCCCCATAGCCAGTCCTCATCTCGAACGGAGAACCAATCCCGTTCATCAAAAGATGAAATGTGTCACAGTTGGCGGTCGAAACGCCAGATAATCTTCTCAATGCTCTTCTGTTTTGCAGTGCATATAGAGCGGCAGAATCAGAATCCGGCAGTGGCCAATATATTCGCGTAGTATTCAATGACCTGCCTGGGCCGCTTCGAAATTTCATTAAAGAGGTGCAAGGCCGTCTATAAGGTATTTAAATTTCAATGACACCGCGTCACCCGCATATTGTATAAATCGCGCGCGAAAAAGCCTAGCTCCGCGGCTCCGGCATCTCCGGCATTGGCGGCGGCTTCGTTTGTGATCCTGTCCGCTTGCCGCCTTTCAGTCTTTCCAATCTCGGCAGCAATTTGCTGACGATGGCTTCGGTTTCCGAGGTCCAGCCTTGCGGCGCCTGCCGGAAATGTGGCGGCGGCCCGGCATCCGGCACGAGATGGACGATGTGAAAGCCGCGTTTCTTCAATTCGATGAGAAGCTTCGGCAACATTAAAGCGGTCGACCGGCGTGTGTCATGCAGCAGCAAAATGCCGCGCTTCTCTTGTTCCAGCCGCGCCAGAATGAGTTTCAGCTCGGCGTCGGGCGTCATGGGAAGCCAGTCGGAGGCCCAGAGATCGGCGCCGAAAATCCCGATATTGCGGCCCTCAAGCCAAGCGTCGAGACTCGGCGTATCGGCAAAACCCGGAAAGCGGAAGAAGGGCACTTTCGGCGAAACGCCGGCTTCCACTGACGGCGTATCGCCATAGGCGGCTTTGTCGTCGGCCGCAAAACCCTTGTCGATATCGGCACGCGCCGCGGCATCCTGCATCAGGCGCAAGGTTTCGGCGGGATGCGAGAAAGTATGATGGCCGAGCGTATGGCCTGCCGCGCGCTCGCGCCGCACCAGCGCCGGATAGGCCGCGGCATTGCGGCCGATGAGGAAAAAAGTGGCGCGCACGCATTCTCTGGCGAGCGCATCGAGGACGCGCCGGGTCGTCGTGGGCGAAGGCCCATCGTCGAAGGTCAGAACCACCTCGTGATCGGCGAGATCCAGGGTCTGCGGATAGGTCTTGAGACCGATCGCGAAGCCGCCTTTGGTCCCAAGCACGAGCGTCCGCGCGACGCCGAGCGCGCCGGCGGGGCAAGCGGGATCGGCCGCGGCAATTGTGCTGAAGGTTAGGAAGCTCAGCAACAGACAGAGCGATAGCCGGACCCATCGGCTTTTTTGCCGAGCCGGTGGCCGCGAAATCTTCGTCGGCGCTCTGAATGGCGGCATCTTCGGTCTCATGACCGGCCTCGTCGCCTCGATCTGGTTCGGAATCTGGGGATTGGGCGTGGTGATCGCGCTCGCTCTGTTGACCAATCTCGTCGCCGGGGCTCTCGGCGGCATATTGGTCCCGCTGGTCCTTGACCGTGCCGATATCGATCCGGCCGTCTCCTCTGGCGCTTTCGTTACGACAGCGACCGACGTTGTCGGCTATAGTGCCTTCCTCGGGATTGCAACGCTCTGGTTTGGCCTCGCCTGACGACAGCGAGGTGGCGGCCTGGATCTTGCTTTTGCACCCCTAAGATAGCCTGACTTTGCCCGACAGGGGCTGTGCCGAGGACGAGACGATGAATGAAGTGATCCGCCGCAAAGAGCCGATGAACAAGTCGATCGTCGACGTCGATGCCGCGCTGTTCTCTTCGAGCCTGATGGGCTGGCTCGAAATCACGCATTATGTCATGGGCCAACGGGCGGGCACGATTAAGGCGACCGAGGACGGTAGTGTGCCGTTGCTCGCCAAGCGGGATTACGTGCTGACCGGCGTGCAGACGATTGCCAACGACTCCGTCTTTTCCTTTGCGATCGCGGCCTCCTTGAAGGGCGACAAGGCGGCCGTCGATTTCGTCGAGAATTCGCTCAAGGAACAGATGGGCGAGAATTATCCCGGCTATTTCGCCCTGTTCCATTTCCATCAGGAGTGCGACACGCCGGAGACGCTCGACGATTGGGTCGGCAAGATCGGCAAGGCGCTCCTGGCCGGCGAGCTCGACGATCCGAAGGACAAGTGGAATACAATCCTGAGATATTATGAGAAATCGCGCAAATCCAATTTCATCGTCGAGCTGGTGCCGCAGATCGCGCATTGGGGCCGCGAGGAATTCACCAAGATCTTCGCGCAACGAAAAGAAAGCCTGCATGAGCCGGACACCAATCTGCCGCCGGCCCTCGAAGCGCTCCAGGAAGAGCGCAATGACGAACCCTTCATCGCCTCCTTCCTCATCGCCTCGGCTCCGGTCGTCGATATGGAGCTCAACGAAGACTATATGGGCCTGTTGAAATCCGTCTCGCGGCGGTGATCGCGGGCTCTTTCCTGCGGAAGCGCTAGGTCCGGCTCACTTGGTGAACCGCGCGCGAAGTCACGAGCGCCAGGAATTGATCGCGGATTGCGGCGAACAGACCCGGCGGCAGAATACCATATGCGACCGTAGAGTCGTCTGCGCCCGGCAGTCGCCGCAGGTCGGGACCGGGCCAAATAAATTCATTCCACTCCGACAGCACGATCCAAGAGCGCGCATCGTCGAGCTGCAAGCGTTGTTTGACTTTTGCCGGAATTTCGACCGCCAGGTTCGGATGATCCGGCGGGCTATGCGTGATCGGCAGCACCAGCACACGGGTGTTGCCCTGATCATCGGTTTGGATCGACGCGATGATCGCACAGGGCCGATCCTTTTGGCCTTCCTCGCGTCCTTCAAGATATTCGCTGTACCAGAGATAGCTGTAACGAATGACGAGACCGGGAATCGGTTTTGGAAGCGGCACGATGGCTCACTTCAGTTCGGCGTCGAGATGCCCGAATTCATCGGGCACCTTGGCTTGCCGCACGGCCTCGACCCATTCCTCGGGGAGTTCGGTCGTCAGCCCGACACGCCGATCTCTCCGCTTAAGACGCTCCCACTCCTCGGTGGACATCACAACGAGGGAATCACGTCCATGCTTGGTGATGACGACGGGCTCATGCCTGGCCTTGTCGCTCAGTGCGCCAAAGGCTTGCTGAAACTCGCTGGCGGTCACGCGGGTTGGATCCATAAAAAATCTCCATTTTAAATATTATAGCTAAAATCATCGCTTTTTCAAGAAATTTGCTCGTCTCGGGCAGCTTCATAGCTCGCAGGAGTGCATTCGCGCGCGATCCTGGCGCGCTTCTTACTGCGGATTTTCGAGGCTCAAAGTCTCCGAGGCTTCGTCATAGGCGAAGATCTCGCCATAGCGGCCCCAATTGATGACGCTTTTGAGCGTCCGCTCCGCATAATCCTCTGACATGTAATCTTCCAGCTCTTCGTGGAATCTTGTGGCGCGCGCCCAATGCGCCGGTCGCTCGTCGAGCACCATTTTGATCCGCGCCGCAAGCGGCACATAGGCGAGAAGATGGTCGCCGAAGAGTTTTTTGCGCGCGTCGACTTCGGCTTCGGCAAAGCGCAGGCCGGCCGCCGTGAGTTTGATATCGCCTTCCTCGATTTCGGCGAAGCGCATGAGCTGCAAGGTTTCAGCGACCGGAAAAAGATCGTCGATCGCCATTTGCAGATCGTCGGCGAGTGCCGGCAGGTCGGCGCGGCCCTTATAGGGCGGTCCGGCGACCGTTTCCATCAGGCCCGCGAGCAGATTGGTGGAGACATCGGGCAGCGCCATGCCGACGCCAAGGCCTGGAAAAGCGCCTTCGTGGCCGGGCGCCGTCGGAGTCGGCCGGCGGGTCATCAAGGCATAGATCTTATCGACCAATTGCCGGAATTCGGGATCGAGCCGATTCCGCGGATGCCGCAAGGTCACATGGATTTCCGCTGCAATGCGTCCGGGATTCGATGACAGCACGATGATGCGGTTGCACATCAGCACCGCTTCTTCGATGTTGTGGGTGACCATGAGGATCGATTTGATCGGCATGCGCCCCTCGACCCAGAGATCGAGCAGATCCGTGCGCAAGGTTTCCGCCGTCAGCACGTCGAGCGCGGAGAAGGGCTCGTCCATCAAGAGGAGATTGGGGTTGACGACAAGCGCGCGGGCAAAGCCGACCCGCTGGCGCATGCCGCCCGACAATTCCTTGGGGAAGGCGGATTCGAATCCGTCGAGGCCGATCAGGTCGATGGCTTTCAGCGCGCGTGGGCGGGCTTCCTGCTCTGGCACTTTCTTCGCTCTGAGGCCGAGTTCGACATTGGCGAGTACGGTGAGCCAGGGGAAGAGCGCGGCGCTCTGAAAGACCATGGCAATGCCTTCGGCGGGTCCTTCGATCGGGGCGCCGTGGAACGTCACCGTCCCATCGGCCGGTTCGATGAGACCGGAGATAATGCGCAAAAGCGAGGATTTGCCGCAGCCCGAGCGGCCGAGCAGGCCGACGATCTCGCCTTCGTTCAAAGTCAGGGAGACGTGATCGAGCACCAGGGCGCCTTCTTCGCCCGAGCCGGTGCGATAGCGCTGACAGACGTCTTTGACCTCGAGCAGGGGCTTCGTTCGAACATCGAGCATGAACTTAACCTCATTCGAGTCGGAAACGGCGTTCGGCAAGACGCGCCAGCGGTCGCCACAGCAGACGGTTGAAGAAAATGACAAAGACGGACATCACGGCGACGCCGAGCACGATTCGCGGATAATCGCCGGCCGCCGTCGCCTGGGCGATATAGGCGCCAATGCCATGCGCCGAGACCCTGTCATCGCCCCATTTCACATATTCGGCGACGATCGCCGCATTCCATGAGCCGCCGGACGCCGTCAACGCGCCGGTCACATAGGCGGGAAAAATCCCCGGCAGCGTCACTTTCGTCCACCAATCGAGGCCGCCGACGCGAAAGCTCCCCGCCGCTTCCTTGAGATCGTTGGGGAAAGCGCTGGCGCCGCCGATCACATTGAAAAGAATATACCATTGCGTTCCGAAAATGATGAGAAAGCTCAGCCAGATGTCCGGGTTGAGCGAGAAGCGCAAGATCAGGACGACGGCGATCGGAAACACAACATTGGCGGGAAAGGCCGCGAGAAATTGCGCGAGCGGCTGGACCTTTTCGGCAAGGCGCGGGTTGAGCCCGATCTTCACCCCGATCGGCACCCAGACGAGCGTAGCAAGCAGCATCAGCGCAATGACGCGCAACATGGTGAAAAAGGTGAGTTCGACCGCCTGGCCGAAATCGGCAAAGGTGAGCCTCTCGCTGACAAAGCGGAAGATGAGCCAAAGCCCCCAGAGTCCCGCGCCGCTTGCAGCTATGACCCAGATCACATCCAACAGCCGTTCCTTCACGCGGCTCGCCCCGCCGCCGGACGGCCCGGTTGGCAATGGCAATTCGAGACGCCACAGCGCGGCGGTGTCGAAGAAGCGCGCGGGAATGGCCGAGATCGCACGCAGCCATCTCGTCCGGCGAAAGAGCTGGAGGACCCATGAGCGCTCCGGTTCTTCGCTGGCCGACAATTCGACGCGAAAGCGGCTGCCGAAGGTGACAAGCGGCCGAAACAGCAATTGATCATAGGCGATGATCACGACGAGCATGGCCACGATGGCGGCGAAGACCGCATCAATGCGGCGTGCATCGATTGCAACCGCGAGATAGGAGCCGATGCCGGGGAGTTTGACCGTGGTATCGCCGACTGAAATCGCCTCGGAAGCGACGACGAAGAACCAACCGCCGGACATGGACATCATCATATTCCAGAGCAGTCCGGGAACCGCAAAAGGCGTCTCGAGCTGCCAGAATTTCTGCCAGGGCGAGAGATGAAAGCTGTTGGCGACCTCATTGAGTTCACGCGGCACGGTCCGCAGCGACTGGTAGAAGGAAAAGGCCATGTTCCAGGCCTGGCTCGTGAAGATCGCAAAGATCGCCGCGCATTCGGCGCCGAGCGTCGAGCCGGGAAAGACGCCGAGGAAGAAGGTTACGGTGAAAGAGAGAAAGCCGAGGATCGGAACCGACTGCAGAACGTCGAGGATGGGGATCAGGACGCGCTCAGCCCGAGGGCTCTTCGCGGCGCAGGTCGCATAGGTGAAAGTGAAGAGCAAAGATGCGGCCATTGCCGCCAACATCCGCAAGGTCGTGCGCAAGGCATAGGAGGGCAGCAGCGCATAATCCAATGAGATCACGGTGGATTGCGGCGCCGTGATCGGCAAGGTCATGGCATGCGAGGCCCTGACCAAGGCAATGAGGCCCCCGAAGATCAGCGCCATCGCGACAAGATCATAGTAATTCGGCAGGCTCTTGCGGCCGAGCGCGGCGAGGGCAACGACTCTTGATTGCATCGGGAGCTGGGGCGGGAGTTTGCGGCACTCCTCTTCTCACCAATCCGCATGACATTCAAGTGACGTAGATTTCCATCCGGTCAAGCAAAGCCAGACCACTTCCGCCGGGCTCGGCGCCGCCCACAAAGCCGGCGGCAACATCTGGAGGCGCGAAATCGGTTCAGCCGCCGGCTCCCAACCCACCGCTGCCGCCCGCGCGAAAGCATGAGGAAGCCAACCCTGCACGGCCGGGCCCCGCCGCGACCAAAGCGCTGCCGCCCAAGCCGGCAGCAGCAAAGTCGGCAGCATCAAAGCCGGCCCGAAAGGAAGAGAAACAGCGAAGGGACATGAAAAGTGAAACGCCGCTAAAACGCTCAAAAGCGGCGCGGGGCCGGCCGAGCAATAGCTCTGGACCGGCCCTGTTAATTTACCTATTGTGCATATTGAGCCAGCAGAACATAACGCCGAACATGTCGGCGGTGATGAGGGCGCGCGAGGGAGCGAAATGAAGCAGCGCGCCGGTGCTGGCACCGGGAATGGAATGCCGCGGCTGGGCCAAGGGTTGGAAATCGACGCGACGAAAGATAGCGGAGTGCGCCGCGCCGGTCCGATGGCTCCGGTGGCGTCCCGCATCGACGCGTCGAGGCCGCGGTTCGACGCCGGCGCATGGCAGGCTTCGGCCCCGGTTCCGACTTATGCGGCCCTGGATCTCGGCACCAATAATTGTCGGCTCTTGATCGCGCGCCCGGCGCAGCGCGAGGCCGCAGCCGGCAGTTTCAAGATCGTCGATTCCTTTTCCCGCATCGTGCGTCTCGGTGAAGGGCTGTCGCAGAGCGGCAGGCTTAGCGAGGCGGCGATCGAACGCACTTTGGACGCGCTCGCGGTCTGCAAGGACAAAATGCAGGCGCGCAATGTCACGCGCGCGCGGCTGATTGCAACCGAAGCCTGCCGGGCCGCGCAAAATGGCGCCGCATTCGTCGCCAAGGTTCGCAAGGCGCTCGGGCTTGACCTCGAAATCGTCGATCGGGAGACGGAAGCCCATCTTGCCGCGACGGGCTGCGCCTCGCTCGCCGATGCTTCAGCCGAAAGCGTCCTTCTCTTCGATATCGGCGGCGGCTCCTCGGAAGTGATCTGGCTCGAGCGGGAAGATTCGATGCGCGCTGCCGGCTTGGACACGAGCTTGCGCGAGCGCATTCGATTTTGGGTGTCGCTGAAGCTCGGTGTCGTGACATTGGCGGAAAAATTCGGCGGCATCGAGGTTTCCGATCATGTCTTCGAATCCATGGTCGAATGCGTCACCGGCGAACTCGACGGTTTTATCGCGCGTGCGGCAGGGCTCGGCCGCTGCGGCCGTTTCCATTTGCTCGGCACATCCGGGACGGTCACGACCGTTGCCGGCATTTTTCTCAATCTGTCCCGCTATGATCGCCGCCGGGTCGATGGCCTTTGGATGTCCGATGAAGACGTGAGCCGGACGGTCGAACGGCTGCGGCGGATGAGCTATCGCGAACGGGTGGCGAATGGTTGCATCGGGCCGGAACGTGCCGATCTGGTGCTCGCCGGCTGCGCCATTCTCGAGGCGATCAGGCGCGCCTTTCCGGCCGAGCGCGTGCGCATTGCCGATCGCGGGCTGCGCGAAGGGATGTTGCTGCAATTGATGCATGCCGACCGCGCGCAAGGCAGGACCGGTTTTCGATGACCCAAGGCTCCTCCGGCCGGGAAGGCGGCCGCTCGCTGAAGTCGCGCGTCAAGACCGCGCGCAGCCGGTCGCTCTCCTCGACGCTCTGGCTCGAACGCCAGCTCAACGATCCTTATGTCGCCAGTGCCAAACGCGAAGGCTATCGCTCGCGCGCCGCCTATAAGCTGATCGAGATCGACGAGCGGACGCATATCCTAAAGCCCGGCCAAAAAATCGTCGATCTCGGCGCCGCCCCTGGCGGCTGGTCGCAGGTCGCGGCCGCCAAAATCGGGGCCGGCAAAACCGGCGCCGCGCAAAGCAAAGGCAAGGTTTTCGCCATCGATCTTCTGCCTATGGCGCCAATGCCCGGCGTCGAATTCAAACAGATGGATTTTCTCGATTCCGAGGCGCCTGCCATGCTGCGCGAATGGCTCGGCGGAGCCGCCGATGTCGTTCTATCCGACATGGCCGCCAATGCGACCGGCCATAAGAAGACGGATCAGCTGCGCATCGCCGGCCTCGTCGAACTCGCCGCCGAATTCGCCTGCGAGATTCTAGGCCCAGGCGGCACTTTCCTCGCCAAAGTCCTGCAGGGCGGCACGGAGAGCGCGCTGCTCGCCCGCCTCAAGCGGGATTTTGCGCAGGTGCGCCATATCAAGCCGCCGGCAAGCCGCGCCGAATCCGCCGAGCTCTATGTGCTGGCGACGGGGTTTCGGGGGCGGAAAGAGCCGACATCCCATTTGGATGCCGAAGCCGTTACGCCTTGACTGTTTCGCGCCGCTCGCCGACGAGCGAGGTGCCCGCGTCCGCCGGCAGCCGCAAGAACGAAACGATCGAGCTCGCCGAAATCACCGCAACCACGACGAAGGCCCAGCGGAAATCCGCCGCGGTCAGCTCCGCCGCGCCGCGGGCATCGCGCGCCATGTCGATCACGAAGGCGCCGACCGCTATCCCGAGGCTCAAGGACAATTGCTGGGCGACGGCGGAAAAACTCGTCGCCCGGCTCATCGCCGCGCCATCGATCTCGGCATAAGCGATCGCATTGAGGCTCGTGAATTCGAGCGAACGGATGAATCCGCCGACGAGCAGAAGCCCCATCATGAGGATGATTGGCGTCGCCGGCGTGAAGAAGCCATAGCCTGCGAAAAAGCCGGCGCTCAGCAGCGCATCGAAAATGAGGATGCGGCGAAAGCCGAACAAGCGCAGGAGCGGCATGGCCGTCGCCTTCATCAGCATGGCGCCGGCCGAGGCCACGAAAGTCACGGAGCCGGATTGGAAGGCATTCATGCCGAAGCCGATCTGCAGCATCAGCGGCAGCAGCAAGGGCAGGGCGCCGACGCCGATGCGAAACAGCGAGCCGCCGAGAATGCTGGCCCGGAACGTCGGGATCGCGAGAAGCCTTAAATCAAGGATCGGAAAGGCGGCTTTGCGCGCATGCAGCGCATAGGCGGTCAAGAAAAGCGCTCCGGCGCCGATGAGGCCTATGACGACCGGCATGCTGACAAGACCGCGCCCGATGACGGTGACGCCGAAGACGAGGCTGGCCAAGCCGGAGCCGAGCAGCAGAAAGCCTTTCACATCGAGCGGCCACACCTCCTCGGCGCGAATGTTCTTGATGAAGAGGCTGACGAGCCCAATGCCCAAAGCGCCGATCGGCACATTGACGAAGAAGATCCAGCGCCAGTGCAGATAGGTGGTGATGAAGCCGCCGATGGGCGGCCCGGCGATCGGGCCGAGCAGCGCCGGGATCATCAGATAGGCGAGCGCCGGCACCATTTCCGAGCGGTCGACGGAGCGCAGCAAGACGAGGCGGCCGACCGGCACCATCATGGCGCCTCCCATCCCCTGCACCATGCGCGCGCCGACGAATTCCGGCAAAGTGCTCGACAGACCGCAGAGGATCGAGCCGAAGGTGAAGACCAGGATCGCGATGCGGAAGACCGTCCGCGCGCCGAAGCGATCGGCGGCCCAGCCGCTGGCGGGGATGAAGATGGCGAGCGACAGAAGATAGGAGGTGAGCGCGAGCTTCAGCGTGATCGGATCTTGATGCAGATCCGCCGCGATCGCCGGCAGCGAGGTCGAAATCACCGTCCCGTCGAGAGTCTCCATGAAGACGGCGCAAGCGACGATCAGCGCGGTCAGACCATAGCGCGGCAAAAGCGGTCCTATCCTTTCGTTCTGCAGGCATTTTCAGGCAAGCGAGCCGCCCAGAAAATACTCGGTTTCAAAAGTTGCAAAGCGTCCGGCCGCTCTGCGCAGGCCCTCGGCCCATTCACCGCCAAGCCCAGGATCCGCCGCCAACTGGAAATTCCGCAGGATCTCAATTATTTGAGCTTAAAGGAAAGGGCAACCGCCGCGGTGCTGCCGCAAAGCTCTTTGCAATAGCCTCGGCATCGATCTACAGCTCTGTCCTCTCTCCTTTGCGCTGCGTCTTAGGCGTGCTATGAGCCGCTGCCAACTTTGGTTCGCAGCGGGGTGCATGCCGATTCGCTGAGCGATCCTCTTTTCCGTGGGGCCGGCAAGCCGGCGCCACCAATGATGGAGTTGGCCATGGCCGAAATCATCCGACCGGCGTTCCGAGAAGCCCTCACCTTCGATGATGTGCTGCTTCTGCCCGGCCACTCCGAGGTCATGCCGAGCGCGGTCGATCTGAAGACGCGGCTCACCTTGGAGATCACGCTCAATCTGCCGATCCTCTCGGCGGCGATGGACACGGTGACCGAAGCCAAGCTGGCGATCGCCATGGCGCAGGCCGGCGGGATTGGCGTCATCCACCGCAATCTCGGCCCGGAAGAGCAGGCGGAAGAAGTCCGCAAGGTAAAGCGCTATGAAAGCGGTATGGTGGTCAATCCGATCACGATCTTCCCCGATGAAATGCTCGCCGATGCGTTGGCTTTGATGCGCCGGCACGGGATTTCCGGCATTCCCGTCGTCGAGCGCGGACCAAACGGCAAGCCCGGCCGGCTCTGCGGCATTCTCACCAATCGCGATGTGCGCTTTGCCGATAATCCGTTGCAGCCGGTGTCCGAGCTGATGACCAAGAAGGTTGTCACCATCCGCGAAGGCGTGAGCCAGGATGAGGCGCGTCGGCTTTTGCATCAGCACCGGCTCGAAAAGCTTGTCGTCGTCGACGACGATGGCCGCTGCGTCGGTCTCGTCACCGTCAAGGATATGGAAAAGGCGACGCTGCACCCGGACGCGAGCAAGGATGGTGAAGGGCGCTTGCGCGTTGCCGCAGCTTCGACCGTCGGCGACAAAGGCTATGAGCGGGCGTTGGCCTTGATCGACGCGGGCGTCGACGCCATCGTCGTCGATACGGCGCATGGGCATTCGCAATCGGTGCTCGATCAAGTGACGCGAATCAAAAGAGCCTCGAACAAAGTGGCCTTGATCGCCGGCAATGTGGCGACGGCCGACGGCACCATGGCCTTGATCGATGCCGGCGCCGATGCGGTGAAGGTCGGGATCGGCCCCGGCTCCATTTGCACGACGCGCATCGTCGCCGGCGTCGGCGTGCCGCAGCTGACCGCCATTATGGATGCGGTCGAGGTCGCGCGCGCGGCGGGCATTCCGGTGATTGCCGATGGCGGGATCAAATTTTCCGGCGATGTCGCCAAAGCGATCGCGGCGGGCGCCGATTGCGTCATGGTCGGCTCGCTTCTCGCCGGCACGGATGAGAGCCCGGGCGAGGTCTATCTGCTGCAGGGCCGCTCCTTCAAATCCTATCGCGGCATGGGCTCGGTCGGCGCCATGGCGCGCGGTTCGGCCGACCGCTATTTCCAACAGGACATCAAGGATTCATTGAAGCTGGTGCCGGAAGGGGTCGAAGGCCAGGTACCTTATCGTGGCCCGGCGGGGGCGATTCTGCACCAGTTGGGCGGCGGGCTGCGCGCCGCCATGGGGTATGTCGGGGCGCAAACCATCGCCGAGTTTCAGGCGCGTGCCAGCTTCGTCAAGGTCTCCGCGGCCGGGCATCGCGAAAGCCATGTCCATGACGTGACGATCACCCGCGAAAGCCCCAATTATCCGACCGGGCAATGATGCCGAGAACATGACCCCCGCCGCCCGCATCGCTGCGGCCATCGACATATTCGCCGATATTGAAACGCGCCACAGGCCCGCATCCGACGCTTTGAAGGATTGGGGGCTGTCGCATCGTTTCGCCGGCTCCAAGGACAGGGCCGCGCTCGCCTCCCTCGTCTATGATGCGCTGCGCTGCCGCGCTTCAGCCGGTTTCATCATGGGCGCCGAGACACCCCGCGCGATCATGCTCGGCAGTTTGCGCGAGATGCGCAATCTGCCGCCTGAAGCGATCGCGGCTTTATGCACGGGACAGGGATTTGCGCCGGCCCCGCTCACTGCCGAAGAAGAGGCGCGGCTCAGCGCCGCCTCGCTCGAAGGCGCGCCGGCGCATGTGCGCGGCAATTTTCCGGAATGGCTCGCGCCGTCTTTCGCCGCCGTCTTCGGCGAGGCGGCTGTTGCGGAAGGCGAGGCCCTGGCAGCGCGCGCGCCGCTCGATCTGCGTGTCAACACGCTGAAGACGACGCGGGAAAAGGCGCAAGCCGCGCTGGCGCATCTCGGCGCCGTTCCGACGCCCCTCTCGCCGATCGGTCTGCGCGTGCCGCTGTCTCCCGACGGCCGCAATCCTTCGCTCGCCGGCGAACCGGCCTATGTCAAGGGTCTCATCGAAATCCAGGATGAGGGATCGCAGCTCGCGGCTCTGCTTTGCGGCGCCAAGCCTGGCGAGCAAGTGCTCGATCTTTGCGCGGGCGGCGGTGGCAAGAGCCTGGCGCTCGCCGCAATCATGGACAATCACGGCCAGATCTATGCGACTGATCGCAATGCGGCGCGGCTCGCCGGCATCTATCCGCGGCTCGAAAAGGCGGCAACCCGCAATGTGCAGCTCCGCCCGCCGCGGCGCGGCAGCGATGTTTTGGCCGATCTCGCGGGGCGATGCGATCTTGTCCTGGTTGACGCGCCCTGCACCGGCACGGGAACCTGGCGGCGCAATCCCGACGCGAAATGGCGGATCCGCCCCGGCGCGCTTGAGCAGCGCCTGAAGGAACAGGATGAGCTCATTGAAATAGCGACACAATTCGTCAAACCTGGCGGCCGGCTGATCTATGTGACCTGTTCGCTTCTACGGGAAGAGAATGAAGACAGGATTGCGGCTTTTCTCGCACGGCAGGATCAGTTCGCCCCGATCGGCGCTGGTGAACTCGCGGAGGCGGCGGGCTTGGCCGAGCTCGGCCGTTTTGCCTCACGCCTCGGACCGGGGTTGCGCTTTTCGCCCGCCACGGCCGGCACCGACGGTTTCTTCATCGCCGGCCTGCGGCGGAGTTAAAAATTAATCGCGGGACAGATTAAGATGAAGACTTAAAATGAAGACTTGAACATGCTGACACTTCAATCCGAGATTCAGGCGCGCATATCGCCAAACCAGAAATTCTTCGTGCGATCTGTCAGCCGGCCGAAGAATGCGGGCCAAGCCATTTTGAGGCGGAGCTTTTTGGTCTCGACATGCGGCCACCAGGCCTTAGCGAGATCATCCGCCTTCGGTTCCGCGCCTTCGGAAAAGAGCGCGGGGATGTCGCTGAAACGAATCCGCATGGGCCGCGGGGATTGCGGCGGCTCTTTGGACGAAAGGCGAGACTCGGACATATGTGCCTGGGAGAATGTCGGTTGTCGTTACGAAAGATCATAGGCGATAGGCTTTGCATGCGCCTCAACTCGATCGCTCAAAGTGAGGCGAAAGGGTTCAATGAAATTTTCGGTATTGGGATGCCCTTCGGGCAAACCTGCCGGCTGTGCGCCGAAAAGCTTCGAACCTATATTTCCAGTTGAACCTCACCTTGAAAAAATCTCGCGATTTTTTCGGAAAGCCTCACAAATAGGCGCAGCAGAAGAATTCAGGACCGAAATGATCGACCCCGATTTGCACCAAGACATCATAGAGCGTCACGACAAGGTGCTGATCCTGGATTTCGGCTCGCAGGTGACGCAGCTCATTGCCAGGCGTGTCCGCGAGGCCGGCGTCTATTGCGAGATCGCGCCTTTCCAAAAGGCCGCCGAAGCCTTTGTGGCGCTTTCGCCCAAGGCGGTCATATTGTCGGGCGGTCCGGCGTCTGTCCTGGAGGAAAATTCGCCACGCGCGCCGCAGGCGATCTACGACTCGGGCGTGCCGATCCTCGGCATTTGCTATGGCGAACAGGTCATGGCCGCGCAATTGGGCGGCAAGGTCAAAGCCGGCGAGAATCGCGAATTCGGCCGCGCCGAAGTCGAAATTTTGCGCGACAGCCCCTTGTTCGAAGGCGTTTGGGAGAAGGGCCGGAGCTATCCCGTCTGGATGAGCCATGGCGATGCGGTGAGCGAGCTGCCGCAAGGTTTTTCGCGCCTCGCCACTTCCGAACATGCGCCGATCGCCGTCATCGGCGACGAGGCGCGGCATTATTATGCCGTGCAATTCCATCTCGAAGTCGTGCATACGCCGGATGGCGCGAAGCTTCTGTCGAATTTCGTCCATAGAGTCGCCGGCCTCAGGAGCGATTGGACCATGGGCGCCTTTCGCGCCGAGGCCATCGCTTCGATCCGCGCCCAGGTCGGCGGTGCGCGTGTCCTCTGCGGCCTCTCGGGCGGCGTCGATTCCGCCGTCGCCGCCGTGCTGATCCATGAGGCGATCGGCGATAGGCTCGTCTGCGTCTTCGTCGATCACGGCATGCTGCGGCAAGGCGAGGCGGAGGAGGTCGTTTCGCTCTTCCGCGGTCATTACAATATTCCGCTGCATCATGTCGAAGCCGGCGAGATTTTTCTGTCCGCGCTCAAGGGCGTCACCGATCCCGAAGAGAAGCGCAAGATCATTGGAAAACTCTTCGTCGAGACTTTCGACAAGGAGGCGGAAAAGATCGCCGCAGACGGCCGTGGCGCGCCGAAATTTCTCGCGCAAGGCACGCTCTATCCCGATGTGATCGAAAGCGTCTCTTTTCATGGCGGGCCTTCGGTCACGATCAAATCGCATCATAATGTCGGCGGCCTGCCGGAGCGCATGAAGATGCAGCTCGTCGAGCCTTTGCGCGAGCTGTTCAAGGATGAGGTGCGCGCGCTGGGTCGGGAGCTTGGCCTGCCGGAAGCTTTCGTCGGCCGGCATCCCTTTCCGGGGCCGGGCCTCGCCATCCGCTGCCCCGGCGGCGTCACAAAGGAAAAGCTCGCCGTTCTGCGCAAGGCGGATGCGATCTATCTCGACGAGATCCGCAAGGCCCGCCTTTATGATCAAATCTGGCAGGCCTTCGCCGTGCTGCTGCCGGTGCAAACGGTCGGCGTGATGGGCGACGGGCGCACTTATGATTTCGTCTGCGCCTTGCGCGCGGTGACTTCGATCGACGGCATGACGGCGGATTTCTTCCCGTTCGACATGGGTTTTCTCGGCCGCGCGGCGACACGGATCATCAATGAGGTGCGCGGCATCAACCGCGTCGTCTACGATGTGACGAGCAAACCGCCAGGGACGATCGAGTGGGAGTGAGGGAGGTGGGATATCCTGGAGGGCTCCTGAGAAGAAAAGTTTAAGAAAAATAGAGGGTGACCAAATCCGGGGGCAGGTCACATGAGAACTCTTTTTGGATTTTTTCGTGATGGGCATGGGTTTGTCGCCACCTGTTTTCTCTGCACTCTGCTCGCCACGCTATTCCGGCCGATAACGGCCACGGCCGGAGACCAAGAGAATTGGTTGCCCCCATTATTCCCACAAACGCCGGCTGACGAGTTGGAGAGCACTCCGCGATGGACTGTCTCGGCCGAGGCTATCGTCTTGGAACGCCTAGGCGGCGTAAATCGAACGCTCGTTGAACGCGTGCCGGGCGACGTACCATTCTACAATCCACCCTACGAAGATACGTCGACTGCCCCTGGCGTCGAAGCTTTCAATAGCAACCAGTTTCGACAAGGTTTTTCCGCTGGACCGAAAATAAGCCTGACTTACCACGGCGATTCCGGCTACGGCGTGGAGTTGTCCTATTTCAACATCTTCGACCAGACCGCCACCAAAGTCATTGGCCCCGACAGTCCGGCGGACTGGCTGGTGATGAAGGCGCCTGGCAACTTCTGGCAGACTCAAGATTTCCCATACCAAGGAATGGCATGGAGTGCCGCCACAAATCTTTATAGTGCCGAGGTCAACGGGCGGTTGGATCTCACCAGCCGCGTGACCATGCTGGCCGGATTCCGGTGGCTGCAACTGAATGACGATCTTCAGGGCACGTTGACCCCCGCAGATCGCGAAGCGCCGACGTGGAAATCAACTTGTCATGCTTACAATCTTTTTCAGATTTACCAGTGCCCCCAGGGTGGGCCAGCAGGAAATTATCCCCCCTTCTGGACGACAAGCACCACGAACAATCTTTATGGCATCCAAATCGGCGTGGACGGAAAAATACTGGAGCTTGGTCGTTTTTCGCTCGACGGGCTGATAAAGATCGGCCTCTTTGATGACAATGCCGAGCAGTCAACTGGCGTGAGCCTCCAGAAGGTGGTGCACCGATCGCAAGCCACGACGAACCACGCCGCCTTCGCCAGCGAAGCCGGCTTGCAGTTGAAATATCAACTTATCAAGGGACTCGCGCTCAAGGCAGGCTACGAAGCGCTATGGCTCGACGGCGTTGCTTTGGCGCCTGGACAGATCCAGGAAACTTTGACTCTCGCGAATGTGCGCGCACTTGGCGTCAACTGCGAGTCAAATGTGCTCTTTCAAGGAGCCACTTTCGGATTGGAATATTCGTTCTAAGGTCTGGACAACGAGGTGAAGGGCATCAACCGCGTCGTCTATGATGTGACGTCGAAGCCGCCGGGGACGATCGAGTGGGAGTGAGGGCGATTTGCTCTCTAAAAAATTTAGTTCACTAATTCAATAGCTAAGCTGCCGCAGGCTCCGCTGATGACTGATCCGTTGGAAGGACTGAGTGACGACGATCCCGCGCCGCCGGAATTGATACCCCGCGCGCCAAAGCGCCAAGCGTCATGTTCGGAGGCCGGCTATCGCTTTCAACTACAGCACTTCCGAATCTTCGATTTTTTCCTGTTTGCGGTGACGCTTTCGACGAACACTGACAAGGCGCGATTTACGGCGGCAAAGGCCTTGGCCAGTACGGGCGATAAGGAATTCGTCACCAATTTCGAGCAGGTGCAACAGAACCCAGAGCCCGTGTTCCGCAAGCTTCAGTCGTTCGGCGGGTACCAATCCGAATTGATGATTATCCGGTTGGTGGACAATTTCATGTCCTTCCTCTCGGAGACGCTTCAGGCTTGCATGTCTAAGAAGCCAGAACTTCTGCGTTCAAAGGAACAGATAAAAACGGAAGATGTGCTGAGATTCACCAATCGTCGCGATCTTGTGGATTTCCTTGTTAATCGGAAGCTCAACGACCTAAGCTATGGCGGCCTGCGAGGGATCGAAGAATTTCTGGATCAGCGTCTTAATGTTGCGCTGGTCAACAACGACGACGAACGTATTTGTTTGAGCATCGCGATCGAACTACGAAACATCTACACGCACAACCGGGGTGTAGTGAATGAGCTGTTCCTGAGCCGTATAGCGGGCCATCAGCACGCTTACAAGTTTGTGCAAGGGAAGCGGTTCCGCGCTGATTTCGACGAGATTGTGGGCTTTGCCAACAATCTCTTTGATGTTGCGATCCGGCTAGATTGCCAGGCGTTGGCGAAGTTCGGCCTTCAGAAAAAGCGATATGTCACCTGGGATGCCCCGCGCATTGCGCAGCTACGCAAAGACGTTGAGAAAAAGGACGCCTCAAACGGCTCCACTGCCAAGGGTCAACTGCCCGTCAAAAAGCGTTAGTTGATTGTTCAGTAGCTGCTGAGCGCAGGCAACGCTCAAAAAAATCTCGGCCGTGCCGCTATTGATTACAATCAGAGCAAATTAAAGAAGAAAGCGTCTGCGGGTGCCGAGTGCGTTGAAGCCATTGTCAGCGTTGGGGTCGGTTCCGGGCTATTCGGCTGCATCGTGAGTATGCCTGCTTCTGGCGCAACTGCGACCTCCGCAACGCGAAGATGTGACCTAAGCGGACGTTTAGGATAATGGCCATGCCTTACTCAGAAGGCGGAGTAGATCAGCTCTACAAAGTTCTTTACCTTTTGGAGAGCAAACGCATCGCGCTTGCCGATACATATCTCTCGTACCCATTTGCACATCCGAGAGCAGCGGAACACGCCTCGCATGGATTCGGAAGACGTATCAGCCTTCTGGCCACCGCGGCGCGTAAGGTGTTTGAATTTCTTCCACCTGAAAGCGTGGAGATACCATCGGATCAAACAAGAAATAGTGCTGAACTCTCTTTGCAAGCCTTCATCCTGAACGTTTTTGGGGGGATAGATAATTTGGCCTGGGTTTGGTTTTACGAAACCAGGCTTTGCGACGTCACGCCCAGGATTAGAGATGTGCAAGTAGGTTTGGGGCCGAGATGCGTAAGGCTCCGTCAGTCTTTTGGCAGTGACTTCCAAACATATCTGGAAGGCTTGAACGACTGGTTCGAGGGCATGCAGGGATATCGTCACGCGCTGGCTCATCGCATTCCCCTTTACATTCCGCCCTACACGGTACCCGACAGGAACCGAGCAGCTTATGATGAGGTGACGCAGAAGATTTGGACTGCGAAGCGCGAGCGCAATCATCACGAGATGGAACGTCTCCGGGCCAAGCAAATGTCGCTAGCAACGTTTTCGCCGATTATGATGCATTCATTCGAGGAAAACGCTACGCCGATCTTTTTTCACTCCCAGCTTCTCGCCGATTTTCTGACCGTTGAAGAGATCGCGCAAAAGATGCTGGCTGAGCTCAAAGGACGGGCTGCTGAACTGCTAGCGGGAGATAGGAAACAGTAATGCCGCGCAATTACCAGCAACAGCGCATCCAACGTACGGTGCATTAGTCCGCTTATGGCGGGTCTCGGACCATCTTTGAATTTGCCGCAAGGAGGCACAAGAGCAGATGCCCCTCCATCTTCTCAAACTCGCGGTCGGCATCGAGTCCTTTTCAGATCTCGCCGTGCGACAGGAGAGCCGCCTCAAGGACATGGCGCGGCGCAAGCAAAAGCCGGAGCTGATCCACATCACCCGCCACATGCCAAGGCGCAGCGCCGAGCTGCTCGACGGCGGCTCGCTCTACTGGGTCATCAAAGGCTTTATCGCCGCGCGGCAAAGGCTCATCGAGTTTCGCCCGCTGGTGCGTGACGGCATCGCGCAATGCGGCCTGGTTTATGATCCCGAACTCATTCCCGTCGCGATGCGGCCGCATCGCGCCTTTCAAGGCTGGCGTTACTTGGAGGACAAGGACGCGCCGCCCGATCAGGCGCGACGGGGTGGCGATCCGGATCTGCCGGACGATCTGAAACGCGCGCTTTCCGCGTTGGGTCTGTTGTGACAACGAACGATCGAGTGGGAGCGAGGCGCTACGGTGTCCGCCGATCAGATTCGTTGGCCACTTCCCCCGTCGAAGCGAATCAGAGAGCCGGGGTCCAGGAACTGCGTGCAGAACGGGCGTTCCGCGATCAATGGACCCCGGATCTTCGCCCGCTCGCCAAGTCGGGCGTGCCCGACTTGGCCATACTCAATGTTGATCTCGGCAACAGCCGAGATCAACTGGGCTCGTCCGGGGAAGTGGCGGGAAGATACGTGTGAGTCCCAAAAGGGTGAGGGCGCGGCCGATGATTTCTGCTCGACCAACGCGACGCTCTCGACGAGAGATATCTCATGTACGTCCGGCGTCTGCCTGATCCACCCCGAGCCGCGTCTTGAGCGTCTGGACTATGATCGCGGTGTCGACTGGCTTGAGGAACACGCCGGATATGCCGATCTCATGAAGTCCCACGGAGCCGATCAGCGCGTCGCTGGCCGTGCTGACGATGTAGCAGGGGATCGTGCTGCCACTTGCCCTGAGCGTCTCGGAAATCGTCATTCCGGCTTCGGCAGGATCCGTCATCAATTCAGTGAGAATAGCATCGGGCTTGATCCGCAAGGCGGTCCGTTCGCCCTCCCGATAGTTCGCTGCCTCTCCCACCGAGAAGTTGGCAGCCTCCAGCGCGTTGCGCAGGATCGCCCTGGCGTGCGCGTCCGCATCGATCAGAAGGATTGTCCGACGCCGGTCGCCAAGGCCGATATTCATGGCGCCACCGGCGGGCACAGAGCCCGAATTTTATTGGTGAGCATGGCCAAGGCAAGGCGGAGATTATCGATGGCGCCAACCGTGAGCTCTTCAACGAACTCGAACTGGTAGCCACGAATGGCCAGCAGGAAGGCCTGGGGTGACTTTCCGTAGTATTGGCGCGCGATGGCCAGTACGGCCTCGGGACGCAGGATGTGGCTGGTGAACTCGATTGTCGAGGCGGCCGACAGGTCGCGCAGGTCATAGGGTGATGGTCCGGCCTTGGCCGCATCGACGAACCACACGACGTCATGCGCGGCGACGTCCATCGCATCCTCAATGTTGAGCTGGTAATTGTCGTAAGCTGTGACGTTGGGCCATCCCAGCGCGTCGATCTCGGCTGCCACAGCCGGCCCCAGGCCGTCGTCTTGGCGCCCAGGATTCCCGTAGCCAAGGACAAGCACGCGTGGTGGGGCCAAACAAGATTCGAGTGTGCTCATTGCTTCACCTTAGTTGTGATGACCGAACCATCCGCGTCCTCCAGCGTGACGATGAGCGGCATGTCGCCAAGCGCGTGCGTGGCGCATGAGAGACAAGGGTCATACGCGCGGATCGCAACCTCGATGTGGTTCAGGAGCCCCTCGGTGATCTCATGCCCGGTGAGATCGTCCACAGCGACTTTCGTCACCGAGCGGTTCATCGCTTCGTTGTTGTTGGTCGTAGAGACGATCAGGTTCGCAGCCGTCACCTGGTCGTTGTCGTCGACCGTGTAGTGGTGAAGCAACGTCCCGCGCGGCGCCTCGATGATCGCCATGCCTTCCGGTCGCCGCTCGCCCGTCACTATCAGGTCGGTCCCCTGAAGGTCGTCGTCGAACAGCAGGTCCTTGATTGTCTCGGCACAGTGGATCATGCAGATCAACCGGGCCCAGTGATAGGCGAGGGTCGCATGGACCAGCCCGCCATGTCCGAGCGCCATGAAGTCCTTGCGTGCGGCCTCGGCAATGGGCGTGCCGATGAAGGCGCAGCAATTCAGTTGGGCCAAGGGGCCGACCCGATACCAACCGTGCTCGCGGCCGAGCGAGCGAATATGCGGAAACTTCATGTAGCTCCAGGATCGGACTTCCTCGACAAGGTAGTTGCGGTAGTCGGCTGGGCGGACGCCCTCGAAGATCGGCCTGCCCTGCGCATCGATGGCGCGGAGCCCGCCATCGTATAGATCCATGCCGCCATCCGTCCCGACGAGGCTCATGTAGTTCGACTCGAAGCTCGCAAATGTCTCGTGCAGCTTCTCATGGGAGCGGACGAAGGATTTGTGGAGTTCCAGAGCCTCGCCGCACCACTGGATGATCTGGTCGATGTCCTGCCTGAGCGCGTCCCGGTTTTCCACCGTCAGATTCTGGTTGACTCCGCCCGGGATGCAAAGTCGCGGATGGACACGTCGGCCGCCGGTCGCGGCGATCACCTGTTGCCCGTATTTGCGGATGAAGATCGCCCACTTGCCGACCTCGGGAAAGGCTTCGATCACGCCGATGATGTTCCGCCGCGCGACCGGCGCCTCGAACCCGAGCAGGAGGTCGGGCGAGGCCAGATGAAAGAAGTTCACGGCATTCGACTGCAATACCTGGCCGTAATGCATCAGCCGCCGCATCTTTTCCGCCGTGGGCGTCAGCCGGTCCACCCCGGCAATGAGGTCCATCGCCTTGCCGGCGCCAAGATGATGGCTGACCGGACAAATGCCGCAGAGATGCTGGACGATGACGGGGACTTCCCAATACAGCCGCCCCTGGATAAACCGCTCGAAGCCGCGGAACTCCACGGTGTGGAACCGGGCCTGTTCGACCTCGCCGGCCTCGTTGAGCCTGATGGTGACCTTGCCGTGACCTTCGACGCGGGTGACCGGGTCGATGATGATCTTGCGCGGCCCCTGGCTGACCTGGCTGTCGCTCATGGCTTATGTCCGGACACGATGCGCGTCATTCGTATTTCAGAAGCCGATAGGGCAGCACCGGCTCGGTGCCGGCGAGCAAGGCCTTGAGCGCCGCCCAGATGGCGTCGGCGGAGGGCGGGCAACCCGGCAGGAAGTAGTCGATCTTCACCACCTCGTGCGACGGATAGACACGGTCGAGGAGCAGCGGCAGATCCTCGTCGTTCGGGATCGTGCCAGCGCCTTCGAGCGAGGCCCCATGGAGATAGACGGCCTCCAGGCATTCCCGGAGGCCGACGGTGTTGCGCATCGCCGGGACGCCGCCATTGATCGCGCAGGCGCCGACCGACACCAGGATCCGGCAACGCTTCCGGAATTCCTTGAGTTCCTTGACGTTGTACTCGTTCGAGCAGCCCCCTTCGACGAAACCGATATCGACAGGCCGATCGAACGCCTTCTTGTCGTCGAATGGCGAGACGTCGAGATCGACGAGATCGACCAGCTCGAGAATCCGCTCGTCGATGTCGAGCAGCGACATGTGGCAGCCGAAACAGCCTGTCAGGGCGCATGTGGCGAGTCTGGGTTTTGCCGTGGCCTGGTCTTTCGCTGAAGTGGCGGTCATGATTTGCCCTGCTTCCGCTTCGCCTCGATGTCGCTGCCGATCGGAGCCTTGTCGAAGCGGCGGCTGCCGTTTGGAACCCGGTAGCTGTCGCGCTTGATGACGATGCAGGCGACCGGACAGACGCTGGCCGCCTTGTCGACGGCAGCCATCTGGGTGTCACCGAGGCCACCCTCGGCATCGACGTTCAACCGCATGGCTATGCCGCGGCCTTCGAAGCCGAACACGGTCTTGCCGTCTTCCATGCGCGACGCGCGGATGCAGCGCGAACAGAGGATGCAGCGGTTATGATCGAGATAGATGTCGGGATGCGTCGCGTCGATCTCCCGTTCCGGCCACTGATAAGGCTGGGGCGGCGCAATCATGCCGAGCCGATAGCCAAGCGCCTGCAGTTCGCAATCCCCGCTCGCCACGCAGTAGGGGCAGGGATGATTGCCTTCGACGAACAGCATTTCGATGATGGTGCGCCGGTCGTCGGTGAGCTGCGGCGTGTTGTTCTCGATCACCATGCCATGAGCTGCCGGGGTCACGCAGGCCGCACTATTGCGGCCATTGATCTTGCAGGTGCAGACCCGGCAATTCCCGGCGGGTTCGAGGTCGGGATGGTAGCAGAGGCGCGGAATATAAATCCCGGCCGCGTCGCAGGCTTCGATGACGGATTGGCCCTTCGAGGCCTTGACTTCGATCCCGTCTATGGTGAACCGGAAGGTTTCTGCGCCCATTCTAGATCTCCTGGGGCACGGGCTCGCGGCCCTGAACCTCGACCGCCTCGCGCAAAGCGTCGTGCAACGTGACGAGCGGCGTGAACGGGGTGGCCGCAAGCCGCGCCTCGTAGAGCTCGGGAAAGCTGCGCATCGTGGTCAGGATCGGGTTCGGCGCCATCTGGCCGAGCCCGCAGCGGCTCATCCGCGCAACGGTGTTCGCAAGGGCTTCCATCTGAGCGAGGTCGGTGAGGGTTGCGCGGCCTGAGACGACCTTCTCCATTCCTTGCTTGAGTAGCGTGGTGCCAACCCGGCATGGCGTGCACCAGCCGCAGGATTCGTGGACGAAGAAATCGGCGAATTGCAGCGCGATCTCGAGGACATCGCGCCCTGGACCGAAGATCATGGTCGAACCGCCGGTCGACAGATCCTCGTAGGCGATGCGGCGGCCGAAATCCTTCGGCGCGACGGCCTGGCCGGAGGGACCGCTGACCTGGACGTATTCGGCGTCCGGTGCGCCGACCAGATCGAGAAGCTCGTTGACGGTGATTCCGAACGGCACCTCATATACGCCGGGATGCGCGCAATCGCCCGAGACGCACATCAGCTTCGTGCCGGTCGATTCCTTCGTGCCATATCCCGCGAACCAGGCAGCGCCTTTCTCGACGATGCGGGCGGCGCAGGCGAATGTCTCGACATTGTCGACGGCGGTCGGCTGATGAAGGTAGCCCCGCTCAGTCGGAAAGGGTGGGCGGTCGCGCGGCGCTCCCCGCTTCCCCTCAAGAGATTCGATGAGCGCCGATTCTTCGCCGCAGATATAGGCGCCGGCGCCAAGCTGGATCCGAATGTCGAAATCGAACCCTTCGCAGCCGCAGATATAGGCGCCGAGCAGCCCGAGGGCACGGCGGGTCTTCAGGACTTCCTGAAGAGGGTCCCACAGATAGGCGTACTCGCTCCTGAGATAGACGAGCCCGTGCCGCGCGCCGAGCGCATAGCCGGCAATCGTCATGCCGTCGAAAACGAGATCCGGGAATTCGGACAGCAGCACCCGATCCTTGAAGGTGCCTGGCTCGCCCTCGTCGGCGTTGCAGACCACATAGTGGTCCTTGCCGACCGCCTTGCGGGTGAGCCGCCATTTCATTCCCGTTGGAAAGCCGGCCCCGCCGCGCCCGCGGAGCTTGGAGTTGGTGATCTCGTCGATAAGCTTCTCGGGCGTGCGGGCCAGGGCGGCCTTGATCCCCTCGCCACGACCGAGCAGTCCCGACAGGAGCGGCCCAGGCTGCACGAGGCTCGGCCGTACCGTTGCTTTCGGCAGCATGGCCCGCTCTGACTGATGCAAGGTGAACGGAGGCGCGCCGCCGTCATGTCCACGTTGCCGCAGAGCAGCGACGATCGCCGGCACATCCGCCGGCGTGAGCGCGGTCAGCACCATCTTGTTGACCAGGGCGGCTGGTTCCTGATCGGCCATGCCGATATCGCTCGTCCATTCCAGCGTGAATGTGCCGTCCGCCGAGGTCTCGCCGATGGAGATGCCGAGCGTCTCCTCGAAGGCGCGAGCGACCTCCTTTGCGCCCTTCATGAATGAGATGGGAGTGTTGGAGAGACGGATCCGAAAACGGCCCCGAGGTTCCCTGTCGAAGAAGGAATAGAAGGACAGCATGTCTTCGACTTCGACAGCATGGATGCCAAGTCTTGTCGCAATGGCCCGGACCGCATCATCGCTGACATAACCGAAGCGGTGCTGGACCTCTTCGACAATATCTAGAAGCCGGGTGCGATCGTCCGCGAACTGCTTGACGAGGCTTTCCACGACAGCGTCATCGCTCGGACTCATCGGCCGATCCCAGTCCGGAGAAGCGGGGCCCGAGTGTCCCAAGAGCGCGCGCCATTGTCAACGCGCTCAGATCCTCTCGAGCATTCCCGCCACGATGCAGCTCCGTTAGCGACAAACTCTGACAGAGATCGGCGCCGAACAAAATTCCACCGTCATGTGACTCCATCCGCGCCGTGTCCCGCAGCCTCCTTGACGCTCTCTCAGCTTCCTTCCGGCCCTGATCGAGTGCTACGTTGTCGATGGCGGCGAGACGCGCCGTCACCTCGATCGACGGCATGACGGCGGATTGAGTGGTGCCCAGGCGGTCGACCCAAACGCTTGGGTTCCTGAGTAGAAGGGGAGGATTGCGATGCGCTTTATTCACACTGCGGATTGGCAGATCGGTAAGCCATTCAAGCAATTTGGCGACCGGGAAAGCGTGCTGCGGCAAGCCCGCTTGGTCGCGATCGAGAATATTGGCCGGCTCGCCGCGAAGGAAGGGGCAGCGCACGTTCTGGTGGCCGGTGACGTCTACGACACCGAGGCGCCGACGCCGCGGACCTTGCTTGAGCCGCTGGAGAGAATGCGCCGGTTCAGTGATGTCCAATGGCATCTGCTGCCAGGGAACCATGACCCCCATCGGCCGAAAGGCGTCTGGGATCGGGTCCTGGAGAGTGGCCCGCCAGCCAACGTTCACCTGCATCTCAAGCCCGAGCCGGTAGACTTCGGCCCAGGCGCCATGCTCCTGCCGGCGCCGCTGACACGGAAGACCGAGGGCGCCGACCTCACTGAATGGATGGACCGGGCCGAGACGGCGCTTGGCGCGATCCGGATTGGTGTCGCCCATGGTTCGGTCGTTGGTTTTGGTTCCGGCGGCGAAGCGACCAATCCGATCGATCCCCGTCGGCCCGCGCTGGCCGGACTTGAATATCTAGCGCTTGGCGACTGGCACCGGACCATCCAGATCGGCCCGTCCGTCTGGTACTCAGGGACACCGGAACCAGACCGCGCCGGTGGTCAGGAAGCCGGTCAGGCGCTTGTTGTCGAAACTCCAGGACCGGGCGCTCCCGCCAATGTCACTTCACACAAGGTCGGCAGCTATCGATGGCTGACGATCGAGGACCAGCTATCCGACGCGGGGGAGCTTGAAGACCTGGAGACGCGCCTCAGAGGGTTGCCGGACCTATCCAGCACAATTCTGCGCCTTTGGCTGAAGGGGACGCTGCCGCTTGCGGGCCGGACGGAACTCGATCGCAGGCTCTTGGGTATCGGCGCCGCGATGTTTCACCTCGACGTGGATGATACGGGACTGGCGATCCGCCCAAGCGCAGCGGATCTGGAGTTGATCGATTTCGGTGGCGTGCTGCGCCATGCGGCGGATCGATTGAAGGCTGTGGCCGAAGACGCGGCGGTTGGGCCGGTTGAAAAGCGCCGTGCCGAAGACGCGCTCGTCCAACTTTTCGTCATGGCCGTTGGGACGGGAGCGTAGCGATATGAAGATCACCAGTATCGTCGTCGACGGGGTCGGAAAGTTTGGGATCCGAAGCGAGGTCACAGGCCTCGGTACCGGCGTCAATATTCTCGCGGCCGGAAATGAAGCGGGTAAGTCCACCCTGTTTCGTGCGGTCCGCGCCTGCATCTTCGAACGTCACAACACCAAGAACGAAAGCGTTCGGATCCTCGCCACAGAAGGGTTATCTCTGCCCATCACGGTCACGCTGGGTTTTGAACATGCCGATCAGCCCTACACCATCACGAAATCCTTTGTGAAAAGCCCGGCCGCAAGTCTGATGCGGGGAAGCGTAGAAATTGCGCGCGGCCGCGAGGCCGACGAGATGCTTTGGGAACTTCTCGGCGTCGCCCCCGGAAGCGGGCGCTCCGTCGATGAGTCCGCTTTTGGCATTCTTTGGGTTGGACAGGGACAATCCTTCAAGGTCCCTGAGCCGACCGAAGCGGCGACGACCGTTCTCAACTCGGCGATCCAGGCCGAAGTGGGCAGCCTGGTCGGCGGCGAGCGTGCTCGCGCCGTGTTGGCGGCGTTGAAGGAGGAGCTTGCGCAATTGGTGACGGACACGGGCCGTCCGAAGGCCGGCCGTCCGCTGGCTGAAGCAACGACCCGCCTTGAAACGCTCCAAAGGGATCTGACCGATGGCGAGATGCGGCTGTCTGTTCTTGATGGGCAGTTGGTCGAGCTGGGTTCGAAGCGGAGCGAGCGTGCTCGCTTGGGTGACCCTGCATTGCTCAAGGAAATGACGACAGACCTCGAAGCTGCGCAAGAGAGCCAGAAGGCCGGTGAGAGGGCCGCAGCCTTGCTCGCGCAGTTCGAGTTTGCGGAGCAGCGCAGCAAGGCCATCCTCGAACGTGTCGAGCACCAACTTTCCGATCTTGAGGATCGAAGGGCGCGCATCGACAGTGATCGCCAGCGTGACAAGGAGTGGCGCGCCGGCTTAGCGCCGCTCGAGGCTCAGGAGCAGGCCGCGCGGGACGTGATCCGCGGTGCGCGGGACCAGATTGCCGAACTCGACGCACAGGCTGAGCGGGACGAAGAACTAGAGCGCAGCCTTCAGCAGCTCGCGGGTGTCGTCGCGCGCGCCAACGCGCGTGAAACGCTCGTCCGCCAGCGGGATGGGTTGGTGGAGCTTGGCGAACGGCTCGTCAAGAGCGCCGCAGCCCTGGCCAATAACCGCGTTACCGCAACCGTTTTGACGTCCTTGGATGATGTCGAGCGCGAGGTCGCGATCTTGACCGCGCGTCTCGAAGCGGCGGCCCCCGAAGTGGCTATCGAGCTGGGGGCGGCTGGCGCGGGAAAGGTTTCGATTGGCGACGCTCTGCTTGCCGGCAACGTCGTTCACGCCGCGATCGATCCGCTGACCATTCGGGTCGCCGATGTGGCGACAATCACGGTCACCCCGCCAAAGGCGGCGAGCGCCGTCGATCAGAAGAAGCGTCAGGATGCCCAAAGGCGCCTTTCCAAACTGATCGAAGACGCAGGCGTCGCCTCCGCCAGCGATCTGCGCGCGGCGCGTGCGCGGCGCGAAGCGCTGGAAGCTGAGGCCCTAGCGCTTCGGGCCGAACTCAAAATGTTGGGGATTTCCGAGGCGTCCCCCGCTTTGGCGATCGAGGGGCTCAAAACCGAGATCCAAGCTATCGACGCGATGGTGGCCGAGGCGTTGGCGCAGATGAAGGTTGATAGCCTTCCGTCGCCTGAGGATATTGCCGGGCGCCAGGATGGCCTGCGGCTGAACCGGGAAGAGGCGCGTCGCCAACGGCAGGCGCTTGACGGCGCAGTCGATGCCCAGAACACGATACTTTCGAAAGTGGCCGACGCCCGTGGCCGGCTCGGCGGAACGCTGACTGAAATCCAAAATCGCTTAGAAGCGGATCTGGCCATTCTTCCAGATTCTGATCGTCTTTCCCTGGTCGCCGCCGCTGACAAGGCGGTCAAGGACGCGCAAGGCGACTATCGAATTAAGGCTGCAGCCTTGGAGGAGCAGCGTCAGAAAGCACCTTCGGTTGAAGAATTGGAGCGTCGGCAGAACCGTATTACGCGCCTCCTCAACGCATTGGACAACCAGAAGACCCGTCTCGGAACCCTGGACCGGGAAATCGCCAATCTCGAAGGGCAGATACAAAATGCCGGCGGCGACGGCCTTGGGGAAAAGGTCGAGGAGTTGCGGCAAGCCCGCGACCTGACGGAACGCGAAGTTGAAAAATACAAGGGTCGCGTGGAGACCTTGCTGCTTCTGAAGAGCACCGTTGAGGCGTGCTACACCGAACAACGAGATCGGCTCCATGCGCCGCTGCGGCGACACCTGAAGCCCTTTTTGAACGACGTGTTTCCAGCGGCCGAGATCGAACTTGGCGATGGATTTTCCATCGCTGGGATCAGGAGAAACGGACCAAATGCTGAAAACTTTGAGCGCCTGTCGGCGGGCACACAGGAGCAGATCGCTGTGCTGGTTCGGCTCGCCATGGGCGCGATGATCTGCGATCGCGGGCAGCCCGTTCCGATTATTCTCGACGATGCGCTGGTCTTTTCAGATGACGACCGTATTGAGCAGATGTTCGACGCGCTCAACCGAGCGGGACTGAAGCAGCAAGTCATCGTACTGACCTGCAGGACGCGGGCCTTTGCGCTGCTGGGCGGACGACAGCTATCGATCGCGACGAGTTCGGGATGATGGCAAAGTGGTGTGGAGTGTCGAAGATAAAGTTGAATTGCCCTTCTGCGCGAGTGGGGCGTTTGGATACTGTGGGGTAGCCTGGAGCGCATGCGGACGGGAGCAATTTATGACGGTAAAGTTGACGGTATTTTGATTTTTTGTGTGTCATTTATCGAATAAAAACAGTATGTTATATCTCTTGTTTACAATCGAGTGGGGGTAGGGGGCGGGGAGATATTTGGTTCGGACAATTTTTTTCAGCCGATCTCCACGTTCTGGTCCAGCGCCGTCAGGAAGGTCATCTCTTGCTCGGCATGGACCGACTGGTCACGGCGTCCACCAGCCGGTCCGGCGTCAGGGCGCGGCCGAACGGGCCAAGCTTGGCGAAGAAGCCGACGCTGTAGCGCGTGCGCGGGTGCGACACCGTCCCGGCCTTGAAAACAATTCTTGCGACATGCTCGGCGGTCATGACGCCGAAGCCGCCTGGACTGAGGAATCTGTGCATGTATCGCGCAAGGCTTTTCTTGAATGGCGCATAGGGGCTCGCGGCGCCGGTATCTGGGATGGTTTTCATGAGCGTGGCCTCGAACTGCGTCGCAATCGGCCCCGGCAGCACATTCACGACGGCGATGCCCAAGGGCTCGACTTCGGGGCGCATCGCATCGGCGATCGCCTCAATGGCGAATTTGGATGCGTGATAGGCGCCGCCGCCCATGATGGCGACGCGGCCTGCGACCGAACTGACGTTGACGATGCGGCCCTTCCCGACGCGCCGCATGGCGGGCAATACGAGTTGCGAGAGCCGCATCCCACCGAAAACATTGGTCTCGAACTGCCGCCGCATGTCGTGGAGCGATATTTCCTCGATCGGCCCATACTGGCCGTAGCCCGCATTGTTCACGAGAATGCGGACTGCACCGAATTGCTTCTCAACGGCTTCGACCGCGCAACGCCGCTGGTCTTCATCCGTGACGTCGAGAGCGAGCGTGCGGCAGCCGATGGCGCTGAGCTCTTCGATCGTGGCGGGATTGCGGGCGGTCGCAAAGGTCTCGAAGCCCGCGGCGCGAAACGCTCTTGCTGCAGCGCGGCCGACGCCAGTTGAACAGCCGGTGATGAGAACGGGGCCAAGATTGGACAATTTTAGCATCTCCGCGTCGGAGCTTTCGGGACAATTTTCGGTCTGGTTCTATCAATTTGGCAAATCGATCAGGTGGCCAATCCAGTGGAATTATGTTTGCTTCCATTTCCGTTGAGCGGCATTTCGGAACGCCGGATTATGGTGGCCTGGGCCGGCAATTCAAGGACATTGAAATGACCATCACGGTCTATGGCATCAAAGCTTGCAGCACCATTAAGAAAGCTCGCGACTGGCTGGATGCGCAGGGCGTCGCCTATGTCTTCCATGATTATAAGCTCGAAAACGTCGATCCGGAGCGGCTGAAGGCCTGGTGCACGGAATTCGGCTGGGAAATGGTGCTCAACCGCGCCGGCACCACTTTCCGCAAGATTCCCGACGCCGACAAAGAGAATCTCGATATCGGCAAGGCCGTCGCGCTGATGCTGGCTCAGCCCTCGATGATCAAGCGGCCGATCGTCGATCTCGGCTCGCGCCGGCTGATCGGCTTCAAGCCCGAGCTTTATCGCGAGGCCATCGTCAAAGGTTGTTAGAGTGTCGACATAATGGAGGCCGGCAATGGCACGCGAAATAACAGGTCCATCCAAAGCCATTCCGGCAGCGAGCCTATTGGCGCTTGCGCTGGGCGCGGCGGCATTCGGCGCCGTCGCCATCGGTGCGCTGGCGATCGGGCGCCTTGCAGTCGGTCGTCTGGTGATCAAGAAGGCGCGTTTTAAAGAGCTGGAAGTCGGTGAATTGACGGTTCGCAGCTTGCGCATTGTTGAACATGAAAAGCCGAAAGCGTGATGCCCGACGCCTGTCCCGCCGGGCCGGCGTGGCGCGCCGGCCCACGAATGAAGCATGAGCAAGCAGCGGCTTTCCCTCGACCGAGCCTATTCACGGTCACCTAGCGCAAACTCCAATGTTGTCTGAACATGGGTCAAGGGGACAGGGCCATTGCCAAATATCTTCTGAGGGGCGATCACCTCAACAACGATATCTGCAGCGCGCAAATAAATTCTCGCATCACTTTCACAAAGATCTCGCGGCGATAAAATCGCACCCTCCCTCACGTCGACGTAAAGTCCCCTCTGCTTGATTCCGTCGAGTTTTCCCGTCGTGGCTTCCTCTGCAACCTTATACGCTTCATCGTATCTTATGCGCTTTTCGATCTCGTGACAGACAATACTCAACTCCGGGTCATTGGGGGCTTCGCCAGACGCATTGAGTGCGCAGAGCCGATCCAGAAACTTTAGGCCTGAGATCAGACGTTGACGTTGGTCGGTTTCGCCTTTCTCCAAAAAATATTCATCGAGCGCCCGGACCTTCAGGCAGGAGCGCAGATATCGCGAGAACTCCTCCTGCTTCGGCGCATGCCATTTCACTTTTGTAGAATTCTGAAGGCCGGTGCCAAGCATATAGTTAAACATCAAAAACTTGGCCGCCTCTTCGCAGGCCAGGATCGATAAGGCAATTGAGGTACCCCAGCGCCGCGCAACGAAGAGCAATCGCGCATCTCTCAACAACATCCTCGCGTTGTGACGAACTTCTGCAATGGCTTGCGACTCGCGTGACATTGGGTCAAATATTTTTGTTTCCATCAGCTTCGATACGCCTTTGGGCCGCCTTGCGCGAATGTTCTGGCCCGCCAAATAGAGCGTTTCGGCAAGGCACCTGGAGATTTCTCAAGTCGTTTATGAAGCGACCGGCTGTGTGCTTTCGAGGCTTCTCAGGCTTCTCCATTTTCGCGGTCAAATGCGGCAACATCATAGGCGCAAATGGGCGCCGCGGCGGTTCCGCGGCCACGGCGCCCCATGGCAATTTAAAATGGCCCCTTGGCTTAATGCTTTCCCGGAAAACCACCCAGGCCGTGAAAGGTCATGTAGAGCGAATAGGCGCTGACCGCGATCGCGATCAGCATTTCAAGAAAGAGAAAGGCGACGCCATATTTGTACCATGGCTCATGTTGGACCTGGCTGGCGGGGGATTGCATGTCATCTCTCCTGGTTCAGATAATCAAACGGTAGATCTCCAAAGCCTCAGACTTTTTCGCCGACGAGCCCCGGCGTAAGCAGGCCGTGCTCCTCGGGATGGCGTTCGTAACGTGCCGCCCACAGATAGAAGAGCACGAAGGGAACGAACATATAGAGGGCGACATAAAGATATCCCGTATGGATGTTCGCGCTCCCGGCGAAGATCAGCGGATAGACGATGCCGCCGGCGGTCGAGACGCCGCCGATGAAGCCGGCTGCGACGCCGGGACGTTCGGGAAACAGCAGCGGAACCAGGGCGAAAGTACCGCCGGTGCCGAAAGAGACGAAGATCCCGAAGGCCACTAGGACTGCGACCGACATATGCAGGGAACCCGAGCGGCCTGCAGCGGTCAGCCCCATCATGGAAAGCGCGATCAGGATTAAGGCGATCCCGAGCCAATGTAGGCGCGGCGCATAGGGCAAGGTCTTGGCGATGAAGGGCAGCGGTGTCCATCCTCTGCGCTGGAAGAGATCGGACATGAATCCAGCGAAGGGGCGGAAGAGCGAAGCGGTGAAGGATTGCACGGCGGCAAATGTTCCCGCCGCAATCTGCACGCCGGCCACGCTTGTGAAGCCGAGCGCGAGAATTGCACTATGGAAGCCGCGAGAGAAATAGCCGGGCAGCCAGGCATTCATCGCAATCTCGAGGCCGAATGACATGGCATAGGCCAGCATCAGCGCGATCGCGATATAGCGGCTCCAGACGAAGACCGTGCCGCGCAAATCGCTTGCGGCGCACGCCGTGTCGCGGCGCTCAATGGTCTTGGCCGCGTGGCCGCGAAGAAGATACCAGGCGGCGACGAAGAGCGCGATCACGCCCAGCCACAGAAATGCGGCCTGATAGGATGTGCCGAAGATGCGCGGCAGCAGCAAAGCACCGACGCCGGCCCCGACATTGCCGGTGCCGGCATAAAGGCCTTCCGCAGTCCCGATCTCGTCGGACTCGAACCATTGCGCGACGTGCTGAATGCCGACCACGAAGGAGACGCCGGCGATGGCGACGATGACGCGCTCGATGAACAAAAGCTCATAGCTCGTCGTATAGGCCGAGGCGATCGACATGAGGCCGCAGCCCGCCAAGATGAAGGCGAATGTTTTTGGCGCGCCGAAACGATCGGAGGCCCAGCCGGCGATAATCCGGCCGACCGGCGCCATCCAGATCGCGGAACTCGCCAAGAGGCCAAGCGCTTTGATGTTCAAATGATAGGCGGCGGCGATGCTCGGACTGAAGGCGGCGGTCGAAAACCACATCAGAAAGCACCAAAAGAAACCGACGGTCGCGATCACCAGCTGCTCGACTTTATGCGTGCGCATAGCTCGCGCTCCTCTCATTGGCGTTTGGATGTGGCGTTGAATGGGAAAACCGGATCAGGGATCGGACGGCCAGGGTCGAACATCGACAGAAATACGCTGTGGTGCAGGCTCGGCGCAAAGGTACGGACGCGCCAGCGTTTTACACGCGCAGCGGCATCGCAGCCATGATCGTCATGTCGAAGCAAGGAAATGCGCCCGCGACGGATCGGCGTTGATCCATCCTACAAGCGAAAAGGGGGTTAGAATGCCCCGCGAGGGTCCGGCCCGCCTTTGGGTCCAACCCGCCAGCGCCGTGCGCGCTGGCGCCCCAGAAGACAGCAAGAGGCTTGCCAGACCGAACTTCTTGCGGCGTTGAGCAAAGCTGCTGCTGCTGCTGCCGAAATCCCGCGCAGACCGTCCCCATGCGGCGCCGCAATTGCCCATTTCGGCAGCAAGCGCGCGACGGCGTGCTCTTGTTCGTCAGGACGCCCGCCGCACTTTCTCATAGCGCTTGATGACACGATCGCGCTTCAGGCGCGAGAGTTTGTCAGTCCAAAAGATCCCGTCCAGTTGGTCGATCTCGTGCTGGAGACAGACGCAAAGCAGGCCGTCGGCCTCTTCGACATGCTCCGTTCCGCTCAGATCCTGATAGCTCACCCGCACGCGGGCCGGGCGTTCGATCTCTTCCAGCACATCCTGCATGGAGACACTGCCTTCCTTATGCCCGAGCATGTCGGCGGAAGCCCAGACGATCTGCGGATTGACGTAATATTTGACCGCGTCCTCGGCTGAAACTTGGATCACCATCAGCCGCTTCGACACGCCGATATGCGGCGCGGTGATCCCGATCCCTTGTGCCGCGCCCATCGTGTCCAAGAGATCTTCCGCGAGCTGACGAAGGCCCTCGTCGAACAGATCAACACGCGCGGCGCTCACCCGCAGGCCGGGATTTGGAAATTTCAAGATTGCCCGCACCGCCATGGCGCTTCTCCACCTACAGTCAAACTGCGGGCTGCGTATCACAATGCCTCAAGCTTGTTGAAGCGGCGCCGGCAACCGCCGCGGATCGATGGCAGGTTCTGCTCGAAACGCGCATCTGTTCAAGCTAGTCGTTTCGTTAATCCTCACCTCGCATGCTTTTCGCGCCATTGCCGCACGACTGCGAGCGTATTTTCGATATGCTTGTCCGGTGCGGGATTAGAATAGGCATAGATCACCTTGCCGTCCGGCGCGATGACATAGGAGATGCGGTCCGCGACTTCCTGCCCCGAGGCGGTGACGCCGATCCGTTGCGCGTCATAGGCGCGAATGATTTTGAGCGTCGGGTCCGCCGCGACCGGGAACTTGTCGCGACAGGCTTCGGTCGAGAACTTGCGCTGCGTTTCGATATTGTCGCGCGACACGCCGATGAGCGATGCCCCGGCCTTGGCGAAACTGTCGGCTGCTTCGGCGAATTCATGCGCCTCGATCGTGCAGCCCTTCGTAAAGGACTTCGGATAGAAATAAAGAACCACGGGTCCGCGTTTAAGCGCTTCCGCCAAGGAAAAGGTGAAATCCTTGCCGCCGACCGCGGCCTGTGCCGTGAAGTCGGGCGCGGCGTCGCCGGGCTTCAGGCCCGCCCAGGCCGGCGTTGCGATGAGGCTCGCGAGAATGAATCCCCAGAGGGCAAAGCTCTTCATCGTTCCTCTCCATCCGCCGACGAAGGTGACGTTCCAACCGGCAGCGACGATCGAGCGGCAGCCCGAAATTACATCGCCCCGGCCTGCGTGCCTTTTCAAAACAAAGTGATGCGAAAAAGCAAAGATCCGTCTAAAGGATCTATGTGCCGATGCCGTGCCGGCTTGCCATATTGCCGATGCCGCGCCGGCTTCCCATATTCAAGAAGAGCAAGAAATGACTGATTTTTTTCGCGAAGTTGACCAGGATTACCGCCGCGACCAGGCAATCGAGTTCTGGAAGCGCTATCAGAACTGGATCATCGCCGCGGCGCTTTTGGTCGTCATTGGCACGGCGGCCTGGCGCATCTACGACCATTTCCGCGTCACGGCGGATGAGGCGGCCGGCGGCCGCTATGAGGCGGCGCTGCAATTGCTGCGCAACGGCAAATCGGCGGAAGCGCGCGCGGTTTTCGAGGCGCTCGGCCGCAACGGCCCCAAGGGCTATGCCGGACTGTCGCGGCTCGTCAGCGCCGACGAGATTGCCGCCCATGACGCCGATGCCGGCATCAAGGCCTATGACGCGCTCATCGATGATCCGGGCTTCGACCCGAGCCTCAAAAATCTCGCGCAATTGCGCGCCGCTTATTTGCGACTCGACGCCGACGCTCCCAGGGAATTCGAACAAAGATATGCGGCGCTCGCAAATTTGAACCAGCCCTATCGCGATTCGATCCGCGAACTCCTCGCCTTGGCGGCTTTGAAGGATGGCGATGATACGGCGGCGGGACGCTGGCTCGATGAGATCGTCACAGATCCTGCAGCGCCCGACACTCTGCGCCAGCGGGCCGAAGCCCTTCTCGCTCTCGTGCAAGCCGGCAAGCTGCCGGGCAAATAATGGTCACCATCGCCATCATCGGCAGGCCGAATGTCGGCAAGTCGACCCTATTCAACAGGCTCGTTGGCAAGAAGCTCGCGCTGGTCGATGATCGGCCGGGCGTCACCCGCGACCGCCGCGAGGGCGAAGCCAAGCTCGGCGATCTCGCCTTCACCATTGTTGATACCGCCGGGCTCGAAGAAGGCGAGGCACAATCTCTCGCCGGGCGCATGCGGGCGCAGACAGAAGCGGCGATCGCGCAGGCCGATGCCATTTTCTTCATGATCGATGCGCGGGCCGGTATCATGCCGGACGATCGTTTCTTCGCCAATCTCCTGCGCCGCGCCGACAAACCGCTGATCTTGATCGCCAATAAGGCCGAGGGACGCATGGGCGGGGCGGGTGCGCTCGAAGCTTTCGATCTCGGGCTCGGCGAACCCGTGCCGCTCTCGGCCGAACATGGCGATGGCTTTGCCGACCTTTATTCGGCCTTGTGCGAGGCGCTGCCGGAGCTGGCCGAAGCCGCAGGCGACGAAAATGCCGAGGCGGGCGAGCCGAAAATCTTTGCCGATGACGAAGACGGCTCCGAGCTCGACGTGACGAAGCCCCTGCGCATCGCCATCATCGGCCGTCCCAATGCCGGCAAATCGACCCTGCTCAATCGGATCCTCGGAGAAGACAGGCTGCTGACCGGGCCGGAGGCGGGCATTACGCGCGATGCGATCGGCGTCGACTTCACTTGGAAAGAACGCAAGCTCAAAATGTTCGACACGGCTGGCCTGCGCAAGCGCGCCCGCGTCGAAGACAAGCTCGAAAAGCTTGCCGGCGCCGACGCGCTGCGCGCGGCGAAATTCGCCGAAGTGGTCGTGGTCCTGATCGACGCCACAATCCCTTTCGAGAAACAGGATCTAACGCTCGCCGATCTCGTCGCCCGCGAAGGACGGGCGCTCGTCATCGCGCTCAACAAATGGGATCTTGTCGAAGACCGCGGCACCAAGCTGCGCGACTTGCGCGAGGAGGCGGCGCGGCTTTTGCCGCAGGTGAAAGGCCTGCCGGTCGTGCCGGTCTCGGGCGCGACGGGGGAGGGGATTCCAGCGCTGATCGAGGCGATCTTCCGCGTCCATGAGACCTGGAACAAGCGCATCGCGACGGCAAAGCTCAACCGCTGGCTCGCAGCGGCACTCGAGTCCACCCCTCCGCCGGCGGTTGCCGGACGTCGCATAAAAATCCGCTACATCACGCAGCTCCGCGCGCGGCCGCCCTATTTCGTGATCTTCGGCAATCAGCTCGAGCATCTGCCGGAGAGCTATAAACGCTTCTTGGTGAATGGCCTGCGCCAGAGCTTCGATCTGCCGGGGGTGCCGATCCGGCTCTCGACCAAGACCAGCGAAAATCCCTATGCCGAGCGCAAATCACAGCGGCGTTAGGTCGTCACGCGCTCAGGCGGTTTTGATAGATTGCGAGATGCGCATAGGCGGCGGCGAGCAGCGGCGTTTGAACGCCGACTTGCCGTCCGCGGGCCAAAAGATCGCCAATGATCTGATTGGCCTCGATCGGGCTGCCTTTCTGCAGATCCCGATACATAGAAGAGGTCAGCGGCGAGCCTTTCGCCGTCAAAGAGCCGCTTATCTCCGCGAGGAGCTTTTCGCTCGGCGCGGCGCCGACCGCCTTCACGATTGCAGTGACTTCGGCGAGGAATTGCAGCACGAAATCGACGCCGCCCGGCGCCGCTTCGATCTCGCCGATCGTGCCGCGCATGAGACAGGTGACGCCGCCGAGGCTCGCGAGGAACAGCCATTTCTCCCACATCTCTCGCGCGATCGTCGATGACAGATGCGCGTCGAAGCCTGCGCCCTGCATGAACTGATCGAGCTGCGCGATCCGGGGCGATGTCGCGCCGTTCATTTCGCCATAGGCGAGCTCATGAAATTTGGCGAGCTGAACGATGCGGCCTTCCTCGTCAAGGGTCGCCGCGATTTTGCAGACGCAGCCGATCACCGCCTCGGCGCCGAAGCGCGCAGCGAGCGCATCCATATGTTTCATGCCGTTGAGAACGGGCAGGATCATCGTCTTCGGGCCGACGGCCGGTGCCAGATCATCAAGCGCCGCATCGAGCGCGAAAGCCTTCACCGTCAGGAGCACAACATCATAGGGGCTTGCGATATTGCCGGCGGTGACGATCTGCGGCGCGAGCGTCACATCGCCATGTGGACTGACGATCTGCAGGCCATGCGCCTGCAAATGCGCGGCGCGCCCGGGCCGCACGAGAAAAGTTACGTCACGGCCGGCTTGGGCGAGGCGGCCGCCGAAATATCCCCCGGTTGCACCCGCTCCGACGACCAAAAGGCGCATGGCTTTGTCCTTCTGTTTGAAGACCGAACCGCGCTGTCATAGTTGCAGGCGGCCGCGGTTTCCCTTCGCGAGAGTAAATGCGCCCGGTGCCCGCCTGGACCGGCATTAGATAGCCGTCATGGCCGGCTCTTCAACCGTCGATCGATCGGGCAATGTGCGCATGGTCGGATAAAGAGGGTTGAAGCTGTCGAGCCAGTCGAACCGTAAGGCAGCTGCCTGATCCGCAATCGACGAGCGAATGCGCCTAAAGGGTCTTTGTCCGAGGGGCGATGTGGCGTTGCCAGAAACCGGAATCCGCGAGAGTGCCGGATTGTTTGATGCGATCGAGCCGCTCCATCAGCAGGTGATCGATGGGCTGCGCCGGAGCGAGCGGCCAGTATCCGAGACTGCGTTCGCGCGTCGGGCCCGCCTCGGCCGCCTCGAGGTGAAGGAAATCCTCCTTGCATGTGCAACCTTTCTCGACCGAGCAAGGAGCGTATTTCGCGGTTCTCAGCGGCAACACGAATTCCGGATCGAGCGCACAACCCATCTTTGTGCTCGGCCGGTAGCGTAGATAGGCAAGGCAAGGATAGACGTCGCCATTGCGGTCGATGAAGATGTAATCGTGGCCCGCCGAGCAGTTGAGGCCCTGAGGCGCTGTCGCTGCGACAATGCTGATCAACGCCATCTTGCTGTTGGGAACGAGTGCGCTTAAGGCAAGCACATTCTCGTCCTCTGCGAGCGGAATGAACGGAAAATTCGGGTACGCATCGTTGAAGTTCTGGCCGAGATCGACATTCGTCTCCAGATCATGTGCTGCGCATAGTTGGTGAAGCCTGGCGACCGGTTCGATCGCATCGGGAAACAGCAGAGCATTGACGACGGCATAAGCGCCTTGTTGGACGGCGAAGATCGCATTTTCGACGAGGCGTTCCGGGGAGATTTCAGTGTGGTGAAATGTGATCCACAGCGTCAATTTCGAGAGATCGGCGCCGTAGTCGATCATCCGCTTTAGCCCGCCGGTCAGCAACGAGCCGTTCGTAACGAGTTCCACGAACCGGATGTTTTGCTTGGTCGTCATGCCGGATGCGGCAGCCAGAAACTCCTGCGATAGGAATGGCTCGCCGATGGTTTGCAGCCGCAATCCCACCGAGTATGGAAGTGTGGCGATCCATTGCAGAATAGGACGGAGTTGCTGCGGGCCGTCGTCGTCCTGCCATAACTTCTTGCGCGTGCGCGGGCCGCCTTTTTCCGGAGAGCCGCTGGCGCAATAGGCGCAGTCGAAATTGCACAGGCTGAGGTCGCAAATATACCAGATGTCCAGTTGGGAGAGCGCGTCGTCTGGCATAGGGATCACCGCATTTGATGGCCCAAGATCATGGCCCGAGACCGAAGCGACGGAGGGTCACGGCCCAGTAGGCTCTCGGCCGACCATACCAATCTCGCTTTGGCGCGCCGCATAGCCTCCATCCAGGAAAAATGCCTGGAACGCGACCATGGGAAGCGCAAGCAGAATCGGCATCTGCAAAGAAGCCCCATAAGCATAGAAGGCTGCGGCGAAAAGGCAGGCAAGCGACCCGCCGATATCCCATCCTGCCTCTGCCGCAAAGTGAAGTCGGAGCGGGCAGGGTGACGACTTGGCCTCCTTATAGACTGCCGTCATGAGCGAGGGCGCTCTTCAAATGCAGCGGTCTGATGATCAGAAAGATCACTCTCTGATGCGCTACGCCTGAACTGAGAGAGTGGCGCGAAACTCTTCGAGCCTCTGCTGGCCGCATTCAAGCAGCAGGTCTTCGCTCAATAGAGCCGCGTCGCCTGGGCATCGTTTTGCGAACTGGAGTGCCTTGGCAAAGTACGCGTCGCCTCTGCGCACCGGATGATAGACCTTGCCGTCATTTGGCGTCTCGAGCAACCGCCGCTCCGAATGCGGGCGGTCGCACCCGAAACTGTCTTTAGTGACCAATCCATGCCGACTGAATGGATCCTGACACGAAAAGCCGCCAGCCATCAACTCGGTAGCGACAAACACCTCGTCGTTGGGCCAGAACTTTTTGGCAGTTTCTATCTGGCTCATCCGTTGCCGGATCGGAAGGAGATGATCGATGGACCGTGCCGAGAGACGCACTATTGAGAACACGAAACAGCGGTAGATCTGATCCCTGAACGGCGCCATCGCCGCGCGCCAGTACCAATCGTGACCAGCGGGACCGAACCAGGGGCAAAGCAAATCGGCACCGCCAGCACCGTTTGAATTGCACAAGGAAAAGAAATCAGCGACGTGATCGAAACGAATGCGAACATCCCACTCAACTAGCCAGAAGTTATCGATCTCCGGCCATTTCCGCCGCGCCACATAGAGACCATAATCCCCGCAGCGCCAAAACGCGTCGCCCTCCATGTAGAGCCCGAGATCATCGATGGCGCCTTTGGTCAATGAGACCTTCGGCGTCGCGCCGGTCTCCATAGGCCCGTTGCTTTCGTCGACTACAAGGCCGACGAGACCCAAACCGGGCGCCTGATAATGGTCAAGACACTCGCGGATCGCCGCATCGACGAAATGGGTTCTAACCAGCAGTGCGTCCACCACAGCAATGCTCCAAACGCAAACAGATTATTGGCGTATCATTCCTTCGGTGGAGCGTCCCGGAGGGATCGAAATAAATTTATTGAAGACTGCCGGATGGCGCGTTGATTTCTGGCGTCGGATCGCGATTCATATATAATAATGAATATGTTATGTCGAGGAGCTAGAGCTTCCGTTTACGAAGCACACAAATGCGTGGGTGCCTTTTCTCCTCGCCTCGATTGCGCTTCTGCGCCCCGGTGGCGAAACGCCAGGCCTTTGCCGCCCGCATTGGGCAATAGCCTCATTCCCTGAGTCAAACCGCCGGTTCACGGAGGCTGTAGCTTAGAGTGCAGGGATTCAAACGGGGCGGGATTCGCCGCCATGCCGCCAGCGGAGAGTCGAGGTGGACCGAGCCTCGGCCATTGTCTCATCATGGCGCGTTCTCCTGTTCGCGCAGGCTGCGCAGGGAAATACGCCCGGCCATCGACGATTGCCGGGCCATCCATGCCGCCGGCAGGAACAACAGTGCGTAGCTCAATAGGCCGGACACGGCTTGCCAGGCGGCGAGGCCATAAGCGGTCGCGAGCGCGAGACCCAGCGCGAGTGCGAGCGTGCCAATGATGAGCTCGGCGCGGGCGGCTTTGAGCCAGTAGGTCGGCTCCGGTGGGCGCTTCGGCGTACGTTGAAAAACTTGCTCGGCCGCGGTCAATCCAGACAGCCAGCCGCAGCCCACCGCCCAGACCAGACTGAAATTGGCGATGGTTGCGCCGATTGTGTCGCGCCATGACAGGCACAGGTGATGGCGATAGATCACCACTTGCCGGACCAGGAGCTGCGCCACGATCAACGTCATGCCGAGGCCCAGCCATGAGAGCGCGTCGGGACGGACCAGGCCGAAAAGCGCGGCAACGCCGATCGCCAGCGCCACCGGCATTGACAGAACAACGACGCTGCATCGAAACCACGGCAACCAGCCCTGCAGATAGTAGAGCTTCTGAACGATCGTTAAACCGGTCGCGTTGCGTCGCCGTGGCAGGAACAGATCGAAGTGACGCTTCAACTGCTGCACGCCGCCGATGACCCAGCGCCGCCGCTGCCGCTTATAGTCGCGATAGGTGAAGGGCACGAGTCCGCGGCCATATGTCTTTGAGACATAGATCGAATGGTAACCGAGTGCGTGCAGTCTCAATCCCAGCTCGGAATCTTCCGTGAGGCACCATTCGGCCCAGCCGCCGGCGCGCTCCACCGCGTCTCGACGCACGAGGCTCATCGTGCCGTGCATCAAGATGGCGTTGCGTCGGTTCCGCAGCACCATCGACACCGCGAACACCTGCCAATATTCCCAATTGCAGACCCGAAAGAAAATGTTGAGCGACCAGTCGCGATAGTCCTGCGGCGTCTGCACGAACGCGACGTGATCGTCGTCAAAATGACCAACGACCTCGGCGAGATAATTCGGCGCTATCTCGTAGTCGGCGTCGACGACGCCGATGAGCGCCGCTTCTGGCGCAGTCTGATGAAGCGCGAAATTGAGGGCGCCCGCCTTGAAGCCCGGCCACTCCGGCAAATGGAAAAAGCGAAAGCGGCTCCCGAGCTCGCCGCAAAGGCGCTCGATCGGCTTCCATAGCTGGTCGTCTTTCGTGTTGTTGTCGACAACCAGCACTTCGAACGCATCATAGTCCAGACTGTGCAGGGCAAGGAGCGTCTTGGCCACCACATCCGGAGGCTCCGAACAGGTCGGAACATGAAAGCTCACGAACGGCTTATCGGTCGCGCGGCGAACCGGCGTTTTTTCACCGGCGCGTCTAGAGATCAACAATTCAATGAATTCGATCAACTCGAACAAAGCGCAGCCGATCAGGATGAAGCCGAGCAGCCAATCCAACAGCCTGAAGAAATCAATAAGCATCGAAAAACGTAGCATCCCTAAGCAATGGCCCCAATCATAGGAAATCCGCTGCCGCATGACAATGCAAAAGCGGCGCAACAACCAACGCGTGCGTGCGGATGGCCATAAGATCCGCGCCTCATTGACATGATGGCATTCTCATTGCACCGTTCTCATTGCACCGTTGCGTTTCCATATTCCGGCATGCCGGGCCATTCTTTGTCGTCGATGAGATTGCCTGAACAATTGCGATGAGCTGGACACACCGCCGCCTCTTATTCGCCACGCTTGTCATCGCGACGACTGCGCTATTGTCGGCCTGGCTGGCGTCAGTGCTGGCTGCCGGAGGTTTCGGCATTATCGCGGCGATCATGGTCACGGCCTTCGCCCTTAAGGCTATCTGGGTGGCCATTAATTTCTGGAATGCCGTGATTGGGTTTGTCGTTTTGCGCCGCGGGCTCACCGCGCCGGAGGGCGTTCCGCCGGCACAGGATGTCGCAGTCAAGGATCGCGTCGCGATCGCGATGACGGTATGCAACGAGGAGGTCGTTCCCCTCATCGCGCGGCTGAAAAGCATGAAGGCGAACCTCGACGCCAGCGGACACGGCGACCATTTCGACTATTTTTTGCTCAGCGACAGCAGTCAGCCTGATATCATCGCCGCAGAGCAGCGTTTCGTTCTGGCTTGGCAAGCGGAAATGGCCGACGGCCAACGCCTCGTCTACCGGCGGCGCGCACAAAACTCAGGCGCGCAACACGGTAACCTCTATGACTTCTGCCATCGCTTCGGTGGCAACCACGACGTGATGATCATCCTTGATGCCGACAGCCTGATGACAGCCGGCGCGATCCTCGAACTCGTGCGGATCATGCAGGCCAATCCTCGCATTGGCATGCTTCAAAGCGTTAACTCTGGAATTCTGATGCCGAGCCTGTTCGCACGCATCTTCGAATTCGGCCACCGGCACGGCATGCGGTGCTGGGTCGCCGGCACGGTGTGGTGGCAGGGCGAGCGCGGGCAATATCGTGGCCACAATGCAGCGATCCGCGTCGCCGCTTACACAAATCATTGCAGTCTCGCGGATTTGCCCGGCAAGGAGCCCTTTGGCGGCGTGATGTTTTGCCACGACCAGATCGAGGCCATTCTGATGCATCGCGCCGGTTATGAAATCCGCGAGTTTCCAGTGGAGCTCGGCAGCTACGAAGGCGTGCCACCGGCGTTGACCGATTTCGCGACCCGCTACAGCCGCTGGTTCCAGGGAAATCTCAAGAACCTGGCGATGCTGCGGCTGTCCGGGCTAACCGGCATGGATCGCTATCATCTCATCGGCGTCGCCCATCGATTCATGGGCTGGCCGGCGGTCGTCCTATTTGTCGCGCTCGCAGAAGTTCTGACGCTAGAATGGCCTGGAAGCTCGGCATTTCCGGTGGGCTCGGCGCTCGCGCTCTATGCGAGCTATTTTACGATCTACTTCACGCCGAAAATTCTTGGTCTTTTCGATGCGGCACTGTGCGCACCCGGCAGTTATGGTGGCGTGGTGCGGCTTATCGCCGGCGGACTGCTCGACCTCGTGTCAACGCTTCTGTTTCTGCCGATTGCGATGTTGACGTCCACATTCTTCGTCGTCGGATTTATCTTCGGCCGGGAGCTGAGATGGGATACGCAGCAGCGTGAAGGCTATCGCTTGTCTTGGTCTGCGGCCGCGCGCAGCCTGTGGCCGCATACCGGGTTCGGCGTCGCCTTGCTTGCGATGCTCGCACGCGCGGAGCCCGCCTCGATCCTGTGGTTCCTGCCGTTCATCGCGGGTCTCGTGCTGGCGATCCCGCTGGCAGTCGTCACCGCCTCGGCGGAACTGAACAGCCTTGCCGCACGATGGAAGCTTTGTGCGCTGCCGGAAGAAATCGACGTCCCGCGCGAAATCGCATCAGTGCTGGAATTCGAGGCGACAAATGGCAAATCTAGCGCCTGCGAATTCATTTCTTGAATGCATGTGGCAGCATCATGTCCTGCAGCACGCGCTCGCGGCGCGCGTCATCACTTCCTTGTGCGTAACGCGCACCATGCGCGATCATCCTCATCAAGCGATCATTGTCGACAGGTACCGCCAGGGCTTCGGCGACGGTGGCGACGATCGCGCGCGGATCGCGACTGAGCTCCTCAAACTCGCAAAAAATCGGGCGGATTCCCGCAAGCACGAACAGGCGCCGGAAATTAGCGTCGTCGGTTACCAATTGATCGAGCATCGGCAGGAGACCGTCCACCCGGTAGAGGCTCGCGGAATCGCGCGGGGGGTGGGTGACCCTGTCAGTGAAATCGAACCGGCCAGACTCGCAGGCCTTGTGCCATGACGTGAATTGGCTCACGATGTCGGCGCGAAACAAATGCACGACGATTGCATGTTCGAACAGCGCGCGACCATGCGCGTTGCGTAGCGTGTCCTCGTATTGCCAATATTGCAACTTGCTTGCAAACACGCCGCCGGGTGAGCGGCGCCGCCGAAGTTCATCGATGTATCGGCGGAGCTCGCTTTCCTCGAGAACATTCTTCGGGAGCGTCCAGCGGGCGGCGATCGCAGCGGCGCAAGTCGGATTGAAATATTCATGCGCGACGCCGATGCCGGCAGCCGTCAAGAACCGCGCAAGCTCATAACTTCCGGTGCGCGGCGCAGCGCAGATGATCAGCGTCTTGCTGGCGGGTTCACCCCGTGGCTCGTCGAACTGCGGGCCAAGCAGAGCAGCGATGTCGGGCCTTGGCCCTGGATCGCTAAGATGATCGGGGTTGAATGTCGCGACAGGATCAAACTCGTTCAAGATGGCCCCTCAATTCGCGTCGCGCGACCAGCCACAGAACAGCGTGCCAGTCAACGCTCGATCCTATTTCTCGGTCATTTTACCTGCAACTACTGTCACTTGGGAATCGCGGCAAGATCCGTAAGGATGCGCGGTTCAAGCCTGGCGAAATTCCGTGGGCCAATGATAGAGCGATATCTTTGGAGCATGTCACGCGCCCGGCTGAGATCAGAGCGCGCCGCATCGAATTGCCCGACCTTGAGAGCTGCCATCCCCGCCCAGTCGAGAAATTCCACCGTGTCGGCCGCGAAGTCGGGCCGGGGTATCTGGTCGATGAGCGGAATAAAATTGACCACGAATAAATCCGCCGCCTTGGCGAAATTTTTCGCGGCTGCGGGATTATCGCCGGCCCATTGCGCGATGAATCCGTCAACCGCGGCGAGATTGGCCTGCGCGCCCAGGCGGCCAATTTGCCACTGCACCTTATCAGGCGCCTCTTTGATGACCTCTGTGTAGTGCTCGACTGTCGCGACGAGATTATCGTGCGATTGTTGTAGGAGACCGTTGTCATGCTCTGCCAAGGCCCAACGGAACTGCGCTTCCGCACGGATGTAATATGTCCAGCTCAGTGAGTTTCGGCGGAACAGATCTTTCGGATCACGGAGGATGACGCGTTGGAGCAGTTTCTCCGCGAGTGTAAAATTCTCGATTGCCAGGGCGTAGTCGCCCTTGCCACGATAGATAAGGCCGATATTGCTGTCGATCACCGCCAGATGGTCTGGCCAGAGAATGTTGCTCCACAGCTCATCGCCAAGCTGCGCGATCTGATCGCGTGCCTTAGTGAACCAAATCAGCGCGTCATCATCGCGACCCTGACGAACTGCGACATCGCCGCGCTTGTTGAGCACCCATGCAATGGCTTGTTTCGCAGCCGGGCCGCTATCGCCCTTTGTGGCAGCGGCCACGCGTTCATCATAGCAGTTGTTGAAGGCGGCAAGCGCCTCGTCAGGACGGTTGAATTTGGCTAGCAGGACGTCGCCGAGATCCTGGTTCACGTCGGCGAGGGCCTTTAGCCAGCGCGAAGCGACCTTGTCGCTGACATTGAGCTTCAAGAGCTCCATGAGTTCGCCAATCGCTGCCTGATAATGCAATAGCGCGCTCGCCTTGTCGTTCTCGTCGAAGGCCACCACCCCTAGCAGATGTCTGCTACGCGCGCGCAGAAACCGGAATTCGACGTCACCGCCGGCCGCAAGCTTGTTCAAGAGTTCATAGGCTTGCTGCGTCTCGTCGTGCATGCGTTTGACATTGCCGCGCTCCCAATCAGTCTCCGCTAGCAGCAATAATGTCCGCGCGCGTTGCTGGGCGATGCGCGGATCCTCCGAAAACGACGAGAACCGATCCATGGCGGAGCGCGCCTGTTCGATCAGCGCTTCGACGGCATCGAGCCGTGCAATCGGCCGGACGACCTCCGACGTCGTTTCGATCAGCGCCGATAATGCTCCGACCGCGGCGTCTGCATTGTTCTTCGCCTGCTGCCAGCTATAAGCGGCGGCAGCGGCCAGGATGAGTGCGATCGCAAATCCGACGCTGGCGGTCACGGCAATCCGATAGCGGGCGGCGGCAAGCTTCTCCGCATCGGCGAGCCGGCGCGCCTGCTCTTCCTCGCGTTCCTTGCGGCGTTGCTCCGCTTCGGCCCGGCGCGCGTCTTCAACGGCGCGGCATTGCGCGAGATAGGCGCGGTCGATCGCATCGAGGCGTGCGGCAATGTCGGAACGCGCGTCGAGACCCTGCGCCTCGGCGAGCCTCTGGCCCTGATGCGCGAGCCAGGCCTCGGCCCGCCCATTGGCGTCCCAGTCGCGCGCCGTGCGTTTCACCCCTTCGAGCGTCGCCAGAAGTCCGAAATCCTCTGCGAGCCAACCTTCGAGCAAACCCCATTGGCGCAGCAGCGCCTCATGGGTAGGCTCGATCGTCGCGATACGGACCTCTTTGCCTGTCGCATCCTTCTCCAGGACCGTGTCGGTCGACAGCAACCGCTCCTCGATCAGAAGATCGATCAGCGGGACGGCCTCGGCGGGCACGTCGCTTCGCCGCGCGATGTTGCGGCGCGGGCTCTTGGTGTCAGGATCGACCCCGGCGAGCCAGGGAATGAGGCCGCGCCGGAGCAGTGCCTCGCGCGCTGCGCGGTCTTGCGGGATGCGCGGATCCTTGTCGGCGCGCCGGAAGGCACGCTCGACCGCCGCATTGATCGCACCCTTGAGACCCCCGAAAGCTTCGTAGTTCTCGACCTGCAGAACACCGGCGCGGCCATATTCGAGATAGAGCTGTTCGAGCGTGAAGGCGAGCAGCGGCAGAGCATCCTTGCCGCCGCCCTACTCGATGTCTTCGAGCAGGCGGTCGATCAGTTGCGGCTCGATGGAAAGCCTGCCGCCGGCCTCGACGACGCGCTTGGCCGGTCCCTCGATCACCTCGCGATAGGTGTTGCGCGGCATCGGCGGAAGCGACAGCGGCTTTTGCGGCAGGCCTTCGAGCGGCTTGGCATTTTGGAGGGAATCGTAGGAATCCGAGCGGATCGCGAAGATCGCGATCACCGCCGGATCATCGGCACCGGTCAGATCGCGGACGAGCCCGAGAAGCGCGGCGCCTTCTTCGGCGCCCTCGGTCCGGAATAATTCTTCCGCCTGATCGATGGCGATGACGATGGTCGGCGGCTTGTTGCTGTCCGCCTCCGCGAGCGTCTGCCGAAAAGCTTTGTCCGCGAGTTCGGCAAGGAGCGGCCGCACACCGGCGGCGCCGGCGAGGATCGCCGTGCGCAAATCGGCGCGCGTCTGATCAGGACATGCGGCTTCGAGGGCCGCCAGCAATCCGTTCTCGCCCGTGAGCGCCGCCCGCTCCGGACGGATCGGCGGTAGCGGCAGGAAATGGCTGTCGTCGCGGGCCAGCCGCGGCAAAAGCCCCGCCCGCAAGAACGAGGATTTGCCGGCACCAGAGGCGCCGAGGATCACGAGGAGCCTGGGCGGCGCGCCGTCCCGCAGACCGCGCAGCGCATCGCTGAACTCGATGATCGGCGCGTCGCGGCCGAAGAAAATCCCCGTGTCCGCGGCTTCGAGTGGCTGAAGGCCGCGATAAGGCGCGCGATGCGGCTCGTTCGGCGGCGGCCAGGCGAAGAACTTCGGATCGAGCCCGGCCTTCTCGAGACCTCTCTTCAGCCGCCGCAAACCCTCCCGCGAGAAGGTGACATGCCGTTCCTCATGCGAATCCGGGTCGGGAACGCGGAAGATCTGCATGTCCTGACGGCGGGCGAGATCGACCACCTGCCAGGTGCCCGTCAATTCCGGCGGCAGGTCGGCAATCGTCTTGCCGGGCTCGATGAGGACGGCGAAGAGCTTCTTGTTGAGACCGCGGGCGAGCGTGTATTCCTTCGTGCACCAGCCCGACTCGAGCCAATGGCCGGAAACGAGAAAGATTACGGCCTCGCAGCGGTTGGCTGCCTCATGCAGCTTCCGCTCCCAGCGCTCGCCCGCGGAGATGCCGCGCTCGGGATCGAGGTCGAGGAAGATATCATCCCAGCCTTCTTCGGCCAGCCAGTTGCGCAGCGCGATCGCCTCGAAATTGTCTTGGCTTGAATGACTAAGAAAAATACGCGCCATCGGGCTTGTCGCCGACGCAAGAGAAAAACCAAATAACGGTGGCCGTAGCCCGCGATGAAGACAACGGGGCTTGTCCGCCCCTAGCTTCTGAACGTCTTTTTGTCAATCATACGACCGATGAGACGGACAAACTGCGGTTTTTCTTCCGGTAATGCTACGCCATCGCAACAACGCACCATTGCAAAGGTCTACCAGTATCCGGGCGGCGCCGCGGAACTTGCGCTCGCTATCGTTGAAGCGCTTTTCGCCAGGAGTGACTTTGGCGCCGATCCACTTGGCCAAGGCGATGCCGTGTTGGACAGCTTTGCCGGCGAGTTCCGACCCGTCGGTCGGTATCAGTAGGCTGGTGTACATCGCCTTTTCTTCGGTCACGATCTTCTTGCGCCGGCGGACTTGAGCACTCACTCGGTGAGCTGCTTACGGATTTCGAGCAATTCTTGGCGACGCTCTGCGGTCGTTTCCGGGTAAGTCATTTTGAGCCCCTCGAACGTATCGAGGACAATTTGGGATACAATCAGGCGAGCGCTCTCTTTGTCGTCGGCGGGAACGACGTACCAGGGCGTGTCCAGGGTGCTCGTCGCACTGAGGCATTCTTCATAGGCCTTCATATACTGCTTCCAGAATTTCCGCTCCTCGATGTCGGCAAGGCTGAATTTCCAATTCTTTTCCGGCTCGTCGATACGCGCTAGAAAGCGCTTTCGCTGCTCTTCCTTCGAGAGGTGGAGATAGAACTTCAGAATGCGGGTCCCATTGCCATGGAGATGTCTCTCCAAATCTACGATCGAACGATACCGGTTGTGCCAGACCGACTCGTCGTCGTGCGGCGTGTCCGGGATCCCTTCGCTGCGAAGAATTTCGGGATGTACGCGAACGATCAGCACTTCCTCGTAATAGGATCGGTTGAAAATGCCGATCTTCCCGCGCTCGGGTAGGTCACGCGTGGTGCGCCAGAGAAAATCATGTTCCAATTCGGCGGGGCTCGGATGTTTGAAGCTGAACACTTGGCAGCCTTGCGGATTGACCCCGGACATCACATGCCTGATGGCGCCGTCCTTTCCCGCCGCATCCATCGCCTGAAAGATCAAAAGGATGGCATGGCGATTCGCTGCATAGAGAAGCCGCTGCTGCGCGCTCAGCTGCGCAACATGCTCCTGCAGAATTTTCTCATATTGATCCTTCGATTTGTACACGGGATCGACCTTCGTCGGCCACTTCTCGAGATCGACCTCGTCTCCTTCGTGCACGCGAAAGTCCTTCGTGTTTATTTCCATCGTCTTCCTTCCAGCGGGCTCGCCGCTCCTATAGTCCCTAGGCTCGCTTGGCGATCTGTGGCGTCAATTGGGCGGAGCCCCGGCCTTGGCTTTGGTTTGTGGAACTTATGTTCGGGGAACACTTGGGCGAAGCCGTCCGCCTTCTCGATGGATTCGGCCGCTGCGGCGCTCTCCTGATGCTTCACCTCGCCCAGGCTGCCGGCATCGAGGATATTTGCGCCCATCCCCAATTTCTTGGCGATCTCCATGGCGATGGCCAGCGCAGCTCAGAACCGCCAGATCGATGGTGTCGTTATTGTCCGCGCGCGAGGCCAGCGTGGCATATCATCCTCACTCCACCAGCTGCGGCACGGCGCTCGCGAGCTTGAGCCTGCGCGCGGCGACGCCCCAGAGCAGCACCACGGAATTGAAGAGCGCGAGGGCGAGCGCCACAACGAGCGCATAATGGCCGGCTTCGACGATCATCTATCTCACTTCAGTGCCCGCTTGGCGGGCATTGGCGCCTTTGCCTTCTTGCCAGACGCCGCGCTTCTTCAAGGCATCGGCGACTCCCCGCGGCATATAGCGCTCGTCATGTTTGGCGAGGACATCGGTCGCGATCATGCCGGACGTGACCGATAGTTTTCATCCGCCCTTTCTCGGCACTTTGGAAAACAGCCGAGATCTTACTCCGCCGCCTTCTTGAAATCCGAGAAGGTGCACTGACCGCGCGAAGAATTTTCGCGGCGGAATTCGACGATGTTCCGGGCATGATCGAGCGGCAGTTTCAGCGCCTGCCAGACATCGGCCATGGCCTCGACGAGATGCGCGACATGGCCGTCGGTATGCAGCGGCGTCGGGGTGATGCGCAGCCTTTCGCTGCCGCGCGCGACGGTCGGATAATTGATCGGCTGAATATAGATGCCGTGGCGTTCGAGCAGCATGTCGGAGGCCGCTTTGCAGCGCTCCGCATCGCCGACGAAGACCGGCACGATATGCGAAGGGTTCGGCATCACCGGCAGGCCGGCGGCCGAAAGCGCATGTTTGGTGAGCATGGCCTGGCGCTGATGCTGATTGCGCCAGACCGCGCCATCCTTCAGGAGCTGCACGGCCGTCTTCGCCGCCGCGGCGACGGCCGGCGGCAGGGCGGTGGTGAAGATGAAGGAGGGCGCATAAGAGCGCACCGCATCGATGATCGCGCTATCTGCGGCAATATAGCCGCCGAGCGTCCCAAAACCTTTGGCGAGCGTGCCCTCGATCACATCGATTTCGTCCATCACGCCGTCGCGTTCGGCAATGCCGCCGCCGCGCGGGCCATAGAGTCCGACCGCATGGACCTCGTCCATATAGGTCATGGCATGATAGCGATGCGCGAGATCGGCGATTTGGCCAACCGGCGCAATATCGCCATGCATGGAATAAAGGCTCTCGAAGGCGATGAGCTTCGGCCGCTCTTTGCCGGCGGCCTGCAAAAGCTCTTCGAGATGAGCGAGATCATTGTGGCGGAAAATCTGCCGCTTGGCGCCGGAGCGCTTGATGCCCTCGATCATCGAATTGTGATTATATTGATCCGAAAGAATCAAGCAGTCGGGCAGAAGAGAGCCGATCGTGCCGAGCGCGGCGAGATTGGAGATCCAGCCTGAGGTGAAGACGAGCGCCTGATCCTTGGCATGCAGGTCGGCAAGTTCGGCTTCGAGCTTAACGAGCGGATGATTGGTGCCGGAAATATTGCGGGTGCCGCCGGCGCCGGCGCCATGCCGCGCCGCAGCATCATGCATCGCCGCGATGACGTCCGGATGGCTGCCCATGCACAGATAATCGTTCGAACACCAGATCACGACATCTTCGCTCGAACCGTCGGACCGGTAGCGGCGGGCAAAAGGGAAGCGTTCGACGTCTCGCTCGATATCGACGAAGACGCGGTAGCGCCGCTCGCTTCGCAACCGGGCGAGGGCATCGGTGAAATACGCGTTATAGTCCATGAGTTTCCCCCTTTCCCCGGCCCCATCCGCTCCGCCGCGAAGGCCTTTTTAGCGGGGTTCCAGCGGCGTTGTCGAGGCGGTTTTGGCGGCAAAATCGTCGCCCGCTTTGCGCATGATCAAATCGGTGGTCATCGTTCCTTTGCCGTGCCGGATGCTCTTTTCGTTGGATGCGCCGCGCCACTTCTTTCCGGCGACGGACCGGGGTTAAGCTTTATTACAAATACATCAAATAGTTCTGGGCGACGCGCCACCTTCTGTCTGACGCGCCACCTCCGGCGAATCACCGCTAATGGCCGATCGCGCCATCAAGTATGATGCCGGTCAGCAGCAGCGTGAGCTGCAGGAGTGAGGCGAAGAAGTTGCTGAGCGCCACCTGCTTCGTCGGCGACCGATACAGTGCGATGCTCTTCCACAGGAAGACGAGGCCGCCCGTTCCAGCGCCTAACGCATAGGGAAGCCCTGCCCCGAACCACAACGGCACCAGCGAAACGACAAAGAGCGCGGCGCTATGGGCCAGCACGGCAAGGGTCCAGGCATGGTCCGTTGCCACGACCGGCAGCATAGGCACCCGTGCTTCGCGGTAGTCGTCGCGCCTGGCCGCGGCGAGGCTCCAAAAATGTGGCGGGGTCCACAGAAAGAGGATCACCGCGAGCGCGAGGGGCTCCGGTCGCAGAGACGAATCGACGGCCGCGGCTCCCGCCAGTACGGCGAAGCTGCCGGAGAGACCGCCCACCACGATGTTCCACGCCGTGCGACGTTTGAGCCAGACCGTGTAGACGATACCGTAGGTGAAGGCCCCCAGGAAGACGAAGCACGTGGCAAGGGCTCCACCGGTCATGGCCGCAAGAAGCAGGGAAATCGCGAGCAGGACTATGAAAGCGGCTGGCCACCACAGGCTGGGCCGGAACATGCCGTCGGCGAAGGGGCGCGAGCGCGTGCGTCGCATGAGGCGATCGATATCGCGCTCGTAATATTGATTGAAGGCGCCGGCGGCACCGGAGGCGCCGAGCACGGCAACCGCAAATCCCGCAATCTGCCAGGATGGTCGCAAGCCGCCTGCCGCCGCCATGCCGCCGAGCGCGCTTGCCGCGATGGCGATGCCGATTCTTAGCTTCAGCAGCGAAAATGTCGCTCGGATCGCCCCCAGCATTAACCCCCCCTGTTTTTTTGATGTGTCCGCGCGCATCGTCCGGAGCGCAACGGGGTCCGCTTCAGATCCAGTAGACGATGAAGAACGGGACCGAGACGACGACGATTAAGTACCAGAACCAGCCCACCGCTTTGACCGCGAAATGGTGCTTGGCGCTGAAATCACCCTTGAGGCTGCGCTCAAGTATCGCCGCAATCATGACGACGCCGGCGGCGACGTGAAGACCGTGCAGTCCGGTCAGCCCGAAGAACGTCGCACCATAGACGCCCGAGCCGAGCGTCATGTGTTTGGCGTAGGCATCGACAAACTCATGGCCTGTGAGCGCGACAAATACGACGCCGAGCAGGATCGTGACAACCAAGCCGGTAATCAGCGACCCGCGCTGGTTCTCTTTCAATCCCCATTGCGCCCAGGCATAGGTGGCGCCAGAGATGAGGAGCAGCAAGGTTTTGATGAGCGGTACGCCGATCGGACCGACGGCCGTGAATTCATGCCCTGCTGGTCCCGCAGTCGGCCAAACGCCGGCGTATCCCGGCCATGGCGTAAAGTGCGGAGCGAGACTGGCAAGCCACGGTACAGAGACAAAATGTTCGTAGAACAGGACGCCGAAGAACGTAGCGAACAGCGCACTTTCCGAAATGATGAACCACACCATCCCGAGCCGAAGCGACTCGACCTCCCAGCCGTGGAAGAGACCGCCGCGGTCTTCGGCGATGACGGCTGCGAACCAGCGGTTCAGGGCATAAAGCAGCAGCAGCGCGCCCGCCCCCATGAACCACGTGCCGACGCCAACGCTGTTGACGAGCAGTCCGATACCCATAAACAGAAAGAGCGCGGCGGCCGACACCAGCACTGGATAGGGGCTAGGCTCGGGAACGTAATAGTGCTGCTGCGATGCCGCCGCGTTCGGAGTTGTAGTCGTATCAGTCATGGTCAACTCCTTGATTGCGAGCGATCGTCGCCGCGCTCGACGGACGGAAAGAAGGCGTAGGACAGCGTCATGGTGTTGACGTCTTTTGGCAGATTCGGCGTGACGAAGAACTCGAGGGTGAACTCGTGCGTCTCGCCCGGCTTCAAGGCTTGCTGGTGAAAGCAGAAGCACTCGATCTTTTCGAAGTGGCTCGCAGCCTGCTCGGGCGAGACGCTCATGATCGCCCGGCCATAGAACGTTCGGTCGCCCAAGTTGGTCGCGTAATAGCGCGCGATGGCCGGCTCTCCGGGATGCACCCGCACGCGCCGCTGGGCCGGTTCGAAATTCCACGGCAACCCGGGCATGACCATGCCGGCGAACTCCACCGTGACCCAGCGCGTCTTGTCCACTGGCGTGAGCGGTGCCGCCGCTGTGCCCGTCGCGCCGTTCAATCCGGTCAAGTGGCAGAACGTGTTATAGAGCGGCACGAGGGCGACGCTGAACCCGAAAAAGCCGGCGGCCACCAGGGCGAGCAGCCAAGCGAGCCGCCGGTTCGCACCCTCGCGTGACGGCACAGCCGGCACCTCTGTTTTTTTCGTGCCGCCAAAGCCCTTGTCGAGTTTCATGCGACCACGGGCCTTTCAACGAAGGTGTGGTAGGGCGGCGGCGACGGCACCGTGAATTCGAGTCCTTCCGCCCCTTCCCAGACGCGGTCAGAGGCGGGCGCACCCCGGCCTGACCACGCAAGAATGATGTTGTAGATAAAGAACAGTTGCGCCGCACCGAGGATGAATGCGCCGATACTCGCGGACATGTTCAAGCCCGCGAACTGGAGCGCGTAATCGGTGGTGCGCCGCACCGCCCCGTGGATGCCGTTGAGCAACATGGACGTGAATACGATGTTGGCGCCGATGATGGTGAGCCAGAAATGCCAGCGGCCGGCGCGCTCGCTGTACATGTGGCCGGTCATCTTCGGTAAATAGTAATAGGCCCCCGCGAGCAAGCCCATGACCGCGCCGCCGAACAGCGTGTAATGGAAGTGACCAACGACGTAGTAGCTGCCGTGATACTGCTGGTCGGCGACGGGGTCGGAAAGGGTCAGGCCGGTCAAGCCACCGATGGCGAACAGCGCCATGAATCCAAGCGCGAACAACATCGGCGTTTCGAAGGTGAGCGCGCCGCGCCAGATCGTTCCGAACCAGCACACGAACAGCACCGTGAACGGAACCGAGATAGTCATCGTGGCGAACATGTAATAAACCTGGGCCTGGACCGCCATGCCCGAGGTGAACATGTGATGGGCCCACACGACACAAGACAGCACGCCGATCGCCAAATAGGAGTAGACCTGCGCCCGATAGCCGAACACCGGCTTGCGCGCGAACGTCGCAAGGATCTGCCCCACGAGTCCGGCCGACGGCAGCAAAAGGATGTAGACCTCGGGATGGCCGAAGAACCAGAACATGTGCTGCCAGAGAACCGGGTCGCCGCCGCCGGCGGCGTCGAAGAAGTGCGTGCCGAAGTGGCGGTCGGCCAACAGCATGGCGGCGCCGGTGGCCAGCGCCGGGGACGCCACGATTATCAGGGCGCCCGTGACCAGCCAGGCCCACGCGAACAGCGGCAGCTTCATCAAGGTCATGCCCGGCGCGCGCATGTTGAGGATGGTCACGATGATGTTGATCGACCCCAGCAGCGACGAGAGGAAGAGCACAAATATGCCGAGGATGGCAAAATCCACGCCGGGACCGCTGCGCACCGATAGCGGCGCATAGATCGTCCAGCCGGTGTCGATCCCGCCGTTGCCGATGCCGAAAAACTGCAGGATCAAAGGAAGGACCAGGAGCACCGCGGCCGGCGGCAAGAGCCAGAAGCCCAAATTGTTGACTCGCGGCAGCGCCATGTCGGACCCCCCGACCATCATCGGGATCAGGTAGTTCGCGAACCCGGCAGCCACCGGCATCAGAGCTGCGAAGATCATGATGAGCGCGTGGAGCGAGATGACCTGGTTGTACACCTCGGGCTGGAGCAGGTGATTTCCGGGATGGATAAGCTGCAGCCGGATGAGCATCGCAAATAAGCCGCTGACGAAGAAGAATAGCAGCCCGAACAAACTGTAGAGAGTGCCGAGGTCCTTGTGATTGGTGGTGAACAGCCAGCGCGCAAGGCCGCGCGGCGGCATATGTTCGTGTTCGTGTTCGTGGGGGTGGGCGATGGCGGAGCTCATTGGCTTTTTCCTCAGGCTTTTTCTTCCGGAAAATCGAGTCTCATTCGGGTTTGGAGCGCGCGGCTTTGACCGCGGCCGGCTGGGTGGCCTCGGCAGTGTGGTTGCCGAAGCTGTTGCGCTCATAGGTGACGATGGCGGCGATGTCGACATCGTCGAGCTGCGGCCCCCACGCCGGCATCGCCGTGTCAGGGATGCCGTGCAGCACGATGCTGAGATGCCGCTCGATCGATCCCTGCAAGATCTTGCCGTCTTTATAGACGCCGAGCGCCACGAGTTTGTTGGTCAGGTCCGCCGGCGCCCCCTCCCACACATGGCCCCAGGCGAGCGGCGGGAAGGCGCCGGGAAGGCCAAGTCCGGTGGATTGGTGGCAGACCGAACAGTTCTTCTCGAAGGCGGTCTTGCCGCGGGCCATCAAATCATCAAGGCTTATCGGCTTCGCCTCCAGGAGGGCGACCGCTTCCTGCGCTTTCTGGGTCTGCGCGACCCATTGCGCGAACGCCGGCTCGGCCTTGGCTTCGACGACGATCGGCATGAAGGAGTGGCCGATGCCGCAAAGCTCGCCGCACTGGCTGCGATAGATGCCCGGCTTTTCGATCTTCACCCAGGTCTCGCGCAGAAAACCGGGGATGGCATCCTGCTTCACCCCGAACGAGGGCACGGACCAGGCATGAATCACATCCAATGAGCTGATCAGGATGCGGACCTTCTTGCCGACCGGGAGCACCAAGGGGTTGTCGACTTCGTAAAGGTAATTAGGATCTTTCGGAGCCTGGCCGTCGATCTGGGCGCGCGGCGTCGACAGGTTGCTGGTGAACGCGATCCCCTGGTCCGGATATTCGTATCGCCATTTCCACTGACTGCCGATGACCCTGACTACCAGCGCCGCATCTTCCTTGGTGTTGGCCATGGCAACGATGCCCTGAATCCCCGGAATGCCCTCCGCGACATAGTCGATCAAGGCGAGCACCAGAACCGGAATAGCGACCACGATCCACGGGCCGAGCGTCCTCGGGCTGCTGAAAGTGGCGGCGGAACGCCCCGGGGCCTTGCGGTGCTGGATGGCGACATATAGCAGCACGATCAGTCCGATGATGAACACCACCATCTGGACCGCCAGAAATACATCGTGAGTGAAGAGCGTATCATGCGCGATCGGCGTCACCGGCTCCCGGAATTCCCAGAAATTGCCGGCCTGGGCGAGGGTCGGCAGCAAGGTCGCGGCCGCGGCCGCAACCGCCGATGCGAGCGTCAATCGTCGTCGGGTCAGCGTCGGTTTTTGCGTTAAAGCGGGCGCCGAGCGCGCACTTAGGTGGCGGTTGGATCGCCGCGCGACATAGCCGGACCCATCGATGCGATCGGCGCAGGCTTCGGTGCCTGTCTCTGAGTTCATCAGATTCCCCCCTTGGCTGGCTGGCCTTCGCTGCGGCAAGCTCAGTTTCCTCTTCGGTAAAGTTGACTCAAGCTGAACCGAAAAGTCAAGGCCGGTCGAAAAATTACCAGCGTCGGCTACTTGTGCACTATTTGTCACGATCAATCGAATTTTGTTTTTCGCTTGACCACGATCAATCCAAAACACTTTGTCGCACTTGACATCGCGCACTTCTTGACATCCGCGTCTTGACATCCGCGCGCGAGGATGGCCAAATAAAGAAAAAAAGGGGGCGGCACGCGGCCGTGAGGTCGCGTCGACGGCGGAGGGGAACGCCTTGACAGAGACAGCAGAACTATTGCGCGGCAGATTTGCCGGCGTCGACCTCGATGCGCTGGTCGATTGGCGGGTCGTCCGGACCTGGCTCCTCTGGGGCATGTTCTGGCTCATGGTCACACCGACGGTCGGTGCGATCATCTCGACCCTCTTCAATTACCCCGACTTTCTCGGCACCACGCATCTGCAGCTGACCTTCGGGCGGCTCCGGCCCGTCCACGTGAATGGCGTCATCCTGGGCGCCTTTTCAAATCTGTTCATCGGCGAATGCTTCTATCTGGTGCCGCGCCTATGCGGCGTTCGGGTGTATCGGGGCGAGTTGGGCGTCGCGGCGGCCTGGGTGTGGAACATCGGCTTGGCGGCCGGCCTCATCTCGTTGCCGTTCGGCTACAATCACGGGCTCGAAGCCGGCGAACTCCCGCTCTTCTCCGAGATCCCGCTTTTCATCGTCGCGGCGGTGGCCACTATCCAATTCCTGGTCACCATAGGTCGGCGCCTTGAGGCGCCCGTCTACGTCGCACTCTGGTATCTGATCGGGGCCTTCGTCTGGACGACGTTTAATCTCATTCTGGGCAGCTTCATCCTGCCCTACACGATTTCAGGCATCAACAGCGCCGCCTTCCATGGCCTTTACATTCACTACATCGTCGGCCTGTGGATCACGCCGGCAGGCTACGTGATGATCTACTACTTCCTGCCCGTCAGCGTGCGCAATCCATTGTATGCGCACAAGCTGTCGCTGGTCGGCTTCTGGTCGCTCGCTTTGTTCTATCCCTTCGTCGGCATCCATCACTATCTCTACAGCCCGATCGCCGACTGGGCCGAAACGATTGCCATCATCACCTCCATGCTGCTGATCATTCCGGTATGGACCGTGCTGGTGAACTTCTTCGGCACCATGAAGGGCAAGTGGCACGAATTCGGCAAGAATTTGCCGGCGAAATTCCTGATCATCGGCTCGATCATGTATCTGTTCGGCTGCTTCCAAGGCTCGACCGAGGCCTTGCGCTCCATCCAGCAGCCGACGCATTTCTCCGACTTCGTCATCTCGCATTCCCACCTCACGGTGTTCGGGACCTTCGTGATCTGGGCGATCGGCGGCCTTGTTTATCTGTGGCCTCGCGTCTGTGGACGCGAGCAGCTGTGGTCGTGGACGCTGGGCAATTGGTCGTTCTGGCTGATCACGATCGGCATCTCCACAATGGGTCTGGTGCTGACCGCCGCCGGGCTGCAACAGGGCTACATGTGGATGAACGGCACCGAATGGGTGGATACCGTCGTGTGGATGAGACCCTTTTGGTTTGTGCGGACCCTCGCCGGGCTCAGCATGGACATCGGCATGTCGCTGCTCGTCTTGAATTGTATGATGACCGCGCTCACCCGGCCGGCCGCGGCCAGGGAGCCGATTCCGAGAGGCGGCGCGACCCCGCTTGCAGCTGGAGGGCCCGCCGAATGAACGCGCGCTTCGTCACCCTGGTGGCCGGGGTTTTCTTCTTCTTCCTCGCCGTTGGCACACAAGGCATTCTCCCCTTGCTTGAGCCGTCGGCGCGCACCAGCACGGTGACCGCTGTAGTCCGCACCGATTTGGGTCAGCTCAAATGGATGCAGACGAAGGCCACAGACTATACGCCGCTGCAAGAGCGCGGCCGCCGCGTCTATCTGCGCGAGGGCTGCTGGTACTGCCATTCGGAGTACGTTCGTCCGGTGACCGGCGAGACGCGCCGCTGGGGGCCGGTGAGCCAGGCCGGCGAATATGCCTATGACGTGCCGCACCTGTTCGGCACAAGGCGTATCGGACCCGATCTGACCCGCGTCGGTCTCAAATACAGCGACGAATGGCATTTCGCGCATTTCTGGAATCCGCGCATGCTCACGCCGGATTCGATCATGGCACCCTTTCAGGGCCTATTCGACAGGCCATCTGGGGCGATCAAGATCGTCGACGACGGGGCCGGCAATCGGACTCTAGAGAAAACGCCGGTCACCCAAAACCTGTTCGACTTCGCTAGCAAAGAGCAGGTCAATCTCACCCCGAATGCCGACGGGCTTCTGTTCGTGCCGATTCAGGCGCGGGGCAAGTTCCCGATCATCCTGACGCCGAACAAGGAATATACCGGCGACACGATTACGATCGCCGCCGAGACGGAGGACCTCGAAGCTCTCATCGGCTATGTCCAGAAGCTCGGCATGAATCGCGGCAGATGGCGCGATATGTTCGAACCGCAGGAGCTCGAGGTCACCGACGCGACGCTGCCGCGCTCGCAGGAATGGATCGCCTACGGCAAGGAAGTCTACGAGCGGCGCTGCCTCGGTTGCCACGGGGCCAAAGGCGACGGCAACGGGCCGGCCGCGACGTTCTTGTACAAGCAACGGCCACGAGATTTCGTCGCTGGCGTGTTCAAGTTCGGATCGACCCCGGGACCCGTCCCGACCGATGGGGATCTGCTGCGAACGATTACCCGTGGGGTGCGTGGCACGGCAATGCCGCCCTGGTATAATCTGCCGCTGAATGACCGTCTCGCGGTCATTCAATACATCAAATATGATCTGGCCGTAGATCGCTCCGATCCGTCTCATCCGCAGTCCTGGTTCGTCGAGAAGCCGCCAGGCGCGCCCTTGTACGTCCCGCCGCCGCCTGCGCCATCGCAGGAGATCGTGGCGCATGGCAAGGACCTTTTTGAACACGCCCCCCCAAACGGCATCGCTTGCGTGCAATGCCATGGTCCCTCGGGCAAGGGCAATGGCGAATTGGCGGCGGGGATGACGGATAACTTCGGCTTCCCGATCCGGCCCGCGAATCTCACCAGCGGCGAGTTCAAATCGGGTCCAGGGGTGGAGGACATCTTCAGGACCATCACCGACGGCTTGAATGGCACGCCCATGCCAACTTTCAAGGATTTATTCTCGGAGCAGGACCGCTGGGCGCTTGCCTATTACGTCCTCTCGCTCTCCGCCTTCGAGGACCCGCTCACTCACAAAGCCCTACCGATCTCCGAGACGGACCGCGCCGCGCTCGACGATCCCAATCTCGCGGCGGGGTTGCCGGACAGCGGCTATTATGTTCCGCGCGGAGACACGAAGGAAAGTTCCGCCGCGTCGACCAAGGCGGCGGCCGGGGACCCAGGAACCCGGGTCGTAGTGGGCGCCGGAACTGCGGTTCCGAATGGAGAGTGACCGATGGCCGACTACGAGATCATGGGACCGTATCTGCTCGCGATTATGATGGGCATGGGCGCAGTCTGCATTTTCATCTGGGGCGTTTTGTCGGGCGCCTTTCACAATACGGATGAGGCGGCTCTGAAGTTCTTTCGCACGGAGATGGAAAATGATCGAATCCACAAGGCCCACGGGCGAGCCGGCGAGTGAGGCTGCGCACGACGAGTTGGAGGAATATGCCGGCGGCTATATCAAGGCGTGGGTCGGACGAATCCCGCCGTGGCTGTTGGTCGTCTACACCGTGCTTTTCATCTGGGCGCTCTACTACCTCGTCCATTATTGGGGCGGGTTGGGGCCGGGCCGGCCCGGCTGAGAGTGATGGCCGCAAACGGCGGTTGCCGGTTCGGCTGACTGGAAAAGGTGGCAGAATATGCAGAATATGTTGGCAGCCAGAGTTGTTTTCGCGGTCGCCGCGTTGAACTTGTTGGTCCTGGTCTCCGAAGGCATCTATAACGTGATCCGGGCCTTGCTTAGCTGAGGGGGGAGAGAGCATGTTGAAGGACACGGTTTTCTCCCTCGCCCATGCCGGGCTGGAACAATCCATTGCCTTCATCGGCTTCGGACTGTTCACGATCGGCTTCTTCATTTGGGTCGCCTATCTCGTGCAAATGAAGCATCAATAACGAAGCGCTCCCAGCTTTTGCCGCATTGTTCGGGCACAGCGGATCTGACTTCTCGGCACGGGCTCGACCTCTGAAAAGCTGCAGCCCGTGAGATGAATGCAGGCGGCAGGGACAATCTGCCATGGCCTATTATCTCATGCTTTTCGCCGCGGGCTTCGCCGGCAGCTTTCACTGCGTCGGCATGTGTGGCGGCTTTGCCTGCGCGCTTGGCCGCGATCCGCAGGGCAATGCTGCGACCGTCCTGCGCCACTTTCTCTACAACACGGGTCGATTGACGACCTATTGCTTCCTCGGCGGGCTCGCGGGCGCATTCGGCCAAGTCATATGCACGTCGCAGGGGGCACATGTTCTGCTGTCGGGCGGTTCCTTCGATATTGCCGAGCGCATCCTCGCGATCGTTGCGGGACTGCTCATGATCGGCATGGCGATGCAGTTCTTCGGGCTGCTCCCGGTTTCTCATCGCCTTGCGGTCGGCTTCGCCGGCAGCACATTCGCCATGGCCTTGCGCAGCCTTTTGGCCGCACGCAGCCGCGCGGCGGCGCTCGCCCTCGGCGTTTTCAACGGCTTTCTCCCTTGCCCTCTGGTCTATGCTTTCGCCGCCGAGGCGGCGAGCAGCTTCCGACCACTCGGCGGTGTCCTTACCATGGCATCATTTGGCCTAGGAACCTTCCCGGCAATGCTGATGATGGGCGGCGTCGGCCGGACTCTTGCGCCGGCGTGGCGGCGACGCGGCGTGACCTTTGCCGGTGGCTTTATTTTGCTGCTCGGCCTCGTCACTCTCGCTCGCGGGATCTTGCCCATGGCCGCGCATGCCGCGCATGCTTGGGCGGGAGGCCATCCCGCGTGAGCGCCGAGCACCAAGGCTTGTGCGAGCATTGCTTTTTGCCCCTTGGACCACGCCCGATGCAGCGTATGGTGAACGGCAAGAGCTGCGCGTTTTGCTGCTACGGCTGTTGCATCGCGTTTCAGGTCAAGGGCGGCAAAAGCGAGGAGTCGGATGCAGCCTGGATCCTGATCCGGCTTGGCGTCGGCGGCTTTCTCTCGATGAACATCATGCTGTTCAGCATCCTGCTCTATACGGGCGCTTTGACCGGGGCCGATGCCTATGTCCTTCCCCGGATCGAGTTCTTGCTGTGGGTTCTCGCCACACCAGCGGTGATCATTCTCGGCGGACCCTTTTTGGTGGAGACCTGGTTCAACGGGATCCGGGGGCGCTTGACGTCTTCGGCGCTGATCGTCTTCGGCGTTGGCGCCGCTTATGTTGATTCCGTTATTGCCATCCTCGAACACAGCGCGCACGTCTATTTCGACACGGTCACCATGGTGCTGATGCTGTTCACCGTGGGCCGCTATCTCGAAGCGGTCGGTCGCGCGCGTGCGGCCCGCGACCTCGAACCCCTGCTCGCTGCGGAAAGCGAATGTGCGACTGTGGTCGATGGCGGCACGGAGACCCGCCGCCCGGTGCGGGAGATCGACGCCGGCATGCTGGTGCTGGTGCGGCCGGGCGAGCGCATATTGGTCGACGGTCTGGTGACCGAGGGGCGATCCCACGCCGACGAAGCCGTGATCACCGGAGAAAGCCGGCAAATTGAGAAAAGCGTCGGCTCCTCGGTGATTGCCGGCAGCATAAATCTCGATGGGCCACTGCTGATCCAAAGCAGCGGTGCCGGCGTTGCGACGCGTTGGGCGCAGATTTGCCGCTCGGTTCGTGACGCGCTGTCGCGTCGAGGTCCGACCCAGCGTATCGCGGACCGCGTCGTCACCGTCTTCGTGCCTCTCGTTCTGACCCTCAGCATGCTGACGGTTTTGTATTGGGCGCATAGTCTGCCTTTCGATCGTGCGATGCTGGTTGGACTTGCGGTGCTGGTGGTCGCCTGTCCTTGCGCGGTCGGTCTCGCTGCGCCTTTGGCCACCTCGATCGGCATCGGGCGACTGGCACGCTGTGGCTGCCTGGTCCGGGAGCCAGCTGCACTCGAGGCTCTGGCGCGAACGCGATTGCTGGCGTTCGACAAGACCGGCACGCTCACCTCCGGCAAAGCGCATGTCGTCGGCATCGAAACGGAGGGGACCGAAGCCGACGAGGCTCTGGCGCGTGCCGCCGGGCTCGAGCGCCACGCCGAACATGGCTTGGCCCGCGCCATCACGATGGCGGCGATGGCGCGCGGGCTGGGGCCGATTGCGACGCGTGAGGTCAGAATCGTGCCGGGCCGTGGTGTCCGCGGCAATGCCGACGGCGAAGAGGTCGCGGCCGGGAATGCCCGCTTCATGAGCGATTTGGGTTTGTCGTGCACGCCCGCTCTAGGCGAGCGTGCCCGGTTGCAGGAAGCAGCCGGTCATTCGGTCGTCTATGTCGGCTGGGGCGGGTGGGTTCACGCGGTGCTGTCGCTCGACGACTCGCCGCTTCCCGAAGCGCGTGCGACGATCGCAGCGCTTCGCAGCCGCGGGCTGAATGTGGCGCTGTTGACGGGGGATCTCGTGAAAGCGGCACGAAGAATTGCCGTCGCGATCGGGATCGAGGACATAGAGGCAGGCCTGTCGCCGGAGGCAAAACGTGCGGCGCTGGACAACAGACGCCAACAATATGGCTTGGTGGCGATGGTCGGCGATGGCCTCAATGACGGGCCGGTCCTGGCCGACGCGGACGTCGGCATCGCCGTCGGGTCGGCCACCGATCTCGCGCGCGAGACCGCAGCCATCGTATTGCCCAAGGACGGATTGTGGATGCTGCCCTGGGTCGTCGATATGGCCCGGGCGGTTCGCAAGACCATCCTCAGCAACCTCATCTGGGCATTCGGCTACAATGTCATTGCGCTGACTCTTGCCGCGCTGGGCGCTTTGCAGCCGATCCTCGCGGCTGGGGTCATGGCGGGTTCGAGCGTCCTCGTCGTGGCGAATTCGCTGCGGTTGGCACGCCTGCCTGACCCTGGTCCATCGTCGCTCCGGGATGCGACGCCCGAGTACATCGGCCCTGATCTCTGCGCTTCTGCGATGTCTGGTCCGGTGGATCGAATTGAGCTGACAGCATCTTAACCGAACACATCATGCGTGAACGCCTCGTACCAGCCGCCAGCCTCCTGGCATAAGGGAGCATCTCAAGCGCATGATCGAGCGGATCGAAGCCACGGCAAACAAGATCATCATCGTGCGTGTTCGCCGTCTAAAATCTCGGCCTGTCCGAAATGCGGATAAACGGTGGCGGCGTGAAGTCGCAACACGCAATCAAGAAGGTTCGGCGGCATCTGTTCGTCTTTGTCCGCAACTGTGCTATTGCGCCGACCAACAACGGTTCCGAACGTGCCTAGAGCGGAATGAGGAAAAGTGGGAACCGGTTTTCCGCTCGCATCCCGCTCTAAATTTTTGCAATCGATCACGTTCTTAAAGACATCGGATGTATTCGATGTCTCAATCATGATTTTGGATTGATTCAATCCAAAATCATCGTGATCGTGCGGCCCTGCGCCGTGTCCCGCAAGATCACCACCGCTTTCGAACCGTTAGGGGCGCAAAACTCCAAGCCGGGGCGCTGCGGAACTGGCAAAATCATCCAAGCAATGCATAATGGCGGCTGGGCTCGCACTATCAGATCACTCTCCCGACCATCGTCACACCGTGTCAAGATTGATGTGCTATAGATGGGCTGGTCAAGTAGGTCAGTGCGAATGATGGGAGGGATATAATACCATGAAGCAAGGTGAACTTCGCGCGACCGGCGCGCTGGCCGCGGTCTTCGCCATGCGCCTCCTCGGCCTGTTCATGATCTATCCTGTCTTCGCGGGATATGCGCGCCATCTTCACGGTGCGACGCCGATGCTGATCGGTTTGGCGCTCGGCGCTTACGGGCTGACGCAGGGCCTGCTGCAAATCCCCTTCGGTCTGCTGTCGGACCGGATCGGCCGCAAGCCGATGATCTCGATAGGGCTCGTGTTCTTCGGGATCGGCAGCGTCGTCGCCGCGCTCTCGACCTCGATCGCCGGCGTGCTGCTGGGTCGCGTGCTGCAAGGCACCGGCGCCGTCGGCTCGGTGATTCTGGCGCTCGTCGCCGATTTGACCCGCGAAGAGGTGCGCACCAGGGCGATGGCGATCGTCGGCATCACCATCGGCCTCTCCTTCGTTGCTGCCATCGTCATCGGACCGCTGCTGGCGAGCGTTGTCGGCGTGCCCGGCATCTTCTGGCTCACCGCAGTCCTCGCGCTCGTCGGCATTGCCATCACTCTGGGCCTTGTCCCCACTCCCGCGCGCATTGTACGACACCGCGATGCCGAAGCGGTGCCGGCGCTCTTTGCGCGCGTCCTGCGCAATGGCGAATTGCTGCGGCTGGATTTTGCAATCTTCGCGCTTCATGCCATTCTGACCGCGAGCTTCCTCGCCGTCCCGGCTCTTCTTGCGGCCTCGCTGCATCTCACGGGAAAGACGGAGTGGATCGTCTACCTCCCCGTTCTCGTCGTCTCCGTCGCCCTGATGGTGCCCGCGATCATCGTCGCCGAGAAGGGCGGACGCATGAAAGAGATGTTCATCGCGGCCATCGCGCTACTGACGGTGAGCCTCCTCGCGCTTGCGCTGGGCGGCAGGATCGGCGCGGTTGTGGTGGTGGCACTCGTCGGCTTCTTCACGGCCTTCAACGTGATGGAAGCGATGCTGCCCTCGCTGGTGACCAAGATTGCGCCTGCGGGGGCGAAAGGAACCGCCACCGGCATTTATTCGAGCGCGCAGTTCATGGGCATTTTCGTCGGCGGCGCGGGCGGCGGCTTGGCTTTCACCTTGGCAGGCACGACGGGCGTGCTCGGCTTAGCGGTGATCGTCGCCCTGCTCTGGCTGGCGATCGCAGCGACGATGCACCGCCCGGGGAAATATTCGAGCTACCTCGTCCACCTGGCAAAGGTTGATCGGCAAGAGGTCGGCGCGCTTGAAGCCAAGTTGAGAGCCGCGCCCGGCGTGATCGAAGCCGTCGTCGCGCCGGATGAAGACGCGGCTTATCTCAAGATCGACCGGGCTCGCTTCGACGCAAACGCCATTGCGCGAATCGTGGGTGGATAGCGGCTGAGCAACAATGGCGCGGATATGGAGCTCACCATTCGAAAGCTTCGCAAGCATGGAGTCGAAGTCATTTCTGGCACGCAGCCGACCGGTGAAGACCCAGCGCAAGAAATGATGCGGGGCAAATGATCGGCCTCTTAAAGATAACTAAGGCCTGCTGCGGAATCGGCACGCGGGGGTATCGTTCCAGAGAGTATCGGCAAGGCGCCCAAGAATACTCCCAAATCGGTCGGATGTAATTGGATACCACCCCAGATTGTCCGGATGTGTTTCGGCCAGGGGTCCCAATGCTGATCGGCACCCTAGACAAATGATTTTTCAGGTAGGGGAGGGGTCACAGAACGGCGCGGACTTACACGAAAGTTTGCACCAGAACCCTCCTATTCACGTTTGTGGCCGTCTTCCGTGCCTTGCGAGGCTGCGCTGTGCAGGGCAGGGCGGCCCATGTGATGCCTCATCATCTGCCGCGCAATGTCATCTCATTTTCTCCAAAGTGAAACATGAACGAGCAAGCACGGTCATGTTCGCCGGCTATAGGTCCGCGCGTTCAATCGAACTCCGGGGGTTTCAATGATCTCTACCACGCTGCTTCCGAGGAAATGGAAGCTCACGACAGCGCTGCGCACATCGATGCTCGTATTGTCGGCATTTGCGTTTTCCACAAATGGCATCGCCGCCGGCAGCATCAGCAAGGACACCGACGCGGCGGATCAATTCAGGACCAAAAGCCCGATCAAGCACGTCATCATTCTGATTGGTGAAAATCGCGGCCTCGACCACACGTTTGGTGTCTATAAGCCGAAGGGCGCAGGACAGACGATCTCCAACATATTGTCCAAAGGCATCGTCAATGAGGACGGGACGCCGGGCCCGAATTTCAAGCTCGCCCAGCAATACTCCGTCGCGGCGCAGTCGTCCTGGTATTTCGGTGCGCCGAACAGCGCCAAGACGCCTTACAACACGACGACGAATTTGATGCCGCAGCCCAATACCAACGGTGCGCCGCAGGCGCAAAGCGCCACCGGCGCGCCATTCCAGAACGTCACCGAGGCCGGTGTCGAAAAGGATATCGAGCCGAATAACCTCGAACTGCTGACGACCGGAGCAACCGGTCTGCCGACCGGCACTCTCGATACCCGCATCCCCGGCGCCGGAACCTTGCCGCCTGGGCCCTTCGTGCTGCAAGGCCCCAACATTAGTGACGACGACTACACCGGTGACATGACGCACCGGTTTTACCAGGCTGCCCAGCAGCAGGATTGCAGCATCGCCAATGCGACACCTGCCAATCCCACCGGCTGCCTCCTTGATCTCTTCCCCTTCGTGATGGCGACTTATTCGGCGTCGAACAAGAGCGAAGGCAACGAGATGGGCTTCTACAACGCCGAGCAGGAGGAGGCCTCCATGCTCAAGGCCTTGGCTGATCGGTTCACGCTGAGCGACAATTTCCATCAGGCGTTCCTGGGTGGTACCGGTGCCAACCACTTCATGTTCGGCACTGCCGACGCTGCATTCTGGAGCGATGGCCAGGGCAATGCGACGACGCCTCCGTCGAATATCGCGAATCCGAACCCGAAAGCGGGCACGGTCAATCAGTACACTGCCGACAATAATTTCAGCGCCTGCGCCGACCCGACGCAGCCCGGCGTGCTGCCCATCGTGCAATATCTGAATGCCCTGCCATATGCCGCGGAGCCAAACTGCCAGCCCAACCATTATTACATGCTCGACAACACGAACCCGGGCTATCTGCCGAATGGGACTGTCGTCCCGGCGGTTCAGGGTGCGCTTCCGCCTTCGCCGGTACGGACGATCGGCGATGCGCTCAACGACAAGAAGATTTCCTGGGCCTATTTCGGCGGTTCGTATAACGACGCGGTAATCCTCTCGAACGAGGCCGTCGCGGCCAATCCGGCCAATCCCAACCTCACCACTGCGGCCGCGGCCGATCCGGCTCATGCCGTCGGCACCGCCTATTGCCAGATCTGCAATCCGTTCCAATACGCAAGCTCGATCATGGGCAACCCCACGCAGCGGGCCGCCCATATCAAGGATACGTCGGATCTGATCAATGACATCGAGCAAAACACGCTCCCGGCGGTCTCCATCGGCAAGCCGGACGGCCTGCTTGATGGTCATCCGCAGAGCTCGAAGATCGATCTGTTCGAAGCCTATGTGCAAAACGTCCTCGACACGCTCGAGGCGAACCCGCATCTCAAGGCCGAAACCGTCGTCTTCATCACCTGGGACGAAGCGGGCGGCTACTGGGATTCGGGCTTTGTCCAGCCGATCGACTTCTTCGGCGACGGTACGCGTATTCCGCTCCTCATCCTCTCGCCTTATTCGACGGGCGGCATGGTCAACCACAGCTATGGCGACCACGTCTCGCTGCTGAAGTTCATCGAGCGCAACTGGGGGCTCCAGCCGTTGACGGACCGCAGCCGCGACAATCTCCCCAACCCGACGGTGAGAAGGACCAACGCCTACGTGCCGACAAATATGCCGGCGCTCGACGACCTGTGGGATGCGTTCAACTTCGACGCCAAGCCGAATCTCCAGCCATATACGGAATGACGGCACGGACGTTCGCGCGCATGGGAAGCCCCTTCGGTACCGTATGCGCGTGATCAGAATTGCACCGACGCCGCCGACCGGTCTCGCAAGGGACCGGCCGGCGGTCGCACATTCAGGATCGGCGATAGGATTATGCGTAGACTGTGTCGCACCGGATTTACATCGAAGCCACCCGCGCTCATGGGGCCTCGCACGCTGCGAGGGAATGTTAAAATTATCGCCATTCTGGTGCTCGGTACGCTGGCCAGCTCGGCGCAGGCGCAATCATTTTCCGCTGATCTCGTGACGACCAACGAGACCGGCCAGGCGACGGGAAAACCGGGGAAGCTTTACGTCGGGGAGGGCAAGGTCCGCGTCGAGACGCCCGAGATCCCCAATGGCTTCTTCCTAGTCGATACCGCCGCACAAACCGCCTATCTGGTGCGCCCGGCGCAGCGCGTGTTCATGGATGCCAAGCAATCCACGCGATTGACGCAGCTCCTCGTGCGTGTTGACCCGGTCGATCCGTGCCTTCAATGGCAAGCGATGGCGAAGATCGCGGGCGCGTCGGACAAGGGTGGCGAATGGCACTGCGATCGGCTCGGCAAGGAGACGTTCGACGGGCGCGCGACTGTGAAATACCGTGTCGTCTCGCCGCACGGCCAGTCGAGCGTGGCCTGGATCGATTCCCAGCTCGGATTTCTGCTGAGGATTCGTGACAAGGACGGAACCGGTATTGACGTCAGGATTATCGAAGAGGGGCCGCAGGCCGAGAGCCTGTTTGAGTTTCCGGCAAACTACGGTAAATTCGATCCGATGCAATTGATCGAGCGCATCAAGCGGAGCGACGTGTGGGTCGAACCACCAAAGTGAAGCAGTCCGCGCGCGGCTCGACAAGGAATGTCCGCATGATTTGTGTTCGGCCCATATCCATATACGCGCTCTTCGCCGCCGCGCTTGTCGGCGCACCGGCTGCGCGCGCGACCGGTCTGACAACACCGACGCAGAGCCCGCCGCACGCTATCGAAAATCCGGCGGCGGCCACGTCTCTCGATCAACTCGCCGCAACGAGAGAGCGGCCGCTGTTCGCGCCCGATCGTCGGCGCCCGACCGCGGCCTCGGTCGTCAGCCATGTGGAGCCGCCGCCACCTCCGCCCGATGAGCCCAGGCTGTCGCTGTTCGGAGTCGTCGTCGATACGGATGGGCCTCGCGCGGTCATCCGCTCCGATCCGGCCGGCAAGACCGTGCGCGTGCGCCTCGGCGACGAAGTCGGAGGATGGCGGGTCACTCAGATCGAGGGACAGCAACTGGTGATGTCGCTCGGTGATCGCTCGGAGACCGTCATGATGTTCAAGAGCTATCATGGCGGCAAGCAGGTTGCCCGGGTCCATCCTTTGGACCGTGTGTTGGAGGTTAATGCAGCGGGTGTGTTAAGGTCACATCGCGTCCACGTCGACCATTGATGACGACGAGTAGTGGACGATCTTGTTCGAAACGCGCGGTGGACACCCTGTCAAACGCGCGGGTGCTAACTTGCATGGCGATTTCGGTAGCACTTCGATTGGCTTTGGTGCGAACTTTCGCACCAAAGCCAATCGAAGTCTGATCAAGCAGTGATCGTGCTCAATCAGATCGTTGCGATAGTTCGAGGATCGAATTTCCGTTCGCTTGCCGGGCTGATATTGGCGAAGGATTTAGCGCGCCGCCCGACGCGAAGCCGGATAGCCGTCGCGCGTGATCTCCTACGCGAGATCGAGGCCGCGGGTCTCGCCGCATGAGGCAGGCTCATCCGCTCCATCGCGTCGTCGCGCCCGCTATTAACTTGACGATGCCCGCGCGCCTCGACCGGCGGTCGATCACGCCGGCCGCAGCAGGCCTTGCGCAAATCCTGGCTGTAGGCTCAGGCCATGCGTCCCCTCCATCGCTGTCGCGATCAAAGAATCGCATTGTTCGCCTGATTTGGGAATCCCATCCGGAATCCGAAAACAACGAACGCGCTCTAGCGGCATATAAGCACTCCCAACAGCTGGCAGCACAGCGCCTTCGATCCGAGCTTCGGTGAGCATAGTGCAGCCACACGCAAGCCGAAGCACCGGAACAGCTGACTCGGTCGCTGCGTCACCCTCTTATTTTTCTGTTCGCCTCGTTCCACTTTGATCAAGACGATAGCCATCGGTCAGTGTGTTCAGAAAGGCAATCAAATCGTCAATTTCCGCATCATTGAGCGCCGGTTTTTCGCCTTGCTTGCGATCGAATGGTGCGTCCACCACATCGATATTGCGCTTATATTCGGGCGGGAGATCGTCATAGAGATCGATCTCGCCGTTCGGAAGCTTCGGATACCATTTGGCCGGATCGGTTTCACGTTCGACGTAGAAATGCAGAACATCTTTGAGCGAATGGAAAACGCCGTTGTGGAAGAAAGCTTTCCGTGTCGCTACATTGCGCAAGGTAGGCGTCTTGAACAAGCCGCAATAGGAAGCTGCATGGGCATAGTCCGTTCGCAAAGGGCCACACAGCCCGAGATCGTAATAATGCGGATCACGATTGGCCGGAATATCGTGATTGCGCGGCGCTCCCAAGGCTTCGAACTGATAGTCAGTAAAGGCCGGTCGGAACAGGCCGTCGCGTGACGGTTTATCGATGTGACAAGAGGAGCAATTTCCCTTTTTCGGATCCTCGAACAGTTTCAGACCACGCATCTCGGCCTCGGTCAGCTTGGCCTTGCCGGCGAGATACGCATCATACTTGCTGCTGTAAGGATGAAAGCTTGGATCTTCGAGTTGGAAGCGAACCAGCGCGAAAAGAGCTTCGTTCAAAGCGAGGTCCGGCTGGTCAAAAATATGCGCGCCAAACAGCTTTTTCAAATCTTCCGCATAGGGTGCTTTCTTGATGCGCGCGAGGACTTCGCCGATATTGTGGTTGGCCATCTCTCTGGGATCGAGCAGAGGGCCCACGGCCTGCGCCTGTATGGTAGTGGCCCGGCCATCCCAATCAAGACCACCTTGGGGAACCTTCGATTGAGCGGCGGCGAGAGCTAAGTTGTTCTTATCGGCCTTGGCGACCGAAGCGACCTTGGTGCCAGGAGCCGGCGCGGCCAGCGTCGGCGCCGGGTCGGTATCTGGGATGGCAGGATTGGGCCCGATCGTAAAATTTGGCGTGTGTTCCAAATACTCCAAGGATCGCGGCGCACGAAGGCCGACGATTTTCATGTCGGGGCCGCCCATTTGTACCGCAAGACTGTTCGGAGGACCATATGCATGGGCAGGACTGTGGCACGACGCGCATGCAAGTTGACCGGAAGCGGACAAGGACGGATCGAAGAACATTTGGCGGCCGATCTGTGCAACCGCCGAAAGTTCCGCCGGCTTGCCGGAGGCCTTTGGACGCAGCCCTGTCGGACTCGGCACCGGTTGCACTGCGGCCTCAGCAACACCGAGTGAAACGGCCGGTGTCATGTGCTGCGTGCTATCCGACAAGAAGAGCAAGCCAGCGACAAGGCCAATGAGTGCAATCGACAAGAACACGGGCGCGAGCTTGGACGATGTGCGAAAGGGTACCTGCTTGAACTTCGTGAAGGGCTTCATAGGAAAAATGCACTGCGGTTGAAGGAACGCAAAGACTATGAGTTGGGACGGACAGCGTGTTCCCGCCCGTCCCAACTCTCTTGTCGACTGTCGTTATTCGGGGGTGCCCAGGCTCGGGTCGAGCATCAACTTCGGATTTGTCGGGGCTTGCTGGAAATCGAACATATGTTCGAGCGAGCCGGCGACGGCGTCATAGTTGCCCTGGCCGATACGTTCACCTCGAAGCCAATTGTCCTCGATGAACTGGATGATCGATGATTGATCCGTCACGGAGTGATCGATGAAGTTCCGCTTGGCATAAGGAGAAATCACCAACAGTGGCTGACGGGGACCATAACCGCAGCGGCCGTTGACGGGCTTGCCGTTGATTCCCGGCAAGGCATTCGCCGGCGGAGTGCCGGGGGTCAGCGTCTCGCCACCGGAGAGAGGACCACATTCCCCTGCCGCGATGAGCGCATCGACGCTGCTGGTCGACGGATTGAACACATTGTTCATATGATCGTACCAGCCATCGGAGTCGTCATAGGCGATGATGACCGCCGTGTCCTTCCATTCCGGGCTTTGTTGCAGAGCATTGATCACGGTGACGACGAAGGTCTGCTCGTCGAGCGGATCGGAGTTGCCCGGATGAGCGTCTTGGACCGCCGGCGCCTTGAGGAAGCTGACGGAAGGCAGATTGCCGGCGCTCAGAGCATCGAAGAAGTCATGCGTGTCATATTGGTGATTGGCGCCACCATCGTTCGACGTGCCGATCACAGCAACAGACGTCGGCCGCGTATGAGCCAGATTTTGCGTCGACGCATAATATTGGAACGGCTGGTGATGCTGCACGTAGTCGTTCTCGTAACCGCCGACGATCGCAGAATATGTGCTCCGCGCGCAGCCGGTCGTGCCATTGGGGTTCGTCATGGTCAGATCGAAACCACCTTGGAACCAGCCCCAAGAAATGTGCCTCGCGTTCAAGAGATCGCCGATGTTCTTTCCGGTCATCGATGACGTCGGGCTGGAGGTCGTGGAGCACACATCTCCGAAGGGATCGCTATCACCATACATGGTGTAGCCACCCTGGCCGTCGGCGACCAAGCCATTCAGCGTGCTGGTCGAGCTGCCATTGCTCGGCGCGTGGCCCACGGCGCCATTGGTTTGGCCGGAGACGAGATTGACCGCACCGGGTGAGGACGGACCAAATTGCGAGCTGTATGAATTGTCGTTCAGCGCAAAATGCTGCGCATAATTCCACAGCGCCGTGACCGTATTGCCATCGAAATAGCCCATCACGAGGCCCTTGGTATCGAAGACACCTGTGCCACCGGTTCCCGCGTTACCAGTATATTCCGGAAACAGGTCCATCTTGCCGTCGTCGAAGGCTTTCTGCTCATTCGTATAAGCGTGGCTCTGGTCCGCAGTATGCGCCTGCGCGCGGTCGAGACGGAACGGGTTAGCCGCGCCCGTGCCATTGGCAGAATTCAAGTTGGGATTATTGGTCAAGAGCGCCGGGGTTAAGCCATTGATCTGCGGCGTGAATGGCGCAGCGTTGAAGGCCGGCTCGCCGGGCGGATTTGTCGCGTGCGGATAGGTGCCAAAATAATGGTCGAACGAGATGTTCTCACCGAAAATGACAACGACATGTTTGATCGGCGTCCCGGTATAGATGTGGAAGTGATCATCATAAAAACCAGGACCAGGACCAAAAGGACCAGGACCGAAAGGACCAGGACCAAAAGGACTGGGACCTTGCTGATCCGCAAGAGCGCTCGCCGCCGATATGGCGAGTGCAGCCGTTAAACAGCCAATGATGGCTTTCGTTTTCATTCCTTTACCCCCAAACTAACGATGGATGATCGGACTCGCATAGCAAAAGCCAGCGGCTTCCTATGCGAAGTACGATGCGGCGCGACCCTAGTTGCGTCGTATAACAGCAATGTAACGTTCAGGAGGTCGCGCAAAAAAAATCATAAGGCGACGCGCTTGCAAGAGCGTCGCGCGATCTGTTTCGAAAGCGCTATCGCTAAAGGCGGATCAAATCGGCTCCGCACTCGAAAGTTGAAACATGTCTTTAGCCGATAAGTAGGCGCATTTTTTCGCAACAGGTTTTCGGCGCGTCACAGCACGATCATCAAAATTTCATCAGCCTTACATTCCGACGCCCTAAAGACGTGCCGTGAAGAATTGTCTTCGCGCAGCATGGGGGTTGAGTATGCATTTACAACCGCAACGCGGGCGTCTCAGGAGCAGGCTGGTTTCCAGTGTGGCTGCTGCAGCGATCGTCGTCACCAATATGGCTCCGATGAGTGCGGCGGTCGCCGATCCGGCACCACGCACGCCGATCAAGCATGTCATCGTGATCATTGGCGAAAATCGCTCCTTCGATCATATTTTCGCGACCTACAAGCCAGTCCAGGGCGAGACGGTCTCGAACCTTTTGTCGAAGGGCATTGTGAATGCCGACGGCACGCCTGGGCCGAATTTCCAAGCGGCTGTGCAACAGCAGGCCACCGACACGCAAACCTATGAGGACAGTCCGCAGGAGAAGCAGCGCTACACAGTCCTGCCGCCGGCACTCACGGGTGGTCCGTCGACGCCATACGTGTGCCAGGCACTCGGAGTCACGACGGGGACGTCTTGTAACACGCCAGCAAATGTGACGGCTGCGCAGGCCCTCGAAAATGGCCTAGCCCCCGGTTATTACCAATATCTCCTGACCGGCGGCACCGGCCAGCCCAGCGGACAGCCGGACACCCGCATCAATTATGACGGCAAGACTGCGAGCAATCTGCTGCCTGGTCCTTACCAGCTGACGTCGAGCTCTTACCCTTACGACGCTTATGCGGCGAGCCCAGTTCATCGCTTCTATCAGATGTGGCAGCAAATGGATTGCGGCGCCACCGCGGGAAGCGGCGATAACAAACAGCCGGGCTGCAAGTCGGATTTGTATCCGTGGGTGGAAGTGACGGTCGGCGCCGGTTCGAATGGCGCGGCGCAGCCGGCAGGATTCAATGACGAATCGACCGGCGAAGGCTCGACCTCAATGGGCTTCTTCAATATGCACCAAGGCGATGCGCCCTATTTGAAATCTCTCGCCGACAATTATTCGATGAGCGACAATTATCATCAAGCCGTCAGCGGCGGCACCGGCGCCAACCACATCGCGCTCGGCACCGGCGACGCGATCTGGTTCAGCGATGGCAATGGCCATCCGGAAGTGCCGCCGAACAATCCCGTCAATGCGAAAACCCCGGGCACGCCGCCAAACGGCACGAGCGCCCTCGCCGAAGTCGAAAATCCAAACCCGCAGTCGGGCACCAACAATTATTATACCCAGGACGGTTACGGCGGCGGCTCGGGATCGCCGACGGCAAAGACTCCCAACGCCAATTATGGCGGCGGCTCTTATGTCAATTGCTCGGATTCATCCCAACCGGGTGTTGCATCCGTGTTGCACACCCTCTCCGTGCAGCCGCATCCCGTCGCCTCGCGCTGCGACGCCGGCCATTATTATCTGCTCAACAATTACAATCCCGGCTATTTCGGCGATGGCACCAACGCCTATACGGACACAAATCCGAACAATTATGTGTTCACCATCCCGCCGTCGAGCGTGCGCACGATCGGCGACGAACTGATCCAGAAGAACATCTCCTGGGCCTATTTCGGCGACCAGTTCAGCCTCTACCTCAACGACAAGTACGACCTCAATCCCGCGGATGAATATTGCAACATCTGTAATTGGGCGCAATATTCAACGTCGATCATGACCAATCCGACGCTGCGCACCACGCATCTCCAGGACACCGCAGCGCTCTACGCGGGCATCGCCAGCGGCAATTTGCCGGCGGTCTCCTATGTCAAGCCGAGCGGTCTGGTTGACGGCCACCCGGGTTCTTCGAAACTCATTCTGTTCGAGGGTTTCGTGAAGAAGATCGTCGACGGCGTGAAAGCCAATCCGACGCTCTGGAACAATACGGCGATCCTGATCACCTTCGACGAAGGTGGCGGATATTGGGACTCGGGCTATGTTCAGCCGCTCGACTTCTTCGGCGACGGCACCCGCATTCCCATGATCGTCGTCTCGAAATATAGCACCGGCGGGCACATCTCGCACACCTACAGCGACCACGTCTCGGTGGCCAAATTCATCGAGGCGAACTGGGGCCTGTCGCCCATAACCTCTCGCAGCCGCGACAACTTCCCGAACCCCATCACGGCACAGGGAAATCCCTATGTTCCGCTGAACAGTCCAGCGATTGGCGATCTGACGGATCTGTTCCGGTTTAACTAATACGGCATTAGTCGCCTCTTGCGACGGAAGACGCCGGACGCGCCAAAAGCGCGCCCGGCGTTTTCGATTTCCGAGACTAAGATCCGAAAGGCCGGCTTATTCGCCTATGAAATTACCCGAAAGGGCCGTCTCGCCCGAAGCACGCCAAAAGCCCGCGCACTTTCTTCGCCACACGACAAAGGGCTTCTCGTATGACATCATGACGATCGCAAAGCGCAGCTATGCGGCTACGCACGAGGGCAGTGCCCGATCACACAGGGTTCTTGCGCCAGATAGCGCGAAGATTCAATGTGACTTTCATCGTCGGCGCATGCGCGACATGTTGCGTCATCGCGCCTGCCGGTTGCAAAATCATCGAATCCACGAATACATATGGCATACCTGTCTCGAGCTTAAAAAGGAGACCTTGGAGCGCTGCATAAGTGATGTCTAAAGTCGCTTGGACACGTACCATGTCCGGCGTATCGGACCGATTGGTCTGCTGTACGCCGGATGAAATGAGGCTCGCTTGCTGGGCCATGGCCAATTGCGAAAGATAGGCTTCCAATTGGGCGCTTGCGAGCCCGGGCGTTTGCGCATTCAAAAATGCCGCCGCAGGCGCTACGGAAGCTTGTTCGTGAGCACCTGCCTTGCCACCGGAACGTCGATGCGCGAGTTCCAGCCGTTGCAGCATATCGCGCTCGTCCGCAAGCGCCTGCAAAGCGTCGGATCGTGCCTTCAAGGACAAGCCTGGTGCAATGGTGCAGGAAACCAGCACAAGAAAAAGCGCTGTGAGGGCGATTGCTTGTTCGCGGTCGAGTTTCACCACGGCTTAATCTCCGATGAGTTCGCGGCGCGGAGCGACCCGCGCGGCGATGGAAAATCTATAGAGCCCGCCGTCCTGACTTTTTATCGTCGGCGCGAAAAAATGGACTTCCGAAAAGCGGTGGGATTGCTCCAGGGCGGGAATCAGGGAAGGGGCATCGGCTGCCAAGCCAGTTATGCGCAGGTCCACGTTTTCAAGGCGTAATTCCGTCAGATAGGCGCTATCTGGAATCGCACGCGTCAAGGCGTCGAGGATCAAGACGGCAACAGGCGAGTTCTCTTTCAAAACCCAGGCCCGTTCGGCTGGGGCGAGTGATGCGAGCTCCTGTGGTTTTCGCGACATTCGATCATGCTGGCGCAGAGCGTTTGTGAGTGCCGCAACCTCTTCATGCTCGGCCCAAATCGAATTCGCTGAATAGATGCTCCATAGGCTCAACGCCGTGCTCAGCAAAACCACGGCGGCGAGGCCAGCGCCGATCATCCTGGGGAGGCTTTGGAAATTACGTTGTGGCACATGCGTGGGGCGCGTCCACAAAGTAACGAGAGAGGCGTCGACGCCGGCATGCGTCCGCACACTGATCCGATTTGGCGAAAGCCCGCTCGCTGTCAGTTCATCGCAAATCGTTTCAATATTCGCGCGCGATGCGATCAACACGCGTACGTCGAGAATTCCGGCGTCGTCCTGGCTGGGCGTCGCATCAAATCCATAAATTGCATGCGCGAGCGGCCATGGTGAAAGACGCTCGATCTGATTGCCGACGATACCTGGCATGAATTCCCGTGCTTGAACCGGAACGGCGAGATGGCGTGTGACGACATTGTCGGGTGCCAACTCGAACACGACGAAATGATTGCGCAAGGCCTGGGCAGTTTCGCTCGGCACGCGCGTACCGGTAGCGACATTGGCGAGGAGGGTATCCGCTGCGGTCCCGGGGCGTCGAACCAGGAAGCGCGCGTCTTCACGCGTCACGATGATCGATCTGCGGGCCTGCCATAACACGCGCCAATCGGTGATAAGCGCCGCCAGCACCTCGATCCACCGGAGCAGAATTGCGCCGAGCTGCATCGCCCCTCCTAAAGCCGATTGGATGTGACAGCGCCGTGGCGCTCGGAAAGCGGCACGGGCGTCCATGCCAGCACGCGATAGGGCTGCTTATCGTGAGGCACAAGAACGATGACGGCACGGACCGCTATAGTATAGCCATCAAGGAGCTGCGCCGTGAGCTCGACCAAAGCGACCGGCCGTGCCTTCAGTTTCAAATAATCCTGTGCCTGACCCAAAATCTGTTGGAACTGAGCGTCCGCTATCGGCGGGTGGCGGCGCGCCTCGAGAAGCGCTTCAACCTGCGCCGGGCTTATTCCCGGAAGCGCTGCTATCACGTCCGCCGAGGCGGTCATCGCATTCACTTTGTCATCCCCGAATACCGTCGTAAGCGGGATGATCGCAGTTAGATAATTCGGTGCCATGCCGGGGACCTGCGCAAGCTGACGAATGTCGGTGAAGGATTGGAAGCCATTTGCTCTTTTACCGCCCGCGGTGCCTTGGGGTGCGGCCCCCTCATTAGGGGTCGGATTGCTCGACGCTTGGACTTCGGTCGTCGATTGATCGGCTCCATCACGAGCACGCCAAGCCTCGATGGACTGAGCAATGGCATTTGCATCATCAGATGCGCCGATTGACCGCAGCAAAGCTGAAAGGACTTGCACCGGCGCTTTGTTGACATCAATGCGTCCGCCCTCATCGCTAAGACGCACTCGCACCGAACCCGTGCTGAGCGCGACGATTGTCTCCCTTTCGGTGAGCGGCTGGTCGCCCAAATTTCCGATGATGCCGGCAGATATCTCGAGCCCTGCGCTCAAGAGTGCGTTGGCCCTGGTCCTGTCCTGGTCAATGGCGATAATTCCTGCATACCCGCGAAACGTCGTTGATACAGCCATAGCGAGCGCCGAAAGCAATGCAATCGTCCACAGAACGGTGACGAGAACGAATCCATTGCGTGGATCGCGGCGTTTCATTCTCTTGTCACCGCCCGAGTCGATTGCTGTTCTCCGGACTTTGCCCCCGGACCCGAATTCGTCTTTGCAGCGAGGGAAAGACAATCTGCCTTGCCTTCGGTGCAGGCTGCAGGAGCATCGGCACGAACCGGGAACTCCGCCGCCATCAAAAGACCGGCGCCTGTGACGCCATCACGAAGACTCAGTCGCACAGAGTGCGGGAGACCCGTTTCGCCGGTCCAGCGATCATGCCAGACGAGGGTTCCGTTTTGCATGAGCTCGGAAAAGCTGAAGGATATGTCGAGTTTTCCCTTGAGCAAGATGACAGCGTCTTGCAGTTTGGCATCCTCCAAGCGCATGTGCGGGCCCAGCCAGGCAGATCGGCGCCTAACAAGTTGTGTGAGCTCGTCGCTTGTCTCGACTGTTATGCTGACCACTTCCTCTCCTTGTGGTCCAGATGCTCTGCCGCCTGCCGTCACGAGAAGGATTTTAGCCTGTCCGTCTTCGCTTGCCGGCACGCCGGTGAAGGCTGCTGCCGTGCCGTTTGCTTTCTTCTCCACGACGAAACGGGCGGCACCGAAATCGCGTGTCAGACATTCGATCGCCAGCGTTAGTTGCTCCACCTGGTCGACGCTGCGCGTCCCCCGGTCGAAAAAAAATACGCCTTGGTGGATGAGTGCGCCCGTCGATAGAATAATCGCGGATGCAATCGCAAGAGCGGCAAGAGTCTCGACCAAGGTGAAGCCGGCGCGCCCGGGGCTGAGGACGGTCATTTTATTCGACTTGTCCAAGCTGCAGGGTTTCCGCAGCGACGGCTTGTCCCGCGCCCCAGGAGACATTCGCGGTGACCCGGAATAGAGACCAGTTGGGCAGCTGCTCTTTCTCGGACCTCGCGGGTGCCGCTTCGAACGATGCGGTATCAGCGATGAAAGGCTCAACGTCGACGCGCCAATGCAAACCGGCGCTTTCTCCTTCGCGCAGGCCCGTTTCCGGTTTAGCGCGATCGAAAGGTGCCTCAAGCAAGGAACGCAGAAGAAGCTGCGCTCTGATTTCACCATCACCCTGCATGAGAATGCGACGAGCCTGGAATAAAAGCGGCCCGAGCGCGACCGCAAAAGCAAGGACCAGCGATAGGGCAACGAGAGCCTCGACGAGGGTGAAGCCTGCTTGCCGCCGCTTGCCTTCATTGCGCTCCGATGGAGACGCCGCCAGTATACCAATTGACGCTGATCTCATATTGGGCCCTTTCGCGAGAAAATTTGAGCACGGTGCCCGATGATGCTCCGTCGGCGTGAAAGACCACGACGGCAAGACGTCCCGACCATGAGGCATCCGCACCGAGGACGTCGACGACAACGTCACGCGGGATGACGACCTTATCGCCGCTCTCTCCAATCAACTCACGGCGACCACCATCAAGGGACACGTGCCGGTCGTTTCGCGTCAAGATCGCACCGAGACGCTCGCGGCGAAACAAAGCCGCGGTTTCCATGACGACTGCCTTCAGCCCAGACCGTCCAGTTCCGGGCACCATCATGGTCGCCAGCGACGCGACCAAGGCGATGATCATCATCACCGCCATCATCTCGATCAGCGTGAATCCCGCCTTGGAGTCAGTGCTCGGCATTCGAAACGTCGATTGAGGTGCTCGTGCCGCCGCCGCGACCATCCGGACCGAGCGATGTGACTTCGTACGGCGGCGTATGTTCGGTCAGAGTGTGATATTGATAGGCGTGGCCCCATGGGTCCGTCGGAACCTTACCGCCTTTGACATAGGGCCCGTTCCAAACTTCGGCACCGATCGGCCGCACGACAAGCACGGCGAGGCCTTCCGAATCCGTCGGATAGCGCCCGACATCCATATAAAACAGGTCGAGCGCCGAACTGAAACTCTCGATCTGCAGCTTGGCTGTCTTCACCCGTGACTCAGCGAGATAGCCGAGCACGCGCGGTCCGACGAGGCCGATGATGAGGCTGATGATCGTCAAGACCACCAGCATCTCAACCAGGGTAAAGCCGGCGCTGGCGGTCTTGAAGATACGTCGCGTCGGCGACGAAACGCTTTGAGGCTGATTGACGATCATGACGCTAGATCCGTAATGCTGAGGAGCGCGCTCATGATCGAAACGATCAGAGCACCGATGATGAGGCTCACGGCGATGATGGTGACTGGTCCGATTAACCCCATGAGCCGATCGAGACCGATGCCGAGCCGGTGTTCGTAGAAAAGTGCCGCATGACGCGCGATGGATGGCAAGTCTCCAGTCTCGTCGCCGACTCTCAACATGCGCAAGGCAAGCGGCGGGAGCAGATCCGTTTGGGCCAGGGCATCGGAGAAGCGACGGCCGTTGCGGACTTGTTCATGCACCCGATCGATGGCGCTGACAGCGCGCGGCTCGGCGACGATGTCGCGCAGGATTTTCAAGGTCGCCGGCAAAGGCACGCCATTGTCCACCAACAATCCAAGCGTTCCGACGATACGGGCTGTCCGCTGATCACGCATCGGCCCGGCTATGCCGGGAATTGACGCGAGACTGGCGACGATGCGGGCTCTCACCTCGCGGCGCCTCAGCAAGAACCAGGCACCAACCAGGACTGCGATGCACGCACCCAAAAAGATTTGGAGGTTGGCGCGCAGCCAGGTGGAGGCCCCAAACACGAGAGCTGCACCGCCATTCAGGCGATTTCCGAGATCCCTGAACACGGGCTCGAACTGCGGCACGACAAAGAGCAAGAAGAAGAAGAGAATAAGCATCGCCGATACAACGAGAAACAAAGGATATCCGATCGCCGAATTGAACCGGTCCCCGAGAAGCTCCCGGCGGGTACGGTCCTCTACTACGGCGTTCAGTACCGCCTCGAGTTTTCCCGACGCTTCACCCGCTCGAACCATCGCTACATAGGCGGGTACTATGATGCTTGGATGACGTTCGAGCGTCTCGGCGAAACCATCTCCGGCGGAGATCGCCGAACGCAAGCTGTTGGCGAACCAGGCCAATGCTTTGCTTGTATCTTCACTGAGTGTCTGCAAGGCTGCTTCAAGCGTCAAGCCGGCGGCGATGAGCAAAGCCAATTGGCGCAGGAAAAGCGTGACTTCGCGTGGTCGAGGGAGTTTTTGAGCAGCCTCGGCGCCTTTTCGCGGGAATCTGCCTTTTGTCGCGAGTTCCGCCTCGATCAACAAATGGCCAAGATATTCGATACGTCGAACAACCTCGTCGCGCGACGGCGCCTCGACTTCACCTGCAACGATTTCACCAGCTGGAGTGACCGCGCGGTAGCGAAACTGTGGCATGTCGCACCTTAAAGGCTCATGGTCACGCGAAAAACTTCATCTATGGTCGTGCGCCCCGCGCGGCATTTTGCGATACCGTCCTCCGCCATTGTCGTCATACCCTCGCTGCGCGCGACCGTTTCGAGTTCGGCAGCATCGATTTTCGGGCCAATGGCATGGCGTACAGCTGCTGAAATCTCAAGCACTTCAAAAACTCCCTGACGCCCGTGAAATCCAGTGAAGCCGCACCATTCGCAGCCTTTCGGCTGCTGGACGACATCCCCTTCGCGAAATCCTAAGGCGTCGTAGCGCTGGTCTTGCACAAGATCCGCGGCGGAGAGCTGATGCGGTACTTTGCAGTCCTGACAGAGAATGCGCACGAGACGCTGTCCGACAATGGCTTTGACGCAAGAAGCAAGCAGGAAACTCTCAATTCCCATGTCGATCAGGCGGGTAATCGCACCCGCAGCCGTATTGGTATGGAGCGTCGTGAGGACGAGATGGCCAGTGAGCGCCGCATGAACGCCCATATGCGCGGTCTCGGCATCGCGCATCTCGCCGACCATGATCACATCCGGATCCTGGCGCAAAAAGGAGCGCAGCGCGGAGGCAAAGGTCAAACCGATCGTCGGATGCACCTGGGTTTGATTGACGCCTGGGATTTGATATTCGACCGGATCTTCGATCGTCAAAATCTTGCGGGTCGGCTCGTTGAGTTCTGCCAGCGAGGCCGCGAGCGTCGTCGTCTTGCCCGAACCTGTCGGCCCCGTGACGATGATCATTCCGAAGGGGAGTTGCAATGCGCCACGCAATATTTTCTCGTCGTGCGGCAGGAGCCCGATGTGGTTCAAGGCGACGATCCCCGACCCCTTGCGCAACAAGCGGATAACAGCGCTTTCGCCATGTGACGTCGGCATGGTTGCAACACGAAGATCGATTTCAGAACCGCCGACCATGATCCGGGTGCGGCCGTCCTGTGGCACACGCCGCTCGGTAATATTCAAACCCGCCATAATCTTGAGACGCGACAACAAACCCTTCGCCATGCTCATCGGCGGCGCCGACACTGCTTTCAAGAGACCGTCGATACGCAGACGCACCTGCAGAGCACCGGCAAAAGGCTCGATGTGCAAGTCCGTTGCGCGCTGTTCGACCGCGAGTCTCAAAAGATCGTCTAAAGCACGCACGACCGGTGCGCCGCGCGCAAGATCGCGCAGATCGTCGAGATCGTCCGAAGACGTTGCGGTGGCTTCGGAGGGTGCCGCCGTGGCTGCGGCAGCCGCCGCGACATCTTGGGTCGTCGTAAGCGCCGCTTCCAGATCGTCGCTGGTCGCGACTGCGATCATGACCTTTTGCCCGAGTGCTATCTCGACAGCGCGGACCGTTTCGTCATCAATGGGCGTCGCGATTGCGAGGGTCAATTGCCCTTGCGCATCCGCGTAGGGATAAAGACGCCCTTCTTTCAAAAAACGCGGCGAAAGATTGGCACCGGCGAATCGATCGCCGACAAGCTCGGTACGCTGGATGCGTCGACATGAATAGAAAGCGGCCAGTTCGTCGGCGAAAGCTGGCGGTGTCAATTTGGTGAGTCCGGCCCAATCGACATCGCCGTTCGCATCCGGTCGTCGCGCGGCACGGCTGCTTTCGAACGCCTGCGGATCGCGCAAAACACCTCTACGGGCGAGATGATCGATGAAATCGCTTTGCAACACGACAAGACCCAGACAATATTTGCGAGATCGGTATAATCCCTACGATCGCAAAGAACGACCACTGGACCCGTCACGAATTCGCGGCTTTCTTTTCAACGAAGTTAGAGACTCCGAGAAAGAAATCTCGCAAATCGCGCATACTCGATTTGCCATTATGAGCTCTTCGCGACCCAAGGTATGAGGGTACGCAGAACTTTCTTCCTAGCCAAGATAGATGTCAGATTGACGACAGGGTTTCGAACCGACTCCGTCGAAGAGGGATTGATCGGGCACGCCGTTTCATCTGATGGCTTTATCACAGTCGATGTCATCCCCACGTCATAGGCACGCGCGCACTCACGTGAGTTCCTATGACCCTGACAGGCATTATCTCGACGGCAGCGTGAATTGAGTTCAATTTGCCACACCTTATATATTGTTGTCTTTGGGGGCTCGCTGCTGCGATCCTGATCATGGGCCGCCATGAACGAAATGACGGTCGCACACGATCCGCTTGCGAGCGAAATTAGAACGGAACTCGAAACAGACGCCTTCAGCAACGAGCCGATCGGTTTCAACCATGACGCGTATTTAATTGGCTCAGCGCGTGCGCCCATTCAGGAAGTCGCAAGTCTCGCCGAAGAAGACACCACCCACGCGATCTCGCCGGCACGCTAGAACAGCAGAAGAGCGTCGCCCAATTGTCACGTACGCGTGGCATAGGCGGGACGGGGGAGCCCGTCGGAGCACGGTCTTCAAAAAGTTCCTTGAGGCGCGGTTACGATGAAGCCGCGGACGGTGCCTCAGGCCTTGTGGGTTGATGGAGTGGTATCGGTGCAGCGGATCGAGTGGCAGCGTGTTTGGCAGCGCATGGTAAGAGGTTGCGTTGCGTCGATCCTCCTCGTCTTTTTGGCTAGTTGCTCATCGCCGCAGAAGATAGCCGGTGTCGGGCCGGGCGACACGGTTGACCCGGTACGCAATGCGGATTTCTCCGCTCGCTTTCCTCCTAGCGCAAGCGGGCAGTCTACCCGCACCGGCGCTTCCAGCGGGCCCCAGCTTTTCCCCGGCTCGGATGTGAAGCCGACCTCCCCTGATAGATCCGGAGGCGGCGCTATAAACGCTGCGATGAAGACCGTAGGCGTTAACGTCCAGGGCGCGGGTATCGAAATCAATTTCGAGAATGCCGACATTCAAACCGTCGCCAAGACAATCCTCAGCGACACGCTTGGTTTGAACGTCGTCATAGATCCTCGTGTTCAAGGCACCGTAACGCTTGTTTCTGCGGCGCCAATTCCGCGCAAAGACCTCATGGCCGCTTTCGAAAGCGTAATGCGCATGTCGAACGCTGCCGTTATTCACGAGGGCGGTCTCGTGAAGATAGTGCCGCTGCCGGAAGCAGCCGGCGCGGGTACGGTCAATATGCAGACCGGCGAAGCTGGATTTGGCGTGACAGTCATACCGCTGCGCTACACGTCGGCCGCGACGGTCGTCAAGGCAGCGGAGAATTTCCTTTCAAGACCAGGCGCGGTGCGAGCCGACACGACGCGAAACCTGCTCATGATCCAGGGCACTGCTGCCGAGCGTCAGAACGTCCTCGAGGTGATTTCGAGTTTCGACGTCGAATGGATGCGCAATCAGTCGGCCGGCATTTATCCTTTGAAATCCACGTCGCCCGATACGATGATTTACGAACTCGAACGTGTGTTCGAGACCGCAGATGGCGGGCAAGGACAGGGCTTGATCAGTTTTCAGCCTATTACGCGCATGAATGCCGTAATGGCGGTGGCGCATAACCGGAAATTCCTCGATCAGACGACCGAGTGGATCAGGCGCCTCGATCGGTCCGATATAGGCGGGACGACTGTTCGCATCTACCGCCTCGAGTATGGAAGCGCTCCAAAAATAGCAAAGATTGTGAATGCTATTTTCGTTGGTCAGAACGGCAATGCAACAGCCGACACCGCCGCAAAGCAACTCGCACCTGGAGTGAACGGCGCTTTATCTCGGTTGGATACGATCGGCAGTTCCAACAACAATTCGGGCAGTTCGAGCGGCAGCTCCGCGAATTCTCAATCGAGCAATGGCGTCGCTAGCAATGGCGTCGCTAATGGCAGCAACACTGCTACGGCTTCGTCTTTCGACGGTTTTTCAGATAAAAAAGGCGTGACCACCGAGACGCAGGCGAGCGGTAGCCTGCCACACGGCGTCTTCGAGAACGTGCGTATCGCCGCGGATCCCAGTGACAACTCGATCGTTATTTATTCCAACCTGGACGATTACAGGGTTATCGAACGTTCTCTGCGCGAACTCGATCGCCCTCAATTGCAAGTTGCAATTGAGGCAACCATCGCGGAGGTGACCCTTACCAACGCTCTGCAATACGGCGTGCAATATTATCTAGGTAGTACCGACGTGCACGCCGGAAGCAACAACGGCTCGATTTCACTTTCGACCTCCCCGACTTCCGCAGTTATTTCGCAAGCGCTTCCTGGCCTGAACGTGCTTCTCGGGTCGCAGTCCTCTCCTAAAGTCATCCTCAGCGCGCTTCAGTCGTTGACGAGTGTGAAAGTTCTCTCTGCCCCTTCGCTTGTGGTGAGCGACAATCAGCCTGCCTTTTTGCAAGTCGGCGACTCGGTGCCGATTTCGACCGGCTCGGCCACCGTCCTTTCTGCGCAGAACACGGTGGTCAATACGATCACGATGCAAGACACCGGCATTATTCTCAAGGTTTGGCCGCATATTCATGCGAATGGGACAGTCGAACTCGAGATCGAGCAGGAAGTGTCTGGCGTCGTTGGTGGCATTTCAGCTACAGGGACGAGCAATTTGAATCCCACTATCTCGCAACGTCGCGTTCATTCGACAGTTCAGGTGCCAAGCGGCCAGACTGTTTTGCTTGGAGGCCTGATGAGCGAGGAGGACGATAAAACTCAAACGGGCATCCCTATTCTTCGTCAAATTGAGGGTCTCGGTGATATGTTCGGCAATACGAACGGCAGCAAGGTTCGCACGGAAATTATCATTTTCGTCAAGCCGCGTATTATCCGTGATAGTCTCGATGCTCAGAATGTGGCTGAAGAATTCCGTGCGGGGATGAGCACGATGCATCATAGTCCAGCAATTATCAGCGGCATTGGCGTCTCGGCCCCGAAAGAGCCGTCGTCGGCCCTTGTCGTGAAATGACGAGCGAGGCCGCAAGCAGGGCAACGATTGCGGTTGAGGAGCCGTCAGTCGAAAGCCTGCGACCGAATTTGGCCATCCTGTCTTGCGGAACGAGCGCGGCGGCGCTCGTTTCGTTCATCTACCTGCCATGGCCTCTCGCCGTCGCGTCCACAATGCTCGCCCTATTGATGATTGCCGGAGCCGACGTCGATGCGCGCACGTTCTTATTGCCCGATGTCGTCACTTATGGCGCGACGACCTGCGGGATTCTCGCGGCGCCGATTCTCAACACCATGGATCCATGGTCCGGCCTCGGCGCGGCTTGCCTGCGCGCCGCCGGAACAGCCTTGTTGTTCGTTTGGCTGCGCAAGGCCTATACGAGCCTCCGAGATCGCGAAGGTCTTGGTCTCGGTGACGTCAAGCTTGCCGCGGCCGTCGGTGCCTGGCTCCCTCTCGAAGCGATCCCATATTGCTTTGGCCTCGCATCGGCAGCGGCACTTATCTCGGTCGTGATCCATCGGCGAGCAGAAGCAATTGAAAGCATGAAACTGCCGTTTGGAGCCTTTCTTTGCCCGGCCCTTTGGCTGGTCTTTTTCGTGTACTTCTTGCCCGGCTGATCGATAGCATCGAGATCTCAGAGATCGGCGCCCTGCAGTGCATCGCAGGGCGTTCTCTTTTTGTGGATCTGGCGGCCGATGGGGTTGATAATATCGGCGGCATTCTTTTCATCCTCGTCGAGCCGTCTAGCGGCTTCTGGCGCTTTGCCAAGGATCGCCCACTCTACGTGCTCCCTATGACCCAAGGAGACTCCTCTATGCGATTTTCGTCGGGATTTCGTGCCGCTCTCATCGCTCTGGTTGCGTTGGCCAGTGCGGGCGTTTCGTCCGCCGCCCACGCCGATTCCGGCACCATTTGGATTTCAGAGGTGAAGGGAGGCTGGTTCATCGGCGCATCCGGCGGCGGCGGCACGCTGATCTTCCATGGGCGGCGCTATCCGCTGTCGATCGGGGGCCTGAGCGCGGGGCTCGTCTTCGGCGCTTCGGTGACAAGGCTGTTCGGCCGGGTGAGCCACATCCGACGCCCGTCGGACGTTGCCGGCGTTTATGGGGCCGCCGGCGCCGGCGCCGCGCTCGGGGTCGGGGCGCGGGCGATCGTGCTGAGCAACGAAAAGGGCGCCGTGTTGACGCTGTCTGGCCCGCAGGTCGGGTTGATCGCCAATGCCGACCTGAGCGGGCTAGCGATCTCGCTGCCGTAGGTGCTGCTATCGCGGCGGGCCGTCATTTCGGCTCGCCCCCGCTGCGGTACTAAGACCAAAGGCCCGTTTCGCCAGTCCGGCGACACGGACACGCGCCGGCGCCGCAGCGCGAGCGCACGAACCGCCCGCGTCGCGCAGCCATACGGCTCGAGCCGTGGGGGTTGCGGAGTGACGATGAGAAACCGAAGTCACCTTAAGAAACGACTTAGTAACTATCGTTAGGATAGGATGGTATTTAATAGTCATCGAGGAACCTGAGAATTGAGATTAGGTGGGAATCGTCATGCGCGATCTTCGAGAGGACTTGAAAGAGCGGCGCGACGAAATCGAAGCTCGTTGCGCTGAGGCAATTCGGCGGCACACTGAGGAAATAAAGCAGCGAGACCAGGAATTTAGCGAGACTATGGCCGTCCTAGAGCACCAAAAAGCGAGCGTGAACGCTTTGCTTGCGATCGTGGACCAATTTGAGAGTCTTTCCCCTCACAAAGCGCCGGCGGCCGGCGATCTCAGTGAAAATCATCTCATCAAGCAATCCGCGCGCTTCGAAAGTCAGCGGCGTTGAATGCTGACACGCGGCATTAGCGCAAGTGACGAACAGGCCTCCGAGGCCGTGACTTTTGAGGTCCGCTATCGTCGCTGCCAAGGGCCTCGTTGGCCGCGACATATTGACAGAAACGAAATTGCTTCGATGTTGTCCAGCGTGTTGTCCTGCTGCCGATTTGAACAACGGATAATCTAACTAAGCCATTGATTTTGATGGTGCCCAGGGGCGGAATCGAACCACCGACACTGCGATTTTCAGTCGCATGCTCTACCAACTGAGCTACCTGGGCGAAGCCGGCGGCGCCGACAGAGGCGGGGTTATATGGAGTGCCGCGCCGCTTGTCCAGAGCGGGGTGCAAGCTCAGCGGAAGATGCAGCTCTGGGTGGAGCCTTGCCTGAAACATTGGCCGCCCCGGCTCTCTGCCAGCTTGGAGAGCAGGCCGTCATGATTGTGATAATTGCTGAGCAATGTCGTCGGCTTCAGAATCGCAACCGGCCGCGGCGCCGAAGCGAGCGCCGCCTCCATGTCGGCCGCATAATTTGGCGATTGCATCGACACGGGGATCACTTCGGCGTTCGATCCGGCGCGCCGGAAAAAGAATTCCCCCATCTGACGCAGCTCCGCCGGCGTGCATTGCACATTGACCGGATCGTCGAGAAAGAAGATCACACTCTTGACCTTCGCGTCCACAAGGCGCTGCGCCGGTTCCTGCCAGGCGATCGTCGCTGATTTCTCGACGCGGAAATAGGTCGAGGCCCAGGGCAGGGTCACGACAATCGGCATGGCGAGAGTCATGAGAAGACAGGCGAGCCGGCCGAGCGTGCCGATATAGATGCCGCTGACAATGGCTGCGATCGGCGTGAAGACGAGGAAATAGCGCGGCACGATCAGAGGCGTGCGCTGGGAGATGGCAATGAGGATGGCGAGATCGACAAGGAGCAGAAGAAGAAGTTCCGCGCCGAGGCCCGTGGTCCTGTGCGCGTTCTGGCGTACTACCACTGTGGCGATCAGAGGCATGATGAGTTCGAGGTTGAAGGCGCGAATGTCGGAGTTTTCGCCCCATGCGCCGGCCAATGCCAGCATGACGCTTTCGAAGATGTTCTCTTGTGGAATCCAGAAATGCCCGCCGGTTTTGCCGGCTAGGATTGGAAAATGATAGATGAGCCAAGGCAGCACGAAGAGGACGAAGCAGAAGCTCGAGACCAATAGAAGCCCAAAATTGCGACGGTCGCGCAGAATAAGCCAGGCATAGAGGCTGCCGGCGACGGCTAGACCGAAATAATGGGTCAATGCCAGAGCGATCGCCGCCAGGGTGAAGCCAGGCAGGGCACTTCTTTCGCGCGCCACGGCCAGGCGGAGCGCGAAGACCATTGCCACCGCCGACAGCAGAAGCAGGAGCCCATAGGAGCGCGCCTCCGCCGAATAAAGGACAGCATTGGGCGCTGTGGCGATGATGAGCGCAGCGATGGTCGCCTGCCTCTCGCCGATCGTCTTGCGCAGCCCAAAATACATCACCGGGATCGCAGCGATATCACAGATGAGGCTCGGCAAGCGCAGCGCGACATCCGAAACGCCGAAGGCTTTGCACCAGAAATGGAGCAGCAGCAGATAGAGGGGCGGATGGATATCTTTCGAAATCCAGTCCGCGAACAAAGAGCCGATCGAGGGGGAAAGGGCCGCAGCGCCGCTATAGACTTCGTCGAGCCAGAGCGGCTTGACGAAGAAGAGGGCAATGCGCAAGGCCACGAGAGCGGCAAGGACGATCGCGACCAGAACGACATAAGGCCGGCGCGGCACGGTCGGCGCATCTTTCTGCGTTACGATCGCATCGGTTATGACCAACATGTCGGCTTCTCCGTGGGGCGCATCATCTATTCCGCCGATCCGAATGCTCAAAAGATCATATATTCGCGACGAATCAGCTCATCTGAGAAACGGTTGAGCGTGTTCTCCTCGGCAAAGTCCATCGCCTTTTACAGGGCCGCGTCATCGAGCGCCACCCGGCTTCCGCAGTGTCGCATAGGCGGTCCGAGGCCTGAGCCGGAGTTGCACGCCTGCGGCTTCGGGAAGACGGTGCGGCTGCCTTGCCGAGTGTCCAAAGCGCAGCTATAAGCGCGGCAGCCCGACCCATGTTGGACCTTCCCGCAGCTTCAGGATTTCGGCCTTATGGCGATCGAACGCACTTTTTCCATCCTCAAGCCGGATGTCACGCGCCGCAATCTCACTGGCGCGGTCAATGCGATGATCGAAGCTGCCGGCCTCCGCATCATCGCCCAGAAGCGGATTTTGATGACGCGCCCGCAAGCCGAGACTTTTTACGCTATTCACAAGGCGCGGCCATTCTTCGGCGAGCTCGTGGAGACGATGACCTCGGGGCCTGTGGTTGTGCAGATTCTCGAAGGCGAAGACGCGATCAAGAAATATCGCGATCTGCTCGGTGCCACCGATCCAGCCAAAGCGGCCGCCGGCACGATCCGCAAGGAGTTCGCCGTTTCCGTCGGCGAAAATTCGGCGCATGGCTCGGATGCGCCGGAGACGGCCGCCGTCGAGATCGCGCAATTCTTTTCCGGCAATGAGATCGTCGAATGAGAAGGCCGTCGCGTCGCGGCATGAAGGCAGCTGCCGTATCGCGTTCGACTGCGCATGGCGCCATTTATGGCGCCTGACAAGATCCTACCCAAACCAACGACCTTACGGCCCTATTCCGGCCGGAGTTTCATGGTGGGTTTTGCCGCAAAGCAGCCGGATCATTCATGTCAGAGCCTATCGATTATCTGCGGGCCAGGGGAGAGGTGAGCTGGGAGGCGAGGTGCCTGCCGGCAGGTCGGCGCCATCCGCAAAGGCGCCGTTTCGCAGCCATCGCCTCGCTTGCCGCTATCGCAGCCGTCGCGGCGCTGGGGGTCAGCCCGGCAGCTGCGGACAAGATCAAACACCCGATCGCGGTCTTTTCCGGCCTCGACAAGATCACCGGGCGAATCATCACTTTCGAAGTCGCGACCAATGAGACGGTTCAATTCGGCTCATTGCAGATCACCGAACGTATCTGCTATTCGCGGCCGCCGACCGAAGCGCCGCAAACCGATAGTTTCATCGAAGTCGACAACATTGACGCCAACAATGATTATAAGCGCATCTTCACCGGCTGGATGTTTGCCGGGAGTCCGAGCCTTCATGCCCTTGACCACCCTGTCTATGACATCTGGCTTTTGCGCTGCAAAGGCACGGGCGAAGTGATCCCGGAAGCCGCTTCTACCGAAGCCCCGGCGCCGGAGGCGGCTAAGCCTCAGGAAGCGGCAAAGCCGCCGCAGCCGAAGTCGAAGCGGACACAAGCGGACGACGAGGCTCAGCCCGCGCCGCCGATGGGGAGCGGACCCATCGAAGTCGGGCCGCCGCCAGGCTTTGTTCCGCCCGCCGAGCAGCGTACCCCGACGCAGCGCTTTTATCCGACGACGTCGGCGCCTGACGGCAATGACGGCTTCTGAGGCCGAGCTATTCCGTGGACGGGGCAGATTGGGATGACTAGTGTAGCAGGGCGGCGAGCGCTTCCTGCCCCGATACGCTCTCGCCCTTTGGCCAAATCCAGAAATTGGCCTTATGCGCCACCGCATCGGCGAGCATGGCGCGATAGCTGTCTTTCGACACTTCGATGGCGCCGAGACTTTCGAGATGCGGCGTCACGAATTGCGTGTCGAGCAGACGAAAACCGCCAGCGAACAGACGTGCGGCAAGGTGAATGAGCGCGACTTTCGAGGCATCCGTGCGGCGATGGAACATGCTCTCGCCGAAAAATGCGGCGCCCAAGGCCACGCCATAGAGACCGCCGACGAGCTCGCCATCCTGCCAGCTCTCGATCGTATGCACATGACCAAGATCGAAGAGTTGGCCGTAAAGCGTCCTGATCCGCTGGTTGATCCAGGTCTTTTCGCGCCCCGCGGCCGCCGCCGCGCAGCCTTCGATCACCGCAGCGAAATCATGATCGACTCGGATCTCGAACCGATCCGAACGAATGGTCCTTGCGAGCTTCTTCGAGACATTCATCCGATCGAGCGGAAAAATGCCGCGCGCCTCCGGATCGACCCAGAAGAGATTTTGATCTTCGGCGCTCTCCGCCATGGGAAACAGGCCGATCGAATAGGCCCGCAGAAGAATGTCCGGAGTGATTTCAAACTGGGTGCGGGCGCGCGTCATGGTTTGAGCATGCCTGTGCCGCCGGGGCGTCGTCAAGCCGGCCGCCGAGGCTGAAGCCGACATGTGGATAAGAGCGGCACCGCTGCCACGCCTTTGTCCTTGGAGACGGCAGATCGGTGATGCGCGTTGCGTTATCGCTTAGCAACTGTGTCTGCCGCTCCTCTCCCCGCTTGCGGGGAGAGGTGAGGTGAGGGGCCGGGGGATTAGCTCCAACATTGCGGCCAATCACCATGCCCCTCACCCTAACCCTCTCCCCGCAAGCGGGGAGAGGGGACGTGCGGCAACAAAGCATCTTTGTCTACACGATCTGGATCCCGCCGGTCGCCAGGAATTTTTCGAGCCAATGGATGTCGTAGATGCCGTTCTGAATATCGGCATTGCGCACGAGGGTACGAAACAAGGGGATCGTCGTGTCGATCCCGTCGACGATGAATTCATCGAGCGCGCGGCGCAGCCGCATCAAAGCTTCGGTGCGGGTGCGGCCATGCACGATGAGCTTGCCGACGAGCGAGTCATAATAGGGCGGGATCGTATAGCCCGCATAAGCAGCGCTATCGACCCGGACGCCGAGACCGCCCGGCGGGTGGTAATAGTCGATCTTGCCGGGGGAGGGTCGGAATGTGTGCGGGTGTTCGGCATTGATCCGGCATTCGATGGCATGGCCGAAGAGGACCACATCCTTCTGCGCGATGCAGAGAGGCGAGCCGGCAGCGATCTTGATCTGCTCATTAACGAGATCGTAGCCGGTGATCATCTCGGTAACGGGATGCTCCACCTGAATGCGCGTATTCATCTCGATGAAATAGAAGCGGCCGTCTTCGTAAAGGAATTCGATCGTGCCGGCACTCTTGTAATTGAGTTCGCGCATGGCCGCGGCGCAGATCTCGCCGATCTCGTGTCGCTGCGAATTATTGAGCGCCGGCGAAGGCCCTTCCTCGAAGAGCTTTTGATGCCGGCGCTGCAAGGAGCAATCGCGTTCGCCGAGATGGATGGCATGGCCGCGGCCATCGCCGAGAATCTGGATCTCGATATGGCGCGGCTTGTCGAGATATTTCTCGAGATAGACGGCATCATCGCCAAAGGCCGCCTTGGCTTCGCTGCGCGCCATAGCGAGCGCATTCGGCAGATCCGCCGCCGTTCGCGCGACTTTCATGCCGCGGCCGCCGCCTCCCGCCGAGGCCTTGACGAGCACCGGAAAACCGATCTCTTCCGCGATCTTCAGCGCGTCGTCATTAGTATAGACGGCGCCATCCGATCCCGGCACGCACGGGATGTTGAGGCGTTTGGCCGTGCGCTTGGCTTCGATCTTATCGCCCATGAGGCGGATGTGCTCGGGTTCGGGGCCGATGAATTCGATCTGATGCTCAGCGAGAATTTCGGCAAAGCGCGCATTCTCGGCCAAAAAGCCATAGCCGGGATGGACCGCTTCGGCGCCGGTGATCTCGCAGGCCGACAGCAGGGCCGGAATGTTCAAATAGGAATCGCGCGCCGGCGGCGGGCCGATGCAGACGGATTCATCGGCGAGCTTGACATGCATCGCATCGGCGTCGGCGGTCGAATGAACGGCGACCGTCGCAATGCCCAATTCCTTCGCGGCGCGCAGAATGCGCAAGGCGATCTCGCCGCGATTTGCAATGAGGATCTTATCGAACATGTGCATCTACCGAGACGGGCGCCGCTATTCGATCACGACAAGCGGCTGCCCAAATTCGACCGGCTGTCCATCTTCGACCAAAATGTCGGTGACGGTTCCGGCGCGCGGCGCGACGATTTCATTGAAGGTCTTCATGGCTTCGATCAGCAGGAGCTTGTCGCCGGCCTTGACTTGGGCCCCGGGTTCGACGAAACGCGCCGCCTCCGGCGCGGGCCTAAGATAAGCGGTGCCGACCATGGGCGATGTGACTGTGCCGGGATGCGTGGCAAGGCTCGGCTGCGTCGGCGCAGCCGGCCGGGCAGCTTGCACCGGCATGGGGGCCGGCACAGCCGCAGGCGGGACTGCCGCCACGCTGATCTGGCGGGCGACGCGGATCTTGAGATCGCCCTGCACCACTTCGATCTCGCTGAGATCGAGCCGCGTCGCGATTTCGCCCAGCGTCTCGACAAGCTGCGGATCGATGGTCCGCGCCGGCGCCTCCGCCGCGCTTTTCTTGTCTGTCATTCTCTTAACTCTTGCTCTCAACTCTTGAAGGCGGCTCGATCGGACAATAAGGCTTCGAGCGCAAGATCATAGGAGGCGGCGCCAAAGCCCAAGATCACGCCATGGGCGACCGGCGAAATCAGCGATCTATGACGAAAGGTTTCGCGCGCGTGAATATTGGAGAGATGCACCTCGATCACCCTTGCGCGCGTGCCTTTGATCGCGTCGTGAAGGGCAATCGACGTGTGGCTGTAGGCGCCGGCATTCAGAATGATCGGCTCATTGGCAAGGCCCGCCTCCTGCATCCAGGTGACGAGCTCGCCTTCATGGTTTGTCTGCCGGAAATAGAGGCTTATGCCGTGCGCCTTGCATGCCGCAGCAAGACGCGCCTCGATCGTGGCCAGCGTGTCATGGCCATAGACCTCGGGCTCCCGCGCACCCAGCAGGTTGAGGTTCGGCCCGTTGAGGACATGGACGGCTGTGATCATCGGCACATGGAAAAGGGTGGCAAGAGGCGGAGGTCTTCCTTAGCCGGCTTCGCGTAGCAAAGGAAGTCTTCCGCAAAAGCGCCTGCTCTTTCTATAAAAGGCAGCGGCGTTGCGGCAAAATTTTCCGTGCTACGGGTCGTGTCGGCGGGCTCTCGATCGGGATGAGGAGAAGTGGGAGCCGGTTTTCCGAGGCTATCAAGTTCACGCAGATTGCGTGAACTTGATAGCGCAGCACGCTCTAACTTATGAGAATCGATCACGATCTGCCGCGGGCGTTGCGTCTGCCGTCCTCTCGCATGCGCCGCTCAATGCGCGTTAGCCCTTGCGAACCGGAACGTCTCAGGAACAGACGACCTTGCCGCATTTCCTGACATTCTCGACCTTGCTCTTCAGGCTGTCATAGCCGACGGCGCCGACGACGGTTTCGTCGCCGACGACGAAAGACGGCGTGCCACTCAGCGCGAGCGCCTGGCCCAAGCGATCATTGTCTTCGAGGCCCTTTTTGATCTCTAGCGCAGCGGCGTCCTTGGTCAGACGATCCATATCGGCGCCGATCTCTTTGGCGACGGCGATGGCCTCGGCGCGGCCAACAGGCGTGCGCGAGGAGAGCAGTTTTTGGTGGAATTCCCAGAATTTCTCGCCGGTGACCTGCTTGCGTAGGGCCAAAGCGATCTCCGCCGCCTCAACCGAGCGCTCGGATAGAATGGGATAATCCTTCAATATGACGCGCAGATCCGGGTTTTCCTTGATGAGGCGGATGATGTCCGAAAGCGACTTTTTGCAATAGCCACAATTGTAATCGAAAAATTCGACGAGCGTGATCTTGCCATTGGGATTGCCGACAACTTCCTGACTTTCCGAGACATAGAGCGGCCCCTGCAGATTTGAGATGATCTTGTGGCGCGCGTCCATCTCGGCTGTCTTCTCGCGCAGTTCGAGTTCCGAGATCGCATCGCGCAGAATCTCCGGATTTTTCATGATGTAGTTTTTGATGATCTGCTCGATTTCGCTTTTTTGCGCAGGCGAGAACTGCCCGTCCGCAAAGGCCATCCGAGCTGGCCAAGCGATCAGGCAACTCAGGGCGGCGGCAACGGCAAGGCACTTCAGGAGAGGGCGAAGGCGGGCCATGTGTTCAACTCCGTAGAATTTCTTCACGTTTTTCTTCAGATCACGATGACTATGGATTGATTCAATCCATAGTCATAAACGTGATCGATTCCAAAAATCTAGAGCGGGATGCGGGCGGAAAACCGGTTCCCACTTCTCCTCATCCCGCTCTAGCGGCAGGGTTTCGACCTTAAAGCGCCAGCGCCGCGGCGGGAACCAATCTTTCCATAATTAGCCGAAATTAGCCGAGGCAGACGGCCAGATTGTGGTTTATGGCCGTCGCAGCGCGGGGCGCCAGCGCGGGGCTGCCTCGCCTGACTGCCTGCGAAAGCCTCATTCGGCAAATCATAAAGGCGAGAGGCAAGCAAGGGAAAGTAGAGCTCACGCTGCCGCAAGCGCAAGCAATTGCGGCACCTGGGTCTTGATCTCGGCGAGGATCTTGCGGTCCAGCCGATCGAGCCATGCGCGCGGGATGGCGCCCGTGCCATAGGTGGCGCCTGCCAGCATGCCGGCCAGGGCGCCAGTGGTATCGGCATCGCCGCCCTGATTGACCGTGGCAACGAGGCAATCGGCAAAACTCCCTGTCGCAAAATAATAATGGAAAACCGTCTGCAAAGTCTCGACCACATAGCCGGAAGAGAGGCCAGGGTAGGGTTGGAAACGCAGCGCCGGTAGCTTTTGTTGGAGCGTCTCGGCATAGGCCTTTATCGCGGTTTGTTCCTCGCCTAAGATCAGCGCTTGCGTCATGTCGACCAAGGCCAGCGCGGCGGCATCCGACAACGGATGATGATGGGTGATGTGGCATTGCCCGAGCGTCCAGGCCGCCGCTCTGTCTGCCCGGCCGAGCGTCGCGAGCGCGACCGGCAAGACTCGCATGGCGGCGCCATTGCCGGCGTCGCCGTCCGACGGTGGCGCTTCAAGCGTACCTTGGACGATATAACGCCTGATACCGCGCCGGCAGGTGTTGCCGACATCGACAGGCCCCGCCTTGAGCCAGGTTGCGAATTCCTCGCAAACATCGTGGAGATCGCAGGTGCCGCGCCGGATCAGCGACCGGCCAAGCGCGAGCGCCATTTGCGTATCATCCGTCACTTGGCCCGCCTTCAGCCGCAGCCAACCGCCGCCCGAGATCGTGCGATGCACGCCATAGGCGCGAGCGATCTCTTTCTTGGTCATGAATTCGACCGTAGCGCCCAGCGCATCGCCAATGGCGAGACCGAGATAGGCGGCCAAGGCGCGGTCGAAAACATGGGACGAAGCAGGTGGCATATCCTGTCCGACGGCAAAAACCGCGCCGCATCTTTCAGATCATGCTGGTCCGCACAAGGTAATCGCCGCCGATGACGAGATATTCGCTCTCGCCCTTGAGCCCATGGATGGGCAGGAGCGAGGTGAAAAAGACGAGTTTCTGGAGCGGCACATCGACGGTCAGGATCACGTCGCCGAAACAAGAGGCCACGTCCCGGTCGCGCGAGAAGGAGACGAGATTATTGAGCCGCATCACGACCCTGTTCTTGTCGAGGCGGTGGGCGATGCGATGTTCTTCGAAGGAATTGATGCCGCGGTAAAGCGTGACATGGGTCTCGCCCTGATGCAGATCTGGCGCTGCCCAGCGGCAGAATTCATAGACGAGATCGAGCTGCATGTAGATCGAATTATTGTGGAAGCGGCTCGCCATTTTTTCTTCGACATAGGTCGTCCAGGCGCCGGTCGAGACCCGCCAGATCGGCTCCTTGTGATAGGTCGGGAAGATGCCGAAACGGCTTTCCACCCAACCTTTGAGAACCGCGCCTTCCGCCCCATTGCTGTCAAATCCCCAGCCGCGGATGAGATCGAGATAAGAGGAGCGATAGCGCCCCGCCGCGGCACCGGCCCGTCTGGGCGTCTCATTCTGCTCCGGATCGAGGCCGAACATCGCTTTCATATAGCGGTCGAAGGCTTCACCCGCCTCTTCGATAGAGCCGGCCAAGCCGAGCATTTCAAAGAGCTTCGGACTCATCTCGCGCACCCCCGAAATATGGACGGGGCAGGGCTCCGCGTTGAAATCGCAGCTCGCTAAGAAATCGGTCGGCAGGCCAACAAGATTGGTGGAATGGCCGATCGCGCGCGGCGGCTCACCGATTTCTTCGGCGCCTTCGCTTGGCGAGTCGGAAGAGATTTTGCCGGGTGCAGCCATGGTTCTGAGCCACCAGTATAATAGGGCCCAATAAGCTTAGCCGCCTCAAAAAATGCGAAATTTGACCTGGCGCAAATTTGCAGGCTCGGAGCGACCGCCGGCTCAGGCCCCTGGGGTGCGGCTCACGCGCTATGTTCGAGTGGGCCGTTCATCACACGGTTGGCCTGACGGCGGACGGAGATCTATCCGGCACATCCGAGACGACGGAATGCCTTACTCCGCCGCCGGCCACCGTGCGATGAAGGCCGTTCCGCCAAGCGAGGACGGCGGAACGAAGGTTCCCGCCGGCGCCGAGCGCCGGCGGAATGAGATCGCTAGCGAATAATGTCGAAGCTGTAATCACTATAGGCCGGGACCATGGTGTTGCGATCGATCTGCGTGAAGATCGCATCGAGCAATTTCACCAGCACATTGAGACCGCCCTGATAGCCCCACACCGGGAAGCGATGATGATGATGCCGGTCGAAGATCGGGAAGCCGATACGGATCAGCGGCGTGCCGGTGTCGCGCTCGAGATATTTCCCATAAGTGTTGCCGATGAGGAAATCGACCGGCCCGGTGAAGAGCAGCGAGCGCATATGCCAGAGGTCGCGGTTGGGATAGACTTTGCAATTGGCGCCATAAGGCGAGCTCGCAAACAGCGCCTTCACCTTTTCTTCCCATTCCTTGCTGCCATTGGTCGAAAGCACATGGGTCGGCTCGGCGCCGAGTTCGAGAAGGAAGCCGGCGAGGCCGAGGCAGAGATCGGGATCGCCATAGATCGCGAATTTCTTGCCGTGAATATGGGCCTGTGAATTGGCGATCGCATCGACGAGGCGACCGCGCTCCTTGCGCAATTCGTCGCCGATCGGCTTGCCGGTAATCCGCGAGACTTCCATGAGGAATTTGTCGGTCGCCTGAACGCCGACCGGATGGTTGAAGGCCTTCACCTCCTGGCCGTGACCGGCGATGAAGGCGAGGGTCCTCGGCGTTGAAAACTCCTGCATGGAGATCGTGGCCTTGGCATGGACCGCTTCAGCCGTGTCGGCAAGCGTGGTGCCGCCCGAGTACATGCGAAAGGTGCCGTCGGTCGGCGTGTCATAGACATCGCTGTTGTCGGCGAGGATCGTATGCTCGACGCCCATCAGACCGAAGATGCGCCTGATCTCGCGCAGATTGCCCACCGTATAGGGATCGAAGCCGCCGATGAAATTGACCTTCTCATTCTCGACCCGCTCAAGCTTTGCCGTCGTGCCGGCCTTGCCGTCCCAGAAATGTTCGAGAATGCCTTTCAGCATATTGTCATAGCCGGTGACATGGCTGCCGACGAAGGCCGGCGTATGGGCGAAGGGAACATCGAATTCCTTCGGGACCGAGCCTTTCTCCTTGGCGTTCTTGATGAAGGCATTGAGGTCGTCGCCGATGACTTCCGCCATGCAGGTCGTGGAGACCGAGATCATCGCCGGATGATAGAGGCTGAAAGTATTGGCGAGCCCGTCGACCATATTGTTGAGACCGCCGAACACGGCGGCGTCCTCGGTCATCGAGGAGGACACGCAGGAGGAGGGCTCTTTGAAATGGCGCGACAGATGGCTGCGATAATAAGCGACGCAGCCCTGTGAGCCGTGGACGAAGGAGATGGTGCCTTCAAAGCCCGCCGAGCAAAAGACGGCGCCGAGCGGCTGGCAGGCCTTGGATGGATTGACCACCAAAGCCTCGCGCTTAAAATTCAGCTCCTGATATTCCGGCGTCTTCAGCCATTCGGTGATGCGCTCGATTTCGCCGGGCAAATGCATATTCTCGAAGCTCCGGCGCTTATTCGCGAACATCTCGCGATATTCCGGCTGCCGGAACAAATCGAAATGGTCGAGGACGTGATCGGCATTCTGCGGCATCGGAAATCCTTTAGACCTGCTTGCAAAGTTGAGACGAAGCCAAGATCGAGCAAGATCTCGACATGGCACTGCGCGTTTTTCATAAGCTTATTCAGGCTTCTATTTTAGAGCCTGCGCGATACGCCGATATTGACTGCAAATGACACCGCAGATGCGAAGTTCATCTGCTATATCTGTTGGTGAGGCGGCCATCGATCCGCATAAGCTTGAATGCAATATTGATCATCTAATGATCTCTGGCCTGTCAAGCGATGGATGAATTGCTGCAATGTAGAAATAGACGTATTTATTATTACAATCGGCCTGCTTTATCGTAAGGGCAAGGACAGGCGATTGGGGTCTTCCGAACAAAGCCACGGCATCGCGCGACAGCGCCCAACACGGAACTGCGATCCGGCACGTTCTAGCGATGCGGCAAGCCGTCTTAATTCGGCGAAAGCCGTGGCGTCGTGGTGCTAAGGCCGGAAAAGAGCCGGCGGCGACAGATGTGCAATCTCCGCGATCGATCGCAAGTGCGCCAAAGCGGGCTCCGGCGAAGCATCTTGCCGGCGTAATGTCGGAGATTTGTCATCTCTTATCTGGCGGACGGCAGCTGATGACTGCGCAAAAGGCGAGGGTATGTCGTAATCGCGCCATAAGCCGCGCCAAGCGATCAGAATGGGCATTGCCTTTGTTGGTAAACCGACGAAAATCTTCAGCTTCTGTTGCAGAGACATGTCTGCGTCGCGACAAACGGTCGGCCGCCGGTTCTTCCACCGCAATGTTAGGCGATGAAATGGACGATATGTCGCATGATGGGAGCAGGCACACGCGCTTTGGGCGAAAGGGGCTCATCCGTGCCGGATGCTATTTTTCTGCGCCGGTGCAGGGATTGAGCCCGGACGCGTGCCGCAGACCGACAATCGTTCCGGTCGGCGCATAGTCAATGCCGCCGCGCAGCGGCTGATCATGGGCGCTCAACTGCGCGACTTGCGTGCGCACACCCGCGATGAAGCGCGCCAGTGTGCCGTCCTTCTTCGAGGCATAATGAAGAAAATCCGCCGTGCCGACACAGAGAACGGCGATCACCGAAAGCGCGAGAGCCAGGCTTTCGAAACTCGAACCGCCGTCATGGCGCCAAAAACGCCGCAGGATCCACATCCCTCTTACCCTCGTTGCTAAGCTAAGCTCGGCCAAGCATGCGAGGGCAGGGTTAATGGAAGGTTGATGCGAAAGCGAAAAATGTCGCGGTTGGTCAGACGACGACCAGCTCGACGGCGAAAGGCGCGCGTTCCTGAATGAAGGCAAAGCGCGCATCCGGTCTATTGCCCATCAGCCGCTCGACCGAATCGGCGGTCTCGTCCTTGTCTTCGGGCGACACGGTCACGCGCAGGAGATTGCGCGAGCGGGCATCCATGGTCGTTTCCTTGAGCTGGGCCGGCAGCATTTCGCCGAGGCCCTTGAAGCGGCTCACCTCGACCTTGCCGCGGCCAGTGAGAACTTTGCTGATGATCTCCTCGCGATGCGCGTCGTCGCGGGCATAAGCGTGCGTCGCGCCCTGGGTCAGTCGATAGAGCGGCGGCACCGCGAGATAGAGATGCCCGCCGTCGATGAGCTTCGGCATCTGCCGATAGAAGAAAGTGATGAGCAGCGACGCGATATGGGCGCCGTCGACATCCGCATCGGTCATGATGATGATCTTCTCATAGCGAAGATCCTCGTCCTTATAATGCGCGCCGGTGCCGCAGCCGAGCGCCTGGACGAGATCGCCGAGCTGCTGATTGGCGGCGAGCTTGTCGCGGGTGGCGCTTGCGACATTCAAGATCTTGCCGCGCAAGGGCAGGATGGCTTGGCTTATCCGGTCGCGCGCCTGTTTCGCCGAGCCGCCGGCGGAATCGCCTTCGACGATGAAGAGTTCAGAGCCTTGCGCCGCATTATTCGTGCAGTCCGCGAGCTTGCCGGGCAAGCGCAGCTTGCGCCCGGCGCTCTTGCGGGCGACATCTTTTTCGGCCCGGCGGCGGAGCCTTTCGTCAGCGCGCTCAATGGTGAAATCGAGCAGGCGCAAGGCCGCCGACGGCGAGGCGGCGAGCCAATGATCGAAGGCGTCGCGCAGCGTCGTTTCGACGATGCGGGAGGCTTCCTGCGTCATCAGCCGGCTCTTGTTCTGGCCCTGAAATTCCGGCTCGCGCAGAAACACTGAGATCAGCGCGGCGCAAGAGGCCATGACATCGTCGCCAGTGAGCACGGCGGCGCGTTTGGCCTGGCCGATGCGCTCGGCATGGTCCTTAAGGCCGCGCAGCAGAGCGGCACGCAGGCCTGCTTCATGCGTGCCGCCATCGGATGTCGGAATCGTATTGCAATAAGAGTGGACGAAGCCGTCGTCCTCACTGAGCCAGGCGATCGCCCATTCGAGCGAGCCATGGCCGCCTTGTTTCTCGACCTTGCCGGCGAAAATCTGCTCAGCGACGAGCTCCTTCCCTTCAATATCCTGAGTGAGATAATCTTTGAGCCCGCCGGGAAAATGGAAGACGGCTTCGGCCGGGATGTCACCCGCCGGATCGAGCAGGCCAGGGGCGCAATGCCAGCGGATCTCGACGCCGCCGAAGAGATAGGCTTTTGCCCGCGCCATGCGAAAGAGGCGAGCGGGCTTGAATTTCGCGCCCTTGCCGAAGATGTCCGGATCGGGCTTGAAGCGCACTTTGGTGCCGCGCCGGTTCGTCACTTTGCCGAGCGTCTCGAGCTTGCTCTTCGGATGGCCGCGCTCGAAAACCTGTCGATAGAGCATCTGGCCGCGCGCGACTTCGACTTCGAGGCGCTCCGAGAGCGCATTGACGACCGAGACGCCGACGCCATGCAGGCCACCTGAGGTCTGATAAGCGCCGGAATCGAATTTTCCGCCCGCATGCAAAGTCGTCATAATGACTTCGAGAGCGGATTTTTTCGGAAATTTCGGATGCGGATCGATCGGAATGCCGCGGCCATTGTCGGTCACGCAAAGAAAGCCATCGGCCTCGACCGTCACATCAATGAAGCTCGCATGGCCCGCAACCGCCTCGTCCATTGCATTGTCGAGAACTTCGGCAAAGAGATGATGCAGCGCCGCCTCGTCCGTCCCACCGATATACATGCCGGGCCGGCGGCGGACCGGTTCGAGCCCTTCGAGAACTTCGATCGAGGCGGCTGTATAGGCGGCTTCGCCCGGCGTATTGGACGCCGCCACGCGCAGACCCGGCGCCGGCCCCTTGTTCTTTCCTGGAGCCGGTGCGGCTTTCCGCGCTGCGTGACCAAATAGATCCTGGGTTTTCGCCATTCCATCGCCTCGTCGAAGCTGATTCGCTCTTGAAGTTTAACCTAAGATAGTCCTGAACGAACCGAGAACAATCCTTTGCTCCCGCGATCTTCGCCACATGAGTTTGAGGTCGGGTCAACGCTCGGTTAAGCGGTCGCCGCTAAATTAACAGGACTCTATTGGTGGCGGGCTCGTAGCGGGAGAAACTCGGTGACCTACATGCGGGAAGCCCTGACCGTCGTGATTTGCTCCGATTTCGGCAATATCACGGGAGGGCAAGCGAAGGTCGCCATCGAAAGCGCGATCGGCCTCAAAAAGCAAGGTCATCGGGTCATCTTCTTTGCCGCAACCGGCCCGGCCGACAAGGCTTTGGAGGAAGCCGGAGTTGAAATCCGCTGCCTCGAACAATATGACCTTCTCGGCAATCCCTCGCGGCTCGCTGCCTCCGTTCAGGGCATGTGGAACCGGCCGGCCGCTGCCGCGCTCGACAAGTTGCTCGCCAAAATGCCGCGTGAGAAGACGATCATCCATGTGCATGGGTGGGCGAAGGCGCTCTCTCCGCTGATCGGCATGCCAATCGCCGAATCCGGCCTGCCGGCCGTGTTCACTTTGCACGAGTATTTTTTATCCTGTCCCAATGGCGGATTTTACAATTATCGGAAATCGGAAGTCTGCACGCTCACGCCGCTGTCGCCACAATGCTGGGTCACTGATTGCGACGCGCGCAACTATGCACGCAAATTATGGCGCAACGCCCGGCTGCTTTATGCGCAAAAGATTATACATCTGCCCGAAGTCTTTTCCGATTTCATCACCATCTCGGATTTCCAGCGCAAGATTGTCGAGCCCTATATCCCGGCAGGCGCCCGGCTGCACCGCCTGTCAAATCCGGTGAATGTGGAAGATCTTGGTTTGAAGTCCGATCCGACCGCTGGCGATGTTATTTTCGTCGGCCGGTTGTCGCCTGAAAAAGGCGCTTTTCTCTTTGCCGAAGCCGCCCGCAAAGTTGGATTCGTGCCGGTCTTTATCGGCGACGGGCCGATCGCGACGGAACTCGCGGCGCGCTTTCCGCAGGCGCGGATTCTCGGCTGGCAACCGCAAGAAAGAGTGCATGCGCTGATGCGTGCAGCCCGCGCGCTGGTCTTTCCGTCGCTCTGGTTTGAGGGCCAGCCGCTCACCGTTCTCGAAGCCAAGGCGCTCGGCCTGCCCATCGTCGTCGCCGACAATTGCGCCGGAAGCGACGAGGTCGAGAACGGCGTGACCGGTCTATGGTTCAAAGGCGGCGATGTCGATGATCTCGCCCGCGCGCTCGCAGAATTGCGGGATGATGCGCTTGTGACCGCCATGTCCCATGCGGCCTATCGCGCCTATTGGACCGCGCCGCGGTCGCTCCAGCGGCATGTCGAAGGGCTGGCTTCGATTTATCATGGCAGGCTCAAAGCGTGCCGATCTGCCGTGTCAGAAAGGCAGCTGGTTCAAAATGCAATCGATCCGATGCGCGCAGTCGGGCCGCATAAGGGACTGCCAGGATGGGGCAGGCATTGAGGCCGCGCCATATGTCTAGTCGACGCCGTTACGCCCGACGTTGAGGAATGCCGGCGGGCATGCGTTTGCAGTTTGGACTTCGCGTCATGAATCAGATTGGTGCCATTCAAATCCTGCGGGCCGTCGCAGCGCTCATGATCGTCTTGAGTCATGCCCAGAACGATGCGTTGAACGAGGCGATAAAGGCTGATGGTGTTTTTACGCGATCCAACCTCCTGCCTTGGGATAGCGGAGTCGATCTGTTCTTCGTCATTTCCGGATTCATCATGGTGCATGCGTCGCAACGCTTGTTCGAGACGCCTCATGCGGGGATCAAGTTCATCAGCCGTCGGCTCATCCGCATTGTGCCGCTCTATTGGATGATCACGGCGATCACACTCGTCATTCTCGGCTATGTCGCCTGGAAGGGCAAACATACCTTTCCAAGCATTTCAGAAATATCTGCGTCGCTGGGCTTTGTGCCCTACGCGAGGCCGGGCGATGGGCAGCCGCGCCCGCTCGTGGCTCTGGGATGGACACTAAATTACGAGATGTTTTTTTATGCCGTCTTCGCTCTATTCGTCCGCTTTCAACGCTTCGTTGCGGTGGCGGCGGTCGTTTTAACCTTGGTGTTAGCTGTCGCAGTGGGGGCAATCAATCGTCCGACGGCGACGGCGCTCTCCTATTGGAGCGACCCGATCGTGCTCGAATTCGTGCTCGGAATGCTCACGGCACTCGTTTGGCAAAGCGGCTTCCGTCTCAAGCGCGCACTCGTTCTGTCTCTCGTCATCATCGGAGTGGCGATACTCGCGCTGGATCTCGACGGCATGACTGCGGTCGGCTCCTCGGACGTCGACGCCAATGGTTTCAGCCGCTTGTTGGGCGCCGGTGTTCCGATGATGGCGATCTTTGCAGCGGTCGTGTTAGCCGAACCATCGTTTTCGACACGCGGCCGCCTGGCATCGTTCTTTGCCTTCCTGGGCGATGCGTCGTACGCGCTCTATCTGTTTCATCCGCTTGTTATCATCTTTGCCCGCAAAGCCTATCTTGCTCTCGGTTTGGCGAAGACGATCGGGTTCTGGCCACTGATTGCAGCCGATATTCCGATGGCAGTGGCGCTCGCTCTCATTATCCACGTCGTTGTCGAGAAGCCGATTTCAGCCACATTGCACATGTGGTCTCTCGATAAGCGGGCCAAGGCCGAACAGCAGGCGCAGATCGTCGAAGTCCGGCTGCTTTAACCATCTATCGTCCAGATATTCGGGCGAAAAAAGACGCGGCTCTCTCAAACCGCGTCTTCGGCCGGCGTGCCGTGCCCACCGCTCTCAGCTCGAATAATACATATCGAATTCGACCGGATGCGGGGTCATCTCGCAGCGCAGCACTTCGCTCATCTTCAATTCGATATAGCTGTCGATGAAATCATCGTCGAAGACGCCGCCCGCTTTCAAAAAGGCGCGGTCCTTGTCGAGATTCATCAGAGCCTCGCGCAGCGAGCCGCACACGGTCGGGATCTGCTTCAATTCCGCCGGCGGCAGATCGTAAAGGTCCTTGTCCATCGGCTGGCCCGGATCGATCTTGTTCATGATCCCATCGAGCCCGGCCATCAGCATCGCCGAGAAAGCGAGATAGGGATTGGCCACCGGATCGGGGAAGCGCACCTCGACCCGCTTCGCCTTCGGGTTCGACGAATAGGGAATCCGGCAGGAGGCCGAGCGGTTGCGCGCCGAATAGGCGAGCAGCACCGGCGCCTCGAAGCCAGGCACAAGACGCTTATAGGAATTGGTCGACGGATTGGTGAAGGCGTTCAAGCTCCGCGCATGGCGGATGATCCCGCCGATGTAATAGAGGCATTCGTCGGAGAGATCGGAATATTTATTGCCGGCGAAGAGCGGCTTGCCGTCCTTCCAGATCGACTGATGCACATGCATGCCCGAGCCATTGTCGCCATAGACGGGCTTCGGCATGAAGGTCGCCGATTTCCCATAGCTCTGCGCCACCTGCTGGATGCAATATTTATAGATCTGCATGTGATCGGCCATCACCGTCAGCGGGCGGAATTTGAGACCGAGCTCATGCTGCGCCGAGGCAACTTCGTGGTGGTGCTTTTCGACCTTGGCGCCCATCGCCGCCATGGCGGCGAGCATTTCGCCGCGCATGTCCTGCGCCGAATCCTGGGGCGGCACCGGAAAATAGCCGCCCTTGGTGCGGATGCGATGGCCGAGATTGCCGCCTTCATAGGGCGTATCGCTGTTGGTCGGCAGTTCGACCGAATCGAGCACGAAGCCGGTATTGTAGGGCGTGGCGGCAAAGCGCACATCGTCGAAGACGAAGAACTCCGCCTCCGGGCCGAAATAGACCGTGTCGCCGATGCCGGTCGAGGCGGCATAGGCCTCGGCGCGCTTGGCGACGCCGCGTGGATCGCGGCTATAGGGCTCGCCCGTCGTCGGCTCGAGAATATCGCAGACGATTGCCATGGTCGGCGCCGCAAAGAACGGATCCATGCAGGCGCTCGTCGGATCGGGCATTAGCGTCATGTCCGATTCATTGATCGCCTTCCAGCCGGCAATCGACGAGCCGTCGAACATCAGCCCTTCCGAGAACGTGTCCGCATCGATCAGCGACACGTCGAAAGTGACATGCTGCCACTTGCCGCGCGGATCTGTGAAGCGAAGATCAACATATTTGACGTCATTGTCCTTGATCGCCTTGAGCACGTCACTCGCGGTCTTCATGTCTCACCCTCTCATAGTCTGACGCATAGTCTGAAACCATGGCTCTCTGCCCTCAAAAGACGGGCGCCGTACCGCGCCCGTCAAATCGCATCCAATCCCGTCTCGCCGGTGCGGATACGAACCGCACCTTCGATATTGGAGACAAAAATCTTGCCGTCTCCGATACGCCCTGTCTGTGCCGCTTTTCGGATCGCTTCGACCGCGGCATCGACCGCGGCATCCGGAAGGACGACTTCAATCTTCACTTTAGGAAGGAAGTCGACGACATATTCGGCGCCCCGATAAAGCTCCGTATGTCCCTTTTGACGACCGAAGCCCTTGGCCTCAGTGACCGTGATCCCGGATATGCCCGTCTCGTGCAGCGCTTCTTTGACATCGTCGAGCTTGAACGGCTTGATGATCGCCTCGATTTTTTTCATCGGTGCCTTGATGATGGTGCTTTAATGATCGCAAACAGCCAAAATTACCCGCTGCGCCTCTGCGCCCGGGCCTCATAGCACCTGTCAAGCTCATCGCCTACGTAAAAATGATATAAGAATTAAGGTCCCATTCCGTCCGAAAGCGACGGCTTTGGCCGGAGCATCCCGGACGCCCTCAGTCCGGGTTTTTCTGTGCGCCGCAACATCAGCCGGCCTGAGGCGCGCCATTCCTTCGCCAGTGCGGGATGAGGAAAAGTCGGAACCGGTTTTCCGGCACGTTCTTAAAGACATCGGATATATCCGATGTCTCAATCATGACTTTGGATTGATTCAATCCAAAGTCATCGTGATCCGGCGCGAGAATGGTGCAAGCTGCGGCAGCTGTCACCGCCGGCACCCGCTCCTGGAAAAGCCCGGTGTCGGCGGTGCATTTATTTCGTTCGGCGTCTCTCGTCTTGCGAGACGGCGCAGCTCACCGGGTGCGCTATCGCAAAGTCGCTTTTACCCTGCACCCGATCTTTTGCCCGCGGCCTTTATCAGGCGATCGGCTCCAGCATTTCGCTGCGCGCCGCCACCGGCTCCTCATGCATGGTCACGAGCGCCACGCTGACGCCGGCACCGAGCAGCTGCAAGGAGACTTCCTTGCCATTGCCGAATTTGATGCCGTCACGATAGGCGCCATGCTCGAGGCGTGCGAAAACCACCTCTTCCTCAGTCTTCACGCCGAGGCGGACCTGCAAATCGCTCGAGATATTTTCGAGCTTGAGATGCGTGTCATACTGAACGCAAACAGCCGTCGTGCAGTCGCCCGGGGACGCAAGCCCGATGCTGCCTGACGGAAAGCGGGTCGTGACATATTTTTCTTCTTGGCGTGCAGGCCGAGAGGCATACATTTCCAACGAATAGTCACACATGGCAGTCACTCCTGAAGTCAGTCGATGAGTGATCCTTTTCCGAGCAAAGCGCGACCGCCGCATCCACGGCGCATTGCAGAGTCGGTCGGAATAAGCGGATCGGCGGCTCCCCGCGAATGGGGAGGATCGGGGACGGCACATGGGCCCGGCCGGTTTAGCTTCCCAGGAGTCCGAGACGGCGTTGCGCCGCATCGAGAAGCCAAACGACGTCCGACGAGCGCCGAACGTTCCCCACCACGAGACACGGAAACCTCTTATAGTTTCAAATGACTCGTGACACAGATGGTATGCTAGCGCGGCCAGCCTATCCGTCAAGTTCTTTACCGATCGAACTTGCGTTTTCCGGCAAATAGGGCAGGACGGCAACAATGCGCCTGCGGCCGTAGTGCTCCGCCGCAGCTAGAGAAATGCCGCGAAATGCTGCGAAGTTCTTAGGGATGTCCCGGAAAAGTTGACAGACTTTGCCGCTATTTTAGACATCGGATATATCCGATGTCTCATAAAGGACATGCTCCGGATCTTGGAAATAGAGCCGATTTGCCCCGATCATGTGGATCGGGAGCTCTCAACCTTGTGTGATCGGCAAATCCTGGCGTCCGCCCCATTCGGCCCAGGAGCCGTCATAAAGCACGATGCCATGCTTGCCCATGGTTTCGAGTGCAAGCAGCAGAATGGCCGCGGTCACGCCAGATCCACAGCTCGTGATGATCGGCCGTGACAGATCAACGCCGGCGCGGGCAAAGGCCGCCGCGACTTCCGCCGGCGCGCGCATCTCGCCTTTGTCCACAACCTCCCGCCATGGCACGTTGAGACTGCCCGGGATATGCCCTGAGCGTAGGCCCGGCCGTGGCTCCGGCATTTCGCCGCGAAACCGCGGCGCCGCGCGTGCGTCGACGATCTGCGCCGCGCCGGATTGCGAGGCTTTGAGAACATCCGCCGCCGAGGCCACGGCCGCCGGGTCGAAGCGCACCGCAAAATTTTGCGGTGCGCGAACCACGGCGCCGCTTTCGAGTGGGCGTCCCTCGGCCTTCCACTTCGGCAATCCGCCGGTCAGGATCTTCACATCCTTGGCGCCGAAGAGACGCAGCGTCCACCAGACCCGGGCGACGCCTTGCAGACCTGCGGCGTCATAGACGACGAGCCGCATCGTCTCGCTGATCCCAAGCTCACGCATCGCCGCCGCAAAGGCCTCGGGCTGCGGCAGCATATGCGGCAGATCCACCGTGTGATCGGCGATGGCATCGATATCGAAAAAGACGCTGCCCGGAATATGGCCGGCGAGATATTCGGCCTGGGCGTTGCGATTTTCGTCCGGCATGAAGAAGCTGCCGTCGATGACGACGAGGTCGGCTTCACCCAGATGCTCGGCAAGCCAGTCCGTCGAGACGAAGAAGGAGGAGGCAGACATTCTCATCGAAAAAACCTCATAAGATATTGGCGGATCGGGTCGCAGCGATCTTTGTGCGCAACGACACCGCAATGGGGAAGCTGCGGCGCGATCATGGCTTGCATCAGGTGATCACACCAGGGAGCCAAGCCATGCACGCCACATCCGCCCGCCGCCGCAACCAGGACAGGCTCGTTGCACCCATCATCTTCTTTCTCTTCTGGCTCATGGGCTTTTGGTTCATGCTCCACGCCGCCTGAGCGCCGACAGGATCGTTACACGAAATCCGGCATGATCGTGCTCGGGTTTTCGAGCCATCCGGGCACCGGCAGACTCTTGGCGCGCAGAAACTCAGGATTGTAGAGCTTCGATTGATAACGGGCGCCGGAATCGGCGAGGATGGTGACGATCGTGTGGCCGGGCCCCAAAACCTTGGCGAGCCGGATCGCGCCGGCGACATTAATGCCCGAAGAGCCGCCGAGCAGCAGGCCTTCATGTTCGGCGAGATCGAACAGAATCGGCAGCGCCTCCTCGTCCGGAATTTGGAAGGCGAGGTCAATCGGCGCATCTTCGAGATTGGCGGTGATTCGGCCCTGGCCGATCCCTTCGGTGATGGAGGACCCTTCCGCCTTCAAAACGCCATGCGCATAATATTCGTAAAGCGCAGCGCCTTTTGGGTCGGCGAGACCGATCTTGATATTCGGGTTTTTCGCCTTCAAGGCGACAGCGACGCCGGCCAGCGTGCCGCCGGTGCCGACGGCACAGATGAAGCCGTCGATCTTGCCTTCTGTCTCGGCCCAGATCTCCGGCCCGGTCGTATCGATATGGCCTTGCCGATTGGCGACATTGTCGAATTGATTGGCCCAGATCGCGCCTTGCGGATGCTCCTTGGCGAGCCGTTCCGCCAACCGGCCGGACAGCTTCACGTAATTATTGGGATTGGAATAGGGCACTGCCGGCACTTCGATGAGGCTCGCACCTTGCAGACGCAGCATGTCCTTTTTCTCTTGGCTCTGCGTGTCGGGCATGACGATCACGGTTTTATAGCCCAAGGCATTGGCGACAAGGGCGAGGCCGATGCCGGTATTGCCCGCCGTGCCCTCGACAATCAGACCGCCCGGCTTCAGAGTGCCGCAGCGGACCGCATCTGCGATAATGGCAAGCGCCGCCCGATCCTTGATCGAACCGCCGGGATTCATGAACTCGGCCTTGCCATAGATGGTGCAGCCGGTCAGCTTCGATGCCTGCTGCAGTTTGATGAGGGGCGTCTTGCCGATCGCCTCGACCACGCTCTCCGGAGAACTCATCTTGGCCTATCCCTATAAAAGCTGTCGACTATATGGATCCTGCAAACGCGAACTGTCGAGCTTGGCATTGCCCGTCCAGGCGCAAGCGATGCTCAAAACTGCGAGCAAAAATCATGTATCGCGCAAGCCCTGAGGACGGTGTCGCCTTCATAACCGGCGCGAGCTCGGGAATTGGCCGGGCGACGGCTCTCGAGCTGGTCCGGCGTGGCTATCGTGTCGCGGTCACGGCACGCCGCGAGGCGGCGCTCGAGAGCCTCGCCGCACTGGCGCCGGAAAAGATTTTCGCTTTTCCCGGCGATGTGACGAATGGAAGCCAAATGGGCGGTGTGGTCTTCCGGATCGAGAATGAACTCGGCCCGGTTGCGCTGGCCTTCCTCAATGCAGGGGTGTTTTTCCCAGCCGAAAGGCACGGTTTTGATGCGGCGCTCGTCGCGCACACCCATGCCGTCAATGTCGCCGGCACGGTGAATTGTCTCGCGCCATTGCTCGCCGCGATGCTCACGCGGGGCAGGGGCCAGATCGCGATCAATGCCTCGCTCGCCGGCTATAATGGATTGCCCGGCAGTGTCGCCTATGGGTCCTCGAAGGCGGCACTGATCCATATCGCCGAGGCCTTGAAGCTGACTTACGGGGACAAGGGATTGACGTTTCAACTGCTCTGCCACGGCTTCGTGCGCACGGCGATGACCGATCAAGAAAAGGACTTCGCCATGCCGCTCAGGATCGAGCCGGAGGCGGCAGCACGCGTCATCTGCAACGGCTTCGAGAAAGGTGGCTTCGAGATCGCCTTTCCTTGGCCACTCGTCGCCCTCTCGAAATTTGTGAAGCTCTTGCCCTATCCGCTGCGGTTCCGGCTCATTGCGGCGGCTTTGCGCAATGCCAGACGCGGCGAAAGCGATCAGCCCACATAAATCAGAGACCTGGATCACAGACATTTGTGTGTTCTACAAATCTCTGTCGCAAAGACTTCTTGACCACATCAGCATTTGCACGGAGAGTAAGCATGTCTATATCATATCATTTAAGTAGTGCCTTTTGATATGACACCTATAGCAAGTTTTATCCAAGTCATAAGTTGCTGATCAGCCTCCGGCGATATAGATGATCTTTCTTCACTCCAGTTTTCGTACCTCAAGCACTTGGCTCTGGACGCAATTTCGGAGCAATGATCAGGTCGTCGCTTATTATGAAATCTTTAACGAGCGGCTGGCGACGATCACTCCAGTTGAGCTGATGCGCGAGAAGCCCGAAAACTGGGCTTCGAATCATCCGGCCGGTCCCCCCTATTTCCTCGAATTCTTGCCGCTGCTGAAAGAAGCGGGTGGCGTCGAAAAATATGACGCATCCATGGCCTTCGACATGTTCATTCCAGCCGAGGGAATTGGTGGCGCGCTCAGCCAAAGCGAGAGTCTTTATCTCGCGAGCCTGGTCGACCATGCCGAGCGTATGGGCAAGATCCCGCTTCTCTCCTGCACCCGAAGTCTCGGACGCCTGCGCGCGATCAAAGCCGCAGTTCCCGGATTCCATATCCTCATCTATCGCAATCTCTTTCAGCAATGGTGCTCCTATGTGGACCAGGGCGCCAGAGGAAATCCGTATTTCTTGAGCACCATCCCTGCAACGCTGGAAGCCAGTCAACACGATCCCTTCCTAAAATATCTGGGCACTCTCTTTCCTCTCGACAAATTCACCATGACGAGCCGGATTTACTTCTATTGCTTCGTTCTCCTGCATCTTTATCTCTATGCGCAGGCGGCGGAGGCGGCGGACCTCATCATCGATACCAATCTTTTGGCCGATGACGCGGCCTACCGCCAGAGGATCGAAGACCGCATCGCCGAGGCGAGCGGTCTCGCGGTCGATCTTTCCGATGCCAGAAACGCGATCACCACTTCATTCGCCAAATCGGTGAGCGCAGATGAACTGCTCGCGCAGCTCACGCCGCTGGCCGAACTCGTCCTCGCAACTGTGCCTTCGTCAAAGGGGCGCGACTTCGCATCCAAGGTCCTCGCCGATTTCATCCAGGAATATCGGCGATATGATTTCAAGGCTCGCGCTTCTGCCGAGGTCGATAGCCATATCGATGCGTAACCGGCTCTGCGACGCGGGCCAAGAGATCTTGTCAGGAGCCGATGAATTGGCCGGCCGAAAGGCTGATGCCGACAGTGAAAATGCCGATGGCTCCCTGAGCAGGACTCGAACCTGCGACCGATCGATTAACAGTCGATTGCTCTACCAGCTGAGCTATCAGGGAATGGGCCCGCATATAGGTGGAATAGCTGGGATATAGCAAGCCCCGATCGGCTTTGCCAGCCCTCTTTGCCAGCCCTCATCGGCAAGCGCAAAATTCGGCGGCGGCGACGGCTTGGTGACGCTGCCCTCAAGTATTTCTTGGAAGCATTTCTTGCGGCAGGGCCACGGCCTTGCTATAGGCGGCGTCACGCTGGCGCCATGTTCCTCATTGGGCCGGTCATTGGCCTCGTGGCGGAGTGGTTACGCAGAGGACTGCAAATCCTTGCACCCCGGTTCGATTCCGGGCGAGGCCTCCATAAACTCAACGGGTTGGGGACGCCAGCAAAAGTTTGGAAAAAATCCTCAGCGTCTCGTCAGCGCAAATGGGCTGATGAGATGTGGATGCAAATCGACACGATGACGCCTGGACCGCAGTGGCGCGACGGTTTATGACTGGGCTCTGGAAATCCGACGCGCGAAAACGCAGACTTTCCCATGAATGGCCCAGAACTGGGGAGGGCATGCAAATGATGCAATGTTTCGCTCGTCGAGCCGCGCTCACAGCATGCGCCTTAGCGATGGTTGCGCTCGCATGTCCGCGCGCGCGCCGATGAGCAGATGATTCCGCTCGCCGCGAGCGGCAATTGGTTTGCAATGGCGCACTCGGCTTCGGTCACCTCGCCGCCCGACACGTGCCTCGCCGCCACCGCAGCCTCGGGGCGGATGCTCGCATTCCGAGCGAGCACGAGCGATATAGAAGTCCGCTTCTCGGACAATAGCTGGTCCCTGCCGGCCGACGTCGCCGGAACCCTCGTTGTCGACGTCGGGGCGTACCATGTGGCCCTGGATATCAGCGCCAATACGAATAACGTGGTGGCGGCGGTCGTCACGCCTGAGCAGCTTCAATCGATGATCGCAGCAATGGGCAAGGCTAAGTCGATGACCGTCACCGCGGGCAAAGCGGCGCCCGCCACGATGTCACTGAGCGCCAGCAAGACGGTCACGACTGCGTTCCTCACGTGCGCGGGCATAAGCGCGCCAGGCGAGGGTGGGGGCGCGAATCCGTTTAAATAGAGTGCCGCGGCAACTGGACCCGCGGGGATGACAAGAGCGATGATCACCTCGATTAGTAGGGGTACTACCTTGACGCGACCCTGGGAGCGCGCGAAACTGACAAAAATTGTTGGGCGAACCGATCAATGAAATTCGGCATTCGACGTCCCAGCTTTCGAAAGAGCCTTGCTGCGCGCGTTTCATGGAAGCGGGCGATCCGGCATCGTCTTGGAGTGAAGGCGCCGCGGGGCTATGGATGGCTAACGAATCCGCACAAGGCAGCTTACAATCGCATCTACAACCGCACGACTGTGAGCTTCTGGACGATCTTGCGAAAGCTCTTTCGCTAAGTCACCTTCCGAAAGCATGGTAACTTTCTTATCCCTGCTGGCTGCTGAGGCTTGATTAGGGTCAGTTTCTTCAGATCTGAAAATTTTGACCAAATCTTGGATTGAGCTGCTGTGGGTTCAATGAAACACCCAATCGCGGTGTCCATCAAACCGACAGTAGCTCATCCGCCTCTTAAGCGCTGGCGGCGTCCGCAGTCATATCCTGCAAACTCGTGCAATCGATCTCGGCTTCGCATTCCGCGGCGAAGTCCTCGGCATCGACATAGCTGCGCAGAACCGTCCAGGCGAGCTCGCCGCGCACTATATAGGTGACCCGCCGGCCTTGCCTTATCAAAACCTTGCGCAGCGCCTTATCAGTCGCGCGATAGCAATGGCCTGCGGCGATTTTTTCAGCTGGAATCGGCATATGGCCCCCTATTCATCCCGCAACGCATGAAACAGCGCTACTTTCGGGCCGCACGCGTAGCCGGTCAAGCGACACAATGGCGTCAAACAGCCTGAAAAAAAGGCATGCGGATCATGACTTTGGACGGTCACGATATCGCCGGCATAGCCCTCAATAAGGCACGGCCCTTGCTGGAGCCGGCCGGAACGGTCCAGCAAGAGTGCGGATCTCGACGAAAGCGATGGCAGAACCTCTTTCAAAGGCCGCTTTGTTGCCGCATTCAGGCTCCGACAATTCAGGCTTGGACAATTCAGGCTTGGACATGGGAGCGCCGCCCAGATGACTGGAATAACAACGCCGGCGCGGCTCAAGACCGTCATCGCGCAGCGACAGGCCGATGTCGACAAGGCCAAAGCGAAACGCTCCATGGGCGCTCTGACGGGCATGATCGGCGAGCTCGCGATGACGCGCGGCTTCAGCAATGCCCTGCTGGCGCATTTCTTCGAGAAGGGAAAAGCTGGCGTCATTGCCGATATCTTCGGCGCGTCGCCCTTGTCCAAAGTGTCGCGGACGCGGACCGACGTCATGGCGATTGCGGAGGATTTTCGCGACGCCGGCGCGGCCTGCATTTCAGCCTCGCCCGATCGGCGCTTCTTCCGCGGTAGCATCGCCGATCTCGCCACCGCCAAGGCTGCCAATCTGCCGATCCTGGCGAATGACATCGTCGTCGATCAATATCAGATTCTGGAGGCCCGCTATGCCGGCGCCGACGCCGTGCTCTTGATGGTGAGCGTGATCGGCGAAAAGCTCGGCGAATTCATCGCGCGGGCGCAATCGGTGGGGCTCGATTCGCTGGTCGAAGTGCGCAATGAGGCGGAACTCGAGGCGGCGCTCGCCGCTGGCGCGGAGCTTGTCAGCGTCAATAACCGCGATGTGGAAACGCTCGAGGCCGATCTGACAGTCTGTGAGAGACTCATTCCTGCCATTCCCGCCGACCGCGTGATCGCTGTCGCGGCAGGCGGCGTGGCGTCGCCTGAAGATCTCGAACGCATGGCCCGCACCGGCGCCAAAGCTATACGCATCGGCGGCGCTCTGATGGCCGCCAAGGAACCCTATGACGAGCTGCATCGCTTGCTGGGAACGACGCCGCCGGAGGATTGAGCTTCGACTATGGTCCCGATCGGGGCGGCATCGCGGCATTCACACAGAACGCTTTTCGGCATCAAGGCAATGAGCAAGCATAAGTGGCGATCGTTTCTGAAATAGATGTGGCCCGTGCGACCTTGCAGGATCTGATCGACCGATCGGAGCGCATTGTGGCATTCACTGGCGCGGGCATTTCGACCGAATGCGGCGTGCCCGACTTCCGCTCGAAGAATTCACCCTGGCAGCGCTTGAAGCCGATCGATTTCGATATTTTCGTCACCGATGTTCTGCAGCGTGAAGAAGCTTGGCGGCGCAAATTTGCGCTCGATGACATTTATGGCCATGTGCAACCGGGGCGCGGCCACTGGGCGCTCGCCAATCTCGTCGCGGGCAACAAGATCAAAGCGATCATCACCCAGAACATCGACAATCTGCATCAGGCCTCCGGCGTCGCAGATGAGTTTGTCATCGAGCTGCACGGCAATGGCACCTATGCGACTTGCCTTGCTTGCGGCAAACGCCATGAGCTTTACCCGATCCGCAAGGAATTCATGGCGACAGGCGCCGCGCCGATCTGCACGGACTGCCGCGGCGTAGTGAAAACCGCGACGATCTCTTTCGGCCAGCCGGTGCCAGAAGCGGCCGTGCGGCGCGCCTATGAGCTCGCTACCGGTTGCGATCTTTTTCTCGCCATCGGCTCATCTCTCGTCGTTTATCCGGCCGCGGCCTTTCCCACCATTGCCTCTCAGCATGGTGCGCGGCTCGTGATCGTCAATGATGAGAAGACGCCGCTCGACGATGAAGCAGAAGTCATCTTGCGCGGCGATATTGGCGACATATTCGAGCCCTTTGCAACCTGATCTTTCGGCGATTTTTTTCTCGACGGCGCAGAATCTTCATGAGGCCGGATTTTTTTCATGCGACGATTGTCGGCAACGAATGTGCTTGCAAATCAAATTGGAGCACCGGAAGCGACACGGTCGATGCGGTGCCGCATGCCCCAGTCATCCACAGGCTCGCGTAAATTCCCCCTGTTGCGGGCGGCGCCCAATGCTATCCTTGATAGAAGGTAGTCAAACTGATTCGTGCTTATGACAAGGCGTGCAGCGACGTCGTGAGACATGATCGGCGTAAACGTTCTTGGGAGCTGGTCCGTTGGGCAGCAAGGATTCGCTATTGCCGCGCGGCGATCTTCGCGGCGAGGTTGATGCGAGTGCCGATCAATCGACCGCATCGGGCCTCGATCTTATTGAGGTTGCGGGGCATATCAAATGGTTCGACGTAGCCAAGGGCTATGGTTTCATTGTTCCCGATAATGGCATGTCGGATGTTCTTTTGCATGTGACGACATTGCGCAAGGACGGCTATCAGACGGCTCAGGAAGGGATGCGAATCGTCTGCGAAGCCGTCATGCGGAGCAAGGGGCTGCAGGTCTTTCATATTATTTCTATGGATGAGTCGACGGCCACTCATCCCGCACAATCGCCGCCGGCCCGTACCCATTTGCAAATCGTGCCGAGCAGCGGTTTCGAGATCTGCGTCGTCAAATGGTTCAACCGCGTGCGCGGTTTCGGCTTTCTGTCGCGCGGCGACGGAACGGAAGATATTTTCGTTCATATGGAAACCTTGCGCCGCTACGGCATTGCGGAATTGAAGCCGGGCGACGGGCTTCTCGTCAGATTCGGCGATGGACCGAAAGGTCTGATGGCGGCTGAAGTGCGCCCGCTCGAAGCGGCCTTGCCATCGTCACATTGATCCGGCATTGACGTCGGCGTCTGAGCCATCCTCATCACTAGAGGATTGCCGTCTGGATTTCCGTCTGTACCGAATGACCGTGCTTTCGCGCTTTCTTCTCGCCATCGGGCTCATGATAGGCGCCGGCATGGCCGGCGTCTCGCTCCTCCCCTCGATCCCGACCCATGCGGCGGAAGCGGGGACCGAGCCCTTGACCATTGTTACGGCGAGCGGCCCACATGAATTTGCGGTCGAAATCATGCGCACCGATGCGCAGCTGGAAAAGGGACTGATGTTCCGCCATTTTCTGCCGCCGGACCGTGGCATGTTGTTCGATTTCAAGACCGAACACACGGTGATGATGTGGATGAAGAATACTTATATTCCGCTCGACATGATCTTCATCGGCAAATCCGGCGTCGTGGTTTCCATCGCCGCCAATACCGAACCCCTGTCCGAGCATATCATTACCTCCGGAGCGCCCGTGCTCGCGGTTCTCGAGGTCAACGCGGGGACGGGGGCGAAGATCGGCCTCAAGATCGGCGACAAGGTGCGCTATCGGCTGTTCGGGTCTTGACCCGGCAAGGGCGGCCGGCAGCGAGGCTTGTTCGGATGCGGCGCCCATGCTAGCCAAGCGCGATACGAGCCGATTGGCGGGGCAGGCGGGGTATAGCGCAGCCTGGTAGCGCGATAGTTTTGGGAACTATAGGTCGCAGGTTCGAATCCTGCTGCCCCGACCACACGACCGCCAGATCGCAAAAATTGGCAACAATTGGCAAAAATTGGCAAAAATTGGAATGCCGGCATGAGTGCACGGATTTATCGGCCGACCAAAACCGCCACCCAATCGGGTCAGGCGCGCAGCCAGTTTTGGGTCCTGGAATTTGCGCCGGAAACACCGCAGGACATCGATCCTTTGATGGGCTGGACCGGGTCCAGCGACATGAAGCGGCAGATCCGCCTGAATTTTGGCACAGAGGAAGAGGCGATCGCTTATGCGCAGAAGCATGGCATCGCCTATCGCGTGGAACAGCCGGCTAAAGTTGCACGCAGGATCATGGCCTATGCGGATAATTTCAAGCCGACACGGCACGGATTGTGGACGCATTGATTCGATGCGCCGGTGTCGGAAGCGTTCAGACTTCTCGGACATGCTCGCGTTATTGGCCCTTACGACCCCGTAGCTCAGCTGGATAGAGCAGCCGCCTTCTAAGCGGCAGGTCGCAGGTTCGAGCCCTGCCGGGGTCGCCAGTGAAAACAACGCCTCAAAGGAAAAATGGAACTAATAAATTTGCAGAAAAGGCGTCACGGGTAACAGTTGGAGTAACACACGGCCGTTGTTTTTCTGGCCGCAATTTCGCAGTCATGAACTCCGCCGCCATGATCAGCGAACCGCCCATAATCGCCCACCTGAAAGGCCACGGCCTTACCGGCCTCTTCGTCACATGCAGCAATCCGCATTGCCTGCATGCGGCGCCGTTCGCCTTCGCGGCGGTCGGCCTGGCGGATGAAACGCCTTTCCCGACGATCGGCCAGCGCAGCTTTCGCACCAAAGCTGGTTCGCAACGTCTCGTTTTGCTACGGCTTGCCAATACGCGGCAATAACCAAGCCATGATCCTCTGGAACCGATCACCGTTGCAGCGGAACTGATGTTTCTCAATCGCTTTCCGCACAAAGGCTGAGGCTTGCTCTTGCGTCTGTCGCTTGTCCCGTGAAAGTAACATCCACTCACGAATAATTGCGCGTCGCGCATCGTGTTCGGGTTTCATCCTAAAACTCCTCGGGCTCGCGAAACGAATACCGCAAGGATAATGAGATCACCGCGGAGGCGAGAGGGCAATTCGCCGCCACTTTTTTCCGGTTACTCCAAAGGAACCGCGAAAGACCTCGATCGGCAACCATCACCTTTGGGCAGCAATCCGATCGCGCGCCAGGGGCTCAACAGGCCGAAAGGGGCGCCGCGAACACGGCGCGTCAGAGCGCCTTGAGCTGATCGGCCGAGGACTTGCCGGTGCGGCGGTCCTGGGTGATCTCGTAGCTCACCTTCTGGCCTTCGTGCAGATCGCGCAAGCCGGCACGCTCGACGGCGCTGATATGAACGAAAACGTCAGGTCCGCCAGCATCCGGCTGGATGAAGCCGAAGCCCTTTTGAGAATTAAACCATTTTACGGTTCCGGTAGCCATGTCGTCTCTCCAAACATGCCGGGAGAAGGCCCGCATGCGGGGGCCGGGCCGATCGATGTTTGGAAGAGGTCGTCAGCGGCTCCGTTTCCGAAGCAAGTCCAAGTCGTCACGCCCGAAAATCGATCCGCGAAAGATAGTGACCTGCGAAGCTGATTGCAACGCCAAGACGTCCTGCGGAGTTGTCGTGTCCGCCCGCGTGTCGCCGGACTGGCGGGCGCACCGGGCGCATAGGGCGGGATGGGGCGCATAGTGGGTTGAGCCTGGCATTTGCAAGCGCTTCATCTCATAAATGATCCACAGCGTTGAGCTGATCGCACCTCCCTGGCGATTTCGCGAGCGGTTGCACCTGCGCCGTCAGCACAACTTGGCGCAGCTTCGCGACGATCTACTCGGCCGCGTGTCTTCCTCGGCAGTCCTCCATCCGGCCCAAAGCCATACCTCAGGGAGGATCACTTTTCAGGGGGAAAACAAGAAAGAGGCGTTGGATCAAAAACTAATCCTTGTGAACATCGATATGGATTCGGCGTCGCCAGCCAATCGAACGAGGAGCTTCTTTCATGAGCATCAACCGCATCGGCTTGTTGATCGGTCAGGCTGGTCGCGTCGTCCTGATTGCTGGCTTCAGCCTGAGCGCTGTCGCGAGCGCGCGAGCCTTCGAAGTAACGGCCGAGCAGCGCGAGGCCTGCACGGCTGATGCCTTCCGGCTTTGTTCGTCGGAAATCCCCGACATTGGTCGTGTTACAGCCTGCATGAAAGCCAAAGCGGCGAGCTTGAGCGCGCGGTGCCGTGCCGTGTTTCAAACCGCCAGCCTGGATCAAACGCACCAACCGCGTCAACACCGAGTTCATAGAGTTCATTCGACTTACGTGCATTCCCGCAAAATGCACGCTCTGAGACACCATCAGCACTACCGCATATCGGACCGCCGCTGAAAGCGAGCCGCCCGGGAAGCGCCAGCGCGCGCCCAGTCAAGGGCAGGGCGGCCCGAGAGGCGCTTGCGCCGCCCCGAAAATTCTCGCAGCCCTTATCCCGTCTGGAGCTTGAAGAATTCAAGTCGACTTAGGCATCATGCGGTAGGCTCTTTGAAAACGCATGTTTCGTCGCGAAAAACTGCGGCCCACCCTTCCATTTTGACGCCAGCGAAGTTCTGCACCGCTTCCGCGGTCAATTTCCATAGTTCTTCTTCAAGTAATTGGCGATCGTCTTGGCATCGGCCTCATCAATCGGCGCCGCCATGGCGCGGATCATTTTGGCAACCTCGGCGTCCCATTTGGCAGCATCGAGAAAGGGCGAATTCATCTCGATGTAGTCGAGGCTGTGGCATATCCCGCAATTGGCCTGGACTTTGTCGAGGCCGGGGCCAGGCTTGAGTTCGATAGCTTTCTCTTCCGCGCCAGCTTGGGTCGCAAAGAGAACTAAGGCGATAGCGAAGGTCAGCGCGCGCACAATGGTCCCCCTCAATTCACGTTGAAAGTGATGCGGTGCATCAAGTTGTGGTAGTAGCCGGCCGGATTTTGGATCAGCTCTGCAGTTTGCGTCTGACCAATACTATTCGTCGCACGCGCGACGACGGTCTGCTTACCTTTCGATTTGGGCGAGAAGGGGAAACTGAACGTACGGAAAGCGAACCGGCCCATGTCGTCTCCCAATTTGGCCTTCGACCAAGTCCTGCCATTGTCCGTCGACACGTCCACGGACCGAATTCCGAAACCACCGTCCCACGCGATGCCCCGGACCGTGATCGAAGCGCCCGCCTTCGCATGAGCGCCGTCTTTATGGCTGGTGATCAACGAATTCACGAGTATGTCAGTGATCGGCGTATTGGTGGCCGTATCTTGTGACGTGAAGTGCGAAACGAGAGGGAATTTTCCCAAGGGGATCCGATAAGCCTTGCTCATCCAGAAGCCGGCTTCCGGTTTGGTCACGACTTTGATCGAAGTCAGATGCTTCACCCAATAGGTCGCGGTCCATCCGGGGACGATGAGGCGTGCCGGAAATCCATTGAAATGCGGCAGGGGTTCGCCGTTCATTTCATAAGCTATGAGGGTCGTTTCCTCCATGGCCTTCCAAACCGGAATGCTCTTGATGAAGTCCGGCGTTTTCTCGATGGCTGGCCCGTCTGCTCCGTCGAAGACGACTTCGAGTGCCTCTTTCTTCGGTTTCACTCTATTCAGCACATCCTTGAGCCTCACCCCTTTCCAGCGCGCGCATCCCATCGCGCCATAGCCCCATTCCACACCGGGAACATGCGGTTGGAAGAGGCCGCGTCGGTTGCCGGAACACTGGCACACCGCGACGACTTCGACGCTCGGCATCGCTTTGAGCTCGTTGAAATCGAGTTCGACCTGCTGGTCTGCGCCTTCGCCCCCGATGACGAGTTTCCAAGTTGTGGGATCAACCTCGGGAATATTGGCAAGGTGATAGCGGACAAAAAAAGCGTCGTTTGGCGTGATGGCTGTGCGAAAATACTCGACCGGGGTCTCGTAGTTGGGCGGCCGGTAACTGAGTTTGATGAGCGGCTTCTTGCCTGGCAAACTGTCAAACACTGCTTCCGCACGCGTGCCTTCCGGCAGATCGGGTGACAGCTGCGGAACGGGCTCGCCAAGCGCTTGGCGTCCAACGAGCGGCAACAACGGGTCCAGACCTGCGAGCGCCGCGCCGGTACCCGCAGCGGTCAGCAGAGTGCGTCGTGTAATCATCTGTCTCTCTTCTCCATGCGCAATTTACTACCGCTGCTTAGGCGGAACTGTAACTCCTATTGTGACGTGCATATGACGCTCAACTAACCGTCTTGTTTGTCTGAGCTTTTTCATTGTCGGCCAACGCGGCGTTTGCGGGTTTAGGCCACGCAACGAGCGACGAGCAGCTGAAAATTTGGAACCACATTAACCATTTAGCGCAATTCGCCGAACGCCTCAGCCTTATTGTGGTCTAAATCACGACAATACTCCTGCGCATGTGTCGATTGAGTATTGCGTTCAGGGGTGGCCTTGCTTGCGTCTCGACCACACCTCGTCATCTCGGGCTGGAGCTCCGCGTTTTGGAGACAACCGAATCACCTTTTGCAGTCCTCCCAGCTTCGGCTGCGACGGCCATATTCTCTTCGCCGCGCCGCGATTCAATTTTCATTTCTCTTCGTCGACGTCTCACTGCCGCGCCTGCTCCTTTGTCGATTACGAACGTTCTGCAGCGCGCTATTTTTGTTGTTGCGTTCTTCCTGGGATTTGCAATTGTCGAGCAGCCAGCTCTGACGCTCGCGAGCAAAAGCGGCATAGACCCCGGCATCGCGGACGCCAAACGGCCCTCCCCCCAGCTCTTCGCGCAGACGCCGCCAAACGCACAGGAAGCGGATAAAAAGGGCCCCACGCTCGTCGTCGGTCGCACCGATCCGAAGCGAGCGGGTGAGGCTTTCCCGCTCGAAGTGTCGGCGCGCGGTCTAAGCGGCAGTAGCTTTGCAGTGATGAGCGGATTGGCGAGTGGGACGAGTTTGTCCGTGGGTGCGCTGCTTGGCGATGGCACCTGGTGGGTGGCAGCGGCAGATCTCGAACATGTCGTGATTCAGCCGCCGCCCCGCTTCGTCGGCGCAATGGATGTTGCCATAGAACTCCGCCTTGCCGACACCAAGATCTGCGACAAGAAATCAGTGCATTTGGAATGGCTCCCTGTCGTTTCGCTCGACGCGGATGAAATGGCCGCCTTGTTAAAGCGCGGCAATGATTTGCTCATTAGCGGCGATATCGCCGCGGCACAATTGGTGTTGCGCCGCGCCGCTGAGGGCGGCAGTGCGCAGGCGGCGATGGCGCTTGCCGGAACCTATGACCCCGTGCTGCTCGCAAAGCTCGGAGTGCACGGATTCTCGCCGAATGTCGCGCTGGCACGACAATGGTACGAGAAGGCCAAACAGCTCGGCTCGATCGAGGCAGCGAGACGACTGGAAATGCTCGCGATCAAACGAGACTGATGTCGATTGACGGCGCCGCCGACTGACGTCGCAGCAGCCGATCCAGATTTTCTTAGGCGGTGGAATTGCCCATCTATCCGAGCGGCATCATCGCAAACGTTGGGGAATGAAATGAGTGTCACGCGCAAGCTTCTGACAACGGCCTTCATATGTCTCTGCGTGTTCCTGCTCGCGCCCTTGCAGTTCGCCAGAGCTGAAAAGGGCTCGCTCGGCTACAATGAAAAGCGGCGCCAGGAGAACGACATTGCCGTCACCATCGTGGTTTCCGGACTGTCTTGCACGTGCGCGCGATTTGCCGAGGACATCCGCAACGTCGTAAACGACTTGCGCCCCGACGGCGTGCGCGTCTTGCCTGTCCTGGGAGTTGGCGGTCTGCAGAACGTCGATGACGTCCTGTTCTTGAAGAACATCGACATGGGTGTCGTCGACGAGGACAATCTACGTCTGCTCAAAAAGAAGGATCCTCACCTCTACGCGGGCATCGAACAGCAAGTTCAATTCATCACGAAGCTCTATAATTCGGAGTTTCACGTCCTCGCGCGAAACGAGATCAAAAGTTACGACGATTTGCGCGGCAAGAAAGTGAGCTTCAATCTCAAAGGCAGCCAGACCGAGGTCAGCGCCCAAGCAATTTTCGATGCATTGAAGATCGATGTCGAGATCGTGAACTACGACAACGACGAGGCGCTCAGAAAATTGCGGGACGGCGAGATTTCCGCGATGATCATACTGACAGGTGCGCCGCAGGCATTGCTGGCGAAAGTGACCAAACAAGACCAGGTTCATTTCTTGCCGCTCGATCACGAGAGCCTGCCCAGTCACGATTTGAGCGGAATTTTCGCGAACTACCTTCCTGCCGAAATCACGCACGAGGAATATCCGAATTTGATTCCGGAAGGAGCCTCGGTGCCGACGATCGCCAACAGAGCATTGCTCGTCGCCTATGCCTGGCCGGAAGGCTCCGTCCGTTACAAGAAGATCGCCAAGTTCGTCGATGCATTCTTCAGCAAGATCGATCAGTTCCACAGCGGTGCCAGGCATCCGAAATGGAAGGAGATCAACCTCGCGGCAGACATGCCCGGGTGGACCCGTTTCAAGCCGGCAGCCGAGTGGCTCGCCGCGCACCGCACCGTAGCCGCGCTGCAAACAAAGAGTGGCGAGGCCGAGGTTCCGACTAGCAGCGGTGCCAGGAGCAAGGCAGAACAACCTGCCGACCTGAAATCGGCCTTCGATCTTTTCATCGAAAATTACGCGCGAACTTCGGGCCACAAGACCTTGACCGCGAGCGAGCGCGAGATGCTGTTTACTCGCTTCATGAGCTACGTCGAGACGCAAAAGGCGGGGCAACAGGCCCACTAGAGCACCGTGCGAAAGACTGGACACCAGTTTTCCGCAACAAAAAGATGCGCTCTCAAAAAACCTAGAGCATGATGCCCGAGTTGACTTGAAAGCATCATGCTCTACAGGCAATGCGGAAGAGCAGAATAGGTCTTTCGCCGAAATCCCGCACCGATCTAACCGGCTGATTGGGTTTCGTGGTGAACTGCGCCAAAGTCATGCTTGAGACATCGGATTATCCGATGTCTTTATGAACGTGATCTAGACCAAAGCGACCTTGCCGCTCGCAAGGTCATAGACGCCGCCTGCCAGTTTCAGCTTGCCGGCCTTCACCTTCTCGGCGAGGATGGGCTTCGCCTCGTTCAGCCGCGCGACATTGCGGCGGACATTCTCTTCGATCGAGGCCGCCAGCAAATCCGCGGGATTTTTGGCCTGCGCCGCAATCACCGCCGGTTTGATGGCATCGACGAGCTCCGGCAGATGGCCGGGCAGGGTCGCATTGTCCCTGACCACTTTGATCGCCGCAGAAACCGCACCGCAATTGCTATGGCCGAGGACCATGATCAGCGGGACGCCCAGCATGGCCACGCTATATTCGAGACTCGCGAGGCCGTCGTCATTGACGAAATTGCCGGCGACCCGCACCAAAAACAAATCGCCTGGTCCCTGATCGAAAGCGAGTTCGGGCACGACGCGGGAGTCGGAGCAGCTCACGACTGCGGCGATCGGATATTGGGCGGTGACGAGCGCCGCGCGGCCGATCGAGACGTCCTTGCAATGCATGCCTCCAGCGGCATAGCGCGCATTGCCCGCGACGAGCCGCTCCAGAGCTTCATCTGGAGGAATCGCGTTGGGCGCATTCTTGTCGTGAACCGCATCCGCAAGGCCGGGCCTTGCTGCCAAAGCGGCGAGGGCCGCGGCGGTCGCCGCCATCAAAAAACTGCGCCGGTTCGGAAGCTTGGAAAGGCAATCTTCACACATCGACTTCGCCCTCGCGATGCCCACATTGTCGCAAAGCGTAGATTGCCGGCCTATTGCGTCAAGCTGGTGAAGGGGCCGCACAAAGCTGAAATCGCTCTAGGCCAGGGACGGCGACCCCTGCGCTTGCGCGGGGCGCACACGCTGCCGCGCAGGCTTTTCTTAACGATATTTGGAACGAGTCGCGCCCCGGCCCCTTTGGCAGCCGCCCGCCCGAAATGCCGAGTTTATCTGCCGATCGATCACATTTATCCATTTTGCGCGCCCCGGTATTTTCTCTCAATTGCCGATGATCATTATCTTTCAATGTATTATATCGCTCTCATTTGAACGGGCGAGACCGCTGCGCCGCATTTTTGCCCAATTTGGCCGGCCCTCTGCCACCGTCATGCGATTTGGAGCAAGCCTGCCGGGGCCTTTCCTTTTAAGGCTCCAGCAAGCGGTTCCATGCAAGCCTTCGCCATTGCCTTCGGGCCTTGGATGCGAGGCATAAGGCATGCAGTCAGTCGGGGGATATTCATGCAGCGCTCGGAATCTCTGCCGCGTTTGAGGATGCGCGCGGCGCGTTTCCCGGCTCTTTCTTGCAGCACATCGGCGAAGCTTCGCATTCGCTCTGTCGGGGCAATTCTTTCGGCCGCAGGTACCCTCGGCCTTGCCGGCTGCGCGCAGCAACCGCAACAAATTGCGCATGGGAAAGAATATTTCCCGTCCTCAATCTATGGCCAGGCGAGCCCGCGGGTCGTCGCCGACAGCGGCGAGATCCCCCGCGGCGGCGGCAATTATATGGTCGGCCGGCCCTATACGGTTGCGGGCAAGACCTATTATCCGACGGCCTCCAAACATTATTCCGGCATCGGTTTGGCATCTTGGTATGGCGATGCCTTCCATGGCAGGCGAACCGCCAATGGCGAAATCTATGACAGCAACTCGATCACGGCTGCGCACCCGATCATGCCGTTGCCGAGCTATGCGCGGGTGACCAATCTGCGCAACCATTATTCGATCATCGTGCGGGTCAACGATCGCGGCCCCTTTGCACCGGGGCGGATCATGGATGTGTCGCGCCGGGTCGCAGACCTGCTCGATTTCCGCCGGTCGGGAACGACGCGGGTCCGGGTGGACTATGTCGGTTCGGCAAGTCTCGCCGGCTCCGACGATCGCAAGCTCGTTGCGACCTTGCGGCAGGATGGCCGTCTGGCGCAGCTCGATATGCACCATCCGCCGACCTTCGCCGCCGAAAGCAGGCCCGTCCAAACCGCGGCCGCTGAGATTGAGCCGACGCAACCGCTATCTGCCGCCGCAGCGACTTCGGGTGACGGCGCAGCGCCGCTGCCGCCCACCGAGGCCTCTTTCACCGGCCCAATGCCGCTGCCGCCGTCGCGTCCCTTCGATCTCGACACGATCCCGGGCGCCGATGTGGAGATCAGCGCACCTCCGACGCTCGCGCGCCGCTGAATATCTGACGCTGGTCATCTTTCGCGCCAGAAAACCAACGCCAAATCGGCTCAGGCTGTTTCGGCGGGCCCTAGTGATCCGACCCTGCCATTCGCAGCTGAGAATAGCAGGATCAGTCGGCCCACGGACCATTGGTCGGGCCGATAAAGTGATCCTGACACTTGGCTCCCCAGCGTCAGGTTTTATCCACTGTGTCCTACCGCACTTTGGCCAAGAGCGCCGCAAGCCGCCGGCGTTCAGTTCGCACGCAAAACGTGCTAAGAAAGTCTACAACGAGAGGGATATTGGGAATTGGCCTGCAAGTTCGGCTGATTTAGAAGGCCCCTTGCCTATAGCTGAAGATTTGCTCCAGAGATCTGCTCCAAGCCCGCGTGTCAGCCGAAAGAGCGAGGCTCATGCTCCGGCGGTTGCCCCGGGCATATTGTCGAAGAGATCAGCGAGACGCGCCGCGTGAGTTCCTTCCTTTCCTGCTGTCCCATCGCTTGGCGTCCTTTCTTCGGGAGTTGTCGGTCCTTGCGCTCTTGGTCTTGGCGTCATCCTGCGTCCCGCAGGAGCTTGGTCCTTCCGCGGCGCGGCGCGGCGATCGTCGTTGCGATCCTCTGCTCGATCCTCTGCTTGGCCTGGCTTCCTGCCGACGCATTTGCGGCGCAGCCTCTGCAAACGAGCGTTCCGCATGCCATATTGATCGATGCCGACACCCTCTCCGTCCTTTTCGAGAAGAATGCCGATGATCTTGTGACGCCGGCCTCGACCGCCAAGATCATGACCGCGGAGCTCGTCTTTGAAGCCATTACCGAAGGCCGTCTCAAGCTCACCGATGAATTTAAGGTGAGCGAAGCCGCCTGGCGCTATGGCGGCGCGCCAGCGCATGGTTCGACCATGTTTGCCGCACTCAACAGCCATATCAAAGTGGAGGATCTGGTCAGAGGCCTCGTGGTCGTCTCCGGCAATGATGCAGCGATCGTGCTCGCCGAAGGCCTCGCCGGCTCGGAAGGCGCCTTCGCCACCCAGATGACCGAGAGGGCGCGCCAGCTCGGCTTCACCCGTCTCACCTTCACCAATAGCTGGGGCAGGGGCGATCCGGACCAGAAGGTCACCGCGCGCGAGATGGCCATGCTCGCCGCGCATCTCATCAAGACCTATCCCGATCTCTATCGTTATTTCAGCGAAAAGGATTTTACCTGGAACAAGATCAAACAGCCCAACCGCAATCCGCTGCTGGCGATGGACATTGGCGCCGACGGGCTGAAGACCGGCAATATCGACGCCAGCGGCTATGGCATTGTCGTCTCGGCAGTGCAAAATGGCCAAAGGCTCATTCTGGCGCTCTATGGCGCCAAGACGGCGAAGGAGCGCGTCGACGAGGCGCTGCGCATTCTGCAATGGGGCTTCCGTTCCTTCGAGCCTAAAATAGTGTTCGCGGCCGGCGAGGTCGTTGGCACGGCGCGGGTCTATGGCGGCAGCAAAGGCGAAGTGCCGCTGGTCACCCAAAATCCGGTGAAAGTGCTCGTGCCGCGCGATATGAGTGAGAGGCTCATCGGCCGGATCGTCTATATGGGACCTCTGATCGCCCCTGTCGTGGCCGGCAAAAACGTTGCGCGCCTGCAGATCTTCCGCGGTACCAACCAAGTGCTCGAAGTCCCTTTGCAGAGCGCCGCCGACATCGGCCCGGGCACGCTGCCGAGTCGCGCCATGGATGCCGCCCTCGAATATGTCGCCGATCAGTTCCGCAAATATGTCCTGAAGGCGGTCAGCCATTGATGCCGCCCATGTCATCTTCTATGTCATCTTCTATGCCGTCCTCTTCGCGTCGCGGCGCTTTCATCACCCTCGAAGGCGGCGAAGGGGCGGGCAAGACAACCCAGGCACGCCATATCGCCGAAAAGCTGCGCGCCATAGGCATACCGGCGATGACGACACGCGAGCCGGGCGGCTCGCCGCGCGCGGAAATTCTGCGCGATATACTCCTTTCCGGCATGATCAAAGATCTCGGCGCCAAGGCCGAAGCGATCGTCTTCTCGGCCGCGCGGATCGACCACATCGACCATACGATCGCCCCGGCGCTGGCTGCCGGCACATGGGTCATTTGTGACCGATTTGCCGATTCGACGCGCGCCTATCAAGGCATTTTCGGCGGCGTCGATCCAGGCTTTCTGCAGGTGCTCGAACGCATCACTTTAGACGGGCTTCGGCCGGATTTGACCCTGATCCTCGATCTGCCGCCTGAGCTCGGCCTCGCCCGAGCCGCGGCGCGGCGTGTGCCACAAACCGCCACAGACCGCTTCGAAAGCGAGGACATCGGCTTTCATGAAGCTTTGCGGCAAGCCTATCTCGCCATCGCCGCCGCCGAGCCCGAGCGTTGCGTCGTCGTCGATGCCGCGCAAGACGAAGTCGAGGTTGCGCAAGCGATTTGGGACGTGATTCTTTCCCGGCTGCGGCCGGATGACCACCCGTCGCAGGATGCGAAGGAAGAGGGGTCGCAAGAATCAAAAGAATTGAAAACTCAAGAATTGAAAACTCTTGCGTGAACGGGCGGGGCTGTTCATGCGAAGCGATCATCATGATGAATTGCAATTGGCAAGAGGTTTGAGTGCATGGCGCGCGGGACCATCGAAGCGCCGCCAGAGGCGGATCGATTTGAAGATGCGCCGCATCCGCGCGAGGCGGGCCGGCTCATCGGCCATGCCGAGGTCGAGCAGGCGCTTCTCGACGCTTATCGGGCCGAGCGGCTGCCTCACGCCATCATCATCGGTGGCCCTTCCGGCATCGGCAAGGCGACGCTTGCCTGGCGGCTGACGCGTTTTCTCCTGGCCCATCCAGATCCCGCCGCCGCTGCGGTCCAATCGGCCGCGAGCCTCTATGTCCCGGAAGACCATCCGGTCGCCCATAAGCTCGCCGCTCTGTCGCATGGCGATGTGTTCCTGCTGCGGCGCGAATGGAATGAGAAGGCGAAGCGGCCGTTCACCGAAATCCGCGCCGATGACGTGCGCCACGCCATTCATATGTTCCAGCAGGCGGCGGGCGCGGGCGGCTATCGTATCTGCATCGTCGACAGCGCCGAAGATCTGAACCGCGCCGGTGCCAATGCGCTTTTGAAGCTCATCGAGGAACCGCCGCCGCGTTCGCTCTTTCTCATCATTGCGCATCGGCCCGGGCAGGTGTTGTCGACCTTGCGTTCACGCTGCCGCAGGCTGTTGTTGAAGCCCTTGACCAGTGGGGAGATCGCGGCCGTTGTCGCGACATTGGGCGAGCACTGGAGCAGCGCCGACCGCGAGGCCATCGCAATGGCAGCCGCGCGGGCCGGCGGCTCCGTTCCCGCGGCGCTGCGGCTTCTCGGCGGCCGCGGCCTCGAACTCGATAGGGAGATTCAGCGCCTCCTCGCCGATTTGCCTTTTCTCGATTGGCGCGCTGTGCACGAGCTCGCCGATCAGGTCACGGGGCGCGACAGCACCGCTGATTATGAGATGATGATGGTGGCCATCGTCGATTGGATCGACGCTGTGATAAGCCGCGAGGCGGGGCGAGGGGTGGCGCGCCTTGCGCCCTTAGCCGAGGTGTGGGAAAAGGCCGCTGAAGCGGCGCGGGAGACCGAGGTCTTGAACCTCGACAAGCGTCCTTTCATCCTTTCTCTTTTCGCCGATCTCGCCACGGCCGCGAAGGCCTTCGCAGCCTGAGCGACGCGGCGCGGCCCAAAGTTTTCGAGACAGAGTTATTTCAGCCATGGCCGGCAGCCGGACTTTCTACATTACGACCGCCATTCCCTATGCCAATGGCGCGCCGCATATCGGCCATGCCTATGAGCGGATCGCCACCGATGCGATCGCCCGCTTCAAACGCCTCGACGGTTATGACACTTTGTTCGTGACCGGCATGGACGAGCATGGCCAGAAAATGCAGCAGACCGCGGCGCGGGAAGGGATCACGCCGCAGCAATTGGCCGATCGCACCGCGGCGCAATTCGCCGCCATGGGGCTCGCGCTCGAAGCGCCGGCCGACGATATCGTCCGCACGACGCAGCCCCGCCATCATGACGCGGCGCAGGAGATCTGGCGGCGCATGGCAGCGGCGGGCGACATCTATCTCTCGACATACCCAGGCTGGTATTCGGTCCGCGACGAGGCCTTTTTCGACGAATCCGAGCTGACTTTGACTGCCGAAGGCAAGCGTTTCGCGCCGAGTGGCGCACCGGTCGAATGGGTGGAGGAGGAGAGTTATTATTTCAGGCTGTCGGCCTATCAGGAGAAGCTCCTCGCCCATTATGAGGCGCATCCCGATTTCATCGTGCCGGAAAGCTATCGCAACGAGATCGTCTCCTTCGTCGCGCGCGGCCTCAACGATCTGTCGATCAGCCGCTCGACCTTCGATTGGGGCATTCCGGTGCCGGGCGACCCCAAGCATGTGATGTATGTCTGGGTCGATGCGCTGACGAATTACATCACGGCGACAGGCTTTCCCGACGCTTCGGCAGAACGGGCAAAATTCTGGCCCGCCGATGCGCATGTCATTGGCAAGGATATTACCCGCTTTCACGCCGTCTATTGGCCGGCCTTTCTGATGTCGGCCGGCCTGCCTCTGCCGAAGCAGATCGTCGTGCATGGCTTTCTGTTCAACCGCGGCGAGAAAATGTCGAAATCGGTCGGCAATGTCATCGATCCTTTCGCCTTGATCGATCATTATGGCGTCGATCCGCTACGCTATTTCTTTCTGCGCGAAGTGCCCTTCGGGCAGGATGGCCATTATTCGCATGAGGCGATCGTCGCCCGGATAAATGCCGATCTCGCCAATGATCTCGGCAATCTGGCGCAGCGCTCGTTGTCGATGATCGCCAAGAATTGCGACGGCAGGCTTCCCGAGCCCGCGGCGCTCACCGAGGCGGATCGGGCAATCCTCACTGATGCGGCGGCATTGCTGGGCAAAGCGCGGCTTGCTATGCAAGCTTTCGCGCTCCATATCGTTCTTGCGGAGATCTGGCACGTGGTCGGCGAAGCCAACCGCTATTTCGCTTCGGAAGAGCCCTGGACCAAGCGCAAGACCGATCCTGCCCGCATGGGAACGATCCTTTATGTGACGGCGCAAGTCTTGCGTAGGATCGCCATCCTCACTCAACCTTTTATGCCCGTAGCTATGGCAAAGCTTCTCGATCTCTTGGCTGTCGCACCCGATGCGCGCGACTTCGCCCACATCGAGGCAGAGGACGCAGCCGGCCGGGCATTGCCGCCGCCGGCCGCCATATTTCCGCGCTATGTCGAGGCGGAGGCGGCCAAACCAGCCTGAGACGCCGATGCTGATCGACACCCATTGCCATCTCGACTTTCCCGATTTCGCGGCGGAGCGCGATGCCGTTGTGGCGCGCGCCCGGGCGGCCGGGCTGCGTCGGATGATCACCATTTCGACGCAGGTTGAAAAATTTCCGACAATTTCCGCCATCGCCGAAGCCTATGACGATGTCTATTGCACCGTCGGCACGCATCCGCACGAGGCGCATGTGGAGGCGGAGGCGAGCGTCGCGCGGCTCGTCGATCTCGCAGGACATCCCAAATGCGTCGGGATCGGCGAGGCAGGGCTCGATTATCATTATGATCGGGCGCCGCGCGATGTCGCGGCGCGGGTCTTCCGGACCCATATAGCAGCGGCGCGGGAAAGCGGCCTGCCGCTTGTGATCCATGCCCGTGATGCCGATGCCGATGTCGCTGCCATTCTCGAAGATGAAATGGGGAAGGGGGAGTTCAAGGCGCTGCTCCATTGCTTCACCTCGTCGCGGCAATTGGCGGAGAGAGCGCTGGCGCTCGGCCTTTCCATCTCCTTTTCCGGCGTGCTGACCTTCAAGAAATCGGACGAGTTGCGGGCGATCGCGCGCGATGTCCCGCCTGATCGGCTGCTCGTCGAAACCGATGCGCCTTTTCTCGCGCCGGTTCCTTATCGCGGCAAGCGCAATGAACCGGCCTTCATCAAAGAGACGGCCAAAGTCCTGGCCGACGTCAAAGGCATGTCCGAAGCGGAGCTTGCGGCGATGACGACCGCCAATGCGCTGCGTCTGTTTTCGAAAATGCCGGCCCCGGCCGCGGATGGTTCAAAGGCCGCTGTTGCCGCATGAGTCTCGCGATCACCATTCTCGGCTGCGGCTCGTCGGCGGGCGTTCCCCGCGTCGGGCAGGGCTGGGGCGCGTGCGATCCGAACAATCCCAAGAACCGCCGCCGCCGCTGTTCGATCCTCGTCGAGCGCATCGGCGCGGATGGCGAAAAGACCACCGTGCTCGTCGACATGGGGCCGGATCTGCGTGCTCAATTGCTCGATCACAACGTCTGCCATCTCGATGCGGTTCTGCTCACCCATCCGCATGCCGATCATATTCATGGAATCGACGACGTGCGCCCGCTCGTCATTCAGGCGAAGCACAAGATCGATCTTCATATGGATGCCGAGACGGCGCTCGTGGTCCGCAACCATTTCGGCTATATTTTCGAGACACCCGAGGGCAGCTATTATCCGCCGCTCCTCACCGAAAAGCGGCTCTATCCCGGCAAGCTCTGCGCAGTGAAGGGCGCCGGCGGCGCGATCGAGGCCATGCCCTTCCGGCTCGAACATGGCGAGATCCCCTCGCTCGGCTTCCGCTTCGGAAATATCGCCTATACGCCGGACCTCAACGCCATTCCCGCCGACAGCCGGTGCTATCTCGAAGATCTCGATCTCTGGATCGTCGATGCCTTGCGCTATATGCCGCATCCGAGCCATTTCTCTTTGCCGGAGACGTTGGAATGGATCGACAGGCTGAAGCCCAAGCGTGCGGTCCTTACCAATCTCCACATCGATCTCGATTTCGCGCGGCTCCAAGGCGAGCTGCCGCAGCATGTCGAGCCGGCCTTTGACGGCATGCAGCTGTCCGTTTGACTGCATTGCGCGGCGGCTGTCGGCCATCTCCCGGCGTGATCGCATATACGCGGCCTATATGAATGCCGCTTTTGTTCTCTCTCGAATTTATATGATGATCCGCTCCACATTGCACTGATCGCTGGATATCTGCCGCGCTGCCCGAAAGGCTGCATAGGGCAGGCGAAGTCGGAGATCGGCAATGCGGAATAAGAGCCTCGGGCGCGCCGCAGACTTTCAGCTCGACAAGATGCAGGATTATTCCTGCCGCAACACGGCAGGGTGCGACGAAGCTCCACGGCCGAGCGAAGTGCTGTGCGAGATCGGCGTAGCGATCGCGGCCTTTCTGGGCATTGCTGTCCTCGCGCAATTGCTTGTCCTAGCAATCCAGGCTGGCTGATCGGCAGGCCTCTCGATGCGGGTTGTTTCATAAAGTCCGTTGCGCCCTTTGCAATTTTAGCGATCGCGCTTGATGCACATCAAGGCGCGGCGGCGTCTGCGCTGAATGATGCTGTGTGAAGAGCCGAGTGCCTTCTGCCCGAATTTATATGGAATTTTTATAGAAGGGGCCTCCCATCTCCTCTCGATTTTATAGGAGAGTTTCGCGAATTAATGCGCGACGCGAAGCGGGGCTGTTTGGCGGTCACGGCAGAAAGCACGAAGCGCGATGGAGAGTGCGAAAAAACCGAAGCGCCGCATCGGCCGTCGCTGATTTCGGCAGGAGAAGAGATCCATGCTTGACGCGATCTACCTGGTCATTGGCTTCGGCTTCCTAGCCGCCACCGTGCTCTATGTCGTTGCTTGCGAGCATCTTTGACTCGCGAGCTTTTTAGGAGCTTCCGATGATTTTCGATTACGCCCTAGGTGCCGCGGTCACGCTGGCGCTGCTCGTCTATCTCGTTTACGCGCTGATCCGCCCCGAGCGGTTCTGAGGAGCAACACATGACCATCAATGGTTGGATTCAGATCGCGCTCTACAGCGTGATCATCGTGCTTCTCGTGAAGCCCTTCGGCGGCTATATCACGCGGGTCTTCGCTGGCGAGCGCAATTTTCTATCGCCGGTCCTCAAGCCGGTCGAGCGCGGCCTCTACTGGATCTGTGGTGTCGATGAGCGGCAGGAACAGCATTGGGTGACCTATGCCGTTGCCATGCTGTTCTTTAGCATGGCCGGCTTCGTGACACTTTATGCTTTGCAGCGGCTCCAGGCGGTCCTGCCATTCAACCCGGCGGGCCAGTCTGCCGTCGAGCAGAGCCTCGCCTTCAACACCTCGGTGAGCTTCGTCACGAATACGAACTGGCAGTCTTACACGCCAGAGACCACGATGAGCTATCTGACGCAGATGGCCGGGCTCACCGTGCATAACTTCCTCTCGGCAGCGACAGGCATAGTGCTGGCCCTCGCGCTCATTCGCGGCTTCGCGCGCCGCAGCGCCCAGGCGATCGGCAATTTTTGGGTCGATCTCACGCGCTGCGTCCTCTACATCCTGCTGCCGATCTCGATCGTCGTCGCTCTGTTCTTCGTCTGGCAGGGCATGCCGCAGAATTTGAGCGCCTATACCGAAGCGACGACGCTCGAGGGCGCCAAGCAAGTGATCGCGCAAGGGCCGGTGGCTTCACAGGAAGTCATCAAGATGATGGGCACCAATGGCGGCGGCTTCTTCAACGCCAATTCGGCGCATCCCTTCGAAAATCCGACCGCGCTCACCAATCTGGTGCAGATGGTGCTGATTTTCTCCATCGGCGCCGCGCTCACCAATGTGTTCGGCCGGATGGTCGGCAATCAGCGCCAGGGCTGGGCGATCTTCGCCGTCATGGGCATCCTCTATGCCGGCGGCGTCATTACCGCCTATACTGCCGAGGCGCCGGGTAACCCGGCCTTCGCCGCCTTTCACGTCGATCAGAAGCCCTCTGCCCTGCAGGCGGGCGGCAATATGGAAGGCAAGGAAGTCCGCTTCGGCATCGCCAATTCGGCATTGTTCACGACCGTGACCACTGATGCCTCATGCGGCGCCGTCAACAATATGCACGACAGCCTGATGCCGCTCGGCGGAATGGTGCCGATGATCAACATCATGCTGGGCGAGATCATCTTCGGCGGCGTCGGCTCCGGCCTCTATGGCATGCTTATCTTCGCCATCCTCGCTGTGTTCATCGCGGGGCTCATGGTCGGCCGCACCCCCGAATATCTCGGCAAGAAGATCGAAGCAAAGGAAGTGAAGATGGCCATGCTTGCCATCCTCATCCTGCCGCTGTCGATCCTCGGCTTCAGCGCGCTCGCCGTTGTTTTGCCGGCTGGTCTTGCGGGCATCGCCAACAACGGTCCGCATGGCTTCAGCGAGATCCTCTATGCCTTCGTGTCTGCGACGGGCAATAATGGCAGCGCCTTTGCCGGGCTCTCCGCCAATACGCCCTACTATAACACCACGCTCGGCTTTGCGATGTTCATGGGCCGCTTCTTGATGATCGTGCCGATGCTCGCCATCGCCGGCTCTCTCGCGGCGAAGAAGATCGTGCCCGCCTCCGCCGGCACTTTCCCGACCGATGGCGGCATGTTCGTCGGACTGCTCGTCGGTGTGATCGCGATCACCGGCGGCCTCATCTATTTCCCGGCGGTCTCGCTCGGGCCCGTGGTCGAGCATTTGTCGATGCTCGCCGGCAAACTCTATTGATGCTGAGAGGCATTCGCATGGAACTGTCCCATATTCGCAAACGGATGCCGGTCACCTCCATGACCGATCCGAAGATCCTCGTTCCGGCGATCGGCGAGGCGTTCAGGAAGCTCGATCCGCGCATCATGATCCGCAACCCGGTCATGTTCACGGTCGAGGTCGTCGCAAGCCTCACGACGATTCTCTTCCTGCGCGATCTCGTGAGGGGAGCCGGTCATTACGGATTCTCCTTCCAGATCAATCTCTGGCTCTGGTTCACGGTGGTTTTCGCCAATTTCGCCGAGGCGGTGGCGGAGGGCCGGGGCAAGGCGCAGGCCGAAAGCTTGCGCCGGACCAAGACCGAGACGACGGCAAAGCTGCTTTATGCCGCCGGCGAGGAAAGAGGCGCGGCCACCTCGCAATGGCGCCAAACGCCCGCCAGTGCGCTGAAGCAAGGCGATGTCGTGCTGGTCGAGGCCGGCGACATCATCCCGAGCGACGGCGATGTGATCGAGGGCGTGGCCTCCGTCAATGAAGCGGCGATTACCGGCGAATCGGCGCCCGTCATTCGTGAAAGCGGTGGCGACCGCTCGGCGGTGACCGGCGGCACGACGGTGATCTCCGACTGGATCAAGGTGCGGATCACTGCAGCGCAGGGATCGACCTTTCTCGATCGCATGATCGCGCTGGTTGAAGGCGCGCAGCGCCAGAAGACGCCCAACGAGATCGCGCTCAATATCTTGCTCGCGGGCCTGACGATCATTTTCGTCTTCGCGGTCGCGACGATTCCGAGCTTCGCCCACTATGCCGGCGGCACTATGTCGGTTCTGGTCCTTGTAGCGCTGTTCGTGACCCTTATCCCGACGACCATCGGCGCGCTTTTGTCGGCGATCGGCATTGCCGGCATGGATCGGCTCGTGCGGTTCAATGTGCTCGCCATGTCCGGCCGTGCCGTCGAAGCGGCAGGCGATGTCGACACTCTGCTGCTCGACAAGACCGGCACGATCACCCTCGGCAACCGCCAGGCCGCGGCTTTCATTCCGCTCGCCGGCGTGAGCGAGGGCGAGCTCGCCGATGCGGCGCAACTCGCCTCGCTCTCTGACGAGACGCCGGAGGGCCGTTCGATCGTCGTCCTCGCCAAGGAGAAACACGGGATTCGCGGCCGCGACATGGCGGCGCTCGGCGCTAAATTCATTCCGTTCTCGGCGCAGACGCGGATCAGCGGCATCGACAGCGCTGAGGGCGCAATTCGCAAAGGCGCCGTCGACGCGGTTCTGGCCTATGTTCGCGGTTTGGTGCCAACTCCTTCCGTACTCGACTCGGCCATTCGCGAATTGACGGCGAAATCCGACGAGGTCGCGAAATCGGGCGCCACACCACTTGCCGTCGCCAAGAACGGCAAGCTTCTTGGAATCATCCATCTGAAGGACATCGTCAAAGGCGGCATCAAGGAGCGCTTTGCCGAATTGCGCCGCATGGGCATCCGCACGGTGATGATCACCGGTGACAACCCGCTGACCGCGGCCGCCATTGCGGCTGAATCCGGTGTCGATGATTTCCTCGCACAAGCGACCCCAGAAGCCAAGCTGAAGCTCATTCGTGACGAGCAGGCGCTGGGCAAGCTCGTCGCCATGTGCGGCGACGGCACCAATGATGCGCCGGCGCTCGCCCAGGCCGATGTCGGCGTCGCCATGAATACCGGCACGATGGCAGCGCGCGAAGCCGGCAATATGGTCGATCTCGACAGCGATCCGACCAAGCTCATCGAGATCGTCGAAATCGGCAAACAGCTTTTGATGACCCGCGGCGCGCTCACAACTTTCTCGATCGCCAATGATGTCGCGAAATATTTCGCGATCATCCCGGCGATGTTCATCGCGTTCTATCCGCAGCTCCGGGCGTTGAATATCATGCATCTGCAGACGCCGCAGAGTGCCATCCTGTCGGCGATCATTTTCAACGCCTTGATCATCATCGCGCTCATCCCGCTCGCGCTCCGCGGCGTAGGCTACCGGCCCATGGGCGCAGCGAGCATTCTGAGGCGTAATCTTCTCGTCTATGGCCTTGGCGGCATCATCGCGCCCTTCATCGGCATCAAGCTGATCGACATGCTCGTCTCGTCCATCGGCCTCGCATAGGATAAGAACCATGCTGAAACAGATCCGCCCGGCCATAATGATGATCGTCGTGATGACGGTCATCACCGGCCTCATCTATCCGCTCGGCATCACCGGCATTGCCCAGATCCTCTTTCCGCATCAGGCGAATGGCAGCCTGATCAAAAAGGATGGGAAGATCATCGGGTCTGAGCTCATCGGCCAGAATTTCGCTTCGGATGGATATTTCCGCGGCCGGCCCTCCGCGACGACTGAGCCGGACCCGAAAGACCCGAGCAAAACGATCGCGGTGCCCTATGCGGCAGATAATTCCGTCGGCTCCAATCTCGGGCCGACCTCGAAGGCGCTCATCGACCGCGTCAAGGCGGATACGGCAACGCTTCAGGCGCAGAACCCAGGGGTGCCGGTGCCGATTGATCTTGTCACGACATCGGCGAGCGGGCTCGATCCCGACATCACGCCGGCTGCGGCCTTGTTTCAGGTGCCGCGCATTGCCAAGGCCAGGCATTTGCCCGAGGCGCAGCTGCGCAGCTTGGTGGAAAGCCATATCGAAAAGCGTCTGGCGGGCGTGATCGGCGAGGATCATGTCAATGTCTTGAAACTCAATCTCGCGCTCGACGCGCTGACGGCCAAATGATGCTTACATAAGAAAAACGATCTATTCTAGCCGTGCGGCTTGCGGCGGGCATTGCGGCAACGCATTGTCCGCCGCGCGTACGTTCAGGCGAACGAGCAAGTGATCTTGAAAGTGACCTATGAGCGGGCAGAACTGATAAGAGGAACACCTCAGCCGAGCCCCAATTCGATCAGGCGGCAGGAATGAGCGACGACCGACCAGAGCGCGCCAACCGACCCTCGCCGGAGGCGCTGCTGGAGCAGGCGGAGCACGAGGGGCGGGGCCGCCTGAAGGTCTTTCTCGGCGCCGCGCCCGGCGTCGGCAAGACCTTTGAAATGTTGGTGACGGCGCAAGCGAAGCGCCGCGACGGCATCGATGTGGTGATAGGTGTCGTCGAGACCCATGGCCGCAAAGAGACGGAGGCGCTGCTTGAGGGGCTCGAGATCGTGCCGCGCCAGCGCGTGGAATATAAGGGCCACTTTCTGGAGGAGATGGATCTCGACGCCATTCTGAAGCGCCGCCCGAAGCTCGTGCTGGTCGACGAACTCGCCCACACCAATGCGCCCGGCTGCCGCCATCCCAAGCGCTATCTCGACGTCGAAGAGCTGCTCAGTGCCGGGATCGACGTCTATACCACGCTCAACATCCAGCACCTCGAAAGCCTGAACGATGTCGTGGCCAAGATCACCCGTATCTGGGTGCGTGAGACCGTCCCGGATTCGATCATCGACCGTGCCGACGACGTGGAGGTCGTCGACCTCACGCCGGAGGACCTCGTCCAGCGCCTGCGCGAAGGCAAGGTCTATATGCCGCAGCAGGCCGAGCGCGCGATCCGTAATTATTTCCATCCCGGCAATCTGACCGCGCTGCGCGAGCTTGCGCTGCGCCGCACCGCGCAACGCGTCGACGAGCAGATGGTGAGCTATATGCGGGCGCATGCCATCCCTGGCCCATGGGCCGCGGGCGAGCGCGTGTTGGTCTGCGTCAACGAAAATCCGGCCAGCCTCGCGGTGGTGCGCAGTGCGCGGCGGCTCGCCGACCGTCTGCGCGCACCCTGGATGGCGATCCATATCGAAACCTCGCACACCCTGCGATTGTCGGAAGCGGAGCGCGAGGTCATCACCGAGGCGCTGCGCTTGGCGGAAAAGCTCGGCGGCGAGGTCATCACAATTCCCGGTCAAGATGTCGGCCGCGCGCTCGTCGATTATGCGACCGAGAACAATTTCACCCACATCGTCATCGCCAAGTCGCGGCGCGCGCGCTGGTCGGAACTGCTGCGCGAATCGGTGACCCATCAGCTCATCCGCTATGCCGGCGACATCAGCGTCCATGTCATTGCCAGACCAGAGGTGCAAAAGGGGGCGCCGCGGAAGCCTCGCGAGGCCGTGGCCACGGCGCCCAGCGCCGAGCGGATTGACCTCAAGGCCTATGCCGGCAGCCTTGCCTTCGTCGCCGCCGCGCTCGGCATCGGCGAAGTCCTGCGGCATTTCGTGGCCACTTCCAACATCACTCTGGTGTTTCTGACGGCGGTGATGGGGAGCGCAATCGCCTATGGCCTCTGGCCGTCGCTGTTTGCCTGTTTGATCAGCGTTCTTGCGTATAATTTCTTTTTTCTGCCGCCGCTCTATAGCTTCACCATTGCCGATCCAGAAAATGTCATCGCGCTGTTCTTCTTCGGTCTCGTCGCGGTGATCGCCAGCAATCTCACCGCCCGCATGCGCAGCCAGGCAATGAGCGCACGGCAACGGGCGAGGACGACGGAGGATCTCTATCTCTTCAGCCGCAAACTTGCCGGCGCCATCACGCTCGACGATCTCCTCTGGGCGACCGTGTATCAGATCGCCCTGATGCTGAAAGTCAGAGTGGTCCTGCTGCTGCCGCAAGAGGGCATATTGACGGTGCGCGCCGGCTATCCGCCGGAGGACATGCTCGACGAGGCCGATATTGCGGCAGCCAAATGGTGCTGGGAGCACAACCGGCCGGCCGGCCGCAGCGCCGATACGCTGCCGGGAGCCAAACGTCTGTTCCTTCCGATGCGGACCGCGCGCAGCCCCGTCGGCGTGGTCGGGCTCGACAATGACCGCCCGGGACCGCTGCTGACGCCGGACCAACGGCGTTTGTTCGATGCGCTCTGCGACCAGGCGGCGCTGGCGATCGAGCGCGTGAATTTGGTCGCCGATGTCGAGCGGGCCCGTCTCACCGTCGAAACCGAACGGCTGCGATCGGCCTTGCTGACCTCGATCTCACATGATCTGCGCACGCCGCTCGCTTCCGTGCTCGGCGCCGCGACCAGTCTCAAGGCCTATAGGCGCGTTCTCGACGAGGCCGCGCAGGACGAGCTCATCGGCACCATCCAGGAAGAGGCGGAGCGGCTCAACCGTTTCATCGCCAATCTCCTCGACATGACCCGATTGGAGTCGGGCGCGATCGAGCCGCATGGCGAAATCGTCGATCTCGGCGATATTGTCGGAAGCGCGCTGGGGCGGGCCGCGAAGGTCTTGGGCGACCACAGAATCGCAATCGATCTCGATCCTGATTTGCCGGTCATCAGGATCGATCCGGTGTTGCTCGAGCAGGTGCTCTTCAATCTGCTCGACAATGCAGCAAAATATACGCCCGCTGGCACTGAGGTGCGCGTCCAGGCGCGGCGCGAGGGAAAGAATGTGCGCTTGGACATATTGGACGAAGGGGAGGGCATCCCGCTCGAGGACACCGAACGCATTTTCGATAAATTTTATCGGATTCAGGCCGCCGACCGTAAGCGCGCCGGCACTGGACTTGGCCTCGCCATCTGCCGAGGCTTTGTCGAAGCCATGGGTGGCTCGATCGTTGCGGGCAATCGCGCCGACCGGCAGGGCGCGGTCTTCACGATCAGGCTCCCGCTGCCAGCTGTGAATAAACTCGATGAGGAAGCTAGCAAATGACTGCCGATGCGGTGCCTCTTCGCATATTGATCGTCGATGATGAGCCACCGATCCGACGTTTTCTCCACACGAGCCTCGCGGCGCAAGGCTATCGTGTGTTCGAGGCAGGGGATGGCAGCACCGGCCTCGACATGATCCGCTCTAATCCGATCGACGTCCTTGTGCTCGATCTCGGCCTGCCCGATATCAGCGGCTTCGAGATCATCCGCCGGCTGCGGGACCAAGGATCGGCGGTGCCGATCATCGTTTTGTCGAGCCGGACCGACGAGGCCGGCAAGGTCAAGGCCCTCGATCTCGGCGCCGACGACTATGTGACCAAGCCTTTCGGGGTCGATGAATTGCTGGCGCGCATAAGGGCGGGGCTGCGTCATCGTTTGCAACAGCAGGGTGAAAAGCCCATATTCCGTTCCGGCGATCTCTCCGTCGATCTCGTCCGTCGGATCGTGACTGTGGCCGGCCAGGAGGTTAAATTGTCGCCGCGCGAATATGAGCTGTTGCGCTTGCTCGTCGCCCATGCCGGAAAGGTGCTGACCCACAAATTTCTTTTGCGCGAGGTCTGGGGCAGCGATGCCGATGTCCAATATTTGCGGATATATATCCGCGCGCTGCGGCAAAAGATCGAAAGCAATCCGGAACGGCCGCAGCATATCATCACGGAGCAGGGCGTTGGCTATCGCCTTCGGATGCTCGATTGATCCCTCGCCGCCGCATCTTCACAAGAGCAACAAAAGATGGAAATGATCGAATTGATTAAGCCCGAGCAAGTGCTGACCTTGCGCGCCGGCAACAAGATGCAGGTCCTGCAGGAGCTGGTGCGGCGCGCAGCCAAGGCGCTCGATCTCGACGTCCAGATCATCCTCGACCCGGTGATGGCACGCGAGGCGCTGGGGTCCACCGGAGTTGGCGACGGCGTTGCCGTTCCGCATGCCCGCGTTCCCGGCCTCAAACGTTTCTTCGCGCTCTTTGCCAGGCTCGAAAGGCCCATCAACTTTGATGCTGTCGACGGACAGCCGGTCGACCTCGTGTTTCTGCTGCTGATCCCGGCCGAAGCCGAAAAAGACCATTTGGCGGCGCTTGCTTGCGTTGCCCGCCGGCTGCGAGATCCAGAGGTCGCACGCCAATTGCGTGCGAGCTCGGAACCGGCGGTGCTTTACAAGGTGCTTGCCTCGGCAATTCCAAACGGTGCGGCCGTGGCCGGACGCGTCTGATGATCACGTGGCCCGGTACGTGGCTCGGCGACAATAATTCTTGGGTGTATTTCCGCTCCGATCAAATCGGTCGCCGCTTCTCAAGCATCGATGCAAATTTCTCGAGCTCGGCCTCATCGACCTTGTAGGAATGATCGTCATCGGGAAAGGTGCCGTTCTTCACTTCATGCACATAGTTCTTGATGCCGGCGACGGCGACTTCCGTCAGATTCGCATAACGCTTCGTGAACTTCGGCTTGAAATCCGTGAAGACACCGAGAAGATCGTAGGCGAGGAGGATTTGCCCGTCGCAACCGACGCCGGCGCCGATGCCGATGGTCGGGATCTTCAGCTGCTGCGAAATCAGCTTCGCGATCGAAGCTGGCACAGCCTCGAATTCCAACATGAAGCAACCGGCGTCCTCGATCGCGAGCGCATCTTCGAGGATCTTCATCGCGGCGTCGGCGGTCTTGCCCTGGATCTTGAAGCCGCCGAATGTCGCGATTGTATGCGGCGTCAAGCCGATGTGCGACGCCGTTGGAATGCCGGCGTCGACAAGCGCTTTTAGAACATGGGCCTGGGATTTCCCGCCCTGCGGCTTGATTGCGTCGCAGAGCGCCTCCTGCATGAAGCGGGTCGCATTGGTCAAAGCACGATCGATCGTGTTGTAGCTTTGATAAGGCATGCAGCCCAGAACGAAAGTGTTTGGCGCGCCGCGTCGAACCGCCTGCGCGTGCAAGACCATCATATCCATGGTCGCCGGAATCGTGTTGGAATGACCATGTGCAACCATCGCCAAACTATCGCCGACAACCGCGACGTCGACGCTGCCCATCTCGGCCCATTTCGCAGATGTATAGTCCGGCACCGACATATAGACCATTTTTTCGCCGGTCGTCTTTGACTTGCGAATGTCCTCGATCGTGCGTTTCTCGATCTTCTTTTGAGGCGCTTCGCTATCAGTCTTTGCTTTATTTTCAGTCTTGGGCTCCATGCGAGCACCATCTCCCGATCTTTGCCGCTCGGGCCATAGAGAGCCCTGTCAGAGTAAGAGTCCCGAAGGGGAAGACGCGCGGCTAAAACGTGCTCAGCACGCGTTCGATGTCGGCCGAGGTCATTTCCCATTCGTTCTGGAAATTTGCGACGACCTCGCGCATGAATTTGTCCTGAAGCGTGGCAGCCTTCTGATCATCGCCAAGATGATCGACAAGCAGCGCATAGGCGAGCTGCGACGGTTCCGGCCCCTCGTAGCTCCATTCGAACCCGGCCGCGGAATAACACCGGCGACTGGTTTGATCGTCGAGAGGCTGACCGTTGACGGTGACGACGATACCGTCGATGGTGCGATCTCCGGCATAGATCTTCATCGCGCTTGCGCCCCGGGCAGTTCCTGGCGTGGTTTCTTGCCCTCCGCTGGACGCCGCATGACCTCTGGAAAGATCCAAAGGCTGACGATCATGAACGGCCCCAGAAAGGCAACCGCTCTTTGCGGTCCGATCTGGCCGAGGCTTCCCATGAAGAAAAAGCCGGCGATCGCTGCCAGGCCGACGGCGATCGAAAGAGCAATTTTGATGCGAAAAGGCATTTCGCCCCTCCCTTGAATGTATGAAAAGCTGCAGGCCGCGCGACACTTAGCGGTCGCGCGGGCAGCCGGTTGCTATTCCGCAGCTTGGATCGCATCCGTTGCCGGGCGGCCCGGCGTGCGCGAGGTCTTGCGCATGTTTTTCTTCACATACCGCGTATCATAGCCGTTGAAGAGCGTGCCCAGGAGGCCGCGGTCCAGATCAGATGTGCCGAAGGCCCAGTCCATGATCGGAACGGTCAGGTTCATGTTGCGCTCCATCATGATCGATTGATCATGATGGGCGGTATGATGCCGCCGGATCGTATTGACGAACGGCATGTTGCGCACGAAGGCATTATCTTCGACGTGGCAGCAGAAATGCATGAACTCATAGACAAGGTAGACGCCAGTCGTTGTCGTGATGAACAGCCAACCGACATTGGCGTCGAACAAGAAGCCGAGGAGGAGTGCGCCGGGAATCGAGATCAGCGTGAAGGTCGCGAGCGCATAGGTCGGGAAGAATGTCACACGATAATCGCGATGATTGGCAAACCGCATCTCTCGTTCCGTAAAGAACTGATGATGCTGCAGCGTATGACGGTTGTAGACTGCGCGCCCGATCGGATTTTGTGAAGGACGGTGCATCACGTACCGATGCAGCCACCACTCGAAAAAATTGCAGAACAAGAAGACCAGAGGAACCGTCAAAAGCTCCAGCCAGGTCACGTTCTTGATGTTCGAAATGTAAATATAGAGGGCCGTGAGGCCGATTGTGTAGATGACCGCAATATGCACCAGACCATTATACCAGCCGGCAATTCGCTGGCGGTACGTGGCACGATATTGCCGTTGACGCTCGGACATTGTGCTCGCAGCGAGTTCCATGATTGCGCCTCCGCTGACTTCGATTGCTCTAGAGTGCGATTGATATATCAGTTGGCAACAGACAAGCCCGGGCTTGTACCCGCTTCTCGCCGATCATTGCGAGAGGGCTTCGAGCGGCTTGCCTTTCGTCTCGACGCCGAGAAAAAGGACAACGGCTGCGGCAATGGCGAAGGAGCCGGCGCCCAAGGCAAAGACGCCGCCGCGGCCGAGCGACGGCAAAATAACGCCGATGAGGTAAGGACCAAGTAGCGAGCCGAGGCGTCCGACCGCGGATGCGCAGCCAGCGCCTGTCGCACGCGCGCGTGTCGGATAGAGCTCCGGCGTATAGGCATAAAGAACCGACCACATGCCGAAGGAGAAGAACTGCATCGTCAGGCCAAAGACGATCAGCAAAGCAAGTGAGGGTGAATGCCCGTATAGGTAGGCGGCGGCGGCACTTCCGAGGAGCATCAAAACCGCGGTCGGCTTGCGCCCCCAGCGCTCGACCAGGATCGCGGAAGTGATAAAGCCTGGAATGCCGGCGAGCGAGATCAAGAGTGTGTAGCTCACCGATTTGCTCACGCTGTAGCCTGCGTCCTGCAGCAAGGCGCCGAGCCATGTCGTCAAGCCGTAAAACCCGAGAAGCGCGAAAAACCAGGTGAGCCAGATCATCACGGTCCGCGAGGCATAGGGCGGCTTCCAAATTTCCATGAAGGAGAATCCGCGCTCCTTGCGGGCGCATGCTGGAAGAGGCACTGGCTCGGGCAGGGGCTGGCCGCCAAGGCGCGCGCTAACCTTGGCTTCGATCGTGCCCATCACCCTGTCGGCCTCCTCATGATTTCCGTGGTCCACAAGCCAACGCGGCGATTCGGGGACGAGGAAACGGATCACGAAGAGAAAGAGTGCTGGGATCGCTTGCGCGAGGAAAACCGCACGCCAGTCGAAATATTGCAGCAGAACAAGGCTCAAGAGACCCGCGGTGATGAAGCCGAGAGGCCAGAAGCCTTCAAGGATGGCCATATACCGGCCGCGATTGCTGGCTGGGAGAAATTCCGAGACGATCGCCAGCGCGACCGGAAACTCCATGCCCATGCCGAAACCCAAAAGGAGGCGGGCGTAGCCGAGTGTGACGGCATTGGGGGCCAAAGAACACCAGAGGCTGCCCAAGCCCCAAAAGATCATGCTGATCTGGAAGACGCCCTTCCTGCCGAAACGATCAGCCGCAAGCCCCGCCAGAGCAGCACCCAAAAACATGCCGACAAAGCTCATGCTCGAAAGCAAGCCGGCTTGCGCGGTCGTAAGGTCAAACTGCTTGCGGATAGATCCGAGCACAAAGGTCAGAGAGCCGAGGTCGATCGAGTCGAAGAGCCATGCAGTCGCAATGATGATGAAGATGTTGCGCTGAAACCCTGTCATCGGCAGGCGTTCGAGCCGTGCCGCAATCAATGCGTCGCCCGCGGATCCGAAATCCGCTTTCTCCGCGTCGACCTTCGTAGTTTCGCCGATGCAAGATGCGATCCCGCCCGCCATGCTGCCCTCCCGATGAATTTATCATTATTTGATAAGCGCTGCGCACACGCATAACATATGCATGATATATTAGTCATCCCCATTGTCGATATATTTGGCGGCGCTGTGATCCTTCGGCACTGTGTGCTAACGTCGAAGTCAGGCGATTGGCCGTTGAGACTCATATGATTCAAGCAGTTAGAAGTTCGCGGTCGCTCGATAAACGGCGCAAGCTCTCTGGCGAATGGGTGAGCTCGCCCTCGATTGGCAGCGATCTTTCCTTGACGGATCAGGCCTATTGTCAGCTCGAGGAAATGATCACGACGCTGAAACTTGCGCCGGGCACGGTGCTGAGCGAGCAGGCCCTGGCTAACGAGCTTCGCATCGGGCGCACGCCAGTGCGCGAAGCTTTGCAAAGGCTCGGGCGCGACGGGCTCGTCGTCGTGTTGCCCCGCCGCGGAATACTCGTTTCCGAAATCAATTTGCGCAGTCAATTGCGCCTGCTTGAAACCCGTCGCGTTTTGGAAAATCTCGTCGCTCGGCTGGCGGCCGAGAGAGCAACCGACGAAGAGATAAAAATCTTCGCCGATATCGGGCGAAACATGCGTCTTGCCGCCCAAAATTCGGACGACATCGCCTTCATGCGTCTTGACCGCGCCTTCAACGAGCTTGTTGCGAAGGCCTCGAGGAATGAGTTTGCCATGCGCGCTCTCGGCAGCCTAAGCGCTCTTTCCCGGCGGTTTTGGTACCAGCATTATAAGGAAGCCGCAGATCTTCCATTATGCGCCAATCTTCATGCCGATCTTTGCGAAGCGATCGCGCAGCGCAATCCTGAGGCAGCGGGTCGGGCCTCCGATAAGCTCATGGGCTATATTGAAAGCTTCGCGCGGCGTACCCTCGACACCTAGATGTTCAGCCCCCATGGCCTCCCATGAGATTGTTTTCTGGAGGCGCACGCCGGCCTGGGTCGTGTCGAACGCCTCTGAATTGCGCCGCGCCGACCGACTTGGAGCACTAAGCAGGCCGTAGTGCGTCAAAGCCAATTAAGTTCCATAATATGGATTATGCGAATGAACGGATCTCGGCCAGTGAAATCGATTGGTGGCTTCCGCATAGATCATGCCGCCAGCGCGATGCGCGGGCCTGACCATCGCCCATAGGCCCGATGCAAAAGCCTTGATTTCCGACCTTCGTCAGATCCCCTTTCGGCACGGCTGCGGGTCCTTTCCGACCGAAAGCGGACAAGTCTGTCGCGGAACGGTGCGAAAGCGGTAGCCAAGAGGCGGGCTCTTCTGCTATCAATGGCCTAAGCGCGGGACTTTCGGCATTTATATTAGATACGATCGCGACACGGTTCAGGTCGATTGCCCTTGGGAGATACCCTCTGGGCGCTCGACCGAAACGCACGCCTACGGAACCCTCCGACGTTGTCGCTGTGTCGAGAACGAGAGGTTCCCTGGAGGTCATGGCGGGCGCTTCTGATGGGATATAAGCAGGCGGAACATGAGCAAAGGTAAAGATTTCCGGGGACCGAAAAAGCGCGGCTTCGACGATGATGGTCCCTCACCCTATGATGCACCGCGTCCCAGCCGACATACTCGACCCACTTTTGGTGGCGGCGGTGGCGGGTTCGGCGGCGGTCCGGAGATGGCACCTCCGGTCACCGGCACACCGGTCGATGCCGTCGTCAAATGGTTCAAGGGCGACAAAGGCTTTGGCTTCGTCGAACTGAGCAATGGCACAGGCGACGCATTTTTGCATATTGGCGCGCTGCAGGCTGCGGGATATGAGACCGTGCCTCCGGGTGCCAAGCTGAAAGTCTATGTCGGCACCGGCGCAAAGGGTGCTCAAGTCACCCGCGTGCTGGAGGTCGACACTGCGGGGGCGGCCGAGCGGGCGCCGCCGCCGCGCTTCGGCGATCAGCCGCGGGCGCCGCGCCGGCATCCGGATCCTTCGACCGCCGTGCAGGTCACCGGTACCGTCAAATGGTTCGACGACAATAAGGGCTTCGGCTTCGTCCAGTCGAATGATGGCGGCAAGGACGTCTTCGTCCATATTTCGATCCTCGGCCCCTCGGGGGTTCAGCATTTGGCCGAGGGCCAGCCGGTCACCATGCGGGTCGTCGATACGCCGAAGGGCCGCGAGGCGGTTTCGATCACCTTGGGCTGATCCTTTCTCCGGCCCGCAGCACCGCGGCGGGCCGGCCATGGGCCAGGGATGGGCTTGCCGCCCGCATTTGGTTGCTCCTGCGGCTCGGCACTGCATGGAAAACGCCCCCGACATCGCGAGACTTCTGGAGATCATGGCGGCCTTGCGCACGCCAGGCACCGGCTGCCCCTGGGATCTCGAACAGGATTTCGCTTCGATCGCGCCTTATACGATCGAGGAAGCCTATGAGGTCGCCGATGCCATTGCGCGCGGCGATCTCGCCGATCTGAAAGACGAATTGGGCGACCTGCTCCTGCAGGTCGTGTTTCACGCCCGGCTCGCCGAAGAGAAACAAGCCTTCGATTTCGCCGCTGTCGTCGAGGCGATCATTGCCAAAATGATCCGCCGGCATCCGCATGTCTTCGGCGCGGCCAAGGACCTTTCGGCAGGTGCCGTCAAGGCGCGCTGGGCCGAGATAAAAGCAGAAGAAAAAATCGCGCGCCGCGGCGCACGGGCCGAAGCTGTGGATCAGCCTGCCGAGGCGGCGGGATTATTGGCCGATGTGCCGCTCGCCATGCCCGGCCTCACCCGGGCCGTCAAGCTCCAAAACAAGGCTTCGACGGTGGGCTTCGATTGGAACGATCCGCGCGCCGTCGTCGCCAAGATCCGCGAAGAAACCGATGAAATCGAAAGCGCCTTGGCAAAGGGCGACATGGCCGATGCGCGCGCGGAAATCGGCGATCTTCTGTTTGCCGTCGCCAATCTCGCGCGTCATCTCGACGGCGATCCGGAAAGCGCGATCCGGCAGACCAATGCCAAATTCGAGCGCCGCTTCGCCTTTATCGAAGCCGAGCTCGGCCGCCGCGGCATCGCTTTGCGCGAGGCCGGCCTCGCCGAAATGGATGCGCTCTGGGATTTGGCGAAGTTACGGGAGAAGTGATTTTTAGAGCTCAATGCTGCGCCTGCAGCCGCGGCCTGGACCTGGCTTCAGCAAATCGCCGCCGCAGCGTTTCGACGAGCCAGGGCGCGGCACGCACGGTGAAAGAATCCGTCCCATCCTCGTTGGCGCTGCGCCCGAGAACTTCCGTATGCTCATAAAGCCAGTTGCGGCCCTGCCCATCGGCCGGATCGAGGCAGAGATCGACGGTGAGACGCTCGCGCGCCAGAGCGGCTTCGACGCGCGCCAACAATTCATCGACGCCCTGCCCCGTCAATGCGGAAATCAAGAGCGGCCGTTCTTTGGCCGGCCGAAGCCTCGCGGCATTGATGAGCGCGAGACTCTGCGCCGCGTCGAGAAGATCGAGCTTGTTCCAGACTTCAATGACGGGCTTGCCATGATTTGCCGCAATACCGAGCTCACTCAGCACGATCCCGACATCGGCGCGCTGCGCCTCGCTGTCTTGATGCGCCATATCGCGCACATGCAGAATGATATCCGCCTCGATGACCTCTTCGAGGGTCGCCTTGAAGGCTTCGACGAGCATGGTCGGCAGATCCGAAATGAAGCCGACCGTGTCGGAGAGGATGATGTCGCTGCCGCCCGGCAGACGCACCGCCCGCAAAGTCGGGTCCAGCGTCGCAAAAAGCATGTCTTCGGCAATGACGCCGGCCTTGGTCAGGCGGTTGAACAAGGTCGATTTGCCGGCATTGGTATAACCGACCAGCGCGACGACGGGGTAAGGCACGGCGCGGCGGTTCTTGCGATGCAGGCCGCGGGTTTTTTTGACATTGGCGAGATCGCGCTCGATCCGCGTCATCCGCTCCTGGATGAGGCGGCGGTCGGTCTCGATCTGCGTCTCACCCGGGCCGCCGAGAAAGCCGAAGCCGCCGCGCTGCCGCTCAAGATGGGTCCATGAGCGCACGAGCCGCGATTTCTGATAGGCGAGATGGGCGAGTTCGACTTGCAGCGCGCCCTCCTTCGTGCGCGCCCGCTGCCCGAAAATCTCGAGAATCAGCCCAGTTCTATCAATGACCTTGCATTGAAAGGCCTTTTCCAGATTGCGCTGCTGAACCGGCGACAGCGCGCAATCCATGATCACCAGTGCGATCTCTTCCGCTTTGACGGAAGCGGCGATCTCGTCGACTTTACCCAGGCCGATGTAAGTCGCCGGGCGAATCTGCTGGAGGGCGACGATCTTCGCTTCAAGGACATGGAGATCGATGGCTTGCGCAAGGCCCTTGGCCTCGGCGATCCTTGACTCATGGGAACGGCCGGGCGGAAGACGCTCAAAGCCGAAACCCGGCATCGTACCGCGCCGGCGCTCGTCGAGATAGGGCCCAATGACCAGTGCACGCGTCGGCGCTGCACGGCTTTCGGCCGGACCTCTTGCGGAAAAGGACTTCGCGCTCCTCAAATCGATCTCGAATACCCCTTTGTCATTGCGCCCGTCTCAAGAGCCGGCCTGTCCCTCTTCTCCTGGCTCGAACATTTGAATCGGTTGTCCAGGCATGATCGTCGAAATCGCGTGTTTGTAAACCAGCTGGGAGTGGCCGTCCCGCCGCAGGAGCACACAGAAATTATCGAACCATGTGACAACGCCTTGCAATTTCACCCCATTGACCAGAAAAATGGTGAGCGGGACCTTGTTCTTTCTCACGAAATTCAGAAACGTGTCCTGCAGATTTTGAGTCCGTTCTGCTGCCATTTTGAATTCCTGTTCTTTTCTTGACGTCGCCGCTTGGCCCCCGGCAACGTGATTCGTATTCTTGCCCAAGATGGCGCGCTTTTAGAGGCAGTGGCGTTCTCCGCCGATGAGTCGTGAAAAAAGCATGCACGTCCCCTAACCTAGAGCTTGCTCCGACAAGTGAACCCGCTTTGCCCGCCGATACGGCCAAGCTTCGCACAAGAGCCGAGCCGCGCAGCGCAGACCGAGAGCCTCGCTCCTTCGACCAGCATATAGGATCGCCGCTCGTCCTTGCCGAGGCCGCACGACAGGTTTGCAGAACAAGCTTGGATGTAATGGCGATTATAAAACTCGAAGTCCACTTTCGCTGAACGTCCCAATGCATCTTACTTAGTCGGGCCGACCCGCGACAACGCCACATTTCCGCCTGACCGACCGTCATTAGACCGTTCGAATCCGGCCGCCGCAAGCAGGATTGTCCCGAACACGCTGATTTTAGCATCAACGGGCTGAGCTTCGGGCGCGCTCGCCCTAGAGCCGATGCCGATCAGGTGGGATCGCATGCGATCCACATGATCGGCACAAATCGGCTCTATTTCAAAGATCTGGAGCATGTCCTTGCTGAGACATCGGATATATCCGATGTCTCAAATGTCGGAAAAGTCGGTCAACTTTTCCGGGACATGCTCTAAGCACTGCGTTTTGCGACATTATGAAATAAAACACGCAATCTTTGGGCCAATGGGCCGGGCCGGCCATCGGCGACCGGCGCCCCATCGATGCTAATGACAGGCATCACCAGGCTTGTCGCACCGGTTATGAAGGCTTCGCGGGCGGCTTTGGCCTCGGCGAGGCTGAAGCGTCTTTCTTGGACCCGCAGTCCTTCGGCGGCGATCAGATCCAACAAAGTGGCGCGCGTCACGCCGCTCAATATGCCATTGTCGATCTGCCGCGTGACGATCGTGTTCGCCTGATCGATGATCCAGGCGTTCGAGGCGGCGCCTTCCGTGACCATGCCGTCGGCATCGATCAGCCAAGCCTCCTGGGCGCCTTTTTCTTTTGCCGCCTGCCGCGCGAGAACATTCGGCAGAAGGCCGATCGTCTTGATATCCGGACGCTTCCAGCGGATGTCGGGCAGGCTTATGACGGCGATCCCTTTTGCGGCCAAAGCGGCGCCTTTGTTCGGATCGACGGCGCGCGCCGTGACGACAAGGCTTGGCCGCACCGCCGGCGTCGGAAAGCAATGCTCGCGCGAAGCCACGCCGCGCGTCACTTGCAGATAGATATAGCCGTCCCTGATCCGATTGCGCCGCATCACCTCGCGCAAGACGATCGGCAGCGCAGCTTCCGCCAAAGGCATGGCGATCTGCAATTCGGCAAGCGAACGCTTCAGCCTTGCGAGATGGCGCGCCTCGTCGATCAAGGCACCGGCATTGATCTCACAGACCTCATAGACGCCGTCGCCGAACTGATAGCCGCGATCTTCGATATGCACCACCGCCTGATCGTGCGGCACATAGCTGCCGTTGACATAAGCGATTCGTCCCACGACCTTCTCCGCTCTCTGCTCCAATAAGGCCTGTCACCTAGTCCGCGAGAGGCTCAAAAAAAACGAAACTCCTGCCCGCCCCGCGAGCACGCCGACAAGGGCTGCGGCGGCAATGCCGAACAGCGGATTGAGCCGCGTCCGCAAGACGAGGAGGGTCATGCCGAGCGTAGTGGCAACCGTCAAGACGCCGCGGTCCGCCGCATGCGTCATGACCGCGCCGCTCGCCAGAATAAGGCCCACGGCGATCGGTGCCAGCACTCTTTTGGTGAGCCGCCATAGATCATTCTCGGCATGCCTTTGCACCATTCGTCCAATGAGGAATGCCAAGCAAGAGGATGGCAAGACCATGGCCGATGTCGCAACCGCGAAGCCGAGCGCTCCCGCCACATGCCAGCCGATGATGCTGACGATGATGACATTCGGGCCGGGCGCAGCCTGGGCGACACCAATGAGATCGACAAAAGTCCGGTCGTCCATCCAATGCAGATGGTCGGCGATCTGCCGGTGGATTTCCGGCACGGTGGCATTGGCGCCGCTCCATGGCGGCGCGCAAGACCAAGCTCAGCACGACCGCGGTAAGGAGACTGATGGCGAGGGGAGCCTCAAACAGGCCGACCGCCAGGAAAATGGCCCCGCCGGACGCGAGCGCCAAAACATCCGGCTTGAGATTATGCATCATCTTGAGGCCGGTCCCGATGACGAGGCCGGCCGTTGCCGCCCCGGCACCAGCGACACCGTTCTTCACATCGAATTGAACCGCAAATCGCTCATAGAACGCGGCAATGGCGAAAAGAATGACGATCGGCATGAGAAGAAGGCCGGCGAGTGCGCTGACACTGCCCGAAATACTGCAATAGCGGTCGCCGAGCAGGACGGCGATGTTCACCGTATTGGCGCCGGGCAGAATGCTCGCGACGCCGAGCAATTCCGCATAGTCCTGCTCGCTGAGCCAGGCGCGTTCCTCGACGATCACCCGCCGCGCCCAGGTCGCCACTCCGCCGAAGGCGCAAAGCCCAATCTTGAGAAAGACGAGAAAAAGCGCGCGACGGGTCTTTTCGCGGTCGGACGGCGGCGCGGCAATAGATTTCACCGGAACAGCTCGCTCTTGCCATTTCCGAAGGCATCGAGAAAGCGCCGCGCGCGGCGGCGATCCTCGCGCGAGGCTCCGCTGAGCGCGAGCTGCAGCGCTTCCTTCTCCAACCCCCCGAAATCGATGATTTTCGACCACCGCCGCACGGCGACGAGATCAACACCGCTCGAGTTCGGCACAGCCGGTTCGACAATCATGTCGAGCAGCGCGGCCAGGCTGCGGCTGTCGCGCATACTGGCTTTGACAAAGGCATAGAGGCGGTCCTCCTGGGCAAAACTCCACCAGAACCACAAAACCGCCGCCGGTGCGGCCTGCTGCCAGAGGTCGCCGCGCGCGCCGAGCTTCTCTACGCATGGCTGCAGGATAGATCGGAGTTCCGTCACTGCCGGTCCGAACAAAGCCTCTGCCACTTGATCATCGGCGCTGCTGCGCAACAGCAGACAGGCCAAAGACACATCCGAAAGTTCAGGCAGGATGGCGCGAAAGAGCGCGACGCGCTCGGGCGGGCTCATCAAAGCGAGCGCCGCGCGCACAAGAGTGCAAAGACGATCAGCGAGGGATTTCCCGTCCGGATATGCGGCTCCTCCCTGCCCCGCACGCAGATAGGCCACGCTCGCCTCGAACACAGCCTTCAGCCAGTCGCCGGTCAGCGGCGTTTCATTGCTGATGCGGGCTTCGAGAATATCCAAAACGACGCCGCGCAGACGCAAGCGCTCGGCATCCGGACATTTGTTCAGGCTCGCCTCAAGCAAAGCGAAGGCGCAGGCCGGCGTCGACTGCGCAAATAGCTGCTCGATTTGGGCGGGCTCAAGAACGACGGCCACGACGCATGTCCCCTAGAGCCGATTACCGCGATTATGGGAGTAGCTCTCGATCTTCACCGATCTGAGGTGCCGGCGCCGCGCGCGTCAAAAGATTGTGGTGCGATCCATTCGAGGATAATGCGCGGCGCGTCAAGCCCGCCCAAGGTCGCGTCGCTCCGGTCTTTTCCGCAAGCATGCATCCGGGCCGCAGCGCGTCGAACCGGGATCGCACAGGGTCTGGAGCTATTCGTCCAAAAATTTGATAGCGGCGGAAAATTCTTCCTCTGGGATCGGCGCACAAAATTGCACCGCAAAGCCAATCTCAAATGTCCGTGTCACCTCCGCGACGCGCGCTTGCTGGCCGCCGAAGACGATATGGGTCGCAATCGGCGGTATGATCGCCGCCTTGATCAGAGCATCCGAGGGCGAAAGATTGATGATCTTACCCTTCCTCATCAGGCCCATATGGTCGGTATAGTTGCAGTTTTTGACAGTCGGTTCGATTCGCGTGACGCTGCGTCTTGCCGTCAGCGGGGCTTCGTCAAAGCTGGCGTTGCGGACGGCGGCAGCCACGCGGGCAAGCTTGGTGATCAGCATACCCTTGCAATCGACATCGACGGCGAGCTGAAAGCCTTCCGAATTCTGCGATGTGACTATCCCGTGGAAATTGCCGATCTGGTCGAGATCAAGGTGGACCGTCGAGCCGGCTGGTATTTCTTCAGGGTGCCTGATCGGATAGCCGGCGGTTTGAAGATCATAGACGAGATCGACCGATTCCGAGCTGATTGTCCTGGTCTTGCAGGTCGTTGAGCGGCCATTGGGCATTGTGGCACGGCCCGGCAATTCGACATCGATCGGAAGTCGATGATCATAGAGCGACGTGAGCATCGTCACGTCATCGGGTGCGGTGAGAGAACGCGCTTGGCCGCCGAGATTAGTATAAAGCAACTCGCTGCGCCTAAGCCGCTCGTATCGCGCCGGGCGTTCTTGCTTTTCCTGGCGCGCAGGTGCGGCTGGCACCTGCGGCGGGATTTTCTGCGCCGGCACTTGGGCTGGGATTTTCTGCGCCGGTTTTTTCTGCTCGGCGGGGCTTTGTTCGGCCAGAGCCCAAATGTGGAGACGGTGCGATGGTTGCTTGTCCATTAGCGATCTCTTAAGCACAATTGAATGGCAATTCATCGTAACGCGCAAAAGCGTTCGAAAATTCCGCTGCCGAGACTGGCCCTAGTGGATAAAACCTGACGCTTGGTCCCCAAGTGTCAGGATCATTTTATCCACCAGAGCAATAGCCTGTGGACCGACTTGTCCTGCCATTCGCGGCTGCGAATGGCAGGGTCGGACTATTAGAACATAGCTTGCAAAAGTTGATAGAGTTTGCAGGGCATCGTTCCAAACGCGGCGCGGAGCATTTTTTCCGGATCCTGCGTTTGATACATCCGCCCCATCGGAATCGGCCTGCCGCGCTTCTTTGCCCGGCTGGGGAGAGCTTATTGGCGCACCGAGATCAAGCGACATGAAGCGCCTGACTCTCCTGCTTTCCGGTGTTGCCGATCACCATCACCTCCTGTGCGCCGGCCTCAATCAGCGCGCCGTAAGCCGCCTCACACCGCTCCTTGGCCTCCCCCGCACCAACGAGGACGATAAAATCGGCATAAGACGCCAATGATTTTGCTGTCTCGCTCGCGGCCAGCGCGGGCGCCGCCAAAACGATGAAATCATAGGTCTGCGCCAAGGCTTCCAGGACCAGATCGAGATCGGCAGGATCGAATTCGGCCGCCGAACCGAAGGTGATGAAATGGAGCCGTGAAACGGCGTCGCGGTGGATCACCTCGGCAAAGGAAGCGCTTCCCGTCAAAAGATGGGTCAGCCCGACCAATTTTGCATCGACCTTTGACGCCGGCTCATCATCCGATTGGAGCAGGCCAACGAATTCACTGCCCCTTGCATCGAGATCGATGACGATCGGACGGCCCTCTTGAGTGAGGCTACGGGCAAAGGCGAGCAAAGCGGCGGCCGCCGCTTCGCTTGCCGCGACGCTCGTCGCCACGATGCGGGCGCCGCGCCCTTGGGTTGTGCCCGTCGCAAAAATCTTAGAGCTGGCTTGCATCGCCGGCGGTTCGGCGGTCTCGTCGGAGGCGTCGCCTTTCGTAAAGCTCCGCCTTATATGCGAGGGCGAGCGCCCGAAGTCCCGCAAACGGTCCAAAAGCGAGGCTGTTTGCGGCGCAGATTCGCCGATCGCACGTGGTTGTTGGATGGGCGGCTGGGGAGACGGACCCGGCGAGCTGGCAAGCAGCTCGCTGCTAATCACCGCAGCGGTCGAGAGGACGAAAGCCGCGATTGTTCCAAAGACGAGCATCGGTATTTTTTTCGGAAACGAAGGCTGGTCCGGCGGCACGGCGCGGGCGATGATTCGGGCGTCGGCCGGCGTCGCCGGCGACGTCTCGCGCGCCAAAGCTTCTTGATATTTGGCCATGCTCGCGTCGAGTTGGTCACGCAGCGCTTGCGCCACGCGTTCGAGTTCGTGCAGAGGCACCTCGTCCGCATTGGCGCGTGCGACAGTACCCTTTTGTTGATCGATGGCGGTTTCGAGATTGGCCACGCGCGCCGCCGCGATCCGGGCATTATTCTCGAGCGCCCGCGCTGTCGTGGCGACAGCGGCCCGCAATTGGGCGTCAAGATCAGCAATCTGCGCCATGAGCTCCTTGATCCGCGGATGGCCTGGAAGCAGCGTCCGCGATTCGAAGGCGAGTTGCGCCTTTGCCGCGACGGCTTGTTCGGCAATCCGCCGCACGAGATCATTATTCGCGACGTCAGCGACATCGGATATCCTGCCCGCGCGGATCATCTCGCGAATGAGAGCCGCTTTGGCCTGCGCATCCGCTTGTGCCGTGCGGGCCTTCGAAAGCTCGCCATTGAGGTCGGCGAGTTGCTGGCCGCTGATCGTCATATTGTTGGTGCCCGCCAGCAAACCTGAAGTGGTCCGATAGCGTTCGACCGCATCGGCCGCAACGGTGAGCTTGCTCCGCAACTCGGCGATCTGCGCGGCAAGCGAAACTGCGGCCGCCTTGGCCCGCTGGCGTTTCGCGTCCGACTGCGTCTCGAGATAGAGAGCGACAACCTCATTGGCGGCGCGCGCCGCCATGTCCGGATCATGGGAACGGAATTGGACGGTGAGAACGTGCGTCTTCGTCGGCGAAAACACGCTCAAACGTTCCGCGAAAATGTCGACAACCCGATCCTCCGGCGCCAGCCGCGTCGGATCCCGCATGAGACCGAAAAGAATCAGGGCGCGGGAGATTGCACCGATGCCTTTCGCCGCGGGGTCGAATTCCGGATCGCCGACGAGGCCGAGCTTTTCGATCGCGCGGCGGGCAATGTCTCGGGAGGTGACGAGCTGGACTTGGCTCCCGACCGATTCGGCATCGAGATTGGTAGCGGTCTCCGACGGCATCTCGACCCGCTGCGGACGTGTCAGAAAGCTCTCTTGATTTTCGAGCAGCACCTGCACTTCGCCAGTATACATCGGTTTGATGATCATGACATAAAGTCCGATGCCGACGAAAGCGGCGAGCGTCGGCCACAAGATCCAATGCTTTTTCCGAACAAGGGCGCGCCGAAGCGCGCCGAGATCCAATTCGCTCGTGCGTTCGTCAAAAGACACGTCCGGCTCGAACGGCTGGTTCATCGCTCATCCCATGCGAGAAGATTGCGCTCGCCTTCACACGAAATTGGCAACCCGAAATTCGCAAGATCGTGACATCTGCGTCCGCGACCGGACGAACAGACGACGCGCCCGCTGCAGCATTGGCCGCCATCAAGCCGCGTGAATATTGAAGTGAGGTTAATAAGTCGCTGAAATCCGAGCGGCAAACTTAAGAATTGTTAACCATAGCTGCCTAGGATCGCATGGACTGGACGAAATATCTTAGCAAGATTTCAACCATTCGGCGGTGATGATGCGGCGCCTTCTAGTTTCGGTCATCTTCCTGGCGCTGGCACTGGGTCTCGCGGGATGCGCGGGGAGTTCTTATTCCGCTTATTTGGCGAGCAATCCCAATGCGCCCTACACGCTTGGAAGCGGCGATCGCGTGCGTGTCATCGTCTTCGGCCAGGACTCGCTGAGCAATTCTTATGCGGTTGACGGATCGGGTCATATCTTCATGCCACTGATCGGCATCGTCTCGGCCATGGGGCAGACGACCGAATCGCTTGCCCGTGGGATTGAGGCAAAGCTGCGCAATGGCTATCTGCGCGAGCCGCGGGTTTCGGTCGAAGTGGAAGCCTATCGGCCGTTCTTCGTGCTGGGAGAAGTCACGACACCTGGCCAATACCCTTATATCAGCGGCATGACTGCGGAGACTGCGGTCGCTGTCGCCGGTGGCTTCACGCCGCGCGCCTATCAGGCAAGCGTCGATCTGACACGCGTGATCGACGAGCGCCCAGTGACCGGCCACGTCCCGATCACTCAGCTCGTTCGGCCCGGTGACACGATCATCGTGCGCGAGCGCTATTTTTGATGGAGCGCTCGATGACAGCTATGCCGCGCGACAAGCCGACCGAATCCAAGCTGCGAATTCTGCATGTTCTGCGGGCTCCGCTCGGCGGCTTGTTCCGGCATGTCGTCGATCTCACTTACGAGCAAGTTGCGCGCGGCCATGCCGTCGGACTCGTGACCGATTCCACGACCGGCGGCGAGAATGCCGCCGCTACTTTGGGCAGGCTCGAACCCTTGCTGGAACTCGGTCTGCTGCGCCTTCCCATGCGCCGCGAGCCGCATATTGGCGATATCGCGACCGCGCTGCAGATTGCCCTTCACACGCGCAAGCTCGATGTCGATGTCGTGCATGGACATGGTTCGAAAGGCGGCGTCTACGCCCGCGCGCCCGGCTTCATGCCGGGCTTTCGCGGACCCGTTCGTGCCTATACGCCGCATGGCGGGAGCTTCAATTATCGCGCCCATCCGAGCGTCGAAGCCGCTTTCATGGCCGTCGAGCGACTTCTCGTGCATGCGACCGATATCTTCCTCTTCGAAAGCGCCTTTATCGGCAACCGCTTCCGTGAAAAAGTCGGCGAGCCACGCAGGCTCATTCGCTTCGTCGCCAATGGCTTAAAGCCGCCTGAATTCGCTCCCGTCGTGCCGAATGCCGACGCGGCAGAATTCCTTTATGTCGGCGAGCTTCGTGCCGCCAAAGGCATAGACACGCTGATCGATGCCCTCGCCCTTGTCGTATCGCGCCGATCACAAGGATCAGGCGAGGACAAACCGCCCCGACTTATCCTCGTGGGAACCGGTCCCGAGGAACGCGATCTCGCCGAACATGCGATCAGCCGCAATGTGCGCCATCTGGTGACCTTTCCAGGTGCCCTTCCCGCCCGCGAGGCGTTCAAGCTCGGCCGTATTCTGGTGGTGCCGAGCCGCGCCGAATCGCTGCCCTACATCGTGCTCGAGGCGGCAGCAGCGCAGGTGCCGATGGTGGCGACCAATGTGGGCGGCATCGGCGAGATCTTCGGCCCCTATCGCGACCGGCTCATTCCTTGCGACAATCCCGAGATTCTCGCCACGAGTCTCGAAGCGACACTGGCCAGACCGTGCATCGAGCTGCAGAGCGAGGCCACGCAGCTCGCCGCTTTCGTCGCAACGAAATTCACCATTGACGCTATGGCCGATGCCGTCCTCTCGGGTTACGCCGAGGCCATCGCGCGCAGACATCCGCACCGCGCCGCCGCCGCCGCCTCCTTCGCTCTGCCGTCTCGATAGGGACGATCCACAATGGTCAGATTTGCTGCACGCGACCTTACCAAGCTCGTCACTGCAACAGCAATTGACAAGCCTCGGACAGATGACGCCGGGCAGCGGCAAGACCGTGTCGCGGCGCTTGCTCAAACCATGTATTGTGCCCCGGCCGAGCCGGCCTTTTCACGTGTGGTTCTCGAAGGTCTCGTGCGCGCGGCGGAATTTGCGCTCATCAGCATCGCCGGCCTCGCCGTTTATTTTGCCTGCGTCATGCCGTTGCGCGGCTTCGAATGGCCTTGTCTGATCCTCATTCCGGCAATGGCCGCAGGCGTCGTCCTCCTTCTGCAAGCCTTTGGGTTATATTGCCTTAGTGCTTTTCGCAAACCTTCCTCGCAAGGTTTCCGCCTCATCGCCGGCATTGCGGCTGCTTATCTCATCGCCTTCATAGCAAGTTTCATATTCAAACTCGATGAGAGTGCCGTGCGGCCCTTCCTTCTCGGTTGGTTCGCTGCGACACTCGCTGCAGTGCTGTGCACACGGATTCTGCTGGGCTTCATCACCGATCGGATGAGCCATGCCGGGCGGTTGACGCGGCGCACCGTGCTCGTCGGCGGCGGCGAGACGGATACGCAAGAGAAAATCCAGCATCGTGTCGAACATGATCTTTATTACATCGAGAATTGGTCGATCCTGCTCGACCTCTATATTCTCTTGGCGACGCCTTTTGCGCTTCTGAAGACCGACAACGCCTATTAGAGCATGATTGCGTTAGGTTGAATTGCTATCGTGTCTAAGTCTTTATTTTGATGCATGATCCGAAAAGTCTGCAACTTTTCGGGATCATGCTTTAGCCGCGCTTTCAGCGCAGCGTCGCACGGAGAGACCGGCATGTTCCGACTTTTGCGAGTGCCGCGTCTTCTCGCCAGCGGACTCTTGGTTTGGTTCGGCTTCATCGTGTCGTTTGCCCCAGCAACCGCGGCCGGCAGGCTGGAGATGAAACTCGTCGCAGGCACCAAGCCGGAGATTGTTTTCGATACGGCGCGTGACCATTGCGACGCGACGGATATGCCCGATGTCAATGCCCGCGCGTTTCGGAATGCCGACGGCCATATTGTGATGTTCGCGCTCTATGACATGAACCGCGCCCTGCGCGGCAAGGATCTGACCCATCTTTCGCTCGATTGCCATGTCGTGCTTGCGAGTCGCTTCGATCCGGATCCGGCGCATTATGACGATCGCAATTTCTTGGCCGCGACCTGGACCGTCAATGGGCGCGACATCATCGCCCTCATCCATCACGAATATCATGCCGATATGCATGGCCGTTGCAGTGTCCAATCGGATCTCGGCTGCTGGTACAATACGGTCCTCGCCTATCAGTCGAAAAATGGCGGCGAGGATTTTGTCAGATCGACTCCTTTGGTAGTCGCCGCCGCGCCGTTCTCGCAGGAGATCGAACAAGGTCGCCACCGTGGCTTCTTCAACCCATCCAATATTTTTTCCGACGGTCTTTACGAATATTTCTTCGCCGCGACCACGGGTTGGGATGGACAGCCCTTCGGCGCTTGCCTGTTCCGCTCCGCAACGCCGGAGAATTCTGCTTCTTGGCGCGCCTTCGACGGGCGGGCCTTCAGCATCCGCTACGACGATCCCTATGCGGCGCGGTTCGCCGCGCCGAAGGCCTGTGCGCCGATCAGCCCTTTTGTATTTCCGGTCGGCGCCGTGGTGCGTGATCGGGCAAGCGGACTTTGGATCGCGGTGTTTCAAGCCACCCGCAATGCCGACGTATTCCCGGTCGATGGCTTCTATTACGCCGACGCCAAGGATCTCACCCATTGGAGCACGCCGCATCTTCTCCTCGCCGGCAAGACACTCTATTCCGACCTCTGTACGGCCGGCTCCTCGGTGATCGCCTATCCGTCTTTGCTCGATCCGACCGCCAAGGATCGAAATTTCGATGACGTCGGCTCTGCGCCTTTCCTTTATTACGCAACAATCAATGTAGCCAAATGCGCGACGGGCGAACGCCAGCTCGTGCGGCAAAGACTGTCGATCGTCTCGGATTCGGATCGACCACAATGACGCGCCCGGCCGATTCCATAAGTTTTGAAGGGCGCCCGGCACGCGGCCCGACCCTGAATTATCAGCGCCTGGTCAATTGTGTCTTTGCCCTCTTCATCTGCTCGGGCATCATCTCCGCCTTGAAGCCCTCGCCATACGACTTTTTGTTTTTGCTCGTCGTGCCGCTTTGGTTTTTGGGCGGCTTCAAAATTCATCGCGGAGTGATGTTCATTCTGGTGCTTTGGTGCATCTTCGAGATCACGGGGTTTGTCGCACTGATGCCATATTGGGTCGAGCTGGACCCACGCGTGTACCAATTCCAATCTCTTTATGTCATCTGCACCGTCATCTTCTTCACATTATTCTTTTCCGAACGCTCGATTGAACGCGCCGAGCTCTGCCTCAAGGCGTATACTGTCAGCTCGGTGTTCTGCGCGCTGCTCGGCATCGCAAGCTATCTCGACATCGGCGGAATCGGCGTTTTGTGGAGCCTTGACGAAGGGCGTGCCGCAGGAACCTTCGACGATCCCAATCTCTACGGCTCCTACCTCATCCTTGCGGCGGTCTATATTCTGCAGAATCTATTGCTCGGGATGACGAAGCGGACGCTTCTCTCGACCCTCTCGCTCTTGATCCTCATCATCGGCGTTTTCGTTTCCTTCTCGCGGGGTTCCTGGGGCGCGCTCGTCAATGCATCCCTGCTCATGGGGATTACCGGCTATCTGACGGTGCGTTCCGACCGCACGCGGCGCCGCATTGCGCTCATGAGCGGAGTGACGCTGGGCATTGGGCTGGTGACGCTTATCGGGCTCCTTGCGCAGCCCGAAATGCGCGACACTTTCTTTGAGCGCGCGACGGTCGCGAAATCCTATGACGAAGGCGTGACCGGACGCTTCGGCAATCAAATACGGTCCATTCCCATGTTGCTCGAACGGCCCGAGGGCTTCGGGCCGCTCCGGTTCCGGAATTTCTTCCAACTCGAGCCGCATAATTCCTATGTTGGCGCATTCGCCAATGATGGTTGGGTCGGCGGCTTCACCTGGATCGTCATCACCGTGTCAACGGGATTCGTCGGTTTCCGGCTGATGTTCGTCAGATCGCCCTATCAGCGCCTAGCGCAAATCTTCTGGCCGACACTCTTGTCCTGGTTGCTGCAAGGATTTCAAATCGATATCGATCATTGGCGGCAGCTCTTCCTCTGCTTCGGCGCGATCTGGGGGTTTGAGGCGGCGCGCCTGCGCTGGTCAGCCCGGCAGAAACAAACGGTCGCGTCCACGCAAAGCGAGGGTGAATTATGTCCCGCTGGTCCTATGCATTAATGGCCGTCGCCGGGCTCGCCGGCGGCGCTGGCGTCATGGAAGCAGCCGCCGCAGCGCATAGCGCCGCCGACCCGCGTTTGGCCACATCCGCGAATTTCCTGATGCTCGATGCCGCGGCCAGCATGGCCATTGGCGCCTTTGCCCTCAGCGCCGCGCGCGGCAGTTCCTGGTTTCTCGCCGCGGCGACCATCCTCTTGGCCGGCGGCCTTTTGTTCTGCGCCGATCTCAGCCTTAGGGTCTTTGCGGCACAGCGGCTGTTTCCCTTCGCGGCTCCGATCGGCGGCACGCTGATGATCATCGGCTGGCTGGTTGCAGCGGCGACAGCCATCGGCTGCAGCCTCTCCGGTGAGCGCAGAGGATGAGGTTGAGAGCCACGGGCGATCATTTACCTAACCGTCCAGAAAATTTGAATCGATTGTTGAATGAGCGCGATATCGGCTGGCGCTTCATGGATTTCACGCGATCGAGCAGATCATACGGTTTCGTATCGCCACACGACCCCTCGGCTCTTCATGCATCGGAGACGACGAATGGCTGGACTTCGGCTTTGCTGCACGGCAAGCTCATAGTCTCATATGACGAAGAGCAGGCAGGGGGCATGGCGAGCGGAACTGAACGAGATGAGACGGCGCGGCCGCGGATCCTCATCGTCGAGGATGAGCCGCTCATCGCTTTGATGCTCACGGATATGCTTGCGGAACTCGGCTTCCAAGTCACGGCGAGCGTCGCGCAAGTCGCCGACGCGCTCGCATTTCTCGCCAACGACCGTGTCGACATTGCGCTCTTGGACGTCAATATCGGGGCGCAAAAGATCGATCCGGTCGCCGATCTCCTGGCGGCGCGCGGCACGCCCTTCATCTTCACGACCGGCTATGGAACCGCCGGCGTTCCTGCCAATCACGCCGATCGCGCGATCCTGCAAAAGCCCTTTCATATCGATGATCTCGCTGCGGCGCTGCGCAGCGAGCTCGGGATTGCGGAGGGCTGATCCTTCAGAAAGTCGCGAGCTGCAGGAAGCCGCCGTCCCAGCCTGTCTCCTTCAATGCCGAATCATCCGCAATCGAGATCTCGAGCGCTTCGACGAAGGCCAGCGGCGGCCCCTGGCGGCAGATCTCGCAGAGCGCATCAACCGCCTCGATCCTGCCGGCGAAGACTGCCTCGACATCGCCATTGCTGCGGTTTCTCACCCAGCCGGTGATGCCGCGGGCCATCGCCTCCGTCTGCGTGAAGACGCGATAGCCGACGCCCTGCACCCGGCCGCACACCCGCACCCGCACGATGGTCTCTTCACTTTCCATGGTCGTCAGGCGAGCGCCCGCAAGGCGCTGCGCCCGGCATAAAGCGCCTGTGGCCCCAATTCCTCTTCGATCCGGATCAATTGATTATATTTGGCGAGCCGATCGGAACGCGCGAGCGAGCCGGTCTTGATCTGCCCGCAATTCGTCGCCACGGCGAGATCGGCGATCGTTACATCCTCGGTCTCGCCAGAGCGATGCGACATCACCGCAGTATAGGCCGCACGCTGCGCCATGGCGACCGCTGCCAGCGTCTCGGTGAGCGAGCCGATCTGATTGACTTTGACGAGGATCGAATTGGCGACGCCGGCGGCGATGCCTTTCGACAAACGTGCCACATTGGTCACAAAAATGTCGTCGCCGATGAGCTGACATTTCGCGCCGAGGAGATCGGTCAAGATCTTCCAGCCGTCCCAATCATCTTCGGACATGCCGTCCTCGATCGTCACGATCGGATAATTGCCGGCGAGCTTGGCGAGATAATGCGCCTGTTCTTCGATCGTTCGGCTCGTGCCCTCGCCGCCATAGACATATTTCCCGCCAAGGAAGAATTCGGTGGCCGCGCAATCGATGCCGAGCGCGATGTCTTCGCCCGGCTTGAAGCCGGCTTCGTTGATCGCCGCCAGGCAGTAATCGAGTGCCACTTCCGCGGAAGGAAGATTGGGCGCGAAACCGCCTTCATCGCCGACATTGGTGTTATGGCCGGCTATTTTCAGCTGGGCCTTCAAGACATGGAAGACTTCCGCGCCCCAGCGCACGGCTTCCGCGAGCGAAGGGGCGCCAAGCGGCACAATCATGAATTCCTGAAAATCGATCGGATTGTCGGCGTGGACGCCGCCATTGAGAATATTCATGTGCGGCACCGGCAGGACACGGGCGGAAACGCCGCCGATATAGCGATAGAGCGGCAGGCCGCTCACTTCCGCCGCGGCCTTGGCGACGGCGAGCGAGACACCCAAGATCGCATTGGCGCCGAGCCGCGCCTTGTTCGGCGTCCCGTCGAGCTCGATCATGGTTTCGTCGATCGCCACCTGATCTTCGGCATCCATACCGCTCACTGCATCGAAAATGTCGCGATTGACGGCGGTGACGGCCTTCAGCACGCCCTTGCCCGCGAAGCGGGTGTCGTCGCCGTCGCGCAATTCGACGGCCTCATGCGCCCCGGTCGAGGCGCCGGAGGGAACGGCCGCGCGGCCCATGGTCCCATCCTCCAAAGTGACGTCGACCTCGACCGTTGGATTGCCGCGGCTATCCAAAATCTCGCGGGCGGCTATGTCGATGATCGCAGTCATGACGGCTCCTTTTGCTCTGTCTCTTGAAGGCTGCGGGTTTGTACGACGGCGGCGCGCCGGAAAAAAGAGGCGCCGACGGAACGCCGCGGAAAAAGCGCGAGAGAAGACTTGCGGTCACAGCTGCCCGGACCCAGCTGAGCTGAACCGGCGCAAAATCCCGAAAGTTTGACGAATGAGCCTTTGTTGATGCAAACCGGCCTCATCTCTGCGCCATTCGAGACATTCCATGGTCAAGGCCTCTGAAGATCTGCCTCTGCTCGGCCGGACCGCCGCGCTTCCCGCCTCGCCCGATGAGGCGCAGCTCGACCGTGTCGCCAATCCGCATCAAGATGCGGATTATATCGCCCGTTTCACGGCGCCGGAATTCACCACCCTCTGCCCGGTCACGGGCCAGCCGGATTTTGCCCATATCGTCATCGATTATCTGCCCGGTGCCTGGCTCGTCGAATCGAAGTCGCTGAAACTTTATCTCGCCGCCTTCCGCAATCATGGCGCCTTCCATGAGGATTGCACGCTGCGGATCGGCAAGGACCTTGTCGCTCTGCTGGCGCCGCGCTGGTTCCGGATCGGCGCCTATTTTTTTCCGCGCGGCGGCATGCCGATCGATGTCTTCTGGCAGGTAGGCACGCTGCCGGAAGGCGTTTGGGTGCCAGACCAGGGGGTGCCGCCCTATAGGGGACGCTGATGAGGGGCGTGCCTCACGCGCGCTTGACTTTCGGCGGCGCCAAAAGCCCGCTAATCTCCGCCTATGCTGGAACGACCCGCCTTGAAACTGATCGCGACCGCCGCCGCCGCTCTCGCCTGTTTTGTCGGGCTTGCAGGATTCGGCGAATTTCCGCCGATGCGGGAGTTTCCCGGCATCGAGGCGCAGAACGACGCGCTCTGCCAATCCTATGGCTATGCGCCGGGAACGCGGCTTTATGCGCTCTGCCGGGAGCGCAAGGATCAGATCTCGCAGGATTCCCGCGCCGCGTCGGTCCCCGATGTCACGCCGATCCCGCTGCTTCTGTTCTTCGATCGCCGCTGATTCGCGCCTTGGCGAGCCGGTCGAACGCCTGCAGCTCTTCGAGCAGCGCCGGAAGCGCCTTCAGCGCGATCATATTGGGGCCATCGGAGATCGCCCGGTCGGGATTATCATGCGTCTCGATGAAGAGGCCGGCGATCCCGACGGCGACCGCGGCGCGCGCCAGCACTGGCACGAAACGGCGCTCGCCGCTTGATGTTCCGCCCTGGCCGCCCGGCTGTTGGACAGAATGGGTCGCGTCAAAGACGACTGGTGCGCCCGTGGTCTCGGCAAGGATCGGCAGGGACCGCATGTCGGTCACGAGAGAATTATAGCCAAAACTCGTGCCTCTTTCGGTGACGAGCACAGACGGATTGCCGGCGCCGCGGATTTTTTCGACCGCATGGACCATGTCCCAAGGCGCCAGAAACTGGCCTTTCTTGATATTGACGGGGCGCCCTGTTGCCGCCGCGGCAAGGAGAAGATCGGTCTGCCGGCATAAAAAGGCGGGGATCTGGAGGAGATCGACGACTTCGGCCACAGGCGCGCATTGATTGGTCTCATGGACATCGGTCGTGACGGCAAGACCCAGAGTCTGGCGGATCTCGGCAAGGACCGGGAGCGCCTCTTTGAGCCCGAGGCCACGCCCGCTCGAAGCCGCAGTGCGGTTCGCCTTGTCGAAAGAGGTCTTGAAGACGAGGCCGAGGTTCAACCCGCCGGCAATCTCCTTGAGCGCGGCCGCCATTTCGAGCGCATGGGCGCGGCATTCCATCGCGCAGGGGCCGGCGATGAGCACAAAAGGCAAAGAGGCGGCGAAGGTGACCGCGGCGGTGCCCTGCCCGATGGTGACGGTGCCATGCCTATCGGCTGAGCGTGTCACGGCTTCTTATCCTTCGACAGTTCGAAAGGCCCCTACACCAGCCGGCTCTGATCGATCGCTGCGGCGATGAAGCTCGCAAAGAGCGGATGCGGCTCGAACGGCCGCGACTTCAGCTCCGGATGATATTGCACGCCGATGAACCAGGGATGGTCGGCAAATTCGACGGTCTCCGGCAAAAGCCCGTCAGGCGAGAGGCCGGCGAAGACCATCCCTTTCTCCTCGAGCCTTTCGCGATAGCTCATATTGACTTCATAGCGATGCCGGTGCCGCTCTGAAATCTCGGTCACGCCATAGATGGCCGCGATCTTCGAACCCGGCCGCAAATGCGCCGGATAGGCGCCGAGCCGCATGGTGCCGCCGAGATCGCCTTCCTCGGCGCGGATCAGCAATTCATTGTCGCGCATCCATTCGGTCATGAGACCGATCACCGGCTCGTCCGTCGGCCCGAATTCGGTGGAATTCGCGGTCTTGATCCCGGCAAGCGCCCGCGCCGCCTCGATCACCGCCATTTGCATGCCGAAACAAATGCCGAAATACGGCACTTTGCGCTCGCGCGCGAAACGTGCCGCCAAAATCTTGCCTTCGGCGCCGCGCTGGCCGAACCCGCCAGGCACCAAAATGCCGTCGACATGTTCGAGACGCGACGCCGGATCATGGCCTTCAAAAACTTCCGATTCGATCCAATCGAGATTGACTTTGACGCGATTGGCCATGCCGCCATGTGCCAAGGCCTCGATGAGCGACTTATAGGCGTCCTTCAGCCCCGTATATTTGCCGACGATGGCGATCGTCACCTCGCCTTCTGGATTGTGGATCCGCTCGGTCACCGCATTCCAGCGGCTCATATCGGGCTTCGGGGCCGGCTCGATCCCGAAGGCGGCGAGGACCTCCTGATCGAGGCCAGCAGCATGATAAGCGCGCGGCACCTCATAGATCGAACTCGATGTCGCGGGCCTCGATCACGGCGCTTTCACGCACATTGCAGAAAAGCCCGATCTTGCGGCGTTCGTCGCGGCTGATCTCGCGATCGGTCCGGCAGAGAAGAATATGCGGCTGGATGCCGATCGATCTGAGCTCCTTCACCGAATGCTGCGTGGGCTTCGTCTTCAGTTCGCCGGCGCTTGGAATATAGGGCAAGAGCGTGAGGTGGATATAGATCGCATGGCCGCGCGGCAGTTCATTGCCGAGCTGACGGATCGCCTCGAAGAAGGGCAGACCCTCGATGTCGCCGACCGTGCCGCCGATCTCGACCAGGACGAAATCGAAGCCGTCATTGCCGCGCAGGATGAAATCCTTGATCTCATTCGTCACATGCGGAATGACCTGGACGGTCGCGCCGAGATAGTCGCCGCGGCGTTCCTTGGCGATGATCTCCTGATAGATCCGGCCGGTGGTGATATTGTCGTCGCGCACGGCCGGGCGCCCGGTGAAGCGCTCGTAATGGCCGAGATCGAGATCGGTCTCTGCCCCGTCGTCGGTGACGAAGACCTCGCCATGCTGATAGGGGGACATCGTCCCCGGATCGATGTTGAGATAGGGATCGAGCTTGCGCAGGCGGACGGTGTAGCCGCGGGCCTGAAGGAGAGCGCCGAGGGCTGCCGAAGCAAGCCCCTTTCCAAGCGACGAGACCACACCGCCGGTGATGAAAATATACCGCGCCATGGGCCTCGGGATTTATCCTTTTTCGCTCTCCATGGGGAGAGTTTTTATCGGCTCTCGCCACTCATCCACATGGGATCGCCTGATGGGGTCGGCCAGTTGCATCGCACAGATGGCATAGCAGCGGTAGCCCTCTTTCGCATCTGCCGGCCATTTCCTATTTGCCGAACAATTCCCCGGCGGCGGTTCCGACCCCGACATCTGGATGGCTGCCGCAATATTCGGCAAGCTTGCGGGCATTTTCCTTCAGCTTATCGAAATCGATGACGGCGGGATCGTCCTCATCCTTATAGTAGCCGTCGAGCCAGGCGAGCGTATAGCCGATCTCTTCCTTAACTGTTTGCGAGAAAGTCCTTGCACTTCACCGTGCCGAGATCGAGGACCGCCGGCCCGCGGTCTGCGGCAGCAGAGCGGCGCAAACATACAAATGCGCATGGCCAATCGCTTCAATTAATTCCCCATCGGATCGGAACATCGCTTTCTTTCAAACGGTTACCACGCGTGTGCGGTCACTGCGAACGGGGTGCTTCCGGCAGCGCCGGTGCCTGGCTTGGCGGTTTCGGTGCCGCGCCTTCGGACTGCTGCCGTTGCTGTTCCAATTTCTTCAGCTGTTCCAGCAAATTGCTATTGCCGGCGGCAGGCTTGGCCGGCGCGCTGGTGCTCGGCGGCGTCACCCCTTGCAGAATGGATTTCGGCGCCCGCGTCAAATTGGCCAGAATGGTCAGGGAAAGGCTGGTGGCGAAAAACAGCGCCGCCAGAATAGCGGTGGCCCGGGTCAACACATTGGCCTGGCCACGGCCGGTCATGAAGCCGCCGCCGCCAATGCCCAAAGCGCCGCCCTCGGAGCGCTGCAATAGCACCACCCCGACGAGAGCGATGACGACCATGAGATGAATGACGATCAAAACGGTCTGCATGATGTGCTATTTGCCTTCACTGAATCTTCGCCCCGTCCTTCGCCCGCTCTTATACTGCAGGGCGCCGTCTGACTAGCCAATGGCACCAATTATTGCGCAGCCTCAATATAGGGCGGCTGCGATCTCGCGGAACTGGTTTTCCGGCGCAATCAAGTTGACGCAGATTGCATATCCTTATCTGGATATCCCGCGCTAGACTGAAGCGCAGGACGAACATGGCATCGAAGCCTATCGCTCGAAACAAAATCGCGTTCCTGTCATCGGCGCCCGGCCGGCTGTCTCGATGAACGTGAACCGGTTCGGCGAAATCAACAGTCGAGCAAGAGCTCATCGGCCGTCGTGGTCGAAATGAGCATGAAATTATCATGTGATACCATGATATTATAATGCTATCTTAATCTTATAAGTGATCTGGTGCGGCGGCGTCCGCCGATACGGCCGGACCAAGCGAGCGGTACAGGCCGGCGATCGCCAGAAACTCCTCCATCTTAAGGCTGGCGCCGCCGACGAGAGCGCCATCGACATCCGCCGCGCGCAAAAGCTCGGCCGCGTTGGCAGGCTTGACCGAACCGCCATAAAGGATGCGGACGTCGCTCGCCGCGCCAGGAAGATGGCGCGCCAGTTCGCTCCGCAAAAAGCCATGCATGGCGGCGACATCTGCCTGTGTCGGTGTAAGCCCCGTCCCGATCGCCCAGATCGGTTCATAGGCGATCACCAGCCGCGCTGGCGGCAGCGCTTCCGGCAAGGACTGAGCGAGTTGCGCGCCAACCTTGGCCAAAGCCTCGCCCGCCTCACGTTCGCCGCGCGTCTCGCCGACACAAAGGATGACCGAAAGCCCGGCGCGCAAGCCGGCCGCCGCCTTGGCGCGCACGATCGCGTCCGTTTCGCCATGGTCGGCACGCCGTTCGGAATGCCCGACGATCACATAAGAGGCGCCCGCGTCCTTCAGCATTTCGGCGGCTATGTCGCCGGTATGGGCCCCGCTCGGCTCCGCATGGCAATCCTGGCCGCCGAGCGCGAGGCGCGATCCTTCGCAGAGCTTGGCTGCCGCCATGAGCAGAGTCGCAGGCGGACACAGCACGATCTCCGCGGCGCCCGCGGCGCCAGCGGCAACAGAATCGCGAATGGCCGCAATCTCGCCGAGATTCGCGGTGAGCCCGTTCATCTTCCAATTTCCGGCCACGAGCGGCCTGCGTTGCTCCAGCATTCTCGACATCCCGGCTCCTGCATGCCGCTTCCGTTAACATCGCCCCAGGCATTCGCAAAGGGGCATGGGGGCCCAAAGCCTCCGCACGGGCTCGGAAGCTTGAAGAGGCGCATCGGAAGAGCCGCCGTTGCATGGCCGGATGCCCCTCCCTATAGTCCGCGCGCGCAACCCGGATTTGGCACGGGTCCCGCTTTTGGAGACGTTTAAATATGCTCGATGCCCTGCGCGCCGCCACGCAGAATTGGTTCGGCCGCATCATTATGGGCGTAGTGATGGGCATGCTCATCCTCGCTTTCGGATTTTGGGGGATTGCGGACATCTTCCGCGGCTTCGGCGCCGATGAACTCGCCCGTGTCGGTTCCGACACCATCACCGTCCAGGCCTATCGCAATGCCTATCAGACCGAATTGCAGCGCCTGCAGCAAAGGGCGCGCCGTGCCATCACCAATGATGAGGCCCGGCAATTGGGGGTGGATCGCGAGGTTCTCGCCCGCCTCATCAGCGAATCCGTTCTCGATCAGGCGGCACATCGCCTCGGCCTTGCGCTCTCCGATCATGATCTCGCCGAAGAGATCGTGCAGGATGACGCGTTCAAGGGTCCTGACGGGAAATTCGACCGGCCGCTCTTCGAAAGCCGCCTGCAGGAGTTAGGTCTCACCGAGCAGCGCTTCGTCGCCGAGCAGCGCCGCGCCTATCTGCGCCGGCAGATCATCACCGCGCTGACTGATGGGCTCGCCGTGCCGAAAGCGATGGTCGATGCCATCCACCGCTATTACAGCGAGACGCGCAGCATTGATTATCTGGTGCTTCCCACAAGCAGCATTGGCGAGATCAAGCCGCCGAGCGAAGAAATACTCAAGGCCTATTATGACGCGCGCCAGCCAGGCTATCGCACGCGCGAATATCGCAAGATCGTGGTTCTGGCCGTGACCCTCAAGAGCCTCGCCGAAGCGCTCGCCAAAAAGGCGCCGATCAGCGAGGCGGATGTCAAAAAGCACTATGAAGCCGTCAAGGCGGAGCGCTTCACCGAACCGGAAAAGCGGCATATCGAGCAGATCATCTTTCCCGACCAGGCTTCAGCCGAGGCGGCGGCAAAAAAGCTCGCCGGCGGCGAAAGCTTCGACGCTCTCATCGCCGAGAGGAAATTGACGCAGAAGGATGTCGATCTCGGCACAGTCACAAAGGACGCCATGATCGACAAGGTGGTTGCCGCGGCGGCCTTTGCGCTGCCTGAGGGCCAGGTCTCGAAGCTGGTGAAAGGCGAATTCGTCTGGGCGCTGCTGCGCGTCGACAAGATCATTCCAAGCCGGGTTATCCCCTTCGAGAAGGTCGAGCTGGCGCTGCGCCAGGAGATGGCGCTCGTGGGCGCGCATCGCGAGATCACCAAGATCCATGATCTGGTCGAAAATCAGCGCGACGCTGGCAAGTCGCTCACCGAGGCGGCGAAAAGCGCCGATCTCACCGTGCGCACCATCGATGCCGTCGATGCGCAAGGCTATGATAAATCCGGCCAGCCTGTCCCCGATCTGCCCGACGCCCAGGCCCTGATCAAAGCGGTCTTCGCCTCCGATGTGGGCGTCGACAATGAACCGATCTCCACAAGCGACGGCGGCACGATCTGGTTCGAGGTGGCGGGCATCGAGCCTGCGCATCAGCAGACATTCGACGAGGTGAAGGCACTGGTCGCCGCCGGTTGGATCGAAGAAGAGCGGGCCAAAAGGCTTGCCGCCAAGGCCGATGGACTCGTCAAGAAGCTCACCGGCGGCGAAACGCTCGCCGCGCTCGCCGCCGAAACCCATCTCAGCGCGCAGCATAAGGACGGAGTGAAGCGCTCCGGCGCCGCGGGATTCTCCGCCCGCGTGGTGGCGCAGATCTTCAATCAAAAGGTCGGCGGTGTCGGATCGGCGAGCGATGCAATGGGCAACCGGATCATCTTCAAAGTGCTCGATGCCAAAGTGCCGCCGGTCGATGCCAACGCGGCGGATTTTGTGAAAACTCTCGCGGACGTGAAGACGGGGCTTGGCGAAGACATCGTCGGCCAATATCTCGCCCAATTGGAACATGAGCTCGGGATCAGCCTCAATCAGCAGGCGCTGCGCACCGCGATCGGGAGCGAGTGACGGATCGAAATGATCGAACCTTCCTTCGCGGCTTTCGAAGCGCGGTATGAAGCCGGCGCCGGCGTGCTCCTGTCGAGCCGGCTCGTCGCCGATCTCGAAACGCCGGTCTCGGCCTTTCTGAAATTATCGGCCGGCCGCAGCGGCGGCATCTTTCTGCTCGAATCGGTCGAGGGCGGCGCCGCGCGCGGGCGCTATTCGATGATCGGGCTCGATCCCGACATCGTCTGGCGCTGTTTCGGCGATCGCGCCGAGATCAACCGCAACGCGCTTGTCGAGCCGGATGATTTTTCGCCCTGCCCCGAGCCGCCGCTCGAAGCTCTACGGGTACTGATCGCGCAGTCCCGCATCGAGGCGGGCGAGGAGCTGCCGCCCATGGCGGCGGGCGTCTTCGGCTATCTCGGCTATGACATGGTGCGGCAGATGGAGCGGCTGCCACCGGCCAAGCCAGACCCGATCGGCGTGCCCGATGCGATCATGATCCGCCCAACGATCATGGTCGTCTTCGACACGGTGAAAGACGAGATTTCCGTGGTCACGCCTGTGCGTGCGGCAGCGGGGCTGACGGCGCAAGCGGCCTATGAGCGCGGCTGCGAGCGGATCGAAGCCGTCGTCGCCATTCTCGAAGGGCCGCTCGCTCATGCCGCTGCGAGCACCGATCTGCATCTCCTCGCCACGCCGCCGAAATCCAACACATCCGAAGCCCGCTTCCTCGAAATGGTGGAGCGCGCGAAAGATTATATCCGCGCCGGCGACATCTTTCAGGTCGTGCTGTCGCAGCGCTTCACCGCGCCTTTCGCTTTGCCGGCCTTTTCGCTCTATCGGGCGCTGCGCCGCGTCAATCCGGCACCATTTCTCTGCTATCTCGATTTCGGCAGCTTCCAGATCGTCTGTTCGAGCCCCGAGATTCTGGTCCGCGTGCGCGACGGCAAGGTCACGATCCGGCCGATCGCCGGCACCCGCTGGCGCGGCAAGACGGCAGCTGAAGACGAAGCGCTCGCCGCCGATCTCTTAGCGGACGAGAAGGAATGTGCCGAACATCTGATGCTGCTCGATCTCGGTCGAAACGACGTCGGCCGAGTGGCGCAGATCGGGACCGTGGAGGTGACGGAAAAATTCATGATCGAGCGCTACAGCCATGTGATGCATATCGTCTCCAATGTCGAAGGCGCGCTCGCGCCGGGCAAGGATGCGATCGACGCGCTCGCGGCTGGCTTTCCGGCCGGCACGGTTTCGGGCGCGCCGAAAGTGCGGGCGATGCAGATCATCGACGAATTGGAGACCGATAAGCGCGGCATCTATGCTGGTTGCATCGGCTATTTCGGCGCCAATGGCGATATGGACACCTGCATCATCTTGCGCACTTCGGTGGTGAAGGACGGCTATATGCACGTCCAAGCCGGCGCGGGCGTCGTTTATGATTCAGATCCGGCCTATGAGCAGCGCGAAACGATCAACAAGGCGCAGGCGCTGTTCCGCGCGGCGGAAGAGGCGGTGAGGTTTGCGAGCCGGGTGAAGCGAGGGCGGTGAGAGGCGCGGCCGCAAGGAAATTCATCCAATCAGCTGGTCGTAGTCCGCATGTGAGCCGATCCAGAACCAGATCATCTCGTCGCGTTCGCGGACGCCGAGAGCGCGCCAGCGGATACCAATTCGGACCGACCAGACGTCCTCGCCGGCAGAGGCCACAGGCTTGAAGTGCAAGCTCGGATGCTGCGGATTGTTGCGCCAAAGGATGAAGGCGGCCTTGGCTCTTGCTTGCACGCTCTCGGGTAATCTCGAAAAGCACGCCCAGAAATCCGGCGTCGTGTGCGAGATCATTCTGTCTCGGGAAAGCTCAATGGCGTGGTTTCGCCATGAGCATGCTGCTCTCTCGCCCGGCGTGCCAATTCGGCGAGTTTCATCTCCGATTTCGCAAACCGCTCTTCCCAGCCACGTTCCGCAGCAATCTCGTCCATGATCACATAAGCGACGGCTTCCTGCTCGTCTTCCGGCAGGCGGGCAAGTTCGGCAATCGCGCGTTCGAGCATCTTGTTCATCACCGCATCCTAAAGCCAATCATTACATATGCAAAGGCCGGGTCAACTTAATACGACAGGAAAGGCAACTGTAAGTAGCACCCGTCATGGCCGCCCCCGGATCAAAGTCCGGGGGTGCCCGGCCATGACGGCCAACTTCGAGCCGCTGGAATGAACCACCCGTGGATTTCCTTGACCTTGCGGCCTCGGCGGCCCAAAACGCCGGCAGAGGACCCCCATGCGCGCCGTCACCCTGATCGACAATTACGACAGCTTCACCTTCAATCTGGTGCATTATCTCGGCACGCTCGGCGCCGAAGTCAAAGTGCATCGGAATGACAAGGTGAGCGTTGCCGAGGTGATGGAGGCCGCGCCCGATGCGATCGTGCTCTCCCCCGGCCCCTGCACCCCGCATGAGGCGGGCATCTGCCTCGATCTCATCCGCGCTGCGAGCGAAACAATTCCCCTCTTCGGCGTCTGCCTCGGCCATCAGGCGATCGGCGAGAGTTTTGGCGGCGAAGTGATCCGCGCGCCTTTGCCCGTGCATGGCAAGATCTCCGAGATCAGCCATAAGGCCGAAAAAATCTTTCGCGGGATCAACGGGCCGTTCCGCGCGACGCGCTATCATTCGCTGGTGGTGAAGCGCGAGGGCCTGCCCGAAGATCTCGAAATCACCGCCGAGGCGGATGGACTCATCATGGCGCTGTCGCATAAGGATCGCCCGACGCATGGCGTGCAGTTCCATCCCGAAAGCATCGCCTCGGAGCACGGCCATCGGATTCTCGCGAATTTTCTCGATCTCGCGGCGGAATGGAACCGGACGGAACGGGCCCGCTGATCGTTTGCCACAACCTCTGCCGCTCCTCTCCCCGCTTGCGGGGAGAGGTAAGGTGAGGGGCCGGGTGAATAGCTTCGATGTCGAGGCCAATCTCCCCGCCCCTCACCCTACCCTCTCCCCATTTCGCTTTGCTCATGGGGAGAGGGGCGCAAACAGCGAAAAATCGCCCCCACTGGAAACCGATGGACGCCTTCAAGCCCTTGATCGCCAAAATCGCCGCCGGCGAGAGCCTCAGCCGGGCCGAGGCCGAAGCCGCTTTCGAGGCCTTGCTCTCCGGCGAAGTCACGCCCGCGCAAATGGGCGGCTTTCTCGTCGGCCTGAGGCTGCGCGGCGAAACGATCGACGAGATCACCGGAGCGGTCGCCGCCATGCGCGCGAAAATGCTGCGGGTCGTAGCGCCGCCCAATGCGATCGACATCGTCGGCACGGGCGGCGACGGCCATGGCACCTATAATGTCTCGACCTTGGCGGCGCTGATTGTCGCCGCCTGCGGCGTGCCGGTCGCCAAACATGGCAATCGCGCCGCCTCCTCCAAATCCGGCTCCAGCGATGTGCTCGCAGCGCTCGGCGTAAAACTCGGCCTTACGCCGGCGGCGGCAGAGGCCTGCCTCAAAGAGGCCGGCCTCTGCTTCATGGCGGCACCGACGCATCATGCCGCGATGCGCCACATCGCGCCGGTCCGCAGCGAGCTCGGCACCCGCACTCTCTTCAATCTGCTCGGGCCTCTAGCCAATCCCGCCGGGGTGAAGCGGCAGCTCGTCGGCGTCTTTTCCCGCGCCTGGCTCCTGCCTTTGGCGGAAGTGCTGCGCAATCTCGGCGCAGAACGGGTTTGGCTGGTGCATGGCGCCGACGGTCTCGACGAAATCACCGTGACCGGCCCGACTTATGTGGCCGCGCTCGAAAATGGCGTGATCCGCTCTTTCGAGATCACGCCGGAAGATGTGGGCCTCTCCCGCGCCACACTCGCCGATCTCAAAGGCGGCGATGCGGCCCAAAATGCCGCAGCCCTCACCGCGGTCCTGAACGGCGCCAAGAACCCCTATCGCGACATTGCCGTCTTCAACGCCGCCGCGGCTCTGGTCGTCGCCGAAAAAGCCGTTAATCTAGGCGAAGGCGCCAAGCTTGCCGCCGCCGCCCTCGACGACGGTCGGGCGGAAGCGGTGCTGGCCAAGCTCGTAAAAATCTCGAATGCCGCTGCCGAGCCCAGCTGAGGACCAATCAAGGGGAAGCGATGGCCGATATTCTGAAGAAGATCGAAGCCTATAAGCGCAAAGAAATCGCCGAAGCGAAATTGCGCATGCCGCTCCAAACTCTCGAGCGGCGCGCGCATGATCATGATCCGCCGCGCGGTTTTTTGCGCGCGATCGAGACGCGGCTCGCTTCCGGCCGGCTCGCTCTCATCGCCGAGATCAAGAAGGCCTCCCCGTCGAAGGGGCGGATCCGCGCCGATTTCGATCCGCCGGCGCTGGCGCGCGCCTATGAGCAAGGCGGCGCCACTTGCCTTTCCATCCTCACCGATGCGCCCTCCTTCGAAGGCAAGCTCGATGATCTCGAAACCGCCCGCCGCGCGACGCATCTGCCGGCGCTGCGCAAGGATTTCCTCTTCGACCCCTATCAGGTCTTCGAGGCCCGCGCCTATGGCGCCGATTGCATTTTGATCATCATGGCCTGCGTCAGCGATGCCGAGGCCAAAGCACTCAACAAGACCGCGCATGATCTTGCCCTCGACGTGCTCGTCGAAGTGCATGACGAAAACGAGCTCGCGCGCGCGCTGGAGCTCGAACCTCGCCTCATCGGCATCAACAACCGCGACCTCCATACATTCGAAACCAAGCTCGAAACCTCCGAACAGCTGGCGGAGAAAATTCCACGCGACAGAATCATGGTCAGCGAGAGCGGGATCGCAACCCATGAGGATTGCCTGCGTCTGCGCCACGCTGGCATCTCGACATTTTTGGTCGGCGAAAGCCTGATGCGCTGCAAGGATGTGGCGGCAGCGACGCAGCAGCTTCTCTTTGGCACAACGCCTGCCGCTCCTCTCCCCGCTTGCGGGGAGAGGTAAGGTGAGGGGCCAGGGGATTTGCTCCAACATCGCGGCCAATCTCCATGCCCCTCACCCTAACCCTCTCCCCGTTTCGCTCCGCTCGCAGGGAGAGGGGACGCCGAGCGAACGAGAGTAGCACTCATCCCATGACAAAACTGTCGCATCTCTCCGCCACCGGCACCGCCAATATGGTCGATGTCTCGGAGAAGGATGTCACCGCGCGTTCGGCACTTGCCGAAGGCTGCGTGGTGATGGCCAAGGAGACGCTTGATCTCGCGCTCGCCGGCAATGCCAAGAAAGGCGATGTCTTTGCCGCGGCGCGCATCGCCGGCATTATGGCGGCGAAGAAGACGGCCGATCTCATCCCGCTCTGCCATCCGCTGGCGCTCACCAAGATCAGCGTCGATCTCGAAGCCGATCCGGCTCTGCCCGGCATAAGAATTCGCGCTGGCGCCAAGGTGACCGGCCAGACAGGTGTTGAAATGGAGGCCTTGACGGCGGTCGCCGTCGCCGCTCTGACGATCTACGACATGTTGAAGGCCGCCGACCGCTCGATGCGCATCGAGGCGATCGCGCTGGTCGAGAAAGAGGGCGGCAAATCCGGTTCCTTCAAACGCGGAAAGGCGTGAATGCGGAGCCTGGAGGACCCCATCCGTCAGCGCTGCTGCGCAGTGCTGCCACCTTCCCCTTGCAGGGGAAGGATCGATCCCTCCCCTTTTGGGGAGGCTGGCCGCGAAGCGACCGGGTGGGGTGATCGATCGTCCTGATCCTTTCAGACCTTGGAGCCAATCCAGCCAAAATGCCCAACGAAAAGCCGCTTTCCGTCGCCGAGGCGCGCGTAAGAATCCTCGCCGCCGCCCAAAAAATTCGTGACGTCGAGACCGTCGCGCTCGCAGATTCGCTCGGCCGCACTTTGGCCGCGGATCTCGCCGCCAAGCGCACCCAGCCGCCGATCGCCGTCTCGGCCATGGACGGCTATGCGCTGCGCGCCGGTGATGTCGCCACCCTGCCCGCGCAATTGAAACTGATCGGCGAAAGCGCCGCCGGCTATGGCTTTTCCGGCACGGTCGGTATGGGTGAATGCGTCCGCATTTTTACCGGCGCGCCGGTGCCGCAAGGCGCCGATGCCGTGTTGATGCAGGAATATGTCAAAGCCGACGGGGCGATGATCGCGCCGCAAAAAAGCGTGCCGAGCGGCGATTTCATCCGCAAGGCGGGGCTCGATTTTTCAGAAGGCGACAGGCTGCTTCCCGAAGGCACAATGCTCGGGCCGGTCGAGATCGCGCTCGCCGCCGCCATGGATCATGCCGAGCTGCCGGTCGTCAGAAGGCCGCGCATAGCGATCCTCGCGACGGGCGATGAATTGGTGCGCCCGGGCGACACGATCGGCGAAGCTCAGATCGTCGCCTCCAATAGCTTCGCCATCGCCGCCTATGTGCAATTGGCCGGCGGCACGCCGATCGATCTCGGCATAGCCGGCGATGATTTTGCCGCGCTCGAAGCCGGCATCAGACGCGCCCGGGAGGCACGCGCCGACGTTCTGGTCACGCTCGGCGGCGCCTCCGTCGGCGATCATGATCTCGTCAAATCCGCGCTGGCCAACGAAGGGATGGAGCTTGGCTTCTGGCGCATCGCCATGCGACCCGGAAGGCCGCTGATCCATGGCCGGCTCGGCGACATGCTGATCTTAGGGCTCCCCGGCAATCCGGTCTCGGCCATCGTCTGCGGCGTGTTGTTTCTTCTGCCGCTCGTCCGCGCGCTCTGCGGCGCGCCGGACGCCGATGCCGATATGAGCGAACCCGCCCTCCTCGGCGGCGCGGTGCGCGCCAATGATTCCCGCCAGGATTTTTTGCGCGCGACACTGACGATCAACGAGAGCGGCCTGCCCGTCGCGACGCCCTTGGCCGCGCAAGATTCCTCATTGCTGCGCGTGATGGCGCAAGCGCAATGCCTGGTGGTGCGGATGCCGCAGGCGCCGGAGGCAAAGGCGGGGGATCTCTGTCAGGTGATCAGGCTGCCGAAGGGCGGGATTTGAAAGCGCGGGAAATAGCGACTTCTAAAAAGGACGAGGGCGCTAACTGAGGCGGCAAAAATGAATGAGCCCAGTCAAGTTCATCCCATTGACCGGGCTCTCCATACTGGCCGCTTGCGTCGCTTTTTATGGCCCTTTTGGTCCAGCTGCCCCGGCGGGACCGGCCGGCCCGGCGGGGCCGGGAGGTCCTGGAGGTCCGGCCACTCCCGCAGGGCCCTGAGGCCCGGCTGGACCCTGGGCGCCCGGATCACCCTTCGGTCCAGGCGGGCCCTGTGGTCCTTCGAAACAGCCTCCGAGCGCTAGACACGCAAGAAGCGCGATTGCCGTCGGGATACGCATGCAATAGTTCTCCCCCACATGAGACACCTAACGTCGGGCCAATTCGGCGTATGTGTCAATACCGGCAATTTTCAAAAGGCGATATTATACTTGGCAAACCCTCGTGCGCCCGTGAAGCGGCGATCATGACTGACCAAGCCGCCTGGTATCCTGAGATCGCAATCGCGGCGGCCGAAGTTTGCCGGCCATGACACCGTAAACCATGCAAAAGACGAGTATCTTCGCCGCGAGGGCGAAAACATGGTCATTACCAACGCGGTCGAAGGCTATTATTCGATCTTCCAACGCGGCATGAAGGATGTTTACCACATTGCGCCGAGGAAACACTTAACCGTTATTTAAGTAAGTTTGGTTTCCGTTATCGCAATCGCGTTCGGCTGGGCGCAGATGACATGGAACGCACCGACTCATTACTGCTGAGCGTCCCAAGAAGGGCCGCAAAAAATGCCGAAAACCTGGAATGAAATGACCGTCGAGGAAAAGCTTGACGAGCTTCATCGGGGCAAGCAGGACGTTGTCCTTGGGCTAGCCCGATTGATCGAAGAGATGTGCAATGTTGTGCAAAGGCTTGACGAGGAGTTTGCAGAATTTCGGCGGAAGCTGAATTTACCTGCAGAAAGCATCGATGACGGTTTGCATGAACAAACGGGAAAAGCCAAAGCGAACCCCCGAAACTGACTAAGAAGGCTCAATACGAGCGGTTTAAGAAAACCGCTCGCGAGCTTGGCGTCGATAATCCTCAAAGCGCAGAGGATTTCGAAAAGGTTTTCGGGAAGATCGTTCCGCCCAAGAACGCTACTCGCTGATGCGAGCGGCTAAATGCGACATGAACGATTTGGTCGCTAGAAAAATATCTTCTGCTTGTTCAGTCGAGTACGTTTTTTCAGGATGCATCGTCGGATTGCGATATGCGCGTCGTAGCCGGTCAAAATTAGCGGCCGCTGCCGCATAAAATTGTTCATCTGCGGAGCGCGCCCCGGATGTCTTCGCGCGCTTGTCTAGCTCTTGCTCAATTTCGCGAAGATATGCGCCCCAATCATTTTGGCGCGCGACGCCAATGGTCTTTGCCAATGCAGCTAGCCCAATTTCTAAAACGCGGTTCAAATGCATGACGCAAGCAGTCGCACGCTCAAAGGCCAAGCACATGCCCGCTTCATAGATATCATCGTTTGCAGACGGAAATTTTGAGAAGACCCCTCCACCAAAAAGAGGATCTGTCTGCTTATAGTATTTAGCCAATCTGCTTTGGATAACCAATAATAACCGCGTATTAAGCTCATCTTTTGCCCTATTAATTATATCATCGCCCAATGATCTTATGCTCTGAAAAGACATCTGATCTATATGAAAATGTTCTCCAGAAGGATCGATTTTGATATTAGAAATTAGATTTCGCAATCTATTTACAGCTTCTAAAGTAATTTCCAATTCTAATACTTTGCAGGCATCACAAAATGAATCAATATCATTGCGAAATTCATTGAATTGTTCAGTCGAAAAATTTGCGCTTGCCAGCTTTCCGCCAGGTGAAAACTGCTGAAGCATTGTGAAACCCTGAGCGATTTTCGAAAAGCGGGAAAGCCCCGAAAAAAATGGGTTAACTTCTAATCTCAGCATATCCCACAGGCTCCAAAGCCTGCCGGGCGCGAACGATTCGCGTCTTTCAGCGGCGGCCATTTTCTAAGCCTCCGCATTGGGCTTGTGAAGTATAACAACGCTTCCCTCTTGCGGAACACAGCAAGAACGAATATAGTTCGTTCACTCTTTGTTTAAGGCCTTCCTCCAGTCTAGGCCGCGTTCCGCAAAGACACCGATTCGGCCAGACGAGATTTGCGCCGGAACGGCCCCGCCCAAGATGGCCAACGAGTGAGAGCCGATGCTGACCAGAAAACAGAGCGAATTGTTGCGCTTCATCCATGAGCGGCTGAAGGAGGCCGGCGTGCCGCCCTCCTTCGACGAGATGAAGGATGCGCTCGATCTGCGCTCGAAATCCGGCATCCATCGGCTGATCCTGGCGCTCGAAGAGCGCGGCTTCATCCGCAGGCTGCCCAATCGGGCGCGGGCGCTCGAAGTGCTGCGCCTGCCCGAATCCTCGACGCCGGCCTCGCCGCGCGGCAAAAAATTCTCGCCTTCGATCATTGAGGGCAATCTCGGCCGGGTCCGTTCCTTGGCGGCGGCGAACGAGGAGGAAGCCGAGCGCGCGCTCGTCGCGATCCCGGTGATGGGCCGGATCGCCGCCGGCACGCCGATCACGGCTTTGCAGACACGCAGCAGCACGATCAACCTGCCGCCGGACATGCTGCCGCCTGGCGAACATTATGCGCTCGAAGTGCGCGGCGATTCGATGATCGAGGCCGGCATTTTCGATTCCGACCTCGTGGTGATCCGCAAGCAGGATACGGCCGAGACCGGCGACATCGTCGTTGCTCTGATCGATGATGAGGAAGCCACTTTGAAGCGGTTGCGCAAGCGCGGCGCCTCGATCGCGTTGGAGGCCGCCAATCCCGCCTATGAGACGCGGATTTTCGGGCCGGACCGTGTCCGCATCCAAGGCAAGCTCGTGAGCCTCATCCGCAAATATTGAGCGCGCCGGCGGGCTTTTGCCGCGAAGCGAGCTGGCGCTTTCCCTCTGACGAGCGTAATGGCAGGAATAGCGACGGCAAGGCGCCAAGGCCGCGGCCTTGCGCGCGGCTTATTTTGGCGCCTGTGTATTCCGGGACGAATGGCTGCACGTCAAAATCATCGCCGGCTTCGCGCAAAGGCCAAGATCATGCCGGCGACATCGGTTTTTCGCGCCACATGAGGGCTTGGCTTGGCTATGATGAGTCCGGCTTCAAAGGCACCGATATCTTAGCCGCAAATCCGCTTTAATCAGTGAATTTACAGGTTTGGATCGGTTTGATCTCCCACAAAGCCTGATGCGCGCAGCCGGGCTTGTCCGATCGGCAGAAAATGAGATCGGTCCGCAGGCCCATAAGCGGCGCGCCCGGCGGTCACCGGCAATTTGATGCGAGAGCATTTTCAGCAAAAGTGGGAACCGGTTGCCATCTCGGCTGTTGCCGAGATCGGCTCTTTTGATGATCAAGTCGGGCAAGCCCGACTTGATTTGCTGAAAATGCTCCAACTTTTTGACTGAGAGCGGTTTCGAAACGGTTTGGTGTGGACACCAAACCTGAAACCGCTCTAGGCAGGCCCAATGAGGCAAGGCAGGCCATGAACGAGACCGCACATGTCACAGCCCGCCCCGCGCGCCGCGTCAAGATGGTGCAGGTCAGCTGGCTCATCGGCGGGCTCGTGGCGAGCGCCGGCGTGGCCGCAGTAGCTGCGAGTTTCCTGCTGACCGCTGCGGTCTTGAACAGCGATCTTGCCGCGCAGATCCGCCGCACGACGGGCTTTTCGACTTTAATCCACGGCGGCGCGCGTTTCGCGCTCTTTCCGCAGCCGCATATCGAAATCGAGAACATCAGCTTTGCCGATCCCAAGGCGGCGCTGCGGATCGATGCCGCGAGTTTCACCGGCTATCTGCGCGTCCTGCCGCTCTTCGCCGGCCGGGTCGAGGTCGGCCATGCCGTTCTCTACCAACCCAAGATGATCATTGGTCTCGACGACAGGCCGATGACGCCGGAGAGTGCGATCGGCCGTGCCGCCGGTGCCAAATCGGCAAGTCCGGAGGCCGCCGCGATCGACAGGGCAAAGCTGGGCATCCTCGATATTGTCGACGGCAGCGCCCGCCTCCAACGCCATGGTGCGCACCAGGACATCTTCATCGACGACATCAATGTCACCGCCAATTGGCGCAGCCTCGATGCTTCGGCAACCTTGACGGGCGCGTTCAGCTTCAGCAATGTACCGATGCAGCTGAAGGCATGGCTGGCGCAACCGGTTGAACTCTTGCGGGGCGGCGACTCCGCTGGCACTTTGCAGCTCGAGTCGGATGCGGTCAAAATCCTGGCCTCAGGCCGGATCTCGGCAGCGCCGCATATTCAATACGGGGGCAGTCTCGCCGTCAGCGCGCCATCCTTGCGCGCACTTGCCCAACTCGCCGGTTTTTCCTTCGCCAAACACGGCCGATTTGCCAATTTCGATCTGCATTGCGACGCCGATGTGAACTCCAACACTGCGGCGCTCACCAATTTGCATCTGCGTCTCGACGGCAATGATTACGAGGGAACGCTCGCGGTGCTGACCGACGGTCAAACGCCGCGCCTTTCGGGAACGCTCGCCACCAATCTCCTCGATGTGACGCCTTTCCTCGAGGGATTGCCGCGGCCGCGCGGAGCTTATGGGCGATGGAACGATGAAGGGCTCGAGCTGGCCGATCTCGGCTTCACCAATCTCGACCTGCGGCTTTCTGCTTCGCGTTTGCGCTTGAACGACATGGAGATCAAGGATGCCGCTCTGTCGCTGCTGACGCGGCCCGGCTTCATCGACCTCGCGCTCGCGGAAGCAACGGCCGATGGCGGCACGATCAGGGGCCGCCTGTCGCTCTCGACGCAGGGCAAGACTCTCGATCTGCGGGCCTCCGCCAGCGCCAAAGGCGTCGATCTCCAGCCGATGTTGCATGGCCAGACCATTAGGCATCCGCTGTCTGGCTCGCTGAGCGGCTCCATAATGGTCGAAAGCAAAGGCGGCAGTTTCGATCAGCTCATGCGTGCGCTGTCCGGCCATGGAGAGGTCGATGTGACAAACGGGCAGCTCATCGGCGTCGATCTCGCAACGGCCTTGCACACGAGCGGATCCAGCTTCCTCACCACACAAGGTGATCCAACCCAGAGCGTAACGAATTTCGATAGAGCGAGCTTCGGCTTGCAGATCGCCCATGGCATTGCGAAGATCGCCGATGGCCATATTGACGCGGATGGGACGGCTGTGAGCTTCGGCGGCAGCGCCGATCTTGGCGACCGCAATCTTGATCTTTGGGCTCTCGCACAACCCCGCGCTGCGGCCGACAAGGCAGACAATGCGGGGACGCCGCTCCGGCTCGGGATCAAGGGGCCTTGGGACAATGTGAATTTGATCGTCGACCGGCCGCCGCCCAGGCCGTCCACGCCGCCGCCAGTGGTCCGACCCTGACATTTGCATCCGCGAATGGCAGGATAAGTCGGCCCGCGGCTCTCCACATAGAGCTCACCAACCAAATAGAGCTCACCTGCCCCGCCGCCGCAAAGCGATGCCGGCGAGACAAAGGCCGAGCGCGACCGAAGCGAGCAATAGGGTTGACATGGCATTGATCTGCGGCGTCACGCCGAGCCGCACCGCGCTATAGATGCGCATCGGCAAGGTCGTCGTGCCCGGCCCCGTCGTAAAACTCGCGATGACGAGATCATCGAGCGACAAAGTGACCGACAAGAGAAATCCGCCGGCGATCGCGGGCATGATCAATGGCAGAGTGACGAGCATGAAGGCGCGCCAAGGCGGCGCGCCGAGATCGGCGGCTGCTTTTTCGAGCGCAGGGTCGCAGTCGACAAGCCGGGCTCTGACGATGATCGCGACATAGCACAGCCCGAGCGTCGCATGGGCGATGACGACCGTCCAGAGACCGCGCTCGAAGCCTAGCGAAACGAACATCAGGAGCAGCGCAAGGCCGGTGATCACTTCTGGCATGACGATCGGCGCATAGATCATCGCGGCAAACAAAGTGCGCGCGTGAAATCGGCCAAAGCGCACGAGCGCGACCGCAGCGCAAGTCCCGAGCACGGTCGCGATAAGCCCGGAGGCAAAGGCGACCTTGAGGCTCGTCGCCGCACTGTCCATCAGCTGCTCATTGGCAAAAAGCTCGCCATACCAGCGCGTCGAGAAACCGCCCCAGACGGTGACGAGCCGCGAGGTATTGAAGCTGAATCCGACAACAAGGATGATCGGCACATAGAGAAAGCCGAAACCCATGGCGAGCGCCGCCCATTGCAGGTATTTCGTCGGGCGGATCATGGCCGCGCCCCGCCCGCCCCGCTCCGCATCTGCCACTGCTCATAAAGCGCCAGCGGCCCAACAAGCAGAATGAGCAGCACGATTGCCGCAGCCGAGGCCGTCGGCCAGTCGCGATTGGCGAAGAAATCATTCCACATGGTGCTCCCGATCATCAAAGTGTCGGAGCCGCCGAGAAGATCCGGAATGACGAATTCGCCGACCGCCGGAATGAAGACCATCAGAGTGCCGGCGATAATGCCGGGCACAGATAGCGGCAAGGTCACGCGACGGAAGACCGCAAAGGGTGTCGCGCCAAGATCGGCTGCAGCTTCCGCCAGCGCCTTGTCCTGCCGGTCGAGCGCCACATAGAGCGGCAGGATCATGAAAGGCAGATAGGAATAGACAATGCCGATGAGCACGGCCCAATTGGTCGCGAAAATATGCAAGGGCTCATGCAGAATGCCGAGCGCGATGAGTGCCGCATTGATGAGGCCCTCATCCTTCAACAGCAAGATCCAGGCATAGACGCGGATGAGAAAGCTCGTCCAAAACGGCGCGATCGCGAAAATCAGGAGCAGGATACGCCATCGCCTCGGCATGCGCGCGATCGCCAACGCGAAAGGATAGGCGATGAGAAGCGTGAAAAGCGTCGCCAAAGCCGCGATGACGACGGAATCCATGTAGGATTGCAGATAGAGCGGATCTTCGGTCAGGCCGGCATAGGCGGCGAGAGAGAATTGGTGCAGCTTTTCGAAGAAACTGCTGGGATCGTGCCAATCGAAGAGCGGCCGATAAGGCGGCTGGGCGAGCACCGATTGCGACAAGGAGACCTTGGCCACAAGCGCAAAAGGCACGAGAAAGAACAGAGTGAGCCAGGTAAAGGGCAAGGCAAGCACAAGTCCCTGCTCCATGCGCAAGGATCGTTGCCAGTCTCTCTTCATGGCGCGAGAACGATCCCGGCATCTTCGCTGAAGGCGAGGCTGACTTTGGCGCCGATCTCCAAATCTTCGAAGCCTGGTCCGAAATTTTGCCTCAGCACGCGCATTCTGGCGCCGCAGCCGAGCAAGACGTCGAAGAGCATGCTTTCGCCGCGATAGGTACGTCCCGCGATCTTGCCGCAAAAGACATTCACGCTGCTCTGATCCTTGGCCGGCGCGACGGCGAGACGCAGACGCTCGGGACGCAGCGCAAATGTGACGGGCGCGCCGTCGGCATAATGTTGGCGTGCGATGACCTCGGTGAGGCCTGCCGCCGTCGCGATCCTCTGCCGGCCGTTCTCGGACGAAACGACATGCCCGTCGATGAAATTGATCTCGCCGACGAATTCCGCGACATAGCGGCTCGCCGGCCGCTCATAGATCTCGCCGGGCGTTCCGACCTGCTCGAAACGACCGGCCCGCATGACCGCGAGACGCTGCGACAGCACGATCGCTTCGCGCTGATCATGCGTCACGACGATAAAGGTCGTCTTGAGCCGCGCTTGCAAAGCGACGAGTTCGATCTGCGTTTCCTCGCGCAAATTCTTGTCGAGCGCGGCGAGCGGCTCGTCGAGCAGAAGAATGGCGGGACGCCGCGCCAAAGCGCGCGCCAGCGCCACCCTCTGCCTCTGACCGCCGGACAATTGATCGGGCCGGCGCTTGTCGAGCCCTTCGAGTTGGACGAGGCGCAGCATTTCGGTGACGCGCGCGCCGATCTCCGCTTTCGCTAGGGCTTGCTCAACGAGCCCGAAGGCGATGTTTTGCTCGACCGTCATATGCGGGAAGAGCGCATAGGACTGAAACATCATATTGAGGGGACGGCGATGCGGCGGCACGCCGGTCATATCCTGGCCACGGATGAAGACGCGGCCGCGATCCGGCGTCTCAAATCCAGCGATGATCCGCAACAGGCTCGTCTTGCCGCAGCCGGAAGGACCGAGGAGCGCGAAAAACTCGCCGGCTTCGATCGAAAGCGAGAGATCATCCACCGCACGGACGCTGCCGAAATTCTTGCACAGATCCTCGATCCGGACGATCGGACCGGGGCTCTCCTCGCCGACGCGCATAAAGCTCAGCCTTCCTCGCGCAAGGCTTCGGCGAGCCGCGCTTCGAGCACTTGCGGCCGAAGCAACACGAGCGCGCCGCGGGTCTTTTCGACCAATCCCTCATGCGCCATGGCGGAAAGCTCGCGCGTCACCTGCTCTCTGCGGCAGCCGATCCGCGCCGCCAGCACATGATGATAGGGCGGCGGCGTCACCGTCCTTTCGCCGGGCTTTCCGGGCCGTGGCCCGGCCATGCGCAAAAGCTCGGAATAGAGCCGATGTTTCAAATCGAAGATCGAATGTTCGGCAAGCCGCGCATCGAGCTCGCGCACCCGCCCGGTGAGAAGCCGCAGAAGCCGATCGCAAGTGATGGCCGAGGTGAAGACCACCTCACGAAACACGCTGCCCGGCATGATGCAGAGTTCGGCCTTGGTCAAAGCCGTCACATTCGCCGATCTCTTGGCCCCGTCGATCGCCGCCAATTCGCCGAAGAATTGTCCTGTCCGCATTTCCGCGAGGATGATCTCCTTACCGGCCTGGGTGCGGATCAACACCCGGACTTCGCCGGAGACGATGAAATAGACATCCGAGGTTTCGTCCTCATAATCTACGATGGTTTCGCCATCGTCGAAGCGGCGCCAGATGCAGCGGCGGTCATAGCGCTCGAATTCGAGATTGGTGACGTCCTTGAAGAAAGGAACACGCGCGAGCGTCTGCATGGCCGCTGGCCCTAAAACCGGTCGCGACGGCACGCCACGCATTCAAGATCCCGCGAGATCGTTTCGGCGCAGCCGGCGCTGCGTCTCGCCATCAACGATCTCGCTTCGCCCTCGCGCGCATGGAACGCCGCCTAAGGACTAAACTTTCGAATATCTACCACAAAACGCAATTTTGCACGCATGCAGGGAGCGCACGCTCCCGGCACGCCGATTTCACGCAGCGTCGTGGCTGAGAGAAGCCGCCCGCAGCGTATTGGCCATCAACATGGCGATCGTCATGGGGCCGACGCCGCCGGGCACCGGCGTGATGGCCGCCGCCCGCGACAGGGCCTCGGCAAAGGCGACATCGCCGACGAGCCGCGTCTTCGGCTGGCCTTGCGCATTGAGCCCTTCGCCGGGAATACGGTTAATCCCGACATCGATGACAACGGCGCCCGGCTTGATCCAGTCGCCGCGGATCATCTCCGGCCGACCAACCGCGGCGACGACGACATCCGCGCGGCCGACAGTCTCCGGCAGATTGCGCGTGCGCGAATGGGCGATGGTCACCGTCGCATTGCGCGACAGCAACAATTGCGCCATCGGCTTGCCGACGATGTTCGAGCGCCCGACGACGACCGCCTCGGCGCCGGCGAGATCGGCGTGGAGCGCCGCCATCGCTTTGTCGAGGAGCACCATCGAGCCGGCGGGCGTACAGGGAACGAGCGCGCGATCGAGATCGCCGATCGAGAGCAGACCGGCATTGAAAGGATGGAAACCGTCGACGTCCTTCAGCGGCGACACGCGTTCGAGCACCCGCGTCGCATGGATCGCCGGAGGCAACGGCAATTGCACCAGAATGCCATGGATGGCCGGATCGCTATTGAGCTGGTCGATGACAGCCAGCAGATCCGCCTCGCCGGTCGAAGCCGAAAGATCATATTGAATGGAATGAAAACCGCAGGCCTGCGCCGCCTTGCTCTTGGATTTCACATAGACTTGGCTCGCCGGATTTTCGCCGACGAGAATGACGGCAAGGCCCGGCTTGATCCCTTTTGCGATGAGAGAGGCGGCTTCGGCGGTCACCTCGGCGATCACCAGTTCGGAGGCTTTCTTGCCGTCGATCAGCAGGGCCTTTTCGCCCGATGGCCGGAGAATGCCGTCCCCGGACCCCGCCGCCAGCTCCTCCTGTTTCGCCAAAGCCATGGATTTGCGCCCTCTTTTTCGTGAATTGCAGATGTATTGCCTTGACCTATCTGTCAGTTTTCCGAGCGTCTGCCAAGCCTTGCGGCCCAGACCGCGGTGCCGGCAAAGAATGTCATCGCTTGCTTTTACGCGCCACGCGCCGCGGACTCATAAGAAAAAATCGCCGCATGCCGCCCCGTCGCCCCCGGCGCCAGCAGGCGCATCGATGGCTTTTCGAAGAGATCGCCGGCAAAATCCTCGGGATCGTTGTAGCCGGTCCAAGCCTCAATGCAGAGAAATCCCGCGCCCGGTCGGCACCAGAGCGCAAGATGAGGAAAATCCTCCGTTTCGAGGCTGATCGCGGCGCCATCAGGGGCTTCGAAGCGCAGGCCATGGCTCCGCGCGTTCAAGAAGCACAGCGCGTCATTTTGAAAAAGCGCCGCAGCGAGTGGCAAATCCCTCCCCGCGAGCGGCAAATGCCGTCTGCGGGCAGACATCAATCCGCCCGGCGCGATCTCCGGCACCGCCGGATCTTCGGCCGCGGCAAAGCTGATCCGATAGGCTTCAGCCGCCCCGCCGGCAAAAGGCCAGCGAAAGCCCGGGTGCACGCCGCAGGCATAAGGCATGGCGCGATCGCCTCTATTGTGGACGTCCAAGACGGTCTGCAGGCTCGCCCCGGTGAGGCGATGCTCGATCGTCAGGCTGAAATCGAAAGGGTAAAGCGCCTGCGTCGCAGCATCGCTCGTCAGCCGCAAACGGACGCCGCTCACATCCTGATCCACGATCTCAAATCGCCTGTGGCGGGCAAAGCCATGGAGCCCCAGCGGATAGCTCCGATCCCCGACTCTGACTTCGCCATTCCGCGTCCAGCCGACGACAGGAAAAAGGATCGGCGCGGTTTCCGCCCAAATCGCTGGATCGGCCTGCCAAATCAGCGGACGGCCGGCAATATCCCAGCGCTTGATCTCGGCGCCGTCGGGCGCGATCATCGCGCGGGCATCACCGGCTTCAAGCAAGATCACGCCACGGGCTCCGCAGTTGTGTGACATGGATCACAGAAAACCCGGAGAGAAGTCCGGCATTCTTACGGCAACGAAGGCCATACGGCTTTTCGCTGTCTGAGAGGAGGATGCTGTGAAGATCCATTCTGTGCTCGCATTCATCTCATTGGCTTCGGCTGGGGTATTTTCGGCCGGTTTGGCTTCGGCGTCACCGCGATCAGACCGCGAATGACGCATTTCGCATCTTCGACGACGGCGTCGCTCGTCTCCGGATGGTGCAAGACATCGGCGAAGGAAAAGAGATCGGTAATCCGCGCGATGCGCTGCCAATCCGCCGGCATGTCGCCGCCGGCCGCGCGATAGCCCTGCTCCAAAGCTGCGATAAAGGGCGCAGAGGTGGCGAGCGGCGGGCGCAGCAAAATGCCGAAGTCGAAGCCCGGCGCGCCGGCGAAGGCGAACTCCCAATCGATGATCGCCGCCAGTTCCCATGCCGATCCATTGGCCCTCTGCCGGATCAAAATATTGGACGGGTTGAAATCGCCATGAACGAGGCAGGCCCTTTGTTGCCATTCCTCGACCCGATGCCCCTCGCGCGCGGCAAAGGCAAGGACAGCGGCGGTAAGCTCGGCACCGAGCCGCGCACCGCCCAGACCTTCGACCAGACATTGATGGAGATAGGCGACAAGGCCGCTGCGACCGAGATCGATCGGCGCATCGACCTTCAGATCGGCATTGAAAAAGCCGAAATGTTCATAGGCAAATCCGTGAATCGCCGCGAGCGTGCGGCCGATCGCGTCCCCCAGCCTCGCAAGCGCACTATGGTCGAGCCTCGGCAGAGCCGCATCGAGGGGCATTCCTTCGACCCAGCCCATCACCGCAAAGGCGTGGCCGGTGACAGGGTTTTCCGGCGCGAAATGGAGGAAGGACGGAACCTGCACCTGTTTCTCCACCATGCGGCAGAGCGCCATCTCCTTCTGCGCGAGATCGCCGCCGTGCTGATAGAAGCGCAGTAGAATGGGTGGCGTTCGACCAGCGAGGCGCAAGCGGACATTCGTATTCGTCAAACCGCCGGCGACCGGCACCATCTCGGTGATCCGGCAGCCCGGGAAGAGAGGCCCGATCAGCCCCTCGACGATGGTTGCGTCGAGGTCGAGGCCAGGCCCGCTGCGTGGCCAATCTTCCCGCATCTTGAAAGGCTCGCGTATTGATCTGGCGCAGCGCCGAGGACTTCGTGCGACATCGGCGCGCCAAGCGTGCGGACAGCGCCGGCCGCTGCACGATTATTCGGCCGGGCCTCGCGCAGACTCCGGGTCGAGGCCGAGATCAGCTTTGGCACCGTCTTTGCGGCCGGCGGTCACCGCATTCCAGCCGCCAAGCAGGACGAGCCGCACATCATCCATGACGGCAAAGACGGCGGGAACGAAGAGGAGCGACAGCAAGGTCGAGACGAGCAGACCGCCGATGACGGCAATTGCCATGGGCGAACGGAATTCGCCGCCGGCGCCGGTGCCGAGCGCACTCGGCACCATGCCCGCGATCATGGCGATCGTCGTCATGATGATCGGCCGCGCGCGCTTCTTGCCGGCCTCGACCACGGCCTTGGTGCGGGCCATGCCCTTGGCCATCGCCTTGGTCGAGAAATCGACGATCATGATCGCATTCTTGGTCACTATGCCCATCAGCATCAATATGCCGATGATCACCGGCATGCTGAGCGGACGCCCGGTCACGAGCAGGGCGAGAATGGCGCCGCCGATTGACAGCGGCAGCGAGAAAAGAATGGTGACCGGCTGCAGGAAGCTCGCGAACAGCAGCACGAGAACAGCATAGACCATGATGAGGCCATTGCGCATCGCCTCGGTGAAGCCGCTGCTCAAATCATCCATCGCTTCGGTACTGGCCGATTTCCGGACTTTCACGCCTTCCGGCAGATGCTGCATGAGCGGCAGCTTGTTGAGCGCCGTCTCGACATCGCCGAGCGCGGCATTGCCGACGACATCAGCCTGGACCGTCGCGGAGCGGGCGCGGTCGAAGCGTTGGATGCTAACCGGGCCCTCGCCGAATTGGATTTGCGCGATCCTTCCGAGCGGCACGGAACCGCCCGCATCGGTCGGTACTTCCAGACTGTTGAGCACTTGCGGATTGCCGCGCGCTTTTTCGCTGAGCTCGGCACGGATCGGAATGCGGCGGCCGTCGGCATCGAATTTCGCCAGCGCCGGACCGGCATCGCCGATCGTGGCAACGCGGATCGTCTCGGCAAGACTGTCGTCCGAGACACCGAGCTTTGCCATAAGATCTTGGTCTGGCTTGATATGGAGTTCCGGCCGATTAAACGCCGTCGAGGCGACGATATTGCTGATCAGCGGGATCTGCCGCATCTGCTGCGCAAGGTCGGCGGCGACTTTCGTCACCGTCGCGCCATCGGGTCCGGTGAAGATGCGCGACACCGGCCGGGTGCCGTAATCATCGACGAACCAATGTCTGATGTCGGGGATGCTGTCGAGATCCTTGTTGATCAGCGCCTGCAATTGCAGCACCGACAATGTCCGCTTGCTCTTCGGCACATAATTGACGGTGAGCTGCGCCTTGCGGGCTTCCGGCATGCCAGGCGAAATGCGGCCGCCGTCGATGAAGACGCTCGTCACTTCGGGGTGCTTGCGCAGCACCTCGGCGATGCGATCCGTGGTATGTCGCGTGTCGTCAAGCTTCGCGCCGGCGGCCAGTTCGATTGCGAGATGCGAACGGCCAGAATCCTGCGTCGGCTGGAAATCCCGCGACACCAGATTGGTGGTGAGGCTGAGAATGGAGCCCGTGAAAAGCACGAGGCCGATGATCACGGTCTTGTAACGGTTCACCACCGACCATTCGACCAGCCGGCCATAGCGCTGCGTCAACCGCCCTTCGACATCCTCGCGCGGATGCGGCTTCAGGAAATAGGCGGCGAGCATAGGCGTGATCAGCCGCGCGGCGATGAGCGAGAACATCACCTCCGCAGCCACCGTCAGACCGAACTGCTTGAAATATTGTCCGGCGATATTGCCGATGAAACTGACCGGCACGAAGACCGCGACGATGGTCAGGCTAATCGCAATCACAGCCAGGCCGATCTCATCGGCTGCATCGAGTGCCGCCTGATAGGCCGATTTCCCCATCCGCATATGGCGGACGATGTTTTCGATTTCGACGATCGCGTCGTCGACGAGAATGCCGGTCGCGAGCGTGATGGCGAGAAGGCTCACGAGGTTCAAGGAAAAGCCTAGCATGTCCATCACCCAGAATGCGGGGATGATCGACAAGGGCAAGGCGATCGCGGCAATGACGGTGGCACGCAAATCGCGCAGAAAGAGGAAGACGACGATCACCGCGAGAGCGGCACCCTCGAAGAGCGTGTGCAGCGCCGAGTCGTAATTGCCTTCCGTATAATGGACCGACGTATCGATGAGCTTGATATTGACGTCGGAATCTTCGGTTTTGATTTTCTCGAGGGCTTTTTCGACCTTGGCCGCCACGGTCACATCGCTCGCGCCCTTGGTCCGCAGAATGCTGAAGCCAACGATCGGCTGGCCGTTCATTCGCGCGAATTGCTGCGGCGCGGCGATCGTATCGGTGACGGTACCGAGCTCATCGAGCCGCACCTCGCCGCCCTTCGGCAGGCTGATCATCGTCCCGGCGAGCGTTGCTTGGCGCTTGGCGCCCCCCGCCGCATCTTTATTGATGCCGCGCAGCTGACGGGTCACATCGGCCGCCGTGAGCCCATAGGCCCGCAGACGGTCGGGATTGAACGAGATCAAAAATTCGCGCTCGACGCCGCCGATCCGTTCGACCGAGCTCACGCCGCGGATGTCCTCCAGCTTGCGCGCGACGACATCATCGACAAAATAGGACAATTGCTCCGGCGTCTTGCTGGTCGAGATCGCCGCATAGGTGAGAATGCCGAGCCCGATCGCATCAACCCGCTTGATTTGCAGCTCGGAGATCGCGCTTGGCAGCGTGCCCCGAATGCGGGCGATGGCATCCTTGACATCGTTCAAGGCCCGGTCGGTCTTGGCGTCGAGACCGAAGGTAATCGTCGTCACCGAAACGCCGTTGCTGACCGAAGACATGATATGGTTCACGCCGGCGACGCCGGCCACCGCATCTTCGATCGGCTTGGTGACTTGCGATTCGAGATCGGCAGGCGCCATACCGATGTCGGTGACGACCACCGAGACAAGCGGCGGATCGACATTGGGAAGAAGTGTGATCGGCAGCTTCCTGAAGCTCGCCACGCCGAGTGCGAGAACCACGAGCGCGAAGACGATCGCCGGCAGCGGCTTGCGGATCGACCAGGCTGAGACGTTGAGCGCCATTATACTTGCCCCGTCCGATCAGACTCTTCGTTGAGAAGCACGCTCACCTCGTCACCGTCACGAAGCGAAGCGCCGGCATGCGCCACGACAATATTGTCAACCTGCACGCCTTCTTTTATTTCCGCGTCTTGATCCGACAAAAGACCGATCCTCACTCTGTATTTCTCCGTATTTCTCCACGATGCGTCCACGCACCACATGGACGCTGGTGCCGTCCGTGCCATAGGAGCGCAGCCGACCGCGGCACTGAGATTCCACAGCTCCGCCCCGGCTTTTCTGACGGCTTTCCGCATCGTTTTCTTAATGGCTCGCGCAAAACCTCACGGCAATTCACACGTAATACGAAATTTGTTCGCAGAATGGCCCGATTGCATGGTATTTGCCTTATAAAAGGAACTTGCTGGCAAAGCCCCTCGCGCGAAAGGGTTCACGCGCCCTTGCGCGCCGCAGGCCGCCCTGAAAGGGTGCTGCAAGAGACGCCTTTCAGCACGGTGCGCCTGGGCTAGCACGAGGCTCTCGGCCGCCCTATGCGACGCGAGATCGCGGCCGGAATAGGCCATAAAGCTCGGAATAGGCCATAAGCCGAAGAGGAGCGCGGGGCGCGGTGCCGAAGCGGCATGTCGTTAGACATCCTGGGCACAGGCCGCCCCAGACTCTGAGCGGCGCCACATGCCATCAACAATACGACCAAAATATGTGCGCAGACGATAATCGCGATAATCGCAACAATATCGGAGTGGGCACTTTCGTGCTCGGCGCAGAAAACCTATACAGACAAGGGGCTGATTGGCTTTGATGGCCAAAACCTCGATAGGCTCAAAACCTCGACAGGCTGATGAAGGCGAGGCCGATGACCCATTCGTTGCAGATGACCCAATCGTTGCAAGACAGTGAGCGGCGCATCCTCTGCGTCTTCCCCCGCTATACCCCTTCCTTCGGTACCTTCGAATATTCCTATGAGCTCACCGCGGGGATTAAGGCCTGCATGCCGCCGCAAGGCCTGCTAGTCATCGCCGCCGCTCTGCCGCCACATTGGTCCGTGCGCTTCATCGATGAAAATATGGACCGGGCCGAAGACAGCGATTTCGCCTGGGCCGACGTCGTCTTCGTCAGCGGCATGCATATCCAGCGTCGGCAGATCGACGACATCTGCCGCAGAGCCCATCGGCACAACAAGGTCGTCGCTCTCGGTGGCCCATCGGTTTCGGCCTGCCCCGAATATTACCCCAATGCCGATTATCTCCATATTGGCGAACTCGGCGATGCGACCGAGCAATTGATCTCGATCCTCGCTCATGACGTGGCGCGGCCTGATCGGCAGATCGTTTTGAAGACGGAAGCGCGCCGCGATCTCGCCGAATTTCCGTTGCCGGCCTATGAGCTCGCCAAGATCGACCGCTATCTGATCGGCACGATCCAATTTTCGAGCGGCTGTCCCTATCGCTGCGAATTCTGCGACATTCCGGGGCTCTACGGCCGCATCGCCCGCATCAAGACACCGGAGCAGATCACGGCCGAGCTCGACAAATTGCTGGCCTGTGGCGTCATCGGGCAGATCTATTTCGTCGACGATAATTTCATCGCCAATCGGGCCGCCGTGGCCGAATTGCTGCCGCATCTCATCGCTTGGCAGAAGCGCACCGGCTATGCGGTCAACTTCGCCTGCGAAGCGACCCTCAACATTGCGCGAAATCCCGAAATTCTGGCGCAGATGCGCGAGGCCGCTTTCGACGCGATATTCTGCGGGATCGAGACGCCGGAGCCCGAGGCGCTCAAAAGCATGGACAAGAAACACAATCTCGTCATGCCGATCCTCGACTCGGTTCAAACGATCAACAGCTATGGCATGCAGGTCGTCTCCGGCATCATTCTCGGACTCGACACGGACACGCTGGACTCAGGCCGAATGATTCTCGATTTCATCGAGCAATCGAAGATTCCGATGCTGACGATCAATCTCTTGCAGGCCTTGCCGCAAACGCCGCTTTGGGATCGGTTGGCGCGAGCAAACCGGCTCCATCATGACGAGAGCCGCGAATCCAATGTGCAATTCTTATTGCCCTATGACGATGTCGTGGCGATGTGGCGTGAATGCATGGACGAGGCCTATGATCCGGCCCGACTCTTCGCTCGTTACGAGCATCAGATGCGCGCGACCTGGCCCAATCGGCTGCCCCGGCCGTTCAGCAAGACGCGCTGCTCGCCGGCCAATGCGCGCCGCGGCCTGACCATGCTCGCCAAAGTGCTGTGGAAGCTTGGCGTCCGCGGTGATTATCGCCGCCCCTTCTGGCGCTTCACCCTGCCGCGCCTGCTGCGCGGCGAGATCGAGGCGATCCTCTCGACCGCCATTTCCGCGCATCATCTCATCATGTTTGCGCGCGATGCCCGTGCCGGCCGCGGCAACGCCTCGCATTATTCGCCAAAGTTACAGATTGCCGAAGAAGCTGTAACGCAGTGAGTCCGCAGATGCGTCGGTCACGCGCCATTCCCTCCCGCCTTTCCGCCTCGCCGCGCAGGCCTTGTCTGACCGAGCAAGGCGAAGGGGATGGTGACATCGGCATGGGGGACCTGACCCCAGCCTCGTTTAGAATTCCTCGTCGCGCTCGGGATCGTCGAAGGACGCCGTAGAGTCTTCCGCCGCCTCGTTCGGCACGGCGCCCGCTTCGCCCTCGTCCGCTTCGCCTTCGGCAAAACCGGCAAAATCCTCGCGCGCATCACCCTCCAAAGGATCTTCATCCTCGGCCAGCGCCGGATCGTCCGAGGGCAAGGGCACGGCAAAGCCCTGCGGCAAGCGGCCATCGAAAAGGCCGGCGCCCTTCAGCTCTTCAAGACCGGGCAGATCGCCGATCGATTCGAGGCCGAAATGCAGCAGGAAGGCCTCTGTCGTCCCATAAGTCACCGGCCGACCGGGTGTCCGCCGCCTTCCACGCAGCCTTACCCAGCCGGTCTCAAGGAGCACATCCATCGTCCCTTTCGAGATGGTGACCCCGCGTATGTCCTCGATTTCGGCGCGGGTGACAGGCTGGTGATAGGCGGTGATCGCAAGCGTCTCGAGCGCCGCGCGCGACAATTTCTTCGGCTCCACATCATCGCGCGACAAGAGCCAGCCGAGATCGGCGGCGGTGCGGAACAGCCATTTCTTGCCGACGCGCAAGAGATTGACCCCGCGCGGCGCATAATCGGCCTTGAGCCGGGCGAGCACGTCGGTCACGACGACGCCGTCAGGCATGCGCCGGGCGATCTCGGCTTCATCGAGCGGTTCGGCGGCCGCAAACAGCATGGCCTCGGCGATCCGCATCGCTTCGCCGAACAAGGCTTCGCTCGGATCAGCCAATTCCCTCTCGTCCTCACGATTCGGTGCTTGCGGAAATAGTCTTGCGACTTCAGCCAATGTCCCATTCTCCTTCAAGGCAATACTCCGAAAAGGCGGCCTCGACCCAAAGGATCGGAGGCGGCGCCACGCTTTTGCGGGAAAGCTGAGCTTTCTCTTTGAACGGATCGCGTGAAAGGTCACATGCGGAGATCCCGCTCCAGCCTCGCAAGAACCGCTCGCGCAACGAAGGCGATGTCGGCATGCTCACCCTGCCGCCTCGCCAGGAGGTCTCAGAAGAGGTTTCAGAGGAGGTTCCAAAGGAGGTTCCGGCTGGCGCCGCTTGACCCAGATCGGCGCGAAGGCGCGATCCTGGCGCATGCTGATCTCACCTTGGCGCACCATCTCCAGCGCCGCCGAGAGCGCTGAGGCCCGCACGGTGCGGCCTCTCTCCGGCGTCGTGCAATAGGCTGCGAGATAAGTGTCGAGAATGCTCCAATCCAGCACCTCGCCGGCGAATTTCTGGAGCGCCGCGCGCGCCTCGGCAAGCGACCAGACGAAGCGCGGTTTGAATCGGACCCGCGACAAAGCATGTTTTTGCCTTTGCCGCGTATAGGCCGACAGAAGATCATAGACGCTTGCCTGCCATTGCGGCCGGCGGCTCACTTCGACGCCTTCAGGCTGGCCGCGCAGAAACGTGTCGCGCCCGAGCCGCGGCCGGTTGACGAGCGCTTCTGCGGCGGCGCGGATCGCTTCGAGACGTTGCAGGCGAAAAGCGAGCGCGGCGGCGAGATCCTCGGCCGGCGGCTCTTCGTCCTTTTCAGTCTGTGGCAGCAGCAGGCGCGATTTCAAATAGGCGAGCCAGGCCGCCATGACGAGATAGTCGGCGGCGAGCTCCAAGCGCAAGCTCCGCGCGGCCTCGATGAAGGCGAGATATTGCTCGGCCAAAGCGAGGACCGAAATCTTGTGGAGATCGACTTTCTGCCGTCTTGCGAGTTCGAGAAGCAGGTCGAGCGGGCCTTCAAAGCCGTCGACATCGACGAAAAACGTCGTTTGCGCCTCGCTTTCGGGCTGCTGTTCGAAGGGCAATTCCAAAGCCGACTCACTCAACTTGTGCCGCGCCTCTAGTCACGATGACTTTGGATTGAATCAATCCAAAGTCATAATTGAGACATCGGATATATCCGATGTCTCCAGAAACGTGATCGATTCTCATAGTTTAGAGCGGGATGCGGGCGGAAAGCCGATTCCCACTTTTCCTCATCTAAGTCTACAGCATGATCCCGAAAAGTTGCAGGTTTTTCGGATAAGATCATGCGTTAAAACAAGGCCTTAAGCGTGATAGCGCTTCAAGCGAACACAAGCACGCTCTAAGGCTCTTTGGCGACTCTGATCCGATCAGGCGGCAATCGCAAGCGCAGCCGCAATCTGGGCCCAGGCTTCCACAGGATCGAAGCTGGCGGTCGCAGCCAACATGGCCGCGGCGCGGCAGGCCGAAGCAGCCTCGGCGCGGGCCAGGCTCTCGCCCGCCAGCACCGGCGCCGCGGCGGCAACGGCGCGCGCCTCGACGAGATCGCCATTGCAATGGAGCGCAATGTCGATGCCGGCGGCAAAGGCCGCAGCGGCGCGCTCATGGAGGCTGCCGGAGAGCGCCTGCATAGAGAGATCATCGCTCAAAAGGAGGCCGGCGAAGCCGATCCTTTGGCGGATGATGTCACCGATCACACGCGCGGAAAGCGTCGCCGGCGCCCCGGTGTCGAGCGCCATATAGACGACATGCGCGGTCATTGCGGCCGGCAAATCGGCATTTTCCACAAAGGGGAGGAAATCCGTCTCGGCGAGTTGCGCCAAGGGGGCGGTGACGACGGGCAGCGCATGATGGCTGTCGACCGTGGCGCGACCGTGGCCGGGGACATGTTTCATGATCGGCAGCACGCCTTCATCGAGAAGGCCCAGCGCGGCGGCGCGGCCGAGTTTGGCGACCGTCTTTGGATCGCGCCCATAGGCGCGGTCGCCGATCACATCATGGCTGCCTTGCACTGGAATATCGAGTACCGGCACGCAATCTATGGTGATCCCCATTTCGCGCAAATCCTGCGCCATGAGCCGCGCCGCGAGCCGAATGAGCCATTCCTTGCGTTCAAGCGGCAGCTCGGCCGCTTGAAAGCGCGCCGCGGCCGGATAGGCGCGCCAATGCGGCGGCGCGAGCCTTTGCACTCTGCCGCCCTCCTGATCGACAAGCACATCGGCATCCGCCCGCCCGAGGCAATCGCGGATCTCCTGGATGAGAGCGCAAAGCTGCGCAGCGCTCTCAATGTTGCGCTTGAAGAGGATGACGCCGAAGGGCTCGCTTTCGCGGAGAAAGCCGCGCTCCTCGCTGCTCAGCGTCAGGCCTCGACAGCCGCAGATGAAAGCCCGCATTATCGTGCCGAATTCCAGAGCGGTTTCACGTTGGCGCCTACACGCAACGTTTCGAAACCGATCTCATTATGAGACATCGGATATATCCGACATCTAAAACAAGAACTTAGAGCATTTTCGGCAAATCAAGTCGGGCTTGCCCGACTTGATCGTCAAAAGAGCCGATCTCGGCAACAGCCGAGATCGGTAAACCGATATCCACTCTTGCTGAAAATGCTCTAGGCGCCTTGCGCCAGCTGCGACCTCAATCTCGGGCGATGAAACACTTTCCGCCCTTCGCCTGAAGCGACTCGCAAAGCTTTGTCGCCGCCTCCTTGGACAGGCCGCCGACCCGCACCCGATAGACCGTTTTCTCGCCGACTTTTGCATGATGGAACTTCAGCTGACGGCCGGCGAGTTCCGACCCATATTCACGCACGAGCCGGGTGAGCGCATGGTGCGCTTCGGCTTCCGTCGCAGCTGCACCGAGCTGGACTGCGAAGTCGCCGCCCGCCCGCGCGCCAGCCGTCTCCGCTGCAGCGCCCGTGTCGAGATCGGCAACTTTGACGGGTTTGGCGTGGGCAGCCGCCGCCTTTGCTCTGCGCGGGGCACCCGACGATGCGGCGGCGGTAGGACCGCTCGCAGCCCCCGCCCCTTCATCCACGATGCCGCTTTTTGGCGTCGTCACCACCGGCGGAGCGGCCTTCGGTGTCGCCGCTTTGGGGAGGCTCCCGGCCATATCCTGGCCCGGATCGGCCGGCGGCGCACTCTCTGCGGTGGGCGGCATCTGCAGCGGCGCATCATCCGACACGAACGTCCCATCCGGGCGCACCGTGAGCGTCTTGACCTTCTTCGCTTGAATCATCCCGCCAAGGCCGAAGGCTCCGCCCGGCGTCGCATCGGCGACTTGCTGCGCGCTGGCAGCCGCCCCTTGCCAAGGCGGTGCCTCAGTGGGTGGCGTCGGCACGGGCACCGAAGCAGCCGCGCCCGCATCCGATCCTTTCGCTGGCCCGCCCGCAGCTTGCGCCAGATCGACCGGCTCTTCCGCGCGGTTGATGATTCCAACCGGCGCCGGCTGCGGCGTCTTGTCGAGAACTGAGCCATCCTGCATGGCGGCTTTGGCGCCATCGGTCTGCACCGGCGCGGGGGCCTGCACCTTGGCCGGGCTCGTGGCCGCCTTGATCATGGCAATCTGCTGCGGGCTCTGCGGGCTGCGCTTGATCGCGAAGGTCGCGCCAATACCGCCGATGCCGACCAATATGATCGCCGCGGTCACATAAAGCAGGCGCCGCGAACGCGGCGGTTCGGGCATACCAACGGCAGCCGGTCCCGGCGCTGCCACCTGCGCTTCATCGAGCCAATGCTCGTCATCGTCCTCAACCGCGGGCTCTTGGTAATGCTGCTGATAATTCCCCGCGTAGGTCTCGGCCGGCGCAGTTCGGTAATCGGGCTGAATCGAGCCGCGCAATCCGGCCTCGATCGCGGCGAAATTGCCGCCGAGCCCCTGCGCGCGTGAGGCGCGCAGGCCGCTGTCGCGCATCGGCTCTCGAACTGGCGCGCTCGCCGGCCAGCCAACACCGGGATTCTGCGTCCGCGGTAGTGTCAGCCTTGTCGCTTGCAATCCTCTTTCGGCAGCGGCCGGGGCTGGCGCTCCGCTCAGTCTTTGGGTTTCAGTCGCGCCGCCTCTTGCCGCCCGAATGTCATGCAATCGGTCTTGCGATCTGGTTTGGCGGGCATCCTGGCGAGCGTCTTGGACAGTATCTTGGAAATCCGCTTGGAATTTCTCTTGAGATCTTTCCTGGGACGTCTCTTGAAACACGCCCTGATATGGATCTTGCTCGCCGTCGACGAGGCGGGCGAGTTCGGCGAGCGGATCTTCATTGCGTTGCGGCGGCGCTGCTGCAGGCCGACGCAGCCGCCGTTCAAACTCGTCGAGATCAATCATCGGGCGCTGCCTGGCGACGGGCTCACTCATCACTTTCACCTCAAGATGCGGCGCAGCCGCGACGAGAGTGTCGTCGCGACTTTACCGCTTTTTCAGTCGCCCCACCCCTCAAAACCGATCCCTCGCTCACTGCGGTGATCGGTGTTCGAAATCCATCGAGACACATGTCACGGGTCAAAGACCCTGCTTCGGACCAGCACTTAGGTCGAAATCGCTTCGGCTGGCCGAAGGCCGGGTCAGCGTCGGCGCTTGAGATATCAAAATGAGATCTCAACGCATTTCATCCGGTGCATTGACGCCAAGAATAGTCAATCCTGCCGCCAACACGGAAGTCACCGCCGTAACCAAGGCGAGCCGAGCGACGGTTAAATCTCTACTCTCTTCATTAACAAAGCGTAATTGTGGCTGATCTTTGCCGCGAGTCCAGTGCGAATGCAGCAAAGACGCAAGCTCATGCAGATAAAAGGCGACACGATGCGGTTCATGTGCGGCAGCGGCAGCCTCGATTACACGCGGATATTGGCCGATCAGCCGGATGAGACCGATCTCGCCTTCATCGACCAGCAAGGAGAAATCCGCCGCCATCAACGCCCGAATTGATAGATCAATATCAGGAATTACGGCAAGTGCTTGACGACCAGCGGATTTTCCTCGCGCGTGAGCATATTGGACATAAAAGACCGGATTGTCCTTCGACTGTTCGATGACGCGCGCCAGATCGAATTCGAGCGGCGCATCATTCTTGCGAAACAGCATCATGAAGCGCACCGCATCGACGCCGACCTCGTCGATGACATCCCGCAAGGTCACGAACTCGCCGGCCCGCTTCGACATTTTGACCGGCGCGCCGGCGCGCATCAATTTGACGAGCTGGCAGAGTTTGACGTCGAGCGCCGCCGTTCCGGCCGAGAGCGCCGCGACGGCGGCCTGCATGCGCTTGACATAGCCGCCGTGATCGGCCCCCCAGACATCGATCAGGATGTTGAAGCCGCGGTCGATCTTCGATTTGTGATAGGCGATGTCGGAGGCAAAATAGGTGTAGCTGCCGTCGGATTTCATCAGCGGCCGGTCGACGTCGTCGCCGAAATCCGTCGATTTAAAAAGGACCTGCTCGCGATCCTCCCAATCCTCGATCGCTTGTCCCTTGGGCGGCGGCAGGCGGCCTTCATAGACAAGCCCCTTGGCGCGCAATTCGGCGATCGCCACGGCGACCTGATCGCCCGTCCCGCTCGTCGTCAAAGTCCGCTCGGAAAAAAAGACATCATGGGCAATGCCGAGGGCTGCGAGATCGGCGCGGATCATCTCCATCATGCCGCCGATGGCGGCGCTGCGGATGACATCGAGCCATTCGCTCTCCGGCTTGGCGAGAAGCGAATCACCGAATTCCGCGGCGAGCGCGGCCCCGACCGGCTTCAGATAATCACCGGGATAGAGCCCTTCGGGAATGGCCCCGATGGACTCGCCGAGCGCTTCGCGATAACGCAGATAGGCGGAGCGCGCCAGCACGTCGACCTGGGCGCCGGCGTCATTGATGTAATATTCACGGGTCACTTCCTGGCCGGCATAGGCGAGCAGATTGGCGAGCGCATCGCCGAAGACCGCGCCGCGGCCGTGGCCGACATGCATCGGCCCGGTCGGATTGGCGGACACATATTCGACATTGATTTTTTCGGACTCCGCGCCACCGCGGCCGGCGCCGAAGCGCGTGCCTTCCCGCACGGCCGCCTTCAAGATCTCGGCGAAAACCGCGGGCCTCAGACGGATGTTGAGAAAGCCGGGCCCCGCGACCTCCGCCTGTGCCACATCCTCGTCTTCGACGAGCAGAGCGGCGAGCTCGGTCGCGAGCTGACGCGGATTGCCGAAAAATGCCTTTGCCTCTTTCGCATAGACCATCGCCGCATTGACGGCGAGATCGCCATGCGCAAGATCGCGCGGCGGCTCGACGACGAAGCGGTCGAGGTCAAGGCCTATGGGCAGCCTCCCGGCATCCACGAAGCGGCGCAGGAGCGTCGCGACGCGGGCATGAAATTCGGCATAGATATTCATCGCTTGAAGTTTCTCGCATGAGGCGGCGCCGCTCCGGCGGAGACGGGCACATAGAGCGTGATTGCGTTAGGTTGAATTGCTGGCGTGCTCTAAGTCATTATTTTAACGCATGATCTTATCCGAAAAGTCGGCAACTTTTCGGGATCATGCTCTAAAGAGCGGGCGCGGCCTAACGTAAATCCGGCGTCGCGTCAAAAAGCCGTGTGTGTTCGGCCAAGGCATAGCGATCGGTCATGCCGGCGATATAGTCGCAGACGAGGCGCGCCCGCCGCGCATCTTCGCCGGGCGGAATCAGCGCCGCCGCCTGCGCCCATTCGTCTGGCATCCAATTCGGATTTTCCAAAAATGCCACGAAGAGATCGCTGACGACATCGGCGGCGAGCAGTCTGATGCGGGTGATATGCGGATGCCGATACATGTTCTGAAACAGGAAACTCTTGACGAGTTTGTCGACGCTTTCGGTCGCCTGCGTAAAGCCGATCACCGGAGCCGGCTGCGCCCGTACGGCTTCGACGCTTTGCACGCCGGTTTTCGCGAGCCGGCGCCAGCTCTCCTCGATTGCATCCTCGATGAAATGGGTGATGACCCGGCGCACCAGCTCATGAATGAGACGGGGCCGCTCCAGATTCGGATAAAGAGATTCGATCTCGCTACCGATGTCGCGCAGAAAATCCACTTCCGCGACTTCGGAAAAATCGAAGAGCCCGGCGCGCAGCCCGTCGTCTATGTCATGCCCGTTATACGCAATGTCATCGGCGAGCGCCGCCGCCTGCGCCTCGGCGCTGGCGAAACTGTTCAACGCCAGATCATGCTGGGCGTCATATTCGAGCAAGGCGACCGGTAGACCTCGCTCGGCATAGCGGGCAACCGGCGTCCCATCCGCCGCGATCAGCGGGCCATTGTGCTTGACCAGCCCCTCAAGCGTCTCCCAGGTCAGGTTGAGCCCGTCGAAGGCGGCATAACGCCGTTCGAGCTTGGTGACGATGCGCAGGGCCTGAGCATTATGGTCGAAGCCGCCGTAAGGCTGCATCAGCGCGTCGAGCACGTCTTCGCCGGTGTGGCCGAAAGGGGTGTGGCCAAGATCATGCGCGAGCGCCAATGCCTCGGCAAGATCATCATCGAGGCCGAGAGCGCGGGCGAGAGCGCGGGCGATTTGGCCGACCTCGATGGAATGGGTGAGACGCGTGCGGTAATGATCGCCTTCATGCGGGACGAAGACCTGGGTCTTGTGCGCAAGGCGGCGGAAGGCCGTGCTGTGCAGGACCCGGTCGCGGTCGCGCTGGAAATCGGTGCGCGTCGGCGAGGCTGGCTCGGCAAAACGCCGCCCACGGCTTTGCGCCGGATCAGCGGCATAGGGCGCGCGTTGTGGCGCGAAAACGACATCTTGCCAGTCAAGCAGAGACAAATCCAACCTCCAAAGCCGCCGGAACCGGCGCAAAGCTTGGCGCGGGCAGGCTTTTTGGCGCAAGTTTTGGCGTAAGTCTTGCCTCGACTCGTTGCAGCCGCGGCCTTCGCGACGTATCTTCCCTATCAAGAGACGACGCAAGCGTCGGAAGCGCGACGTTGCGAGCCCAACAGATTTCGAGGTTTTGTCATGACCGAAACCATAGTCGAAACCCCGGTCGAGCTGACCGAGAATGCCGCCCGTCGGGTTGCCGAAATCCTGAAGACCGAGCCGACCGGCTCCGTCCTGCGCGTCGGCGTCGACGGCGGCGGCTGCTCCGGCTTCCAATATACCTATAACATCACGCAAGACCGCTCGGACGAGGATCTCGTCCTTGAGCGCGAAGGCGCAACCGTCGTGATCGATCAGATCTCGCTCGACTTTCTGCGCGGCTGCCAGATCGATTTCATCGACGATCTGATGGGCCGCATGTTCAAGATCCGCAATCCAGCGGCGACCGCCTCCTGCGGCTGCGGCTCGAGCTTCGCTGTCTGAAGGGCAGCCAAGCTTGGACAGATAGAATCGGATATATCAAGGGCCGGCGCTTTGCCGGCCTCTCTTGTTGCGGGCGACGCGCTCCGCCTCCGATCGCGGGTTCGCGTCGCGACCAGGACCGCTTGACAGGCGGCGGCTTCCTAGGCGACGGAAGGGCGGCATTGCGGTTACCGGACGAGGTCTGTTTGCAAGCCCTGTTCATCGGCCATACCTATATCGATGTCACCTTGCTTTGCAGCAAAGTGCCGAGCGGCGATGAAAAGACGGTAGCGCAGGACTATGCCGTTTCCTTCGGCGGCAATGCGGTGACCGCCGCTTTCGCCTGCGCCAAGCTCGGCTTCGTTCCCGATCTCATCTCGACGCTGGCCGATGATTGGCTCGGCCGCATGTTTCTCGAAATGGCCGAGGCCTATCATATTCCCCTCCATCCGCGCCGGGTGAAGCGCTCCTCGCTCTCCTTCGTGCTGCCCAATGACGGCAAACGCGCCATCATCCGCGCCCGCGACGATCATTATCTCGAGCCTTTCCCCATTCTCGACCTCGGCGGCTGCCGCGCCCTTCACCTCGATGGCCACCAGGGCGATGCGGCGCTCCATTATGCCAAGCTCTGCCGCGAAAAAGGCATATTGACCTCGCTCGACGGCGGCGGCCTGCGTGGCAATATTCAAGAGCTGATCTCCTTCATCGATGTCGCCATCGTCGCCGAACGTTTGTGCGAACAAATGGCCCTTTCCGCCCAAGACATGCTGGCCTATCTGAAATCGAAAGGCTGCCGCATCGGCGGCATCACCCAAAGCGAGCGCGGCATGCTCTGGTATGATGAAAAGGGCACTGTCTCGCAAATGCCGGCGCTGCCTGTTCCGGCGCAAGACATCATCGACACGTCGGGTGCCGGCGACGTGTTTCACGGCGCCTATATTGCCTCTTATCTTGCGGCACCGGAGCGCAGCTTTGCGGCGCATTTCGAATTCGCCCGCGCCGCTTCGGCCTATAAGATCCGACATCTCGGCAATGAGGCCGGCCTGCCGACATTGGCCGATATTGCGGCGATCGAGCGCAGCCTGACATTGGCGTGAACCCTGGCCGAGGATGACCCTGCCTTCGCGCGCGGATCGCTCTCAAAGTTCTGGCCTCGCCGCCTCGGCTGCAAAACAAGTTGTGAAGCGAAAAGAATTTGCGCTTTCACAAATTCATGCTTGGCTAGAGCATGTCCCGGAAAAGTTGCTAGACTTTTCCGATTAAGGACATGCTCTATCTGTTTTGAAACAGAGCCGATTTGTCCCGATCATCTGGATCGCGAGCGATGCCGCATGATCGGGATCGGCTCTGCCGGTGCGCGATAAAGCCTGTTCGCGGATGAGAGTTCCCATGTACCGTACCCCGGTTCTTCTTGGCGCGTTCCTTTTGATCGCCGCTCCCTTCGCGCCGCGCGAGATCCCTGCATTTTTCGACAGGCTCGCGATGCAATCAGAGCTCGAAAATCTCGCCGGCGGCATCCAAGGGCTCAGCGTCAGGCAGATCCGCGCCGATCCTTCGCGGCAGGCGCTGACGATCGAAGGGCTCGTGCTGCGCCGGCCCGATCTCGCCTTGCGGATCGGCCATGTCACTTTGCGCTTGTCGGCGCCGCGGCGCTTCTTCGCCGATCAAGCCTTTATGCAGGCGGCGGCGGAGGATGTGGGCGCGAAAGAGCCTGTCAAAGACGTCGGCGCCGGCCCGGCCCAAAGCGGCACCATTTCAGCCGATGACATCAGCATCGAGACCGGCGAAATCCACGTCGCCATCAAACATATCCTCCTCGAGGGCACGAGTCTCAGCAAGGCCGATCTCGATGCGCTCCTCGATGCGCATGCATCCACCCCCGCCGCCGAGCGCCTCGCCAAAATATCCGCCACCCATGTCGCGATCCCCGAAATGGTGATCGAAAGCAAGCCAGCAGTGCCGGACGCCCAAGCCAATGGGCAAGGCAAGGCCGCCACGCCGCAAGACGAAAGGATCGTCTTGCGCGACATCGCCATGGACAATCTCGTGCAAGGCCGCGCCGGGCTTGTCATTATCGGCGCGACAAGCGCCATTATGCATTCACCGGAGACGGAAGAAATGCAGGCAGCCTTCGGGCTGATCCGCTTTACCGGACTCGATCTCGTTCAGCTGGCCGGGCTGTTGTCGCCTGCCGACCGCAACGCAACGGTGCCGCGCCACCAGCTTTGCGACAGCCTCGGTATTGACGGCGGGAAAATTTCCGCGCCAGGAGCACAAGCCGAACTCGGGGTCGAGGCGGTCACGATCAAGGATATTAAAAAGGGCTCGTTGCAGCCCCTCCCGAAACAAGGCGGTGTTTCGGGGACGGACAATCTGCTCGCAGAGCGCGTCTCGCCGTTTGCGCATCTGCTTCAGGGCATCGATATCGGTTCGCTCGAATTCACCGATCTGCATTTTGCGACGACGAGCGGAACGCCCTGGAGCGCCAGGATCAGCCGCGGCTTCATGGCCCAGATGGTTGCCGCCCGGATCACCGAAGCAGGCTTCGAAAACACCAGCATCGCAGGCCATGACGCGACGGTGAAAATCGGCCGTCTCGGCTGGCACGGGCTCAACCTCGGGGCCCCACTCGAGCTTCTTGGCACGCCCGCACCGAATGCCGACCGTCCCGACGGCACGCCGCCCGGCCTACAGAAAATCACCGCCGATGCGGTCGATATCAATGTCACCAGCGCCGCCGCGGATCCGTCTCTGGCCAATACGCCAACCCGTTTTCAGGTCGGCCATGTCGAGATAACGAGCAGCACTCCCGTCGATGGAGTCCCGACGCGCGTGGCGGCGGCCTTCGACCATTTCACCTGCGACCTCAAGAATGTGAACGATAACGTTCCGGCGGTCGCAGGGCTCGGCTATAGCAAGCTCGATCTTTCGAGCCGGCTCGCAGTGCATTTGGACAATGACAACAGCGAATTCGGCCTCGATACTCTGTCATTGAGCGGTGTTGATATGGGGTCCATCCATATCTCCGGCTTTTTCGACCATCTGACGAAAGCGCTCTTTTCATCCGATCCGGCCGAGAGCAAGGCCGCGCTGCTCAATGTGCTCCTCCGTCATCTCGAGCTCAGAGTTGAAAATACCGGCCTCTTCGAACGCCTTATCGCGGCCGAGGCCAAACAGACCAGCACCTCGCCGGCAGAGGTCCGCAAGAAACTCATCGTTTCGGTGACGACCATGGTGCCGCAATTGCTCGCCGATGGCCGCGACGCCGATCTCGTCATTGCGGCGCTCACCAAATTCATTACGGAGCCGAAGAGCTTCCGTCTCTCAGTCATCGCGCCACAAGGTATCGGCGCCTTCGACGCCGCCCTGCTCAGGGATCCGGAGACATTGCTGCAGAAAATCGAAATTGAGGTCGCCGCCGATGAATGAGGCGCGCTGATTGGCGCGCGGCAGGCTCAGTCCTCGTCCGGCTTCGGCGGATCGACAAGCTGGCGGGCGACGAACTGGCCGCGCTCGCTGAGGCCGATATGGCCCATACGCGCCCGCTCGGCCACGAGGCCCTCGGTGAGGATCTTCATATGCACCGCCCGCATTTCATCGCGCGACATGCCGAGCTCCTGCTCGATCCTGGCGGCCTGGACCGCATAATCCGGCGGCGCCCCTGTCCCGATGAGGAATTTGAGTATCTGCTCGCGCAATGAGGCCATCCTCTCCGGCGGGATATCCGGGATGGCGCTAAAGACCGCTTTTCCTTGCTCAGCCATGCCAAGGCGAAAGCAAGTCACGCGCCAGCCTGAACCCGCGCCGACCAGCTTCCGCCTGATGCCTAGCCGATAGATCGATGTCACGGACATAAAATAATGTTTTTCAGTAAGTTATCATAGATTAATCAAGCTCGTTCTCAATAAAATGCCCGGCATGAGCCTGGCCGTGCGGACCTTGGAAGCGGCCCATCGAAATCGGCGCACGCGTGGCATATGTTGATGATCGGCCGCGTGACCCAATGCAAGTGGGCTGGCAAGCGGGTTGGGGAGATTTGTTTATGCCTCTTCTAGTCGAAATCTCCGTCGGCGAATTGATCGACAAGATCACCATCCTCGAGATCAAACTGGAGAACATCCGTGATGCTGTGAAGCTCTCAAACGTCCAACACGAACATAATCTTTTGACGGCAACACTGCGCCAGGAGATCCCGCAAAGCGCGGCGCTCGCGGCGCTGACCGAGGCTTTGAAGTCCGTCAATGCCGAGCTATGGCGGATCGAGGATGACATCAGAGAGCGGGAAAGGACGCAGAGTTTCGGTGCAGAATTCGTGGCTCTGGCGCGATCGGTCTATCGGACGAATGATCGAAGGGCGGCTCTGAAGCGCGAGATCAACGCGCTTTTGCAGAGCGATATCGTCGAAGAAAAGAGCTATGCGGCCTATTGATCGAGGGGTCGGGTTGTGTCTCGCGCATAGGCTAGGCGGAAGGGGCCGCGCGACAGGCGCGGCAAGCTTCGGCGCGGATTGGGCGAGAATCGCTTTACCGCCCGACCCGCTTGCAGCTATGTCATAGCCGATCCAAATGGCCAGTCCCATCAGACGGCTGCGGCGCCAGGCCGAACGAGCGGAAAAGACGCGATGAAGCGCATTGCCTTTCTCTCCGCCGGCACGCCGGAAGCCGAAGCCGCGCGCATTCGCCTCATCCATGCCTATGGCAATTGCGATCCGGCCGTGGCGGATGTGATCGTCGCGCTGGGCGGCGACGGGCTCATGCTGCAGACTTTGCACCGTTTCATGGATACGCCAAAGCCGATCTACGGCATGAATCGCGGTTCCGTCGGCTTTCTGATGAATGAGTTCCGCGAGGATGATCTCGAAAAGCACATAGAGGCAGCGCAGCCCTCGGTCATTCATCCACTCTTGATGGCGGCAACCGATATTCACGGCGAAATCGCTAAGGCGCGTGCCATCAATGAAGTCTCGATCCTGCGTCAATCCTATCAGGCGGCAAAGATTCGAATCTCGATCGACGGCAAGGAACGCCTTGCCGAACTCGTCGCCGACGGGCTCTTGGTCGCGACGCCGGCCGGCTCGACCGCCTATAATCTCTCGGTCGATGGCCCGATTTTGCCGCTCGATGCGCCGCTCATGGCCTTGACGCCCATCTCAGCCTTCAGGCCGCGGCGTTGGCGCGGCGCTCTGCTGCCCGACACGGCCCATGTGACCCTCGATATACTCGAGCCGCACAAAAGGCCTGTCGCCGCGGTCGCCGATCATTTCGAATTGAAAGAGGTGGTGAAGGTCGAGATCGCCATGGATCACGCCACAAGCCTCATCATTCTGCATGATCCCGGCCATTCGCTCGATGAAAGAATCTTACGCGAGCAATTCGGCTATTGAAGCGCCTTGCACAACTTTCCCGTTTCACCTTGAACACGACCGGCGAAGTCGTCCGTCTTTCGGCGCCTGCCCGACAATCGAGCTTTCGACATAGGTGACTCGACATGGATGAAACGATCAAGATCCTCAGCCGCGAAATCCTCTCACGCGGCTTTGGCCTTTTGCAAAAGGTCGCGCTGCGGCGCCGGAGATTCGACGGCAAGCTGCAGGACATCACGCGCGACGTCTATGACACCGGCGATGGCGCCGCGATCCTGCTTTATGATCCTGATCGCGGCCGGGTGCTGCTGGTGCGGCAATTCCGGCTCGCGGCCTATCTTGCGGCTGGCCGGGAGGCGATCATCGAAGTCTGTGCCGGAAAGCTCGAAGGCCTTGATGCCGCTGCCCGCATCGTCATGGAGGTGCAGGAAGAAACCGGCTATGCGATCAAGAATCCGCGCTTCCTCTTCGAAGCTTTCATGAGCCCCGGCGTCTTTGCCGAAAGGCTCGGTTTTTTTGCGGCAGCCTATTCTCCCGCTGACAAGAGCGGCGCCGGCGGCGGTGCGGATGATGGCGAAGATATTGAAGTCCTGGAGCCGACATTCGAGGAAGCGCTTGCGATGATCGAAAGCGGCGAGATCATCGATGCGAAGACGATCCTGCTTCTGCACTATGCCAAGCTTACCGGGCTGTTGTAGACGGGCGCCTAATTTGCCGAACCGAAGGCCGAGGTCTTTGACCCAGGTCAACCCATATCTTTGATATCGACCGCTAAGATTGCTTTGCTTCGCGCAGGTTCGCGCAAAGGAGATGTGACCAACATCCGAAAGCGGGCAGAGATGGCGGCACAAAAAATTCTCGTCGTTTTTTATTCGCGTTCCGGAACCACGCGCAGGATCGCCGAAGCGCTCGCGGCCGAGTTGAAATGCGATGCCGAGGAAATCATCGAAGCCGAAAGCCGGACCGGCTTTCTCGGCATCATGAGATCACTGATCGAGGCGGCGCGGCAACGTCCGGGGCGAATCGTGCCCGCAAGACACAACCCTTCCTCCTATGATCTCGTCGTCATAGGGACGCCGGTTTGGGCTTGGTCGGTCGCATCCCCAATTCGCGCTTATCTGATGGAGAACGGAAAGCATCTTCCGCAGGTGGCTTTCTTCTGTACGCTCGGGCACCGCGGCAGCGAAAGCACTTTCGCGCAAATGCAAGACCTCGCCGGCAAGGTGCCACGCGCCAAAGCCGCGTTCAAGACCCGAGACGTCGCCGCAGGAAGCTTTCCTCCGCGGCTCGCGGAATTCGTGCGGGCTTTAGGATCGTCAAGCTCGTGAAGAGGCGAGGCGATCATGCCGCCGCAAGCTCGGCTTCGAGCGCCGCCATATCGATCGTATAGGCCGCCTGCTCCCGCTGCTGCCGCCGCGATCCTACCGTCTCGGTGTCGGAATCGGTGAGAAGCAAGGGCGGCTCGTTCAGCATGGCGTGTCTCGGCCGCATTTGAGCCGGCAAATCCATCGGTCGCGGCATCATGGCGGTGGAGAAGCTCCGCGCGTCCTCGCGCGCCGCTTCGGCCTCGAATTGGCGGAGCACCGCAAGCAGCCGCTCGAGTTCGACACTCTGCATGGCGGCGCAGGCAGTCAGGACCCTTTCGACCTTTTGCCGGGACAGACCGGCACTGGGTTGGGTGGTGCGTTCGGGTGTCTCGAGCGCGTCGATCGCGGCACGGAAGGCCGGCAACAGCGGCTCGGACAGGCCGGCCTTGCGATAGAGCGCGGCAAAGCCCGCGCTTCGCCAATCGCGAACCAAGCCTTTCACTCTGGGCAAGGGCACCTCGGCGAGATGGGCGAGCGCCGCTTCGAACAGGCCGGCGCTGCCGCTGAGCAGCGCCCGCAGAAGCAGGCTCGCCGTCAATTGGCCGGAGGCCCGCAGATGCGCCACGAGCTGCAGCGGGCCGCTTTCCACGTCGCGGCTCGTTGCGGCAATGATAACATGGGCTTGGTCGCGCGCCTCGCGCATGAGCCGCTGCGCGCGTTCCGGCGAGAGCCAGTCGCAGCCGGTGACGAAAGCCGTCAGCGCCGCCGCTGTTGCGGCAACGAGATCGGCGCGCAGCGGCGCCGGCAGATTTCTCCGCGCCAGCAACGCCTCGCGCATCTCGCCGTCGAAACCGAAGCGCTCGATCATGCGATGCATCGAAAACGCCGGAAGCTCGACGCTGGGATTGACGGCCAATGAAATCAAGGCTTCACGGGCACCGACCTCGGCGATCGCCGCAGCGACGGCCACGGAAAGGACTGGGCGAAGCGCAATCGCCGATTGGGCGATCGCATCGCCGATGGCCGCGCAATCGATGAGCTCGGAATCCGACAGGATCGGCGAACGGCCAAGCACAATCGAGGAAATATCCGATTGATCGTCGGCGAGCGCGAGCACGATGTGATGCGGCGCCTCGCGCGCACTCGCAAAGCTCTCCGCCATCGCCCGCCGCACCAGAGGCGAAGGATCGTCGAGGAATTGCGTCAGGACGCGCTTTGCGTCTTCGCGCGTGCTCGTGTCGAGATCGGCATAGAGATAGGCCCGGGCCAAAGCGCTCACGCCCTCGGCCCTTTGGCCGGGCGAAGCGCTCTGCGCCCATTGCAGAAACCGCCGAATGATCATGATCCGATCCGAAGCCGAAAAGCGCAGGACTGCTCGAGGGAAACCGAGGGCCTTACCTAGCGGCAGCATCTGCGATCATGGTAAATGGAAGTTTAAGGTCGGGCGCGGCCGGCATTTTTCTTGTAGTTTCAATGGCGCCGGCAATCTCAATAAATAACAATTCATGAATTTTGCCTGATGCGTCCCTTAGAGCCGACCCCGATCACGTTGAATCGCTCGCGATCCACATGATCGGGACAAATCGGCTCTATTTCAAAGATCTGGAGCATGTCCTTTATGAGACATCGGGTGTACCCGATGTCTAAAATATCGGAAAAGTCTGGCAACTTTTCCGGGACATGCTCTAGCCGAGATCGAGAGTTTGATGCGCTCGCTGCTTTTGGTTCGAGCCGATTGCGAGAATGAGATCGAGAGGGCGCTCGACAGCGGCGCCGATTGTCTCGTCTTCGATCTCGCATGGACGGCTGCTGCCGCTGACAAGCCGCCGGCGCGAGATCTCACTCTCGCCGGCCTCAAGCGGGCGCGGCAACGATCCGATCCGCCGCTCCTTTATGTCCGTGTGAACGATCTGCACAGCGCGCTCACGGATATGGATCTCGACAGCGTCATGCCCAGCCATCCCGACGGCATCGTCTTGCCCGGCGCACAAAATGGCGCCGACATTCAGCATCTCTCCGTCAAACTCGCCGTCCGCGAGGCGGAACTCGGATTCGGCGACGGCGCGACAAAGATCATCGCCATGGCCGCCGCGACCCCTGCTTCGATCTTTGAAATGGGCAGCTTTGCCGGTGCGAGCCGGCGCCTCGCCGGCCTCATCTTTGGCGCAGACGGTCTCGCTTCGGCGCTCGGCCCCGAGACGAGGACATCGCCCGATGGCACGCCGACCCCGCCTTTCGCCTTGGCGCGGAGCCTTACGCTCTTTGCTGCCAAAGCTGCGAACGTCATGGCGATCGATGCGGCGTCCCCAAGCGACACGGACGAAGCGAGCCTGCGACGCATGTGTGAAACGGCGCGGCGCGATGGCTTTTCCGGCAAACTCGCGGCCGAGCCCGCTCAGCTGGCCATCATCAACGCAATATTCGGGACGCGAACCGCGGCAAAGTCATGAGTTGCTCGTCGGTGCACATCCCTGTTCGGGACTATTTCGGACGCTGCAGCGTGAATATCTCATCGACCACGGCATAATCCATATAGCCGCAGCGCGCGATCGGCTGCATCGCCACCGTATCGACGAATCCGTTCTTGATGAAGGCTTCATCGATATGGACGCCGACGACCTGGCCGAAGACGAGATAATTCTCGGTCGCCTCGCCGGTCATGTCGTTCAGCCGGAAAATATCACTCACCTTGCATTCGAGCGCCGCCGGGCTTGCGGCGACGCGCGGCGGCGCCACGCATCGCGACGGCGCCGTCGCAAGATGCGCATATTCGAACTCGCTTTCGCCGCGCGGCAAAGGCGCCGAGGTCGCATTCATCTGATCGCGAAGCGCGAATGTCGCCATGTTCCAGACGAATTCGCCGCTTTCCTCGGCAAAACTCACGGAGTCCTTTTTGCCATTCGAGGAAAAGACTACCATGGGCGGATGATCGCAGACGGCATTGAAAAAAGAATAGGGCGCGAGATTGACCGCGCCGGCGCGGCTGATCGTCGAGACCCAGCCGATCGGCCGCGGCGCGATCAGGGCCTTGAAAGGATCATGCGGCAAGAGATTCTTGTCGCGCGCCTGTGGCTCGTAGAAGATCAAAGGCTTGTCCCCAAAACTTAGGGCTGTTGGGCTCAAGCGCCGAATGTCGTGACGATATCGGCAAGCGCCGGACGCGGCCGGTCGTCGCGCGGCGCAGGATTGCGGCCGATATGGACGAAGCCGGCGATTTTTTCGCTGGATGCGAGGCCGAGCCGCTGCAAGACCGCACGATCATAAGCATACCATTCCGTCAGCCAGACGGCGGCAAAGCCGAGCGCATTGGCGGCGATGATGAGATTCATGCAGACGGCGCCGGCGGTGAGGACCTGCTCCCATTCGGGGATCTTCTCATGCGGGCCGGCACGCGAAACGACGGCTATGACGAGCGGCGCCAAAGCCAGGCGCTTGCGCTCCACCCGGAGCTGATCCGCATCCGCCTCGGGATGCGCGGCGGCGAAAACTTCGGCAATGATTTCGCTCGCCTTCGCCCGCCCTTCGCCTTGAAACAGAATGAAACGAAAGGGGGCGAGCTTGCCATGGTCCGGAACTCGCGACGCGACGCTCAGAAGCGTCTCGAGTTCTGCCGCCGTCGGTCCGGGTTCAGCCAGACTCATAGCCGGCGCAGAGCGGCGCGTTTTCAACAGTTCGATCGTCGCATTCATGATGGCTATCCCGGATGAGAGAGCATGTCAGTCTCGAAAAGCGGGGCGAAGCCGCCGTCCTGACCTGTTCCGCCTTCATTATCCCAGCTCGATAGTCCGCGTCGATGGCATCCAAAAGCCGATCTTTGCGGCAAAACTCTTCGGTCGGGGCAGGAACTGGCCATCATCAGGCCGAAATTTCCCTTAAATGTCCGTTGCCGCCTATTCGCCAGCATCGGCGTCTCGTTCAACGATCCATGAGGCCTCATCTCTTGCTGCCGTCCCGCCTCGCCTTGGCATTATATTGCCTTGCAATGGCCGCTCTTTGCAGCCTCGCACTCCTCGGCACAAGCAGCGCATGGGCGGAGCCGGCACAAAAGGCGCAGACCACAGCGCCACTCATTCCGCCCGACGGCCTCATCGCGCCGCGGCCGGATGCCGCGCCGGAGCAGCCCACGAGCATGCTGCTGTTGTCGGCCTTTCTCAGCGCCACCGATACCCAGCCTTTGCGCAGCGGCCTGATCTGGCGGGTTTATGACGAAACAGCTGAGCCCGACGGCTCGCATAAGCTCATGGCCCAATCGACAGAGGCTGCCCCTTCGCTCGCCTTGCCGATCGGCACCTATATCGTCCACGCCGCGGTCGGACTGGCCGGCATGACGAAGCGCGTGACCATTACCGACCAGCCGATCAGCGAGCGCCTCGTGCTGAATGCCGGCGGCTTGCGAATCGTCGGCATGCTTGGCGACAAGCCCATCAATCCGGCGAAGCTCGCAATTTCCATCTATGTGCCGGAACCGGGCAATTCCGAAGCCAAGCTCGTTTTCGCCGACGCCAAATCCGGCGACATCATCGGCCTGCCGGAAGGCGCCTACCATGTCGTCTCCACCTTGCTCGACACCACAGGCGTCGGCTCGCTGGCGCAAAACGGCGTCTCCAATGCGACGAACTCGGTCGTCCATGCCGATCTGCGCGTCCAGGCGGGCAAATTGACCGACGCGACCCTGCGCCATCGCGCCGCGGTGACCACGCTGAAGCTCGTCAACGCGCCGGGCGGCGAGGCACTCGCCAATACGACCTTCACAATATTGACACCGGGCGGCGACGTGATCCGCGAAATGATCGGCGCCTTCCCCTCCCTCGTGCTTGCCGAAGGCGAATATGTCGCCATCGCTCGGCATGACAGCAAGACCCATCAGACGAACTTCAAAGTGCAGTCGACGCACGACCGCGACGTCGAAGTGCTCGCCAAGTGAGTTGGGCAGCCTGCCTGATCCTCTTCGGCAAGAAGAGCTTGATCGGTGCCGTCCGCACAGCTACTCGTTGAGCCGCTGATAGTCGGGGGCAGAGATGAAAAAGGCGCTTTTGTTACTGTTGCCGAGCGCGGTGGCGCTTTGCGTGCCGTTCTATAATTTTCTCGAGCCACGCCTCTTCGGCTTTCCCTTCTTCTATTGGTTCCTGCTGCTTCTCGTTCCGGTCTCCAGCATCTTCACCTTTCTCGTCTATAAGGGGGAGAAACGGTGATCGCGCATCTCAACTGGACGGCCACGGCTGTCTTCATCGGCTTTTTCCTCCTCGTCACCATCCTCGGCTTCGTCGCGGCGCATTGGCAGCGCGGCGATCTTGGCGATCTGCATGAATGGGGGCTGGGCGGGCGCCGCTTCGGCCCTTGGATCTCCTGGTTCCTGATCGGCGGCGATCTCTACACGGCCTATACGGTGATCGCCGTGCCGGCGGTGGTCTATGCGATCGGCGCCTATGGCTTCTTCGCCGTCCCTTACACGATCATCATCTATCCGCTGCTCTTTGTCGCCTTTCCGCGCCTGTGGCGCGTCGCCCATCGCAAAAATTATATGACGGCGAGCGACTATCTGCTCGGCCGCTATGACAATAAATGGCTCGAATTGGCGGTCGCCTTCACCGGCATTCTCGCGACCATGCCCTATATCGCCCTGCAGCTCGTCGGCATGGAAAAGGTGATCCAGGCGCTGGGCTTCCAGGGTGCAGGCCTCTGGAGCCATCTGCCGCTGACCCTCGCCTTTCTGATCCTCGCCCTCTACACCTATCGCTCGGGCCTGCGGGCGCCGGCGATGATCGCCTTCGTCAAAGACATTATGATTTATATCTTCGTCATCGCGGCGGTCATCATCGTGCCGATGAAGCTCGGCGGCTACGGCGTGATCTTCGATTCGGCGAAAGAGGCCTTCGCGCAGAAGACTGCGGCCTCAGGCGGCAAAGTCGCGGCGGGACTGCTTCTGGCGCCACAACAGGTCTGGCCCTTCATCACTGTGGCCCTCGGCTCGGCCATGGCGCTCTTCATGTACCCGCATTCGATGACGGCTATTCTCGCGGCGCGAGACGCCCATTCGATCCGCGTCAATGCGGTCGCCCTGCCCGCCTATTCGCTTGTGCTCGGCCTGATCGCGCTGATGGGGCTGATGGCGCATGCAGCCGGCATCAAAGTTGCCAATCCTCAGGATGCGGTGCCGCAATTGTTCCTGGCCATATTCCCCGACTGGTTCGTCGGCTTTGCTTTTGCAGCCATCGCCATCGGCGCTCTGGTGCCGGCAGCGGTAATGTCGATCGGCGCCGCCAATACATTCACCCGCAATATTTGGAAGCCCTTCGTCCACCCGAAGATGAGCGGCGAGGAAGAAGCCGTGCTCGCCAAGCTGATGTCGCTGGTCGTCAAGCTCGGGGCGCTGATCTTCATCCTCTTCGTACCGACGAAATTCGCGCTCGATCTGCAATTGCTCGGCGGCGTGTGGATGTCGCAGGTGTTTCCAGCCGTGATCTTCGGCCTGTTCACCCGCTGGTTCAGCGGTTGGGCGCTCTTTTGCGGCTGGGCCGTCGGCATGATTCTCGGCACTTGGCTCGCCTGGACGCCCGGCGCATGGGTGCCGGTCCATACGCTTTTCGGCTCCGGCACCGCCGTCTACAATGGGCTCATCGGGCTTGTCGCCAATATCCTCGTCGCCACTCTGCTTTCCGCTGTCTTGCCCAACCGAGCACATGACGAGACATGTGCGGAAGATTATGAAGAATTTTCCAAAAGCGAAGGCGTCATATGAAAGACCGGTATTTTCGCCCGACGCTGCGCAGCGCAATCCTGACCTGCGCTTGCTTATGCGCCTTGTCCGCGGCAGCGGCCGAAGCTTATCTGTTCGATGTCATGAAACAGCCGGCCTTTCGCAAGGCCTTTGTGGCCATGCTCGCCGACGCGACGCATTTGCCAGGCTGGCTTCGCGAAATCACCGGCAAGGGCGATTATGTGGCGACGCCGGAAACGCATGCGACGATCAACGGGACAAGTTATCGCCTCTTCCATGCCTGCAAGGCGCATGATTGCTACGGACATGAGCTCGAAGTGATGTTTTCACCCGATGAAACGCAAGCCTTCGGCCTGTTGATCGATGGCAACAGCCCTCCACGCTGGTTCGGACATCCTGATTCGCAGCAGCAGGCCGCCTTGCGTAAGGCGATGCAGGACTGACGAGACCATAGCCGCCCCGAGCCATGCCGATTCCGCGGCGCAGGCCTGCAAGAGCGTCGAAGACAGACACGCCTGAGCTTGAGAGAAAGCGCCATTTCAATGTCTTAGGCGCGCGTCCCGCGTGCGGAAGCAAGGCTTGCTTCGGCAGTCATTAGAGATTGCCTTTTATTCGTCATTGCATGGCAACATTGCGAGCCTATATCGCCTCGGTGCGCAGGATCTTCGTGAGCATTTCGAAGATGATATGCAGATATTGCTGCCCTGCGATGGAAAAATCTCAAATATCTGGAAGGAACGCTCATGAGCCGGGCCGTAAAGGTTCGATCAGAGATCGAGCTTTGGCATGACCCTATCATGAGGATAAACGATGATGGCACCTAACTTTTCGCCGATCGTAGCGATGTTGCTTCTTGCCGGTGCAGAAGTTGCCGCTCCCAGCGCCGCCAGATCCGAGGAGGTTCAGGCGGCGCCCCTCAGGAGCGCGGCCGCTATACCGATGCGCGTAGAGTGTTTTGTTGGACTGACAACCGACATGCCAAAAGCGACGCGTCACTATTCCGACCTGCACCGCGGTTGGTTCTGCATCCCGGGAGAGCGTTCCGCTTACACGCACTGAGTCAAACGAAGAGCGCCGATCTCATTCCAACCGATATCGGCGGCTCTCGACAAAGATTCGGACATGCCGCAGCATGGAGCGGGATGAGGAAAAGTGGGGACCGGTTTTCCAGCGCGATCAAATTTACGCAGATTGGGTACACTTATCTGCATATCGCGCTCTAATTATTGGAACCGATCACGCCTTTTTAGACATCGAATATATCCGATGTCTCCAGAAATATCATCTAAGGCGTCATGTTCGAGATCCCGCAATTTTCCACAAAATCGCTGACCGATCGGGCGGCGGATCTTCTGGTCTGCCTGCGCTTTTGCACGCGCGTGCCGATTCCGACGCTCGGATTTGAGAAGCCGCCGCAGGAGGCTTCGATTGCGGCCTCCGCCAATATGCTGCCGATCGCCGGCGCCTTGATCGGCGGCGCCGCCGCCCTCGTTTTGTGCTTTTTCGCAAAGCTCGGCCTTCCTTCCTCTCTCGCTGCTTTGATCGCTGTCGCAGCCCTCATTCTCCTGACCGGAGCTTTGCATGAGGACGGGCTCGCCGATTTTGCCGACGGTTTGGGCGGCGCGACGCAAGAGCAGAGGCTCGCCATTATGAAGGACAGCCGGATTGGAACCTATGGCGGCCTTGCGCTTGCAATCAGCGTGCTCGCCCGCGTCATGAGCATCGCCGTCCTGGCCGACCACAGCCTCGGCCTCGCCAGCGCGGTTCTCATCGCCGCGGCGGCGAGTTCACGCAGTTTTGCCCTTTTGCCGCTTTATCTGCTCGCTCCGGCCCGCGCGGACGGTCTCGGCGCGGCGACCGACCCGAACCGGCGCGATCTCACCATCGCCGGCGTTGCCACGCTCGTCATCAGCCTCCTTCCCCTGTTCGCCGGTGTCAGTCTCGCCCACATATTCTGCGCGTTGATCCTCAGTGGCGCAGCCGCCTATGGCGTGACCGCGCTGGCGCAGCGGCTGATCCAAGGTCAGACAGGCGACGTCGCCGGCGCCACGCAACAGATCGCGGAATTGGCTGCCTATCTGGTCTTCACCGCCCGGCTGTGAGCCAGCGGCGCATCGCGCCGGTGCCGCGCATGGCGCGATTGCGCAATCCTTTGCACTCGCTCAACCTTCACCACTTGACGACGGCGGGCTCGATCCTCGATGCGAAAAAACGCGCACAGCTTCCTCTGTTCGCGCCGCCGCTCGAAGGACGCGATAAAGGACGTGCTCAAATAGAAAGAGGAAACAATTTACCGCATCGTCCACAAAGCTGCGGCGGGTTTTATGAAGAGCCCGGCGCTGGAGCCGCGCTGCCCCTTACAGGCCGGCAAGATATTGGATCGGATCGACGGGCTTCGCGCCCTTGCGCAATTCGAAATGGAGCTGCGGCGTAGAGACGTTGCCGGTCTGGCCGGATTTGGCGATCACTTGCCCGCGCTTGACGACGTCGCCGCGCTTCACATCGATCTCGGCATTATTCGCATAGGCCGAAACGAAGCCGTTCGGATGGCGAATCAGAACGAGATTGCCATAGCCTTTGAGCTCATTGCCGGCATAAGCGACGACGCCCGCCTCGGCCGCTTTCACCGGCGTGCCTTCCGGCAGCGCGATATTGATGCCGTCATTGCCGGGGAAACCACGAATGATCCGGCCGCGTGCCGGCCAACGGAACTCGGGTGCGGAGGCTGCCACCGCAGTCTTGCCGCCTTCCCCCTGCGGGTTGACTGCCGGCATGGGATCGACCGCAGGCTTTTTCGGCTCGACTGCGGGTCCCGTCGTCTCAGTGAGCGCGACCTTTTCGATTTTGGCCCCATGCGCCTTGGCTTCCAGCTTGGCGGCAGCCGCATATTGGCCTTTGCCTTCCTTCTCGGCGACCCGCTCGATCCGGCCGTCATGCCGTTCGGCTTTCGCGGATTTTTCTTCGCTGCGCTTGTCTTTCGCCACGGCCGGTGCCGCGCCTTTCACAAATCTCAGGTGCTCCTTGTGTTCCGGGGCATGTTCGGCGACTTCGTGGCGGCCGCCGACATGCACCCCGCTCGAAGCCGCAAGCGCGGCGTTATAGGTCGGAATGATGAGACGGGTGCCGGGGCGCACTTGCACCGCGGACGAAAATCCATTGGTTCGGAGCAAGGCCGCTTCCGGAATGCCATAGCGGCGCGCCACGATTCCAGCGGATTCACCTTGTGCGACAACGATGGGCATGCCGCCCTCGGCCGTCCAGCCGGCAACCGTCGCCCGCGGCCGGCCGACCGAACCGGTCGTATCGGAGCGGCCGTAGGACGGTGCTGAGGCGAGGCGCTGATTTGGATAGGCAGGGGCCGTATAGGCCGCAACCGGACCATTGGTCGGTGCGCCCGGCGCGGCGAGCGGGCGCGATTGAACCGGCTGAGCCGGCGCGGCTCCTGCGATGCTGCCCGTCGGGGTGGGATCTGGGTTGCGCGAAGCCGTATGGAAAGGATTGCCGAACGGATCGGCCAGACGTTCCGAATCGGCACAGCCGGCGAGCAATCCAGCAAGGCACCCTGCCAATGCAAGACGCACGGCCGGATGCGACCCGAATAGCGACCCAATTCTTCCCATGACGCAACCCATACGCAAAGCTTCGTGAACCTATTAAGTGGCAAGCGGGTTAAGGGAGCGTTTAAGGTGAACGCACCGTCAGCAAAATCGTTGAAACTTTAAGGTTAAGGATCGCATCCGGTTCAAAGGATGCGGGCCAAGCCCGGCACCAGCATCTGCAGCCGGCAGGTCCCGCGCGGCTGTTCGACGAGGCTGCCGTCGCTTCGACGTGAGATCTCAACCAGGATTTGGCGGCGGGCGGTGGCCGGATCGGGCTTTGCCAAGACCATCCTGCCTTCAGCCGAAAGCACATCGAGGAGCCGCGCCGGCAAATCCTCGACACAGCCATGGATGAGAATACGGTCGAACGGTCCCGCGTCCTGCCGAATTGCCAATCCATCGCCGAAGACCACTGCGGCATTGGCCAATGCCAGCTTTTCGAGACGCAGGCGAGCGGCGATGGCCAGCGATTGAAATCGTTCGATCGAGAGAACATTTTGCGCGATTTCGGCGAGAATGGCCGTCGCGTAGCCGCTGCCCGTCCCGACTTCAAGCACACTATGATTGGGAGACGGAGCCAAGACTTCGATCATCCGCGCAACGAGCCAGGGCTCGGACAAGGTCTGGCCGCAGCCGATCGGCAAAGAAAGATCGCGGCCGGCGAGATCGACATAACGATGCGGCACGAAAATCTCGCGCGGCACTTTTTCAAGCGCCCGCAACAAAACCAGATCGCGAATGCCGCGCGCCCGCAGCCCGAGGACGAAAGCCGCCTTCACTTCCGCCGCGGCGTCACTCTCATGCATCGCAACCGATCTCTTCGCCGTCACCATGGACTTTCGGTCTTTTGAGGCATCGCCCAGAACCAATTCCCTCTGCCGGAACATCTTGATGATCCCCAGACGAAAAAATCAGCTCGCCAATAGGATGCGGCGCCTCGCCGGAGGGACCAAACGGAGCTTCCTACGCTCTTCTTTCGCCGCGAAGCCGCCGCCGCCACTTCAACGCCGCGCTAGAGCGGGATGAGGAAAAGTGGGAACCGGTTTTCCGCCCGCATCCCGCTCTAACTTATTAGAATCGATAACGTTTCTGGAGACATCGGATATATCCGATGTCTCAATCATGACTTTGGATTGATTCAATCCAAAGTCATCGTGATCTAAAGTAAAGAAATTAGGCGATTCGAGCCATCGCAAATGCGTTCAATTGAAAAGCCGCGCATAGCGCGTGAGCGATGCCTCATGCGTCAGATCGAGCTTTAGAGGCGTCACGGAAATCCGCTTATTGCGCAGCGCCGCGAGATCGCTGCCCAGCGGCGGTTCCGAAGTCTCGCGGTCGAAGGCGATCCAATAATAGGGATTGCCGCGGCCATCCAAGCGTGGATCGATCCGGATCACCTGCATGTCGCGGCGGCCCTGGATGGTGACCTCGACGCCGGCAACCAGGTCAGCCGGGCAGTCCGGGAAATTGATATTGACGAGAATATTGCGGTCGATTCCGTCGGCAAGCAGCGCCTTGACGAGGCGCGGCGCATGCGCTTCGGCACAGTCCCAATGGATCGCCTCCTGCCCCGCCGGCCCGTAGCATTGCGACAGCGCGATGGAAGGAATGCCGAGCATTGTGCCTTCCATGGCGCCGGCGACCGTGCCGGAATAGGTGATGTCATCGGCGACATTCTGGCCGCGATTGACGCCGGAGAGGACGAGGTCCGGCTTCTGGCCCTGCAGGATGGAACGCACGCCCATGATGATGCAATCGGTCGGCGTGCCCTTCACCGCGAAACGCCGCTCAGAAATCTTGCGCAGCCGCAAAGGATCATTGAGCGACAGCGAGTGCGCGACACCCGATTGATCATATTCCGGCGCCACGACGAGGACATCGTCGGAAAGCGCTGCGGCGATCCGTTCGAGGATCGCGAGGCCCGGCGCGTGAATGCCGTCGTCATTGGTGATCAGTATGCGCAATGTCACGTCTTCCTCTCGATCAGAGCGAGGCCTCCCATATAGGGCTGCAGCACCTTCGGCACGCGGACCGAGCCATCCTCGTTCTGATAATTTTCAAGAATTGCGACAAGCGCACGGCCGACCGCGACGCCGGAGCCGTTCAGCGTATGGACATAGCGCACCGCCTTCGACCCTTCCGGCCGATAGCGCGCCGCCATGCGCCGCGCCTGAAACTCGCCGCAGACCGAACAGGAGGAGATCTCGCGATAGCGGTTCTGGCCCGGCAGCCAGACTTCGATGTCATAGGTCTTTTGCGAGGCAAAGCCCATATCGCCGGTGCACAGCGTCACGACGCGATAGGCAAGTTCGAGACGCTTGAGGACTTCCTCTGCACAGCTGAGCATGCGCTCATGTTCGGCCAAGGATTGCTCTGGCGTCGTGATCGAGACGAGCTCGACCTTGGTGAATTGATGCTGGCGGATCATGCCGCGCGTGTCGCGCCCGGCGGCGCCCGCCTCGGCGCGGAAACAGGGCGTGCAGGCGGTGACTCTGATCGGCAGATCTTTTTCATCGAGAATTTTCTCGCGCACGAGATTGGTGAGCGGCACTTCCGCGGTGGGAATGAGCCACAAAGGCGTTTCTCCAAACAAATCAATCAATGATGGAATAAGTTCATTGAATAACAACTCGGCATTATTCTCGAAAAACTTCCCTTCTAAACAACGATTGTCCGAAATATCGAGTTTGTTATTTCCCAAGCTATCCAAGACCATAGAATTGAGCGCGCTTACGAAAGATTGCAATTCATATTCGTCCAACTTGCGCTTTCTTCTTGCGTCAAACTGATCCTCTACGAATTTCGGCAATTGCGCCGTGCCGAACATGGCCTCATCCCGCACCAGGATCGGCGGGTTCACTTCCATATAGCCATGCTCGGCTGTGTGCAGATCGAGCATGAATTGCGCGAGCGCGCGTTCGAGCCGCGCCAAAGCGCCTTTCAATACGACGAATCGCGCGCCGGATAGTTTCGCCGCCGTCTCGAAATCCATCAGGCCGAGCGCTTCGCCGATCTCGAAATGCTCTTTCGGCGCAAAAGAAAAATCAGGCTTGACGCCGATGGCGCGCAGCTCGGGATTGTCATTCTCGTCCTTGCCGAAGGGGACATCGGGCAGCGGCGTATTGGGAATTTCGGACAGCGCTTTGTCGAGCGCCTCGATCGCTTCGCGCTCTTGCGCTTCCAAGGCCGGCAGCGAAACTTTCAATTCCGCGACTTCAAGCTTCAAAGCTTCGGCGAGTGCCGAATCTTTCGCGGCCATCGCCTTGCCGATCTCTTTCGAGGCGGCGTTGCGGCGCTCCTGCGCCGCCTGCGATTTGGCGATCGCCGCGCGGCGGGCGTCATCGAGCACGATCAGCGTCTTCGAAATCGGTTCCAAGCCGCGCCGCCGGCGGCCTTCATCGAAGGCCTCGGCGTTCTCGCGGATCCATTTGATGTCATACATGGCAAAAGTCTCGTCCCTCTCTGTGCGCAGAAAGAGGGCAAGGTGATGGATCGGCAAGCACGTGCGGCAGGCCAGCGCAGGTGCCGCGAGAGCTGAAGCGAAGGATCAGCTCTCCTCGTCGCCAGCTTCTCGGGCCGCCGCCTCGGCGCGCCGCTTCTCGATCATCTGCACCGAAAGGATCGACAGCTCGTAGAGGAGCACGCCCGGAACGGCAAGCGCCAACATGGAGAACATGTCGGGCGGCGTCAGCACCGCGGCACCGATGAAGACCAGCACAATGGCATAGCGCCGCTGCCGGCGCAGAAAATCTGCGCTGACGATGCCGACGCGGCCGAGCAGCGTGAGAACCACCGGCAGTTGAAAAAAAATGCCGAAGGCGAAGATCAATGTCATGACGAGCGACAAATATTCGCTGACCCGCGGCAAAAGCTCGATCTGCGCCCGGCCTGGCTGTTTCGCCTGCTGCATGCCGATGAAGAAACCCAGGAGATTCGGCATGACGACGAAATAGACGAGCAGCGCGCCGAGCGCGAAGAAGATCGGCGTCGCGAAGAGATAGGGCGCGAAAGCCTTGCGCTCCTGCTTATAGAGCCCCGGCGCGACAAAGGCGTAAAGCTGGGCGAAGATCACCGGACAAGCGAGAAAGCCCGCGGCAAAGATCGCGACCTTGATCTCGGTGAACAAATATTCCTGCGGCGCCGTGTAGATGAGCCGGGCGTCCGGTCCCGCCGCATGTTCATAAGGCATGAGCAGAATATTGTAGATGTTCTTCGCAAAGAAGAAGCAGATGAAGAACATCACGACGAAGGCGAGAAGCGCCTTGATGAGCCGCGCTCGGAGCTCGATCAAATGATCCATCAGAGGCGCCTGCGTCGCCTCTACATCGGCTTTGGTCATGCGGCTTCCGTTACAGAGAGAGCGGCGTCGATAGGGCCATAGGATCAGGCCCGCTTGTGAAGGGGCGCGGAGACCGGCACGGGCTCGGGCGCCTGGCCCTCTGGCGAAGATGCAGAGACGGCGGGAACGGCGGCAAGCGGTTCCGCCGTCGCATCGCGGAACTCCACGCCATCGAGCGCCGACGCAGGATCGTCGTGCGACGCCTCGGCAAGGGGCTTAGCAAGAAGGGGCACGGCAACGGGCTCAGCACGGCTCGGGAGAGCCGCTGCGGCCTCTGGCGTGCTGTTGTCCGAGCGCTCTTCAATGTTCTTGGTCAGTTCGGCCCTGATGCCGGCGAGCGGGTCCAAGTTCATATCCATGCCCGTATCGAGCTTCGCAGCCTCTGAAATCTTGGCGGCTTCCGCCTTGATCTCATCGAGATCGGCCTCGCGCATGGCTTCCATGAACTGCGCCTGGAACTCGGCGCTGAGGCGGCGGAGCTTGGCGACCGCCTGGCCGACCTGCCGCATGACCCGCGGCAATTCCTTCGGCCCGATGACGATCAGCGCCACAATGCCGATGATGACGAATTTGCCGGCGTCGAATTCGAACATGGGCGGGTCACGGAGCCTTCAAAAATCCAATCGCGTGCATCAAATCGCCTGGCGGGCCGCTGCGTCAGCCGACCTTCTGCTGCTCGCCGACCTTGCCGGCTTCAGCGGGTTTCTGATGCTCGATCGCCCGCGGCGGCTCAGAACTCGGCAGCCGGCTTCGTCCCCTCGTCTGACAAGCCTTTTTTGAAGGATTTGATCCCTTGGGCGACGTCACCCATGATGTCGGCGATCTTACCCTTGCCGCCGAAGAGGACCAGCACCACCGCCCCGAGGATGAGCAAGTGCCAGATGGAAAGACCTGCCATGATGAAACTCCTTTGCCGGATGTAGCTGAAACCTATGCCTCCAAACGTATGAACACAAGGATTGCGGCATAATTCTTAGGCGCATTCTTGCGCATATTCCTTCCTCCGGCAAAACCAGCCGATTTTTGGACAGCGAAGGCCCAAAACTTGCTTTTCCGTCGGGGCGCGACCCGAGCCTAGGGCCCAGGCCGACGGCCTCCTGCACCTCAAAGCTGGAGGATTTGGCTCTCGGGGCATAAGGTCGCGCTCACGAACAGAGCCTGGAAAAGTCCCGTCGCTTTTCCGATAAGGCCCTGTTGCAAAATGTCAAAGACTCGGTTCCGGTTGCGGGCGGGGAAGCGAGTCGCCGCAGCTCTGCGGCTCGAAACGTTAAACCCGTTCTGGACGAATCGGATCAAGACCCATGCCGCTCTATGCTTTCCATTGCAAAAATTGCAACAAGGAATTCGAGACCCTGGTGCGCAGTTCCGACGTGCCGGCCTGCCCGGCCTGCGACAGTCAGAACCTCGAACGGCAAGTGGCGAAGATTTGTGTCGACATCAAATACCCCGCCATTGCCAAATCCTGGCGTCGGCGCGCCGGCCTTGAGGGCCATTTGTGCAATGTCGACAAGAAAGAGCTCCCGGGAAAACCATAGGCAGGCTCAGACCGGCGGGACAAAGGCCGATCCTCTGCGCCGCCGGTCGTGCCGGAGCCGTCGCCGCCTGTCCCGCCTCTAGCCTTCTCGCCGTCTTCCGCATTTCAAGCCTTTGCCTAGAGCGGTTTCAGGTTGCGTGCCCACACACAACCGCTTCGAAACCGGCCTCATTCAAGAAGTTAGCGCATTTTCGGATGCAAAACCGGTATCCACTTTTGCTGAAAATGCTCTAGCCGGATCAGCGCGCCCTTAGGCGCCGGCGAGCCGTTCCATTTGCGTGGAATGTGAAGCCGTTCCATGCGAAAGGATCGACGGACGGCCGAAAAGCCGCCGTGCATGCGAAGGAGATCCGCGCATGGCTCTGGAGGGATTGACGAATGTTCAAAGTGCCTTCGGGCCGCAGGTGACGGCGGACCGGCTCGAAGCCGAGATCAAGGCCAAAGGAATGACGGTCTTTGCGCGGATCGATCATGCCGCAGGCGCCGCCGCCGTAGGCCTCGCCCTGCGCCCGACCGAAGTTCTGATCTTCGGCAATGCCAGAGGCGGCACGCCGCTGATGCAAGCGCAGCAAACCATTGGCATCGATCTGCCGCTGAAGGCCTTGGTCTGGCAAGATGAGGCCGGCAAGACATGGCTCTCCTGCAATGCTCCGGCCTGGCTAGCAGAGCGCCATGATATCGGTGCCGCGGCCAATGCGACGATCTCGACGCTCAACGCCGCGCTCGACGCTTTGGCGAAAGCGGCGACTACGCCTTGATATTCAGGCGCGCACGAGCTGCCACAGACGATCCGCGGCGGCCATTTCGGCGAAGCGCTGCGCCCGCCTGTCCATCGCCTCCCGATCGGCACCCCAGAGCCGCATTTGGAAATCTTCGTCGATATGGGCGGCGGCCCAAGCCTGCTCCAAGCTCATCGCGCCGCTGACGCGTGCCAAAGCGATAAGCGCGGAACCGGTCAGTGTGGTCATCACGCTGAGGCAAGCGAGCATGATCGGCGCCTCGGCGCCACTCCCCGTCAGGCGATCGAGCTTGGCACGGACCGCGGCAAGCGAGGCGGCCGGCTGGGCGACGTGGATCACCCCCTCGGCGTAGAGAAAGCGCGCGCCCATGTCCGCCTCGGCAAAGGCAAGGATCGGGTCCCAGGCCTCGGCCTGCGCCTTGACCAGGCTCTCAGGCTCGCCGGCACGGTAGCAGACGAGATCTGTGCCGGCATATTTGACGACATCTTCGGCGACCGCATCCATTGCGCCCGCGACGCCGTCCACCGCCGCATTGAGGATGCGCGTCAGCGGCATTGCCGTCGGATCAACCGCCTCGCCCTGCGCCTGCCATTCGGCAGCGACGGCTTGCGCCGCCGCAAGCGTCGGCAGAGAGAGCCTGGTCTTGGCCGGCGTCAGCACCGGCCGCCCGTCGAGCACCACAGCGAATTCATCTTTGAACGGTGCTGCTTCGGCGATTTTGTAGAATTGCTTGCGCAGCGGCGTTCTGAGACTTTGCTGCCCCAAAGCGACGGGATCAATCGAGAGCCCCGATGTTTCGGATGAAGATTTCGTCAGCTCGTCACGCATGCGGCACCGTAAAGCAGATATTGCCGACAGAAAATGCACGGCAACAGTCGCGTAGGGATGGCGGGTCGGCTATGGATGAGCAGGAGACCTTTGCAGGCTCGAACGCAGGGCCGAAAAGCCAACTGAGACATAAATAATTGTACAGCAAATTCAAGGCCTTTGGGATTTCAGCATAAGGCTGCAGATCGATAAGGCGTTGGGCGCGTCTCACAGTTCGAAACATGGCATAGCCGCCGGAGAGATCGAATGGACAAAGAAGCGGAAAGGACGGAATTTTCAGCCGACCGCGAAGAGGACCGGCAGCTCAAGGACGATATCCGCCTGCTTGGCCGTATTCTCGGCGATACCGTCCGCGAGCAGCAAGGCGCGGAGATCTTCGATCTCGTCGAATTGATCCGCCAGACCTCGGTTCGCTTCCATCGCGATGGCGACGAGACGGCGCGCCACCAGCTCGAGAATATTCTCGAATTGCTGACGCCCGTGCAATCGGCGCAGATCGTGCGCGCCTACAGCTATTTTTCGCATCTCTCCAACATTGCCGAGGATCTGCACAACATTCGCCGGTTTCGCAGCGATGCGATCGCCGGTGTCCCGCCGGGGCCGAGCACGCTCGCTTGCGCGTTGCGGCGCTGCAAGGAGGCGGGCGTCACGCCTGAGCAATTGCAGGCGTTTTTCGACCATGCCTTCATGATGCCGGTCCTTACCGCGCATCCGACCGAGGTGCGCCGCAAGAGCACGATGACGCGGGAGATCGCCATCTCGCATTTGCTCGACCGCCGCGAGCACGAGCAATGGACCCGCGACGAAGAGAGCGAGATCGAAGACAAATTGCGCCGCGCAGTACTCATCCTTTGGCAGACGAGCCTGCTGCGGCGGACCAAGCTCACCGTGCGCGACGAGGTGTCGAATGGCCTGTCCTATTATGATTATACGTTCCTGACCGAGGTCCCGCGGCTCTATCAAATGGTCGAGCGGCAAGTGCGCGACTATGCGCCCTCGCTCGCCGATCAGGACATCGCCTCCTTCTTGCGCTTGGGAAGCTGGATCGGCGGCGACCGCGACGGCAATCCTTATGTCGATGCCGCAGTGCTGCACCAGACAGTATTCATGCACGGCACGCGCATCCTCACCTTCTATCTCGACGAGCTCGCCAAGCTCGGCGCCGAACTCTCGATCAGCAATCAGATCGTCAAGGTCTCGGAGGATTTGCGTGACCTTGCCGGGAGTTCGCCTGACTCGTCACCGCATCGCATGGCCGAACCCTATCGGCGCGCGATCGCCGCGATGCACGGACGCATCGCCGCCACTTTGCGTTCCATCGACGAGCTGCATCCGGTCCGGGCGCGGGCCATCACAATGAAGCCGTATCAGAGCGCCGATGAATTCCGCCGCGATCTCGATATCATCGACCGGTCGCTGAAGGCGCATGGCTCCTATATCATCACGCGCGGCCGTCTGCGCGCGCTGCGCCGCGCCGCGAAATGTTTCGGCTTCCATCTCGCGAGTCTCGATCTGCGGCAGAATTCCGATGTGCATGAGCGCACGGTGGCGGAGCTGCTCGAAGCCGTGGCGCCGGGCACAAATTATCTCGACCGCAGCGAGGCCGAGCGCATCGATCTTCTCGTCAAAGAGCTTCACACGCCACGGCTGCTGGCCTCGCCCTTCCTCACCTATTCGGAAGAGACGCGTCGAGAACTCGCCGTGCTGCACGCCGCTGTCGAGGCGCGCGCCACCTATGGCGATGAGATCATCAGGACGAGCATTATTTCCAAGACCGAGGCACTGTCCGACCTCCTCGAGCTCGCCGTGCTCCTCAAAGAGGTCGGCCTCATCGCCGCGGACGGCAAGAGCCACATCGACATCGTGCCGCTTTTCGAGACCATTACGGATTTGCAGAATTGCGCGCAAGTGATGGACAAGGCTTTCGCTTTGCCCATCTATCGCCGCTTCGTCGAAAGCCGCGGCAATATTCAGGAGATCATGCTCGGCTATTCGGACAGCAATAAGGACGGTGGCTTCATCACCTCGGGCTGGGAACTCTATAAGGCGGAGATCAGCCTCATCGAGAGCTTCCGCAAGCATGGCGTCAAGCTGCGCCTGTTCCACGGCCGCGGCGGTTCGGTCGGCCGCGGCGGCGGACCGAGCTATGAGGCGATCCTCGCGCAGCCAAGCGGCGCCGTCGGCGGCCAGATCCGCGTCACCGAACAGGGCGAGATCATTTCGAGCAAATATTCCAATCCGGAAATCGGCCGGCGCAATCTCGAGACCTTCGTCTCGGCAACGCTCGAAGCCTCACTGCTGATGCCGGAGCATCATGCGCCGCGGCCCGAATATCTTTCGGCAATGGAAGAATTGTCGCATGCAGCTTTCAAAGCCTATCGCGGCCTCGTCTATGACACGCCGGATTTCGAGAATTACTTCTGGTCGTCGACGGTGATCACCGAGATCGCGACGCTCAATCTCGGCAGCCGGCCGGCCTCGCGCACCAAGACGCGGCGGATCGAGGATCTGCGCGCCATTCCCTGGGTCTTCTCCTGGGCGCAATGCCGACTCATGCTGCCGGGCTGGTACGGATTCGGCTCCGCTTTCAAAGATTTCATGCGCGCGCATCCCGAACACGGCCTCGAATTCCTCCAGGACATGTATCATGAATGGCCGTTCTTCCGCATGCTTCTGTCGAATATGGAAATGGTGCTCGCCAAGAGCAATATCGGCATCGCTTCGCGCTACGCGGAACTCGTGCCGGACAAGGCTCTGCGGGAGGAGATTTTTGGGCGGATCCGCGCCGAATGGGCCGATGCGATCGAAGCGCTTCTCGCGGTCACCAAACAAGCGGAATTGCTGCAGGACAATCCGGTGCTCGACCGCTCGTTGCGTATGCGCGTGCCTTATCTCGATCCGCTCAACCACATTCAGGTCGAATTCTTGAAATTGCACCGTGCCGCCGACAGGCAGGACGAGCAGATCTTGCGCGGCATTCAGCTCACCATCAACGGGATCTCGGCCGGCCTGCGCAACAGCGGGTAACCTCCCTCGCTCACGAGCCTTGAGGCTACTCTCAGCCTCAAGACTCCAAACGGCACCGCCTCATTTCTTGCCTTGCACGCAGTCCTTCATGAAGGCCAAGCGGGCCTTCTTATCCATATCCTTGAACCGCGAATTCATGAGGCAATGGATGCGCGCGGCGATTTGCGGGCGCGCTTTGAGGATACATGCGGCAATGGCTAGTCGGCGCGCGTCAGCATCGAGGCCTTTGGCCAGCGCTGCGGTCCGGCATTGCTCGATCAATTCCTTGCTGGACCCTTTGTCCGCGCCGGTTGGGCCTGGCTGCTTATCTTGCGCCGCGGCCGGCACGGTGAGGAACAGGCCGACGACAGCAGCAGCAAGGATTTTCACGGCTTTCTCCCGAAGAGCTTCTCGAAATTGACTGCACGAGAAAATGGAACATCTCGTCATCGGCAGCGTCCAACAAATTTTCCGTGACCTGCCGTCATCAATAATGCGGGCATGTCCTCAACGAGGCATCGGATATATCCGATGTCTAGAATGTCGGAAAAGTCCGCAACTTTTCCGCGACATGCTACCATTAATAAGACGCGCATGTCCTTCTCGGAAAAGTCTGCAACTTTTCCGGGACATGCTCATTCCGGCGCGGCTTCGATCGGATCGTAGCGCTTCACATCGAAGCCGAACATGTCGAAACTCTTCTGCATATGCGGCGGCAAGGGCGCGGTCACATCGAGAATGCCGCCGCGCGGATGCGGCAGGATGATGCGGCGTGCGAGGAGATGCAATTTGCGCTCGACGCCCTCGGGAATCATCCGCAACGGATCATGCCGGCGCGGATCGCGCAGATCACCATGATATTTCGGATCGCCGATGATCGGATGGCCGATCGCTTCGGCATGCGCGCGCAATTGATGGGTGCGGCCGGTGATCGGCTTCATCGACAGCCAGGCGAGCCGCGGCGCGAGCTTGTCGACGATCGTGTAATAAGTGACGGAATGACGGGCTTCCTCATCGCCATGTTTGGCGATGCGCATCTTTTCCAATTGGGCGCGCTGCCCCCGGGGCTGCTGAGCGTGGTCCCGCTCCGCGCCCATGCCCTCGCCTTTAGCCAAAAACAGCGAAATGCGGCCTTGCGCCGGCTTGGGCACGCCTTCGACCAGCGCCCAATAGATTTTTTGCGCCTGACGCGAGCGAAAAATCTCGCCGAGTTCGGCGGCGATACGGCGCGTCTTGGCAACGAGCAGAACGCCCGATGTGTCGCGATCAAGCCGATGCACAAGCACCGGCCGCTCGCCCTGCTCGTTGGCGAGTGAAGCGAGCATTCCATCGATATGCCGCGTGGTTCCCGATCCGCCCTGCACAGCAAGCCCGAAGGGCTTGTTGAGCACCATCAAGTCGCGATCCTCGTAAAGGATCATGTCGCGAATCGCGCGCCGATCCTCTTCCGAGATCTTGGGCTTCGGCGGCGGTGGCGCGAGTTCGAGCGGCGGCACGCGGACCTTTTGCCCGGCGGCGAGACGCGTCGCCGTCTTCACCCGCGCGCCATCGACGCGCACCTGGCCGGTCCGCACGATCTTGTTCAAATGCGACAGAGAGAGGCTCGGCAGGCGCCGTTTGAACCAGCGGTCGAGCCGCATGCCCTCTTCATCTTCGGTGACTTGCAGAGTCTGCGTGTTCAAGGTCGATACTTTGTCCGAATGGCAAATCGCAGGGTGAGTGGAAGCGGCTTTGGTGGGGCATAAGCCAATCGGCATCGGTTACTTCTCCGGTTGCTTCCGCTCGCGGCGCAGCCTTTCCCAATAGTCGAGCCGTTTCTTGATCTCGCGCTCGAAGCCGCGATCGACCGGCTCGTAAACCATCTGCCGGCCGAGCGCTTCCGGCCAATAATCCTGGCCGGAAAAGGCCTCCGGCGCATTATGGTCATATTCATAGCCCGCACCATAGGCTTCGCTTTTCATCAATTTCGTCGGCGCGTTCAAAATGATCTTCGGCGGCATCAGCGAGCCATGCTCTTTCGCAAGCCGCATCGCCGCCCCATAGGCCTTATAAGCGGCATTGGATTTCGGCGCCGTGGCGACATAGATCACCGCATTAGCCAAAGCGAGCTCGCCCTCCGGGGAGCCGAGAAAATCATAAGCCTCCTTCGCCGCATTGGCGACGACGAGCGCCTGCGGATCGGCAAGGCCGATATCCTCAATCGCCATGCGCACGATGCGCCTAGCGAGAAACAGCGGCGCCTCGCCGGCATCGAGCATGCGCGCGAGATAATAGAGCGCGGCGTCTGGATCGGAGCCGCGCACCGCCTTATGCAGCGCGCTGATCAGATTGTAATGGCCCTCCTGCGCCTTGTCATAGATCGGCGCTCGCCTCTGCACGATCTCGGCGAGCGCGGCCACATCAAAACTTTGGCCGGGTTGAGCGGCGCGCCAGATCTCTTCGGCCAGCGTCAACACGGCACGCCCGTCGCCATCGGCCATGCGCAGCAAAGCCGCCCGGGCCTCTGCATCAAGCGGCAAAGGCTTGCTCTCGATCGCCTCCGCCCGCGCCAGAAGTTTTTCGAGCGCGGCCTCATCGAGCGCCCGGAAGATCAGGACGCGGGCGCGGGACAAAAGCGCGGCGTTGAGCTCAAAACTCGGATTTTCGGTCGTAGCACCAATGAGCGTAATCGTCCCATCTTCCATAACGGGGAGAAAACTGTCCTGCTGGGTGCGGTTGAAGCGATGGATCTCATCGACGAAGAGCAGGGTCCCCTGCCCCGTCGCCCGCCTCTTGCGCGCCTCTTCAAAAACTTTCTTCAGTTCGGCGATGCCGGAGAAAATCGCCGAGATCTGGACGAAGGCAAGCTTCGTCTCGCGCGCCAAAAGCCGCGCCACCGTCGTCTTGCCGGTGCCTGGCGGCCCCCAGAAAATGAGGCTGCCGAGCGAGCCAGCGCGGACGAGCCTGATCAGCGCGCCATGGGGACCCAAAAGATGATCCTGGCCCGCCACCTCTTCGAGGCGCTGCGGGCGCAGCCGGTCGGCCAGCGGATGCGGCGCGTCTTCGGCAAGGCCAGCGGCAGTAAAGAGATCGGACATTGCACTTTATCTAAGCGCGCTAGGGCTTAACAGAAAGGGCTGCGGCGTGCTGCTTCGCACAACCGCGGCGCAGACGTTTGTGAGCTGCCTCCTGCCATTTATCAATTGGTTAATGTTTCAGTGAGATTTCAAGATCATCCTCCGTTTGGTCCGGCTCGATCGTAGGAGTTTTTTCGCATGCGCACGATCGCATTCATCAATCAGAAGGGCGGCACGGGCAAGAGCACGCTCGCGGCCTGTCTCGCCGTCGCCGCCAAGGATGCCGGCGAACGCGTCTTCCTGATCGATATGGACCCGCAGAAATCTCTGATCAAATGGGGGCATCGCCGCGAAGACAAGGATCTGCCGGTCGAAGCGATCTCCCCGGCGAAGCTCCCGAGCGTGTTGGCGGCCTTGGCGCGCGGCCATGTCAGCCTCGTCGTCATCGACACGCCGGCGACGGACTCGCCCGCCGCCGACGCGGCGATGGCCTGCGCCGATCTTTGCGTTATTCCCGCCCGGCCGACCATTTTCGACATATGGTCGAGCGAGACGACCCGCGGCAAGCTCAAGACCCTGGGAAAGGACTATGCTTTCGTGCTGACCCAATGTTCGCCCATGCCGGAAAGCGCGCGCGTGCGGGACGGCGCCGCAGCGCTTGAAGCCATGGGTGCGTTGCTGCAGCCTTTCGTTTGCACGCGCGTCGATTATCAGGAAGCGGCGCGGGAAGGCATGGGCGTCACCGAGATCGAGCCCTATGGCAAGGCGGCCGATGAGATGCGGCAGCTCTGGAATTCGTTGAGACGCCGTTTCGCCCGCCTCAAACAGGCTGAGAAGGGTGCGAAAAAGGCGGCGTGAAGCCGCGCATCAATATCTCAGCGGGCGCAATCACGCGTCAGATCACTGTTTTAACGCATGATCTCATTCGAGACGTCGAGCCAACTTTTCGGGATCATGAGCTTCTGCTCTGCCGCATGATCTCATCCGAAAAGTCGAGCCAACTTTTCGGGATCATGCTTTCGGCGACCAGGCCTCGTAATCGCCGGTCGCCGGCGGCCGCACCCCCGAAGCCAAGGTCGAGCCCGGCGGGCGCCAAGCCTGCGGCGTGCCAGTCATGTTGGGCTGATGCGGCAGCTCCCAGGCACGCGGGTGATAGTCTTCCTTTGTCGGCGGCACATCGACGGTGTGATGCAGCCAGCCATACCAGCCGGGCGGAGTCATCGAGCCTTCCGCTTCGCCGGCATAAATCACCCAGCGCCGCTCGAAGCCGAGCGCCGGGTCGAGGCGGCCGCCGCGGGTGCGGTAATAGGCATTGCCATATTGGTCCTTGCCGACCAATTCGCCGTTTAGCCTTGTGTAGAAGAGCGTGTTGAGCGTCGCGCCATTCCACCAGGTGAAGAAGCGGACGAGCCATTGCATCATCGAGCGGAAATCCTTGCGTGAAAGGGCGGCGGCCGGGACTATGGCGAGATGGGCTGCCAATGTCCAGCCGCCGCAAGCCCATTCGACCGGCGCAGAAAGAGGTCCGCAGCCAATGCGTCAGCCGAGCACGAGGCTGGCGGAAGTGATTGCAAGCGCAATTGGGCCGGCATGCTTGGGGATATGGCGGACGACTTGGGGCTTCGCTGCCGAGCCGGCTTGTGAGGCAGCTACCGGTAAGGCAAGAATTTCAGGCCTCCAATTCATTTGTTCATCATTTGCACAATATTTTGTGGCATTTCTTACCTGGTGCACTACTGCTTGACGCGGGTCAAGATGGCGTCATAATTCGAATCGGAAGATCGGGCTCCCCGAGGGTTGGGGAAACTGCCTTTCAAGCCAAGTGTTTTCTGAGCCGGCAGACGGGTGCGGTGCGCCTAAATGGGCGTATCGCGCGTTATGATAGGGGATAGGGACCGCTCCAGGAGGTCCCCGCGGGCACAAGCCTGCGAGTATTAGGACGGGCACTATGCGGATCGAACGGCGGTATACGGAAGCGGGGCGCTCGCCCTATGAGACGATCGAATTCCGCACGACACGGAGCGAGATTCGCAATCCGGATGGTTCTCTCGTCTTTGCGCTCGACGGGATCGAGGTTCCAGCGAGCTGGAGCCAGGTCGCCGCCGATGTTCTGGCGCAGAAATATTTCCGCAAGGCGGGCGTGCCGGCGCGGCTGAAGCGCGTGGAAGAACCGAGCGTCCCGAGCTTTCTCTGGCGCAGCGTCGCGGATCTGGCCGCGCTCGAGCCTTTGCCCAAAGCCGAGCGCTATGGCTCTGAGATCTCGGCCCGCGAGGTCTTCGATCGTTTGGCCGGCGCTTGGACCTATTGGGGCTGGAAAGGCAAATATTTCGACGGCGAAGAGGACGCCGAGGCCTTCTACGACGAATTGCGCTTCATGCTCGCCACGCAGATGGCGGCGCCCAATTCGCCGCAATGGTTCAACACCGGCCTCTTCTGGGCCTATGGCATCGATGGGCCGAGCCAGGGGCATTTCTATGTCGATTTCGAATCGGGCAAGCTCGTCAAATCGAAATCGGCTTACGAGCATCCGCAGCCGCATGCCTGCTTCATCCAATCCGTCGCCGATGATCTCGTCAATGAAGGCGGCATCATGGATCTTTGGGTGCGCGAGGCGCGCCTGTTCAAATATGGCTCCGGCACCGGCTCGAATTTCTCGAAATTGCGCGGTGAGAACGAGAAGCTTTCAGGCGGCGGCAAATCCTCCGGGCTAATGTCCTTCTTGAAGATCGGCGACCGCGCCGCAGGCGCGATCAAATCCGGCGGCACGACGCGCCGCGCCGCCAAAATGGTCGTCGTCGACGTCGATCACCCCGATATCGAAGCCTATATCGACTGGAAGGTGAAGGAGGAGGAAAAAGTCGCCGCCCTCGTCACCGGCTCGAAGATCGTCAAGAAAGCGCTGAAAGCGATTCTCCGCGCCTGCGTCAATTGCCAAGGACCGGACGACGCCTGTTTCAATCCGGAAAAAAACCCGGCTTTGAAGAAAGAGATCAAGCTGGCGCGGCGCGCCTGCGTGCCGGACGGCATGATCCGCAAGATCATCCAATTCGCCCGCCAGGGCTTTAAAGACATCGCCTTCGAGACATTCACCACCGATTGGGATTCGGAAGCCTATCTCACCGTCTCCGGCCAGAATTCCAACAATTCCGTGCGCGTCACCGACAGTTTTCTGCGCGCGGTGGAGGAGGATGGCGATTGGGCCTTGACGCGCCGGCTCGACGGCAAGCCGCATAAGGTGATGAAGGCGCGCGATCTTTGGGACAAGATCGGCTATGCGGCCTGGGCCTCGGCCGATCCCGGCCTGCAATATCACACGACGATCAATGATTGGCACACCTGCCCGGCGGCCGGCCCGATCGTCGCCTCGAATCCCTGCTCCGAATATATGTTCCTCGACGACACGGCCTGCAATCTCGCTTCGCTGAACCTGTTGCAGTTCCGTGATCGCGAGACGAAGATCTTCGACATTCCGTCCTATGAGCATGCGGTGCGGCTGTGGACGCTCGTGCTCGAAACCTCAGTCCTGATGGCGCAATTTCCGTCGAAGGAGATCGCCAAGCTCTCATATGAATATCGCACGCTCGGGCTTGGCTATGCCAATGTCGGCGGTCTCCTGATGTCGTCGGGCATTGCCTATGATTCGGACGAGGGCCGCGCGATCTGCGGTGCGCTGTCGGCGATCATGACCGGCATTTGCTATGCGACCTCGGCCGAAATGGCGGGTGAGCGCGGCGCCTTCATGCATTTTTCCGAGAATAGAGACGCGATGCTGCGCGTGATGCGCAATCATCGCCGCGCTGCGCAGGGCGAGGCCACCGGGTATGAGCAGCTCGCCATCCTGCCGGTGCCGCTCGATCATGCCGCCCTGCCCGATCCGGCGCTCGGCCGCCACGCGATCGCGGCCTGGGAGAAGGCCGTCGCGCTCGGCGAGCAGCATGGCTATCGCAATGCGCAAGTCAGTGTCGTCGCGCCGACCGGCACGATCGGCCTCGTGATGGATTGCGACACGACCGGCATCGAGCCCGATTTCGCCCTCGTCAAATTCAAGAAACTCGCCGGCGGCGGCTATTTCAAGATCATCAACCGCGCCGTGCCCGAGGGTCTGCGCGCATTGGGCTATCGCGAATCGGAGATCGCCGAGATCGAAGCCTATGCCGTCGGCCATGCCTCGCTACGCCAAGCGCCGGCGATCAATCACACGAGCTTGAAGGCGCGCGGCTTTACGGACGAAAAGCTCGCCGCTCTCGAAAAGACGCTGGCCTCCGCCTTCGACATTAAATTCGTCTTCAACAAATGGACGCTCGGCGCCGACTTCCTGGTCAATCGTCTGAAAGTGCCGGAGGAAAAACTCGACGATCCGAATTTCGATCTTCTCACCTTCTTAGGCTTCAGCAAAGCCGAGATCGAGGCGGCGAATATCCATGTCTGCGGCGCCATGACGGTCGAAGGCGCGCCGCATCTGAAGGTGGAGCATTATCCGGTCTTCGATTGCGCCAATCCGTGCGGGCGCACCGGCAAGCGCTATCTTTCAGTCGAGAGCCATATCCGCATGATGGCGGCGGCGCAGCCCTTTATCTCCGGCGCGATCTCGAAGACGATCAATATGCCGAATGACGCGAGCATTGAGGATTGCAAGGAGGCTTACATGCTCTCCTGGCGCCTCGCGCTCAAGGCCAATGCGCTCTATCGCGACGGCTCAAAACTCTCGCAGCCCTTGAACAGCCAGCTCATCGCCGACGAAGAGGAAGATGGCGAAGAGGCAGTCGAGACGCTGATGGCGCAGACCATGCCGGCCCGCGCCAGCGTCGTCGCGGAAAAAATCGTCGAACGCATCGTCGAGCGGATCGAGCGCACGCGGGAGCGCGAGCGCCTGCCCAATCGCCGCAAGAGTTATATCCAAAAAGCGGTCGTCGGCGGCCACAAAGTCTATTTACATACAGGCGAATATTCGGACGGACGCCTCGGCGAGATTTTTATCGACATGCATAAGGAGGGTGCCGCCTTCCGCTCGCTGATGAATAATTTCGCCATCGCCATTTCGGTCGGCCTGCAATATGGCGTGCCGCTCGAAGAATTTGTCGATGCATTCACCTTCACGCGATTCGAGCCGGCGGGCCTCGTGCAAGGCAATGACGTGATCAAGAACGCAACCTCGATCCTCGATTACGTCTTCCGCGAATTGGCGATCTCCTATCTCGGCCGCAATGATCTCGCCCATATCGATCCGTCCGACATCGGTCATGATGCACTGGGCAAGGGCGAGGACCAGAGCCGGCCGCCGCAGGGCGTGCCGTCTTCCGCGAAGCTCGTGTCGAGCGGCTTCGTGCGCGGCAAGCCGACCGATAAGTTGATGCTGGTCTCGACCGGGCCGCAGGCCGCGGGCCCGCAAGGCGCGACGGCGCTGAAGAAGGACCTTGAATATGAGGTCGAAGCCGAGCTCGGCGGCCTCGACTGGTCGCTACCCGGCGAACGCGGCACGGTCGCGAGCCGGCGCAGCGAAGCGCGGATGAAAGGCTATACGGGCGAAGCCTGCCCGGAGTGCAATAATTTCACCCTCGTGCGCAATGGGACTTGCTTGAAATGCGATACCTGCGGGGCGACGACGGGATGTAGTTGAGGAGAATGCCAATAGCAGCCGGGCGAGTTCTCTCGCTCGGCTGTGTGTTTTCATGAACGAAGGAAGGGGAAAGACTAAATGCGAAAAAATACTCCAGAAAAGCCGCCTGGCAAAACAACCGCCGCCCGCGATGCACGCGGACTGCGAACCGGACAAGCAACCAAGGCCGAAATTCAATCGATGGCGGGCCGATTAGAATCGGAACGGGCTGCAGCAAAAAAGGGGAAGAAGCGCAAGTAGCCGCAATTCACAAGCTAGTTGCTGTCATCCAGCGCGGTTCCTTGACCGCGCTAATGGCTTTTTTCACGAGCCAAAGAGAAAGCAAGAGGAGATCAGATCTTTGAAACAACCGAAATTGAAAAGATTGGCGCTGTGCCACTGCGAATGGCACAGCGCCAAAGCCCATAGCAACCTCCCCGATCAAAAGGAGCAATCACCGATGAGCAATGCCAAAGAAAAAACAGAAACCGATGAAGAGCAGGTTAACCCGTCCCTGACAGTTAAAACCAAGCCGCCCTGTTACGTCGACGAATACGGACATTTCCTCCAGCTTACTGTGAAGCATGGATTGGCATGGCCAATTCTGGAAATATCATATGCGACGAAGGGCGTTTGGGAGGAGCTACCGTGTTATTGACAAGCTAATTTGTACACCGATTCCGTATATACGAAAAGCCCAAATTCGGTAAGAGAGCTTCATCATATAATTTTCCACAGCAACACTAAAACGGGTGAGCCACGTTTCCGAAACGAAGCTCATTCAGGAACGCGACCAAACTGAGCATTGCAATCTACGCAAAGCCCTCGTGCTTCGAGACGCGCTCCTGCGGAGCGCTCCTCAGCATGAGGGCTTTGGGGGCGGAGCGCTGCATCAGCGCATCGCCCGCGAGATGCACCAGATCCCTCGCGCTGTGCAACGTGGCGTTCGACTCAACCGAGAGGCCGCTCACAGTTCCGGCTGTCGAGCGGTGGCCAAGCGTACCTCGACGAATAGAATGCTGCGCCGTGCGGACGTCGACGACCATTCGTAGCCCAACAGGTTTCAGGGTGGAAGAACACAAGTAGGCCCCTGACAGGTGCCCGCACAGTTGGCACCGCACTGCATGCCGTCTGTTGTTCTACCCATACAATGTTGGACGCATGGAGCTTGTTGCAACGCGACTCGAGCTCCGCTCCCTCTCTTGCTTTTACCACCGTCAACGAACAGGCCCGCGTTGCGCTTCAGCACGGGGCGCTTCGTATATGGCACGAAGTCTTTGTCGATGGGAGCAGGCACGAACATGGCAATCTCCTGACTTTGGTTTTACCGGTCGAAATATTCTGCGATAGCGTTCGCAATCATTGGGAACAAGTAAGTCACATCCACGCGGACGAAATATTTCTGCACGGCTCCCGTTTCCCTGTGCTGGAAAGCGAATACCGGATCAAGAATGCGTTTTTCGCCCCAAAGACGCGACTTCATCACCTTGATACTATCGAGGATGTAATCGTCGTGCAGCATCTGAGCATATAAATGATACAGAGGCTGATAGCGGACGGCAAGATAGTTGAGCGCCCGCCACTCGTCGGTGTCGCCGAAATTATCGGCGCTTTGGACGAGCTTGTTGAAGAAATCATTCAGATCGGGCTCAGTCGGACCGGACTCGTTCGCACCGGACGCCCTCCTTCTCGCGGATGTCTTCGGCGGCGTCTTCGATGGCGTTTTAAACCATGTGATTAGCTCGTCCCGTTTAAACGCGCACAATTGGTCCACCGCAAGAACCGGCGCAGTGACTCCCGGGTACGTTTCGACGGGGATCAGAGAACTCGATCCGACGAACAAGCAAAGGTCATCATCCTGTGGCTCACCGAGGCACTTGGCCAAGTCGTTGAGGTCTTCCGGACAGCGCAGGGCCAGATAATATGCGGGCTGCCTCTCGACCGTGAGGATCCAGCACACTTGTCGCGCAACATAACGCGCTTCGGGCAGAGTCAGGACCCGGTGACACCAAGTGCGCAGGTCCTCATCCGGATACTGCACAATGTTCAGCGTCCGCGCCACGGTTTGCAGCTCTTCGGAGATGGATTGATCCGGAAAGCGAATGTCCACGCTGCCCAACACGTAGATGAAACGCGATGGCGACCCGCCGTCCGCACAGATGCATACCCCGCCGGGCGCCCCGCAAGCGCAGCCGCCCAATCCCTGTGCCGGCGTTACCGCTTGGCCGGACAGCGTGGCCGGACCGGTGCCGCGATTTAACGATCTCGGTAGCCCATTTCCAACGTTCATTGTCGTCTCCCCCTGCAAGCTCGCGTAATTTGTCTTGCCGTGTTCCGCTGGCAAGGCGGCCGCGATCGTTGCCGCATCTGTCCGGTCCAGCGCCGCAAAGAAGGTGTCGCGATCGAGCATTGGCGGAATTGGCCCGTTACGCGGGGCCAGGCGGGCGACGGCTGCACGAATCTGGGCGCCTTCGACATTGGGGCGCTCCGACCACAGCAGCGCCAAGGTCCCGGTCGCAACGGCAGTTGCGACGCTCGTTCCCGACATCACTGCCGTTCCGCCGCCCGGCGCATAGCCACGCACCTCATAGCCATAGGCGGCGATACCGCGCCGGGATATAGAAGGGCCGAAATTGCAGTCCGGCAGCAATAGGCCCGTTCCATCCACGGCGACAACGGGAACCGTCACCGGATGCGACAACAGCTGCCCCATGGCCAGACGGCCCTGATTGCCCGCAGCCACCAGAACAACAGCGCTATTCGCCTCTGCATAATCCAGAGTGGCCGCAAGATCAGGATCATTTTGCGAGTCGTCATCTAGGATCGCGAGGCTGAGATTGATGAGCCGGGCGCCGGCTGCGACCGCGACCCTGATCGCATTTGCCAATTCAACGACGCTCGCCGACGGAGAATTTTCATCAATAAACAGCGGAACATGCAAAAGCCGGCACTCTGGACACAAGCCCGGAATCAAGGCGTCTCGGCGGGCGCCGAGCAACCCCATGACGAAAGTGCCGTGATTGCACGCGCTACTCGGATCGACGGCGCAGCTGCCATTACCTAGGCTGACTGGCGCCTGCATCAGAATTCTCGAAAGTGCGGTTACATCGCATGGACCATCTATAACCGCGACGGCTGGCGCGACATTCACGCTGTGGGCGTTGATGACGCGAGGATCCGGCAGCCTCTGTTGCGCTTCGCGAATTCGCGTCGCGAAGCCTGACGCCTCGAATTGGCCGGGTGCACGTCGCCGAAATGAGGGCCCGTTAGATTTCGATCCTATTCTCGGAAAGCCATTCAAGTACCGCACCGTCCTCGTTTGAGTTCTTGCAGCGCTCAGCTGCCCCTTAGCTTTTAAGGGCTTTTAATCTGATTGGATAAGACGGTATTATCATGTTGAGTCTGAGCGCCCTGCTTCAGTTGCGTCGGGGCCGTTGGACTCGCTGGCGTTTTTATTGGCCCCAATGTGATGGTCAACTGGTTGGTGTTGGTGCGCGTTGCGCTCAGGAGGTTGCCAGAACTGTTAGCTGAAACTCTGGCCAGCTTCCATGTGGGGGTGACATTTCCTCCAAAGATCGTTGTGAAGGTGATATTTTCCGTAAATTCATTATAAAGCGGCCAACTCGGGTGCTGGGTGTAGACATCGTTGCCATCTTTATCCTTTTCGGGCTTAAGAACTGGGGCCATTTCAACGGTACCATCGGGCTTCTTAACTACGGTACCATCGGGGTTCTTAACTGGGGCCATTTTAACAGTACCATCGGGGTTCTTAACTGCCACGATTTTAGGCACGTAAGACGACGCGTTGCCATTTGCTGCAATGACCGCTTTATCGTAAACGAATTCCCAAATCTTAAGATCGCTATCAATCGTAACTCCGGTCTGTGAGAATTTACATGCGTCGTCGAAATTAGGCTGCTCTGATAAAAAGTACTTGGCAGCCTTCAGAAGACCCACATTCGTATAGGTAAATTGTATTGTCTCTGACCGGGTCGCATTTGCGGTCGCGGACCCTCCTATGCCAAAACTAAAAGATTGAGGACTAGTGACATTTCCGCCCGTCGGAAACGTAAATACTTTATTCGCAAAAGGCGTTGTTAGAGAAAGGCCTGGGCTCAACCCACTTTGATCTTCGACTGTGATCGCAAGCGTTATTGCTGTGCCCCAATCTTTAAGCCAAGGGAGTTTCATCGACTCTGGTGGCCCAGGGATCTTTGGTTGGTCCTGCGCTTTCACGTGTTCATATGCCTTCCACAGGCCAACGGCTATCTCGCAAAAGATATGACGGACTAGTTTATCTTCATACTTTCCCCCGGACGAGAGGTCGTTCCTGTCTAGTGTATCCGGGGCTAAGGGATTTTTCTCCGGCACCGCAAGACCGCATCCGCCAAGAGTAGCCGGCAGAATGACTGCAAACAAAAGCACACGCTTTACACTCGACATGGCAAATCCCCCCGGAGTGAGCCATAGCAGTTCCTGAATCCGCGCTAATGATATTTGGCGCTTCCCAACTCATTGGCGCCACACCATTCATTCGGTGCAGTCGCGAAAAGCTCGGCCGCGCATCCGACCCGTTTTAGTCTCTTTGCTTCGCGGACACGGATTTTAGCGCCTCCGTTTGAGCCGGCCTACGGCTGTGAAGGCAATTAACGTGACCCGTGTGGTGACCCAGATGCTTAGAAGCCTTCTTCAACCACGTTGAACAAAGGCGATCAGAAGGTCGCGGCGGAAGACGCGGCCGAGCTTGCATATCCCCCATCCGTGTGGTTGTCCTGACACAATGCTGCCACCTTTTGGTGAGGCCGACAAGGGCCTCGGCGTGGCGTGCGGGCCTACCGTAGGGTCAGGCTGCGCTGCTTCGCGGCGCGCAGGCTGCGGCAGCGCAAGGCGCGACGGCTCTGAAGAAGAGCCTCATCATGCTCATAGTTTTAACGCATGATCTTATCCGAAAAGTCTGCAACTTTTCGGGATCATGCGGATAGTTTCAACGCATGATCTTGTCCGAAAAGTCGAGCCAAGCTTTCGGGATCATGCTCATTGTTTCAACGCATGATCTTATCCGAAAAGTCGAGCCAACTTTTCTGGATCATGCGCTAATCGATCCCGAGCGACTTCAGCTTGCGGTGGAGCGCCGAGCGTTCCATCCCGATGAATTCCGCCGTGCGGGAAATATTGCCGCCGAAACGGCTGATCTGCGCGACGAGATATTCGCGCTCGAAAACTTCGCGCGCATCGCGCAGCGCTAGGCTCATCAGCCTTTCGCCGCCGGCGCCATTCGGCGTCGAAGGCACCAGCGCGCCGACCTCGGCCGGCAGCATGTCGGAGGTGAGCTCCGCCTCGGGATCGCCGGGCGCGAGAATCATCAGCCTTTCGACATTATTGCGCAATTGCCGAATGTTGCCCGGCCAATCATGCGATTGCAGCACGGCCATGGCCTCGTTCGCGATCTTGCGGCGCGGCATGCCGGTGGTCATCGACAGCTGATCCATGAAGAAATCGATGAGCTCGGGAATATCGTCGCGGTGCTCGGCGAGCGACGGGACGCGGATCGGCACGACCGACAGACGATGGAAGAGATCTTCTCGCAGCCCTCCTTCGGCGATCAGCGCCGGCAGATCGCGCGAGCTCGACGAGATGATCCGGACATCGACATGCACACGCGTCGCGCCGCCGACCCGCTGAAAATTCTGATCGACGAGCACGCGGAGAATCTTGCCCTGCGTCTCCTTCGGCATATCGGCGATCTCGTCGAGATAGAGCGTGCCGCCATGCGCTTCTTCGAGCGCGCCGACCTTGCGGCCGCGGCTATCCTTGGCCTCGACGCCGAACAGCTCGATCTCCATCATATCGGGCGTGATGGTCGCCGAATTGATGACGACGAAAGGCGCCGAGGCGCGCGCCGAAGCCTCATGGATGGAGCGCGCCACGAGTTCCTTGCCGACACCCGCCGCACCGGTGATGAGGACGCGCGAATTGGCCGGCGCGACGCGCTCGATGATCTGGCGCAATTGATTGATGGCGCTCGACTTGCCGATGACGCGGTTGAGCGCGCCCGCGCGAGTGCGAAGTTCGTTGACCTCGCGCTTCAGGCGCGAGGCCTCGAGCGCCCGCTCGGCGACGAGAACCAAGCGATCGGCCTTGAACGGCTTTTCGATGAAATCGTAAGCTCCCATTTTGATCGCCGACACGGCGGTTTCGATATTGCCATGGCCGGAGATCATCACGACCGGCAGGACCGGGTGATTGGTCTTGATCAATTGCAGAAGCTGCAGGCCATCGAGGCGCGAGCCCTGCAGCCATATGTCGAGAAAGACGAGATGCGGCCGCCGCGCCTCCATCGCGGCGAGCGCCTCATCGGAATTCTTGGCCGCGCGCGTGCCATGTCCCTCATCGGACAAAATGCCCGATACGATATCGCGAATATCGGCTTCGTCATCGACGATCAAAATATCGCTTGCCATCTCTGTTGTCGCGCTCTCTTAGGTGGGGCTTGCATCGGACGCTGCCGCCGTCAGCTCTTCCACGGAAGAGTCGGCGGCGCTGTGTGCTGTGTCACTACAGGGGAAATAAAGCCGGACGACGGCACCGCGTCCTTCCGGCGAATCGAGAAGTTCGAGACCGCCGCCATGGTCTTCGAGGATCTTGGCGACGATGGCGAGACCGAGGCCGGTTCCTTCCGCCCGCGTCGTGACATAGGGCTCGAGCAGCCGGTTGCGATGGTCCTTGGGGAAGCCCTTGCCATTGTCGGTCACCAAAATTTCCGCAAGCCCGCCAGGCGTCACGTCGAGCGATACGGAAATTTTTCCGGCCAGCGGCTCGATCGCCGCCTGAGCAGCGATCCCTTCCGTCGCATTCTTGATGACATTGGTGATCGCCTGCGACAAAAGCCTTCGGTCGAACCGCGCCATGATTGCGCCTTGCGGAAGCCGGTCTTCGAAGTCGATGTCGGGATGCCCGACGCGCATCAGGAAGATCACCTGGCGGACGCAATCGGTCAGATCGTCTTCGGCGAGCCTGGCTTTCGGCATGCGGGCGAAGGACGAGAATTCATCGACCATGCGTTTGATGTCGTCGACCTGCCGCACGATCGTGTCGACACATTGATCGAAGATTTCCCGATCGGTGGTGATGAGGCGGCCATATTTGCGGCGCAGCCGTTCGGCCGAAAGCTGGATCGGCGTCAACGGATTTTTGATCTCATGGGCGATGCGGCGCGCCACATCGGCCCAGGCGGCGGTTCTTTGCGCCGAGACGAGATCGGTGATGTCGTCGAGGGTCACGACATAATTCTTCTGCGCCCGGTCGCCGGGCTCGGTCGTCACCCTGATGTTGAAGATGCGCTCGCGCCCTGCCCGGTTCACCGAGATCTGGCCCTGCATCAAGCGGAGATCGCCGCTGCGGGCCTCGGTGATCACTGAGGCTGCTTCGGGCAGCACGGCTTCGATCGGCTGGCCGATAGCGCTGGCGCTTGCCTCGCCGCCCAAATGAATGAGCCTATCGGCCGAAGGATTGAGAACGGTGATCTGGCCATGCGTACCGATCCCGATCACCGCCACCGGCACGCCCGATAGCACCGCCTCGGTGAACAGTCGGCGCTCGTCGATCAGATTGCTCGCCGCGATCAGCCGGTTCTGCTGCAGGCGCAATTCGGATGTCATCTTATTGAAGGTCTCGCCGAGATGAGCAAGATCACCTTCCGACGGATCGACAGCCACCTGCACATAGAGATTACCGGTCGCCACCTGATCGGTCGCCGCGATCAGCCGGCGGATCGGCGCGACGAGGCCATTGGCGAAAGAGAGCCCCACCCATGTCGCCGAGAGCAGCATGATCAGAGCAATCAGCACATACATGGTCGCGAAGGCGATCTGGATATTCTGGCGATGGCTGTCGAAGGCATCATAAAGGGCGATGAGACGCGAAGCCTGGCGTGGAAATTCGACACTGAACGGATCGACCGGCCGCGCGACATAGAGAAAAATATCGTCAAAGGCCGAGAGTTGCCGCAAGGCCACGAAGGTGCGGCCTTCGTCGAGAATGAGGCAGAGCGGCTCATTCTTTTTGGCGTCGTCGAAATCATTGCTCTTCGGCTTCACGATCCCTGTGCCGAAGCGCGCACCCGTGTCGATCTTCTCTTCGATCGTTCCGTCCGAGCGCATCATCGCCGCCGCGGTAAAGCCGAGGAAACGGACCCGCGAGGCAAAGAATTCGTGAAACAATTGCCGGTCGGCCGTGAACAGAGCTTTGCCGCGGTCGAGATCCGCCGCGGTGAGGCGGGCCTCTTGCAGTAATGAGCGGCATTGTCCCTCACTGAACAGCCGCGCCGCATCGACTGTGTTCAGAATAAAGCCGCGCACATCATGCATGAAAGCCGGATTGAGCGTGCGTTCGAGCGTTACCGAGCCGACCGCCGCCATGAGGATCGCCGGAACGACGGCGATGATCGAAAACAGACCGACAATCCGAATATGCAGCCGCGCGCCGGCGACTTGCGCGCGCCGAGCTGCCAAGAGGCCCCAAGCTTCGACAACGACGACGCCGGCAAGGAACAGGATGCAGAAGGCATTGACGGCGAGCAGCCCGAGGACGACGCGGTCGGTCGGCGGGATCGGCGTATAGCCGGTGAAAATCAAAAAACTCGTCGCCGCCGCGACGAAGGCGAGAACGACCGCGATCGGGCCGAGCTTGGAGATCAGCCGCCGTGACCGCTTGCGCACCGCGGTCGAACGTTGCGGAATTATCGATTCGCGCATCCGGATCGCTGCCTGGAAATTGCAATTTCTGGCTTCACTCGGCGGCCGGAACCGTCCGATCGCCGCGTCTTAGCGCAAAGATGCGTCCAGCAGCGCGAAGGGAACGAGCACGCCTTTACTGCAGAGCCAAGATGCACGCCAACCATGGATCCCTGCCCGCCTCGCTCTCTTCTCGGATCGTGCCATCATCTGGCGAGAAGAGGCAAATGTTCGCGTTGCGCGAAGATCACGCTGTTGCACAAATACGACATTTCCTAGGCCGACCAGATCCTGGCAGGACAAATAATGGGGACAATGCTGAAGCTTTCGTTGAGGAATGGCGGCTCCGTCCGCAGCAGCGGTGGCAATCGGCTTGGATCATTCCGGGAATTGGCCGGGAAGCCATGGCCGCCCGCGGGATGCGCGCGCGGCCAGTTCATTACGGCGAGCGCATGAGCCTTATGTCGAGATCACGAACCTTCTTGCGCAACGTGTTGCGATTGAGGCCGAGAAGTTCGGCGGCCTTGATCTGATTGCCGCGGGTTGCGGCAAGCACCGCCGAGATCAGCGGATATTCCAATTCGCGCAAGACACGATGATAGAGCCCCGGCGGCGGCAGGCCGTCGCCATGCGCTTTGAAAAGCTCGGAGAGATGGCGCTCTATCGCGTTGGCAAGGCTCGTCCCACGATCGCCCTCTTTGCCGCCGCGATCATCGCTCGTATGCTGCTGGGAGAATCCCGGCAGAAGCGGCGAAGAATCGGCCGAGAGTTCGGTGTCGACCAAACTCTCGCTGATGATCTCTTGCGGATAGAGCGCCGCCAGGCGCCGCACGAGATTTTCAAGCTCGCGAATATTGCCCGGCCAGCGATGGCGCTTCATCCGTTCGAGCGCCGCCGGCTCGATATGTTTCAGCGGCAGACCTTCGGAGGCGGCCAGCGCAAAGAAATGCTGGACGAGATCCGGAATGTCTTCGGCGCGCTCGCGCAAAGGCGGCAGGCGCAGCGGCACGACATTGAGGCGGAAGAAGAGATCCTCGCGGAAGAGCCCCTGCTGGATCAGGCCGCGCAGGTCCTTATTGGTGGCGGCGATGATCCGCACATTGGTCTTGATCGGCGTGCGCCCGCCGACGGTCGTATATTCGCCTTGCTGCAGGACGCGCAAAAGCCGCGTCTGCGCTTCCATCGGCATGTCGCCAATCTCGTCGAGAAACAGAGTGCCGCCTTCCGCCTGCTCAAAGCGTCCGGCGGAACGCTGATTGGCGCCGGTGAAGGCGCCCTTCTCATGGCCGAACAATTCGCTCTCGATAAGGTCGCGCGGGATGGCGGCCATATTGATCGCAACGAAAGGCCCTTTCTTGCGCTTGCCGTAATCATGCAGCGCGCGGGCGACAAGCTCCTTGCCGGTGCCCGACTCGCCCGTAATCATCACCGTAAGATCGGTCTGCATGAGGCGCGCCAGCGCCCGATAAATCTCCTGCATCGCCGGAGAGCGGCCAACGAGGGGTATCCCCTCAATATCGGCGGGCGCAGCAAGCTTCGCCTTGTTCTTCGGCTCATTCATCGCGCGCCCGACAATGGCAACGAGCTCGCGTAGATCGAACGGCTTCGGCAAATAATCATAGGCGCCGCGCTCGGACGCCTTGATCGCCGTCATGAAGGTATTTTGCGCGCTCATCACGATGATGGGCAGCTCCGGCCGCAATTTTTTCATGCGCGGCAAGAGTTCGAAGGCATTGTCGTCGGGCATGACCACATCGGTTATGACGAGGTCGCCGTCGCCGGATTGGACCCAGCGCCAAAGCGTGGCTGCGGTGCCGGTGGTTCGAACTTCATAACCAGCGCGCGAGAGGGCCTGGCTCAAGACGGTCCGAATTGCGGCATCATCATCGGCTATGAGAATATTTCCTCCCATCGCCCGGCACCTCCAAAGGCCCCTCGGGGCCAAATCTTCGCTTACTTCGCCTTTGCGCTGCGGCCGTCGCGCAAGGCATACATGGGCATGAGCACTCGAAACGTCGTCCGCCGAGGGTACGAGTCGCACTCAATCGTTCCGCCATGGTCGCCGATGATCTTAGCCACTAGTGCAAGTCCGAGGCCACTTCCGGCTACTTTTGTCGTTATGAAAGGTTCGAACAAATGCGGCTGGATCTCGGCCGGTACGCCCGGACCATTGTCCCGCACGCAGAATTCCAACGGCAGGCTCACCGGAACGTCGGAGGTTGAAATCTTCAGGCGGACGCCCGGCCGGTAGGCCGTCGAGAGTTCGATCTCGCCATCGCTGCGCGCTTCGCCGATTGCCTCTGCGGCATTCTTGACGAGATTGAGGAAAGTCTGGACGAGCTGATCGCGATTGCCGAGGACCGGCGGCAAAGACGGGTCGTAATTCTCGACAAATCTGATGTGCCGGGCAAACCCCGCCTGCGCGACTTTCTTGACGTGGTCGAGAACCGAATGAATGTTGACGCTCTCGCGTTCGAGCGGTCGCTGATCGGAAAAGGCCTCCATGCGATCGACGAGCTTGACGATCCGATCGGTCTCGTCGCAGATCAGCCGCGTCAAGGCGCGATCAGTGTCGTTGACTTCCTGCTCCAGCAACTGCGCCGCACCGCGAATCCCCGACAAGGGATTTTTGATTTCATGGCCAAGCATGGAGGCCATCGCGGAGACCGAGCGCGCCGCGCCGCGATGGGTGAGCTGGCGGTCCATCTTCTCCGCCATGCTCCGCTCCTGCAGCATGACGACGACGCCCTCCAACGCATCGGAGATGGGCGTCACGAACAGATCGACCATTTTCTCCGTGCCCAACCGCGGCACGCCGAGGTCGACGCGATATTCGTTGATCGCTGATCCCGTCCGCATCACTTGCTCGACCAGCGAGAGGAGGACCGAGCCGAAGGGCAGAAGATTGGGCAGCGTCTGCTGCAGTAGGATGGAACGGCTGCTGCCGAAAAAGATCTCCGCCGCAAGATTGGCTTCCAAGATGAAGCCATCCGCGCCCACGGCCAGGATCGGATGCGGCAAGGCATTGAGAAGCTGCGCCGGATCCGCACGGAAGCCCGTCTCCGCATGCGCAGATTTGCCGGCTTCGGCGCGCAAGAGCACCGGATCATCTGGCGAAGTCGGAAGACCGGTCCTCCTCATGCTGTCCCCGCAACAGGTTCGGCGTCCAACAGCATCGTCACCAGCGCTTCGACCTCGGCCGGATTTTCGCTCGTGACCAGGCGTGCGCGCAGCGCCGCCGCATCCGGCCGATTCGAGCCTCGCACATAAGCGGCAAGATGCTTGCGCGCATGCCGCAGTCCCTTCGCCTTGCCGAAGAGCGAGAGCAGCGTCCGGTAATGTTCGCGCGCCGCCTCCGCCCGAAGCGCCGGCGAAGGTTCCTGCGGTGCCTGTCGGCAAGCCAGATGATCGGCGATTTGGCCGATGAGCCAGGGCCGCCCGATGGCGGCGCGGCCGATCATCACCGCATCGGCCCCGGACGCCTCCAGCATCGCCGCGGCATCAGCCGCGTTGGTGCAATCGCCATTGGCAACAAGCGGGATCGCGATCGCCTCCCGCACCTGGCGGATGGCCCCCCAATCCGCCTTGCCTTGGTAAAACTGGCAGCGCGTCCGGCCATGGACGGTCAGCATAGCGATCCCTTCGCTCTCAGCGCGGCGCGCGAGCTCTGGCGCATTGATCGCCGCCGCATCCCAGCCGAGCCGCATTTTGAGCGAAACCGGGACTTTCACCGCGCCGATCACGGCGCGCAAAAGACGTGTCGCGAGATCGAGATCGCGCATGAGAGCGGAGCCTGCCGCCCCGCCAGTGACCCGTTTCGCCGGACAGCCCATATTGATATCGATCATCGCAGCTCCGGCAGCTTCGGCGAGTCGGGCCGCCTCCGCCAGAGATTCGGGAACGCAGCCGGCGATTTGCACAACATGGGGCGCAATACCTTCGCCCGCGGCGCGGATTGCCGCCTCGCGGTCGCCATTGACGTAAAATTCGGCATCCAGCATTTCCGAGACGGTGAGCGCGGCGCCAAACCGCTGAGCGAGCCGCCGCATGCCGAAATCCGTGACGCCCGCCATGGGCGCGAGAAACGCCCGGCCCTGGAGGGATAAAGCTCCGATGGTCACGCCATCGCTGTTATTGCTTAAAGATTGTGCACGGTGGACCATGTTTAAATTATAGTCACTTGTTGCAGCGCCGCAACCGCTAAATTCGCCCTTTCGCTTCGCGTACCGATGAAAAATTGACGCGGGCCTAGAAAAGCGACAGGAGAGAGCCCTGTCCTTCGAGCCGATGCCGCTCATACGGAATCGCTTGCGATTCCGTATGAGCGGGAGAAATCGGCTCTACATCAAAGAAGTAGAGCATGTCCTTTATCGGAAAAGTCGAGCAACTTTCCGGGACATGCTCTAGCCGAGAGCTGCGCCCTAAGATGCATGGCAAGCCCGAGATGAACCTGAGCGGTGAATTGGCAATTCTGGTCGTTGCGGCGGGCCGCGGCTCGCGGGCCGGACCCGGGATTCCCAAGCAATATAGGGATGTTGCGGGCCGGCCCTTGCTGGCACACACGCTGTCGTCCCTGCTCAAGGCCGCGCCGAAGGCGCGGCTGATCACCGTGATCCACAAGGACGATCAAGATTTCTATGCGCAAGCGGTGACGCATCTGTCGGCCGCGGATTTGGCGCGCCTTTACGGTCCGACGCAGGGCGGCGAGACCCGTCAAGACAGCGTCCGGCTCGGCCTTGAAGCCCTGGCGCGGCAAATGCCCCTGCCCGAGATCGTTCTCATTCATGACGGCGCGCGGCCCTTCTCCAGTGAGGATCTGATCGCCCGGGCGCAGGCCGCCGCGCTGGCACATGGCGCGGCAGTGCCCGGCCTCGCGCTGACCGATACGGTCAAGGAAGTCGACAGCGAGGGGCGGGTCATCGCGACCCCGCAGCGGGCCGCGCTGCGCACGGTTCAGACGCCGCAAGCCTTCCGCTTCGATCTCATTCTGGCGGCGCATCGCAAAGCGGCGCAAGCGGGTCAATCAGGCCTCACGGATGATGCCGCCATCGCCGAATGGGCGGGACATGCTGTGCATATTTTCGAAGGCGAGCGGGAAAATATGAAAATCACCAGCGCCGAAGACATTGCGCTTGCCGAATCGAGACTCGTCGGCACCCTTCTCGATGTCCGCACGGGGCAAGGCTTCGACGTCCACGCCTTTGGCCCCGGCGATCATGTCTGGCTCGGCGGCTATCGGATCGCGCATGATCACGGCCTGCTCGGCCATTCCGATGCCGATGTGCTGAGCCATGCGATCACCGATGCGATCCTCGGCGCGATCGCAGACGGCGACATCGGCAGCCATTTTCCACCATCCGACCCGCAGTGGCGCGGCGCCGCCTCGTCGATCTTCCTGGCGGCCGCCATGCAAAGGCTGCGGGAGCGCGGCGGTATCGTCGCGCATCTCGACGCGACGGTCATTTGCGAGCGGCCGAAGATCGGACCGCATCGCGACGCGATCCGCGAAAGCATTGCCGCAATCACCGGCGTGTCGATCGATCGGATCGCGATCAAGGCCACGACCTCGGAACATCTCGGCTTCACCGGCCGCGAAGAAGGCATGGCGGCAATGGCAATCGCGACCGTGCGGCTGCCATTATAAGGCCGTGGCGAAAGAAGCACCGTCGCATCGCTGACGAAAGCCTATCGATAGAATCGCATCTTGCGGTCTATGCTCCGCTCAGGCGATATGCTTGGCTGCCACCCGTCCCCAGACCGTGAAAGCGAGATCTTCGACTGGACCCGGCCTCCCAAAGAGAAAGCCTTGCATCTGCGTGCAGCCCGCCGCACGCAGCAGCTCATATTGTTCGATCGTCTCCACCCCTTCTGCGGTCACTGCCATGCCAAGGCTGCACGCGACGCCAATGATCGCTGCCACAATCGCCGAACATTCCTTGCGATAGCCGAGATCAACGATGAAGGATTTGTCGATCTTGAGCCGGTCGAATGGAAATTTCGTCAAATAATTCAAGGATGAATAGCCGGTGCCGAAATCGTCGAGGGCAATTGAAACGCCAAGCTCCTTGAGGCGATGCAGCATCGAAAGCACCGTGTCGCTGCTCTGCAGGAGGATTGATTCCGTCACCTCGAGTTCGAGCCGTGCCGGCGGCAATCCGGTCTCCCGCAGGACCGCTTCGAGACTGTCGCATATATTCCCATTGGTGAATTGCGCCACCGAGAGATTGACCGAAACGCGGCTGTGCCTCGGCCAAGCGAGAGCATCCGAGCAGGCTTGTCGCAAGATCCACTCGCCAAGCGGCACGATCAATCCCGTCTCTTCCGCAATGCCGATGAATTTCGCCGGTTCGATGACATTGCCGGCCGGATGACGCCAGCGCACGAGCGCCTCGGCGGCGCAGATCTCATTGCGCACCACATCAACGACCGGCTGATATTCGAGCACGAAATCTTCGCACATAATGGAATTGCGCAAAGCGAGCTCAAGCGCGTGACGGGCTCTGACATTCGCATCCATGTCCTTGTCGTAAAGGCGATAACAGTTGCGGCCCTCCGCCTTCGACCGATAGAGTGCGAGATCGGCGTTGCGCATGAGCTGATCGACATCCGTGCCATTCTCGGGCGCTTTGGCGATGCCGATGCTCGCCCCGACCATCACCTTCTGTCCATCGAGCTCATAGGCCGCACCGATCGTGTCGAGCAGACGCTTCGCCACATGCAAAGTCGTGTCGCGGCCAGCGCCCGTCATTTGCACGATGGCGAATTCATCGCCCCCCAATCGGGCAACGATATCCGTCTCGGCAACGCAGCTGCGGAGCCGCTCCGCAACAGCCACCAGCAAAGCATCGCCGCTTGGATGACCGAGCGTGTCATTGATCGCCTTGAAGCGATCGAGGTCGATGAGAAGAACCGCGAAGCCTTCGCCCTCCTGACCAAGCCGCCCAAGCTCCTCTCTCATTCTTTCGCCGAAAAGCTGGCGATTGGCGAGGCCTGTCAACGGATCGTGATGCGCAAGATAGGCCAGCTGCGCTTCGATCCGCTGAATCGCTGAAACATCCGCATGGGTCGTCAGCCAACCGCCGAACTGCATAGGACGCCGCGAAATGACGATGCTGCGCCCATCATTGAGATGATGGAGCTCGGTCGAAGCATCGACCACCGGGTTTGTTCGTTCCTCGAAATAGCGTTGCGCGCTGCCGCCGGCAAAGAGGCCATTGGCAATGCGGCGCGCGATGATGGACGGCAGCGTCGTTCCCGGCCGCAACTGGCGAGTCTCGACGCCATAAAGCTCGCCATAACGATCATTGCAGATGACGAGGCGCTTGTCCTCGTCGAACATGGCAACGCCGTGATCGAGATTGTCGAGAACTGCGGCAAGCAGAGCCGTCGTCCGCTGGCCGGTGAGGATCGTCAAGGCCAGAGCAACCAAGAACGAAGCGCCGATCGAGACGAGAATGAAGATGGTTTGCGCTGTCGATTTCTGTAGGACGGAATCGAAATTCGACTCGAATGCCCAAATACCGCGAAACAACGCAGCAGCGGCTTCCATCATCAGCAAGATGCCGATCAACCGTAAGGTTCCGCGCAATGGGCCGGCCGGGGCGCGCAAGGCGCGGAGGGCCACATAGAACTCGCCGATGCCAAAGCTCACGGAAAAGACCGTGATGCGCGCGGCCGTCGACGGCATGTAAGCGGCATACCAAAATTGGGCGGCCATGGCCGAAATCACTAAAGTGCCGAAGAAACGCCAAGGCACCGGCACCGAACATGCCTCAGAGATGCCAGCGCCGAAAATGATGAGTCCAGCGTAAATGCAGGCATTGCGCCCGATGATCAGCGCGACAGATAAGGTATCGGGATGCAAAAGGCCCAGTAGAGTTCCGACCGCGAAAAACAGCGAGCCTAGGGCCCATTTTCGAGCCGGCGGGTATTTGCGATCGACATACCAGACATATAGAAGCCCAAACGCCTGCAAGACGCTCTTGAGCACGAACACCAGGCCAAGCGTTCGGTAATCGAAAAGGTCATTCATCAAAGGGTTGCCGCAGGGTCGCCGACTCAAACCTGTTCGACAGCTACGGCATGTGGGTAAAGAATAAATTCACGAGCGAATGCTTTGCGGGTCTATTCTCTTGCCCATCATAGCTTTGCGGTTGGAACGTTGAATTGGGGCCGCAGAGCAGCCACAGCATTCACAACATCGCCTCGGCGGGATTTCCCATCAGGCAGGGGCCGCCGCATGCCCGAGCGGCAGGCGTCCTCGCCGAAGAAGATCGGTTCAAATCGCGACATGCCGTTGAACTATAAGCTGAGACAATTTTGTCACAACCGCTGGATTAGTACCCTTTCTGTGTCTGTGAAATCATTGAAAGCAATTTGATTTCAGGAAGATAATAGGCCGCCAGCGTGATCTTAAGCCTTATTGCCTTCACAAAAAAACGCGCTATGCAATCATCATATGGAATTTGGGATACCAGACGAGGGGTCCAGGCCAGCGAGGAAAAGGCAGCTAGAATCAGATAATTTGAACTGCCTTTGCACGCCTTTGGCGATTGCACGCAATTGAATCAAAGAGCCTGAGCAAGGAGCCTGAGCAAAGAGCCGAATTCCCAAGACGCCATAAAGGTTCGAGGTAAGGGGGGTACCAAGAATGACTGATACAACGCATCATGAAACCGGCTTTGCGTTTGCCGGGAGCGCGCGAGACAGTAAGGATTCCGGCAAGAGCCGGCTTATCATGCGGCTTCTCGGCGCCGCCGCTTGCGCCTCCCTGCTCGCGGGCATGGGCGCATCGGCCCAGGCACAGAGCGTAGATCCCGACAAGATCCAAGCCCAGCTCAACGCCTTGAGCGCGCAGGTAAAGGAGCTGAAGGCGGAGCTGCGCAAGCAGGCGAAGGAACAGAAGGCGACGAAGGTCAAGATCACCGCCGTGGAACGTCGCGAATCGGCGTTCGGCCCGATCACGAAGGGCCCCTATGAACCGCCCTTCTTCGCGGACAGGTCATTGCATCTCGGTCCCGTCACCATCACGCCTGGCGGCTTCATCGCCGGCGAAGGCGTCTGGCGGCAGCATTCCGAACAGGCCGACATCGCATCGACCTTCGGTCCCGCGCAAGGCGGCATGCCGCTTCCGAACAATCCGCTTTATCAGATGCAGGAATCGCGCTTCAGCGGGCGCCAGACAAGGCCGTCCCTCTTGGCCCAAGCGGAAATCATGCCCGGCATGATCGCTTCTGCCTATTTCGAGATGGATTTCCTCGGTGCGGCCGAAACCTCCAATGCCGTCGAGAGCAATTCCTACGCGCCGCGCATCCGCAATCTCTATGTCTCCTTGGATTGGGCCCAGCCGGGCGTTCATGTGCTCGCCGGCGAGGCCTGGACCTTGCTCATGCTGCAAGGCAAAGGGCTTGATCCGCGCAACATCGTCACCGCGCCCTTCATCGACGCGGACTTCATTCCCGGCCAGCTTTGGGAACGCGGCGCGCAGGTCCGCTTCGTCAAGGACTTGGGCCCGTTCACGGCCGGCATTTCGTTCGAAAACCCGCAGAACTATTTCCAGTCATGTCCGGGCGCCTCGGGGGTCACGGGGTACTCGACGACCGTCGCGACCGGCCTCGTAACGCAGACGGGCTTCGGGGCTATAGGAAACGGCGTCGACGTCTATTGCCAGTCGACCGGCGGAAACTTCATGGGCAACCTCCAGAACTACTCCTTCAACCACCTTCCAGACATCGTCGGCAAACTGGCCTGGGACGGCAATCTCGGCGGCGATCACCCGGTGCATGTCGAAGCCATGGGCTATTACACCGATCTCTATGATCAGGTCGCCTATGGCGGCACGACGAGTACCTCGACAGGAGTACTGACCGGCTACACGCCTGCCGGCACCAGGGACACGACCGGTTGGGGTGTCGGCGGCGGCATCGTCGCAACCCTCATCCCGAAATTCCTCGATACGGAGGATCAAGTCTTTGCCGGCCGCGGCATCGGCCGCATGGGCACATCGCTCCTGCCGTCGGATACGTTCAATGCCGATGGCACGATCTCGGCGATTCCCGAAATCATGTTCCTTGGCTCTTTGACGGCGCATGTGACGCCCCAGCTCGATCTCTGGGCCGGCGGCGGCTTCGAACATGAATGGGCGGATTATTTCTCCAGTGCGACCTCGGGGACGTTGGGTGTCGGCAATCCGGCTGCCGCCACTGCGGGCTGCTACACCGAGGGTGGCACCTGTTCCGCCGCCACCCAGACTGTCTGGCAAGCGACCGGCGGCTTCTGGTACAAGCTTTATTCGGGGGTGGCAGGTTCGGTGCGTTGGGGCATGCAATATTCCTATACGCAACGTATCCTGTTCCCCGGAGCCGGTGGTGCAGCCCTCGGAAGTACAGCGCCTTTGACCACCGACAACATGGTCTTGACCTCCTTGCGTTGGTATCCGTTCGACGTGCCGGCGGCGCCGCCGCCGGTGATCGCGAAAGACTAAGCCCAAAGAATTGCGACCAAGATCGAAGCGGGCCTCATGGCCCGCTTTTTTTTGGCGGGTGCCAAACTCAGGGGGCGGCGGTGATCTGAGAAATCGACACTTAGGCGACACGCGAGATTAAGTGCACCCGTTTGTTACCAACTTCCCACAGCCGTCATGGCCGGGCTTTTCCCGGCCATCCACGCCGTGAAAAGGCTTCAACGGTCGAATTTCAGAGATACCGTGACGCAGATTCTTTCGTCGTGATGTAGACGAAACTGTCCTGCATCCAACCAAATCGAGCCGCGTGGATGGCCGGGACAAGCCCGGCCATGACGCGCGATCGATTTGTTTTTTTCTTGCGTTCCGCCTTAAGCTGCCGACCATTGCCGTGAGCGCCCCGTGCTCGGCCGCGGCGATAGTGAGTTTGCTTCAGATTCATTGATGCTAAACGGACACACTGGTGTACAAAATGCGCCGGACGCATGGTCAAGCTCATCTTACGACTCGCCGGATGCTGCCGCGCGCGATCGCAAAGTCGCTTCGCAGTCAAGCCCAAGGGCAATTAGTATTCTCAAATAAAACCAATGGCTTAGCCAAGCACAGCGCAATTTGAGGATGGCCTGTTCGCGTTCGAGGCCGGATTTTTCCCTCTCTCAATGCACCCAATTTCGTGCCGCGCGCGCCAATTTATAAAATAAAATTTATGAAACAAAGGAGAAAGTGTCACAAAACCCACCGTCAGATCGGCTACCACTGGCCTGGGTTCAACAGAGATCAGCTCGTCCGAGCAGGTCTCGATAACCGTTGTTGGGGGACTTTCGTGCAAATATCATCGAACTGGAAAGGCGGCGCATCGGCGGTCGCCGGGCAAGGCCTTGCCGGCCGAGCATCCCGAAGACTCGTCAGCTGCGTCTCGATTGCGGCTGTGACGCTCGCGATGGCGGCGAGTGCCGCCAAGGCCGAGGACGCAGTCACCATCCAAGAGATCAAAGACCTCAAGGCGCATCTCAGAATGCTTGAGAAGCGCCTCGATGCTCAGGCGAAAAAGACGGATAAGGTTTTGCGGCACGAGGCGGCCTATCCGCCGCCTGGCGCGCCCTATTCCCCGCCCATGCCTTGGGACAAAAAATTCCACCTGAACGGCATCACCCTCACTCCCGGCGGCTTCCTGGCGGCGGAAGGTGTGTGGCGCTCGCGCGATACGGGCGGCGACTTCAGCCCGCAATTCGGCAGCCTGCCGGCGTACACGACCGCGCCCGCGCATATGAACGAGATCCGCGGCACCGCCCGCCAGTCGCGCGTGTCGCTCTTGGCGGAAGGCGAAATCAATCCGAGCACGGTCGCATCCGCCTATGGCGAGTTCGACTTCCTGGCCTCCGGCATCACCGCCAATTCGTCCGAGAGCAATTCCTACCAGCCGCGCATCCGCCATCTCTATGGCGCTCTCGACTGGAACGACATCGGCGTGCACCTCCTCGCCGGCCAGACCTGGTCGCTTGCGACGTTGAATAATAAGGGCATCACGCCGCGCAACGAAGTCACGCCGCTGACGATCGACGCGCAATACGTCGCCGGCTTCACCTGGGCGCGTCAGCCCCAGATCCGCCTGACCAAGAATTTCGGCGACAGCTTCTGGGTAGCGGCCTCCGCCGAAATGCCGCAGACTGCTTCTCCCTGCGCTGGCGGCAACGGGACCGGCGCCGCGATCGCCGGGACTACGGTTGGCGGCACGAACCAAGCCATCTGCAGCCAAGTGCCTTCCGGCGGCTCGGGCGTGTTGAACACCGCTTACGGCTACTCGATCAACCATATTCCGGATGTGATCGCCAAGGCGGCCTGGGAGCCGACACTGGGCGACCGCAAGATCCATATCGAAGGCTACGGCCTCTACACCGATCTTTATGACTATGTAGAATATGGCAACGTGACGGGCGCCGGCACGACCGGTAGCCCCTATGTGGTTGGTACCTCTACTAACAACACCCGCTATGACACGACGGGCTGGGGCGCCGGCGGCGGCATCATCATCCCGGTCATACCCAAATTCATCGATGTGCAGGGTTCGGGCATCATCGGCCGCGGCATCGGCCGTTACGGAACCAGCGGTCTCGCTGCCGCGACCTTCAATCCGAACGGCTCGCTTGACCCGCTGCCGGAAGTCCAATATCTCGGCGGCGTGATTGTCCATGCCACGCCGCAGCTCGACATCTATGCCTATGGCGGCGAAGAAAAGATCCTCTCCGCCGATTGGACGTCGACAACAGGTGCGGGCTACAGCAACCCGTTGGCCAACAATTCGGGCTGCTATATCGTCAACGGCACCTGCGCCGGCAAGGTCCAGGACGCCTGGGAGGCTACCGTCGGCTTCTGGGACAAGATCTACGAAGGCGCCTTCGGCTCCATCCGCGTCGGCCTGCAATATGCCTATATCCAGGACGACCTGTTCGCCGGCTCAGCCAACGCCGCTTCCGTGGCCGTCGGCACGCCGAGATTCAACGACCAGATGGTCTACGCCTCCTTCCGCTATTATCCGTTCGACGCGCCGCCGCCGCCGGCGCCGGTGATCAGCAAATACTGATCGCAAAGGATTGGACCAGGATCACTGCAAGCGGGCCTTCGGGCCCGCTTGTTTTTGTTGATGGCCCAGCGAACTCGGGATCGGATGGCGATTGCATGAAAATTGCCGCTTGATCCTGATTTTGCATCAGGTTTTGGGCCCTGGCGGCCGCCGCAAAGGTCTTGTGCTCTGCCGCGGCGATGTCTACTTCATTTTCAGATCTTTGATGCTGTGGAACACAATGTGATAAATGAGCGCCGACGATGAGAGGCGTCGCCTTTGCATGAAAATGGACGATCCATTGGTTGCCAGCCGCCGGAATTGCGAAAATTTGCCGATCCTCCTCATCGAGGACGAGCGCGAACTGGCGCGGGAAATGTTCCTGGCCTTGGAGGAGGCGGGCTACACGGTCCGGATCGCCGAATCCGAAGCCGAGGTCTTCGCTTCCGCCCGCGCGCATCCGCCCGCCGTCATGATCGTCGACCGGCTTTTGCACGGAACCGACTGCCTGCCAATGATCGAGCGGCTGCGGGCTGAGGGCAACAAGGTCCCCATGCTGGTCGTCAGCGCCCTCACCTCGGTCGATGACCGCATCCATGGGCTCAAGGCCGGCAGCGACGATTATCTGGTCAAGCCCTTCGCCCTAGGCGAGCTGGTCGCCCGAGTCGAAGCCTTGCTGCGACGCTCGAACGAGGGCCGGGTGGCGAGCCTGCAGGTCGGCCCACTCTCGATGGATCTGATCGACCGCACCGTCCGGCGCGGCGATCGACTCTTGTCTTTGCTGCCGCGCGAATTCAATCTCTTGGAATATTTCATGCGGCATCCGAACCAGGTCGTCACGCGCGCGATGCTGCTCGAGGATGTATGGCACTATCGCACCTTGCCGCAAACCAACGTCGTCGACGTGCATATCGGCAAGCTGCGGCGCAAGGTGGACGGCCCCGGCGAAGCGCCCCTCATCGAGACCATTCGTGCGATCGGTTTCATGCTTCATGTGGATGAATGACATATTGAAGTCCACCGCCTTCCGTCTGGCGGTCATCTTCGCGCTCGTCGTGACGGTCTCGACCTGCGCCGTCTTCGCCATTGTTTATTGGCAGGTTTCCAATGCCGACATCAGGCAGCTCGGCACGGTCCTCACAGATGAGGTCGCGCATGCCGCCGCCGAGCCGACGCCGCGGATTCGGAGCGAACTCGAACTGCGCCTGACTCGCGATCTCCGCCGGATCGAATATGTCGGCCTTTATGCCGCCGACGGCAGACTCCTCTACGGCAATGTGGTCGAACGTCCCTCGGTCCCGGTGGATGGCCGCGCCCATTACACCGAGACATTGCGCCTCACAGGCGAGAATGAGGGCGCGGAACCGGTGATCGTCGTCGCACAACACCGGCCGGATGGCGGCGTTCTGCTGCTCGGCCGCAGCCTTTACGAGGTCTATGCCTTGCGCCGCTCGGTGCTCGAGGCCTTGGCCATCGGTGTCGGGCCCACCATTCTTCTCGCCTTGATCATCGGCGCCCTCTTCAGCCTAAAGGCGTCGCGCCGGCTCAAATCCATCCAATATGCGATCGACCGGGTCATTCAGGGCGATCTGCGCGAACGTCTGCCGGTTCACCGCTGGCCGGATGACATCGACGAGGTCGTCCGCTCCGTCAATCTGATGCTCGACGAGATCTATCGTCTCGTGAACCAACTCAAGAGCGTGGGTGACAATATCGCCCATGATCTGCGCACACCCCTCGCCCTCATGCGGGTGCGTCTTGAGCGCGGCCTCAACGGCACCGACGACGCATTGCGAAAGAGCGCCGAGCAGGCTCTCTGCGATCTCGATCGGGCGATCACGACAGTTACTGCGCTGCTGCGGATTTCCGAGATCGAGGCCGGCCTCCGGCGGAGCGCCTTCGCCAAAGTCGATTTGGCCGAGATTTGCCGCGAAGTGTTCGACCTCTACGAGCCCATGGCCGAAGCCAAGCGGCTTGCGATCGCGCTCGAGACGGCGGATGCCGTTCCGATGATCGGCGACGCCGAGCTTTTGCGAGAGGCGCTCACCAATCTCGTGGATAATGCCATCAAATTCACGCCTGAAGGCGGCGCAGTGCAGATCGCCGCAAAGGCCCTCCCGGAAGGCCCATGCGTGACGGTCTCCGATAATGGTCCGGGCATCGGGCTTGCCGAGCGCGATAGGGTTTTCAAACGCTTTCATCGTTCCAGCACGGCGAGCGGCATTCCGGGCAATGGGCTCGGCTTGAGCATGGCAGCTACCATCGCGGAGCTGCACGGGCTCACCTTGCGCCTCAAGGACAACCATCCCGGCGCCTCGTTCGAAATCGTGCCGCAAGCCAATGCCTCGCTTGCGACAAAGGCCGCGCTGCGCGGCGAAGCCGCCGAGGCGCAAAAGCGTTGGAAACTATTCGGAAAGGTAGCGGCGCTGCGGCGTTTTCGCAAAGATGGAGAGACGCCCGGCGCGTCAGACTCATCCCCAAAACTTGGGGAACCAGCCGGCCGCGCGTGAGAAGAACCGGCGGCTGATCGGCGCCCCGTCTCCTAGATCATGTTTATGAGACATCGGATATATCCGATGTCTCATAAACATGATCGATTCGAAAAGATTAGAGCGAGGTGGACGGCAAGTATTCACTTCCGACCCTGCGATGCATCGAAGGTCTCGATGGCGTTGCTCTGCCATCACCTTGGTCATGCCGACAAGTTCGCAATCGATATGAAGTCGCACCGAGCCGACAATCCGCTGCAATTTGAAGCATTTCATCGGCTTTGGGCTCATCTCTTGAATTTAAATTTAATACCGCTCAGCAGCCCTGCCGGTTTATGTTGGTTTTGCCGTACCGCTCAAGTTCTGGACCAAGCGAGACCTGCACGCCTCTTTCAGTCCGTGCTTTCGAAAAGAAGCGCGGATGAGGGAGCGTCCGCTCGTTCGAGCGGCGCTGCAGCAAAGGCGTCTTGCATCGAAGGGGCTCGCCATTGGCGGATCGGGCTGGGCGCGTTTCCGTCATTCCTTTTTCGGTGGCGTGCTTTTCTGGCTGCGGCGGCGACGAGCGCGAGGGCCGGCGAGCGGGCAGGAGCAGACACCCGCGGCCGGCAACAGTTTGAACGAGATCAGGGAAAACTACGAGCGCCACCATGATCGCCATTGTGAGAATAGCTCTTCAGCGTCCCTACACCTTCGTCGTGATGGCGATGCTGATCCTGATTTTCGGCGTGATGGCGTGGAAAAAAACGCCAACCGATGTCTTTCCCAACATCGGCATTCCGGTGATCAGCGTGGTGTGGACCTATAATGGAATGCCGCCGGAGGACATGTCCGGCCGCATCATCTATTATTACGAACGCACGCTGAGCGCTCAGGTCACCGACATCCAGCACATGGAGTCGCAATCGCTCACCGGCTATGGCATCGTCAAAGTCTTCTTTCAACCGACGGTGAACATCAATACGGCGCTCGCGCAAGTCACCGCGGCCTCGCAGACCGTGCTCAAACTGCTGCCGCCGGGCATCACTCCGCCCTATGTTCTTGTCTTCAACGCGTCGACCGTTCCAGTGCTGCAACTTGCTTTGTCGAGCAATACAGTTTCGCAATCCGCCCTTAACGACTATGCGCAGAATTTCATTAGGCCGCAGCTTGCGACCGTGGCCGGCGCCGCCGTGCCTTCTCCCTATGGCGGCAAGGTGCGGCAAATTCAGATCGATATCGACCAGCAGAAACTCCAGTCCTACGGCCTCTCGGCACAAGACGTGGGTCGTGCGCTGAAGTCACAAAATCTCATCATCCCGATGGGAACGCAGAAGATTGGCCGATTCGAATATGTCGTGACCTTGAACGATGCGCCGCGCACCATGACGGGTCTCAACGACCTGCCAATCAAGACAGTCGGCAACGCGGCCGTCTATATGCATGACGTCGCTTTCGTACATGACGGGGCGCCGCCGCAATTGAATGCGGTCCGCGTCGATGGCAACCATGCCGTGCTAATGACGATCTTGAAATCCGGCTCAGCATCGACGCTCGATGTGATCGATGGCGTCAAAGCGCTGTTGCCGAAGATTCGGGCTGGTCTACCGCCCGGAATCGAGATCCATGCGGTCGGCGATCAATCGGGCTTCGTCCAGGCCTCCGTCGACAGCGTGCTCAGAGAAGGCGCGATCGCAGCGACCTTGACCGGCCTGATGATCCTGCTTTTCCTCGGGAGCTGGCGTTCGACCCTGATCATCCTGATCTCGATTCCGCTCGCCGTCCTCGGCTCGATCGCCATGCTCTCCGCGACCGGCGAAACCATCAATGTGATGACCTTGGGCGGGCTCGCGCTGGCCGTCGGCATTCTCGTCGACGATGCCACTGTGACCATCGAAAACATCAATTGGCATCTCGAACAAGGCAAGGAGATCGAACTCGCAATCATGGACGGCGCGCGGCAGATCGTCGTTCCGGCCACAGTCTCCTTGCTGTGCATCTGCATCGTCTTCGTGCCGATGTTCGGCCTCGGCGGCGTCTCCGGATTTCTATTCAGACCGATGGCCAAAGCCGTCGTGTTCGCGCTCATCTTCTCCTACATATTGTCGCGGACGCTGGTCAACACGCTGGCCCGCTATCTCCTTGCCGCACAGGCGGAACACCATGCGGAAGCCGGACATGATCGGCCAAGCGGCAATCCACTCGTGCGCTTCCAACGCGGCTTCGAACATCGCTTCGAGGCGATCCGCAATAGTTATCGCGCCATTTTGACGATCGCCTTGGGGCGCAGATGGTGGTTCATCGGCGCCTTCTTGGTCGTCGTCATCGTCTCCTTCGGCCTCCTGCCTTTCCTCGGTCAGAATTTTTTTCCTCCCATCGAGGCCGGCCAGATCAAAATGCATATAAGGGCGCAGGTTGGCACTAGGATCGAAGAGACGGCGGATCTCTGCGATCACATCGAAAATGCAATCAGGGGGGTCATTCCGCCGAGCGCGGTCGACAATATCGTTGACAACATCGGCCTGCCGATCAGCGGCATCAATATGGCCTATGCCAACTCGGGCAGCGTCGGCGCCGCCGATGCCGATATATTGATTTCACTCAAGCCGGGCCATGCAGCGGACTCCGACGGCTATATCCAAAAGCTGCGCGAAGAGCTGCCTCAAATGTTTCCGGGCACCACATTCGCCTTTCTGCCGGCCGATATCGTATCGCAGATTCTGAATTTCGGACTGCCCGCACCGATCGACGTGCAGGTGATTGGCCCGCATCTCAATGCCGATCGCGCCTATGGCGAAAAGATCTTCAAGCAGATTGCCAAGGTCACGGGGATTGCCGATACGCGAATCCAGCAGGCATTCAACGTACCGACCCTCTATGTCAATGTCGACCGCACGCTCGCCAGCAATGTCGGCCTCACCGAGCAGGATGTGGCGACATCCTTGCAGGACACGCTCGCGAGCAGCCTCCAGACAGCCCCCACCTTTTGGCTGAATCCGAAAAATGGCGTGTCCTATCCGATCGTCATCCAGATGCCCCAATATTGGGTCGACACGCTGGACAACCTCAGAAACGTTCCCATCGCCGGGGAGCAGACATGGCAGCTTCTGGGCGGCATCGCCACGGTCCGGCGTGGCATGAGCGATGCCGTCGTTTCGCATTACGATGTCCAGCCGAACATCGACATTTACGCGACCACGCATGATCGCGACCTCGGCGCGGTGGCGGCCGACATTCAGAAGATCCTCGACGATACGGCCGCCGAAGCGCCGCCCGGCTCGACCGTTGTGCTGCGCGGCCAAGTCGAGACAATGAAGGCCGCCTATGGTCAGCTTTTCGCCGGCTTGGCCATGGCCATTGTATTCATCTACCTGCTGATCGTGGTCAACTTCCAGTCCTGGCTCGATCCTTTCGTGATCGTCGCGGCGCTGCCCGCGGCTCTCGCGGGGATCGTGTGGATGTTGTTTACAAGTTTTACGACGCTGTCGGTGCCGGCGCTTACAGGGGCGATCATGTGTATGGGCGTCGCCACGGCCAATTCCATTCTGGTGGTTGCATTTGCCCGCGAGCGCCTGACCGACGGCGCGGACGCGGTGACGGCGGCGCTCGATGCCGGCTTCACGCGTTTTCGTCCGGTGCTTATGACGGCCTTGGCGATGATCATCGGCATGCTGCCCATGGCGCTCAGCGCTGAGCAGAATGCGCCACTCGGGCGCGCCGTCATTGGCGGTCTCATCTGCGCCACCTGCGCTACACTCTTCTTCGTGCCGGCGCTATTTGCCTTGGTTCATGCCCGCAGCGAGCATAAGATCGGCGGGCAAAATGCCGCGGCAAGCGACGAGTTGATCGCCCCGACTCCGTTTCCTCAGCATTAGTCGACAATGGAAAAGCAAGACACCATGTCCCCAAGCGACCCCAAGAGGCTCGGCCGTAAAGTCGCATGGTACCTGGCTTTTGCCGGGGTCATCGCCGGCGCAGTCGCTTTCAGCGGCGTCACCAGCCGCGAAAAAAGCGAGGTCAGCCTCGCGAAATGGACGCGCGAGCGAGCCGTACAGACCGTGTCTGTGATCACTCCTGAGCACAATACGAACTATCAGCAACTGGTTCTGCCCGGCGAGGTTCAGGCCTGGTATTCGGCGCCGCTCCATGCCCGCGTCAGCGGCTATGTTAAGATGTGGTACAAGGATATTGGTGCCAAAGTGAAAGCCGGCGAGGTCTTGGCGGATATCGACACGCCGGAGCTCGATCAGCAATTGGAACAGGCCAAAGGCGAACTTGCGAAGGCCGTGGCCAATGCCGCGCTTGCGGAGATCACGGCGAAGCGCTGGGAAGCATTGCAGAAGTCAAACGCAGTTTCGCAGCAGGTAACGGACGAGAAGGAAGGCGACTACAAGGCACGACTGGCGGAAGTCGCCGCGGCAAAAGCCAATGTCGCAAGGCTGAACGCATTCGAAGGCTTCAAGCAGCTCGTCGCGCCCTTCGATGGCGTGGTGACCGCGCGCAGAATTGACGTCGGCGCTCTGGTGCATGATGGGACACATTCCAATTCAACCGAGCTCTTCGAAATCGCCGATGTTCATGAGATGCGGATTTATGTCGATGTCCCCCAGGCCTATGCTGCACAGATCCGTCGCGGCATGACGGCCGAATTGAAGCTGTCGCAATATCCGGATCGAATTTTCCACGCCACCGTCGCAACAACTTCGGATGCCATCACTCGGAAATCCAGGACGCTTCAGGTCGAGTTGCATCGCGACAACAAAGATGGTCTGCTACAGCCGGGCTCGTTCCTCGAAGTGCATTTCAAGCTCCCGCCTGATCCCAACGATCTGGTCTTGCCCGCGAGTGCGCTCATTTTCAGGCGCGACAACCTCGAAGTCGCAGTGGTCAGCCCTGACAACAAAATAGCGCTGAAGCCGATCCAAGTTGGCCGCGATCTTGGGACGACGGTGGAGGTACGATCCGGATTGTCGGTCACCGACCGGGTGGTCAAAAATCCATCTGACTCCATCGCCAATGGCGATACCGTTCGTATCGCAGGACAAGACGGGGTCGCACCCAAAATCAGCGCGCGTTAATATTGTTCGAGGGCGGGGGCGGAAGCATGCGAGTTTGGGGTTTTATGGCGGCGCTCGGGCCGGCGCTGTGGCTCGGAGCATGCGATTTCGCGCCTGCCTATAAGGCGCCGACCATAGCCATACCTGTCAAATTCAGGAATGCTGACGCTGGCATTTGGCAGACCGCGCAACCCGCGGACAATGAGCCGCATGGGGATTGGTGGCGCCGCTTCGAGGATCGAACATTGGACGAACTTGAGCCGCAAGTCGAACTCGCCAACCAGGATCTCGCTGCAGCCCTTGCTTCCTACGAGCAAGCCCGTGCCTATGTCGCCCAAGTGGAAAGCGCATTTTATCCGAACGTCCAGCACGACGAGCAATTCTCGACCAACAGGCAGTCTGACAATCGTCCTCTGCGCGGCGCCAATGAGCCCAATTATTACGGCAACAATTATATCGATGCCGCGGCGAGCTATGAGGTCGATGTCTGGGGCCGGGTCAGAGACACTGTTGCCGCGAGCAAGGCGCAAGCGCAAGCGAGCGGCGCGACATTCGAGTCGGTACGCGTGAGCCTGCAAGCTGAGGCGGCGCGCGACTATGTCAATCTGCGTGGCTTCGACCAACAGGCCAAGCTCCTGCGGGACACTGTCGTCGCCTATAAAGCGGCGCTGGATCTCACGCGTGAACGCCTCCAAGGCAAGATCGCGGCGCCAATCGACGTTGAACGCGCCGAGGTTCAACTCGAAGGTGCGAAAGCGCAGCTCGCCGACATCGCCGGCCCACGCGCTTTGCTCCAGGATGCGATCGCAACACTCATTGGCAAACCCGCCTCCAATTTCTCGATTCCGCCTTCCACCAGGGTCTTGAAAATCCCAATCTTCCCGCCGGGCGTACCGTCGACGCTTCTCGAGCGCCGTCCTGATATTGCCGCAGCCGAAAGGCAGACAGCGGCAGCCAATGAAAGGATCGGCGTCGCCAAAGCGGCTTTCTTTCCGCGCTTCACCATCAATCTGATCGCCGGCACGCAGGACACCGGCTTGAACCTCCTGAGCATACCGAACAGTTTCTGGTCGGTCGGACCGACGGTCTATCTGCCGTTGTTCGACGGTGGCTTGCGACTAGCCCAGCTGACGGCGGCAGAGGCGGCCTATCGCGAGGAGGTCGCCCTTTATCGTGGAACGGTGCTCAAGGCCATCCAGGAGGTCGAGGACAGTTTAGCCTTGCTTCGGGCGCTGCAGATCGAGCTGCGCAGCGCCAGCGCCGCGGCTGCTGCGGCCCAGAAGGCGGAAGATTTGGCGCTGGCGCTCTATCGCGACGGTGCGGTCAATTACCTTGAAGTCGTCGTGGCCCAGACCGCTGCCCTGTCAGCTCAGCAAACGGTCCTCAAGGTGGAGACACGGCGGCAGCAAGCCGTTGTGGCCTTGATCCTTGCCCTCGGCGGAGGTTTTTCGGTCAATGTGGCGGCGCAGGCGGAGTCTCCGCATCAATGACTAAGAGCTTGCATCGATTTCTCACGGCCATTCGCGGGAACTAACTATGGAACAGGTTTCGACGGAGGTTGTTCAATGCTGCCGTTGCGCCTATTGGCAGCAGGTTGACGATGTGAACGGCAATTGTCGGCGCCACGCCCCAAGCGCCTGCGAAAATATGGACGAAGTGGCGCATTGGCCGTTGACGCGCAAGACCGAGTCATGCGGCGAAGGCGTTGCGGCCCCAAACGGAGCGTCCTCACATATTCGATGCGACGCCTGTATTTATTGGCGACTGGTGGGAGAAGGCATCGATCCGATGCTGCGACGGGATCAGCTGAGCGGGTGGTGGCGGCATGCCGCCTATTGCGTCCGCTTCGCGCCTGTGCCTTCGAAGGAGCCGGGACCGCGGGCCTATTGGCGTGCCACCAATGCCGGCGATGGCTGCTTCGACGGAAAGCCAAAGCGAAGTTGATCTGTCTCATTCTCGGGACTTCGCCCGCCAATGGCGATCAATGCGGGCCGATCGCGAGAGCGGCAGCGGATTTGCCGACTCGGTTCACATCATGAAGTGCATATGGTGAGAAACTTCCCCCTGCCCCGGTGCCTCACGCGCCTTATGGCATGATGGCACCAAAATCGCGCAGTCGGCGAATCAATCAGTCCCGACGCGGTTGGCGTCGTCGATGGTCATATTGAGATTTCCGACGCAGGTCGCATATTGCTGGGAGCGAGGATCGAGGCCAAGGCCGCGGCAAGCGCGGCGAACAGACGTCATCTGGTCGCTTGGTCGAGCCGCCGCCTCACGAAGGCTCATGACGCAATAGGTGAAAGGCGCTTCGCTCGGGTTCAGACCCATGCTGGCACAAGCGTTCTCGGCTTGCGCACGAGAAGGGCCGACCGCGCTCTGTGCCATGGCTGCTGAAGGCGCCGCGAGGCAAGCGGCGGCAAGGAGGAACAAGATTGGGCGTGACATTTGAGCACCCGCATATTCATTTCGGTCGCCAAAAGATAAGGCGGCGCGTCGATGCGGGGTAATAAAGAACGATTTAGAATCGCCCTTCCGGCTCTAAATTGTTTTTCATAAAGTCACTTTCGCAATTGTCTTTTTAGCTTGATCCGTTTCACAAGAAATCTATTGGCTAACTTCCGCGTGGCTTGCTTCGTACATCGATCGACATTGTTCGTTCCGGCGGGCCGCGACGCCCGCCGGAGCATCAGATCGATCGTCAGAACGCGAACTGAACGCGGCTGGCAATCCAATCGATTGTTGCGCCGGTGACGCTCGGACCGCCGAAGGTCGCGGGGTTCGAGACGATCACATGCTCATAGTCGAGCATGATTTTCATATTGGTATTCGGATACCAATTGATGCCGACGCCATAGGAAGTCTGTTCGCTGCCGGTGTAAGCAGTGTAGCCGGTTCCCGCCTTGACGAGTTGCTGCAGACCGCCGCTGTTCAGGTCGACAATGCTGAAGCGCCCAGCCAATTCGACTGCGCCGAAGCCATCGGTTCCGTAAGCCAATGGCTTTTCCGGAATGACGCCCGTATAGGCTCCGGACGCCGGGCGATATTGGCGTTGGCCGCCGAAACTATAGCTCGCCTCGACATAGCCGCCGTTGAAATCGGCCGCGGGGCCAGGCGTACCGCCGGTGAGACCGCCGCCGCCGGTGATGGTGCTCACAGCCACCGGCGTCGTGCCATACATCGTATCGACGATATAATGATAATATTCGCCTTGGATGAAGGCCGGACCATAGGAGGCCGCCGCCTCGGCGCCGAACACTTGCGCATCCCTGGCGGGGATCGCGCTCGTATTCAGGAAGTAGGTCGGATCGACGCGCAGTTCCGGCCGGTCATACAATTGGATGCCGGCATCATTGGCGCCGACGCGCGGCGCGAACATATTGGCGTAGTTAAAGCCGAGATGCAGCGTCGCATCCTTGCTCTGCACGACCTGATAGGCGGCGCGGAACAGGCCCGAGGCCGTGGGGCCATAGCCGCTGACGGAGCTTGCCGGGATGCACGGCGCACCGGCAGTGCTCGAAATGCAAGCCGCGCCATCCGTTGCCAGCGCGCCGGCCACGGGGCCCGTCAGAAAAGCGCCAACCCAATAGCGGTCATTATTCGACCGCACGCCCAAGGACGAGCGGAAGTCGCCGCCGCCAAACTCCGTCGCGACGACCTGCGACGACGAGCGCTCCATGAACATAATGTCATTCGAGCTCGTCGCTTCATCAAGCGTCCAAGGCACGTCCTGGAAGCCGAAGTCGAAGGCGACTGGGAACTTCTGGCCGTGGTTATAGAGGCCATTGTAGGTGATGAAGGCGTTTTCGACGCCCGACACGGCCGAATATGACGTGGTCGACGGCTTGCCAGTATTGGCGTTCTGCAGCAAGAGGGTCGGATTCAACGAGTTGGTCGTGCCGCCGAAATCATAGATCAAGGCATAGGACCAATCGCCCTGCCACTTGCCGACCACGCCGATGCGGGCGCGGCGAAGATCGATGCCCGAGGCGAGACCTTTCTGATCCGTTGTTGCTGGGTTCGGGTTGTAGCCAAGATAGCCGCCGCTATCGATATGCAGACGACCGGTCAGCTCGATCGTATTTAGCCCATCGGCGCTCGCCAGGCCGAAATGATGGCTCGCCGATTCGGTGACGATCGGCGCGCCGGGCACGCCCGGCGTCCCAGCCGGCACGGCAGCGGGCTTGATGACCACATGCTCCCGTCTCAGCTGCTTGATTTGTGCGTGCAGCGATCTGATCTCCGTCTGATGCTGCGCCTCGATCCGACGGATCTCTTTTTCCAATCTCTGAATCTGGCCGTCGTCCGCGACAGCCGGATCGGTGGCCAAGATGATTCCCCAAGTCGATGCCATCAGCGCCAAAAGGCCCGTCGTTTTGGCTAGGCACCGCTCAAAAGATGAGCAGAACTCGAAATTCATAGGTCCCCTTACCTGCAAGCTAGTGTTCTATTATTTCCATCGATAAACTAGTTTTATAGAGCGAATGTCTTTAGTCAATAGACTTTATGGACTAACTGCAGTCTCCATGCGAGCACCGACGCCCAATTTGCGTCACCAACGCCGGGGCGCCGTCCCCCTCAAGCTGACCGGGAAAGTCTGGATTGGTTCAATCCCAAGGCATTGGGATCTGGCGCGAGCACTGTCTTCGGGCGGACGCGATCAAACACCTGTGACAGATCGCGTGGGCTCCCCACGGATGGCCATCGAACGGGTCTCCTCCGGTCGAAGTCGACCAGCCATGAAACCCTCCCGACAGCTGGACCCGAACGGCGTCAGATGGGAGAAGAGACGCGCGCCTGGCGCATAAGAGCGGATTTCACTAGGTCTAATCGCGACCACCGCTTAAGCATTCCAATGAAACTCGTGCCCTTATCCGAACATTCCGCAACCTTTCTAGCCGTCCGTCGCGGCCTTGGGGATGGCCGTCCGTCCCAGCGAGAAACGCCATGTTCGCAGCCGACCTTCTTGAGCGGACCGAGGCGCTCATCAACCATTGTCGCGCGCGAAATCTCATGTTGGTGACCGCCGAATCCTGCACAGGCGGCCTCGTCGCCTCGCTCCTCACCTCGATTGCAGGTTCGTCTTATGTATTCGAACGCGGTTTCGTCACTTATTCGAATCGCGCCAAGGAAGATTGTCTCGGAGTTGATGCGAGGATTCTCGCAACATTCGGCGCGGTGAGCGCGGAAACCGCCTATGCCATGGCGGAAGGCGCTCTGGCCCATGCGCAAGCACAGATTGCTCTCTCCGTCACCGGCATCGCGGGCCCTGGCGGCGGTTCCCCGGCAAAGCCTGTCGGCCTGGTTTATTTCGGCTATGGCCGACGCGGCGCCATTGCGACTGTCGAACATCGCTTCGGCGATATTGGCCGGGCCGAGGTCCGGCTCCGATCCGTAGCGGTGGCTCTCGATCTATTCTGTAAAGCCGTCGAAATGCAGCTTAGCTAAATTTTCTTAAGAACAACAAACGCCCGGCCTTATGGGCCGGGCTGAACTGGATTGCTTTGCCAGTAGACCGCAATGACGGTCGAGAGCCATGAGTTCTCGACACGGAAACTTGCATGACTATTTGGATCAGAACGTGATACGCGATGAAATAAGCCACTCGTGATTGTACGTGGGAGTTCTGTCGCCTGATGCGCTGAAGTAGACCGGATTCGGCGCGACCGCGAATTGATAGCCTACACCGATAATTCCCTTGATGGTGGTCGGGCCGGCATTGGCGAGGGTGAAGCGGCCAAATATGATTCCGGGCGTGATGAGGACTTGATCCAGTCCACCCCTTTCGCTGCCATCCAACCAATAGGTGTTGTTCACTTCGACCTCAGGCCAGAAGAATTCGGCGAAATGATATTGAAAGGTGACATTGGTCGCCCAGGATTTACCTACAACGGATTCTTGCGATCCCGGGATCGCAAGAGCGGTAGTCGCTTGAATGTCGAAATCGCCCCAGCCTTCGCCGGCGAGGAGAGTCGGCGTGAAGACCCAGGGACTTTGCGGCAGAGCACCGGTCGCAAAGGCGGGGGCGCCTGTCGGTGCGGTTGCGCCGAACATGACGGAAACGACATAATCGCCCTTATCCGCGGGGGCGCTGATCAATCTTTGCTTGATGTTGAGAAAGTTCCAATCCGTAGTTCCCTGGTGCACTGATTGTATGGTCCGGTCTTGATAGGCCGGCAGATTGATCAGCAATTCAGTCGACGTTGTCGGGATGATTTCGAGCCCCTTACCGCCGTCGAAAACGGTGGTTTGCGCGCCGCCGGCGCGCTCCTGGAAGAATTGATCATAGCGGAATTCTTCTTCGAGCCGCGGCGTCACGGTCGCTAACGGCGTCATCCAGCCCGGCTGCGTCGCTTGGGCTTGGTGCACGCGGTCGTACCACGTTAAAAAATAATTGGTGAAGGGATCGCTTGCGACGGGCAAGATGGGTGCCGTATCGTCCTTCGTGTCCGGCAAATCCGCCGCCAAAGCGCCGCTTGCGCCTAGAAAAAAGGCAACGCCTATTGCGAAGGCATGATGCAGCCGCAGCTGCCGGATCAGCTCATCCCTTGTAAGACACTTACCACTCATTGTTATCCCCCGATTTTGACCGGCCGCGCAGATGTAAGGCCGGCAGAACATGAACTGCAATATACGAAGCAATACAGTATATGTGCCGATATGGCTAAGCCGGGCGAGGCGACATTAAGAAATTTTTATATCCGTTGCGCCGAAAGCACACGCTTATCGGGACCCGCAGGGCGGCCGGCCGGCGAGACTGGCTCCACCATTATCTCGTCCAGGCAAAGTCGCGGCGTGCTCGACGAGCTAGGCTCCGTCAGCGCAAAGATTCGATCCCAACAGGATTTCGATTCAGGATCGGGCCACCGCCATAAAGGCAGACCCACTCTTCTGCCATGTCGTTGTCTTGGCCGAACAAAAGTCTTGTCTCATTCGCGCCGCGCGTCAGATCGATATTTTTGCAATCACGCGGCGCGGCCATAGACGAAATTGGCGCGCGTCTCGAAGGCTTCGGCGAATTTGCGGAAGGCGGCATCGAACATGCCGCCGACGAGCAGACCCAAGGCGCGGCTGCGGAATTCATAGGCAATGTCAAATTCGACGCTGCAGGAATTCGGCCCGGTCTCGACGAAACGCCAATGGTTCTCGAGATGCTTGAACGGCCCGTTGACATATTCGACGAGAATCTCGAGCCGCGCCGGATCGCAGGTCACGCGGCTCGTGAAGGTCTCGTGAATCGCCTTATAGCCGACTTCCATATCCGCAATGAGCACCTGCTTGCCATCTGCGGTCTCGCGGGTCTCGCGCAGCCGCAGATCGCGGCAGAGCGGCAGGAATTTCGGATAGGCGCGGACATCCGCCACGAGAGCGAACATCTCGGCGGCGGCATGCTGCACGCGGCGTTTGGTGCGAAAGCTCGGCATGGGTGAACAATAGGACGGCGAGCGTTAAATTTCGATACAGAGATCGTTCCTGATCTTGCGAAACGGTGCCGCAGCACTCTTACCCTCCCCTTTCTGGGGAGCGTCGGACCGCGTAAGGGGTCCGGGGTGGGGGTCCATCAAACTCAGCGACGATACGACCCCCACCCCTGACCCCTCCTCACAAGGGGGAGGGAGGGGAATGCGCCGGTCTTCAGCGCCCTGCCCGCCGCAGCTTGAGCCTGGCGAAATCTTCTCCCGCGTGATGCGAGGAGCGCGTCAAGGGCGAGGCCGAAACGAGCAGAAAGCCCTTCGCCCGCGCGACGCTCGCATAGGCGTCGAACTCGTCCGGCGGCACGAAGGCGACCACCGGATGATGTTTCTTCGTCGGCTGTAGATATTGGCCGATCGTGAGGAAATCGACATCAGCGCTGCGCAGATCATCCATGAGCTGCAGCACTTCTTGGCGCTCTTCGCCGAGGCCGACCATAATGCCGGATTTGGTGAAGATCTCGGCATCGAGCTCTTTTACCTTCTGCAACAGCCTGATCGAATGGAAATAGCGCGCACCCGGCCGAACGGTGAGATAATTGCCGGCGACGGTTTCGAGATTATGGTTGAAGACATCCGGTCTGGCCGCGACGACTTTTTCGAGCGCGCCAGCCTTGCGCAGAAAATCCGGCGTCAAGACCTCGATCGTGGTCTTCGGGCTCGACTCGCGAATCGCCCCGATGACCTCGACGAAATGGTTAGCACCGCCATCGGCGAGATCGTCGCGATCGACGGACGTGATCACGACATGGGCAAGACCGAGCGCGGCGACGGCATCGGCGATGCGCGCCGGCTCGGAGGGATCGAGCGGCTGCGGCAAGCCGGTTCTGACATTGCAGAAGGCGCAGGCGCGCGTGCAAATGTCGCCCATGATCATGAAGGTGGCGTGGTTCTTGGCCCAGCATTCGCCGATGTTCGGACAGCCCGCCTCCTCGCAGACCGTCACGAGACGATGCTCCTTGACGATCGCCTTGGTCGCGTCCCATTGCCCCGCTCCCGGCGCCTTGACTCTGATCCAGGCGGGTTTTTTGGCGATCGACTGATCCGGCCGATGCGCCTTTTCGGGATGGCGCGGCGGAAGCGGCGGATCGTCATCAAGCGACTGTGGAGCTGAGGGCATTGATTTCACCATTGCCAACTCTAGATTTCAAAGCGGCGCGGCGCAATGTGCCATTTGGGAGCGAGTGACGATGCCTTATGCAAGCAATATGGATCTGCCGCCCTCGGTACGCGATCATCTCCCCACCCACGCCCAGGATATTTTTCGCGCCGCCTTCAACGCCGCCTATGCGGAGTATGCCGGCGAGCGGCAGGAAGAAGCCGCTTTCCGCGTCGCCTGGGCGGCCGTCAAAAAACAATATCACAAGATCGGCGACGTCTGGGTGCCCAAAGACGAATGACGGGCCAAGGCCCATTTGTTCCTCACATATGGATCACCCGCCCATAGGCATCCAGCACGCTCTCATGCATCATTTCCGAGAGCGTCGGATGCGGGAAGACAGCATTGATGAGCTCGGCTTCCGTCGTCTCGCAATTCATCGCGATGACGAAGCCCTGGATCAATTCGGTGACTTCGGCGCCGACCATATGCGCGCCGAGAAGCTTTCCCGTCTTGGCGTCGAAGATGGTTTTCACGAGCCCGTCCGGCTCGCCGAGCGCGATCGCCTTGCCATTGCCGATGAAGGGGAAGCGGCCGACCCGCACTTCATAGCCCGCCGCCTTGGCCTTCTCTTCGGTCAAGCCGACGGAAGCGATCTGCGGATTGCAATAGGTACAGCCCGGGATCATCAGCTTGTCCATCGCGTGCGGATGAAGCCCCTTGATCGCTTCGACGCAGATCACGCCCTCATGCTCGGCCTTATGCGCCAGCATGGGCGGGCCGGCGACATCGCCGATGGCATAGACGCCTTGCACATTGGTGCGGCCATGGCCGTCCGCCACGATGATGCCGCGCTCGGTCTTCACGCCAAGTTCTTCGAGGCCGAGATGTTCGACATTGCCCTGAACGCCGACGGCGGAGATCATTCGCTCGGCCGATAAGGTCTGCGTCGCGCCCTTCTCATCGGCGACCGTCACGACAACCCCTGGCGCCTGCTTCTCGACCTTTGTCGCTTTGGTCGAGGTCAGGATCTTGATGCCTTGTTTCTCGAAGCGCTTGCGGGCATGGGCGGCAATTTCCGCATCCTCGGCCGGCAGGATCTGCGGCAGAACTTCGACGATCGTCACTTCTGTCCCGAGCGTATGATAGAAGGAGGCGAATTCGACGCCGATCGCGCCGGAGCCGAGAACGATCAGGCTCTTCGGAAAGGCGGGCGGCACCATCGCCTCGAAATAGGTCCAGATGAATTGCCCGTCTGGCTCGAGGCCCGGCAGAATGCGTGGCCTGGCGCCCGTCGCTATCACGATATGCTTGGCTTGATAGATACCGGGCGGAAGGATTCCTTTCGGCACCGGATGCTGCGGCTGCATCGGCCTCTTCTGCGAAGCCGTAACAGTGACTTCGCCGACTTTCGTAATCTTCGCCTCGCCCCAGATCACATCGACCTTGTTCTTCTTGAGCAGAAAGCCGACGCCGGAATTCAACTGGCCGGACACATCGCGCGATCTTTTCACGATGGCCGCTGGGTCGAAGCCAAGCTTGCCTTCGATCACCAGGCCATAGTCCTTTGCGTGCTGGGCATAGTGATAGATTTCCGCCGAGCGCAACAGCGCCTTGGTCGGAATGCAGCCCCAATTGAGGCAAATGCCGCCCAAATGCTCGCGCTCGACGACAGCGGTCTTCAGGCCGAGCTGGGCGGCACGGATCGCGGCGACGTAGCCGCCCGGCCCGCCGCCGATGATGAGAACGTCGTAAGGATCAGCCATGTGTGCCTCGCGCTTCCCCTCCCCCTTGTGGGGAGGGGCCAGGGGTGGGGGTCCGTTCAAATGCAGCCGCGATCGTGTCGAGCACACTATCGATCGCCGTGATCACATCGTGATTTGAAAAGGGCAGAACCCGGTAGCCTTGCGATGCAAGATAGGCCATTCGCACCGCATCGCGCGTGATCGAGGCTTCATCGCCGTGTTGATTGCCATCCACCTCAATGATCAATCTCGCACCATGCGAACAGAAATCGGCGATATAGGGTCCGAGGGGCACTTGCCGCCGAAAGTGGGTTCCTTCCACGGGTAGCCGCCAGCGCAAGGCCTTCCAAAGTTTGCGCTCTGGCTCGGTCATCTCGCGTCGCATCGTCTTGGCGAAGCGGGCCTGGCGTGGCGGGACCTTTGTCCGATCAGCTCGCTTGACGCGCATCGACCCCCACCCCTAACCCCTCCCCACAAGGGGGAGGGGAATGCTCACACCAGCATCGCAACCGGATTTTCGATGAAGCGCTTGAAGGCGGCGATCAGCTCGGCGCCCTTCGCGCCGTCGATGGCGCGATGATCGCAGGTGATCGTCACGCTCATCATATTGGCGATGGTGATCTCGCCCTTTCGTACGATCGCCCGTTCCTCGCCCAAGCCGATGGCGAGAACGGAGGATTGCGGCGGATTGATCACGGCGCAGAAATCCTTGATCCCATACATGCCGAGATTGGAAATGGCGCTGGTGCCGCCCTGGTATTCTTCAGGCTTCAGCTTGCGTGCCTTGGCGCGGGCGGCAAAGTCCTTCATCATATTGGAAATCGACGAAAGCGACAGGATATCGGCCGAACGCACGATGGGAGTTATGAGCCCGTCGGGGATGGCGACAGCCACTGCCACATCGGCATGATGATGATGCAGCATGGCGCTCTCGGTGAAGGTGACATTGGCGCCGGCAACGGAAACGAGTGCCAAAGCCAAAGCCTTGATCACCATGTCATTGACCGAGATTTTGAAGGCCGGCGTTCCATCCTTGCCCTTGGGCGCCGCCTTATTGATGTCCTCCCGCAATTTCAACAGCGCATCGATCTCGCAATCGAGCGTCAGATAGAATTGCGGAACCGCCTGGTTCGCCTCGCTGAGGCGCCTTGCGATCGTGCGGCGCATATTGTCATGCGGAACTTCCGCATAGCTGCCGGGCGCGAAATAGGCCTTGATCACCGCGTCGGACAGCGACGACGGTAGGAGGGTCGGCGCCAGCGCGGGCCGCGCCGCGAGCGCCGCTTTCACATCGCGTTCGATGATGCGGCCATGCGGGCCGCTGCCGGCGATCCGGGCAAGATCGATCCCGCCCTCCTTGGCAATGCGGCGCGCCAAAGGCGTCGCGAAAAGGCGTGGCGGTGCCGCGCCATGGCCGGGCGCTTGCCGCGATGGCGCCGCAACGGCGGCGGCAGGCGCTTGAGCCGCTGCCTTGGCGGCCGCAGCAGGCGCAGCGGCCGCCAGCGTCTTTGCCGGCCCAACGAGCGCCTTGGCATCTTCGCCTTCGCCGGCAATCAAAGCGATGATATCATTGACCGGGACATCGGCCGTGCCTTCCGGCACCAGGATCTTGGCGAGCACGCCTTCATCGATGGCCTCGATCTCCATCGTCGCCTTGTCGGTCTCGATCTCAGCCAAGACGTCGCCGGATTTGATCTTGTCGCCTTCCTTCTTCAGCCATTTGGCGAGATTGCCCTTCTCCATGGTCGGCGACAGCGCGGGCATGAGGACATTGATGGGCATGGCAGTTTCACCTTTTTTCCCGCTCAGGCGACTTTTATCTCGTGACCCGCGTCGATTTGAAGGGAATTGCAAGTTGCTTGCGGACCAAAGGTCCGCGGTCCGGATCGCGGACCTTTGGTCCGCATAAAGACCCACTTAAGATCTGTAGCAGACAGTCTTCGCCGCCTGCACCACGTCAGCGACGCTCGGCAGCGCGAGCTTCTCGAGATTGGCGGCATAGGGCATGGGCACGTCGCGGCCGGTGATCCTGATCACCGGGGCGTCGAGATAGTCGAAGGCCTCAACCATCAGCCGCGCGATGATCTCCGCCCCTATGCCGGATTGCGGCCAGCCTTCCTCGATCGTGACGCAGCGACCGGTCTTCTTCACCGAGGCGATGATCGTCGTCTCGTCCAGCGGGCGCAAGGTTCTAAGATCGATGACTTCGGCATCGATCCCTTCCTTGGCCAATTCTTCCGCGGCCTTCAGCGTATAGGTCATGCCGATGCCAAAAGAGACGAGCGTGACATCATTCCCCTGCCGCGCAATGCGCGCCTGGCCGATCGGCACGAGGTAATCCTCGATTTGCGGCACCTCGAATGTGTGGCCGTAGAGAATCTCGTTTTCGAGAAAGATCACTGGATTGGGATCGCGGATCGCGCTTTTCAACAGCCCTTTCGCATCGGCCGCGGTGAAGGGGATGACGACCTTCAGCCCCGGCACATGCGAAAACCAGGAGCTATAATCCTGGCTGTGCTGGGCTGCGACGCGGGCTGCGGCGCCATTCGGGCCGCGAAAGACGATCGGAGACGTCATCTGGCCGCCCGACATATAATGCGTCTTGGCGGCGGAATTGATCAGCTGATCCATCGCCTGCATGGCGAAATTGAAGGTCATGAATTCGACGATCGGCCGCAAGCCCGCCATCGCGGCCCCGATGCCGAGGCCGGCAAAGCCATGTTCGGTGATCGGCGTGTCGACGACTCGCCTTATCCCAAATTCCTCCAAGAGCCCCTGGGTGACCTTATAGGCGCCCTGATATTCGGCGACCTCCTCGCCCATCACGAAGACGGTCTCGTCGCGGCGCATTTCTTCCGCCATGGCGTCGCGCAGCGCTTCGCGAACCGTCATCGTCACCATCTGCGTGCCGGCCGGCACGGCGGTCTCGCCCGCCGGCGGCGTTACTATCGGCACGACAGCGGGCGAAGGTTGCGGCGGCGCCGTCTCCGGCGGGGGCGTGACGGGCCTTGCGGGAACGGCCACGACCGATCCGGCGGCGGGCGCGGCCGCAGTCTGCGCTGCAGCGAGCGGCTCGCCATCCGCCGTAATGACGCCGATCAGGCTGTTGACCGCGACATTTTCGGTGCCTTCCGGCACGACGATCTTGGCCAGCGTGCCATCATCGATGGCCTCGACTTCCATCGTCGCCTTGTCGGTCTCGATCTCGGCCAAAACGTCGCCCGATTTGACCTTGTCGCCTTCCTTCTTCAGCCATTTGGCGAGCTTGCCCTGTTCCATGGTCGGCGACAGCGCCGGCATCAAAATATTCGTCGACATGAGCGGGGCCTCTAGACCAGGGTGAATTTGGATTCGATGATTGTCACGGTCTGACTCATTATTTCGACGCATGATCTTATCCGAAAAGTCTGCAACTTTTCGGGATCATGCTTTAGAGCAAGACATCGGTATAGAGTTCGGAGGGATCGGGTTCGAGATCATGGGTGGCGAATTCCGCCGCCTCGGCGACGGTCGCGCGCACGGAGGCATCGATCTCTTTCAACGTCTCTTCATCGGTCGATTTATTGCGCAAAAGCCGCACCCGAACCTGCTCGATCGGATCGTGTTCTTCGCGCATCTTCTGGACTTCTTCCTTCGAGCGATATTTCGCCGGGTCCGACATTGAATGACCACGGTAACGATAGGTCTGCATTTCGAGGACGATCGGACCCTTGCCCGCGCGGCACCATTCGGCCGCATCGCGCGCCGCCGCCGTGACGGCACGGACATCCATGCCGTCGATGCGTTCGCCGGGAATGTTAAAGGAGGTGCCGCGCTTCGAGAGATCAGTGACCGCCGAGGCCCGCGTCACCGATGTGCCCATGGCATAAAGATTGTTCTCGATCACATAGACGACCGGCAGCTTCCAGAGCTCCGCCATATTGAAGCTCTCATAGACCTGGCCCTGATTCGCCGCGCCATCGCCGAAATAGGTGAAGGACACATTGTCATTGCCGCGATAGCGGTTGGCGAAGGCGAGCCCGGTGCCGATCGGCACTTGCGCCCCGACGATGCCATGCCCGCCGAAGAAATTCTTGGCCCGCGAGAACATATGCATCGAGCCGCCCTTGCCTTTCGACAGGCCGCCGCGGCGCCCGGTGAGCTCGGCCATCACCGCTTTCGGATCTATGCCGCAGGCGAGCATATGGCCGTGATCGCGATAGCCCGTGACCGTCTGATCGCCCGGCTTTGCCGCCCGCATCATGCCGACGACCACCGCCTCCTGGCCGATATAGAGATGGCAGAAGCCGCCGATGAGCCCCATGCCATACATCTGGCCGGCCTTCTCCTCGAAACGGCGGATCAACAACATGTCCCGATAGGCGGAAAGCTCCTCGTCGATGGTGAATTGCGCAATATGAGGGACTGGCAGAGCCGCGCCCGGCATGGCCGGCCCGCTGGCTCCGTTCGACGCGACTGCCATTTGAGATCCCTTCTTCGATGTCGGCATGCAAAATACTGCGGCTTCGTCGCTCTGGCGAGCTGCCAAAGGTTGCATCCCGGCCGGCCGATGCCAAAAACTGAAAGATATTGCCTTATAGCTACTTAGCCAGATACGGGCCAGGCGCGAAATTCGACGGAGCGGCGGGCTGTGCCGCGGTTGCGCCGAAAGATAGGATAAGGCCGGCGGAAATGGTATCGTGGCCTATTCGCCACAGACGGCATGGCTAGAGTTTAGTGCTATACAGTTTTGCTATGGAACGATCGGAACGGGCGGCTCTCTACATATTCTTTGTCAGCGTCGGCGTGGCCGTGCTCAGCCTAGCGGGGGGTCTTGCTTTTCCAGATTTGCCAAGAGTTATTTGCCGCATAGTGTTTTTCGGGGGCGTTGTCGTTGGTTTTTTGGCCACGACATTTCTCATTTATGAATATTGGCATGTCGGTCGGCCAAAACATTTGCTTCCTTTGATAGGCATGATGGTATTCGTGCTTGTTGGCCTCCTCAGTGTAGCAGCGTATTTTTGGCCGATATCAACTCGTGTTTTTCAATATCAGAAGAACGCTACGGGAATATCGCTTCCGGGATACGAACAGCCAGCTAGCTCTTAGTTCGGATTTCATCCCTTGTTCCAAGGTTTTCGCCGAACGCTTCGATGAGGCTGTTCTCGCCGCACGCCGCAAATCTTTCAATCGGATTTGCACGCATGGCTCCGGGGCAGAGATCGACGGGGCACTGAGTCAGAGCGCCTCAGAGCTGGCTGATACAAAACAATTGATGTTATCGGACTCAAATGGAAAAAGGCCGGCCCTCTTCGGTCCGGCCTTACGTTGTCACCACCAGCCGCGGCAACGATAGGCATAGGGGTGATAATAGCACCAGTCGTAGCCCCAGCCGCCGTAGCCCCAGCCTCCGTAGCCCCAGCCGCCGCGGTGGCCCCAGCCGCGGTGGCCCCAGTGGCCGCCGTGGCCGTGGCCGTGGCCGTGGCCGTGGCCGCCGTGGTGGGCGGCGGCGGGCGTCGGCATGAGCGCAGGCGTGGCGAGGGCTGCGAACGCGATGAGAACAAAAACAAATATACGAAGCATCGTGACGTCCTCCCAATTTGCATTTGCAATCTTTAGAGGACACTGCCCAACGGCGATTTGCGCCAAATCAATTTTGCAATCCGGCGGCGATGCCGGCTTTTGTTGCTTGAAGCGCCCTGCATGTCGCGCAGATGAGATAAGCGCCGTTAATTGGCTTTTTCACTATGCGTGATTAACCGACATCCCCCAGACGGCCGCCGATTTCAGGCTCAGGCTGCACCATTTTGACAATCGAACGCCTTACGCTGTCGATGTAACGGGCGGCGGCCGCAATTCCGCGACCTCGCGACCCTCGTTCCAGTAAAGCAGAACGACCCTGGCCGGCAGCAGCACGAGGCCGATCAGCACACCGATGAAGCTGCCGCCGAGCCGCGAACCCTAGCCCTGAGTGGTCATTTCGGTGAATTGATCGCCCATTTTCCCTCCCCGCTTGCCTCCGGTTAAGGTAAATGTGCCTTGCTTTCGGAATTCTGCGGCGATCCCTCTTTGGCCAGTTCGCCGGCGGGCTTGATGCCCTGACAATCGGCGCCGAGATATTTCATTTCCATCTCGTTCTGCATGGTATGGCTGCCCCGAGCATCGGTCACGGTCATATCCACGCGGGTGACCACAGTGTCGCCGTTGATCGTGCTTTCGCCCTTGCCGACCGAGGTGCGCCCATTGGCGGCGCAATTGAACTCGAAATTGGTTTTGTTGCCGCTACGGTTCACCTTGGCGGGTTCGCAGTGGCCTTTCGGGTCGACCATCGGCGTATCCCTGGCCGCTACGGCCGCACTGACGCAAATGCGCGTGCCGCCCCCGGCGGCCATGGCCAGAGGGGACGTGCCTCCACGGCTCATCATCTTTTCCATCTGCTTGCGCTGTTCGGGAGGCAGGCCGGCCATCGCCTGCTGCATTTGGGCCCGGGCCGCGGCCATCTGGGCGGCCATGTCACGGCCGTCCACCACTTGGCGGATCAGGTTTATTTCCCACAGACCGGGTTTCAAGCTGGCGCTTTGCGCGACGGCAGTAGCGCTCAGGGTGACGAGAATTGCCAGGATCAGTTTCTGCATGCTCGACATGGTCCCTCCGGGCTGAACAGGGGGAACAGGTTCCTCGCTCTGGCCGATCCCTGTATTGCGCCTGCGATTATGATATCTTAGCTTCGTCTGTCAATCATTGTACTAGCTTTATTCTTTGGGATCGTCCCATGGCACGTATCTGCTCTCATGTGCTCATTCGTATATCAAAGTTGATGCCATCCGATATTGGCCTGCTCAGCGAAATCGTTGCGTTTCCAACTTTCCATTCTTCGCATGACGACAATTTCTCGCCCCAACGAGTTGGAGCGAACGCATGACAATCGAACGCTGTCGATGTAACGGGCGGCCGCAGTTCCGCAATCAGCGGCAGGATGTCGGCGAAGAGGTTTCTCGGGATGGCGCCCTCGACCATCTGGAACGCGACGTAGCCACCGAGTTGATCGGCCGGCGGCATCGCTACCCGCGCAGCGGCGCCTTAGCGCGCCGGATGATCGAAAATGACGACGAGATCGTTCTTCCCCACCCTGCCGAGCTGCGCCTCGGCCTCCTCTCGGAGAAGGTCCGCGTCGATCGTCTGACCGCGCAGCAGATCGACTTTCAGCTCCCAGCGCCGGCGGTCGTCTTTGAGATTCGTGAACTCGCTCTGCAAGGCCGCGATCTTGCGCTCGTAATCTTCCCTGGTCTTGAGGCCGCGCTCGCCATTGACGGCATGCCAGACGAAAAAGCCGCCGATGGCGCCGGAAATGCAATAGAGCAGGAGCGGATAGAGAATGGCGCGAAGACGCCTGCGAACAACCATTGCGACACAGTCGCCGATCCGGGTTAGCGATGGCTTAAGCGCCGGGCCATGATGGCAAGTTCGTGATGGCAGCTGGGCACGGACCGCCCGCCGCCAAGCTCTGCCGGGATAGAGCTTTGAGGCGCGGCCCAATGAAGAATAGCCGCCCCTTGTGGGAGCGGCTATTCCAGTAAAGGCACTTCGTCCAAGCGTCGGATCGGGACCGCTGGCTTGCGGAAGACTTTTCGTCTCCGGCTGCACCGCCGTGTCGTGGGGAGCCGCGGCGCGCCTTGCAGTGCTAAATCTTCGGTGGCTCAGATTTCCGCGGAAGCGTAGCTGGTGACTTCCATGCCAACGCAAACTTCGGTGATGGAGGGGGTGGTCCAAGCCATGATGATCTCCCAAGAGTTGTCGACAAGAGTTGCCGTAATATAGGCACCTGGATTTGGCGCGATGCCGAACCCCAATGCCGCCGCCTCGCTTCTATTCGAGTGCCATCATCTTAGCTCGAACGGCGGATCGGTGGTCAGCCGGCTGAAAGAATAATGTAAGATATTTGTAAGAAGTCGCGGGCGCGCAGCCCCGCCGTCGAAAGCGTTGCGCACTGCCTGCTCTCCTGTATCCTTTCCGCAAAGGATCAGGGAGATGAGCAATAGTTTCGCCATGCGGCGCGCATTTGGGCTTGGCGGCACCGGTCTTGGCGGCACGGACCGTCGGGAGAGCCGGCGCGCCGTCGCCTGGTTCGCCGTTCTCCTTGCCCTGCCCTTGGCCGTGTTCGGCATTTTCGCTGCGCTGCTGATCAGCGCCGATTATGCGGTGACGCGCACGCATGAATTGGCGACCGCGACCGATGAGATTGCCAAGCTCGATGCCGTCATGCGTCATGCGATCGAGCAGCGGGCCGATGCGACGATCGCCGATGTTCGGACCGCTTTGCACGATGCGCAGGACCCAATCGGACGTTTACGGCTTGCGACCTATGTGAATGAAGCGCGCTTCGTGCTCGTTCACCGTGCCGATCAGCGCGTCTTTCCGCCCGTGTCGGGCGCCAGCCCGTCGGAACAAGAAATGCTGCAGCGCTTTTCCGCTGCGATCGCGGCGGCACGCTCCGAATTGGCGACGCCGCCGCAACAGAACCCAGGAATGACGGGGTTCTGGACCGCCGACAGTCTCGGCCTGTCTTTCGTGCGTTGCCTGCGCGAGCCGGACACGCTCGACATTTGCGTGGTCTTCGACGAAAGCGCTCTCGATCCCGTGCTCGAAGTCGCGCTCAATGCGGCGACGACGAAGCTCACTGGATGGCTTCTGACCTTGCGCGATCCGGTGGGCCGCGCCATTTGGAGTCATGGCGCGGCGAGCGCCAGCACTTCGGCGATTTCAGACCTTACCGGCTCGATGGGCGGCTGGCATATGGAGGCTTCGCCGCCGCCCGGCACCCATTGGGGCTTCCTGCCTTTGACGGCGATCATCGTGCCCTTGATCGGCTGCTGGCTTTTCGTCGTCTGGCATGTGCAGCGGAGCCAAAGAGCGCGCCTGCACGAAAGCAATTTCCGCAGCGAAATGACGGCGCGGCTGTCGCATGACCTGCGCACGCCGATCGCGAATTTGCGGCTTTATGCCGATCTCGCCGCCCGCCGCGCCGATGATGCCGAAGCCGTGCGCCGCTATTGCGAAGTGTTGCGGGCCGAGGTCGAGCGGCTCGCCTTGCTCGCCGACAATACGGTCGTCTATGGAAGGGGCGCCGTGCCACGGCCGCTTCGCCTCGACGAAGCCATCCCCGACAGCATCCTCGATCTGGTGATCGAGCGTTACGAGAGCCTGTTCGCTGCCGCCGGATCGACGATCGAGGTGACCCATCATGCGCCAAACCTCTGCCGCTTCGACCGAATGGGATTCGAACGCATATTGATCAATCTTCTCGACAATGCTTGCAAATATGCGCCCGGCCAGATCAAGGTCGCCACAAGGCAAGACGCGCACAGCCTGTCGCTCAGCGTGCGCGATTTCGGCAATGGCTTTGACGAGGCCTTCAAGGCGAAGCTCGATGCGCCCCACAAGAACGGCGGCGCCAAGGACGGTTTTGGCCTCGGCCTCGCCGTCGTGCGCGACCTTGCCGAAGCCAATGGCGGCAAGATCATTGTCGAAAATCTCAATCCTGGCGCCCGCGTGATCGTCACGATGAAAACCAGCGCGGCAAGCCGGCCAGCGGAGGTGAAATGTCCATCCTGATCGCCGAGGACGACCCGCATCTGCGCAACGGCATCGTCGATCTTTTGACTTTGGAAGGCTTCCCCTGCCAGGTCGCGGAAGACGGCGCCAAAGCGCTTGCTCTGTTCCAGCAGTCGAAGCCGGATCTCTGCGTCTTCGATGTGATGATGCCGGCCATGGACGGGCTCACCCTCTGTCGCGAAATCCGCCGCCTCGATCCGCTCGTGCCGATTCTTCTTTTGTCGGCGCGCGGCGAAGAGACCGACCGCGTCCGCGGCCTCGATGTCGGCGCCGATGATTATGTCGCCAAACCCTTTGGCGCGCGCGAGCTCATCGCAAGGGTGAGGGCGGCTCTGCGCCGGGCCAAGGCGCAGGAGACGCAGGGGCAGGGCGTGAACAGCCAGCCGGCATCGGCGAAGCCGGACGCTTGCACGCGGATCAAGATGGCTGATCTCGAAATCGATCCGAAAGCCATGCGCGCCTTTCGCGGCGACATAAGGATCGATCTCACCGCGCGCGAAGTCGCAATCCTCTTGACGCTCTACGAGCGGCGCGGCCAGGCCGTCTCACGCGATGAATTGTTCGATCTCTGCTGGGGCCGCGGCTTCATGCCCAATAGCCGCGCGCTCGATCAATATGTCTCGGCGCTGCGCAAGAAGATCGAGCTCGACCCGGCCAATCCGCGCATCATCCGCACCGTCCATGGCGTCGGCTATCGGCATGAGGCGGACGAATAGGGGATGATCGCTGCGTCGTGTCTCGCGGCCCTGCCCGCCTCGCCGCGGCGATTGTATTGCGCCGCAACATCCGGTATAGTTATATTGTATCATATACAGCTTGCCGCGAGCCGGTCCGGCCGGGCGCGGGCCATCCTTTCGGAAGCCAGATGATGAAACCTGCTCTGCAGCCTGCCGATCTTGAAGATGCCATCATGGCCTGCGTGCGCCGCTTTTACGGCGAGGCGCAGCAAGACCCGCTGCTTGGTCCGGTGTTCGCCGCCAGCGTCCATGATTGGGAGATCCATTACCGGACCATCGCCGATTTCTGGTCGCGCGCTCTCCTCGGCACCGAGCGCTATAAGGGACACCCGTTTCCCCTTCATACGAATTTGCCGGTCGAACCCGAGCATTTCGAACGCTGGCTCGCGCTCTTTGCCGAGGCGGCCGAAACCTGCCTGCCGCCCGATCTCGCCGAAAAGGCCATGGCCAAGGCGAACCATATGGCCGAGAGCTTTAAGGCCGGCATTTTTCCTTTCACCGATGCGCAGGGGCGGCCCTCACGGCTGCCGGTCTGAAATCCGCCAGGGCTGCCAAAGCGCCGGCGGGGGTCTCACCGGCAGGCTTGCGAGCGGGATAGGCCAGCATCCGAATAGAGCGGATTGCAACGCATTTGGTTGATGATGAACCAACTGCCGATGAGGAGACTCAGGATCACAAGAAGACCGAGGCCGAGGGCAACCGGATTGTCGGGCTCCTGTTCGATGTGACGTTCTTGTTCCGCGCGCATCTCGAGCGCCTTATCGCGGTCTGCGGCATCAGCGGCGCGCATCTCGGCCCGCCGCTCGACCCAGCGCTGCGTCGCCAGAGAAGCGCCGCTCTTCACGTCCCGTTCTTGCGGATCATCGGTCATGTCGGTTCCCGCTTTTCCTCACCCCGCTCTGGCGGCGATGTCTCCATTCCGCTACATTGCAGACCGTGCTCGGCAATCATGTCTCGCTGGCGCCGCGCGCTGTGCGGAAGTGAAGATGCTTGCCCTAAGGGAATTGCCATGCACCTTTCGAACGAAAGTCTGATCATTATCCTATTGGTTGGTCTGATTGCCGGGTGGTTGGCCGGTCAAATCATGCAGGGCACAGGATTTGGGCTCATCGGTGATTTGGTCATCGGGATTATCGGCGCCTTCATTGGCGACTGGCTGTTGCCTCGATTGCACATCCATTTTGGCGCCGGAATCCTCGGTCTGATCGTCAATGCCACCATCGGCGCGATTGTGCTGCTCTTCGTCATCGGCCTCGTCCAAAGTAGAGGCAGGTGGGGTCGGGGCTGGGGCCGTCGTCGGCGCTGGTGACATCCGCTCACATGTATTGAATTTCTTGTATTGAATTTCTTGCGGTGCGATTCCCGCGCGGACCAAACCCATATCGCTTGCGACATAGGCAACATGAACACATCCGCCAGAAGCGCAATCCTATTTCACAAAGTCAAATGAAATCAAAGTGGTGGGAGAGGAAGGACTCGAACCTTCGAAGGCATAGCCAGCGGATTTACAGTCCGCCCCCTTTGCCGCTCGGGACACTCTCCCACGCAGTCCGCGGGTGCCTAGGCATGCCGCGCGGATCGCAGGCTTATGGGTAAGCCACCCCGCCTCTGTCAACCCCTGTCACCGGCAAAGCCGAGCCGCAAGCTGATCCACCAATGGTCCGGCATGTGCTTGTCTGATAAGGACTTGGTCGAAAGCGCCGCGCTGCCGATCCTTGCCGCGGCGCCAGAGCCTCGATAGATTTGCGAAATGAAGATCGACTATTCGGACCTCGCCAAAGATGGGCTCGTCCTCACGCCGCGCCGCGACGGCGGGGCTGCCAGCCATCCTTATGCCGGTTCTGCGCCGCAAAGCTTTTTCGATTCCGACCGTGACATTCCCGCCTGGATCGGCGACGTTCCGAATTTCGCCGATTTCACGGCTGGCGTGGACCATGATGTCGGCGCCTTCGAGATCAAGGCACAGGGCACGCGCCGCGTCTGCCTGCCGAGCAATCTCGCGCATCTCCTGGCGACGACGGCGCTGATCATCGATGATCTCTACGCCCATGCCGGCGAATCCGTCGCCGATCAATGCGAGGTGAGCCTGCAATTTTTTCGCCGGAGCTACGCCAAGGGCGAGCAGCTGCTGTTCGACAAGATTCACCGGCATGCCTCGGAAGGCAAAATGGTGATCTATGTGGTGACCGGTTTCGATGCCGCGGGGAGCGGCGAGGAACAGCGCCTCGGCACGGAATTTTATGCCCCCTGGGTCATGGGCCAACGCATCGAGCGGGCCCGCACCGCGGCCTCGCCGGAGGAATTCGAGCAACGCTATCGCGACCAGGGCGTGGTGGCCGCCCCCGGCGGCGCCATCATCCGCTTCAGCGAGACCGCGCTCCATGCGGCACCCGACGTCGTCCAAAATCCGGCGGCGAAGGGAATCGCCGGCAAGAGCTTCGGCGGCAAAGGCCTGCGCCGCAGCCTGTTGAACATTATCGCGAGCCACAGGCTGCCGGACGGCACGGTCTATGGGCGGACGCGGCCGCCCAATGACCACCGCCCTTCTCCCATTGCCGACATGGTCGAGCGCCAGGACGCCTATTGCGCGGCGGCAAACCGCGTTCTGGCCGCGCTCGGCCGGACAGAAAGAAGCGCGTGACAGACCGCAAGCGCCACGCCGGCCGCGCAGAGACGCCGCATCCGCCATACAAGAAGCCCAGGCCGGCATCGCCTGCCAAAACTGTGCCCCATCCGCCGCAGCCGGATCGGCCCGCGCCAAAATTCCGCCGTCCCGGCGCCGATGTCGTCATTCTCTACGGCTTTCATCCTGTCTGTGAAGCATTGCGCAGCAAGCACCGGAAATTGCTGGATCTCTTTGCGACGGAGCCGGCGGCCGAAAGGCTGAAGGGTGAGATCGAGGCGGCCGGCGTGCCGCTGCATCTCGTGCAAGCCGAGGAACTCGCGCGGCGGCTTGGCCCCGATTCCGTCCATCAGGGCCTGTTGCTGGAAGCACGCCCGCTGCCGGCGCTGCGCCTCGACGAAATCATCACGCGAAGCGGCCTTGTCCTGGCGCTCGATCAAATCACCGATCCGCATAATGTCGGGGCGATCCTGCGCTCTGCGGCTGCCTTTAGCGTCGATGCGGTGGTGACGACCGAGCGCCATGCCCCGGAATTGTCTGGCGCGCTGGCCAAAGCGGCGTCAGGCGCCCTTGAACATGTCGCGGTGATCGAAGTCGTCAACCTCGCCCGCGCCTTGGAGGAGCTGGGAGATCTCGGCTATCTCCGCATCGGTCTTGATTCGGACGCGCCGCAGCTCTTGCAGTCATTTGCTTCGACGCGTCCGCTCGCGCTCGTCCTCGGCGCCGAAGGCAAAGGGCTCCGCCGGTTGACGCGGGAAAAATGCGATCATCTCGCCCGCCTCGATCTGCCCGGCGCGATCAAGAGCCTCAATGTCTCCAACGCCTGCGCCATCGCCTTGACGCTGGTGCAAATGACGCAGGCCCTCTGAAAGCCCCGATGTCCGTGGAATCCGGCCGGTCCATCGCTGCGGCGACCTCGATGGTTTCCACGCCGATCATTGCAGCGCGGTAAAACCGGTGCTCAAAATCAACATGGCCTTAGACGAAAGTTTCATGCAGGCTCCATCGACGCGCCCCTATTGCCCGATATAATATTAATTTGGCGTAGACCATTCCGACCAATCCAGCAGCGAGCCTTGCGGCGGCGCCACCGGCCATGACGAAAACAAAGAGAGCAAGGCCAAACGGCCTGCGACGAGGAAACCAAGGATAGGGCCATGAGCAATATAGCGATAAGCAAAACCGCGCTTCCGACCGGGGGCGCGCGGCCGATGACGGGCGAACAGCGGCTCGTGATCTTCGCGTCCTCGCTAGGCACAATGTTCGAGTGGTACGACTTCTACATCTATGGCACGCTCGGCGTATTCCTGGCGAAATACTTCTTCTCCAACGTGCCGCCGAACGTCGGCTTCATCTTCGCGCTGCTCGCGTTTGGCGCCGGCTTCGCGGTGCGCCCGTTCGGCGCGCTGATCTTCGGCCGCCTCGGCGATCTCATCGGCCGCAAATATACCTTCCTGATCACCATGAGCCTGATGGGCATCGGCACGTTCTTCATCGGCGTGATACCGGGCTTCGCCTCGTGGGGCATTCTGGCGCCGATCGTGCTGATCGCGCTGCGTCTCGTTCAGGGCCTTGCGCTCGGCGGCGAATATGGCGGGGCGGCGATCTACGTTGCCGAGCACGCGCCGGCCAACAAACGCGGCTATTACACCTCCTGGATTCAGACCACGGCGACGCTCGGTCTGTTCGTCGCCCTGCTTTTGATCCTCGGCATCCGCACCGCCATGGGCGAGGCGGCCTTCGGCGATTGGGGCTGGCGCGTCCCGTTCCTGCTGTCGGCGGTGCTGCTCGCCGTTTCGCTGTGGATCCGGCTCAAGCTCAATGAGTTGCCGCTGTTCAAGCGCATGGTGGAAGAGGGCAAGCAGTCGAAGCAGCCGCTCACGGAAGCCTTCGGACGATGGAACAATGCGAAGATCGCGATCGCCGCTTTGTTCGGCGCCACCGCCGGCGAGGCCGTGGTCTGGTACGGCGGGCAGTTCTACGCGCTGTTCTTCCTGACGCAGACGCTCAAGGTTCCGGCCGTCACCGCGCAGATCATGATCGTGATCGCGCTCGCCATCGGCACGCCCTGCTTCATCCTGTTCGGCTGGCTGTCGGACAAGATCGGCAGGAAGCCGATCATGCTCGCGGGCTTTGTGCTTGCGGCCTTGACCTACTTCCCGATCTTCCAGGGCATCACCCACTTCGCCAATCCGAAGCTGGAGACGGCGCTCGCGGCGGCGCCGGTGGTCGTGACCGCCGATCCGGCCAAGTGCTCGTTCCAGTTCAAGGCGACGGGAACGGAAAAGTTCACCACCGGTTGCGACATCATCAAGCAGACGCTGGTCAGCCTCTCGGTGAACTACAACAACATCGCGGCGCCGGCGGGAACGACGGCGAGCGTGAAGATCGGCGATGAAACGATTACGGCGGACACGCCGGACGTCAAAGCCGCGATCACTAAGGCGATCAAGGGGCACGGCTATCCTGCAAAGGCCGATCCGGCCGAGATCAACCACGTGATGACGGTGATCCTGCTTGCGATCCTCGTCGTCTATGTGACGATGGTGTACGGGCCGATCGCCGCATGGCTGGTGGAGCTGTTCCCGACCCGCATCCGTTATAGCGGGCTGTCATTGCCGTATCATATCGGCAACGGCTGGTTCGGCGGCTTCTTGCCGGCGACCGTCTTCGCCATCGTCGCCGCGACCGGCAACATCTATTCGGGCCTCTGGTATCCGATTGTTGTCGCCGCGATGAGCTTCGTCGTCGGGCTGCTCTTCCTGCCCGAAACCAAGGACCGCGACATCACGCACATCTAAGTCGATCGATTCGTTCGATCCGCGGGACGGCGTACGCGCCTCCCGCTCTTTCTGGCGACAGGAATAAATATAAACGTATAATATATCTATTTCCGCCTCTGGTATCCGATCATCTTCGCGCTCGCGACTTTCGTGATCGGCATGTTGTTCGTTCCGGACACGAAGGATCGCGATATTCACGCCAACGCATAAACCGCGATTGCGAAAATTCGCCAACGAAAAAAGGCCTCGCCAAAAGCGAGGCCTTTCTTTCTAACTGATCATATCAAGCCGATTGCTGGCGACAGCGGTTAGGGTCGCGACGGGTCAATCTCTGAAATAGCGCAGACAGACCGGATTGCCGTCGGCATCGGGCTGGCTTCTCCACTTGGCGCAGCGCGGCCCCTGTCCAGGCCCATCCGGTCCGGGGCCAGGCCCAGGCGCCGCGGCCGGATCGTAATAGGCCGGCGGAGGCGGCGGGGGCGGATAATAGCCCGGCGGGGGGGGCGGCGGCGCGGCCCCTGCGGCGGTGGCTCCGACCAAAACACCGAGCGCGGTGCCGCCGATGATGCCAGCAGCAATGGCGCCGCCGTCACCCGCCTGCGCCGGCATGGCGACCGCGGTCACGACGCTCGCGGCGAGCCCGAGGGCCATGATGGATTTGAGTGTCGATCCGATCTTCTTCGACATTGTCCCCTCCTGAAAGGGCGCTTGAAAGAGCCCGATTCGTAGTAAGATCCTTTACCACGCTATGTTCCTTAACATAGCGCTAACAGCGCGAGGTTTTCTTCACAAGGCCGGGAGGGAAGCCGGATTTCCGACCCTCACAACGCGCAACGGCCTCCGAGTCGGCCATCCTCAATTGTCCGCACGGCCATTGCTAGGTGCTAGCGACCTATTGCGGCAAGGATGCGGCCGAATCCAGGGGAGACAGTTGCATGTCGCCGCGTCCGCTGCTAGCTCAATCCCGCTCGAACGGGCCGCACCTGTTCGGCCGGCGCTCGTTACGGTGCCGCGCCGGCGTCCGGTCCCGACCAGAATTGCCGGTTTAGCTCAGTTGGTAGAGCAACTGATTTGTAATCAGTAGGTCGCGGGTTCGACTCCTGCAACCGGCACCATTTCGAAGCGAGGGGTTCGCCCGGCCCCGGAATGGCCGCTTGGTGACGGTTCCTCTCGAGGAACCCGTCGGCCGATCCGCGACTCCCGTGGTGATATCTATGGAACGCCGCAACGGCGCGGAGGAACTGGAATGGCGAACTTGGAGCAAGGTGAAGAGGTTTTGATTCAGAAAAAGCCCAATGGCAAGTGGGGCATCTTTCTGCGCCTGAACGGCTATGCCGATCCCTTCGACATCGGCCGCGAACTGAAGACCGAAGAGATGGCCGAAGGCTGGCTGGACACGACCGAGTGCAATAATCTCATCGATCAGTTCATCACCAAATATCGCGGCAAGGCATAGCCGGCTGCCCTTTATTGGAGCTCTGTGGAACGGCGCTGTTTGAAACGACTTGGAGCATGTCCTGGCTAAGCTTTCAGCTTTGCCTCAAGGATATGCCCCAAGCTCCTGATCTATAGCTATTATTTTTAGTTGCTTAGACGCCTGGCAAAGCGCTGGCGGCAAGTCGGCCTTTGGCTTGCGGTCCTGCCCGCGGCGTGCTTTTTGCCTCACTTTCGGGCGAGGGTTTGCCGCGCCGGCCAATCATTCTAAAGGTTCGGCGTGATCTCTCGCTTTGCGCGTGAAGTTGGAGCATGTTTCGCTTCGGAAAAGTCGATCGCCTTTTCCAGGACAGGTCGCGCATGCCGGTCCGCACTTCGGACGTAGAGCATTTTCAGCAAAAGTGGACACCGGTTTTGCGTCCGAAAATGCTCTAACTCTTAGAATGAGAGCGGTTTCAGGTTTGGCGTGTACACCAAACCTGAAACCGCTCTAGGCCGGGGAGCCCCAAGGGAGCTGGAAACCATGACGGACAAGCAAGAGCCGACGATCTTCGTGGAAGGAGGCGGCGAATACGAGCTATTCGCGAGCGAGGACAAGACCAGCTATCTTCTCCGTTTCAACACAGAAGGCCTGACGGTTCCGCTGGAAGGCGAGCAGCTCGAAGCCTTTTTGAAGGAATATGACACGGTCAAAAAGGCCTATTCCAATTATAGCCCGGATCAGCGACTCGCGCAGATCTGGGATCAGGGCGGCTATAGCTGGCTCGCCGCGGAAGCGGCCGGCGGCGAGGGCGCGTAAAGACGCTCGCCTATAGTGGCTCTCGAAAACGCGAGCACCCGCCCCCTCGACACTGCCGCTCGCTCAGCCCTTCTGGTCGGGCAGATTGAGCCTGATGTGCAATTCCCGCAATTGCTTGGCCGTGACAGGCGATGGCGCGCCCATCAGCAGATCCTCCGCCTTCTGATTCATCGGGAATAGCACGACCTCGCGCAGATTCTCTTCGCCCGCCAGAAGCATGACGATGCGGTCGACGCCCGGCGCTATGCCGCCATGCGGCGGCGCGCCATATTGGAAGGCACGATACATGCCGCCGAATTTTTCGAGCAGCACCTCCTCGTCATAGCCGGCGAGCGCAAAGGCCTTCTTCATAATATCGGGGCGATGGTTGCGGATCGCGCCCGACGACAATTCGGTGCCATTGCAGACGATGTCATATTGAAAGGCCTTCATCGAAAGGATCGTCGCCTTGTCGGCCGGATCGAGCGCGATGAACGCATCATGGTCGAAATTCGGCATCGAGAAGGGATTGTGCGAGAAGTCGATCTTCTTTTCCTCCTCATTCCATTCATACATGGGGAAATCGACGATCCAGCAGAATTCGAAGACATCCTTCTTCACGAGATCGAGCTCTTGGCCGATCTTGAGCCTAGCGAGGCCGGCGAATTTATAGATGTCGTCCGGCTTGCCCAAGACGAAGAAGACGGCATCCCCCGCCTTGAGCCCCTCGGGCCGCAATTGCCGGTAGGGGCTCGCGATTTCGAGCGGGAATTTTTGCCCACTCTCCTCTTCGAGCTCCGGCGCTGGCACATGAACCCAATCGCCCGGCATTCCGTTCAGACCCTGGCGAATGAATTCGGTCCGCTCCGGCCCGACATTTTTCGCGACCGGGCCGGCGCCCGTCTCCTCGCCTTCGCGCCAAAAAATATAGGCAAGACCCGGCTGGCCCTCGCTCTTCGCCCAGCTGTCCATGCGGTCGCAAAAAGTGCGCTGGCCCCCGCCCGGCGCCGGAACCGCCCAGACGCGCGCCTCTGGGTCGGAGGCTAGCCGTTTTGCGAAGACGCCGAAGCCCGACTCGCGAAAGGCTTGCGTGACATCATGGATCAGGAGCGGATTGCGCAGATCCGGCTTATCCGAGCCGAAGGCGCGGATCGCCGCGCTATAAGAGATCATCGGAAATTTTTGCGTCACCGGCCGGCCTTGGCCGAATTCCTCGAAGATTCCGCGCAGCACCGGCTCGACGGCAGCGAAGACATCCTTCTGCGTAACGAAGCTCATCTCAATATCGAGCTGATAGAATTCGCCGGGGCTGCGGTCGGCGCGCGCGTCCTCGTCGCGAAAACAAGGCGCGATCTGGAAATAGCGGTCGAATCCGGCCACCATGATGAGCTGCTTGAACTGCTGCGGCGCCTGCGGCAATGCGTAGAATTTGCCGGGATGCAGCCGTGACGGCACGAGAAAATCGCGCGCCCCTTCCGGGCTTGAAGCGGTGAGGATCGGCGTCTGGAATTCGAAGAAGCCCTGGCCCTTCATGCGCGCCCTGAGGCTGTCGATGATCCGCCCGCGCAGCATGACGTTCCTGTGCAGCTTGTCGCGGCGCAGATCGAGGAAGCGATATTTGAGCCGCATGTCTTCGGGATAATGATGTTCGCCGAAGACCGGCAGAGGCAGTTCGGCTGCGGCGCCCAAAACTTCGATATCGGTGACATAGATTTCGACGAGGCCCGTCGGCATCTCGGGATTTTCAGTGCCTTCCGGGCGGCGGCGCACATGGCCGTCGAAGCGCACGACCCATTCCGAGCGCAACCTCTCCGCTGCGGCAAATGCTTTGGAATCAGGATCGACGACGCATTGCGTGATGCCGTAATGATCGCGCAGATCGATGAACAGCACGCCGCCATGGTCGCGGATGCGGTGGCACCATCCCGAAAGTCGGATCTCTTCGCCGGCCTGCGTGTCGCGCAGATCGCCGCAGCTATGCGTCCGATAGCGATGCATCATCTCTTGTGATCTTTCAGTTCGCGCACGGCTAGACCGGCTCCGCCAGTCCCAGCTAGAGCGCTTTGTTTAAAGCGTCGAGCGCCTCGCCGAAGCCATGAAAGCTCATCGGCAGGGATATCTCGGCGCCGCTGGAATCCATGAAGGTGATCCGGCCCGTCGAATTGAGCCCATGCCAAAAATTGACCGTGGCGTCGGCCAAAACCGCCTCCGCGAAACAGCCGCCCGGTATGCAGCGCACCCAGTTGAGCTGAACGCCCGATACATCCTTCTCGTCGGAGCGGATATGCACCGAGCTTGGGAATGAGACATTGTTCGGCAGAATGACGATGGCGTGGAGCGCCCCGGCCCCGCCCGGCCGGCCGACGGAAAGCTTGGCGATGGGGCCGGAATGGTCCGGCGCCTCCAGCGTCTGGGAGATCTCGCAGGCGCGGTCCGCCTTGGAAGCCTCGTTCTCTTTCGCCTTTTCCCCGCTTTCTTTGCGGCACCGCAGCGCCCAATCGCCATAGGCGGTGGTCACGATCTGCGGTTCGGGCGTCGGTGCCGCCGCAGCGGGCAGTTCCTCGGCAAGGACCGGGGCTGCAACCCCTGCGGCAAGAAGGAAAAACCAGAATGAGAAGCGGTGACGATGAGACATACGCGCCCAAATTGGAGGCTGTGATTGGAACGAGCCTCCTTATACTAGAAATCCGTCATTCGATAGGCCATTAGGCGCGCCCGGCGGGCCGGCCAGCGGTTGATCGCCCGTTCCGCGAAAGCCCTCCGATAAAGATCACAACAGGAACAGAAAGCATCGGAATCAAGGCTCTGGAAGCCAGACGGCCTTTCCTTTATCAACGCCGAATGAGCCTGATCACCACGACTCGCGAATTGGCGGAAGCTTGCCGCCGCATGGCCTGCCATCCCTTCGTGACCGTCGATACGGAATTTCTGCGGGAAACGACATTTTGGCCCAAGCTCTGCGTCGTTCAGCTCGCCTCGCCGGATGAGGCTGTCGCGATCGATGCCTTGGCCGAGGGGCTCGATCTCGCGCCGCTCTTCGACCTGATGGCCGATACAAAACTGGTCAAAGTATTTCATGCGGCGCGGCAAGACCTAGAAATCATTTGGAACTTGGCGAAGCTGATCCCGGCGCCTTTGTTCGACACGCAGGTCGCCGCCATGGTCTGCGGTTTCGGCGACCAGATTTCCTATAGCGAATTAGTGCAGGCTATCTGCCGCGTCAGCCTCGACAAATCCTCCCGCTTCACCGATTGGTCGCGGCGACCGCTTTCCGAAGCCCAGGTCGATTATGCGATCGCCGATGTCACCCATCTGCGCGACATTTACTGGCATCTGCGGCGCCGGCTGGAGACGAGCGGCCGCCTCCCCTGGCTCGACGACGAAATGGCGCTTTTGACGTCGCCTGCGACCTATGAGCAGCATCCGAGCAATGCCTGGGAGCGGTTTCGCAATCGGGCCCGCAAGCCGCGCGATCTCGCCGTGCTGATGGATGTCGCGGCCTGGCGCGAGGCCGAGGCGCAGAGCCGGGACGTGCCGCGCTCGCGCGTCTTGAAGGATGATGTTTTGGTCGAGATCGCGCTCGCGGCACCGCGGACTCCGGAAGAGCTCTCCAATCTGCGGACCTTTCCGCGCGGCATGGAAAAATCGCGGGCGGGGATCGATATTCTCGCCGCGGTTCAGCGCGGGCTTGCCCGCGATCCGAAGACTTTGCCGAGATTCGAGAAAGAGCGCCGCTCCAGCGGCGGCGCGACGGTCGAACTCTTGAAAGTTCTGCTGCGCCAAGTCGCCGAAGCGGAAGGCGTCGCCGCCAAAATGATCGCGACCGTCGAAGAGCTCGAAGCGATCGCGCTTGACGATCATGCCAAAGTCGCGGCACTTTCCGGGTGGCGGCGCGAGATTTTCGGCGAAAAGGCCCTCGAATTGAAACATGGCCGGCTCGCTTTGACCGTCGAGCATGGCAAGGTCGTCACTCTGGAATGGCGCGAAACCGCGGAAGAAGCCGCGGAGTGAAGCGTCGCTAGCTCTGCCGCATCGAGAGTGCGCATCATGGCGTTGAAAGAGCTGCCCCTCGCCAAAGTCTATCAGCTGCTCGAACCAGGCCCCGTGGTGCTGCTGACGACTGCGTATAAGGGCCATGCCAATGTCATGACCATGTCCTGGCATATGATGGTCGAGTTCGAGCCGCCGCTGGTGGCCTGCATCGTCAGCGAAGCCAATTACAGTTTTGCGGCCTTGCGCAGGACGAAACAATGCGTGATCGCGCTGCCGGCGCTGGCGCTAGCCGAAAAAGTCGTCGCTGTCGGTAATTGCTCCGGTTGCGATGTCGATAAATTTTCAGCCTTCGGCTTGACGCCTCTACCGGCCGAGCGCGTCAAAGCCCCGCTGATTGCCGAATGTTTCGCCAATCTCGAATGCACAGTCGCCGACACGCGCATGGTGAATAAATATAATCTCTTCCTGCTCGAAGTCGTGAAAGCCTGGACCGATCCCAAGCAGAAAGACCCGAAGACGATCCACCATAGAGGCAATGGCACATTCGTGGTCGACGGCGAGATCATCAAGCTGAAGTCGAAGATGCCATAGCAAGTGGTGCGTTGCGAAGGACCCGCCCTACCCCACCGTCACCACCGCCTCGCGGCCGATCAGCCGCCCGAGCTGCTTCAGCCGATTGGTCAGCCGGTCGCTCGCGAGACCGGCGAGATCAGGCGCCAAGGTCAAAACCAGCCGGTTCTTGACGCAGACCATGGGGGTGCGCGGCAGGACATCGGCCATGGCCGCCGAAACCAGATAGGCGATCCGCATGGCGCCGGCCAAAAGTCGCGCGCGATCGAGCAGACGCGAGGACACGAGTGCGCGCATGCCCGAATTGACGTCCTGTTCGAGGCCGAGATGACGGTAGGACGCGGTGAGCGCGAGAAACGATCGGCCGGCGTGATCAATGCCCATGAAGGTGGCATTCGCCACAATGTTGAGGCTGTGCTCGCTGCGGTAATCGGGATGCGCCCGCCAATTGGCATCGGCGAGCAGGCAGGCGACATGGCGCAGCCGCCGTTCCTCGGCGGTCTCCTCGAGATGGGTCGACTTCATGAAATGGTCGGTCCAATCGCAAAGATCCTCGCCATGATTGGGCGAGCGCGCATTCATCTGATTGATGTCGCGCGCGGCGACCAGCAAAGGGTCTTGCCGCCGCTCCGCCCGGTCGAGCTTTTCATAGAGCAGCCCTTCGCGCACGCCGGCAGCGGAAATGGTGATCTCCTTCGGCTGCGCCTGGCGCAAAATCTCGTCGAGCACGATCGCGCCATAAGCGAGCAGCGGCCGGCGTGCCGGCGCGATGACTTCGACCGAGATCAAAGTGTCCGCATTGTTCACTTTTTCGACCAGGCCGGTAAAATCCGCCGCATCGCGCGCCGGCACCGTATAGCCATGCATGATGCTCATGAAATAATTGCGCTGGCGCATATGCAGCCGCGCCAGCGCCCGCCAGGTGCCGCCCACCGCATAAAGCGTGCGGCCGCGCAAATTGTCGAGGATCTTGGCTTTGCCGAGCGCTTCGCGGGCGATCTTGACGGCGGCTTTCGGCGATTGGTCTGAGGCATCCATCAGCGAGAGGCCGCCAAGCGGCAAAGTGATGCCTTTGCCAACGCGCGTGCCCTTGACGTCGATCAGCTCGAGCGAACCACCGCCCAAATCGGCGACGATTCCGTCAGGATCATGAAAGCCCGAGATGACGCCGAGCGCGGAAAGCTCGGCTTCCCTTTTGCCGGACAATAAAGTGACCGGGGCACCGATCGCCTCGCTCGCCGCGGCGACGAATTCCGCCCCGTTGGCGGCATCGCGCGCCGCCGCTGTCGCGATGACATGCAGATCCTCGACATCCATGATGGCGATGAGCGCCTTGAAGCGCCGCAAGGCGGCAAGCGCCTTGTCGACGCCTGCGCTCGACAAGCGGCCGGTCGTCGTCACGCCATGGCCGATGGCGCACAGAGATTTTTCGTTGAAGATCGGCGTCGGCGCGCGCCCGAGGCCGTCATAGACGACAAGACGAACCGAGTTCGATCCTATGTCGACGATGCCGACCGGGCGCTTGGTTTCGACTCTGCCGAAAAAATTCGAGAACAATTCGAGCATCGGAATTTAGCGGCCTTCCAGGCGCTTGAGCAGCGTCTTGGGGCTCGATTCCCGCCCTGATTTGCCGCGTCCGGAGAGACTGGGATTGGTCATGAAGTAGCTATGCGCATTGAAGGGTTCTTCGTTCGGCGCAGATATGCGCGCGCTCGAACCGTCAGGCAAGACCCGATAGCTCTGTTGATTGTCGATAAGATTGGCGATCATGATCTGATCGAGCACCTGATCATGCACCGTCGGATTGGTGATCGGCAGCAGCGCTTCGACGCGCCGGTCGAGATTGCGCGGCATCAGATCGGCCGAAGAAATATAGACATGCGCATTTTTATGCGGCAGGCCATGGCCGCCGCCGAAGGCATAGACGCGGGCATGTTCAAGGAAGCGGCCGATAATCGATTTGACCCTTATGTTTTCGGAAAGACCTGAGACGCCAGGCCGCAGGCAGCAAATGCCGCGCACGATGAGATCGATCGGAACGCCGGCCTGGCTGGCGGCATAAAGCGCATCGATGATTTCCGGATCGACGAGCGCATTGCATTTGGCCCAGATCGCCGCCGGCTTGCCGGCACCCGCGAAATCGGCCTCCTGTGCAATATGTTCGAGCAGCCGCGCCTTCAAGCTGATCGGCGAGATCGCCATGCGCTCGAGCCCGGCGGGCTCGGCATAGCCGGTGATGTAATTGAAGATCCGCAATATGTCGCTGCCGATGACCGGGTCGGCGGTGAACAAAGAAATATCGGTATAGATGCGCGCCGTCACCGGATGATAATTGCCGGTGCCGACATGGCAATAGGTGGCGAGCGATCCGCCCTCGCGGCGCACGACGATCGACAGCTTGGCATGGGTCTTCAGCGCGATGAAACCGAACACGACTTGCGCGCCGGCGCGTTCGAGATCGCGCGCCCAGCGAATATTCGCCTCCTCGTCGAAGCGCGCCTTCAGCTCGACGAGCGCCGTCACCGATTTGCCGGCCTCCGCCGCCTCGATCAAGGCGCGCACGATCGGACTGTCCGAAGAGGTCCGATAAAGCGTCTGCTTGATCGCGACTACATTCGGGTCCCGCGCCGCCTGGTTGAGAAATTGAACGACCACATCGAAAGTTTCATAAGGATGGTGGACCACCAGATCCTTTTGCTTGATCGCGAGAAAGCAATCGCCGCCATTTTCGCGCACACGTTCGGGAAATCGCGGATTATAGGGGCGAAACTTGAGGTCGGGGCGATCAACCCCGACAAGCTCCGAAAGTTCGTTCAAAGCCAGCATGCCGTCGAGCACGAAAATCTCGTCGGCAACGACATCGAGCTCCTCGGCCACGAAGCTGCGCAATTCCTCCGGCATCAGGCTGTCGACTTCAAGGCGGATGACGGAGCCGCGGCGCCGCCGCTTCAAGGCGCTCTCGAAGAGCAGCACGAGATCTTCGGCCTCTTCCTCGACTTCGAGATCGCTGTCACGAATGACCCGGAACACACCGGAGCCGCGCACCATATAGCCGGGGAACAGAGATTGGGTGAACATGCCGACAAGCGATTCAAGCGCGACGCACCGCAGCTCGCCCTGTCCGTCCGGCAGTTTGATGAAGCGCTCGATCTTCGCCGGCAGGCGGATCAGCGCCTTCATATAGTTGCTGTCGCCCGGCCGCACCAATTCGAGCGCGATGGTGAAGCCAAGATTGGGAATGAAGGGAAAAGGATGTGCCGGATCGACGGCGAGCGGCGTCAGCACCGGAAAGACATGCAAAAGGAAATAATGTTCGAGCCAGGTGAACTCGACCTTGGTGAGATCCTGCGGATCGACGAGAACGATGCCGGTCGCCTTCAATTCGCCGCGCAACTCGCGCCAGCGGCGCTGCTGTTCGGCGGCGAGGAGGCCGACGCGTTCGCGGATTTTGACCAATTGCTCGGCCGGCGTCAGGCCATCCTCCGACGGCGTGTCGACTCCGGCGCGGACTTGCCCGCGCAGGCCGGCGACGCGGACCATGAAGAATTCATCGAGATTATTCGCCGAGATCGACAGGAAGCGCAATTGTTCGAGCAAAGGATGGTTGCGGTTCGACGCTTCCTGCAAGACGCGACGATTGAATTCGAGCCAAGACAGTTCACGGTTGATGAAACGATGCGGTGAGCCCGCAAGCTCGGCCGGACGGGCGGCGATCTCGCCAATATCGTCCATCACCGGAATCGAAGCAGCGGGCGAAGCCGCGCCTGCGTGGGCCTCATCGGCCGCAGCCGGCTCGACAGTTTCGACGAGCTTGCGCCCTTCCGCATTGACCTGCACAGCATCCTCCTTCGCACGGACCCGGCGAAGTTGCCGATTTATTTTGACGTTAGCATGATCTGGCATAGGCATTCATATAGGCTTTCATCTGATCCGGGCTCCCGAATCGGGTCTGTAGCTGGCCTGGCTTCGGCTCTGCACACATGCTGCGGAGAAATGACCCATATTTCGATTGAGGCCATGGCGCAAATGCCGGGCATTCAACCGATTTTCCGGGCCTTCATCCCGCTCTAGCGCGCCGTCGGCGCAATGAGCGCCGCCGGCAAGCCGCGGTCGATCACATCGCGCAAGGCAAAACCCGACTGGATGCGCGCCACATGCGGCAGCCGCGCCAGTTGTGTTTTATGGATATGTTCGAAATCGGCGATATCGCGGCAGAGCACAAGAAGCTCATAGTCATCATAGCCCGACATGAAATAGCAGCGAATGACGGAAGCGCATCGCGCCACCGCCCTTTCAAAAGCCTCGAAAGCCTCTTCGCGTTGTGAATCGAGCGCGATGCGCACGAGCACGGTGACGGCCAAGCCGAGCCGTTTGTGATCGAGCGCCGCATGATAGCCGGTGATCACGCCGCGCTCTTCGAGCGCTTTGAGGCGCCGCGCGCAGGCCGTGCTCGACAAGCCGACCTTCGGCGCGAGATCGGCGAGACTCGTCCGCGCATCGGCGACGAGCATGGCAAGAATCGCCCGATCGAACCGATCGAGATCGAGAGCGAAATCACCGGAATCTTGCATGATATCTGTCATTTGCGCCGTATTCCCGCGAAAATATCTCTATTTGCAATGTAAACGCCGAAATCCACCTTGAAAAGAGGCGTATTTTCACCACAGATCAGCAGGCTTTGCTGGGATTTGCGGCGGAGGATGAAAGATGCGCGTCGGTGTCTTGAAGGAAATCAAAGTTCACGAATATCGCGTCGGCCTCACCCCGGAGGCCGCGCGGGAGTACGTAGCCGCAGGCCATGAGCTCTTCATTGAGACCTGTGCCGGCGCCGGAATGGGCGCGCAGGATGCCGATTATGTCGCGGTCGGCGCCAAGATCGTCGCGAGCGCGGGCGAGATCTTCGCCAGGGCGCAGATGATCGTGAAGGTGAAGGAGCCGCAGCCCTCCGAATGGGTGCAGCTGCGCGAAGGGCAGATCCTGTTCACCTATCTTCATCTGGCGCCCGATCCCCGCCGGGCGGCGGGGCTCATGGCCTCGGGCTGCACGGCGGTCGCTTATGAAACCGTTCTCGGGCCGGACGGCAGCCTGCCGCTCCTCGCGCCGATGAGCGAAGTGGCGGGCCGTCTCGCCATTGAGGCGGCCGGCACCGCCTTGCAGCGCCAGAGCGGCGGCCGCGGCATATTGCTCGGCGGCGTGCCGGGCGTTACACCGGCACGGGTGGTGATCTTGGGAGGCGGCGTGGTCGGGACGCATGCTGCACGCATGGCGGCCGGCCTCGGCGCCGAGGTCAGCGTACTCGACCGCTCGTTGCCGCGGCTGCGCCAGCTCGACGAGCTTTTCCAGGGCCGTGTGCGCACCCGTTATGCCTCCGCTGCGGCGATCGAGGCGGAAGTTTTTGCCGCCGATGCCGTCATCGGCGCGGTGCTGATCCCCGGCGCCAGCGCGCCAAAACTCGTGACGCGGCCGATGCTGAAAGAGATGAAGCCAGGCGCCGTGCTCGTCGATGTCGCCATCGATCAGGGCGGCTGTTTCGAGACCTCGCATCCGACGACTCATGCCGAGCCAACCTATGTCGTCGACGGAATCGTGCATTATTGCGTTGCCAATATGCCGGGCAGTGTGCCGCATACGTCGAGCCATGCGCTCAACAATGCGACCCTGCCCTATGGGCTCGCACTCGCCGCCGGCGGTCCTGCTGCGATTCTCGCCGATCCCGGCCTGCGCACTGGCCTTAATGTGCATCGCGGCCATATCACCCATGCGGCGGTGGCGGCGAGCCTCGGGCTTTCCGTCCAGGCGCCGGAGGCCGCACTCGCGGCGTGAGCATGATCGGGATTATGGCGCAAACACCAGCAGCGGCTTAGCAACCGCTGCCGATCTGATTCCGAAAGGAAGCAAATTCAGCACGTACCTCAAGGGCAAAGTCTCGCGCGGCGAACTTCCGCCTTCTCTGGCGCAACTTGCTATTTCGACGCTTGTGCGACCGCAAATTGCGGGGCCGCCAAATTAGTCACTTGGCGGCAACGGTCTGCTTTGATTTTGGAATGAGTCGGTTGGACGCGATCCGTAGCCCTGATCCTCAGGAAGAGGCTTGGAAAGCCGCATAAAGGTCACTTGGCAAGGCATGTCGTCCATTGGCATGAGCTTGATTTTAAGCGGGCCGCTATTTTTGATTTCCAGAGTGATTTGGCCATGCCAGCCTGGCTGTGTAACCAAGGCGCTGTTTCGTGCATTGAGAGACCGACACGCGCGTATGTGCTGCGACCTTCCACTCTCGCAATCATATTTCGCGGAATCCAAACATGCTCTAATGTCTGAGCAAGTATAAACTCGTTGGGTACGATCGTAAAACCTTCACGTTTATCGAATTCATCTTTATGCTTGAGAGTCTTCTCTCTCCAAAGACCTGTATCAGAAATACCCCTAATGCCCTCCGCAAGAGGTATTTCCACGTTTGATTGCCTAAGCTGAGTAAATTTGTAGCCAAGGCGCAAATCAACGCACACATCTCCCCACTGCCGATCCTGCAGTGGGGGATCAAAACGTATATTGCCTTTTTCCACCTCGTCTTTGATCTCGTCCCGCGTTAGTATAGTCATTTACGCCGCCATAGCTAAATGTCTCGAAATACTTGCGATACCATTTGTAGTGAAGAAAGAGCCGTATATACGAACCTTAATTGTCGCGTCATTTACTTCCTGAATCTTACCACGAACCTCCCATCGACTGTCGGTTTCGCGAAGCTCGGTAACTTTCACAAAACCTGAAATCGGTCCCTCAACCGTTTGGACGGTTATCAATCGCTCATCGTCAAACGGACCCGGCTCCACTTCACATGACACTCCAATGAAGTCACCAGCTTTGAATGCCATATCACCCTCCTTGGTACGGCTCCAGACATGAAACTAAGTGAGTCTGGATGAACAAACTTAACGAAATCGTATAGAACAAAATAAGAACGTGCACACTTTTTCGCCGCGGCGAACGGTCACATTTTTGTTGGGTTTTTGAAGCTCTTAAAGAGCTAGGTCACACCCCAGTTTCTCGGTATTATGGCGCGTCCTCCAGCGATGCGGCGCTTCGCCAGTCCAGCGCCGGAAGGCGCGGCTGAAATGCACCTCCTCGGCGACGGTTCACGCCGGAAAGCCGCCTTCGAACACGAATTCGCTTTGCGGCAGACGCGGGCTCGGCACTTCGCGCTCGCGCAGCCCCTCCGGCAGAACGGATTTGTCGCCGAGGCGGCCGATCGCAATGGCGATTTGCGGGCTAAAACCTTCGGGAATCGTTAGCTCCACCCGCGCACGCTCCAGATCGACCCCAGCCATCGCATGGGTCATCCAACCGAGCCGCACCGCCTCGAGCGCCAGATAGCCCCAGGCGGCGCCGGCATCCAAAGCATGGGTACGTGAGGGCATGACCTTATCGCCCACCTGCATCGTTTCCTTCGAGACGAGAATGACGAGCGCGCCGGCGGTTTTTGCCCAGCTTTGATTGAATTCGCCCAGAAGGCCTAGAAATTTGTCGAAATGCGGCGTGCCGCGCAACGCATAGAGAAAGCGCCAGGGCTGCGAATTATAAGAGGACGGCGCCCAGCGGGCCGCCTCGAACATGCTGGCAAGCGCGGCTTCCGGCACTGGCTCGCCGGTGAAGGCGCGCGGCGACCAGCGCTCGAGAAAGATCGGATCGATCGGATGATCGGCGTGCCGCGGATTGGTTTCTCCCATGCATTGCCCCTGCTGCAAACGGCCACTGGCCAGAAGATCGCCCGAACTGACCATGGAATGCTGCGTTTGCGAAGCTCACATTATTGTGCCTCGGCTGCTCCGGGCCGGATCATTTTGAGCCCGCTCTCCGGGCCGGATTTCGTCGCAGCGCAGCGGTCCCCGCCAGTCGCCATATCGCCAAGGCGTCAGCCACGAGCTGCCGGCAGGGAGGCTCTCCGGCACGGGATCGAACCCATGGCTTCCCCAAGGATGGCAGCGGCAAAGCCGGGCAAGCCCCATGAATCCCCCGGCCCAGAGCCCATGCCGGACGATGGCTTCATCCATATAGGCCGAACAGCTCGGCAAATAGCGGCACTGCCGGCCAAGAAAGGCGGAAAGGCTCAATTGATAGGCGCGGATCGCATAATGTGCGGCACGGCGGGGGAAAAGGTGAAGATCCATCATGAACCTGTTCTCTGGCGAGAAAGCGGCAGCGGGGCAAGGAGGCAGACGCCCGGCGCATTGCCGTTCTGTCCACAGATTCCCATATGGGTGGGCTGCATGCCGGGCCTATTCTGCGGCTTTTTGCGCGGCTTCGATCTGATTGACGGCATCCACCGTCGCCTCAAAGGTCAATAGGGTCGATGCATGGCGGGCCTTGAAATCGCGGACGGGCTCAAGCACCGCGACCTCGGCCCATTTGCCTTGCGGCGGCGGGCCGTTCTCCTTCAGCATGGCGCGCACCTCGTCGCGCAATTGTCGCAGCTCCGGCCCCGTCGAGCCGATGACGTGACGGGCCATGATGGAGGCCGCCGCCTGGCCCAGCGCACAGGCTTTCACGTCATGGGCGAAATCGACGACCTTGCCGTCGCGCATGACGAGATCGACGATGATCGTCGAGCCGCAGAGCTTCGAATGGGCTTTGGCCGTCGCGTCGGGCGCGGCCAATCGACCCTGGCGGGGAATGTTTGCCGCCAGTTCGAGAATTTTGTCGCTGTAAATGTCGGTCAGCATGGCTCAGGCCCCGCAGCATGGCCCGGATGACGGCACCAAACATATACTATATAGGGTAGCGGAGCATGGCGAACGAGATTTGGCACATTTCCAGCAGGCTCCCCCGTTCGACGTCCATCGGCATTGGTGCCGAAGGCCTGGCCATCAATCCCATAATCAACTCTCAGGAGGCACCACATGGATGACGTGGTTAAGTCCTTGCTCGAACGCCAGCCGCCCAAATCCGCCCCACAAAAGCCTCTCGTTCAGAACGCCGGCGGACCAAAGCCGCTGCGTCCGACGCGTGAAGAGGCCGAAGCGGCGGTGCGCACGCTAATTCTCTGGGCCGGCGACGATCCCGACCGGGAAGGCCTGCGCGATACGCCGCAGCGCGTCGCCAAGGCCTATGAGGAATTGTTCGCCGGCTATCGCGACGAGGCAAGCGACGTGCTGGCGCGCGTCTTCGAGGAAGTGCAGGGTTATGACGATCTCGTGCTGGTGCGCGACATCGCCTTTTCGTCGCATTGCGAACATCACATGGTGCCTTTCGTCGGCAAGGCCCATATCGCCTATTATCCGAGCGAACATGGGGTGGTCGGGCTCTCCAAGCTCGCCCGCCTCGTCGATGTGTTCGCGCGCCGGCTGCAGACGCAGGAGGCGCTGACGGCGCAGATCGTCGGCGCGATCGAACGCCATTTGCAGCCGCGCGGCTGCGCCGTGATGATCGAAGCCGAACATATGTGCATGTCGATGCGCGGCGTTTTGAAACAGGGTGCGACCACGGTCACCAATCAGTTCACCGGCCTCTTCCGTGATGATCCCGCGGAACAGGTGCGCTTTCTGGCGCTCGTGCGCGGCAGGTGAAGTTACGCGCGCGGCGCTGCTCGATCGGCTGGCCCGGTTCAAACGCGCCCCTCGGCAAGTCCGCCGAGCCGCCTCGCGCATTGGCCGAGGCCTTTAAACCCGGCCCGTCACGTCCGACCGATGCCGAAGGCTAGGTGACGAGGGTGGGTGACGAGGGTGGGTGACGAAGGGTGCGTGACGAGAAGGCATTGTACATGGATGAGCACCCGGTTCCGCCCTTTCCAAGTCCGGGCGGCAAGCATGCTCTCGAAGAAGGAGCGCTGTTCACCCCGCGGTTCGATGCCGATGGCTTGATCGCCTGCATCACAACGGACAGCCGCGACGGCACGGTGCTGATGTTCGCCTTCATGAATACGGAGGCTTTGCAGCTCACCCTCGAAACCGGGATCGCGCATTATTGGTCGCGCTCGCGACAAAGCCTCTGGCGCAAGGGCGATACCTCCGGCCAGGTGCAGAAGGTCACGGAAATCCGCACCGATTGCGATCAGGACGTCCTTCTCTTGAAGGTGGAACCCGGCGGCGACGGCGGCGCCTGCCACACCGGCCGCAGATCCTGTTTCTATCGCCGCCTCATAATGGATCGCGACGGCGCTCCGGGTCTCGTCAAAGACGAGACATGAGGCCGCTGCCGCAGCGCATCCTCTGAAGGAGCGGATCGCGCCAGGCCTTCGGCGCGGATCGACCTCCGCATCGCTTATATCGCGGCGATATATTCCCGCATGGCCGATTGCTCATGCTCCATTTCTTCGAGGCGGAATTTGACCGCATCGCCGATCGAGATAATGCCGGCGAGCTTGCTGTCCTTGAGCACCGGCAGATGACGGAAATGTCCGGCATTCATCTTCTCGACCATTGCTAGGACGGTATCTTCTTCCACCGCGGTGATGACCTTGCTCGTCATATGCATCGAGACGGCGTCGTCGAGTGCGGCTACGCCGCGCGTGCCGATCGCCCGGACGATGTCGCGCTCGGAGAGAATGCCGAGCACCGAGCCTTGGACATCCGCGATGACCACGGCGCCGATGTTGCGCGCCGCGAGAAGATCCGCCACTTCCTTCAAAGTGCGATGCGGCTGCGCTGTTGCAACCTCTCGACCCTTCTTTGCCAATATCCGCGCGACTGTCATAGCAAGCCCTCCTTATCTCGCCGGAGCTCCAGCAAAGCGCCTCCCTGACCTTCGCTCTTGGCTGGCGAACATGTGCGTCATAATGTCCTACTTTGCACCCTTGCGCAAGAAACATGCATCGGCCGAACGACATGGTCCCAATACTTATTTGCATGAAAGAAAATTGGCGAGCTTGGCAAAGGATTTCGCCCGATCGCTGTATTAAGCATCATCTCGCTTAGATCACGATGACTTGGATTGAACCAATCTAAAGTCACGCTTAAGACATCGGGTGTATGCTATGTCTCGGTAAAGCTGATCGATTTTCACAATTTAGACTGGGATGCGCGATCAAGCTTACGCAATCTGCTAAATTGATCGCGCATCCCGCTCTAGCCACGCCACAGTCTTCGCCATGGTGCAGCGCAATTATTCTATTAAAGATGAAATTAAAAGCGGTTTGAATTCAAACAAACTCGTCTTGCATCGCAATTTCCGGCGCGGGCGGATCGAACAGGGGAAAGGCGAGGAGCCCGACCAGAAAGCCGCCGATATGCGCCTGCCAGGCGATCGTCACGCCTTGGAGCCCGGAAAGCGACGGCGCCAGGCCGAAGAGGAGATTGGCCAAGAACCAAGCCATGAGAAAACCTATGGCGGGGCGGTCGGTGATGATCGATCGCAAGGGCAAGGCCGGCTGCCGGTAAGCGAGATCGGTTGCGCGCGGACCCATATAGGCAAGCCCTTCGCCGAGCGGCGCCCCAGGCTGAAAAACGAAGCGCACGGCGGCCGCCATCGTGCCCGAAACGACGGCGGAGGCGCCGATGACGGGCTGCAGATCATCCATATGGGTGAGATAATGGGCGAGCGCCCCGGCAATCGCCGTTAGGAGGCAGAACAGAAGAAAACGCAGCGTCCCGAAGCGGCGTGCCACCGCAGCGCCAAAGGCGATGAGCCAAAGGCAGTTGAATCCGACATGGAGCCAGCTGGCGTGCAAGAAGGCATAGGTGATCGGCGTCCACCAAAGCGGCTTGCCGTCGCCGAGGAAAAAGCGGGCGACCTCGCCATTGATCTCGCTTTGGCCTTGCGCCGCAGTGAGGGCTGCAGCGATTCGGTCGTGATCGAAGCCATAGGTGAAACGACCCGGCACAAAGGCGAATTCGCCTAAGAGATCGAGATTTCTCTCGAATGGCAGAAGTTCACGCAGCGCATGAATGCCGAATAGAAGGACGACGGCGGCGAGCACCACGGCGGGAAGGTTGAAGATCTTCTCTCTCTGTGCCCGCACGCGATCCCGCTTTCGTGTCTTCCGCGCTCGTCTCACCGGCAAGCCTTCGCATTAGGCCCTTCGCATCCAAACCGACATTTTGGTCGCCTGCGTGAAAGTCCGGCCTATTCGGCGTCTTCCACCGCGACCGGCCCGCCGCCATGGACCCTTTGCGCGAGCGACGCCTCCATGAAGGAATTGAGATCGCCGTCGAGGACATCGCCCGGCGTGCCCGAGGTCACGCCGGTGCGCAGATCCTTGACGAGCTGATAAGGCTGCAGAACATAAGAGCGGATCTGATGGCCCCAGCCGATGTCGGTCTTGGCGGCTTCCGTCGCCTCCGCCGCGGCCTCGCGCTTTTCCATCTCGAGCTCGTAGAGCCGCGCCCGCAGCATGTTCCAGGCGGTCGCGCGATTCTTGTGTTGCGAGCGCTCGCCCTGGCAGGCGACAACGATGCCGGTCGGCATATGGGTGATGCGCACGGCCGAATTGGTCGTGTTCACATGCTGGCCGCCGGCGCCAGACGAACGATAGGTGTCGATCCGGCAATCGGATTCCTTCACATCGATCTCGATACGCTCGTCGATGACCGGATAGACCCAGACCGAGGCGAAGCTCGTGTGGCGGCGCGCATTGGAATCGAAGGGCGAGATCCGCACCAGGCGATGCACGCCCGATTCCGTCTTCGCCCAGCCATAGGCGTTTTGACCCTTCACCAGCAAAGTGCCGGATTTGATGCCTGCCTCGTCGCCAAAAGTCTCTTCGATGATCTCGACCTTGAATTTATGCCGCTCGGCCCAGCGCGCATACATGCGAAACAGCATGCGCGCCCAATCGCAGCTCTCGGTGCCGCCGGCGCCGGCATGCACTTCGATGTAAGCGTCATTGGCATCGACCTCGCCGGAAAGCAGAGCCTCGATCTGCCGGCGCTCGGCCTCGCTCTTCAAATTCCGCAGCTCGGCGAGACCCTCTTCTTCGGCTCCGGCATCACCTTCCGCCTCGGCGAGCTCGATGAGAGTGATCGCGTCCTCGAGATCAAACTCGAAACGCCCCAACGAGCCGAGCCTGTCCTCAAGCTCGGTGCGCTCGCGCATGATCTTTTGCGCGGCCTCGGCATCGTTCCAGAGATTGGGATCTTCGACTTTGGCGTTCAGTTCGGCAAGGCGGCGGGTGGCGACATCGACGTCAAAGATGCCTCCTCAGCAATCCTAAGGATTGCTTGATCGATTCGCGGAGCGCTTCGGCTTCGGCGCGCATGGCAGTCAGGTCCTTTGGGGATGGAGCGCGAAAGGCCGCGCAAGGTCAGGTTTAAAATCGTGAGGCATAGATAGTCAGCAAAGCGGGCGCTGTAAACCGGCTTGCATCGGCAATGGCGCAGCCTTGTCGGCGCAAAGAGTCTCATTCGCGGCTTGCGGAGCGGTCTGGCGAGAAGCCCTCAATAAAGCCCGCCGGTGCCGGTTCCCGCCGCGCGGTCGGCGTCCGGGTCCACCGTCAGCACTTTCGGTGTCTGGTCGGTGCCATAGTTGAAGCTGTCCGGCGGCTGCGTGCCTGGCTTGAAGGCTTCGAGGATGGTGCCTCCCCCTGTCGCCCGCACGCCTGTCTTGGCATCGACGGAGATGAGCTTGATCCCCGGCGGCACGCGGAATGGGATGTCAGGCTTGTCCTTCAGCGCCATCTTCATGAAATCGCGGAAGATCGGCGCCGTGTAGAGGGCCGCCTGGGCGGAATTGCCAAGCGAACGCGGCCGGTCATAGCCCATGAACACGCCGACGGCGAGGTCCGGCGAATAGCCGACGAACCACAGATCCTTCGCATCATTGGTCGTGCCGGTCTTGCCGGCGAGATGTTTGCCGACCGCGCGGATGGCCTGGCCCGTGCCATACTGAATGACGCCCTCCATGATCGAGGTGATCTGATAGGCGGTCAAAGGATCGATCACCTGCTCGCGCTTGTCGACGATCGTCGCCTCCGGCTGATTGTCCCATTTCACCGCATCGCAGCTTTCGCAGATGCGCTTGTCATGGCGATAGATCGTGTGGCCCCAGCGGTCTTGGATACGGTCGATCAAAGTCGCCGTGATCCTCTTGCCGCCATTGGCGAGCATGGAATAGGCCGTCGTCATCCGCATCAAAGTCGTTTCGCCGGAGCCGAGCGCCATCGAAAGATAGAGCGGCAGATCGTCATAGACGCCGAATTTCTTGGCATATTCGGCGATCAGCGGCATGCCGACATCGCGCGCGAGCCGCACCGTCATCTGATTGATCGAGTGCTCTACGCCATAGCGCAAAGTATGCGGACCGCTCGATTTGCCTTCGAAATTTTCCGGGCGCCACAGGCCGAGGCCGGGGCCTTGATCGATGGCAATCGGCTCGTCGAGCACGACGGAGGATGGCGTATAGCCATTGTCGATCGCCGCCGCGTAGACGAAGGGCTTGAAGGACGAGCCGGGCTGCCGCCAAGCCTGTGTCGCGCGATTGAATTCGGATTGATCAAAGGAGAAGCCGCCGACCATGGCGAGGACGCGGCCGGTGAAAGGATCCATCACGACGATCGCGCCGCTGACTTCGGGAATCTGGCGCAGCCTATATTGTCCGGGCTTGTCTTCCAGCGGATCGACATAGATGACGTCGCCGGGCATCAAGGAGCTGCGCTCATTCGGCCGCCTGGCCCATTTGAGCCCGACGGGCAGGAGATAGCCAGTCTCGCGCTCCGGCCCCACCTCGCCCGAGGCTTCGCGCTTCGGCTGCAGGCCAATGTGCAATTGTCCTTCGCCGCCATCGAGAACCACGGCGAGCCGCCATGGCGCCACATCGCCGAGCGCCGGCACATTGGCGAGCGCCAAGCCCCAATCCCCGCTCATGTCGATATGGCGCATCGGGCCGCGGAAGCCATGCGCCTCGTCATAGCGCACGAGTCCATCGACGAGGGCGCGGCGGGCCATGAGCTGCATTTTCGGATCGAGCGTGGCGCGCACCGAAAGACCGCCCTCATAGAGCTTCTTCTCGCCATAGCGCTCCAGAAGCTCGCGCCGCACTTCCTCGGCAAAATAGCCGGCGGCATAAGTGCTCGGCGACAGCACCCGCGGCGTGACGCCGAGCGGCTGCGCTTTGGCGTTCTCGCCCGCCGCGCGGGTAATATAGCCGTTCTCGACCATGCGATCGATGACCCAATTGCGTCGGTCGATCGCCCGTTCGCGCTTGGTGAAAGGATTATAATTATTCGGCGCCTTCGGCAGGGCCGCGAGATAGGCGGTCTCGGCGACGGTGAGCTCATAGACCGATTTGTCGAAATAGTTCAAAGCCGCGGCGGCGACACCGTAATTGCCGAGACCGAGATAGATTTCGTTGAGATAGAGCTCGATGATCTTTTCCTTGGAATAGGCGCCTTCGATCCGCAGCGACAAGAGCGCTTCGCGGATCTTGCGCTGATACGACCTTTCATTCGTCAAGAGAAAATTCTTGGCGACCTGCTGGGTGATGGTCGAGGCGCCCTGAACATGCCTGCCGCCCTCGACGAGGACGAGGAGCGCCCGCAGGATGCCTTCGGGATCGACACCGTGATGGGTGTAGAAATTCTTGTCCTCGGCGGAGATGAAAGCGTCTTTGAGGAGCGGCGGAATCGCCGCACTCGGCAGATAAAGACGCCGCTCATGCGAATATTCGGCGAGCACCGAGCCGTCCGCGCCATGCACTCTCGTCGTGACCGGCGGCTCGTAATTCTTGAGCTGCGTATAGTCCGGCAGATCCTGCTCGAACTTGAAGACGACGATCGCCGCCGCACCCATCCCGACGACGAAGAGGATGGCGGCGGTCGCAAAGACAAATCCGAAAAACCGGGCGATCAGCCGCATAGGGAGACGAGGCCTCTGGATCCGCGCCGCCTCAGCGCCGCATGGCTTTAGATCACGACGACTTTGGATTGAATCAATCCAAAGTCATGATTGAGACATCGGATATATCCGATGTCTCCAGAAACGTGATCGATTCTCATAATTTAGAGCGGGATGCGGGCGGAAAACCGGTTCCCACTTTTCCTCATCCCGCTCTGGCCCGATGGCGTTTTGCACATGCGGGATCGCGGCGTTTTTATCGCAATCTGGCGATCGCGCAATCCGGTCCGGTCTCGCATCGCCGTTTTGGCGCCACGAAATCGCATTTTTTCGACCGAGGCCGCGTCGCGATCGCAATCGGCCAGACATCGCTTCGCAAATTTCTGATTGGTAATTCTTCAGCCGACGAATCGCGCCGGCAATCAACCCGCCCGACGCTGCTGCCCGGACGCCGGCGCAATGTTCAATGTCGCGGAATATCATCGTCTTTAGGTGCGGCGTGTTTGTGTTGATAGTGAGGCGCTGTCGCTCTGCCGCCAGGGCGAAATCGCAATCCTTGCGCCCTAGTCGCGGCAGGCCTGCGCCGTCAATTTTGACTCCGCTGAGGGCGGCTCATTTCGCCGCGCTGCTGGGAGCCGCCGCGGCATCGAGCGTCGCGGCCGCGGCAGTGCTCGCGGCCTCAGCCGGCATTGCCGGCCGTGTAGCAGTGACGCCTGTGCCGGCGCGCGAGTCGAAGAAGGCATTGATCGCCGCGACGACCTTGCCCGTGGTTGCGTCGCGCCATTCCGGCGCGACCAATGATTTTGCGTCCTTTACATTGGAGAGATAGCCAAGCTCGAGCAGGACGGAAGGAACATCCGGCGCGGTCAAGACCCGGAAGCCGGCGGCGCGCTCCGGATTCTTGTTCAGCCGCCCGGCCACCTTCCAATAATTGACCAGGGTTCGGGCGAAGACATGGCTATAGGCGCGTGTTTCGCGACGCGTGAGATCAAACAGAATGTCGGAAACCCCGCTCGGCTCCTCTTTGCCTTCGAGGCCGGCCGTCGCATCGGATTGGTTTTCCTTTTCGGCTGTGCGGGCAGCTTCGGCGTCGCTCGCACGATCGGACATCGTATAGATGGTCGCCCCGGAGACGCTCGCAGCATCGGCGGCGATCGCATCGGCATGGATCGACACGAACAGCGCCGCATGGGCATCGCGGGCAATATGCACGCGGCCGCCGAGCCGAATGAAGATATCGCTGTCGCGTGTCATGACGACTTTGTAACGGCCGGTCGCCCTAAGCTTCTCGGCGAGCGCTTTGGCAAAGTCGAACACAATGTCCTTCTCGACGAGCCCATCGACGATCGCACCGCTGTCGACTCCACCATGGCCAGGATCGACGACGACGACCGGCAGATTGCTCTGTGCCTCGGCGGCATCTTTGACGGGGCCCGGCGCCGCTTTCAGCTCGGTTTCGCCAGCTGCCGTAAGAATGGCCTTGCGTGCCGCAGCCTGAAAGGCCGCTGGATCGGTCTTGGCTAGTTCGATGACGAGGCGGGTTTTGCCGCCGTCAGGCGCGGATTCGACTGCCGCGCGCAGGATTCGCGCCGGCGCCGCGAGGTTAATGACAATCCGCGATTTGCCGGACGCGAAGAGACCGAATCGGAAGGAGGCTATCAGCCCGGGGAAATCGGCGGCCTGAAGATGCCCCCGCGGCGACCCTGGGCGATGCGCCGGGTGTGCGGCGCTGCCGGCTTGCGGATCGATGCGAAAATCGACTTCCGGCAAATCGACGACGATTCGATTTGGCCTTGTGAGCACGAAAGCGCTCGCATCGATCGCATGTGTCAGATCGAAACTGAGTGTGGCGCGCTCGCCGCCGTCTTCGAGATGGACGGCGTCTGCGATCGCGGGCGGCAGCGTCGGCTTTGGCTTTTCCGGGGCCGCGAGCGAGACGGCGAGCGCGCGGGCGCCCACCAAGCCGCGGCTTTCGGCCTGTGCGGCGTCTGTCGCGTTGACGCTTGCCGCGGTCAGCAGAGCCGAAAAGGCGAAGCCAAAGAAGGGGCTGATGCCAGCCCCGCGCCGCCGCGCCTCAGCCAGGCGCAGGGCGACGCCGCGAGGCCGGTCCCCACCGGCACCCGGACAGGCGACTGATTCGCGCCCTATCGCCATCATGACTGAGCCGAAATTCCGATCACGGCGCCCCACCGGCGTGATCAATCGAGCCAAAAGGCAAGATGAATCTATCAGGTTAATGAAGCGTGAGGATGCCAGAAGAGAAGGCGGCCCGCCGTTGCGCGAGCGCAACAGTACGCGGAAAACTTGCCAAATCGCCCCGTGACCCGATATTAAGGACATGTTCGTGCTCGGACGCGAAGAAAGTTCATGGCCGACCGAATATGTGGAGGCTTCCGGCATGTCAGTCGTTTCGGCGCGGGGCGCCGTTCGCGGAAGATGAATGCAGGGACAGGTTTCAAGGTCGCATCAGCGTGCTGACGCCACCCACCGGAACTGAATTTCGCCGGCTTCCTAACGGAAGCCCCAACAGGTGACGAGGACATGGTCTGCCCTTCAAAGGGTGCTTATCTGACCGGCAAGCTCAACGCTTGCAGCATGCGCCTTGATGTCGGCGCACCCATGCTGGTCCGCGTGTCGTCACTTTTTGGCCGCCGAGGCGGCCTGGCGAAGGCCGGGCCTCGGCACACTCCCGCGGCCCGGTCCGCCGGCCGCACATCCCATCCATTTCAGCTTTTGCAGATGGCGCCGTTCGTGCCGCCATGCCGTGCCCCGGTCTCGCTTCACAGAGTAGTTCAGCGAGACCTTGGCGGTAGCGGCAGTTCGGCGCGCGCCCTGCCCCAACGGATTATACATGGCCAACAAAATGCTCATCGATGCCTCTCACCCGGAAGAGACCCGGGTGGTGGTGCTCCGCGGTAATCGGGTCGAAGAATTCGATTTCGAATCCGCCAATAAGAAACCTCTTCGCGGCAATATCTATCTTGCCAAAGTGACACGCGTGGAGCCCTCGCTCCAGGCCGCCTTCGTCGATTACGGCGGCAATCGGCACGGCTTCCTCGCCTTTTCCGAGATCCATCCCGATTATTATCAGATCCCGGTTTCGGACCGTCAGGCGCTGATCGACGAGGACGCACTCGCCCATCACGATGAAGACGAGGAGGAGGCGCAAACCACCCAAAGGCGCAGCCGCCGCCATCGCCGTGGTGGCAAGAATGGCGAGCACGCCGAGAAACGCCGCAGCAGCGAAGACGAAACGCTCGTCGACACGGAAGATGCGGAGATCGAAAGCGCCGAAGCCGCAGCCGAGACGCATCCGGCTTTGGCCAAGGCGGAAGAAGAAGGCGGCGTCCCTTCTGCCCTGCTTCGTCCGATGACAGTCGCCCCGCATGAGAGCATCGAAGCGGCCAGTGACGCTGAGGACGCCGAGCAGCCCGAGCTTGTGGCGCCAAGCAATGTTCAAGCGAGCGAAGCCGGCATCGAAATTCCCGCGCCGCATCGGCTCGCGACCGATCCCGAAGGCTTTGCCGTGGTCGAGGAACAGGATGCGGTGAGCGAGGCCGGAGAGGCCGCCATTGCCGCCCGGGACGATGAGCTCGAGGCGCGCTTCCGCCCCGAACGGCACGGCGAAGAGGATGAGGAGATCGACGAAGAGGTCGAACAGATCGGCGGCGACGCTATGGAAGAAATGCCGATGCGGACGCACCGCATCCGCCGGCAATATAAGATCCAGGAAGTCATCAAGCGCCGCCAGGTTCTCCTCGTCCAGGTCGTGAAGGAAGAGCGCGGCAATAAGGGCGCCGCTTTGACGACCTATCTGTCGCTCGCCGGCCGCTATTCGGTGCTGATGCCGAACACGGCGCGCGGTGGTGGCATCTCCCGCAAGATCACCGATCCGAGCGACCGGCAGCGGTTGAAAGCGATCGCGCAGGAGCTCGAAGTGCCGGAGGGCATGGGCGTCATTCTGCGCACTGCCGGCGCCGCACGCACCAGGGCCGAAGTCAAACGCGATTTCGAATATCTCCTGCGCATGTGGGAGACGGTGCGCGAGGTGACGCTGAAATCGACCGCGCCGACGCTCGTCTATGAGGAAGGTTCGCTCGTCAAGCGCGCCATCCGCGACCTCTACAACAAGGACATAGACGAGGTCATCGTGTCGGGCGATGCGGCCTATCGCGAGGCCAAGGAATTCATGCGCATGCTCATGCCGAGCCACGCCAAGAACGTCCAGCCCTATCGCGATCCGCAGCCGATCTTCGCCAAATCCGGCGTCGAAGCGCAGCTCGATGCCATGTTCTCCAGTCATGTGCCTTTGAAATCGGGCGGCTATCTCGTCATCAATCAGACCGAAGCTCTGGTCGCGATCGACGTCAATTCCGGCCGTTCCACGCGGGAGCACAATATCGAAGACACGGCGCTGCGCACCAATCTTGAGGCGGCCGACGAGGTCGCCCGGCAATTGCGCTTGCGCGATCTCGCCGGCCTCATCGTCGTCGACCTCATCGATATGGAAGAGAGCCGCAACAATCGCTCCGTCGAACGGCGGATGAAGGAAGCTTTGAAGAACGATCGGGCTCGCATCCAGATCGGCCGCATCTCGCATTTCGGCCTGCTCGAAATGTCGCGGCAAAGAATCAGGACCGGCGTCCTCGAAGGCTCGACTAGCCCCTGCCCGCATTGCGCTGGCGCCGGCACGGTCCGCTCCACGGCCTCGATCGCCCTGCATGTTCTGCGCGTCCTCGAAGACGCGCTCATCAAGAGTTCGGCGCATAACATCACCATGCGCACGCGCTCCGAGGTGGCGCTCTATATTCTCAATCAGAAGCGCGCCAATCTGAGCGATCTCGAGCAGCGCTTCGGCGTCAGCGTCACCATCATCGCCGACGACAGCCTGACCGGCACGGCCTATCACGCGATGGAGCGCGGCGAGCTGGCGGCGGGCGTCATCGAGCCTTTGCGAGCCGAAGCGCCGCGTCCGATCGAAGCCCCTGCAGTTGCGGAGGAAGAGGTTCTCGCCGAGGAGGTCTCCGAAGAGGAGGGGCTCGAGGCCGAAGGCCATGGCGAGGAGTCCGATCAGAGCGAAGCTGGCCGGCGGAAGCGGCGGCGGCGGCGCAGACGGGGTCGCGACAGAGAGGCGACAGGCATCCAGGCCAATGCGCCGCAGCCCTCCGATGAGGCTTTGGCCTTTGTCACACAGTTCGGCAGCATGCCGGAACGCCGCTCGGGGGAGCTGCTTACGGAAGTCGGAGAGCCAGCCGTAGAGCGCGCCGGCCAGTCTGGCGAACGCGGCGGCATGGCCGGCGAGGCCGGGCCGAAGCGCGACGGAAGGCGGCGGCGCTCACGCCGTCGCGGCCGCGGCCCAAATGAGATCGCGGGTGAGGCGATTAATCAGGCCGCTGGCGAAACCGGCGGTTTCGAAACCGAGCCTGAGGCAGCAGCCGCCGATTGGCCGGCCGACGCCGAGGCAGAAAGCTTTGCCGGCGGCCTCGACCCGCTGGCAGCGGCGGAGTTCCGCGAGACTATGGTCGCCGGGCTGGCGCCTCATGTGCCGGGACATTCCGCGACGGTCGCTCCTGCGTTCCATCTCACGCCGGCCGAGCCGCAGAAGGACATCGCCGAGGCTTCTTCTGCGAAGCCACATGAGGAGGCAATGGCAAGCCCAGCCTCCAACGAGCCGGCGCTCGCCGCCGTCGACGCCAATCGTCCGAAACGGACCGGCTGGTGGCAGCGCGCCAAAGCCTCCATGGGCGGCTGATTTTTGGCGCGGGCTGATTTCGCCGATGGCCGGCCTTCGCTTCAGCGGGCCGGCCGGATTGCTCAGAGCCGATCCCGATCACGTGGAATCGCAGTCCAAGCACATCGGGTATACCCGATGTGCCAAAATGCGATCCACGTGACGGGACAAATCGGCTCTTCATCAAAGAATTGGAGCATGTCCATGATGAGACATCGGATATATCCGATGTCTAAAATGATGAGACATCGGATATATCCGATGTCTTAAGTGTCGGAAAAGTCTATCAACTTTTCCGGGACATGCTCTAAGCCGCGCGTTTGCGCCCGAGCATTTTGCGCAGACGCAATGCATCCTGCGGCGCAAAGCCCGCCTCGTCATTGTCGAAATAGCAATAGACGTCTGCACCTTTGCGGGCGAAGCTACGGATCAGCTTTGCCCAATTGCGCAAGGCCGCATCGCTATAGCTTCCCTGATATTTCCCGCCCGGCCCATGCAGGCGCAGATAGGCGAAATCCGCCGTCAGCCATTGCGGCGATTGCAGCCCCGCAATGTCGAAGATGCAGAAGGCGCAGTTATGTCGTGCGAGAATCTCGCGCACCGCTTCGATGAACCAGCGTGGATCACGGAATTCGAAAGCATAGGCGTGCTGCTGCGGCAGAGCCGTTATGAAGGCTTCGAGCCGCGCCACATCGAGCAGAAAATGCGGCGGCATCTGAAACAGAATTGGCCCCAGCCTGGAGCCGAGAGGTTCGATGCGGGGAAAGAATTTTTCAAAGCTTTTGGGTGCGTCCTTGAGCCGCTTGACATGCGTCGTATAGCGGCTCGCCTTGCAGGAAAAAATGAAATTTTCCGGCGTTTGCCTGCACCATGCTGAAACGGCAGCGGCGGAAGGAAGCCGATAGAAGGTATAGTTGATCTCGACCGTCGAAAAATGCGCGGCATAGTAGGCCAGCATCTTGTCCGGCGTCATGTCCGGCGGATAGAACGGGCCGATCCAATGCTCGTAATGCCAGCCCGAAGTGCCGATATGGATGGTTCCCGGCATAGGGCTATCGCAGTCCTCGTCGCGGCCGCTTGCGCTGTGCAGATGCCGATAGGCAACCGCTCGACATCAAAGGCTTTGGCTCTAGAGCATGTCCCGGAAAAGTTGACAGACTTTTCCGATATTTTAGACATCGGGTATACCCGATGTCTCATAAAGGACATGCTCCAGATCTTCAAAATAGAGCCGACTTGTCCCGATCATGTGGATCGACGCTTAAGCACATCGGATATATCCGATGTGCCAAACATCCGATTCCACGTGATCGGGATCGGCTCTAACCGGCGCCTGATGGTGTCAGCCGTTTGCCAAGGCGAGAAAGGCCTGCCATTCGCCGGGTGAACCGTAAAAGGCGTTCTCGTCCACATTGCCGTTGATGCCCGGCACATGGGCATGCTCCGAATGCTGCCAGAAGTGCCAGCGCCGGCCGCCATATTTCACTGCCGGATAAGATTTCACGCAGCGGACCCACATGGGGTAATCGGCCAAATCGCCCTCGATGACGTCATGATAAAAATCGACCGAAGTGTAGATCACCGGCTTCTTGCCATAGGCCGCTTGCATGGCATTCAGCACAGTCTTCATGTCGGCGAGGGCAACGTCGCGCGAAACGTGATGCGGACACGTCTTCGACACGGGATTCCATTCGACGTCGAGAACCGGCGGCAAGGCATCGGGATCCTTCGGCACATGCTGGATGAACCATTGCGCCTGTTCCTCCGCCGGACGGCACCAATACATGAAATGATAGGCGCCGTGCGGAATGCCGGCCTGTTTCGCCATCGTCCAGTTCTGGGCGAATTTCTCATCGAAATAATCGCCGCCTTCCGTCGCCTTGATCCAGGCGAATTTGACGCCGGAATTGCGCACGGAGCTCCAATCGATGTCGCCTTGATATTTGGAAACGTCGATGCCGTGGATTTGGAAGTCAGCGGGCGTTGGATAAATGTCCCGCTCGCCGCCCGCGCAGCCGGCCAGCACAAGCGTGACCGCAAGGCTGGCAAGGCCCCGCTTCACCGAAAACAAGCGGCGCAGCAGCAAAAGGCAAAGAGAAGCGAGACGACGTCGGATCATAGGGTCGATTTATCCGATGCCTGGTAATACCTCGTTAATTTTCGAGGTTGTCAATGGCTTAATTTTGCTCAGGTTCGTTCCGGCATTCCCGCGCACGTTCCCGGCCGGCGTTTATGTGTTGTTCTCAGCCTTCTTCTTCCTAAACTTTGCCCGCGCCTCGGCCACACGGTTCGCCCCGACGAGCACGTCGCGGCCGTAGACCTCGCGCGTCATCTGGGGCCGGGATGGCCAGCGAGCTTCGCCCGGTCGTCGGCGCTGGCGCCCGCCGCGCCGCCCTCTGCGGGGCGCCAGCGCGAATGCCCGCAGCCGTTCTTCGGCGCGCTCCCATTTTTCCAGTTCGTGATTCAGAAAGATGGCGTTTGTCGCCGTCGTCGGGCCGCTGCGCCAAGCCATGCGCCACGACTTTTTGGAAATACATCTCGACGTTGGCGTCGGCGCCTCTCGTTCCTGTCTCTCCCGTTGCTGTCATTTCTTCTTGCAATGAAGCTCGCAGCTTCGCTCTGCCCGAGGTCTGAGAGCTTTTTCACCGCCTTTTTATGTTAGGAAAATTTTTATGCGTATCCAATTTTGCATCCTAGGCGTGTTTGCAAACAGAGTAGACGGACTCGCAAATTGGAAAGGCATTCTTCTTCAGTTTAAACTCGACCGGGCGATCTCCCCAGCGCTCGACGATCCACTCGGTTGGAGTTTCCCGCACAAATTCGCCGATGTGGAATTTGTCGCGCTCGCGGCATAAGAAGAGCGCACCGTCTTCGGGGCGCGGAGGCTGGTGAGGATCGATGATCAGAAGATCCGCCGACCGGTACATCGGCGCCATCGACGCGCCGCGCATATGGATCGCATAGACGCCGGGGACGCCAGTGAGCGCGGCAGGCCGCGCGACGGTGCGGACGGCCACGCCCGTCATCTCAAATTCATCGCCGTCCAGATCCACGACGCCCATGATCGGCATCTCGGTCGGCCCAATGGGATTGGGCGTCGCCGGTGGCATCGCGCCTTCCGCCAGCTTCTCGTCGAGCCCTAGAACGCGAAAGACCTGCGGGATCGCGCGCGACCATTCAGTCAGGCCGCGCTCCAGCCGGTCGATGGTCTGCTGCTTAATTTCGGGATGCCCCGGCGCGCTTGCGCGTCTTGCAAGCTCGGCCTGGCTCATGCCCAACGCCTCGCGTTTGGCGCGGATCATCTTTCCGAGATTGGTCATTTGGAAACTCCAGCGGTATCCGCCCCTTATAACATTGTTACTTGTTAAACAGAATGACAAAAAACACGTTGATTGTGTGGCGACTGACAAATCCTTCTGACGCGACACATTCGCGCGTTATAAAAGAGGCATGATTGAGGAACGCCCTGATTCTCGGGACCGGCGCGTTGCTGGCGGCTCTCGTCAGGGGCACCGTCGACCTTCTCTCGGCACAGAAGCATCACGAGCCGGAGATGGCCGCGGCCGTCACCGAGCGCATCGTGCTGCTGCTCAAAACCTATGAGGAGACGATCGAGCGCCTTGAGGAGAAGATGCACGCGCACGACTGACATGTTCAACACATTGCGACACGCCGTTGTGTTAGAACCGGAACGAAGCGCACCAAGATCAACGCGCAAGATCAACGCATTGACGGCCTCGCGAGAGAGACCGGCCGCTGGCCCTTGCGTCAGCCCGCCGCGCGTTTGAGATCCGGCGGCGTCGCCTCCTCCGCGAGCGCCCTCAGGGCCTGTTCGAGCGACATCGAGATCTGCTCTTGCGAGCCGAGTTGGCGCAGAGACACGCTCCGCTCCGCCGCCTCCTTCTTGCCGACCACCATCAGGACGGGCACTTTGGCGAGCGAATGCTCGCGCACCTTTAAGTTGATCTTTTCATTTCGGAGATCGGCATCGACCCTGAGGCCCGCTTTGCGCGCCGCCGCTAGAACCTCATAGGCATAATCATCGGCGTCATTGGTGATCGTCGCGACAACGATCTGCAGCGGCGACAGCCAGAGCGGCAGATGGCCGGCGAAATGCTCGATCAAAATGCCGGTGAAACGTTCGAGCGAGCCGAACATGGCCCGGTGGATCATCACCGGCACCGTCTTTTCGCTGTCCGGCCCGATATAGAATGCGCCGAAACGGCCCGGCAGGTTGAAATCGACCTGGGTGGTGCCGCATTGCCATTCGCGGCCGATCGCATCGCGCAAAGTATATTCGAGCTTCGGCCCATAGAAGGCGCCCTCGCCCGGATTGATCGCGGTCTTGAGGCCGCGTTGCTTCAAAGCGTCGAGCACGCGGAAAAGCGCCGCCTCCGCCTTGTCCCAGGCTTCGTCCGAGCCGACGCGCTTTTCCGGCCTTGTCGAGAGCTTGATGACGATGTCGTCGAAGCCGAAATCAGCATAGATCGACAGGATGAGATCGTTGATCTTCAACGTCTCTTCCATGATCTGATCCTCGGTGCAGAAAATATGCGCATCATCCTGGGTGAAGGCACGCACCCGCATGATGCCATGGATGGCCCCCGACGGCTCATAGCGATGCACGATGCCGAATTCTGCAATCCGCAAAGGCAGATCCCGGTAAGATTTGAGACCATTCTTGAAGATCTGCACATGGCCGGGACAGTTCATCGGCTTCAGGGCGAAGACCCGCTCATCCTCCGTCTTGGTGAGGAACATGTTCTCGCGATAGGTCTGCCAATGGCCTGAGGTCTCCCACAGCGCCCGGTCGAGGACCTGCGGCGTGTTCACCTCGACATAGGATTCCGCCTGCTGGCGCCGCCGCATATAGGAGATGAGGGTCTGGAACAGCGTCCAGCCTTTCGGGTGCCAGAAGACGGTGCCCGGCCCCTCCTCCTGGAAATGGAAAAGGTCCATCTCGCGGCCGAGGCGCCGATGATCGCGGCGTTCGGCCTCGGCGAGCTGCTTCAGATAGGCGTCGAGCTCCGCCTGCGTTGCAAAGGCGGTCGCATAGATGCGCTGGAGCATCGGCCTATTCGAATCGCCGCGCCAATAGGCGCCGGCAACCTTCATCAGTTTGAAGGCTGAGCCGATCTTACCGGTCGAGGTCATATGCGGGCCGCGGCAGAGATCGAGCCAGTCGCCCTGCTTATAGATCTTTAGCTCCTGGTCTGGCGGGATCGCATCGACGAGCTCGACCTTAAAAGCCTCGCCATGAGTCTCGAACCAGGCCTTGGCCTGATCGCGCGTCCAGATCTCCTTCGTGAACGGCCGATCGCGCGCAATAATCTCGCCCATCTTCTTTTCGATGGCAGCGAAATCCTCCGGCGTAAACGGCTCTTGGCGATAGAAATCGTAATAGAAACCGTTGTCGATCACCGGACCGATCGTCACCTGCGTGCCGGGAAAGAGCGTCTGCACCGCCTCGGCCAACACATGGGCAGCATCATGTCGGATCAGTTCCAGCGCGCGTGGATCTTCCCGGTTGATGAATTCGATATTGGCGTCCCGCGTCACCGGATCAGCGAGATCGGCCAATTTGCCGTCGAGCGCCATGGCGACGGTCTTCTTGGCGAGCGATGGGGAAATGCTGCGGGCGATCTCGGCACCCGTCGTGCCGGGCGGAAAGGGGCGCGCGGCGCCATCCGGAAATGTCACGGAAATCATGCTGGTCTCCTTAAAGCTCAGTCGCCGATACCAATCGGCGTAAGCGCGAGAGTTTTCTGTCCCGAAGGCGTGGGAGCCCCGTCGCAGCGAGACGCCGCCCCATAACATGGCGCGTCCCGCGAGAGAAGCGGCGGACATCCAGGGAGGGTGTCGAAATGAAAAGCGCCTCCGCTCGGGAAGCGCTGCTTATCGGCATGAGATATGAAGCCATTGCCGACACAACGATTCCCGGCCGGCCGGATGGCGCTCGAGCCTTTCGAAAAGCTCAGATGTCGTCGCGATAAGGACCTGCCTGTCCCGGCTGAAGGCCGAGCTTCTCAAACGTTTCCTTCGGAAGATCAATCACCATGGAACAGATCTGATCTTCGGTGAGATTAAACGTCTTCATGACGAGCAGAACCGCCGCATCCTCCTTGGGTTCCCATGAAGCATAAAGGCTGACGTCCTGCTGGCCATCGCGCGGATCTCCAGACGTAACCTGTATGAGCCATCCTTCGAACATTTTTTGTTTCCCGTATCTTACAGCCAGAACGCTTGGTCTTTCCTGAAGCCCGCGACGGGGCGCGGCGCCGGCCGAACATCCTGCCAATGGTCCCGTCGGCGATAAAGCAAGTTCAGTGCCGCATTGCAAGCGAATCGCCGCCGCTCACGAACGCCCCCACCAATAGCCAGGCTTGGCCGGATAGCGATAAAATTTGAGCGTATTGGCAGGGACATGCGCAGCGGCACCGGGGTGCTCAGGCCCATACATGACATAATTGTCGACCGGCAGGCGACGGCGATCGTCCTCGGCGATCCGCGCCGCGAGCGCTTCGGCAGCGGTGCCGAGATCGAGCACTTCCGCGATCAAGGTCGCATCCCAGTCAAAGGCAGCATTAGCCAGCACGTCGCGCAATTTCGGCGGAAGCCGGTCGAAACAATCGAATTGCCGTTTGAGCCTGGCCAAAGCCGACCTCCCAGGGAGCCCCCCTAGAGAAGATCAAGAATCTTGCCAAGTTTGCGCGACCGAAACGCAAGAAACGGTCACACGCAGATACGTGCGATGATCGCCTCCCGGGCTTGCCGCGATTGCGCGCCCCGCTGCCGCGCCGCCGCCAGCACGCTGGCAGAGGCGGTTTCCGGCGTGCCTGCGTCAAAGGGCGGTTCAGGCCTATATTCGAGGCCGAGCTGGATCGTTTCGGCTTCCTCGCGTCCGGCGAGCTCCGCAACGATAGCGAGCCCGAAATCAATCCCCGCAGTCACGCCGCCCGCGGTGATCAGATTGCCATCTTGCACGACACGCGCCTCGGTGAGGATCGCGCCGAAATGGGGCAAAAAATCGCGCGCGTTCCAATGCGTCGTCGCCCGGCGTCCCCCCAGCAGGCCTGCCGCACCCAACAAAAGCGCCCCGGTGCAGACGGACGCCACATAGCGCGCGCCTTGCGCCTGACTGCTGACGAATGCGATGGTTTCGGCATCTTCGAGCAGGGCATTGATGCCGACACCGCCCGGCACGCAGAGAAGGCCGAGCTGCGGACTGGTCGCAAAACTTGTGTCCGGCGTCAGAATAAGACCCGTCGAGGAAGCGATCGGTTCCAATGTCTTCCAGATCAGATGAATCCTCACATCGCGCAACGACGCGAGAACCTCATAAGGGCCGGTCAGATCGAGCTGCTGGACCTGAGGAAAGACCAGAAAACCAATTTCGAGTGTCATCGCGCGACCGCCGGTCTCAGAATGGACAGTTGCAGCCTGTCTGAAGAAGCCGCAGCGCGCGACCAGCAATACACCCCTGCCCGCTGGCGAGGCTGATGCACTCGCTCGCGAAGTCTGCACGGCCACTTTGGAGCGGCCCGATGCGGACGCGCGCCGTCATCACTTGGCCCGCACACGCTGGTCGAAACCGCCTTCGTGCTGCGCATGCCGCGCACGGTGAGCTTGCGCGTCGACGAAGACGCGGTCGCCTGGTCGCTCGACCGGCGCGCCTTCGGAGAGCTCATGCTGAACCATCCGAGACTCGTCATGGCACTGCTGCAAGACGTCGTGCGCCCGCAGGCCGAACGACTAGCCTTCGCTACCCGCCAGATTGCCGCCTTGCAACGCTGACGGCGGCAAGCCGCGGCTCGATTCACCGATCCGGCGGCGGCGGCGGCGGCGGCGGCTTCGCAGTTTGCACCTGGTTGATCTGCGACTTGTTCTTAGACAAGCTCGTTGCCGCGCCGAAAATCGACGTATATCCGAGCGGATCGGTTCCCGGCGGATGACTTGGATCGGGCAGGAATGTCGCGCTGAACCCTTGCGGCAGGCTCACCGACTGGTTCGTCGGCGCGTTGGTCACACCGCCGGTCTGGCCGGGGCGGCTGGTCAAGGTCTGCATGACGTTCCGCAGCGTCGCGTCGGACAGTCTGAACGGCGCCGAGATCGGCGTATTGGCTGAACCGACGACGGTCGCGAAGCCGGGCCGCAGCATGATTTGACTGACGTTGTTTTTGACCGTGATCGTGCCGAAGTGAGCGATGATGAGCTCGCCGCTCAGCCCCGCGAGACTCGGGTCGGATGCGGCGAGGCTCGGCGGCAGTGGCAACATCACGGTGACGACGCCGCCGCGGATGCCGAGCACGGCCGAGGGGGTTGTTATCGTAGCGCCTGAAGTATGGCTGATCTGGCCGCCGACATAGCGCAGCACACCCTTGGTGGCCGAGGCCACTATGTTCCCGCTCTTGGCTTTCGGATTGTAGAAATATTCGTCGATGACCATGTCGCTGTTGGCGCCGACATTCAGCGTCGACTGGTCGGGAAAAAGGATCTGTGTCGATCCGACAGCGGAGGTTCGGACGCGCTCCTTGACGACGATGCTGCTTCCGACGGACAGCGTGCGCGCGGTGCCGCGCGGAGGCGTGCCGGTGGCGTCCAAATTGACGGCGCCGATCCTCCCGAAATTCTGGGCGTCGGCATGCGCCAGCGGCGCCACCATCGACAACAGCGACATCAGCAGCTTCGGCAAACGGGATTGTCTAGACCAGTCCATGCGAGCGCACTTCAGAAACGGGCCGTCGGCCCAGACAAGATCGAAAAGTTCTGTTGCCGATAGTTCGTAAGCGTTGAATCCGTGTAGTCGAACTCTACCGTTGTCGATATCCCGAAGTTCTGGCTGACCGGCGTGTCGAGGATGAGGCCGACGACCCATTCAGTGTCGTCATGTGCGACTGTCGGATCAATGAACGGACTCGGCGCATCGAAGGCGGTTCTGACGATACGGGCGAACGGGGAAACCATCCAGCTCCGCGGGATCGAGGCAAATGGCGGGGCGAACTGGTATGGCAACGCCGCCTCCCCTACCCATTGATTGAACGACTGGAAGCTCTCCGACGCCTCGCCGCGTCGATAATAGGCCCGGGCGTCGATCCTAAACTGATCGCTGAACGAATACGACGATGACACACCGCTGGTAAACCAACCGCCCGAATTGAACTCCGACAACAGCGGATTGCTGGTGTTTAAGCTGAAGTCCATATGCCGCCACTCCACGTTCGGTTCGAACGTCAACCGCGCGCCGACCGGAATCCCGAATGAAAGTCCGGCACCGACCGAGGCTAAATATGGCAAGCCGCCAACCCAGCCGTCGCCGCCAGCGACATAGGGCTTGATGGTGACGCCCGGCAGGCTGCCGGGGGCGAGTGCCATACGCGGACCGAAGCTCGCGTCGAAAAGCGCGACATCGAGATCATGCAGGTGAAATTGCTCGCTTCCATAGCCGATAAGGCGGGTCTCCAGAACGGTGCCCAACTCGTCTTGCAGATCGTAGTCATGGCTCACACCGAACAATTCGAAAGCATTGCCATCGCTCTTGACGCCATGCGAGGGCAGCAGCCCGTAGTCCTGTCCTTCAAAGAGAACAAGCCCGCTCGATGGCGCATAGCTCGCGTTGGTCTGATAACGCAAGCCCGTCTGCGCGAAGACCGACAATCGGCTCTGCTGGAGCTCTTTGTCCGAATACGATAGATTGGTCTCGATCAGAGCCTTGGTAGCGGCATCCAGTTTGGGATTCGCGAGCGCCTCGCGGAAATAGCGCCGCGCCATTTCATAAGCGCCGAGCCGATAATACAGGACGCCGAGTTCGTATTTCACCTGCGGAAGATCGGCATTGTAGTAAAGCAGGCGCTCGAGGGCCGAGATGGCAGCTTCATAGTCGCCGCGTTCGGTCGCGACTTTCACATAAGCGGAAGTGACTTCATAATTCGTCGGCTGCCGCACCATCTGCTCATAGAGCCGCTGCTGCTCGGCCGCGGCATCCTGCGCCAGCGATGCGTCGATGGGCGCGAGAAGGAATGCCAAAGCGCAGACGAACCATCGGCTCGAAGCGCCAATGCTCACGCCTGGTCCGTCCCCTCGGATCGGACTTTCCGCAACAGACATGCCAGCCCCAATACGATTTCCTCTGAGTAACAAATCACGGTCGCTTCCGTTGTACAAGCGCCCGCTTCGATTCCTGCACGGGCCTAAGCTGGGCGGAAAGACGTAGAGCATGTCGCTTCAGCCGTTATGCGGTCGAAAGGCGCGCTTTTTGCGCGATTTTTTTGCGGACGAGGAACGCGCTTTCGAGTTGCGAGCGCAGCTGCCTGCGCCTGTTGGCTGTCTGACCGAAATTCCCTTCGATTGTTTGGTTTATTTCTCTTCGGCCGTGAACACGCCATCCCAGTCGCCCGCCGGCGGATGCTCGCAAAATTCGTCGATGCGCGCGCAATAGAGGTCAAGAAGCCCAATCAATCCGAATTCGCCCGCGAGCGGGCGGGACATCTCGATCGCCTCCAGCGCCTTGGCCCAGTTCTGACTACGATAATACAACAGCATCTGCTGGTTGATCTCGCCGAGCCGGCGAAAATTTTCTGTCGCGGCAATGTCCGGCCCGCCGAAAATGCCGTAGACGATCTCCGGCTCGCTTTTCCCCTTCACCCGAATGAGGTCAAGCTCCAGCGCCGCGAATTTCTCGCCCACGGCCGCCATTGTGGTTGCCCCCGCAGCGATTGCAACGCCGTAGTTCTTGGTCTGACCTTCGATCCTTGCCGTCAGATTCACCGCATCGCCAAGGACCGAATAGTTGAACCGCAGGGTCGATCCCATATTGCCGACGACGCAGGTGCCGGTGTTGACGCCGACGCCGATCTTTATGGGCACGAATGGCTCGCCATGAATCTTCGCCTCCGCTTCGCGATCGGCATTCAGCACTTTCACACGCTCCATCATTTCGAGCGCGGCGCGACAGGCATTGGCGGCGTGATCGGCGTCGTTGAGCGGCGCGTTCCAAAACGCCATGACTGCATCGCCCATATATTTGTCGATCGTTCCCTGGTGAAAAATGATCGCATCGGTCAACGGCGTGAGCAGGCGATTCATCAGCGATGTCAAGCGTTGCGGCTGATGCTTGTACATCTCGGATATGGTTGTGAAACCACGCACGTCCGAGAACATGATGGTCATCTCGCGTTCCTCGCCTCCCAGCACGAGCTTCTCCGGCGTACGCACCAGCTGCTCGACAAGATCGGGAGCCAGATATTGACCAAAAGCCGAGCGGATCTGCTGACGCTGGACTTGCTCGCGCAGGTAATTGGTGAACACAACCACGAGGAAAACCGCGAGCGCGGAGATGAGCGGATAAGTGAAGTCGATCAGCAGCGCCCGCTCCATGTAGAAATACCAGGACGTTCCGACGAGCGCGGCTGCCATGAGGAGGCCGAGCGCCCCGACCGTCAGCGCGCGGACAGCCGGCGCGATGATGATGATCGTGAGCGACACCAGCAATGCCGCCAGGAGCTCGGCCGGCATCGCGTAATCGGGATAGGAAATCCACGCGCCCGTCAGCGCGTTCTCAAGGATCTGCGCGTGAACTTCGACGCCCGGCGTGACGGGATCGACCGGCGTCGTAACCCGGTCTAGAAGAAGCCCTGTCGCCGAGGTGCCGATCAGCACGAGCTTATGATCGATTTTGTCCCGCGGTACGCGACCTGCGAGGACGTCCTGCGCCGACACATAGCGGCTGGCGTCGCTGCGGGCGAAATGGACCCAGATCTGACCGTTCCGGTCGGTCGGCAATTCCAGTCCGCGAATTCCGATGCTCTCAATGCCGGCTTCATCGGCTCTGATGATGATGGGTCCGGAGCCCGCCGCGACATGCAGCATTTCGAGGCTAAGCGCGGGAATGGTTCGCCCGTCGGCGCGCATGGCGAGGGGAACCCGCCGGACGATGCCGTCGCGTTCCGGCCGGATGGACAGCATGCCGATGCCGGCGGCGGCCTCCTCGAGAATTGGAACGTTCCGCAGAATGCCGGGAAATTTGATGAGATAGGGCGTCGGGTCGGCACCCATGCTGGCGATCCCGATCTGCTGCGGCGCGCCGGCCGCTGTCGCTTGCCGGAGTCCCAACTCGCCGACCACCACTCCGGCGCTGGCAAATGCAGCTGCCAGAATCTGATCATTGCTCGGCAAGGCACGTATGCGCGCCCGGGTCTCTTCGTCGAGATTGCCGACGATGTCGATGATCGATCCCGGCGAATAGCGGTCCGGTTCGGCAAAGATGACGTCAAAGCCGATGGCGACCGCGCCGAGCGCAGCCAGTCGCCGGACGAGATCGGCGACCAGCGTACGCGGCCATGGCCATTGTCCGAGCTTGCGCAGGCTGTCTTCGTCGATGTCGACAATGACCGCCGGCCGCAGCTTCGAGTCGCGCGGCTTGGCAAGCTGATAGAAATCAAAGCTCCGCAGCCGCAGCTCCTCAAGAGGCGCCGGGTCCCAGACCCGCAGCACCGCGAGCGCCGCCATCACCGCAAGTCCGATGATGCGGCCGGGCCCGAGCGCGCGCGCCGGCCACGCCAATGTCTTGAAGAGACCGGCGCGCTTCGGCTCGGCACCTGGCTCGGGACCTGGCTGGAACTGCCGCTTTTGAATGGAACGACTCCTGTGGATCTAAAGTTTCGGGCTTGCCGAACAGAATCCAGCTGCGTTCAACCGAGACGGATCATCGGGCGAGCACCAATGCGATGATGAAGCAAAAATGCGTGAGCTGGTGCAGCGCTTGATCGAGCCCCAGCAGCCACCATGAGGCACTGTCTTTCTCGGTCAAGCCGAGGCCCCGTGTCGCCAACGCCTTGGCGCGATCGATAGAGCCGTGAACGACAAAATCGACCAGGCTGAGCCACCAGAGCGACGGCAGGAAGACAAGCGCGAGCAGGAACGTCATCGCCGCGTGAATGCCAGCATGCACTGCGAGCGGCTTGAGCCATTCCCGCTTTTGCGCCTTTCCATACGCCATCCAACTCGTTTGGAAGAGAAAATCTGCCAGAAAGTGTTTGATCACGAATGAAACGTACAGGATGCTGAACCAGATGACAGGCAGCGTGACGACCCTCATTTTTCACGAACCTTCCTTGCTCCCAATGCCGGCGCAATTACCCTATATCAAAACAAGACATATGAGGCGCCGCCGGCGAAAATATCGCCATGCCGATGATGCGATCACTCAGATCGATGCCGACGCGGAAGCCATGGGCGCTGGATCCGATCCGGATCATGCGGACTTGCGAGCGATTCCATATGATCTGGACAAATCGTCTCTTTTTCAAAAACATATAGCACGTCGGGAACGCCAGCATTGCGCGCCCATTCTCAGTTGGATCGCGACCCGCAGCGAACGCCGTTGACGATGAAGGCGATTCGATCCGGAAAGTGCCGCCCGTAGCCGGTCAGGTCACGATGACTTTGGAGTGAATCGGTCCAGAGTACTTTTGCTGACTTGACTGTCTGCCCGGCGTACCCGGCTGCATTGCCAGGAAGTCATTTGTCAGAATCACTGCGCGTGACGGCATGCGAGCCCATCAACCTCAGCCGCATGGCGTCATGTCGCGATCCCTTCTTGCGCTGGCAGCGTCAGCAGAGACCGGCGCCGGGCTCCGGGACCATATGGCAGGAACGCGCGGCGCGGTGGCGGCGCCCTCTGGAAGGCGAGCATCGGGCGGAATCGCGGCGAGAAACCGCGCTGAACCTTGAGCTATTAGCCGCATCCAATTTCCACCAATGTGACGAAGCCTTGATATGCGTCAAAGACGTGATCCGCTGGCTGGTGCCGACTTGCTTTGGGCTGAGCTAACCGGGCGGCTTCTTGAGCCGAGCTAGGGGCGGAAGATGAAGGCGGGACTGGTCCGAACCATAGCAGCAGCCTTTGTCGCCATGATTCTCGGAGCATCGAGCGCTCTCGGGCAGGCACCAACGCCGGCGCCAGCGACGTCGGATCAGGCCGCATCACAGCTTACGCCGGAACAGCTCGATCAGATGCTGGCACCGATCGCGCTCTACCCTGATCCCCTCCTTGCCCAGGTCTTGATGGCGGCGACCTATCCCCTCGAAGTGGTCGAGGCTGACCGCTGGGTTCAGAATCCGAAGAATGCCGCATTCAAGGGCGATCAACTGGTGGAGGCGCTCAAGCAGCAGCCATGGGACCCCAGCGTGAAATCGCTCGTTCCCTTTCCCCAGATCCTGCGCATGATGGACAATAATCTCGAGTGGACCGAGCGGCTCGGCGATGCTTTCCTGGCCGATCAGGCTGGGGTGATGGAATCGATTCAGCGTCTCCGCCAGCGAGCGAAAGCGGCCGGAAAGCTTAGCTCGACACCGCAGGAGTTGGTGACAATGGAGGAGCAGGCGATCACGATCGAGCCGCCGGGCCCTGAGATGGTCTATGTTCCGCTCTATGAGCCGTCGATTCCTTATGGCATGTGGCCCTATCCCGCCTGTTCGCCTGACTATTTTCCAGCGTTCTTCGACAGCGCGGTCATCGGCGACTTCGGCTTCTGTTGGCTGGGCGTAGTGGTCATCGCGCCGCTCTCGGGCTGGAATCATTGGGACTGGGTTCACCATCGGATCGATATCGATCGCGCTCGCTTCACTGCCCTTAATCGCAATCGCCCTCCGATTGGCGGTGCCACCTGGGAGCATAACCCGTCGCATCGTCACGGTGTTCCCTATCGCAACCCGGCAGTGCGCAACCGATTTGCCGGGAGTCAACAGTCGCCGGAAATCCGGCGAAGCTTCCGCGGCTATCCGACAGGCGCGGCTCCGCAAGTCCGTGCACCAGCGCCAGCTGTCCGACGCCCAAAGGTGCTAACACCGCCACCCACGCCTCGTTCGCCGCCGACATTCGAATCCTTTGGTCGCGGCTCCGAGGTACGAATGCAGACCGAACGCGGACATGCGAGCCGTATGTCGATGCCAACATTCGCGCCGAGAGTAAGTGCGCCACGATTCGCGCCGTCGGGCGGCGCCAGGGGGCGCCGATGAGTGGAATCGGCACGCGACACAAGCGCCACGAGGGTGAGATGATTAGAGCCAACCGAACCCGTGCCGCGGTTTTGTGGTGGTCGGCGTCGACCGGCCTTATTCTCTCGGTGGCGATATTCGTCGTCGCCTTGTCGTCGGCAGGCGCTGCTGCTGGCCTGAAGACGTTCGCCTCGCCCGAAGCGGCGGCCGATGCTTTGGCCGCCGCATGGCAGAGCGGAAGTAAGCGCGAGCTGCTCGCGATATTTGGGCGCGCCGGCGAGAAACTCGTCAGCTCCGGTGATCCGGTCGCTGAAAAGCAAGCGAGGAAAAAGCTGGCTTCATCCTATGCCGAGAAACATCGTCTCGAAACGGAGGGCGCGCGAAAAGCGGTCATCGTGCTAGGCAAAGACGATTGGCCTTACCCCATCCCGCTCGTCAGGCAAGGCGCAGCCTGGCGCTTCGACATCAAGGCCGGCGTTGAGCAGATTATCGAACGTCGAATCGGCCGCAACGAGCTGAATGCGATCAACGTCTGCCGCGCCTATGTTGAAGCCCAGCGGGACTATGCCGCCAAGAATCGCCTCGGCAATGGTCTGCATGAATATGCGCAGCGCGTCCTGAGTTCCGAAGGAAAGCATGACGGCCTCTATTGGCGAGCATCGCAAGGCGCCGAAGAGAGCCCGCTCGGCCCGCTCGTCGCCGCTGCCGAGGCGCAAGGCTACGGCTCAAAAAGCGCCAAAGGCCAAGCGCCGTTTCATGGCTATTTCTATAAAATCCTGACCCGCCAGGGGAAAAGCGCCCCCGGCGGCGCCCGGAACTATAGGGTCAATGGGCGTTTGACAGGCGGGTTTGCACTGGTCGCGTTTCCCGCGAAATATGGCGACTCCGGCGTCATGACGTTCGTCGTCAATCAGGATGGAATCGTCTTCGAAAAAAATCTCGGGCCGAACACTGCCGATATCGCGCGTCATATGACCCAATACAATCCCGACCAAACCTGGAAAATTGCCGAGCCGTGAAGTCGGCCCATCGCGCGTCGCGCGCAGCCCGAAGATCGGCAGCGGCATTGCCAAGGAACCGGTGGGTGCCTTAGTCATCACGTTCTGCCAAAGGTGCTCCGCGGTAATCTAGCTGATTGCCCAGATCGGTGGCGCAGTCGCGCCTCCTTTCGCCGCTATTGTAGACCGTTGCGGGCCAAGTTGTCTGAAAAGCTATGTCGTCTGACTATGTTTCCTAGCGAAACTCTATCTCGCCGCTCGGGCGCGGGCTTCTTCGGGGGATTCCAACACGGCTCCCGACATCGGCTCGACCCAGACCAAGCGGTCGTGTACAGCCTTCACGCCAGGAATATTCTCCACCGCAACCCTCAAGGCCTGCCGCTGTCTTTCATCTGTGACGATACCGCTTAGATCGACCGCGCCGTCCTGCACGGAAATTGTCAGGTTTAGAGGAGTCCACGAATGCGCATCAAGCTCGGCAAGAACACGATCCCGGATCTCGCTGTCATCCTTCACAAGTGGCGTGTCGCGTCGAATAAGGTTGGCCAGGGCCTGGACCAGGTTCTGGCGGCTGATGATTCCTACAACCTTGCCCTCGCGGACAACGGGGACACGCTTGATGTGCTTCTGCTCCATCAGTTGAACGACTTCCTCGAGGGGGGTGTCTTCAGCGACCACATGAGGGTCGCGGGTCATCAGCTCTTCGACCTTTCGGCCATGAGAATGGACGTATTCGCTGGCTGGCCGGCCGGGACCCATGAAGAATTCAAGCCAGCGCGCCTGGTGGCGCTCGGTGCCGGTTTCCGCCCTTCGGAGGAAATCGCCTTCCGTCAGGATCCCTACCAAATGCCCTAGGCTGTCGACGACGGGCAGTCCACTGATCTTGTTCTGGAGCATCAGCGTTGCGGCTTCGAGAACTGAAGCATCAGGACCGACGGTAATCACGGACCGGCTCATTACATCCGAAGCCTTCATCTCGGCCCTCCAATCCAATAATAGTTGACGCTATGGCGTTCTTCTTGGTCAAAGATTGATGTAGCTCAAAAGTGCTGGTGACGCGTCAATTGCGAATAGATCGTGCAATAGCGCCAACTCAGCGCTAAGTCTCATAGCCCAAGGCATCGCCGTAGCTAGCCGCGGCGCGCCCGGTCAGCACAGTCATCGCCGCCTCCTTGACTATCAGCCGAGGAGAATGTTGCCAAGGCCAAGCACTACAATGGCGGAATTGACAGCGGTGGATGGCTGTTCGCAGAGCTTGGCGCCCTCCTGCTCGGCCGAGCTATCCATGCCACATATTCCTCAGTAAACAGCGCGGTCGTTCATCCGAACGTCAGGTCAAGCCAGGCTGCTGACTATTCGGCTCTCGACCTGTCCAGCCGCATCGTGATAATATTCTTCATTGGCAGAGCAACGGCTTCCACGGCCAAATTGGTGAATGGCATGTGCCTCGGAATCCCTATGCAAATAACCTCCATCGACGGTTATCTCGCGCGCTGCGAGGCCAAGGGCGTTCAGCGCGACGTGAGCCTTTTCCTGCTGCAGGACGAGCCGGTCAAAGCAGGCGATTTCGTCATAGTCCATGTCGGCTACGCTCTCCAAAAGCTAACGCCGCAGGAGGCACGCTCGGCCTGGGAATTATATGATCAGATCCTGGCGGCCGAGTCAGCAGGTCATGATGCATGAGAGCCCAGCACAAAAGCCGTTGCCGAGCAGAAGGCATCATCCAATCATGTTTCCTCTTGCCGAAACGCATGGCGATTGGCGCATAATTTAATGAGCGGCGACCCAATGGCTTCACGACGATTGAACGGGAGATCGTCTGCTCTGACCGCCGCGCCTTCGTTTCGAACAACAGCGGAAGATTGCGCAGCGGTCTTTGACACAGATCAATGACAAGCTCGTGGAATATCCGGTGAGGTTTCGGGAGACCCTCCGTTCTGCTGCGAAACCCGATCCGTTCTCGATGATATGGATCCTGCGCCGACGAGACTGCGATCGGCGCTTGCAAATCCGACTCAGGTCATTAGCCTGACCATGCGCAAAGGCGATGATCTGCATCTCTGGTTCAATGGCTCTGGTTCAATGGCGCAGTCGTCGCTGCTGATGACAGCAAAGCGAGCTCAGACATGACCACGTCGCAGCAATGGCTCGATCGGATTCGTTCACTCGCGCTCCCGCGTTCTTTCAAAGTGATGAATGTGTGCGGCGGACATGAGCGTTCGATTTCCATGGCGGGTTTGCGCAAGGCGCTTCCGCCGGGCATCGAGCTCGTTCCGGGGCCTGGTTGCCCGGTCTGCGTGTGCCCGGAAGAGATCGTCTATCAAGCCATTCAGCTTGCTTTGTTGGAGCCGGTCATTCTTGTCGCGTTCGGCGATATGCTGCGCGTGCCGGTGAATGTCGCGAAGGGCGAAGTGCGCTCACTCGAAGAGGCCCGCGCCGCGGGTGGCGACGTCCTGCCTGTTGCTTCGCCGCGAGAGGCCGTCCAAATCGCGCATGATCATCCTGAGCGAAAGATTGTCTTCTTCGCAGCCGGTTTCGAGACGACCATGGCGCCGGTTGCGGCCATGTTGAATGAAGGCGTGCCCGAAAATCTATCCGTCCTGCTTGCCGGCCGACGCACCTGGCCTGCCGTGGCAATGCTCTTGCAATCGGAAGCACCAGGTTTCGACGCTCTCATTGCCCCCGGCCATGTTTCGACGGTGATGGGACCGGAGGAATGGAATTTTGTCGCCGATAGGCATCAAATCCCGGGGGCGGTCGCCGGCTTCACCGCAGAAAGTCTGATTGCGGCGCTCTATTCCGTCTTGCGGCAACTTGTCGAGGACCGCTGCTTCCTTGACAATTGCTATGCCGAGCTGGTGCGGCCGGGCGGGAATAAAGCGGCGCAGGGCCTGATCCAAACGGCATTCGAGATCATAGACGCTCCTTGGCGAGGCATCGGCACCATTCCCGCTTCGGGCTACGCGTTACGCCCGCATCTGGCGCAACACGATGCCTCGCGGCTTTACCCTTCCTTCGCCGACGATGCGCGCCAGCGCGCCGGGCAAATGCCGCCCGGCTGCGATTGCGCCCGTGTCGTTCTGGGTCGGATCTATCCCGACCAATGCGCGCTCTATGGACAGGCCTGCACGCCGCGCACACCGATCGGGCCCTGCATGGTCTCGGATGAAGGAGCCTGCCGGATCTGGTGGGCGAATGGCGTGCGCGCCTCGCGCAAACCCGCTTGTCCGGTCGTGTGATTGTAGGAATTCCATGTCTGGCCCTATCGCGCGGAAATGGGTGGTCGGCGGCCGTGTCCAAGGCGTCGGATTCCGGCCTTTCGTCTATCGGCTTGCTTGCCGCTATGGCCTCGGAGGCTGGGTTCGAAACCATGCCGGGGAAGTCGAGGTTTTCGTACAAGGCGATGCACAATCTCTGGGTCTCTTCGCAACCGCGCTGATTGCCGAAGCGCCTCCCCTGGCCCGCCCCAAGATCCTGGCTGAGCTACCGACAAAGCCTGGGGTCGGCGAAAGTTTCGAGATCCATGCGAGCCAGGCTGGCTCGAGCCGGCACATTCATCTCTCGCCGGATTATTTCGCCTGCGACGAATGTCTGCGTGAACTCGAGGATCCGCACGATCGCCGCTATCGCTATCCTTTCATCAATTGCACGCAATGCGGCCCGCGTTACACCTTGATCGAAAGCTTGCCTTACGACCGCGCGCGCACGTCGATGGCCGGCTTCGCGCTGTGTCCCAACTGCGCGGCTGAATACCAAGATCCGCTTGATCGCCGCTTTCATGCCGAGCCCATTGCCTGCCCGGCTTGCGGACCACAGCTCGAATTCCGTGCGCCGAATCAAAGCGCATACCGTGGCGAGGCTGCGCTCGCCGCAACGATTGCGGCGCTGCGGGCCGGAGGCATCGTCGCAGTCAAAGGAATCGGCGGTTACCATCTGCTCTGCGATGCCATGCATTCGCGCGCGGTGCAGGCGCTGCGCCGACGCAAGCAGCGGCCCGATAAGCCTTTTGCCGTGATGTTTCCGATCGAAACCGGGCTCATCTCTTTGCGCCGCGCTGTGCGGCTCGATCCGGACCATGAAAGACTGCTGCGCGATCCCATTCGGCCCATTGTGCTGATCGCGAAGCACGATGACGCAACGCTCGCAGCCGAGATCGCGCCCGGCTGCGCCGAAATCGGCGCCATGCTCCCCTACAGCCCGCTGCATCATCTGCTGCTGCGCGATTTTGGAGCGCCGCTCGTCGCAACATCGGCGAATATCAGCGGCGAGCCGGTCCTGACCGATCCGGCCATGGTCGAGAGCCGCCTCAGCGGAATGGCCGACGCCTTCCTCCATCATGACCGGCCGATTCTCCGGCCGGCCGACGATCCCGTCTATCGCATCGTTGCCGGAAGTCCCCGGCCGATGCGGCTTGGGCGCGGCAACGCACCATTGGAAATCAGCCTGCCGTTCACGCTCGCGCGGCCCGTCCTGGCGCTCGGTGGTCAATGGAAAAACACGATCACCTTGGGTTGGGGAGACCGCGCGGTCGTCTCGCCGCATCTCGGCGATATGGATGCACCGCGAAGCCGTGCCCTGCTCCAGGAGGTGGCGCGTGATCTTCAGCGCCTTTACGGAGTCGAGGCCGCGCTCCTTGCCTGCGACGCCCACCCGAATTATGCGACGACGCGGCTCGCGGCTCAGTGGAAGCTCCCCGTCGTCCGGGTTCTCCACCATCATGCTCATGCCGCGGCCTTGACGGCCGAATATCCGCGCGGCGGCGATTGGCTGATCTTCACCTGGGACGGCGCCGGCTATGGCGAAGACGGCATGATCTGGGGCGGCGAGGCTTTGCTCGGCCAGCCTGGAAGATGGCGGCGCGTCGCGAGCTGGCGGCCCTTCGCCCTGCTTGGCGGCGACCGCGCCGCGCGCGAGCCTTGGCGCAATGCTCTGGCGCTCTGTTGGGAAAGCGGGACCGCATCACGCTTTCAGATGCGCGACAGCGCTCTCTTTTTGCGACTGGCCTTTGAGCAAGGGGTTAATTGTCCGCAAACTTCGTCCGTGGGCCGTCTCTTCGATGCGGCGGCCGCCTTCCTCGGGCTGTGTGAGGAAGCGAGTTACGAAGGGCAGGCAGCAATCCAAGTCGAAGCCGCGGCGAGAGGGCGAGGCGGTGCAATTCCCCTCCCCCTCGCCAGACATTCAGGCCTTTGGCGCACGGAGTGGCAGTCGCTTCTATCGCCTCTCCAGGACGAGCGGCGCAGCGTGGCGGATCGCGCTTCCATGTTTCATGCGTCATTGGCACGCGCTTTGGTCGATCAGGCCCTGGCCATCAGAGCCGAACATGAAGTTTCACACATCGGCCTGACGGGCGGCGTCTTCCAAAATCGCATTCTCTGCGAAGAGATCAAGCAAATGGCGGAAGCTGCCGGTTTTTCCATCTTCATCCCGGAGCGCCTGCCCTGCAATGACGCGGGCCTCAGCTTCGGTCAGCTTATCGAAGCGGGGCAGCGATGAACCGATATGTGACCTTGGCGCATGGCAATGGCGGCCGCTTCATGCGCGAACTCATCGAGACGGTGTTCGCGCGGCATCTCGCCAATCCTCACCTCGACACCAATGTCGACGCAGCGCATTTGCTTCTTCCCGAAGGCGAAGTCCTCGTCACCACCGATGGATTTACCGTGCAGCCGCTGGAGTTTCCCGGCGGGAACATCGGATCCTTGGCCGTGCATGGGACGGTCAATGATCTTGCCGTCGCCGGCGCCTTGCCCCTCTATCTCACCCTCAATGCCTTTATCGAGGAGGGCTTCGACCTCGCGCAATTGGAGCGCCTGGTCGCCAGCATGGCGATGGCGGCAGAGGCCGATGGGGTGCGGGTCGTGGCTGGGGATACGAAGATCCTCCGCCGCGGTGAGGCCAGCGGGCTTTATTTGGCGACGACGGGCATCGGCGTGCGCCCGTTTGGCCTGCGCCTCGGATTCGATAAGATTTGCGACGGCGATCGAATCCTTGTCAGCGGCACGGTCGGCGATCACGGCGCGGCCGTCTTGCTGGCCCGCGAGGCGTTCGGGCTGAAGGGCGCACTTCTGTCCGATGCGGCGAGCGTCTTGCCTCTGACATTGGCGATCCGCCACCTCCCCGGCTTGCGCTTCATGCGCGACCCAACGCGCGGCGGGCTTGCCACGGTGATGCACGACATCGCGCGGACAACCGGCTGCTCTGTTCGATTGCAGGAAGCCTCGCTTCCCCTTCGTGAAGAGGTTTCCGGCCTGTGCGAAGCCCTGGGCTATGATCCGCTGTTCCTGGCCAGTGAAGGCCGCGTCGTCGCTGTCGTCGCGCCGGCAGATGCGCCGCAGGCGCTCGATGCATGGCATGCTCTCGGCGCCGATGCAGCCGAAATCGGCCGCGTCGATGGACAGGAAGCTTATGTCATTCTGGAAACGGCGATCGGCGGCGAGCGGATCATCGAGGAATTGGAAGATGATCCTCTCCCCCGGATCTGCTGACTGCCGGGCGGCCCGGCGCGGGCCGCCGAGGCCATCATCAAGGCAGTGCAGTCAGCAAACCCGCCGCACCATCTCGTGCTGGACCGCGAAGGCTTGCACAATGTCAAAAACCAGCTGCAATCGATGCTGCAGGAGATCGATCTCTGGAGAGAGACCAGCTTGGCCACAGACTACCCTACCGCATGACCGTCCAGCGCGCTTCCAGAACCACAAGGAAGCCGCTGCGTCGTGCTCTCAGACGCGCGCCAAGCTTCGCCGTTCCTCCCAGCATCTATTTGATGCTGCCGTCAACAATCCGATCCGGCCTTGAAGCAGCAAAGCCTTCGTTTTCGGCAGCGGCGCGACAAGGCAAAGTACGGGCTTGAAGAGTCTTGTTGCCGGCCGCCGCCATCTCTTGGGCAAGTTTGGTCTCTTCCTCCGCGATCAATCGCAAAATGACCTGCCGCTTGACCTCGTCGCACTCAGTTTTGAGTAGATGCCGGTAATGGTCGATATTTGCGCGGGCGATGAAGCCTTCCATAATCGCCTCCACTGCTCAGAACGCGCTCGTTCTGCAAGCTGCCTCGTCAACTCCATTCGGTAAAATCAAAACGATCGCCGGACGGGGCAGATGCTTTAATTATGCTGACGCCCAAAAAAGTCCAGACGAACGCCGGCGGCAAAGCGCTTCGAACTTTTCCGCATCGCACTCTAGCTTGGTCGCCACTTCTCCATCATCGGCGCCAGCTTCCGCGCGTCACGAACGTCGTCGCCCAGCCAAGCGAAGTTCTTCGCCGCGCCGTCAAACGCCGCGCTCGTCTTCAACAGCTCGTATTTTTCTTCCAGAGCATAGGGATGGCTGCGCGCCGAAGAGCGCGGATCATCGCATGAAGCGCGACAGGCGAGGCCGCCGCAGGGGCTCAGCGAGCTCAATCAAGCGATTTATGAAAGCGAAGGACGCAGAGGGTAAGAAGCCCCGTCGCGAGCAAGGCAAGCGCCAGCATCTCGGGCCAAAGCACTGCCACGCCCACGCCCTTCAAGAAGGTCCCGCGGATGATGATGAGATAATAGCGGACCGGATTGAGATAGGTCAGCCATTGCAGAGCATCCGGCATACTCCCGATCGGAAAGCTGAATCCCGACAAAATGAACATCGGATTGATGACGAAGAAATTCGTCGCGAAAGCCTGCTGCTGCGTCGAGCACAAGGTCGAAATCAAGAGGCCGATGCCAAGCACGCTCACAAGATAGAGCGAGGTTCCAAGGAGCAAGACCAGGAGATTGCCGACGAAGGGGACACGAAACCACAAAGTGCCGACCGCAGCAATCAGGCTCACGAGAGCGAGCCCGACGATAAAGAAAGGAACGGCCTTGCCGATGATGAATTCCAGCGGTCGGATCGGCGCCACCATGATCTGCTCGAGCGTGCCGACCTCGCGCTCGCGCACGACCGCGAATGACGTCAGATTGATGACTATCGTCAATATCGATATGGCAATCACCCCAGGCACGAAGAACCAGCGGCTGTTGAGGTCGGGATTGTACCAAGGCCGCTGCTCCAGAACGATTTGCACGATGCGGGAACCTTGTCCGCCGCCGTGTAGCCTTGTCGCAAAATCGCTCGCATAATCTTGCGAGAACTGCGAAACGATTTGACCCACGTAGCCGAGCGCGATCATCGCCGTGTTAGAATTGGTCCCGTCGACGACGACCTGCAGCGGCGCGGACTGGCCGTTGCGGAGATATTCCGCAAAGCGCGGATAGACGGTGATTGCGACCGTGGCGTCGCCCCGGTCGATCGCCCGAGTGATATCCGCCTGCGTCCTTGCGATGCGCACGACATTAAAGCGGCCGGTGTAAGTGAAGCGTGAAATCAAATCCCGGCTCTCTTGGCTGTGGTCCAGATCGAGAACCGCCGTCGACACGCTGAACACTTCGAAAGTCACGGCGTAGCCGAAGATGATCACCTGAAGGAGCGGCAACAGGATGAGGCGAAGCCACGCCCATTTATCGCGCCTGAGTTCGATGAACTCCTTGATCATCAGAGTGAATATGCGGCTGAGCATGCCATCAATCCAGCTTCTTGCGGAAGGCGCGCGCCGCCAGCATGCCGATCACCGCCGCATAGAGCGCAAGCAATGCGATCGGCTGGGCGAGCTCGCTTATGCCCGCACCCTTGAGGAAGATCGCCTTGACGATCGTCACATAATAGCGTGAGGGGACGAGATAGGTGATCGCCTGGACGGCTGCTGGCATCTGGTCGATCGGAAAGGTAAAGCCGGAAAGCAGCGATGTCGGCAGCAAGGTCACTAGCAGCGCCACTTGGCTCGCACCGATCTGACCGCGGACCGCGACCGAAATCAGATAGCCGACGCCGAGCACGACGACCAGGAACAATGATGTCGTGAAGAAGAGCGTGAAGAGCGTGCCGCGGAACGGCACCTCGAACCAGAAGATTGCGAGCGTCAGGCAGAAGGCCGCATCGAACAGGCCAATCACGAAATAGGGCAGGATCTTTCCGATCATCACTTCGAGCGGGGTGACCGGCGTGGAAATCAGAACCTCCATCGTTCCGCGCTCCCATTCCCGGGCAATCGTCAAGGAGGTGAGCTGCGCGCCGACCAGAGCCAGGACCACGGCGACGACGCCCGGAACGATGAAATTCCGGCTGTCCAGATCCTCATTGAACCAGACACGGGGTTGAAGCGTGACCGGTTGGTCCTCCTGAACCATGCCCTGCCGGCCGGCATAGAGGATTGCAATGTCATTCGAGAATCCGGACACGACAGTTTGCGCATAGCCGAGGCCGATATTCGCCGTATTGTCATCCGTCGCATCGAGGATCAATTGCACATAGCTTTTGCCGGTGTCGTTCAGGCGCTCGGAAAAAGTCGGCGGCACCACGATGGCCATCTTGCAGCGGCCATAATCCAAGGCCTCTTTGATTGCAGCATAGTTTGCTGCGACTTCGACGATCCGAAAATATTCAGAGGCCTGAAAGCGCTTCAATAAGGCCTCGCTGTGCTGGCTTGCCTCCCGGTCGAAGGTACAGACCGGAATATGTTTGATGTCCAGGCTGACACCATAGCCGAGCAGCACCATCTGCATTAGCGGCATGAGAAGCGCGATCATCAGGCTTCGCGGATCGCGCACAACCTGCAGAAGCTCCTTTCGCGCAATCGCCTTGAGCCGCTGCGCTCTCATGGCGGCGGTCCCTTCGCCGCCGTCGCCTCGACCAATTGCACGAAGACATCCTCGAGCGATGGCATGATGGGCTCGATGCGGGTCCAATGGAGATTCCGTGCGGCGAGATAGGCTTCGATCGCAGGAACGTCCTCTGCCGCATGATCGACGAGAAGATGCAGAGCCGAGCCGAAGGGTGCGGCATCGCGCAGGTGAGGCGCCCCCTCCAACGCAAGCAGCAAGGCGCCGGGGTCCTCACAGTCGACAAGCAACAGATCGCCGTGAAGTGCTCCACGCTTGAGCTCGCTCGGACGGCCTAGAGCGACGAGCCTGCCCTGGTTGATCAGCGCGACGCGATTGCAATATTCCGCCTCATCCATGTAATGGGTCGTGATCAGCACCGTCACGCCCTCTTCCGAAAGCGTGTAGATCAAATCCCAGAACCGGCGCCGCGAATTCGGATCGACGCCGGAGGTCGGCTCGTCGAGAAAGAGCACCGGCGGCTGATGCAGCACGGCGCAACCAAGCGCGAGCCGCTGCTTCCAGCCGCTTGAGAGGGTGGCTACGAGCGTATCCTCGCGTCCTCTCAGCCCTGCCATTTCGATCGCGAAGGCGATCCGCGCCGAAAGCCTTGCGCCGGTCACGCGATAAATGCCGCCGAAGAATCTGAGATTCTCGATGACCGAGAGATCGTTGTAGAGGGAGAATTTCTGCGACATGTAGCCGATGTTTTCGCGAACATGCTCCGGCTCCCGGCCGACGTCGATCCCCGCGACAAGGCCTCGTCCAGCGGATGGGCGCAGCAATCCGCACAGCATCCGAATCAAGGTCGATTTGCCCGCCCCATTGGGGCCGAGAAAGCCCATGATCTCGCCGCGGCCCACCGTGAAGCTCACCTGATCGACGGCGGTGAAGGCGCCGAAGCGCTTCACGAGATGATCGGCGACGATCCGCGGCTCGGAAGGGACGGCCTGCTCGCTCATGCGCCGGCCCCCGGTCGATCGAGAAGCGAGACGAACAGATCTTCGATGGATGGGCGCAGCTCTTCGATCTGATCGAAGCCGACCCCGGCCTTTCGCAAAGCGTCGGCGATTTCCGGCTTTCTGCGATCGGCGTCGTCGACGACGATGTGAATGCCATCGCCGACGAGAAGCGCCCGGGACACTCCCTCGAGGGTCCTCACCAAATCGCGCGCCTTGCGCGCCTGCGGCGAGGTCAGGGCGAGAAGTTCGCCCGGCATGAGCCGCTTGAGCTCATTCGGCGTGCCGCAATGGAGCATACGGCCGCCGTAGAGCAGGCCCAGTCTCGTGCAGCGCTCGGCCTCATCGAGATAGGATGTCGCAATGACGATAGTGACGCCTTCGCCGCGCAAATCATAGAGGATGCGCCAGAAATCCCGCCGTGAGACGGGATCGACGCCGGCCGTCGGCTCGTCGAGGAGCAAGACTTTCGGCGTATGAATGAGCGAGCAGGTCAGGCCGAGCTTCTGCTTCATTCCGCCTGAGAGCTGGCCCGCACGCCGCCTGCGGAACGGCAGCATTCCCGAGGCCGCCAAGAGTTTGAGTGCGCGCTCGTCCCGTGTTTTGCGGTCGATCTCGAAGAGGTCGGCAAAAAAGGCGATGTTCTCATCGACAGTGAGATCTTCATAAAGGCCGAAGCGCTGCGGCATGTAGCTTAAGTGGACTTTCGCGGCTTCGGGGTCGGCGACGACGTCGACGCCGTCGATGACGATCGATCCTGTGTCTGGCGGCATGATGCCGCCGAGAAGCCGCATGATGGTCGTCTTGCCGGCGCCGTCCGGCCCGACGAAGCCGAAGATCTCGCCGCGTGCGCAGGCAAAACTCAGATGTTCGATGGCGACGAGGTCGGCAAAATGCTTGCCGACATCCTGCGCCAGGACCATTTCGGGGACTGGACTGCTCATGACGGACCCGGCGGCAGCAATTGGATATGCGCATCCGCCGGCATGCCAGGGACGAGCTCATGCGTCGGATTATAGATGTCGATCTTTATCCGGTAGACGAGGCTCACGCGCTCGGCATGGCTTTCGACGGTCTTCGCCGTGAATTCGGCGTTCGAGGCGATGAACGAAATCCGGCCACGGTATTTTTTGCCGGGATAGGTGTCGGTGGTCACGATGGCCGATTCGCCATAGCGCACCTTGCCGATGTCCTGCTCGTTGATATAGGCGCGCAGCCAGATATGATCCAAATCTGCGAGCGTCACCACCGGCGCGCCGGGCAGCGACACTTCGCCAAGTTCGGCTTGGCGGACCATGATCACGCCATCGAAAGGCGCGCTCAGCGTCGTATATCCCAAGACGATCTCCGTCATTTTGAGGCTTGCTTTCGCATTTCGGATATTGGCCTCAGCCAAAGCGACGTTCCGCTCGGAGACGACTTCGAGCGCCTTGTCGCGATCGAGTGCGGCCGCCGACTGCCGGAACGCCGTGAGTGCCAGATCTCGCGTCTCGACCGTCCCGGCGCCGGTCGTCAAAAGCGTTTGCGCCCGATCATAATCGAGCTGTTTCATCGCGAGATCGGCCTCGTCGCTCGTGACCGTCTTCTCAGCGGCCTCCACATTCTGCACAGCCACGGCCTGCTGCCGTTGCTGTACGTCGAGCGTTCTCTGTGCGATCACGACCTGCTGGCAATAGTCGGCGGACTCGACCCGCGCGATGAGCGTTCCCGCCGTCACCCATTGCCCCTCGTCAAAAGGCAATTCGATGATGCGCGACTGCACCGTCTTGAAGCTCAGGACGCTTTCATGCGCCTCGATATTGCCGGAGACGAGCAGAACGCCCGGACCTCGCGGGGGATTCAGCCATTGCCGAATGGGCGCTGGGAGCCAGTAGGCTGCCAAGCCGCCAAGCGCCAGAAAAATTGCCGTAGCGAGCAGTCGGTTTCTTATGCGCTTGGTCATGTCTGAAGAGGAGGCCAGCTGGTTTGTTGCTATCTGACGGAGCCTAGCGGCGCCGCACGCCGCCGACATTGATGCGTATCAAGCCATTGAGTCCTCGAGCAGCCTTCGCTTTTTGAACTTCGGCTGAAGAAGACCGCCGGCGATCGCCATGATCACAAATTCGCGATTCAAATCGCAATGAGCCGATCGCCCCCTTCCGATGCCACCCCAGCCATTTGATGTGGCTCAATTCAATACAAGCGCGGACAAATAGATTTCGCCCAAAGCATTTTCGGCCGACGGCATCAGAGCCTATGTCACCGGTCAGAGGGCTTGCTGTGACAATGGCTGATGGACGCGCCAAAAATGGGCTGCCGCGTCGTTCCTTTCTGCGCGGCTCCGCGCTCGCGACGGCGAGCGCGAGTCTCTGGGAGGCGGCGCCTCGCTTGTTGAAAAACCGGAAGCTGCGGACAGCGGCCCTCCGATCGCCGGACCAGACGCAGTTCCCAAGAAGTCGTGAAGGATCTCCGGTAGGCGAGCGGCGGCGGCGCATGCGCAAAAGGCCGGAACCCGACGCTCTGAACGGCGCCGCACACGTAAATCAAGCTTCTGCGACGCGGCAGATACCAGCATGAAAAGCTCCGGCCGGTTCATGCCTCATCCTGCCTGAGCGTCGAGGGCGCGCCGTGCTTCCGTCAACAAAGCTGCGCGCGCCTCGATCCAGGCATAGAAGGCAGCCGTCCCCTCGCCTGTTCGGGCGGAAACGACCAAAGTCTGAAGACGTGGATTGACGCGCAGCGCATTGGCGAGGCATTGGCCGACATTGAAATCAAGATGCGGCAGCAAATCCGCCTTGTTCAGCAGCATCAGCTCGGCAGCGGCGAACATATCGGGATATTTGAGCGGTTTGTCTTCACCTTCGGTGACGGACAGGACGACGATCTTATGTGCTTCGCCGAGATCGAAGGCGGAGGGGCAGACGAGATTGCCGACATTTTCGATGAAAAGCAGCCCACCGGATGCGAGATCGAGACCCCTGAGCGCGAGGCTGACCATATGTGCGTCGAGGTGGCAGCCCTTGCCCGTATTGATCTGGATGGCCGAAATGCCCGTCGCGCGGATTCTCAATGCGTCATTGGCGGTCTGCTGATCGCCTTCGATAACGCTGATCGGGAAGCGGCTCTTCATATCCTCAATGGTTCGCACCAGCAGCGACGTCTTGCCCGAGCCTGGGCTTGAGACGAAATTGAGCGCGAAAATTCCATTGCGCGCAAATTTTGCGCGATTCTCCGCGGCATAAGCATTGTTCTTTGAAAGAATATCGCGCTCGATACGGATGATACGCTCCGGCGCGAGGCCGGGAACATGGACGCCTACCGGCCCGCTGCCGAAGTCGAGCGCTGCCGGGCCCTGGTCATACCGATGGTCGTGATGCTCAGAATGCTCGTAGTCGTGTGTATGATCATGCAGATGTTCACGGGCATGGCCGTGATCGTGAGAATGATCATGCGCATGATCGTGATCGTGAGTGTGGCCGTGCTGATGATCATGAGGATGATCGACGCTCGCCGTTCCGCAGCCGCATATTGTGCACATCAGTCGACCTCCAATTCCTTAATGCGTAGATCGTCGCCCGCAGTCATCTGCACACGATAAGTACCGCAGGTTGGACAGGCGCCGAACCGCTCTGTCAGCGGGACCGTCTGGCCGCAATCGAGACAGAATCCAGCCCCCGCCACAGTCATAATGTCGAGATGCGCGCCTTCGGCAATCGTCCCGCGCGTGACCGCATCGAAACAGAAACGCAAAGCCTCTGGCTCGACATGGCCGAGCGCACCGAGCTCGATGCGGATGGTGCGCACTTTCGTGAATCCATGCTTGCGGCCTTCCTCTTCGACGATCTCGACCAGGCTTTCGCTCATCGCCATCTCATGCATGCGCTGCTTCCGTCCATTCGACACGAAAGGCGACGCAAGGGTCGAATAAAGCCGCGAGCCGGGCAATGCGCAAGCCAGCGGCTTCCCCAGTGCCTAGATCTGCGCCGAGCAGACAAGTAGCCAAAGGGCCGGCCGGATGCAGATTCCATTCGGTTGGCGCGAGAAAGTCATAGGCTGCCATGCGGCCATCCTGTGTTTCAGCGCCAAAGTGGGACTCCACCCTAAAATCGCGCAATTGCCTAGTATTTCTTACGAGTATCGCCGGGATTAAGGGTCCCAACCGGCGCCCATCGGGACCCCGACGAACACGATATTTCCCTGCAAGATGAGCCAGTTGAATGACAAATGGGCGAAGTCTCACTTTGGCGCTGAAACACAATCTGCGAATAATCACCGACCTGGAAGCCGGGCGGAGTCCGAACTGCGGCGCCACGTTTACGCCAGAAGTCAGGTCCTAGCCGCACTCGCGATGGGCGTCGATCAAGCCCCCGGCCTGAACGAATTTGTCGAGAAATATCTGCGCGTCTTAGCGCTTTGCGAAGGGTTCCGATCGGTGCTGATTGACACTCTTGGTGGCTCCCCGTCCTGGGCAATAAATTCCGGTCTCCATATTCCAGAATTCCAGAATGTCGGTAGAATATTTTGCTCGGTCCATCGAGATTGTGTAGTTGCGAAGAGCCGCCCATGATCGGCCAGACGATCAGAGCATTCACGGATCCCGGCGCCGGCGCCAGCTTCGTTCCCTACAGCGGATTGCACCTCGTTTCAGTCGTCGTTTCAATAGCAACCATTGCAGCCGTAGCTCTCCTAGGTCGGGCGTTGCGTGCCAAAAAGGCGGAAGCCAATTTGCGCCGCGCCATCGCGATCTTCGCGGCCTGCTACTTCGTAGCCTATAATGTCTGGTGGAATTGGAAAGGTGTAGACGTTGCGAGCGGATTGCCTCTGCAAATCTGCGATCTCAATGGAATGGTCGCGCCACTCGCGCTCTGGACGCGCAACCGCTGGGCTCGGGCGACGCTCTATTTCTGGGCCTTCGCGCTCACGCTGCAGGCCTTCATTCAGCCGTTGCTCACCGCAGGCCCGGCCTCACTGGTTTTTTGGGCGTTTTGGATCGCTCACACGATCGTCATGACTTGCGCGGTTTATGACATCGCGGTGCTCGGCTTTCGTCCCGATTGGCGAGATTTTGGCCGCGCTGCGGCCGTGAGCTTGCTCTATCTTGCCATCATCTTGCCCGTCGACCTCCGGCTCGGCGCAAATTACGGTTTTGTCGGCAATCCGCCACCTGCCTGGCGGATTCCGCCTTTCGTCGCCGCCCTCGGCCCTTGGCCCGGCCGCGCCGTCATCCTGGTCGCCTTGGTGGCGCTGGCGTTCGTGATAGCGTTGCTACCTTGGCAATTTCTCCGACGTTTACGCCAATATCGGAAACCGCGGCCGTGCCGGACCGACTGAAAGACGCCCAGCAAGTGGACGCCAGCGCAATTGCCCGAGCTTGATCTACCGCAACACGAATCCGAACCATCCAGTCATGATGGCCTCACTGCAAGGCTGACGGCTCAAGATGCCGGTGGATCTCTGCGCCCGATTTGACCCGATATGGCTTCGTTTTCCAGCGCAAGGTGAGCTTTCGTGTCCGCCGGCCGTGCCGCCGGCCGACAATCGTCGTTGCGTGGCGGAGTCCGCTGTCGGTTCGGGGCGCCGTCCATGACGCGGCCGCGCCGGGCCCGCGCAATCGCATCGCGCAGGCACGCATTGGCCGAGACCGACGCTCGCTGACCGTACCGATCTGAAACTAATTGGGAGCTTGCGCGTCGCGCAGTCAACGGACGGCCGCGCGCCGCCTGATATTGGAGCCTGCCGCCCCAAACGCATCACCCCCGCATTGCGGGGGTGATGGTTCTCGATTCTCAAATGTGAGGACTATCTGCCTGATTTATCCGGATCTACAGGGAGGCAAGATACTCGGCCACAGCTTCGATCTGTTGATCGGTCATGTCTTTGACGTTGTTCTGCATGATGTCGCTTTCGCGCAGCTTGCTGCGGAACTGCTTCAGCTCTCTCACAAGATAGCTGCGATGCTGACCGGCCAGCCGCGGAAATATCTCCTTCCCCACGGCGCCGGGTTCATGGCAGCTCTGGCAAGCGGGAACGTTCTGCGCCGCTGCCCCGTTCTCGTAGATCGCCTTGCCTTCCGCAGCCAGGGCGGGATTGGTGGGCGGCTTGCCTACGGGCGGCGGCTGGCTAGAGTAATAGTCCACAATGGCCTTGACTTCGTCCGTGGAAAGGCGGCTCTCGTAAAGACCTCGGGCGATACCCCACATCATGGCTCGCGCATAGGGATCGCTGCGGCCGTGATCGCGAAACAGCCCTAGCTGGGCGTCGAGATAGGCCGCCGGCTGCGCGGCCAAGCTCGGAAATGGCGACCGCACGCTGATCCCACCGGGACCATGGCACTTGGTGCACACGTCGCCGACGATCTCGGGGGCCGGGCCCCAAGCGCCTACAGGACCACCAGTGCCGACGAAAGCTGCGACCATCTTGGAGATCGTGTCGTCAGCAGATGCACCACCGCTGACGACAGCTGCGAGCGCGAAGGCAGCGAAGAAGAGCGACGCTGCGGCGCTTTTTTTCATCAGAAGGCCATCCATAGTCCACCCACTATCGTGTTGTTGTCCGATGCCTTGGTAGCGTACCCGCTCGGATAGAACGGGCTCTGATTGTTGGCGACCCGGTTGTACAAGTCATACTGAACAAGGAACTTCGTGTTCAGCCACGGCATATAGTCGAACTCGAACACCTCGTATTGGTTGTTTGGCGACCCGTTGCCGCCCAACAGAGCGGGGTCATTGCTGCCGGTAGTCGACACGAAGCTGACATATCCGCCAAAGCGGCGCTGATAATAATAGCTGGCGGTAACCACGAACTGATCGAGATAGTCTGTTGTGTTGCTGTACTCTCCGTTCGTAATGAAAAGGGGACTGACATCGACATGTTCGTGCATGTAATGGCCGGCCAGCGAGAAAATATGATTGTCGCCGATATACTGGTACTGCCAGTCGCCACCCACATCAAGGTAGCGGTTGCCGGGTCCACCAGAAGCTGATTCTGGGTTGATCCCGTCAACCGAGCAGGCGCCCGGATTGGTGATAATGCTGCCTAACCCGACGCAAGGAATGTAGTCTACGTACATTCCTGTAGTCCCGACGGACAACGAGTTCTTGCCCCAGTCAAGCTCGTAAGCAGCCCGCCAATAAGGGGCGGCGCCCTGGATAATCCCTCCGCACGTGGCGAGATTGGTGCTGTCTTGCGCGGAGTTGATGGTCCCTGGGCAGGCCGATCTATAGACAGCGCCCTCAAGATAGAACGCGTCGTTGTAAAAGACGTAGGCACCGACGCCCGCCACATTGGTGGCAAAGCTCGAAATTATCGGCCCAGTCAAGCCACCGACGCCGTTCGGGCTTTCGACATACAGGCTTTCCATGGAGAAAGCCGGGAGCGACCACCAACCCGTATTCCAGACGTCCTGCATGCCCACGCTGTTGTTGGCTAATACGCCCCAGACCAAACTACTGTCGGCGTTATGGTCGGAGTATCTGACCTCGGTCGTATCGATGCCGATTGTGCCCGAGTTCTGGGTATAGGTCAGCTGGATCCAAGCTCCGATATGGTCAGTAACTCTGCCACCATACATGATGGTCATCGCATCCGGAAATTGCGCTGTATCGGTCTGCCCGGGAAGGCCGTTGGCATCGATTGGCGCTCGGGCCCATCGGTCGTAGCTGGCCTGGAATAAGAATGAAAGCGGAGGAAAGGGAGCCAGCGCCAGGACTCTCTCCTTGGCCTGGTTGATATCCGAGACTCCGTCCGGTGTGGTCGTCAGCGTATAGCCGTTGAGCTTGAACCGCCGACCGAATGGCGTCAGCTCGGGAAATACCGTATGGCAGGCCTCGCAGGCCATGCCAGTCTGTCGGGCGAAGCTCGGAACGGCTTCTGCCGGCGTTGATGCCACCAGCGCGGCTGCGCCCCCCAGGGCCGTAGCGGCCAAGACGCCAAGGCGCAAAAATCTAACAATAGCCGACCATCCAGACCTGAACACCTTATGTTCACGGCTCATAAGTCTCCTCCCCCAATGGCAGCCTGATCCCTCAGCGCGTTCACGCATTCCGACACAGGACGCTATATTAAATTTTCAGTGAGCCGGTCCGGGTTGTCAATCAGCCTCCAGCGGAACCGGGCGAAAAAACCATGCGGCGAGGGGCTCTGCGAGTAGATTGCCATGCCGTGCGGCAATTGCGCCACACCCAGCGCATGTTGGCGGCAATTGCGCCATACCCGGCGCATGTTGGTTGCAGACAGATAGGCAGGCGAATCACGGCGGCGACCGTCGCGGTGCAGCACTGCTAGGATCGCAGCGCGCTGCTCCTCCACTCCGCCGTCTTGCCATTGTCACAGGCAATCCGCGCGCGGCGCGGTGATCTCGGTCCGCCCAAAGGTGCCAGTGAGCGAGCGTCTACGATGGCCATGTCGGTGGCCGACGGCTAGCGCGGTCTCGGCATCCTGCAGCGTCGGACCGGCCGGCATCCATGACGCGGCCATGCCGGACCGACTGAAAGACGCCCCAGCAAGTGGACGCCAGCGCAATTGCCTGAGCTTGATCTACCGCAACACGAATCCGAACCATCCGGTCATGATGGCGTCACTGCAAGGCTAACGGCTCAAGATGCCGGCGGGTCTCTGCGCCCGATTTGACCCGATATGGCTTCGTTTTCCAGCGCAAGGTGAGCTTTCGGCGATGACCGCATTTCCCCAGCTCGATCGCGCCGCGGAGGCCGCGGCAGATTGGATCAATGATCTCACCCAGCGCCTCGGCTGGCACGATCGCGATAAGGCCTATCTCGCGCTCATTGCGAGCCTGCATGCGCTGCGCGACAGCCTGCCGCCGGACGAAGCGGTTTTTCTCGGCAACTGTCTGACACCGCTGCTGCGCGGCCTCTATTATGAGGGCTGGCATATGGAAAGGGAGCCGCGCTTCGAAGACCGCGATGCCGTCCTCGAGCGAATACGCGAAGGGGTGCATCGCGACCCTGGTATTGACGCAGAGGAGGTGGCCCGTGCAGTTTTCGCTCTGCTTGCGGCGCATTTGCCGGCTTCCGAGCTTGAAGACGTCAAAGCGGTCACGCCGAAGGAGCTGCGAGCTTTCTGGCCCGTTTGAGGTGGGTGCGTCGGCGCCCGCAAGGTCGACTCAAAATGTCCGCGCCGCGTCAGAGCACCAGGATCTTTCTTTGCGGAGACGTGATGACGGGCCGCGGCATCGATCAAATTCTGCCGCATCCGAGCGAGCCCCAACTTTATGAGCCGGGCATAGGCTCAGCGGTGGATTATCTGCATCTCGCCGAAGCGGCAAACGGCATGATCGCGCGGCCAGCCTCGCTTTCCTATGTCTGGGGTGTGGCCCTCGATGAACTGAGCCGGCGCAGGCCGGATGCGCGCATCATCAACCTCGAGACCAGCATTACGCGCAGCGAGGCCTATGTCCCCAAGGGTATCAATTACCGCATGAGTCCCGAGAATGCGGGATGCCTCTCAGCCGCCGGCATTGATTGCTGCGCTCTCGCCAATAATCATGTGCTCGACTGGAGCGAGGCCGGATTATGCGAAACACTCGGGACGCTGGCGGGTCTTAGGATAAAGACGGCCGGTGCTGGTCGTGATCTTGCAGAGGCAAAAGCGCCTGCCATCCTCGAGCTCGGCGGCAAAGGTCGCCTGCTTGTCTTTGCATTCGCTTCGATCACGAGCGGCACGCCGCGAGACTGGGCGGCGCGTCCGCATGCGCCTGGCATCAATCTCTTACCGGATCTGACGGCGCGAAGCGCCGCGCGCGTGGCCGAGGAGGTGGCGCAGATCAGGCAGCCGCATGACGTCGTTGTCGTGTCGGTCCATTGGGGCTCCAATTGGGGCTACGGCATTTCTGCCGAGGAAAGGCAATTTGCCCATGAGCTCATCGACAAGGCAGGAGTCTCGATTCTCCATGGTCATTCCTCGCATCATGCCAAGGCTCTCGAGATTTATCGTAACCGCCTTATCCTTTATGGATGCGGCGACTTCCTGAACGACTATGAGGGGATCAGGGGCTATGAGGCGTTCCGCGACGATCTCGCTCTGATGTATTTCGCAGATATAGACGTGACGAGCGGCGATCTTCTCGACCTGGAAATGGTACCGCTCCAGATCCGGCGTTTCCGCCTCGATCGCCCATCCAGCGACGACATCGCATGGCTGGCAGAAGTTCTTGATCGCGAAAGCCACCGCTTTGCCACGCGGATCTATCTCAGACCAGACGGAACCCTTGTCGCATCCGCGCAGCAAAGCGCCCGCCAGAATGCTGGGCCGGCGTGAGAGGATGCCGGTCAAGCATGCACAGATAATCAAGGAGAAAGCTGATGCCGAACGCATGCATCCATAAGAACGCGGTCAAGCCCAAGCGGCGGGACAAACACTATTCTTATGATGAGAACGTCAACGAATCCGCCAAGCTGATCGAGGACGAGCCCGTCGAGATTGAAGCGGAAGTTCCGGCGGAAGATAAGCGGCCGATCGAAAACATCGAACCAGAGGACGAACCCGAACCGCCGATCTTCGAAGAGTGAGGCGGCGGGCATCATTTGCGCGCATGCCTGCGCGCAAGGCGGTGCTGCGTTCGGCCCTGCGACTATTGCGGCGCAAATTCGGAGCCTGGTGCTGAGCCTTTCGTCAAATAGGCTTCGAACCATCGCGCCGCGTCGGCCATCACGATTTCGAGCGCACCCGGTTCCGAGAAGAGATGCGTCGCACCGGGAACGATCTCGATCGCTTTCGGCCCCTGGAGCAGTGTCAGGGCCTCCTCATTGAGCTCGATCACGCCGAAATCTCTGCCACCCACGATCAGCAGCGTCGGCGTCTTCAGCCCATCGAGGGCCGGGCCGGCGAGATCCGGCCGCCCGCCGCGGGACACGACGGCACCGATGCGATCGCCGAGCCGAGCCGCCGCAACAAGCGCTGCTGCGGCCCCGGTGCTGGCGCCGAAAAGACCAAGCCGCAGGTGCCGTAGCTGCGGATCTTCGTCGATCCAATCGACGGCTTGAACGAGGCGCTCCGCGAGAAGCCGGATGTCGAAGACATTGGCCCGGTTGGCCTCCTCCGCCTCTGTCAGAAGGTCGAAAAGCAAGGTTGCAATGGCATGTTCATTGAGCGCATGGGCGACCGCGCGATTGCGCGGGCTGAAACGGCTGGAGCCGCTGCCATGCGCGAAGACGACCAGCGCGTGCGCGCCGGCTGGAATGGTAAGCGTCCCGGAAAGGCCGAGCGGCGGAACAATGACCTCGCGCTGTTCCACCGCGCCTTCCGCACCGCTTCGCTCCATTGGACTGAAAAGGGGAAGGTCCATGTGCCAAATCCTCCACGGCTGACACATCATCTATTGGATCCGCCTCCCCAGCTTGATCGAGATCAAAGCATCGTCCTTGTCATTCCTTCATGCGGCGCCCTTCGCAGCCTATTGTGCACTCGCACAAATCGCCGCTTTCGCACCTCCTTGATGCATATCAATCATCGGCAACGGCCGAGCGATATGCTCCACCAACTTGCGGCATCTGTTTGAGTTTATCGTCAGGAGGAAAAGATGAAGGTGAAAGACGTTATGCACAAGGGTGCGCAATTCGTCGAGCAGGACACGCCGCTCAAGGAGATCGCGAAGAAGATGCGCGATTTCGACATTGGCGCAATGCCGGTGACGGCCAACGGCCACATCGTCGGCATGATCACCGATCGCGACCTCACCTGCCGCGCTCTTGCCGACGGCACAGATCTGAGCCAGCTGACGGCAAAAGACGTGATGACGAAGAAAGCGATTTGCTGCGCGCCGGAGGACGATATCGACAGCGCCGTCGAGACGATGGAGGCGAAGCAGATTCGCCGCTTGGCGGTGACCGACGAGCATCATGCCGTTCTCGGCATGCTGAGCCTCGGCGATATTTCGAGCCGGCTCAGCAAGCAGGCGTCCGGCGAAGTTCTGCGCGCAGTTTCCGCGCACCACGCCTGAGCGCTCGGCGGCTATGGCCGCAAGGGCAGCCGGCGGACGGCGGTGGCCGATGGGCGTCGCCGTCCGCGGGTCTCTTCACGCGCAGCAGGAGTCTCTCAATGCTGACAAATCTTACGAACGATCAAGTCCGTTTCATTGCTCTTTTGGCCAAAGCAGCCCGCACGCAGCGCGACACGTTTCTCGGCAATGTCGCGGAAGAAGATCTGGGCGGGACTGAGCCTGCACGCGGCGAACATAATCCGACTGCCGAGCTCGGCTATGAGCCGCTCACTTCCGACACCGAACAGATGACCGCTTTGCGCGAGGCGATTGCGGCGCTTAAGCCGACGGCTCGCGTCGAACTCTATACTTTGATGCGCATCGGCCAAGGTGATCTCGCCGTAGAAAAGTGGCATCGCGGCGTTTCCGAGGCGGCACTCTTGGGCGACGCCATCCTCACCGCAGCGCTCATGGAAGATGCGGATCTGCACGACCACCTTCAGAAAGGGCTTTACGAATCGGAAGCTGCCTGACGCTCGTCCTTGAGCGCCGGCGCCAGCATAGCCAGGCGTCCCATGGAGCCTCATCTTTCCGCTGCATCCGAACAGTCTGGCCCATCGGGCGACATGAGCCGTGCGGACCAGCGGCGCTTTGCGCGCCTTTTCGTCGGCGTCAAAATCGCCCCCGAGATTGCGTCCGCGTTGGCGAAAATCGCCCGGTCTCTCGAAGATCCTTCGGTTCGGCTCGTCCCGGCTGCCGACATCCATCTCACGCTGGTGCCGCCATGGGCGGAGGAGCATGTCGAGGCCGCTGCTCTTGCCCTGCGTGCCGCACTCCCGTCGGCCGGCAGTTTCGACCTCGTTTTCGAGCATTTGAACTATGGGCCGGCGCCCATGGCGCCGAAATTCCTTTGGGCGGAATGCGCCGCGACGAATGAGCTTTGTCTCTTGCAGAAGCTGCTCCTCTCGGCCTTCAATCAAACCGACGAGAGGCCGTTTCGACCGCATGTGACGCTGGCGCGTCTCGGAAAGAATGGGCACAGGATCGCCCGGAAGCAGCCGATGGATCGTCAGCTCTCATTCAGGCAGACGGTTCGGTCGATCGATCTCTTCCGGTCCCCTCAGCAACAGGGCCTCGGTTATGAAATCGTCGCTTCGATCCCTCTCTATAGTGGGTCCCCGGCCAGTGCCGCGGCGTCAGATCCGGCAAAGGAGGCGAGCGCCCCCGCGTGTCATAACCTGGATCAGGTGATCGACAGCAAAGTTCCAAATGCGTGAGCGTGACCATGGACGACCTTGCCACCGAGATCTCACGCCATGTTTGGGAAACCAAATACCGCTATGTCGGGCATGGCATCCAGGAACGATCGATTGTCGAAAGCTGGCGACGCGTCGCGCATGCGCTCGCGGGTGCGGAGCCTCGGGACAAAGACGCATGGGAAGAGCGATTCTTCGCTCTCTTGCAGGATTTCAAATTTCTGCCCGGCGGGCGCATCGAGGCTGGGGCCGGCACGGGTCGCAATGTCACGCTCTTCAATTGCTTCGTCATGGGGACGATCGAAGATTCGATCCCAGGCATTTTCGGTGCTTTGCAAGAGTCCGCGACGACGATGCAGCACGGCGGCGGCATTGGCTGCGACTTCTCGACTCTGCGGCCGCGCGGCACAATCGCCCGTGGCGTCGGCAGCATCGCCTCGGGTCCCGTCTCATTCATGCGCGTCTGGGACTCGATGTGCGACACAATCCTTTCGACCGGCGCGCGCCGCGGCGCCATGATGGCGACATTGCGCTGCGACCATCCCGATATTGAAGAGTTCGTCGCCGCCAAGCAGCAGGCGGGAGAGCTTCGCCATTTCAATCTCTCGGTGCTGATCACTGATGAATTTATGGCGGCCGTGCGCAGGGATGCAGAATGGCCGCTGCTCTTTCCCGCAGTGGCGATCGAAGGCGACGGGCCGACAGTCCTGCGCCAGTGGTCGGGCACGAGTGAATCCGTGCCGTGCCGAGTCATTCGACACATGGGCGCCCGGGCTCTGTGGCAGCGGCTTCTCGCCGCGACCTATGACTACGCCGAGCCCGGCGTCCTCTTCATCGACCGCATCAACCATCTCAATAATCTCTGGTATCGCGAGCGGATCGACGCCACCAATCCGTGCGGCGAGATCCCGCTGCCGCCCTATGGCGCTTGCGATCTCGGATCGCTCAACCTGACCCATTTCGTCAGCCGCCCCTTTACCCCGGAAGCCAGTTTCGAGTTCGACGCGCTGGCAGCCATGGTGCCTCTCGCCATTCGCCTCCTGGATAATGTCATCGATGTCTCGCGCTTTCCATTGCCGCAGCAGGCGGCGCAGGCAAAAGGCGCGCGGCGTATCGGGCTCGGCATCACCGGCCTCGCCGACGCTCTGCTGATGCTGGGCGTCACTTACGGCAGCGAGGCCTCGTTGCAGCTCGCTGGCGAAATCATGCGTCGCATCTGCCATACGGCCTATCGCGCTTCCATTGATCTCGCTGCCGAAAAAGGCAGCTTTCCTTTCTTCGAGCGGGACAAATATTTACAAGGTGCGTTCATTCGCAGCTTGCCGGAAGATATCCGCGACGGCATAGCAGCCAAGGGCATTCGCAACAGCCATCTCCTCGCGATTGCGCCGACCGGCACGATCAGCCTGCTTGCCGGCAATGTCTCGAGCGGTCTCGAACCCGTTTTTGCGGCCTCTTATAGTCGCAAGGTACTCGGTGAGAATGGCGCACCGAAAGAGTTCCGGCTGACCGACTATGCTTTGGCGCTTTGGCGCAAGATGAGCGAATCAAAAGACAGATTGCCCGACTCCTTCATGACGGCCGGCGAATTGCCGGCAGCCACCCATCTGGCCATGCAGGCGGCGCTGCAGCCTTATGTCGACAATTCGATCTCCAAGACGATCAATGTGCCCGAGGCATGTTCCTTCGAGGATTTCAAACGGATCTATGACATCGCTTACGAGAAGGGGCTGAAGGGCTGCACGGTGTTTCGTCCCAATGCCGTGCGTGGCGCCGTGCTCAGCGAAGCGGCGGCGGGCACCGAGGCGCCGCATTGTTGTGCCTTGGAACGCGAATCGGACTGAGGCCGCAATCGAAATGCTCAGATCGATTTGGGCGACCGATGTCGCTTGCACTTATGGCGGGCTCGACGGAACGAGGCCCCAAGGCAAATTGCATTGCCCCTCGCCTTTCGAGACGAGCGCGTCTAATCGGGCCTCAGCAGCGGATGCTGCGCAAGATCTGCCCGCGTGAAGACCGCCAAGCCGGCGCGGTGGTCGATCGTATCGATCGAGATGACCACATCTGGATCCGAAAAAGAAATCGAGCCTGGTGTGCCTTGCCGTGCGAGAGCGCCGACCAGAGCCTCGCCGAGATATTTTTCGGCCTCTGGCGACGCCAGCTCATGTTTGAAGCCACGACGATGCAAGCGCACATGAAACGATCGGCCGGCAAGATCTGGAACCCATTCCAGTACAGCCGCCTTTGCTTTTTCCTTGAACTCTTCGGCGGAGTGAAATTCGAAAGTCCGCATCGCGGGGGCGACGCTCGAGATGGCATCGAACAGCGCCGGCTCATGCACCGTCTGCTGCTCGATGGCCTGAAGCAGGGCCATGGGATCGTCGACCTTCATCCCAAGCACATTGTGATAATGGCCGTGGTCGACCTCGCCTAGCTTGCGCAAAGCGCGCAGCGCGCACCGAAAACCGTCCTGAAAGACAGTGATGACAATGTTCCACTCCTTCATGGGCCCTCGCGTGCTGTTTCGGGCCGGCCCACACCGGCGAATGCCTCGGCAACCTCCGCGACCATGCGCTGTTCTTGGCCCGCATAGCGCGGCGAGAAATGGAATGGCTCGACGTGCCGAGCCTTGGCGGCGCGGGCGATATCGCCGGCCGCGACAGTGGTGAGATGGGCGCGCTCCACCGCCAGCGCTCTGTCCGCGCCGGCGAAGGGCGCTTCAATGAACAGAATGTCGGCGCCGCCAACCAGTTGAATGACGCCGCGGCGATTGTCGGCCGTATCCGCAATATCCGTCACATACCCGATTTTCTGCCCCGGCGTGACCCTATAGACATTGCGCAGCGCACCAAGCTCTATTTCACGGCTGCCGTTCGCCAAGCCTGGCGCTTCGATCCGCATCCTAAGGTCATCCGGGGCATTGTCGAGCACCGCGCGCTTGAGATCATGCAGCCATGGTCCGACCGGCAAGCCGAGCTTGGCAAGTTCCGTCTTCCAGATGTTGACATGCGCCACCTCCTCGATCGCAAAGGCGAGGCAGGGCGTGCGGTGCTCCAAAACAGCGGTCAGAACACGAAAGCTCGGTCCGTCCAGGATAAGGCCGCCTGCCGAAAAGCCGCAACCGATCTCCTCCGGCGCAAATGCGTTCTTCATTCGGAAGGAGACGGTCCGGGTCACGAAAGACGGATCGATCTCGGTCACGACGAAGCTCAGATCGCAGAGATAGCTGGCGGCGAGATTCCACTGATAGCCGTGAAGCTTGTGCCAAACGCGATCGGCAAAGTCAGGTGGTCCATAAAGCCGAACTTGTTTTTGCCGTCCCACCAAGATCCGCAGGATGCGATCGAAGCCGAAAAAATGATCGATATGGGTGTGCGAGACGAAAATATGTTCGACGCGCTGGATCTGCCGTGGCGAAAGGGCATCGACGGTGCCGAGATCGCACAGCATGATTTGCTTCTCGAACAAGGTTTCGAGGCAAAGGACAGGGTCGCCGAACCGACCGTTCAGGAGAGTTGGATGCAGAAGCGGCCGCATGGCGGAGTCTTAGGCTTTTGGCAAAAAGCGACATTGCGTCAAATCAGATGAGATCCGCTGCCAGACAGGACGGTCCGTTCCCCGCCGCCTGTGGTTTGATGCGCATCAAAGTCGCGTCATAAAGAGAGGCTAGCGTCTCCCCATGGACACGAGCAGAGAGCCCCTGCCTGACGCGGGACCAGCCGCGCAGGATCGCTTGCAGGATCTCTCGCACGACCTCTTGGCGGTCGTGCGGACCTTTGTCCATGAACTTCATCCGCAGCGGGCGAAGACATTCGACTATTCTTTGTCGAGCCGGCTTGAAAAAGACCTCGGCATCGACAGTCTCGCCAGGACGGAGCTGATCCTGCGCATCGAAAGGGCGTTCCACCTGCGGCTGCCCGTGGCGAGCGTCGGCGCGGCCGAGACAATTGCCGATCTGCTTCGGGCGCTCGAAGAGGCGCATGCGAGCATGCCTGTGGCCGGGGCCGAGACCCCTGCGGTACCGGCCCTGCCTCTGGTGCCCGCTGCCACCGAGGCGCGGACTTTGACCGAAGTCCTCGATTGGCATGTCGCTCGGCATCCCGACCGTCTGCATCTTACCGTGCTGCAGGATGACGCAACGATCATCGACCAGATGAGCTATGGCCGCCTCGCAGCGATGGCCCGCCAGGTCGCAGCTGGTCTCGCTGCACATGACATCGATCCAGGTGATCGGGTCGCGCTGATGCTGCCGACCTCAATCGATTTCTTCTGCGCCTTCTTCGGCATCCTTTATGTCGGTGCAGTTCCGGTCCCGATCTATCCGCCGATGCGGCCGTCACAGATCGAAGAGCATCTGCGCCGCCAAGCCGGGATATTGAACAATGCCGGGGCTCGCATGCTGGTAACCGTGCCCGAAGCGCTCGGCGTCGCGGCGCTGCTGCGGGCCCAGGTAAGCGCTCTCGACTCCGTCGTGAGCGTCGCCGGGCTTATCGCCGAAGCGGTCGATACTTCCTTGTCCCATGTCGCAGATGAAACATCGACTGCTCTGATCCAATATACCTCGGGAAGCACGGGAGATCCCAAAGGGGTCGTGCTGAGCCATGCCAATCTCTTGGCCAATGTCAAAACCATGGGGCTGGCGCTCGCGGCAAGTTCCGCCGACGTTTTCGTGAGCTGGTTGCCGCTCTACCATGATCTGGGTCTGATCGGCGCTTGGTTCGGCTGCCTCTATTTCGCCGTTCCCCTCTATGTGATGTCGCCGCTGAGCTTTCTCATGCGTCCGGAAAGCTGGCTATGGGCCATTCACCGCTTTCGCGGAACTCTGAGCGCCGCGCCCAATTTCGGTTTCGAGCTCTGCGTGACCAAGATTGACACGGCCAATCTCGCAGGCCTCGATCTCAGCTCGCTGCGCGCGGTGATGAATGGCGCCGAGCCCGTCTCCCCCCACACCTTGCGCCGCTTCACCGAAAAATTTGCGCCCTATGGCTTCCGTCCCGAAGCCATGATGCCGGCCTTTGGCATTGCTGAAAACGCCGTCGGCCTGGCCTTCCCGCCCCTCGGCCGAGGGCCGGTGATCGACCGGATCGATCGCAATGCACTGATGAGCCGGGGTGTTGCCGAACCGGCAAAGCCCGATGATCCGCATCCGTTGGAACTCGTCGCCTGCGGCCGACCGCTGCCGGAAAATGAAATCAGAATCGTCGATATGGCCGAGCACGAGATCGGCGAAAGACAGGAGGGTCGGCTCGAATTCCGCGGTCCATCGGCGACCTCCGGCTATTTCCGTAATGAGGCCAAGACCAAAGCGCTCATCCGCAACGGCTGGCTCGACAGCGGCGATCGCGCCTATATGGCCGGCGGCGACGTCTATATTACGGGCCGGATCAAAGACATCATCATCCGCGCCGGGCGCCACATCTATCCGCAAGAGATCGAGGACGCGATCGGCGATATTGCCGGAATCCGCAAAGGCGGCGTGGCCGTCTTTGGCGTGGCCGATCGGGTTTCGGGAACCGAGCGCGTGGTCATCGTGGCCGAAACGCGCGAAACGGATCCGGCGATGCGCACCGCCCTCGAGGCGCGCGCCTATGAGCTGGCGAACACGGTCTGCGGCACGCCGCCTGACGAGATCGTTCTCGCGCCGCCACAAACTGTACCCAAGACGTCGAGCGGCAAGATCCGCAGAAGTGCGGCGCGAGAACTTTACGAAAGCGGCCGCATCGGCCAGCCGCAGCGCGCCTTATGGCTGCAGATCCTGCGTCTGTACCTCACCGGACTCGGGCCACAGCTCTTCCGCTTTTGGACACGCCTGCGCGGGATGCTCTATGCGTCTTGGTGGTGGATCGTCATATGCCTTGGCTACGGCCTGGCATGGATCGCCGCCATGATTTTGCCGCGGCTTGAATGGCGCTGGGCGGCCGCGAGAGGAATCGACCGCATTGCGCTCGCAGCGCTCGGCATCCCCGTCTCGGTCAATGGCATCGAGCATATCCCACGCGGCAAAGCGCTGCTCGCCTTCAATCATTCGAGCTATATGGATGTGATCATCCTTGCAGCGTTCCTGCCCGGCACCCCGACCTTCATCGCCAAAAAGCAATTCGTCGGGCAGGTTTTCATCATTCCTTTCTTACGTCGGCTCGGTGCTCTCTTTGTCGAACGCATCGACGTTACGGGCAATCTCGGCGATATCGAGACGATCATCACGGCCGCGCAACAGGGTCGCACGCTCGTCATGTTTCCGGAAGGCACATTCACCCGCAGAGCCGGGCTCGCGACCTTCCATCTCGGCGCCTTCAAAATCGCGGCCGAAGCCAATCTGCCCGTCCTGCCCGGGATCTTGCGTGGAACGCGCGTGATGCTGCGGCCCGAGCAATGGTTCCCGAGATGGGCGCCGATCAGCCTGCGGGTCGAAGACGCCATAAAACCCTCGGGAACGGATTTCCCCGCGGTCCTGAACCTACAGCAGCAAGTACGCAAAGTGATCTTGGCGCATTGCGGCGAGCCCGACCTCGGCGAATCGATCTAGCTCGCGCCCGCCTTGCCGGGAACGCGCAAGAGTGCTTTCCGATCCCCCTTCAATCAAGGGCGGACAGCCAGGAGAAAATTTCTGGCCAAAGCCGCGCATGAGCTTCACGCCCAATCAGCACGGCGAGATGCTGCAGGCCGACGCCGGTTTCGCCGGGATATTCGATAATCCGCGTGGCTTTCGTCGGCATCGCAGCAAGAAATGGCGCGATGGAACCCAGAGGTGCGATTTCGTCGGCCGTGTTGACGATCGCCAAGGTCGGAACCTTCACGCTCGACGGCCCGATCAGCCGATCGTCGATCCTCAAAGTGCCATGACAGAAGCAATTTTCCCGGTAGAGCAAGTTTATGATTTCGCCGACCAGCCGGCCTGGCAATGGCATTTCGTCGAGCGCCCAGCGTTCGACCCGGACGGTGACTGCCCATGCCGCCGCATCCATGATGCTGAGTGCGGAATCGCGTAATCTCGCCCACACAAAAGTTTCCGGGGATGCCAAGGCGCTGACCTGCGACAGGAGCGAGCCCGGTATAACCTCCATGTTTCCGAAACTCGCCGGGACGATGGAAACGAGCGCGTCGCGGAAATGGCTCGAGGCCGGCTCGAAACAGAGCGGTGCTCCCAGCAACACAAGGCCGCGGAGGCTGTCTTGCGCCAGGGCGCAATGGATCGCAGCGAGCGTGCCGCCGAGCGAATGGCCTATGAGAAAGGGCTTCACCCCTTGCGCCTCGCTCGCGATCTTCACGACGCAAGCCGAGATCGCATCACCGGCATAATCCTTCAGGCCAAGCGGTGCCGTCTCCACCGATGCCGGCATCCATTCAAGAAGAAAGACACGCAGGCGATGCTCCAGACAGTGGCGGACCGCGCTGACCGCGGGCGCGAGGTCCCAAATATAAGGCCGCTTGATCGGCGCTGCGACGATGAGCAGGCACGGCCCGGCATGCGGCTGAACATATTCGCGCAAACGCCAGAAGGGTCCCGACGAAACAACGCGATAGGCGCATTCCTGCGGATCACAACCAATCCTCCCGAGCACCTCTCCTTCGCCGCGGCGCAGCACATCCGTCACAGTGAATTGTGTGCTGCGGATCTTGGCGATGACGTCAGATATGGCCTCGAATGGATCAGGCATTGTGTATCCGTTCTTCGAGTCTGGCTCGGAAGCCAACGAGAGCGGCGACCGAACGCACGCGGCACTCAAGCTCAAATCCATGATTGATTCACATCATGGTGACCCTGCGCCTCTGATGTCTCGATAGCACCATTACAATGGAGGCACTCATGGAAAGCGCAACCTTTCGCAAATGGCTGGCCGAGCGCGGCTGCCGCTTCGAAGCCGGCAAGGACACTGTCGGGGATCATGGGCATGTGTATGTGACCGTTCACCGGGAAGATCGGAGGGCGATTCTTCCCGATATCGGCACGAATAAGGCGCTTGATCCGAGAGTCGTGCGCCAGATTGTCGACGACCTTGGTCTCGACTGGAATGAGCTGCCGGGACCTATGTCCCGTGTCTGAGACTCATCGCGTCTAACCCAGCGCAAGAGCCTTGCTGTGCCAATTTCCGTCATGCTGGTCCGCTTGAGCCCGGAAGCCGTGCGCTCGCCGCAAGAGCTCGAAGAGCTTGAACGGCAAGCCATGGCGCGCGTGCGCAAAGATTGCCCGATGTCGAATGGATCAGCAGCTACGCCATTCTCGGACCTTGCGATTGTCTAAATGTCTTCCGCCCTCTTGACGTTAAGACGGCCTGCAAGCTCTCGACCCTGATCCGCGGCTTTGGCCATGCACGGACCGAGACCGGACCGCCACGGGATGGGAGCGGTTCAAAGAGATCGTGCGGACGCTTTAGAGGTTGCGCCGAAAAGACGATCGATTTTTCCGCGTCTACACCCGCCGGATCCTCGTTTATCAGCGATGCGGCACAGGCCGCTGCACGCGCTTTGGCATGACCGGGCGGCGTCTTGTTCAGCATGTCACATGCATGAGCCCGATCTTTTTCTCGCGTGACTGGTTGAATGACTGAATGGCCTCCGGCGTGGGCTGCAGAATGACTTGGCAGTTCTTCTTCTCGAAATAATCGCTTGCCTCCGGCGAGAGGCGCACATTGCCCTCCTGGCCGGTGCCGACGATCAGCTGATCGCAGCCTTTTTCGAAGACATCCTCGGCCTCTGCCTTCGAGATAATGTGCGAAGTCCCGTATTTTTCCTTCGACAGCTTCTTATGCCGTTTCGTCACTTCGCCGGATAGATGTAGGACGACATCATAGTCATACGTCTTTCCATCGATCGTGATGCTTCCGAATTGCGTTCCCTCGATCGACATTTGCTCACTCCCAAAAAGCTTGACGCGCAGCGACTGCGCCCCGAAAGAGCTGATGAGCCCACGGGACAAAAGAATCCTCCATTTCGAATGGCTATCTTTTGATCCTCGTCAAATCCTCTCTTTTCCGGCTATCGATCTGCCCTCCTCGCGCGCGCCGTCTTGGCATTCTGCATTCATAATCTCGATGCAGCGGGTGCAGACCACGCTTGAATTCTTTGCCTTTGGCGCAATGCAAGCCGCAGCTTGCCGCTAACATTTTGCGATGCAGCGCAAACTGAGATTTTTACGACGCTGTCACATCGCGCCGTGACAATCGGCGCCGCCTCTGATTGTGCTCCCTTGATTTAAGTCAAATCAAGTGCCGCTTGGAGCGGCTTTGATGCAAGCGCTCATCAAATTGAGCTAGGCCGCCTTGCCAGAGAGCGATGCGCGACCAATGTGCAGATCGAGCGGAGCGATGAAACTGGCTTCTTCTGCAGGGTCAGCATGGCGCAGACCGGAGCGTGGCCATTGTTCGCATCCGCTTGTTTATTCGAGAGGAGCAGAAGTCATGGCAGAAGCAAGCAACATACCGGTGAAGACCGAAAAGAAAGCGCCCGCCCCGAGCGCGGGAACATGGGCGCCGTTCGAGAGCCTTCGCCGCGAAATCGATCAGATTTTTGATCGTTTCTATGAACCTGGATGGCGTTGGCCGCTCAGCCGTTCGGCCTTCGGGCTCGGCCTTCCCTGGCCACGCGAGATGGGGGGCGCGATCGCGCCGGCTGTCGATTTGGTCGAGAAAGATAAGGAATATGAAATCACCGCCGAGCTTCCCGGGCTCGATGAAAAAAACATCGAAGTCAAAGTGTCGAACGGCATGCTGACAATCAAGGGCGAGAAGAAGGAAGAGAAGGAAGAGCGCGAGAAGGACTATTATCTCTCCGAGCGCCGCTACGGCTCCTTCGTCCGTTCCTTCCAGTTGCCGGCGGGCGTCGACGCCAGCAAGATCGAGGCAAATTTCGTGAAGGGCGTGCTGACCGTCAAGCTGCCGAAGACGGCTGAAGCCATGAAGGCCGAAAAGACCATCGAGGTCAAAGCCGCTTAAAGCTGGCTCGCAAGATTATGGTGACTTTGGATTGGTTCAATCCAAAGTCATGATTGAGACATCGGATATATCCGATGTCTTTATGGACGTGACTGATGCAAAAACGTTGGAGCGGGATGCGGGCGGAATGCCGGTGCTCACTTTCCCTCATCCCGCTCTGAAGGAAATGCCCAGCTCTCTTGCGCGAGGGTTTTCACATGTCCCAGGCGACGAAACGAAGCGCAATCACGTCATGCAGCATCGCGTCTTTACCGCTGCGAGATGCCGGCGAGATCTTGTCAAGCAAGGGATTCTGGCAGGGCTCAATATGGCCGATCCCGGAACTTGCGTTCGCCGCCCTCATCGATCTTGGTCTGTCGGATGAATGTATCGCACACTACTTCCGCGTCAGTGTCGCGAGCGTGTTAGCTCTGCGCGGGGAATATGGCACGCATCCGAGCGCGCAGTAAGCGGAGCGCTGCGGGCCGCGCTGCAAATCGTCAGCGTTGTGCGACCTGCGGCCAGAGGCCGCGCAGCGGGACCGGCAGCGAGTTGACGATCTTGGCGGTTTCGCCGGGATCGAGCTCTTTCCACAAAAGATCGAACACGGCCTTGGTGGTGGTGAGCGCGTCGCGCGGAAACATAGGCGGCAGTTCGCCCGCCACGTGCGCCAGGAATTCATCGACCTGGCGGTCGCTGGTCGGCTTTTCGGCAAGGCGCCAGCCTTCGTAATAAATCCCGCGCACGAGGATCGGCAGCTGCGCACCGAAATGAATCGCCTGTTGCGCCGTCAATCGATCGCGCAAGCCATGCAACACGGCGCGCAGCGCACTATAGGCATGATGCCTCTCGCCGAGATGATGCTCCTCGCCAAGCTTCTTGAGCCAGACATTGGTCAGCTGGACCGTATGATCCAGCACGGGTACTTGAGTCTCGTTCATGGCGCCCACCCTCCTGCAAATTTCTCTCAACGAATCCAGTTGCACAAAACTCGGACGGCATAATTGATTTTCCTCAAATGATGACCGCCGAGCCTGTCAGCCCTTGATGCAGATGAGCGGTTTGAGACGCGCGACACGGCGGGCGAGGCCAGCTTGTTCGGAGGCGCGCACGACAGCATCGACGTCTTTATAGGCGCCGGGCGCCTCTTCGGCGACACCGCGCGACGATGGGCTCCGGATGAGAACGCCTGCCGCGGCGAGATCCTCAACGATCTTGCGGCCGCTCCATTGCCGCAGCGCGGCGTGCCGGGAGAGTGCACGCCCGGCCCCATGGCAGGCCGAAGAGAAGGATTTGGCTTCGCTCGTCGCCGCGCCCACGAGAACATAGGAGCCCGTTCCCATGCTGCCGCCGACAAGGACGGGCTGGCCGATGCGACGCAGCGCTTCGGGAAGGCTCGGATGTCCTGGGCCTAGCGCTCGCGTCGCACCCTTGCGATGGACGAAGAGTTCCTGCTGCTTGCCGTCGATGGCGTGCGTCTCGACTTTGCAGGTATTGTGCGAGACATCGAAAAGCAGCGGCATATCGCAATCGGGAAAGAAATGCTGGAAGACCCGCCGCGCATAATGGCTGAGGATCTCGCGATTGGCGAAGGCGCAATTGATCCCTGCGCGCATGGCGCCGAGATAGCGCTGTCCCACCTCCGAATTTATCGGTGCGCACGCGAGCTCGCGGTCGGGTAATTCAATTCCGGAATCTTTCGCGCTGATCAGCATCTCCTTCAAAAATTCCGTGCCGATCTGATGGCCGAGACCGCGGGAGCCGCAATGAATGGTGACGACGGCCTGATCCTGCACGAGGCCGAAGGCTTGCGCGACAGCGGGATCGAAGATCTCTGCTATGGCTTGCACTTCAAGATAATGATTGCCCGAGCCGAGCGTCCCCATCTCGCGATGCTGCCTCTCTTTGGCATGGGCGGAAACGGATTCCGGCTTTGCATCTCGCATGGTGCCGCCTTCCTCGATCCGCTCGAGATCACGCATGTCGCCTAGCCCGCGCTCGACGGCCCAGCGCGCGCCGCCAAGCAGCATCGCATCCATCTCGGCCGTATCGAGGCTGATCTCGCTTCGGCTGCCGAGACCGGCCGGAATATCGCGATAGAGCGAGTTGGCGAGCGGCTTCTGAAGCCGCAGAATATCGGCGACGGGAAGACCGGTGAGCATGGTGCGCACGCCACAGGAAATGTCGAATCCGACGCCGCCGGCCGAGATGACACCACCCTGCGCCGCATCAAAGGCGGCCACGCCACCGATCGGGAAGCCATAGCCCCAATGCGCATCGGGCATGGCATAGGAAGCCGTGACGATCCCCGGAAGCATCGCGACATTCTTCGCCTGCACGAGGACTTTATCGTCCATGCCGAGGATCAACTCTTCATCGCCATAGATGATCGCCGGCACATGCATCGCGCCCTGCGGTTCGACCCGCCAAGTCGTCGCATCGACGCGCGTCAGGAGAGAAAGGTCCATGGTCCATCTCCAGGACTGAGTAATATGCTGCCCGCGGCATCAGCTCTGCCGCAAGATCATATTCAAACATCGACGACACAGCCAGCCGACCAAAGGCTGTCCGGCGATTGTTCAACCTTCAATGCCGTATAGGTCGCGCCTTTCGGCTCGCAGCCCGGTGCATGCTTGGCTACGTCGACCGCCTCGCCCCAAAGCTTTCCGTAAAGCCGTCCATTATCGATGCGCACGGCGAAGGCGCCGAACAACATGCGACGGACCGCCATTTCATAAATGATGGCATTGAGCCATTCGACGAACAGCAGTTCGAGGTCCGGGGCTTCACATTGCACCTCGACTTCCGTTCGCGCTTCGACCGGCGCATCGGTGATCGCTGCAGTCAGCGCCAGCGCCGCCTGTTCGAAAGCCTCAGCCGGAGTCGTGCCGAAGCCGCGCAGGCCGAGGTCGGCATCATGTGGGAAATGTTCCCAGCCAGTCTTGCGCGGCGAAGGATTTGTCGACCTAGCCATAATCCCTTCGCCCTTTGCCAGCGGTGGGCTTACCCTCTGGTCTCTACGTCAATCGCACCGATGACGCGCCGCGCGCGATGTCTCACGTGGCGCCAAAACGGTTTGGTGCTCAAGGTAAGTGACACCACGAAAACCGGACTTACAGCTTGACATCGATCAACGAGAGCTGAGCTCGGACGTTGACACGCGTCAAAGCAAGCGGAGGCGGGATATGGTCGAAGTAGAGGGGCGAGGCACCGGAGGCGACCATGCAACTTGGCTCCAGCACGTTTTTCGACGGCGGCACGATCCCACGCCGCTACACTTGCGATGGCGAGGATCTTTCACCGCCACTCATCTGGAATAACCCGCCGGCGGACACCAAGAGCTTCGTGCTCCTCTGCGATGATCCAGACGCGCCTTCCGGCACTTTCCATCATTGGGCGCTTTACGACCTTCCGGCCGACCGTAGAGAACTCGCAGAAGGCGCCGACGAGAATGCCGCCACCGAAGGATTTCGGCGGGGCGTCAATGATTTTCACAAGCTTGGCTATCGGGGCCCCTGCCCGCCGCACGGGCATGGCCCGCATCACTATCGATTCCGTCTCCTGGCGCTCTCCGTCGCTCATCTTCCCTTGCCGGAACGGCCCAGCTACCGCGATGTCGAACGCGCCGCGTTGAAACATGAGCTCGCCGAAGCACGGCTCGTCGCGATCTATGAAAGATGAGCGGCGCGACTACATCGCCGCACTTGCTTCGCATCGTTCTTTGCGCCGCAAGCTCGCCCGACAGCGACCGCCCCGCCTTGTCCAGAAAGCCACGCTGACGCCGCTCAGTTGATGACGCGTCACTGCTCGGCAAGCGCTTCGATCCGATCGAGATCAAGCTCACCGGCGGCGCCCCAGCCTCTGATACCGGCGGGGATTTCCGGGCGAAACTCTTCATAGAGGTGATAGGCGCGCGACGCGATTTCCCGGGGCGGTAACGAGCGCGCCAGCTTCTCCATCGCGCTCCGCACTCGATCGAGGTTCTCGCCGAACTTGCCCAGCAAGTAGCGCTCTACGCTCGCCGACGAAATCGGCCGGTCCTTGCTGACGGCCCGAAGCGCATCGGGCGTCCGGACAACCGGCACCGCACGATGAAGCAAGTCCACCTTCAGGGTCGCTCCGGCCTTCGCTTTCTTGAGGTGCTCGTCGACTTCCTTCGATGACGGCTCGAAGAGGCCAAGCGACACGCCTTTGGAATACGCATTGAGGCCAGCCACCGCGCGTCCCAGCGTCAGAGCAGTGTCGCGATCGAAGCCGAGCCGTTCGGCGACAATCGCGGCCCATAGAGTTAGGACCGGCGCCCGGTTGATGCTGATGGTTCGTCCCAGCGCCACGCTGCTTTCCTCACGACGCCGCCGCAAGATCAATCTCGGCGAGCAGGCCTTCGTCATCGTTCCGCGGATTGTTCACGCGTTTGGAGATTGGCCACATCTTCATCGGCTCCGCCGGAAACGTGATGAGCAGATCATACGGGTCCGGCTCGCTGCCGAGCCACCTCTCATAGTCGGCAGGCCGCAGAATCGCCGGCATGCGGTCGTGAATCCGGGCGATCAGCTCGTTCGATGGCACGGTGATGATCGTGAATGTCCGGACCCATTCCCCGCTCGCCGGGTCCTTCCAATTCTCCCAGAGGCCGGCGAGACCGAACGGCGCTCCGTTCTTCATCGCAATCGCATAGGGCTGTTTGGCACCCTTGGTCGCCGGCCATTCAAAGAAGCCATCCACCGGCACGATGCAGCGGCGCTTGCGATAGGCATCGCGGAACATCGGCTTCGAACGGGCCCTCTCGGCCACGGCATTGATCGGCTTCGGCCCGCCCTTGGGGTCTTTGCTCCACGACGGCACAAGACCCCACTTGAGCAAGTCGAGCGACTGCTCGCCGCTCTCGTGGTTTTGACGGATCACAAGCCGTTCCTGGCTCGGGGCACCATTATAGCGCCGCGGCATATTGGAAAGCCGGCAGTCGGGTAGGTCCAGCCCCTCCACCATCTGGTACCGAAGAGGACCGGACGCCTGAATGATGCGTCCGCACATGGACCCAATATAGGCACGGTATCCGCCGAGGAGCGAGCAAACACCCCGAGAACCCGCCGCTTGCGGGAAGTGTCGGATGGAATTGTTGATCGGCGCGAGCTCAGCGCCGATCGGCACGCTAAGGCCTTGAATATCTTAACTTCTGAGGGGCCAACCGATGAAGGCTGATGGCACCGCATCAGGCAGCACCGTGAAAAAGAACGATGCAAAATCCGGCTTCTGGGGGTCGACCGCAAGCTCCCCACCCGAAACCAACGCACGAAGGCGAATGGGCCTGATCCTCGTGGCGGACACGTGGCGGAAATTCTTCCGGCTCAGCTCGCTTTGCGAGAGCGCCCAATGTATCTTCCTCAGTTGTCGCCGCCCCCATAGTCGTTTCATAGGTGTCGCGACAAGACAACGCTTATTCCCGACTCGTCCGATCGATGCGCGCTCTCTTCCGGCGCGGTCCGCGGGAAGAGCAGCGGCCGCGAACCGATTCAACAGCCGAGGATGGACCATGGCTGACGTAACGATCACCGAAAGAGACCGCGAAGCTGTGCGGGAGACCATCACCGAAGCCCTGCGCCATCACGGCGAAACTCTGCCGGCGCCGGAGCGGGCGGAAGACTTCGGACATGCGTTCAGCCGCTTCGGCGATGCGCAAGTGGTCCTTCTGGGCGAGGCGACCCACGGCAGCTCCGAGTTCTACCGGGCGCGTGCCGCCATCACGCGGCGGCTCATCAAAGATCACGGCTTCAACATCGTCGCCGTCGAGGCGGATTGGCCGGATGCGGCGCGCATCGACCGTTATGTCCGCCACCATGAGCCGAAGCCCGCCCGCGGCGAGGCCTTTGCCCGATTCCCGACCTGGATGTGGCGCAATGTCGAGATGATGGACTTTATCGACTGGCTGCGCGCCCATAACGAAGCGCTGCCGGTGGAGCGCCGGGCCTCTTTCCACGGGCTCGACGTGTACAGCCTTGGCGCCTCGATCGGCGCAGTGCTCGACTATCTTGACCGCATCGATCCCGAAGCGGCCAAGGCTGCCCGCCGCCGCTACGGCTGCCTCACGCCTTGGCAGGAGGAACCCTCCGACTACGGCCGCGCAGTGGTGATGGGCAGATGCGACCCATGCGAAGACGCGGCCGTCGCGCAACTCGCCGAACTGCTGGGCCATCGCCTCGCCTATTTGCATGATGACGGCGAGGCCTTCTTCGACGCCGTCCAGAACGCGCGCATTGTCCGTGCGGCCGAGCAATATTACCGCGCCATGTATCGTGGTGCGCGCGAGTCCTGGAACTTGCGCGACCGGCACATGTTCGACACGCTGCAGGGACTCCTTGCCAATCGTGGCACTGGCGCCAAGGCCGTCGTTTGGGCCCATAACTCGCATATCGGCAATGCCGCCGCGACCGCCATGGGCTGGGAAGGCGAATTCAACATCGGTGAGCTGTGCCGCACGGCTTTCGGCGGCAGTGCCGTCCTCATCGGCTTCGGCACCGATCGCGGCACGGTGGCTGCCGCGCGCGATTGGGGCGCGCCGATGGAGATCAAGACGGTGCTACCGGCCCGGTCGGACAGTTACGAATATGCCTTTCGCAAGACCGGGCTCGGCCGCTTCTTGACCGACTGGCGCGGGTCGTCCAAGCGCAACCTTGCGGATGCCTTGCGCGAGCCTATGCTGGAGCGCGCGATCGGCGTCATCTACCGGCCGGAGAGCGAGCTCACGAGCCATTATTTCGCGGCTGTGCTGGCCGAGCAGTTCGACGCCTATGTATGGTTCGAAGAGACACGGGCCGTGACGCCGCTTGCGGCGCAGCCCCCGCACGGCGCGCCGGAGACCTATCCGTTCGGGCTATAGCCATAAGCGCATCGCGTGAATCCTGATCCGTCGCGATCGGCGCCCTCCCGCTGCCGCGCACCTCGGCGCCCCCTAGAGCAAAAAGACAAATGGTCGGAGTGGCGGGATTCGAACCCACGACCCCTAGTCCCCCAGACTAGTGCGCTAACCGGGCTGCGCTACACTCCGACTGTCGCTGTTATAGAGAAAGCTCTTCGCCGCCGCAACGCGCCCGTCTCGACACCGCTCTGGCACGCGTTGTTCACCCGCCCCGCGCCGCGTCGAGAATCCGAGTGCATTCGACAAGGTCCGTCAGCAGCTCTTGCAAAATAGCGCAATCGCCCGGAGACGGCGCCGGCCGCGCCGGGCCAACGCCGGCACGCCGGCCTTGCGGGATTTGCGCTCTCGGCATCGCCGGCGGCGCGACAGTCTCGAAAGCCCCGACCCGAGGCTCTCGCAAAGCTTCGCTGTCGAGATCCGCCGCCGGCCCCGACACATTGGCCTCGACATCATCCTCTCCGTCATAGAGGCCCTCTGTCATGCCCTCGGCGGGCAGCGCGGCAGGCTGGACACCCGCACCGCCATAGGCGGCGGCGACCATGCGCGCGCCCTGCTCTTTCAAAATCTTCTGGACGCCTTTGATCGTATAGCCTTCGCCATAAAGCAGCTGGCGGACGGCGCGCAGCAGCTCGATGTCTTCCGGCCGGTAATAGCGGCGACCGCCGCCACGCTTCAAAGGCCTGATCTGGACGAAGCGCGTCTCCCAGAAACGCAGGACATGCTGCGGCAGATCGAGGTCCTGCGCCACCTCGCTGATTGTCCTGAATGCTTGGGCGCTTTTTTCCATGCCCTACCCTCGGCCTGATCCTCGCAAAGATCACGTCAGCCGGCGTTGCTCTCGCGGCTTTGTGGGTTGATTCTTGCCTTCAGCAGATTCGATGGTTTGAAGACGAGCACACGCCGCTCGGTGATCGGCACTTCGACACCGGTCTTGGGATTGCGGCCGAGACGCTTGCGCTTGTGCCGAATGATGAAGGAGCCGAAGGAGGACAGCTTGACCGCCTCGCCGGCCACGAGCCGCTCCATCACCTCGTCGAGCACCATCTCGACGAGCGCCGCCGATTCCTTCCGCGAAAGGCCGACCCGCTGATAAACCGCTTCGGCGAGATCGACACGCGTCACCGTGCGCACCCGCTCCTGGCCCTCGGGCACTGCCTTATTATCCATCGGCCGCTCAGGTTGGTCGGCAGCCATCAACAAGTCGGATCCGCTCATGTCTTTACTCTATAATTATTCTCGGTTCGAGATGAACAGTGTGATGAAATCTGCGCCGGCCGACACTACGAGGACTCCTCGCCGCCGGACTAGTCTCGAACACTCAGTTTAGCTTGCCAATGAGGACATGCTCCAAATCCTTAAGTAAAGCCAAAATTTCTGGTCGGGGGAGTCGCAGAAAAGTACCCCTTCAAACTGCGCCGCCTCCCGTCTGTTCTGACCTCACGGACATGGACTCACGGATATGGGCAACTGGCTTAAAACCACCGCTATTCGAGATGTGTAAAGACGTTTTCGGCATATGCCTTTGATCGCGCGTCGCTGCACAACGCCCTCGGTTGATATGAATGCCAAAGTCGAACCGAAAGACCTTTGCATCACCTAAGGCTGCGATAACGTTACGCCAAGACCTTGCCAAGACCTAGCTCTAACAACCGATGATTTTATTCCCATGAAACTTTCGTACAAATAAGCGGTAAGATCAATATGGTCTGTGCGCATCGCACAAATATCGAATAGACTTGCGGCCGTGCCGCGCGATCGGCCCAATCCGTCTTGCCTAACGTGCCTACCAGCGAATGAGTGCGGCGCCCCATGTGAAGCCGCCGCCCATGGCTTCGATCATCACGAGATCACCTGGTTTGATCCGGCCGTCGTCGCGCGCGACGCAGAGCGCGAGCGGAACCGAGGCCGCCGATGTATTGCCGTGAAGATCGACCGTTGTCACCACTTTCTCTGGGGCTATGCCGAGTTTCTGCGCCGAAGCATCAATGATCCGCCGATTGGCCTGATGCGGCACAAACCATGAAAGATCCGCAGCCGTCGTGCCGGTGGCGTCAAAGGCCGCTTGCACGACATCCGTCACCAAGCTGACCGCGTGACGAAAGACCTCCCGCCCTTCCATGCGCAAATGCCCGGTCGTCTTGGTCGATGACGGTCCGCCATCGACATAGAGCTTGTCGCGATAGCGGCCGTCCGAACGCAAATGCGCGGTCAGGACACCGCGGTCGGCGGTGCTACCTTCGCCTTGGCGGGCTTCGAGCACGACGGCGCCGGCGCCGTCGCCGAAGAGGACGCAGGTGGCGCGGTCGGTCCAATCGAGAATGCGGGAGAATGTCTCCGCGCCGATCACCAGCGCCCGCCTATGCGAGCCGGAGGTGAGAAATTTGTCCGCCGTCGACAGCGCAAAGACGAAGCCCGAACAGACCGCTTGCAGATCGAAGGCGACACCGCCGGTCATGCCGAGCCCAGCCTGGATCTGCGTCGCAACGGCCGGAAAAGTGTAATCGGGGGTCGAGGTCGCAACGATGACGAGATCTATGTCACCGGCGCCAAGACCGGCGTCGGCGAGCGCCGCTTGCGCCGCACGAAGGCCGAGTGTCGAAGTGCGCTCGTCTTCCCCCGCAATATGGCGCTGCCGGATTCCAGTGCGCTGCACGATCCACGCATCGGTGGTATCGAGAGTTTTTTCGAGATCCGCGTTGCTCAGAACGCGTGATGGCAAATAACAGCCGAGTCCGACGATGACGGAGCGGAGCTTGGCAGGATACGATTCTGTCACTCGGTTGATCCGTTCCAATCCTTTGAGAGTTCTATCCGCCGATGATCCAAGCGGCCCCTATGCGCATAAGATGCGGGGCAACTCAGGAAGACAAGGAGGCCGCAGGCGGAATAATCTGGGCGCCGGCGCGGCCTGCCAGCGTTTCCTGAATTTTGCTCAACAGCTCGTCTTTCACCATCTCGTAGCCGATTTCGATCGCCCGCGCAGTGCCGATCGCATCGGACCCGCCATGGCTCTTGATCACTACCCCATTAAGGCCCAAAAAGACTCCGCCATTGACCTTGCGCGGGTCCATTTTGGCTTCGAGCGCCGCAAAGGCGCGGCGCGCCAGAAGATAGCCGAGCTTCGACCAAAAGCTGCTGCGCAGTGCCTGCCGCAGATAAGCAGCAATCTGCTTTGCAGTTCCCTCAGCAGTTTTCAAGGCGATGTTGCCGGCAAAGCCTTCCGTGACGACGACATCCACCGTTCCTTTGCCAATGTCGTCGCCTTCGACGAAGCCGCGATAATCGAGATTGGGCAAGGCCGCCTCCCGTAGAATTCGCGACGCCGTCCTCACTTCCTCGAGTCCCTTGACCTCTTCGGTCCCGATATTCAAGAGGCCGACCGTCGGCCGGTCGAGGCCGAAGATGATCCGCGCCATGGCCGAGCCCATGATGGCGAGATCGACGAGATGCTGCGCATCCGCGCCGATCGTCGCCCCGACGTCGAGCACCAGCGTTTCACCGCGCAAAGTCGGCCAGATCGCGGCGATCGCCGGCCGATCGATATAGGGCATCATATGGAGGCAGATCTTCGCCATCGCCATCAGCGCGCCGGTATTGCCGGCGGAAAAGGCCGCATCAGCCTCGCCCTTCTTCACCGCGTCGATGGCAAGCCACATCGACGAGGTCCGGCGGCCGCTCCGCAAAGCCTGGCTCGGCTTGTCGTCCATCCGGATCGCGACATCCGCATGCCGGACCGTCGAGACAGCGGCAAGCGCTGGATGCGCCGCGACAAGCGGCTTCACCCTGAGCTCGTCGCCGAAAAAAATGAATGAGATATCGCTGTGGCGAGAAAGCGCGAGAGCAGCGCCGAGGACGATCACTTCGGGCCCATGATCTCCCCCCATGGCATCGAGCGCGATCCGCACAGGCGTCATCATGTCGTGACGGCTCCTTTCCGCTGGGCCGAGCTAGAGCATGTCCCGGAAAAGTGGATCCACTTTTCCGATATTTTAGACATCGGACCTAATCGATCGGAATAGGCTCCAGGCCAGAAAAGTGGCACCACTTCGTCCCTATGCTCTATGGCAAAGCGGGCAAAGCCGCAACGGTCGCCGCTGCTTGCTCACATTGCAGGGGCGCGGCCGTGGAAATCATCATCCGATGGTGCCCGGTCACGAACGCTCCTTCAGCTTGCGAAGCACGCTGAAGGGCGTATCGGCCTTGTCCTCGTCCTGACCACCCGGCGGCTCGAAGGCGACACCGGGCTTTCTCGGATAAGGATCGAGACCGAGGGCGAGGAATTCGCTGGCAAGCGCACCGAGATCGAGCTTGCCGTCGATGATCGGATCTGGGGGCTCGCGCTCCTGCGCCACCATTGCCGCCGCCCCGTCCGGCAGAGTTATGCCGGCTGCCGCGGCCGCAGCCGCCTTTGCTTCCATAGGAGGAGCGAAATCGACATCGATCGGCTCGACGATTTCGCTGTCGAAGGGCTCCAAGCTCACGACGCAGATCTGGGTGACTTTGGCGCGCATCTCGCCGCTGACGTTGAACCTGTGGCCGGCCTTCGGCGCCACATGGAACTCCGCTTCGAGGCTCGCGATGCTCGGCAGATCATCCGCAGCGGCCAGCGCCCGCAATGTCGCGGCGTCGGCGGCGATCCTGATGTCGAGCCCGCTGTCCGGCACATCCGTGACATTGATCGGATAGGAAAAGATCTTTGACGGCGCAGCTGCGCCTCGCATCGGCTTGGCGGTCATTTCGGCGCCTCCTCACCTTGCCCGGCGGGCTTTGCAAAAGGGATGGGCCCCACGAGAAACTGCGGCAGCGTCGCTGCGGAAAGCGCCGCATCGAGGCGCATGACATAGCGCGTCAGGCGTTCCCCGTCGCCGCGGCCGGCATAGACGTTTCTGGACAAAGCTTGCGAAAGCGCAAGCGGACCTTCAGTCAAAGCCTCGTGATAGGCCATGGCACGGCCGAAAAAGGCTTCCGCCATGGCCTTCATCTGCTTCGGCACGCGCGTGTCGGAGACCCCGATCTCCCGCAACGCAATATCGAAGTGCCGAAACAAAGCGTCGGCGAGATCCTGAGCGATGTCGGGCCCGGGCGGCGGCAGACGCTCCAACCGGCGCAGAACGAGGGCCGCATGGAGGACGATCGATTCGAAACGGCCCTCGAGCGTGTCCTCGATCCCATAATCAGTGAACAAAACCGGGTCGCGCGCCGCGGCGACGATCTCACCATGCAGCCGGCCGACCAGTTTGCGATTAGCTCTGCCGCGGAAAAGCCCGAAAATCATGACTTCGTTAACTGTTGTTCCACAAATGCGGGAAGGGTGGCGAGCTTGCTTTTCGCACGGGTGGGAATTAGGCATCACCCGGCCCCGATTTTCCAGGACAGCCACGAAACTCGGAGCATGTCCTTAGCGACATGCCCTCATCTCGAAATGTCCTCTTGGAAAAAGTCTAGCAACTTTTCCGGGACATGCTCGCAAAACTTTGGCATCGGGCCAAAGCAAAAATCATAGGCCGGAGATCCGCTGCATGAAATTGGATATTGCCGCTGCATTTCGCAAGAGCGCGACGGCTCGGCAAAGACGTGACCCACGGCCGCTTGCTCTCGCCATCAGGCTCGGCGCGGCCGCCTGTCTTGCGCTGGGCCTCTCAGGCTGCCTCGGCTATGATGGCGACATCACCCATGGCTATCAGGTCGACCCGCGTCTGCTCGATCAGGTCAAGGTCGGCTCTTCCGCGGAGCAGGCTCTCGTCGTGATGGGCACGCCTTCGACGACCTCCACCGTCGGCGGCGATGCTTGGTATTACATCACCCAGGCGACCGAACGACCGGTTCGGTTCATGGATGCGAAGCTCGTCGATCAGCGTGTGCTCGCCATCTATTTCGATAAGCAGAAGAAGGTGGCGCGGATCGCCAATTACGGCATGAAGGACGGCAAGATCTTCGATTTCGTCTCGCGCACCACGCCGACAGGCGGCACCGATTCAGCCCTGCTCAACGGCCTGTTCAGGTTCCAGTTCAGCCCGAGCTGAAAGGCCGCGGCGGTCCTGCCGCGCTTTCATCGCTCATTGGCTGGGCTAAGAACAAGCCGGCAAACTCTCGGCCGAAAGCAGCGAGACATTGGCGCGCCTTCGTGAAGACGAAGGTGATTTGGATTGAGGCGCAAGAAAATGGCCGGATCGCTCCGGCCATTTAGGGTTTTGCGGAGTTGTGCGGACTTGCGCCGCGCCTCAATGCGCCAAAACCGCGAGCAGCAGCAATGCAACAATATTGGTGATCTTGATCGCCGGATTGACCGCCGGGCCTGCCGTATCCTTATAGGGATCGCCGACCGTGTCGCCGGTTATCGAGGCCTTATGCGCCTCGCTGCCCTTGAGGTGCTTGACGCCATCCTTGTCGATGAAGCCGTCCTCGAAGCTCTTCTTGGCATTGTCCCAGGCACCGCCGCCGGAGGTCATCGAGACGGCGACGAAGAAGCCGTTGACGATGACGCCAAGGAGCAGCGCGCCCAGCGCCGCAAAGGCGGAGGCCTTCGAGCCCGAGATCAAAAGCACGCCGAAATAAGCGACGAGAGGCGCCAGAACCGGCAGCAGCGAGGGCACGATCATCTCCTTGATCGCGGCCTTGGTCAGCATATCGACGGCGCGGCCATAATCCGGCCGATCCTTGCCTTGCATAATACCGGGCTTTTCGCGGAACTGCCGGCGCACTTCCTCGACGACCGAGCCGGCGGCGCGGCCGACCGCCGTCATAGCAATGCCGCCGAAGAGATAGGGGATGAGGCCGCCGAAGATCAGCCCCGCGACGACATAGGGATTTGACAGCGAGATATCCACCGCACCGACGTTCTTGAAATAAGGCACGCCGGTCTCGACGAAATGCTTGATGTCATTCGTATAGGCGGCAAAGAGCACGAGAGCGCCGAGGCCGGCCGAACCGATGGCATAGCCCTTGGTCACGGCCTTGGTCGTATTGCCGACGGCATCGAGCGCATCGGTGGAACGGCGCACTTCCTTCGGCAGGCCGGCCATTTCGGCAATGCCGCCGGCATTGTCGGTGACCGGGCCGAAGGCGTCGAGCGCGACGATCATGCCGGCGAGACCGAGCATGGTCGTCACCGCGATCGCCGTGCCGAAGAGGCCGGCGAGTTGATAAGTGGAGATGATGCCGGCGATAATAACCAACGCCGGCAGAGCGGTTGCTTCCAATGACACGGCGAGGCCCTGAATGACATTGGTGCCATGGCCGGTGACCGAGGCCTGGGCGATCGACACGACGGGGCGCTTGCCAGTGCCCGTATAATATTCGGTAATGACGACGATAAGGCCGGTGATGACGAGGCCGACGAGGCCGCAGACGAAGAGATGCAGGCCGGACACAGCGACGCCGTTCGCCGTGCCGAACTTGCCCCAGCCGACCGTGAGCTGGGTCGCCACAGCGAGGCCGGCGATCGACAGCACACCGGTCGCGATCAGGCCCTTGTAGAGCGCGCCCATGATCGCATTGGTCGGGCCGAGCCTGACGAAAAAGGTGCCGCCGATCGAGGTCACGATGCAGGCGGCGCAGATCGCCAGCGGATAGAGCATGGCGGAGGCGAGGATCGTCTGGCCGGCGAAGAAGATCGAAGCCAGCACCATGGTCGCCACCACGGTGACCGCATAGGTCTCGAAGAGATCGGCCGCCATGCCGGCGCAGTCGCCGACATTGTCGCCGACATTGTCGGCAATGGTCGCGGGATTGCGCGGATCGTCTTCGGGAATGCCGGCTTCGACCTTGCCGACGAGATCGGCGCCGACATCGGCGCCCTTGGTGAAGATGCCGCCGCCGAGACGCGCGAAGATCGAGATCAACGAAGCGCCGAAGCCGAGCGCGACCAGAGCATCGACGGTTTCACGGCTGTTTTGCGCATGGTGCAAAGGGCCGGTGAGAATATAGTAATAGACGGCCACCCCAAGCAGCGCGAGGCCGGCGACCAGCATGCCGGTGACGGCGCCCGCCTTGAAAGAAATATCGAGGCCCGCCGCAAGCGATTGCGTCGCTGCTTGCGCGGTGCGCACATTAGCGCGCACCGAGACATTCATGCCGATGAAGCCGGCCGCGCCCGAGAGAACCGCGCCGATCAGAAAACCGATGGCCACGGTCCAGGACAAGAGCAGGCCCAAAGCGACGAAGATGACGATTCCGACGAGCGCAATGGTTGAATATTGCCGCTTGAGATAGGCTTGCGCGCCTTCGGCGATCGCACCCGCGATCTCTTGCATGCGCGGAGAGCCCGCATCCGCCGTAAGGAGCTGCCGAGCCGTCACGATCCCGTATGCAACGGCCAAAAGGCCACAGAGGATCACTATCCAAATCGAAAACATCTATCTCCGCCCTTCTCGATCTTTGCCGCCAACCAGCGCATCGCCTCGATGAGATCCCAGAAAACACGCTGGGCCGAAGAGGAAATGCACCGGTCCTGCGCCGGCCTTGGTCTACTTTCGGGCGCACCATAGTCAGAAAGCGGTGCCCTTCGCAATCCGGCGAAGCTCGTCACAAAGGCCTATGGTTTGGTGCGCCGCGGGCTGCGCGGATGCCGAATCACGTCTCAAAAATGCTGATAGGAGGGCGACGGCAAGATCACCGGCCCCTTGCCCGTCCTAAAGATGGGTGCCCCCGTGCCGCAGCGGGCGCGGCCAACCGCCGCGACGGCCACGCCCTCTGCCCTGGCGGCCATCTCGAAAGCCAGCGCCTTTGCGGGTGCGACCGCGCAAAGGATCTCATAATCATCGCCGCCGGCGAGGATCGGCACGATCAGCCCCGGCTCCTGCGCCAGTGCTTGCCGCACCGCATCTGAAAGCGGCACATCGCCCACGGCAATATCGGCCGTCATGCCGGTGAGCCGCAGCATTTTCGCGAGATCGCCGGCAAACCCGTCGGAGATATCCATGGCGGCATGGGCATAGGTGCGTAAGGGCTGGCGCAAAGAGAGGCGCGGCTGCGGCAGGCGATAACGGCAACGCAAATGGTCTTGCGCCGTCTCGTCCAAATGCGCGATCCAGGCATGGTCCGTTGCTTCCGCACGGCAGAGCCGCAGGCCGAGTGCCGCATCGCCGATCGTGCCCGTCACATAGAGAACATCGCCTTCGGCGATGCCCGGCCGCGGCACCATATGGCCCTGAGGCACCGCGCCGATCGCTGTGATCGACAAAATGAGCGCCCCCGGGCTTCTCACCGTATCGCCGCCGAGGAGCGGACAGCCATAGGCCTTGGCATCTTCGCCGAGAGCTGTCGCAAAACCCGCGAGCCAAGCCTCGGTCCAATCCTGCGGCAAAGCGAGGCTCAGCAGAAAGCCGAGCGGCTCGGCGGCTTTCGCGGCGAGATCAGAGAGATTGACGCGCAGCGCCTTGCGGGCAATGGCATCGGCCGGATCATCGGCGAAGAAATGCACGCCGGCGGCGAGCATATCGGTGGTGAGAACGAGATCTTGGCCCGGCGGCGGCACGAGTGAGGCGGCATCATCGGCGAGCCCGAGCCCGGCCGGCCCCGCGAGAGGTGCAAAAAAACGGGCAATGAGTTCGTCTTCGGAAGGACGCGGCACAGGATCTCGCGGGGCGCCAGAGCGTTATAAACCGATTTCCAAAAGAGGCAAAAAGACGAAATCTTAGTGCACCAATGCCAAAGCTATGATTGCAATGCTTTGAAATTAAAGTGGTCATTGCCGAAATTCACGGGAGCAAATGTATTTCAGTTAAGCACGACTTCATATTGATTTCTATTGCTTCTGATAGAGGTTTCCGTGAATTGGGTATATGGTTGGTAAGCGGTTCAGCGGCTTACCCTTGCCGGATCGACCTCGGAAAGGACTCTGTTATGTCAGCTCCTTTGCAAGCCGTATTTTTTGACGTCGACGGCGTACTGATTGATTCCCTTCCCCAACATCTCCAAATATGCCGTGACAAGGCAAATGAATATGGACTATCGCTCCAAATCCCAAGCATTGAACAATTTCGTGACCAGATTCGACGCGGCGTAAAAGTAAGTCCCATGTTGAATTTCTTCATGGCTGTCGGCTTTCCAAAGGCTTATGCGACACGTGCAGTCAACGATTACCAGAAAGATTTCGCAGACAAATACCACCCGCCGGCGTTTCCCGACATCGACCAAATGCTTCGGACACTGAGCGGCAATGGCCTCCGACTCGGACTTGTGACATCGAACATACGTGCAAACGTCGTTCCCGCGCTTGGTAGCGCAATGCGCCACTTTGAAGAATCCTGTCTTTTCTTTTTCGATCCGAATTCGAAGGAGCAAACGAAGTCATGGTGTCTTATTGAAGGTGCTCGAATATTAGGAGTAAATCGGCAAGCCTGTGCCTACGTCGGCGATTTGCCGGCTGACGCGATTGCGGCGCAGGAGGCGGGCGTCCAATTTTTTGGTGTAACATATGGTTGGGGGATTGCAGGCAGCGACGGAAAGTTCGTCACCGCAGATACGGTCACTGAAATCCCCAGCAAGCTCGCTCACCTCGCTGGAACGGCGTCCGACAACATAAAGGCGCTCAAAGCCCTAGCGTGATTGATTGCGCTTTACTTTAAATGAGGGATGATCGAATGACAGACCCTGCCGTGGGAGCTGCCGACGGAACTGATCCGTCGTCCGAGGATCAACTCGAACTTAGAAAACTACAGTTTGACTACGCTTGGAAATGGTTCGCTTTTCATGCCGAACAGCGCACAAAAATGTTCAATTTCATGTTAGTTGCGACAGGTATTTTTGCGACCGCAGTTGCAACTGCTTACGTCAAGTCCAGTTCCAGGCTCGCGTTCTGGCTTTGCATCGCTGGTGCATTGGTAGCGGCTATTTTTTCATTGCTCGACCGACGCAATCGGGACTTGATATGGAGAGGCGAAGAAGTACTGATAGAATTGGAAAAAAAGTGATCTTCGGAGAAAGCGATACGATAATAGATCGCTCTGGGAAATCGCAGCCATTCGCAATATTGTCGCGCCAACCGCCCGAGAGTACATGTCCAATCACTCGTTTCCTGCGCGGAGCTTCGCTTGGTAAACATCGAATTTGGAATCCCGCGATTGCGATTTTAATCGCGGTCTTGTTCGTCGTGATGGCGTCTTGGATAGCAACTCATCCCATGGCCGATACAGGCCAGGTCAAAGCATCGCATCCTTGATCGGCTGCTCGCATCACTATTTTCATGCTCTCTTCTCGAATTCGCTCGCGCGGAGCTGCCGCGCCAAAGCGTCGAGCACGGCATTGATCATGCCGACCTCCTCGGACTCGAAAAAGGCGGCGGCGACATCGGCATATTCCTTGATGACGACCTTGGCCGGCACATCCTTGCGTTTCTTCAATTCATAAGTGCCCGCCCGCAGAATCGCACGCAGCACGGCGTCAATGCGGGCGAGCGGCCATGTCAGCACCAATGTCTTGTCGATCTGCCGGTCGATCGGGCCCTGATCGGCGAGGACGCCCATTAATATGTCGCGGAAGAAATCTATCTCCGCGGCATTATAGGTCTCGCCCTCGATTTCGCCGCCGATCCAGAATGTCTCGAATTCGGCGAGCGTCTCGGCAATCCCTTTGCCCGAGACGTCCATCTGATAGAGCGCCTGCACCGCCGCGAGCCGTGCCGCCGAGCGTTCGAGGGCCTTCACCATCAAAGCGCTCCCATGGCGGCCTTGAGCCGATAGAGGGCAAGCGCGGCGCGCGCCGCATCGCCGCCCTTGTCGCCTCCTTCATGGCTCGCGCGAACACGCGCCTGCTTCTCATTCTCGACCGTCAATATGCCATTGCCGAAGGCAAGTTTGCGGGCCAGCGCGAGATCCATCAAGGCGCGCGCGCTCTCGCCCGCGACGATCTCGAAATGATAGGTTTCGCCACGGATGACGCAGCCGAGCGCAATCGCACCCTGATAGGGCGCGCCGGCCTTTTCGGCAGCATCAAGCGCGATCGCCATAGCGATCGGGATTTCGAGCGCACCCGGCACAAGCACGGCCTCGCATTGCGCCTCAGCCCGCGCAAAGGCGCGTTTCGCCCCTTCGAGCAAAAGCGCACCGATCTCGTCATAGAAGCGCGTCTCGACGATCAGGAAGCGCGCACCCTTTACGCTGTCTTCGGCAGATTCTTTGGCAGATTCTTCGGATCGGCGCGGCTCGGCCATGGCTTTCGACCGTTCTTAGGATTTCTCACCTTTTGGATTTTTGGCGAGTGAGGGGCGTTGAGTAACAAGCCGGATGCTTGGCCGCAAGCGAGCCGCTTGAAGCGCGCAGCTTGGGCCCGTCGCGCAAGCGGCGGCGCGCATCGCCCAGCGCGGTTTATGATCGCACCCATCCTTTGCGATAAGCGTTGCCACTTAACGGCCAAGAATGAGACAAGATTTAACCGCATTCTGACATAGAGCATTTTCAGCAAAAGTGGATTCCGGTTTACCGATCTCGGCTGTTGCCGAGATCGGCGCTTTTGATGATCAAGCCGGGCAAGCCCGACTTGATTTGCCGAAAATGCTCTAACTTCTTGTTTTAGACATCGGATATATCCGATGTCTCAGGAATGAGAGCGGTTTCGAAACGGTTGCGTGCGGGCACGCAACCTGAAACCGCTCTAGATCCCGGCGCGACGGGGCCTGATCAAACCGCGGCGCATAAGGGCTCGTTGGGACGAGGAAAACTCTGCGCCGCGGTCGATCATGATGACTTTGGATTGAACCAATCCAAAGTCATAAACGTAACCGATTTTAAAAGTGTAGAGCGAGATGCCGGCGGAAAACCGGTGTCCACTTTTCCTCATCCCGCTCTTGAAGGATGGTGCGCGTTTCAATTGATGGCCGGCGGAATTCGCGGTGCTGTTCGGCTCGTTCTTTACTGGCGCGCCGACGGCTGCCAAGCCTGAGAAACTAGCCGAGGAGTAGAACACGTGAAGCTCGCCACATCGACGATCGGGGCGCTCGCCCTGCTTTTTTCTTTCGGCCAGAGCTTGGCCATTGCCGACGGGTCCGGCGACCCGACGCCTGCCACCCAGACCAATGGCGAATATTTCGACAAGGCTGGCAATCCGACCTTCAAGATCGAAAAGGATGGCACGGTCGACTGGTACACGAGCATCGGCTATCTGCAATATGGCGCCAATTGCCTGCAATGCCATGGTCCGGACGCGCTCGGATCGTCCTATGCCCCCGATCTGGTCGATGCCCTCAAAAGCCTCAGCTATGAGGATTTCATGACCACCGTCGCTGGCGGGAAGAAAGATGTGAGTGTCTCCTCAGACATGGTGATGCCGGCGCTCGGCACCAACAAAAACGTCATGTGCCACATCGACGCGATCTATATTTATTTGCGCGCCCGCTCCGATGGCGCTCTCGGTCGCGACCGCCCAAACAAGGCCGTAGATAAGCCCAAGGGCTATGAGGAGCAGGAGAATCAGTGCTTCGGACCCTGATTAAATCGGCGCAGAAAGCTTCACCCCGCCATGGCCATCTCCGACCCATCTGGGCCGGCGGCGCTTCTCGCTGATCGTCACGCGATCCGACAGAGTCCACTCGCATCAGAGGACCGCTGACAGGCGAGAAGATCGAGTTCCGGCGCCGCACCGGCATTCAGCACGAAAACCGTGGACGGCGGAGCGGTAGAGCACGCGGCGCCTCGATCGCTGCTCCCAGAAATTAAGGCTTCATCTCCGCGAGCCTTGCCGCATAGCGCGCCATGAGATCGACTTCGAGATTGAGCTCATCGCCGACTTGGCGTTCGTCCCAGCTCGTGACCGCAAGCGTATGCGGAATGAGCAGAATCGAAAAGCGATTGTCCTTCACTTCGTTCACCGTCAGCGACGTCCCGTCGAGGGCGACCGAGCCTTTTTCCGCAATGAAGCGCGCCAGCGCCATCGGCGCCTCGATCAAAAAACGCTTCATCCCCTCGAAGGCTTCGATCTCCACGATCTTCGCCACACCATCGATATGGCCGGTGACGATATGGCCGCCGAGCTCATCGCCGAGTTTGAGCGAGCGTTCGAGATTGAGCTTCGTGCCAATACGCCAAGAACGCGCGGTCGTGCGCGCCAGAGTTTCCGCCGCGACATCGACCTCGAACCAGCTCTTGTCGCCGCTCGTACCTTTGGCGACGACCGTGAGGCATGGTCCGCCACAAGCGATTGAAGCGCCCTCAGCGATCGTCGCCGCCGGATAGGCGGTTGAAATGCGCACCCTTTTGAGATCGCCGCGCGGCTCGATGTTTTGCACTTCGCCGACATCGGTGACGAGACCGGTGAACATGCTCAATCAAGCCTTTCGTAGCGGCGCAGACGATCCGGCCCGATCATTCTTTCTTCGACACGGCGGTAATACGCGGGATCGTTCAAGAGCGCGCGGCTCGCAGGATCGAGAACGGCAAGACCCGGCCCGCCAAGCGCGGCTTCGCTCGTCAGGAGAGTGATCTCATCGGCGAAACCACTCTGTATCAAGGCGGCCGCAAGATGCGGGCCGCCCTCGCAGAAAATCCGCGTCAGGCCGCGCCCCGCGAGATAAGAAAGCGCCGCCGGCAGGTCGATACGGCCCAAGCTGTCGCAAGCGATCCGCACGATCTCAATGCCTTTTGCCGCGAGATGCGCCGCCGCTTCCGGAGAAGCGGATTCGGCGGTGAGCACAAGGGTCGGATGATCGAAGGCCGTCGTGGCGAGTCGCGAGCCCGGCTTCAGGGCGAGTTTTGAATCGAGCACGATCCGCAAAGGCTTCAAACCTTCGAGGCCGGGCAGACGCACGGTCAGAAGCGGATCATCGGCCAAAACCGTGCCGCTGCCGACCAGGATCGCATCATGGATCGCCCGCAGCATATGGACATGAGCATTGGCCGCTTCGCCGGTAATGGCCAGGCGCGGCGCCCCTGCGGCACCTGCCGCATAGCCGTCGGCGGTCTCGGCGAGTTTGAGAGCGAGCATCGGCCGGTTCTGCGTCACCCGCAGAATATGTCCGAGATTGAGGCGCGCCGCCGCCTCGGCAAGGACGCCGGTGCGGAGCTCGATGCCGGCGGCGCGCAGCCGCGCATGGCCCTGCCCGCGCACGCGCGGATCTGGGTCGTCGAGCGCCGAGACGGTGCGGGCGATGCCCGCCGCGATGATCGCATCGGCGCAAGGCGGCGTGCGGCCATGATGGCTGCAAGGTTCGAGCGTGACATAAAGCGTCGCGCCAGCCGCGCCGGCGCCCGCCTCTTGCAAGGCGATGGTCTCGGCATGCGGCCGCCCGCCGAGGCCGGTGAAGCCGCGCCCGACGACGACGCCTTCCCTCACGATCAAAGCGCCGACGGCCGGATTGGGCGCGACGCGGCCCAATCCGCGACGCGCGAGATTGAGCGCCGCGGCCATATAGCGCGCGTCATCCTCAATCATGTCGATAGGAGCTGCAAGCGCGCCCTCCGGCAGCACCAATCCTGCAGTCATTTGAAATCTCATCTCACCCCATCGCGCTAGAGCATGTCCCGGAAAAGTTGATAGACTTTTCCGGGACATGCTCTAGCGCGCGCGGCCGGCGGCTCATGCCTGTGATGGCGTCTTCGATTTCGGCGGTCGTTGCGCCGCCTCCGCCGGCTCGGGTGCGGGTTGCGACAATTCATCGATCAGAGTGTTGAAATCGCGCGCCTCGCGGAAATTCCGATAGACCGAAGCGAAACGGACATAGGCGACGCTGTCGAGCGAGCGCAAGCCTTCCATCACCAATTCGCCGATCTTCGTGCTCGGAATTTCCGGTTCGCCCTGGTTTTCGAGCTGGCGGACGATGCCATTGACGAGGCGTTCCACCCGGTCGGCCTCGACCGGGCGTTTGCGCAGCGCGATGTCGATCGAGCGCATCAGCTTGTCGCGATCGAAAGGCACCCGCCGGCCCGATCTCTTGACGACGGTCAGCTCTCTGAGCTGCACCCGCTCGAAAGTGGTGAAACGGCCGGCGCAATCCGGACAGACACGGCGCCGACGGATGGACGAGGCGTCCTCCGTCGGCCGCGAATCCTTCACCTGGGTTTCAAGACTGCCGCAATAGGGGCACCTCATCGAGGCAGCCTCAATAGATCGGGAAACGTTGCGTCAGCTCGGCCACTTTCGCCTTCACTGCGGCTTCGATCGCGCCATTTTCGGTTTCGCCATTCTTGGCGAGGCCGTCGAGCGTCTCGACGATCAGGTCGCCGATCTTCTTGAATTCGGCGACGCCGAAGCCGCGCGAGGTTCCTGCCGGCGTGCCGAGCCTGATGCCCGATGTCACCATCGGACTCGCCGTATCGAAAGGAACGCCATTTTTGTTGCAGGTGATATGCGCCCGGGACAGCGCCGCCTCCGCCGCCTTGCCGGTCAGATTTTTCAGGCGCAGATCGACGAGCATCAGATGGTTGTCGGTGCCGCCGGAGGTGATGGCGAAACCGCCCTCGACAATGGTCGAAGCCAGCGCCTTGGCGTTTTCGACGATCTGCCGCGCATAAAGCTTGAATTCCGGCCGCAGCGCCTCGCCAAAGGCTACCGCCTTGCCGGCGATCACATGCATCAAGGGACCGCCCTGCAGGCCCGGGAAAACCGCGGAATTGATTTTCTTCGCCAAATCCGCGTCATTGGTAAGGACGAGGCCGCCGCGCGGGCCACGCAAGGTCTTATGCGTGGTCGAAGTCGCAACATGCGCATAGGGGAAAGGCGAGGGATGCACGCCGCCCGCGACGAGGCCGGCGAAATGCGCCATGTCGACGACGAAATAGGCGCCGACCGAATCGGCGATCGCCCGAAATTTTTCGAAATCCCAAAAGCGCGGATAGGCCGAGCCGCCGGCAATGATCATCCTGGGCTTATGCTCTTCGGCGAGCTTGGCCAGGGCATCCATATCGATGCGATGGTCGTCCGGCCGCACGCCATAGGAGACGGGCTTGAACCATTTGCCGGAGAGATTGACCGGCGAGCCATGCGTCAGATGCCCGCCGGCGGCGAGATCGAGACCCATGAATGTGTCACCCGGCTGCAGCAGCGCGAGAAACACCGCCTGATTGGCCTGGCTGCCAGAATTCGGCTGCACATTGGCGAATTTGCAATCAAACAGACGGCAGACGCGCTCGATCGCCAAAGTCTCGACGATATCGACAAACTGGCAGCCGCCGTAATAGCGCCGGCCGGGATAGCCCTCCGCATATTTGTTCGTCAGGATCGAGCCCTGTGCCTCGAGCACGGCCTTTGAGACGATATTTTCCGACGCGATGAGCTCGATCTCATCCCTTTGGCGGTGGAGTTCCTTGGTAATCGCATCGAAAATCTCGGGATCGACGTCGGCGAGGCCCGCGGCAAAGAAGGAGTTGTGAACCATATGAGCGCTGGCTTCGGCATCGGACTTGGTCATGAGCGAGGCGTCCTGAAGATATTTGGAGATGTGGAGCTGCACGGTCGACGCGCGAGCCGCTACGGGCCCACAGGGGGCGTTCGGCCGTGTCAAGCGCCCCGAGTCTCCGCCTTTAGCATGCCTGTCCGCGTGCGTGAAGGCGGCAGGGCGACCCCGTGACGGGCCGCCCGGGAATTTCAAAATCGCACGCTTAATCGATGAATTGCGGCGGTTTCGGCCAGCGCCATGCCTTCACGCGCCGGCGCTTAGCTCAATATCGGCCGTATTGGCGATCATCCATCGGCGGCAATACGGCTGGCGCCGCGGCCTCACCGTCGGGCGCCGCCTTTTCGGCTGGTGCCGGCGCCGGCGGAGCGGCTGTCACCGGCATTCCGCCCGCTCCCGGCGTTACGCCGCTCATATTGGCGGCAGCGACCGAGCCGAGCCCGTCACGCTGATAAATATCATCGCGGAACTCGACCACCCCCTCGGGCGTCGCCCAGGCGGTGATATACACCCAATAGACCGGCACGGGCTGCGCGAGCTTCACATCGACCCTTTCGCCGGACCGGATCACGTCGTCAATATGGACGCGGTCCCAGCCCGGGTTGTCCTTCAACAACCAGGCGACATAGTCCCGCACATCCTGCACGCGGATGCAGCCCGAGGAAATGTAGCGATAGTCGTCGCCGAACACGCCCTTCTCTGGCGTGTCATGCATATAGACGCCGTAGGGATTGGAAATATTGATGCGCACGACGCCGAGCGAATTGACGTCTTCGCCCGGGTCCTGGCGATATTCATAATGCGTCGCATCGAGAGAATTCCAGTTGATGTCCTGAGGCGGAACCTCCTGGCCGTCCCTGTTGAAGATCCGGATCTTGTGCTCGGTGAGATAATGCGGATTGGCCTGCATTCTGGGGATCAGATCCTTACGGATGATCGAGGCCGGCACGGTCCAGAACGGATTGAAATTGATATCGGTCGCCTTGGTCATCATGACCGGCGACTGGCGATCGATTCGGCCGACGCCGGCAACATGATGGGTCGCGACGACGCCATTTTCCACCGTCTCGACGGCCGCGGCGGGAATATTGGCCATGACAAAGCGTTCGCCGAGATTGCCGGAATAGGCGCGCAACCGGACGAGATTGATCTCGAGCTGGCGCAAGCGCTGGTCGGCAGGCACGTTGAGCGCCGCGAAAGTATCGGCGCTCACCAGGCCGGTTTGGACGAGGCCATTGCGCGCCTGATAGTGCTTGACCGCCGCTTGGACGAAAGAGTCGAAGACGGGCGAACTGCCGGCACCCGAATCAAGATCCCCGGAGGCCGCCAGACGCTTGCGCAAGGCGACGACGGCAGGGCCCGTGACCCCGAGCTTCAGCGTCCGGCCAGCGGGAACATGCGTCCAGCCGCCACTGCTCACGATCTGCCGATAGCGCTCGATCGCCTGCTCGGTCGCGGTGAAAGTCGGTTGCGACAGCACCGGCGTCGTCGAGCGCGTCACGGCCAGATGCGCGTCCGCATCATAGCTCTGCGCCCATTCCGCCTGATCGGCGAACAAGCCGCCGGCGGCCGCCGGCTGAACCGAGGCGCCAAGACCAATCATAGCAAGACCGGCCGCGGTCAACGCGGCGCCGGCACAGGCCAAGCGCATTCTAGCCAAGTGTATTGTGACCCAAAATCCAACGTCACATGTCGAAACCCTCCGCCTCGACACGGCCAACGAAGATCTCACCACTGCCCACTCCGAAGTCTTGCGCCGCATGGCGCCGCAGCTTTGTCCAAACCCGCTTCCTCAAGCTCCGCCGGGAGCGGATTTGCCCGGTGCGGCCTTGCCCTCGAAAACAATCAAGCCTCCACGCCGGTCCCGACCCGCGCCTTCAATCGTCCGTTACTTCAAGCGTGCCCTAGAAGCACGACAATGACGACGATATCGACGCCGGGACAATCGCGGCCCGAAGAAGACCTGCGGTTCCGGTTCCGGAAGCGCAGGTCTAATCTCGTCCCGATTCCTGAGTTCGGCTATCATTTCCAGGGTAAACAAGGCGCAAATGGGCGGCTATTTTGTGGCACTTTACCACGTGCCGCAACGCAGCGTGGCCGCAATTGGCCCACGTCCACTAATATTATCGCTGCCGTTGACTCTCGGTCACAATCGCGGGCTGACCCGAAACCGATCAGGCGCCCGAGCTAAGCCGCACCGGACGCCGAAAACATGGCGGATGAGAAATGGCGGATGCAAAATCGATCGGCCGGAGCACGGCGCAAGCCCCGTCCGGCTGCCGCGACAAATAAGGCGCATTTTGCGCCGGCGCCCCGCTCACAAGCGGAAGCGGATCTGATCGGTCCAGAAGCGCTCGAGCCGGTGCAAGGACTGGTTGAGCTTCGCGAATTCATCGAAAGAGATGCCGCCGATCTGCTCGATCGTCAAAACGTGCTTCTCGTAAAGCGCAGTGACGATCTCATGCACTTCCTTGCCCTTCGGCGTGAGGCTGATACGCACGGAGCGACGGTCGAGCCGCGAGCGGGCGTGGTGGAGATAGCCCATCTCGACGAGCTTTTTCACATTGTAGGAGACATTCGAGCCGAGGTAATAGCCGCGCGTACGCAATTCTCCCGCGGTCAGCTCCTTGTCGCCGATATTATAGAGCAGCAAGGCCTGCACCGAATTGACGTCGCTGCGCCCGCGTCGATCGAATTCATCCTTGATCACATCGAGCAAACGGCGATGCAGACGCTCGACCAAAGTGAGCGCTTCAATATAGGCGGGGCGGACTTCATTGGCTCGTGCCGTCCGCGCCTGCGCACCCTCCGTCTTGAGAACGCTGTTCATGACCCATCCCTTCGTTTTTTTTACGAGCCCCCCTGATCCCGCGGCTCGTTGACGAGGAGATCTATAAGCAACGCGAATGAAGACGAGTTTAAGTAACAAGCTGAATCATAGGTTTAGTTATTTGCGTGAATCAATACTAAAATAAAGCCGATCTTTACGATGAATAACGCTTAAGCTTTGAGTTTATTAACTTACGATTGTGTTTACGATAACGCAGCGAAGGCCGCGCCATACGGCTCAAGATGGGATCGAAGACTCGGCAGACTTCGGGATGAGCCGCCATCAGTCGCGGACTTGGCCGGCCTTGAAGGTCAACCCGAAATAGATGACGATCAAAAGCACGTCGACGGTGATCCAGCCGGGGCCGAACGCGTCTTTGACGGTCATGGCGACGAAAATCTGCGAGGTCGCGGCAAAGAGCCAGAGCGCGCCGCCCCAAGGCGTCGCGAGCCAAAGCCCGACCGCGGCGACAAGATCGGCGATGGCGAAGAAGATGACCGCCGCCGCTGCCGTGCCCGGCAGAGAATCGAGCACCGTCTCAGCCGGCAAGAGGACGGAGGCCCATTCCGTCAGCCCCTGGAAGAGCCATAGCGCCGCCATCAGACGCATGAAAATCACGAGGATCAAGCCCCAGCGCATCGACCGCCCGCTGTCGGCGCCCGCCTCGCCAAGCTTGATGGCCGCGTCCCGAACGAGGCTCATTTCCCTCCCGTCGCTCCGGCGCAAAAGATTCATGCGGCCCCCGCCAGCGTCGAAAATTCCAGTTCGCCTTCCGGAAGCGGCGCGAAATAGGCTTCGATTTCGGCAGCGCTGATCTTCTCAATGTCAGCCGGACTCCAGTGCGGCGCGTCAGTCTTGTCGACCAAGACGGTGCGAACCCCTTCATAATAATCATGCCCGCGGACGACGCGCGTGGCGATGCGAAACTCGAGGCGCAAAGCGGCCTCGAGATCGAGCGTCGGTCCGAGCTGCATTTGCCGCAGCGCTATGGCAAGGCTCGTCGGCGACCGCGACCGGATCGTCTCATAGGTCGTCAATCCGAAAGTGGAGCCGGCATAGCTCGCCTCGTCGATCTCGTCGAGAATAGCAGCAACGCTCGGCGCCGCAAAACAACCATCGATAAAATGTCTCTGCTGCAGCAGCGGCGAGTCAGGCGCCGGAGCGCTTTCGGCGGCAATCGCTTGATCCAGTTTCTCGCCATGCGACAGCCGTGCGACGAGCGCATCAAAACGCGCCGCCGGCACATGCGCCGTCGCAAGGCCGAGACCTATGGCATCGCCGAGCCCCGCCCGCGAACCGGTCAAAGCGAGATAAATGCCCAGACGTCCGGGCAGGCGCGGCAGAAAATAAGTGGCGCCGACATCGGGGAAAAAGCCGATCCCGACTTCCGGCATCGCGAAACTCAGCGTTTCGCCCGCGACACGATGCGAGCCATGCAGGCTGATGCCGGCACCGCCGCCCATTGCGATTCCCTCGATCAAGGCCACATAGGGCTTCGGAAACCGGGCGATCTGCCGGCACAGACGATATTCGGCGCGAAAGAACGCCATTTGTTCCGCATGCTTGCCGGCACGGCCGAGCTCATAGAGCTCTTTGATGTCGCCGCCGGCGCAAAAGGCGCGCGGATTCGAGCTTCTGACCAATACGCAGGCGATATCGCGATCCGCCGCATAGGAGTCGAGCGCGGCGGCCATGGCGGCCACCATGTCCAAGGTCAAAGCATTGAGAGCGCTCGGCCGATCGAGGGTGACGACACCGCAACGGCCGATTTTCTCGCAGATGATATCTCTCGCGCTCATCAACACTCCCGCATCTGGGACTTAGAGGAGCAAAGCCTATGCCGTCAACGGGGCAGCGAGGCATCAACCGCCCCGCAAGACATTCGGCAAGACTTCGGCTGCTTGCGCTCCTTGGGCCTACGCGTCTATCAAGGTCCGCGGCCGGATGTCTCACGCCAGGCATGCTCGGCGCCAGCCCCTTCATCGCGAGTTCCACATGGTTCTTCCGCAGTCGAAAGTCACCCCCCTCGAAGTGAGCGCCGCAGCCGCGACAAAGCTCGATTTGGCGCAAAGGCCACGGCGCAACCGCAAGGCCGAATGGGCGCGCCGCCTGGTGCGCGAAAATGTCCTGACTGCGGACGACCTTGTCTGGCCGATCTTTCTCATCGAAGGCGAAGGCGTGCGGGCGCCGATCGCCTCAATGCCGGGGGTCGAAAGGCTCTCGCTCGATCAGGCGGTCAAAGCGGCGATCGAGGCGGCCGAACTCAACATTCCCGCTCTCGCGCTGTTTCCCAACACAGACCCGGCCCAGCGCGATCCGCAGGGCAGCGGAGCACTCAATGCGGACAATCTCGTCTGCCGCGCGATTCGCGCCATCAAGCGCGAAGTGCCGCAGATCGGGCTTATCACCGATGTCGCGCTCGATCCTTATACGAGCCATGGCCATGACGGGATTCTCCGCGGCGAAGAGATCGTCAATGACGAGACGGTCGCCGTGCTTGTCGCCCAGGCGCTCAACCAGGCCGGCGCCGGCGCCGACATTATCGCGCCTTCCGACATGATGGACGGGCGCGTCGGCGCGATCCGCGCCGGCCTCGATGCCGAAGGCTTCGAGAGCGTGCAGATCATGTCCTATGCGGCGAAATATGCCTCGGCCTTCTATGGTCCCTTCCGCGATGCGATCGGCACCAAGGCGGTGCTCACCGGCGACAAGCGTACTTATCAAATGGACCCGGCCAATTCGGACGAAGCCTTGCGCGAGGTTGCGCTCGATATAGAGCAAGGCGCCGACATGCTGATCGTAAAACCCGGCCTGCCCTATCTCGACATCATCTGCCGGGTGAAGGAGACATTTGCGCTGCCGACCTTCGCCTATCAGGTGTCGGGCGAATATGCGATGATCATGGCGGCAGCACAGAACGGCTGGCTCGATGAAGAGCGCGCCATGCTCGAAAGCCTCATCGCCTTCAAGCGTGCCGGCGCCGATGGCGTGCTCACCTATTTCGCGCCGCGCGTCGCGAAGAAGCTGAAGCAACTAGGTTAAAGCATTTACAACGATTGGAACGGACGGAAAGGCCAATCGATGGCGCGCATGCGCTCTTCCCTGCCTTCTTGAGCCAAGTCAAATAGTCCCACCCCGTTTCTGCAACCATGCCGCAAGCTGGAAGATGATCTTTCGGCACACGAGCTTGGATGACATTTCACATGACCCGCCCTGCCGGCCTGCTGGTTTTCGTCATCCTCTTCGTGGCGCTTTGCAGCGCGGTGCCTCCCCGAGGTGCCATAGCGCAGGAAGGCGCCAAAGCGCCAGCCCAAGAACGAGCCCAAGAGCCCATAGCCATATTGGCTTATCATCGCTTCGATCCGACCACGCCTGGCCCCACGACGGTGACGACTCCTGTGTTTGAGCAGCAGCTCGAATGGCTCGCGGCACATCATTACAAGATCGTGCCCTTGCAGGCCGTCGTGGACGGCTTGCGCGGCAAGGCGCCGCCAGTCGCGTCGCCCGCCGTCACCATCACCGCCGATGACGGGCATCGTTCCGTCTACACCTATCTCTTCCCGATCATTCGCCGGCTGCATATCCCGGTCACTCTATTCATCTATCCGTCGGCGATCTCCCATGCGAGCTATGCACTGACCTGGGATCAGCTTAAGGAGATGCTGGCCTCCGGCCTCGTCACTGTGCAGTCGCACACCTATTGGCATCCGGATTTTCGCAAAGAGCGCGCTCACCGGAGCCCGGAAGATTATCGCGCCTTCGTCGACAATCAGCTTACGCGCTCCAAATCCGTTCTCGAAAGCCGGCTCGGCATTAAGGTCGACATGCTGGCCTGGCCGTACGGCATCGTCGATCCGGAGCTCGAAGCGGCCGCGGTGCGGGCCGGATATGTCGTAGCTTTTGGCTTCGGCGGCGGGCCTGCCGCACCGGGCGGTGATCTTTTCGCGCTTCCGCGGGTCCCGATGTCCAATGCCGCGCGCGGAGCAAGCTTCGGCGCATTGCTGACCTCAACGCCTGCCGGAAAGCCAACCCCGTGAAGCATCACTTCGGACGGCTCGCATGCGCCGCGGGTCTTCTGCTTTTCTGTGCCCAGAAAGCGCATGCGCTGGACGGATTCGTCCGCGACTCGGTAAGCAGCGCGGCGATCGCCGATGCGACAGTCGTCCTCGGCAATCAGAGGACCACGACGAATGCTTCGGGCCATTTCGTCATCGACGCAAAGGCTGAAAAAATCTTCGCCCGCGCGCCGGGCTATCGTGCCGGCACATTCGACAGCGGCAAAGTGCCGAAGTCGGATGCGATACTGCGGCTTTCGCCTTTCCTCCCCAAGGCGCTCTATCTCACGGTCTATGGCATAGGCTCGAAAAAGCTGCGGGAAGGGGCGCTCGCCCTTGTCGATGCCGGCGCGGTCAATGCCCTCGTCATCGACATCAAAGGCGACCGCGGCCTCATCCCCTATCCGAGCGCCCTGCCGCTCGCCAATGCCGACGGCGCCCGGCAGATGACGACGATCCCCGACCTCGCCGGCCTGATCAAAAGCCTGCACGAGAAGGGCATCTACGCGATCGCCCGCATCGTCACCTTCAAGGATCAGCCGCTTGCCACGGCGCGCCCGGATCTCGCCATCAAGCTCGCCAATGGCGCGCTTTATCGCGACCGGGAAAGGCTCGCTTGGACCGATCCGTTTCAGCCGGCAGTGCGCGCCTATAATATCGGGGTCGCGATCGAAGCGGCGCGCGCCGGTTTCGACGAGGTCCAATTCGATTATGTCCGCTTTCCCGATTCTCCGAGCCGGCTGCGCTTCGCCGGGCCGGCGAACCAGCGCGGGCGGCTCGACGCGATCGCGGGCTTTCTCGCTGAGGCGCGGCGCGATCTCACCCCCTATAATGTCTATCTCGCCGTCGATATTTTCGGCTATGTCTGCTGGAATCTCGACGATACCGGCATTGGGCAAAGGCTTGAAGAAATCGCGCCCAACGTCGATTATCTGTCGCCGATGCTCTATCCGTCCGGCTTTCAGTTCGGGATTCCCGGCTATCGCAATCCGGTCGCCCATTCTTATGAGATCGTCCGCCAGTCGCTCGACCAGGCGCAGGAGCGTCTGAAAATTTCGCCCAGGCGTTTCCGTCCCTGGCTGCAGGCGTTCAGGGACTATGCCTTCGACCGCCGGCTTTTCGATGCCGCTGAGGTCGCCGCGCAAATCCGCGCCGCGAAGGATTTCGGCTCCGACGGCTGGATGCTGTGGAATCCGCACAATGTCTATGGCGGAACGGGTCTGGCCGCATCCACACTGAAAGGAAAGATTGCAGCGCTCGCGCGACCGGGACCCTGCAACTGACGTCGCGCGACTGACACTCACATGCAAACACTCACATAGCAAAAAGAAAGAGCCCCGATCTTCGGGGCTCTTCCTTTTCATCTCTCAACATTGCCGTTCAGTCGTTCGAAGTTCCGGGAAAGGCATGTTCCGGCCGCATGAGCGGCTCTTCCACATTTCCGACAGGCATGGTGCGCAGCGCCGCGGCTGGGGTCAGACCGGACAAAGGCATCTCGGCCATATGGCCGGTCGCCGGCCAAGGATGCGCCACCACGAGCTGCTGCCACACCTGCCTGATGCTGCGATAGGTCGTCTCATGCAGATAGAGGTGGCCGGCCTCGTCGAAAGCGAACAAGGATGCTTCGGGATCTCGGCGAACCGCCTGGAAGGCCTGATTGATCACATTGAAACAGGCGAAAAGCTGCTTGGCGTCGGCAGGCTGGAGATGCCGCATCATTTCGCCGAGGTCGACGACATGGAAGGGCGCGGCGCCGGCGACAAAGGGCGTTTCGCGCGCCAGTTCGAAGAAGACGCGCGCAACGATCGAATTGCCTGAGATGCGCTCGAACGTCTCCTGCATCTCTTCGGCGCTTGCCGTGGCGAGTGCACGCTCCAGCGATTCGCCGGCCTCTTCTGGAGGCTGCGGCGCGGCCGACGGCCGCGCGCCGGAAAGCGCTCTAACGATCTCGTTTTCCATCCAGCGGCGCACTTCGGGCGGCGCCGCATTCACTTGCTCCGCTGAAAAAGTGAAACTGGTCATTCCCATCTCCTCCGAAACTGCCAAATAAGCCCACCGCCGAACCAAGGCGCTTCATGCCTCGCCGGCGCGGCCCCGATGAAACCCGGGCACACACTCGCGCAGCTGCCGGCGCATCACGATGATCTGAATCAAGCGGGTTGGGCTCAAAGAGCCGGCTGGCGGGGATATTTTTACGGGCCGCAAAAAATGCTTGCGCCGCACCGTCCCGATGGCCGAGATCGCGGAACGAAGGGCGCGCCGATCCGGAGATTCGGATTTTGACGATTCCGGCCCCTCGGGCAATGGATTCATGGCAAAAACCCGGGCTTCCTTCATCTGCCAGAACTGCGGTGCCGTCGCGCCGCGCTGGCAGGGCCGCTGCGATGCCTGCGGCGCCTGGAACTCCTTGGCCGAGGAAAATCTCGCCTCGGGCATTGGCGCGCGGGCGGCGCTCGGCGCGGCCAAGGGCCGCCTCTTCGCGCTGTCCGATCTCCATACGCAGACCGTGCCGATGCCGCGCCTGACAAGCGGCATCAATGAATTCGATCGGGTGACGGGCGGCGGTTTCGTGCCGGGTTCGGTGCTGCTGCTCGGCGGCGAACCGGGCATCGGCAAATCGACCTTGCTCATCCAGATCTGCGCCGCTCTAGCGCGGCAGAGGCGCCGGGTCGTCTATATTTCGGGCGAGGAGGCGGTCGATCAGGTACGCCTGCGGGCGCAGCGCCTGAGTCTCGGCGCGGCCGCGATCGAGCTGGCGGCGGAAACCAAGGTCGAAGACATTGTCGCGACCTTGCAACAGGGCCCCTGCCCGGCTCTGCTCATCATCGATTCGATCCAGACCATGTGGACGCAAGTGGTCGAGGCCGTGCCCGGCACGGTGACGCAGGTGCGCGCCGCCGCCCAGGCGCTCATCCGCTACGCCAAGACGACAGGCGCGACCGTCATTCTCGTCGGCCATGTGACCAAGGACGGCCAGATCGCCGGACCGCGCGTCGTCGAGCATATGGTCGATGCGGTGATTTCCTTCGAAGGCGAAGGCGGCCGCGATTTCAGGATTTTGCGCGCCCTCAAGAACCGCTTCGGCCCGACCGACGAGATCGGGCTTTTCGAAATGACCGGTCAGGGCCTTGCCGAAGTCGGCAATCCTTCGGCGCTGTTTCTCTCCGGCCGCGATCTTGCCGCACCGGGAACCGCCGTCTTCGCTGGCATTGAAGGCACAAGGCCGCTTCTCGTCGAAATTCAAGCGCTCGCCGCGCCGAGTTCGCTGCCGACGCCGCGCCGCGCGACGGTGGGCTTCGATCCGAACCGGCTCGCCATGATCATCGCCGTCCTCGAAGCCCGCGCCGGCCTGCGGCTTGGCCAGCATGACATCTATCTCAATGTCGCCGGCGGGTTGAAAGTGAGCGAGCCCGCAGCCGATCTCGCCGCCGCGGCGGCGCTGGTTTCCTCCCTGACCGGCCAAAGCCTGCCGAAAGGCAGCGTCTTCTTCGGCGAAATCGGCCTCTCCGGTCAGATCCGGCCGGTCGCTCATAGCCTGCCGCGCTTGAAAGAGGCCGCAAAGCTCGGCTTCAGCCGGGCTTTGGTCCCCGCCTCAGCGCAAGAGGTCCAAGAGGCCGAAGAGGTCGAAGAACCAATCGGCCGGAATGTCCGGCAGGACATCGGCCAGGAGAGCGCCGGTGAAATTGCCAGTGAGATCTGCACTGATGTCGCCGCGCTCGTCGCTGCGATCGCGACGCCGCGCCCTGCCGATTCGAAGCGGCGATCGTGAGCCTAGGGGGTGAGTACATGGACATAGTAGCGCAGCGAGCGTTTAAATTGTTGGACCAACCGGATACTGAGATACTTCTGTCTATCGAAAAGCCTTTGCCGGATGGCGCAGACTTTCGGTGCCAATACAAAATTAACTGGCCGGAACGCACGCAACATGGATACGGCATGGGCGTCGATGCGGTCCAAGCGCTGTTGTCGGCCTTACAGAATGCTAGCGTGGATATTAATTTTTCAACTTACGCCAGAGACAAGAAACTGGTGTGGCTTGAACCCGAAAAAGGCTTTGGATTACCCGCACCTGGCGGCCAGGTCGAGTGATGGCGACGAGATCTACACGCGTTGGATGAATGGGATTATTGCGGTAGCGATTAAATGCATCAAGTTAACGGTCATTGACCGGTCCTGCGCTGGTCGACCGAAGTTTGTCACAGACCGGCGAGACGCTGGATTCGATGACCTACCAGTTCGACACGGAAGGCCGGCTCTCCAAAGCCTATCAAAGGCCATCAATTCAAGCCGCAGGCGTCATAGAGCAGCCATGATTGCAGCCTCCATGTCTAGCGCATGCGAGAACGCCGCCGGAGCGCAATCGCCCCGCCGGGGCAAGGCGGAGGCGCGATCTTGCGCCGCCACGCGAGGTGACGAGGCTCCCCCATTTCGCTATAAGTCTCTCTTATCAAATCGCCGGCTCGAAGGCCCATCGTCAAAGCCCTCAACTCCGGGCATGTGAGGCCATAATGCCATCCTATCTCGATCTCGGCTTGATCGTCGTCATTCTGATTTCGGCGCTGCTCGCCATGCTGCGAGGGTTTACGCGCGAAGTTTTGGCGATCGCCTCATGGGGCGCGGCGGCGCTCGCGGCCATCTATTTTCACCCGCTCGTGCTGCCTTATGTGAAGCCCTATGTCAGCAAGGATGTCCTGGCGCTGGCGCTCTCCGCGGCCATCGTCTTTTTCGTAGTCCTGATTGTCGTCTCGCTGATCACGGTCAAAATCTCCGACGCCATTCTCGATTCCAAGGTCGGCCCGCTCGACCGCTCGCTGGGCTTCGTCTTCGGCGCCGTGCGCGGCCTGCTCCTCTGCGTGATCGCCTTCGTCTTCTTCACCTGGCTCGTTCCCGAGAAGACCCAGCCGCAATGGGTGAAATCCGCGCGCATGAAGCCGCTGCTGCAGTCGACCGGAAATGAGCTCATGGCCATGCTGCCGGATGATCCGGAGGGGCTGCTCGCCAAATTGAGGAAACCGAAAACCGGCACGGATGAGCCGGCGCCCGACAGCGATGGCGAGGCTAAGCCGCCGCCGAAAGCCGGCGACAAGAGCTGACGAGAAAGAGCCAAGCGGAACGCAAAATCTTGGCCGCAACGGCGGCCGCAGCAGTCCGTCATACCTACTGGCAGCTCGGCCATTGGCCAGCTCGGAAATGCCGCAGGATGTGAGCCTTATCGATACACCTATAGATTGCTAACTTAATTTTCCGGAAGTTCTCCCAAGGGTCATCCCCATAGAACCGAAAATTTCCGGGCGCGATCCGTTGCGGCACGCGAAAGTCGTGGCATTTCTCCGCATTGGTATTATGTAAGAAAGGTGACGGCCCGGTCCTCTAGTCGCCGGCGCGCAAGGCGAGAAACGGCCTTGTCACGATAGAATTTGTCACGACAGAATTTGCCGCGACGGAATTTGCCCCGACATTTGCGCGGGCGGGACTCGACGGGTCAAGATGCCGCAGATCCAATTCGATGGTCGACGCGCTCCAAGCTTGCTTCTTCGCGACGGCTTTGCGGCCTCGTTCGTATCCGGAAAGCTCCGTCAACTTTTTCGAGACATGCTGCGAGTCTCGAAGCGACAGCTCGTTTCGCCGGCTTGTTTCGCCGGCTTGGTGTGGTTCTTGGCGCGGACCATGCTGAGCGAGCAGATGTGGCAGATGCGGTGACTTGCTTGTTTCGGAGGCCGATCGTGGAAAATATGGGGGACGTCGAACATTATGCCGCGGCGCCGGCGGATGAAGATCCCGACGCCGACCGGCTGCATGAGGAATGCGGTGTCTTCGGGATTTACGGCCATCCCGATGCGGCGATGATCACCGCGCTCGGGCTGCATGCGTTGCAGCACCGCGGCCAAGAGGCCGCGGGCATCGTCTCCTTCGATGGCCGTAGGTTTAACTCCGAACGCCGGCTCGGCCTGGTCAGCGAGCATTTTTCGCGCGCTTCGACCATCGAACGTCTGCCTGGCCAATCCGCGATCGGCCATGTGCGCTATTCGACGACCGGCGAAACGATCTTGCGCAATGTCCAGCCGCTGTTTTCCGAATTGAGCTCCGGCGGCTTTGCCGTGGCGCATAATGGCAATCTCACCAATGGCATGACCTTGCGCCGCGCGCTCGTGGACGATGGTGCAATTTTCCAATCGACCACGGATACCGAAGCCATCCTCCATCTCGTCGCCAAGAGCCGCCGCAACCGCGTCGTCGAACGTTTCATCGAAGCCCTGCGGCAGATCGAGGGGGCTTATTCGCTCGTCGCTCTGTCGAACAAAAAGCTCATCGGCGCCCGCGATCCTTTGGGCATCAGGCCGCTGGTGCTGGGCGATCTCGACGGCCATTATATTCTCGCCTCGGAGACCTGTGCCCTCGACATTATCGGCGCCCGTTTCGTCCGTGACGTCGAGAATGGCGAAATCGTCGTCATCTCGGACGAGGGAATCGAAAGCCTGCGGCCGTTTCCGAAAAAGCCGATGCGGCCCTGCATCTTCGAATATATCTATTTCGCAAGGCCGGATTCGATCGTCCATGGGCGCTCCGTCTATGAGGTCCGCAAGGCCTTCGGGGCCGAGCTCGCGCGCGAGACGCAGATCGAGGCCGATGTCGTCGTGCCGGTCCCCGATTCCGGCGTGCCTGCCGCGCTCGGCTTCGCGCAGGAATCCGGCCTTCCCTATGAGCTCGGCATCATCCGCAATCATTACATCGGCCGGACCTTCATCCAGCCGACGCAATCGGTCCGCGAGCTTGGCGTGCGTCTCAAGCACAGCGCCAACCGCGCCGCCGTCGCCGGCAAGCGCATCGTGCTCATCGATGATTCGATCGTGCGCGGCACCACTTCGGTGAAGATCGTCAAGATGATGCGGGAGGCCGGCGCGCGCGAAGTGCATTTCCGCATCTCCTCGCCGCCGATCACCCATCCTGACTATTACGGCATCGACACGCCCGACCGCGAAAAACTGCTCGCCGCGACCCATTCGCTCGAAGAAATGCGCGCCTATATCGGCTGCGATACGCTCGCCTTCCTGTCGATCGACGGGCTTTATCGTGGGCTCGGCGAGGCGGGTCGAGATCCGCTGCGGCCGCAATTCACCGATCATTGCTTCACCGGCGATTATCCGACCAATCTGACCGATGTGAGCGGCGAAACGAAGACGCAGCTCTCGCTGCTCGCCGAGACTGGCTGAGGCGGTGCAATCACCGAATCAAGGGCACCATGGTTCGGTACGAATCTTCTCCCGCTTGCGGGAGAAGATTCGGGCGGCATGATACGTCTTAGATATTGCCGTTAAAGAGATGCCTGCGCAGGCCAGCCCTCTCGCGCTTGCATGCGACAGCTGGAAGCGCCTAAACAAAGGCTCTCGTGACCGTTAGAGCCCAACATGTCCCGCCCCCTCCTCGGCCGTCTTGCCCTCGTCACCGGCGCTTCGCGCGGCATCGGCCGCGCCATCGCGCTCGAACTTGCCCGCGCCGGCGCCCATATCATCGCGCTAGCGCGGACCCAGGGCGCGCTCGAAGAGCTGGACGATGCGATTCGTGGCGAGGGCAGCGAAGCCACTCTGGTGCCCTGCGATCTCAAGGATTTCGAAGCGCTCGATCGGCTCGGCGCGGCGATCTACGAACGCTGGAGCAGGCTCGACATCTTCATCGGCAATGCCGGTGTTCTCGGCCCGATCACGCCGCTTGCCCATGTCGATCCGCCGAAATGGGACGAAGTCCTGGCGGTGAATGTTACCGCCAATTGGCGGCTCATTCGCTCGCTTGATATTTTGCTGCGCGCCTCCGACGCCGGCCGCGCGCTCTTCATCTCCTCGGGCGCCGGCCATATTGCCGATTTCAAGCCCTATTGGGGTCCTTACGCCATTTCGAAAGCGGCGCTCGAAGCACTCGCCCGCACTTATGCCGCCGAGACGGCGACAACCTCGAAAGTAAAGGTGATGATCGTCAATCCGGGACCGCTGCGCACGCGGATGCGCGCCGCCGCCATGCCGGGTGAAGATCCGATGACCCTGAAGACGCCGGAAGATCTCGCACCCAAACTCCTGGCGCTCTGCGGTGCCGATTGGCAGGAGACCGGCAAGCTCTATGATTTCCCGAGCGACAAGATCTTGCGGTTTCAGGCGCCGGCCGCCGATGACGCGACAAATGCTTGAACAAGGGACCGGCGGACACAGCGCGATGCTATCTGCGGCAGCGCCGATGTCGCTTCGGACAATGTCACCTTGTGTGGAGTTGTGTCGGCATTTCTGCCCTAGCTTTCTCGGCTTTGCCTTTGTGCGACTTACCCTTGGTTGCTTTGCTTAAACCGACATCGGTGAAATTCTTATTCTTTTTCTTCACGCCGGCGGCCTTTTCATTATGGGCTCCGGCCTGCTCCAATTCGCCTTGCAGCGACTTCAGCTGATCGGAAGACAAGAGCTTCGGCCGCTCAAGATCGGTCCCCGCGGTCGGCAGATAGTGAAGGTCGCTCGACGGATCTCTGCTTTCTTTGACGAACGGCTTCGCTTCCGGCGGCGTCTCCCATAATTTCGAATGCATGAGCACATCGAGAGGCGAGCCACCGCCGTAAGGTTTGGGCGGTTTTGCCGGTTTTGCCGGGGGCGCAGTTTGCGCCTTCTCGTCTTGCGGCGTAGCGCTTTGCACATGCAGATCCTGCGGCCTGTCCTGCGCCGCGGCGGGCAGTATGATACATACCGCCAGGGCGAGGATCGCAGCGCTGCGCAAATATTGAAAATCCGATGGCAAAAGCCACATTTCCTTCAAATCTCGCAAGCCGACCAGATTTGCAGCCAAGCTCATCATTATGCCAAGGCAATTCGCGTCAAGGCGATTTGCGCAAGACACAGACCTCGCGTCTAAGCTCAGGAGAGCACCTTTGGGCGGCGATATCCTCGTGACAAAATAAAGCTCTATCATGGCATGTCGTCATCCCGCATCGGGACTGGACCATGCGCAGCCAGATATCGGACATGAGCACAAAAGACAAAGCAAAGAAGGCACGGCGGCGGGAAGCTGCGCGCAAGCGCAAAGCGAAGAACGCGCGGCCTGAAGCGACGCTGCAACGTACAAAAGACGTCACGCTTGCCGAGATCGCCCCTCCCGAGAATGAGGCCTGCGATCTCGCGGCGACGAAGAAACACGTGGAAAGCAAGCAGAACGGCACGTCCGATCCAGTCGCTGCGCAGGAATCATCTTTGCCGGCAGCTTCGCATTCCAATAGATTGGAAAGCGCGCATGCTTCTTCAGAACAAAGACAGACGCCTTCGGCCCCGATGAAAAACTTGGACACAACATCCGAATCGACGAGCATCAAATCGGCAGGCGGCAAGCCAGACTTCGACCTTTTGCCGCAGAATCTGGCGCGGCTCGCGACGCAGGGCGCCAAAGCGCTCGCCGCCTTTCTCGAACCCTTCGAAAAGGGGCAGGCCAGCAATCAGATGGCAGAGCAGGTCGCCGACGCTGTCCGGAGTTTCGGGCGCGTCGCCGAATATTGGCTCGGCGACCCTTCGCGCACTGTCCAAGCGCAAAAAACGCTCTCGAGCAATTTTCTGAGCCTTTGGGCGCATACGCTGCGGCGGCTTTCCGGCGAAGCGGAAGCGCCCATTGTCCCGTATAACCCCAGCGACAAACGCTATGCCGCGCCGCAATGGCGCGACAGCGCAATCTTCGACTTTCTGCGCCAGGCACATGCGATCACGAGTGATTGGGCCAATGATCTCGTCGCCCGCGCCGAGACGACTGACCCCGAGGTTCGTGCCAAGGCGCAATTTTATCTGCGCCAGATTACGAGCGCTCTGTCGCCCTCGAATTTCATCGTCACCAACCCCGAACTGCTGCGTGAGACCTTGGCCTCCAATGCCGAAAATCTGGTGCGCGGCGCCACTTTTCTTACCGAAGACATCGCTGCCGGGCATGGGACGCTCAAGATCAGGCAGAGCGATTCCTCGCAATTCGAGCTCGGCGTCAATATGGCGGCGACGCCGGGCAAGGTGATTTTCCGCAACGAGCTCATCGAGCTGATCCAATATGAGCCGGCGACGGAACAGGTCTTCAAGCGGCCGCTCTTGATCATCCCACCCTGGATCAACAAATTCTATATTCTCGACCTAAATCCGCAGAAGAGCTTCGTCCGCTTCGCCGTCGAACAGGGCTTCACCGTCTTTCTGGTCTCCTGGGTCAATCCCGATTCGCGGCATCGCGACATGGGCTTTGACGCCTATATCCGGCACGGCATTGATGCGCCACTCGATGTGATCGAGACGATAACGGGCGAACACAAAATCGCGGCGCTCGGCTATTGCGTCGGCGGCACTTTGCTCGCCATCGCGCTCGCTCTCCTGGCGCGCCGACATGATGCGCGCATCGACAGCGTCACTTTTCTGACGACGCAGACCGATTTCGCCGATGCCGGCGATCTCAAGATCTTCATCAGCGAGCCGCAGATCGGCGCGATCGAGGAAATGATGGCCGAGTCCGGCTATCTCGACGGCACCAAAATGGCGACCGTCTTCAATATGCTGCGGCCGAACGATCTAATCTGGTCCTTCGTCGTCAATAATTACATGCGTGGCGTGCCACCGCTTCCCTTCGATCTTCTGACCTGGAATTCCGACTCGACCCGGATGACCGCCGCCAATCATTCCTTCTATCTGCGCAATTGCTATCTCGACAACAAGCTCGCCAAGGGCGAGATGGTGATCGAAGGCGAGAAGCTCGATCTCGCCGAGGTGAAGGTGCCGATCTATAATCTCGCGGCGCGCGAAGATCACATCGCGCCGGCGCGGTCGGTCTATGCAGGCGCCAAACTATTCGGCGGCGAAATGCGCTATGTGCTCGCGGGCTCCGGCCATATCGCCGGCGTCATCAATCCGGCCAATAGTCATAAATATCAATATTGGACGGGGCCGCGCCCGCAAGGAACATTGGAAGATTGGCTGAAGGCCGCGGCCGAACATAACGGAAGCTGGTGGCCAGATTGGGCCGAATGGCTGGCGGGGCAGGCGCCCGAAAAAGTCCCTGCCCGCACACCCGGCAGTGACAAATTCCCGCCGCTTTGCGACGCGCCCGGCGACTATGTGAGGGTGAAGAGCTAACCACTCATTCAGGTCGTGGTCGGCAGCCGTCGAGGAACAGACGCACGGAAGCCTGAAGTCTGCGCTCCTGCTGCGCCGGCTGGTCGGCTCCTAAGATCAGCGCGCGGTGGTGGGCGCTGCGAACAACGAGCATCCCAAAGAGCTCGGCCAGCGTTTCAACATGATCATTGAATGCGATCTCGCCGCGCTGTTCACGCTCGTCATCACCGTGATCGGCTTCTGGTTCTATCGCGCGACCTTGGATTGACGGCGCAATAATCTTGCCAGCGCCCGGCTCGACGAATGCCCGATAAACGGATAAGCGGGACGAAGGCCCGCAATCCGGCTGCCATCCGCGGCGGGTGCTTCAAAAGGAGAAAAGATCATGAAGCTCGTCCGCTATGGACAGCCCGGCAAAGAAAAACCCGGGTTGATCGACACCGAAGGCAAGATCCGCGATTTGAGCGAAATCATTCCAGATCTCGCCGGCGAATATTTGACGCATAAATTTCTCGACAAGCTCGCGCGCACCAGAATGTCGCGTCTGCCGCTCGTGCGCGGCAGGCCGCGACTCGGCGCACCGATCGCGCAGCCCGGCAATTTCATCGGCGTCGGCTTGAACTATGTCGATCATGCCAAGGAGGCAGGCCTTCCCGTCCCCACAGAGCCGATCCTCTTCAACAAGGCTCCGAATTGCATCAGCGGTCCCAATGATCCGGTCGTCATTCCGAAGAACGGGACCAAGCTGGATTGGGAAGTCGAGCTTGCCATCGTCATCGGCGATCGCGCTTCGCATGTCTCCGAGCGCGCCGCCACCAACCATATCGCCGGCTTCTGCCTTGCCAATGACGTGTCCGAACGTGCGTTTCAAATGGAGCGTGGCGGCAATTGGATGAAGGGCAAGAGCGCGCCGACCTTCGGGCCGCTCGGCCCCTGGCTGGTGACGCCCGACGAGATTCCCAATGTGCAACGGCTCGATCTCTGGCTCGATGTGAACGGCGAGCGCATGCAGACGGGCAATACGAAGACGATGATCTTCAATGTGAAGACCCTCGTCTCTTATATTTCAGATTTCATGGTGCTCGAGCCTGGCGATGTCATCATCACCGGCACGCCGCCTGGCGTCGGCATGGGCATGAAGCGACCGCGCTATCTCCAGCCCGGCGACGTCGTCACGCTCGGCGCCGATTATCTCGGGCAGCAGAGCCAGGAGATCATCGCCTGGAAGCGAGGCATGTGAACACGGCGGGCGGCGAGTGGGCGTGACACTCGCCGCAGCTACGTTATCTGCGGTTCTCAGCCTCTCAATCCGACGCAGCCAGCGAATTGCTCGCCGTCTACTAGCTTCTCAGGCCCAATCTTATCCGGCGTAAACACCGACAACATCTGCGCGGAGTCCGGGCTGTAGCCAGGGTCGGTCGCCACGAGCACGTAGGGTTCGAACTCGAGCAGAAGAGTGCTCCGGTTATCCGTCAAGACGCTCGCAGCGCATCTGTTAACGATCTTACACTTTGGCATGCGGATGATCACAGAGCGCTGGGTGACGACATCGACACCCCGAATCTGTACGCCAAACTTCCGATTCACGTCGAAACCAAGGCTATCGATGCGGGCCATCACCACGTGAATCTCAGCCGAAACCTTGACCGACTCTTTGTTCGTCATCTGGGCGACCACCTGCTTCGTGATGCCTGCCGGCAAATCGACGTATGAGGTCTCTTTTACAACTCGCACGTTCTCGGCAAACCCAATGTCGTGGTCTTCCGAGGTCAGCTTGAACCCAAGTTCCATTGGACCGATTAGGATCGTGGCGGTTTTGAATTGAAAGAGCATTGTTTTGATTGTGCGCTGCATAGTAAACTCCTCATAGCAAGGAACGACAATTGTTCCCCTCTCAAAATGGAGTGCCGCGGGCGAGCTTCAAAATGCTCTTCAAACTGACGCCATCAAAATATGAGTGCCAGCTACCAGATGTTTGGATCGACACGACCGGCCGGATTTTCGCATGCCCGATTGGTGGGGCCGATCAGCGATTCACGCAGTCATTTCGCAAGCGAGCCGCATGCTCTCGACAGATCGTCTGGCCGTAGGCTAGGCTTTCACTGGGGTGGAGCTACGCACTACAGGGGCCGGTGATGCAACGAGCAATGACCGTTTTGATGGTGGGGTTGATAAGCACACCGGCGTGGGCGACCGACGACTTGTGTAATATAAGCCTTACCGCCGCGATGGATCTGGTTAAGCACGTAGAGTACCGTCCCTATGGGAGCCAGATAATGACAAACCTTATTGATCTGCTTCCCCTATGCTATATTGCGCAGAATTCGTATGGTGTCCGAATAGCGGCATTCAGCCCAACAGGGCTCGGTGGTCTATACCTAGCGATGGGATCGGATGAGGATAACACTGCTAGAATACAGAGTGTTGCGGATGATATCTGTCGCTTCGAAAGGAAGGGATCGCCCATCCTTCATATCAGAATTGCGAAATCAACAGATTGGTTCGGCCTCAAATCATTAGACCAGCTTGATAAATTAGAGGTGAAGCACACGATTGACTGTGATGGAAACAAGGCAGAGCTTATAAATTAGCTCGCCGAGCCTTCTTAATCGCGCTATCGACTGCGTTCGTGAAGACGGTCGGCATGCGTTGGGTCAACCAATAAGTAAGCGACGGCCCGACCCAGGCTCAGAGATCGAGCATAAGAGCGAGATTTTGCACGGCGGCGCCTGACGCGCCTTTGCCGAGATTGTCGAGCTTGGCGACGAGCACGCTCTGACGATAGGCCTCATTGGTGAAGACCCGCAATTCGAGATCATTGCTGCCGTTCAAGGATTCGGGTTCGAGCCGCGTCGCATCCGCCGCGCACACGCGCACATAAGCGCTTGCGCCATAATGGCTATGAAGGGCCGCTTCGAGATCGCGGCCCTTCGGCCGGCTAGGCAAAGCGTCGAGGAACAAGGGAATGGCGACCAGCATGCCTTGCGCGAAATTGCCGACAGAAGGCACGAAGATCGGCCGCTGCGTGAACCCGCCATAGGCCATGATCTCCGGCACATGCTTATGTTCGAGATCGAGCGCATAGAACTCGAAGGCCGGCGCTTGGCCGGCTTCATGCTCCGCGATCATGGCTTTGCCGCCGCCGGAATAGCCGGAGACGGCATTGATGGCGATCGGAAAATCCGCCGGCACAAGGCCGGCATCGACGAGCGGCCGCAAAAGCGCGATCGCCCCCGTCGCATAGCAGCCGGGATTGGCGACCCTTTTGGCTTTCGCGATCGCTTGCGCCTGCCCCGCCGCCAATTCGGGAAAGCCATAGATCCAACCCTCGGCGACGCGATGCGCTGTCGAGGCATCGAGAAGGCGCGGACCGGCCTCACCGAGACCGGCGACGAGAGCGGCGGTCTCGCGCGCCGCAGCATCGGGAAGACACAATATGGCGAGATCGACTTGGCGCAGAAGCGCTGCCTTCGCCTGCGGGTTCTTGCGCTCCTCCTGCGGCAGGCTCGCGAGCTCGATGTGCGGCATGGCGGCAAGCCGCGCTTTGATGCCGAGCCCAGTCGTTCCCGATTCGCCGTCGATGAAGATTTTTGCCATGTTGAGGGCCTCTCACTCGCTTGGTGCGCGAACCTTCTCCCTGTGGGAAGAGGTGGCCGGCGGAGCCGGCCGGATGAGGGGTTACGGCAATTAGCTAATTAGCACCGTAACCCCTCAGCCGGCTTGCTTCGCAAGCCACCCTCTCCCGCAGGGAGAGGGTCGGCACCACTTGTATCTGCACAAATGAAAAAGGCGGCCGAAGCCGCCTCATTCTGTCTCGCGCGAGAACCGGCTCAGCGTTTCGAGAATTGGAAGCTGCGGCGGGCTTTCCTTTTGCCATATTTCTTGCGCTCGACGACGCGGGAATCGCGCGTCAGAAATCCCTCGTGCTTGAGGAGCGGACGCAACCCCGGCTCATAATGGCAGAGCGCCTTGGCCAGCCCGTGCCGGACGGCGCCAGCCTGTCCTGAGAGGCCGCCGCCGGCGACAGTCACTGTCAGATCATATTGATCGACGCGCTTTGCAACCCCGAGCGGCTGCTGCAGGATCATCCGCAGAACCGGCCGCGCGAAATAAACGTCCAGCGCCCGGCCATTGATTGTGACTTTGCCCGAGCCGGGCTTGATCCAGACGCGGGCCACCGCATTCTTGCGCTTGCCGGTGGCATAGGCGCGGCCGAGCTTGTCGATCTTTTGGACATAGACAGGTGCCTCGACGGCCGGTGTCGTCGTCTTGAGATCCTGGAGCGATGAAAAAGTCTCGGCCATGATCAGGCGCTCCTCGCATTCTTAGCATTCAGGCTCGCGACATCGAGCAAGACCGGGGTTTGTGCTTCATGCGGATGCGCGGGACCTTTATAGACGCGCAAATTGCCGAGCTGCTTGCGGCCGAGCGGGCCGCGCGGCAGCATCCGCTCCACCGCCTTTTCGATGACCCGCTCCGGGAACCGGCCTTCGAGAATGAACCGCGCCGAACGCTCTTTGACGCCGCCCTGATAGCCGGTATAGTGATGATAGACCTTGTCCTCGCGCTTGCGGCCGGTGAAGACCACTTTCTCGGCATTGACGACGATGACATTGTCGCCATCGTCCATATGCGGCGTGAAGGTCGGCTTATGTTTTCCGCGCAACCTGAGCGCGATGAGCGAAGCGAGTCGGCCGACGACCAGCCCCTTGGCGTCGATCAAGATCCATTTCTTTTCAATATCCGACGCTTTGGCCGAATAAGTCTTGCCGTACATGACAGGGGTCCATTGAAGACGCGCCGCAGAGACGCCAGAGCCGTTGCTTTTAGGCACAGGCCGCGATTTCGTCAACTACCGGACGTAGCTTTTAGACCAAAAAACAATTGACTATCATGCATGGTATCATATTACCGTATTTCGTCGGATCGCTGCCAAATCGCCCGGCTTCGCCGTGCCGGGCATTTTTGCTTGCACGGCAGCAGCGAAGTTCCGACAATCGCCGCATGCCGAGTTCTGTGTCCACGCCCCCTGAAAGCACCACGGATGAATTCATCCGCGCCATTCTGACAGAGGTCAAAACCATTGCTTTGGTTGGGCTTTCTGCCGATCCGACACGGCCCTCCCACTATGTCTTCGATTTTTTGCAGCGGCACGGCTATAAAATGGTCGGCGTCAATCCGGGCCTCGCGGGGAAAGAGATCCTCGGGGCGCCGGTCTATGCCCGCCTCGCCGATATCCCCTTCCCTGTCGACATGATCGATATTTTCCGTAATTCGGCGGCGGCCGGCCTCGTCGTCGACGAGGCGCTGGCGCTTTCGCCTAGACCCAAAGTGATTTGGATGCAGCTTGACGTCCGCAATGACGAAGCGGCACAAAAGGCGAAGGCGCAAGGTTTGAAAGTCGTGATGAACCGCTGCCCTAAGATCGAATATCGGCGCCTTCTCGAAAACTCGCACGGCCGGGGATAAAGCCTCCCTGCTTCGGGCCGCTATTTGAGCGCAGCGCCGGTCGCTTCGGCGCGAGGGGCGCGGGATGGCATAGCCGCGGAGGATATCATGACGGATCAAGCCGCAGGCCCAGGCTTTGCGACGCTTGCGATCCATGCCGGCGCGCCCGCCGAACCCGCGTTTGGCGCAGCATCTTCGCTCGATCAATCGGCCTCAGGCGTCTTCGAGGATATCGAGCAGGCCGCAGCGCTCTTCGGTCTCGAAGGCTTCGGCCATGATTTCACCCGCAGCATCAATCCGACCAATGCCGTGCTCGAAGAGCGGATCGCCGCGCTCGAAGGCGGCAGTGCCGCCCTCGCCGTCGCCTCCGGCCGGGCGGCGCAATTTCTCGCCTTCCATATGCTGTTGCAGCCGGGCGATGAACTGATCGCGGGCACAAAGCGCTATGGCGGCCAGATGCATCAGATCGACCAGGCCTACAAGAGGTTCGGCTGGGGCGTGACATGGGCCGATCCGGCCGATCTCGCAAGTTTCGAAAAAGCGCTCTCGCCGCGGACCAAGGCGATCTTCATCGAATCCTTCGCCGGTCCCGGCGGGGTCATCGTCGATATAGCGGCCATCGCTGACATTGCAAAAAATGCGCGCGTGCCGCTCATCGTCGACAATACGCTTGCCACGCCCTATCTTCTGCGGCCTTTCGAATATGGCGCCGACATCATCATTCATTCGGCGACGACATTTTTAGGCGGGCATGACACGCTGACCGGCGGCATCATCATCGATGCCGGCAGCTTTCCCTGGCAAGGCGATTCCCGCTTTCCCATGCTGTCTGCACCGCGCCCAGATTATGGCGGCATGGTCTTTTCCGAGACTTTCGGCAATTTCGCTTTTGCCATCGCCTGCCGCATTCTCGGCCTCAATGAGCTTGGGCCCACCCTGTCGCCATTCAACGCCTTTCTGATCCTCACGGGTCTCGAAACCCTGGCGCTGCGTATGCAGCGCCATTCCGAAAGCGCCTTGCGCATCGCCGAACATCTCGCCTCACATAAAGCCGTCAGCGCGGTGAACTATCCTGGTCTTCCAAGCGACCCGGCGCATGCGCTGGCCGAGCGCTGTTGCCCGCAAGGTGCCGGCGCCCTCCTCACCTGCCATTTGGCCGGCGGCTATGAGGCCGCGACCGTCTTCATCCAGAGATTGAAGCTGTTTTCCGTTCTTGCCGATATCGGCGACACGCGCTCGCGTGCGAGCCATCCCGCCTCGACCACGCATCGGCATCTGAGCGATGTGGAGAAAATCGAAGCTTGCGCAGGTCCCGACGTGATCCGGCTCTCGATCGGCCTCGAAGACATCGGCGACATCATCGCCGATCTCGATCAGGCGCTCGCCACGATTTGAGCCATCGGTTCTGTCCGCACCCGCGACAAAGACTCGTGATAGATCATTGCATAGGCGAGGATGAGCATGGCAAAGGCCTGATGCAGAAGTCCGGCCCAAAGCGGCACGACAAGTAGCAGAGTGACGATCCCGAGGCAGGCCTGTACCAGCACCGCACCGAAGAGATGGAGGGCCCGGCGCATCGCTCGGCTCTTCGGCGCCCAGACAATAGCGCAGAGCGCCTGGATAAAAGTCAGCAGCAGCAGCGCATAGGCAACTAGCCGATGCTGCAATTGCACCATGGCGATATTGTCGGTGAAATTGCGCCAGACGGGCTCCAAAGCGAAGAGAACCTGCGAAGGCGGCAGGAAATGCCCGTCCATGAGCGGCCAGCTATTATAGGCGCGGCCGGCGCGCAGCCCGGCGACGAGCGCGCCGAGAAAGATCTGCAGGAAGATGACGCAAATCGTGGCCGTGGCGAAGCGGCGAAGGCGCGGCGCCGCCGGCAGCGCCTCGGCCTTTCGGGGCGCGAGCGAGGATGCGAGATAGACTAAGCCTGCGAAAGTCAGCGAGGCCAGAAAGAGATGGATGGCGAGGCGCTGCTGCGCGACCTCGATCCGATGCACGAGGCCCGAGGTCACCATCCACCATCCGATGAAGCCTTGAAAGCCGCCGAGGGCCAGAAGGCCGAGGAGTTTGAGCTTCAGCCCGTTGGGCAGCATGCCGCGCAGCCAGAAGATGACGAGCGGCACGGCGAAGGTGACACCAATCAGCCGCCCGAGCAGACGATGGCTCCATTCCCACATGAAAATGAATTTGAAGCCATTTAAATCCATGCCGTAAAACAGCTCCTTATATTGCGGAATCTCCTTGTATTTGGCGAATTCGGCGAGCCAGTCCGCCTGGCTCAGCGGTGGCAGGACACCGGTGATTGGCTTCCATTCCGTGATGGACAAGCCAGACTCCGTCAGCCGCGTCGAGCCGCCGACGACCACCATGGCAAAGACGAGCGCCGCGACGCTCCAGAGCCAGAGGCGCAAAGCACGATGGGAAGTCGTCGGATGGGCTATCGCAGCGCCGCGGGCAGGCTCTGTGACGATGGAAGCTTCTGTCATGAGGGTCCCATGAGATCGGGCAGACGAGTGTAGAGATCGCGCATAGATCATTTGGCAGAGTCAGGCTCTGATCCGCCGACGCCAAAGAGTGATAGATTTATGGCGCCGACGTGTCTACGCCCAGTCTGTCGCACCGCGCATGGAAGAGCCAAGGAGAGAAAATGCGAAAAAACCTGCGTAAATTCATTGGCAGCGTCACCATGCTGAGTTTCGTGGTCGTCTACGCCCTCATTGCCATGGTGTTGGCGCAAGCGCGGCCGGTGCAGAATGCCGCATGGTATGTCCAGACGCTCGTCTATGCGGCTCTCGGCATGGCCTGGATTCTGCCCATGATGCCGCTCATCAAATGGATGGAAAAGCCGGACGAGAGCTGAGCGTCTCAATGTGAAGTGAATCCTCCCATCTCACGCGACCTTCCGGCCAAAATTCCACAGCGCGAAAGGTGCACCCGACAAGAGAATCTCGACCGCATCGAGGCTCTGCCAATTGCCATTGATCGAGAGCCGCGGCAGCGCCGTCAGATGCGCGCGGTGCTCGGGAAAGATCATGCCCGGCCGTGTCGTCACCGCGCTCGCAAAGCCGAGTTCTTCCGCGATCATAAATTCGCGCGGGCCGGCGGAAGCAGGATCGCCGACCGGATAGGCGAGATGCTTTGCCGCTTTGCCGATATGGGCCTCGATCAAGCGCCGGCTTTCCAAAAGCTCGTGGCGCACGAGATCCTCGCCATGTTTGGCAAGCCGCGCATGGGTCAAGGTGTGGACCCCGATGGTGCAGAGCGGATGGTGGGAAAGCGATTCAATGCCGGCCCAATCGAGACAGACATCGTCGACAAGAGCCGCGGCCTGAAGCCCAGCCTCGGCCGCGAGCCGCGCGATCACATCGAGCATGAGATCTTCCGGCCCCGCGATGAGGCGCCGGTAAAGCGCGTTGAAAGCAACCGTCTTCTCCGCCGGCATCTGCGTCGGCAAGGCGACGGCCTCGCCGTCGATCTCGACTTTGACCTGCGGCAGGCGGCGGATCGCCTCTTCGAGCTCCACCCACCATAATCTTGCGCTGCGATCGGCGAAGCCCGTCGTCACATAAAGGGTGAAGGGCGCATGATGGCGTTCGAGGATCGGCAGAGCGAAATCCCGCGTATCGCTTGTGCCGTCATCAAAGGTCAGCACCACAAAAGGCTGTTCCGTCCCTCTCTCCTGCTCCTGCCCCGGTTGCAGTCGCATAAGCGCCTCATCGAGGCTGACGACGGCAAAGCCGAGCGCGGCCAGCCTTGTGAGCACGCTGTCGAAGAACTCAGGCGTGATTTCCAAGAGCCGGTTCGGCGCGAAATCGCGTGCGAGCGCGGGTCTGATGCGATGGAACATCAAGATGGCGCCGAGCCCGCGGGTGAATGGAGCCGCGAGCTGGTGCAAGCGGGTGAGCCTGAACAGGGAAAATCCCGACGCAATCAGTAAATTTTTACCTTCGAGCAAATCTCGCCCCCCTCCCGAAACCTCTCTTTATCTTGGCAAGATCTCGTTGATCTTTCGTTGCTAATGCTATGTTTCCGGTGTCAGGTTTCAACGAGGGATCGGCGGCGCAGTGTCAACGGTGACGAATTATTCCCCTTCGCTCCCGACGCAGCACCGCGTCTCGGCGGAAGGAGCGCCGCAAAGCACGTCGCAAAGCACATCCATTGTCAATGTCGAGGTCTATCTCGATCCTTCGGCGGTGGCGGCCGCCTGGGCGGAACTCGAGGCGGTTGCGGCGGTCTCAGCCTATCAGACGCGGGCTTTTTTGATCCCCTGGCTCGAGACGATCGGCGCCGGCCGCCGGGTCGAACCTTTGTTTATCCTAGGCAAAGACCGGCAAGGCCGTGCCGTCGCATTGCTGTGCCTGGGCATCGAGCGGCATGGGCCGTTCCGCGTCGCGGTCTTTCTCGGCGGCAAGGAATTGAATTTCAACCTTGGCCTGTTCCGCCCGAATGTGGCTGTCTCGGCCGCCGATCTGCGCTTTCTCTTTCGCGCCGCGGCAAAGGCGCTCGGGCCAGCCGCACCGCATCTCTTCCTTTTGCAGAACCAGCCCTTCGACTGGGAAGAGATCGGCAATCCTTTGGCGCTCTTGCCGCATCAGCCGAGCCCGAGTTTCGCTTATGCGACCCAGCTCGGCACAGACGGGGAAAAATTTCTCGCTGCCAAGCTCTCCAAAGACACACGCAAGAAATTGCGCAAGAAAGAGGCGCGGCTCGCCGAATTGGGCTCGGTCACCCTCGTTTCAAATAATGCGCCAGCCGCGGCCCATGCCATCCTCGATGCCTTTCTCGCCGAAAAGATCGCGCGCTGCGAAGCCCGCTCGATCGAGGCGGATTTCACCGATCCTGCTGTGGGTGCCTTTCTCGAAAGGCTAAGCGTGCCGGCGGATAGCGGCGCACCTTGGCTCGCATTCCATGCGCTCAAGCTAGGCGAGCGCATCATTGCGACCTATGCTGGCGCCGTGCACCGTGGCCGCTTCAGCTGCATGGTCAATTCCTTCGACAGCGATCCCGAAATCGCCAAATCGAGCCCGGGCGATCTCTTGCTCATGCGGCTCATAGCCAGCCAATGCGATCGGGGCCTCAAGAACTTTGATCTCGGCATTGGCGAGGCGCGCTACAAAGCGACCTATTGCGATCAAACCGTACCGCTCTTTGATGTCGTCATTCCAGTCGGCATCACCGGCCGCATATGCGCCGCTTACGCGAAGTCGCGCCTCAAAACCAAGCGGATGATCAAACGAAATCCGAAGATCTTTGCCGGCATAAAGCGCCTCCGGCGTGTCGTCCCCGGCCTCGCTCTTCTCTGATCTGCCCTTTGAGCCGATCCTGGAAGAGTGAACCATTTTTCCGATTAAGAACCTGCGGCAAATCCTTTATGTAATGCAAGATTGCACGTGGCATGGCTGGCGACACCATGCGCATGCGACGGCTGCCGCTCTAGAGCGGGATGAGGAAAAGTGGGAACCGGTTTTCCGCCCGCATCCCCCTCTAGCTTATTAGAATTGATCACGTTCATGACTTTGGATTGATTCAATCCAAAGTCATCGTGATCTTGTTGAAGGACGCTGACGATGAAAGTTGCATTTCTCGGACTCGGGGTGATGGGCTATCCCATGGCCGGGCATTTGAAAAAGAAAGGTCATGAGGTCACGGTCTATAATAGGACCAGAGCCAAGGCGGAGAAATGGGCGACGGAATTCGGCGGAACCGCAGCACCGACGCCGCGTGCGGCGGCGCAAGGCCAAGATATTGTGCTCGCCTGTGTCGGTAATGACAATGATGTGCGCGCCGTGACGCTCGCCGAAGACGGCGCCTTCGCGGGCATGGCGGCGGGCGCCGTCTTCGTCGATCACACGACCGATTCCGCAATGGTCGCGCGGGAACTGCACGCGCAAGCCAAGGCTCGCGGCCTCGGCTTCGTCGATGCGCCGGTCTCCGGCGGCCAGGCAGGAGCGGAAAATGGCGCGCTGACGGTGATGTGCGGCGGCGATGCGCAAGATTATGCGAAGGTCGAGCCGGCGATCCAATCCTATGCCCGCGCCTGCCGCTTGATGGGCGCGGCGGGCGCCGGCCAGCTCACCAAAATGGTGAACCAGATCTGCATCGCAGGCATCGTCGAGGGCCTCGCCGAAGCGCTGCATTTCGGCCGCAACGCCGGGCTCGACATGGAGGCGGTCATCGACGTCATTTCGAAAGGCGCGGCGCAATCGTGGCAGATGGAGAACCGCTACAAAACGATGCTGCAAGGCAAATTCGATTTCGGCTTCGCGGTCGATTGGATGCGCAAGGATCTCGGCATCTGCCTCGACGAGGCGCGCCGCAATGGCGCGCATCTTCCTCTCGCCGCGCTCGTCGACCAATTCTATTCAGAGGTTCAGACAATGGGCGGCGCGCGCTGGGATACGTCGAGCCTGATCGCAAGGCTCGAACATAAATGAACGGTGCGGCCCGACCGCGGCCGCCGCCATCACATATGTCGCTTCTATGAAGGCATTGCATCCGGTTCACAGAAAGAAAGGGCTATTGACGCGCGTTCGCCGCTCAGTGCAATTGACCCTCGCGTGGATCGCTGATTAGATCTTCAGCGATCTGGCTCATCAGAAGCGGATCCGCCAGCACGACTATTCACGGGGCAGCCGATGAAACGCATCATGAAAAGCATCGCCCTTGCCTTGATGCTCACTGCGTTCGCAGGCAGCGCCTATGCCGATAGTCCGAGCTGCAAAACCCAAGCGGCTGGCAAAAAACTCGCCGGCGCCGCGCTCTCCAGCTTCATGAAAAAATGCGCGACCGATACATGCAATGCGGCAGCCGCCGACAAGACGAGTTTCGTCAAGAAATGCGTCAGCGACACCCTCGGGATGTGATGGGAGCATAATCAAATTTCGGCTCATCCGTTCGATGGCGTTTGGACATTTTGCGCGATGATCGCTGCTGCTTGATCGTGCACTTGGCGAGAACGGTGAACCGGGATGAGAGCTTAGGCCTCTCGGGAAAAAGGTTTTTGGCGGTTCCGAAGAGAAGCGAAAAATCATAAAGCAAGGCTAGCTTTGGCATTAATCAGCAATCATCGGGAGAATTCATATGTCGGATTTGGTTTGGCGTTCTGGAATGGCTATTGCCGGCGCAGCCTTGCTCGTCGGTCTCGCATGTGCTGGCCCTGCGCAGGCGGAATCAATTAAAAAGCAATGCAGCGAGAAATATCAGGCGGCCAAAAAGGCAAATACGTTGAATGGCCAGACCTGGAACCAATTTTACAAGCAATGCGAGGCCGAGCTGAGGCCCGCGGCAACACCCGCCCCAGCACCGGAGGCCACACCGGCCCCAGCACCGCAGGCCACGCCGGCGCCGGCACCTGCCGCGGCGAAACCGAAGCCGCCGGCGCCCGCACCCGCTCCTGTGGTGACCGGCCCGATCGTCTTTCCGAAATCAATCGATCCAAAATATGCCAGCCTGTCGCCCGGCAAGGCGCGGTTCAAAACCTGCGACGATCAATATCGGGCCAATAAGGCGACCAATTCCAACGGCGGTCTTAAATGGGTCGAGAAGGGCGGCGGCTATTACAGCCTATGCAACAAACATTTGAAGGGCGAATAATAAGGCCGCTTTTCAAAACGGCTTCCGCGATTGACAGCAGCGGCTGGCTCTGCCTGCCGCTGCTGATGAAAGTTGCTCACGGCAGCAGCACGGTCGCGCCCGTCGTCTCGCGCGCTTCGAGCGCTCGGTGAACGGCGACGATCTCATCGAGTTTATGGGTGGCGTGAATGGGGATTTTGACGTCCCCCTTCGTGACCGCGCGGATGAGATCGCGGGCCATTTTGTCGAGGTCGTCGCGTTTCGCAATGTAAGTGTAGAGGGTGGGTCGTGTCGCGAAGAGCGATCCTTTCTGCGCCAAAAGTCCGATATTGAAAGCCTCGATCGGCCCTGACGCCGAACCATAGCTCACGAAATAGCCAAGCGGCCGCAGACAGTCGAGCGAGCCCGGAAAGGTCGCTTTGCCGACGCCGTCATAGACGACATCGCAGAGCTTGCCCTTGGTGAGAGTTTTCACCGCTTCGACGAAATCGACCTCGCGATAGAGGATGACATCCTTGGCACCGGCCTTTTTGGCGAGCTTGGCTTTTTCCGGCGAGCCGACCGTGCCGATGACATGCGCGCCCAGCGCCTTGGCCCATTGGCACAGGATCAGGCCGACACCGCCGGCTGCGGCATGGACGAGGATCGTATCGCCTTTCTTCACCTTATAGGTGCGGCGCAGGAGATATTGCGCGGTGAGGCCCTTCAGAATCATTGCCGCAGCGGTCTCGTAGGAAATCGCCTTCGGCAATTTGATGAGCCGCGACGCATCGACATTGCGTTCCTGCGCATAGCAACCCAGGCTCACCGTATAGCCGACCCGATCGCCGAGCTTGAAGCCTTTCACCCCCTCGCCGAGCGCGACCACTTCGCCGGCCGCCTCATTGCCGGGAATGAAGGGCATTTGCGGAACCGGATATTGCCCCGTCCGAAAATAGACATCGATGTAATTGACGCCGATCGCATGATTGCGGACGCGAACCTCGCCAAGGCCTGGCGGGGGCAGCTCGATCTCTTCGATCCGCATCACTTCGGGGGCGCCGAACTCGTGAACATGCACAGCCTTGATCATAGGCTTCCCGCTCCTGTGGATGGGCTGGACGTAAGCGACGCAAGCCGGCCCGCAACCGCCAAGACCGGAAGATAGCACGGGGAGAGATTTGCGACGGATTGCGCCTCATTGCCGCCGGTCGCGTCCGCCAATACTGGCTCAGATCGCGAGCCGCACGCCGACAACGGCAAGCGTACTGGCCAGAATGGTCCGTAGCAGGCGGTCGGGCACATAGGCCGCAAGCTGGCTTCCGATCGCTATGCCGGGCAAGGAGCCAAGAAGTAAGGACAAGAGCAGCGCCCAATCGATCGAGCCGAGAACCCAATGGCCGAGGCCGGCGATGAGGGTCAAGGGCACGGCATGGGCGATATCGGAGCCAACGATCCGCGCCATCGGCAGCTTGGGATAGAGCAGGATCAAAACGGTGGCGCCAATGGCCCCGGCACCGACCGAAGAGAGCGAGACGAGAAAGCCGAGAAAAGCGCCGAGCCCGATAGTGAGCACGCCGATCTTCTTCTCCGGCAGATTTTCGACGAATTTGGCGAGATAGGCCTGCAGCGATTTGCGCAAGAGCAATGAGGCCGCGGTCAAGATCAGCGCGAAGCCGAGAACGGTGGTGATCAGATTCGCCGTCCCCGGGCTCCTCACACCGAAAAATTTAAGGCCGACCAGGGTCAAAAGCGTCGCCGGCAGGCTGCCCGCCGCGAGGCGTCTGACCATGCGCCAATCGACCGTTCCATTGAAACTATGGACAGCCGTGCCGCTCGCTTTGGTGATGGAGGCGTAAAGCAGATCCGTCCCGACGGCGACGGAAGGCGGAAAGCCGAACAGCAAAACCAAGAGCGGGGTCATGAGCGAGCCGCCGCCGACACCGGTGAAGCCGACAAGCATGCCGACCAAAAAGCCCGCTACCGAATAGACGTAATTGATCCCGTGCCAATCGACAGACATCGCTTTTCAAACCCCGACTTCCGGCAGTTTTCGATCTGAGGCGTTTTCTGATCTAAACTTTATGATATAGTCTATAATATTTATAGATAGCTAAGGGGCCACTGTCAATCGCGGCGCTTTATCATCGCTTTTTGGAAAATGCGCTCTCCGTGGCTTTGCGCCATGCGCCGCAGATCGGCTCTGCGCGCCGCAGGCTCAACCGAGATTGGCGGCTCTTCCATGCGCTCATCCTCCCAGAATGTCTTGAAAGGCCTATTCGCCTTTTCATTGAACAAAAGACAGCATGCTTTTGATCGTCTTATATTTTATGCAGCGGCTCAGGGTCTTCTTGCGGGCAACACGCGATCGCCGGTGTCGCTGACAACGATTGGCAAGCCCAAAGGTTCAATCAAACAAATCGCAATTCGCCAAATCCCGCCTCTATATTTCTTCCTAGATCGCGATCGTGTCGAGCACGATGGCGGCCGCGCGGCTGCTGGGCGTTTCTCCGGCCGGCAAGCGCAGGCGATCGGCAATCTGCGGAAAGCCGCGGCTCTGCATCTGGCGCTCCGGGCCGTCGCGAATGAGTGCAGCGAGCGCTGCAGCCAGCGCCTCCGGCGTACAATTTTCCTGCAGAAATTCCGGCACAATATTATCGCCGAGGATCAGATTGGGCAGAACGATCGAAGGCACTTTGATGAAGGGACGCACCAAACTTTCGAGCGCGGAAATTTTATAGGCCACCACCATAGGAACCTCTGCGAGCGCCAATTCGAGCGTCACCGTTCCCGATGCCGCAAGCGCCGCCCTGGCGCGACGGAAGCTTGAAAATTTCTCGGCTTCGCCGCTGATCACGCGCGGCTTGACCGGCCAATCTGCGACTTTGCTTTTGATCTCCGCCTCGAGATGCGCGACGGCAGGAAGCACAGCTTCGAAAGCACCGCTCTGATCCGCCAGCAGCTTCAAAGTCTGAGCGAAGATCGGCATCAGCCGCTCGACCTCGCTGTGCCGCGAGCCGGGCAGAACGACAATGAGCGGCGGTGCTTGATTACGGCGATGTAAATCCTCAGGCCCGGGCGTCAGATCCGCGATGCGCTCGATCAAAGGATGGCCGACATAGCTGCATGCTGGTCCGCCGAGCCGGCGATAGGCCTCCGGCTCGAAGGGCAGGAGCGCCAGCACATGATCGATAGAGGCGCGCATGGTACGCGCCCTGCCCGATCGCCAAGCCCAAACCGTCGGGCTCACATAGTCGATGATGGGCAGCTGCGGCATGGAGCGGCGGACACGCCGGGCCACGCGATGGGTGAAATCCGGGCTGTCGATGATGACCAGAGCATCGGGCCGCGCCCGAAGCACGGCGGCAACGGTTTCGTCCATCCGTTTGAGGAGGCGCGGCAGATGCCGCAGAACCGGCAGAAAGCCCATCACCGCCAGCTCTTCGAGCGGATAGAGGCTCACCAGGCCGGCGCCCGCCATGGCGGCGCCGCCGACGCCGCAAAACTCGACATCCGGGCGGGCGCGGCGCAGAGCCCGCATGAGCCCGCCGCCGAGCTGATCGCCCGAGGCCTCGCCGGCAATGAGAAAGATCCGCATCTTCATTCGTCATTTACCGCGACCGACAGGCGGTGCGGAATCTGGCCGATTGCATAAAAGTTTAGTCTTTCGTTTCTGAACTCGCCAAAAGAGCTCGGACAAATTTGCCCGCGAACAGGCGAGGCCCGAGCCCCGCCCTTTGATGCGGGGAACTGTCGATGCGCGCGAAGGCGATTGTTCGCATTCTATTTGCCTCATCCTTTATGGCAGGGGCCTTCTTCGCCGATACCAGCCATGCCGGCACCATAGGCTTGCAGGCGAGCTATGCGACCCTCGGTGGTCCCACGTCCGTGCCATATGGCTGGCTCGATTTCTGTCACCGCCAGCCGCAGGAATGCAACCAGCCGGCCCTCGCGCCGCTCGATATCAATCTTAAGCCCGAAACCTGGCGGATTTTGAATAAAGTCAATCGCCTTGTGAACCAGACGATCACGCCCGTCTCCAATTATGATCATTGGGGCACCATGCTCGACCATTGGGACTATCCGACCGATGGCAAGGGCGATTGCAAAATCTACGCGCTCTACAAAAGGAAGCTTTTGATGGATGCGGGCTTCCCGCGCCAAGCGCTGCTCATGACCATCGTCCGCGATCAGAACGGCGAGGGCCATACGATCCTCACCGTCAAGACGAATCGCGGCGAATTCATCCTCGACAATATGCGTCAGGACATTCTCTCCTGGGATGCGACGGGCTATCATTTTTATAAGCGCCAGTCGCAGCAAAACCCGAATATTTGGGTCGCCATCGTCAACCCGAATCCGCGCCTCTCCAGCTTGCGTTGAAGCGCGAAACCGCCAGATCGCCTATCCTTCGCCCTGCTCCGGCATGCAGATGGCGCGATCGCCGGTCTCAGTGAGGAAATCGAGGATCGCTTGGACTTCCTTTTGGACCTCCTTATGGTCGGCGAAGGCCTTGGTCACATCGGCGATCCGCTCTTGCAGCGTGCCTTCCGGCGCGAACAAGAGGCGATAGGCACGCCGCAGCTCATTGATCGTCTCGCGCGAGAAGCCGCGCCGCTTGAGGCCGACGAGATTGAGGCCAGCGAGATGGGCGCGATTGCCGAGAGCGAGGCCGAAGGGGATGAGGTCATGGTCGAGGCCGCTCAAGCCGCCGACAAAGGCATGCGCGCCGACGCGGCTGAATTGGATCACCGCCGCGCCGCCGCCGAAGGCCGCCCAATCGCCGATGCTGACATGGCCGGCGATCATCACATTGTTGGATAAGACGACATCATTGCCGATCCGGCAATCATGGCCGACATGCGCATTAGCAAGAAAAGCGCAGCGATCGCCGATCAATGTGACCATGCCGCCGCCCTCGGTGCCAGGATTGATCGTCACCCCTTCGCGAATGATGCATTGGGCGCCGATCGAGAGAGATGACTTTTCGCCTCGGTACTTGAGATCCTGCGGCACATGGCCGAGCGAAGCGAAAGGAAAGACGCGGGTGCGCGCGCCGATCTGAGTGCGGCCGGCGACAACCACATGCGAGACGAGTTCGACGCCCGCGCCGAGCTCGACCGCCGCGCCGACATGGCAGAAGGGGCCAATCCTGACGCCTGCGCCGAGGCGCGCGCCCGGCTCGACCAGCGCCGAGGGATGAATGACAGTCTCCGACTCGACGTCTTTTAGCGCGCTCATACGCTCTTTGCCGCAGCATTGCTCTTAATTGCCACGTCTCCCTTGCCAGCCTGCTCGAGCACCAGCATGGCGGAGATCTCCGCTTCGCAGACGAGCACGCCATCGACCAAGGCGCGGCCACGGTACCACCACATGGTCTTGCGCTGATTGAGCTTCGTCATATGGAATTCCACCCTGTCGCCCGGCACGACCGGCTTGCGGAATTTGGCCTTGTCGATGGTCATGAAATAGACGAGCGGCGCCTTGGCGCCGTCAGATAGCGCATTGATGCAGAGAGCGCCTGCGGTCTGCGCCATGCCTTCGATCAGCAGCACGCCCGGCATCACCGGCCGCTCCGGAAAATGGCCCTGGAACTGCGGCTCGTTCATGCTGACGTTCTTGATGCCGACACAAAACTCGTCGCCCTTGGCGTCGATGATGCGGTCGACCATCAGAAAGGGATAGCGGTGCGGCAGCGAGCGCAGAAGCCGCAGAATGTCATAGGTTTCGAGCGTATTTGCCGCGACATCGTCCATCAGCGAACCTTCTCTTACCTCAAACCTTCTTCATGTGCCGCCCGGCGGCTTGCGGTCCCGCGGCGGCACCTTGACGAGCCGATCAAGCACAACATGGGCGCGCAGCCAATCGCGAAAGGCGCGTGCCGGCGTGCCACCGAGCCGAGCCTTTGGGGGCACATCGGCGATCACGCCGGCTTGCGCCGCGATCTGAGCGCCGGGGCCGACGGAAAGATGGCCGGCAAAACCCGCTTGCCCGCCGACGCTGACGAAATCGCCGAGCTCGGTCGAGCCGGAAATTCCCGCCTGAGCGACGATCAGACAATGCCGGCCGATCCGCACGTTGTGCGCGATCTGCACGAGATTGTCGATCTTGGTTCCTTCGCCGATGACGGTGTCGCGCATCATGCCGCGATCGATCGTCGTATTGGCGCCAATCTCCACATCGTCTTGAATGATGACGCGGCCGATCTGCGGCACCTTCATATGGCCGCGCCGCCCGACGGCAAAGCCGAATCCGTCCTGACCGACGGAAGCGCCGGCATGGATGATCACCCGATTGCCGATCAAGGCATGGACGATCCTTGCGCCTGGACCGATGAGGCAATTGCGGCCGATCCGCACTCGCGGCCCGATCACCACATTGGGGCCGATGGAAGAGCCCGAGCCGACCTCCGCGCCCGGCCCGATCACGGCGCCTGGATCAACGATCACATCAGCTTCGAGCCGCGCCTCGGGATGCACGAAAGCGCCGGGGCTGATCCCGGTCGAGCCGAAGAAGGAGCCGGGCTTGACGGCGTGCGGGAACATATGTCCGAGGACGGTGGCGAAGGCGCGATAGGGCTCGGGCGTCACCAGAGCCAGGGTCTTCGCCGGCACGCGCGCGGCAAAGCGCTCGGTGACGAAACAGGCGGTCGCGCGGGTTGCAAGCAAAGCGTCGAGATATTTCGGATTGTCGAAAAAACCCAAAGCGCCCGGCCCTGCCTCATCGAGGGGGGCGACGCGGGTGATGACGACCGCCGGATCGGCGATCCCTGTCGGCTGGGCGCCGGTCCAGCTCAAAATCTCCGCCAGGCTCGGGCTGGAGGCGGGGCGGAAAAAGACCGGATCGCTCATAAAGGTCGGATCTATATCGGATCGCTGCCGGGAGCCACTGCGGCACCGCAATCGGCGGACCGGAGCCATGTGTGGCATAACGCTTTTTCGATCAAAGTCGACAGCGGGCCGCTTTTTCCCGGCAAATAGGTAAAAAACAGAGCTTTGCGTCTTCGGCCGGCAATACCTATCGCATAAGGCTATGAGCTGGAATCGCAATCATGCTCTAAGCTTTTGTTTTAGTTGATAATCCTCCCCGAAAACCACGCTGTCTTTTGGGCTCTTGCGCGAAGCCCTTGCCGATTCCACGTGATTGGGATCGGCTCTATGCGAAAACCCTTCTTCCCGCATGGGGGTCGCCATTCCATCGGCGCACCGGCGACCGACCTCTCAAATCATCAGAAGGTCGTGCCGCCGGTGAAGCTGAAGAATTGCGTCTGGTCATTCGCATTCTTCGTGATCGCCTTGGCGAAATCGAAGCGGATCGGCCCGAGCGGCGACGCCCAGATGAGCGAGGCACCGACCGAAGTGCGGATGTCCGGCGTATCGGCGCCGACCGTGACGCAGGTGCCCTGCGTAAAGTAGGGCGAAACATCATAGGGTGTACAGGCGCCTGTTCCGCCTGGAGTGAAATTGGTCCTGCCTGTATAGCCCCACAGCGCGCCAGCATCGGCAAAGACGGCGCCCTTCAGGCCAAGATCCTTCGGCACGCCCCAGAGCGGAAATTGAGATTCGAGCGAGGCGCCCCAATATTTTGTGCCGCCGAGCGGATTGCCATCAGGATTGATGCCCGCCGAAATGTCGCGCGGGCCAAGGCCGGCCGGCGCAAAGCCGCGCACCAAGGTCGGTCCCAGCATGAAATTGTCGACGATGCGCAGCCCATTGTCACCCAAGGCCTGCAAGTAGCCGCCTTGCAAATGCACCACGCCGACGATGTCATATTGTTCCCAGATCGAGTGATAGTAGCGGAAATCGGCTGTCGAGCGCACATAATGCTCGTCGCCGCCGGCGCCGGCAAAGTCCTCGCGCCATTCCGCGCGAATGCCGCCCGTCGGATTCTTGTTATTGTCGAGCCCGTTATAGGACAGGGTGAAGCCGGGCATGGAAGTGACGGTCGTACCCGCCGCCTGCTTCAAGGCGAGCGAGGCCTGACCATTCGTCATACAGTTATTGGTAGAGGTCGCCTGCGGATAGCCGGGAACGGCGGCGCCAGAGGAATCATTGAGCGGCGTGACGCCGTAGATCGGATCTGTACAGCTGTCATAGGGAAAGGTGGCGTTGTTCGGGATCGAAATATAAGACGAATAGACGGTATAGCGCGGCTGGAAGGTGATTTCGTCCGTCACAGGCAAGCCGAGACGCAATGTGCCGCCCACCATGAAATTATTGTAGAACATGTACGGCGAAACGCTCGAGTCTTTGGCATAGACGTCAAAGCCGGCGGCGATGCGATGATCGAGGAAATAAGGCTCGGTGAAAGAGACCGTGACGCCTTTGCTATATTGGCCGCCACTCACCGCCAAGCGGGCAAATTGGCCGCGCCCCATGAAATTGGTCTCTTGGACCGAGACTTCGCCGATGATGCCGTCCATTGTCGAATAGCCGCCCGAGACCGAGAATGAACCGGTCGGCTGATCTTCAACGTTTACGATGACAATGACGCGATCGGGCGCCGAACCCTGCTGGGTGGTGATTTTGACCTTCTTGAAGAAGCCCAGACTGTTGAGACGCCGCTCGGCGCGGTCGATCAGCACCTTGTTGTAAGCATCTCCCTCGACAATATCGAATTCCCGGCGGATGACGTAATCGCGCGTCCTCGTGTTGCCCCGGATTTCGATACGCTCGACATAGACGCGCGGCCCTTGATCGATCACGAAGACGACTTTGACCGTCCGCGTCGCAGGATCGCGATCGCCCCGAGGATGGACCTGGGAAAAGGCATAGCCGCGCTTCATGACTTCCTTGGTCAAGGCCTCGGTGGTCTTTTGGACGAGGTCACCATCATAGGTCTGCCCCGCCGAGAAGCGCAGGGATGGCCGCAACGACGCGGAATCGATCGCCGGAATATGCGATTCGATGTCGACGGCTGCGACGCGATATTGCGCGCCCTCTTCGACGGTGATCGTGACGATGTAGCCGGCCTTCTGCGGATCGTAGCGCGCATCCGAGCCGGTGACGCGGAAATCCGCATAGCCGTTCTTCAGATAGAATTTCCGGATCAATTCGAGGTCGGAGGCGATCCTGTCCGGATCATAGACATCGGTGGTCTTGAAGAAGGACAGCCAGTTCATCTCCGTCGTCTGCATCAAATCGCGCAGCTTGCCGGAAGAAAACGCGTGGTTGCCGACAAATTCGATGTCTTTGATCCCGGTCTTCTCGCCTTCTACGACCTTGAAGACCACGTCGACGCGGCCATTGGGAAGATTGACGATCCGATAGGTGACATTAGCGGCGGCGTGGCCCGCCTGACGGTAAATTTCCTTGATCCGTTCAACATCGGCTTTGACGATCGTCTCGCTGAACGGTCCTCGCGACTTCGACTGGATCGCGGCAGTGAGCTGCTCACTCTTGACCTTGCTGTTGCCTTCGAAGGCAACCCGATTGATCATATTGTTTTCGGCGACGTGGACGGTGACCAGACCGCCCCGGCGGCTGATCCGCACATCCGAAAAGAGGCCGGTGGCGTAGAGATCTTTGACGCCTTTGTTGATCGCGGCAGGATCGGTCCCGGCGAAATAAGAGCGGATCGTTTCGCTGTCGACGCGATTATTGCCTTCGACAACGATGGATTCGGCATGCGCCGGCGCAGCCATGAAGACCGGCACCAGCAGAGCGACGAGCAAGAACAACCGGAAGAAATGACCCTGAAAGAATTTCACCACCCGGTCCCCGCCTCTGTCGTACCGATCCGCACTGCGGGCCGAAGACTGCCTGCAACCGCCTGCAGGAGCCGGCACCCGTCCATGCCTGCTTGTTAAGTCCAGGAAGGTCGCGGCGTTTGGGCACGCCGCCCACATCCGACCCCTAGACCGAAGGTTCTGCGATCGTACTTCTGCGGTATGGATGATCGTCGCCGATCACCGCGCCGCAGGTTCCGCTTCTACTAGTTTTGGGCGGTTCTGCAAATGGCGTCAGCCATAAGCCGACCGTTTTCGAGACTGCGTGGCGGGCAAGACACGATTCCTGTCCGATCCGCGCCAAAGCGCCACCTTAACGATGCGGCAGCCCCTGTGAAAGACCCCCTTTCCGCGCGGCCACAGTTGAGAATCAGCGGGTTAGACGCAAAATATCATTATAGGTTGCAAGAATCATCAATCCCGCAACCAAAGTGAGGCCGATCTTGAATCCCAGCTGCTGAATCTTCTCATTCAGCGCCCGGCCCCTCACCGCCTCGATCGCGTAATAGAAGAGATGGCCGCCATCGAGGAGCGGGATCGGGACAAGGTTCAAGATCCCAATGGAAATCGACAAAACCGCGGCAAGATTGAGGAGCGCCGCAAAACCGATTTTAGCCATCTCGCCGGAGACCTCGGCGATACGGATCGGCCCAGACAATTGATCCGTCGACTCCCGCCCGGTGAACAATCCGCCGACATAGGACCCGGTCTGCTCGATAATGAACCAGGTTTCACCGCTGGCGAGGCGGACCGAATCGATGATCCCATAATGCTGAATGTGCCAATTGGCGGGGCTGGCGTTCGCCTCGACCCCGAGCACCCCCGTCCGCGTCTTCCCGAACGGGGTTTTGATCTCGCGCCGCCGCGGTGTTGCGACGAGGGTGATTTCCTTGCCTTTTCGATCGATGACAAAGGCCAAAGGCCGGTCGCTCGAAGTCTGCACGACGCGCTGCATGTCTTCGAAACTGTCGATCTTGGTGCCGTCGATCGAAATGACCATATCGCCCGGCGCAAAGCCCGCCGCTTCCGCCGCGCTGGCGACCGCGACCTTATCGATCTGCGGAATCAGTATTCCGCGCCCGTGGACGTAATAAATTCCGGTGAAAATCACGATGGCGAGGATGAAATTGGCGATCGGCCCGGCGGCAACGATCGCCGCCCGCTTCCATACTTTTTGCGTGAAAAAGGTCACCGCCCTTTCGGACGCCGGCATGGCCGCAATGCTCTCTGCGTCGCTCATCGAAGCGCCGTTCGCATCACCATGGAATTTCACATAGCCGCCGAGGGGCAAGAGGCCGAGGCGCCAGCGCGTTCCGCTGCGATCGGTGAAAGCGAAAAGTTCGGGACCGAAGCCCAAGGAGAAGGCATCGACTTTGACGCCGCACAGACGACCGACGATGAAATGTCCGAATTCGTGAAAAAAGATCACGATGCTGAGGACGAAGACGAAGGGCACTATGGATCCGCCGACGGAACCCAAATGGCTGATAAGCGACATCTTTTCTCCTGTTCCGGTACCGGCCCGCATGCCGGCACCGCCCCCCGACGCATCCCCGAAGGCGACGGCGGACCTTTGGCTCGGCCCAAGCCGACTGCGTTTCCTAACTGCGCTTCGGCCTCATAAAGGCCGAATGGCGAAGTCAGAGCCGTTGGGCGGCAATGACCGATCCGCGGCTCCTTGGTTACTAATTCGTTACCATGCCGAAAGCGGACCCCTGCGCCAAGAGGGCGCGGGTCCTTTCTCTGGCGATATGGTCAACGGCGAGCGCATCCGCAACCGATTGTGGTTCATGCGCTGTTCCATCGGCAAGCGCCGCCTCGCAGCTTCGCTCGACGAGCCGCGCAATGTCGTGAAACGAGATGCGCCGGGCAAGGAATGCCTCGACCGCGACCTCATTGGCCGCATTGAGCACCGTCGGCGCGCCGCGGCCGGCGCGCAAGGCATCCAGCGCCACCCGCAAGGCCGGAAAACGCGCCAAATCCGGCCGTTCGAAGGTCAATTGCCCGACGCTCGCGAGATCGAGCCGCCGGGCCCCGGTCGTCAGCCGCCGCGGATAAGAGAGACAATGCGCGATCGGCACCCGCATATCGGGCGCCGCCAGCCCCGCAGTGACCGAGCCATCGCGGAAAGCAACCAGACCGTGAACCACGGACTGGGCATGGACGAGCACATCGAGCCGCTCGGCCTCAATGCCAAAAAGATAGTGTGCTTCAATGACCTCCAGGCCTTTGTTCATAAGGCCGGCGGAATTGACCGTGATCTTCGGGCCCATCGACCAATTGGGATGCTGCAAAGCTTGTTCGGGCGTCGCCTTGGCGATCGCCTCGGCCGTCCAGGTCCGAAACGGCCCGCCGGAGGCAGTGAGCGTCATCATCTCGATCATGGCGAGATCGGCGTCGCCCAGCGCCTGAAAGATCGCATTATGCTCGCTGTCGACCGGCAGAAGCCTGGTGCCCATTGCCGCGGCCTGGCGGATGAAGGCCGGCCCGGCGCAGACGAGGCATTCCTTATTGGCGAGGGCCACCGTGCGGCCGGCCGAGAGTGCCGCATAGGTCGGCTCCACCCCGGCGGTGCCGGCAATCGCGGCCATCACCATGTCCGAGGGATGAAGCGCCGCCTCGACGACGGCCGCAGGACCCGCCGCCGCTTCGATGTCGGTGCCGGCCAGAGCCTCCTTCAATTCGGCATAGCCGGATGGATCGGCCAGCGCCGCGAAACGCGCTCCAAGATCGCGCGCCATGCGCGCGAGTGCAATCGGATCGCGGCCGCCAGCGACGGCCGCAACCGTGAAGGCGCCTTTCGATCCCGCGATGATATCCGCCGTCGACTTGCCGATGGAGCCGGTCGCGCCGAGGATCACAATGGATCGCGGTGCCCGATCATGGGCTGCCGCCAGCGCGGCCTCCATCACTTCGTGGTCCGCCGCCGCGCGCTTGAGTTCAGCCTGCCCCGCCATAGTCTGTCCCATCCTCACATCCAGTGAAACAAGCCTTCCGCCGGCGATGGAAATCCGCGCAATGCGCCAAGGATCGTCACCCACGCGGCAGCGGCAATAAACCCATCGAGCCGGTCCATCAGACCGCCATGGCCGGGGATCAAAGTCCCGGAATCCTTGGCGGCGAAGCACCGCTTCGTCCAAGATTCGAAAAGATCTCCCCCCTGCGCCACCGCCGATGTTATCAGGCCCAGGATAAAGAGAACAAATATCGGCGCCGGCGTCTCAAGCCGCGTCACTTGCGCCGCAAGGATGAGGAACAAAGATCCGATGCAGGCGCCGCCGATCATGCCGCAAATCGTTCCCGCCCAAGTCTTCGAAGGTGAAATCTGCGGCGCGAACCGCGGGCCGCCGATCAGCCGTCCGGCGAAATAGGCAATCACATCCGTGCTCCAAACGACAGCAAAAAGCCAGCCAATGGCACGCGGGCCGAAGGGAAACGAAAGCCGCAACGCGGAGACGGAGACGCATAGGCTGCCGGCATAGAACACGCCTAGGGCACTCCAGACGCGCCGGCCGTCCTCCGCCAGATAGGCGCTCGCCAGCCCGCCGAGCCCGAGCACGAGCAGCGCAAGATTGATGCTATTCGCATTCGCCAAGATCGCTGCCCCGAGGATGGCGAGCGAACCGGCTCCAAGGCGCAGAAACGGGCGCACCCCGCCAATGAGACGCTGCCATTCGAGATGCACCACAAGCGCTGCGGCAAGCCAGGCAAAAAGAAAGATGAGGCCGCCGCTGATCAAGGTCAGAACGGCTCCCGCAACGAGAATGAGGGCGGAAATGACGCGCGGCCCAAGATCGGTGAGGCGGCCGCGCAGCGATGTAGACTTGGCCGCCTGGCTCGGCCCAGCCGTGCCTTCAACACTCGCGATCGGTTCCGGCACCTCGGCAGGAATAGTCATAAGGGTTCCGCTTGTTGAGCTTTTCGGCGCCTCTTCCCGTCCCCGAGACAGCACGCACACAGGCCGATCCAAGGTCAAGGACAAAAGCTCAAAAGCCGCCAAGACATGCGAGCTAAGACATGCAAGGGGGCATTTTTGAACCTAGATCACGTTTATTGCGACGTCGGATATATCCGATGTCTTCATAAACATGATCGATTCTCATAAGTTAGAGCTCGATGCGGGCGTGAGGCTACCGCCGGCCTCGGGGCCGAAAACGGCCGGGACGCACGCAATCAGATCATATTATCGCTGAACTTTAGCATTCTGCGCCGGCAAGGTCACGCCACCGAACCGACGGTCGCGGGCTGCAAATTCGGCAAGTGCTGCAGCGAAAGCCTGCCGATCGAAATCCGGCCAGTGAATCGGCAGGAAGACCAATTCGCTATAGGCCGCCTGCCACATCAGAAAATTCGACAGTCTTTGCTCGCCGGAGGTCCTGATGATGAGATCGGGATCGGGGATGCCGGCGGTATCGAGATGCTGCGCCAGCATCGCCTCGTCCACGTCCGCAGCATCGATAAAGCCCGCCGCCACTTTGCATGCGATCAGCCGCGCCGCCGCCGCAATTTCCTGCCGGCTCCCATAATTGAAGGCGACGACCAGGGTCAGCCGGCTATTGGCACGGGTGAGCGTCTCCGCCTCGTCGAGCAGCGCAAGAATGTCAGGTTTCAGATTGTCGCGCATGCCGATCACTTTGATCTTGACGCCGGCCTTATAGAGCTCGGTGAGATCGTCGCGAATGAAGCGCTTGAGAAGGCCCATGAGGTCGCTGATTTCTTCAACGGGGCGGCTCCAATTTTCCAAAGAAAAACTATAGACCGTGAGATAATCGAGGCCGAATTCTATGGCCGCGCGAACGGCGCGGCGCAACGCTTCGACGCCGCGCCGATGGCCCTCGATGCGCGGAAGTCCACGGCTCAGCGCCCAGCGGCCATTACCGTCCATAATGACCCCGACATGCCGCGGCGTCCGTGCCGGCCGCACATCGGCTTTCGGTGCCGTCTCCGCCTCGATCATACCTAACATCACCCTTTGCTGCGGCCCTAATAAGCAACCCCGGCCGCGCCCGACTTGTCCGAATAGTGCCGGGCAACTCGAAGACCATGAGACGCCAAAACCCGGATCAAGCAATAAGACATGAAATCGCCGCCGCCGCGCCTAAATAGGCTTCTCCGAATAGGCTTTTTCTGGACCCCTTCAGGGCGTCCAGAACCCTAAACCTGCATGATCTCTTTTTCCTTATCCGCCAAAGCGCGGTCGATTTCGACGATAATTTGGTCGGTCAATTTCTGCACTTCGGACTCGTGCCGCTTTTCCTCATCTTCGCCGATCAGCTTGTCCTTCAGCGATTTCTTGAGCGCATCTAGTCCGTCGCGCCGGACGTGACGGACCGCGACGCGCGCTTCTTCGGCATATTTATGCGCGACCTTCGCCATCTCCTTGCGCCGCTGCTCATTGAGCTCGGGGATGCGGATCCGCAGCACCTGGCCCTCGACCACCGGAGAGAGGCCGAGATTGGCATCGCGAATGGCCCGGTCGACCGCGCCGACCATTCCCTTGTCCCAGACTTGCACGGACAGCATGCGGGGCTCCGGCACGGAGATGGTCGCGACCTGATTGAGCGGCATCGACTGGCCATAGGCCTCGACATGAACCGGCTCGATGAGGCTCGCCGAGGCCCGCCCCGTGCGCAGCCCGCCGAGTTCGTGCTTCAGTGCCGCGATCGCCCCCTGCATGCGCCGTTTCAGATCGGAAATGTCGAAAACTTCACTCATCGTCGAACCCTAATTGTGCCGAGGCCCGATCGGTCTGCCGCGCTGCGGCATGCCCTCGCCCTTTGCTGTCGAGTCTTTATGAGAGGCGATTCGGACCGGCGCAAGCGCTCCGTGATCTTTCCACTGCGCCCTCTCTTTGCCTCTGATTGCTTGTCCCGGATCGACCCGACAGACCGCCAGCGCCCTGGCAGCCGCCAAAGATAATATAATAAAGATAATATAATGGTGCGAAGATTTCATCGGAGATGGGCGAGCTTGCGGCAGGCCGGTCGCCATACCCTTATTTTTGGTGGTATGCCTTGGCTCGATCTTGCCGCGATCTTCGGCACGCCACCCGCCGGCGTGGACCGCAGCAAAATCGAGCCGAGGCCAAAATCGAAACGAGGCTTGGCGCCGAAGCGGTGCTGCCGAACATTTGCTGACCGCACCTCACGGCAGAACAAGTGTGGATTTGCCCTTGCCCTCGAGTGCGGCACAAATGGCGCCGGGCTTTTTGATCGAGAAAACAACGATCGGAATCCGATTCTCGCGGGCAAGAGCAAAGGCGGCCGTATCCATGATGGCGAGATTTTTTGCGATTGCCTCGTCATGCGTCAGAGTGTCGAAGCGACGGGCGTCCGGGTCGCGCTTTGGATCGGCGGAATAGATGCCATCGACCTGCGTCGCCTTCAAAATGACATCGCAGGAGAGCTCCGCCGCGCGCAAGGCGGCACCGGTATCTGTGGTAAAGAAGGGATTGCCGGTGCCGCCGGCGAGCACCACGACGCGGCCCTTGTCGAGATGGTGCAGCGCCGCCTGGCGCGAATAGGGCTCGCAAATCGACGGCATGGGGATGGCCGACAGGGCGCGCGCCGGACGGCCTTGCTTTTCGATCGCATATTCGATGGCGAGCGCGTTCATCACCGTCGCCAGCATGCCGATCGAATCGGCCCGCGCCCGCTCGATGCCCTTTTCGGCGCCGGCGATCCCGCGGAAAAAATTGCCGCCGCCGACGACGACCGCCGTCTCGAAGCCACGCCGCGCCGCCTCGGCGAGATCGGCGGCGATCACCTCGAGCATATGGGCGTCGAGCCCATGGCTCTCGGCGCCCATCAAGGCTTCGCCGGACAGCTTGATCACCACGCGTCGCCATTGCCGTCTAAAGTCGTTCATTCTGTCTCCGTCGTCGCTTGCCACGCGGGATGCGGCCCGACACCTTCTGTCGCCTTGATGGCGGCAAAGGAATCGCGGTTTTGCGTCCACCGACGCCTTCTTAGCGCATGTCCTGACGCACTTGCCTCAACTTTTCGGGGCGGTGCTCAAGTTCTTGCCGGAAGTTCCTGGCGGAAGTTCTTGCCGGCCAGCCGTTTATCTTTGTGGATGAGCTGCGCCGCCCGGCCGAAACGGATCTGGGCCGAAAACCGCCACGGTTCGGGCTTGCGCCTTCTTGTTGCGCTGCGCCGCGTCCGGAGCCAAAAAGACAGGCTGGACGCCGAAAGACCGTGCAACAGGTCAGCTCGGGCGTAAAGACGAGAGGACGCTGGGCATGCCACATTTCGGGATGGCGCGGAGATCGTTGCGGATGCGCGTCGTGCTCATCCCTTCGAGCATATTGTTCCTCGGCATGCTCGCCGCGATCGGCGTGACGCTGCTTGCAGCGCGCAGCCGCATCGGCTCCGAGACTCAATCGGGCGTCACTATGGGCAGCCTGTTGGTCGGCTATGCGCTGGAAAAAATGGCGGTGGCGCAAAAACCGGACGAGGCCTTGACGCGGCTGCGCCGCGAATTGGCGCATGTGCGCCATATCAGCGTGCATTATGAGCCAGATCCGCCGCAAATGAATACCGACCATTTTACCCGCCCTGACGACGCGGCACGGGCGCCGCCCTGGTTTCTGCATCTGTTCGAGCCGGCGAGGGTCGTCAAGACCTTTCCAGTCATGATCGGCGGCATCGAGCGCGGCCGATTGGTGATGTCGACGCATCCGGCCGACGAAGTCGCCGAAATCTGGTCGGGCCTTGTCTTTCTCACGGCGCTTCTCGGAATCATCTCGATTGCGATCGTCACCCTGCTTTATCTGACGGCGCGATTCACTTTGAAGCCGCTTCACGATCTCGCCGATGGTCTCGATCGGCTGGAACATGGGCAATTCGATGCTTTGGCCGAGATCAAGGTCGAGGAATTGCACCGGATCGGCGAGAAATTCAATCATCTCGCCCGTTCGCTGGCGCGCACCGAGGCGGACAATCGGCTTCTGATCGAACGGCTCATGTCGATCCAGGATGCCGAGCGCAAGGAGCTCGCCCGCGAGCTGCATGACGAGTTCGGCGCTTCCTTGTTCGGGATCAGAGCGGCCGCCTCCTGCATTATCGAAGATGCAACGCAGAACGCTGGCGAGGCGCGCGCCGACATCATCGAACGCGCGCAAGCGATCTCCAGCCTCGCCGATTCGATCCAGAAGCAAAATTATCGCATCCTCGATCGCATTCGCCCGGTGATCTTGCACCAAATGGGCCTCACCGACGCGGTCCGGCATCTCGTCGAATCCTGGGCCAGCGCCAATCGCCACATCTCTTGCGCTCTCGCCCTGCCGCAAGACACGCCGCAAACCGAGCGCCTCCTCGGCGAAGAGGCGAGCCTGACGAGCTATCGGATCATTCAGGAATGTCTCACCAATATCGCCCGCCATTCCAAGGCGAAATCGGTCAGCGTCACGCTGGCCGTCAATGCCGGCGCAAAAGACGCTACGCCGCACATTCTGATTGCGATCGAGGATGACGGCATCGGGCTCGCGCCGGACTTCCGCTTCGGCTTCGGCTTTCTCGGCATGAGCGAACGCATCCGCAAATTGGGCGGCCGCCTCGAGATCGGCAAGGGGACTTGCGGCGGAGCGCTGATCAGAGCATTCATTCCGCTGGGCGAGGATGCAAAGCGTGCCGCCGCCGCGCGGCCGCGCAGCAGCGAGAGCGCGGCTGCCGCTTCGACCTAAAGCATGATCCCGAAAAGTTGCAGACTTTTCGGACAAGATCATACGTCATGATATGAACTGAGAGCGTGACGGCGCATGGAGACAGAGACCCTCGGCGACCATGTGAAAGTCCTGGTAATCGAAGATCATCCGATCGTGCGTGACGGCTGCCGCCGGATCTGCAGCCGCCGTCCCGACATCGCAACGATGGAAGCCAGCACGGCGGAGGAAGGGCTTGCCGCCAATCGCGACTTCAAGCCCGATGTCGTCATCCTCGACATCGGCCTCGGCGAGACGGACGGGTTCGACATTGTGCCAAAGCTCCTGGCCGATAATAAAGCCGCGCGGATCATCGTCTTCAGCATGTATGAGGCGGCGCGCTTCGTAACCCGCGCCCTTGATCTGGGTGCCCGCGGATATATCACCAAGAATGATGATCCAAACACCATTCTCGCGGCGATCGACAAAGTGCGCAGCGGCGCGATCTATCTCGGCCAATCGGTGGCACAGGCCTTGGCGCTCGCCAATCTCGAACCGGCGGATAACCCCTTGCGCGATCTGACCGAACGCGAACGACAGGTCGTAGCATTGCTCGGCGATGGCAAAAATCTTTCCGAAATCGCGGCAAAGCTCGATATCGGCTATAAGACCGCCGCCAATATCGTCGCCTCGGTCAAGCAGAAACTCAAAATGGCGACGAGCCCCGCCCTCATCAAATTCGCAGTCGAGTTGAAAACCAAAGACTGAGAGCGATTTGGCTGGCACCGAGCTGGCGAACTCTCCGCCAAAGCTAGCCCCTCCTATTCATCGCACGGTCTCACGCCGATATCGCACAAACTCAGCCCGCTCTTCGATCTCGGCTTCGACGGCCTCTCGCGCGCTCCTGCCGCGCCTGAGCGCCAGCTGGATTAAGCTTAGCGTCGGGGCAGGCCCTTCGACTTTCGGCTGGGCAATACTCGTTCGGATGATGTAGGATGCCGACCTGGCCTCGCGAGCAGCTCGAGCGAGGCCGGCGCGTCGGCCGCACCCGCGCTCGCGACGCTTGGCCGGACATTGACCTGGTCCAGGCGCGACCTGCTCTCGCGGGGCCAACGACAACAGGAGGTGACGAGATGCACTCAGCGAGATTATGGATGTCCATCCTGGCTCTGGCGTGCCTGGCATGGGTCGCTCCCGCATCGGTGACGCAGGCGGCACCGCTGTCGTTCACCGTTCAGCTTACCGGCAGCGAGCAGGTGCCGCCGGTCATGACGCCCGGCAAGGGAACCGCCGACCTCACCTATGACGCGTCGACACGTCTGCTGACTTGGACGGTCACCTATAGCGGTCTGTCGAGCGCGGTCACGATGGCGCATTTGCACGGCCCCGCGGCGGCCGGCAAGAATGCGCGCGTGCAGATCTGGATGACCAAGCATGGCATGGCAGTAACGAGCCCGATCAAAGGCCAGGCTACATTGAGCCCGACGCAGGCGAAGCAGTTCATGGCCGGCGACTGGTACATCAACGTCCATACCGAGAGCAACCCGGCCGGTGAGCTCCGCGGACAGGTCGTCCCGCCAAAGCCCTGACTCAGATCGATTCTGGCGCCCCGGTTAGACCATGAGCGCGATGAGGGCCGAGGCGCCAGCGGCGCAGCCGAGGAGCAACAGCGCCAGCGCGGAGCCGGCGATGCGCGGCCCCGGCACCGAAGCGGGCAGCAGCTTGCGTCCGGTCAGCATCGGCCGCACCAAATCCTGCCGGAGCACGGCGACGTAGCTCAGGATCGCCAGCAGATGCAGCGCCACCAGCGCCAGCAGCACGTCCCACAGGATGGTATCGTGCAGGCGGGTGATGGCGTTGGCGATGCCGGCGGGGACGAGTTCGGTGAAGGGGCCCTCGTTGGCTACGTCATTCTGTACGTACAGGCCGGTAAGCGTCTGCGCCAGGAGCACTGCGAGCATCGCCGCCACCATCCAGCCGCCCGCCGGGTTGTGACCCACCTGCGTATCCGGCGCGCCCCGCGACAAATGCGCGAGATACCGTAACGCGACAGACGGCGAGGCGAGGAACTTGGCGAACCGCGCGCTGTCGCTGCCGAAAAATCCCCAGAGCAGGCGGAACAGCAACAGCCCCAGCAGCGCGTCGCCGGCGAGTGCGTGCCACTCCATCCAATTCCAGCGCCACGTGAGATAGAGCCACGGCACCAGCGCCGCCGTCGCCCAGTGGAACAGCCTGACCGGCCAATCCCACACCAGCACCATCCGCTGATTCCGGCCTGTCTCAGGCATCGCAAGCATCAGTGTTCCATACTCGCCGATTAAAGCTCAATGAGCCACATCAGTTGATGCGCTATCATGTCCTGCTCTTCGTCTGGTAACTCACGAATTATTTTTGTCCGACACTGCCCCGATGACCAGGAACCCGGGCGAACGATAGCATTCTGCTCGGGTAGCCGGAAGCCGAAAGGCAGTATCTGCAAGGCTTCCCGCCTTGAGCGCGGCCCAGACCGTTCCGCCGGTTTGGCGCTTTTCCTCGTCATTCGGACACACTCCTCCCGTCACTAGCTCCTCCTATTCACCGCGGCTGCAATTTTGCGGTTAGCTGATTTCGAGCGCGAACGAGCCCGCGCGGGATCATTCGGTTTTTCACCGTTCTCTTGACCTGTACTTTCATCGACGCGTTGGAGGAAAGAAGCAAAGGGCGGAGAGGTCGGAGCTCACGCCCCGTGGTTCACGGCGCTCGTGGGAGAAACGCGCCCGGCATGGAGCGGAAGAGATCGGCTTCCGGACAGGCTTCCGCAAAAGCAAGCCGCACGCGGCTGGCCGTCTCGACGACGCGGGCGGCGATTTTCAAGAGCCTGAGCCGCAGCGTCGCGAACTCGGCACTGGCTATAAGACCGCCGCCAATGCGGTCGCCTCGGTCAAGCAGAAACTCAAAATGGCGACGAGCCCTGCCCTCATCAAATTCGCGGCCGAGTTGAAAACCAAAGACTAGAGCCGGCTCCCCGCATAAGATAGAAAATCCGGGAATTTTTCCAATGTACAAGTGAACTTTTCTTGAATAGATAATATTTAGTCGGCCTCTTTTGACTAATTGTCTTGTCTCTTAGGTACTTGTATTCTAAAAGCTTATATTCTATTCAGGCTCTATTGCGTCACTGAAATAAAACATGGCCCGCTTTCGCGCGAGCCTCTCCTTCGGCAGCAAGGTCGCAAAAAGCGGCCGGCTTCATATGCCGAGCAGTGGCAGATGAAGCGTCGGGGGGATCATGCATCAGAATCGCAATGCGGTTCACGCAAACGAAATGCACCGGCACAGGCGGGGCGAAGGCAAGCGGGCATGCGTCGGGCTGCTGCCGCTGATTGGCCTCTTCGCCTTGATGTCCGCGCCGGCGCTCGCGCAGACGGCCACCCCCATGCTTCAATTGCAAGAGGTCAATGTCGTCGCCACCACGCCGGGCCTGGGCGGCCAGATCGAAGCCGATAAGATTCCGGCGCTCGTCCAAACCGTCGGCGCCGAGCAATTCGCCCACACCAATTCGCCAAGCGTTACCGACGCGCTGCAGCAATATATAGCAGGCGCCGTCGCAATCGACGTCAATGGCAATGATTTCTCTCAAGAGTTCTTTTATCGCGGCTTCGTCGCCTCGCCCGTCCAGGGAACGCCGCAAGGCCTTGCCGTCTATCAGGATGGCGTAAGAATCAACGAAGCCTTCGGCGACACGGTCAATTTTGATTTGATCCCGCCGCAGGCGATCTATCGTGCCGATGTCTTCACCAATAATCCGATCTTCGGCCTCAACGCGCTCGGCGGCGCCATCAATCTGCAGATGAAGAATGGCTTCCTTTGGCAGGGCTTCGAAGCGCAGGCCATGGGCGGTTCCTACGGCCGCATCGACGGCATGTTCCAATATGGCATGCAGAAGGACAATTGGGGCCTTTATATCTCTGGCGATGCGCTGCATGACGACGGCTGGCGCTATTCTTCACCCTCCTCGCTCGTCCGTATCTTCGGCGATCTCGGCTATCGCACGCCGGACGCGGAACTCCATCTCGTCGTCTCCGGCGCGACCAATAATCTCGGCGTCGTCGGCTCAACGCCGATCGAACTCCTCGACCAAGATTGGCGCTCCATCTTCACTTCGCCGCAGACGTCGCTGAACGAGATGGGTTCGATCGCCTTCAACGCCAAGGTCGACGTCAGCCCGACATGGACGGTGCAAGGCAATTTATATTACCGCCACTTCTTTCAATATCATCAAGACGGCAATGACGCGAGCCTCGCCGATTGCAGCTCCCCGGCGGCAGTTGCCGCAGGGTCGTCCGGCATAGCCGGTCAGCTTTGCGACACCAGCAACGGCTCCACAATCATCAATCAGCAAGGCAGTATCGTCGCCTCGAACGGGGCCGCCCCTTTCCCCTATGGGACGATTGATTATTCCTGGATACACACCAATAGCGTCGGCTCGACGCTGCAGGCGACGAACAAGGACAAGATCCTCGACCACGAGAACCAGATCACTTTCGGCGCCAGCATCGATCAGAGCTGGCTGACCTATAGTGCGACGACAACGCTCGGCTGCATCAACTCTAGTTTGGTGGTCGTGAACTGCTCCATTCCGGGAAGCGGCGAGATCATCCAAGACCAGAACAACCAGGACTACGTCCAAACCTATCTCTCCGGCACGACGACTTATGTCGGCGGCTTCGCGCTTGATACATTCAACATCACCAAGGCGCTCGCCCTGACGGCCGGCGCGCGCTTCAACTATGCCATTATTGCAACGCAAGACCAGAGCGGCATGGATCCAGAGCTCAATGCGACGAATGTGTTTCAGAGGATCAACCCCGTCGTCGGACTGGCTTACAAGATCACACCCAATGTCACGGCCTATGCCGGCTATTCGGAAGCCAACCGCGCGCCGACGCCGCTCGAGCTCGATTGCTCCAGCTCGACGCGCCCATGCATTCTTGCAAGTTCGCTGATCTCGGATCCGCCGCTCGCGCAGGTCGTCTCGCATACGGTGGAAGGCGGTCTGCGCGGCAATTTAGGGACTCCGAACGACGGAAAGATCGATTGGAAAGCCGGCTATTTCAGAACCCAGAACAGTAATGACATCATCCAGCTCGCGAGTGTCATCCTCGGCACGGGCTATTTCACCAACGTGCCCGAGACGCTGCGGCAAGGCGTCGAAGCCAGCGCCACTTACAAGATGGGTCCGCTCGAAGCCTATGCGAATTATTCTTATGTCGATGCGACCTATCAATTTTCGGGGATGCTGAGTTCGCCGTACAATCCCTATGCCAATGCCGCTGGCAATATCTTTGTCGCACCGGGCGACCATATTCCGGGCATTCCGCAGAACCAAGCTAAGTTCGGTGTCGAATATGCCTTCACGCCGCAATTCAAGGCCAGCGTCGATGTGATGATCATCGGCAGCCAATATTACATCGGCGACGATTCAAACCAGAACCCGCAATTGCCGGCCTATTGGGTGGCCAACCTCCACGGCTCCTATCAAGTGGCCAACAATGTGCAGATCTTCGGCGTGGTCAACAATCTCTTCAATAATCATTATGCCACTTACGGGACCTTCTTCAATTTAGGCACCGATTCGCAACTCGCGACAGCAACGAATTTCACGACCGACCCGCGCACGATCACCCCGGCACAGCCCTTGGCTGTCTATGGCGGCATTAAAGTGACGTTCTGACACTAGAGCGGGATGAGGAAAAGTGGGAACCGGTTTTCCGCCCGCATCCCGCTCTAAATTAAGAGAATTGATCACGTTTCTGGAGACATCGGATATATCCGATGTCTCAATCATGACTTTGGATTGGTTCAATCCCAAGTCATCGTGATCTTGTGCCTCTGCCGCGCCGAAGTCCCGTCTTCGCCGCCGCATTATTGTCTGGAGCCGGATGCGCAGGACCTTGCCGCGGCATCGATTTTGCCCTTAAGGCAAAGCGTTTGCGCGAGGACGAATGCCGATCCTTCTATCCACCCTGCATGGTCTTTTGGGGCTCGCCGCCCTTCTCTTCATCGCCTGGCTCCTCAGCGAAGAGCGCTCTGCGCCGCCTTGGCGGATCGTTCTCGGCGGCGTTCTCCTGCAGATCGGCCTTGCCGTCCTCCTCGTCAAATTCGAGCCGGCGGCCAAGGCCTTTCTCCTCCTCAATGCGGCGGTGGGCGCCTTGCAAAAGGCCGCCGATGCCGGCACTTCCCTCGTCTTCGGCTATCTCGGCGGCGCGCCTTTGCCCTTCACCGAGACCCAAAAAGGGGCGAGCTATATTCTCGCCTTCCAGGCTTTTCCGCTTGTGCTCGTCATCAGCGCGCTCGCCTCGCTTCTGCTCTATTGGGGCATTCTCCAACGTATCGTCGCGGTTTTCGCCTGGGGCTTGCGGCGCACGCTCGGCATCGGCGGGGCGCTGGGGCTCGGCGCCGCCGTCCATATTTTCGTCGGCATGATCGAAGCGCCGCTCTTGGTGCGGCCCTATCTGAAAAAAATGTCGCGCGGCGAGCTGTTCGCCCTGATGAGCTGCGGCATGGCCGGTATCGCCGGCACGGTCATGGTCATTTACGCCGCGCTGCTCGGCAGCACCATTCCGGACGCGCTCGGCCATATCCTCATCGCTTCCGTCATTTCGACCCCGGCGGCGCTCGCCGTCGCGGCGCTGATGATCCCTTTTCGACCGGAGCTAGAAGAGACCGCAAAGCTCACCGTCGAAGATCCGCCGGCAAGTTTTATGGATGCGATCGCGCGCGGCACCAGCGACGGCATCGGCTTTCTCGCCAGCATCATCGCCATGCTGATCGTGCTCGTCGCGCTCGTCACATTGGTCAATATGACCATCGCGCTGCTGCCGCATTGGGGCGGCACGCCGATCACGCTGCAGCGGCTTTTCGCTTTCGCTTTTCAGCCGCTGCTTTGGCTGATCGGCATTCCGGCCGAAGAGACGAGAGTTGCCGCCGCTTTGATGGGCACGAAGACGGTGATCAATGAATTCGTCGCCTATATCGATCTCGCGCATCTGCCGGCAAATGCCCTCAGTCCGCGCGGAAAACTCATCATGACTTATGCGCTCTGCGGCTTCGCCAATTTCGGCAGTGTCGGCATCATGATCGGCGGGCTGACCGCCATGGCGCCGGAACGTCGGCAGGAGATCGTGACCTTGGCCCTGCGTTCCCTCGTCTCGGGAACGCTCGCGACCTTGATGAGCGGCGCCGTCGTCGGAATGCTGATATAGAGCATGATCCCCGAAAAGTTGCAGACTTTTCGGATAAGATCATGCGGCAAATCAATGCTCAGAACGCCGTAGAGGTTTGATCCGAAGGCTGATCGCATGACCATCTTCTTCACCGGCGATACGCATTTCGACGATGCAAAGCGCATCAGGATCGATCACCGGCCCTTCGCTTCGATCGAAGAACATGACAAAGCCCTGATCGCGCGCTGGAACGAAGCCGTCCGCCCACACGACGAGGTCTATCACCTCGGCGATTTCACCGCCGCCAAAAAAAGCGCACGCGTCAGCGAATTGCTCGCTGCCCTCAACGGCCGCAAACATCTCCTCATTGGCAATAATGATCCGCCGACGACGATCGAGAACAAGGGCTGGGCGAGCGCCCTGCCCTATCAGGAGCTTGAGATCGACGGGCGGCGCATCATCCTCTGCCATTATCCCTTCCGCACCTGGCATGAGATGGGCAAAGGCGCGATCGATCTGCACGGCCATTCGCATGGCCGCCTGAAGGAGGCTACCCGCCAATATGACGTCGGCGTCGATGTGTTCGATTATCGGCCGGTGACGCTCGAAACGATCCTTGCGAGCAAGCGCGGGAGACGGGCGGGATGATTCCGATCGCGCCGGCCTCGGCGCGTCTCGTCACGCCCAGCGCCGCATTCATTACTGCCTATATCGCGGCGCAGCGGCGTGACGGCGGCAGCGTAGGCAACATGCTGCCGGACGCTACCGTGCAAGCCATGACGCGCGTTCTCGAACGCATTGTCGCACGGGCGAGGCGCCGAGCGCGCCCGACCAATGCGCGCGCTTTACACCTGCCCCGCCGCCGCTGCGACTTCCGCGGCGAAATCCGGCTCCGGCGGCTTTTCGATCCCTTCGCCGAGCGCATAGCGGACGAAGGCCTTCAAACTCACCGGCGCGCCGGCGGCCTTTTCCGCATCCTTCACCACCTGGCCGATCGCCTTATTGGCATGTTCGGCATGGATCGAGGGCTGATCGACGAGGCAGACTTCCTTGTAGAAAGTTTTCAGGCCGGACTCGACGATCTTCTCCAGCACATTCGCCGGCTTGCCGGCATTTTTTTCGGCCAGCACGGCCTTTTCGCGGGCGATGATATTGGGATCGAGCCCGCTTGAATCGAGCGCGCTCGGATTGGCCGCGGCGACATGCAGCGCGATCTGCTTGGCGAGTGGCGCCAGAACATCGCTCTTGCCCTTGGATTCGAGTGCGACGAGAACACCGATTTTGCCTAGTCCCTCGGCGACCGCGTTATGCACATAATGGCCGATGACGCCATCATCGACATGCACCGACGCGACCCGGCGCAAATTCATATTCTCGCCGATCGTCGCAATCGCATTGGCGAGCGCGTCGGCAACCGTACCGCCGCCTGGATAATGCGTGCCCTTCAGCGCCTCGACATCGCTCAAGCCCTTTTCCAAGGCGACGAGCGCGATCGTATGCGCCAGCGCCTGGAATTCCTCGTTGCGGGCGACGAAATCGGTCTCGGAATTGACTTCGATGACGACGCCGTCATGGCCTGAGACCGCCACGCTGATGAGCCCTTCGGCCGCGATACGGCCGGATTTCTTCGCCGCTTTCGAAAGGCCTTTCTTGCGCAGCCAATCGATCGCCGCTTCGATGTCGCCGTTGGATTCGGTCAGCGCGGTCTTGCAATCCATCATGCCGGCGCCAGTCTTCTCGCGAAGATCCTTCACCATTGCGGCCGTGACGTTCGCCATCGCGCATGTTCCTTCGTGTTGAGGCGAGATCTCGGTCGACCCCGCTCGAATATGGCGCCAAAAGCTTTCAGACGTCATAGCCGGGCCACCCCGGAGTTGATCCGGGGGCCGCGGCTGTGACGCCTCAGTCCTCACTCCGCCATCAGACTGCGGGCTTGGGCGATCCAACCGTCGCGCTCGATCCTGCCGCCCAGTTTCAGATCCCGATCGACCGTCGCCGCCTCTTCGGGCGTCATTGCGGCAACCTGCCAATAATGGAAAATCCCGGCATCATTGAGCTTCTTGATGATCTGCGGGCCGACGCCATGCAGCTTGGCGAGATCGTCAGGCGCACCGCGCGGCGCCGTCAGAAGCTCGAAATGTCCCTGCGTTTCGGTCGCGGCGGCGACCTCTGGCTCGGGCAGGACCTCTGCGATCGGCCGCTCCATTTCGCCAAGGTCGACACCCGCGGCGCCGTGGCTGCGCGAAATGCCGTCGAGCGCGGCGCGCGAGATGAGATCGCAATAGAGGCTGATGGCGCGCCCGGCATCGTCATTGCCGGGGATCGGAAAGGTGATCCCGTCGGGATCGCAATTGGTGTCGAGGATGGCGGCGACCGGAATATGCAGCCGCTCGGCCTCCTTGATGGCCAATTGTTCCTTATTGGTGTCAATGACGAAGATCAGATCCGGCAGGCCGCCCATATCCTTGATGCCGCCGAGCGCCTTGTCGAGCTTCTCGCGCTCGCGCGAGAGCATCAGGCGCTCCTTTTTGGTGAGGCCTTGGGCGCCGCTATCGAGTATCTCCTGCAGCTTGCGCAGCCGTTGAATGGAGCCCGAAATCGTCTTCCAATTGGTCAGCGTGCCGCCGAGCCAGCGCGAATTGATGAAATATTGCGCCGAGCGCTGCGCCGCCGCCGCCACCGCCTCCTGCGCCTGCCGCTTGGTCCCGACGAAGAGAACGCGGCCGCCGCGCGCCACAGTGTCGGACACGGCCTTGAGCGCCTGATGCAGCATCGGCACTGTCTGGGCCAAGTCGATGACGTGAATATTGTTGCGGGTGCCGAAAATATAGGGCGCCATTTTCGGGTTCCAGCGATGTGACTGATGGCCGAAATGGGCGCCTGCTTCCAGCAGGCTGCGCATGGAAAACTCGGGTAGAGCCATGTATTTTTTCTCCGGTTAAAGCCGCCGCGGAGCAATTTGACCGTCGCCTCAAAAATCTTTGCGAAGATTTCCGAGGAAACGGCACCGGTTGCGGGCCTTAAGGCAGGACCGCGAAGTCCGCGTGTGGGATGGCGCGCTTATAGAGGGGAGAAGGCGAGATTGCAAGGAGGCAGAGGTGGCAATTCTCTTTACTCGGCACACCTGCGTCATGGCCGGGCTTGTCCCGGCCATCCACGCGACGACGAACAGCGAATGCTAGTGAAATGCGCTATGGCGATGACACGATAATTTTGAACCTCTGCGGCAGCTCACCGGCGTGGATGGCCGGGACAAGCCCGGCCATGACGCGCTGGAGAGACCGAAAGAGAATTTCCGGGCTTTCGGGGCGGGCGGAGACGAACAATCTCGCCATCCGCCGCCTCAAAGATCCGGCGATGAAGCGGCAGATAAGGCTCGTCTCACGGAGCAAATATCCGCGCCGCGCGGCGCTGGAGGCGCTGGGGAAATTGGTGAAGGCGAGTGTAGCGGGGGTGTTGGCCACTTCCTAATGGTCCCGCCAGGTTCGAGTCCTGATGCGACCTGCGGATCATGATGGCAAAGCGTGTGAGCGGCGTTTCAAAACAACTTGAAACGCCGCTCCGCTGAGATCAGGCAAGGTCGAAGCGATCAAGATTCATCACCTTGTTCCAAGCAGCCACGAAGTCACGCACGAACGCCTGCTGCGAGTCGTTGCATCCATAGACTTCCGCGAGGGCTCGGAGCTGGGAGTTCGAACCGAAGACGAGATCGACGACGGTGCCCGTCCACTTGAGCTCGCCCGTCGCCCGATCGCGCCCTTCCAACACGCCTTCGGATGTGGCGGACTTCTGCCACTTCGTCCTCATGTCGAGCAGGTTCACGAAGAAATCATTGGTCAGCGTCTCGGGCCGCTTGGTGAAGACACCGTGTTCGGACTGCCCGACGTTGGCATTCAGGACGCGCATGCCACCGACAAGAACAGTCATCTCGGGAGCGGTCAACGTCAGCAGGTTCGCCCGATCCACCAGCAGCTCAGCCGCCGATGCCTCGTGTCCCTTCCGGAGGTAGTTGCGGAACCCGTCTGCGGTCGGCTCCAGTACGGCGAACGAATCCACATCAGTCTGCTCCTGCGAAGCATCCGTGCGCCCGGGAGTGAAGGGAGCCTTCACATCGTGGCCGGCCTTTTTCGCCGCTTCCTCGACGGCGGCGCAGCCGCCCAGAACGATCAGGTCAGCCAGCGAGACCTTCTTCCCGCCGGACTGCGCGCTGTTGAACTCCTTCTGGACCGCTTCGAGCGTTTGGAGGACCTTCGCCAGTTGCGCAGGCTGGTTGACCTCCCAATCCTTCTGGGGGCTGAGGCGGATGCGCGCCCCGTTCGCCCCGCCGCGCTTGTCGGAGCCGCGGAAGGTGGCCGCCGAGGCCCAAGCGGTCGAGACCAGTTCGGGGATGGAAAGTCCCGATGCGAGGATCTTGGCCTTGAGGTCAGCGATGTCGTTTGCGTCGATCAGCTTGTGATCGACTGCGGGGACGGGGTCCTGCCAGATCAGTTCCTCCGCCGGAACCTCCGGGCCGAGATAACGCGAGCGCGGGCCCATGTCGCGGTGCGTCAGCTTGAACCACGCCCGGGCAAAGGCATCCGCGAGCTCATCCGGGTTCTCGTAGAAGTGCCGCGAGATCGGTTCATAGATCGGGTCGAACCGCAAGGAGAGGTCGGTGGTCAGCATGGTTGGCTTGCGATGCTTGGACTTGTCCTGCGCATACGGCACCGATTCCGGGGCATCCTTCGCCACCCACTGGTACGCACCGGCCGGGCTCTTGGTCAGTTCCCATTCGTAACCGAACAGGTTCTCGAAGAAGTTGTTGCTCCACCTCGTCGGCGTCGTGGTCCAGGTGACTTCCGGGCCGCCGCCGATCGTGTCATCGCCCATGCCGCTGCCGAAGCTGCTCTTCCAGCCGAGGCCTTGCAGTTCGATGCCGGCGGCTTCGGGCGCAGGGCCGACCAGCGACGCATCGCCAGCGCCGTGGGATTTGCCGAATGTGTGTCCGCCGGCGATGAGCGCGACGGTCTCGTAGTCGTTCATGGCCATGCGCGCGAAGGTCTCGCGGATGTCCTTGGCCGCAGCGAGCGGATCCGGCTTGCCGTTCGGACCTTCCGGGTTCACGTAGATCAGACCCATCTGCACGGCGGCGAGTGGATTCTCGAGATTCCGGTCTCCGCTGTAGCGCTTGTCGCCAAGCCAGGTGTCCTCGGCGCCCCAGTAGGTGTCTTCGTCAGGCTCCCAGACATCGGCGCGCCCGCCGCCAAAGCCGAAGGTCTTGAAGCCCATCGACTCGAGGGCGACATTGCCGGCGAGGATCATCAGGTCGGCCCAGGAGATCTTGTCGCCGTATTTCTGCTTGATCGGCCAGAGCAGCCGACGGGCCTTGTCGAGGTTCACGTTGTCCGGCCAGCTGTTGAGAGGCGCGAAGCGCTGCTGGCCGGCTCCGGCGCCGCCGCGGCCGTCGCCGATGCGGTAGGTGCCCGCGCCGTGCCACGCCATCCGAATGAACAGCGGCCCGTAGTGGCCGAAATCCGCCGGCCACCAGTCCTGCGAGTCCGTCATTAGCGCGGTGAGGTCCTTCTTCAGGGCCTTCAGGTCGAGCTTCTTGAACGCCTCCGCGTAGTTGAACGCCTCGCCCATGGGATTGGACAGGGAAGAGTTCCGGCGGAGCATGTTGAGGTTCAACTGGTTCGGCCACCAGTCCTGATACGACATGCGCTTGTGAGACCCGCCCGTCACCGGGCACTTGCTATCGCTTTCCATGTCAATTCCTTTCGTATTTTGGACGTTTTCAGCCTGTTTCGACCAAGTTACGTGTCGGCCTCTATCGGCCCAAGGCGCCGGCGGTCGTCGTCAATTTTTCCGAAGCCATGATTTTTCCTCTTTCGGGCGTTTCGCGCGGCACATCCCAAGCGAAGGGCTGCCCGAGCGAAGGGGCGCTCTGGCAGTTTCGCTGAGGCTAGCGCGCTCTGCCGGATGAACATTGGAGAAAGATCAAGGTTTCATCGTGATTGATCAAATCGATTGTTCCGTTTATCGTGATTGGTAAAACCAATCACGTGAACCAATCCTATGAACCTCCGCGATCTTCGCTATATCGCCGCGCTGGCGGATTTCGGCCATTTCGGCAAGGCGGCCGAAGCCTGCCATGCGAGCCAGCCGACGCTCAGCGGGCAGATCCTCAAGCTCGAGGACGAACTCGGCCTTGCGATTTTCGAGCGCTCGGGCCGCGCGGTCCGTCCGACCGCCGCCGGCGCGGAGATCCTGCTTCATGCGCGCCGCGCGATCGCCGCCGCTGACGAGATCGTCGCCATTGCCAAAGCGAGCCGCGATCCCTGTGCCGGACCGCTGGATTTGGGCATTATCCCGACGCTCTGCCCCTATCTGATGCCTTTCGTGTTTCCGCGCCTAGCCAAGGATCTGCCGGCCATGCCTCTGGTCCTGCATGAAGATCTGACGGAACGGCTCATCGAAGCCGTCAGCGCAGGCACGCTCGATGCGGCGATCATCGCCTCCGATCCCCCGTCACAAGGTTTTGCGAGCGAAGCTCTGTTCGACGAAGCTTTTCTTCTCGCGTTGCCGGCGAACCATAGACTCGCGAAGAAGAAGGCGATCGACACGGTAGACATCGATCTGCATTCGCTGCTGCTTTTGACCGATGGCCATTGTCTGCGCGATCAGGCGCTCACCCTCTGCGGCGCGCCGGATCTCGCGAGCAATGTCGCAGCCGACATGCGCGCGGCGAGTCTCGAAACGCTGATGCAGATGGTGGCCGCCGGCTATGGCATGACCCTGCTGCCGGCGCTTGCTCTGGCGCAGGAGAGGCCGCTGCCGAAAAATCTAGTCATTCGCCGGCTCAAAGATCCGGCGATGAAGCGGCAGATTAGGCTCATCTCACGCGCCAAATATCCGCGCGGCAAAGCGCTGGAGGCGCTGGGGAGGGTTGTTCGAGAGAGCATTGCTGAGGTACTCAAGACATAAATTTCAACATGCCATCAATGGGAGGAGGAATTGGAGCCAGAAAAAATAATCGAACAATTGAATTTCGCCTTGGACGAGTTTGATTGCATACAACCTCGTTTAGGGCGGGCTAACACACCTGTCAGCGAGCTCCAAAGAGTTTACAGCCTTCTAGCAAGCGCGATGGACAGGCTTTCACCACCTGGATCATTTCATCAAGCACGTTTCCGAGAATATAATGGAACTCCCCTTGCACGTCGAATATCGGCCACAGCAGGGATGCTTCAAGCGCTCAAGACAGAATACGAAAAAGGCTATCTCCAGACCGTTCAGGAGATAATACACGGGAATACCTTCGCGAGCTTCCTCGACATGGCAATTTATCTTCGTGATCAGGGCTATAAAGACGCCGCAGCAGTGATCGCCGGAAGCGTCTTGGAGCAGCACCTTAGAGAACTTTGCAATAAGAATGGAATTCCAACTATCGATAACGGAAGGCCCCGGAAAGCGGAAACACTCAACCAAGAACTTCACAAAAACGACATCTACAATCTCCTTGAGCAAAAGCAGGTTACTACCTGGTTAGACCTGCGGAACAACGCCGCGCACGGAAAGTATGATCAATATGGAGCGCAGCAGGTCCAGCATTTAATTATCGGCATCCGCGATTTTATGATTCGTTACCCTGCATAGCCGTGCTTCGACAATAGACGCTAGGCGCGTGCTCCTCATCACGAGGATTCTCTGCCTCACACATGCTCGACCGAGACGATGCCGGGGATCGCCTTCAGCGCTGCGGCGATCTGCGGCCCGACCTGATATTTTCCGGGCAGCCGCATTTCGATCTCGCCGGCCTCGGTCAATAAAACAAGCGACACCTCGCCATCGCCTTTCGCCGCGAGATGCTTGGCCAGAGGGCCGAGCGGATCGTCATTGCGCAGAAACACGCGCAGGCCTTTCTGAATTCGGCTCGCTGCCTGATCCAAGGGCTCGACCGCGGTGATGCGGGCGCGCACCTCTTCGCCTTCGACGCCGGCCTGCAGCGACACAAGGACGGATGCGCCCTTCTCCAGAAGATCGCGATATTGATTGAGCCCTTCCTGAAACAAAATGGCTTCGAACTGGCCAGTCTGATCCGACAATTGAACAATGCCCATCTTGGTGCCGGAGCGCGTCCGCCGCTCCTGCCGGTCGAGCACCGTCGCGGCCAGCCGCCCGGCGGACGCCCCCTGCTTCACGGCGCGCGAAAATTCGCTCCAGCGTTGGACCCTGAGTTTGCCCAAGATCGCCGCATAGGCATCGAGCGGATGACCGGACAGAAAAAAGCCGACCGCATCGAATTCGCGGCGCAGCCGTTCCGCGAGCGACCAACTCTGTGCCTTCACATTGGCGAGCGGATCGAGCCTTTCGCTATCAAACAAGGCCGCCTGGCCGGCGGCACGCTCTTCATGCCGGCGATGCGCCAAGGCGAGCATCGCCTCTATGCCGGCGAAGACGCGGGCGCGGTCCTGCTCCAATACGTCGAAGGCACCGGCGGCGACGAGGCTTTCGAGCATGCGCTTGTTGAGATCGCGCGGGTTCACGCGCCCTGCGAGATCGCCGACATCGGCGATCGGCACCGTGCCCCGCGCGACAACGAGCGCCGCGGCCTGCCCGTCGCCGACGCCTTTGATCGCGGAGAATGCATAAATGATCGAAGAAGCGCCGCTCACCAAATCGACATCGACGTCGAAATCGACGCCCGAGCGCATGACCGACGGCGGCTCGATCTTGATGCCGAGACGGCGCGCCTCATTTGAGAATTCGGCGAGCTTATCGGTATTCGATTTATCGAGCGTCATCGAGGCGGCGAGAAATTCGACCGGATAATTCGCCTTGAACCAGGCGGTCTGATAGGCGATGAGCGCATAGGCCGCGGCATGGCTCTTGTTGAAGCCGTAATCGGCGAATTTGGCGAGAAGATCGAAGATCTCGTCGGCGCGGCGCTTGTTAAGCCCGCGTTCGATGGCGCCCGAGACGAAACGATCGCGCTGCGCATCCATCTCCGCCTTGATCTTCTTGCCCATGGCGCGGCGCAGAAGATCCGCCTCGCCGAGTGAATAGCCGGAGAGAAGCTGCGCGATCTGCATCACCTGTTCCTGATAGATGATGACGCCGCACGTCTCCTTTAGGATCGGCTCGAGTTGGGCATCGATATAATCGGGCGCCTGCTCCTTCGCCTTCACCGCGCAATAGGTCGGAATATTCGCCATTGGCCCCGGCCGATAGAGCGCGACGAGAGCAATAATGTCTTCGAAACGGTCGGCCCGCATGTCGACGAGCGCCTTGCGCATGCCCGCACTTTCAAGCTGGAACACGCCGACCGTCTCGCCGCGCCCGAGCATCGCATAGGTCTTTTGATCATCGAGCGGGATTTTCGAAAGCTCGATTTCAATGCCGCGCCGCGCCAAGAGTTTTACGCAGGTCGCGAGCACTGTGAGCGTCTTGAGGCCGAGAAAATCGAATTTGACGAGGCCCGCAGGCTCGACCCATTTCATATTGAACTGGGTCGCCGGCATGTCGGATTTCGGATCGCGATAGAGCGGCACGAGCTCTTCGAGCGGCCGGTCGCCGATGACAATGCCGGCCGCATGAGTCGAGGCATTCGAATAGAGCCCTTCGAGCGTCTCGGCGATCTTCAGCATTTTTCCGACACGCGGATCGGACGCGACCGCCTCTTGCAGGCGCGGCTCGCTTGCGATCGCCTGTTTCAGACTGACCGGCGCCGCCGGATTCTGCGGCACGAGCTTGGCCAATTTATCGACCTGGCCAAGCGGCATTTCGAGCACCCGGCCGACATTGCGCATCACGCCGCGGGCGAGAAACGAGCCGAAGGTGATGATCTGCGCCACCCTGTCCTCGCCATAGCGGCGGCGCACATAGCGGATGACTTCGTCGCGCCGGTCCTGACAGAAATCGATGTCGAAGTCCGGCATGGAGACGCGTTCGGGATTGAGGAAGCGCTCGAAGAGCAGACCGAAGCGCAGCGGATCGAGATCGGTGATCGTCAGCGCATAGGCGACGAGCGAACCCGCCCCGGAGCCGCGTCCCGGCCCGACCGGTATGCCTTGCGCCTTCGCATATTTGATGAAATCCGCGACGATCAGGAAATAGCCGGGGAATTGCATCTTCACGATAACCGCAAGCTCGAAGGCGAGCCGCTCGCGATAGGCCGTTTCCGTCAGGCCCGGCGCCGTTCCATGTGCCGCAAGCCGCGCTTCGAGCCCCGCCTCCGCCTGGCGGATCAATTCGGCGGCCTCATCCGCGCTGCCGCCGGCGGTGCCGAACCGTGGCAAGATCGGCTTGCGGGTCAAGGGCCGATAGGCGCAACGCAAAGCAATCTCGACGGAATTTTCGAGCGCCTCGGGCAGATCGGCGAAAGCCGCCCGCATCTCCGCCCGCGTCTTGAATCTGTGCTCCGGCGAAAGGCGGCGGCGGCTCGAATCGCCGATCACCGTGCCCTCGGCAATGCAAAGCAGCGCATCATGCGCCTCATAATCCGATGCCGCGCCGAAATAAGCCTCATTGGTCGCAACGAGCGGCAGCCCATGCCGGAAACCGAGATCGAGAAGCTGCGGCTCGATGGCGCGCTCCTCGATGAGCCCATGCCGCTGCAATTCGACATAGAGACGACCGGGAAACAAGCCTGCCAACACGGCAAGGCGACGCTCTGCGATCTCACAGCGCCCGACGGCAAGACTGCGATCGAGCGGGCCATTGGGACCGCCGGATAGCGCGATCATCCCGTCACAGCGGCCCGCGAGCCGCGCCAAAGCCACATGCGGCAGCTCGCCGGGCAAAGGATCGAGCCAAGCGCGCGAGGCGAGATGCATGAGGTTGCGATAGCCGGTCTCATCCTTCGCCAGCAAAACGAGGCTGGCGCGTCCGGCGCCGGTCTCGCCGCCGCGCGGCGCAAGCTGCGCGCCGTCGCCGAAATCGACCGTGAGCTGAACGCCGATGACAGGCTGGACGCCGTCTTTCGCAAGCTTTTCGGAAAACTCCAACGCGCCGAACAGGCTGTTGGTGTCGGTGATCGCCAGCGCCGGCATCGAATCGGCCAACGCAAGTTTGGCGAGCCGTGCGATCGACAAAGCGCCTTCCCGCAAAGAGAAGGAGCTATGCACATGCAGATGGACGAAGCCTACCGCCCGATGCGCATAATCGAGCCGCTCAAGACAGGCTAAAGCCGCCAGCTCTTTTGCTGTGCCGCGGCTTGCCTCCCAAGGCGCGAGATCGCCTGCTCCGGACTCCATGTTGGCCATTCTGGTCACGCCTGTCTGGTCGCGCTTATCTGGTCATGCCGGCTCGCTCACCGCAGCCTGCGAGAACCGATCCTTTCGCGCCGGATCGCATCCTGTCTTTCTGGCCGGAGCCTTGCGACCAAACTATCCTAGCGGCATGCGGCTCCGATCAGAAGCCAGCGACAGATCTCTCAACAGACAATTGTCAGCCACCGCCCAAAGCTTTGGCCAAAAGCGCGATGAAAACGATAAAAGCACCCAAGGAACCGAGTTCCGCGAGATCTTCGACAAAGGCCAGCATGGGACGACACTCAAACCAGTTTTGTACACATTATATTCTAGTTTTGTTCTCAATCAAGCACGATTTTTAGCCTGTACCCGGCTCCACCCGCGATCTTTGCGGTTACAGAGGGCTATTTTTGAGGCAAATCATGACGTTACGTCAGATGAAACAGAAGTTCATGTTTTATCCCCTTGTTGAATCTGGGGAAAACGGAAAAAAACCCTGAAATGTTATTCAAACGTCAAGAAGCTATGGTGGCTTGTGAAGTTGTTCTCGCGCAGAGCCGGTCCGCGCAATCGAAAAAAAGCCCTGGTGCGGAAGCCGCGCCAGGGCTCTATTTCAGCTCAACCGAATAGGACATTTTCGGTATGTCTCAATTATGCTTTGAAGCTTGCGCGGGGCTGGCCTTGTTCTCGCCTGCTGATGGCATTCACCGCTGCGAGCCCCGTCGCGGCACGGGCGATGTCACGTTTTCGGTACAATCTCGGAACCGCTCACAAGCGTGAGAACATGCTTGATCGGATCCGGCGCGACCCCATAGGGCGACGCAAAGGGCTCGGCATAAAGCGCAAACAGCCCGATGACGAAAATCAGGCTCGCGGTCCAGATCGTCAGCGCGGCAATCTGCGGCCGCATCGTATGGAGATGGACGGCCGCAACGGTAATTTGACTGGTTACGGCAAGCGCCAGAACCAACAGCCATTTGAGGCGTTCGGACTCATCGCGTGAGAGACGCAAGCGGGTATTTCGGGCGGCGCGAACCGCCATCCCGGCATCGAGCAGCAAGCGGTGGAGGTCGCTATTGCCCGCGCCGGAGAGATCAAGCCGCACGATTGTTTTGAGCAGCCGGTCGAGCGCGAGCTCCGCCTCCGGCGCGCTGTCCCCATGCGCCATGCTCGGCCATTCCTTTGTGACCATGGTCTCGGCATAGCTGCGCACCGCGCCAGCGAGCGGCGCGCGCGGCAGATCGAAAGTCGCAGCAAGCGCAATCAAGGAGAGAAGGCCATCGGCTTCGGTGCGCACCGCCGCTGCGGCCCGCCCCTCCCGATCCCAAATGTCGTTGGCGAGAAAGCCGAGAAGAATGCCGAAGATCACCGCCACTGTCCCGACGAAGGGCGCGACAATGCCTCTGAAACTGCGGATAGCGCCACCCGTCTGGGCGTTGAAAGATAAAAGGACGAGGAAGGCCGCGATCGCACCAAAGAAAAAAACCAGAACGGCCAGCATTGCCGGCAGGGGCAGCTTCAGCCAAGAAGATATCATCGTCCCGCTCCACAGCCGTCACGCACCGGGAGCTTCTCGAGTGGATCTTCTCGAGAGAATCTTTTCGATGCGTATGGCCTCTGACCTATCTTAAGGACGCGGGCCTTAAGGATTTGCAGCATCACCTTGACGGCGCCGAAGGGCCCGCAGGCTAGTGATCAAATGCAAGCGGTCGAGAGCCCGACACTCCCGGCCTCTCTCGCGCATTTTCGGCCGAATCGACCTGGCTCTCTGCCTCAGTCTTCCAACTGAAATGGAGCGATCACGAATGACGCCAATGGTGCCAGCGATGCCGATGGTGCCGGCGATGCCAATCCGGTCTGGGAACCCAACGGCAACTCCAATAACCGCAAATATAACGGACATTCAGGACGTCCTGCTGCACATCGCTTGGATGTGCAACGCCGGCATCAGGGCCGCGCATCGGCATCGCCGGTGCGGTCTCCGCCGCAAAGCCGAGGCCACCCAGTGCAAGACCGCCGACAAGAGCCATCTTGATTTGACTGTTCATATTTTCCTCTAACACTTCTGGAGCCCGCAAGTATCAGCCTGGGATAAAGCACCTCAACGCCGGCTGACGGCGTCAATGGCATAGCTCGAACGCACAGCACCACCCTGCCGATCTGCACATCGCGCTCAATCGGTTTGCTATGGGATCGTTACAAAATGCGCAGCATGCGCTGGTCCTACGGCATGCGGAAAAAAGTGCCGCAAGGTAAATTTCGACGATCGGGCCGGCATCCATCATCACGCGATCAGCGAACTCTCCGGCGATGCTGCCCGTGCCAGAATCGGGCGCTGATGCCCCTTACCTCAGAAGCGATTCCTCGCCTTTTGGTCACCACGCATCAAGGCGCTTACAAATGCATCCGCAGCTCTTCGCGGCAGCAAGCTTCAGCGAACCGGCGGGGCATATTGCAGGCCGCCCTTGGACCATAGCGCATTCGATCCACGCTTGATCTTCAAGGGCGAGCCGTCACCGAGATTGCGGTCGAAGACCTCGCCATAATTGCCGACGAGCTTGATGATCCGATAGGCCCAATCCTTGGTCAGGCCGAGCCCTTCGCCGAAATTGCCTTCCGCGCCGAGAAGCCGGCGCGTTTCAGGATTATCCGATTTCATTTTGTCGTCGACATTTTGCGAAGTAATCCCCGCCTCCTCGGCGTCGACCATAGCGAAATGGACCCATTTCACCAGATTGAACCATTGATCATCGCCCTGGCGCGCAACCAGGCTGAAGGGCTCCTTGGAGATGATCTCCGGAAGGATCACATTGTCGGCCGGATTCGCCAATCTTATGCGTTCCGCATAAAGGGCTGAGGAATTGGTCGTGAAAGCGTCGCAGCGGCCGCCTTCATAGGCCTTCACCGCCGCATCGGCGGTGGCGAAATTCACCGCCTGATATTGCATCTGATGGGCTTGAAAGAAATCGGCGAGATTGAGCTCGGTCGTCGTGCCTTGCTGGACGCAGATCAAAGCGCCAGACAATTCGAGCACCGAGGAGATATTGAGCTTTTGATGGACCATAAACCCCTGCCCATCGAAGAAATTGATGGCGGTGAACAACAGCCTCTGCGACGTTTCGCGCGACAGCGTCCAACTCGCATTATGGGCCAGCACATCGACCTCGCCGGACTGCAGCGCCGTGAAACGGTCCTTCGTCGGCAAGGGAATGAACTTCACTTTGGTCGGATCATTGAAGATGGCGGCAGCGATGGCGCGGCAATAATCGACATCAAAACCTGTCCAATTGCCATTGTCGTCGGAAAACCCAAATCCGACGAGACGGGGATTGGAACCACAGATCAGCTGGCCGCGCGCCTGGACCTGATCGAGAGTCCCGGCCCGTGCCGCGGCGGCGCCGCAGCTGATCAGGGCCAGGCCGAGCAGCAGAATTCCCCATGCTGAGCTTTTCACGGACATGACGACTTCACGCATTTGCAGCCTGCCTCATGCCTGCTGCCGCCGCAGTCCGCGACCTTTGCGGCAACGCGCGATTACAAGAGCGTGTCGCAGCCAGGGTCAAGCTGAGAAAGGCGCGAGGGCGGCTCGAATCGGGTAAAGTGAAAATGATCATCCGGGGCGACGGGGCCGGCGGCGTCTTATAGCCTGACCGGCAAGCCGGCCCCAAGTTTGAACCCATGAGAAGGCCCAGCAGACAAACGCGGCAACCGCACGGCTTATGCCGGCTCATTCTGTCACAGATCCGGATGGCGCAATGACGAAGACCACCCCCGAGGGGCGCAAAAATCTCAAAAGCCGGACAAAGCTGGTCTATGCGGGCCGGCATCCGTTCGAGCATTATGGGTTTGTCAACACGCCCGTCTATCGCGGCTCGACTGTGCTCTTTCCGACGTATGCGGATCTTATCGCGCGCAATGCCCGCTTCACCTATGGGACGGTCGGCAATCCGACGACGGAGGCGCTCGAATCCGCCTGGACCGAGATCGCCGGCGCGGCCGGAACCGTGCTCGCCCCCTCCGGGCTCGCGGCAATAACGCTCGCGCTTCTGACGGCAGCAAGCGCCGGCGACCATATCCTCGTCTCCGATTCCGTCTATCGCCCGACGCGAAATTTCTGCGACACCGTGCTGAAACGGATGGGCGTCACGACGACCTATTATGATCCGCTGATCGGCAGCGGAATCGAAGCGCTCTGCCGGTCGCAGACGCGCCTCGTCTTTCTCGAGACGCCGGGCTCGCAGAGTTTCGAAGTTCAGGATGTTCCGGCCATCGTCGCAATCGCCAAGGCCAAAGGCCTCTGCACCGTTCTCGACAATACTTGGGCGACACCCTTGTTTCTGCCGCCGCATGGACTCGGCATCGACATGGCAATCGAAGCCGGGACGAAATATCTGTCCGGCCATTCCGATCTCCTCCTCGGCCTCGTCTCCGCGAATGACGCCTGGTATTCGCGCCTGCGTGCGACTTATGACGCCTTCGCCATGTGTCCGGGGCCAGACGATGTCTTTCTGGCGCTGCGCGGCCTGCGAAGCATGGAGCTGCGGCTGAAGGAGGCGCAGCGGCAGGGGCTGATCATCGCCGAATGGCTCGCCACCCGCAAAGAGGTGGCGCAGGTGCTGCATCCGGGGCTCCCCTCCTGCCCCGGCCATGCGATCTGGAAGCGCGACTTTGCCGGCGCCTCCGGCCTCTTTTCCATCATCCTCGCGCCTTGTTCGCAAGAAGCGCTCGCCGCCTTCCTCGACGGCCTCACCCTTTTCGGCATGGGCTATTCCTGGGGCGGCTATGAGAGCCTCGTCATCCCCTTCGATTGCCGGACCTATCGAACGGCAAGTCAATGGAATCCGCCAGGCCCGGCGCTTCGCTTCTCGATCGGCCTCGAAGATGCCGAAGATCTCAAGGATGATCTTTCTGCTGGCTTTGCGCGCCTCGCCGCCGTCGGATGAGGCGGATAACCACGGCTGATTTGAATCAAAGCCGACGGCTGCAAATAGGACGACATCCGCCACCATCCTTTCGGCGGAGCAAATGATCATGCAAACCCAGACCTGGATGACCAAGACCTGCATGACCAAGACCTGGCTGGTCGGTCTGACGGCCCTTTTTCTCAGTCTAGCCGGGGCTGCCCAAGCGACCGGAGACAAGGTCGAAACAGGCAAGAGCAAAGAAAGCAAGGCCGAAAGAGGCAATCCGCAATTGGGCTTCACCCTCGCCAAGGAATATTGCGCGCGCTGCCACGCCATTGAGAAGTTCGGCGCGAGCCCGCTCGCCATCGCGCCGCCGTTTCGTGACCTCCATTTGCGGTACAAGGTCGAAGACTTGGCGGAATCGCTCGGCGAAGGCATCAGGACCGGACATCCGACCATGCCGGAGTTCCGCTTCGATCCGGATCAGATCGAAAATTTCATCGCTTATTTGAAGACATTGGAGCGCTGAGCTCAGCCACCGCCTCCAAACTTTCCGACAAAAAATATTTCAACTTTCTAATCTTGCGCCTATCTTCATAATTTGGCCACAGCATCCGATTGGCTGGCGCGGACGCTTTTCGAGCATAATTTCAGCGCGGAGTTTCGGCGCTTTTTCACCCGAGGACTGTCCTTATGGATATTCTGCGGCTCGCGCTTTTGAGCCTCGCCGCCGGCATTGCCATGATTCTCGGCGCAAGCCTTCTTTTCGAAGCGGATCACTCGCAAAAGGAAAATCCGCCGCAGGAGATAGCTGCGTCGCAGAATCAGGATCAGAAGGCCGCCGATGAGCAATTGCCCGCCGCACGCGAGAAGATCGAGGCGCGGATCGCTTCGGCAGCGCCAGACTATATGCGCTTCTTCACCCGTCTGAAGCAGCTGCTGCCGCATGAATATGACGCGATCCTCGACGGATTCGCCAGACAATCGCTCGAGGGCGCCGACATGACGAATGTCGATTTGCTTTTGTCGGACGCGGTGCGGGCGTTGCGTCTGTCAAATGGCGCTTTGGCGGCCAAGGCGGATGGCCCGGCCCTCAGCCGCATCTTCGCCATGCAGCTTGCGATGATGCGCGCTTTGGCGACCAAAGATCCGAGACTCTGCGTCGACTTCCTCTATGGCGGGGCGAGTCAGGCCTTCTTCGAATTCTCGTCGGAAAATCGGGCGCTCGTTGCTGATATGGCGATCGCCGGCCTCGACGCGATCAGTGACGGCCGCGCCAAAAAGATCGAACGATCGCCGCCGAGCGATCAGGATTTCGAACTGCTCGAAAATGCGCTCAAGGCGAAGCAACTGAACGAAACCGAAATTTCCGCCATTCTCGACGGCAAGACTCCGGCGCCGCCGATCGCCGATCAGCGGATGTGCCAGGTCGGCCAGATCTATCTCGAAACCTTGGCCACGCTGCCCGAGCCGGCGCGCTTCCGCATCTATGGCTTGGCCGTCGAACTGATGGCCCGCTCCTGAGCCGCACGCGTTTCAGCGGCCCAACCGCTGGGCGAGGCCGGAATTTCCATGCCATTCCATAAAACTAGTAGACATTTGCCGGCGCACTTCCTATTGAACCATGGAGATAAGTCTCTGCAAGACTCGGCAATTACGTCGCAATGCTCACGAAAAAAGGAAAATATGGCCTCAAGGCCATGATACATTTGGCTGGCCGCGAGCCGGGCGAACCCTCGCTCGTCAGCGAGATCGCCGAAGCGAACAATATTCCGAAGAAATTCCTCGATACGATTTTGGGCGAACTGCGGAATGCCGGCTTCGTCAATTCGAAAAAGGGCAAGGGCGGCGGCTATACGCTCGCCAAATCCGCCCAACTGATCCGAGTCGGCCATATCATCCGGGTCCTCGACGGGCCGCTCGCCCCCATTCAATGTGCCAGCAAGACCTCCTACCGCCGTTGCGACGATTGCATCGATGAGCGCCATTGCGGGGTCAGGATTCTCATGCTGGAGGCGCGCGACGCGCTCGCCGCCGTGCTCGACAACCGCACGCTCGCGGAAATGCGCGCCGCAGCGGAAGCCGACGAGCTGGCCCTCAGCTATGTCATTTGATGGCTCTCCCGCGGCGAATTTCGCGGCGCCCCTGCGACGGCGAGCGCAGCGCCCACCTTCCGGAGCATGATGGCATTAGGTGGAGTCGCTATCGTGATCTAATGCATTGTTTTAACGCATGATCTTATCCGAAAAGTCGACAACTTTTCGGGATCACGCTCTAGCCGAAGCCATCGTCCTGGTGTATGGGACCCGCGAGAACCCGTCCCCGGAAGACCTTAAGCTTTCGACGCGGACAGGAATTTTTCGATCGCGCCGGCCATCTCACCGGCATTGACGGGGAGTTTCCACCTTGACGTTACCGACGTCCGAATTTGCGAGCGCGGGCAAGACCATCGAGGCGTTCACGCTCGAAGATAAAAGCAACAACAGCTATGAAATCCTGTTCATCGACAAGGCGACGCAGAAGGCGATGGGAGCCTATTCGGTCCGCATCGACCGTTTCAAAGAAAAGGGCGTCAGCTACGATATCCAGCCTTTCTTCGATTTTTCGATCGGCGATTTCAAGCGCATCCACGGCTAACTCTATTACATCAGAAAGCTATGGGCGCGCTCCTTCTCCCGCTAGCGGGAGAAAGTGCGCGCCGAGAGGATGAAAAAAAATAATCAAGAAAGGGGGACCTGGCCTGACGACGATCGATGCACCTCGCATTTTGTTGCGGTCTTTGTTCGATGCGGCGGTCGCAGCGGCCGATCCCGCCTGCGTGCTGGCGCAATATCTGCCGCCGCCGCCGAAAGGACGCACCATTGTGATCGGGGCCGGGAAAGCCGCAGCCGCGATGGCCTGCGCGGTGGAGGCTGCCTGGCCGGCGGATTATTCCGGCCTCGTCGTGACACGCTATGGCCATAGCCTGCCGACCCGGAAGATCGAAGTGATCGAGGCCGCGCATCCTGTGCCAGATGCCGCCGGGCTTGTTGGCGCGCAGAAAATTCTCGCGCGTGTCACCGGCCTCACGCCCGATGATCTCGTTCTCTGCCTCATTTCAGGCGGCGCTTCGGCGTTGCTGCCGCTGCCGCTCGAAGGGCTCGAATTGGCCGATGAACAGGCAGTCGGCCGGGCGCTGCTCAAATGCGGCGCTACGATCAGCGAGATGAATTGCGTGCGCCGGCATCTTTCGGCGATCAAGGGCGGACGGCTGGCGCGCGCTTGCCATCCGGCCCATCTCGTCACGCTGTTGATTTCCGATATTCCGGGCGATGATCCAACCGACATCGGCTCCGGCCCGACGATCGCCGATCCGACCACTTGCGCCGATGCGCTCGCGATCATTGCGCGCTATGACATAGAAGTGCCCGACACCGTCCGCGAGATCCTCGCAACCGGTCGCGGCGAGACGATCAAGCCCGGCGATCCACTCCTTGCGAATTCCGAAATGCGGATGATCGCAACGCCGCAAATGGCGCTCGATGCCGCGGCAAAACTGGCGCGGCAAAAAGGCCTCGCGGCTTATATTCTCAGCGATCGGATCGAAGGCGAGTCGCGCGATGTCGGCAAGGTGATGGCGGCGATCGCCCGCCACGTGGCATGCCATAACGAGCCCTTTGCGGCGCCTTGCGTTCTGCTCTCCGGCGGCGAGACGACGGTGACGGTCCGCGGCACCGGCCGCGGCGGTCGCAATGTCGAATTTCTGCTGTCGCTGGCGCTCGCGCTCGACGGCCAACCCGGCATTCACGCGCTCGCCGGCGACACCGATGGCGTCGATGGGCTCGAAGACATTGCCGGAGCCTATGTCGGTCCTGACACGCTTGCGCGCGCCTGGGCAAAAGGCATCAAGCCGCAAGAGAGCCTCGCGGCCAATAACGGGCACGGCTTCTTCGAAGCCTTGGGCGACAGCATCGTCACCGGCCCGACCTTGACGAATGTGAATGATTTTCGCGCCATTCTGATCACGGCGGAGGCTCAATTCAGCCCAATATCGACGAGGCCGGGCGCGTGACCGCCGTTGAAAAAGCGCTCGGGATCGATGCCGAAGAGTTCGAGGCCCTGAATAAAGGGCTCTGATGGGTCGATGAACTCGATCGACACACCATCGGCATGCCAGGTCGAAACGGCCGAAAGAAGGATCTGGAGGGATTGCGCCCCGAGCCTTTCGACGCGCGACGCATCAATCATTAGTTCCGAGCCGCGTTGCGCCAGAAGACCTTCTGCGAGCGGCAGCGCCGCCTTGATGTCGAGAATTTCGGAAAGCATATAGGTCTTGGCGTTCGCGAGCATCGTCATTTCATCCAACCTCATTTTGAGCCGGGTCGCAGCCGTTGCAAGGAACATCCTGCATGGTCATTTTTGGTTCGGCCCACGCAGTTTCGCTCCGCCACGCCGGCAGACGCGTTGCAATAGGCCGAGTCTTGCGCGTTTATAATCCGGACCGTTGCGATCCGCTTTCCACGCCCGAAGTTGGCACGCACGCGCCGGACTTTTTTAAAATCAGCCTTTCCAAATTCTGACTGGAGGCCCAACGCCCGCTCCCAAAAGCTTCCGGCAGGATAGACGATGCAACTTTAGAACATATCCAATAAACAGAGAAGTACGATTCTTTCGAATAAGATGGCCGAACTCAACTCGGTCCAGCGAATATTGCCCAGTGGCTCTATATTGCGGCTCTCAATGCTGATCGGACGCGATGATCAAGGTTCTCGTCACCGGCTTCGGCGCCTTTCCTGGCACATGCCGGAACCCGTCTTTGGCACTGCTTGCGGCGCTTCATAAAAGGCGCATGCGTCTGGCGCGGCTCGGCATCGATCTGCAACTCCGCGCGCTGCCCGTTGTCTATGCCGGGCTCGGGCCGAGGCTCGCCAAACTTGCCGGCGAGACCAGGCCGGACGCCATTATTCATTTCGGACTTGCCGGACGGCGCAAGATCATCTCCGTGGAAACCCGGGCACGCAATCACGTGAACCTGCTTCACCCCGATGCGGCGGGCGCGCGCCCGCCTAGATTAGCGGTGCTTCCCGGCGGGCCGGAGATTGTCAAGGCGCGCGTGCCGGCGCCGCAAATCGTGGCCGCTTTGCGCCAGGCCCGCATAGCGAGCGGCCTTTCCAATGATGCGGGCGACTATCTCTGCAATGCGAGCTTCTACCATTCGCTCGTTGCCGCGGATGCCACCTGTATCGGCTTCATTCATATTCCTGCCCCGCGGCGGCGCATGGCACGAAGTTCGCCACGCCAGGATTCGCCACGCAAAGACAAGCGACCGCGCTTTGCTGATATCGTGGCGGCGGCCGAAATCGCGCTCGTCATTATTGCGCGCGCCGTGCGGCAGGGCAGCTAGGAAGGATCGTGGTGACAATCGACATCCCCGCCGTCCTCGGGCCGATGCTGCAAATCATCTGGATCGATATTGTGCTCTCGGGCGATAATGCCGTGGTGATCGGGCTTGCCTGCCGCGCCCTGCCGGAACGGCAACGTCATCTCGGCATCGTGCTTGGCACAGGCGCCGCCATCGTCCTGCGGGTCTTGCTGACGATCGTCGTCGTCGAGATCCTGTTGCTCCCCTATGTGCGGCTGATCGGTGGCCTGCTCCTGGTGTGGATCGCGATCAAATTGGCGATCGAAGAGCATGACCATAAGGATGTCAGCCCGGCGGAAACGATGTTTGCCGCCGTCCGCATCATCGTCATCGCCGACGCGATCATGTCGCTCGACAATGTCATGGCCATTGCCGCGGCAGCGAAAGGCTCGATCCTGCTGGTCGGCTTCGGATTGGCTCTATCCGTACCGCTCATCATCTTCGGCTCGACCCTGCTGCTCACGCTGTTTTCCCGCTTTCCCATTCTTGTTTGGGCAGGCGCAGCGCTGCTTGGCTATGTCAGCGGGGAGCTCATCGGTTCAGAGCGGCTGCTGGCGCAGTTTCCGATCACCCGTTGGCCCTATTGGGAAGTGAGTTGCGGCCTTGTCGGACTGATTTTCGTCGTCGGCATGGCTTATAGCGTACGCCTCGCAGGCAATGGCAAAGCCCGCTGATCGCCGGCGGCTTGCCATCAAGATCTTACGTCACTGCTCGTCGTCGGGTGGCGAAAGTATGTCGATCAATTGCGCCACGCGGCCGCTGGGCAAAGGCTGATATTCATTGATCAGCGCCTCGTCGGAATTGAGCCATGCCCAGGCCTGTTCGAGCTCCATGAGCGACGCGCCGGTCGCCAGAAGCTCGGCCGCCAAAGTCTCGTCGACCGGACCGAGTACCGAAGTCACATCCTCGTGCGTTAAGGCCATGGCGGCTTTCTCCTTTGCTCCAGGTTGAACGATGGGCGTATGCTCTAGCGCAGCGCGCGCGCCACTTCCTCGCGCAGCATAGGCAAAACCTCCGCCTCGAACCAGGGATTGCGTTTCAGCCAGGCATTGTTGCGCCAGGACGGATGCGGCAATGCAATGATCCGCGGCCGCTGCCCGGCAAGATCGCGCCAAGCGGCAATAAGATCGTCGAGCTTGGCGCCTTTGTTGCGCGCGACGCCAAGTCGTTCGAAGTGGTAATCCTGAGCATAGCGCCCGATAGCCAGGATTGTCTCGATCTGCGGCAATAAGCGAAAAAGTGAATCATGCCAACTCGCGCGACATTCGCGCCGCGGCGGCAGATCGCCTTTGGCCGCATTATGGCCGGGAAAGCAAAATCCCATCGGCACGATCGCGACGCGTGACTCATCGTAGAAAATCTCGCGGCTCACGCCCATCCATTGCCGCAGCCGGTCACCGGAAGGATCGTTGAACGACAGGCCCGTCGCATGGACGCGCACCCCCGGCGCCTGGCCGGCGACGAGCAGACGCGCGGTCGAAGACACGCGCAAGACGGGCCGTGCCTCATGCGGCAGCGGCACATTGCGCGGCGTATCGCGGCAGATCCGGCAAGCTCTGATCCGGCCGACCAAAGCGGTGAGATCAGAGCTCGCAGGTTCAGGGATCGCGACTTCAGAGATCAAATGCGCTGCCATCCTCAACACTCGTCAGTCCCGCCGCGCGCATCCGGCAATTCCTTGCGATTTCAATCCTTGCAATTTCAAGGAACCGCGCTCGACCGCGCCGTCACGCGCGCATGCCAGCATTTGAGATGGGGCGCATCCGCCGGCATGTCGATCCGCGCCGGCTTCAGGAAATCGACGGCGACAAGCGCCGTAATGTCGGCGATCGAAAAACCCTCTCCCGCCACGAAAGGCCTCTGGGCGAGTTCGCCATCGAGATAATGCAAAAAATCCACAGCCTTCGCTTTGCTCGTTTCGGCGAGCTCTTGAATTTGCGGCTGCTCCATCTCGCGCATGGCGGGATGGCTATGGCGGAACGTCAGCAATACCGGCAGCAAAAGGTGGAGTTCGATCCGCCTTTGCCACATTTCGACGAGAGCCCGGCCGAGCATGCCTTCGCCGAACAAGGGCGGATCGGGCTTCAGCTCTTCGAAATATCGGCAAATGGCGACGGATTCCGAAAGCGCAGTTCCATCGTCGAGAAGGAGCACGGGCGTCCGCTGCAGCGGATTGACGGCGCGGAAACTCTCGCCTCTTTGCTCGAGCTTGCCGAGATCGATTTGTTCGGTCGGCACCTCGAGTCCTTTTTCAGCGAGGAAAATTCTGACCCGCCTCGGATTGGGCGCACGCGCCGTATCATAGAGCTTCATATCGACCTTCTTTGCGCCGCCTATCAAAGGCTTCGCCCCTTGCCATGGGCCGGGCAAAACCTCGCCAAAAGAAATTGAATTATTAACCATAATTGTGGCGCGCGCTATGGGCCGGCGCCGGCAAAACCGCGCTTGGCAGGGTGCGCGTTAACTTAGATCCGCAGCATTCCGTGAGCCTTGCGTTAATCTTTCTCGGCGATTGTTAAATATATGTGCCGGTGGCGGAAGCGGCTCCTCTTTTCCGCCAAGGACATGCTCCAACATATCGACGTCGCGCGCATTCCCATGGAATGGACAAAACCCTCCCTCGGCATGCGCGCGACACCTTGCGTGCGAGATGACGAGCGACGGATCAGGCAGAGCATGACCGAAGTCAATGCGCAGATGATCGAACGCGGGCGCGGCATCGACCCGAAAACCGCCGTCGAACGCCGGCGTCTGGCTGCGCGGGTGCGCGAAGCGCGCGAGAAGCTCACTTCGGCCGGCTCCGGACATAGGGCCTTTGACGTCGAACTCTTGCAGCTCTTCGCGCAAGGCAAGCAAAACGCGACGTTCAGCGTCATGGTCCTCGCCATCGTTGCGGCGACCGTGGCCGCGGCCTGGACGCCGCAGCAGACGCTGTTCGTCTGGATCGGCATTCAACTGGTCACGCTTTTCGTCTCCCATGCATTGGCGGCACGATTTTTGTCGCTCGATCTCGCCAGCATCGATGTCACGCGCTGGCGCAGCCAATTCGTCATCGCCGAGGTGATCCAAGGCATCGTCTGGGCTCAGATCGTCGGCTTCGTCAGCGAAGCTACCGATCCAAATGCCAAGACTTTCGTGCTTGTCCTTTTGCTTCTCGTCGCCGCGATAAATGCGACGATCACCGCCTCGATTCCGGTCGCCGTCTATGCCGGGCTTGCGCCGATGACTGTCGCCATCGTCGCTTTCCTATGGCCGACGAGCCTGCTTGACAAAAACATGCCGCTGGCTGCGCTCGCCGTCGGCACGCTGCTCTATTCGGCGATCCTTGCCAAGAAGCTCTATTCGCGCTCGCTCGACACTTTGTCCTTCCAATCGGAGAAGGATGGATTGATCGCCGAGCTCGAGCAGGCCAAGATCAACAGCGATGTCGCTCGCCTGCGTGCCGAAGAGGCCAATCTCGCCAAATCTCGCTTTCTCGCGACGATGAGCCATGAATTGCGGACGCCCCTCAATGCCATCCTCGGCTTTTCCGAAGTGATGAAGGCAGAGCTCTTCGGCGCCCATAAAGTGTCATCCTATAAGGAATATTCGAGCGACATTCATTCGAGCGGCCAGCATCTCCTGACCCTCATCAACGAGATTCTCGATCTCTCGCGGGTCGAGGCCGGCCGCTATGAACTCAAGGCAGAGCCAGTGGCTCTCAGCAATATCATCGAGGAATCGCGCCATCTGCTGTCGCTGCGGGCAAAGAAGCGCGAGATCACGATTCATGAATCAGCGGAGCTCAATCTGCCCCGGATCTGGGCCGATGAACGCGCCGTACGGCAGGTCGCTTTGAACCTCTTGTCGAATGCGATCAAATTCACGCCGCCCGGCGGCAGCATCAGCATCAAAATCGGCTGGACGGCGCCCGGCGGCCAATATTTTTCGGTCAAGGATACGGGGCCAGGCATTCCTGAAGAAGAAATCCCGATCGTCATGTCCTCCTTCGGCCGCGGCACGCTCGCGCAGAAAAATGCCGAGGAAGGCTCCGGCTTGGGCCTGCCGATCGTCAAGGGCCTCATCGAACTGCATGGCGGAACTTTCACTCTGAAGTCGAAAGTCCGTGAGGGAACCGAAGTGATCGTCGTGTTTCCGCCCGAGCGCGTCATGAATGCGCTGCCGCGGCTCGATCCTGAGGCGCCGCCGGCGGTCGAGACGCGGCCGCAACGGCGGACGCGGTCGGCCGCCTGAACCGATCCCGGCTCGGCACATATCCTTGCCTCTCCCCTTGCTTGACGCCATTGTGATCGGCCGCATCGTATATGGTCGGCTCATCTCGACCATAATCCGTCGCGATCGTTGCGCATCGGCAGAGTCGCCAGCAAAATGGGCGCGGCGCGCAGCATTGTTGTGAAATGATCACCCGAAGCGCGTATCGACAATCCGCTTTCGCAAGCATTGGAGATTTGGATGGCTTGTTCAGCTCGATCGGTCGCAGTCCTGACCTTATCGGCCTTTTTGTGCCTGAGTCTCGCCGCGCACCCACGCGCCGCACAGGATACGACAGGCCCGAACGGCAAGGCCACATCCCCTGCGGCCGACCGGTCGGAGGAAGCGCACAAATCCACAACGCCGCCCAATCCTCTGCCGCCGGAAGCGACGACGGCGCAGACGCTCGAACTGCCCGACCGCACGCTGCATTTCAAAGCCAAGGCCGGCGCCATAAGGCTCAGCGACGCGCAGAGCGGCGCGCCGCTTGCCGATATTTCCTTCGTCGCCTTTCAGGTCGACGGCGCAGATCCGGCGAAGCGGCCGGTGACATTCGCGATCAATGGCGGACCCGGAGCCGGTTCAGGCTGGCTGGACCTCGGTGCCTTGGGGCCATGGCGGCTGCCGCTCATCGGTGCGGGGCGAGCGCCGTCCGCCCAGCCCACCCCCGTGCCCAATGCCGACACCTGGCTCGATTTCACCGATCTCGTCTTCATCGACCCGCCGGGCACCGGCTATAGCCGCATTCTGAGCAAAGATGCCGCGGTGAAGAAAAACTTCTATTCGGTCGATGGCGATATCGACAGCCTCGCCATCATCATCCGCAAATGGCTAACCGAAAACAAACGATTGGAAAGCCCGAAATTCATCGTCGGCGAGAGCTATGGCGGCTTTCGCGCACCAAAGATCGCTTATCGCCTGGAGGATCATGAAGGCATAGGCATTTCAGGCCTCGTCATGATTTCGCCGGTGCTCGATTTTTCCTGGTTCGACGGCGCGACCAATCCGATGGTCTTCGTAACCCACCTGCCCTCGCTCACAGCGACGGCGCGCGACTTGACTGGTCTCGATCCGCGCAAACAGCTCGCCGATGTCGAAGCCTATGCCGCCGGCCCCTATATGGTCGATCTTCTGCGCGGCGAGCGCGATCCCGAAGCGCTGGCGCGTGTGTCCGCAAAAGTCGCCAATTTCACCGGTCTCGATCCGGCTCTCGTGCGCAAGCTCGGCGGCCGCGTCGATTCTGCCACCTTCGTGCGCGAACGCGACCGCGCGAGCGGCAAAGTCGGCAGCCAATATGACGCGCTGACGACGGGCTATGACGCCTATCCCCATTTAGCGCGGGCCGACTATTCCGACCCCATCCTCGATGTTCTGAAGGCGCCATTCGCGAGCGCCATGGCCTATATCACGGCGAAAAAGCTCAATTGGTTCGTCGATGCGCGCTATGAGATTCTCAATGAAGAGGTCAACAAGGAATGGGACTGGGGCAAGCACCAACCGGCCGAAGCCATGAGCGATCTTAGACACGTCCTGGCGCTCGACCCGCATTTGCATATTCTCATCGTGCATGGCGTCACCGATCAGGTCACGCCCTATTTCGCGTCCAAACTGCTGATCGATCAAGTTCCGCCGATGGGAGACCCCAACCGTCTGCGGCTCGTCGTCTATGGCGGCGGCCACATGGTCTATGCGCTCGATCAATCCCGCGCCGCGCTGCGGGGCGAAGCAAAGCATCTGATCGAAGGCGAGTGAGGCATTTTGAGCATTTTCAGCAAAAGTGGATACCGGTTTACCGATCTCGGCTGTTGCCGAGATCGGCTCTTTTGATGATCAAGTCGGGCAAGCCCGACTTGATTTTCCGAAAATGCTCTAGCTTCTTATAATGAGAGCGGTTTCGAAACGGTTGCGTGTGGACACGCAGCCTGAAACCGCTCTAGCGCGGCAGGCCGTGAGCTCTTCGGCAAATTGTTTGAAGCTGAGAAGGGCCGATACCTGTGACGGAGACGAAAGTGCCGGCCGGCTCGCCGCTCGAAGTGTTCCGGGCATTCCTCAAGCTCGGCGTGACCTGCTTCGGCGGGCCGATCGCACATCTGGGCTATTTCCGCGATGAATTCGTGATCCGCCGCAAATGGCTCGGCGAAGACGCCTATGCCGATCTCGTCGCGCTCGCGCAATTTTTGCCCGGCCCGGCGAGCAGCCAGGTCGGCTTCTCGCTCGGCCTCATGCGCGCCGGCTGGCTTGGCGGGTTGATGGCCTTCATCGGCTTCACTTTGCCCTCGGCACTCGCGCTCATTGCCTTCGCTTATGGCGCCGGCGCGCTCAGTGGAGCGCTCGGCGCCGGCCTGCTGCATGGGTTGCGGCTCGTGGCCGTCGCCATTGTCGCGCAAGCCGTGTGGGGCATGGCCCGCACGCTCTGTCCCGACCGCGCGCGCGCCTCGATCGCCATGGCGGCCACGCTCGTCATATTGGCGAGCAGCAGCTCGCTCGCGCAGATCGGCGCGATTGTTTTAGGTGGTCTCGCCGGGCTCATGCTCTGCCGGACGGGCGCGCAGGCACCGGCAAGCCATATGCCTGTGCCGGTATCGCGCCGCGCCGGCATGATCGCGCTTGCGATCTTCTCTCTTCTCTTGGCCGGCTTGCCTTTGCTGCGCAGTCTCACCCTTACGCCGGGCATCGCGCTTTTTGACGCCTTCTACCGTTCGGGGGCGCTCGTCTTCGGTGGCGGCCATGTCGTGCTGCCGCTGCTGCGCGAAGCCGTCGTTACGCCCGGCTGGGTGAGCGATCAGGCCTTTCTCACCGGTTATGGCGCGGCGCAAGCCGTGCCCGGACCGCTCTTTACTTTTTCAGCCTATCTCGGAACGATCGTGAAAGGCCCGCCACATGGGTTGGCCGGCGCCATGATCAGCCTCATCGCTATTTTCCTTCCGGGCCTCTTGGCCATGACCGGGACTTTGCCCTTTTGGGAAGAGTTTCGGCGTCAGGCCAATGCGCAGGCTTTGATGCGCGGCGTCAATGCCGCCGTCGTCGGCCTGCTCGGCGCAGCACTCTATAATCCGGTGTGGACGAACTCGGTCAAAACCGGCGGCGATTTCGGTTTGGCGCTGTTTTGCTTCGCCCTGCTTGCCGTCTGGCGAATGCCGCCGCTCATTGTCGTCGCGGTGAGCGCCGCGGGTGGCATGGCGCTCGCTCTAACCTCGCAATGAGATTTCGAATTGAAGCGACAGACAGCTATCTGGTTCGTGATCCTCCTCGGCTGCGTCAGCCTCTTCGCCGACGTCACTTATGAAGGCGCACGCGCCATCATCGGCCCCTATCTCGGCACGCTCGGCGCGAATGGCACGATTGTCGGTATCACCGCCGGCGCCAGCGAACTCGTCGGTTATGGTATTCGCCTCCTGTCGGGCATTCTCGCCGATCGAAGCAAGCGCTATTGGACGCTGACCATCCTTGGCTATGTCGTCAATCTTGCCGCGGTTCCTCTATTGGCATTTGCCGGCAATTGGCCCGTGGCCGTCGCCCTGATCATTCTCGAGCGCGGCGGCAAAGGCATCAGGACGCCCGCGCGCGACGCGATGCTGGCCTATGCGACAGAGGCAACCGGCCGCGGCTGGGGCTTCGGACTTCACGAGGCTCTGGATCAGATCGGCGCGATCTCCGGACCCTTGATGCTCGCCGCCTTCCTCGCCCATCACGCCCGCTATCAGGCGGGGTTTGCCCTGCTCGCTATCCCGGCAGCTCTCGCCATCTCAATCCTGCTGACAGCCAAATTTCTTTATCCCAATCCGCTCCAACTCGAAATCAAGACGCCTGAATTTGCGGCGACCAAATTTCCGCGCAGCTATTGGATCTATCTCGTCAGCGCCGCGCTGCTCGCCTTCGGTTATGTCGACTTTCCGCTGATCGCTTTCCATTTCGAAAAGACGAAATCGGTCGCTGCGGCGTCGATCCCGGTCCTTTATGCCGTCGGAATGGCGAGCGCCGCCTTGGCGGCGCTGGTGTTTGGCCGGCTCTTCGACCGCATTGGTCTCTGGGCCAATTTTACCGCTATCCTGCTCGGCTCGATTTATGCCGTTCTGGTTTTCTACGGCGGTTTTGCGGGCGCCATCCTGGGCATGATCCTCTGGGGCATCGGCCTAGGCGTCCAGGAATTGATTTTGCGCGCCTATGTCGCCGAGATTGTCGCGCCGGAGCGGCGCGGCCGCGCCTATGGCCTGTTCGGCGCCGTCTATGGCGTCGCCTGGTTCGCTGGCAGCGCCGTGATGGGCCTTCTCTACGACCGGGCGCTCATCCTTCTCGTCATCCTGTCGGTCGTCTTCGAGCTTGCAGCCGGCATCGTCATTTTGACCCTGGCGCAGAAGAACATGCGACGGCCGGCCGGATAAGCGGCAAAAAAGCCAGCCTCATTCCTCGGCATCGGTGAACAAGATCACCTCATCCGGCAGGCCGAATGTCACGCTTTTTTCAAAATTCAGCCCCGCCACCCGCGCGAACGCCCCTTCGCCTTCCATGAGAACGATGGCTTCGGCAGGCATCTCCTGCAATTTTTCAATCAATTGCGCCACGGTCATCCCAATGCCCTCTTGATCCACTATGCGGTCGAGCGGCGTTCAAAACTCATGCCGCTGCTGATAACATGTCCGAAACGGAGATGCCGCAAATTTTCGAGTGTTCGCGCAACCCTCTCCCGGCGGGAGAGGGTGCCGCCGGAGGCGGCGGGTGAGGGGTTACGATGTCACTGAAAAAAGCCAAGATCCCGACGCTGCTGCGAGTCGATGCATTAAATTTCCAAGCGATGTAACCCCTCACCCGACTTGCTCCGCAAGCCACCCTCTCCCAATGGGAGAGGGATCGCCAACGATCGATTTAGTTGTTTCAGGCCAGGTGCTCATTACCTGGCTTCCGTACCTTCCATGCGGCCGGCCTCGAAGAGGAACCAGGTCCGCCTTTCGGTCTCGTCGATCCAAACCTCGAGAAGGCTGGCGGTCGCCACATCTCTGTGCTCGTCGCAGAGCTCATGCGTCTCGCGCATCGCAGCGGTCAATTGCTTGTTGTCTTCGCGCAGTTCGGCCAGCATATCGAGCGGCGTGACATAATCGGCGTCATTGTCTTTGAGACGCTGCATGCGGCTGATCTGGCCGATCGAATGCAAGGTCGTGCCGCCGATCTTGCGCACACGTTCGGCGATCGGATCGGTCATGGCGAAGATCTGATCGGCCTGCTCGTCGAGCAGCAGATGATAGTCGCGGAAATGCGGGCCGGACATATGCCAGTGAAAATTCTTCGTCTTCAGATAGAGCGTGAACACATCGGTCAAGAGAGTTGTGAGCGCGCCGGAAATATCCTTAATCGCATTGGACGCCAGATCCGTCGGCGTATCGAGCGGCTCGACCCGCCGGATCTTCGCATCTTCCATGCGGGCTTCGTTCTTCGCAGCGGGTTTGCTTGGGTTCATCGCAGGGTTTCCTTCCTCGGTACTTGCCTTGGTAATGTCATGATGCGGAATTGACGTCGGCGTTCAGCGCAGCTTCAACGCTCGCGCCGCAGTTTAGGTTCCGTGCGAAAGCTCGATGCGCAAAAGTGGACTCGCGTGAGGGCGGATAAGAAGCTCTAGATTCAAAACTATAGAGCTTCGCCTCGGCGCCAAACGGATGGTGGGTTGAGTTTGAATTGCCGGAGCGGGCCGAAAGGAGACCGGCAGGTTTCGGACGGACAGCGCGGAAAGCGGTCATACGGGCAAGCTGCCGCAGCTCCCTAGGGCTTGATCTAACTATAGACGCGGAGTTGGACGTGCAGCACCCACGATCGTGTCTATATTAGGTGGTGTAACTTGCGGGTGACGGCATCCCAACGCCACTCGCGTCGGCTTGTAAGCTCCGTTCCGCCCCACCATCTGGGGCTCGGTCCACCTTCCGCGAAGTCCGCACCTCCGGCGAGGAGTCGCTGCCCGAAAGGCGAGAGCGTCAGCGGACTGCTCGAATACAGCTTCCGACGAGTCTCGTCCTCCATTAGCGCCATATCATAAGGGCCTGGCGGCAAGCCTAGAATAGCTGGTTCTTCGGCGTGGCCGAGATCATCGAGAAGCTGACCAGCGTCGAAGCCCGTATAGGTTCCTGGCCAAAACTCCCGATGGTAGCGCGCAAGCACCCGGTAGGAATCGGTGTCTTCTTCCCCCACGAGCTTAAGCAAGATCAGCTCAGAGGCAGCTAGTCCGTTATTTCGTGCTGGTAGTTCGTCAAGAAGACGTAGGAGGGTGCGCTCGACGAAAGGGAGGATTGATGTCTCCTCTTCAAGCAAACTGGCGAGATCCTCGGGTGCAGAACTTTGCCACGCTCCCCAGACTTGGGAGGCTAATTCTAGATGAGCGTTTGTCACCTCCTCGCTGGGCGGCCGGAGAGAGATAGCGCTTTCGGGCATCATCTCGGCGAGCCTGACATCCGGATAAACGAGCGTGAGATTTCCAATAGATTGGCTGTCCTTTCGAAGGTAATCCAGCATCAGCGCGAGGGCCAACTGACTTTCGGCATCCGGATCAAACCAAAGCTCTACCCGGTCGAAATTCTGACACAGCGCCTTCAGTCCCTCCGTCGAGCCCGGAACTCGGCCGAAGATGCGCATGACTGCTTCGCGGTCAGGAGGCGGCCCGACGATCAGCCGTGTCCCCATTCCAACTATCGTATCTGCCCGGCAAGCTGCCTTCAGACACCCAGCGGAAGCATCGTTTCCGGTGATGATGAGCGTTTTCAAAATCGCTACCTGCTTGTCAATTATCAGTCGCTATGATCCCTAAATCGGGCGCCAAACCCACGGACCGCATGGTTCCTCTTGTTGGCACGAATGGCCGCTTTCAGGAAGCCAGGGAGCCCCTAGAAACAACCAGGATGGGCGCAAATTGGCAAGTCAAACCGATCCGCCCCCAAAATCGCGCGCAGTTTTGGGTCCAACGCTCTAACTTCATCCCTCGATTCTGCCTGCAACTTGCGCCTCGGCAAAGGTCGCCATATCGGCATGGCAGACGAGCGCCGCTTTGACGAGACCTGCCGCAAGCGCGGCCCCGCTGCCTTCGCCAAGACGCATGCCGAGATCGATTAGCGGCTTTTTGCCCAGCCTTGCCAGCACGTCTTGATGCGCGCCATCCGCCGAGACATGTGCAGCGAGGCAATGATCGAGCGCATGCGGCGCTTGCGCCTGCAGCACCGCCGCGGCGGCACAGGCGATATAGCCATCGAGCAGCAGGGGAATGCGGGCGAGCCGCGCAGCGACGATCGCGCCGGCCATGGCCGCAATCTCGCGGCCGCCGAGACGGCGCAACACTTCCAACGGGTCGGCGAGCCAATCCTTGTGATTGGCAATGCCCGCCTCCACCGCGTCGATCTTGCACGCAAGACGAAGATCGTCGACGCCGGTGCCGCGGCCGACCCAATGCGCGGCCTCGCCACCATAAAGCCCGTAATAGATCGCCGCCGCGCTCGTCGAATTGCCGATCCCCATCTCGCCGATGCAGATGAGATCCGTGCCCGGCGCAATGGCCGCCATGCCGCGGGCGAAAGCGGCGACGGCGCTCGCCTCATCCATCGCCGGCGCTTGGGTAAAATCTTCAGTCGGCCGGTCCAAATCGAGTTCGACGATCTTCAGCCCAAGGCCGAAATTCGAGCAGATTTGATTGATGGCCGCCCCGCCAGCCTGGAAATTGGCGACCATCGCGCGCGTGACCGAGGCCGGATAAGCGGAGACACCGCGGCGCACGACGCCATGATTGCCGGCAAAGATCAGGACGAGCGGCTGCGCCAGGGCGGGCATCGGGCGGCCCTGCCACATGGCAAGAAAAGCGACAATGTCCTCGAGCCGGCCGAGCGATCCCAGCGGCTTGGTCAATTGCGCCTGGCGGTCGCGGACCGCAGCGGCGCATGAGTTTAGAGGTGCCGGAAGCTCAGCGAGAAGCCGGCGGATATGATCGAAAGAGCGCGGCAGGAAGGCGATCGGCAAGGACATTGGCAAGGTCATGGAGATGAGCCTCAGCGTCTCGCTCTCATAGGCGGATTCGACCGGCTGCGATCAAAACCCATTGGCGCAAGCTGCGTGGCAGTTTGTCCCAGGCTATGCTGCAATTGCGATATTGCAATGCAATAAGCTCCATCACACATTGTGTCCGCTGTCCGAATCTCTCTGTCAGCCAGAGACTTAGGGCCGAGAAGTGCTGTCTTGCACCAAAAACAAGCATCCCCGACGCGAGCCTCCCACGCTCGCGAAAATTGGAGAGACCAATCATGACTCATATTTTCGCTTCCTCCTCCCGTCTTGCTCTCGCCCTTGGCCTGGCTCTCGCCACAGCCGGCGGCGTCGCCTTTATGTCCAAAGCCCATGCGGATTCCTCCTCCGCTGCGGCAAGCGTCCGCTGCTTCATCGGCCTCAAGGGCAATCCCGAACAGGGTCCGTTGAGCCGTGGCTGGGTGTGCCTGCCCGAACATCGTGACCCTGTCGTCACGCATTGAGCAAGCCGGCCATAGTGACCTAAGCAGGCGGGGCGCGGCCCTCCGCAGAATTTGAAAGATCCAAGAGCGCTTTCACGAATCCGTGGAAGCGCTCTTGTCGTTTGACGGCCTAACGCGGCGTTTAAGCCGATTAAAAACAGGGCCGAGGGCGACCGCGCGCCGAGATTTGCGCCGCGCTTTTTTTGAAATTCATGCTAGAGCATTTTCAGCAAAATTGGACACCGGTTTTGGGTCCGAAAAGGAACAATCCAAGGAACCAGTCAATGCCGCACTATCGCTCTCGCACCACGACCCATGGCAGGAACATGGCCGGCGCCCGCGGCCTGTGGCGCGCCACGGGCATGACCGATGCCGATTTCGGCAAGCCAATCATCGCCGTCGTCAATTCCTTCACGCAATTCGTGCCGGGCCATGTGCATTTGAAGGATCTCGGCCAGCTCGTCGCGCGCGAGATCGAGGCGGCCGGCGGCGTCGCCAAGGAATTCAACACAATTGCGGTCGACGACGGCATCGCCATGGGCCATGACGGCATGCTTTACAGCCTGCCCTCGCGCGACCTCATCGCCAACTCGGTCGAATATATGGCCAATGCCCATTGCGCCGATGCGATGGTCTGCATCTCCAATTGCGACAAGATCACGCCGGGCATGTTGATGGCCACATTGCGGCTCAATATTCCGACGGTCTTCGTTTCGGGCGGACCGATGGAGGCCGGCAAAGTGCGCCTCGGCGGCAAGACCAAAGCGGTCGATCTCATCGATGCCATGATCGCGGCGGCCGATGACCGCGTGGCGGAAGCCGATGTGCAAGTCATCGAGCGTTCCGCCTGCCCGACCTGCGGCTCATGTTCGGGCATGTTCACCGCCAATTCGATGAACTGCCTGACCGAAGCTTTGGGCCTTGCCTTGCCGGGAAACGGCTCCGTGCTCGCCACTCATGCCGACCGCAAGCGTCTTTTCGTCGAAGCCGGCCATCTCATCGTCGATCTCGCGCGACGCTACTATGAGCAGGACGATGCCTCCGTGCTGCCGCGCGCGATCGCCTCTTTCGCTGCCTTCGAAAATGCGATGACGCTTGATATCGCCATGGGCGGCTCGACCAACACGGTGCTGCATCTCCTGGCCGCGGCCTATGAGGGACAAGTCGATTTCACCATGGCCGACATCGACAGGCTGTCGCGCCGCGTGCCGGTGCTTTGCAAGGTCGCGCCCTCGGTGCCCGATGTGCATCTCGAAGATGTGCATCGTGCCGGCGGCGTCATGGCGATCCTCGGCCAATTGGACCGCGCCGGGCTCATCCATAGCGAGCTGCCCACGGTGCATGCGGCCTCGCTCGGCGAAGCGCTCGAGCGCTGGGACATCTGCCGCACTTCAAGCGAGATGGTCGCCCATTTCTATTGCGCGGCGCCGGGCGGCGTTCCGACGCAAGTGGCCTTCAGCCAGGACGCCCGCTTTGACGGGGTCGACCGCGATCGCGCAAAGGGCGTGATCCGCGATGCCGAACATGCCTATTCGCAAGACGGCGGTCTTGCAGTCCTCTATGGCAATCTCGCCGAGGATGGCGCCATCGTGAAGACAGCGGGCGTCGATGTGGCGAATCTCGCTTTTGCCGGCCAGGCCCGCGTCTTCGAAAGCCAGGATGCGGCGGTCGATGCCATTCTCGGCAATGAGATGAAGCCCGGGGACATTGCGGTGATCCGCTATGAAGGGCCGCGCGGCGGCCCCGGCATGCAGGAGATGCTCTATCCGACGAGCTATCTGAAATCGAAGGGCCTCGGCAAACTCTGCGCGCTGATCACCGACGGCCGTTTCTCCGGCGGCACCTCGGGCCTCTCGATTGGCCATGTCTCGCCGGAAGCCGCGGAAGGCGGCACGATCGGGCTCGTCGAGGAAGGCGACAAGATCGAGATCGATATTCCGAAGCGCCGCATTCATCTCGATGTGCCGGATGCGGAGCTCGCCGAACGGCGCGCGGCTATGGAGGCGAAAGGTGCCAACGCCTGGAAGCCGGCCGCGCGGGCGCGAAAAGTGTCGACGGCGCTGAAAGCCTATGCGGCAATGACGACCAGCGCCGCGCGGGGGGCGGTGCGGGTGGTGGGATAGATCACGCGCACTCCCTCCCCTTCAGGGGAGAGTGGCGCCGACAGCGGCTAAGGCCATCATTAGTGGGATACACTAAGCGCTTTAGTACGAGACCTAAGAAGCAGTTTCTTGGTCCAAGCCGAGAACTTGATCGAGACTATAGTGTAGGCTCTTGCGTATTCGATCTTTCGACAACGGTGACATGTTTTCCGCGGCCTCATAGAGATTATCACGAACCTTGACCACCCAGGATCGTTCTTCTGCGAGTTCGCGGTCTATCTTGCCATCTTCATATCGAGACCGGAGAGCGTTTAGCACAGTGCGTTGTAGGGCTGGGTGCTCGCCGAGGATGATAGAGACAAATTTGCTAGGATCTACTGAGGCCAAGACGGGAATGTTGTAAAATTCATTGCCCCCCTCATAGGTTAAGGTAATTCGACGGACAAACTGATCTAGATCGGCCGTCATCTGAGTTAGTAGCCCTTCCGCTATCGCAGGATATTTATCAACGAAGGCAGCTTGTCGTTTCGTTCTAAAGAATTGGAAGAACTCGTGATATTCTGACGTCTCACTTTCGTGGATGCCTAGTCCTCCGTATCCACCAAAGCGCAATTCAGTAAAACCCTCATGCGGCGACGCCGGTTCGATACGACCCGCCTTATACAGGTCATCAATGTAACTCTTGGCCTCAGCAACAACCTGTTCACGTGACCTATCTACAGCCCCTATCTTCGATAGCCAAAGTCGTAAGCCAAATACATGCAGTATTTCGCCCGACAATGCATATTCGCGGGCGGCAAACGCTCTCTCCATCTCACTTAAAGCTTCGTTGAACTCCTCCTCCGTGCGTTCGAAGGCGTGCCACACAGTGCGCCAAGCTGGTTCATCGCCCACTGTGATAAAAAACGAACTTGCATCCAGCTCTGCTCTGATCTGCGCCCCATCGACGATACCCTTAATAAGCAAGTCGACAACGGTTTCATCTGAAAGGGTCGTCGTACCGAGGTTAACTTCTGGGTAGCGCTGCCGCGCTGTAGCAAGCGACGGTCCCTTCTCTCCGTCGCCACGATCTCGCATCAAGGATGCAATCAAAAAAGACTGGCGCTTCTTCAGCTCGTCAGGCTTCAGTCGCGCTGCTTTAAGTTCAAACGAAAGGGCAAAAAGTAAGCGCAAAAGCTCCTTCATCGCAGCATCATTATTTCTATGCTTCTCATCTAATGAAATATAGAGCCGTTCGAAATCCCACATGGCCTGCTGCAGTATTCGGAGATTGTGCAGCTCGGATTGATTATAAATTTCTGAAATGACGTCCGACTTAGCGCCTAAAAAGCTCCTTGCCTTCTCGTCTCGAATTGACTCATTGAATGCGGCAAGCGCTTGTTCCAATACCGATTGAATCTCGAAGGTCTTCCCGACGAGCTTTTCGCGTATACGTGCATACTCCTCTCCACCATCGAGCTCTTCTTCGTTGGCGATAATGATCACCTTACGATCTTCGCGCTCGATAAACTCGTTAATATAGCCAAGCACCCTGCTCACTGGCATCGCGCACCGTTCGAGATCGTCAAAGATAAAAACGTCTGACTTGGCTTTATCGAGTATGTCCTTGAGTCCAAATTCGGAACTCCATCCGAAATGCTTCCCAATCATCTTAGCGGTACGGCCTACAAGTTGGACACCTTTGTTTTCCAGCACAGGGTACATCGCACGAAAAAGCGCATCATCGACTTCTTCAAATGAAGTCAAACCATAAAGGCTTACGCGAACATACCGTAGGCCGGTGGTCGCGAGCGACTTCATGAACTCTTCCACGAGAAAAGTCTTACCAATGCCCCATGGTCCGTTCAGGAGAACTGCAAAGTGCGGCGCTTTTGGAAAGTTGATGTAATATTCCAAATAGTCTTTGACATGTTGATTGCGGTCCATGTGCGGCCCCCTATTGGCGCCTAGTTCTCATAGCTCTAGTATGTAGTCATGAATTGATCGCCCTCTCGTAGCCAAAAGCAGGTCCGCTGCTTTGTCGGGCATCGATCCCGCCTATCCTCAGCGCCGCACGCGCGATATAGGCGTCATGGCTTCTGCCCGGCTAATAGGGCTCATTCTGCTTTGCCCCGCAGGCGCGGTGCGCAAGGCAGACGCATTCCCGCCCATACTGGTTGCAGACCGGCAGACGCTCAGGGCCGCATCTATATTGGCGCCCGTCATAGCCCGTCATCACGCCGCCGCATCCACCAACCGCATGGCCGACATGCTCCTGCGCCCATGACATATCCGGGCCGAACATCAACGCCGCCAAGAGAACCCCGATAAAGAGAATCCCGATTCTGAAGATCATGTCCGAACCCAAACGGCGGCGGCGCCGAGCCCTGCAGTTTCAGCCGCAGCCGCGGCACAAGAATAAAGCCGGCAACGCGTTCGCGCAAAATTTCGACCGCCCTCAGAGCCCCATCAGAGCCTATGCCTCAATGACGACGAGCGCGGCGAAGGGGGCGGTGCGGGTGGTGTGATCCCTCCCCTTCAGGGGAGGGTGGCCGCGAAGCGGCCGGGTGGGGTGCGTTGGAGGTTTCAAACCCCATCCGTCAGCGTCGCTTCGCGCCGCTGCCACCTTCCCCTTCCAGGGGAAGGATTCCCTACCCTCATCTAATCTCCACATCCAAGGGCTTCGCATTGGCGAGGCCTTGATAAGAAAAATGCCACCATTCCTGCGGCAGCCCCATGACGGGTCAAGCGGGCATTTCGGCAGGACAGAAGCTTGCAGTAAATTGATAAGACTGACGCCGAGGAAAGCCGAACAAGACGATTTTTTGTGGCCGCGTTTTCCACAGACAAAGGGCCCAAACAATCGTATCTTTGCACGCTTTTCGAAAACTATGCACCGTTTATTTAAGAACGCATTTTGACTAACGCAACCTGACAGCCTAGCGTTAAATGATGCGATAGCGTTCTCGCCACAGCATATTTTGATCGGAACTCGATGTTTCGACAGCTCGCCAAACTCGCTCAATCAGCGAGAATTTCAGACCCGCACGATCCGGCCACTAGTGCAGGAGCGGGTGATCGCATTCGCGCCAAAACGATTCAAACGAAACCCTCCTTTTCCTTACCGGCGCCTGGTCGTCTACGGCAGATCGACCTCAACCTCTCATTCAATCTTCTTTCTCAAGCAATCAAACACTTTTCTGACCTCAAACCCAAAACAGGTCAGGTCCTTGTGGATACGCGGCTACTTGAACAGCTGCGGGACAGAATAATTGCGTATGAATTGGAGAGGTTACAGCTTCGATCAGACTTAGAATATGCCCAGCACTGCGCGCATTCATATTGGGATCGTTGCAAGAGCATAGAAGATGAACTCGATCAGCTAAAAGGCGGCGCACTAATCAATTCGGCATCTAAAGCAAGTTCAAAGCGAGGTGTCTCATGATTCTCCCTAACGGATTTTCTTGGTCGCATCCGCGGAAGCCGAAATCGACGCAGCAACAGGACACCGTCAAACAAGACCATCAAAATCGTTTTGCCTTGGATCAGCTCGGTGAACAAGGCGAAGAAATGGCTGAGCGAGTTAATTCGATCTCCGCGCGTTTCGAAGAGATGCTAACGCTACGCGACGAATTCGGCACCTTCATTCGAACGTTCGAAGAACTCATGGGAGCTCACAAACAGGCGCGGACCCGACTTGCCGAGCAGGCAGCTCTCCTGACTGAGCATCTGAATACGTCGACGTCTCTCAGAAGAGAAGTGACGGACCTAGAAGCGCGAGCAGCCGCCGCCGACGCTGAGCTTGTAGGGCTACGTCATGAATTGACCATCTTACAGCAACAAGCGCATTCGAATGCCGCAACAGTCAACGCTTTCAAACTGGAAGCTGCGGAAAGCACTTCGCGCGCCGCCTCATTGGAAAGACAGCTTCTATTCGAAGTTGATAAAAGTGCTGCGCTTCAGGAGACAAACGCCGCGAAGGACATCGAGCTGAAGAATCTGGATCGACAGTGCGCGGAAAATCAAAAGCAAACCATTGAACTAAAAAATGCAATGATCAGCGCTGCCGCCGAAGTCACCAGACTGCAAAACCTGATCGACGAAATTCAGCCGGAGTTACAGCGCGGTAAGCAACGCCAAATTGAATTGGAAACTGCTTTACATAAGGCTGATCTCGCAACGCGTGCCAGCGAAGACAAAATCGCGCACGAAATAAAGCAACGCGAGACAATCGTCGAGAAGCACGAACGTGAGAAGTACGACCTGGAAGCGGCGATATCGGGCCTTAACCTTCAATTAGACGGCTTGAACAGCCGGCATGCGATCACCCTTAAGCACCTTGAACACGCTAGAGCTTCTCATGATGAAAATTTTGAATCTTTGAAACAATGGGAGCGATCGTGCAAGCAGGCGAAAGCTGCCTTATCTGCCGGGGAACGGCGACTGCAGCTCTCGGAGGAACAATTGCACGCGCTTGAAGTGCAACGTACAGATCTTGAAAAATCTTTGTCAGATATGGCAGCGCGGAATGAAATGCTGACCAAGGCGATTGCTGCCAAGGATGCTCAGATCAGTCGTCTGCAAAGCAAAGCGAGCAGTTTTGAAAATCGATTCGGCAGTCTTTTGCAGAGCCATGAGAACGAGCACCTCCAGCATGAAGCGGCGAAGCGCAGGCTTTTAGAGTTACTGGAGTCCGAAAAAGCGGAGCGTGCGCTTGCTCAAGGCGCGCTTACGATAGCGCGCGCCAGCCGCGAAAAAATGTCCGTTCAAATCGAAACATTAAAGCGGGGACGTGCGGCGAGCATATTGCTTGACGTCCCGGACGACGATGCAGATGGCGGCAGCAATGTACGCGTGATTTCCTCAAGTGAAATTCCGGGCTGCGTAAAGGAATAGCACCGATGGCCGAAGAGATGAAAAGAGACGAGAAAGTGTTCCAAGAATTGTTGGTTCGGGCAGATCCGGGAGCGCCGACGAAAGAATCCGCCATTCGGATCATTTCACCGAAGCCGAAGGCACCCGTGAATACGCCCGTTGGCCGAGATTGGGCTGCGGCCGTAGACCTGATCAATGAAGCCGCCGAAGCGGTACGGATAGCGGACGAGCGAGCCAATTCGGCAGAGCGATATTCTCAACAATTGGTAGCGTATTATGGCGAACAGGCTAAGACGGCAGAGACGAAAATTGCTGCTTTGGAAAAGCGCCTTGAGTTCAGCGAGGCGAAAGCTCGGGACGCTGAAGAATGGCTGGTACGTTTCCACGACGCCATTATGACGGGGTTTGGAAGCTTAATTAAGAAAGCGGGTTAACGCATTTCCGTGGCGCTCACCAGCTTCTATCGATAAAGTCATTGATGCTGGAATTGAGGTTTGAATTCAAACCTCGGCTCTTGAGAGGCATTGTGGATTCGTTCGGAGACGTACGGCTTGTAGCGCTACGACGCCAAGGCCTCCATGAACCTTCATCGTCGAAGAACTCGCTGGGAAATCGGTGCCCGATCAGCGCTGGCACGAACACGCCATCTGCCTCACTCGATCTCCACATCCAAAGGCTTTGCCTCGCGCACGCCTTTGAAGGAAAAATGCCACCATTCCTGCGGCAGATTTTCGAAGCCGTGCTTTATCATCAAGGCAAAAAGCGCATCGCGATTTTTCCGCGCGGCAGGCGTGATGTCCGGATAATCCGTCGCCGAGGCTGCATCGAAGAGATCGAAGGGCGTGCCGAAATCCTGATCGAGAAAGCCGATGTCGACGGCGATCCCGAGACTGTGCATTGAAGCCTTGGCAATATAGCCCTGGGCAAAAATCTCTTTCTTGTCGAGATGCGGATAATAGGCCGCTTTCATCGCCTGATCCGCCTCGTCTTCGGCCCAGGCGATAAAAGCCTGCGTCGCGCGCTGCGGCCGATAGCAATCATAGACGACGAGACGCAGCCCCTGCACCGCCGCCTCTTCCGCCACGGCAGCCAAAGCCTGTGCCACCTCGCGCCGCAGCCAGCATTGCGGCAGCTTATAGCCAGGCACCGGCCGGCCGGTAAAATTCTCTTTTCCGGCATAGCGCATGTCTTGCTTGATCGCGGGCACGACATCGGCGAGGCGCACAAAGCCCGGCGGTGGACCGAGCCGGCGCGCGGCGGACGGCAACGCGCCGGAACAAAAGGCCTTAAGCGACAAGACGGCGCGGCGGATCTCCTTCATTCTTCATAGTCTCCCATTCTTCATCATCTCCAATGGCTTCCTGACCTGACGGAGCCATATTTTCATGGTTTGAGAACGGCCCTGCTGCCCCCAGGCAAGCCCCTTGCGTCCGGCGCGGACCGGGGCCACATTTCGGGCATTGACGCATGCCCAGCCGATTTTCGGGAGAGGGACGCATGAGTGAGACGAGCGGGTTCCGGCGCGGTGCGGCGCAGCCTTTCTTCACACCAGTCTATCTGCCGGCGGAGGCGCTGGCCGGCGTCAGGACGCGCCGCATCCTGGCGCTCGCCATCGATTTCATCATCGTGTCCTGCCTCTCCTTCATGATCTGGCTGACGCTTTTGGTGCTAACGCTCGGCCTGTCTTTGTTCATTCTGCCGCCGCTCTTTCCGCTCGTCGCCTTTTTCTACAACGGCCTCACCGTTTCCGGCTGGCGCATGGCGACGCCGGGCATGCGCATGATGGACCTCCAAATGCGCCTCCAAATGAATGTTTTGGACGGCGGCCGCGTGCCTTTCCTCAATGCTGCGGTGCACGCGGTTCTCTTCTACATCAGCTGGCTGTTCCCGGCGGTCTTTCTGGTCTCGCTGCTTGCCAGCGACAAGCGTTGCCTGCACGATATGCTCGCCGGCGTCATTGTGATCCGCCGGCCGCTCCCTTTCCACGAATAGGGCCGCCTTGCGCCGGCTAGCAGGCACGTTAAATTTTCCGCAAGTGGACGAGTGCGACGATGGTGATGCGCCGGCGATCCGCCTCCGCAGATCAAATGCCTGCCATTGAGGCTTGGCGCGGCGGCGACCCGCGGTCACGCGGGATGACGAGTTGGGTCGCAGCATCGGGACCGGCTGTGCGCGATGAAGAGGGTTTAGCTTGACACGTGAACTGCGCGACGCGCCGCAATTCTATCTCACGGCACCATCGCCCTGCCCCTATCTGCCGGGGCGGGAAGAGCGCAAAGTCTTCACCCATCTCATCGGCCGGCGGGCGAGCCTGCTCAACGACACTTTGACCCAATCGGGTTTTCGTCGCTCGCAGACCATCGCCTATCGCCCGGCCTGTGAAAATTGCCGCGCCTGTGTCTCGGTCCGGGTGAAGGTCGATGAATTCCGGCCGTCGAAGAGCTTTCGCCGCGTGCTCGAAGACAATCGCGATCTCGTCGGCACTGTGGTGCGCACCGAGCCGACCGCCGAGCAATATGGCCTGTTTCGCGCCTATCTCGATGCCCGCCACGGCGATGGCGGCATGGCGGATATGACCATGCTCGATTATTCGATGATGGTCGAAGACAGCCATGTCGAGAGCCGGCTCGTCGAATATCGTGCGCCCGCGCGCGACCTCCGCGGCCATGGCGAAGGCCCGCTCACCGGCGTGTGTCTCACCGATCTCCTCGCCGACGGGCTTTCCATGGTCTATTCTTATTATGCGCCGCAGCACGGATCGCGCTCGCTCGGCACATATATGATCCTCGATCATATTGCGCGTGCGAAAAGCCTCGGCCTGCCGCATGTCTATCTCGGCTATTGGGTCGAGGGCTCGAAGAAAATGGCCTATAAGGCACGCTTCCTGCCGCAGGAACGGCTCGGCATGGACGGCTGGCAAAGCGCGGAGTGAGTTTTTCGCGGCCGGCGACAATGCATTTTGTTTGACGCTTCGATTAAGCGAAATCTCAATGTGGTCACTCGCAAAGCTCTTCAAGCGTGTGAGGCCTGCGCCGCGCGGCGCGGCGCCGCTCTATGAGCGCGGCTTGGCGATCGATGAGAAAGCGCCGCGCTCCGACCATCCCGAGGCCGCGGCCCATCTCAACGATCTCGCCCTTTTGCTTCAGGCCCACGGCGATCTTGCCGGTGCCCGACGGCTTTTCGAAAGCGCGCTCGCGATCTATGAGCGGGCGCTCGGCCCCGAACATCCCGATATTGCGACAGGCCTCGCCAATCTCGCCGGCCTGCGTCAAGCCCAGGGCGATCTTGCCGGCGCACGGCCGCTTTTCACGCGCGCTTTGGCAATCTATGAGAAGATGCTCGGCCCTGAACATCCATGGACTGCGACGAGCCTCAACAATCTCGCCGGCGTGCTTCAGGACCTAGGCGATCTTGCCGGTGCGCGGCCGCTCTATGAGCGCGCTTTGGCCATCCGCGAGAAGATGCTCGGCCCCGAGCATCCTTCGACAGCAACATGTTTCAGCAATCTTGCTCATCTGCTTCAGGACCAAGGCGATCTTAGCGGCGCGCTGCCTCTCTATGAACGCTGCCTAGAAATCCGCGAGACGGCGCTCGGTCGCGAAAATTCTTGGACGAAGGTTGCCGCCCAAGCCATGGCCGCGACGCTCGATGCGCTCGGTCGCGGAGATGAGGCTGCAGCGCTGCGCCAGCGCTATGGCATCCTGCCAGAGAGCGGAAAAGGCGGCTGATCGATCCTGTCCTTCGAGGCGCCGCATACAGTTCTATGAGACACGCCGATTATCGGTTGGCGGCTTTGAGGTCGTTGAGGCTCTTGCCCGAGATGCAACCGATCTCGACGTCCTTAACATTTCCGACCGCGACTTGGACCGCGGTCGCGACCTTGGTGCAGGCTTCTTCGCTGGGAAACTCTTTGATCTTGGTCAATGAGAACGTATCGCCTGCATAGGTGACCAGCATTAAAATGAATATTGCCGTTGGAGCGCCCATATCGTCGTTCCTTTGATTATCGGTATAGTTCTGATATCGAAGGCTGCAACTATCAAACTATCTTCCGGATTCGTAAAGACACAGGCGACAAAACTGCCGATTTGCCTCAGTCAGCGCCCTCACCCGAATTTGTTGCTCTTCGGGAAACCTTTCGGCGGCAGGCGTCCGGCCTCGGCGCGCGTGCCGATCCAATCGCGCAAATCGCGGCGCGCGACGATAAAAGTCCGGCCGGCCGAATCCTTCCAGCTCAGCCCCTCTGCAAGATAGAAGACTTTCGCATCGGCAATCCCGCCGTCGCGATATTTCTGCAGTTTGACGCCCTTGCCGCGCGTCATTTCCGGCACTTGCTCGAGCGGGAAAATGAGCAGCCTGCGGTTCTGCCCGATCACCGCAACATGATCGCCATCAGCCGGGACGATCAAACCCGCCTTGAAGGGCGGATCGATGTTGAGCAGGATTTTGCCCTTGCGCGTGCCGCCGACCATTTCATCGCAGGGCGCGACGAAGCCGCGCCCGTCGCTGGCGATCACCAGCATTTTCTCGCCGGCGACATAGGGGAAGACAGCGACGATCTCCTCGCCCTCGCCGATATCGGCCATGAGCCGCAAAGGCTCGCCCTGACCGCGGCCACTCGCCAGTTTCGACGCTTCGAGCGTAAAAATGCGGCCATCGCTTGCGAGCACCAGGATCTTCTCCGTCGTCTCGGTGAAGAAGGCATGTTGCAGATGATCGTCAGCTTTGAATTGCAGATTGGTCAAATCCGCGACATGACCTTTCAAAGCTCGGATCCAGCCTTTTTCCGAGACGACGACGGTGACGGGTTCGCGCTCGATCATCGCCGCGGCGAGATCGAGATCACCCATTTCCGGCGCGTCCTCGAATGTCGTGCGACGGCGACCGAGCTTGGAGTCGGGTGGAAATTTCTTCTTGAGTTCGCGGATCTCGGCGGTGATCGCCTTCCATTGCTTGGCGTCGTCGCCGAGCAATTTCTCGATCTCGTTCTTCTCTTTCGTCAGCGTCTCGAATTCGCGGCGCAATTGCATTTCTTCGAGCCGCCGCAGGCTGCGCAGCCGCGTATCGAGAATATAATTGGCCTGCACATCGGAGAGCGCGAAGGTCGATTTCAAAACATCCTTCGGCTCTTCCGCCTCGCGGATGATGCGGATCACCTCGTCGAGATTCAAGAAGACGATCTGCATGCCGGCGACGACTTCGAGCCTATGCTCGATTTCGCCGAGACGGAAGCGCGAGCGCCTTTGCAGCACGGAGCGGCGATGATCGAGCCATTGCTGCAAAGCTTCCTTGAACGAGATGACCCGCGGCACGACGCCGTCGACGAGCACATTCATGTTCATCGGGAAGCGCGTCTCGAGCTCGGTCGCCCGGAAGAGCTGTTCCATCATCAAAGCACAATCGATCGTGCGCGCGCGCGGCTCTATGACGATGCGGACATCTTCCGCCGATTCATCGCGAATGTCGGCGACGAGCGGCAGTTTCTTCTCGGCCAGCAGCTCGGCGATCTTTTCAATGAGCCGCGACTTTTGCACCATATAGGGGATTTCGGTGATGACGACCGTAAAGGTGCCACGGCTCCCCTCCTCTTTCGTCCAACGCGCGCGCAGCCGAAACGAGCCGCGACCGGCGCGATAGGTCTCGGCGATCTGCTCTTTGGAATCGACGATGATGCCGCCGGTCGGAAAATCGGGGCCCGGTGCCAGGGCGAGCAATTGCGCATCGCTCGCATTCTTATGCGCGATCAGATAGAGCGCGGCATCGCAGAGCTCGGCGACATTATGCGGCGGGATGGAGGTCGCCATGCCGACCGCAATGCCTTGCGCACCATTGGCGAGGAGATTGGGAATGGCGGCGGGCAGAACGACGGGTTCGCGCTGATCGCCGGAATAGTTTTCGCGGAAATCGATCGCATCCTCGTCTATGCCTTCGAGGAGCAGCCGCGCGACCTCCGTCATCCGCGCTTCGGTATAGCGATAGGCCGCGGCGCCGTCGCCATCGATATTGCCGAAATTGCCCTGCCCGTCGATCAGCGGATAGCGCGAGGAGAAATCCTGGGCGAGGCGGACGAGCGCATCATAGATCGCCTGATCGCCATGCGGATGGAAAGAGCCCATCACATCGCCGACGATCTTCGCGCATTTCTTGAAGGCCGTGCCGGGATCGAGCCGCAGGATCTGCATGCCGTAAAGGATGCGCCGATGCACCGGCTTCAACCCGTCGCGGGCATCGGGCAAGGCCCGGCCCATGATGGTCGAGAGCGCATAGGCGAGATAACGCTCTTCGAGCGCATCGCGCAGGCTGATCGGTTCGGTATGGCCGCCGGTCGGCGGCGGAACGATATTTCTGCCCATTCAGTGAAACGGCCTCCGCGCTTTAGATCACGATGACTTTGGATTGATCCAATCCAAAGCCATGCTTGAGACATCGGATATATCCGATGTCTTAGAAACGTGATCGATTCTTACAATTTAGAGCGGGATATGCAGATAAGCTTGCGCAATCGGCGTCAACTTGATTGCGCCGGAAAACCGGTTCCCACTTTTCCTCATCCCGCTCTGGCGCGCTTAATATTTTGTCAACGAAGATGACATTTGCTTAGTGGATCACCTGAGTCGCCGCAAGTTCGTGCTCTGTCCGAGATCCGCATTTTTGCCACGCCAAGCCAGTCCGGGGGCTTCGAAGATCGGCCGGTTTCCACTGCCTGCGAGATGCCTCAAATAATTGATAAGATATGTTGTTTTCGCGCCATTTAAAGCCTGCGGCTTGGTGCACGCAAAGGCATCGGCCAGGTGCCGATCGATTGAATTCGAGTGTGGCCGGCCTGCACTAGATCACCGCAGCCGGCGTCATTAGTGAAGGCGGCGCGCCGGGCTATTGAGTCGTGCTCCGCCGCACAGCGTCGCGTTTACGTGCGTCTTATAGAGTGACATGGCTCGCAGCGGCGCCTTCGCTATCGGCTGCGCAAAAGATCACCGCGGATCCTTTGGGCCGAGTTCCTTGGACAATGGGATCCTTCACGATCGAGAATGTGATCATGGCAAAAGTCGTCTTCGTGCTGGGTATCGTCATCGGTCTCGCCATTCTGGCGATTGCGGTGGCTGGGGGACCGCAATCAAGCGGGGTCGAGGCGCGTGAGACCGCTCTGCATGATGGCGAGGCACGCGCGGCCTCCATCACGGAGGCTCGCTGCAGCACCCATGAAATCGCCCTCGACCAAGGCTACGGCGTCAGCCGCAAAATCGTGCGGCGGATCTGCCCAGTCGCCGAATAAACGACATCGCCTTCCCTCATCCCGCCATAGATCACGATGATTTTGGATTGAATCAATCCAAAATCATGATTGAGACATCGGATATATCCGATGTCTTTGTAACGTGATCGATTCCTAAAGTGTAGAGCGGGATGAGGAAAACCGGTTCCCGCTTTTCCTCATCCCGCTCTATCCCGCAGCTTTCGCCAAAGCGGCGAGATAGGCCATATGCGCATCGGGCAAGGCGAGGCCACGTGGGCCAAAGACGTCGCGGGCGAGAAAAAACGCCGCGAGAGAAAAGCCATCGCGAATATCGGAAGGCATTGGCCTGCCGCCTGCAGCCTCATCGCGCAGAAAGGCCGGCAGCGGCAACAGCCTGTCGCGATAAGGCGCCCCCGCCGCGCGGGAGACGGCACGGCCGCTCTTCGGCGAGACAAAGACGAGATCATCTTGCCTGCCGGTCGCGGCGCAGCAGGAAAGATCGAGGCCGAAGCCGAGTTCGGCGAGAATCGCCAATTCGAAGCGCGCCAGAAGCGCCGGCGCGATCTCCTGGTCATCAAGACGATCGGCGATCAGCACGGCCGCGCGATAGAGCGCCGCATGCGGATCGCGCTCGGCAAGGAGCCGCAGCAGCGCGCCGAGCAGATTGAGGCCCTGCAATGTCGCGGCATCGGCCATGAGCCGCGCCGCCCGCAGATCCGTCGCATCGACGGCATAAAGCCCCAAATGCTCATCGAGCCGTGCCCGCCATACGACCGACACGCCATTGCCGGGCTGCAAGACCGGCTGCATGCGCTTTCCACGGCCGCCTTTGACAAGGCCAAAATGGCGGCCATGGGCATAAGTCATCACCTCGAGGATGACGCTCGACTCGCCATATTTCCTGACGCCGATAATCAGGCCTTCATCATGCCATTCCATGCCTCGACCCGAAGCCGCATTTAAATCGACTCCGGCTTGCGCTCTCCACAATCCGGAAAATCAGGTGCCTATGCCGGCGCGGCCCACACAATCAAAAGATCGGACACCGCACAGGCATCAATCATTGGCGACCGTAATCGTATTATAGGCCGCGCCTTCAAGAGCCTGGAAGACGGTCAAGCTGTCGATTCCCGCATGAACGGCGTTGAGCGCGATCACGACAGAACTCAGCGCATCCTTGCCGAGTTTTCCGTCAAGATGTTCGCCGAGCGCCTCCTCACACAGCGCCGTGAGCTCGGCAATGCTCTTCAAAGAGTTGCTGAGCGAGATCGGCATAGGCCGGCGCCCTTCGGCGGCGCGGACGATCGTATCGCCCATTCTTTCGATTTCCTTGGCCTTCTCGGAAAGCTCTTCTGTGGTTTCTTGCTGGCTCATCTCATTTCTCCGCAATCAAAATCAGGCCCCGGGCGGCCTCCGTCCTTTGGGACAGGTTCGCTCCGGTTCCTAGAGCCGATCCCGATCATGTGGAATCGCATCTTTGGCACATCGGATATATCCGATGTGCTTGAAATGCGATCCACATGATCGGGACAAATCGGCTCTACATTAAAAAAGTAGAGCATGTCCTCGATGAGACATCGGATATATCCGATGTCTAAGATGTCGGAAAAGTCTGTCAACTTTTCCGGGACATGCTCTAGCAAATTCCCCGGGCAAATGCAGCTTAGCAAAGGTCCGGCCGCGCCAAATCAAGCATAGGCCGCCCGAAGATTTTCCGGCCACGCCTCATCCTTTCGGAAACTCAAGCCCCATTTCGCGGTAGCGGTCCGGGTCGTCTGCCCAATTCTCGCGCACTTTGACGAAGAGAAAGAGATGGATCTTCTGCTCGGCTGCCTCGGCGATCTCCTTGCGCGCCGCGGTGCCGATCGCCTTGATGGTGCGGCCCCCCTCGCCGATGACGATCTTCTTGTGCCCCTCGCGCATGACATAGATCGTCTGCTCGACCCGCACCGAGCCGTCCGGCATATCCTTCCAGAGCTCGGTTTCCACCGTCGACTGATAGGGCAATTCGTCATGCAGACGCTCGAAAATCTTTTCGCGGGTGATTTCGGCGGCAAGCGCCCGCAAAGGCGCGTCGGAGAGCTGGTCCTCCGGATAGAGCCAAGGGCCGATCGGCATCAGCGCGGCGAGCCGGGCTTTGAAACTCGCAAGCCCGTCGCCGGTCAGCGCGGAAATCATGAAGGTCTCGGCAAAGGGCAAAATGGCATTGAGCTTGGCCGCGAGCTCGAGCAATTTCGGCCGCTCAATCACATCGATCTTATTGAGAACGAGGATCTTGGTGGCGGAAAGATCCTTCAGTCTAGGAAGGATCGCTTCGACCTCGGGATCAATGCCTTTGCGGGCATCGACGAGCAGCGCCACGACATCGGCGTCGCCGGCGCCGCCCCAGGCGGAGCTGACCATGGCGCGATCGAGGCGGCGCTTCGGCGCGAAAATGCCCGGTGTGTCGACGAAAATGATCTGCGCGGCACCTTCGATCGCTATGCCGCGCACCAAGTTTCGCGTCGTCTGCACCTTGCGCGAGACGATGGAGATTTTCGCGCCGACGAGCGCATTAAGCAAAGTCGATTTGCCGGCATTGGGCGCGCCGATGAGGGCGACAAAGCCGCATCGCCGCGTACCGGCATCCCCGACAGTCTCGCTCATAGTGCAGCCGTCATGGACAAATTCCGAGGGCTCATCCGAAAGGCTTTGGGCTTCATTTGGGACTTCATGGCGCACCAGCACCGCCATTCGCCTCTATGCCTTCGCGGGCGATGAAGCTCGCCGCCGCCGCCTGCTCCGCACCGCGCTTCGACATCGCTTTCGCCTCGACCGGGGCAAAGCCGGCAACCTTGACCGACATTGTGAATTCCGGCGCATGATGCGGCCCGGAGCGGGAGATCTCACGATAGAGCGGCGCCTCGAGGCCACGCGCCTGCGCCCATTCCTGCAAGGCCGTCTTGGGATCGCGCAAAGGCCGCCGCGGCGAGCGCATGCGCGGCTCGAAGGCCTGCATCACCACGGCTCTCGCCGCCTCGTAACCCGCGTCGAGAAAAATCGCGCCGATGAGCGATTCGCAAATATCGGAGAGCATCGCCGTTTTACTGCTGGCGCCGGCCTGCCGCTCTCCCTCGCCGAGGCGGAGAAAAGCCTCGGCGCCCCATTCGAGCGCAACCTCTGCACAGCTCTCCCGGCGCACGAGATCGGCGAGGCGGCGCGAGAGTTCCCCCTCCTCGGCCGTGGGAAAGGCGGCATAGAGCATATCCGCCACCACAAGCCCGAGAACGCGATCACCCAGGAATTCGAGTCTCTGATAGGTCTCATGCCGGCCAGCGGCGGCGCTGACATGGGTAAGCGCCAAATTGGCGAGATCTTGATTTCTGAACTTATGCCCGATGCTGCTCTCGAGCCTATCTAAGTCGCAGTTCCTTGGCGCCATCTATTTCACATGTTTGAAGAGGCGGTACCAGCGCACGTCCCAGGGCCATTTCCAGAATTCCCAGGCCGGCTCGCCCTCGTCAACCGAGAAGAAGATCACCTCAGCACGGCCGACGAGATTTTCGAACGGGACATAGCCGACCCCGCCGGCATCTTCCGGGACCCGGCTGTCGGTCGAATTCTCGCGATTGTCGCCCATCATGAAATAATGGTCCGGTGGAACTTCGAAAACTTTCGGCGCCCCGGAAGCGTCCCTGATATCGTCGTAAAATCCGTGGCCGTTTTCGACTTCGATGATCGTATGGCTCACGCCGCCCGGCAAGGTCTCCTTATAGGCCGGCACGTCACGCAAATGGCCATAAAGATCCGGCTCCTTCAGAGGCGCGATCGGCTCGCGCGGAACCATGACGCCATTGATATAGAGCCGGTCCTCTGTCATCTCGATCTTGTCGCCCGGCAGCCCGATCACCCGCTTGATGTAATCGGTCTGGCCATCACGCGGCAGTTTGAAAACGACGACATCGCCGCGCTTCGGCCGCGAGGCCAGGATGCGGCCGTGAAAAAGCGGCGGGCTGAACGGCAATGAATGGAAGGAATAGCCATAGGCATATTTGGAGACGAAGAGATAATCGCCGACGAGCAAGGTCGGAATCATCGAGCCGGAAGGGATATTGAAGGGCTGGAACAGGAGCGTGCGCACGATGAGTGCAATGAGCAACGCCTGAAAAATGACCTTGACGAGCTCTCCGAGAAAGCCACCTTCCTTCGTCCGCCGCATCGAGTCTGCGCCCTTCTTGCCGGCCTTTGTCGGTTCCGTCATGTTTTACACTCTATCCTCGAGCGCAGCACCAAAGCAGGCCGTCCCGCGCATTTAGTTGCGAACTATGCTTTTTGCCTTCGTCGGGCCATTCCGGCCGAGAGGCGCCACCCCCGAACAGTGGAAAGCGCTCCTTACCATGCGAAATGCGGGCGGAGAAGGCAGTTCGGCTTCTGCCTCGCGCGGCTGCGCGGCGGCATGACGCATCGGCCGGCCTGCATCCGCTTCAATCCTGGCACTTCCATGGTCGTTCCGCCAATTTCCGGCGCCCGCCTTGGAAAATTTCATAGGTTTCTCCGATAAGAGAAGCGCTGGTTACCGCAAGAGCATTTTAGCCGAAGCGGAGACCGCTTCGCCTGAAGATGCTCCAGCTCTTTGTTTTAGACATCGGATATATCCGATGTCTCAGGGTCTTAGACATCGCATATATCCGACATCTCATAGTGAGAGCGGTTTCGCAACGGTCGAGTGCGCGCACTCAACCTGAAACCGCTCTCGCGCCGCGGCCCTCACCCCTTCACCTCGATCGCTTCGATGATCACATGTGCCTGAGCGAGGGGATATTCGTCCGTCAGGGTCAGGTGAATGACGGCCCGATACCCCGCCGGCGTGAGATCGACGAGCCTCGCCGCAGCGCCGCCAGTCAATTGCATTGTCGGCTTGCCGGACGCCAGGTTGACGACGCCCATATCGCGCCAATAGATGCCCCGACGCAAACCGGTCCCGAGCGCCTTGGCGCAAGCCTCCTTTGCGGCGAAACGCTTCGCATAAGAGGCAGCCCGCCCGGCCCGGGCCTCGGATCTTGCCCTTTCGATGTCGGTAAAACAGCGGCTGGTGAAACGCTCGCCGAAGCGGGCGAGCGCCGCCTCGACGCGCCTTATGTCGCAGAGATCGATTCCGTAGCCGATGATCATAAGGGCAGGCTCGCAGCCCGCCCCGCCTCCATGGCAGCCCGCATCTTCTTGATCGCGGCCTCGAGGCCGACGAAAATCGCCTCGGCGATGAGGAAATGGCCAATGTTGAGCTCGACCACTTGCGGCAGGCTCGAAATCTCGCGGGCAGTCTCATAGTCGAGCCCGTGACCGGCGTGACATTCGATCGCTTTGTCGCCGGCCAGCGCAGCAGCGGCCTTGAGCCGCGCAAATTCATGCGCCGCCCGCGCCACCTCCGCATGTGCCAAGGCGTCGCACCAGGCCCCCGTATGCAGCTCGACCACTGGCGCACCGATTGAACGGGCGGCCTCGATCGCCTCGCTCGACGGCTCGATGAAAAGCGAGACGCGAACCCCGGCGCGGCCGAGTTCGCTCGCCACGAGCCGCAGATGATCATGCCCAGTGATCACGTCGAGGCCGCCCTCGGTGGTGCGTTCGCTGCGTTTTTCCGGCACCAGACAGCAGGCGTGCGGGCGGGTATCGAGCGCGATCGCGACCATCTCATCGGTCGCCGCCATCTCGAAATTCAACGGCTTCGAGATCTCCTGCTTCAGCCGCTTCATATCGTCGTCGCGAATATGGCGCCGATCCTCGCGCAAATGCGCGGTGATGCCGTCGGCGCCGGCCGCGATGGCGAGCAGAGCCGCGCGCAGCGGATCCGGCACGCCGCCGCCGCGCGCATTGCGCAGGGTCGCGACATGATCGACATTGACGCCGAGACGGAGAGGCAAAACCATTCAGCCATTGACCCTTTCGACTTTGCTGACCACGGGCTTTCCCCGCAATTGCGTGATGATGCCATTCAAATGTTTCAGATCGGCGACTTCAATGTCGATGACCATCTCACGAAAATCGGCCGACAGCAGTTTGATGCTGATGTTGTCGATATTGGCGTCGGTATCGCCGATGAGCGTCGCGATCATCCCCAAGGTTCCGGGCTCGTTGATGGCGGTCACGATGATCTTCGCTGGAAATAATTCATGGCGGCCTTCCTCTATGTCCCAACGCACGTCGAGCCAACGCTGCGGCTGATCGTCGAAGGCGGTGAGATCGGGCGATTGAATCGGATAGATTGTGATGCCTTCGCCAGGCGTTAAGATGCCGACGATGCGGTCTCCAGGCACGGCGCCGCCATTCGGCGTGAAACGCACCGGGAGATCACCGCGCAAGCCACGGATCGGGATCGAATTCTGCGCCGCTTCGCCGTTGCCGCCCGGCACTTTGAACACGAGGCTCGCCGCCTTGGGCAGCGGAAACCAGCCGGGCTCGCCCTCAGGCCGCGGCTGCGGCGCGGCGCTCTTGCGCTCTTCGGGCGCGTCGGGATAGACGGCCTTGACGACATCGCCGGAAAAAATCTCGCCGCGGCCGACGGCAGCCAGCACATCGTCCATACTGGCTCGCGCCAAGCGCGGCAAAGCCGCCTTGACCTTGTCGTCGCCATAGGATTTGCCCGCCCTTTCGAAGGCACGCATCACGATCTGCCGTCCAAGGCCCGTATATTGCGCCCGCACCGCATCGCGCGTCGCGCGCCGGATTGCTGCCCGGGCCTTGCCCGTGACAACCAGGGACTCCCAAGCCGCCGGCGGAACCTGGCCAACGGCACGCACGATCTCGACCTCGTCGCCGTTCTGCAATTGCGAGACAAGCGGCGCCACCCCGCCATTGATCTTGGCGCCGACGGCGGAATTGCCGACATCAGTGTGCACGGCATAAGCGAAATCGATCGGCGTCGCGCCGCGTGGCAAAGCGATCAGCTCGCCTTTCGGGGTGAAGCAGAAAACCTGGTCGCGGAACAGCTCGAGCTTGGTATGTTCGAGAAACTCCTCGGGCGAATCGCCTTCGGCGAGGAGTTCGATCGTCCGGTGCAGCCATTGATAGGCGCGGCTTTCGCGCGCCAGCACGTCGCGATCGGCGACACGCCCATCCTTGTAGAGCACATGCGCGGCAATGCCGTGCCGGGCGATGTCCTGCATCTCGGCAGTACGCAGCTGAAGTTCGACGCGCTGCCGGCCAGGACCGACCACGGTCGTATGGATCGACCGATAGTCATTTTCCTTCGGCGTCGAAATATAGTCCTTGAAACGGCCGGGCACGGTCGGCCATTTGGTGTGGACCACGCCGATCGCGCGGTAGCAATCCTCGGTCGTCTTCACGATGACGCGGAAGCCGAAAATATCCGACAATTGCTCGAAGGCGATGGATTTGCGTTCCATCTTGCGCCAGACCGAATAGGGCTGTTTCTGGCGTCCCTCCACACTGGCCTCGATACCGCATGCAAAGAGTTCGTCGCGCAGCTCCCGCTCGACGTTGGCGATGATCTTGCCGTATTTCTCGCGGAGATCGTCGAGCTTGGCTTTGATCATCTCGCTCGCCTCGGGCATGAGATGGCGAAAGGCGAGCCCTTCGAGCTCGTCGCGCATGTTCTGCATGCCCATGCGGCCGGCCAAAGGCGCATAGATGTCGAGCGTTTCCTCGGCGATCCGCGCCTGCTTCTCGCTCGGCACGAAATGCAAGGTCCGCATATTATGAAGCCGATCGGCCAATTTGACGAGGAGAACCCGCACATCGTCGGCAATGGCGAGGAGCAATTTGCGGAAATTCTCCGCCTGGACCGCGCGCTTCGAAACGAGATCGAGGCGCTTCAGCTTGGTCAGCCCCTCGACGAGCCGGCCGATATCATGGCCAAAAAGCCGGTCGATCTCCTCTCTCGTCGAATCCGTGTCCTCGATCGTGTCGTGAAGGACGGCCGCGACGATCGTCGCATCGTCGAGTTTGAGCTCCGTCAATATTGCAGCGACTTCGAGCGGATGCGAAAAATAGGGATCGCCCGAAGCGCGCTTTTGCGCGCCATGCGCTTTCATCGCATAGACATAGGCGCGGTCGAGCAAGTCTTCGTCGACATGCGCATTATAGCGCCGGACTCGCTCGACGAGTTCATATTGCCGCATCATGGTCGGTGCCGATTTCAAGCGGCGGGCAGCCCGGCAAAGCCCGGAGAGGCGCGCCCGTCCTCTCTCACAATGTCATGAGTGGAGCCGGCATTCTATCTGATATATAGGCATTCCGGCCGAGGCTGGTTTTGCCGCCTCGGCGCCGGCGGTTCGGCAACTGCAAGCCCGAACACCTGCCCGCGCGCCGCACGCCGAATGTCCTCTAAGAGGCCAGGCGCATCTCGGGCTCCCGAACCGGATCAGGGCTGCATCGGGCGTCCATAGTGGCCAAAGGCGCGCGGCCTCAATCGCCGTCGTCGTCGGTCTCAGCCGGTGGGACAAGCCCCTCGAGACCGCGGAGCAAATCCTCTTCGGTCATGCGATCGAATTGGACATCGCCCAGGGCGTCGGGGGCAGTTTTATCCATGCTCGGGGTGAGGACCGGCACAGCTTCCGCTTCCGGCTCGTCCACTTCCACATGTTTTTGCAGCGAATGAATAAAGTCTTCCGTAAGATCTTCCGGCGACAAGGTCGTCTCGGCGATCTCGCGCAGGGCGACGACGGCATTCTTGTCATTGTCGCGGTCGACCGTGATCTGCGCGCCGGAGGAGATCATACGCGCGCGATGCGCCGCTATCAACACGAGGTCGAAGCGGTTTTCAACTTTGTCTATGCAGTCTTCAACTGTGACGCGTGCCATGTGGCAGACACTCCTGTTTCATTAAAATCGCGCGATCGGGGATGATTCGTACCGGCCTTCTACTAAGCGACTATCCCTTCATCAACCTAATAATCGCTCGATAACAATTCGCTCAAACAAGACAGAACATAGTTCCATGGCACAGAGCCGAAACAAGGCGCTGAAATTGCTCAATCCTTCCCTGGGCTCCAATGTCTTCACTTTTGATCTTAATTTCAAGGGCCTGCCCTTGACGCGGCCCTGTCTAAAGCCACATAACCACAAATCGGAGATGCAATAATGATCTCCCCATGCGACGCTGGAGGCGTCGCACCTCCCGCAAATGGCGGTCCCGCTTGGGCGCGCCACCCCTGCGCGACACCTCGCTTTGCTATTAGCAAACTAGACTTAAACCGAGAACCTCAGAGAAACGTTGATGGCTGATCAGGAACGAATTGCGCTTTTCATCGATGGTGCCAATCTGTACGCGACGGCAAAGTCCTTGGGTTTTGATATTGATTACAAGCGTTTGTTGAAAGAGTTCCAAAGCCGGGGCAAGCTCATCCGGGCTTTTTATTACACCGCTTTGGTCGAAGATCAGGAATATTCCTCGATCCGCCCGTTGATCGACTGGCTGGACTACAACGGCTATTCCGTCGTCACCAAGCCGACGAAGGAATTCATCGATTCCCTCGGTCGCCGTAAGGTGAAGGGAAATATGGATATCGAACTCGCCGTGGATGCCATGGAGATGGCCGAGCATCTCGACCATATCGTGCTGTTCTCCGGCGATGGCGATTTCCGCTCTCTCGTCGAAGCCGTGCAGCGCAAGGGCGTTCGGGTCTCCGTCGTCTCGACCAATGCGACGCAGCCGGCGATGGTGGCGGATGAATTGCGCCGCCAGGCGGATGAGTTCATCGATCTCGTCCATCTTGCCGCCAAGATCGGGCGTGATCCGAACGAACGCGGCGAGCGGACGCAGAAATATCAGGAACGGCGTCCTACGGCGAGTGTCTCCGGCGGATATGATAACGATCTGATCGACGACTGATGCCTGCGAGGCAGGGATTTTGCCGCCGCCTATTCGTAAGAAGAATGCCGGCAAGATGGAAGTCTCTTTGCCGGATCCGCCGCACGACTGTGAAAAATGCCCGCGTCTCTTTGCGTTCAGGCAGGAGATGCGGGCGGCGCATGACGATTGGTTCAACGCGCCCGTCCCGACTTTCACTGCGCCGGACCCGCGCCTGCTGATCGTCGGCCTGGCGCCGGGTTTGCGCGGCGCCAATCGAACCGGCCGGCCGTTTACCGGAGATTTCGCCGGCGATCTCCTTTATGAGACTTTGCTCGCCTGCGGCCTCGCCGAGGGCACTTATGCCCAGCGCGCCGACGACGGCCTTCGCCTCGCCGCCTGCGCCATCACCAATGCGGTGCGCTGCGTGCCGCCGCAAAACAAGCCGACGCCGGCGGAGATCGCCAGCTGCCGGCCGCATCTCTCGGCGACCATCGCTTCTCTCCCCAAACTCGAGGCGATCTTGGCGCTCGGGCGCATCGCCCATGACTCGGTCTTGCGCGGCCTCGGCTACAAGATCGGCGAATGGCCCTTCGCCCATGGCCGCGAACATGTCCTCGCCGAAGGCGACGGCTTTCGCCTCATGCTTTTCGACAGCTATCATTGCTCGCGCTACAACACCAATACGGGCGTGTTGACCGCTGCCATGTTCCGCGACGTCTTCGACAAGATCTGCGCCCGGTTCGGCATTCATGCGCCGATCGAGGGATAGACCATGAATTCCAGAAGCGACCCGTCCGGATCGCGGAAATAGACGCTTGTCGCCGCACCTTTGGCGCCGCGCGTCGCAACCGGTCCGATCTCGACGGCCACGCCGCATTTTTGGAGATGGGCGATCGCGGACTCGATCGTGCCCGGCCATTCGAAACAGAGATCGCTATTGCCGGGCTCGACCGGCTTTCGGGCCACGAGCTTCGGGATGATCCCCGGCCCATGGCAATTGAGAAGGAAGTCCCCAAGCTTATAGGCGAAGCCTTTTTGCCTCGGCAAAATCTCCGCACCGAGGACATCGGCATAAAATCGGTTCGATCGATCCCAATCTGAAACATGGATGACGCAATGGTCGAGCTTGAGCGTGCTCATGGATCAGCCCCCCATCGAGTTAAGCCGAATCAACCCTTGGCGTGGAGAAGCCGGCTCTTCTCGCGATTCCAGTCACGCTGCTTTTCGGTCTCGCGCTTGTCGTGAAGCTTTTTGCCACGCCCGAGCGCCAATTGAATTTTTGCCCTGCCCTGCGCGTTGAAATAGATTTTCAACGGCACGATGGTCATGCCCTCGCGCTCGACCGCTTTGGCGATCTGCGCAATCTCGCGCGCCTTCAAGAGCAGCTTGCGCGGCCGCTTCGGCTCATGGTTGAAGCGATTGGCTTGCAGATATTCGGGAATATTGGCATTGACGAGAAAGACCTCGCCGGCCTTGTCGACATGCGCATAGCTTTCGGCGATCGTCGCCTTGCCGGTCCGCAGCGCCTTCACCTCGGTTCCGGTGAGCATCAGCCCGGCCTCGAAGGTTTCGCCGATCTCATAATCGAAGCGGGCGCGGCGATTTTCCGCGGCGACCTTGAAATTGCTGTCCTGTTTTGCGGCCAAGCCTTGAACCCCGCAAAGGCCGGAGCTGCCGCCCCGCCCTTCGAATGATTGTTTCAGATGAAGTTTCCCGCGTCGATGCCTGCGCCTGCTCTGGTTCAGGCCGGCAGCAGGCCGGCATGCACCATGGCGGATTTGATCGCCGTCTGCGCGGCCTCGGACGCCGGCAACATGGGAAGCCGCAGTTCATTGCCGATCTTGCCGAGAAGCGAGAGGGCAAATTTCGCTCCCGCCGGATTGGGATCGACGAAGAGCGCAGCATGTAAGGGCGTCAGCCGATCTTGGATTTTCAAGGCCGCGGCGAAGTCGCCCTTCATGCAGGCTTCCAGCATGTCGGCGCAGATCCGCGGCGCGACATTGGAAGTAACCGAAATGCAGCCGTCGCCGCCGTGCGCCATGACCGCCAATGCCGTCATGTCCTCGCCCGACAATTGGATGAAATCCGGCCCGAGCGCATGCCGCTGCAAGGCGGTGCGCGCGAGATTTCCGGTCGCATCCTTGACGCCCGCAATATTCTTCAATTCGAACAGCCGCTTCATCGTATCGACCGACATGTCGACGACCGAGCGCGGCGGGATATTGTAGATGATGATCGGAATCCCGACCGCATCATTGATCGCCTTGAAATGCCGATACATGCCCTCCTGCGACGGCTTGTTGTAATAGGGCGTCACGACGAGAAGCCCATCGGCGCCGGCTTTTTCGGCATGGACGGCGAGATCGATCGCCTCTTCCGTATTGTTCGATCCGGCGCCGGCGATGACCGGCACGCGGCCCTTCGCCTCGGCGACGCAGACTTCGACGACAGAACGATGCTCGGAATGGGAAAGGGTCGCGCTCTCGCCTGTCGTGCCGACCGGGGCGAGCCCATGCGCGCCATTGGTGATCTGCCAGTCGACGAAGGCCCGAAACCCAGCTTCGTCGAATTTTCCCGCTCTGAACGGCGTCACCAAAGCGGTGATCGAGCCTCTGAAAGCGGCCTTTTTCCCCATCTCGGCTGTCCTTCTGTCAGTTTGTCCAATCCACGCCTTATTTTGCAGCGGTTTCTGGTCAAAACTTGAAACTCGACTGCGAGTCTGCCCGCGCGATCGGCCGGACAGAACAGACATAACGGTTGAGTTCAGATCCGCAAGGCCTCGACGCGGCTGGCATGTATTGTGATCGCCGCGGACCGGCACCGCGAGCCCGTCCGCGCCATTTCCGGCAGAATGCGTCTCATTGACGTTTTCTCAAGGAGCGAGCCGATAAGCTGGGCGGTTAGCGCAGCGAAAAGTTGAGAATTGCACGGCTCAGCCAGACGATCGGCGGCAGAGCCCGGTTTTGAGCCGAGCCTAGGCGAGAACCGATCCAGATTGCGCGGCCTGCCCAAGCGACCCGGCCAAGCGATCCGGACTTTCCGGCCCACCGGCTCATCATCAATGTTGAAGCCTGTCCCGATCGACAGATCGGCCCGCCGTTCGGGACATGCTTGAGCATAGGACAGGTCGATGGCTCTAAAGTGGCGTGCTTCTTATTCGACAACTGGCCTGGCGAGCCTAGGCCTTTGCCTTATGCTGTCCCTCGCCTTCGTCTTCTATCTGGCGGCCGAGCGCCCGGAGCAGTCGGCGCGCGCCGCCCATGTCCATTTCGGCAATTGGCTCAGCCGGACCCTCTATCAGATCGGCTCCGAGATCGAACTGCTGCTCCACAGTGGTCATGATCGACTTGTGCAAAGTGGCAAAACGCCGGCCGCAGGCATGGAGCAGAACAGCGCGACCAGCAGCCCGTTCGATCCCGCCGCTGCGCTTGGCCTCGATCTCACCGGCTTGCGCGAAGCGCTCGCCCTCTACAAGGCGGGCGATCTTGCGCAAGGCGATGCGGTGGCGCAGACGGCCAAGGACGCTCTCGTGCGCACCACGCTCGCCTGGGTCGCGCTGCGCGCCCTCGCGCCTGAAACGGGCTTGGCGCGACTGCAAGCCTTTTTGGACGCGCATCCCGGCTGGCCCTCCCGCGACGCCGTCGAACACCGCATGGAAGAAATGCTCTATGTCAACAACGCGAGCGCCGACCGCATCGAAAGCTTCTTTTCCGACGCGGCACCCGAGACCATCTTCGGCCGGCTCGCGCTGGCGCGTGCCTTCAAAAGCGAAGGCGATAGCGCCGATGCGCAACGGCTTGTCCGCGCGATTTGGCATAAGGCCGAGCTGGTGCCCGCGCTCGAAGCTAAAGTGAAGACCGAATTTGCCGCCGAACTCGACGAGCGGGACTTCAAAGCCCGGGCCGACTACCTCCTCTACAAGGATGAAACCGAAGCCGGATTGCGCGCAGCGGCCATCGCGGGCCCGCAGGTTTTGGCGCTTGCCAAATTGCGCGTCGCCGCGAGCAATCATGCGGCGAGCGACAAGATGTTTGCGGCCATCCCCAAGGCCATGCAAAGCGACCCCGCCTATCTTTTCGCCAAGGTTCAGAAATTGGGGCATGCCAATAAGATCAAGGAGGCGGCCAGCTTGATGCTGACCGCGCCGCACGATCCGGCCCTCCTCGTCAATGGCGACGAATGGTGGCTCGAGCAGCGAACGCTGGCGCGCAAGCTGCTCGATCTCGGCGAGCCGGTCCTCGCCTATCGGCTCTGCGCCGAACATGCGGCCGTCACCGACGCATTCCGGATCGAGGCGGAATTTCAAGCTGGCTGGATCGCGCTGCGCTTCCTCAATGATCCGGCGCGAGCCGCAAAGCATTTTTCCGCCGCGGCGCTTCTGGCCGAGACGCCGATCTCGATCGCCCGCGCCGGCTATTGGCAGGGCCGCGCCGCGGAAGCTTCCCACTATGCCGGTGCCGCCGCACGCGCCAAGAGCTTTTACGAAACGGCGGCAGCGCAATCTGCAACCTATTATGGCCAGCTGGCGCGCGAACGCCTGGGGCTGAAGACGATCCCGCTGCGCAACATCGAGACCGCCGCCGTCGGCACGGCGCGCGATGAATTGATCCGCGTCGTCGAACTTCTTTATGCGCTTGGCGAGAAGGAATCCGCCTTTCCGCTCGCCGTGGCAGCGGCGCAGCATGTCACCAGCGAATTGCAGCTCGCGGCGCTGGCCAAGATCATTGCCGCCCAGCGCGACGCCCATGCCTCGCTGGTCATCGGAAAAATCCTCGGGCAAAGGCGGATCGCGATCGACAGCCTCGCTTTTCCGACCTATGGCGTGCCGAATTTCGATCCCATCGAAAATTCCGCGTCGCCCGCGATCGTCTACGCGATCGCGCGTCAAGAAAGCGCCTTCGATTCAAAGGCCGTCTCGTCTGCCGGCGCGAAAGGCCTGATGCAGATGATCGCCACGACGGCGAAACGGACGGCCGAGCGTGCGGGCCTCGATTTCGATCCCACCAAGCTCATCAGCGATGCCGGCTTCAACGCCAAGCTCGGCGCCGCCCATCTCGGCGAATTGCTGGCCGAGGAAAAAGGCTGCCCGATCCTCGTCTTCGCCGCCTATAACGCCGGCGACCATCGGGTAAAGCAATGGATCGAAGCTTATGGCGACCCCCGCTCGCCCAGCATCGATCCGATCGATTGGGTCGAGCGCATCCCCTTCACCGAGACCAGGAATTACGTGCAGAGGGTGATGGAAAATCTCACCATGTATGAGGCGAGTTTCGGCGAAGCGGCGCGAGCCGAAATGCTGCGCGAGGTCCATGCCAAGCTCTAGATTAGGACGCGCGACGCTGAGGCGACGCGAGCCTTGCCTCCGTGACCGAGCGAACTGCAGCGATCAGACGGTCCGCGCGAAAGGGTTTCGCCAGAAAAAGCGCTGGCGGGCGCAGGGCAAGTGCCGCGCCGCGATGCGCGCCGGAGGTGATGACGACGCCGATCCACGGCCAGATTTCATTCACGCGCGCCGCCAAGCCGATGCCGTCGAGCTCGCCCGGCATATCGACATCGGTCACGACCGCGGCAATCTCCTGGGCGATGGCCTGCTGATTTTGGAGCAGCTGAATCGCCTCGCCGGCACAGCAAGCCCCGCTCGTCGCAAATCCGGCCTCCGCGAGAATATCGACGATCAGGTCGCGCAGGAGAAGCTCATCCTCGACGACGAGGATGCGGCGCAGATCTTTGGGAGGAAGCTCTCTCATGCCCGGAAATCGGTAAGATTTGAAATAAGTTCCAATGAAATACTCATATGGTAAATGCACCGTTCATAAGCTTTAAGCACATCCGGAGAGATGCCGGCTTAGCGGTTAAAATCGGTGCCGATTTGGCTCCGGCATATCCGCTTTATCTGCGCTGATTTCCCTGGGCAGCAAACAGCGCTAGAGCCGATCCCGATCACGTGGAATCGCAGTCCAAGCACATCGGGTATACCCGATGTCTAAAAGGTGTCGGAAAAGTCTATCAACTTTTCCGGGACATGCTCTAAGAGCGTCGCTGATCCCACAGCTCACGGCGATCACTCCCATGTTTTACGCAAGTTCTTATGAAAGCCGGTTGATCGCCGCCCCCGACGGGCTGAGGCTGCATATGCGCGATTACGGCTCGCCGCTCGACCCCGGCCTGCCGATCGTCTGCCTTCCCGGCCTGTCGCGTAACGCTGCTGATTTCGGCCCGCTCGCTGCGGCGCTCGCCGCGGGCGTCGCGGGACGCAGACGGCGCGTCGTTGCGATCGATTATCGCGGCCGAGGTGCTTCCGATCCTGACCGCAATTGGCGCAATTACGATCTCGCGGTCGAAAATGCCGATATTGCGGCGATGCTGACCGCGAGCGAAATCAGCGAGGCGATCTTTATCGGCACTTCACGCGGCGGACTGCATATCATGGCCCTTGCCGTGCGCCAGCCGACCCTTCTGCGCGGCGCCGTCCTCAACGACATCGGGCCCGTCATCGAAGCGAAAGGCCTCGCCCGAATCCGGCATTATCTGCGCCATCTCGTGGCGCCGATTTCGCTCGCCGACAGCGTCGATTGTCTCAAGAAGACCATGAGCGCCCAGTTCGACGGGCTCTCCGAGGCGGATTTCGAAGCCTATGCACGCGCGACATTCGAAAAGCCGGATGGAACCTATGGTCTGACGTTCGACCGGAAGCTCGTGAAGCCCTTCGAGGCGATCGATCTCGATGAGCCTCTGCCGCCGGCTTGGCCGCTCTTCGAGGCTTTGGCTGATGTGCCCCTCCTCGCCATCCGCGGTGCCAATTCCGACATTCTGTCGCCCGAGACATTTGCCGAGATGGCACAGCGCCACAAGGCTTGCGAGACTTATGTCGTCGCAGGCCAAGGCCATGCGCCGCTGCTTTATGACGAGGCTTCGATCGAGCGGATCGCCGAATTCGTCAGAAAGGTCGAGGACGGCGAGACTCTGTCCCCACAAGGCTGAGGATTCCGCCGATATGCTAGAGCGGGATGAGGAAAAGTGGGAACCGGTTTTCCGGCGCAATCAAGTTTACGCAGATTGCGCAAGCTTATCTGCATATCCCGCTCTAAATTACGAGAATTGATCACGTTTCTGGAGACATCGGATATATCCGATGTCTCAATCATGACTTTGGATTGATTCAATCCAAAGTCATCGTGATCTAAGCCGCCGGCCGCGGCCACAGAGAGGTCAAAACGCCGAGGTCAAAACGCCCGCTGAACGCGGATGCGCCCCTCATATTCATTGCTGTTGTTCTGGAAGGCAGGCACGCCGGCGGCGCCGAGACTGGTCGCACCATAATTCGGCGCGAGGCCCGCCGGAGTCGATTGCGACAAATGCAGATACATGAATTCGGTGCCGATATCGAGGCCTTTGATCGGCGTCCAGACGAGGCTGCCGCCGATGCGGGTTTCCTTCGTATCCACATCGCCGACGGCGCCGCCGAGACCGGCCAGCGCGTTGGCGTCGTAATTGGTCGAAAGATAGGAGCCGAAAACGGCCGAACTCAGAGTCGGTGTCCAATAATGTTTGAAGGCGCCGGTGAAGGAGAAGCCCCAGGGCTTGTCGCAGGTCGCGCTCGCAGCGGTGAGGCCGGTATAGACGCAATCGGAAGGAAGCTGCGGATCCCAGCCGAAATTGTAATCCTGCGGCGAGATGCCGGCACCGAAATAGCGCGTGCCATTCACCGGACCATAGGCCCAGGCGAGATTATTGCCCCCGACATAGCTATAGGCACCCTTCTCATAAGCAGCCTGCAGCCATAATTTGTCGCCGGGCGCAATCATGTCGGTGTTGAGTTCGAGACCGCCCTGAACCGCCAATCCAAAATCGCTGTTGGAATTGGCCGGAGCCCCCAAGCTCCCGGCCGCCGTGGTCGCGAATAAATTGCTGCGGATCTGATGTGCCGCGCCCGAGAGCTGCGCGGCACCCCAAGGCTGATCGAGCCTGATATTGCCGACGACGTCGGGCACGCGCTGGCTCGCCGGCAGGGCCTGGTAATTGGCGATTGTGCTGCCGATCGCAGCGCGGCGCCAATCATGATCCTCAAACGAAAGCGTCGTCGAAAATCCTTTGCCGAAGCTCGCCGTATAAGCGAGCAAGGGCACGGTCGCATTCGAGCCGCGCAGATAGCCGTAATTGTCGGCATCCGCATAGAAATCGAACATGGATTGCGCATAGCCGGCGGTCAGGCCGGCGAATTGAAGGAAGGCTTTGTCGAGGATCGTCGCATCGCGCACATTGGCGCTGTAGGCGCTGCCTGGCCCGCCCCTAGTAAGCCCATTGTCAGTCGGCCCGAAGAGCGTATCTGCCCGCACGAAGGCACGCACAGGCCCATAGGGGGTCGCTTGGCGCGCATCGAGCTCGACGCGGCCGAGCATGACATAGTCAACCGCATTGCGCTGGCCTGCCGTGACATATTGAGTTGAGCCAGGAATATAGCCGCCGCCCTTCGGCGTTCCATTGCCCTCAAAGGTCTGGCCATTGATGCTGTAGGACGGCGCTGCCGTCTGCAGCTCGCCATAGACAAGGCCGCCGATCTTCAGGCAGCTATCGGTGCCGGGAAGATAGAAGAACCCATCGCCATAGATGTCGCAAATACCCGCATAGGGGCTCGGAGGCGACCCGCCAACCAGGGATTGGCGCACCACATTATCGGCCGCTTCCGCCGCCGCACCTGCGGCCAAAAACACGGCCGATCCCAGGAGAATGCTTCTGAGAATGCTTTTGACAATATTGCTGAGGAGAAAGCTCTGGCCCAGCCTCATGTCAATCTCCGCCGATAAACCCATAAAGGATCGGCTTTCCTTTCCGCATCCCCACATCCGATTTCGAAAACCATAGCCCGCAGCTATCGGAAGGGGAAGAGCCAGCCTCAGGTCCACGCCCTAAACCGTTTATAAGACAAATATTTAATCCGCTTTACTAAGGCGACGCCGAACTTATGCAACATCTCTCCTGCCGAGGCAGCTAAGGATAGACAGGAAGATTGGCCGATAAAATGGCGGACCCTTTCCCTGTCTACTTTCCCCGATCGACGTGGCAGAAGCGCAACAAGCTAGGGATATTGTGCAGATTACGTAGAATTTATTTTTGCAGCTGATTTCAGTGTTCGGCCGCGGCACTTTGTTCTACTTGGCGCTCATTTTACGATTATTCAATGGCAAGACATCGGCATCGGTGCGTGACCTTCATCCGTGCAGAATTTGGGGCGAGGCGCCGCCAAATCAAGAGCGCGAGATAATGCGAGCAACGGCTCGGGCCGCCTTTCGCTTGCCATTGCCGCCGCCCTCGGGCATATCTCCGTGATCGCCCGATACCGCTGCAATTCGCATCGCTTTCAGCATGCAAAGCACAACGGCTGGTACAACGGGTAATATGGAGACGTGGCCGAGAGGCTGAAGGCGGCGGTTTGCTAAACCGTTATAGGGTTGTAAAGCCCTATCGAGGGTTCGAATCCCTCCGTCTCCGCCATGCCGCCGGCTTTCCACGGCGCCGTCCTTGCGCCCGGTTGTTGCGTCAATATCCGGCATCCGGCCACAAAGCCGCTTTATGTAGGCAGGACGGGTCGACAGCTGGGCACGCAAGCCCTGAGACCAGACGAGTCAAGGCTGAAGGATCTGCCGATGATCGATGCGATGACGAGCCCGCGCGGGCAGATGCCGAAAGCATTGCTGCAGGCGAAGCTAGGCGGAGGGCGAGCTGCCGGTCCGGGCGCGATGATGCGAAACATCATTCTGGCCCTCGGCCTTGCTGCTCTCGCAAGCCTGGTCTCTGGCTTTGCCGCGACAGCCCAGGACGAGAGTGGCAGAAGCAAAGTCTCGGGCATCACGCCGATGCCGCCGATGCCGCCCGTGCGGCCTACAACTCTGTCAGCACCAGCAGCTCCGCTGGCGAGCGCCCCGCCGGCAAGCGCTCCGCCATCGGGCATAGACCCGATGGTGGCCGATTTCGCGCCGGACATGCCGGAAGAATTGCCGCCGGCTTCGCGCGCGCGGATGAATAAATGCGGGAGCGAATGGCAAAAGATAAAAGCATCGGGTGCTGCAGCCGACAAGACCTGGCTATCCTTCGCACGTGTCTGTCTGGTGCGATAGGCAAAGCGAATGATCACGTGCTGCGTTCCGAGGCCCCCGGCCGGGCAGGCTGAGCGGCGGCGCGCGCCATCTCATTCAGCGCAAAACCGTCTTCGGAGCAGAGCTCTCGTGAAGAGTGAGACGGAGACGGGACGACCGGACCGGTATCAGCATGCGAAACATCGCATCAGAACCGCACCGGCCGTCTCCGTCCTCCTCTTCCAAAAAGTTTAGACCGTCTCCGGTGTCACCGGGGCCGGCGCCTTCGGCTTGCGGGCAGCGGCCTTGCGCGTGGCCTTCTTGGAGCTCGCTTTCCTGGCACTGGCCTTTTTGGCCGGAGATTTGCGCGCCGTAGTCTTGACGGCCTTCTTCGCAGCAGTCTTGACGACGCGCTTCTTCACGGCGCCCTTCTTCGCTGCAGTCTTCTTCACCGCGCCTTTTTTGGTCGCCGCCTTGCGCATTGTCTTCTTGGCAGCGCTCTTCTTCGCCGCGGTCTTCTTCGCGGGTTTACGTTTGGTGGTAGCCTTCACCATGTTCGAGTCCCCTCTGCTATTTCGTCGGCGTAGGTTGACGTGCCGACAAGAGGCCTGATTACCGTACCGCGGTTAATCAGTCGTGCAAGAGGCATGCGCGCACAAACGCAAGATTCTTAGCTCGAGAACGCTGCTCGATGCTCATGTCGAGGCCTCGAACCGAGCTTGTCGAGCATAGGCGCAACGACGATGGCGATCGCATCGGACGAGCACAGTGAGGATCATCTATGCTGCGCGAAGCATGTCGGCAAAACGCGTGACGGCGTTTCGGAAAGCCGCTGCACGAACTCGGCCGAGCCGCGCAGCTCGCGAACAAAGTCATTGTTTTTCTTGCGACTATAGATTTTTCATTGCGCCTATGCGCGTCTCTCATGATGCGCGTCTCGACACGAATGCAGAGCTTCATCAGCCGATCATGCGCGGCGCTTGAGCACGACGATCTGCCGGATCGATCTCTCTTTTCAAGCCGCGAAGGCGCGATCGAAAACAGTTGCACACGCGCGATCCGGGGCCGACGACGGCCATGAAAAAAATTTTGTGGGGCGAAACAAAAATGCCGCGGAATGACCGCGGCAAAGGCATCGGACGCGCCATGAAATGCGAATCAACCGCACTTGCGGGTGATTCGGCGGGCATCTCAAATGCCGAGTTTCGTCTTCAGAAGCTCGTTGACGGCCTGCGGATTGGCCTTGCCGCCAGTCTGTTTCATCACCTGCCCGACGAACCAGCCGAGCATCGAAGGCTTGGCTTGCGCTTGTGCGACCTTGTCGGGATTGGCGGCGATGATCGCATCGACGGCGGTCTCGATCGCGCCGAGATCGGTTACCTGCTTCATGCCCCGCGCCGCGACGATGGCATAAGGATCGCCGTCCTTCTCCTCGCTGATGAGGATGAGGAGCAGATCCTTGGCGATCTTGCCGGAGATCGTGCCGTCGGCGATGAGATCGACGAGGCCGGCGATCTGCGCCGGCTTGAGATGGGTCTGCGGCACCGAGAGGCCGAGCGAATTGGCATAGGCTGAGACATCGCCCATGATCCAATTGGCCACCGCCTTGGGATCGCGGTGCTTGCCGCCATGCGCGACCGTGGCCTCGTAATAGTCGGCCGTCTCCTTATCGGCGACAAGAATGCCGGCGTCATAGGCCGGCAGGCCGTAATCCGCCATGAAGCGCGCCTTTTTGGCATCGGGCAGCTCCGGCAAATAGGCGGCGAGCGCATCGACATAGGCCTGATCGAATTCGAGCGGCAGGAGATCTGGATCGGGGAAGTAGCGATAGTCATGCGCCTCTTCCTTCGACCGCATCGAGCGGGTCTCGCCACGGTTCGGGTCGAACAGCCGCGTTTCCTGATCGATCTTGCCGCCGTCTTCGATGATGCCGATCTGCCGGCGCGCCTCGATCTCGATCGCCTGGCCGATGAAGCGGATCGAATTGACGTTCTTGATCTCGCAGCGGGTGCCGAAGGGCTCGCCCGGCCGCCGCACCGAGACATTGACGTCGGCGCGCAGCGATCCCTGCTCCATGTTGCCGTCGCAGGTGCCGAGATAGCGCAGGATGGTCCGAAGCTTCGTCACATAGGCCTTGGCCTCCTCGGCCGAGCGCATGTCGGGCTTGGAGACGATCTCCATCAGCGCGACGCCGGCCCGGTTGAGGTCGACGAAGGATTCCGTCGCCGACTGCTCGTGCAGCGACTTGCCGGCATCCTGCTCGAGATGCAGGCGCTCGATGCCGACCTCGATCTGCTCGGTCGGCGAGACATCGACGATGACCGTCCCTTCGCCGACGATCGGGCTCTTATACTGAGAGATCTGATATCCCTGTGGCAGATCCGGGTAGAAATAATTCTTCCGGTCGAAGACCGAGCGCAAATTGATCTGCGCCTTGAGGCCGAGCCCGGTGCGCACCGCCTGGGCGACGCATTCCGCATTGATCACTGGCAGCATGCCGGGCATGGCCGCATCGACAAACGAGACATGGGTGTTGGGCTCGCCGCCATACTCGGCGGAAGCCCCAGAGAAGAGCTTCGCCTTGGAAACGACCTGGGCATGGACCTCCAGGCCGACGACGATCTCCCAATCGCCGGTCGCGCCCTTGATGAGCTTTGAGGGTTTTGCGTGCGTGTTCATGATCGTGCCTCAGGGATTTAGCGGTTCGACCCATTTCGGCTTTGATATATAGCATTTGCAAGGCCAGCCATGCCTCACACCCACCATTTCGGCGGCAGCGCGATCTTCGGCGCAGCCGCTTCGATCACCGAGGCGAGAGCGAACAAAGTCTCTTCCTCGAAGGCGCGGCCGATCAATTGCAAAGCGAGCGGCAGCCCTTCCGACGAGATGCCGGCCGGCACGGCAATCCCGGGCAGACCAGCCATATTCACCGTCACGGTGAAGACGTCGTTCAAATACATTTCGACCGGATCGGCGGCACCCTTCTCGCCGATCCCGAAGGCGGCCGAGGGCGTCGCCGGCGTCAATATCGCATCGACGCCATCGACGAAGGCCGTCTCGAAGTCGCGCTTGATCAAAGTTCTGATCTTCTGTGCCCGGACGTAATAGGCATCATAATAGCCGGCCGAGAGCACATAAGTGCCGATCATGATGCGGCGGCGCACCTCTTTGCCGAAGCCCGCGGCGCGGGTGTTCTCATAGAGATCGGCAATGTCCTTGCCCGGCACGCGCAACCCGTAGCGCACGCCGTCATAGCGGGCGAGATTGGACGAGGCCTCCGCCGGCGCGACAATATAATAGGCCGGCAGCGCATAGCGCGTATGCGGCAGGGAAATGTCGACGATGATCGCGCCCGCGGCCTTCAGCCAGGCGACGCCCTCGTGCCACAGCCGCTCAATTTCGGCCGGCATGCCGTCGAGCCGATATTCCTTCGGAATGCCGATCACCTTGTCCTTGATCGAAGTGCCGATCGCCGCCTCATAATCCGGCACCGGCACATCGACCGAAGTCGCATCCTTCGGATCATGGCCGGCCATGGAGCGCAAGAGAATTGCTGCGTCGCGCACGTTGCGGGCGATCGGCCCGGCCTGATCGAGCGAGGACGCGAAGGCGACGATCCCCCAGCGCGAGCAGCGGCCATAAGTCGGCTTGATCCCGACTGTGCCGGTGAAGGCCGCGGGCTGGCGGATCGAGCCGCCGGTGTCGGTCGCCGTCGCCCCATAACAGAGCCGCGCCGCGACCGCTGCAGCGGAACCGCCCGACGAGCCGCCGGGCACGATCGGGACATTGGAGCCAGGCCGCCGCCAAGGCGAAGTGACCGGGCCGAAATAAGAGGTCTCGTTCGACGAGCCCATGGCGAATTCGTCGAGATTGAGCTTGCCGAGCATGCTCGCGCCATCGCGCCACAGATTGGCCGTGACCGTCGATTCATAGCTCGGCACGAAACCTTCGAGAATATGGCTCGCCGCCGTCGTCTGGACGCCCTTGGTGCAATAAAGATCCTTGATGGCGAGCGGGATGCCTTCGAGCGGGCGCGCCGTGCCTGCCGCGAGCCGCGCGTCGGACTCTTCGGCCATGGCCAGCGCCCGCTTCGGCGTCTCGACGATGAAACAATTGAGCGCTCGCGCCTTTTCGATCGCCGCGATTTGCGCCTTGGCGAGCTCGACGGCGGAAACTTCCTTCCTCAACAAGGCATCGCGCGCTTCGGCGAGGCTCAAATCGGTCAAATCACTCAACGTCACTTCTTTCTATAAGACCCGGAAAGAAACCAAATCGATGGCGCGCCTCCTTCTCCCGCTTGCGGGAGAAGGAAGGCACTACCCCTATTCCACAACTTTCGGCACGACAAAAAAATGATCTTCGGCCGCCGGTGCATTGGAAAGGATCGGATCGGCCTGATTGCCTTCGGTCACCACATCGTCGCGCATTTTCATTTGCATCGGCATGACCGAGGTCATCGGCTCGACCCCTTCGACATTGACGCTGCTCAATTCCTCGACGAAGGCCAAGATGGCATTGAGCTCTTCGGCCAAATGCGGCACCTCTTCATCGGTGACTTTGATGCGGGCGAGATGGGCGATGCGGCGGACGGTCGCCTGATCGACGGACATGGGAATTCCTTCGGGGTTTTCTCTGATATCAGAGTGTTTTCGGGCGAACGCGCTATTCGCCCTCCGAAAATACCCTGATTTTTCGAATGAGAGCCTATGGTAGCAGGGAGCGAGCCTATAGCATTTTGCCTCCTGCCGGGGCAATGCGGGAGGGGCCCCATCAGAGCGCGATCACTTCCCCGATCTGCGGCACCAGCACTTTTGGACCCTCGCCCAAAGCAGCGATGAAGTCGCTCGGGTCCGGCGCGAGGAGATCGAAGGTCCCGTAATGGCAGGGCACCACCGTCTCGAAATTGAAATAGCGCTTTACCGCCAGCGCCGCGGACTTCGCTCCCATGGTGAAACGGTCGCCGACCGGCACCAGGCCGATCTGGGGCTTACGCAGCTCGGCGATCAGGGCCATATCGGAGAAAATATCGGTATCGCCCATATGATATAAAGACGGGCCGGCTTTCGGCGATATGACGATCCCCATCGGATTACCGAGATAGACATATTGGCCGTTGACCACCGTGCCGGAGGAATGCAGCGCCTGGGTGAAGCTGACGGCGAAACTGCCGCAGTCGATCGTGCCGCCCGTATTGCCGGGATTGATGTTTTCGATCCCCTGCCCGGCAAGATACATGCAGATCTCGAAATTGGAGATCACCTGGGCGCCGGTCGATTTGGCGATCTCGACGGTATCGCCGATATGATCGTCATGGCCATGGGTCAGAACGATGTGGGTTGCCCCCGCGCTCGCTTGCGCAACATTGCCTTTGAATTTCGGATTTCCCGACAGGAACGGATCGATGAGAATGACCGAGCCGCCCGTCTCGATGCGAAAGGCGGAATGGCCGAGCCAGATGAGATTCATGAGATTGTTCCCTGGAAAGAGACTGGCGGCAAATTGCCGGGAAGCGCGGCATCCCGCAAGGGCCGACGTGGAGACGGCCGCGGGCCCTATAAATATGGAGTGTGATCGTTCTTGCTAGGCTTTAGAAAATGACGTCGCCGGAGCTCCGCGAACTCGAAGATCTCGCGCCGCGGCTTGGCCGCACGCAAAGGCTGATGGGGATCGATCTCGGCACCAAGACGATCGGCTTGGCGCTCTCCGATGTCGAGCGTCGGCTTGCGACACCCCTCGAGACCCTGAAGCGGAGCAAATTTTCCGCCGATGCGGCGCAACTCCTGGCACGGGCGGAAAAATTCGATGTCGCCGGTTTCGTCATCGGCCTGCCGCTCAATATGGACGGCAGCGAGGGCCCGCGCGCCCAATCGACGCGCGCTTTCGTGCGCAATCTGAAGCAGCTGACAGACCGGCCCTTCGTCTTTTGGGACGAAAGGCTGTCGACCGCGGCCGTCACCCGCTCGCTGATCGAGCAGGACGTCTCGCGCGCCAAGCGCGCTGCGGTCGTCGATAAAATGGCCGCCGCTTATATATTGCAAGGCGCGCTCGACTGGCTGAACCGGCCGAACGCGCCCCGCTGAAGCTGTCACCACGAGCGGTGATAGAAGCGCATCCGCCTATTCCAGAACGAGATTTTGCGGCGTGCCCGCGACCCAGGCCTCGATATTGTCGACCAGCTGATTGGCAAGCCCTGTCATCGCCTCGACGCTCGCCCAAGCGACATGTGGCGTGATCAGCAGATTGGGGAGATCGGCATCGAGGAGCACATTGCCCTGCTTCGGCGGCTCGACGGTCAAGACATCGAAGCCGGCGCCGGCAATCTCGCCGCTCTTCAGCGCCTCGACCAGCGCGGCCTCGTCGACCAAGCCGCCGCGGGCAGTATTGATGAGGATCGCATCCTTCTTCATCATTTTGAATTGCGCCGCGCCGATGATATTGCGGGTGCCTTCGGTGAGCGGGCAATGAAGGGAGACGATGTCGCTCTCTTTCAAAATCGTGTCGAGATCGACCTTGCCGGGGAAATCATAGACATCGGTCGCGATCACTTTGATGCCGAGCGCCTCGGCCCTTGTGGCGACGGATTTGCCTAAAGCGCCATAGCCGATGAGGCCGAGCGTCGAGCCGGCAATGTCGCGGATCGGGTGATCGAAATAGCAGAATTGATCGATCGTCTGCCATTTGCCGCGGCGGACATCGAGCACATAGGGAATGAGGCTGCGGCGCAGCGCGAAGATGAGCGCGAGCGTATGTTCCGGCACCGTATTGACCGCATAATTGCGGATATTGACGACGGCAATGCCATGCGCCTTGCAATAGGCCTTGTCGACGCAGTCGGTGCCTGTCGCGGCGATCGCGATCAGCTTCAGTTTCGGCAGTTTTTCGAGGCTCGGCGCCCGCATCTGCACTTTATTGATGATCGCGATCTCGGCATCGCCGAGGTGTTCGACAATCTCTTCGACACCGGTCGCCTGATATTCCTTATATTCATGCGGAAACTTCGGCGCGCGGACCGGAACGCCGATCGTCGCGCGATCGAGGAAGACGATTTTTAGCGGTGCTTTATGCTCGGACACGGGCGGCCTCTCCTTCTCTTGCTTGGCTGATGGGTCGCTTGGCTATGGAACAGGTGCTAAAGGGCAGCTCGGCTGATCGTCAATGCCAGGCGCCGATGCCCGGCGCGACAGAGGGGCCGTAAGATCCAAGATCGGTGATCGACCGCAAGACCAGTTCGAGAAGAAGCGGAATGCCCAGGGAGACTACCGAAGGCTAGCCTAGCCCCTGCGCAAAATCAATGAAACGCGTCGCCGCATTTCTTCTTACGCCACCCTTTTTCCGAAAAAGTGCATTGATAAGTGTGGGCGACACAGTAGAGAAAGGTCGGACGCCTGCGGGTTATGATTGCTTGCGCAAAGGAGTTTTTGATGCGCGTTCTTGTCACGGGGTCGGCCGGCTTTATCGGGTTTCACCTGGCGGCGCGGCTCCTCGAGCGCGGCAATGAGGTCGTTGGCCTGGACGGCTTCACGCCCTATTACGATCCTGCATTGAAACATGCGCGCCATACGCAGCTCGAACGTTTTTCCGGCTTTCAGGCGCATGAATTTCTGCTTGAGGATTTCGCCAGATTGCAAGCGCTCTATGGGCAAGGATTCGACGCCGTCTATCATTTCGCGGCGCAGGCCGGCGTCCGCTATAGTCTGGAAAATCCGCGCGCCTATCTCGACGCAAATCTTACCGGCACGTTCAATCTCCTCGAAGTGATGCGGCAAGCGCCGCCGCGACATGCGCTGCTTGCTTCTACCTCTTCCGTCTATGGCGCCAATCAATCGATACCCTTTCGCGAGACCGATCGGGCCGACCATCCTTTGACGCTTTATGCCGCAACCAAAAAAGCCAATGAGGAGATGGCGCATGCCTATAGCCACCTCTTTGCAATCCCGGTGACCATGCTGCGCTTCTTCACCGTCTATGGACCCTGGGGAAGGCCGGATATGGCTTTGTTCAAATTCATCGCCGCAATCGCGGCCGACGAACCGCTCGACATTTACAACTACGGGAAAATGCGGCGCGACTTCACTTTTGTCGACGATCTCACCGAAGCCATGCTGCGTCTGTTGCCTGTCGCGCCGCCGCCGCCATCGGCGCGCAACGGCGACATAAGCCCGATCGACAGCCTGTCGCCTCAGGCCGCCTGGCGGGTCGTCAATATCGGCGCCGGAAGCCCGGTCGGTCTCGAAGAGTTCGTCACTGCGGTGGAAAAAGCGAGCGGCTGCGCCGCCCGGCGCAATTATATGGAGATGCAGAAGGGAGATGTCCCGGTCACCTACGCCAACACGGATCTTCTCTATGAATTGACCGGCTACCGCCCGGCGACGCCGATCGAGACAGGGGTCGCCGCCTTCGTCGACTGGTACAGATCCTATGTCCACGTTTGAAGCGGATTTTTGGGCGCGCCGCCGCAAGCGCAAGACGTGAAGGCAAGGCGTGAAGGCATGGAAGTTCCGCTTGCCAACCGGCTCTCAATCATTCTAGAAGCGCCTCTTCGGCGGGCGGCGAACATGAATTGCAAAACCTCCCGGCTTGTCTCGCTCAAGATTGTAAAATACCTATCTAAGTAGTTGACTGGAAATGACTTCTACTGGGGGATAGTTCAACGGTAGAACTGCGGACTCTGACTCCGTCAATCTTGGTTCGAATCCAGGTCCCCCAGCCAAATCTCATTTTTGGGCGATTTGGCGCTCTCATCCGCCGTGCAGCGGGCCGCGATTGCGGTCGTTTCCGCAAGCATGTCAAAGGGTTGCCGGAAGGTGGCGACCACTTCGCCGTCCTCCCAAGTGCAGTTCGATAGTACGAAATCGAGCAAGCGGCGTTTTTCGCGCGGTTCCTGCTTCGCGAACAGCCTTTGGGCGTTCCGCGCCAGTTCGAGAAGCTGCACGCCTTCATCCATGTACGATTTGTCGGCCTCTTGGTGCCGGTCGATCTCGCGCTGGCAGCGGTTCTGCTCGTCGCGCCACTGGTTCGACATTTTCTCGAAGAAGGCCGTGTCCACGAGGCCGTCGAGCTTGTCGACATACATGGCGTTGATGCGATCCTGAAGCCGTTTGTATTCGGCCTGATGGCGCTTGATCGCTTCCTCGTGCTCGCGGCGCTCGTCGGCATGGCTGGCGTGCAGCGCGTCGCGCACCCATTCCAGCACCTCGTCGTCGAACTTGAACCGCCCGAGTAGTTCGGTGAACTGTGCTTCGAGCGCTTCCTCGCGAACATGCCTGCGGCGGCAGGAGGCCGGGTTGCGCTGACACTTATCAGCGTAGCTGGGAGGAGCGCGACTCGCGCGAGAGCACGACGCCTTCCTTCGGGAAGTGCATCTCCACGTCCAGCTCGTCGACTGTCACCCAATCCTTGAGGTTGCGGTACAGGCGGTCAGTCTTCTCGACCAGCATCACGCGAACGGACGGATGCGCCTTCAGATAGCCGACCATCTCGCCGGCCGCGGCGCGGTCGTCCCGCTACGACAGAAACACATTTGGGCGATCCGCACCAAGCTCCAGATCGAGCAGCGAATCCGGGATCGCCGGGGCAAATTTGGCGCTTGTTCAGGACACAGGCCTATTTTTCCAGGACATACGTTCCCGGCGCGTCGCCGATCGGAGGATGGGCGGCACTTCCGACTTGCGGCGCGGATACTCTCTGTCCGGACCTAACCTGCAGCCAGTTGGCCCAATCGGTCCACCAGCTGCCTTCGTGCTTTTGCGCGCCAGCCAACCAGGCCTCGGCGTTGGCCGGCATTGGCTCGATGTCATTCGTCCAATACCCGCCTTTGGCCTTGGACGGCGGATTGATCATACCGGCGATGTGTCCCCTCGTCGCCAGCACGAAGCGCGTTTTTGCGCTTGTCAGCTGCGCGACCCGCCATGCCGAGCGCCAGGGTACGATATGGTCCTTCTCCGCGCCCACCGCGTAAACGTCCTGGCGAATCCGACGCAGATCGATCGGCTGCCCGAGCAGGGAGATGCTGCCCGCCTTGATTAAGTTGTTCTCGAGGTAGGTGTTGCGGAGATAGAAACTGTGCGCCGCCCGGGCCATCCGGGTGCCGTCGTTGTTCCAGTAAAGAAGATCGAACGCGGCCGGCTTGTTCCCCATCAGGTAATTGTTGATCACCGTGTTCCAGATCAGGTCATTCGCGCGCATCAGGTTGAACATGTTCGACATGTAGCGACTGTCGAGATAGCCGCGCTCGAGCATCTGCTGCTCCATGTAGGCGATATGCGGCTCGTCAATGAACACCGCCGTGTCGCCGACGTCGGAAAAGTCCAAAAGCGATACCAAGAACGTCGCCGCACCGAAGCGCTCGTCCTGTCGCGCCGCCAAATACGCCAGCGTCATCGCCAGCAGCGTGCCGCCGATGCAGTAGCCGACGGGGCTGACGCGCTCGGCTCCGGTGATTTCACGCATGATGTCGCTCGCGGCGAGCGGACCGTCGGTCATGTAATCGTCGAAGGTGATTGCCTCCATGGAATCGTCCGGGTTCTTCCAGCTGATCATGAATACCGAGAAGCCTTGCTCAAGCAGGAAGCGGACGAGACTGTCCTTCGGCTGCAGGTCGAGGACGTAGAACTTATTAATCCACGGCGGAATGAACAGCAGCGGCACAACATAGGTCTGCGCCGTCATCGGCGCGTATTCGATTAGCTCGATGAGGCGGTTGCGATAGACGACCTTGCCCGGGGTCGTAGCGAGGTTCTTGCCGGGCGTGAACGCTGCGGTGTCGGTCATGCTGAGCCGGCCCTGACGGAGGTCGTCCAGCAGGTTGCGCAGCCCGTCAGTGACGCTGCTACCGCCCGTCTCCCATGCCTTGCGAAGGGCGGCGGGATTGGTCGCAAGAAACACGGTGGGGCTCATCGCATCGAGGAACTGCCTGAGATAGAAGACGAGTCGCTGCCGTTCGGCGGGATCGACGGCCTGCCGCTCGGCCTCCTGGAGAAGATGCCTGGAAAGCGCGAGATAGCTCTGCTTCAGCAGCTGGAAGAAGGGGTGCTCCTCCCATTCCGGAGCGTCGAAGCGCCGGTCGGCCTCGGCGCCTTCCGGCTTAGCTGGTGCCGCCGGCGCGAGTCCCCACCAGCGCGCCGCAGTGCCAATCCAGGTCTCTGTCGCTTCTCGCCACATCGTCAGGACCAAATTGGCGGCTGCCGTCGTCGCGTGGATCGGGTCCGCCGTCGATCGGACTGACAGTGTCATGAGGGTTCGCGTGATCTCGCCCCAAGGGATCGGCAGCAGCAGGTGGAGAGGGTTGGCCCGCCACAGCTGGTCGGCCATTTCGGGCAGCAGCTCAGAACATGCGCTATGACGCAGCACTCCCTCGGTTGCCTTTCTTTCGCGAGCCGCGACGTGCCGATCTTTGCTGAGCGAGCGCGCGGGGGAGCAGGGCGCGACGGCAAATCCCGCCTTCACTGGTCCGTCCGGTTGCTGAGTCATGGCCGCTCCGAATTGTCCAAACCCGGCGACTTGGCCGGTTTTTTCTTCGTTGTGCTATGGCCCTTATTGCAGATCCGTTCAATGCAGCAGCTTGAGCAGCATCGGGCTTCAGAACGGCAGCCATATCAAGTTATTGAATTTAAATCTAAGGCGTGAGTTGAGAGTCTGCGCCCGACGGATCGGCCCCCGCGGCTCAGCCCGCGGTACCGAGATAGGCGTCGCGCACGACGGGATCGTCGGCGAGCGCCGCGACGGGGCCCTCGCGGACGATCCGCCCCATCTCCATGACATAGGCGCGGTCGGCGACGCTGAAGGCGGCGAAGACATCCTGCTCGACGAGGAGCACCGTCACCCCCTGCTCGCGGATTTCCTTGAGGACGGTGCGGAGCTGGTCGACGATCACCGGTGCGAGGCCGAGGCTCATCTCGTCGATCAGGAGAAGCCGAGGATTGGCCATCAGCGCGCGCGCCATGGCGCACATCTGCTGCTCGCCGCCGGACATATTGCCGGCGAGCTGATGCCGGCGCTCTTTCAGGATCGGGAAGAGCTCATAGACGCGGTCGAAGCTCGCTTTGACGGCCTTGTCGCGGCGCCGATAGGCGCCCATCAGCAGATTCTCCTCGACGCTCATGCGGCCGAAGAGCTGACGGCCTTCCGGCACTTGCACGAGGCCGCGGATGAAGGCGCCCTCAGGCCGCATCGGCAGCAGGTCCTCGCCGCCGAAGCGCAATGTTCCGCGCGCCGGAATGATGCGCGAGACGGCGCGCAGCAGCGTCGTCTTGCCGGCGCCGTTGCTGCCGACGAGGGCGATGATCTCGCCCTCGCGGACGCCCATATCGATGCCGAAGAGGACGGGCACAGCACCATAGCCGGCGCAAAGGCCCCGGATCGCCAGGAGAACGCCGCCGTGAACGCCGCCGTTCATGCCCGCCTCTTTCCGAGATAGGCCTCGACGACGCGCGGATCGGCGAGGACGCTCATTGGGTCTCCCTCGGCGATCTTCTCGCCATGATGAAGCACCATCACCCGGTCGGACAGGCTGCGGATCGCCTTGACCACATGCTCGATGACGAGCAGCGTCATGCCGCGGTCACGGATCTTCTTGATGAGCTCGACGACCTCGTCGACCTCGACGTGATTGAGCCCCGCCATCACCTCGTCGAGGAGCAGGAGCTTCGGCCGCATGGCGAGCGCCTTGGCGAATTCGAGACGCTTGCGGTCCGGCCCGCCGAGCGCGTCGGCGCGGGCGTCCATCCGCCGCGCAAGGCCGGTGAACTCGATCCATTCGCGCGCCGTCTCCCGCGCCCGCGCCATCACCTTCTCGCCACCATCGCGACCAAACAGCGCTCCGACGGTGACGTTCTCGAGCACCGACATGCCGTGAAAGGGCTTCATCACCTGGAAGGTGCGGGCGATTCCGAAATGGGCGCGCCGGAAGGGCGGCAGGTCGTTGATGCGTTCGCCCTCGAACAGGAGATGGCCCTCATTGGGCTTCAGCGTGCCGCTCACCATGTTGACGAGCGTAGTCTTGCCGGCGCCGTTCGGCCCGATGAGGCCTAAAATCTCGTTCTCGGCGATCGAGAAGCTGACCTTGTCGACGGAGACGAGGCCCTGGAAGCGCTTGGTGATAGCGCGCGCTTCGATGACCGTCTTCGCCGCGGCGTCGGGTTTCGCTTCGCCGCTCATAGCCGGTTCTCCCGGATGTTGCGGAGCAGATAGCGCCATCCGGTGCGGCGCACCCCGACCATCAGATCGGCGAGGCCCTTCGGCATGAAGACGACGGCGAGCACGATCACGAGCCCGAAGAGCAGCACCGCAGCTTTCGAGATCTCCGAGGCCAGCACCTCATAGACCACTGACAGGATGAAAGACCCGATAACCGGCCCGAACACGGTGCCCGGCCCGCCGAAGACGCACATGATCACCATGCGCACGTTGAGCGTCGTGTCGAAGGCGCTCGCCGGATCGACGAAGGTGCTCCAATAGGCGTGGATGCCGCCGGCAATCGCGGTGAAGAACGAGGCCAGCACCAGCGCCGTCACCTTGTAGAGCGTCGCGTTGACACCCATGGTGCCGGCGGCGTCCTCGTCCTCGCGGATGGCGATCAGGCCCATGCCGTAGCGGCTCGACGCGATCCAGAGCACGGTCAGCGTGCACAGCACGAGAAGGCCGAGCGCCAGTTCGTAGAACATCGCGTCGGCGCGCGTCAGCGGCAGGACGAGGCCGTTATTGGCGCCGGCGATCGGCAGGTTGGAGACAATGGCGGCCATGGCGCCATTGAGGCCGAGGGTCGCGATCGCGAAATAGGGACCGCGCAGCCTCAGGATCGGAATGCCGACGAGCGCCGCGCAGAGCATGGCGAGCACCGCTCCGAGCGCCAGCCCGATGCCAAAAGGCAGGTTGAACTGCGCCAGCGCAATGGCCGTGCCATAGGTCCCGAGCCCGTAGAAGACGGAATTGCCGAAGGAGAGGTAGCCGGTGAAGCCGCCGAGGATGTTCCACGCCTGGGCGAGGGTCGCGAGTAGCAGCGCGTTGATGCCGAACTGGATCGCCACATCGTTGCCGAGCCAGGGAACGGCGGCCAGCGCGACGGCGATGAGGACGGCGAGTGCGATCGGCCAGTGCCGCATCAGGCGGTCCTCAGGCTGCGCACCGGCCGAACGACGAGGACCAGCACCAGAAGGCCGAAGCTAATCGCTTCGGTGTAGGTCGGGCCGATATAGAGGGCGGCGAGCGACTCGGCTATGCCCACCGCGATGCCCCCGAGGATCACGTTGAAGGGGTTCGCGAGGCCGCCGATAATGGCGATGACGAAGGATTTTGCCGTCAGGCTGGCGCCGATATAGGGCGTCAGATTGGAGATCATGCCATAGAGACCTCCCGCAGCGCCGGCGAGCGCCGCGCCGATACCGAAGGTCATCGCGTAAAGAATACGCGGATCGACGCCGTAGAGGCGCGCGGCGACAAGGTTCTGCGACGTCGCGCGGATCGCCCGTCCAAGCGGCATCCGGTTCAACAGCCACCAGAGCGCCGCCGCGAGCACAAGGGCAACCAGAAAGGCGGCGAGCCGGACACTCGGCACCGTCAGCCCCAAAAGCGCGAAGTTCGCGCCGGCATAGGGCGGATTGATGGTCCGGAAATCGGCGCTGAACAGAAGCTGCGCCAGATAGGTGATGACGACGTCGAGGCCGAAGGTGATGAGCAGCGTGTTGAGAAGCGCCGAGCGGACGATGAGGTTGAGAAGGTAGCGCTGCAGGAGGAAGCCGAAGGCGAACATCTCGACCATCGCGATCGGCAGCGCCGCGAAGGGATCAAGCCCGGTAAACGTGAACAGGTAGTAGACGACGTAGCCGCCCAGCATGATGAGCGCGCCGTGGGCGAGGTTCACAATGTTGAGGACGCCCCAGACGAGCGCCATGCCGAGCGCCATCAGACCATAGAGGCCGCCGAGCAGGATGCCGTTGAGCAGGATTTGGGCAAGGACCAAGGACCGATTCCTTCGAAGAGCGGCTTAGGCGCGACCCAGGCGCGTGGGATCGCGGCGGAGGCACGGGGCGTCAGCCCCGCTTGTCCCAGGCGGGAATCGGATATTGCGGCTTGATGATGAACTTGTCCGTGTAGATTGGGAGGAGCGTGCCGTCCTGGATCTGGATGACGATCTGCGGCAACACGATCTGGCCATTCTCGCCATATTTGATGTGGGCGTAGAGGCTGTCGAAGCTAATGCCGGCGATGGCGTCGCGCACCGCCTTCGGATCGAGCGAGCCGGCCTTCTCGATCGCCATCGCGAATGTCTCGACATCGGCGGCACCGGAGGCCGCGTGGTAGTCGGGATTGTAGCCATAGGTCGTCCTGTAGGCCTTGGCGAAGGCGGCCGCATCGCCGAACCACCGATCCATGAGGCTTGCGGAGGGCAGCCATGAGGTCATGCCGAAGGCATAGTCGGCGTCCTTGCCGAGCGCCCCACGGAAGTCCTCGGTCGGCACGCCGACGGTGAAGCCGTAATAATCTTTTGGACTGACGTTGAGGCCTTTCATCTGCCGGATGAAGTTGAGCGCCTCCGTCTCATGCCCGCTCCACAGAATGGCGTCGACATTCGCGGCCTTAATCTGGGTGAGGGACGACGAGAAGTCGGAGCTGCCCTCGCGGTAGCTCTGGTCGACGACGATCTTCATGCCGGCGGCCTGGAGATGCTTGCGCGTGCCCTTGGCGACGGAGACGTCGAAACTGTCGTCTGCGGCAACGAGGGCCACCGTCTGCACCTTCGGATCGAGCTTGCCGAGCATCTCGATCGTCGAAGCAAAATAATCGTCGGCCGGGGGCAGCGTGCCAAAGATGTATTTGTAGTTTCGGCTATAGATCTGCGTCGACGCGCCGCCACCCTGCACCATCGGGATTTGATATTTCTCCGCGATCGAGCTGTCGCTCAGCGCGAAATTCGAGGCGAAGGGTCCGAGCAGGAAGTTGACCTTGTCGGAAGTGATGAGCTGGACGTACTGCCGCACGCTGAGATTGACGTCCGACTGGTTGTCGAGAATCTTCAACACGAACTTATACGCCTTGCCGCCGATCTTGATGCCGCCGGCCGCATTGATCTTGTCGATGACGAGCTCATAGGCGTCGCGGTAGTAGCGCCCAGTATTGGCGCTGGATCCCGTCAACTGGACGGAGGCGCCGAGTTTGATGACCTCGTCGGCATGAGCCGCCGCCGCCGATGCCGCCAGAATGGCGGCCGCCGCAAGAGCTGCTATTGCGTGTTTCATCCCCCGTCGTCCTTTTTGTTGCCGATCGCAAGTCTTGTTGATGGCAGGTCTTGTTGATCGGATACGCCCGTGCCGGCGGGCCGGGAACAATCCGGAACGAAGCCTTAGTCGACGCTTTCTCGCTGAACGGCCCGTCCGCCTACGTTCCAGGTGAGAATAGCCCAATCGACGGACTTCGAGAAGCCGAATGGTCCGTGCAACCCGATCTCTGTCACTCGGCATAGAAGCGGGCAAAACATCGCGGCCTTTCGGCAAGCGGCGCCTGACTTAGATCCCAATTTGATTCTGATCCGCTTTTATCATCTCGCGTCGACGCGCGAGCAAGCCGTTAGCGAAGCGCGGCGATGGCTCGCGCCCTTTGCCGAGCGCATGCGCGCTGCGACCGCCGCTTTGCAGCCGGATTGGACGGACTGGTTCGATGTCGATCGCCTGATCGCCGAGTCGCTGATCGGCACGCCGGAGGAGATCAGCGATAGGCTCGCGCATTTGGCCGAAGATCTGCGGCCTGCGAGCCTCGTGCTGAAACCGATGAGTCCTTCTCTTTCCAAACGCATGGCCGATCTCAAAATTTTCGCCGAGCACATCCGCCCGGCCCCTGGGCTCACCGCGGCCCCTGCCCTGACGCAAGATCACGCGTGATTTTCCGCAACAGGGATGGATAATTGCAAATAAGCTCAAAATGGAACGAATGGGCCATGCTGCGGGTTTGTATGTCATGCAAACCAACCTGGCGCGGCGCCGGACTTACGACGCATGCGCGATCTTTTTGGAGGAAAGGCAATGCCCGGCACGGGAACGACCTCTATCAAAAACTGGCCGGCGCAATCGCGCGATGCCGCGCGGCGCGTCATTGATCAATATGGTGAGCCCGATGAGGTCAAAGACGGTGAGCTGATCTGGCACAAGCGTGGGCCCTGGCGCCAGATCGTCGCTTCGAAGACGCTCTTTCATCATAATTTTCCGGCGCCGCATTATACGCTCTTCGCCTTCGAGCCCGGCGAGGCTGAAGCGCTCGAAGACAAGGCCAGATGCGATGCCACGCGGAAAGCTTCAAAGCGCAGGTTGCGCAAAAGTCCTGCATCGCCCAAGAAAATCGACATCGCCGCCAATCCCACCGCGGCTTGACCGCACCATGCGCGGAGAATGTGAGCGTATCGCATAGGAACTGGCGGCGTCGGCCATTGGCAATCAGGCGGCGGATTGCTTTCTGCCTGCCTGATCGAGCGCCGCGAACTCCTCATCCGAGAGCACGATATCAACTGCCGCGACATTTTCTTCGAGATGCGCGACTTTCGATGTGCCGGGAATGGGCAGCATCACCGGGCTGCGCTTCAAGACCCAGGCGAGCGCGATCTGACTCGGCGCCGCGCCATGACGCTTGGCGATTTGATCGAGCAGCGATCCGGGTTTGGCGAGATCGCCTGCCGCGAGCGGATACCAGGGGATGAAGCCGATGCCGTGCAGTTCGCAATAGATGAGCACATCCTCGCTGGCACGATCGACGAGATTGTAACGGTTCTGCACCGTGGCGACTGGAAAGACGTCGGCAGCAGTTTCGATATCGGCGACAGAAACTTCGCTCAGGCCCGCATGGCGGATCACGCCTTCGGCGAGCAGCGATGCGATGGCGCCGAACTGCTCGTCGCGCGGAATTTTGGGATCGATCCGATGGAGCTGCCAAAGCGCGATCTGCTCCACCCCGAGCTGCGCCCGGCTTTTATGCGCCTGTTGCATGAGATATTCCGGCCGCCCGTCGGGAACCCAACGGTCGGGGCCTGGCCGCGACAACCCGCCTTTGGTCGCAATCAGCATGCCCGTATAGGGATGCAGCACCTCGCGCAGCAGCTTTTCGGAGACATCCGGCCCATAGGAAGCGGCAGTGTCGATGAAGTTCACGCCGAGGTCGGGAAGCCGCTTGAGAGTGCGGATCGCCTCGGCGCGATCGGTCGGTTCGCCCCAGATTCCGGGGCCCGTCACGCGCATGGCGCCGAAGCCCAAGCGGTGAATGGCGATATCACCGCCGACCTTGAAGGTGCCGGATTTGACTGCGTTGGGTTGGGACATCTTCGTCTTCCTTCGCGCCTGGCTTCATGGCCGAAAGCAAATTAGGGCGACGGCAGGGTAACGACAATCGCCGCACGATCAAAACATGACCAAAGCGCTGTGAACGTCAGCATCAAAAGGCGCGTCCACGTCGGCATCGCGAGCCTAGCTGGCGCGCTACCCATCTTTGGCCTGAGCCCGCAGCTCGGCCATTGCCACATGCGGCGGATGCACAGCGCTATGCTCAGCTCGGGGTCTTGCTCTCATATTGCTGGAGCGCCTCGAACGCCTCACAGGCATACATGGCGGCCGGGCCGCCGCCCATCATCATTGCGACGCCAAGGGTCTCGATGATTTCGGCATGGCTCGCGCCGGCCTTCAGCGCATCATGCACATGATAGGCGATGCAATCGTCGCAGCGGATTGCGACGGCGATCCCGAGCGCGATGAGTTCCTTGAACTTCGCGTCCAATGTGCCGGCGGCCATGGCCTCCTTGTGCAGATGCGCAAATCCGGAAACGGCCCCCGGCAGTTCCTTGCTCAGCCGTCCCAAAAGCATCTGGAGGTCATGGCGCTTTTCCGGGAAATTCATGCTCATGGGTTCTTATCCTCTTCGCAGAGTTTCGCCGGCTCAGACAGAAGCCCGGTCAGCGTTTGCAAGAATCTCGCGGCGTCGCCGCCGAAGATGACGCGATGGTCGCAGCTCAAGGTGCAAAAGGCGCCCTCCTCCCGGTTCGCCGCCACCGAAAGGATCGCCGAGGCTCCTGCCGGGATGATGGAATCGAAGGCATAGACCACGGGAAAGACGCCGAGATCGGAAAGATAGAAGGTCGCGCCGCGATAATCGCTCGGGACGAGCCGCCGCGACTTCACCTTCTCCCGCAGGGCCTGCCAATCCGCGCCAAGTTCGGCCAATGAGCGACCAGATATATCGCGCAGAACGGGGGTGATCAGACCCTCGGGACTATCGACCGCGATTCCGATATCGATCCGGTCCCTTTGCGCGAGGCCGCTGCCGGTATAGGCCGCATTGAGCAAGGGATGCGCTTTGATGCTGCGCGCGCAGGCCCGCGCCAGGAGAAGCGTGAGAGAAAGCTTCCTTTCCTTGGCCATGGCCACCAAGCCGCCGAGCGGCAGCAACGCCGTCACGCGGAAGGTCGGCGTCGCGGCGCTCGCGATCATATTGCGCGCCACGGCTTCGCGCAGGCTCGAGGCGCGCGCGATGCGATAGGGCGGCCCCTCAGCGAGAAAGGCCGGCGGCTCGCCACGCCCGACCTCCGCTCGGCCGCAGAGCCCATTACTCGGAGCGACTGGCTGATCTTCGCTCTGCACGGAAACGGCATGCGCATGCAGGCCGCCGCCGGAGGGACGATTGGCCTCGGCGGCGGCGAGGATCGGCGAAACCGCAGTTTGCGGCGCCGCCGCCGCCGGCTTGGGCGCTTGCTTCGCAGCAGGCGCTTGCTTCGCGGCAGAAGCCTTGGCCGGCTCTTTGGTAGGAGCCTTGGCCGCGACCGATTTGGCGGCTGCCGATGGCTCGGCCGCCTCGGCGGCGCTCTCCGCGATATAGCCGATCGTGTCGCCGACCGGGAGTTCCTGGTCGACGGCGGCGAGCGGCCCGGAGAGATAGCCGTCATGAAAAGCTTCCACCTCCATGATGGCCTTGTCCGTCTCGACTTCGGCGATCGCTTCGCCCGACTTCACCCGATCGCCAGGCTGCTTAAGCCACTTGGCCAACCGGCCGTTGTTCATCGTGTCCGATAGTGCGGGCATTGTGATCGCCAGCTTCATGGCAAATGCCTCTCCTTTATTCCGCCGCTGCGGTCTTCGGCGGCTTACACAGGATGCGCGCCGCTTCGACGATGTCCGGTACGCGCGGGATGGTGGCCGCCTCTAGGGCACCATTAAAGGGCGTCGGCATGTCGAGACCGGCAACGCGTTGCGGCGGCGCATCGAGCGAGAAGAAGCAGCGCTCGCTGAGCGTCGCCAGCACTTCCGCGCCGACGCCGGCAAACCGGCAGTCCTCTTCGACGACGAGCAAGCGATGCGTCTTGTTGACCGAAGCCACACAGGTCTCCCAGTCGATAGGGCTTAGGCTGCGCAAGTCGATGACCTCCGCCTCGATGCCGTCCTTGGCGAGTTCGGCTGCCGCCTCTTGCGCCAGCAAGGCCATGCGCGAATAGGCGACGATCGTCACGTCCTTGCCGGCGCGGCGAACGATGGCGCGATGCATGGGCGGCGGCTCGGCGACGATGTCGACCTCGCCCTTGCTGAAGTAGAGCAGCTCATGTTCGAGCATGATGATCGGCTCATTGCTGGCGATCGCCTGGCGCAGCTGCCAATAGGCGTCCTGCGGCGTCGACGGCGCGGCGATGCGCAGACCGGGGACGTTCATGAACATCTGCTCGAGGCGCTGTGCATGCTGCGCGCCGAGCTGGTGGGCGACGCCGGTCGGCGTTCGAACGACGAGCGGCATCGGAAACTGACCGCCCGACATGAACGAGATTTTGGCGGCGCCGTTGACGATCGAATCGAGCGCCAGAATAGCGAAATTGATCGTCATGATCTCGACGACCGGGCGCGTGCCGACAAGCGCGGCGCCGACGCCCAAGCCGGTGAATCCGCCTTCCGATATCGGCGTGTCGCGGACCCGCCACTCGCCGTATTTCGCGTAGAGACCCTCTGTGACCCGATAGCTGCCACCATATAGACCGACATCCTCGCCGAGCGTGAAGACCGATTCGTCCTCGCTCATCTCGAGGTCCATGGCCCGGTTAAGAGCCTGCCAATAGAGCATTTCCTCTGCCATAGGTAATCTCCTCAGATCAGAACTTCTTGGCCGCGGTTACAGCGCAGCGCCTGCCATGCGGCATCCATTGTCGGTTGTGGGCTGCCGAGCGCATAGGCGACCGCCGCATCGACCGTCTTCTGCACTTCCTTCTTGATCGCTTCGACTTCGGCCTCGCGGACATGTCCGGCATCGACCAGATGTTTGGCCAAACGCGAGACGCTGTCGGGACCTGCGGCAGCGAGTTCGTCCTGGCTCGGATAGCGGAACTCGAGATCGCGAATCGCCGCCGAAACAGGATCATGGGCCTGGAAGGCTTTGAGCTCGACGGCCGGCCGGTAGCTGCCGGGATCGGCCATGGAATGGCCACGATAGCGATAGGTCTCGCATTCGATGAACTGCGGACCGCCGCCGCGCCGAATCCGATCAAGCGTATGACGCGTGGTGTCATAGACCGACAGAACATCCATGCCGTCGATACGCTCGGCCGGGATATTGTAGGCCGCCGCGCGCTTATAGAGATCCGGCAGGGCCGAGTGGCGATGGACCTCGGTGCCTATGGCATAATGATTGTTCTCGCAGACGAACAGGATCGGCAGATGCCATAGTCCAGCCATGTTGAGCGCCTCGTGGAAGGCGCCCTGGTTCATGGCACCATCGCCGAAGAAGCAGATGACGCTCTCCGGCAGGTGGCGCATGGCAATCGCATAAGCGATGCCAACCGCGATCGGGCAGGATTCGCCGACGATCGCATAGCCGCCCATGAAGCGGCGCTCGCGGTCGAACATATGCATCGAGCCGCCCATGCCGCCGGACATGCCGTCGGCGCGGCCGAAAAGCTCGGCCATCACCTTTCCCGGCGGCACGCCACGCACCAGCGCATGGGCGTGCTCGCGATAGGTGCTGACGATATAATCGGAAGGGCCGGTGGCGTTAATCACGCCTGCAGCGACGGCTTCCTCGCCGGGATAAAGATGGAGGAAACCGACGATATTGCCCTTCGTATATTCCTCTGCAGCACGTTCCTCAAAAGTGCGCGCCAGAAGCATGTCGCGAAGAAGTCGATGTAATGTTTCGCGTTCCATTTTGAGTCCTTTCTGCTCATGTATCGGTCGATCGTCGGCTATTGGCGCCGGCGATCCGCGTGATTTATTCCGCTTGCTGTGCGATCGACACCGTGTAATCGGATGGCAACGTTTCATCCCGACCGAGGTCGACATTCGCGGCCTTGAAAATCGCCGCGAGAATCACGGTCACGACGAGATTGAGGATGAACGACGCCAGAGCGGCGTACATCGGGATCGTGATCCCAAAGAGATGGACGTTGAACGTCGTGCCGGCGAAGTGGAGCGTTGCGACCATCCATGTTCCGCTGACGATGCCGGCCAGCCAGCCGATGAACAGCGACCAGCCGCTGAAGGCGCGGCCCCAGAAAAGGCTGAGTGCGACCGCCGGGAAAGTCTGGATGATCCAAACCCCACCGATGAGCTGGAACTGAATGATGAACTGCTTCGGGAGCACGAAAACGAAAATCAAGGAGGCGGCGATCATCAGCATCGCAAAGATCTTTGCGATTTGCGTCTCACGCGCCCGGCGTTCCTCTTCCGTGCCGACATGCACGAACTCACCCCAGATATCGCGGGTGAGGATGTTGCCCGAGCCGATCGCCATCACCGAAGCGGGCACGATTCCGCCGATGGCGATGCCGGCCATCGCGAAACCTGTGAACCAGCTTGGAAAGCATTTCATGATAATCGCGGGGATGGCATAGCTCGGACCATATTGCTTGAAGCCCGCGGCATAGGCCGGATCCGTCCCAACCCCGGCGGCGACGGCCATGAAGCCGAGCAAGGCCAGAAGCCCGAGCAACAGAGTGAAAGCCGGAAGGGTCATGGCATTCTTTTCGATCACCCGCGCGTTCTTTGACGCGAGTAATCCGGTCACTGCGTGGGGATAGATAAACAGCGCCATGGCCGACCCGAGTGCTAACGTTCCATAGGCACTGTAGGTTCCCCAATTCTGCAGGCTCGCCGCTTTCAGAAGCACGTGCGCCGGTGGAACCTTTGCAAAGATGGCGCCGAAGCCCCCAAGCTCCATAGGGATGACGATGATTGCGGCAAAGACAGTGCCGTAAATCAGAACCCCCTTCACAATCGAGGTCAAAGCCGAAGCCCGCAGCCCGCTTGAGTAGGTGAATGCTGCGACGACGACGAAGGCAATGACGAGCGGCAGGACGGTGCCGGGGAAGCCGACCGCACTGATGACCACCTGAGTGCCCACCAATTGCAGCGCGATGTAAGGCAAGGTCGCGACGATTCCCGTCACACCGATTGCGAGCGCCAGCCAGCGATTGCCGTAGCGTCCCCGCACATATTCGGACGCGGTCACATAGCCGTGCTTGTGAGCGACGCGCCAAAGCCGAGGAAAAAACACGAACAGGATGGGGTAACAAACGATGGTGTAGGGAACGGCGAAGAAGCCGATGGCGCCGACGCCGAAGATGAGTGCCGGAACCGCAACGAAAGTATAGGCCGTATAGAGGGAATTGCCGACCAGAAACCAGTCCATTACCGCGCCGAACTGCCGCCCGCCGAGGCCCCATTCACTCAGGCTCTTAACGCTTGCTTGCTTATATCGCGAGGCCAGAAAGCCGACCGCTGCCACGACCAAGAACATGATAATGAAAATTGTCATCGCCATAGGAGTTCTCCCCATTTCCATTCGCCGCTTACTCTTCAACGCGATAGACGAGCCACGTCAGAAAGACGGTGATCGGGATCCAGACGAGCTGATACCAATAGAAAAACGGCAGACCGCCGATGGATGGCTCCCAGTAATTGAAGAAGAAGGGGAACAACGTCGCGATGAAAGGTATGACGAGAAGCCAGTAGAGATTGCCTCTCCCGTGCCTCGGCGTCGTCTGCGAACCTGTGCTTGCGGTCGCTTGTCGATCGGGGCCTGCCATGAGTTGTCTCCTTCCCTCTTTGAATTGAGCTTTACAGTTTGATGACTGCTGCCCGATGTTCGCGCGTCTCGTCCGACCGCGAAATTGTGTTAAGATCGGCCGGCACATTCGTTGACCCAGATCAACGGTGTCCCGAAATCTTTTCGATCACCGCATGCAACGAGCGGACATGCCCGACCGGAACCTCGGCTCCTTGCACTGACATGGACGGTTGCTCCGAAAAGACCGTTTCTTTGAAAATTGCGAGGTCGCGGCTAATCCCGGAGGTCAAGCTAAGTTCCGTCCCCGCCGCCGCATTGACGTGCATCAAACCTCACGCCGACGCTCCCGCCAGCATTGCAGAGCTCTTTGACATTGTTTGATTTCGCGCTCTCGGCCAAAAGAATCTCGGGCGGTGAGAGCCAATCGAAAAATCATGAAGGAACACGCTCGCGTAGGACGCCGGTCCCTATTTGCCGAGTCCAAACGCCGACGGGCGACGGGAATCAACGGATTCCACTACAGGTACCGACGGGTCGCCCTAAAGCACCAAAAAGCCGATGCTTGCCGCGAGCATGACCAAGGTTGCGAGCCAACCGACGATCATCATCACACGCGACAGGACGAGCTCGCCCATGATCTTGGGATTCATCGCGATCACGAGCATGGCGCCCATGACGGGCGCCGCCAATGGGCCGTTCAACACCGCGCTCCAATAGAGCGCCTTGATTGGATCGACGTGGAGGAAGTTCAAGAGCGCGCCGATGAGTGTCGCAAAAGCGATGACGGCATAAAAGGACTGCGCCTCTCTCAGCTTGTGATCGAGCCCCTCCACCCAATCGAAGGATTCGCAGACCGCGTAAGCGGCCGAGCCGGCAACCACCGGCACGGCGAGCAGGCCGGTGCCGATAATGCCGCAAGCGAAAATGGCAAAAGCGAAATTGCCGGCGATCGGACGCAGCGCTACTTCGTAAAATATGTTGCAAACATCCCAACGGCGGCCGCGCCCATGAAGAGGAATGTGAGCCAGAGAAATATGTTCGACAACCAGCCGCTTTTGTATTCGCCCATTATTTCCGAATCGTTCGCGATCCTCGTAATAAGAAAAATAAGCGGCACTGCGACGACACCGTTTATGACCGCAGTCACAATCAATGCCTTGATGGGGTCAATGCCCACAAAATTGATCAGCAAGCCGATCAGCGTTGCAATGGTAATGACGCCGTAAAAGCCGTGTGCCCGATTCAGTTTGTAGGCGAGGCTCGCTCGCCAATTGAGGGCCTCGGCTACCGCGTAAGAAGCAGAGCCCGACAGAACGGGAACGGCCAAGAGCCCCAGGCCTATGACACCCACGGAGAAAATAACTTTGGCAACATATCCAGCATTCGGGAACGTGTGCACGAGCGGTTCAATGGCTTTTGCCGCGTCTGCGGATGTCGCAATGTTTGTGACGCCGTTGCTATTGAGGACCGTCGCGGTCGTCACAATGATGCACCACGTAACAACATTTGAAGAAAGCATACCGATAAAATTGTCCAGGCGCATTCTGCGGATATCGGGCCAGTTTAATTTTGGTCTTCCCCCGTCTCTCAGAAGCTGCCGCTCGCGCGCGTCCTCCACCTCTTCACTCGCCTCCCAGAAAAACATGTAGGGCGAGATGGTCGTGCCAATGACTCCCGTAATGATGAACAGAAAGGCAAAATTGAATTCAATATGCGGAACGAATGTTGCTCGCAAAAGCGTTGGCCATGGCTCGTGTACGATAAAGGCTGTGATGAGGTAGGAGAGTAGAGAGAGGGCCAGCCACTTGAGGATTCGGGCGTAGACTTGGTAACTTGTAAAAATCTCTAAGATCAGAATGAATGCGGTGAAACAGAGGGTCGCAACAACGAAGCTTATGGGGACGACGAGTTGGGCCGCCGCCGCCATCGCGCCGATGTCCGCACCAATATTAATCGTATTCGCAACAAGGACGAGGAGTACGACGCCAAGAGTCATTTTCGTGCCGTAGCGCTCTTTCACTACTGCGACGATACCCTTCCCGGTGACAAGGCCAATTCGGGCGCAGGCTTCCTGTATGGCGGTCATGAGTGGTAGCGTAAAGACGGCTATCCAGAGTTGGCCGTACCCGAACTGGGCGCCGGTCTGTGAGTAGGTCGCAATCCCCGACGGATCATCATCGGCCGCACCGGTGATCAGACCGGGTCCGAGAATGTTCAAAAGCCTGCTGAACGGATTTTTTTTATTAGGTCGTTCTTGTGTCGACATAGGCTCTTCCAAATGGCGCTGGCACTGACCCTTTGAGCTTAATCTTTGTAACGTGCGATTGCCGCCTTTAGCCGGGATTTTCCGGATGAACCTCGAGCTACCTTAGCGCCGGTGACGAGGCCGGGCCCGAGCACTTTCAAAAGAGTGCGGGGCTGGCGCCGCTTGGCGGCAACCTCGCCTTCGAAATCGAACGGAGCCGGCATTTGAGCGGTCATGCGGACAAAGAGCCATGAGAGAGTTAAGATTTCGGCTCCACCCGGCCTCGCGAAGGCCAATCATGCAAACCGGAGTTAGGGGCGCTGGCATGCACCGTCCGGAACCAGGAATCCGGCTGACGCTCTTTTTGGCCGCGCAGCCCTATCGAAGCGGCGTCTTGTGCGGATCTTGCCTTCTCGATAAATTCGCGACCAACAGAGCGCGCTTCATGCTCTTCGGCATCATGCAGAACATCCGTGACCGCCGAGGCAGCCTGTCGACGTCATAATCGAGCATTGGGGGGAAGTCTCATGTTGCGGCACGCGACGCGGTTCTGTGTGCGCTATGCGGAGCGCTATGTACCGGATCCTTATCTCTACGCGGTTTTGCTGACCTTCATAACCGTCGTGGCGGCGATGATCTGGACACCGAGTGACCCTGTCAAGATCATCGGCGCCTGGTACAATGGCCTGTGGAGCATTCTCGCCTTTGCCATGCAAATGGCGCTCATACTGGCGACCGGCATAGCGCTTGCCAACGCCCCCCTGATTCAGAAAGGCCTTCAAAAACTTGCCGCCGTGCCGCAGCACCAGGCGAGCGCCGCGATCACCGTGTTTCTCGCGAGCGCGGTTGGATCATGGCTCAACTGGGGCTTCGGCCTGGTGATCGGCGCGATCATCGCACGCGAGATCGCCAAACGCCTGCGCGACGTCGATTTCGCCTTTCTGGTCGCGGCGGCCTATATGGGCTTCATGACATGGGCGTCCGGACTTTCGAGTTCGATCGCACTCGTCAGCGCCACCCACGGCAGCCCCCTCAACATCATCGAAAAGGCGACAGGACAGATCGCCGCTTTCAACACGACCATCTTCACCCCTTACAATCTCGTCCCCACGGTTCTTCTCCTCATCGTGATTCCCATCGCCCTTTTTCTCATGGGACCGCGGGAAAGCGATATGAAGAAAGCCGATCCGGAAGCGCTCAGCCAGGCGGATCAAGCGCAAACCATCGAGGCACCAGAAGACAACAGCTTTGCGACACGAGTGGAGCGATCATGGATCGTCACGCTTCTTCTGGTCGCGATGGGCATTGCCTATCAGGCCCATGAGATCGCGACCAAGGGCTTCTCTCTCGATCTCAACCGTTTCATCTTTCTCGCATTCATGCTGGGACTGATCTTCCACGGGCGGCCGATCCATTATGTGCGGGCCTTCAATGCCGGGGCACGGACCGTCGGCCCGATCCTGCTGCAATTCCCGCTTTACGGCGGCATCATGGGAATCATGACCACCACCGGGCTCGCGGCCGTGATCGCTCAGAGCTTCGTTGTCTTTTCGAGCCAGCGCACCCTGCCCTTCTGGTCGTTCATCTCATCGAATATCATCAGCCTGTTCGTGCCATCCGGCGGCGGCCATTGGGCGGTCCAGGGGCCGTTCATGATCCCGGCCGCTCTCAAGCTTCACGCAGATCCCGCCATGACGGCGATGGGCACCGCCATGGGGGAGCAGACAGCGAATATGATCCAGCCCTTCTGGGCCTTGCCGATCCTCGCGATCGCCCAGCTCGGCATCAAGGACATCATGGGCTATGGCGTGATCGCTCTCGTGATCGGCCTCATCCTCTATGGCGGCTCTCTGTTGGTCTTCGCCTAGTATCCGGAGCAGCCGTCGACAGCAACGCTCAGCAAAGCGCGCGCAGATCGGCGCGCAGGCGATCTGGGCTTGTTTTCTTGATGCGGCGCTGCATGGCCATCTGCGCTTGTTTCCACAGCGGCAAAGCGACGGCCAGCGCGGCGCGGCCTTCCGGCGTGAGGCACAAGCGGCGAGCGCGTTTCTCCGTCGGATCGATCGTCACTTTCAACAGGCCGCGCCGCGCGAGCGGCTTCAAGGAGAGTCCGAATTTCCAGAGTTTTTGCGCGCGCGATCGAACAGCGCCAGGGGCAACGCATAGCCTGCCCGGAAGAGATCGCTTATCAGAACGACTGGATCGATGCCGCAGCTCTCGATCGCCTTGCCGCAGGCCTGATGAAAAGCGGCTACGGCGAATATTTGAAATCGATTCTCGCCGAATGAAGGTCGCTGACATGTCTGTCGTCGAGCGTCCGTACCCCGAAGCAGATCAGATGCTCAGACGCTCGTTAAATTGTAGCTTTTTGTTTCCAAGGCCTGCGAGCGCCACGGTTTGATCCTTCGAGGCGGAAAAAAGAGATCGAACGAGCTACTTTGCAACGAAAGATTCAAGTTGAAATAGGGGTCGGTATCCAGCTGATTTCCCCACATGCGCCGCATGTAATCGATTTCACGACGCGCACGATCGATCTTGTCCGGAACTGTATCAGCCTTCGAGCTTCGGAAGCTTTTTTGGCTTCGACCCCAAAAATTCGAATCCAGCGGCCGTAATCTCCTGCGTGGCTTGCGAAAGCTTGAAAAAATCCGTCCAGAGCCGACTGCCACGCTTCGACGGATCACGCCACATTTCAATGAGCGATCCGATCGGTGCCGCGGCAAACGCCGTTGCGGATTCCATCGACACTCGCGCCTCAATGCAGCTTCCACTTCGGACGCGAGCCACGCGATCGAATGGTTAGGGCGAAAATTATCGGACACATGGCGTTTTTCGGTTTGAACTGGCCGCTCTTAGCCTCGGGCCAGATCATCATGCGCAAAGTCGACGGCTGGGAGAGGCTTTCCGAAAGGCCCATCGATCAGGCCGTTGACCTCGCTGCATGATTGGATAACCTCATCACGCTGGAGATCGCGCCAGAATCAATTCCAACATAAATCCCGACGGCAGGTAATACATCACATGAAACGCGTCGGCCTTTTATTACCCACCGATCTCCCTACCGTTGACACGATCGACGATCTGATCTCCGCATTGGCCCCGGGCGTGTGCGATGACGTTGTGTTTGTGCATTCGCGTTCCTACACCCTTCCGGTGACCCCGGAAGGCCTCCGGCGGGGTGTGAACGTGTTTGGTCCAGGACGCGCTCTTGCGCTGGAAGGCTCGCACGTGAGTATTGTCCCGACCAGACAAATTTCGTCGGTCGTATTGAACGGCGCCTGCTATTTTCCGAACTCATTGTCAATTGTCGACAGGAGCATGAGACTCTTTCTCTCGGGCATAGAGAACATTGGCGATCCCAAGCGGCTTGCAGATTATGATCCTTTCTATTTTCTTGGAGAGTCGGGAGAGCTTATGATTAGAGAAAAGTTTTTTTCTGACGCAGTGGACATGGACATCATTGCGGTTCCTGCCTGCGCGGCAGGGTTCCCCAATTACGGACATTTCCTCTACGATGGATTGCCGGCTGCGTTTATGTTGTCGTGCATCCTCCCTGGCGAGAGATTTAGAATTGTAGGGCAACCGCTACACAGTTGGCAGGAACAAATACTAAGCGCCTTGGGTCTAAGAGACTCATATGTAGAGATTAAAGCCCCGGTTCGTTTTCGTAAGATGCTTGCGTCAACGATGCTCGCATTACACGTGTCGTATCCGACAGGGTTCGTTCGACCTATCTTTGACTTCTTGCGGTATCGTTATGGCACTCGCAACACCGCGAACAAGAAGCTGTTCATCTCGCGCGGCGGCAGCAAGAAGCGTTGGTTATTGAACCGTGCCGAAGTGGAGGCGTGTGCAACCGAGTTCGGCTTCGAGATCGTGAGGCCCGAGCAACTATCTTTTGCAGAGCAAGTGCGCCTGTTCTCCAACGCGACGGTTGTCATTGGCGAATCAGGAGCAGGAATGGCCAATGTAGGATTTTGTCAGCCCGGAGCCGCCGTTCTAGAGATTCAGCCGGAACGGTTCTTCGAAGGATGGACGAGGGCCATGTGTTTCCTTTTCGGCCATCGTTGGCATATCTACCAAGCTGTGGACGTACCAGACTTTCGTTCGCTTTATTCGGACGTCGACGGAACAGCGGAGACGCTTTTAGCATATCACGTTGACATACCGGAGTTCCGCCAGGCCGTATCCGTTCTTCTGGATCATGCTATGATCCGTAGCGAATAGCCGTAGTCATAACAGAGATATCCCATGCCAGAGTGGGTGGTGAGGCATGGCAAAGCGTGGAGCGCGCATCGCTTATGACAGAGACCTTCTTCTGCGAGCCCGACAATCTGCATTTTGCTGCCTTGGTTCGTTGAACTGAATTTATATAGATGGTTTTTGTCAAGCTGATGCAAGCCACGCTCACATTCTACACCAGATTGACGAAACATCTCGGGCGCCGACGTGGCATCGAACATAGGTTGACTTAAGGGCAAACGTCGTTGAACCCATCGGACTCTCCGTCGAGGAGTTACAACACCCCAATAGATAACCAAAGAGCGGCTTTATTATAACTACGCGCGATCGGCAAACCTAAAATCGTAATTGATGGCGTTGCGTAATGCGATACCGCTTAGGGCATCGCCCTCCACCACGGATGCGACCTCAAATCCCGCCGACAGTGCGCTATATGCGAACGCCCGCTCGACCGCGTGGGCCATTGTTCCATCGACTTGAGATGCCTCCGGTTCGAAATCTTCGCGGCCCAATGCAAGATTGAGGATTGGCTCCAGCGCCTCGCTGCGAGCAATAAACATTGTGCCGGCAACAAATTTATCATGCTCGAAGTCTACTTCGACTCCCAACCTGGCCGCTAGCCAGTTTATATTTCTCATATTCGCGCCATAATACGTTCTTAGTGGAATAAGATGATCCCGCGGGCCGACTAGGCCAATTTGCGGTGCAGAACACATTTGGCCTATAATTCGATCAAGTTGTTCGGGCTTAGCGAGACACGAGTAAGCTTGCTGCCGCCACTTGTTGCCGTCGGAACGGTGCGGCGACTTTTTTGTATGCAATTTCAGAATGAATGGATAGGAATTCAGATCGATTTGTTTCATCAACGATAGAAACGGCAGGACATCTCGTCCGCGATTTTCACAAACAACGATTTCATAATTGAATGTTGTAGATTCCATGATTGATTTAACTTTCGCCTCATGATCGGGGCATGTTGTAATGAATATTTTGTGGCGAGCAGCAACATCGCCTAGGAATTGTATTAGCTCGCTGAATACGTCAAGGTAATAGGCGTGGATGATGATGGCCACCTTGACGGTTGCTGCATCAAGGATGGCGCGGTGCGACTTCAAGTAAGCTCGCGTCAGCGCCATCCGCGTAGCTTCGAGATGGGCGTAGCCATAGCGGGTATCGGGCTCCAAGTAGGCGCCCTCCCCCCATTCATTCCAGGCGTTGATAAAGACCAGCCGTTCATCCGGGTTGGCATAGCGCTTCCTAGTGTCGCGGATCGCGTTGTCCAGCCAGCGTTGGTAAAGCGCAGGTGTGCTGTTGGCTAATATGGTAGCGTTCTGCTTCCTTCGCGGCGTGTTATCCCAAGCGGGACACACGCTGCGGAACAGCTTGTACTTCGGTTTCTCATAGTTCTCGCTTCGATCAACAAATTCGCGCCAATCATAGACAGCACACGTATTGTCTTTGCTTGGAGTGAGGAATTTTTCGGTGATGTTTGGAACTGCAAACGCATTTGGCGGAAATTCGATGGCAGCGTCGAGGTCATATTTGGCTGGATCAACCTTCTCGAAGGACTGCGTATAAGCGAGATAGATCTCGCCGATGCCATTCTCGCGGCACCAGGTGCGCCAGCGCTTTACTGTCTCTTTCGGTGAAGGCAGCAGATTGGGACGATAGACAATTAGCAATGGCTTGTCATTGACACGGATGTAGCGGGGATCAACCATGTAACGGGCAACGTACTGGATAAAGGCGAGATCATCCTTCGGTGAATGATGTTGGGCGATCAGAATTTCGCTATCGAGACCGTCCCAGCGGCGGGTCCAGTTTTCGTTCGCCCAGCATAGGCAAAAGGGTAAATCGAGAGTGCTATCGTTCAGATAATTTTCAATCGGACTTTCCAATAGGCGCTTGCCGCCGAACCAATAAAAATAGAAGCAAAATCCCTCCACGCCGTAGAGCTTGGCCAACTCGATTTGGCGACGTTGCACTTCTGGATTGAGCAGGTTGTAGTATCCAAGTTCAGCCGGCACGCGCGGCTGACAATGGCCTTTGAACTGTGGTTGGGCGGCGCGCACATTCGTCCATTCGGTGAAGCCTTCCCCCCACCAAGCATTGTTTTCGGGGATGGCGTGGAATTGCGGCAAGTAGAAGCAGATGAGCTTGACCTGTTTCTTGTTTGGCGGGCTCCCTTTGAACAACGGAACATATTCGCTGCCGGCCGGCTCGTTTTTGATGCGGTCCGACACGTTTGGTGCTGGCGCTGCTGACGGCGCGCCAACGCTGGGCGGCCGCCTGCTAGCGACGAGTCGAAGCGGAGTCCGGACCAGCCTGGTGAACCACATTCCGAAACGCCACCATGGCGAGGCGTTGATACGATTCAGGTGATATAAATATTCAGCGATTTGTGCGTCCTTCTCCATGATTTGCGCATCCCTCTGGGCGATTTGCGCATCCTTCTGGGCGATTAGCACATTCCTCTCGGCGATTTGCACATCCTTCGCGGTGATTTGCGCGTGCTTCTCGGCGATTTGCGCATCCTTGTGGACGATTTGTGCATCCTTCTCGGCCATTAGCGCATCCTTCGCAGCGATTTGCGCATTCCTCTCGGCGATTCGCGCATCCTTTTGAGCAACATCCGCCTCAAGTTGCTGCACGCAAGTGGCGAGCTTGGCGTTTTCATCGCTCTCCGTTATCCAGCGCGCGCCAAGATACGAAAACCGCTCACGTATCGCAGCGACATCGTCGCCCTCCGTCAACCCACAAAGTTCCCTCACAGGGTCAGGCGCCTCAGCGCCGACCGTAACAACGCCAAGTCCATAACAATGCAGGAATTCGAAGCTGGGCAGCTCCTTCTTTAATTCGCCAAAGAACCGCCAGACGCCGAAGTCATCCCTTCGCACATTCGTGTCATGGAACAGCACGATTGCGCGCTCCGAGAGCTTCGGTCGCCAGGTCTCGAAATCGTGACGCACGGCCTCATAGGTGTGATATCCGTCGATGTGCAGCAGGTCGATCGTTCCGTCTTCGAAGGAACCGCACGCATCATCGAAATTCTTTCGCAAGAGTTCGGAAAACGAAGCATAGCGTTTGTCGTGAAAGTTTTTCAGCTCATTGTAGATGTCGTCGCCATAGAATCCGGCGTGGGCATCTCCTGCCCAAGTGTCCACCGCATAGCAGCGGGTCCCAAGCCGTGCTCGCGCGACAGCTTCGCAAAATGCGGCATAGGACACGCCGTAATGCGTCCCCAGCTCGACAAGCACTCGCGGCTTGCAGGCCGCAGTGATCCAAAAGGCGAAGGGAACGTAGCCCCACCAAGCGCTGGGCTTATCCAATCGTGCCGGCGTCCAGAAGATTGGTTCGAGATCTGACATCAGCAGGGAAGCGAGATTTGCGCTTTGCACAATTGCTCTTTCTTTCAACGAACGCCCTCTACTTATGTTGTCGTCATCGCTGGGGTAAATTGCCCTCAGAATACCGTGTCCTCATCCAGCCGGAACTCAAGCAATCGTCTCCTCAAAGGCGGGCGTTTTTCTGCTGCGGGCGAGCCGCGAGGCAAAGCAACGGAACGATGAAAGGACCGAACTTCAACCCGCGGATCGTCTTACATTTCCAGTCGCGCTTATAGCGCCGGGTGACGATGCGAAATTTGATGAAGCCGAATTTATAGGCGAGAGCCTTGAGAATGCGCCGCCACTTCAATACACGCATGAGCGCGGCATCGATTTCAGCCCAATAGGCGCGGCTGTTCTCAGAAAGCTGGTCGCTTCGGCTGCGGAAATAGCCGAAGATCGCATCGACGACCACGAGATCGGCATGTTCGGCGAATCTCTGCCAGAGCTGATGATCGCCGGCGAGTTTCAGCTTGCCGTTCACGCCACCGGCTTTCTGCCAGAGCTTCGGACGCCAGAAGACGCTCTCCTGCATGATGAATTTCGTGCCGAGACGGCCATCGAAAATTCCGGCGGCGATGGCGTCCTGCGGAAACGCGATCAGCGGTCTTTCCAGAACCAGCGCGCTTGCCTCGTCGATGATCGCACCTCTGCCGCAGAGCCATGAAATATCTGGATAGGCCGTCAGGATCTGCGTGATCGCGGCGAATGTGCCTTGCTCCAGCCGATCGTCGGAATTGATCCAGCCCATGACGTCGCCTTCGCCGCAGGCCGCAAATCCGCGGTTGACGGCATCATAGAGACCAGCATCGGGCTCAGATGTGAAACTGAACTCGATGCCTTGGCAAAGAATGGGAAAGTCCTTCGCAAGCCGGCTCTTCCAGGCGAGGACTTTGGCCGGCGTATCGTCTTTCGAGCCGCCGTCCTGAATATGGTAGCGGATGGCGAAGGGTCCCGCCTGCGTCACGACGCTTAAGATCGTCTCGTCGATATAGCGGGCACCGTTCAGCACCGGCGTTGTCATGATGAAATGCATCTTATCGGATCAGGCCTGGTGAATACTTCGAACATGGCATGGAAAAATGGCGAGACTTTTCCGGTGTGAGAGGCTCCAAATCCTGAATTAGGAGCCCTTTCTCCCGCGCGGACCGCAAGCAGCCTCACGCCGGCCGGGCCTGCTCTAGCATGCATTTTTCTCGGATGCGCCAGCTCACTAAGAAAGCTTTTCAAATCAATGCCATAACGTGTCAATCAAGAAGCACGGCGGAGCTTTTGGGAGAGCTTTCGGGCATGACGCGGCTTGCAACTCCGTCCGCGGCCGTTCCGGCCTCGTCGCGCGGGTCGTGCCGCGGAGGGGATCGCGTTCCTTCGAATGGGATCTCGATCGGCGTACCAGTTCCTCTGAGCGCCGCTCGTCGCGCCGATTCCAGCGTCAGGATTATCGCCATCTTGCCGCAGGAAACCACGCAATCTTGATTCCGGGCCGAAGCTCTGCTTCATGTGAGGCTCGGGTCAACCTTGAACAGCCGGCTCTATGCCAGAAAACTCATCCGCTTCTAAGAAATACGGATTTGCCATCATAGCCAATGATCGCGTCATCGATTGGCTATTGCCCTTCCTGGAAAGCTATCTCGCGACGAATGCTGCGACGCCGCTTTATCTCATTCCCTATGACGACAATATTTCCCGCACCCGCAAGGCGGCGGAAATTTTCGGCGTCGAAGTCGTATTGCCCGACAGCGGCGAATTGGACGCGCTCGCAAAGCGCCTCTACCCGTTCAATCCAGGTCATCGCCATCGCCTGCGCAAGCTGCTCGCGCTCGCTCTGCCGCTCGACGAAGTCATTTATCTCGATGTCGATACGATCATATGCCGGGACTTCTCGGATGTTTTCGGCCATCTCGAGGCCGGCAAGACCGAGTTCATCGTCACCTGCCGCTGCGTCGATTACGTCTATAATGCCAAATTCGAGAAATACGACTTCCTGCGCGACGCGCTGACGTTCAACGATGGTTTCTTCGCGACCTCGCGCAATCTCCTGTCGCTGCAGGATTTCTATGATGTCGTCGCCAAGGATGAAAAGATTTTCCATAAAGTTCGTCAGCGCGGCGGCCTCTTCGCTCAGCCGCTCACGAATTTCGTCGTGCATCGACGCGGCTTGAAGATCGGGACCCTTTATGATTGCGTGCCCGGAGCCTCGGCGGAAAGCTTCTACAAGGCCCAAGGCGTGACTTTCGCGGAAGGCGGCCCCTTGGATGTCGAGGGCAAACGCATCTATTTCTGCCATTGGCCGGGCCTCATCGGATTGCCGGGGCGGCGCGCCTTCGACGGGCTTTGGCACCAATTTGCGCGACAGGCGGCGGAGCGCATGAAGGCGTGACGTCGTTCACGCCTCTCGACGCGAGAGATCGCGGATGATCCGCAAGGGCACGCCGAACCATAGCATCAGCGGTTTCGTCATGCCTGGACCCAAAATATCGGCGATGGCGTCATAGGATGCAGCGAGCCGCGCGGCCGCCCGAGGCCAAAGCAGCTTGCCCTCCTTGTGCATCGCATAGAGGCGATGGACGCCGGTCGTCGTCTCCTCGCTCACCCCTTGATCGCGAAGTCTTTATGTGATCTACACGCTGCAGTTGTAACTTAGCGCACTCTCGCCGCTAGGTTGCCGGCCGGCCGGCAAGCCCTTTATATGTGCCGGCGGGGCTCGGCAAAGGATAGAAAGCGGCGCGAGGATGCAAATCATTCTGCTCGACAATGGCTTGAGCAGGCGCAGTCAGCACAGCTATCATCTCCTTCTTGAGGTCCGCCAAATCCTGTCGCGGCGCGCTATTTTGCACCGGACATTCGGGGCGAAGCGGATGCAGCGCGAGGTCGCCGCCGATATCGGCGCGCATCTGCATTTCAGGCGCAGCCTCTACTGCGGCTCATTGCCTCCGCCGGGGGAATTCTTGCCGCGGGCCTCGGCCTATCTCGGCGCCCTTCTGCGGAAAGATCCGGTCTATTCGGAAGAGGCGACCTGGCACCGGCACAATGAGATCTATGCCCAAGATCTCGCAAGGCTCCCGAGCGACGTGTGGCGGCGCGAAAATCTCGTCGTTTTGCCGGGCGTCTCGCAAAATCAGCTCCAGGGTCTCGTCCGCCATCTTCTCTCATTGCCTCGGCAGGACCTGCCGAAAATCGTCTGCCAGTTGATGTTCACCCCCAATTGGACGCCTTGGGGCCGCAACGGAACCCTCGGCGCGGATTTCTATCGGAAGGCCTTTCAGCTCGCCGAAGGGCTGACGGACCAAAAGCTCTTCTTCACGACGGAAAATGAGGCGCTCGCTGAAGTCTATCGCCGCGACTTCGGCATAAAGACGCGGCTCCTGCCGGTTGCCTTCGGCGCTGCGTGCGCGCCGAAAGCTGCAGGCGACGTGATCCGCCTGGGGTTCTTCGGCTATTCGAAAGCCGAGAAAGGCTTCCACCTCTTGCCGGAGGCGATCGCGCTTTGCCAGGCAAGAGGCCTTCCTGTCACCTTCGTGGTCCAGATCCAGCACGATCGTTGGGAAAAGGAGACCATCGCAGCGGAACGGAGCCTGCGGCGCCTGCCGGGCGTCGAACTCATCGAAGGAACCATGGACAGCATGGCCTATGCGCAAACGACCAATGCGGTCGACGTCACGCTGCTTCCCTATGATCCGGAGCGATTTGGTCCGCGCGGTTCGGGCCTTTTCACCGAGGCTGTCGCCGCAGGCCGGCCGATCATCGCCGCAGGCGGGACCTTCGCGGCGACGCGCATCGAATGCGGCGAGGCGGAAGGCGAAATCTTCGCGCCTTACGACAGCACGTCTCTCGCTAATGCGATCGGGCGGCTCCTGCCGCGCCTTGCGGCGTGCCGTGCCCGTGCCGCACAACAGACGGAGGCCTTTGCAAGGTGCCATAGCGGCGAGGCCTATGTCGATGTGCTGATGAGTTTCGCGCCGAATTGACGCAAGCTCACGAAGCAGCGCCGGCGTCTCCTCAAAGGCGGGCTTGTTCGTACAGCGGACCGGTTCGGCCAGGCCGGAAAGACGAGCAGCACGCCTTATCTGGCGCTCGCCGAGGCCGAGGCAGCCCTCGCCAAGAGCGCCGCGTCAAGGAACGGCGGAACAACGGCAAGGATGAGCGGAGAAGAATGGAAGAGAAACTGATCAAGATCGGCGCGAAGGCTGTCAGCCACGGCCGCTATGTCGCCTTCCAGATGGCCGAGGTCGCCATTCCGAGAATATTGTTCCAGGACATTTTGGCTCATCGCAGAACAGCGATTCCCGTACGTTGCAGCGTGCGCGTGACGTTGCGCTTTTCGTCCCTCTAAGCCTATTCGAGGCAGCATATGTTGCAAGCACCCTATCAAAGAAACCCGGAACTATCGGCTGTGATCTGCACCTATGATCGATATGAACTTATCTCGCTGATATGCTGATCGTAGCCATACTGCCATGCGCGATGAAGCGACCAGTGCCCGCTTTTCAATTCCTGCCGGCCCTGCAACGGCATTGAGGAGAAAGCCATGAACGAATTTGCTAAATATAATATTGGATCGGTGACCCTGAAGTTGCCTTTCTCGCATCAATTGCCAAACTATCAAAAGGACTATCTCTATTATGATAGGTTTTTGCCCTTTTTGGCAAAGCATATGAATAACGACTCTGTAATTTTGGAGGTCGGGGCTAACGTCGGTGATACTGTTGCCGGCCTCATTCAGTCTTGCGCTAATAAGATAATTGCGATCGAAGGTCATCCGATATTCTATGATTTCTTGCGTGAAAATGTTGCTTCATTTCCGTGTTCAGATCGCATCGTTACGCACCGCGCGCTGGTTGGTAGTGGCAAGTATCTTGGTACGCTTGTCGAGAACGGTTCCACTGCCTCATTGAGGCTCGACGGAAAAACGATGGTCTCTCGGCTAGATGAAATCGCTTCTGAACTGAAGGTCGATTTTCAAAAAGTCGCTTTGATTATTATTGATACCGATGGATACGACGGAGACGTACTAAATTCCGCAAGCCGAATTATCCATGAATCAATACCTGTTGTATATTGGGAAAATTCTTTCGAAAATGCCGATCAATACACCGCTCTTCAAGAGGCGTATCGTCTTCTCACAGATTCCAACTATGAATATTTCACTATATTTGATAATTTTGGCGTCCCTCTAATGGTCAACACCAACCTCGATGCACTTATGAACTTCAACAGATACGTCGCGATGACGCGGCGATCTAGTGCTAGCCGTCCGAGTATATTTTACACGGATGTGTGCGCGACTACGGAGCAAAATAAGCAGCAGGTCTCGAATGCGATCAGGGATTGCTATGGAACACTCGATATTCAAACAATGTAACTAGAACTAGCGCAAAAATGAACTTAACAACGGGCGAGCATTCGGATGAACATTGCGTATATCGGCCATGGTTATCATGAAAAGACGAAATCGTCACAGTTCATGATTGACTTTTTGCAACAACATTCTCGTAAGTTCGATTTGTTTGCTGATCATTCTATTATCGGCGGTCCGGGCGTTGATCTGGAACCGATTGCCGAGGGCGGTTACGATTTAATCGTCGTCTGGCAAATGGAACGTGTAGCGCAATGGTTCGCAGATCGCATTCCCGAGCGCCTCGTCTTCGTCCCAATGTATGATGGCGCACGACATGTGGAGCCCCAATTCTGGACGGCATTTCGAAATTCACGAGTGCTGAATTTCTCACACGCTTTGCACGAGCTCTTGCAAAAGCTGGACGCGCCAAGTCTGAGCGTGCAATATTTTCCCGATCCGGCCGCTTTCACGCGTGTCGAGTTTTCTGACCTCCATGGCTTTTTTTGGCAGCGCCGACAAAAAATTGCCTGGCCGCTCATCAAGCAACTTTCTGCGGGAACGACATTTGCGAGTTTCACACTTCATCTCGCGCTCGATCCGGACAGCGGAGATCCATACGTGCCAGGCTCTCAGGAGATGAGTGCTTTCAACGTCACTTTGTCTCGTTGGTGCGAAGACCGCGCAAAAATCGACGAGATGCTGGCGAAATCCAACATTTATTTCGCGCCCCGCTCGTACGAGGGGATCGGCATGTCCTTTCTCGAAGCTATGGCCCGCGGGCAATGCGTCGTCGCTCCTGATGCACCGACAATGTCGGAATATATGACCCACAGAGTCAGCGGGTTGCTCTATGATGAAAATTCTCCTCGTACGCTGGATTTCTCCAAAGCCGCCGAGATCGGTGCCGTTGCCCGGCGCAAGGTGGAACGCGGCTTTATGCGATGGCAACAAGACCAACGCGAGCTGTTGCCCGAGTTTCTTTTCGATGGACCCATAAAGGGATACGCACTCTTAAATAAGATTTCCTTCCGACGAGTCTTTGATCATGCGGAGGGCAGGACGGATCAAGCTTCCAGGCCGACCACGTGTAGGGAAGGTGGACGCCGTCTCGAGGGACACAAAGCTAGCGATCAAAAGAATGAATTGCTGGTAACCGTAGCTATGGTTGTACGCAATTCGCGGGCGGCATTCCAGACGACTTTCGATTCGATTAAGGCTCAGACCTATAAAAACGTCGAAATCATTGTTGTCGATGGCGATTCGAACGACGGGACAATTGAACTCATCAAAAGCAACGAAGACGAGATCGACTATTGGATATCGGAACAGGATAGCGGGCCCTATGACGCAATGAACAAGGCCGCGCGCATCGCCTACGGTCGCTACATCCTCTACATGAACGTCGGTGATCTTTTTGCGTCCCCTATGGCGCTCGCAAATGCGATGGAAGACGTGTCAGAGCGCAATGTGCCGGATTTCATCATCGGCCATCATATTTACATTGCGAAGGACGGTATCGAAGAGTTTCACAAAGCAGCTCATTTTGATGACACGTGGCGCATCATGCGAGAAGGACCATATTCTTGGCAATGGCTGAGTGGTGTGCCATGCCATCAAGCCACGCTGATACGCACAACACTTTTGCGTGACAATGCATATGATCTTTCATGGCGGATCGCCGCGGACCATGAATTCATGTATCGCATGCGGGCCAAAGGCGCGAGTTTCCACCATTGCGATACGACTTTGGCAATCTATTTCGGGGGTGGACTTTCATCGCAGAACGAGTCTCTCTGCCACAAGGAATGGTGGGGATTGGCCCGCACTTACGGCGACAAGCGCAAGGCTGACCGTTGGTTTGGCAGCGAACTGAAGGGAGCAATGCGGAGTGATACCCGGCTGGCTCTTCCGCGCGAAATCGCCGCCGGAATTTCTGCGACATTCCACTCCGTGGCGCAAAGCGTGCGGAGGTCGTGAGCTAAAGCGCCCTCTCATCGCTCCGCAAGACTGAGCAGCACATCGACATAGGCCTCGCCACTATGGCGGCGCGCGAAAGCCTCGGCTTGGGCCTCCGCGCCCGGCGGCGTCGTACGGCTGGGATCTGGTGCTGCAACGGTTCGTCCGGCGTTTCGTTTTGCCGTTCCTGAAGGATGACCAGCGTGCCCGGCTTGCGCATTGGCGGGCCGAGGCAGAGTTGCCGAAGGCGGGGTCGGATGATATCCAGGCTTGATCGGAAATGGTGGACGGCATGACGAAAATTGCTCTGATTACAGGGACGACGGGGCAAGATGGTGCCTATCTTTCAGAGCTGCTGCTTTCGAAAGGCTATATCGTCCACGGGCTGAAGCGGCGCTCGTCGTCCTTCAATACCGAGCGCATCGACCATCTCTATAGGGACCCGCATCACGGGGACACTTCGTTCACCCTGCATTACGGCGACATGACGGATTCGACGAATCTGATCCGTTTGATGCAGGAGGTAGCGCCAGACGAGGTTTATAATCTCGCCGCCCAGAGCCATGTGCGCGTGAGCTTCGAGACGCCTGAATATACCGCCAATGCCGATGCGGTCGGGCCGCTGCGCATCCTGGAGGCGATCCGCATCCTCGGACTCGAGTCGAAGACCAAATTCTATCAGGCCTCGACCTCGGAGCTGTACGGCCTGGTACGCGAGACGCCGCAGCGCGAAACGACGCCATTTTATCCGCGCAGCCCCTATGCTGTCGCCAAGCTCTATGCCTATTGGATCACGGTGAATTATCGCGAGGCCTATAACATCTTTGCCTGCAACGGCATATTGTTCAACCATGAGAGTCCCATCCGCGGCGAGACTTTCGTGACGCGTAAGATTGTCTGCGCGGTCGCCGCCATTGATGCCGGCCACAACGATACACTTTATCTGGGCAATCTCGATTCGCGGCGCGATTGGGGCCACGCCCGCGATTATGTCGAAGGCATGTGGCGGATCGTTCAGCATCCGGAACCGGACGATTTCGTACTTGCAACGGGCGAAGCACATAGTGTGCGCGAATTCGTCGAACGCGCCTTTGCCGAGGTCGGCCGCAGCGTAGTTTGGCGCGGCAGCGGCTTGGACGAGGTCGGGCTCGACGAGCGTTCCGGCCAAATACTCGTCAGGGTCGATCCGCGTTATTTCCGGCCCACAGAAGTCGATCTGCTGCTCGGCGATGCATCGAAGGCACGCAGCAAACTGGGCTGGGCGCCGACGTTCACCTTCTCGGAGCTGGTGAAGGAGATGGTCGCGGCAGAGGTCGCCAAACTGAAGCTGCTGCCTCGCTTGCACCAAGCCTTCGCCGATTGAGATGCCGTTGATGTCACCGAATTCCGCTGCGTCAGCTGAAAGGATGATCGACCTCGCCGGCCGCCGCGTCTGGGTCGCCGGGCATCGCGGCATGGTGGGTTCGGCGCTGCTGCGGCGGCTGGCCCGCGAGGGCGTCGATCTGCTGACCGTGGGTCATGCAGAGCTCGATCTGTGCCGACAGGCGGAGACGGAGGAATGGGTCGCCGAAAATCGGCCGGACTTCATTTTTATCGCCGCGGCGCGCGTCGGCGGCATATTGGCCAATTCGACCTATCCCGCGCAATTCCTTTACGACAACCTCATGATCCAGACGAATATCGTCGAGGCCGCGCGGCGAACCGGCGTCGAAAAGATCATGTTGCTCGGTTCATCATGCATCTATCCACGCATGGCGCCGCAGCCGATGCCTGAAACCTGCCTACTGACTGGCCCGCTGGAAGAAACCAACCAATGGTACGCCCTGGCCAAGATCGCGGGCATCAAATTGGTTCAGGCCTACCGGCGCGAATATGGCATGAGTCTGATCGCGGTGATGCCCACCAATCTCTACGGTCCGAATGATAATTACGATTTGCAGAACAGCCATGTCGCCGCGGCCTTGTTGCACCGGATTCATCGGGCCAAGGTCGAGAAGGCCGAGCGCGTGGTGATTTGGGGCACCGGTGGGCCCCGCCGCGAGTTTCTGCATGTCGATGATCTCGCTGAGGCATGCATCTTTCTGATGAAGACTTGGGAGAATGAGGAGCCGATCAATATCGGCAGTGGACAGGAAATCACGATCATCGACCTCGCCAAGCTCATCGCCGAAGTCGTCGGCTGGTCTGGGCGCTTCGAGTTTGATACGAGCAAGCCGGATGGCACGCCTCGCAAGCTCCTAGACGTGAGCCGGCTGACCGCGATGGGGTGGACGCCGTCGATCAGTCTGAGCGAGGGCTTGGCCAACGCTTATAGCGATTTCCGCAAGAGGTGGGAGGCCGGCGAGTTCGCGTGAGCGAGGACCGCGGGCCCCCTCGCGGCTCCGCAAGGCGCGAACGCCCAGCTTCGCGCGTCGAGCGGCCAAAGGGTCAGGCCATGGTCTTGACCTACGCCCGGGAGATCATGCGCCAGCGGCGGGAGGGCGCCGGCTAGCGGCGCAAGAACGAAAAAGGGGGAAGGTCGCGGGAGGATTTTGAGCGCGCGGAATGGCGAGACACGACGCTGTCGGAAATTTAGCTCGACATTTTTGCTCGACATTATCGCGTCTCTGGCGAAGCTTTCTCACTGATGATGGCGGCGCTTTCAATCGAGGCAACAATTCGCCGCCACAGACCGTGGTGACTTCGCGACAATTTCCTCGCGCTTGTGACTCTTCCTCGGTATGGGACCTATGTCCTGACCAAAGCCATACATCGGCCTGAATCATTTCAATCGGCGCGGGCGCAGAAGCCTTCAATCCGCGATCTGCCTTGCGTCTCGTGAAACTCGTGATCGGCCAATGTGTGAGCCCGAGCTGTCCCCCGACGCATTAGCAATAACAATTAAATCGGACCAGCCAGTAGAGGGCAGATCATTACCGCGCCCAATACGAGCACTCCATTTTTCATCGCCCAGATGGCGGCCTGTGTTCTGTTCTGAACTCTGACCTTTCGAAGGATCGCCTTGACATGCACCTTCACGGTTGCTTCGGCGATGCCCAGCTCGCGCGCGATCGTCTTATTGCAATCGCCTTTGAGAAGGCAGGTCAGGACGAATTTTTCCCGGGTCGACAAGGGCGGCGTATCGTCCCGTTCACTTCCCGCCTCGGGCTTCTGCGGCACGAGGACCATCGCCTGTACATCGGGTGCGATTATTTCCGGTTCACGGCAATCGCCATTATCGAGGATGATGGGTAGCATCGCCGCCGGTAGAATTGTTTCGCCCAGCATCACCAGCTCGAGCGCTTTGATCACAGAGTCAAGCGGCGCCATCTTGTCGAGGCATGCGTTGGCCCCTGCCCGAAAGGCACTCACAATGGAGGGTGAGTGATGTTGATTGGCGAGCACAGCGACGCGACAAGAGGGACACTCCTGTTTGAAGCGTCCGACTTCGTCCATCACTAGGGACTCGTCGTCGCCAGCATCGATGATGAGCAGTTCGGGTTGCGATTTCAGACCCGCGTTCGGGATGAGGTCGACGACGTGCGAGGCGGATGCCACGATATTGAAGCCCGCGCCGTTCAGGACCTTAGTTAAGCCCTCGCGAACTAAAACACTTGGCCCGATCAAAACAGTGGCAATTCGTCGGCGCCGCATGACACAACTCCTCACTAATACTCAAACTCTCTACAAAACAAAAACCTCCAGTTAGCATCGATCGGCTGGCGGCAACGCGCATCCGGCAAATATCGCACTTTTGGGTAAGCCTAAGTTCCCAGCCTTATGTTCTTCGGCAATGCGGGGCCGTCGCAACCCCGACCTTTTAGTTACCTATTGGTTAATACTTATATACTTACAAAATAAACGTCAAGCTCAATTGGCCATGACAACTCAACACTTCGTATATTCGCCGCCCGAATTCGTCAGTCTTGTTGATCCCGCCACGCTTATGACAGACTCTTGACAGCAGGCCATTGTGGCGCGCACCAAAACTTCGAAACCTGCAAGCTAGCCGTCATCACAGCTCCGACGGGCGCAAAGAGGCATTGTCCCAGGGCACCAGCCGGAGGCGCAGTTCGGCGTCGGCAAGGTCTTGCTCACGGGGCCTTGATGTCATCCAGACGTACATCGACCGCATGTCGCAGCGGCAGCCAGCGATTGCGGTGCATCGTCATTTGGGATCAATCGAGCACCGGCTGGTCGCGCTGCAGAACCGTGCCCGACGGCACCACGGCCGAGTTTCTTCAGCAATATCCGCGGGAAACGGCCGATGTGCGCTGAACGATGGAGTAGGAGCAGGGCACGCCGCAAGCCCGGCACGCGTGGATCATCGGCTCAGTGGCCGAGCCGATTTTGTTCGGCCAATCCGCCGTGCGCCGCGTGCGACGATCCGGGAACAGGCGCTGCCGGCTCATGAACGGGCGGAAGGTGGTAGCCATTCCCAGCTTGAACCGCGCGTCCTTGTCGACGAACCCCAGCGCCCCCGCCGGGCGCCTCGCCGCGCGATCAGGGATAGCCGTAGTCAAAGATCGGCATGCAGGGAACCAGACGCTCGCGCAGGATCGTCTTGAGAATGCGAATTCCGTCGGGGATGGCGTGCAGGTTGCTCGCTCCGCTGATCCGCGGCACCTCATAGCTCGCCACCTCGACGATCTTCAGCTTGTTCTTCAGAGCCCGGACGTTGATGAGGGACTCGATCTCGAAGCCGTCGCAGTCGCAGTGCAAGCTCTCGACATGTCTCGCCCAGAAGGCGATATAGCCGTAACACAGGTCGCTGAACGAGCAGCCGTAGAGCAGGCGCACGATCTGCGTCAGCCCCCAGTTGCCGAGCGTCCGAAAGACGGAGATGTCATCGCTTCCGGCACCCTGGATGAACCTGGAGCCTTTGACCACATCGGCGCCGGACATAAGCGCGCCGAGGAACATGACGGCCTCCTCGGGCGCCATGGATCCATCCGCATCCAGCATCACGATGATGTCGCCGGTGGCGGCTCGGAACCCGGCTCGCAGCGCGGCACCCTTGCCCTGCCGTGGTTCCATCACGATCCTAATGTCGCTGCGCAACTGGCGCGCGACCTCGACAGTGCGGTCGGTGGAACGGCCATCCACGATGATGACCTCATGTGCCCAAGCCGGGATTCTCGGCAGAAGCCACGGGAGATTCTTCGCCTCGTTCAGCGTGGGAACAACGAAGCTCACCCGCGGCAGCGCAAGCGTCGGGCCGGCGAATGCCGTCGTCCCAAGCTGCGCAGGCGAAAGCACGTGCGGCTTTTGCAGCAATTTGACAGGAGCGTTCATGGCAGCACCGTCGAGTCAACTGGCAGGGCGTCGATAAGGCGGACCGCGCGACGACCGAGCACCGAGGGCAGATATCGAGCGAGATGGCGCGACGGGTGGCGCGTACCAAATACGAAGCGGCAGACCGGCCCGAAGCTGCTCGCGGATGAAGGGCCGATGAAATGCAACCCCGGTATGGACGATTCATAGTGGCTGGAGAGCAGCGGCGCCGTGCCAGTCTGCTGCATGCGCGCCACGAGATCGGGATGAAGGAAAGGGAGCCGACCTATGTCGATCTTGTAGCCCGTGGCGAAGATGACGTGATCCACGCGCAATATGTCTTTCGCTCCGTCCGCAGTCGTCAAATGCAGCTGGATCTTTCCATTGCGAAGATCAGCCTTGTCCAAGGTGCGCCCGAGCCACAGGGGGACTTTCCCGATGATCCGATCCTTCATGAAGGCACCGCCCAACGGACCGAGCGCTTTGCTATTGGCCAGACGGACGCGCAGTTTTTCGGGCAGCTGGTGAACGACCCAAGGAGCATCGGCGCAAACGCTCATAGTCCAGCCATTGCCGATACCGCTCGTCGGAGCAACAACTCTCTCAACCGCGGTCCGCTGCCTCGGTGTGCTCGCGAAATTGAGATTGTTATCCCGGGCAATGAGCGAGACGGAGATGCCTTTCTCATGCAATAGGGCTGACAGATCCGTCGCTGACGAGCCAGAGCCGACGACCACGACATTTTTGCCCTTCAGATTGTCCAGCGGGCCGTGGTCGCTGCTGTGCGACACCATCTCCGACGGAAGCTGGTTTGCAATGGCGGGCATATATTTGAATGCCGACAGGCCAACTGCCAGCACCATGCGGCGCACGTCGACGACTTCGCCGTCGTCAAATCTAGCGCGTAGACCCGACGCAATCGGTTCGACGGAAACGAGCAATTTGCGCTCTACCTGAGGTGCGAACCGTGCCTGAAATGCTTCCCCATAAGAAACGAAGGTTTCCAAAGGAAGTGGCGTCAAGGAGTCATCATAAGGAATCCCGCGCTCGGCGCAGAATTGCCTGACCGTGAAACGGGATTCGACATCCGAAAAATTCGACGCCCACGGGTATGATTTGAGAAGCATGCCTTGCGGCATGTTCTCCTTCCAAGAGCTCATGGGCTCGCCAAAGATTCGAAAATCAACACCGCGCGAACGCAGATGTGCCGCAAGAGATAGACCATAGGGTCCAGCGCCAATCACGGCGACGTCGAGAGACTTGAACATCCCGGTACCTTTCCAATACCTTCGTCAAGCGAAGGAATGAGCGAAAGAAGTGGGTGCTCTTCGCGTGAACTGCTGCTCGCCCTCGAGCGCACAGGTATTTGTCTTGTTTGAATGATCTTATTTCTGAAGCGCCTGATGATGAAGACGCTCTGCCTGACTACTCCAATGAGCTTAGCCCCTCGCGGCCATGCGCAGAATGTCTCGAACTTCGGACTCAGGATATCGCCTGAAACCAGACCCGGCGACTTGATCCGCGACATTCGACGCCAATGGTCGCTCATCGATCCAAGCCAAGCAGCACTGCACCGGAAGAGATATCGCCTCCAGCATTTGGGGCCACCGATGGCTGCCCAAGACGCCAGAAAAGTGCGCGAGCGTTCGCCGGAAACCGCTTTGGACGCGGGGATCTCCTTTCGGATTAATCAGGAAGAGACTCTGCAAGAGCTTCACATAGCGAGCGCCACACGAGATGATCGTTGTAGAATGAAAAGCTAACATCGAAGGCGGCGTTCCAAAGCGCCGGTTGTCAGCATCGTTCCTTTCAATCCTGAACCAGGACATAGGGAGACCGGCATGATCACCCCCGTGGACACTGCCGTTTGTGATGCGAGAGCGCATCAGTCGCACATGCAGAAATCAAGGCAGCCGCGGATGGGCCCATGCGCATTCTGATGGTTTCAGCACGGTGCTTCCCGTTTGTCGGCGGCATCGAGACTCATCTCAGCGAGATCGGGCCGCGGATGGCCGCCTTAGGCCATGATGTCTCCGTGCTGACGACCGATCCGACAGGAACTCTCCCGCTCGAGGAAAACGCATCCGGAGTGCGCATTAAGCGCGTGAAAGCCTTGCCCAAGAACAGCGACTATTATTTTGCGCCGGGCATATATAGCGAGATCTCACGGGGATGTTGGGACATCGTCCATTTCCAGGGGTACAACACCTTCGTCGCGCCGATTGGTTTGCTAGCCACAATCCAACGGAACATCCCTTTCGTTTTGACCTTTCACAGTGGCGGGCACTCCTCGCGGCTGCGCAATGCGGTCCGCGGCATTCAGCATGCTCTCCTGTCCCCCCTGATCGCCCGCGCTTCCAGGCTTATCGGCGTGTCCGAATACGAGGCCGCATTTTTCAGCAAGAGAATGCGACTGAACCGCGAGAGATTTGCCGTCGTGCCCAACGGCGCGTCGCTTCCACCACCGAGCCGCAGCGCCCGGTCAGAGAATGACGGCCATCTCGTGATCTCGATAGGTCGGTTGGAGCGCTACAAGGGCCATCACAAGGTCATAGCGGCCTTTCCTGAATTGATCCGACGTGTGCCTGACGCGCGCCTGAGGATTCTCGGGTCTGGGCCCTATGAGCAGGAACTTCGTGGTTTGGTCCGAACTTTCGGACTCGAAGAACGGGTGGTGATCGAATCCATCGGCTCCGCCGAGCGGCAGCGCCTGTCCGATCTGCTTTCATGCGCCCGACTGGTTGTCCTCTTGAGCGAATATGAGGCGCATCCCGTCGCCATTATGGAAGCCCTGTTCCTGCGGCGCCCTGCCCTTGTCAGCGACACATCGGGTCTTCGTGAACTTGCGCAAAAGGGCTTTTGCCGGTCCATCCCGTTGAATGCCGGCCCGAGCGCAGTAGCCCAGGCCATGGCGGAAGAACTCGAATCCGAGCGGGAAGTCCCGGAGCTGTCGCTACCGGATTGGGATGCCTGCGCACAAGAGCTGATTGATATCTACGGGTCCGTTTTGAAAAGTGCGGACATGAATTCACAACTTCACGGCGGTGAGCGCGTTGGAGACCCTCGATCTGAGCCCACTTGAGCGAGACGTCCAACAGCTGATCCCTGTTCGTCCCGCCGCATTTTTCGTCCGCCGCCCTTTCAGGGCGGCAGCGACGCTCGTGTCCAATCTGATCGGCCCCGCGCTCCTGCAGGACAAAGCAGCCGAAACGACGCCGGCGGCGGACAGCAAATGGATCGTTCTGCTTTGCCTGAATTGCTCTATCGCTCTGTTCCTTATTGCTGCCGGACATGGAGCCGGACGCCGGGGCGAAGCCGATGCCGCCTTCCTTTTCTGGAGCGGCGTCATCCTGCTCCTGCTGCCGATCGCGAGCCGCATCGCATCGCCGGTTCTGTCCAGAGGCGAGCGCCTGTTCCTCCTCCTGCTGCTGACAGAATGTCTGTTTCTGTACAAGCTCTTCTACGCGCCGACGAGCTTCGTCCAATTCGACGAGTTCCTCCATTGGATAACAGCCCAGGACATCCTGTATCGACACAAGCTTTTTCTGAGCAATTCTCTGTTGCCAATCAGCCCGTTCTATCCGGGTCTTGAAATTCTAACCACCGCCCAAGCCAATTTGGCTGGGCTGAGTCTGTTTCCAGCTTCCGTACTGATCATTGCGGTGCTGCGCACAACGTTCGTCTGCGCACTGTTCCTGTTCTTCGAGAAGATCTCCGAATTGTCTCGCCTCGCGGCCCTCGCCTGCCTCGTCTACATGGGCTGTTCCAGCTTCGCGGTTTTCGACGCGCAATTCGCCTACGAAAGCCTCGGCCTCGTGCTTTGCGTCCTCATCATGCTGGCCGAAGCCGAGGCGGCCAAACTGGCATGGCAAAAGAAGGTCGGGGCCCTCGCGCTGATCGTAATGCTGCAGGCGACCCTCGCCGTCACACACCACGCGTCAGCGTTTTGGTGTGCTCTGTATCTGGGAGGCTTGGCCGTACTCGAAACCGTGCGCCGTACCGGCGCTGTTCCCGCTTCTGCCCGCATCGGGGTCGCAGTAGTGGCTGTGTCAGGAGTGCTGCTTCCATTGCTCTGGAATTTCGCAATGGGTGATCCGGTCTCACATTATCTCGGCCCGATCGTCGAGAATGGCGTGGCGGGACTGCTCGACAAGCTGAATGGAAGTTCGAGCGCCCGAAAGCTATTCGTGGCGGCCGATGGAACAGTACAGCCGATCGGCTACCAAATCGTCGGCATAGGGTCGACCCTTCTAATCGCAATCGGCTTGGCAACTGGCTTCTTCCGCTCGCTGGCCCTCGCGGCTGAAACCCCGGCAACCTCGGGATGGGCGCGGCTCCTACGGATCGCAAAGCTGAAATGGCGCGATAGCCGCATCGTTCTCCTGACCCTGGCGGCATTCGGATTTCCGGTTTCGGTAGCATTCCGCCTCACGGCGAGCGGCTGGGAAATCGGCAATCGAACGGGTTCGTTCGTATTCCTCTCGGTCGGCCTGGTCGTTGCCGTGAGCATTGTCTATTTCTGGCAGTCGCACATCACGCGATGGAGACTGATCGCGACAAACCTTGCGATCGGAATCATTCTACTGGGCGGCATAACCACAGGCTCGGGCATCCAAGCGGTTCACGGCAAGTACAGGGTCGCCGCGGACCCTGATTCCATAGAGCCCATGGGCATAGGAGCTGCAGTCTGGGCCAAGACTTGGCTTGGCGCGGGCAACAGATTCGCCGCCGACCGGGTCAATCGGACGCTTCTCGCCGGCTACGGCCAGCAAGACGTGGTCACGAGCATCGCAGACAGGCTCGACGATTCCCGTATCTTCCTTGCGGACGGCCTCTCACCGGATGTCCTCTATCCGATCAAAGCCGGCAAGCTCGATTATCTCCTCGTCGATCTGCGCGTCACCACCGCCCCCGCGGTGCTCGGACATTATTTCGAGGAAACAGAACCGGGCCATGGGAGCCCGCCGCCGCCAAGCGCACTGCTGAAGTTCGACGCTGACAAGAAGGTGGCCCGAATCTTCGACAATGGCTGGATCGTCATCTTCGACGTGAGGGCATTGCATGACCGCGAATAGGAACAATGATCTGCTGGCAGCATGTGTGTGGGCGGTGCTGACTCTGCTCGTCGTCCGCTTTACGGACAGTGTGTTCCTTCGGGCCCTCATGAGCGCGCCGCTGCTTTTCTTCCTGACCGGGCATGCGTTGTTGAGGGCGATCGGACCCATTAGGACCTCGCTGTCAGAGCACGTCGCTTATGCGCTCGGAGCAAGCATTGCGATCTGCGTGATAGGTGGTTTCGTCCTAAATTGGGCCGCATGGCTGACGCCGGTCGGCTGGGCTGTTTGGCTCGCCGCAGTAACCTGCTCGGCTGCATTGGTCGGCATGCGTAGAAGCCATGATGCCGGCGGCGTCTTGTCGGCAATGCATCCGCCCAATCTGCGGCGTTGGCACGTGGCCACCCTCGGTATGGCGGCGCTGATCACCTGCGGCGCGTATTTTCTCGCGGTTCGGGATGAAGCGAACCAAAGCCAGTTCAAATACACCGAGTTCTGGATGCTCTACGGCGCAAACGCGGCTCCAGGCCAGCTCCTCGTCGGGATCAAGAGCGGCGAGGCAGGACCCGAACGTTTTGACGTGGAAGTCGCGCTCGATGGACAGACCATCGCGATGTGGCGCTCGCTGGCGCTCGCACCCGGCAACAGCTGGACGCAGAAAATAGCCGTCGCGCTCAGCGGCGGAGACTGGCACAGGGCCGAGGCGCGGCTCTATCGCCCGAACGAAAACGTCCTCTACCGCAAAGTGTCGGCGATGATCCCCGGAGCTTGAACCAGACGGAGGCAGGTGTGCGCGTTCTGTTGCTGTCTCAATTCTATCCTCCGATCGTCGGCGGTGAAGAACGCCACGTTCGAAACCTTGCCGCTGCGCTGGCGCACAGAGGACATCAGGTCAGTGTGGCGACGCTCTGGTATCCTGGCGCCAGTGCCCACGAACTCGACGGAGAGGTCCGCGTGCATCGCATCCGCGGGACCCTCCAGCGCCTGTCTTCCCTCTTCGCAGAATCCGAGCGCCGACATGCACCTCCATTCCCCGACCCAGAGCTGGTCGTCGCTCTGAGAAAGGTGATCGCTCAGGAGAAACCGGACGTCGTGCACGCGCACAATTGGTTGCTCGCCTCTTTCCTGCCGCTGAAGGCCTGGAGTGGCGCGGGCCTCGTCGTGACGCTGCACGACTATGGTCTCATATGCGCGAAAAAGAACTTTATGCACGAGGGAAGTGTATGCGGCGGCCCGCGCCTGTCGAAGTGCTTGCCCTGCGCCGCAGCGCACTACGGCCCCCTGAAAGGCGGCGTGACGACCCTTAGCAATTTCGCATCGCATCGTCTCGCGCAGCGCCTCGTCGATAAATTCATCCCCGTTAGTCATGCGGTGGCTCGCCACACCGGGCTTGCCGAGGACGGTGCCGCCTTCGAGGTCATCCCCAATTTCGTCCCCGACGATGTCGGCAGCTTGAGCGCCGCACTCGATCCGTGCCTGCAGGATTTGCCGGGCGAAGGCTACATGCTGTTTGTCGGCGACCTGATGCGCCTCAAAGGCGTCGATGTCCTGTTGAATGCCTATACGAGGCTCGAGCGGGCTCCGCCCTTGGTCCTGATCGGGCGAATGTGCGCGGACACGCCCACAGAGCTTCCGCCCAATGTTCATCTATTCAGCCTATGGCCCCACTCCGCCATCATGCAGGCATGGCGCCGGTGTTCCTTCGGGGTCGCGCCTTCCGTGGGCCCAGAAGCCTGCGCGACCGTGGTGATGGAAGCCATGGCGTCGGGCAAGCCCGTGATTGCGACCGACATCGGTGGAATGCCGGATCTGGTTGACCACGGCGAGACAGGTTTCCTCGTTCCGCCGGGCGATGCGAATGCATTGGCCAGCGCCGTTCAACTGCTGCTCGATAGCCCGGAGCTGATCGCGACAATGGGGGCAACGAGCCTCGCGCGGGTCGAACATCTGAAGGCTACATCCGTGGTGGCGCGGATCGAGTGCGTATACCAAGAGGTGCTTCACGAGCAGCTTGCGGGTGGTCACGCGACAGCAAGTGAACATTCATCGCATGGGGCTACGGGGGGGCAACCGTGCGGACATTAGCTCTCGCGCGAGAGGCAATCACTCGCCTTCGTTCGACAGCCGGCCAGAATGCCGCGCTGGTGAAGAACTCCGGTGCCGTCGCGATTGGGGCAGTCATCACGGCGGCACTGGGGTTCATGTATTGGTGGCTTGCTGCGCGATCCTTTCCTCCGGAGGTCATCGGCAAAACGTCGGCTCTTCTTTCCCTCATGGGTCTTGTCGGCTTGCTTGGGGAGGGCGGCTTCGGAACGCTACTGACGGGCGAAATCATTTGCCATCCTGGCCGCGAACGCGGCCTGATCGGAGCTGCGGCCCTCGTGACCTTGGCAATGTCGCTCGCTGCGGGCGGGCTCTTGCTCCTGCTGTCGGGTCCCGCGTCTCGGACACTCGGAGGCGTTGGGTCGAGCAGGCTTTCTGAACTGTGGTTCATCATCGGATGCGCGCTGACAGGACTTTCCTTGGTGATCGATCAGGCATTCGTCGGAATGCTGCAAAGCAATCTGCGTATGCTTCGCCAGTTCCTGTTCTCGGCTTGCAAGCTGGCCTTGATCGCGGTGGTCGCATCTTGGTCCGGTGACGAAGCCACGATCCTCTTCAGTTGGGTCGCGAGCCAAATGGTCTCGCTCGTCGTGGTCGAAGTGCTCGCGCGCAAGCGTGGAGGATCACTATTCCAGCGCCCCGATTTCAGCTTGCTGCGCGGCCTCAAGGGCAAGGTAGTCAGTCACTACATGCTCGACGTGAGCATCCAAGCTCCGAGCATCATTTTGCCTTATCTAGTGACGGTGCTTTTGTCGCCGGCCAGTAACGCCGCCTTCTCCGCTATTTGGATGGTGCTTTTGGTCGGGTCCGTTATTCCTGCGGCCCTCGCCACCGTTCTCTTCCCCGTGATAAGGGCCGAGCCGGACCAGTATCGCGAAAAGATGCTTCTCTCGCTTGGCGCGTCGCTGGCATTTGCTATCGCGTTCAGCTCGTTCCTTTTCACCTATTCGACGGAGATCTTGAGCCTGTTTAATCCAGCCTATGCCGAAATCGGCGGATCGAATTTGCGTTTCCTCGGCTTTGGCGTGATTGGGGCCGTCGTCAAATTCCACATTTGCGCAGGCGCGCGACTGACCAACAGCATGCGAAAGGCGTCAATCTGGTTCTGCCTCGGAGGCCTGGCCGAGTTGGTCGCTGCGACTGTCGGCTGCCGCTTGGGAGGCCTCGAAGGGCTTTCGATCGGTTGGGCAGCTGCCCTTCTGATCGAAGGAGTTGTGATGTTGCTGATCGCGGTCTGCGTCACTCAATGGACATCGGCCCTTCCTCTCGGCACCCGTCTCAAGGACGCGGATCAGCCCGCCTCAGAGTTGTTGAAGAACCAGCCGCGATGAATAGTGCCGAAGATGCGAAATCTGATTGCTCGATCTGAACTGATAAGCGATCATAGCAACAGCGGCGAAGATTCCAAGTTCGGTGAGAGAATTTATCGGCTGTCTTCGCGTATGGCGCGCTCGCCGCAACGGATGCTCGTGTCGGAAGATGCAAACGATTGCCCTCTAGAGCGGGACACGCGATCAAGTTTATTGAGACATCGGATATGGCTTTGGATTGATTCAATCCAAAGTCATCGTGGCGCCCCTGCGTCCGATGCGGCTTTGATGTCACTGATGTCGCCGCCAGTCAGGGCTGTCCCCATTGTCGTTCGCCCGGCCCCTTGGCCGAACCAAGCGCAACTTGGCCCGAGGCCTCGCGCTCGCGCGGCAGGAGGCTGCCGGTGCAGGCTCACGGCTTACGGGCAACCACCACATCCTGCTCTCCGATTCCGGAATCACGTGGCCAGTGCGAGGCTTGGCCGCACCAATATCCGGGATAAAGTTCCCAGGACAATCCGTGCTTCGCGTAGAGTTCGCGCACAACGTTCTCATTATAGCCGACAGCGAGCTCAGGCACCTTTGTGCTGACGAGCCAATGCGAGCCGAGGTTATGTTTGAAATTCATGATTGAATCCGGAGACGACATGAGGCGTCGCGCCTCCGGCGTCAACAGAAGATAGGTCGCAAAGCAGCGGCCCTTCGGCTTTAGGACTCGGGCGATCTCGCCGATGTAATTGTCGACCTCCGGCGGCAACATATGCGTAAAAATCGACACGAGGACGACGACGTCGAACGTTTCATCGCCGAACGGAAATCGGTAGTCCACGGCCTTTGTGCGGCCACGCGGATTATACTCCTTGTTGTATATGTCCGCGCGCCTGAAGCGGATGTTGCCATGCGGCGCGGAGATATTGGTGGCGCACCAAGTGACGGCCTCTGGAACAATGTCGAACCCGTCATATGAGCCGCCGGCGTCAAGATAGCCCGTCAAGCCGGCGGCGAGGCGACCAAAGCCGCATCCCACATCCAGCACGCGCGCGGATGGGGTAAGGCCAGCAACCTCGACCAGCGCGTCGACTAAGGCTTTCCTGCTGGCCTCCAAATCGCTCACAGCGCCCGTGCAGTTGTGGGCCCTTGGAGGCGCCATGCTGTCGCGGCGACCGAACAGGCGCTCCGCGAGGTCGATCGGTGCCAAATAGACCCAACGTAGCGCCCAACGCACCTTCCGAGGCAGTGCGGGAAGGAGAATGCTGGAGAACCACTGCTGCGACAGTAACCAGTGCCGCAACCGTTCGGCTCCGGAAGTCACGTGCCATTGCCGGTTCTTGATGACAGAGTTCATTGGCTTCGTCATAACCGTTGCGCCATATTCGTCCGCGAATCCGTGAGCGAGCTGTGTTCACCTTGAGCTGAGATCCTCCGTTCGTGTGGCAGCAGGCGGCCAATCCGCGCCCACATCCGCAAACGGAGGAGCCGGCGTCGCCTGGACCGTCTGCATGGACTCCGACTGGCCCCCTTCGTTCCGGATGATGATCCTGACGAGATCGCCGGGTTGCAGTGTGGTCATTTCGTCCGCGGCCAGCGCGACGGGACCCGTGGATGCCTGGCGTACGATCTCATAGCTGAACGGCGCCTCTCCGGAAGACTGTTTGTATTGCACCTGCGTGGCCGTTAGTGTGTCCAGGACACCTTCGCTCGACGCGAAGTCTCTTTCGTTCGCCGAGATCTGTTGTTCGGTTGCCATAATTTCGGTCTCGAGCTCGCTCCTTGTCTCTGCCTCGAATTTCGCTTTGTCCTGCTCCAGGAGCCCGACGCGCTGCCGCGCCATGGCATATTGATCAATCGCCTCGCGTTGACGTTGCTCGTCGTTCGAAAGCTCACTCTGGGCCTGTACTAGAACCGTCGTGCTCATGATCCGTTTGGCAACGAAGGTCACGACGTCCCTGACGTGCTCTTGCCTGAGTTGGATAAGTTCTTCGAGCGGAGCGCGACGATTCGACAACATTGCCACCTCCTGCTTCGCGGCTTCCACGGACTCCGAAAGTGCGCGCTCCTGAGTGTGGTGAGCAAAGACGATCAAATTGCGCCGCGCGACTTGCTCCGATATGAGCTGTCTCGCCTCTGTTTCGCTGACGAGTTCGAGAAGCCGCAACGACGGACCGGCCGTTGCGCCGTCGCGTTCGGATTTAAGCACCACGTCGCGCGCGATGAGCTTCACCAAGGCCTCGACCGCGCCGCGGCGTTTTTCGACCTCGCGAACGGCTTCCACCCGTTGCCAGGGGTCGAGACCGTGACGATCGAGTCCGCCGGCGAGCGCGATGACGTGAAGGACAGTCATGCCGGGCACATATTTGTACGACCCGGGCTTCTTCACGGGTCCCACGACGTAAACCGGAGGTCGCTCGAGGGACAGGACGTTCGCCACCCCCTTGCGCCCAGTAAGTGTCTCGAAAGCGCTCGCCAACGCCGTTTGCAGATCCTGCGCCGTGCGGTTGGCCACTGGGAATGATCCGAGCAATGGCAGCGATACGGTTCCGTCCTCCTGCACATCATATTCGCCGCTGAGTTCCGGACGCTGCTGGAAACCCTGCATCGCCGAGCCCGCCCTACCCCATTTGTCCTCTTCGACATTGACGCGCTCGTAAAACGCGATTTTCAGCTTATCGCCGATCCCGAAGACGCGGCCGCTAGGTGCACGGGCCGCGGAGGTCGGCAGCGGTTCATGCGGGGCGGCCGACCGGACGACGCTGTCGCGCCTCACCGCGCCATGCGCGCTGTCCGGCAGGGTTGGCTGAGTCACTGCTGAGGCTGCATCGCGCCGATCTCCTCGAGCCGGGCTTGCCTCGGTAAGCGTGGGTGAGGTCGAAGAATTTGGCACCGACGTCGAAGCGCGGTCTGCGATCCGAACGTTCTGGGTCGGCTGTTGGACCGGCTCGCCGCGCCGAAAGTCAAACCCTACGGCGAGACTCGCAACGCGCTGCAGCAGATCGTTCACGGCCGGCCCCGCGAACATCTCGACAGCCCCGAGACCAAGCAAAACTGCGAGAGCCGCAACGATTTTCGGTCCTTTTCGAACTCCGCTTCTCATCGGAAGGGAAGGCGGCGTTTCTAGCGTGATTTGGTCTGGCGATTGGGCGCTCGGGATTGAGATCACAGGAGCGGGAGGCGGTGCCTCGGGCGCGGCTTCGCCCGACTGTTGATCCACCTCGCTTGAAATCACAGGAACGAGAGGCGGTGCCTCGGGCGCAGCTTCGCTCGACTGGCGGTCCGCTTCGCTTGACATCGCCGGATCGGCAGCTGGTGTTTCGGGCGTGGCGTGGCACGACAATTTGCTCATGTCCATTGAAATCACTCCCGATTATTGGCGTTCGCCGAAGTATGGATCCGATTTGCGCGGATCCGAATGGACGCACGGAGGCGCATCCATCTCCTTGCGCGTCCTTGCGCGGGGTGCCTGCGAAGCATCGTGCTCCCGACAAGAGCAAGATCGCAACAATCCCGAGGTGGTAAGCCGATGTAGCTATCCCGCTGATGCGGCAACTTGTGCGTCTTCTGACGTCATGAGCACGCAGATGGGCACCTGCATCACGGTGCGACCGTGCCAGTAGAATTGCGGGCACTTGCAGCATTATCGCGAACCATCGCGCATGCAAGCCGGGTTCGCATATAGGCAGCGGTGGTAATCGCCAGTCCCGCGCAAATCGCGCCGGCGCGGCTGACTGCCCCGCGCTGGCCAGCGAAAGACGAACCGATCTCTCGTAGGACTGCCCGCGAGAGGACGGTCAGAGCATAGCGACGTTCTGGACCGAGGTCGTTCTTCGCGCGCAGCAGATCGGCGAGCACGCCCTTGGCGTTTCCTTCCATCCGACAGCGGTGGACGAAGTAGCGCCATGTCATGCGCTGCTCGGAAACGATGTGCCTCACACGCGCTTTCGGGCGATATACCCAAATGCCGCCCGGGTGCAGGCCCGTTGCGCGAATGCAGAATTCCGTCTCTTCGCAACTCCCCGCAACGCCGCCGCGAAAACCGTCAGCTCTGCGCCGGCCGAGCTTCGATGCGAAGCCACCCGTGCTTCGCAGCACATCGCTTCGAATCGACATATTGGCGCCGATGACATTCCGGATTTGGCCATCACGAACCTGCATTCCCTCATATGTGCAGCCCACGACCCAGTTGAATTCCGCGGGGAACCAGGCCGGAGGCGTCTTGCGCCACAGCGGCTCGATATGCCCGCCGGCGCCGAGGACGCGGGCGTCCTGATAGGCGTCCAGCAGTTCCTCGAGCCAGCGTTCGTCCGCAATCGCATCATCGTCGAGAAATGCGATCACCGGTGCGGTGGCGAGCTCGGCACCCGTCATTCGCGCTCCGGAGAGGCCCAGCGCCTTCGCATTGGCGACGACCGTGACGCTCTCGATCTCGCAGGCTGCGCGCTGGCGCAGGTCCTCATTGCCATCCACGACGACCAAGATCTCACGCGGGAGGCGGCTCTGGGCACGAACCGAAGCGACCGCGGCCACGAGCTCATCCCAACGGTCAAGAGTGTAAGCGCAGATGACGACGGATGCTTCGATCATGGATGCTCTCGCAGAGGACTCAAAATGCGCATTCCAGGGCCGGACGACACTTTCCGTTTCGAATCGCAGCCTTGGCCGTCGCGGCCTTTAGAACCTTCCAGATCGGGCTTCCGTCATTGCGGATGTCGAACTGATCATGTGCATCGACCGGATATTCGCCCGTCTCCTGGCGGGAGACGAGACGCCATACGATCCAGCCTGCACAATTGCGGTCGCGAGTCAGAGTCTCAAGCCAGGAAGCATAGGCATGGGCCTGATCCAGATTCGATCGCGCGTAGCCGAATTCTTCGAGCAGAACTGGCTTTTGGTGGGCAGCGGCGAGCCCGCAGAATTCGGTGATCAGCTTGTCGAATTGCGGGACATCCAGCCGGTAGTAGAGCGGGTATCCATGCCAGGTCCCGAAATCGACGGTTGGTATCGATAGGTCGGAAAGTCGACTGTCGACATTGGCATGGCCCGAGCTGACCAAATGGTTGGGATCTAGCGACTTCACATAGGCGGACATCTCCGCAGTCCATGCCAGCCGCAAAGTGTCGGGCTTGGCATTGGGCTCGTTCATGAGTTCCCATGCCAGGATGGTCGGGTCATTTTTATAAGCGAGCCCCGTCTTGGGATTCACCCGCTCAAGGACGTGCCTGACCCATATCTTGTAATCGCGCTTCGTGCGAGGATCAGCGAAGAAGAAAGTGTTCTTGTCGGAGCTCCCATACCATGCACGCATCTGCTGCGCGCCGCCGGCGTAGGACCAGAAATCGAGAAGGGCAACAATAAGCTTCAGATTCCGCTTCTTCGCTTCGGCGATCAGAAAATCGACTTTCTCCATCCCGTTGGGACCATCATTGATCGCCATCTTTCCTGCCGCATTGTCCCAATAGAGAAGATACGTTCCCTTCACCCCTATATCGCTGGAGTTGGCTCTGCTTTTCCAATGCCAGATGGTTGGGACAGATCCGTCAAGCGAGCCTATGACGGGCTGAAGAAAGGTGCGCACAACATTCGCGCCCAAAGCCACCGCATCATCGAGAACCCGGGTAACCTCTTCTGCCGTCCCATAGGTCAGGTAGTGATTATTGACCCCGGCGACGAAGAACGGCTTTCCTGCAAGCGTCAGCATCGTTCCCGAAGCCTTCACGAAAGCATCTGCCGACCCAGTCCCATGCCCATTCGTGTCGGCGCTTCGCACCGACAGGACGAGCAACGGGACCCACAACATTATAAGGACGAGTTTGAGACCACTCGCACGGACGCGGAACAGCTGTGGCGGTCTTAAACCCATGCTATCAGTTCATCATTCGGCGCCGCACTGGTGCAATGAATCAGAGGGGGTACCTCTTCCGACACTATCGAGTGACCGCCTCGCCTCTTCAGAACTGAGCTGGTTCAGAGCAGAATAGCCTCTAGCATTCTCCGCAGCTCAGACCCGGCCGTCGCCGCCGCCTTAGAGGTCGTTTCCAATGAAATCAACCTCCCCTTCGGCTCAAACCACGGAGTCCTGCCCAGCCGTGATCATCGGGGGAGAGCTCAATGGACTCGGCGTCTGCCGCAGCCTCGCAAGGGGCGGTGTCCCCATTTACGTGCTCGACCGAAAGCGTCTGAACCCTGCGATGTGGTCTCGCCACGCGATGCCGGTAAGGGTCAGCGCACTGCATGGCCGGGAATTGCTCGACTCCTTGCGCGCGCTGCAAGGCACTTTGGGGCAGCGACCGGTTTTGATCATCACGGATGAAATGGCTTTATTGACGATCTCGGAGCTTCGCGACGAGCTCAATGGCCTTTTCCGCTTTCGGCTGCCGACGCATGAAACCGTCATCATGCTTCACAACAAAGCGCAGTTTCATGAATATGCGGTTGCGAACGATTTCCCGGTACCCAAAGGCGTGGTGCTGCGAGATGTCGCCGATATCCCGCGTCTCCAATCGCTTCGCTTTCCGGTTATCATCAAGCCAGCGGACAAACGCTATTTCCATTCAGGCGATGCGCCCCGCCTGGTTATCGCCCCTGATTGGAAGAAGGCTGCAAGTTTCAGCCGGAAACTCCTTGAGTTGGTCGGCGAGGTCATCGTGCAGGAACGCGTCGACGGTCCCGATAACAGCATCTATTTCTGCCTGTTCTACCGTGGAGCCAGCGGCGCGACCGTCATGTTCACCGGCCGCAAGCTCGCGAGCAGCCCACCACACGTTGGCAGCACCGCCTTCTGCATATCTGCCGCCGACGTCGGCAAAAACTTGGAGCGCATCACGCATTCGTTCCTAGAGCGCGTGGAGTATGTCGGACTCGGAGGGATCGAGTACAAATGGGATGCAGCCTACAGCCGCTTTGTCATGATCGAACCGACGGTCGGCCGCACAGACTGGCAAGAGGAAATTGCGACGCTTTCAGGGATCAACGTTCCGCTCGCCGGCTATTACCATGAGTGTGAACTGCCTCAGCCCGCCTATCGGCTCAGTGACGACCATATTGTGTGGCAGGCGTCCCGGATTGAACGGATGAAGATCAGATCGGACGTAATCCCTTCGGGAGCAGCCGTCGTCGATGGATATTGGCGGCGCGATGATCCGCTGCCCGCCCTCATCCACTATCCGCGGGACCTGGTGATTTCAGCCCCCGCCATCATATCCGCCTGGTCGGGGCGGTTCGGCCAGCGATGCGGTGACCGCATCCATCGACTTGGCAGGCTCATTCGTCCTGCCTGAGACGAGCGCCGATTGAAGGGACTTCGTCGCGCCTGCGACGAGGTTCAACCCACAGGCCAGGAGCTCGATGCGCTATGCGGGTCTGCCTTTATCTGGATCCATCACGCGTCTTCCGATGGCACGGATGGCTGGCCAAAGCCTTGGCGACCATTCCCGGGTGTGAAGTATTCTGTGGGTTAGCCCCTGAGAGGCGCCCCCTCCCGCGGACCTGTGCACTGCTCTTCGAACTTGAACGTTTGATCTATGGCCTCAAGGGCGATAGCGCCATTGATCCTTTGGGTGCACTGACAGACGTCGCGGCCAACACTCTCGGCGGGAGCGAGACGCATTTCGACATTGTCGTCGACTTCGCGGGAAGCGGAGGTGCTCTTCCCGCTTGCGATCGCGTTCTGACACTATGCTTCAACGCAATCCCGGGCGAAATTGGTTTGATTGCTGCTCTGATGAGCCAGCAGCCGCTGCTGGTCGAGGTGCACGATACGGCTCGTCGAGGAGAGCCTTGGACCGCGCGGCCTGCAACTGTCGATCGCGACATCATTGCGCGGAGCGTGGACAATGTGCTCTCCTGTACCGCCCGCTTGATCGTAAAAGTCATAAACGCGCCGGCTCCGTTTGCGTCACGCTCCGGCGGGCAACCCTGTCCGAGAGCTGCACCAGCATCCGCGCCGGTGGCCTTTGCCGCGGCTTTGCACGCGACCGGCGCGGTCGCACGCAAGACCATCCGACTGATTGGGATGCTCGCCAAGGGTGGCAAGAGCTGGGCGGTCGCGTGGCGCTTTGATCATTCGCTCACGCTTCTGGACAAGCAAAGCGCGGTCTTTTCAAAGATGGCCGACGACGGATGCCGCTATTATGCGGACCCGTTTCCCTTCCGCCATAACGGCCGGACCTTCGTGTTCGTCGAAGAGTTCCCCTATGCGACGGCACGCGGCTGCATCTCGGTCATTGAGCTGGATGAGCATGGCGGCGCCTTGTTATCCCACGTGGTGCTGGAGGAGCCGTACCATCTCTCCTACCCCTTCGTCTTCGAGCATGAGGGCGAGATTTGGATGATCCCCGAGTCCGGAGAAGGCAAAGGCGTCTATCTCTATAGAGCCGAGCCATTCCCTTATAAATGGAGGCGCGAAGCCTGTCTGGTGAGCGACATAGAAGCTTATGATTCCACTTTGCTGCGTCATGACGGCCGTTTTTGGCTGTTCGTGTGCGAGAGAGAGTGGAAGTCCTCGTCGTGGGACACTTTGAGCTTGTTTCACGCGGAGAGCCTCACGGGGCAATGGCGGCCGCATTCCCAAAACCCTGTTCTCCTCGACGCGACATTGAGCAGGCCGGCCGGCGCTATCTTCAACCATAACGGCCACGACCTGCGGCCCGTGCAGGATTGCTCTCGGCAATATGGCGGCGCGGTTGTACTGTGCAGCCTGGATGCGCTTGGCCAAGACGCGTTTGCTCAGACGGTCGTCGGCCAGATCCATTGTGGACCGCACGGCTGCCACACATACAATGCCTGCGCCGGCTTCGAGGTCATGGACGTCTTCGGCCCCACACGGAGGTTGAGAGACGTCACGGCTTTCTACACGCCGGCAAGATGAAAGGATGAGCCTCGCCCAATGGCTCTGCCTGTCCCGACAGCCATCCCCAATCGGCGGAATCTAACTCAGCCCAGGTAAAACTCGGGCGCAAGGTCGCATGCATGCCGATGAAGGGCGCGACAGAGAAGGCGCTGCGACGTCACAAGAATTAGCTAAGTCTCTGATTTCCCTTGGTGAGCGCGATGGGATTCGAACCCATGACCTCCTGATTAAAAGTCAGATGCTCTACCAGCTGAGCTACGCGCTCTTAGATCACGATGACTTTGGATTGAACCAATCCAAAGTCATAAACGTGATCGATTCCAATAATTAGAGCGGAATATGCAGATAAGTTCACGCAATCTGCGTGAACTTGATTGCGGCGGAAAACCGGTTCCCACTTTTCCTCATCCCGCTCTAGAGGGAATGCGCCTGCACTAACGGTATCGGTGCAGCAGGTCAATAGCGCCGTGCCTGCCGCCGCCGCAGCGGCTGTGGCCGGCAGCCGGACTCAGCCCATGAAAGCCACCGCCGCGATCACCAGACCGAAGACAATGGCCGCAATGACTGTGGTCCAGAGAATTTTATTCAACAGCCGCGGTGCCACGGGCGCGCCTGGATCCGTGCCTTGCACAAAGTCGCCGGACTCTTGCTGAGAGCGGATGCCGAACGGCAGCACCGCAAACAGAACAACGAACCAGATCGTCAGGAAAAGCGCGATCGCCAAAGGTGTGGAGAAAGGCATAGTCTCCCCCGTCTGTTCCGCCCCGATCCGGACACGCATCAGCCTTATTGCATCAGAGCATTTTCCGACGCCAAGAAACAGCCTCCGTCGGAAAATCTTCCCACTCTGCAAGCGTGCCGCCGACGCAGGCCTGTCCAGACGATCCTCTCACCAAACCGCACTAACACCCGTCATTTCTCGCCTGGAATGTCGCGGCTCAAGCCCTTTTCCGCCAGTTCGGCGACATAGGCCGCCCATTTGTCCGGATAATGCGCGCCGAGATCGTAAAGATAGTCCCAGCTATAGATGCCGGTCGAATGGAGATCGTCGAAGGTGAGCCGCACCGCATAAGTCCCGATCGGATCGACGCCGAGGATCGCGATATTGCGCTTGCCGCCGACCGTCTTGCGCTCCTCCGGCGTGTGGCCCTGGACCTCGGCGCTGGGGCTCATCACGCGCAAATATTCCGCCGAGAGATCAAAAGCGCTGCCGCTTTCGAAATTCACCTTCAAAAGCCGCCCTGCCTCGGTCAGCCGCAGCTCCGTCGGCCATTGTCCGTCATTTGCTTTCATCGGCCTACCTCATTGAATTCCGCGTTCAGCTATATCATATTCGATATCGCTAGAAGTATCGCAAGCGATATCGTGCTACGCGTTCGAGTATATTGCAGTGCACTCCGTTCGCCGCCAAAGTAGCGACCACTTCCGCTTCCGCTTCTTCAATTGACCTCCACGCATCGCTGGAAAAGTTTTAACGCATAGGTCATAGGTTCCACGCGCCGTGGATCTGTCCTATATTTGCGTCGATGAATACAGATTGCACCCCTCCCGAATTCGCAAATTCCGCACCATCCCCCATTGAGGCTCATGCCCCCGTCGAGGATCGCGCCAAGGATCACGCGCGGGATCGTGCCCAAGATCGAGCACCTGCACTGATCGATCCTTTCGGCCGCAAGATCACTTATGTCCGCGTCTCGGTGACGGACCGCTGCGATTTCCGCTGCGTCTATTGCATGTCCGAAGACATGGAATTTCTGCCGAAGCGGGATCTCCTGAGCCTGGAAGAGCTCAACCGCCTCTGCAGCGCTTTTGTCGCGCGCGGGACGCGCAAGCTCAGGATCACCGGTGGCGAGCCTCTGGTCCGTCGCAATATCATGAGCCTCTTCCGCAATCTCTCGCGTCATCTCGCCAGCGGCGGGCTCGACGAGCTGACCTTGACGACGAACGGCTCGCGGCTCGCGCTTTTCGCGCCGGAACTCGTCGATTGCGGCGTGCGCCGGATCAATGTCTCGCTCGACACGCGCGACCCGGAAAAATTCCGCGCGATCACAAGGCGCGGCGATCTCGCCGAGGTCATGGCGGGCATTGATGCTGCACAAAAGGCAGGGCTCTCGGTCAAGCTCAATATGGTGGCGCTGAAAGGCGTCAATGAGGCTGAGATTCTGCCCATGATCGAATGGGCGCACGGGCGCGGGATGGAGCTCACTTTGATCGAAGTGATGCCGCTCGGCGCGGTCGAGACGGAACGGCTCGATCAATATCTGCCGCTCGATGTGGTGCGCGCCAAGCTCGCCGAGCGCTTCAGCTTGCGCGATCTCGCCGATCGAACCGGGGGCCCGGCGCGCTATGTAAAGGTCGAAGAAACCGGCGGACGGCTCGGCTTCATCACGCCGCTCAGCCATAATTTCTGCGAGAGCTGCAATCGCGTCCGCGTCACTTGCACCGGCACGCTTTACATGTGCCTCGGGCAGGAAGATGCCGCCGATCTCCGCGCGCCGCTGCGCGCCTCGCCGAGCGACGAGCTGTTGAATGCTGCTCTCGACGAGGCGATCGGAAGGAAGCCGAAGGGGCATGATTTCGTCATCGACCGCAGCCATCGCGATCCGGCCGTCCCGCGCCATATGAGCGTGACGGGAGGGTGAGGGGTTCTTCCTTCTCCCGCTTGCGGGAGAAGCTGCCGAGCGAAGCGAGGCGGATGAGGGACCTCACCGCATATATCCAATAGATGATTGTGAACCCGCAATCCGATGCAGGGGCTGCCAGCACTGATGAATGGTTGAACGAACCCTCATCCGGTCGGCCATAGCCCTGCGCTTTGCGCAGGGCGTATAATAAAAACGATAGGCGCGCGGAGCGCGCCCTATGGCCGACCACTTTCTCCCCCAAAGCCGGAGAAGGTTCTAGCACTTGCCTACCCGATCACAATCTTCGGCGCCACGCGCGCCCGCCCCTTCTCCAGGGCCGCTTTCACCTGTTCGGCGATAGCGCGATAGGCCGCGGCATAGGCGCCGTCCGGATCGCTGACGACGACCGGCTTGCCGGAATCGGCGTGTTCTCTGATGCTCATGGTGAGCGGAATTTCGCCGAGGAAAGGCACGCCCATTTTTTCGGCCTCGTGGCGGGCCCCGCCATGCGCAAAAATCTCCGACCGTCCGCCGCAATGCGGGCAGAGGAAATAGCTCATATTCTCGATGACGCCCAAGATCGGAATGTTGACCTTGCCGAACATGGAGACGCCGCGCCGCGCATCGATCAAGGCGAGATCCTGCGGCGTCGAGACGATGATGGCACCGGCAAGCGGCACGGTCTGCGCCAGAGTGAGCTGCGCATCGCCGGTGCCGGGCGGCATGTCGATGACGAGGCAATCGAGCTCGCCCCAGGCGACATCGCGCAGCATCTGCTGGACCGCGGACATCACCATCGGCCCGCGCCAGATCATGGCATCCTCTTCTGCGACCATGAAGCCGATCGACATGGCCTTCACGCCATAGGCTTGCAAAGGCTTGATGAGGCGGCCCTCCGACTCGGGCTGTTGATTGATGCCGAGGAGACGCGGCAACGACGGGCCGAAAATATCAAGATCGAGAATGCCGATGCGCCAGCCGAGCGCCGCGAGCGACAGGGCGAGATTGACCGCCGTCGTCGATTTTCCGACGCCACCTTTGCCGGAAGCAACGGCAATGATCCTTTCGACGCCGGGAATGCCGATGCTGCGCGGCGCCTGGGGGTGGGGATGCGGCGCATGCGCAGGCGCGGCATTGGCCGCAGCCGGCGGCTTTTCGGCCGTCAAGCTGACCAGCGCATTGGCGACGCCGGAGAGGCCACGCACCGCCTTCTCCGCGGCAAGCCGCATGCCTTCCATCGCCGCCGCCTGGGCCGGCTCGACCGCAATCGACAGATAGACTTTGCTGTCCTTCACCGACAGGCCGGCAATGGCGCCCGTCTGCGGCAAAGGCGTCCTCCCGTCGGGTCCGCTCACCGATTGAAGAACCTTGAGCACATCCTGCTCGCTGATCATTGCCGCTGCTCCATCATCTCATCTGCGCCCAGGCGATTGCGAGGCTAGCTCGCTGCAATCTCCGGATCTCGGCATGTAAGAATTCGCCAAACCGCATTCAATCATCCACCATCGACCTGCCCTCAGTTACAGCCGCCACCGTCTTTCCGGCAAAACGCCTATATGGCCCGGTCTCGACAGGCAAAGCCCCGTATGAACGGGTGAGCCGCCGAAAAAAATAATGCAAAAATTCCGCCAGTAGGGCGCCGCAGCGCATCCTCCTCTATCCAAGCCTTGCCAGCGCCGCGGCGAGCTTTTCGCGCCGCTCTGCCGCCTCGGCCAGGCGCTCCCGATTTTCCTCGACGACTTCTTCCGGCGCGCGGGCGATGAAATCTTCATTGCCGAGTTTCGCTTCGATCTTCTTTGCTTCGGCAGTCAGCTTTTCGATGTCCTTCTTGAGGCGCGTCGCCTCGGCGGCAAAATCGATGATGCCGGCGAGTGGCAGCGCCGCGAGCGTGCCGCGCGCGATGAGCTGCGCTGCTTGCGCCGGCGCCTCGCTGCCGAAGGAGATTTCGGAGAGCCGCGCCAGGCGCTTGATCGTCTCCTCCCAATTTTTTACCCGCGCCATGATCTCGGCATCGGCGCCGACGAAGACCAGCGGGATCTGCGTCCCTGCCGGAACATTCATCTCCGAGCGCACCGAACGCACCTCCGAAACCACATCGATGACGAAGCCGATCTCAGCTTCCGCGGCAGCATCCTCACAGCCTTCGAGCTGCGGCCATGCCGCGAGCGCCAAGCATGTATCGCGCTTCGCTTGGCCTAAAATGTCGCTGCCCCAAAGCTCTTCGGTAATGAACGGCATGAAGGGGTGAAGAAGTTTCAAGATCTGTTCGAGCACGAAGCTTGTCGTCGCACGGGTTTCCGCCTTGGCGGCCTCATCCGTGCCCAGCAGCAGCGGCTTTGAAAATTCTAGATACCAGTCGCAGAAAATGTTCCAGACGAAGCGATAGATCGCATTGGCGGCATCGTTGAAGCGATAGGCGCGGATCGCCGCAGTCACATCGGCCGCAGCTTTTGCGGCTTCGCCGACGATCCAGCGGTTGAGGACAACCGAGAGCTTGTGCGGATCGAAGGGTTCGGTGCGCGCACAAGAATTCATTTCGGCGAAGCGCGCCGCATTCCAAAGCTTTGTCGCGAAATTGCGATAGCCTTCGACCCTCTGCGTCGAGAGTTTGATGTCGCGCCCCTGCGCCGCCATGGCCGCGAGCGTAAAGCGCAGGGAATCCGCGCCATATTGATCGATCAACGCCAAGGGATCGATGACATTGCCCTTGGACTTCGACATTTTGGCGCCCTTCTCGTCGCGGACGAGGGCGTGGATATAGACATCGTGGAAAGGCACTTCATGCATGAAGTGGAGGCCCATCATCATCATCCGCGCGACCCAGAAGAAGATGATGTCGAAGCCGGTGACGAGCACTGAGGTCGGATAATGGCGTGCGAGTTCCGGCGTCTCGTCCGGCCAGCCGAGAGTCGAGAAGGGCCAGAGGGCTGAGGAAAACCAGGTGTCGAGGACGTCTGGATCGCGCCAGAGGGCAATCGGATCTTTTTCGGGATGGTGCTTCACGCGATATTCGCGGGCAGCATGGTCGCTTTCGACGACAATCACAGGCCGCCCGTAGTATGCCTTTGCTTCGCTGAGCGCTTCTGTTTCGTTGGCGGCAACGAACCAGGTCAACGGCGGATCAAAGCCGTCGCTGACTTGCGGTCCGTTGGCGGTACCGACCAATGATGGCCCATACCAGGCCGGGATCTGATGCCCCCACCAGAGCTGGCGCGAGATACACCAGGGCTGGATGTTTTCGAGCCATTGAAAATAGGTCTTCTCCCAATTTTCCGGAATGAATTTCGTCTTGCCGTCGCGTACGGCCGCGAGCGCCGGCGCGGCCAACACTTTCGCATCGACATACCATTGATCGGTAAGCCGCGGTTCGAGCACGGCGCCGGAACGGTCGCCATGCGGAACCATATGCGGATTGGGCTCGACCTTATCGAGCAGCCCACGCGCTTCCATCATATCGATGACGATTTTACGGGCGGTCGCGCGTGACTTTTTGTCGAGCGCGGCAATCGTTTCTTGGGAACGCGCCCAATTCTGTTGGCCTTCTTGCGGCAGGTCAGCGAGGAAGGCCACATTGTCTTGCAATTCCATCGCGCCTTCCGCATCAAGCACATTGATCAGCGGCAGGCCATGCCTCTTGCCAACCTCGAAATCATTGAAATCATGCGCCGGGGTGATCTTCACCGCGCCGGTGCCCTTTTCCGGATCTGAATATTCGTCCGCGATGATTGGGATCAGCCGCCCCACGAGCGGCAGGCGCACGCGCTTGCCTTGCAAATGCTTGTAGCGCTCGTCGTCCGGATGTACGGCCACGGCCGTATCGCCGAGCATGGTCTCGGGCCGCGTCGTCGCGACCACGATATATTCGCCGGTCTCTTTTCCAGCATCGTCCACGACCGGATATTTGAAATGCCAGAGGTGGCCCTTTACCTCGACCTGCACGACTTCGAGATCGGAGATCGCGGTCAAGAGCTTCGGGTCCCAATTGACGAGCCGCTTGTCCTTGTAGATCAGACCTTCGCTATAAAGCTGCACGAAGACTTTGACGACGGCGCGGGAAAGACCTTCATCCAGGGTGAAGCGCTCGCGCGACCAATCGCAGGAGGCGCCGAGCCGTTTCAATTGATTGACGATGGCGCCGCCCGATTCCGCCTTCCAAGCCCAGACCTCTTCCAGGAACTTTTCGCGCCCCAAAGTCCGCCGGTCCCGCTCCTGCCGCTCCATCAATTGCCGTTCGACGACCATTTGGGTGGCAATGCCGGCATGATCGGTGCCCGGCTGCCAGAGCACATCCTTGCCGCACATGCGCTCGAAGCGGCAGAGAATATCCTGCAGCGTATTGTTGAGCGCATGGCCCATATGCAGCGAGCCGGTGATATTCGGGGGCGGGATCACGATGGTGAAAGGCTCGGCTCCGGCCCGCTCGGGACGGCCGGCACGAAAGGCGCCCGCCGCCTCCCATAATGCGGAAATCCGCCCTTCCACTTTGGCGGGATCGAAAGTCTTGTCCATCATGAGGGCCGCGTTTGAGGAAGCTTGGGCACAAAGCCAGTAGACCAGGTTCTTAAAGACATCGGATACATCCGATGTCTTTAAGAACCTAGTCTGGGCGCAGGCACCAAATGTGCCGACGGCCTATCCGAGGGAGGATATGTGCCAGTTGGGGGCGAAGCTCAACGGCCGCCGCGGGCGACGCGTTCGATTTCGGCGCGCACCAGACGCTCGACCAGGATAGGCAGATTATCGTCCAGCCAGGCTTTGAGCATCGGACGCATCATCTCTCTGATCATATCGTTGAGACCATCGCCCGATGGCAGGAATCGGCTAGCGACCAGCGCATTGAAGGCTGAAGACACAGCCGCATCGGTTTGCGGCGATACGAGCGGCAGCTCCGCGCTGCCGCTCTCCTCGGGCGCCGGAGCTTGGGCGTGAAGCGGCTCGGACGCCAGGCTCCCCGCCCGCGGCTCCGCGAACCCAGGCGTCGCCTCCGCCTCATCGATCCATGATTCGCGGCCACCAGCCGGTTCAATCCTCGCTGCTTCGGCCGGGTTCGGCTCAACCGCACGCGAGACGGCAGCGGCTTTGAAAAATTGGAACTGCGCCTCGACCGGAAAGCCAGAGATGGACGACCGGATGATCGGCGCAACACTCTCTGGCGCCGCCCTCTCCTTAGCGAAAGGACGGCTGTCCGGCACCGAAGGTCTCGCTTCTGCCAGCGCGCTTTGCGCCGCAGGAGGTTCGGCGAAAGGCTTCGGTTCGGCCAAAGGCTTCGGCTCGGTTAGCAGCGGCGGCGCTGGGCTCTGTCGCAGGAAGGCCTGATCATCGGCAATAATCCGCCGGATCGAGGCAAGAATCTCCTCCATCGACGGTTCATAGACCTTGCGCTCCGCATTGCGCTTATCCGCGGAAAGAGGGTTCGGCGCATTCATGATCTTCGACGCCCTCTCATGCGGACAAAGGCTATCCGGATGCGGCCTGAGCAGATGAGACCTGAGCCAATGAGGTCAGCGCCGATCACTCCTGTGCGGATAGAGCCCGCACGGATGATTGGCTCGCCAGCGAAGCTTCCGCCGACCGCCTCGCGTCGAAAATGGCCCTCGCCTGCCAAAAAGCTCTCCCAATGTCACCGCTCATATGCCGTACGACATGCACCAAGTTAGTCCCGGCCGCTCGTCGCGAGCAAGGGCAAATCGCATTCTTTTGTGGATGAGCCCGGCATGGCCCCGCGACCCGGCTCTACGCGCATCGATCACGCCTTTACCGCATCCTTGATCGCATGGTCATAGGTTAGCTCAGCGGCCATCCGGCGTGCGCAGGCCGATCCATTTGTCCTTCACCTGGTCGAAATGGACCGTCGGATCATATTCGGTGACGTCGAGATGGAGGTTGGCGGCGACGAGCCGGCCGGTCGCCGCCATCACGACATAGGAGGCGACGACCCGATCACGCTGCGCCGAAACGAGGCTGACACGGGCATTCAGCAAGGTCTGCTGGGCATTGAGCACGTCGAGCGTCGTGCGCTGGCCGACCTTGGCTTCTTCGCGCACGCCTTCGAGCGCGATCTCCGCCGCTTTGACGGCCGCCTCATTGGATTTGATGGCCGCCTTTGCGGCCTCGAGGAGGCCCCAATCCGTGACGACATTGGCCCGCACGGCTTCGCGCTGCACATCGGCCTGGATGCGCGTTTGAGTATAGAGCTCCTTGGCCTGGCGGACGCGCGCATCGACCGAGCCGCCGGTATAGAGCGGCACCGAGACTTGGCCATAGACTGCGCCGTTGAAGACTTTGATGCCCGGAAAGGCCTGATAGTTCCAATCGCGCTCGACGCTGCCGTTCACCGTCACCGTCGGATAGAGTTCGCCCTCGACGAGCTTGACCTGCAGGGCCGCCGCGTCGGCGGCATGCAAAGCGGCCTGCACCGCCGGATGTTCGGTGAGGCCGATGAAAACGGCCTGCTGCAGAGTGCGCGGTAGAAGCGCTTCGATCGAGCGCGCCGGTTGCAGCCGGTGCGGCTCGACCCCGATCACTTGCCGAAAGGAGGCTATGCTCGTCTGCAGATTGGCCTGAGCGGTGAAATAATCCGACCGCGCCGAAGCAAGGCTCGACTCTGCTTGGGCGACATCGGTGCGTGTGACCTCGCCGACGTTGAAGCGATCCCGTGTCTGCCGCAACTGCTCCTCGAGAACGATGATATTGTTCCTGCGCAGATCGAGGATCGCCGTGTCGCGCAACACGTTCATATAAGCGGTCGCGCCGTTCTGCAGGACTGTCCCTTCGGTGTTGCGCAGATTCTCGCGGGCACCGAAGACATTGCTTTCGGCCTGCCGCACGCCGTTGTAGTTGCGGTTTCCGTTGAAGACGGTTTCCGTTACCGTGAGGGCGACCGTGGCCGGTTCGGTCAACGTACTGATCGTAGTGCTGGACGCGCCGCTCGCACCGGCGAGCCCAGCGGTCGAAGCGGCGATCTGAGCGCCGCTCCCGGTTTCAGCAAGATGGGTGACGCCATATTGGCCGGTCAGGCCGACGGTCGGCCGATAGGCCGCCGTCGCTTGCGGGATCGTCTCATCGGTCGCGCGCACCCCGGCGCGCTGTTGATTGAGATCCGGATTGTTGCCGTAGGCGCGCGCGAGCGCGTCGGACATTGTTTCAGCCCGCGCGGCGGAAATCCCCGCCGCGAGGCCGGCCAGCATTGCAATTGCGAGAGAAAAGCGCAAAGCCGAGATCGATGCCAGCGCCCGGCCTCTCGAGGACGCCGCAGGACGGCCTGCAACACCGGTGCTGGTGGCAAACCAGCCTATCGCGCCAGTCAGAAACTCCAAAATATGCCCCGCCCGATTCCTGGAGATCTTCTCCTGGGACTCTTGTTCTGGAAAACTGATCGCGGATGTCGTCACCCAGGATCGCTCTGTCCCGGAGATCGTTCTTGAGAGACGATCGCTTGAAGCCGTCCGTGACAAGCAAGGTCGCACACGCGCCCTTGCCCTCGCTCATATCACTCTTCTTACGCTTCGTCGCCACGCGCCAAGCCTCGGCCTCTGTCTCGGCTTTCAGAATTCCGTGAGATGGCACAAAAATGCCACAGGGCAAAATCGATCACAAAGTACGGCTAGCGCCGACGCCGACGCGCCGGCATCTCTTATGTTCACCACACTCATTTACACGCCAAACAGCCGGTCGGCTCGTCAAAACACAAATTCTGCTTCTTTGTGAAATTCGGCCAAAATCGGCGCTTGGGCGTCGAAAAGAAGACAGCAGCTGATGCAGCCGGATTGGTTTTCGAATCGAACCGCATGGCTCGCGCCGCGGTCAGGCCCTGCGGTCCACCGCGCTATGGTCAGCAACCGGCCACCCGACCGCAATTGCTGAAGCAGCACGTCGAGGTGAGATTCGACCGCGCCATTCACGAAGATCACATCGAAGGGCGCCTCGGAAGGGGCGCCATCGGCCAGCGGCCCAGTCAATACGCGCACCGAAGAAATCCCGATCGAAGCCAGATTGGCTTTGATCGCCCCTGAACGCAGAGGATCGGCTTCGAGCGCGACAACCTCTTGTGCAATGCCGGCGACAATAGCGGTCGAATAACCGGTCGCCGATGCGATATCGAGAACCTTGTCGGACGGCTTCACCGCCGCGGCCTGAATGAGCCTGGCCAGGACGGCGGGCGGCAACAACAGGCGCGCCTCGCTCTCCCGCCCCGCCGGAGCAAGCTTCAGCGCCATATCCGAATAAGCAAAGGGCGCCAATTCCGCCGGCAGGAATTTTTCGCGCGGAACTTCGAGAAACTGCGCGATGACCGCATGATCCGTGACGTCGAAAGTGCGGATCTGACGGTCGACCATAGTTCGTCGCAGGATCACATCATCCGGCGCCGGTTCGGCAAAATGTGAAGCGGACATGAAATTGGCCTTGTCCCTGATCCTGCAGCGTCGCGTTTATAGGTCGGCGCGCCAAAGCTGTCCATCAGCCCAAAAAGGCATGCCAAAAGACATTCGATTGGCGGTCGCGATTCTAAGCAAGATCGTGACATCGCCGGCCACTGCTGCGAAAGCCTATGCCAGTTGCTTAGTAAAGCTCAAGATGTCAGAGATGGCCGAGCGCCCGCTTGAGCCGGGCATTCCGCCTGATCCATTTCCAGCGCGAGGATTGCTTCATGACCGACGCTTCTCCGACCGAACATTTCGAACATGTCGAGCACGCCGAACATGCGGCGCATTCGCGCGATTCCTTTCTTGCGCTCGTGTCCGTGACCATCACCATCCTCGCCGTCCTCGCCGCCAGCGTCGGCAGCCTGGAGACGATCGAGACGGCCGCCACGATCAATGCCAAGAATGATGCCGTTCTCCTGCAGAACAGGGCGACCGATACTTGGAATTTCTTCCAGGCGAAGAGCATCAAGAAGAACATGTATCAGATCGCCGCGGCCGCGGGCACCGGCACGGTCGATGACTTCAAGAGCCAGGCCAAGCGCTATGGCACAGACGAAAAGGATCTGCAGGAGAAGGGCGAATCGCTCGAACATCAGACCGAGGCCAAGCTCTTGGAGAGCGAGCGGCACGAGCATCGCCATTCTGTGCTGACGGTTTCCGTCACCTTGCTGCATGTCGCGATCGCCATCGCCACGCTCGCCATCGTCATGCGTGGCGTGCGCTGGCCTTGGTATGGCGCGCTTGTGCTGGGCACTTTGGGCATCGTCGGCACGGCGATGGCCTATCTTTGAAAGGCGGGCTTCGCCGCCGGCTCGGGCGAACCGGCTTGCCGCCTTGGCACGGCGCAGGCTAACCTCCGAGGCCAGTTGCGAAAGCGCCAGCGAGACCGACGAAATAGAATGTCCCCGTCGCGACGTGAAAAGCCACGCCGACGCAAACAGAAATGCCGAGGCCGATCAAGGAGAACATGCAGACCTCGGCAAACCCGTCAGGGTCGCCGGAGAGGCTATGGTGCGCTGGGCTCCTTTGTCCAAGCGCTGCGGCCGTTTGCATCGGAATCATTCGAATGCTTCTATGAATTCAGTCCATTCGTCCAAAGGCTTCAACAAGGATTTGGTTTGCAATTATTTTGTGGCGCGGGCCCTTTTCGGAAAATGTGAGGTTGCGCACATATTGGGATGCTCCCGATTGCCGGCTTCAACGGCTCCGGCGGCCGGACTATCGGCTCTCGAACCATGGTTTTGAGAATGTCGCTTGCCGCAAAGACCCGTCAATTTTGCCGCAAAGATACGCGAGCCAGCCGTTCTCGGAGCGCGAAACCATGAGTTTTTTACCCGTCACAACCGCTGCGGCACATGACGCCCTGGTGGAAGTCATGGCCGAAGCGGACCGGGTCTTGCTGCGCCAAGCCGTCAAATATCTCGAACATCGAAGTCTTGCCACGCGGCTTTCGGTGCTGCTTGGCCGGAAGATGAGCCTCGTCGGGAAATTATTGCCGGCGCATTTCGCCAAGATCGTCGACAAGGCCGCAGAGAGAGCCATTCAGATGGGGCTGGCCGCGGCCGTGCGCAGCCTCAATACGGAAGCAGCGCAGCATGACCGCCGGCTCTGGCACAAGACCGCCGCCACCCTATCAGGTGCCGCCGGCGGCGCCTTCGGCCTTGCGAGCCTGCCGATCGAATTGCCGATCTCGACCCTTTTGATGCTGCGCTCGATCGCGGCGATCGCCAGGGCCGAGGGGGAAGATCTCGCGGCCCCGGAAACGGCCTTCGCCTGTCTGCAGGTCTTTGCCCTGGGCGGTCAAGACACCGGCCGAGGAGGAAGCCGCACTGATGCGAGCGCTTTGACGGAAAGCGGCTATTTCGCGGTGCGGGCCGTGCTTGCGCAATCGGTGAGCGAGGCGGCACGTTTCGTTGTCGAGCGCGGTATCGCCGAAGAAAGCGCCCCGGTGATCCTGCGCTTCGTTTCGCAGATCGCGACACGGTTCGGTCTCGTCGTGTCCCAGAAAGTCGCCGTCCAGGCCGTGCCGATCATCGGCGCCGCCGGCGGCGCGGCGATCAATTACGCTTTCATCGATCATTTCCAGATTCTGGCGCGCGGCCATTTCACCGTGCGCCGGCTCGAGCGGATTTACGGACCGGCGCTCGTGCGCGCCGAATATGACGCGCTGCTGCGCGAAACCGCCGGCGCGTTTGCTTAATCCGGTTAGCCGCTCTCCTTCGGCCATAGCCAGGCGGCGCCGCGCACCCCGCTCGAATCGCCGTGCAGCGCGCGCAGCACCGGCGTCGTGATGCCGTCGGAAAAGGCGTAGCGGTCGAGCAGCGGCGGCAATGCCGTATAGAGCTGCAGGATGTTCGATACGCCGCCGCCGAGCACGATGGCGTCGGGATCGAAAATATTGATCACGACCGCAAGCGCCTGCGCGAGCCTGTCCGTATAGATCGCAAGCGAATGCGACGCCTCGCTATCTCCCGTGGCGGCGCTTGCGGCGATCGCTTCGGCGCTCATCGCTTTGCCGGTGCGGGCCTGATGATCCTTGGCGAGCGCGCCGCCCGAAAGAAACGTCTCGACGCAATTCGTCCGGCCGCAGAAGCAATGCCGCGGCGGCGTTTTGGGATCGATCGCGAAGGGAATGGGATTATGCCCCCATTCGCCGGCGATTCTATTGTGGCCGACGATGAGCTTTCGATCGACGACGATACCGCCGCCGACGCCGGTGCCGAGAATGGCGCCGAAGACTGTCGCGGCGCCTGTCGCGGCACCGTCGAGCGCTTCCGATAGGGCAAAACAGTTTGCATCATTTTCGATGCGAATCGGGCGGCCGAGGAACTGCGCGAGGTCGCGATCGAAAGGCTTGCCGTTCAAGACGACACTGTTCGAATTGCGCATGAGACCGGTCTTCGGCGACAGCGAGCCCGGCGTGGCGACGCCTATGCTGCCTTGCAGCTTGAAGTGATGTTCGAGATCGGCGACGAGATCGGCGATCGTCTGCATGATGCCTCGATAATCGCCCTGCGGCGTCGGCTGCCGGCGGCGCGCCAGGATCGTGCCGTCCGGCAGCAATGCGATTGCTTCGATCTTGGTGCCGCCGAGGTCGATCCCGATCCGCATGCGTGTCTCCCTCCTTTCCGCACTTCTTCGATCCAAGGCATGCGCGATCTGTAGTTTCGTTGCCCGGTCGCTATGTCCAATACGGCGTAACGACGGAGACAAGATGTCGCGCCCCATCATGAGCTTCGTATGGTGAATGATTGATTCGAATCAAAGCTTGGGCTTCATCGGTGCCCGAATGATGGCTTGACCGCGAAGGTTCCCTTCATCATTCTATCCGCCGATCGCCACTGAATCACCGCAAAGAGGCTTCCCAATGGCGCAAGCGCAGCCGCAAACCAAAACGCTTTGGCTCAGCGAGATGACATCCGCTGCCGGTCTTTCTCTTTTTGCGCTCTTCGCGCTGTTCATAGCCAGCAGGGCCTGGGAGCCCGCCTACGCCTTCCACGCCGTGCTCTTTGCAGCCGCAAGCGCTGCCGGCGCTTTCGCCATCATCAATCGCTACTATGCGCGTCCGGCGGAGCGGCCGCCGCAAGTGATCGACGGCAAGCCGAATTATAATTACGGGCCGCTCAAGTTCGCGACAGTGGCGACGATCTTCTGGGCCATCGCGGCCTTCAGCCTGGGTGTTTACGCCGCTCTCGAATTGTCCTTTCCGTTCTTGAATTTCGATCTGCCGTGGATCGCCTTCGGCCGCCTGCGGCCGGTCCATACGTCAGCTGCCATCTTCGCCTTCGGCGGCAATGCCCTCCTGGCCACTTCCTTTTATGTCGTACAGCGAACCTGCCGGGCACGGCTTCTCGGCGACCTCGCGCCCTGGTTCGTGGTGCTCGGCTATAATTTCTTCATCATCATCGCCGCCTCCGGCTACATGCTCGGCATCACCCATTCGAAGGAATATGCCGAACCAGAATGGTATGCCGACCTTCTGCTCGTCGCAGTCTGGCTGACCTATTTGGTGGTCTTCGTCGGCACGATCATGAGGCGGACGGAGCCGCATATCTATGTCGCGAACTGGTTCTATCTCGCCTTCATCGTGACCGTCGCCCTGCTCGTGCTCGGCAATAACGCCGCCATCCCCGTCTCGATCTTCTCGTCCAAATCCTACATCCTCTGGGGCGGTGTGCAGGATGCGATGATCCAGTGGTGGTATGGGCATAATGCGGTCGGCTTCTTTTTGACCGCCGCCTTCCTCGGCATGATGTATTATTTCATCCCGAAGCGCGCCGGGCGGCCCGTCTATTCCTATAAGCTGTCGATCATCCATTTCTGGAGCCTGATCTTTATGTATGTCTGGGTCGGCTCGCATCATCTCCACTATACGGCCCTGCCCGACTGGACGCAGACGCTCGGCATGACCTTCTCCGTCATGCTGTGGATGCCGTCCTGGGGCGGCATGATCAACGGCCTCATGACGCTCTCGGGCGCTTGGGACAAGCTGCGCACCGATCCAGTGTTGCGTCTCCTCGTCGTCTCCGTCGCCTTCTACGGCATGTCGACCTTCGAAGGCCCGATGATGGCCATCAAATCGGTGAATGCGCTGAGCCACTATACGAATTGGACCGTCGGCCACGTCCACGCGGGCGCCCTCGGCTGGGTCGGTTTCGTCTCTTTTGGCTCGCTCTACTGCCTCGTGCCGTGGCTTTGGAACCGCAAGGGCCTCTATTCTTTGAAGCTCGTCAACTGGCACTTCTGGCTCGCGACGATCGGCGTCGTCTTCTACATCACGTCAATGTGGGTCGCCGGCATCATGCAAGGCCTGATGTGGCGCACCTATACGAGCCTCGGCTTCCTCGAATATTCCTTCGTCGAAGTTGTCCAGGCGCTGCACCCCTTATATGTCACTCGCGCGATCGGCGGCGGCTTCTTCCTGGCCGGTGCGCTGGTCATGGCATACAACCTCGTCATGACGATGATTTCTCCAGACGCTGCGGCTGTGCCGGAAGAACGTCCGCTCGTCCCGGCTCCCACGCTCTCGCCAGCCGAGTGAGGACACCGCAATGAACAGCCCGGTTGAACGCCCGTCTCTGTGGGACCGACACAAGATCTTCGAGAAGAATGCGATCATTCTCCTCATCGGCATATTCTTCGTCGTCTCGATCGGCGCCCTCGTCGAGATCGTACCGCTCTTCTATCTGAAGAGCACGACCGAGAAAGTCCAAGGCGTGCGGCCCTATACGCCGCTCGAGCTCGCCGGCTTCGACATTTTCGTGGCGAACGGTTGCTATCTCTGCCATTCGCAGATGATCCGGCCGTTGCGCGACGAGGTCGAGCGCTACGGCCATTATTCCCTCGCCGCCGAGAGCATGTATGACCACCCATTCCAATGGGGCTCGGAGCGCACTGGTCCAGATCTCGCGCGCGTCGGCGGGAAATATTCCGATTACTGGCACCGCGATCATCTGCGCAATCCGCGCGCGGTAGTGCCGGCCTCGATCATGCCCGGCTTCCCCTGGCTCGAGAAGACGCCGCTCGATGCCAAGCATATTGCCGACCATATGCGAGTCCTCGCGATGGAAGGCGTGCCCTATACCAAGGAAATGATCGCCAACGCTCAGGCCGATCTGCGGGCGCAGGGGACGAAGGGTGAGGCCGGGAGCGCGGCCGAGGCTGCTGCCGCAGCCCTCAAAAAGCGCTATCCCGACGCGATCACGCGCGATCTCGGCGCCGACAAGGGCCAGCTGACCCAGGCCGATGCGCTCGTCACCTATCTACAGCAGATCGGCACCCACGTCGATTTCAAGGTCTATGACGACAAAGCGAACATCAGGTGAGGCATATCGATGTCAACCTATGAAACCTTAAGCGGCTTCGCCGTCACTTGGGGATTGGCCTTTTCCGTGGTGATTTTCGCCGTCGTGCTCGTCTATGCTCTGTGGCCGCGCAACCGCAAATCATTCAACGAAGCTTCCCGCATTCCGCTCGAAGAGGATTGATTATGTCGCAAGAGCAACATCAAACGATTGACGAAGCGAGCGGCACGGAGACGACTGGCCATGAATGGGACGGCATCCAGGAGCTCAACACGCCCTTGCCGCGCTGGTGGCTTTATATCCTTTATGCCTGCATCGTCTTTGCCATCGGCTATTGGTTCGCCTATCCAGCCTGGCCGCTCGCCACTGGCTATACGCATGGCCTTCTCGGCTGGAATGCCCGCAGCGCCATCGTCACCGACCTGAAGGAACTCGAGGCGTCGCGCGCGCCGATGAATGCGAAGATCCTCCAGGCCTCGCTCAAGGAAATCGAGACCACGCCGCAATTGCTCGCCTTCGCCCGCGCCGAAGGCTCTGCGGCTTTCAGGTTGAATTGCACGCCCTGTCATGGCGCTGGCGCGCAAGGATCATACGGCTATCCCAATCTCAACGCCAATCGCTGGATCTGGGGTGGCACGCTCGATCAGATCCATACGACGATCGAGCACGGCATCCGCTGGTATGCCGATCCCGACACCCATGACATAATGATGCCCTCCTTCGGCAAAGACGGCACACTCAATCAGGACCAGATCTCTGCGGTCGCCGATTACGTCCGCACTCTGTCGGGCAATAAGCCGAGCCCCGGCGCCGATCTCGCCGCAGGCGGCAAGATCTTCGCCGACAATTGCGCTGCCTGCCACGGCTCCGACGGAAAAGGCAATATCGACCTCGGCGTGCCCAATCTGACGACCAAGATCTGGCTCTATGGGCCGACCAAGGCCGACATTATGCACCGGGTCCAGGTCGGCGGCGGCAACGTCATGCCGGCTTGGCACGGTCGCCTCCACGAGACGACGATCAAATGTCTCACCGTCTTCGTTCATAGCCTGGGCGGCGGCACATGAACATCATGAACGCGAAAGAAGTGGGAGGTGTGGGCGAGACTGCGGGCGGCGACAGCCTTTATGCCGCCCCGCCGAAAATCTATTCGCAGAGCGTCCATGGCACGTTTCGCCGCATCAAATGGACGGTGCTCGCCATCACGCTCGGCATCTATTACTTCATCCCTTTCCTGCGTTTCGATCGCGGGCCGAATGAGCCGAGCCAGGCTGTGCTCGTCGATTTCGCAAGCCACCGCTTCTATTTCTTCTTCATCGAGATCTGGCCGCAGGAGGTCTATTATTTCACCGGCCTGCTCATCCTCGCCTCCTTAGTATTGTTCTTGATGACTGCGCTCGCCGGCCGCGTCTGGTGCGGCTATATCTGCCCGCAAACGGTGTGGACGGATCTGTTTATTGCCATCGAGCGCCTCGTCGAAGGTGACCGGCGCGAGCATATACGAAGCGATGCCGGGCCGCCGACGCCTGCGCGCGTCGCGCGCAAGGCGACGAAGCATTTTCTCTGGCTGATGATCGCCTTATGGACCGGCTGCGCCTGGGTGCTCTATTTCGCCGATGCGCCGACGCTGGTGCACGATCTCGCAACCTTCCAGGCGCCGGCGATTGCGTATATCTTCATCGGGATAGTGGCCTTCATGAACTATGCGCTCGCCGGTCATATGCGCGAGCAGATCTGTATTTACATGTGTCCGTGGCCCCGCATTCAGGCGGCGTTGACCGACGAGTATGCTCTCAACGTCACTTATCGCTACGACCGGGGCGAGCCGCGGACATCCCTCAAAAAGGGGCGGGCCCTGCGCTCGGCCGGCGCGCGCGCCGGCGATTGCATCGACTGCGGTCAATGCGTTGCGGTCTGTCCGACCGGCGTCGACATCCGCCACGGACCCGATCTCGGCTGCATTCAATGCGGGCTCTGCATCGACGCCTGCGACAATGTGATGAGGAAGATCGGTCGGCCGCCGCGGCTCATCGCCTATGATACGGATGTCAACATCCAGCGCCGGCTCGCCGGGCTTCCCAATGTCTTCCGGCCGATCCGCACGCGAACGGTCCTTTATACGGCCATGATCGCATTGGTTGGTGGCATCATGCTCGCTACCCTTGTGACGCGCAGCCATCTCGGCGTCAACGTGCTGCATGACCGCAATCCGCTCTATCTGGAGCTCGCCGACGGCTCGATCCGCAACGCCTATACCGTGCGCATCCTCAATCACACCACGGTCACAAAGAGCTATGTCCTGAAGGTGGCGCCTTTCGCGCCGGCCAATGTCACCGCCATAGGGACGGGCAAAAGCAGCGCGGGCTGGCCGCGAGTTGAGATCGGGCCGGACCAGACTTACGAACTGCGGGTGCTTGTCACTTTGCCGGCCACCGCGGATAGCGAAGCCTCGCGCGATGTGACGTTTGAGGCGGTCGACGAGACAACGGGCGAAACCGCGACGACGCGCGATCATTTCTTGACGCGATGAGATCCGGCACGCCCGCCAGGAGATTCGACAATGCCACAGAACCTGCCACAGAGAATGGCCGCAGCGACAGGCGCCCCTATCGAAGCTGGAGAGAATGGCGGGCGGCCGCTGACCGGCGCAAAATTTCTCGCTATTCTCGTCGCATTTTTTGGGACGATCTTCTTGGTGAATGGGGCGATGGTCTATTACGCGCTCTCGACCTTCAGTGGCGTGGTCGACCCGCACCCCTATGAGCACGGCCTCGCCTATAATAAGGACATCGCCGCTGCAGAAGCTCAGGACGCACGGCATTGGCAAGTGGCAGCGCATATCAGCGGCGCGGCTGTCGGCGCCAAGACGGTCGAAGCCGTGTTTCTTGACCGCGACAATCAAGCCCTGACCGGCCTTGCTGTCACGGCCAAACTCGAATTCGCGACGGATATGATGCGCGATCGCAGTCTCGCGCTGACCGAAGTGGCTGCGGGCGTCTATCGCGGCGCGATCGCCGTCGCGAGCGGCCAATGGGATCTCGTCATCGAGGCCAAACGCGACGCAAAGCAGGTGTTTCGCTCACGCAACCGCGTCACCATTCCCTGACGCGAGAATTGGTTCCATCCGGCGATGACGACACAGGTCGATCTCTCCGTCTTCGTCAGACGCCATGCGGATGGCGCGGCCAGTTTGGATCTCGCCGTCGACGGAATCACTTGCGCCGCCTGCATCGGGGACATTGAAGGCTGCCTGAAGCAGATAGCCGGCCTTTTACGTGCGCGCGTCAACTATACGAGCCATAGGCTCACGGTGGAATGGGCGGACCCTGCTTTCGATCCGGCCGTGGTGATCGAGGCGCTCGGCGCGATCGGCTATCGCGCCTATCCTTTCAGCTTCGACGAGACGGAAGAGAGGGAGGCGCGGCGCGCGCGCTGGCTCTTGCGCTGCCTTGCGGTCGCGGGTTTTGCGGCGATGAACGTCATGCTGCTGTCGGTCTCCGTCTGGGCCGGCAATGTCACCGACATGACGCCGGCGACGCGCGATTTCTTTCACTGGCTGTCGGCGCTCATCGTGCTGCCCGCCGCGGCTTTCGCGGGCCAGCCTTTCTTTCAGAGCGCGATCGCTGCATTGCGTGCGAAAAACCTCAATATGGATGTGCCGATCTCGATCGGCATTCTGCTCGCCCTTGTCATGTCGGTCATCGAGACCGCGCGGCATGCAAGCGAGGCCTATTTCGATTCGGCGATCATGCTGATCTTCTTTCTGCTGATCGGCCGCTATTTCGACCAAGCGATGCGGCGCAAGACGCGCGCGGTCGCAACCAATCTGGCGGCTTTGCGGGCGCCCGTCGCCGCGCGCCTCGGCGTAAATGGCGAGAGCGAGATCGTGCCCGTCGCGGCGCTCGCCGCGGGCGATCATGTGATCGTCAAGCCGGGCGAAAAGATCCCGGTCGATGGTCTCGTCGTCATGGGCCGATCGGAGGTGGATGCGGGGATCGTCACAGGCGAGACCGCGCATCAGAGCGTTGCGCCGGGATCGATGATCTATGCCGGCAGCGTGAATTTCGACGGGCTCTTGACGATCGAGGTCAAAGCGGCCGATCGCGGCACCTTGCTCGACGAGATCGAGCATATGATCGAAAAGGCGACAGAAGCGAAATCGCGCTATCTGCGCCTTGCCGACCGCGCCGGACGCCTCTATGCGCCGCTCGTCCATGCAGCCGCTGCTGCGACCGCCATAGGCTGGATGCTGGCCGGCGCCTCCTTCCATGATGCTGTCGTCGCGGCGATCGCGGTCTTGATCATCACTTGCCCTTGCGCGCTCGCTTTGGCGATCCCGGCGGTTCAGGTCGTTGCGGCGGGTGCTTTGTTCCGTGCCGGCGTTCTCATCAATGCCGGTGATGCGATCGAAAGGCTCGCCGCGGTCGACACCATCGTCTTCGACAAGACCGGCACCTTGACCCTAGCCGAGCCCACGCTCGTCAATGCAGCCTCGATCGATCCGATCGCCCTGCAACAGGCGGCCCAGCTTGCAAGTGCGAGCCAGCATCCGCTGGCCCGCGCGCTCTCCGTCCATGCGCAAGGCGCCGCAGCTTTTTGCGATGCCGCGGAAATTCACGGCTCAGGCGTGCAAGCCAAGATCGACGGAGCCGAGGCCCGCCTCGGCAGCCCTGCCTTCTGCGGCCTCGAGGCGGAGGCCGCGGCAGCACGCGCCAATGATCCCGAAGCCTCGGCGCTCGCGTTTCGGCATGGCGAGATGAAGGCCGTCTTCCTCATGCGGCAGATGCTGCGCGACGATGCGCGCGCGACGATCGAAGCCTTGAAAGCGCAAGGCTTCGCTGTGATGATCGCTTCGGGCGACAATGCAAGCGCCGTCGCCAATGCCGCACGCAAGCTGAACATTGACGATTGGCAGGCGGAGATGAAGCCCGCCGACAAGATCGCTTTGCTCGATGCTTTGAAAGCGGCGCGCAAGAAAGTCCTGATGGTGGGCGACGGGCTGAACGATGCGCCGGCACTTGCCACGGCCTTTGCCTCGCTCTCGCCGATCAATGCGAGCGATCTCGCCCAGGCTTCGGCCGATGCGGTCTTTCTGGGCGATCGGCTGATGCCGGTTGCGACAGCGCTCGCTATCAGCCGCAAGGCGCATCGGCTGGTACGGCAGAATCTCGTCTTTGCCGCGCTCTATAATGTGATCGCCATCCCGCTGGCGATCGCCGGCCTCCTCACGCCCTTGATCGCCACCTGCGCCATGTCGGCCTCGTCGATTCTTGTGACCGCCAATGCACTGCGGGCAAAAGGCGCGGCGCGGCAGAAAGCCCAGACCAATGAAACGGCCAAGGAGCCCGGCCAAAGGGGGAACCAAACGCAGAGCCTGTTGCCGCAAGTGATGGAGGTGCGCTCATGATCATATTGTTTGTGCTCATCCCGCTGGCGCTCGCCCTCGGCGGCCTTGGCCTCGTCGCCTTTCTCTGGTCGCTGCGCAGCGGCCAATATGAGGATCTCGAAGGCGCCGCCGTGCGGGTTCTCTCGGATGACGATCTGCCGTCATGAGCCTCATCGATCTCGAACCGGCCAAGGCCCGCGCCGGCCAGCTTTTCTGCAGCTGCGACGGCGAGAACGCGGCCGAAGACGGCGTGGCGGAGCGCCCGGCGCTTATGCAGATCGCGCTGGGTTTCGGGCTGACGGTCATCGTCCAATCGCTTTATGTCGCCGTCCTGCCGATCGCCGGTGCGGAGATCACTGAGCAGCCGGCGCTGGCGACCCTGCCCTATGCGCTGACGCTGGTCGGCGCCCTCGCCGCCTCTCTGCCGGCGGCCATGCTCACCGATGTCTTCGGCCGCAAATCGGCCTTTGCACTGGGCGCGAGCCTTGGCCTTGCCGGCGCTTGTCTTGCGGCCTGGAGTATCAGCGAGCGGCAATTTGCCGGGCTCGCTTTGGGCAGTTTCTGGCTCGGCGTCGCACAAGGTTTTGGGTTCTTCTTTCGCCATTCCGCAGCACTTGCCGCGGAGAACAAGGCCAAGGCCATAGCGATCGTGCTGGGCGCCGGCTCGCTCGCGGCGATTGCGGCGCCGGCCTTATTGAGTGTCGCGCAAAGCACCGCCGGCCCCCTTGCACCGGCTGCGGCTCTGCTTCTGGCCGGCGCAGCCCAAATTGTCCTTTTGGCGCTCTGTCTCGCCTTGCCTGGCAAGAGCATCGCCGCGGCGCGCGCGCCGCAAGCGATCAGGATCGACGGCATCTATCTCTGGGCGACGCTTGCCGGCGCGCTTGCTTGGCTTGGCATGGCGCTGATGATGGCCGGAAGCCCGGGCTTGATGGCGGGCTGCGGCATCGGCCTTGCCGGCCGGTCGGAAGTGATCTCCTGGCACATATTGGCCATGTATGCGCCTGCCGCGATCCTGGGCCTGTTGCTGCCCAATCCCAGAGGCGAAATTTTTTGCGCCCTCGGCGTTGTTCTTCTCGCCGGCGCTATTGCGGTCTTGACGAAGCTCACGAGCTTCCTCGATTTCGGATTGGTGCTGATCGTCGCGGGCTCCGGCTGGTCGCTCACCATGTTCGGCGCGACGTTGATGGTTCACGCTAAGGGCGCGCTGTCGCGGCCGCTTCTCGCCCTGCATGATGCGGCTCTGTTCGGCGGCGCGATCGCCGGCGCCATGGCGGCAGCCTTTTTGCGCTAGAACTTGTCCGCAAACGGCGCGATTTTCATTTTAGATCATGTATTTGAGCACGATCGATCCGAAAGAGATCGAGAGCAAGGACGGCGGCGGCGCCGACTGCCGATTTACGCCCGGCGGTCCCTGACCCGCCGCGCTGCGCGAAAAGATCTCATCCCAAGGTGCGGCGATATTCGGACGGGCTCACGCCGGTCAGCCGGCGGAAGCCGGCCGTGAAAGAACTCGTCTCGCTGAAGCCGAGGCGCAGCGCGATCTCCGTCACCGGCACGGAGGTCTTGCCGAGCAAAATTTTGGTCGCCTCGATCCGCTGCATCATGTGATAGCGATGCGGCGGCACGCCGAAAGAGCGCTTGAAGGCGCGCGCGAAATGATAGGGGCTGAGGCGCACGATCTCCGCCATGGCTGCGATCGAAATCGCCTGGTCGAGATGCGCCTCGATATAATCTGTGAGCCGCTTCTTCTGCCATTCGGCGAGACCGCCCGCTTGGCCGCTCCCCTGGCCTGCCGGCGGCAAAGGACCGCTGCCGTTGAGACGCATCAGCTCATGGCAGAGCACGCTGCCGAGCGCCTCGGCATAAAAATGCCCGCCGGCCTGATCTTGATCGATCTCGGCCTTCAGTTTCTGCACGGTTTCCCAGATCGCAGAATTGAAAAAGAACAACCGCGGCTTGAACTCGATTCGATCGAAGCCGAGCTCGGGATCGAGCAAAGGCCCGCGCGGATCGATGTAGAGGCAGGTAACGCGGCTCAGGAGGCGCGGCTTCGCCCAGCCGCTGAATTCGCTGCCGGCCGGCACGAAAGTGAGCTTGCGGCTGAGGTCGCGCAGATTGGACTTCGGCAGGCCTTCGACCGAGGTCTCGCCGTCGAAACGCGCTGCCCGCTCGGTGACGAGCAGCAGATGATAGGGCGCGCGAAAACCATATTCGAAGGGCCGCGATTCGAGGATGCGCACGCTCTCCGCTTGCATCCCCTGCCAGACGGCAGCATGGCGGGCGGCAATATCGGCAGGCGTGAAATCGACGACGGGGGAGAGCAAAGAAATGGTGCCAGGCACGGGAGTAACGTCTCTCATGGTAACGTCGCTCATGACGCTTTTCTTTCAGACTTCCCTAGTCGAGTCCCTGGCCTAGGCGTAGCTCCGCACATATTTTCTGCCATGCTTGTTGTCTTGATGTGGCATCAAAGCTTCTGCCGTCCCATGCATCTCACGCAATGGTGAGCGCCAAAGGCGCACCGCCCGGATCTATTGCAGCCGCAAGCGCCCGGCAAACTCTGGGACCAAAACTGCGCCAGTTTAAGTTTGTTGCAGTGCATCACAACTAATTGAACAAAACAAGCGCAGTTGCGCGGTGAATCTTGCTATTCGTCTGTACCGGATAGCAAGATCGAGCAAGCGAAATACACGCCCTGTCACTAGCTTGGGTCGAACGGTCCCGGTCGCCCGACGCACAGAGCCGGGCATACGCACCCCACACATTCAGGCGGTTTTTGAGATCGATGCCGCCTCCGCATCGATCCCACCGGGCCTTTTCGGAGCTGAGGTATGGGCATCGTTCGCTTTGCTTTGCGGTTTCCACATACTTTTTATGTGATGGCCCTGGCGATCCTCTTTTTGGGCATCAGCGCGATCTTCTCGGCGCCGAAGGATATTTTTCCGAGCATCAACATTCCCGTCGTCAGCGTGATCTGGCAGTACACCGGCCTGACCCCTGCCGAGATGCAGGCACGCGTCACGACCTATAGCGAATATTCGATCAGCTCCAACGTCAACAACATCCGCAACATCGAGTTGCAGACGCTCTCCGGAATCTCCGTCGAGAAGATCTATTTCCAGCCCGATGTGAATGTCGATCTCGCGATCAGCCAGATCGTTTCCGCGAGCAATTCGATCCGGGCGCTAATGCCGAATGGGATCGAGCCGCCGACCATCGTGCAATATAGCGCCTCCGCCGTTCCAGTGCTGCAATTGAGCCTCAGCTCCGACCGGATGAATGAGCAGCAATTGTACGACTACGGCATTTATCAGCTGCGTCAGGCGCTGGCGCCCATTCAGGGCATCACTTTGCCGACGCCCTATGGCGGCAAATATCGCCAGATCATGGTCGATATCGATCCCGACGCGCTGCGCGCCAACGGCCTGACGCCGAACGATATCGTCAATGCCGTCAACGCCCAGAGCCTCACTCTGCCATCGGGCGACGTGAAGATCGGCGACAAGCAATATATTGTGAGCGTCGATGCCATGGCGCCGACGATCCAGGCGCTGAACCGCATTCCCATCCGCCAGATCGGCGCAACGACGGTGCATTTGGATGATGTGGCGCATGTCCGCGACGGCTGGGCCGTGCAGCAGAACATCGTCCACACCAATGGCCGCAGATCCGTGCTACTCACCATCATCAAGAACGGCAATGCCTCGACACTCGATGTCGTCAATCGCGTCAAGGCGGCCATGCCGGAGATCGAAAGAGCAGCGCCGCCCGGCATGGACGTGCGTCTTTTGTTCGATCAGTCGGTGTTCGTCCAGCAGGCGATCGACGGCGTGCTGCACGAGGGCGCGATCGCAGCCGCTCTGACCGCGCTGATGATCCTGATCTTCCTCGGCTCCTGGCGCTCCACTTTGATCGTCATGGTGTCGATCCCGCTGTCGATCCTGTGCTCCATCGCCGTCCTTACAGCGCTCGGCCAGACCATCAATACGATGACGCTCGGCGGCATGGCGCTCGCCGTCGGCATATTGGTCGATGATTCGACGGTCGCGATCGAAAACACCCACCGCCTGTTCGAAGAAGGCCTCGCCTTCGACGCGGCGGTGCTCGAAGGCTCGGCCGGCATTGCTCTGCCAACCCTTGTTTCGACGCTGGCGATCAGCAGCGTCTTTCTCGCGGTCTTCTTTCTGCAAGGCCCAGCGCATTACCTCTTTGCGCCGCTCGGCATGGCCGTCGTCTTCGCGATGATCACCTCCTATGTGATCTCCCGCACGCTCACCCCGATCATCATCCGTCTTCTGCTGCGCGGCGAACAGGCGCGCCATGCCGCCGGCCATGCGGGCAGCTGGCTCGACCGCTTTCATGCCCGGTTCAATGAAGGCTTCGAGCGCTTCCGCGAATCCTATTCGGTCGTGCTCGACGGCGTCTTGCATCATCATGTCATTGTGGTGGGTGTGGCAGTCGCCATTCTCGGCGGCGCAGCCGTAATTCTGATGAATATCGGGACCGACTTCTTTCCCAATGTCGATGCCGGCCTGATCCAGCTTCATGTCCGCGCGCCGGCGCGCACCCGCATCGAAGTGACCGAGCAGATCTTTAACCAGATCGAACAAGAGATCCGTGGCATCATTCCAGGGCGCGATCTCGAGCTCGTCCTCGACAATATCGGGCTGCCGGCGCGACTCTATAATCTCGCCTTTACCGACGGCTCGACCATCGGCGTGAATGACGGGCAGATCCTCGTCGCGCTCAAGGAAGGCCACGCCCCGACGAATGATTACATCAAGAAGCTCCGGACAAGGCTCAGGCAGGACTTCCCGGATGTGCTGTTCTATTTCCAGCCGGCCGATATGGTAACGCAGATCCTCAATTTCGGTATCCCGTCGCAGATCGACGTGCAGGTGCAAGGCCGGGACGCTGCCGCCGATCGTGATATCGCCAAGAAGCTGCAACAGAGAATGGCGAGAGTGGCCGGCCTCGTCGACGTGCATATCCAGCAAGAGCTTGATGCCCCGCAGCTCTATTACGCCATCGATCGGACGCGCGCTGAGCAATTGGGGCTCGACGTCAACAGCATCGCGACCAATCTCAACATCAGCCTGAGTTCGTCGGAACAAGTCTCACCGAATTTCTGGACCGATCCCAAGAACGGCATTCCCTATTATCTCGCGGTACAGACGCCGGAATATCGGATCGCGAGCCTGAACGACCTCAACAACGTACCCATCGTCAGCGAGGCGACGACGAACACGCCCGTGCCGAATGTGCTCGGCAATGTCGCGACTATGCACCGCAGGGAGGTGCAGTCTGTCTTCAATCATACCAACATTCAGGGCGCCTATGACATATATGCCTCCGTCCAGGACAGCGATCTCGGCTCTGCAGCGAGTTCGATCCAGAAGATTCTCGCCGGTCTCCGGCCGAGCCTCAAGCCCGGCAATCAATTTGCGGTGCGCGGCCAGATCGAAAGCATGAACTCCGCCTTTACCAATCTCGAGCTTGGCCTCGTCTTTGCCGCGGTCTTCGTCTATCTCCTGATGGTCGTGAACTTCCAGAGCTTCGTCGATCCGCTCGCCGTCATCCTCGCCTTGCCCGGCGCGTTCGCCGGTATCCTCCTGATGCTTTTCGTCACCGGCACCACGCTCAGCGTGCCGTCGCTGATGGGCGCGATCATGTCAGTCGGCGTCGCATCCGCCAATTCGATTTTGCTCGTGACTTTCGCGCGTGAAAGACGTCAGGAGGGAATGAGCGCGCTCGAAGCGGCCCGTGCCGCAGGGCGTACCCGTATTCGGCCTGTCTTGATGACTGCCGCGGCCATGGTGGTCGGCATGGTTCCGATGGCGATCGGCGCGCCGGGCGGAGAACAGAATGCGGTGCTGGCACGCGCCGTGATCGGCGGCGTAATGGTTGGGACACTCACCACCTTGCTGTTCGTGCCTTATCTTTATTCGCTCCTCGGCCGTTTTGAACGGCGCGAGCCGGAGCCAATCGGCTGAGTTTGGCGATGTTCGTCCCAACGGCATTCGCCTGAGAGTTTCGAGAGGTCAGTGCGCCGCGCGGTCGAAGTGAAAGAACATCTTGCCGGCCGGGAGCAGTTGAAGCGAGGATACTGAGCAATGCATGATCAAAGCGGGTTGACTTCTCACCCATCCGCACATGGACGGAACAGCCCGACGCCGAAACGACGAAGCGGGCCGCGGCTCTTCGGCTTGGGGGCTTTGATTCTTGTCGCCGCGCTCGTCGGCTATGGCGCCTGGGCCCATGCGCAACGCCGCATGGCGGCGCTAGAGACCTTGCGGCAGCAGGAAAATATGGTGCCGCATGTGCGCACGGCCGCCGTCAAGGTGACGGATGGGCCGCGCACGCTCGATCTGCCGGGCAATATCCAGGCTTTCGACAGCGCCACCGTTTACGCGCGCGCGACCGGCTATATCGCCAAGCGCAATGTCGACATCGGCAGCAAGGTTCACGCTGGCGATGTGCTCGCCGTCATCGCCGCGCCCGATCTCGATCAGCAGCTCACCCAGGCCCGCGCGCAGCTCGTCCAGCTGCAAGCCGCCGTGACGCAAGCGAGCGCCAATAAGGAACTCGCCAAAGTGACCAATAACCGCACGGTCCAGCTCGTCGCGCAAGGCTGGCAAACCAAGCAGCAAGGCGACACCGATCGCCTCACTTACGACGCGCAGAGCGCGGCGCTGAAAGTGGCAGAAGCCAATTATGAGGCGCAGAAGGCGCAGGTCTCCCGCCTCGAAGAGCTCACGGGCTTCGAAAAGGTCGTGGCACCCTTCGACGGGGTAATCAGCCAACGGCAGATCGACGTCGGCAGTCTCGTGACGGCGGATGTGTCGAGCGGCACGCCGCTCTTTTCAATCGTGCGCAGCGATGTGTTGCGGATCCAAATCTATGTTCCGCAGGATTCCGTCTTCGGCGTCAAAGACGGCGGATCGGCCGAAGTCCGCGTGCCGGAAATGCCGGGCCGCGTGTTTCATGGCACGGTGGCGCGCAACGCCAAGGCTTTGCAGCCGGGAACACGGACTTTGCTGACCGAAGTCGATGTCGACAATGCCGATGGGACCTTGATGCCCGGCCTCTATTGTACGGTGCGGCTGTCGATCCAGCGGCCTCAAGCGGTGATCACCGTTCCCGCACAGGCCGTGATCTTCAATAAGGATGGGCTCAGCGCCGCCGTCGATGAGGACGGCATGGTGCGGCTGCGACATCTCGACGTTCTGGCGGATGACGGTGCTGAAGTCGAGGTCCGCGCCGGTCTCAACCCAAATGACCAGATCATTCTCAATCCGCCGATCGGGGCGACGGACGGCATGCGCGTCACTTCCACCGCCTCGCCGGAGGAAGTCACCCGCGCCTATTGATCGAAAGAGAACGCTCCTTGAAGGCAGCCGTTCCCCCCGATTGCACCACCTCCTCCGCGAACGGGAAGAGGTGGCGCGGCACCAGGCTCAATCGACCGCGATCATCACATCGGAAGATTTGATGAGCGCATGGGCCGTCATGCCCTTTTCGAGCTTCAGATCGTCGACCGCCTCATTGGTGATCGAGGCGGTGAGGACGACTCCGCCGGCGATCTCGATATGAACATGCGCCGTGGTCGCGCCCTTTTGGATATCGACGATCTTGCCTTGAATGAAATTACGTCCGGAAATCTTCATCGCCGTCGATCCTTCCCATAAGTCCAGAGCCGCACCCCGTTCGGTGGCTCAATCTAAAAGATAAACGAAAATATACAGATCTGCCATGGAGAAGCGGCAGGGCGGCGCAATTATGCGCATTGGACTCTTGTCGCAGGGCCCTTGTTTGAAGGCTTTGGTGGTCTGCGCTCCGGCAGCGGCATCCCGTAACGTCATCGAAGTGACGTCCACGCCGCCGTGACCTGTCGTAGGTCTGCAACGTCATCATCAGATTATTGTCTTAAATTGCCAAATGAGACTCCAGTCTTTCCCCTCATCCGGCAGCGGTGGGCTTCGGCGGCTGTGGCGGCATCTGCCCTTCCTCCGGGGACTGCGCAGGAAAACGCGCCAGAGTAGCGATCACCTCATGATCGGAGATCTGCCGAAAATCCGAATAATAGACGCCGATGGCCCCGAAGATTTCATAGTCTTCGAGGCAGACGACGACATCGGCTTCCGCCCGCATCGCGGCGATCGTATCGCTCGGGGCGACCGGAACCGCAAGGATCAGCATTTTGGGTTTGCGCAAGCGCAAAGCCTGCAGCGCGGCGCGTGTGGTTGCGCCCGTCGCGATGCCGTCGTCGATCACAATGGCTACACGGTCGGTGATGTCGGCCCGCGCGCGCGTGCCGATATAATGCTGTCGCCGCCGTTCGATTTCGGCGAGCTCGCGATCACGAACCGCCGCAAATTCGGCCGCGCTAATGCCAGCCATGCGAATGACATCGTCATTGCGGACAGTGATCGCTGTGCCGCCGTCGACGACCGCGCCCATCGCCAGCTCCTCCTGCCCCGGCAGGCCGATCTTGCGCACGAGGATGAGGTCGAGCGGTGCATGAAGCGCCGCAGCGACTTCCGCGGCCACCGGCACGCCGCCGCGTGGCAGCGCCAGAACGACAGGATTCCGCTCCTTATATTTCAATAAGGATTGGGCGAGCCTTTTGCCCGCCTCCGCCCGATCTTTGAAAGGCATGTCGCCTCCTCGCGCCGAATTCGTCATCGCGCGCCGCAGCTCATTCTCGCCGAAGCTTGCCCGTTCCGCAATCGCCCGATGAGACTCGCATGGCGAAAAGCGCACGCCGTTCATGATGCAATCGCCGCTACTTAGGCTCGCGCCGATCGGAAAGCCTAATCCAGAGAGCACGAGGACAGGCACGAAGTCTCTGGCGCACAGCCTTCGGTGATGCAAGGCAGCGCTGGCGATTGACGCGCTTGATTGAGGTCAAGCCATACCTGACGCAAAGCGGTTTTGATCGCCTTGCCTGTCGAATTGAAGCGGCGAGGCCTTGCAAGCGCGCAAAGCGCAACCCAGTTGCAAAAGTAAGCGGAGCGATGAAAGCCGACGGGCTTTGCCTTTGCGGGAGATCGCAGGGCGAGAAGCGCGACGCGGCACTTCATCGAGCGTCCGCTTGTTCAGGAGGAGGATTTGTCATGGCAGATACTGCGAGCAAGATTCCCGTCAAGACCGAAAAAAGGCCCTCCATGCCGAGCGCTTTCGGCTCCGCTGTCGGATCATGGGGACCCTTCGAAACACTCCGCCACGAGATCGATCAGCTCTTTGACAGATTCCACGAGCCCTTTTCGCGGCTTCCCTTCAACCGCTCCTCTTTGCTCGATCTCTCCTGGCCGCGCGAGGCAGGTTTCGGCCTCGCACCCGCAGTCGATGTCGTCGAAAAAGACAAGGAATATGAAATCACCGCCGAACTTCCCGGTCTCGACGAGAAGAACATCGAAGTCAAAGTCTCGAACGGCACGCTGATGATCAAAGGCGAGAAAAAGGAAGAGAAAGAGGAGCACGACAAGGATTATTATGTCTCCGAGCGACGCTATGGGTCCTTCAGCCGGTCTTTCCAAGTGCCCGCCAGCGTCGACGCGAGCAAGATCGAAGCGAATTTCACCAAGGGCGTGCTGACCGTCAAATTGCCAAAGACGGCCGAAGCGATGAAGAGTGAGAAAACGATCGAGGTCAAAGCTGCCTGACAAGGTTCTTTAAGCTGCATCCTTTGCGTGGACTGCCTTGCTTTCTACGCAAAGGGATTTTCTTTGATCACTCATATCGTGCAGATAAGCGTCCAGAGCCTGTTAGGCGCGACGGCCGGCGTCTGTCAAACAGGCTCCGGCATCATTGCCTGGTCAATTTTCCTTGATGGGGGGCCTTCGGCTCTCATCGCCTTTCACAATTTCCGCTAGATCACGATGACTTTGGATTGTTCAATCCGAAGTCGTGCTTGAGACATCGGATATATCCGATGTCTTTAAGAACGTGATCGGTTCTCATAATTTAGAGCGGGATATGCAGATCAGCTTGCGCAATCTGCGTAAACTTGATTGCGCCCGGAAAACCGGTTCCCACTTTTCCTCATCCCGCTCTGGTTCGCGCGCAATCGTCATCTCGCCAAGGACTATGAAAACCGCCCCGGAACGCTCGCCACATTCGTCGCCCTCGCCTCAATCCAGCTCGCCATCAGACGATTCGCCCTCTCGGTAGTCTTTCGAATCAGGCCTGTAGAATAGAATACGTATAAATATAAATCTATCCGTATTTTACAATAAGTATAAATACAATTTATGCGTATTTTATTGACGCCATACTCACTGACACTTATGCGATTGTTGCTCAGTTCAGTATGTCGGTCCCGGGGCGTGGGTGGCATAATTGTTTTCTCGGACGCTGCCGCCATAAAGCGCAACATGCGTGGAGGCGCCGTTTCGCCCGACCATCCTTATCGCCCGGCCGAAGATTAGGTTCGGGAGATATTCGTGCGCGTAGCAACGGCTTTGGTCTTCGTTGGCATGACCTTCTCTTTAATGGCCTTCTCTTCACAAGAAACGGCTATTGCCCAGGACGCTTCGTCTGGCGGGGCTTCTCCTGCGGCTGCATCTGGCACGATAACTCTTCAGGAAGTTGAGGTTGAATCGAGCAGTGACAATGTCACGCCGACGTTCCAGGGCACAATCAACGCCATGGATCAATCGCGTGACAATTTTCTGCTGCCTAAGTTGGGTGCCACTTCCTATTCGATGGATCACGCGGCAATTGTCTCGCTTCCACAAGGCGAGAACACACCAGTCGACAAAGTGCTCCTTCAGGCGCCGGGTGTTTCTTACGATTTAGCGGTGAGCAATCCCGATTTCCATGTCCGCAATGAATATGCGAACGTCCAATATCGGATCAACGGCATTCTGCTCCCCGAGGGGGTCTCCGGCCTGGGTCCGGTCTTGGAGACCGGCTTTATCGGTAATTTGAATCTGCTCACTGGCGCGCTGCCGGCCCAATATGGACTTCGCACCGCGGGCGTCGTCGACATCACAACAAAGAGTGAGTTCACGCAGGGCGGGAGCGTGAGCCTGTACGGCGGCAGCTTCGGGACGCTCTCGCCGAGCTTCGAATATGGCGGGAGCAGCGGAAACACGCAATATTTCGTCACTGGCCGCTATATGCAGAACAACGAAGGTCTCGAAAATGCGATGCCAACCGTCGACCCGATCCATGATCATACGGAGCAGGGAAAGTTCTTCGGTTATGTATCGACACTGCTCGGAGAGGCGAACCGCTTGACCTATATGACTGGCGTATCCATCAGCCAGTTTCAGATTCCGAATGTCCAGGGGCTGCTGCCGCTGGGAGATTACGGCGGCACGACGTTTAATTCGGCCAATCTCAACGAAAACGAATATGATAGTTTTATATTCAATATTTTAGCGCTGCAGAGCAAGGGTGCGAATTACGACACGCAGCTTTCCTTTTTCTCCCGCACCACCACCGTGCATTTCGTTCCCGATATTCTTGGCGATCTGGTTTTCAACGACGTCGCGTCGGACGTCACGCGTCAAAGTCTCCTCAACGGGATTCAATTCGATGGATCCTACAAGCTGAGCGATCAGCATACGCTGCGGGCTGGATTGGGGATAAGCGCCGAGCAAACACACGTCGATAATATTTCCACCGTCTTGCCCACCATAGATGGCACAGTCCCTCCCTCGTCATCGCCGTTCACAGTAACCGACGATAATTCAAAGCTTGGCTGGAACCTCGGAGCCTATATTCAAGACGAGTGGAAAATCAGCAACAAGCTCACCTTGAACCTAGGTCTGCGCTTCGATCAATTATATCAGTTCGTGACCGCGAACCAGCTTAGTCCGCGCATCGCTCTCATCTATAAGCCTACCGAGGGCACAAGCCTTCATGCGGGATATGCGCGCTATTTCACGCCGCCCATGCAAGCGCAGGCAACGCCGACGAACCTCGCTTTGTTCAACAACACGACGCAGCAGCCGGCGGTTCCAGGCAATAATCCGGTGCTGCCGGAAAGGTCGCATTATTTCGATATAGGCATAGACCAGAAGGTCTTTGACGGCCTCACAATGGGCGCCGATGCCTATTACAAGATCGCGACGGATCTCCTTGACGATGGCCAGTTCGGTCAGGCGGTGGTTCTGACCCAATTCAACTACGCCGAGGGATATAGCGAAGGGCTGGAACTTAAAGCCAAGTATCAAAAAGATGGTTTCACGGCCTATGCGAATTTCTCCGCCAACCGGACCATGGCGAAGGATGTGGTTTCAAATCAATATCTCTTCACCGATCCCGTCGAGTTCGCTTACATTACCAATAATTGGCACGTCACCGACGATGCCCAGATGTTTACCGCTTCCGCCGGACTCTCCTACCGCTGGGATAAAACGCTCGTAAGCCTGGACGGCATCTTCGGTTCCGGGCTGCCCACCGGCTTTGCCAACCTGCAAACCGTGCAGCCCTATACGACGTTCAACCTTGGTATCTCCCACGACTTCGATTTGGGGCAGCACGAAAAGCCCCTCACCGTGCGGTTCGACGTCGTCAATCTCTTGGACACGCTTTACGAGCTTCGTACCGGAACCGGCATTGGCGAATTTGCGCCGCAATACGGCGCGCGCCGCGGTTTTTTCCTCAGCTTTTCGCAAAAGCTGTGAGGTGACCGTGGCGTGCTTCTGCGGTCCACCCGATGGTGATCTAAGGCACTCCGCTGCCCTGCTCTTCATGCCGGCACTTGCGCGGCTTGCGTCTGCCAATGCGCGACCTCGGCAAGCTCTGGGGGCCGTTCCGTCACAATGGCGCGCTGTCCGAGGCTGACTTCACCGCGATCGCCGTCGAGCGACAGCCAATCGCCCTCCCGAATCTCGGCATCGCCGAGCGTTGCTTTGCGGGCCTTTTCGTCGATCGCCAGCGCCCGGCAGCCGACGAGACAGACCTTGCCGAGCTGGCGCGCGACGACGGCGGCATGGGCGGTGCGACCGCCGACCGCGGTCAGAATGCCGGCCGCCACCGCAAATCCTTCGACATCTTCGGTCGACGTCTCAGGCCGGACCAGAATGACCGGCGCGCCCGTCGCCGCCAATTCCTTGGCGCGCTCCGAAACGAAGGCGACCCGGCCCGTCGCGACGCCGGGCGCGGCCGAGATCGCAGTTGCAACCGCAGGCGCCGGCGTTTCGAACCGCGCAATGCCGAGCTTTTCGACATCGAGAGGGCCGAGACGGGCGAGCGCCGTCTCGCGATCGATCATGCCCTCATGCACCATATCGACGGCAATGCGCAGCGCGGCGAGCGGCGTGCGCTGGGCCGCGCGCGTCTGCAGAAAATAAAGCTTTCCGTCCTCGACCGTGAATTCGACATCCTGCGCGTCGCGCATTTCAGCTTCAATGCGGTTGACACCTTCGGCAAGTTGCTTCGCGGCTTCGGGTAGGCGCGCCGCAAGCCGCTCCGCATGGCCGGGAGTCCGCCGGCCGGAGACCACGTCCTCGCCCTGGGCATCGAACAGGAAATCGACATAAAGCTCCTTCGCGCCGGTCGCGGGATTGCGGCTGAAGGCGACCCCTGCCCCGGACCTGCCGCCGGAATTGCCGAACACCATCGCCTGCACGGTCACCGCCGTGCCATCGAGATCCTCAAGATGATTGAGCCTGCGATATTCCTTTGCGCGCGCGCTCTGCCAGGAGCGATAGACGGCGACGGCCGCGGTTCTGAGCTGCTCGCGCGGATCCGCCGGTATGCCATGGCCCGCCGACCGCAAAGCCAATTCGCGGAACTCATTCGTCAAGCGCTCCAAGGCCTCCGGGTCGAGCTCGGTCTCGCTCGCAACGCCCTCACGCCGCATCATCTCGGCGAGACACCGCTCGAAGCCGGCGGCGGGCACATGCGCCACCACTTCGGCATAGCCCTGGACGAGGCGACGAAAGCTGTCGAAGGCAAGCCGTGGATTGCCGCTGAGGCGAATCAGGCCGCGCACCGTCTCATCATTGAGGCCGACATTGAGAATGGTTTGGAGCATGCCGGGCATGGAAGCTGCCGCGCCCGAGCGCACCGAGACGAGCAAGGGTATCCGGCTGTCGCCGAAACGGCGGCCCGTCACCTCCTCGAGCCAGGCGATGCCCTTGTCGAGACCATGCTGGACCGCGGCGAGCGCGTCTTTCTCCATGGCATTGACGGGCGCGCAAAGAGTTGTCGGCAGGACGAAGGCCGGCGGCACATCGAGGCCAAGCTGCGCCATGCGCCAGAGCTGCGCGGCCTTGGAGCCGGCGATCTCCAGCGTGACGAGGGGCGAACTGCCGCTGCGCGCGATCAGAAGCACGTCATCTGTCAGGCTCATGCGGAAAGTTCCTCAAGCACAAGATCGCGCAGCGCGAGCGCCGCATGGGCGAGATGATCGGTGGAAGTTTCGAGCGCGCGGGCGACTTCGAGCCCGAGAACAAGCGGGCGCGCATCGGCAGCGGGCGCGCGCATGAAGGCGCTGAAGGCATCGCGCTCGGCCACATCCGCCCGTCGTTCGGCCAGCATCACGACATCGATCGCCTGCAAAGCATCCGCTGCATCGCCAGGCTGGCCCTGCGGCAGGCGCGAGGCGGCCTCCACCGCGCGCATGAGCTGGCTAATGCTTTCAATGACGATGTCCGCCAGTTCGGCGAGGCTGGCGACACGCGCCACGCCATCGCCTTGCGGAATGAGACTCAGGAGAAAGGCGCATTCATCCAGCATGTCGGTCGCATTCTCGACCTCGTCGATCGTCTGGCGAAACCTGTCGGCGCGCTGCACGCGGGCGCAGATCTCGCGCGCCTCGACGGTGAGCCGGTCGGCCTTTTCCTCCATGCGCTTGGCGTTGCCCGCGAGCCGTGATCTGTCGGTGTCTGCCATCCGATCCCCGGCAAAGACCTCGGCCAGTGCCGCAGCCAGCATGCGGGTGATGCCGAGATGGCGCAGGAGCACAGTAAGCAGCGCCGACTCCGCCGTGTCGAAAAGTTGCGCGAGATCGGCCTGGATTTCATCTCGAATGAGACGGGTGGAGCGCCCGGTGCGCAAGCCTTCGCTGGTCTGACGCAGCACGTCCCGCAAAAACTTCGCAGTTTCGGCTGGCCCCAGCACTTCGTCGAGCCGGGCGCCATAGGGAATGCGCCCGGTTGCCGCCCGCCGGATCGCCTCGAATATGAGATCGACGCCGCCGAGCGCGATGAAGGCGCGATGGCCATAATCATGCGCGGCCGCCCAATTCAGAATATCGACGGCGGCCTCCCTGCCAATGAAGGTCTGCAAGGCCTTGCGCGCCTTGTTCCAATCGATGAGGAAAACGATGCGCGAGCCAAGGAATTCGAGGAAGCGCAGGAGGGCCGGCTCACCGGCCGCGGTGAAGCGGCCAGTGACGAGATAGAAGAGATTCTCTTCGCCGATCGCCTCTGTCTGCTCGGCCAAGGGGCTCCACTCCACCTTTTGCCCTTCGAACAGCGAGATGAAGAATTTCACGCGCGAACGATGCACATCGGTACAGGTGACGCTCACCAGCCTGTCTTCGACATGGATAACGAGGACATGCGCCTCGGTAGCGCCGATATCGTTCTGGATCGTGAGACGCGTGCCTACGCGCACGGCCGTCGTGCCGAGGCCAGGATGGCCGAAGGCAAGGCCGGCGGTGCGGTTGAGCCCCGCCATAAAGGCCTTTATGCGCAGCCGATCCTCATCGCCGACATGATGGACACGCGCGCCATCGATCGTCTCGACCGCAGTTTCGGCGGCGAGCCGATTGATCGCCTTATGCGCGTCCATGACGAGGAGATGGACGCTGTCGGCGCCCTCCCGCCGCGCCGATGTCATCGCATCAATGTCCTGCAGCGCGAGTTCGTCATCGGCCGCGGCGGGCATGGCTGCGACGAGCGCGGCAAGGCGTTCGTCGAAAGGCCGGCAGGCCGCCGCATCGGCGGCCTTAAGCGGCGCCAGCATGGCGGAAAGATCGGCGGCGAGGCCTTTCAGCAATTCTTTCGCACCAGGGACCAGAATGCGGCCCGCCGGCAGCGCCCGCGCCCCCGAGACAATGGCATCAAATTGGGCATCCATGAGCCCCGCGGCACGCCGCTCCGCATCGAAGCTGCGCGGCTCTATCTCTGGATGGCGGCTATGGGCTGCCGCCTCCTGCAGCAAGGTCAGCCGCAATTTCAGGCGGTCATTGGCAGCAAGCGCCTCGGCAAGCAGGCCCGGCAAGAGCAAGGCTTGCTCGCCAAGCTTTTGGACAATCTCGATCTTTGCAGTCACAGCGCTGGCTCAATCGTTGAAGGGCGATCCAGGAACGCCGCCATTCAAGCCAAAGCCGCAGGCCCGCGCCTTGCGCTAAATCATTTATCAAACTGTCATATTTGGCGGAATCGGAAAAATCAATTCTGGGCGAGGCTCCCCTCCTACAGCTCCCGGATCGCGAACCGCATGTCGCGCAGAGATGCCGTCATGACCTCTTCCACGACGCCGGTGGACGAAACCACGACGCAATTGCAGACCGTCGCCGTCCGCGTCACAAATCCGGCCGCCTCGCAAGCGATGACGAGCATATGGACAGAGTCTTCCGACATATGCGGGGCAAGGAAGCGCGCCAGGGCCGATTGCTCCAAGCCGCCTGGCATGTCTCGCCAAATCTCTTCGAGCCGCACCAGATCGACGTCGGGGAAGATCGCGCCGGCGAGCCGTTGCGGGGCCAGCCGCGCCTTGGCGAGCGCCGCCACGCGCTCATTATGCAGATCCAAAAGCACGATAATGTCATCGGCGCCGGTGAGACCCATGGCATGCATCGAATAATAGAACTCGGCGAATTCGAACATATGTTCGCCCGCCAATTGGCTGAGAACCCGCGCATCCTGGCTCATGCTTTCCCGGCATAGGCGGTCGATGAAAGTCGCTTTGGCGCGCCGAACAATCTCGAGCGTCAGCCAATTCTTCTTCGAATCGTTCAACGCCGTCACGCTCCAGTGATGCGCGAGAAATCCGGGGGCAATATAGGATCGCGCCCTATCGACCGCCGCTTCGAGCGCGTCTGCCTTGGCCTGCCGCACCGGGCCTTCGAGCCAAAAACTCGAACGGGTTTTTGAATTGGCCTCTCTGCGTTTCATGACGCAATCTCCATAGGGTGCCGCTGGCACAATAATGTTCGAGATCAGTCTTCGGTCTTTGCCTGCGAGGCGTTAGGACGCCATCTTGGTGGCCGAAGCAGCAGGGCGAGGAAGAAAAGCCAGACGAGCACGATCGTCAGCCGCGGGTCCCACAGTGCAGCGAGCCATTGCACGGCAGCGCCAAGCGCCGCCGCGATCTGCAATGATGCGACATAGGTTTCGGCATCAGCCGGCTGATGCTTGCCATCCGGGTCGGCGCCGATGAAACGGCGCGCCAGAAGGGCTTCCTCTTCATCGGTCAGGCCCGGAATCGTCCGCGCATTGGTCTGGCCATTCGCGGAAAATCCGGCAGACCCGATATGTGTGTCATCGCTGAACACGTCAGCGAGATGAGCGTGCGCCATGGCGCCGGAGATCGGATAGAAAGTGCCGGTTTCGCAGCGGCCGATCGCAGCAAACATGAAAAGCGCGAGCAAAGACGCAAGCAAACGGACCAGCGCGCCGGCCATAAAAGGCTCCTCTTCCATCGGATGGGCCGATCCGGGCGATCGGCCGTTTTCCCTGAAGAGACGGACGCGGGCGGGGTTTTTGAAAGAGAGATGGAAGAAATTTCGATTGAAACGATGCCGCGCGCATCCTTCTCCCCTTGCGGGAGAAGGTGGTCGGCGGAGCCGACCGGATGAGGGGTCGCACTCATCCATCAACATTGCAGCTCTGATAGAGGCCCTAAGATGAGAGGTTTGTGCGACCCCTCATCCGCTCCGCTCCGCGGAGCACCTTCTCCCGCAAAGGGAGAAGGGCGCCCCGCTGCGAATGCCTTCTCTACTGAGCTTTGGACTGGAGGCCGGCGAGCTTGCCTTTGATATCGTCGCGCCAGGCTTGTTGTTGTTTCGTCAGCCGTCCCTCGCGATCGAGTTCTTCGAGGGTCGCCAGCGCTTCCCGATAAAGTGGGGCGGGATCGGGCACGAGCAGCGCGACTCTCACCAGTGACCTGACGAAATCGGTCTGGGCCTGAGCATTGCCTTTGTCCCTCGCAAGCACGCGGTGAATCGCGAGGCCTTCCTCATAGGCGGCGAGCGCGCCGGCGCGGTCGCCCGCCTGCAGCTTCACATCGCCGATCCTTTCGAGGCTCACCGACAGATCGCGCTGCGCCTGGGCATTCCCCTTGTCCTTGGCGAGTTCGCGGCAAATTGCCAGATCTTCCTCATAGGCAGCGAGCGCGCCGGCGCTATCGCCCGCCCGTAGCTTCACATCGCCGATCTTCTCAAGGCTTATGGACAGATCTCGCTGCGCCTGCGCATTCTCCTTGTCCTTGGCGAGTTTGCGCAAAATTGCCAGCTCTTCCTCATAGGCGGCGAGCGCGCCCTTCAGGTCGCCCGCCTGCAGCTTCACATCGCCGATCTTGTCGAGGCTTATGGACAGATCGCGCTGCGCCAGCGCATTCCCCTTGTCCTTGGCAAGGTCGCGGCAAATTGCCAGCTCTTCCTCATAAGCGGCGAGCGCCCCGGCGCGGTCGCCCGCCTGCAGCTTCAGATGGCCGATCTTGTTGAGGCTTATGGACAGATCGCGCTGCGCCAGCGCATTCCCCTTGTCCTTGGCAAGGTCGCGGCAAATTGCCAGCTCTTCCTCATAAGCGGCGAGCGCCCCGGCGCGGTCGCCCGCCTGCAGCTTCAGATGGCCGATCTTGTTGAGGCTGATCGACAGATCACGCTGCGCCAGCGCATTCCCCTTGTCCTTGGCAAGGTCGCGGCAAATTGCCAGCTCTTCCTCATAAGCGGCGAGCGCGCCGGCCCGGTCGCCCGCCTGCAGCTTCACATCGCCGATGTTATCGAGGCTTACCGACAGATCGCGCTGCGCCTGCGCATTCCCCTTGTCCTTGGCGAGGGTGCGGGCAATGGCCAGATCTTCCTCATAGGCGGCGAGCGCGCCGGCCAGGTCGCCGGCCTGCAGCTTCACATCGCCGATCCTGTCGAGGCTTACCGACAGATCGCGCTGCGCCTGCGCACTGCCCTTGTCCTTGGCGAGTTCGCGGGCAATGGCGAGAGCCTCAACCGCAGCGGCCTTCGCGTCCGGCAGATCCCCGGCCTTGAGATAGGTGTCGGCAAAATTGAAGAGCATAGCCTCTCGGCTGCGTTGCAATTCCTTGTCCCCCGGCTCGGTCGCCACCAGTGCATCGATCGTCGTCTTCGCCGTATCGAGGATATGGCGGATCGTCGCCACTTGCATACCGCTGATATCCCCGAGCCCTTGCGCAATATCGAAGATGAGGCCGTCGACCGCGTGTTTTGCGGCGCCGAGATCCTTTTCGGCGCGCTGTTTCTGCGCCTGGGCGATATGGGTCTGCGCCTGAGCGACGCGTTCGGCCTCCACGGCCGATTTCCATTGCCATGCCGCGGCACTTCCAAGCACGAGCAGAAGCCCGACCGCCGACCAAGCAAGCGTCAGCGCCCGGCGTTGCTGCTGAAGCTCCTCCGACAGAAGATCTTCTTTCGGCACGCCGCGAATGGCGGCGGCAAAATCGGCGCCGAGCTCCATGAATTTGCGGTCGCGCCGCGCGACGTTTTCGCGATACTGGCGCAGATCGACCCATTTCGGCTCCGTCGAAAATTTTCCTCTGAGCCCTGGCGGCAGCGGCGTCGCATCCGACCAGATGAAGTCGCCCGCTGCGCCGTCCCAGGCCAATTCGCCTTCGGTCACGGCAATCAGCAGCGTGTCGATGCTATTGTGTTCGAGCCAATGCGTGACTTCCTTGCCGACCCAAAGAGAGCTGGCCGCCTCGGGCGAAGCAAGCAGGATCAGAAAGCGGGATTGGCCGAGCGCTGCTTCGATCGAAGGCCAGAGATGCGGCGTCGCCGAGAGGCTCGTGTCGTCACGAAAGAGCCGCAACCCGCGGCGCTTGTACCAAGGCTTTCCCAAAGTCTGAACGACGGCTTGCAGCGCCGCGGCGATCCTTTTGTCCTTGGCATGGCTATAGGAAATGAACGCGTCATAAGAAGGCATCGGCCGACTTCAAAATGTGTTTGCTCGAATGGATCAAGAAATCCGTGACACAGTAAAACCTTTCGCGCCGCGCCGCTCAAATCGAATCTACCATCGGCTCCGCTGTCCGGAAGCTCAAAGATGTGCCTCATCTCTTGCGGCCGCGGCCGATCGCAGCCATGGCCTGCTAGAAGACGGACAGGGCCACCGTTTTCGAAAGTCGGGCGGCAATCTCGCGAGGAGATGATAGATTCGCAAAAAATCGCGTCTCTGTCCGTCTCTCCTCGAAAGCGGCGGCCAATGGTTGCCGCCGATCGATCGGCTTGCACGACGATGCTGCGCGGGACCCGCAATGCTCGAAGGGAAAAACCAATACGACAATCAGCAGCCTTTGTGACGGATAGTCCCGTCCGATCCCCAGGTGGAATTGCGGTCACTGCGCCACGGACAGCGCGGCCGTCCGCGCCAAGAGCACGGCCGATGCGCCTGCGCTTTTGGAGCCTCGCCATAGGCCTATTATTGATTGCAGTGATAGGGTTGGGATGGGCCCTGAGCCGTCCCCTTGCGGCTGCGCTCTGCCTCCGGTGACTGCCTTGCCGGATTTCCAGCGACTTCATGCCAATGTTCCCGCGGCAAAGACACCGACACAAGCGGCCTCCCCTCTCAAGGCTCGATCGCTTTGACCTTGAACAGACGCGACCATCCCTCGAGATCCTGCAGCATCAAACTCGCCACCGCGTGGGTCTCGGTGCCGATATCCTCCGCAGCTAGGGCTCGCTCCAAATTCACCCGTTCGATGCGGCGCTTGGCGTGCAGAAGCTCTTCCTCCATATGACGCGACTGTTCGACGAGAAGCTCCAGTTCGGTATAGCTTCGTATCCCTAAGGCGGCCGCAGAGATGGCGGGAAGGACAATCGCCAGCCAAGTCAGCGAATGAATGATATATTCCCAGATAAGCATTTCACTGAACTCAGGCCAAACGAAGCTAGCCACAACTGCCGCGAGTTTCAGGACGACGCAGATGCAGACTGCGATGAAGCTCCACTGGCCAGCCCGGAAAAACGTTTCGTCGGCACGCTCCGACATATCCGCGCGACCGCGGTGATAATCCAATTGTTCCGCGATCAATCCTTCGAGCACCTGCCCGTGGACGATTTCAGGGAGTGCCGCAGCAATATCGCCACGCGGCAGCGGCGCCGCGCGCTCCCATGCCGCGAAGAGCCAAGCCACCCATGCCGAGCGGTCGCTCGGTTCGGCATCAGACTTCGGTTCCGCGGAACCACCGTTTCCCTGCGCCGCATTTTCAAGCCCGCGGAGGACCATGCGACGCACCGCACCAAGCGAAACAGCGCGCCCGAGCGGCGCCAATACCTGCTGCTTGCGGCATAGTTCTGCAAGCAGCCGATATTCGATCGAGCGCTCGTGCCAGTCGCCTCCAATCGCGGCGATGACGACGAAACAGATGCCGCCCAGCATGAGCGCTTCCAGGCCCACGGTGAGGAGAACCCACAATTTGTGCCCATGCGCCACGGCGGCAGAGGCGCCAAATATCAGAGTTGCTGTGGCGAGAATGAAAAGCCAAACATAGCTTGATCGATAGCGCGCGGCATATTCACCCGCGCGCCTATCGGTCGGATCATAGAAGTCGAACCAATATCTGGCCACAAGATCCTTAGGCGGAACAGGTTCAGTCCAAGGCAGATTGCATCGCGACGCCAAGCGCATCAGCAGGCTGTAAGCGCGTGACCAGCTTCCCGGCGGCTTCGCATCTTCCGCATAATAGTCCGCCACCGGCAAAACATGCTTTTGCTGACCCAGACGCGCCAACTTTCCGACCAGCCCATGCCGATGGCGCGGGACCGGCACCGGCGGTCGAATATGTTTCTCGAGATAGGTCTGGAGCACCCGGGCGGGCGGTTCGAGCGGCAGCAGGAGAGGATCGCGCAAGTCCTCGATGTCGGCGAGCCAAACCGGAGTGCACGTCTCGGTCGCGTGGATCCACCACACCGGCACACCATTGCTCACAGCATATTCAATGATTTCCGCCGTGCCGCCGCGGCCCCCCGCCGGCTTGCCATCCCATATCGCGATCAGAAGATCGCTGTGGCGAGCGACGAATTGGCCGACAGCCTCGTAAGCACGGGTTTGATCCTCGTGGTTGCCGTCGAGCGATAACCAGGCGTCGTCGGCTTGCTGGAGCAGCGTGTCAAATTGTGCCAAATCCTCGGCGGCAGTGAGCGGCGGCTCTGTGGGGTTTTGGGAACCGCTGAAATCCTTTTGATATTCGGCGCGGGGAAAAGGCATCGGCACATAGAGTTCATAACCGAGTTGGAGCGCGACTTCGGCTGCGAGTTGGTCAGTGCCGCGTGCGAGCGGTGACAGAAAGCGCAACAATGGAGAGGGCCCGTCTTGATCAGCGCCCGCATAAAGAACGGCGACGCCGTCTTCTTTGGCAAGGCGCTGCATGTCCTCGCGCACCGAATTGAGCACTTCATGCAGTTTCTCGCGCAATTCGGCGAGCCGGCCGGCGTCGAGGCTGCGCCCGCCCGTCACGCCGATGCGCAATGCAAGACGTGGACGCCGAGGATCGTGGGAAGGGGCACGTGCGGCAGGAGAAATGCCGCTGGTCTCGAGCGTTTCTGTCATGAGCGAGGCCCCGTTGATCTCATCCAAGGCGCCCTCGAAAAACACATTCGGCGCGAACCGCTCGGCTCCATCATGAAATCTGTCCAAGAACGGATAGAAGTGACCAGATCAAGCCCGCCTAGGACCAAACTCAAGTAAACCGTGCTCTGCCGTGCCTCGGTCGAGCGCGAGCGCCGCGATATTCGAGCAGGCTCCTGATTTCAGTGAAATTCTTCGCCCGCACAAAACTCAAGGAAGGGGATTCGCCTCAAGGAAGGAATTTTGCCAGATCGCCGAGCGTCCCGTCGTAAAGAGTCACTGCGTCCTTGACGGTTTTCGAAGTCACTCCACCATAGATGAAGATGTCAAAGTCGAAATTGAGCGAGCCATCCGTCGGATCTATGTAGAGTTTCGTGTAGCGGTGCTCCGCATTCCACTTGTTTACCAAAGCAAGTGTAAAATTAGGGCTCTTCGTAAATGTCGTTTCAAAGTTGAGTGAACCACATTTGTACTCCTTATCGCAGCTATAGAAATAGACCCGTACTTTATATCCCTCCATTGCTGTTGCTACTGCTTTGTGTTTGGTCGTCGTGCCAAACTCATACACGTCGGCTTTATAGCCAGCATCCCGCATGATCGCGGCCATAGCGTCTGGCGTCAGCGATGTGATGTTTTCGGGCTGCGCCTGTGGTTGCGGCGCCGGCTGCGTCGCGGCCGAATGGTGCGCAGCAATCAGAACGACCGCCGCCATTGCGAGGCTTGAAATTATGGAGCTGAACAGGCGCATTGTCGGGCAACCATTTTCATCGCGAAACGGCCGGGGCCACGTAGGAATTGACGACCTTAGCCATATTTCAGCAGGTAAATCAATTTGGACCTTTGCGCAACGCTGCACGCCACGTCAGGCAAAGCCAATAGCATGAGGGCGATGCGCAGTCGCCGCGGCCCAGCGGCACGAGCCTTGCTGTCTTAAATCCCGATGATTAAACTGCGATGACGCTTGCGGCCATGCCGGCAATCGAAGCGACAATCGAACTTCAATGCGGGATCGCCGCCTTCGACGAGCTTGGTTTTTCTTGCCTCGGCTCCGCCAAGGCTGGCATAATGCAATTGGCAATTCGAGGCGAATTGGCTCGGAAAAGGCTGGAGTTGTTGCTGCGCCATGACCTTTGTTCCAGGATTCTCCCGCGATATTTTCATCAGCTACACCCACCTCGACAATGAGGCCGATGAGCAAAATGTCCGGTGGGTCAGCGAATTTCGTAATCATTTCGAAAGCCACCTGCGCAAGCGCCTCGGCAGCGACGATGTCTCGGTGTTCTTCGATAGTTCGAATCTAGAGGCGCACCAAGAGCTCGCGTCTTTGGTCGAGAATGTACGGGGGTCGGCGATTTTTCTCGCTGTTCTCTCGCGCGCCTATATTGCCCGCGAGTGGACAATCAAAGAGCTGACTGCGTTCAACGAAGCCGTGCAACAAGGGAATGCCGCCCTTGCCGGCATCAACCGGATCGTCGCAATCGAGATCTTGCCGTTTGAAGAGAATGAGCAGATCGCCGCACTGCTTGCCGGCCCCAGGGGTATGGGCATTAAGCGGACGCGATTTTATTACAAGGACCCAGAGACAAAAATCGATTACACATTGAAGCCGACCAATAGCGACAGCTATGGGAAGAGCATCGCCGAGCTTGCCGAAAGTTGTGTCAGCCTTCTGCGTGATCTCAAGGCGCGTACGGAAACCGGCACGACGGTCAGGCCCGAACCAGCGAAGGCTTCTGCGCTCCCGCTCCGGAGCAAGACTGTATTGCTGGCGCAGTCCACCGACGATCTTTATGACGAGGCGCAACAGGTCCGGACCTATCTCGAACAATTCGGCGCCGAAGTCCTTCCCGAGGGCGACTATCCGGGCGGCGGCACCGAATTCGCCAAAGCCGTCAGGGCTGATCTCGAGCATGCGGATCTCTTCGTCCAGCTTCTGAGCAAAAGCCCTTCGAAAAGGCCGAGCGATCTGCGGCAGAGCGAAAATGAGCCGTCGCAGAGCTATTCCGTATTCCAATATGAGGCGGCCAAGCGACGGCGCGTCCCGACACTGCAATGGCACCGACCGGACATCAATCCCGAACTGATCACGCATCACGACAGACAACTTCTAAGCGGTCCTGACGTCCGAGTGATGGGCCTGCAGGAATTCATGAAGGAGATTAAGACAAAGTTCGAAAGGCAAGCGCTTGAGGAGGCGGCGGCGAAACGGCGAGAGGAAGAGGCGAAGCAGCGGGAAGAAGATGCGAAGCGGCGAGAGCCGGAGAATGCGGCCCGCCAAAACGGCGGGGAAATTCCATCCGACGAAAGCGCCTTCTTCATCAATGCATATGACGACGATCATGATCTCGCGAACATGCTCCTCCAAGCCTTCCAAGCCCGCCACCGCAACGCATTTCTGTCAAGATACAAAGGATCGGCGAAGGAAAAGGACGAAGAAATCGACGAAAATTGGATCAATTGCGACGGTTTGCTTCTCGTCTTTGGCGAGGCGCCGGCACATTGGGTGCGGGCTCAGCTACGCCGCTATATCAAGCTTGCGGGGCGCCGCGACAGACCACCTCGCTGCAAAAAACTCCTTTTGGCGCCGGGGGCTCAACCTGATGAGCTTGGGATGGCGACGAGCTTCGACGCGATCGATTATCGTGACGGTGCAACATCCGATCGTATCCAGAAGTTCGTCGGCGAGCTATGTCTGTCGCGATGACGGGTGAGGACACGCGCCCTCCCTATCCCGGATTGCGGTCGTTCCGCCGCGAAGAAACTGATCTCTTCTTTGGCCGAGAAGATTGCATCTACACGCTGGTCGATCGTCTCGCCCAGACCAGATTTCTCGCTGTTCTCGGCTCATCGGGCACGGGCAAATCCTCGATCGTCAAGACAGGCCTTCTCGAAGCGCTCGAAATCGGCCTCATGGAAAAGGCCGGCGCCCGCTGGCGCATCATCGATTTTCGTCCCGGCAGCACGCCACTCACCAATTTGGCGCGAGAGCTGTTGAAAAGCGGCGCCCGCGGCAAAGAGCCTGACAACATAGAAACGAAGATATTGAGGGGCTTTCTTGCACGCGGCCCGCGTTCGATCATCGAATGGTGCCAGGATGGCAATCTGCCCGGCAACACCAATCTCCTTTTGCTTGTCGATCAATTCGAGGAATTGTTCCGTTATCAGGGTTATGCCGGCAAGGAGGAGTCAGAGGCCTTCGTCGCATTGCTTCTCGAATGCGCCCATAGCCGCGAGTTTCCGATCTATGTCACCCTCACCATGCGCTCCGAATATCTCGGCGCTTGCGCCTTGATGGAGGGCCTCGCGGAGACGATCAGCCGGGGCATGGTTCTGACGCCGCGGATGACACGCGAGCAATGCCGCCGCGCGATAGTAGGCCCGGCGGAGGTCTGCGGCATCCGCATCGAGGAGCCGCTAGTCAACCAGCTCCTCAACGACCTCGCCAATTTCGCGCCTTGGGATGACAGCGGCTCGTCCGATCAGCTCGATCGGCTGGTGCGGCGTGCCGATCAATTACCGCTGCTGCAATATACGCTCAACCGCCTTTGGCTCGACGCCCGGAACCGCGGAAGCGGCGAGCAGATTCAGCTCCGTCTGTCGGACTACAAGGCGATCGGCGGCCTTGGCGGCGCGCTCGACATGCATGGCAATGAGCTTTTGGGGGAACTGACGAAGAAAGGTCTGGCTGCGATAGTCGAAAAAATCTTCCGCGCGCTCACCGCCGGCGCAACGGTCGCGGAGGCGGTGCGGAGGCCGCAGCAATTCGGTGATCTCGTCGCACTCTGTGACGGCGACGCCCGTGCCGTGGAGGAGGTCCTCTATAAATTTTGCGCACCCGGCTGCAATTTTCTCGCGCCGGAATTGGCAGATCCTGGCCCGGAAAAACGCGTGCCGCTCGATCGCAACATGGTGATCGACATCAGCCATGAAAGCCTGATCCGCCAATGGAAGAAATTGGCCGAGTGGTTGCATGATGAAACGGTTGCCGCGCAACATTGGCGCCGCCTCAAGGACCGCATGGCCGATGGCGAGCCGATCCGCGGCCGTGAACTCGAAAATCTCACCGGCTGGCGCGATGACAAGAAACCGAATGAGGCCTGGGCGAAGCGCTATGGCGGCGGCTATAAGGACGCCATGGCCTTTCTGGAGAAGAGCGAGCGGGCCGAGAACGCAAGGAGGCGGAGCCGATTTATATTGATAGTCGCCGGCGTCTTCCTCGAAGTAGTGGCATTGGCAGGCGTAGCTGCCTTTATGGCCTACAAAGCCTCGGTGGCTACCAGCCAGCTTACAGTGACAATTGATGAGCTCCATGTAACCAATGCCGAGCTTGCTAAACAGAAAGCGCTGCTCGAAGCAAACTTAACAGAGCTTGCTAAACGGGAGTCAGAGCTTGAAGCAAAGAACAAAGAGCTCGCAAAACAGCAAGCTTCGCTTAATTCATTGCTTGCAGAAGCACAAAAAAGAATGGCGGAACAGAAGCCCAAAGGGGCTATTGACCTAGGCCCTGAACCAATCGGCACCTATCAAGATGAAGATAAGGACGAACACGTCAGTCCGACGGACAAATTGACAAGCAATCTAGATGGGCCAACGCCGATATCTATTCCGGGAGGAAAAGTCCTCACAACCAAGCAACTTTACGACGCGCTGATGAGCGGCACGATCAAAGATGCTTCCAACACCAATGTGCCCATCGTACTCATCGATGTCGGCAGCCAGCTTCACCCGAAGACATTGCCGACCGCTTATCGCTGGTCCTATGCTGGGGCCGGCGGAACATTTGACGACAAGGACAAAATTCAAAAGCGCTTGTTCGACGACCTCTCGAAAACCGTCAAGGCATGGAACAATGCAATCGTGTTTTTCAGCCGCGACGCAAAATCATGGGAAGCCTATAATGCCGCCCTGCGCGCGATCGAAATGGGCTTTCCCAATGTCTTTTGGTATCGCGGCGGCCTCGCGTCTTGGGAAGACGCCCAACTGAAAATGGTAGTGGCGCCATGACATGCTGTCATGACTTTGCCGTCCGAGACTTGGCCATTCCAACGCCGCCGGTTGAACAGGGATTTGCAACCCCCTGAGCCGCTTTCCGTGATCTCTTTCCTATGAGGCGCTTTGCATGGGTCGCTTTGCATGAGTTGCTTCGCGCCCGTCGCATAGCTTAACGAGGCACGGCTGAACGGCATTTTGGCCGCGTGCATGACCACGGCCAGCGCGCCTCGCGATGCCGTGACCTGCAGGTTAATTTGTCGCGCGGCCAGATCATGATGACTTTGGATTGGACCGACCCAAAGTGATGATGGCGACATCGGATAATCCGATGTCTTATAAGGGCAATCGATTCGCATCATTTAGAGCGGGATGTGCGATCAAGCCGGCAGGCTTAATGATTTAAAGTGATGCTGGTCGAGGCCGGGGCCCCGCTCGGCGTCGGGACCGCTTGAATGGTCAATATCTCGCTCAACAGTGCAAAGTTTTGTTTGGAAATCCGATCAGACGCCGAGATAGAATACCATTGTCCATCCTTGAAGATGCTCGCATAGGCATCCGCAGGCCTCTGCGCACTTACTTCCACTAGGATATAGACGCGACGTTGGCCTAAATATCTGAATTGCTCCCGCGAACTTTGCGATGCGTTGTTGTGCATATAAACGGCATCGAAATGCTGTTTCCATAACTCGCTGATTTTCTCTCCATATTCATGGAGCTCAACGGGCGGAGCCGGACTATAGTAAAATTCGCCAAGACTACATGCGTCGGAGATATTTGCTTGTCTAATCGCTTCCGCGGTTTTATGTGTCGTGAAAAGCATGTGGTCTGTCTCGGCTTCCTTAAGAGCACCGAGGGCGGCGCGCGGAGCCACAGTAATATGTTTCGTTCTGAGCCCCGCCGTCCCAAGTATAATCGTGTTGCCGGAGCCGCCTCCATAAATGCCCTTCAATTCGTTCCAAAGCTGTCGAACGATAACAGCCGAATTCATCGTTGATACGCAAGGGAGTGCCTTCGCCCCAGGCGTTAGGGGCTTTCGCCAATTGCCTGCCGGCATTCGTAAATTGCCTTCATTCTGAAAGCTTATCCTCAGTTCATTGTCCGAGGGTGCTTGAAAACTGATCGCGCCATAAGAGTTGAGTGCCAGAATCGTATCGACAGCTCTATAGAAATCGAGGAAGCTCGGCGTCAGTCTTTGAAAACTGTAGTAGAATAATGTTGCATCTGGCCAATTTGAATTGGTGAGCCTGGCGATCGAGTTCAAGTTTATCGGCAGGGTAACCTGCTGGATGAGAGGATATCCCCCTAACGGAATATATCTCGTTATTGGCGCATCCGTATAAGTTGCAGTTCCCGTTATGGCTCCAATAGCGTTGACAGGAATTACTCCAACATTGCCGCCGCTTACGCTTGCGCTCAATGAGTTGGACGCATCGACTTCCGTCAGATCCATAAAAGTCGGAATTTCCGAGTCATGGACGCGGACGATGTTGAGAAGCAGCTGCTCGACACTGGTGTCGTGAATAGCCTCGTTATAATTAGTGCGACTGGCCCGGATCGCCGTCCCGCCAACACTGACACAGCCGGCCAATGCAGTTTGCAAACACAAAACAATCAGAAAATATCTACTTTTTACTATAGGCACGACAAAAACCTTTGACGTTGCCTTTATCGAACTACGGCTCAAGAGGACTGTCAAGCTCTCGCGCGACAATGATACCTTGTGTTGCGCGTTTGAGACTCACGGGTTTCTGAGACTCATGGGTTTCTGAGCGAAAAATAAATGAACGGCGGCAAGCAACAATGAGAGCGGGATGAGGAAAAGGGAGAGCCGGTTTTCCGGGGGCATGTTCGGCCGCTCTCGGCGGCCCAAGCGACGAGACCAGCTCATTCTCGAACATGCGTGGTTTCAAAAGTTAGAGTGCGTTCGGACGAAGCTCCAAGTTCGTTTTCCGAACGCGTTCTAAGCATGAGGAACGACACCGAAGACGATCTTCGGTGCCGCAGTTCCAAATGAACGCCGTTGCGTGCCGGCTATTTCGGCAGGTGCTGGTGCTCTCTCGCCTTAACCGAAGTTGCACCTAGCTTGTTCCCCCGCCCAAGGACACTGGAGCGCGGCGCAACTGCCGGCATCGCGGCAGCGACCACCGCTCCGGTCCGGAATACGCCCGGTCGCCGCGCCGTCGAAGCAGAAAGCGCGCCCGGAGCGAGTGCAGCCGCCTGTTGCAGCACTGCATTCGAAATGAGTCCGCTCCTCGAACCCAATGAGGACGAAGATATGGAGACAGTCGCCATCGATGCCGCCTGGACGCCGCCGGAGACACCCGTAATTGCCGGCCGCAGCGTTTGTATCGAGCTTACTCGGCCGGTCGTCGGAGCCATTGATGATTCGGATCCAGGCGTGGCCGGTCCAGCCGCGCTAAAGTTCGGACGCTGTTCCGCGGCGCGCGCTGCGGCTGCGAGTGTCGAGGTGCGGCTCGTATCATAAGGCCTTGCCATAGTCGGCGAGCCCTGCACCTCGATTTTTTTGTGAGGCCCACTGGCGTCAAGCGCTTTCGCGCCGTCCGCCTGCGCCACGCCGAACGCTGCGAGCAGCCCCGCAGCAAGCACGTAGCGCGATGACAACAACGCAGCCATCCGATTGCGAGATGAAAATGCCATGTGCACCTCCTTTATGTCATATTCGGCAAGTTCGGTGAGTCTCACGCAATGAGTTTGTGAGCAGCAGGTTGTCACGCGCTACAGTGGCCTTTTCATGGCTCTCGAACGACCTCAATTCGACGTTCGACTCCATCCTATCCAGTTCAGGGGTTCGCTGCCTTGAAGAACTGGAACTTCTGAAAGGTCACTTTCGCGTTCACACCCTGGCCCGCGCCGCCACCGACGCCGATCAAGGCGCCGCCATCGGGCGGATTACCGTGGAACGGGAGCATTTTCTTGCCGTTGATAACGACAGTCGCGGTGCGGCCTGCCATCTGGATCTCGACCTCATTCGTATCGCCGAGATTAAACTTGATGGCCGGATCCGATGTCCAGCCGACCGGAGTGAGCCAATGGCCGCTCGAGAGCCTATCAATTTTATAATAGCCTTGCTTGCCATCACTGCCGATATTGAGAAGGTACATGTTGAGATAGTCGGGCGCAGCCCAAAACAACACCATCGCCTGGACCTGGGCGATATTGCTCGCTTCGGCAATCGTGGCGAGCACGCAAATGCTGCCATCGCCATAATAATCGCTTTGGCTTAAATCATAGCGATTATAGCCTGGTTTCGGCTTGATGACGAGCGCGCCATTTTCCACGAAGGCATTGGCATCGGCCGTGCCCCAGCTCGGATCCATAGTTTGGAACGTGTCTTCGAAGGCCGGCTTGCCCGTACAGTCGGCGAAGGCCGGTCCTGAAATCGCGCATGTGGTGAACAGCGCGAACGAGACAATCACATAATGTCGCATACCCATAATCTCACCTCCCCCGCCATATCATGGCAGCCATGGAACATACTCAGACCGATCGCTCCACGCGATTCAGTCCGCTACCGCCTACAAACCGTGAGCAAAGAGCAACACGCTATTCTCTCACGGCCAGAGGTTCCCTCGATCTCAAGAGCCAGAAGATTGCCAATCATAAAGCCTCGTTGTGAACGTCGTGTCGGCATCCGGACCAACAACAACGAGCGACCAGGGGCCGCTGCTGGTTGGTGTGAACGGCATGTGCGGATGCCATTGGGATTGCGTATCGTCTATCAGGGTCCGATTATCGCTACCTTTCACATAGATCGCGATTGGGGTCTGATTGTCGGCATAGACAAAGATGAAATAGGGCGTGCCTGCCGACAGATCTAGCTTGATAATTTTTACACGCTGTTTTTTCTTGGTGGTCGGGTCGATGCCCGCATCCTGAGCTTCGAGCTTGCCAGGCGTTTCGGAGACGAGCCGTGCCACAGCCTTTGTATTGGGCTTGCTCTTGCTCAATGCATCGGCACTCCAGGCATCGATGCCGCGCTTGAACTTCGCCATCTCCTGGACCCAATAAGGCTTGTCGGCATCGAACGCGGCTTGCGCCCGCCCGGCGAGCAGATCTGCCACGAGATCGGCGCGCTGCGCATAATTGATTTCGACCCCGCTCGGAGCTCCTGTTGTTCCCACGTTGCCCGCATTGTGTATGGCAATGACATGCCCGGATGCGCTGATAATCGGGCTGCCGGAACCGCCCTCCACATCCTCAGGAATTGAATGCTGGATCAGGTAATCATGCGCCGGATCCGTCGGCAGAAACAAGAAATCGGTCAACGCACCGATATCGCCGGTATGCACCTGCGGGGTCGCGCTCACGGTGAGCACTGCGCTTGGATTAAGATAACCGGCAGACGCCAGAGGCATGCCCGGCTTGAGCGCCATGAGCTCGTCCTTCGAGGCCACTTGAAGCGCCAAGCCCGCAGGAAGCTCGCCCTTGATGGTGAGCAGCCCGACGTCATTCGTAAATCCTGTATCGACGTAGCTCGGCCCAGTCCAAAGGTCGGCGATGACCGGATCCACACTCCGGACAAGTTTTGGAAAAGCGACATAGCCAGGATGGAAACTACGCGCCACGACCTCATAAGAGGCGCCGTTAGATCCGGGTTGCAGAACGAACAGCGTCTCGCCCGGCGCGAGATCCTGGCACGTGCTGCCGGGCTTCCTTTGGTCCGGCGGGAGTTCATCGCATCGCGCCGATATATGCGCATTGGTCGCCAACACGCTCGGTCCGATGACCCAGGCCGTGCCGATGACAGATTTACTTCCCTGTGCGTCCTGCTTGTAGACCAGGAAAGTGGCGCGAGCCAATCGATCGATGACGCTCTGATCGAAGCTCGCGGCCGCGGCGCTGCGCCTGCGAGCCAAATCTTGCTGGGCTTTCTGCTGGTCCGCGGCGAGGCTCGCGACCGTCGCCGCCACTTGTTTCTGGTCGGCGATATTCTTGTAGATCCAGCCGCCGACCGTCACGATGAGGGCGAGGGCGACGACGCCGCCGACGATCGTCAGGCGCCGAACAGCAACCGGAGCCGGAGTTGGCTCCGGTTGCGGCTCTGTCTTCTTGCTGTCCTTGGGAGCGCCCCGCTCAACAGTCACTTCGAACGTCGGACCACCAACGGGACCAAGATGAAAAACCTCGCCCGACTTAATCGGCTGGTCCGGCTGCGCCGGCACTCTATCGACGCTCACAAAGTGGTCGCCATAAAGATGGAGCTCCCAGTCACCTGAAGGGTCGCGGACAAGCGCGAAATGCTGGTGTCCTACGGCGGTCGCATCCGCCGGATAGACGATGTCGCATTTATCCGCATCGCGCCCGAATTCGATGCGCTGTTTCGTGTCGTCGAAGCTTTGGCTCGTTCCGGCAAGTGGACCTGATTTATGGGTAATCGTAATCATCGGAATACCCTCAGAATTGTGCTCATGGCCCATGTCCGGCCATAGGTTTCGTCAATTTGGCGAGGCGGAAGATTGCCAACTGTAGAGCCGCCTTGTGAACGTCGTGTCGGCATCCGGACCGACAACAACGAGCGACCACGAGCCGCTGGCAGGCGGCGTGAACGATACACCCGGATACCAGCCGGAGTCCGTGTTCCTTGCTACCGTCTGATGATTGCCGTCCTCGAGATAGATTGAGATTGAAGTCCAGCGGTCGGCATAGACAAAGACGAAATAGCGCGTCCCCGCCGACAAAGTCAGCGTTTCGATCTTCACTCGCTCTTTCTTCTTGCTATCCGGATCGACGCGCATGTCGTCGTCTTCGAGCTTGCCATGGGTTTCGGAGACGAGCCGCGCGACGGCTTTTGCAGTGGGCTTGGCCTGATCCAAGGCCTGGGCGCCAAAGACATCGATGCCGCGTTCGAACTTGGCCAACTGCTTCGTCCAATAAGGCTTGTCGGCATCGAACGCGGCTTGCGCCCGCCCGGCGAGCAGATCCGCCACGAGATCGACACGTTGCGCGCCATTGACCTCGGCCCCGCTCGGAGCTCCGCGGCATGTGGGACACTGCAATTGACGCGGCAGCTCCTCCATCGACCAGCCCGTGTTGTTTAGAGCGATGACGTGTCCGGATGCGCTGATGATCGGGCTGCCGGAAGAACCGCCCGTCCCGGGAATCGAATGCAACATGAAGAAACTATGCGCGGGATCAGTCGGCAGCCACAAGAAATCGGTCAGCCGACTGATATTGCCGTAATGCACCTGCGGGGTCGCAGCGACGGTGAGCGCCACGGCGTTAGGGATCCGCTCACTGGGATAACCGGCAGACGCAATAGGCATGCCCGGCTTGAGCGCCATGAGCTCTTCCTTCGAGGCGACTTGAAGCGCCAAGCCCGGAGGAAGCTCGCCTTTGACGTAGAGCAGCCCGACGTCATACGTAGCGCCTGCGTATCCCGAGACTGAACTCGGGCCGGAAAGAGTAGCGACGGCCGGATCCTGAGCGAGGACAAATTTGGGAAAAGCGACATAGCCGGGATGGAAACTAAATTTGATCACCTCATAAGCGGCGCCGTCAGGTCCAGGCTGGCGAACAAACATCTTTTGGCCCGGCGGGACGTCATCGCATTCGACAAGATTCATCTTTACGAGCTGCATGTCGTCCGGCGTGAACGCATCACATCGCCCCGATATATGTGAGTTCGTCGCCAGGACGTTGGGTCCGATCACCCAGGCCGTGCCAAAGGCAGTTTTATTGCCTTGCGCATCCTGCAAATAGACTAGAAAAGTGCCGCGAGCCAATCGATCGATGAAGCTCTGATCGATGCTCGCGGCCGCGGCGCTGCGCATTTGCGCCACGTCCTCCGCAGCTTTCTTCTGGTCCTTGGCGAGGCTCGTCAAAGTCGCCGTCATTTGTTTCTGATCGGCGTTCTTCTTGTAGATCCAGCCGCCGACGGTCACAACAATGGCGAGGGCGACCACACCGCCGATGATCATCAGGCGCCGAAGAAGGACTGGGACGGGAGCCGGCTCCGGCTGCGGCTCTGTCTTTTTGCTGTCCTTGAGAGCAGCCCGCTCAACAGTCACTTCGAAGGTCGGACCATCGGCGGGACCAAGATGAAAAACCTCGCCCGACTTGATCGGCTGATCCGGTTCCGCCGGTATTTTATCGACGCTCACAAAGTGGTCGCCATAAAGCTGCAGCGCCCAGTCACCCGAAGCATCCCGGACAAGCGCGAAATGCTGGTGTCCTACGGCGGTCGCATCCGCCGGATAGACGATGTCGCATTTATCCGCATCGCGTCCGAATTCGATGCGCTGTTTCGTGTCGTCGAAGCTTTGGCTTGTTCCGGCAAGGGCACCCGACTTATGGGTAATCGTGATCATCGCAAGCCTCTAACAATTGCGCCCGATCGCCCATGCATGGGCAAAGTTCCACCGGCTTCAAGAATTAGACGATTGCCAGCTATAGACCTTCGTCGTGTAAGCGGTATCTTCGTCCGGACCAGTAACGACGAGCGACAACGCGCCACCGACCGTGGATTTGAACGACAGGCTTGGATACCAGCCGCTGTTCGTGTTGCTCACTTGGGTTTGATTATTGCCGTCGTTGAGATAGATCGAGATCGGGACCTCGTTGTCGGCATAGACGAAAATGAAATAGGAGGTCCCGGCCGACAGATTGAGCTTTTCGACCTTCACACGCTCTTTCTTCTTGGTATTCGGATCGACCCGCATGTCGCCGGAGTTGAGCGTGCCGTGGCTCGTAGAAACAAGCTGCGCGACAGCTTTCGCATCGGGCTTTGCCTGATCCAAGACCCAGGTGCCGATGACATCGATGCCGCGCTTGAAATTGGCCATCTGCCCGGCCCAATAAGGCTTGTCGGCATCGAACGCCGCTTGCGCCCGTCCCGCGAAGAGATCGGCCACGATATCGGCACGTTGCGCGTAATTGATCTCGACGCCGCTCGGCGCGCCGCGATAATTCCATTCTCCCTTGGGCCCGAAAGTGCCGGCGTTGTTTATGGCAACGATATGCCCGGATGCGCCGACGATAGGGCTGCCGGAACCGCCGCCAGTCTCCGGGATCGAGTGTTGCACCAGGAAACTATGCGCGGACTCCGTCGGCAGAAACAAGAAATCGGTCAATGCAGTGATATTGCCGTAATGCACCTGCGGGGTAGCGCCGAAGGTGAGCATTTCGCTGCCGGAGACATTTTCATAAGGATAGCCGGCAGAGGCGAGAGGCATTCCCGGCTTGAGCGCCAAGAGCTCATCCTTCGAGGCAAGTTGAAGCTGCAAGTCCGCCGGCAATGTGCCGTCGATGCGCAACAACCCGACATCATAGCCGTAACCCGTGACTTCGCTCGGTGCCGCGCCGCGGAAAGAGGCGATGAAGGCCGGGTCCTGCCCAAGGACGAATTTCGGAAAAGCGATATAGCCGGGATGGAAGCTGTGCCCGATCACCTTATAGGAGACGCCCTTAGCTCCGGGCTGCAGAACCAACAGCTGTTCGCCGGGCTTGAGATCATTGCACTCGGCGATCTTCCGGTCGGCTACCGGAAAATTGGCATCGCAGAGGCCGGCTATATGAGCATTGGTCGCCAAGACATTGGGTCCGATCCCCCACGCCGTGCCAACGCCGAATTTACGCCCCTGCGCGTCCTCCATGACGACGAGAAAAGTGGCGTTGCGCACGCGATCGATGATACTCTGATCGATACTCGCCGCCGCATCTGTGCGCATTTTTGCCAGGGCTTGCTCGGCTTTCTCCCGGTCCTGGTTGATGCTCGCGATCGTCGCCGCCAATTGTTTCTCATGGGCGAGATTGACCGGGAACCAGATGCCGACCGCCACGACAAGGACAGCGGCGACCGCACCGCCGGCGATCGTCAGACGCCGAAGAAGGACGCGTGTGGATGTAACCTTTTCTTCGTCGCCGGTCGCTCCGCTGGCCGTTGACCGAACAGCTTGATCGAACTTCACCTCGAAGCTCGGGCCGTCCTTGCGGCCAAGATGGAAAGCCGAACCTGGGTCCACGGTTTGGCCGGACTCTGCAGGCGTGCCATTGACGCTCACGAAATGCAGGCCGTGCGACCCCTCATGAAGGTGGAGCACCCAGTCGCCGAGTTCGCGCACCAGCGCAAAATGCCGGTGGCCTACAATCGTGTCTTCAACAGGATAGACGACGTCGCAATCTGCCTCGCGGCCGAATTCGATCTTCTCTTTTTTGTCATCAAAGCTTTGACTTGTTCCAGCAAGCGGACCCGATATGTGATTGATCGTAATCATCGCAATACTCAAACAAAGATAAAGACATTTGTTCTGCCGCTAACGCTCCACCATAGTGTCTGCACGCGACGCAAAAAGCAAGCGCGATTCGCTAGCCAACATGGCGTGAAGCGACAGTAGCATCAATAATGATCCGGCTCACTTCGGCGGCCCAACGCGGCCGCAGCCATTTCGCCGGCGCAACGAGGCGGCGCATGAGGCTGATGCATTGCGGGCTGACGCCGGCGGCGCGCAATGACTTTGTTACGCCATTGTCATCTCCCAAAATGTCATGCTGCCAAAAGTTTCGTGCAACTTCGGGTTCGACGCCCAAAAGCTCAAGCGCGATGATGCCAAGCGCATAGAGGTCGGTGCGCGCGTCGATACGCCCGCCCCGCCTCTGCTCAGGCGCCATGTAAGCGGGCGTGCCGCGGCCAGAGCGCTGTCCCGGGTCGAGCAGAGCGATGCCGAAATCGATGATCACCGGATGCGCCGGGCCGGCGAGCACAATATTCTCAGGTTTGAGATCGCAATGGACGATCTTCGCCGCATGAATGGCAGAGAGCGCAAAGGCGATCCGCGCAACGAGATCGAGCGCCCGCTCGGCCTCGATCGGACCTTTCATAATGCTCCGCAGAGTCGGCCCATCGACCAAATCCTCGATCAGTGTCGCATCGCCGCCGGGTTCGACAATGAGCCCGCGCACCCGTGCAACTCCTGGATGATCGATGCGGGACGCTGCCACAATCTCGGTCCGCGCGGCGGCAACCAAGCGATCTCTCTGCGCCGTATCATAAAGCGCCGCGAGATCGACGCGCTTCAACGCGACCTCGCCGCCGAGTTCGATGTCATAGGCACGCGACACGCTGCCCTGTCCGCCCGCCCCGAGCGGCCGCCGCCGCACGAAACGGCGCGTCGGATCTTGCGCCGGCAGACTGAGGCTTGTGTCCAAATCGACCATGCTCTCGGAGGCACCGCGCGCCGCGAGCGCTGTCCGCACTTGATCGGCATGGCCGACCAGGTCGCGGGCGACAGCACGGCGCAAAGCGGCCGCGAGCATTCGCTCGGCGTCCTCCGCGCGTTTGAGACCGTCGAGGGCCCTGGCGCGCAAGAGCCGCGCTTTGACCTCGCGGCCGGCGAGATCATCATCGGCAAAACGTGCGACGACACAATCGAGCTTTGTGTCGGCAAGCGCGAAATCGCGCTCCGCCAAGGCAAGCTCCGCCTCGGCTTCGGCAAGTTCGATAGCTTCGAAACTCTCGCAATCCGGCACCAGCGGACGTGCGGCTTCGAGGAGCCGATGCGCTTCCTTAAACAAGCGCTGCGCACAGGCGCAGCGGATCTGCTCGATCGTCACGAGGAGATGCAGACGCGGGGAGGCAGGCACGACATCGGGCTCGATCGCCTCGCGGAACCGCTGCGCCTCTTCGATCAGACCCGCAGCGACGAGCGCCTGCAATTGATTGACGGCGACGCGACGCCTTTGGAGTTCCGGCAGCTTTGCGCCTTCGATCTTCAGCGCCCGATCGAACAGCGGCGCGGCGCGCAGCGGCCGGCCCATTTCCAATTCGAGACGCCCGGCCTCAATGAGCGCCAGAGCGGCACTGGTGAAATCATTCAAGGCAAGGCTTTCAGCAACAGAACGCAAGAGGGCGAGCCCGGCCTCGCGGCCTTCGCCGCACCAGGCATGCACGACGGCTGCCTCGCGCTTGGCCTCGGCAAGGCGCAGGCCATCGCTCAATTGCTCAAAAATATCGGCGGCCTCATTGAGATCGCCGAGCGCCTCGCCCCTGAGGCCCAGCCGATTGGTCGCAATGCCCTTGGCGACGAGCCATTGCGCATGAAGCGCAGGCTCCGAACGCGCTTGCTCTTTGATCTCCTTCAGCCGCTCCAGCACCGCGTCGGCCGGCACATTGGCGGCGAGATCGTCACGGCAGGCCTTGATGGCGGCCTCGACGGAGAGTCCTTCTCCCGCTAGCGGGAGAAGCTGCCCGCCTTCGTCGGCAGGGCCCGCGCTTTGCGCGACCCTATCACCGGGCGGATGAGGATCTGAGCCGTCGCACATTGCAAAATGATCCTTCAAAAAATGTCTACGCGTCAATCCTGTCGTGTAGCAAACGGCGCCGCCCCTCATCCATCATGCCATAGGCCGCCGCGGAGCTATTGCGAATTCTTTTCCCCCTACTGAGCCTTGGGCTGGAGCCCGGCGAGCTTGCCTTTGACCCAATCGATCCAGCCGTGCTGCGCCTTCGTCAGCCGCCCCTGCCGGTCGAGCTCTTCGAGGATCGCCAGCGCTTCTTGATAGAGCGGGCCTGGGTCGGACACGAGCTGTGCGACTTTCGTCAATGACCAGACGAGATCGGTCTGGGCCTGTGCATTGGCCTTGTCCTTGGTGGCGAGCCCACGGGCAATAGCAAGACCAGCTTGATAGGCTTTCAGCGCCTCGGCGAGATGTCCCTGCGCCTTAAGCACATCGCCGACCTTGTTGTAGGCGACCGACAGATCGCGCTGCCATTGGGCATTGCTGGGGTCGGATTTGGCCAACCGAGAGATAATATCTCGCCTTGCCTCGTAAGACTTTAACGCAGCGGCAAGGTTGCCTTGCGCCATTTGAATATTGCCGATCCTTTCGTTGCTGACTCCAAGATCGAACTGCCACTGGACATTGCCGGGGTCGGATTTCGCCAGGTGATGCATGATGTCCAAGCCCGCCTGAAAGGCTTTCAGCGCCTCGGCGAGATTGCCTTGCGCCACGAGCACATCGCCGACCTTGTTGTAGGCGACCGACAGATCGCGCTGCCAACCAGCATTGCTGCGGTCGGATGTCACCAGGCGCTGCCTGATGTCCAAGCTCGCATGATAGGATTGCAGCGCCGCGGCGAGATTGCCTTGCGCCTTAAGCACATCGCCGACCTTTTCATAGGAGATCGACAGATCGAACTGCCATAAGGCATTGCCGGGGTCGGATTTCGCCAGGCGCTCCATGATGTCCAAGCCCGCCTGATAGGATTTCAGCGCCTCGGCGAGATTGCCTTGCGCCACGAGCACGTTGCCGACCTTATTGTAGGAAACCGAGAGATCGCGCTGCCACCCCGCATTGCCAGGGTCGGATTTCGCCAGACGGCCAAGGATGTCCAAGGCCGCTTGATAGGATTGCAGCGCCGCGGCGAGATTGCCTTGCGCCACGAGCACATCGCCGATCTTCTCATAGGCGACCGCCAGATCGCGCTGCCAAGAGGCATTGCCGGGATTGGATTTAGCCAACCGAAAGATAATGTCCCGCTTTGCTTCGTAAGACTTTAACGCAGCGGCAAGGTTGCCTTGCGCCATTTGAATATCGCCGATCCTTTCGTTGCTGATTCCAAGATCGAACTGCCATCCGGCATCGCCGGGTTTCGATTTCGCCAGGCGCTCGATGATGTCCAAGCCCGCCTGAAAGGCTTTCAGCGCCTCGGTGAGATGTCCCTGTGCCACGAGCACGTCGCCGACCTTATTGCAGGAATAGGCCAGATCGCGCTGCCACAAAGTATTGCCGGAGTTCAATTCCGTCAGGCGCTTCATAATGTCGAAGCCGGCCTGATAGGCTTTCAACGCCTCGGCGAGATGTCCCTGCGCTTTAAGCACATCGCCGACCTTATTGTAGGCGACCGACAAATCGCGCTGCGCCTTCGCGTTGCCTCTGTCCTTGGCAAGTTCCTCGGCAATCGCGAGGGCTTGCTCCGCCGCAGTCTCAGCATCGACAAGGTCTCCAGCCTTGAGATAGACGTCGGTGAAACCGAGGAGCATCGCCTGGCGGCTGCGCTGCAATTCCTTGTCGTCCGGCTCGCTCGCGGCAAGCGCGTCGATCGTCGTTTTGGCCGTAGTGAGGATATGGCGGATCGTCGCCACGGGAACGCCGGCCACATCCGTTAGCTTTTGCGCAATATTGAAGATGAGACCGTTGATCGCTTGTTTCGCGGCGCCGAAATCCTTTTCGGCGCGCTGCTTCTGCGCTTGGGCGATCTGGGTCTGCGCTTCGGCACGCTGCTTTTGCTTCGTCGCGACCCAGCCTTGCCAGCCAGCGAGCGCCGCAAGGATCAAGGCTGCGACGAGACCGATCCCGGTGCGCTGCGCGGTTCTCTTATTGGCGGCGGCGAGCTTCTCGGCATCGGCGAGACGGCGCGCCTGCTCTTCCTCGCGCGCGCGCCGATGCGCCTCCTCTTTCGCTTTTGCCGCTTCTTCATTCGCCCGACATTGCGCGAGATAGGACATGTCGATCGCATCGAAACGGGCGGCGATGTCGGGCCGCTCGTCGATCAGCGCCTGCGCCTCGGCGAGCCTTTGCCCATGATGGGCGAGCCAAGCCTCCGCCCTGCCATTCGCATCCCAATCGCGGGCGCCGCGCTTCACTCCTTCGAGCGTCGCGAGCCGCCCCAGATCCTCGCCGAGCCAACCCTGCAGAAGGCCCCATTGCCGCAACAGCGCCTCATGCGCCGGCTCGATCGTCGCGACGCGCTTGTCCTCGCCGCTGACCGGATCCTTCACCCGGATCGTATCGGTCGACAGCAGCCGCTCCTCGACCAGAAGATCGATCAGGGGCTTTGCCTCGTCAGGAATATCGGCGCGGCGCGCCACATTGCGGCGCGGGCTTTTGCTGTCGGGGTCGATGCCGGCGAGCCAGGGAATGAGGCCGCGCCGCAACAAGGCCTCGCGGCTCTTTTGGTCGCGCGGAATGCGCGGATCGGCATCGGCGCGTTCGAAAGCCCGCGCGACGGCCTTGTCGATCGCGCCGCGCAAACCGCCGAAGGCACGATAATCGGCAAAGCGCAGCGCGCCGGTCCGCCCATATTCGAGGAAAAGCTGTTCGAGCGTGAAGGCCAAGAGCGGCAGAGCATCGCTGCCCCCGCCCTGCTCCAGATCCTCGAGCAGGGCCTGGGTCAAGCGCGGCTCGATCGCTAGCGTGCCGCCGGCCGCAACATAGCGCTGCGCCGGGCCTTCGATCACGTCCATATAGGCGCCGCGCGGCATCGGCAGCAAAGGCAAGGTGCTCTGTGGCAGACCTTCGAGCGATTTCGCGCGTTCGAGTTCGTCATAAGCGTCCGAGCGAATGGCGAACAGCACAGCGACGGCAGGCGCATCCTCGATCGCGAGATCGCGCAGCAGGGCGAGAAGCGCCAGGCCCTCCTCGGCGCCCTCGGCGCGAAACAGCTCTTCGGCCTGATCGACCGAGATCACGATCAAGGGCGGCTTGGCGCGCGCCGCATCGGCGAGCGTCTGCTTGAAGGCGTCCTCGACGAGTTCGGTGAGCAAGGGCCGCATGCCCGAAGCCCCAGAGCGGATCGCCTCGCGCAATTCGGCGCGGGCGCGGTGCGGAAACATTTTCTCCAAAACGCCGAGGAGACCGGTCTCGCCATAAAGCGCCGCCCGCTCCGGCCGGATCGGCGGCAGGGGCAGAAAATTTGCGTCGTCGCGGGAAAGACGCGGCAGCAAGCCGGCCCGCAGGAATGAGGATTTGCCCGACCCCGATGCGCCCAGAATGGCGAGAAGGCGCGGCGGCGCCGCCTCGCGCAGCCCGCGCAAACGGTCGAGCGCCTCGACGATCGGCGCATCGCGGCCGAAGAAAATGCCCGCATCGACCGTTTCGAGCGGCTTCAAGCCGCGAAAAGGCGCGCGCTCGGGATCATTCTCCGGCGGCCAGGCAAAGAATTTCGGATCGAGCCCGGCCTTGTCGAGGCCGTGCTTCAACCGGCGCAAGCCATCGGCCGAGAAGGTGACGTGTTTTTCCTCATGCGAGCCGGGCAGAGGCACGCGAAAAATCCGGCCGTCCTGGCCGCCCGTCAGATCGACCGCCTGCCAAGTGCCGGCAAGCTCCGGCGGCAGATCGGCGAGGCTCTTTTGCGGATCGATGATCACCGCGAAGAGCTTTTTGTTGAGCGCCCGCGCCAGCGAATATTCTTTCAGGCACCAGCCGGAGCCGAGCCAATTGCCCGAGATGAGAAAGATGACCGCCTCGCAGCGCTTCGCCGCCGCATGCAGCGCGCGCTCCCAGCGCTCGCCGGCGGCAATGCCGCGCTCAGGATCGAGATCGAGAAAAATATCGTCCCAGCCCTCCGCGACGAGAAAGTCGCGCAAAGCGATCGCCTCAAAATTGTCCTTGCTCGAATGCGATAAGAAAATACGCGACATGGCGGGCCTCGGATCCGCACCGTCCAATCACTTAAATCCTGAAATAGGCCTTAAGCGGCCATCAAGGCAATCGATTTGGCGACGGCGAGCAATGCGATGCAGGCGCCTCCTTCTCCCATACGCAAGTCGGCTGTTGCCGACTTGCGCCTTCTAAAATGCCGAACTCGGGCAAGTCCGAGTCCGGTGGGAGAGGGTTCGCACTGGCAGGTTGGCCTTCATCTCCATCAAAATTGATATGTCCTTTGGTAAGACGGACACGCGCCTAATGTGGGTTGCCCATCGGTAAATCGGGTTGCGGCCCAGTCTCCTGCGACGGGTCTTTTGCTCGCTGCCCATTCGGCAATGTCGGCGCCGCCGCCGGACCATGGCTCGAAGGCTTATCGCTCGAAGACTTGCAGGGCGTGCGGCCCGCCGCCTCGACAGGCTCGTTTCGACTCGCGCCGGCCAGTGCCGCCGCTCCTTTTGGATGGCTCTCGGAGTTTTCGGCCTGCACATCTGCATTGCAATCGCCCTCCGGCTGCCCCAAAGCGCGCGGCACCTCGCGATCCGCCGCAGCCGGCGGATGCTTCGACGGGCTTTGCTCAGGAGCCATTGGCGCAGCGGTCATTGGCGCGGCGGTCATTGGTGTGGCGGTCCTTGGCGTAGAGGTCGCAACCGGCGGCGCGGCCGACATGCGGCCAAGCTCCCAGAGATGCGCGCTGCCGATGACGCCGACCAGCAAGAGAGCGGCCATGGCTCCCCAGGCTTGCCAGTTGAACTTCTTGCCCCAGATCGGCTGCGGCACCATCGCGGCGGCGCCAGCGGCACGATGTTCAGCCGGGCCGAACAAAGCCATGGCTTCATTCAGCACGGCCGCGGAGACGGGCTTCTCCTCGCGCTTCAGATCCGCCAGAAATGCGGCAGCGGATTCGAGCGCTGCACGGCTTTGCGGCCTCTGCGCCAGTGCGGCGATGAATTTCTCCCGCTCCTCTGCGGAAGACAGGCCTTCGAGATAAGCGGCAAGATCGTTCAACAGACTGGTGTCATCGGCACAAGGCTCCGTCCCGTTTCCCGAAAGAGCCTCGGAACAATCCGCAACGAGACGGGCACGAAGCACCGCCAACTGACCGGAGTTTGCTTCGCCGTGAAGCTGCTCTTCCTCAAGTGCGAGAAGCAGCTGTTCAATGGCCATGTGCAAGGTCTCTGTCATGGTCTATCTCACTTCGTGAGAGACGGACGCGCGTGATTATTTTTAAACTCCATTATTTTGAAACTCCATTATCTTGAAGCTCCTTGCGCAGCGTCGCAAACCAGCGCTGCGTTTTCTGTCTGAGACGATCGACCTCCTCGACGGAGCAGCCCAAGATCTGCGCGATCTTTCGCCGCGGGATATTTTCGCTCGTGCTGAAGACGACCTGCAAATAAAGTTTCTCGTCTGCGGCGAGTTGCTCGGCACTCACGCGAATCATCGCGATGAGCGCATCGCGTTCCTTCTCTTCCTCGGCAAGCACAAGCTCGTCTTCGGGCGTCGTCGAAGATGAATCCGATAGCCGCTCTTCGACGGCGCCGATGATGGCATCGAGAGAGACGGTCTTCGGCCGCCGCGGAGTGTCGCCCTGCAATGGCGTCATGACATCCATGACCCGCGCGAGAGCGTCGCGAATGACATCTGGCTCAGGATCCGCGGCAAGGCGGCTGCGCAGAACTTCCGCAAGCCGCGCCGCATCCGGCGCACAGGCTTTCCAGGCGACGGCCATATAGATTTCCTGTTCGAGCTGCGGCATGCGCTTGATCGCTGCCGGCAGACGCCGCCGCGGCGCCTCCCGGCGCATGATATCGATCAAAAGCCGATCGACGATGGTGAGCACGAAGCCGATGAAATTCCCCTCGCCGCTATAGGCGCGCAGGCGCCGACAATCGCTTTCGACGAGCTTTTCACAAATATCCTGATAAATGTCCTCCCAGCGCGCGTTACCCGCGTCATGCGGAAAGCGCATCGCGATGCGGGCCTGAATGTCCTGATCGAAAATGCGCGTGAAGCGAACCCAACCGGTATTGGAATCCTCGAAGAGCTGACCTGCCGCCCGTTGCGCGAGCAGCTCACGCGCCACGAGGATGAGAAAAGATGCAAGTCTCGCGCGCCCATCGAACGCCCGAAGCCGGCGATATCCGTCGTCCTTGAGCTTTCCTAGAACATAAAGCAAAGCGGCATGCCGCTCCTCTTCGTCTGTCTCGATCTTCTCGATCGCAACCGAAATCGGCGGGATCGCAATCCGCAGAAATTCGGGCGCAGCAGCGGCGTCACCGGCGATCACGCGGGCAAGGAGCGCATGTTCGGACGCAAGGCCTTCAGCCTCGGCGCTGCGACGCGAAGGCAAAAAGAATTTGGTCAGCGCATGATCGCTCATGAAATCTCCCACGCCGACCCAACGTCCCAAAACCGAACCATCTTTCAAAAAATTCGCCTTGAAACAGCGGCGCTCCGGCAAAGAGAGGAGCCGCAACGATTAAAATAATCTTGCCTTCTCTGTCCAGACGCTATCTCTGTCCAAACGATTGCGCCTCTACCCACAATGCGCCATTTATTTTCTGATCGGCGCGCCTCGATGTGATCAGTTGGAGGCGATCTCTGTGCAGCGGACCAAATCGCAGCGCGCTTGCCCCAATGGCTCGCCCCCAGTAATTTGCCCTATCTGACCGCCTGTGAATTGCCTGTCTGTGAATTGCCTGTCTGACATTTTTCGTTTGCATTGCCTAGTATCTGATAGCGCAGGAGAGCGGCACGACATCGTGCCGCGAAACGTAGCGTCAATCAGATACTTATAAACATTCCGACGGACCAACTTTCGAAGAAAGTTGGTACTAGACTATGTTTTGATCCGAAATTCTGGAGGAGCGCCATGTCCCATCATGCCATCTGCTTCGTTATCATGCCGTTTGGCAAAAAGCCCGACATTTCCGGGCGCGAGATCGATTTCGATGTCATCTACAAGGATATTATCGAACCAGCCATCGGCGCTGTGGGCTTCGATGCCATACGCGCCGACGAGGAGGTGAATGCCGGTCTCATCCACAAGGCGATGTATGAGCGGCTCATGCTCAGTGAATTTGCCATCGCCGATCTCACGATCTTCAATCCGAATGTCTATTACGAACTCGGCGTGCGGCACGCTCTGCGTCCGCAAACGACCGTTTTGATGGCCGCCGACGCCAGCCGCCTGCCTTTCGATGTCGGGCATCTGCGCACCCTGCCTTACGGCCTCGACGAAAAGGCTCAGCCCAAGGATGCTGCCGCGGCGCGCGCGGCACTTGTCAAGCGTCTCGAGGATTGCAAGCAGCATGGCGAAGCAGATAGCCCGCTATTCAAGCTTCTCGACGGCTACAAGCCGCCGGAGGTCGAGCACAGCAAGACGGATGTTTTCCGCCAGGAGGTCACCTATTCCCGCGAATGGAAGAGCAAGCTCGGCGAGGCGCGGGCCTTGAAAGGCAGCGAGCGTCTCGCCGCGCTCGACAAGATACGAACGGATCTTGGCGATATTGCCGTGGTGCAAGCCGGCGTCGTCATCGACCTGCTCCTGTCTTATCGCGCCGCCGGCGCCTGGGACAGGATGATCGAGTTGTACCACGCGATGGACCCGGTGCTCCGCCATTCAGCGCTGGCGCGCGAGCAATATGGCCTCGCCCTCAATCGTGAGGGCGTGGCACGCAACCGTCCAGACTATATCGCCGAGGCGGAAAAGACTTTGGAAGATTTGATCAAGGAGCGCGGCCCGTCGAGCGAGACCTATGGCATTCTCGGCCGCGTCTATAAGGATCGTTGGGACGCTGCGAAAAAGGCTGACGATCTCGCCGCACCGGCCTGGGCGGAAAAAGCGATCGAAACCTATCTCAAAGGTTTTGAGGCGGACTGGCGCGATGCCTATCCAGGCATCAACGCCGTCACCTTGATCGCGCTCACCGATCCGGAAGATGCGCGCATTGGGCGGCTCGCGCCCGTGGTGCGCTATGCGGTCGAGCGCAAGATCGCGCGCGGCGCGCCAGATTATTGGGATTATGCGACACTCGTCGAACTCGCCGTGATCGCTGGCGAGCTCAAGGAGGCGGAAAAATTATTGCCCAAGGCCCTCGTTCATCTCAAGGAAGCCTGGAATGCGGAGACCACGGCGCGCAATCTCGGGTTGATCCGTGAGGCCTGGCGCGCCGCCGGCAAGGAGGACAGCAAGCTCAGCGAGATCATCGCCGCGCTGGAGGCGCGAGCGAAGTGAGGGATGGACCGGAAATGGAGAAGGCGAGGGACGCATCGAACGAGCAAGGTGGTCCCTCAGCGCGATACGTAACGATATCGCTGATCGCTCTTGGCGCGATCGACTTATTTCCAAAGATTTTTTTCTTAGTCCGTGGCTTTTCGCCGGCGGAGTGTCCTTTTCCGGTATTATTATTATGGTTGGACTGGTGACGCTTGACATCGCCACGATCAACGCAGGTGTTGCTGTCTCCCAGCAATGGCGGTTCTACAAGATTTTTGGATTGATCACTTGCGCCATCGGAACGCTCGTCGATATCGTTGCGACGATGTTACTGATGCGGATTATGTCGGACCACTTAGTTACCCCCTACTTTCTGGGCGACTTGGCCTTTCACCGAAGAGGGACCGATACTGCCTTCGCTTACGGGTTTTTAATGCAGACCCTCTCGCTAGCAGCCCATGGTCCTGGCCACATTTATTTTTGGCGTTGGCTCAGGAAAAGCGGCATGAACACAGGATTGGCATCCGCGGCTAGCGCTCCCCACCTGAAAATTTAAAGCGGCCCTCACTTCTCCCTTCCCCGCTCGACCTTGATATGGATGAATCTTTCCATCCCAACCGTTGGCCGCGGCGCGCCGCTGCGTGATGGCCCCGGATCGAGCGCCGCCTCGATGCCATGCTCGCCTTTTCGAAATGCCACGAGTTCACCAATGCTGCCTGGTTCCGTTTCGGCTTTGCCGTCCCAAAGAACACAGAGCACATCGGCGCGGCGGGCGAGATAGGCGTTTGCCCGCCTCTGCCCTTCATCGAAAAGTGCTGGCTCACGGAAAATTTCGTCATTGGAATGACCGCGTGTGCCGATGCGGACCGTTTCGACGCGGCTGAATGCTTTGAACAGCTTGCGCCGCACATCGAGACATTGGTGCATTTGAATTTCGCGCGTGGCAGGATCAGCAAAGCTCTGCTTGAGCAGGATCGGATAGGGCACGCCTTCGGGCACGAGCAGACGGATCTCTGACGCGTCGCCCTTCACTCTTTCTTTGAGCGCCGCGACGAGCGCTTCGACTGCGGCGAATTCAACGCCCGGCGCAAGCGATGAAACGATGGTGATCACATGATGCGCCGTGAGATCGGCGAGCGGCGCCGCCAATCGCCGATCGATTTCGCCGCGCATGGCTTCGATCGACGCGCGATCGATGTCAGGCTGGGCGGCAAGACCGACGACCAGCTCCGGCATGAATTGCCTGCCGTCTTCGCGCGCCGCCTCCTTGATGAAGACGCGCAGCCGCGCGATCTGATCGCGGTCCTTCTCTTGATCCTGCGGACTGACATCGTCGAAGGGGACCAAATCGGGTTGATGCCGAAGGTCATCGTCGCGACGATCGGAAAATGTCCAGCCTTCCATCACCCGATCGGCGATCCAGCGGCGATGTTCGAGCCGCGCCAGCCGCTCGAGATCGTCCTTGCGCGCGGCCAATTGTTGCTCCCATTCGGCATCGACGGCGAAAGGGCTATCGGTCGAATGGCGTTCCGTCGCAAGCCCGAGCGACCAGAGTTTCGCCGCTATATGATCCGCAGCATGGCGACTGGCGCGGCGATAGGTTTCGGTCAGTGCAACCCAGGAGGCGTTGGCCGCCTGCCGATCGCCGGAAAGCTCCCGGAAGCTTGCATGGATGCGTTTGGCCATGCGGTCGCGCTCGCCTTCGGCCAAAATGTCGATCGCCAGAGCTTCCCGGCTCAGACGGATCGGAATGATGGAATCGAAAGGATCGACGATGCGATCCTTATCGGCATGGAGAAAGACGTTGCCGGCGCCCGCCGCGTCGCGCATATGCATGAAGACCGGCGCGAAGCAGCGGCCGCTGCGTCGGCGCAGGGCGCGCAGAGCCATGGCTGCCGCGACATTGTCGGCATCGCTCGCGAGACACAATGCGATGGCGGTGACGGGTGCCGCATCGTCGCGGGCAAAGAGCGCGGCGCGTTGTGGGCTTGCTGCGGCATCGAGTGTCGTGTCCATGACGTCGCAGGCGATGAAGCCGATGTCAGCCGCCATTTGATGCTGCGGCTTGTCGCGATCGAAAGCGAGAGCCTGCGTCTTTGCCTCGCGATCGATGATCGTCACGAAGGGCTTTTCCAAGGCGCCGGCGATCGAATCCTGTATCGCTTCTTCGAGGAAGACACGGCCGAGGCGGCCGAAGCCGATGATCATGAGATGAACGCGCGTCGCCGCCTGCCGATCGGCCGAGGCATAAAGCGGATGGCGCGCCAGAATGTCCCGCACCGAGAGACGGGCTTCGTCATAGATCAATACGTCGCGCTGGACGCCAAGCAATTCGCCGAATTCATCGGCAAGATGCGTCGATTCGATATTGCATGAGATGGGTGGCGCCTTGTCGCCGAATGCGTGCCGGATCGCGCGGGCGAGCGCCATATTGCCGGCGATCTCGCCGGTGTCGAGAATGATGCGCTTCGCCTCGCGCAGCGCGACAGGTCTTTCGAGCGCCGCCACGGTGAAGGGCAGCGCGATCCGCGAATGGAAAGAGGATCCGGCGGGCTCCGTCTCGGTTTCGACGACATGGATGAATTTGTGCCCTTGGCTTTCGAGATAAGCGACGACCTCGCGCGCCGTCGGCGTATTGCCGATGACGACCACATGGCGGCGCCGGCGGGCCAGGAAAAATCCATGGATCTGGCGCGCGAAAATCGCCCAGCCGGCGAGGATGATGGCGCTCAAGACGGTGAAGCGCGCGAGCATGGCGCCGATAATGATCAGGCCGCCTTCATGCCTGCCGACAAACCAGCCGTCTTCGGCGAAGGAGAGGAGCAATAGAGACGGGATTTCGTACCATGCGACGGGTCGATGATCGAATTCCAAAGATTCGGAGACAAGTCCGATGATGATGAGAAGCACGGCCAATAGACCGCAGACCACGAGGAGTCTGATCTTGAGGTTTGTCGATTTCGATGACCTCTCAGGGAAATCCGACATGGCGGCGGCTCCAGAGCATTTGCTGAAGAGACAAATCTGTTTGCAATCCTATCAGGACGGAACAGCTGCCGCACGCCCTATTGCCAATGCGGCATTGAAAAAGCGCGCTTGTGCCATCGCCTATTTGATAAAGCTCAACCGCGTGACGAGTTGCACGAGCTCGGCTTGCCGGCGCAGACCGAGTTTTTGAAAGATCCGTTTGAGATGCGCCCTGACCGTCGCGATCTTGATCTCCAAACGCTCCGACACTTCGCGCGGGCTCAATCCCGCCCCCAACAGAACGCCGACATCGGCCTCTGCGCGGGTCAGTCCCAGAGCACGCAGGCTTTCGCTTGGCACACTCGCGATGCTCGGGAGCTGCACATCATCGGCGAGCCCCAGCCCGTGGCCTTTGAGATGTGCGACAGAGGCGTTCGAACCTCATGGCATCAATCGCTTGACCGGCAAGTCGCTACGTACTCCATAGCTTCGGCTATCACTTCCTCGTAAGAAGAGTCAGCGATGAGCCCGTTTAGCTCCTTGCTAGCTTCCGGATAGCGAAGATCGAGCATATCTATGGTGATTACGGCGATTGCTCTTCTATCATCGCGGGAGTCTTTATCCATCTCTGCCGCGATATCCTGCGACAGTTCCGAAATAGCGGATTTGAGATCGTCTGAAAATTGAGCCATCGTCGTCTCCCGAATGCGGGCTTTCCCTATCTCTTAGTCAAATACAAAACGACCTTGCCGAGCCGCACTCACGTTGTGAACTTTTAACCCGCGAGCTGCGCTCTGACAGAGATCAAAACCTGAAAGAAATTTGATGTCGCTCGTGCCCTGCTTTTCGAGAAGCGCAGCCGGGCTATATTTTGTGTCCTGTCCCCACCGCTCTATGCACGCGCCAATCTGGCCACACGTTCACCGCCCGGCCGCCGCAGCCCGCTCCCGTGCCGGCAAAGATTCCGCCCGCACCGCAGCAGAGCGGACACAAGGGGGGCGGTCCGCTCCGTTGCCTTTTCGCCGGACGGACGCCTGATCGCCTCGGGAAGCCAGGACAAGACGATCAAGCTTTGGGATGCCTCCAGCGGCGAGCTGCTCAGGACTTTCTAGAGCGCCGGATGCTCAAGTGAATCTATATCCGGCCGCGGCGAGAGCCGGATCATCGATCTTCGGATCATGGAGACGTCTACGGCTTTGCTTCGGAGTTGAGCGGAGCCGGCTCCGGCTGCTTGGGCAGCGGTTTCTTGGACAGATTGTCGAGCATTTCCGGTGTATCGACATCAATGTCGATAGCCTGATCATCAATCGGCACTTCGATGATTCCATGCTCCAGCGCATCCAGGAGGCTGCGCGCTCCTCGGTCGCCCTCGATTTCTTTCACTGCGGCAAAAATGTCTTTGCCGAGCAAGACCGGATTGCCGCGCCGGCCGGCACGAACGGGAACGATGGCAAGCGCTTCAGCTGGGGCTAATTCGAATGCTGCGAGAAGCCGATCGATAAGCTGCGCACTCACATAGGGCATATCGGCGAGAAGGATGATCGCGCCCGATACATGGCCTGGAAGATGATCGAGCCCGAGTTTGAGCGATTGCGACAGCCCAGCCGCAGGGTCGGGATTATGGACGAATTGGATGTCGAGATCTGCAAGCGCGGCCTCGACTCTTTGGCCCGCATGACCCGTGACGACGATTATGGGACCTGCCTGCGAGCCCAGGGCCGCCTCTGCCACATGGCGGATGAGCGGAACGCCGTCGAGCAAGGCCAGGACTTTCGTGTCTTCCGGACCCGTGCCGAAGCGGCGCGCCTGTCCAGCTGCGAGAATGATGGCGCCGACCTGTTTCACGGAAGATCCATCGCGTCACCGCAAAGCCGTGCAAATCGGGAACAGGAACTCGCCTGCAGGATGATGCGAGCCGTCGAAACAGCAGGTCGGCACCCCCAAACCCACGGCGAGAACGAGCGCCGCGCCTGATTTGGCGAAAAACCCACCCAGCCAATTTTTCTTGGCCTTGGTCTCTTCCGCGACAGATGGTTCCTCCGTGGCAGATGGTTCCTGCGCAGCTGGCGCCTCCCGTTCGGCAACGACCACCTTTCCGAATTTTTCGAAAAATTCGCCGGCGAGTTTTTTTGCGGTCCCATCGATCAGACGCGAGCCGAGCTGCGCGAGCTTGCCGCCCACTTCGGCTTTCACTTCATAATAGAGAATAGTCGCCTCGCCGTCGGCTTCTAATGTCACTTTCGCGCCACCTTTCGCATGGCCCGCCATCCCGCCGGTGCCTTCGCCGCTGATGCGATAGCCGTTCGGCGGATCGATTTCCGACAAGACGACTTTGCCTTTGAAGGTGGCTTTGATCGGTCCGACCTTCAGAGTCGATACGGCTTCCATTTCCGTGTCGGACAGCTTGCTGATGCTTTCGCATCCTGGAATGCATTGTTTCAATATGTCGGGATCATTCAACGCGGCCCAGACGGCCTCACGCAGCGCCTCGATGCGTTGCTGGTCGTTCATATCCATTGCCAAGACCCTTTTCTAACAAGACCTTTGTCTAAAGTGACGGATTCGGCGCCTTGCCCTTGCGACGAGTGAGGACAAGCTCGGCCAGGATGGAGAGGGCGATCTCTTCCGGCGTGATCGCGCCGATATCGAGACCCGCCGGCGCCTTCAGCGATGCGAGGCGTGCTTCCTCAATACCTTTCTCGCGCAATCTCGCAGTCAAGGCCGCCGCCTTCTTGCGCGAGCCGACAAAGGCGACATGAGCGGCATCGGTGGCGAGAGCGGCGGAAAGCGCCAGTTCATCCCCCGAGCCCTGTGTCGAGACCACGATGAAGCGCGAACGCTGTGTCGCGGGCAGGTCGAAGCCCTCGATCCGACGATCAGCAGCTTCGAGCACGGCATGATCCTTGGCAGGCGCCGCGGCGGTGACGTCGAAGCCGAACTGTCCTGCGATCTCGGTTAGCGCCACAGCGACCGGCGAAGCGCCCATAATGACGAGCTCAGGCCGCGGCAGAAATGGCTCGATGAATATGTCCATGGTTCCTTGGCTCGGGCACAAATTATTGGCGTAGCGCACGCCGTCTTTCGTTTCGCCCGCCGAGACGCCGAGCTCTGCGAGCAGATCCTTGGGCTGCACCGAAATGAGCCGCGGCTGTCCGTCAGCGATCGCCTCGCGTGCGGCCTTGAGCGTCGCACCCCGGGCGCAGCCGCCGCCGATCCATCCGGCGAGGATCGTGCCGTCTTCGAGGATCAAAGCCTTGGCGCCCGCTTTCGCGGCAGTCACTGACAGCGTTCGCACCACGGTCGCGACCGCGAAGGGCAATGCTTTTTCCTGCATGGTCTGCATCAATGCCAAAGTGTCGGACATCATTGTCATGACAGGCTCCCGCTCACAGTCTTGCGAGATAGGGCTCGAGAGCTTCGAGGCTCTCGAGATTATGCGCCGGCGCGAAGAGATCGACGAAGGGCAAGGCGGCCTTCATGCCTGCGGCTTCGGGTGCATAGCCATTCCAACCGAGCATCGGGTTGAGCCAGACGATTCGACGGCAGCGGCGGCGGAGCGCGCTCATTTCCCTTGCGAGCACCTCGGGCTCGCCCGTCTCGAATCCATCCGAGATGATCATGATGGCGGTACGCGAACGAATGGTCCGGGCCGCATAGCGCGAATTGAAGGTCGCGAGGCAATCGCCGATCCGCGTGCCGCCGCCGACGCCTTCGGTCATGAGGCTGAAGCGATCGACGGCACGCTGCGGATCTTTCTCGGTCATGGCACCGGTCACATCGACAAGGCGTGTATGAAACAGAAAGGTGGATGCATATTCGAAAGCGGCGAGCGCGCCATGCATGAAGCGCACGAAGACAGCCGTATAGGCGCTCATCGATCTGGACGCATCGAGCAGGATTACGAGGCGTAGCGGCTTTGTCTTGCGGCGCCGGAAAACCAATTCGACGGGCGTACCGCCACGCGCGATGCTCTTGTGGATCACGCGGCGAAAATCGAGGCGGCGCCCGCGTTGCGCAGCCCTGTCTCGCCGCGTCAGCCGCGTGCGCATCTTCATAGCGAGACGTTGGGCAAGCGCATAGGCGCGCTGCAGCTGCTCCTGATCCAGAATGTGACGGAAATCCGTTTTGCTTAGGCTGTCCTGCGATGTCGCGCCGCCCCATTGCTCTTTTTCGGACTTTTCCGCATCGGAACGATCAACGCTCTCTCTGTCTGCTTTGTGGTCATTCTCTCTGCGCTCGGCGCCGCGCGACGCGAGAGATTGGTCGTTCGCCGCGGCGCGAGATGGCGGTTGCGGTGCGGCGCCTCGCCTGTCCTCGAAACGGATCGTGCCCTTGCTGCCATGGCCGAACCAGAAAGCATTGAAGATCGCGTCGAATTTCTCCCAGTCGGACCGGCGCGAGGCGAAGAGCGCGCGCAAAGCCTCCTGAAGCATGGTTTTATTCGCCGGCTCGATCGCGCAAAAAATGCGAAGCGCGTCATGGCTTTCGGCGAGGCCGATGGTGAAGCCATTGGCGCGCAGAGATCTGACGAAGGCGGCAAAGCGCAACCGTACCGGCTCCCCCATATTTTGCAGCGATATCGCCGACGGACTTTCCGCGCTTGCTTGAGAGGGGGAAGCTGGTCTTGATGTCGCAACATGATTGGCTGCCATTTTCGCCTCACGCCACTTTCGCGACCAGGCGCTCGACGACTTCACGGCTGAGCCGCGCCTGATCTTCATGCGTCTTGAGGAGGGTCATCAGCAGGTCATGCACGGATTGCGGATCGCGTGCGAGATCGTTTTCACCCAGCCCCATCAATGCAGCGGCGAAGTCGAGCGTTTCCGCGACGCCGGGCAGTTTTCTGAGGTCTTCCTTGCGAATGGCCTGAATGAGCCGCGCCACTTGCACGGCGAGCGCGACCTCGATCTCGGGATGACGCGCACGGATGATCGCTACCTCGCGGTCCTGATCCGGGAAATCCACATAATGATAGAGACAGCGCCGCCGCAGCGCATCGGAGATTTCGCGTGTGCCATTGGAGGTGAGAATGACTCGCGGGATCGATCGCGCCGCAATGGTCCCGAGTTCCGGGATCGTCACCTGAAAATCCGAAAGGACTTCCAGGAGAAAAGCCTCGAACTCCTCATCGGCACGGTCGATCTCGTCGATGAGGAGCACGGCAGGCGTCTCGGACCTGATCGCTGCCAATATCGGCCGTTCGAGAAGATACGGCTCCGAGAAGATGTGCGCCTCTATGGCATCTGCCCTTTCGCCACGCGATTCATGGGCTTTGATCGCGAGGAGTTGCCGCTGATAATTCCATTCGTAAAGCGCGGCGTTCTGATCGAGGCCTTCATAGCATTGGAGCCTGATCAAGCGTGCGCCATGGATCGCTGCGAGCGCCTTCGCCACTTCCGTCTTGCCGACTCCCGCTTCCCCTTCGAGCAAAAGCGGACGCTTCAACATATCCATCAGCCAAAGCGCTGTTGCAAGATCACGGTCGGCGACATAGCCGACCGCGGCGAGCCGCTGGCTGATTTCGGTGCGGGCAAGGGATATGGTGGTCATAGCGCTCCGATTTATGCAAGTGCCGCGCATCCTTCTCCCGCTTGCGGGAGAAGGGACGCCCCTAGCCGTGCAATCCGAGCTTTTCCGCAGCCTCCCACATCCGCCAGGAATCATGCGGCATGTCGATATGCGTCGCGCCGAGGAATGAGAAGGCATCATTCACCGCATTGGAAAAGCAGGGGACGCCGCCGACATGCGGACTTTCGCCGACACCTTTCGCGCCGATCGGATGATGCGGCGAAGGGGTCTCGGTGTAGTCCGTCTCCCAATGCGGGGTCTCGACGGCCGTCGGCAGGAAGAAGTCGAGGAAGGACGCACCCATGACATTGCCGGCGGGGTCGTAGCGGATCTCCTGGCCCATGGCGACGGCGAAGGCTTCGGTCAGTCCGCCATGGACTTGCCCTTCGATGATCATCGGATTGATGCGCGTCCCGCAATCGTCGAGCGCATAGAATTTCCGAACCTTATAGACGCCCGTATCGACATCGATGTCCATGACGCAGAAATAGGCGCCGAAAGGATAGGTCATGTTCGGCGGATCGTAATAATTCACCGCCTCGAGACCAGGCTCGAGATTGGGGACCGGCTGATGATAGGACGCCCAGGCGATATCCTTCATGCCGATGCGTTTCTCTGGAAGGCCCTTCACCTGGAAGCCGTCGATATCCCATTCGAGATCATTGTGATGGACTTCGAGAAGATGCGCGGCGATCATCTGCGCCTTGGCACGTATCTTCCGAGCCGCCATGGCAATGGCGGCACCGGCCGTTGGCGTCGAGCGCGATCCATAAGTGCCGAGACCATAAGGCGCCGTATCAGTATTTCCTTCCTCGACCGTGATGTCATCGGCCGGAATACCGAGCTCTGTCGCAAGGATCTGCCCATAGGTCGTCTCATGCCCCTGGCCTTGGCTTTTCGTTCCCATACGCGCGACGGCCGAACCTGTCGGATGAATGCGGATCTCGCAGGAATCAAACATGCCGATGCCAAGGATGTCGCAATTCTTGGATGGACCTGCGCCGACGATCTCGGTGAAAAAGGAAACGCCGATACCCATGATCTCGCGCGTCTCGCCGCGCTTGAAGGCTTCGCGCTTCTTCGCCTGCTCTCCACGGAGCTGACGATAGGAGACGGCCGCCATGGCCTTGTCCATCGCGAGATGATAATCGCCGGAATCATATTCCCAGCCAAGCGCGGCCTTATAGGGGAATTGCTCGCGCTTGATGAAATTCTTCAGCCGGAGGTCGGCCGAATCCATGCCGAGCCTTTGCGCGAGCACTTCGATCGCGCGTTCGATGGCATAGACGGCCTCGGTGACGCGGAACGAGCAGCGATAGGCGACGCCGCCGGACGCCTTGTTCGTATAGACGCCGTCCACTTCGAGATGCGCCACGGGAATGTCGTAAGATCCCGTGCAGATATTCATGAATCCCGCCGGCCATTTGGACGGGTCGGCGCAGGCATCGAAGGCGCCATGATCGGCGAGCACATAGCAGCGCATGGCGAGAATGCGCCCGTCCTCGGTCGCGGCAAGCTCCGTCGTCATGTGATAATCGCGGGCGAAGGAGGTCGTCGAGAGATTCTCCATGCGGTCTTCGACCCATTTGACCGGCTTGCCGAGGACGATCGAGGCGACCACAGAGCAGACATAGCCCGGATAGACGCCGACCTTATTGCCGAAGCCGCCGCCGATATCGGGCGCGATCACATGGATCTTGTGCTCGGGAATATGCGAGATCAACGACGCGACGGTGCGCACCACATGCGGTGCCTGGAACGTGCCATAGAGCGTCAGCTCTCCCTTGATCTTGTCGAAAGAGGCCAAGCTCTGGCAGGTCTCAAGCGGCGAAGGATGCGTGCGGTGATAATAGAATGTCTCCTTGATCTTCACCTGCGCCTTGTCGAAGGCCTCATCGGTTCCGGGCTTGTCGCCGATCTGCCAATTGAAAATGTGGTTATAATGTTTGCGCGGGCCATGCGCGCCTTCCATCTTGTCCTTGATGTCTTCGCGCAGCAAAGGCGCATCAGGCGCCATGGCGACCTTCGGATCGATGAGGGGCGGCAGCTCCTCGTATTCGACATCGATCAACTCGATCGCATCGGCTGCGATATAGCGGTCGTCGGCGACGACGAAAACCACTTCCTGGTTTTGAAACAGGACTTTCTCGTCCGCGAGAACAGCCGCCACGTCGCCGGCCAAGGTCGGCATGTAGTGGAGATTGAGCGGCTTCAGATCGGCTGCGGTGAGGACGGCGCGAACACCAGGCAGAGCTTTCGCCCTTGAGGTGTCGATGCTCTTGATACGGGCATGCGCATAGGAGGAACGGAAGAAATCGCCGAAGAGCACGCCGGGCAGTTTGATGTCGTCGACATAATTGCCTTTGCCCTGGATAAATCTGATGTCTTCGACGCGCTTGCGCTTGCATCCCATGCCCTGGAGCTTCGCCTCGCGCTGCTCCTTCGTGAGGGTCTGGTCGTTCATTCCGCGGCCTCCTGAAAGGGTGTGCCATTCATCTTGGCGGCAGCATATTGAATGGCTTTCACAATGTTCTGATAGCCGGTGCAGCGGCAGAGATTGCCGCCGATCCCGAAGCGGATCTCCGCTTCCGTCGGGCCGGGATTTTCCTGCAGCAGGCGATGCGCGCGCAAGATCATGCCGGGCGTGCAGAAGCCGCATTGCAGCCCATGCATCATGCGAAAGCCTTCTTGCAGCGCGTGCAAAGTGCCGTCTGCCGCGGCCATTCCCTCGATGGTCGTGATCGCGGCACCATCGGCCTGAACGGCGAAGATCGTGCAGGATTTGACCGATTTGCCGTCGAGATCGACGGTACAGGCGCCGCAATGGCTCGTGTCGCAGCCGATATGCGTGCCGGTGAGCATCAGCTGCTCGCGAATGAAATGGATGAGAAGTGTGCGCGGCTCGACCAGAGCTTCCACCGCTTCTCCATTCACGTTCATTTGGATGTGGAGTTTCGACATCAGTGCCTCTTGCGGAAATGATGCAGACTTCCCAATCAACGATGCGACTGATTGGGAGTGCGCGTGTTCAGATGCGGCTTGCCGCGCGTTGCAAGGCGCGCTTGACCATCACACCTGCCATTTTGGTGCGATAGGCGGCGCTGCCGCGCCCGTCCGCGGCAGGGCTCGTGATCGCTTCGGCGGCGGCGGTGGCTCTCGACAGGGTGGCGGCATCCAGGCTGGTGCCGATCGTGATCTGCGCCGCCGTCTCGGCGAAAAGTGCAGTCTCGCCCACATTGGTCAGCCCGATCGTGCAGGAGGTCACAACGCCATCCTTCATCGTCAGAACGACGGCCGCGGCGGCCGTGGCATAGTCGCCGATCTTGCGCTTGAGTTTTTCATAGGCGTAGCCGTGCCCGGCAGGAGGTATCGGAATGGAAATGCCGGTCAGGATCTCGCCCGCTTCGAGGGCCGTGTCATAAGCGCCGTGATAGAAGGTGCGGGCCGGAATGCTGCGCTGGCGCCTCTCGCCGGCGACCTCATAGCTTGCGCCGAGCGCCATCATCACGGCTGGCATGTCATTGCCAGGATCGCCATTGGCGACATTGCCGCCCAAGGTGCCGCAGTAGCGCACCTGGGGGTCGGCGATCAAAAGCGCAGTCTCGCGCAGAATCGGTAGCCGTGCGGTCAGGAGCTCCGAGGCGATCAGCTCGGCTTGCGTCGTCAGTGCCCCGATCACGATGCGGTCGGCGTCCTGCCGGATGTCCTTGAGATCCGCGATGCCGCCGAGATCGACGATATGTTGGGGAAGCGCCATGCGCAGCTTCATCATCGGGATGAGACTATGGCCGCCGGCGAGTGGGCGGGCCTCATCGCCGAGATTGGCAAGAAGAGCCGCAGCTTCGCTGATGGTCTTCGGCCTGTGATAGGCGAAAGAGCCCGGGATCATGCGTTCCTCCGAAATCAATTTTTGTACTCTTAAATTATTCGACGCTTCGCGCCGCAGCAACAATGTCTTTTGGCTTAGGGACGGCTGAAGCGCACCAAATGCGGTTCATACCGCACCAATTGCGTCAATAATGTTGCCGCTATTCATGAACGGCGGCCGAAGGACTGTTCCGGGCGGTGCGCATGTGCTCTCCGATGCGCCTTTGCAAAATAGACATGCGCGCGCGCGCCACGGGAATGTTGCATTGCACCGATGCCCCGGCGAGCTCGACCATGCCATTTTCGCCATGACGCCTTATATTCACGACATGCTCTATCGCGACAATATAGCTGCGGTGGACGCGCATGAAGCTGCGCGGATCGAGTGTGGTCTCGACAGCGCTGATCGGGAGCTTGCAGAAGAATTCCTGCGTCCCATCGGAGACATAAGTATAATGCGCGTTGGCACGGACCGAGCGGATATCGTCCACATGGAGGTTTCGCGCGCGACCGTCCTTTTCGACGGTGACGCTTTCTGGAAAGCGCTTTCGCTCGGAGACATGGCTCGTCGCAGCTAAAGCATCGCTCGCGGCCTCGGCGTGAAACAGCTCATGGTCTGCAAGATCGGCTGCATTGGCTATTTGATCATGGGTCAAGCCAAGGTCTTGAACCGCAGGCAGCTTGGTTTTCAGAGGATTCTCGCGGTCACGCTCCACGCTTTTGCGATCGGGGACCAGGGAGAGGAGGAAGCCTCCGGATACGGAAAATGCGATGACGGCAACAACGATTGCCAGCGTGTCGCGCGTCAGGGCCGGCGAGCCGGCATCGGGACGCGTGTCGCAGAGAGTCAATGTCGTTCCCGCCATGGCGGTGTAATGCATGCCCGAGACCGCAATCCCGAGGACGATCGCCGCCAGCCAGATCGGCAGCGGCTTGGTCGTCCGATTGAGCATCCAGAGCGCGACCCCGCTGGTGACGACGGCGATGACAAAGGCCAGAAGAATGGAATGAGGACTATACACAAGAGCCGTGCTGGCCTGCAGCGCACTCATCCCGATATAATGCATGAGGCAGATGCCGCTGCCCATCGCCAGCGCACCGGTTGTAATACGCATCCATTGCGGCCCGGCCATATGAACGGCGCAGACGCCAATGCCGACCACGATGACGCAAGTGAGAAAGGAGATGAGCGTCGGCAAAACCAGGAAATCGACGTCTTGCGGCAGATGCGCGGCCAACATGCCGACGAAATGCATGGACCAAATGCCGACTGCCAGAGTGATGGCAGAGCCGGCGAGCAGCAGCCGGCGCATCGAACCCACGGCGGATTCCAAACCGGCGGCAAGCTGCAGGCCGACATAGCTACCCTGGATCGCCATCACGATCGACAAGCTCACGAGCCATGGTTCATGTGTCACTCCAATGGCCTCCTCCCGATTTTCGCGCGAACCTTTTGGTTCTTTTGTGCGCTCATCTACGCTGCTTTCAGAGACATTGAGTTGCCACCTCGTCTTCGATAGTCCGCATCTGCCACGCGGTCGCGCAAAGCCAATGTCATACTCCGCGGCTCATGATCGGACACGTCAAGCGTACTATTGAGCCATGCGGCAGTATAACCTTTCACCTAACTATCATCTGCGCGATTTGTTTTTTTAATATAACCTTTCGGCAGGTCGTAGACCCCAAAAATAAAGCTGTTCTACTTCGAATATAGCTTGAAGGCTTTGGCAACCTTCCGCAGGATAAGGAGCGGGTGGATATCGCCTTGTCGCGCATTTCAGCTCGCTCGCCGAAGATGGTATCTGCCGAACCGCCGAGCGCATTGTGCGATGCGATCATCAAGCGGCATGCGCGTTCAAGCCGGTTCTGCCGAGACAGGCTTGACGCATCTCTCGCCACCGCTCATGCGTAGCTGAAACACCATTGACGCATTTGGTGCGTTGACATCTGCATTTCGTGCTCTTCCTTCGCGCATAAGACAAAAGACATTGTTGCTGCGGTGCAAAGCGTCGAATGATCCTAGATCATAAAGAAGCGATTTGGGAGGAATGCATGAGCCCCGTCTCTTTGGCCGGTCGTCACCGGCCAATCCGCGCTCGGCGGCCTCGTCGGCTATAATTTTGGTCCCGTCATCGGGCAGCTCTATGTGACCCGTGACGTCGCCGAAGCGGATTACACCGGCTATGACACCCGCTTCTGGGCGCGTATTGTCGTTGCCATATGCAATCCGCCTGCGCCGGCAAAAGCTGTCATCGCGAAATATTGATGCACCCGACAGGAATCTTGCGAATACTTCAACCGTCGCGGGTCTGGATGAAGCTCCGGATCACGCCCAGGCATTGTTGTGGCAGAAAGGAGCACGCCACATGAAATTCGGTGCCGTTCCCATTGACGAAAGCTTGGGCGCGATCATCGCTCATGGGCTGACCGTCAAAGGTCTCGTCCTGAAGAAGGGTGAAATCGTCTGTCCCCATCACATCTTCACCTTGAGGGAAGCCGGCATCGAGTTGATCGTGGTGGCGGAACTCGAAGCGGATGATGTCGAAGAGAATACCGCGGCTCTGCATCTCGCTCGGGCTTTTGCCGGGAAAAATCTTCTCGTCGAGCAGCCGAGCACAGGCCGGGTGAATATTCTTGCTGAGCGCGATGGGATTTTCGTCGCCGATGTCGCGGCCATAGATCGCATCAATGCCGTCGACGAACGGATCACTTTGGCGACGCTTCCGCCTATGCGGGATGTCGTTGGCGGCGACATGGTCGCAACCATAAAAATCATTCCCTTCTCCGTGCCGAAGATGGCGCTGAAAGAGGCGATCGATGCGGCAAGCGGCGTAAAACTTTCCATCGCGGAATTCCGTCCGCTTCGCTTGGGTGTCATCTCGACATTGCTGCCGGGCTTGAAGATGAGCGTGGTGACGAAGACATTGCACCTGCTTGCCGAGCGCATCGCAATGACCGGTGCCAAGATCGTCACCGACGAGCGCGTTGCTCATGATATTCCCGCGCTTGCGCGAGCGATCTCTGCTGTCGGCGGCGCGAGCGATATCGTCATTATTTTTGGCGCCTCCGCCATAAGTGATCGGCGCGATGTCATCCCGATCGCGATCGAGGAGAGCGGCGGTTATATTATCCATTTCGGCATGCCGGTCGATCCGGGCAATCTCTTGCTCATTGCGCAATTGGGGGATGGCACGCCCGTGCTCGGCGCGCCAGGCTGCGCGCGTTCGCCGAAGGAAAGCGGGTTCGACTGGGTCTTGCAGCGCATGCTCGCCGGCGTGCCGGTCACCAGCTCCAATATCAGACGCATGGGGGCCGGCGGTCTGCTGATCGAAAATGTCCGGCGGTCGGTGACGCAGGCGGATTCCTATTTGGCGACAGGCTAGAGCATGTCCCGGAACAGTTGACAGACTTTTCCGATAAAGGCCTCACCCCATACTGATACATTTGCAAAATCTGGACATCTGAACCAAATCGATTCACACTCAGCCCAATCCATCAAATCCCGGGACTAAACACCTAGGACGAACCGCTGCGCAGCCGCCAATAAATGCCGTTCAGCACTCTGCGGTCATCGGCCCTCGGCACGCCGCGCGGCTTGTTCGGCAGCAGCATGGGCAGATAATTTCTGTTCCAATCCGCTCGGCGCCAGCGAGCCTGCCGGGGATCTGCGCAAGCACCCGAAATTGGAAAGCTTTTATGCGCTGGCTTTGAAAATTCTTCAGACGAGAAAAGAAACCTGTATTGGACTCTTGGGCGAAGATCGCTACAAAGAATTCAGTTTGAACTTTCGCCGCAATTTGGATCGCTGCAAGAATAAAAAGGCTTGGTTCGGACGCGGCAAGAACTGAGACGGTCGTTGATCTGCCCCTGCTGATTTCCTTCGACCGAGGTTAGAGTTTGGCCTGCCGCATTGGCTGGAAATCCCGCATCGCAGTCGAGACCCGATCGCATGAATTGAAGGTCTATATCCGGCGAGCGACGCCATGCGTCGGCCCACGAGGACCGATGCCAACACGGGTTTCGTCGCATTGGCATCGCAAGGAGTGAACAATGTCAGACGTCGCACTCGAAACGATCACCATACCCGGAACAAAGCTCACGCCGTCGCGGCTGGCGCTAGGAGCTTGGGCCATCGGCGGCTGGATGTGGGGTGGCAGCGATGATCGTGAATCGATCCGCGCCATCCATAGTGCGCTCGATCGCGGCATTACGCTGATCGACACGGCGCCGGTCTATGGCTTCGGCCATTCGGAAGAAATCGTCGGTGCGGCGCTGGCAGAAGGTGGCCGCCGCGACAAAGTGATGATCGCCACGAAACTGGGTCTCGATTGGCGCGACGGACGTGTCTTCCGGAATGCGAGCAACGCGCGCATCCAGAAGGAGATCGAGGATTCGCTGCGGCGCCTGCGGACCGATGTCATCGACATCTATCAGGTGCACTGGCCCGATCCCAATACGCCGATCGAAGAAACGGCCGAAACTTTGGCGGGACTCCATAAGGCCGGCAAGATCAGAGCCATCGGCGTCAGCAATTTCAGTGTGGCGCAGATGGATGCCTTCCGTGCCGTCGCACCGCTCCACACCTCGCAGCCGCCCTATAATCTCTTCGAACGCGAGGCTGAAGCAGAGGTGCTCCCCTATTGCCGCGACCACGATATCGCGACACTCGCCTATGGCCCGCTCTGCCGCGGTTTGCTCTCTGGACGTATGAAGGCCGATGCGAGCTTTACGGGCGACGATCTGCGGCGCACCGATCCGAAATTCCGCGCCCCGCGGTTCGAGCAATATTTGCACGCCGTCGAAGAGCTCGACAAATTCGCGCAGACAAAACTCAACAAGCGCGTCCTTCATCTGGCGATACGCTGGGTGCTTGATCGGCAGCCGCTCAGCATTGCGCTTTGGGGCGCAAGACATCCGGCTCAGCTCGATCCGCTCGCCGAAGTGATGGGCTGGAAGCTCGATGATGCGGCAATGGCCGAGATCGACCGCATCCTCGCCGAATGCGTGCATGATCCTGTGGGGCCGGAATTCATGGCGCCGCCCGCGCGGCTTGCGGCTGCCTAGAAAGCGCTGCGGCATGCACTTGCTGCTGCTTGCGCGAAGGCGCCGCAACAAGCGATAGGCGTGTGTTCGTGCATGTTTCGATCACACAGGAGGCTTGGATCAACAAGAAGGCCTGCCGCGAAATCTGCCTTGGTTACGTCTTACGTGCGCTGAACGATTTGATGCAAGCCAGCGCGAGCGTCCAGGGAGCGATGCCCAGCAGATTAGCCCACGATGTCAATTGCCATAGACCGACTGCGTCGCTTAATTGCTGAAAATGCGCAATGACCTCTCCGCCAACATAAGAACGACAGCCGGCAATTCTCGAAGGCAAACGCGGCCAAGTGTCATTCAGGGCACGGAGAGCTGCTAAAAATTGGAAGGGAGAATGAACTTTGCGCGCAAAGACGCTGGCATTCGCGATCAGATGGTCGACGACCATGCGGCGGCCATTTTGATCATTATCGTTGGGAGACCACCGATCATAATTCAAGAGACCGTTGAGATTAGGATTCTGTGCAAACACGTTCGCGCCGTGCAGACGATATACGGCTAATGCGCGATCAATCAAAACGCTGCCGGTCAGCACTGAGACACCGCGGATGAGGTAAGCATCCGTGCAGCTGCGCAGACCGGCTAAGGCGTCATTCTCTAGAAACATCGATAAGGCATCGCGCCTGAAACAATTGCCGGAGGTCGGCGCCCATACCCATCTGTCCATATAGTTTGGCGGAACGAAATGGACGTGGTTGATGATGTCCACATCGGGACGAGACAGAGGCCAAAGCTCCCGTGCGCTTTCATCAACCGGCCGGATGAGATCGGCCTTTCTCCCCTTTTGGGAGCACACGTAGTCGCTGAAATGATGAATAGTGCTCAGGATTAGGCGTGCGCCCGCTGCCTGCGCCATATCCGAAGAGGAGAGACCTACGGGGACGCGCAAGGATAGATGCACGAAGATATGGGTCAGAACGAAATTCGGAAATAGAACATCGTCGGCATCGAGGAAGACAATATAGTCGCCGGAACTCGCTCTAAATCCCTGCTGCGTCGCGAGGCTTTGGCCACCATTTTCCTTTCGCCGAATGATCTTGATATTCGGATGGGCTGCCTCGATCGCATCGAGAACAGCGCCGCTTTCATCCGTCGAGGCATCATCGACGACGAGCAATTCAATATTGGGGTAAGTCTGTGCGAGCGCCGATTTAACGGCCTCAAGCAGAAAACGCCCATAATTGTAATTGACCACGATAATGCTGACGAGTGGCAACCCAATGCGAAGTTTTCCCTGCGAAGCGGCACGGAGGCCGCGCTCCGCAGCAACCACATAAGCCATCATGATCTCCGATTTTGATGCTTTCATAATGTGACAACATTCACATTCCAAGCCGTGATCCGATTGGTGCTTATGTTAGATGTCATTGTTTCTTCAAAACTGTGAGCGCTTGCCAGCAATTGGGTAGACGACAAGTAGCTCTTAACCCAGTTTTTCAAGCGGCGAAAGGCCGTCGTCGAGGCCTCCATCGGCTAAACATGTTCTGCGAGCACATGAGATGAACAATTCACCGCCTAAAGGGGCATGATTTCGAGGTCCGCATTGAAGCTGGATTTGGTCAGTCCGGGAGGCCGACCGCTCGTGATCGACGTCGCACTTCGAGATGCGATCCCCCATTCACCAGATATAGCTGTCGGTTCCAACAAGGTCTATTTCGCTTCAAGCGCTAGCCGATTGCTTTGACGCCACGCTCGCGCAACAAAGTCTCGAAATAAGCGATCGTGAGCGTAAGTCCTTGCTCGAGCGGAATCGTCGGCTGCCATCCGAGCGTTTCGCGTGCCTGCGTAATGTCTGGCTGGCGTTGCTTCGGGTCATCCTGCGGCAAGGGCCGTTCGACGATCTTTGACTTGGAACCCGTCGCGACAATGATCTTTTCGGCGAGTTCGCGCACCGAGAATTCGCTGGGATTGCCGAGGTTGATCGGACCCGTCACGCTGTCAGGAGAATTCATCAAGCGGACGAAGCCGTCGATCAGATCGGTCACGAAGCAGAAAGAGCGCGTCTGCGAACCGTCGCCGAAAATCGTTATGTCCTGCCCAAGCAAGGACTGGCAAATGAAATTCGATACGACCCGGCCGTCGTCGGGACGCATGAAGGGACCATAAGTGTTGAAGATCCGCGCCACTTTGATCTTCAACCTATGTTGCCGATGATAATCGAAGAACAAGGTTTCGGCGCAGCGCTTGCCTTCATCATAGCACGAACGCGGGCCGATGGGGTTGACGTTGCCCCAATAGGATTCGGTCTGCGGATGCACGAAAGGATCGCCATAGATCTCTGAAGTCGAAGCCTGCAGGATCGGGATTTTCAGACGTTTGGCGAGGCCGAGCATATTTATGGCGCCGATCACGCTCGTCTTCGTGGTCTGCACGGGATCGAGCTGATAGTAAATCGGCGAGGCCGGGCACGCCAGATTATAGATTTCATCGACTTCGACGAAGAGCGGAAAGGTCACATCGTGGCGCAGGAGCTCGAACCGCTTTTGGTCGGTGAGTTCGGCGATGTTGCGGCGCGTTCCCGTAAAGAAATTGTCGACGCAGAGAACTTCATGACCTTCATCGAGCAGTCGCCGGCAAAGGTGCGTCCCGAGAAATCCCGCGCCGCCGGTTACAAGGATGCGTTTTTGGCCGAGAAACACGATTTTCCCTTTGTTCTGATTTCGGATTCGGTAGGGTTTTGACCCGCTCGGCCGACTTGTCCTTGCGCTTAGCTCCTAAGCGGCCGGATACATCGGCCCGCTGGGAGCGTCGGAGCTTGTCGCGGAGAAAATCGTTCCATTTTCCGATCGTTCAGAAACCCGACCATTCAATTTTTGTTGGTCCGGTCCAGAACTTATGGCTGGTTGCTAGGGCATGTGTAGTATGGAGTCGGACGGGATTATCCGATCGAGCTATCCGAGAAAAGTGCGAAGAGCCTGTGAGATCTGTTCACATGAGATCGCCTGCTGGGCGGGCTGTTACCACGGGACCGGGAGAGCGCGCAATCTGGCGGTTCAAATCAGAATGCTACAGCAAATGTTACAGGAAAGGTCAAGAATCACTGCGGCTTTCTGGAACAATATTGCAAACAGCGACATAGACTATGGGCCAAGGCATGCAAGCATGGTGCGGCAGCGCGGATTGGCGGGCACTTGTGCCACATCATCAGCCTATCGGCCGAGAAATAGCGAAGGCTTCGGAATTCGAGTGGACGAACGGCTGGGGACTCGCTACTTTTGCGCTAATTTTGCTGCATTGCGACAATGAATCAAGCGGGTATGCAAGCCCCATTTAACTCTTGAACGCACGAGGAATGCGGAGTCCCCAAATGAGCGCGCAAGCGGATAACGGCTTGCTCTATACGCGAAAGAAGCCGCTCGAAAAAATCCGCCCCGTGGCTTCATCGAGCCGCGGGAAAAAATTGGATTAAGGGTCGTGGCTATCCAGAAAATACGTGCTTTCGTCGGTCAGCAAATCACTCGCCTCCGCAAGCTGACTGGAATAAAGCATATCTCTTAACTGCTGAACATCATGGGGCTATAGAAATGCGAGTTCTATTCGTCAATCCGCCATGGTGGGAAGGACGCGAGGGAAAAAGGACAAGTTTGTTCCGCGATAATCGTCCCTGGCGTCGCGGTGTTCGTGCTGGATCTCGTTGGCCTTTTACATATGTGGGCGCAGCGACGCCCGATAATCCAGCCTCATCAGACTATATGCCTTATCCGTTCTTTTTGGGTTACGCTGCTACATATGTCGCCCAAGCGACCGGAGCTGATGTTGTATTTCGTGATTCTATTGCGATGGCTGAAAGTTATGCAACATTTGAAACGTTTTTGCGTCAGGAACAGTTCGATTACATCGTGATTGAGTCAGCGACGCCTTCTTGGCAACATGATCGCGGACTCATTCATCAAATCAAACGTCTGACACAAGCGAAGATCATTATTGTGGGACCGATAGCGGCTCTCGGCCAAAAAGTGCTCGATGAAGTCCCGGCCGTTGCCGTTATAAAGGGCGAGTACGAGAAAAACGTCGTCAAAGTTCTACGCGGACAGTCAGGAGTCATTGAATATGATCTTCTGACCGAGGAGGAGATGAACGCCGCGCCCTTCCCCTATTTTGACGAAACGATGGCTCATCTTTACTACGACTATAATCCGGCGGGCCAGCAATTCCCGCATGCCCAAGTGTGGGCCAGCCGGGGGTGCCCCTATAAGTGCATTTTCTGCGTCTGGCCGGCTACGATGACGGGCAATGATCCCGACGGCTCCGGCAAGCGCACGGTACGCTACTATTCAGCGGACTATATGCGTGGGTTCCTGAAGGAGCTTGTGTCGAAATACGGTTTCAAATCTATTTATTTCGACGACGACACCTTCAACCTCGGCACACGTCATGTCGAAGCCATGTGCGAGGTGATGACCGAAATCGGTCTTCCCTGGTCGGCCATGTGCCGAGCAGACACGATCAAGATGGAGACCTGGCGCGTCATGCGCGACTCTGGCTGTTTTGGCGTCAAGCTCGGCTTCGAATCCGGCAATCAATTCGTCGTTGATAAGATTGTCAACAAACATCTCGACCTCGATTATGCGCGCAGCGTCGTGCACCAGCTGAAGGACTTGGGAATGACGGTGCATGGCACTTTTACATACGGCCTGCCGGGCGAAACGATCGAGCAGATGAAAGATACCAAAGCTTTCATCGCGTCGTTGCCTTTCGACACGGTCCAGGAGTTGGGCACCGCCGAGATCGAGGGTACGCCGCTCGCGACTTTGCGGGAGAGCGGCAGCCTGCAGCGTTTCGCGGCGGCACGTATCGACACCAGCTATAACCGACATGTCGATGGCAATAAGAAAGCGGACGAGATTGCCAAGATGTTGCAGGACTCCTGAGGTGATGGCCGCGGAAGAAGGAGCGGGCACCGGCGCGTCTAGGGCGACAGTTTGCATTTATGTCCCCTGCTATAATCTCGGCGACATGCTCGCAGCGGTTCTCGACGGCATAGCCGCGCAGAGCGTCAAGCCCGACCAAGTGCTCGTTATCGACGATGCCTCGACCGACGATCCGGCGCGGATCGTCGCGCGCTATCCTTTTGCGGAATTGATCCGCCACGAGGTGAACAAAGGGCTTGCGGCTGGACGCAATACCGCCTTTTCCAACACGACCTGCGATTTGGTCGCAGGCCTCGATGGAGACGTCGTTGCCGAGCCGAATTGGCTCGCTGCCATGCTCGAAGAATTTGCCGATCCCAAGGTTGGTCTCGTCGGCGGCCACTTGCAGGAAAGCGTGGCCAAAACCTATGCCGACCGCTGGCGCTGGGTCCATATGCGGCAAGAATGGGGCGAAGCCCGTATCGTCGATCCGCCTTTCATTTATGGCGCCAATACGTTGGCGCGGCGCGCTGTGTGGAGCGCTGTCCACGGTTATGACGAAATCTTGCGGACGAATGGCGAGGATGTGGATTTCTCGGACCGCGTCAAACAGCTCGGCTTTGTCACGATCTATACGCCGAAAGCCAGGGCGCGCCATCTCAAAGCCGATACGATCTGGTCCTTGCAACGGGCCGTTTGGCGTTATTTTTATTTCGGCTTGAAGCGCTGGTCGCTGCCGAAAAAGGGAAGTCGCATCATCCACGACCATATCTGGCAGGCCTTGGTGCGTCGCAAGGCACGCGAGGATGCCCGCGCGGGGCGGTGGGATCTCGTCCCGCTCGATCTCTGGATTGCGACCTATATGCTCTATCGCGAGACCCGCTATCGGTTGAGCGGAGAGGACTGAGGCCGGATTTCTCGAACTCTTGGACTCTGTTGCCCGAGCCTCGGCACACTTGCAAGAAACGCGTGCACGAGCCGGGGTCGGAAACGTAACCCGACAGGCCTGAGCTGTCGCCTTGATCGAAAAGGAATTGCCTCGCGTGTTTCGCACGATCTTGGTGACGGGCGGCGCCGGATTCGTCGGCTCGACCTTGGCTCTCCATTTGCGATCTGTTTTTTCCGATTGCCGCGTTCTCGCGCTCGATAATCTGCGGCGGCGCGGCTCGGAATTGCAATTGGCGCGTCTGGCAAAAGGTGGCGTCACCTTCTTGCATGGCGATGTCAGAGTGGCAGCCGATATCGACGCATGCGGCAAATTCGATCTTCTCGTCGATTGTTCGGCGGAGCCGTCGGTCCATGCCGGTCTCAGTGGCGATCCGCGTTACCTGCTCGACAGCAATCTCTCGGGAACGCTGAATTGCCTCGAAGCTGCGCGTCGGCACGCAGCTGGCGTTCTGTTCCTTTCGACGAGCCGCGTCTATTCGATCGAGGCGCTGAAGGCTCTGCCGCTACAGGAAGCTCCGGCGCGATTCGAATTGGCGACAGGGACGGGGCCGGGCTGGTCGGCGCAGGGCATAGCAGAAACGTTCGCGACAAGTGCGCCGCGCTCGCTTTACGGGACGACGAAACTCACCTCTGAGCTGTTCGTTCAGGAATATGCCGCGCAATTTGGCCTGCCCAGCGTGATCGCACGGTGCGGCGTCATCGCGGGTCCCTGGCAGATGGGCAAGGTGGACCAGGGCTTCGTCTCTCTATGGTGCGCGCGGCATCTTTGGGGTGGCGCCTTGGCCATGATCGGCTATGGCGGCAGTGGTCGCCAGGTGCGTGATGTCATTCATGTCCAGGATCTCGCCGATCTCGTCCTGATTCTTTTGCACCGTCTGCCAGAGCTAACTGGCCGAGTCTTCAATGTCGGTGGGGGCCTCGCCGGTTCGACCTCGCTTGCCGAACTCACAGCGCTCTGCCAAACTCGCGGCAAAGGCGAGGTCCAATGGGGGGTAAAGCGGGATACGCCTGCAGTCGACATTCCTTGGTACGTGACCGACAGTGCTCTGCTGCATAAAGTGACCCAATGGCAGCCGACACGCGGGCTCGAACGCATCGTCGAAGACGTCTTCGCTTGGCTTGAGGCGGGAGGAGAAAATTTGCGCCCGATCTTTGCGGGCTAGAGCCTATTCTCGTCGATCGGATTTAATCATCGGATCGATGAGAGTAAGCTCCAAATCAATACCTGGGAGCATGTCCTCATCGGAAAAATGCGAGACTTTGCTGATGAGGACATTCGGCAAGCTCGGTTGAACGGAGTAAAATATGCCAGTTTGCGTTGTCACGGGGTCGGCGGGGCTCATCGGGTCGGAATTGGTGCGCCGCTGGGCTGCGGAAGGCTATGATGTCTTTGGAATCGACAATGACATGCGCGCCCAGTTCTTCGGTGAAGAGGCCTCGACGCGCTGGAATCGGGAGCGGCTGGAAAAAGAAGTCAAGCGCTATCGACATTTGACGATCGATATTCGCGATTTCACCGCCATCGATCGGCTATTCGCGGACCTAGGAAGCAATATCGCCTGCGTTATCCATACGGCAGCGCAGCCTTCGCATGATTGGGCCGTTCGCGATCCGCATACGGATTTTGGGGTCAATGCGAATGGCACGCTCAACGTGCTCGAGGCGACGCGCCGGCACGCGCCGGAATCGCCTTTCATCTTCACCTCGACCAATAAGGTCTATGGCGATACGCCAAATCATCTTCCCTTGATCGAAATGGAAACCCGGTTCGAACTCGATCCGTCACATCCTTTTGCCGAGCATGGGATCGACGAGACCATGTCGATCGACCGTACCTTGCACAGTCTCTTCGGGGCCTCCAAAGTCGCTGCCGATGTGTTGACCCAGGAATATGGGCGCTATTTCGGCATGAAAACCGCCTGTTTTCGTGGCGGCTGTCTGACCGGTCCGGCCCATAGCGGGACGGAGCTGCACGGCTTTCTCGCCTATCTCGTCAAATGCGTGGTGACTGGGCGCCCTTATACGATCTATGGCTATAAGGCGAAGCAAGTTAGGGACAATATTCACGCCAATGATCTGATCGACGCTTTCTGGCATTTCTTCAAAGCGCCGCGTGCCGCAGAGGTCTATAATATGGGCGGTGGCCGTTTCGCCAATGTGTCGATGATGGAAGCCATCGAATTGACAAAGTCGATCTCGGGTCGGGCATTCGAAATGGAATATAGACCGGAAAATCGGGTCGGCGATCACATCTGGTGGATCGGTTCGCTCGAACGCTTCCGCACGCATTATCCAGACTGGCGTCCGAGATATGATATCAAGACGACGATCCAAGAGATTGTCGAAGCCGTTCGGTTGCGCGAAAAGCAATGAGCTTTTCATTTGGAAACCGCTAGGACTCTGACCCAAACAATTCGGAAGCGGTCATCAACGGTAGCAACGAGGCGGAGCGCTGCGAAGAAATATCTCGCGAGGCATGAGAAGCAGAAGGCGAATGAAACGGGCAATCTGATCTAAGCTTCCTGACCTTGCGAGATCATATCGGAGGATGTCCCGGAAAAGTTGAAAGACTTTTCCGGGACATCCTCCAACTTATTGGTGCAAAGCCGGTCCCAGTTGTGCGGATCGGCTCCCGGCGCGACCGCGTCCATCCGAAGTCGAACTGCAGCCTGCATCCAACGGATGCGGGCGACGGCACGGACAGTTGACTTCGCCGGGCTGTGCCGTTTCAAGAAGAGGCAATTCTAGGAAGCGAGCACGGCTCGGGGGTAATAATGCAGATTGCCATGGTTGGTTCCGGATATGTCGGTCTTGTGTCCGGAGCCTGTTTTGCGGATTTCGGGCATAAGGTCTGTTGTATCGACAAGGATGTCGGCAGGATCGAGGCTTTGAACAATGGCAAGATGCCGATCTATGAGCCGGGTCTTGCTGAATTGGTGATGAACAATGTCCGCCAGAATCGCCTGTCCTTTGCCACGGATCTCACCGCTGCCGTGCGCGAGGCGGAGGCCGTCTTCATCGCCGTCGGGACCCCGTCGCGGCGCGGCGATGGCCATGCCGATCTCTCCTATGTCTATCAGGCCGCCCGCGAAATTGCCGCAGCGCTCGATGGTTTTACCGTCATTGTGACGAAATCCACAGTGCCGGTCGGCACCGGCGACGAGGTCGAGCGGATCATCCGCGAAACGCGGCCGGGCGTTGATTTCGCCGTCGTCTCCAATCCGGAATTCTTGCGCGAAGGCGCGGCGATTTCGGATTTCAAGCGGCCGGATCGAATCCTCATCGGCCTCGAGGACAAACGCGCCGAACATGTCATGCGCGAGATCTATCGGCCGCTCTATCTCAATCAGGCGCCGATTCTCGTCACCAACCGGCGCACCTCGGAACTCACCAAATATGCCGCCAACGCCTTTCTCGCGACCAAGATCACTTTCATCAATGAGATCGCCAATCTGTGCGAGGAAGTCGGCGCCGATGTGCAGGACATCGCCCGCGGCATCGGCCTCGACAATCGGATCGGGGCGAAATTTCTGCATGCGGGTCCAGGCTATGGCGGCTCCTGCTTCCCGAAGGATACGCAGGCGCTGATCAAGACGGCGCAAGACCATGGCACGCCGGTGCGCATCGTCGAGACGGTGGCGGCGGTCAATGATCAGCGCAAGAGGGGCATGGCGCGCAAAGTGCTCGCCGCCTGCGGCGGCAGCCTGCGCGGCAAGACGATCGCGCTGCTTGGCCTCACCTTCAAGCCCAATACCGACGATATGCGCGACTCGCCTTCGATTGCCATCGTCACCGCGCTGCAAGATGCCGGCGCCAAGCTCAATGTCTTCGATCCGGAAGGCATGGAGCAGGCCCGCCTCTATCTCGAAAATCTCACCTATTGCGGCGATCCCTATGCCTGTTGCGAGAATGCCGCGGCGCTCGTCATCGTCACCGAATGGGACGCTTTCCGGGCGCTTGATCTTGCGCGGGTGAAAGGCCTTCTTGCCGCCCCCGTGCTGGTCGATCTGCGCAATATCTACGATCCGGAAGAAGTGCGCCGGCAGGGCTTTACCTATGTGAGCGTCGGGCGCGGGCAACATCGAAACGGCCACGGAACGGCGACCGGCAGCTATCGTAGATGAGTCCGCCGCTTCTTCCGATGGTATGACATGCTCGCTGCAGTGCCGACTGACGACGGCGCGCGACAGCGGGCGTTGACGGCACTTGAACGTGCAAAAGCTCAAGCGATGCCATTCATTGAGATCGACCCGGCCCTCTTCGAAGAATTTGAGCGGATGATGCGGGAAAACCTCATTTCTGGATCAATTCCGTTCCGGAAGGCCTACCTGCAGGCCATCGTCAGCTCAATTGAGGTGGACGACCCAAATTCGGATCAAGGGCCATAAAGACAGGCTGGAAGGGGCTATCCTGTCCGGTCCTGCACATCTCGCGGCTGGTTCGCAGATGAGTACTAATTGGCGCGCCCAACGGGACTCGAACCCGTGTTTTCGCCGTGAAAGGGCGACGTCCTGGACCGCTAGACGATGGGCGCGGGAGGGGGCCAAGCCCCGTTTCGAAGGACGCGCGGAGATATAAAGGCCATAGGAGCAGGTGGCAAGCGAGCTTCGCCATCAACCTCCAAGCCGATGGCGAAACGTGTTATGGCCCTGCCCTGCGGCCCGGCTCGACAAGGGCAAGATCGAGAAGCCGCAATTGTACCCTTTCACGGCCGTTCCAGCGGTCGAGCGTCAGCGTGCCGGCAAGGTGAATGCTCGCGCCGCGCGCCGCAATCAGCGCCTGGCCAAGCGGCTCGCCGACGGCGCGAAAGATGATACCTTCGAGGCTCGCGCCATCGCCGGCTTTGGCGCGCCAGCGCAGATGCCCCTGGCCGACCTGCGCCACATCGACGAGCCGATGCGCAGGAAAGACGAAGACCGGCTCCGGATTGCCGGCCCCATAGGGCCCCGCCTGTTCAAGCGCCGCATAAAGTTCGGGATTGGCGCCAGCCGCCGTCAACGCGGCATCGATGAAAAGCGCTTCGCCGGCGCGCGCGGCTTCGACCGCCGGCTGAAGCGCGGCTTCGATGAAACTGCGGAAGTCATCAAGTTTTTCCCGCGCGAGAGTGATGCCGGCCGCCATGGCATGGCCGCCGCCTTTAACGGCGATCCCCGCCTCGACCGCGCCGCGCACGGCCTTGCCGATGTCAACGCCAGCAATCGAGCGGCCGGAGCCGGTGCCTGTCGCGCCATCGAAAGCAATGGCGAAAGAAGGCTTGCGGAACCTCTCTTTGAGCCGTCCGGCGATCAGGCCGACCACGCCCGGATGCCAGCCTTCGCCTGCGACGATGATGGCAGCACAAGCCTCGGCCTCGGCGCCGAGAACGAGAGCCTCGGCAAAAGCTTCTTCGAGCGTTGCCATTTCGATCGCCTGGCGCTCGCGATTGAGGCGATCGAGATCTTCGGCGATGCGCCGCGCGGAGGCGGCATCCTTCAGCGCGAGCAATTTGGCGCCGAGCGCCGCATCGCCGATCCTGCCGCCGGCATTGATGCGCGGCCCGATCAGAAAGCCGAGATGGGACGGTTTCGGCGGCCCGTCGGCGCCCGCCACATCGAAGAGCGCGGCGAGGCCCGGCCGGCCCCGCGCCCGCATCAGCGCGAGCCCTTTCGTCACAAAAGCGCGGTTGAGGCCGGTCAATTGCGCCACATCGGCGATGGTCGCAAGCGCCACGAGATCGAGACCCACCAGAAGATCGGGGTCGGGCCGCGCCGCGTTCCAAAAGCCATGTTCGCGCAACACTCTATTCGCAGCGACCAAAGTCATGAAGACGACGCCCGCGGCGCAGAGCTGGCCGAGGCCGGAGAGATCATCCTGACGGTTCGGATTGACGATGAGCGCTTCGGGCAAATGTTCGGGCGCTTGATGATGATCGAGCACGATCACATCGAGGCCGAGCTTTTTCGCCTTGGCGAGCGGCTGATGGCTCATCGTGCCGCAATCGACGGTGACGAGAAGCTTTGCGCCCGCCTCGGCCAAAGCAGCGATTGCCTGCACATTCGGGCCATAGCCTTCGAAAATGCGGTCGGGAATATGGATCAGGAAAGGCGCGCCGGCAGCGGTCAGAAAATCGGCGATGAGGGCGCAAGAGCAGGCGCCGTCGACATCATAATCGCCGAAGATGGCGATGGTCTCGCCCGCCTCTATCGCAGCGGCCAGGCGCGCGGCGGCGGGCTTCATATCGACGAGCCCATCAGGATCTGGCATCAGCCGGCGCAGGCTCGGATCGAGATGGAGCGCAGCCGCTTCCGGCAAGACGCCGCGGCCGGCAAGCACCCGCGCCAAGAGATCCGAATGGCCATGCAGCTGCATCATGGCGGAGGCTCGGGCTTGACCCGCTTGGTCCAGCCGATCACGCCAGGCCCGGCCAAGCGCCGAGCGCTCGACGCCGAGGAAAAAGCGATGTTTTGGCAGAAGCGGAGAGTTGTTCACGCCTTAGCTTAGCGGGTTGGGAACAGAAAATCAGGCAAGAAAGTGCTGGGATGAACAGGCCGCGATTACATTGATTCTCAATGCCTTACCAATTAGAACATCGGTCGCATAAGAGAGCCATGATGGAATGACGTGCATGCAAGGTAAGGCAACGATTGCGCGAAACGGTCTGTCGCGTCGGCAAGCGCTCGCCGGCGGGCTTTGTCTCTGCTGCATGCCGACACTCGGCCGCGCCGATTCATTCGAGATCGCAGAGATCGCACCCGGCGTTTTCATGCGTCGCGGCCGCGACGAAGAGCCGAACGCGGCTAATCTCGATGCGATCGCCAATATCGGTTTCATCATCGGCGATGATGCCGTGCTCGTCACCGACAGTGGCGGCAGCCTCGCCGATGGCCAATGGCTGCGCAAGATCATCAAGGAAAAGACCCAGAAGCCGATCAAATATGTCGTGCTGAGCCATGTCCATCTGGATCACACATTCGGCGCCGGCGCCTTCCTCGACGACCGCCCGGTCTTCATCGGCCATGCCAAGCTGCCAGAGGCGCTGGAGGCGCGCGGCGAATATTACCGCAAGAGGCTGATCGGGCTTCTCGGCGAGGGCAAGGTCGGGCCGGTCGTCATGCCGACGCGGACGGTCGCGGCAGGAGACCAGATCGACCTCGGCGGCCGCATCATCACATTCCATGCGCATGGCCCGGCCCATACGACCTCCGATTTCTCCATGGTGGATCAGGGCAGCGGATTTCTGCTGCCCGCAGATCTCCTGTTCGTGGAACGTATACCGGCGCTCGACGGCAGCTTGACTGGCTGGCTGAAAGAGATCGATGTTCTGAAAGCGATGAATATTCCGAAGGCGGTGCCGGGCCATGGTCCGCTGACGGTCGATTTCAAGGCTGCATCTGCCGATCTCGTCCGCTATCTTACCCTCCTGCGTGATGGCGTCCGCGCCGAGATCAAGAACAATGGATCGATAGAACATGCGGTTTTGACGGTAGGCCAATCCGAAAAAAGCAATTGGAAGCTCTTTGATGATTACCATGCCCGCAATGTGACCGAAGCTTATAAAGAACTGGAATGGGAGTAGGAGGAAACAAAAGATGAAGCGCCTTTTGACGAGCGTTGCGCTATGCGGAAGCGTTTCTGTGCTCGCAATTGTAGCCGCTCTTCCCAGCCGTGCGAATGATGAAGACAGCCCGGCCGCGCGTGAAGCCCGCTGGAAAGACATAGAGAAGGTGATCTTCGGCGATAAAGTCGCGATTCCTGACGAATCCATCGTGACGCTCGATGCGCCGGTGCGCGCCGCGGACGCTTCTCTGGTGCCGATCACCATCACCCTCAATCAGACGAAGCCCATCAAAGGCCTCTATGTCGTCATCGACGACAACCCCTCCCCGGTCGCCGCCCATTACACTTTCGGCCCCGCCGCTTATCCGCATATCATCAGGATGCGTGTGCGCGTGAACAGCTACACGAACATGCACGCCGTGGCCGAATTGCCGGACGGCAAACTCGTCGAGGCGACCAGATTCGTCAAGGCCGCCGGCGGCTGCTCGGCGCCGATGGGCATGAGCGACGAAGAAGCGATGAAGGGCATGGGCGAGATGCGCATGAAATTCGCGAAAGACGTCGAGGCGGGAAAGCCGACGGAAGCGACACTGATGGTGCGCCATCCGAACTTCAACGGCATGCAGATGAATCAGATCACGCGCTATTACACGCCGGCACGCTATATCAAGACGATCACGGTGAAGGACGGCGGCAAGCTGGTCTTCACGCTCGGCGCCGATATTTCGCTCTCGACCAATCCAGTCATCAGCTTCGAGCTCGTTCCGCAGCCGGAAGGCCCATTGACGGTTGCCGTCGACGACAGCGACCACGCTCATTGGGAACAGAGCTTCACGGTCCCGACGGCAACCAATTGAGATCGCAATGCGGATAGTTCTCCTCTTAGGCGCGGCGCTTTTCCTCGCGGCGGCTGCGCCAGCTCCCGTCCCTGAGCCTTCCGGCCTCTGGGAGGGCCCGATGCATGCCGACACGCCGGATAAACTCAAGGGCGCAACCGTCATCGACACCAAGACTCTCGCCGAGATGCAAGAGAGCGCGCATCCGCTTCTCCTCGATGTGGCAGAAGCGGAGAAGAAGCCGCCATCAATGGCGAAGGACATGCCCTGGATGCCGACGCATCGCTCGATTCCAGGCGCGACATGGCTGGTGGGCGGAGGCAGCGGGACGAGTGATCACCTTTTCGCTGCGGCCTTCAAGACGCGGATCGCCGCTCTGACGGGCAATAATTTAGATAGGCAGATCGTCGTCTTCTGCCATCCGCATTGCTGGGGCAGTTGGAATGCCGCGAAGCGGGTCGTCGCTCTCGGTTACCGCCACGTCTATTGGTATCCGGAGGGCGTGGAGGGTTGGCAGAGCGCGCATGACACGCAAGTGGTCAAACCCGATCCTGCCTGGGACGCGGCGATTTCCCATGGCAAACCGAAGCCTTCAAAGCGGATCAGAGAAGGGCTGAACAAATAAGGGGCGACGAGGCGCGCTCCTTCTCCCGCTTGCGGGAGAAGGTGTCATGCGAAGCATGACGGATGAGGGGTGGTGCCTTCTGCGAGAACCCTCATCCGGCCGGCTCCGCCGTCCACCTTCTCCCGCAAGCGGGAGAAGGATCGCCCAACACTACTTCCCCTCCTGCGCACGCGCTTGCGCCACGACCTTCTTGAAGCCGTCATAATCGAGGGCCGCCGCGACTTGATAAGGCCCGATGAGGAAGACCGGCGTGCCTTGAAATCCCATCCCCACGGCCTGCGCATCGTTGCGCCTGATGAGCGCGTGAATCTCCTCGTGATGGCTTTGCAGATCCTTGCCGAGCCGATCGATATCGACGCCCGCGGCGCGCAACGCCCGATCCATCGCCTCCTTGCTGACACCTGTTCCTGGAATTCGCATCAGGAGATTATGAACCGCCACATATTTTCCCTGATATTTCGCAGCAAGCGCCAGTTCGGCGCCATAGGTCGAGGTGGCCGCAAGGATCGGCCAATCCTTATAGACGAGGCGAATGTGCCCATCGTCTTTGATCAATTTCTGTAGGGCGGGCTCTGCGCTCTTGCAGCGTGTGCAATTATAGTCCTCGAAAGCGACGATGGTGACATCGCCCTTCGGATTGCCGCCGACCGGCGCGTCGGGATCGTTCAGAATGGCCTCGCGCGTCAATTCGCTCGGCTTCACGTCCTGCGCCTGCGCAAAGCCGATAAAGCCAAGACAAAAGACTGCGAGACAAATAAAACCGAGACTGGCTACGAAAAGCCGGAAGCCGGTACGCCGCATCAAATTCTCCTTCGAATCGGAACATTGTCGCCGCTTTCCTCCGCCAAACTTAAGGCGAGTTCAGGGCGCGATGGGGCGCCACATGCCTACCACGTCATCCGAAGAAAGCGCGCTTGTGACAGACAGCGGTCTTTCACGACAGCTTCGCGGGCATGCCAGGCGCAGACTTGAGCACCGGACTTTTGCACGGGCCAACCCGTTGAAATGTTGTGGCACACGGAGCGCAAAATTCTTGATTTTTGCATGTCTTCGGAGCGTGCGACCATTTTGTGACGCTAGATGGCAGTCAGCAACGCATCCTCATAGGCGGATTGGAACCTGTTGAATTCCTTGCGCTGGCTTGTAAATGCGCCAAGCGCTTCCGCATCGTCGCTTGGGGGCATGGGTGCGTTGAAATGCAGATCGAGAAATCCAGTGAGCGCCAATCGATAAAGGCAAGCGGCAAAATCGATGATTTCCTTTCCGTTGATCCGGAGAGCCGGTGCTTCAACGTCGTTGCCGTGGAGAAAATCATTGCGAAGGTCATAGACCTTTTTGCATATCCAGGTCGCGAGCTGCTTCTGTTGCGGGGTCTTGCCGGAAATGGTGTGACTCGCCGCCGCCAGCCTTGCGTCGCGCCATTTCACGCTTTCCAGCGTGGCCGAGACGGTAGAAAAGTTCGATCGGCCCATGCCGCCTGGGTGAGCCAAAATCTCATAGGCGCTAACCCATAAAGCAAGTGAGCGGCCCACATCATAAAAGACCGCCGCCGTGAGGGCAGGCACCCGACCCGCCTCATTCGCCATATTCAGCGAACGAAAGAGTGCCTTATCCTTCCACTCTACTGCGTCTTCAGAGAATCGGACGGCCCATCGATTCATGAGTTTCTTGGCCAATGGAACATCTATATCGCCTGCCATGACCGATGCTTGCGGCTGCTCTGGAAAGGTCTGCCCCTCAAACTCTTCGAGAAAATGGACGTGCATTTGTACGGGATTTACCAGGAGCATTTCTTCGAATCGTTTGTCGAGCATCCATGGGTAAAACTGGAACGTGTTCGAATAGACCAAGCCGTTCGCTCGATCGAAACGCAACCGCTTCGCGCGACCATACGGCACAACGGATAGACAGATGATGTCGCGGAATGCGGTCACGGCTTCTGCCGTGTAGTAAGACCTTGGAGCGCCGGTGCGGAGAAGTAGCATTGACGGCCACACCTGCGTACGGAACTGCCCTGAAAACTTCGAAAGGAATGTCGTCAGCTTTGGGTGATCGCTGCGGAGCTTCCAAACCCGCTTGTCTGTCGGCGATACGATAGCAGCATGCGGGCATTCGATCGTGCCTCCCATATCGAGGTTTGGCAGAGCTAGAATCGGCGTCCATTCGTCCATATCGCCCTCAATTGAGAACAGAGGCTTTTCAAAGTCGTATAAGCCCTGTTACGTCAAACATGAATTATCTGCCGGGCGCGGTGCCTCAACTTATCCTCGCACGCTTGGAAGCTGAAAGTCCCACGCCACGACCCGACCTTCTGACTTCTCCCAGGTCCGTACTTTCAAGGCAAAACTGCGGGTCGCGACAATCTTCGTATGAAACCACATCTCCCTACCACGACCAATCATCGCGACCGCCTCAGCTAAAAGATTTCCGAATTCTAAGCTCACTCGCCCATACGTCGGGAGCACAAGGAGTCCGGAGCATCCGCTAAATGGAAACAAACGATCATCAAGAAAGTCGTGGTCATGGGTCACCAACACACGCTTTAGGTGCCACGCCCTCCGAAATACCGTTCCATCATCGCGATGCCGAATTTTTGCGGAATCACAGTCGATAACATCGAATTTTTTGTAGCGCATCACATGAAGCGCCCACGGCTCTATGTTCTCGTCGGTAACAAACCGTGTCATTCGACTCTTGCGATACTCGCTACGAGTCTCCTTTAGAGCGGCTTCGGTTGGAGCCTCGAACTTAATCGGCGTCGCTTGATAAATTGGCATTTCAACCGCTCCGTTCGCGACCTAAAGAAAACCCCCATTACGTCAAATCACGCTGTCACAAAAATTTTGATTTATGCACCAGCCTCATCTTCGCCGATCACATCTCTCGGTCATGGCGGATTAGCAAACCTCAACGCATCTTGTCATTTCGGCAAAGCCCTCAATCCAACCGAAACTTCCCCATCGCGATGTTCGGCGGCGATCTTGCGCACCGTTCCCGACACGGAACGATAGATCAGGGTCTCGGTCCTCACCACATCCCTGTCGAGTCGTGCCTTTCCGGCGAACCGAAAATGCCGCTGGCGGAGCCCGAGATCCACGCCAAAGCGGTAGCAATTAATAGGCTGTCTCAACGGCTTACGTGATATGCCAGTGCTCTGCAAGGCATCGACGAGGCTAGGTTATATTTTATCGCACTTCAGTTTTTTTTACGCCTTTCGGACGCAAACCCAGGATGCGCTTTTTCTGATCATGCTTTAATGCCTTCGGCGCCACGTTGCGATAAGACGGCTCGTCAGACAGGCAAAGGAGGAAATTCGATGTCGCCCACCAAGGCCCTGGTCGCGCAAGGAGGCGGGCCGACCGCCGTGATCAACCAATCTCTTGCAGGCGTCGTGCTCGAATCGCGCAAGTTCAACACGATCGAGCGCGTCTATGGCGCCCATCACGGCGTGCGCGGGATTATCAAGGAAGACCTCATCGATCTGACACAGGAGACAACCCATAATCTCGAAATGGTAGCCAATTCGCCCTCTTCGGCATTGGGGTCGACGCGCGACAAACCCGATCTCGGCTATTGCCAGGAGATCTTCAAGGTGCTGCGCGCCCACCAGATCGGCTATTTCTTCTACATCGGCGGCAATGATTCCTCAGATACAGTGCGGATCATCAGCGAGGAGGCGCGCAAGTCCAACTATCCCCTGCGCTGCATTCACATCCCTAAGACCGTCGACAACGATCTCATGGGCACCGACCATTCGCCGGGCTATCCCTCTGCGGCACGCTTCGTCGCGCAAGCTTTCATTAGTGCCAATCTCGACAACGCTGCGCTACCGGGCGTCTATTGCGCCGTGGTCATGGGCCGTCACGCCGGCTTTCTGACTGCCGCTTCGGCGCTCGGCAAGAAATTCCCCGACGATGGTCCGCATCTCATCTATTTGCCGGAACGCACTTTCCGTATCGACAAATTCCTTTCCGATGTAAAGGCGACTTACGAGAAATTTGGGCGCTGCGTCATAGCCGTGTCGGAGGGCATTCATGACGAGACGGGCGCGCCTATCTTGACCAAGCTGGCGCAACAGATCGAACACGACGCACATGGCAACGTGCAATTGTCAGGCACCGGCGCGCTCGGTGACCTCCTGTGCGAGGAGATCAAGCAGAAGCTGCAGATCAAGCGCGTGCGCGGCGATACGCTCGGCTATTTGCAGCGCTCCTTCATCGGCTGTGTCTCCGACGTCGACCAGCGCGAGGCACGCGAAGTCGGCGAAAAGGCCGTGCAATTCGCCATGTGGGGCGACCGGGACGGTTCGGTGGCTATCAAGCGCACCGGATTCTATTCCGTCGATTATGAGCTCATTCCGCTTGAAACCGTCGCCGGCAAGACGCGCCTGATGGACGACGCCCTTATCGCCGACAACGGGGTCGATGTCACTGATGCCTTCCGCTTGTATTTACGGCCGCTGCTCGGCTCGGGCCTGCCGGATGCCTATCGCCTGCGCTGCAATCACGTGCCGAGGATCTTGTCCTAAGCCGGCCTTTTTGGAAAGCGCCGATCGGTTTTTTCGGCAAGACCCACGCGTAGCTGTCTATTCCCGCTCGATGCGGATCACCTGCGGCTTTTCGGCGATGAAGCCGTCGGCGACGACGGCTTCGAGCGCCTGGTGAACGCGCTTTTCATAAGTGGCATGGGTGATGAGAATGACGGGCACCGCCTCGGCGTGCTTGGCTTTATCGCCAGGGCGGCGGCGCTGCATGATGCTTTCGAGCGAAATATTGCATTCGGCCATGCGGGTCGCAATCGCCGCCGCGGCGCCCGGCCGATCATAGACCGACAGGCGAATGTAATAGCCGCCTTCATGCATTTGTATGGGTGCACGTTCGAGCGGCGCCAGCATTGCGACCGGCAGGCCGAAGGGCGGCAAGCGCTGGCCCCTCGCGATATCGGCGATATCGGCTATGACGGCGGATGCGGTCGCGTCGCCGCCGGCGCCCGGCCCCATCAATGTGAGCTCATGCACCGCATCGGCATCGATGGTCACTGCATTGGTGACGCCCATCACTTGCGCTATTGCCGAGGAGCGCGGCACCATTGTGGGATGCACGCGCTGCTCGATCCCCGCCGGCGTGCGATTGGCGACGCCCAAGAGCTTGATGCGATAGCCGAGTTCGGCCGCGGCTTCGATATCGGCGAGGCTGATCGATTCGATCCCTTCGATCGCGATCGCCTCGGGATCGATCGTCGTGCCGAAGGCGAGCGCGGTGAGGATCGCAAGCTTATGGGCGGTATCCTGGCCGCCGATGTCGAATGACGGATCGGCTTCGGCATAGCCGAGGCGCTGCGCCTCGGTCAGACATTCGGCGAAGGAAAGTGCCTCCGTCTCCATCCGCGTCAAAATATAATTGCAGGTGCCGTTCAAAATCCCATAGACGCGCTCGATCACATTGCCGGCAAGCGCCTCGCGCAAGCACTTGACGATCGGAATGCCGCCGGCGACGGAAGCCTCGAAGCCAAGCGCCACGCCTTTGTCTTCGGCACGCTTGGCGAGCGCCATGCCATATTTGGCGAGCAGCGCCTTATTCGCGGTCACGACCGATTTGCCGGCCTCGAGCGCAGCTTCGACAGAAGCCAGCGCAGCGCCCTCGGCCCCGCCGATAAGTTCGACGAAGACATCGATCTCGGGTGAGGCGGCAAGCTTCACCGGATCATCGAACCAGGCGAAACGGGAAAGATCCGTGCCGCGATCCTTGTCCCGGCTCTTGGCCGAGACGGCGGTGATGTGGATCGACCGACCCGTCATGGCCGCGAGCGCCAAGGCGCGACGATCGAGAAGGCGGAGGACGGAAAGGCCCACCGTGCCGAGACCGGCGATGCCGACGCGCAAGGGAGGCAACATGAAACGCAAGCCTTATGAAGTCCAAGGGCATTTTCCGGCGATGGGCCGAAGGTTCGCCGGAAAATGCCCTAACTCTTTGATTGAGACATCGGATGATCCCCATGTCTCAGCTAATTCCAAGTCTCAGTTAATCCAATGTCTCAGCTAATCCAATGTCTCAGCTTATGAAATTCAAGACCTTTGAAGTTCAAGGCTTATCGGGATCTCATAGAGCGCTGAGCCGGGCCGCGCCGCGGCAGCAGGAGCCTGCGGGTTTGTGCCTCATTTCGCGGCGGTGATCAAGAAAGGCCGGCGCGGGACGCGCCGCGCGTCATGAAGCCGTCGCCTCGCGGCTCGATAGAGATGGCACTGCTTTTGCTTTTTTGCTGGGCAAAGGGCCGGACAGAATCGCTGCCGACGATGTCCGAGGCCCCCTGCGCCGGCCGTCGGCTTGTCTATGCCCCAGGTCTCGTTTGGAGGAAGAAAAACATGTCGCTGGACCTCAAAACTGAATGGTCGGACGCCGATGTCGCGAAGCTGATGGGTTCGGTGAAGGACGATCGCGAATGGCGGCTCGAGGTCGACACGGCGGGAATTGTTTCGTTGCACGACATGTCGAACAATCCGACCGGCGCCGATTATGACGAAGGCCTCCACGGCTTTTTCGAAATCTGGAGCCAAGGCACGGATTTCGTTGGTCCCTCGGCGGCCGGCGACAAGGAACTCGTCGGCAAGATCGTCAAGGCGCTGCGGGACAATTATCCGGCCCTGAAGGGCGACAAATTCATCTATGTCGCGTTCTGAAGTGCGATCCGGCAAAGCTTTAGACGTCTCATATGTGATTTCGCGGAGCCCCCTCAAGTTGCGGGCGGGATCTTGCTGGAAGGTGATTTGAGCAGCCAGCGCGGATCGAACCAGCGGTCCGCTTCGCCTTCATAGGGCAGCCGGTTGATATCCCAGAGCCGGATGAAGGGGGCATAGGCCTCATAGACCGGCGGCCCGCCGCCGATGAAGACCACCCGGTCCGGAAAACGCGCCAGAACCTCGGCCGGCGGTTCGAAGGAGCGGATCTGGACGATATCCCTCTCCTTGAACGCCCATTCCGGCACGGATTCGAAAGTGCGCGGCCCCATGATGATCACATGGCCGCGGGTCAGTTCAAAAAACCTTTCGACATCAGCGACAAACAAGGGATCTCGACTGCCTTCCCAGGGTAGCCGGCCGGCGAGCCCGAACTGGCCCTGAAGGCCGATTGCGACGACCGCTCGTACATCTGGCATCATTCTTGATTCTCATCACAGGATCGAAATCGAAGCCACGGCCCATCCGGCGCTGCGGCATCTGCCTCTGGACCCATTGCATCCGCCGCACCGCACCTAGAGCATGTTCCGGAAAAGTTGCTCGACTTTTCCGATGAGAACATGCTCCAGCCTATTGATTTTGAGCGTTTTCTTCTCGATCGGATGGTTTCATCCGATCGGAAAACGCTCTAGCGAGGAGACCGAAGCGTGACAGAAACCCAAGCAGCAACGCGCTCCATCCGTGAGGAAGTGGATCTGCCTTATCCGATCGAAAAGGTCTGGCGCGCAATCACCGATTCGGAATGTATCGCCCTCTGGTTCATGAAGAACGATCTAAAACCGGATTTCGGGCATAAATTCACCCTCCGCAGCCGGCCGATCGAGCGCTGGGACGGCGAGTTCCAATGTCAGGTCCTCGAAGTCGAAGAAAATCAAATGATTTCGTTCACCTGGAAGGGCGGCCACGAGGAACTCAAATTGTTCGGCCATTATATCGATACGATCGCGACATGGACGGTCACGCCCAATGCCGACGGCACGACGCATTTCGTCTTCCTGCACGAAGGCTTCGGCCTGGAAGAAGAATTGAACGGTGTTTACGACGCCATGACCAAGGGCACGCAAAGCGTGCTGCGCACGCTCAACAAGATGATCCCGGACTTCGACGAAGTCTGAGATTTGCTGCCCCTCACAGCGCCGCCTTGATGCGGGCAGCGGCGGCATAGAGCCTTTTGCGCACATCGGCGAGATCGGTGCCGCTCGCCGTGACATTCAGCTGTTTCTCGTCATAGGCGCGAAAGACGACGACATCTGGGTCGGCCACTTCGGCTTCTTCGCAGGCCGCGGCGATCTTTTCCGCCGTGACCGCCTCGCCCTCGGCCCGCATGGTGAGAGCCATGGCCGATTCGGACAGCCAGCGGAAATCATTGAAGCGCTCGAGCATCTCGTCGAAGGAAGAGGCGAGCGCCGGCATAAGATCGCCCTTGATGCGCAGCATGATCGCCTGCCAGTCGGGATCGCCATAGGTGGCCTTGTAATCGAGCAGCTTGGGGCCTTCTGCGGTCAGCATGAGGCTCGCATTGAGGAGCCCTTTGAAGGCCCTGCGTTCAGCCTTCATGGCAGTAATTGTCGGGCGCAGGATCGTCTCGACGATGGCTGTCTGAATCTCGGGCGTCACCGCCGGCGCCGGGCATAGCACGCCGGGAAAGGCCTGCGGGCCGCCAACGTCCCAGCGATCGGTCGTCGACGTCAGCGGCAGAATCGTATTGCCGTCCGCGATACCGCAGAAACGCACCGGCTCGCCTTCGAGAAATTCCTCGATGACGATGTCCTCGCCTGCTTCCCCCTTGAAGCGTGCGGCGATCGCGGCTTCGGCTTCCGCGAGAGTCTGGCAGATGACCACTTTGGCGCCATCAATTTGAACATCGCCTTTGGCGACGAGGGGGAATGCGGCTTCCGCGACATAGGATTTAGCCGCCTCCGCATCGGCGAAGACGCGGCCGCGCGCCATGGGAATTTGGTAGCGCTCGCAAAGCTCTCTGGCGAAAGTTTTGGAGAGGCCGAGCCGCGCCGCATGGACTTCCGGGCCGAAAGCCGGCAGACCGTTGCGATTGCAGATATCGATCAGCCCGGCGGCAAGAGCCTGCTCGCCGCCGACGACGATGAACTCGACTTCATTATCTTCGCAGAAGCTCAAAAGCGTGTTGATCGCCTTGACGCTGATCGGCACGCATTCGGCAAGCGTTGCGACGCCGACATTGCCGGGCGCGCAGTGAAGTTCATCGACCAGAGGCGATTCCACGAGCTTCCAGCACAGAGCATGGTCGCGCGCCGCATCGCCAATCACCAATACACGCATGTCATCCTCGTCCCGGAATGGGCCGTCCCATCGTGGCGTTACATAAAGCAGATGGCCGGCGAGTGGAAATGTTCAATTGCCGCTGGAGATCCGAGGGCGAAGCGAGGCTTGTGCCGTGGCGGCGTCAAGGCGCGAATTCAGATAAGCAAGCTGCTTTTCCGGGGCCGTGCAGCGAGGGCCTTTAGGCGCCTAGCGGAACGGAACCCGGAATCCAGCGCAAAATGTTCGCGAAGCGACCTATTTGAAAAAGATTCGGAGTTGCGCTTTGCGCAACATCATATCCCCTGGACCCCGGGTCTCCTTCCGCTTTCGCTTCAGTCGGCCGGGGAAGCACGCTGCTGAAAATGAGCTTAAGTGCTGGGCTGGCGGGTTGTCATGCCGCGACCGGCAGGGCGGATTGCAGAGGTGGAAGGGAGAATTTACTCGCACCGTGCGTCGACCTGCCGCAGCGATCATGCTCGCTTCGGCGACTTCCTGTTTTTGCAGCGCGCACCCTTGCCATCGGCCTCAGCCGCAGCCACAAGCAACCCCATGCTCCATCTCAACGACATCACCTTGCGGCTCGGGGCGCGGCTCCTCTTCGACCATGCGACCGCGGCGCTTCCCGAAGGTGGCCACATCGGCTTTGTCGGCCGCAACGGCGCCGGCAAGACGACGCTGTTCAAGCTGATCGCCGGCGATATGAGCCCGGATGACGGCACACTCTCCTTGCCGCGCCAGGCGCGCCTCGGCCGTGTCGAGCAGGAGGCGCCGGGTGGCCCCGGCAAGCTCGTCGATTTCGTGCTCGATGCCGATCGCGAACGCGCAAGCCTCCTCGACGAAGCGGAGACCGCGACCGATCCTTTGCGCATCGCCGAGATCCAGATGCGTCTCGTCGACATTGATGCGCATGCCGCCCCTGCCCGCGCCGCAGCGATCCTCTCCGGCCTCGGCTTCGATGCAGAGGCGCAGCAGCGCTCGCTTTCCGAATTCTCCGGCGGCTGGCGCATGCGCGTTGCGCTCGCTGCGGTGCTCTTTTCCGCACCCGATCTTCTGCTCCTCGACGAGCCGACGAACTATCTCGATCTCGAAGGCACGCTTTGGCTCGTCGATTATCTGCAACGCTACCAGGGCACGATCCTCGTCATCAGCCATGACCGCGATCTGCTCGACGCCGTTGCCGATCACATTCTCCATCTCGATCAGGCCAAGCTGACGCTCTGGCGCGGCAATTATTCAAGTTTCGAGAAACAACGCCGCGAGCAGCAAGCGATTCAAGTGAAGCTGCAGAGGAAGCAGGAAGACCAGCGCAAGCATTTGCAAGCCTTCGTCGACCGCTTTCGCGCCAAGGCGACCAAGGCGGCGCAAGCGCAGTCGCGTCTCAAAATGCTCGCCAAGCTCCAACCTATTGCCGCGATCGTCGACGGCCATGTCTTGCCTTTCGACCTGCCTTCGCCGCAAAAACCTCTGAGCCCGCCGATCGTTGCGATGGAAAATGTCGCGGCCGGCTATGATGAGCGGCCGGTGCTGCAGCACCTCTCGCTCTCGATCTCGGATGACGACCGGATCGGCCTTTTGGGCGCCAATGGCAATGGTAAATCGACCTTCGCCAAGCTCGTCGCCGGAAGGCTCGCGCCGATGAGCGGCGATCTGCGACGCTCATCGAAACTCAATGTCGGCTTTTTCGCTCAGCATCAAGTCGACGATCTCGATATCACCGCAACGCCGTTTCAATGCGTCGCGAGCCTGATGCCCGCTGCGCCGGAAGCCAAGATCCGCGCGCGCTGCGCGCAAATGGGCTTCCCCAACATCAAGGCCGACACCAAAGTCGCGCAATTATCCGGCGGAGAAAAGGCGCGGCTGCTGATGGGGCTTGCGACCTTCAACGGCCCGCATCTTCTGATCCTCGACGAGCCGACGAACCATCTCGACATCGACAGCCGCGCCGCGCTGATCGAAGCGCTCAACGATTATCAGGGCGCCGTCATCCTCGTCTCGCATGACCGCTATTTGCTGGAAGCCTGCGCCGATCGTCTCTGGCTCGTCGATGCCGGCACGGTGACAGCCTTTGCCGGCGATATGGATGATTACAAAAAATATGTGCTCGACAGAGCGGGCGCCGCACGGGTTGCCGCCAAGCCGAATGCGGAGGCCACGCCAGTGAAGCCGCAGGCTGGCGCCCCCAGCCGCGCGGCAACGCAGGCTGGCGCCCCCAGCCGCGCGGCAAAGCCGGGCCCGTCCCTGAAAAAGCGCATCGCCACAGCCGAGGAAAAAATGACGCGGTTTCAGACCCTCATCGCGAGAGTCGATGCGGCGCTCGCAGATCCAGATGCCTTTATCATCGAGCCGGTCAAAGCCGCGCAATTAGCAAAGCAGCGCGGCGAACTTGCCCGCGCGCTCGTTGCGGCAGAGGAAGAATGGCTGGAGCTTTCGAGCGAATCGGAAGCACAGGTGGGGTAAGACCGCTCAGCGATCGTCCGCGCGCTTCAGAAGCGCCCGCCAATGCCGTCGGCCGACATTCGCCGTCGCGGTGATGTCTTCGATGACGACAGGCTCAAGCCCTTGCTCTTTCGCACCACCGAACACCGAGGGCGGCAGCGGCCACGGCGGACCGGAAACCTCTTCGTCTTCGCTCCGTGCCCGCGCGACGATCAGCAGTTTTCCATCAGGCGCGAGCAGGTTTTTGAGAATCCCGAGCGCCTGCGCGATCAGCGGCGCGGAAATCGCCTGCAGCGTGTAGCATTCATGCACGAGATCGAACTGACCTTGCCATTCATCCGGCAAAGCGAAGAGATCGGCGGTGCGATAATCGACCTTGCTGTCCGGAAAGCGCCGCTTCGCCCAGTGAATCGCCTGAGCGACGAAATCAAAGCCCGTGACCTTTGCGCCTGCGGCGGCAAAACATTCGGCATTGTCGCCAAGCCCGCAGCCGACATCGAGCACGCGCAGACCGTCAATGCCGCGGATCTGTGCTTTGACGAAAGCGGCGGTCAAAGGATGCGCCGTCAGATTGGCCCAGGGCACGCGCGCCGGATCATCCGCGGCCCGCGCATAGACGGCCTCGAACCATTCACGGCGCAGAGGATCGGCATCGTCTTTGCCCTGCATGGCGGGATCGAGCGCATCGAGCGCCTTGCGCGCCTCAGTGCGGCGCGCCTGAAACTCCGGCGAAGAAGGATCGAGTGACAGGCTCACGCCTTCTTCTCCCAGCCGCCGCGCTCGCCCTGCTGCCAATAGGCGAGGCTGTGCCCCTGCTCTTTCAGGAGCTTCCATTGCGCCCGTGCACGCAAAAGCTGATCCTCGTCGGCACCGTCGAACATGAGGATCAAGCGCTCATAGTTGTCGCAGGGCTCGGCCGCGAGCAAGGCCGGCACATCGGCGCCCTCGACGAAAAGGCGGAGCTGCGCGCCATTCGGATTTTCGGTGCCTATGGTGAGATAGATCGGCTGCATCTCGGCATCGCCGTCGCGCGCGCGCCCATGCGCGAGGAAGCTCGCATCCGAACAAGTCCAAAGACTATCGTCGAGCGCATCGAGCCGCTCTTCGGCCGTTGCCTGCACGACCACGCGCCAGCCTTTATCGAGGGCTTTTTCGAGAAGGCTCGGCAGCGCCTTTTCGAGCGGCTGATGCTGGAGATGATAGAACCAGATGTCGGGCATTGTTTACGTGCAATAGTGCCTACAAAGCGGACGCGCAGATCGCGCGCAAACCCTCTCCCGTTGGGAGAGGGTGCCCCGCGGAGCGGGGCGGGTGAGGGGTTGCGAAGATGGCAATTCGGGCAAGATCGTAACCCCTCATCCGGCTTGCTCCGCAAGCCACCTTCTCCCAATGGGAGAAGGTTCGTGCGCCAGCCGTTTGCGTTTTCTCTTCATCCCATTCCATCATCCGCAACACGCGCTAGCTCTCATAATATTTGGCGACGAGCCGATCGAGCAGGCGGACGCCGAAGCCAGAACCCCAGCTTTGGCTGACGTCGCTCGCCGGCAAGTTCATCCCTGTGCCGGCGATGTCGAGATGCGCCCAAGGCGTGCCATTGACGAAACGCTGGAGGAATTGCGCCGCGGTGATCGAGCCGCCATGCCGTCCGCCGGTATTCTTCATATCGGCGAATTTCGAATCGATGAGCTTGTCATAGGCCGACCCCAAAGGCAGCCGCCAGACTTTCTCATTAGTCTCCTTGCCGGCGACAGCCAATCTTTCGCTCAATTCATCATTGTTCGAGAAGAGCCCGGCATGTTCCTGGCCGAGTGCGACGAGGATCGCGCCGGTCAATGTCGCAAGATCGACCATGAATTGCGGCTTGAATTTATCCTGCACATACCAGAGCACATCGGCCAGGACGAGGCGGCCTTCCGCATCGGTGTTGATGACCTCGATCGTCTGGCCCGACATGGATTTGACAATGTCGCCGGGCCGTTGCGCATTCGGGCCCGGCATGTTCTCGACGAGGCCGATGGCGCCGATCACATCGGCCTTGGCCTTGCGCGCGGCCAGCGTATGCATGAGACCGACGACGCAGGCGGCGCCGGCCATGTCGCCCTTCATATCCTCCATCCCGGCGGCAGGCTTGATCGAGATTCCGCCGCTGTCGAAGCAGACGCCTTTGCCGACGAAGGCGATCGGCTTTCCCTTGCCCGAATCCTTGCCATTGTCCTTGCCGCCCTTGGTGCCGCGCCAGCGCATGATCACCACCCGGCTTTCGCGGTCGGAGCCTTGGCCGACGCCGAGCAGCGCGCCCATGCCGAGCTGGCGCATCTCCGCCTCGTCGAGCACCTTGACCTCGACGCCGAGCTTTTCGAGCTCCTCGGCGCGGCGGGCGAATTCTTCCGGATAAAGCACATTGGCCGGCTCGTTGACGAGCGTCCGCGCGATCGCGACGCCTTCCGCTTGGGCATCGCGCGCCTTGGCTTCACGCCGCGCCGCCGAAGGCTCGTCGACGGCGACCGAAATCTCGGTCGCGCCGGCTTCCTCATCCTCCTTCTTTTTCGTCTTGTAAGCGTCGAACTTATAGTCGCGCAGCCGCATGCCTTCGACGAATTCGGCAGCAGCGGCGGCAGCATCTTTCGGCGGCTGCGGCAGATCGAAAGCGATCAGAGCACAAGCGCCGGCCCCGAGCTTGCCCAGAACATAGCCGCCGAGGCTGATATAATCGGCCGGCTTTTCGCTCGCATCTTTGGCATTGTCATTGGCGGAGTTTGCTTTGCCGGGATTTTCTTTGCCGCCGCTGTCCTTGCCGGGTTTGCCCTGCTCTTTTGCCGGCTCTTCCGCTGCGGCGCCCGTCCCGATCACCAAAAGCCGGTCGGCGGCGAAGCCAGAAGGCGCGACAATGTCGAGGGCCGTCTGCTCCTTGCCCTTGAATTTGGTGGCGCCGGCCGCCCGCTTGATCAGCGCCTCGCCCTCTTTGCCGATCAAATTCCGGGTCGTGGCGCCGAAAGCGAAATCCTGCCCCATGAAGATCACGAGAGTTTGAGCAGGTTTCGATTTTCCGCCGCGCTTCGTTGAGGCATGCGCCGACGTCTGGGCCGTCACCGGCGCCAGCGCGACAAAATCTATTTTGATCGGTTGAGACATTTGACCTATCTTCCTCGAGACTCTTCGGCGTCAGCCGTTATGGCGACAATGCTGCTTCGCCGGCCATCATGTGGACCGGATGCAAGCGGTGCAAGTGCGCAGAATGTCCGACACCGGCGATTTCAGGGCCGGCAGCGCGGAACGGACAGCCAGTGCAACCGTCCCCAAACTATGCTACTTCAAAAACTTAAGGGAGTTTCGGCGAGGCGGTCCGGGTTTCGCCGGAACCGGCTCCGGGGCCAAAAGGGAGGCCTTCGGCACCGACATTGCCCGTCGCTCCACCTGGAATTTGGGCGTTCGACCAGCTCCGATCAAGCGGCCCAGCGACACGCAATCCTTGGGCAGGACGGGCGCAGCGCCGATTTGCCGCCGGCCGCCCGCGCTCCAGCGTCTGCCCATGTGTCCGCCCGCAGCACGTGACACCGCCGCCACGCTCGCGCGTATTTGCATGAAACGGCCTTCAAAAAGCCCTGAGCTGCTTGCACCCGAGACTATGAGTTTGTAGCCAAGCGTAGGGGATAAATTCGGCCATTGCGGAGCGATTCCGGTTAGCCTGATCCGGCTCCGATCCAGGCCTTTATGCGTAACTTCCGTGCGCATCCAGCGCCGGCTATAAAATGCCGATTTTAAGCGTCCAGAGACCGGCCAGGAAATCGAGGGTACGGTGCGTGACCCGATCGATCGAAACGCGTCGGGCTTCCGTCGCAACGAAGGGGGTGGCATTTTGGGAGGCTTACCGCAGCCTCGGAGGGCCGGCGACCCTAGGGATCCGCGGCGGAACGGCCTCGGCCTTTCCCGGCGGCTCCTGGGGATAGGATCTGCCCCATGCGCAGATCGGCCCGTCGCTCAGCCGAGCGCCGGAAGGGCGAGTTATTGGCCAGCGCCCGATGTCTGCCGCGACCACCGGCAAGTTCAGTTGGGGAGCAGCCCATGATCGGCGCTACGCTCGCCCGCTATCTGTCGCTGCGCTTCTTCAATACGATCATGCTGGTCTTTTTGACGATCTTCGGCATGGTCTATGTCGTCGATTTCGTCGAAATGCTGCGCCGGGCGAGCAATCAGCCGGGGATCACGGCGAGCTTCATCGCGCTCTTGTCCTTCTTGCGCACGCCGTCGGTTGCCGAACAGGTCCTGCCTTTTTGCGTGCTCTTCGGCACCATGGCGGCTTTCATCGATCTCACCCGCAAGCTCGAGCTGATCGTGGCGCGGGCAGCAGGGGTCTCCGTCTGGCAGCTTCTCCTGCCGCCGGTCGCGATCGCTCTCGTCCTCGGCGTCGCCTCGGTCGTAGTGCTCAATCCGATTTCGGCCGAGATGAAACAGCGCGCCGACCTCATCGAGACGCATATCTTCGGCCGCAGCGGGAAAAGCGAGGGGGACACGAGCCTGTGGATCCGCCAGACCAGCGTCGACGGGCTGGCCATGCTGCATGCGGACCAATCGAAGGATGGCGGCACAGAGCTGGCCGACGTCACCGCCTATGTCTATGATCCAGAAGGGCACTTCGAGGCGAAGGTGAAGGCCGACAGCGGCACGCTGCTGCCGGGGGTGTGGCGGCTAAAACATGCGCTGATTTCGGCGCCCGGCGCAGACGCCTTGCGGGTCGGAACCTATCTCATTGCCAGCAATATCGCGCCCGACCACCTTGCGGAGACGTTTCTGGCGCCAGAATCCGTGCCATTTTGGGCCCTGCCCAGGCTGCGCCGGGAAACCGATGAAGCGGGCCTCGATTCCACCAGTTTCAGCTTGCAATTTCAAACGCTTCTGGCGAGACCTTTGCTGCTCGTCGCGATGGTTCTGATCGCCGCGGCCTTTTCGTTAAGATTTTTCCGCTTTGGTGGGATCGGCAGGATGGTTGGCGGTGGTCTCGGCGCGGGTTTCGTGCTCTACCTCCTGACGAAGATGGTTGCCGATCTCGGCGCATCAGGCCTTTTGAGTGTTTCCGTCGCGGCGTGGTCGCCGGCGATCGTCGGCAGCATGCTCGGAGCGCTGGCTCTCCTGCACCGGGAGGACGGTTGATGGGGCGGCGTTCTAGCCCCTCAGATCGATTTGCCTTTGCGCGCCCCGCGTGCCACGCCTCGGGCTTGGCCGGAGCGAGCCGGGCGCCCGGCCGGCGCGGCTTTTTCCTCGTCACGATTTCCTTTGCTTTGCTGTGGCTGGCCTCGGCATCCCTCCCGGGCTCGGCGGCCTTGGCCCAAAAAGCCCCTGCCACGACGAGCCAAACACCGCCCGCCGACAAGAACCAGAAGATGTTCATCGAGGCGGATGAACTCGTCAACAACAAGGACAAGAACACCGTTACGGCAGAAGGCCATGCGCGGGTCTATTATAAGGGCAACATCCTGGAGGCGGATCATGTGGTCTATGACCGCAACTCGAATCGCGTTTATGCCGAGGGTCACGCCAAGCTGACGGAGTCCGACGGCACGGTTTTGTATGCGAAGCGCTTCGACCTGACGCAGGATTTCGCCGACGGCTTTATCGAAAGCCTGCGCACCGACGCGCCGAACAAGACCTATTTCAGCGCGCCGCGTGCCGAACGCGTCGGCGGCAACACGACCGTCTTCGACAAAGGCACCTACACGGCCTGCGAGAGCTGCAAGGACAATCCGGAAAAGCCGCCGTTGTGGCGGGTGCGCGCCATGCGCATCATCCACAACAAAGAAGAGCAAATGGTTTATTATACCAACGCATGGCTCGAATTCGTCGGCGTGCCGATCGCCTATTTTCCGGTTCTGTCCTCGGCCGACCCGACCGTCACGCGCAAGTCGGGGATTCTGGCGCCGGAGGTCCTCCAGAATAATTATCTCGGCTATGGCTTTTCCGTGCCGATCTTCTGGGCGCTTGCTCCCAATTACGATGTAACCTTGACGCCCACCTACTTCACCCGGCAGGGCTTTTTCGCCGATGTCTATTGGCGACACCGGCTCGACAGCGGCTCCTATTACATCCGGGCGAATGGGATCTTGCCGCAACAGCCTCAGGATTTCCCTGCTGCCCCCTATGGCGCAGGGGATCGCACTTTTCGTGGCGAGATCGAAAGCAAAGGCGATTTTGAGATCGCTCCGAAATGGAACGTCGGTTGGGCGCTCACGGTTCTCAGCGACAAATGGTACATCAACGACTTCAAGGTCCCGACACAAAACCTTTCATCTTATTATGTCAGCGATGTCACCTCGACCGTCTATCTCACGGGAAAGGGCGACCGCAGCTATTTCGATCTGCGCGGCTTTTATTTCGACGGCCTGTCGAGCCATGATTATCAGCCCCAGCAGACGACTGCAGCGCCCGTGTTGGACTATAACAGAACGTTCGACGTCGACCCGGCCCAGACTCGCGGCATCGGCGGCGAGGTCCAATTCGATTTCAATTTCAGCAATGTTTCCGCGGCAGCCGCGAGCTATGAAGCTGTTGGCTTCCATCAATACGATGCGGCTTATGGGCTCTATGACGTCTGCACCACTTATCAACCTGGAACGACGAGCAGCAACTGCCTCTTGCGAGGCATCGGCGGCGACTACACGCGGGTGACGGCCGATATTTCGTGGAAACGCAAATACATCGATCCCCTCGGAGAAGTTTGGACGCCCTTCGCCTTCGCCCGCGTCAATGGGCAACAGCTCGATCTCAACACGACCAACAGCTATACTTTCTCGTCGTCCTCGGGCACCTCGACCATCAGCAATGCGTCGCAGACGAATTTCGGCGTGAACAGCGGGGCCTATGGCTATACTATGCCGGGGGCCGGGTTCGAATACCGCTATCCGTTTCTCGCCAGCATGGCGTTCGGCTCGTTGGTGCTGGAACCGATTGGACAGATCATTGCACGGCCCAATGCGCCACTGGGAACAAATTCGCTGGTCAATATGGATTCACAAAGCCTTGTCTTCGACGATACGAACTTGTTCGAATGGGACAAATACTCCGGCTACGATCGCTTCGAGACTGGCGTACGCACCAATTATGGCGGCGAGGCCACGTTCAGATTCAACAATGGCGGCTATGTGAATGTCACCGGTGGCCAATCTTATCAGCTCGCGGGGACGAATTCCTATGCGACGCCGGACGCCGCCAATATTGGCCTGAGCTCGGGCCTCGACACACCGTGGTCCGATTATGTCGCGGGATTAACCGTGGCGCCGAATTCCGTGCTCAGCTTTGCTGCCCATGGTCGCTTCGACGAAGCGACGCTCGAGCCGCGCCGGATCGACATCATCACCAACGTCAATCTGGGCGCTTGGACCGGCGGTATCCAATTTGCGGACTATCAGGCGCAGCCCCTCATCGGTTATGAAGTCCGCCGCGAAGGCATAGCACTCAGCTCGCGCTACAACATCAATCCAAACTATTTCGTGTCCGGAAACATCGACTTCGACATGAGCCGGCAATATTACCCGTCAACGATGGCCTCCTATGATCCGGGCCCATTCGCTATTTCAAGTTTTGGTCTCCTCGGCGGATATAAGGATGACTGCACGACGTTCCAGGTGGGCTACACAAGCGCCTATGTGGACAATGGCAGCGGCTCCTTCAACCATAATCAGACGGTGTTGGTGAGTCTCCAGTTGCGCACGCTCGGCGATACGCATTTCCAGCAGAACTTCGTCACCACTGCCACGGGCCAGACTCTCGGGCCGGCTTATTAGTAGCGTAAATGAGCTCCGGATCGGTCAGTGCGGCGCCCGCATGGCGAGCGGCAAGCCAAAGGGACGGCATCGGTTACGGTGCCACATTAAGTCATGAAGCTGTGCTTTAGTTGGAAAATTGCCGCCATTTTTCGGGGGCATGTTCGGGGCCGGATGCGAACCGAAATCGATCAGGTTTTACAAATGAAAGAGGTAGATGATGAACAGGGAGGCTTGTTTTCAATGACCTTTTCCGGCTCCTTCCCGCGAGATTGCTGTGGATTGCTGCCCATTCCTGTCCGGGCGAAATTATCGATCGTCCTTGCGACGGCGTTGTTTTGTAGCCTCTTCGGCGCGCTGCCGCAGGCGCATGCACAAGCGATCATTGCCACGGTCAATGGTGATCCCGTTACCGATCTCGATCTCGCGCAGAGAATGAAGCTCTTGCGGGTGCTGCGAGAGCCTGCGAGCCGCGAGGCTGCCCTTCAGAGCCTCATCGATGATCAATTGAAGCTCCAGGACACGTCGCTCTATAAGATCAAACTGAGTGATTCCGAAATCGGCCAGCAGATGATGCGCCAGGCCAATGCGATGAAAATCGCGCCTGAAGCACTTGTCGCCGAGCTTCAGCGCGCCGGCGTTTTGGAGAGTCACTTCAAAGACCATTTCGCTGCCGCCCTCGCTTTCGATTCGCTGATCGAAGCCTTCCACAAAGGCGTCGAGGCCAGCGAAAGCCAAATCCGCGCGGAACTCGCCAAGGAAGGCGGCGTGGCCGCCGCGGGCACGGAATATAAAGTCCGTCAGGTCGTCTTCGTGATCCCGACTACGGCGAATACACCAGCGGCCATCAGAGGCCGCGTGGAGGCCGCCGAACAATTGCGGGCACGTTTCTCCGATTGCAGTTCCGGCCTGCCGCTGGCGCGTGCCATGGACAATGTCGCGGTCAAGGAGGAGATCGTGCGCAATTCGTCCCAGCTCAACGCGGTCCTGAAGCAATTGCTCGACAAGACCGCGGCCGGCCATCTGACGCCACCGCAGAGAACGCAAGACGGTATCGAGATGATCGCCGTCTGCAGCAAAAGCGCTTCGACCGATGACTCGGCACTCCGAGCCGCTATCTCGGCGAAGCTGCTCAGTGCAGAAATCGAGGCAAACGCCGCAAAACGCCTCAAAGAATTGCGCTCGCATGCCATCATTGTCAAAAATTAGGAATGCCCTCGTTTGCGACCCAGAGAGTGATCGCGGATCGCCGCTGGCGCTCACCCGCGGCGATCCTTCCGGCATAGGCCCGGAACTTGCCTTGAAAGCATGGCGCGTCCTGCATGACCGCCCGTCGGCTCCGGCCTTCTTCATCGTCGCCGACCCCGACCATCTAAAGTGGCTCGCCGAACGCTTTGCGTTGCCCGTCCCGATCGCCGCCTGCGCGCCAGACGAAGCCCAGGCGGTTTTCCCCGGCGCGCTGCCGGTCGTCGCCCTGCCCGACCCTGTGCACGGCTGGCTCGGCCAACCCGATCTCGCCGATGCCGGCGGAACCTTGCGATCGATCGAGATCTGCGCCGAACTCATTCGCGCGGGCCAAGCGGCAGGCATGGTCACAAATCCGATCGCCAAAGAGGTTCTGCAACGCGCCGGCTTCGCCCATCCCGGTCACACGGAATTCCTCGGCGAATTGGCGCAACGTCTCTTTGGTGAACATATTTCGGGCGTGACGGCGCGGCCGGTCATGCTCTTGTGGTCGGAAGATCTCGCCACCGTGCCGGCGACGATCCATGTGCCGCTCGCCGACGTGCCGCGGCTCTTGAGCTTCGAGCTCATCGTCGAGACGGCTAAGATCGTCGCGCAAGATTTTGCAAGGCGGTTTTCTCTTGCAAAGCCTCGCCTCGCCTTCGCCGGCCTCAATCCGCATGCCGGAGAAGGCGGCCATATGGGGCGAGAGGAAATCGACGTCATTATCCCCGCCATTGCCGAATTGCGCCGCCTCGGCATCGATGCGCGCGGGCCCTTCCCGGCCGACACATTGTTCCACAAAGCGGCGCGGCGGCAATATGATGTCGCGATCTGCATGTATCATGATCAAGCTCTGATTCCGATCAAGACGCTCGCTTTTGAAACCGCGGTCAATGTGACCTTGGGTCTGCCCTTCGTGCGCACCTCTCCCGATCATGGCACCGCCTTCGACATTGCCCCGGAGGGTAAGGCCAATCCTTCGAGCCTCATTGCGGCGCTTCATCTCGCAGCGCGGCTTGCGCAGGCGGAGGCGGCGCAAAGCCGAATAGCGTGAGCGATGATCTGCCGCCGCTGCGCAGCGTCGTCGCCAGCTATGGGCTTACGGCGAAGAAATCGCTTGGCCAGAATTTTCTCTTTGATCTCAATCTCACCGCCAAGATCGCCCGCGCCGCCGGCCCGCTCACAGATGCAACGATCGTCGAGATCGGCCCCGGCCCCGGCGGCCTCACCCGCGCGCTGCTCGCGGAAGGCGCGGCGCATGTGATCGCGATCGAGCGCGATTCGCGCTGTCTCGCAGCGCTTGCCGATATTGCGGCGCATTATCCAGGCCGGCTCGAAATCGTCGAAGGAGATGCGCTCAGCTGCGATCTCGCGGCTTTTGTCGGGGCGCGGCGTCCAGCGCGGATCTGCGCCAATCTTCCTTATAATATTGCGACCGTGCTGCTCACCAATTGGCTCGAAAGCGCGTCCTGGCCGCCCTGGTTCGATCGCCTCGTGCTCATGTTCCAGAAAGAGGTCGCGCTGCGCATTGTTGCGACGCCGGCGGCGCGCGCCGATTACGGACGGCTCGCCGTGCTCGCCAATTGGCGCTGTATGACGCGGATTCTCTTCGATGTGCCGGCTAGCGCCTTCACGCCACCGCCGAAAGTCACGTCTTCCGTCGTCGAGCTGGTGCCGCGTGCGGCGCCCTTGCCTTGCGATGTGAAGCTTCTTTCCGAGGTGACACAAGCCGCCTTCGGGCAGCGGCGGAAAATGCTGCGGCAGAGTTTGAAAAGCTTGGGTGTGGATCCTGCGGCTTTGCTCGAAAAGACAGGGATTGATCCGACGAAACGGGCGGAAGAGATCGATGTCGCGGGATTTGTCGCGCTAGCGCGGGCGCTGGAGGAGATGCGGGGATGGCGTCATCCATGGCGTTCATCCCTGCTTTGATTTTTCGCCATCCGCCGGTCATGGCAAAGGCCAGACCAAACGCAACTCTTTGGTCACGAGCTCCGGGGATCTCCGCTTAGCTTCAGCGGCAATGAGGGACATTCGACACATCTCCAGAAAAAAGATGCTGGCCGGATCGATGAGGCCGACCTCGCGCGTCAAATACTCGATCATCATCAGGATTGGGCCAAGCTCCGGTCGACTTTCGACCTCCATCTCCCCCTCTGTTTGCCGCCACATCCCCTTACTCCTTACTCCTACGCTGGACGCACCAACCCTTGGTGCCCTGGAGCGGGATGAGGACAAGTGGGAACCGGTTTTCCGGCGCAATCAAGTCTATGCAGATTGCGTGAACTTATCTGCATATCCCGCTCTAGCCTCAATCTTCCAGGTATTCCTTTTCATCCTTACGAAGGCTCTCCGAGATTTCGAGATAGGTCTCGCCGACATCCCGAAACAATTCAGCCAGCAACACTGCCATCACTGGCTGCTCGAACAACAATCGTTGAAACATCACGTTGTGAATCCCGACAATTTCTCGCAATCGAACTGACAAAATTTCATTCATTGAAATAAGACCGCTTAGCGACCTGCTGATGTCATGCGTCGCTCAAATCTTGACGGGTTATCCCACTGGCCTTCGACGCGGAAGAGAACCGCTACACTTTCCTGGTCTGAAATCAGCCGGGGGTGAGGATCGAGATATTTCACAAGCTCCAGATATGGTTCGTCGTCCCCATCGAAATACATTGGTTCCTTTCCCTCGGCAGGCACGAATCCTAGCACCCGACGCCAGAGGCGGGCATATTTTGGTTTGGCGTGTGTAATGAGCCTCTCGTAGCCCTTCCGCGCAACATGATCGAAAATGAAATGCGAACACAGTTGCAAGATGTGCGGGCCACGATGCTCCTTACGAAAACAAGTTCTTTCCATCTTTGCAAAATCGCGAAACCAACGCAGACGCGCCGCGCCAATCGGCTCATCGGCGGCATATGCGATGATATGCGTAGCCTGATAGTCGTTGCCGTCGAAAGTCTGTTGAGCCGGAACGGCGTGCTCTTCCATGAAGCAGATGGCACGAATTGCAAACGCATGTAGTAGTTGCTCGTATTGAGTTACAACTTCAACACGAATATGATTGTTGTCGTGGAAACTACCACTCGATACTATGGACATTTTTGGCGCTTCCCGAAAAACTTGAGTCAATTTGTGAAGAAGATATTTGTCTAAAAGTAAAAGATCCGGAAATAGGTTTTGTATTGATCGCTTATTCAAAAATGAGTAACGCGACGGAAAGCCAGAAAGGCCCTGCAGAAATGTCCGACGACAAGCCCGACAAGGCTGCCGGAGAACCCACCTCCAAGCTCCTTGCCGATCTCTGCAGAGAAGCAGTGGCGCTTCACGGTTCCGATTGGCCCGCCATTGAGAAATATGTTGCGTCCCACCTGCAAAACATGCGTGCCGACGAGCAAGTTCGTCTGATGCGGGAAGCTCAAAACATTTTAAGGTTTGAAGCGCCGATGCGGCGACCAGATTCGACGCATTGACCTCGCGACGCAGCACATTCAATCACTTAAATTTATGCGCCAGGTCTCCTAGTCTAGACCTCTATGTTGAACAAGCGTCGCATGCCAAGATCATAATAGGATGGCGCGACATCCAACATCAGCTCTTTGCCGAACCAAGGGTTTTCGGGCCCTAGGACCGACGATAGCCAGTCGAACACTAGTCGCACGGGTCGCGATTGCAGTCGCTCGGCGACGGCAATGATGAACATTTGAACCGAAATGTGCACATCGAGATTCAACGGCACGGCAGTCGGCTCAAGCACCGTATAGCTCGCCAGCAACCCAATGCCGAGTCCGCTTTTGACGAGCATCCCATAAGCGAACGGATGGTCACAGGAATGGCTTATCGTGCCTTGTGCGCATAGTTCGGTCCAGCTGTCCCACAGTCCGGTCTTCGCCGAATAAAAATCCGATTGAATAAAGGAATGCTGATCGAGAGCGCTGCGTGTCGGCAGGCCCCGATCCTGTACATATCCGCGCGATGCCATCGGAATGAAATGCAGATGGCCGAGCGGTTGGAACAACAACTCGTGCGAGTCACCGGCCTTGAACCCGATCATGATATCGGTTTGATTCTCGCGCAAATCAGTCACGTTGAAAGGTGTCTTGAGGTCCACGTGAATTTTGGGATGTCGTTTCGAAAAGGACTCGAGCTCGTGCGCGACGAAGATCGCGCAGAGTGCGTCCGTGATGCTGACACGGACGATCCCTTCCTCGTCGCCGAGTTTCGACTTGATGCCACTGCTGAGAGCAAACAACTGCTCGTCTAGCCTGCAAACGGACTGGGCGAGACGTTCGCCTCTGTCCGTCAGGAATACGCCATGCTTCGTGGCAACGATGAGTTGAGACCCCATCAAGTCTTGGAGCCGTTTGACCTGCCGGCTGACGGTCGGCTGGCTCATACCGAGAATTTCTGCCGCCCGATTGAAGGATTTGCCCTTGGCGACCGCGAGAAAAATGCGCAGTTCGCCCCAAAACTGTCCGCTCAAAATGCTCTGGTCGTCCAGAACGCCTCGGTGGAGGGATCGTTGGTCACGAACGAACGGATCCATCGTCGGATGCCTGCGTGGAATATAGCGGATTGCGAAGTTTTTTAATTTCCATCAGCTAAAGCTTATCTAAACAATCAGCGCAGTCAATCGGTTGATTGTCTTAAACGAGCATCCGGATCGGCGGCGATTTGCGCGAGCACTCGCGCCTATATATGTCAATTGCTGCTATACGTTATTTGCTCGTTGGAGTGACCTCTTTCAAGAACTCGTCCAGCGCCGCTCACCCCTCCCCCAAGAGCTGCGCGACGAAGGCGCCGATCCCTTCCTTTTGCCGCGCCGCCTTGCGCCGCTCCGCCGTCACGATCGCCAGCAGCTCGTCGAAGGCCCTCTGCAGATCGTCATTGACGAGCACATAATCATAAAGCTCCCAGCGGCGGATTTCGTTGCGCGCATTGGCGAGGCGCTTTTCGATCGCCTCGCGGCTGTCCTCGGCGCGCCGCTCGAGCCGCGCCTTGAGCTCCTTCATCGACGGCGGCAGGATGAATATCGTCACCACATCGTCGCCGGCCTTGGCTTTGACCTGCTGCGTGCCCTGGTAATCGATGTCGAAGAGCATGTCGCGGCCTTCGGCAAGCGTCTGCTCCACGGGCTCGCGCGGCGTGCCATAGAAATTGCCGTGCACCTCCGCCCATTCGAGCAATTCGCCGCCGTCGCGCATTGCCTCGAACTGCTTTTTGGTGATGAACGAATAATGGATGCCGTCGACCTCGCTCGACCGGCGCGGCCGCGTCGTCACCGAGATCGACAAAGTGAGATCGAGTGCCTTGGTCTGCAAAAGCATGCGGGTCAAGGTCGTCTTGCCGGCGCCCGAGGGCGACGACAAGATCAGCATCAGGCCGCGCCGCCGCAGCGTTTCGGTGGGCTGCGCAGGATCCGATAAATCTGCGGCACGATCTCCCGCTTGCATCGCTTCACTCGATATTCTGGATCTGCTCGCGGAACTGTTCGATCTCGACCCGCAATTCAAGCCCGATCGCTGTCAGGCTCGCATCATTCGATTTGGCGCAAAGCGTGTTGGCTTCACGGCCGAGTTCCTGGGCCAGAAAATCGAGCCGCCGGCCGATCGGGCCGCCCTTCTGCAAAAGCTCGGCGATCGCGCCGATATGGGCGGCGAGACGGTCGAGCTCCTCCCTGACGTCGGCCTTGGCGGCGAGCAGCAGAGCCTCTTGATAAAGCCGATTCTCATCGAAATGACCATGGCCGGCCAAAAGCGCCACGCTCTCGGCGAGCTTGGCCCGGATCGCTTCGGGCTTGCGCGCCGGGCACACTTCTGCGGCCCATTGCAAAGCGGTGAGCTTTTCAAGCCGCAGGGTGAGAATCTGCGCCAGCACCTGGCCTTCTCCCTTGCGCATCGCAACGAGCGCCGCCAGCGCTTCGTCAAGGCTCGCCAGTACCGCCTCTTGCGCTTGCGCCAATTCGGCCTCGCCGTCACTGCGGTCGCGGATCTCGACCACGCCGCGCACGCCGAGAAGCCCATCGAGCGAGGCCGGCCGCAGCGCCTCGGTAAGCGGCACGCCCGCCAGCGCATCGGTGAGACGCCGCAACAAATCCTGGTTGATGCGGATCTCGGGAACGACCGCCTCGCGCTGCACCGATAAAGTGGCATAGCATGTGCCGCGGGTCAGCACTTGGCCGAGACGGGCGCGCGCCTCCGCCTCGATCGGATCGAAGCCCGGTGCCACGCGCAGCCTGAGATCGAGCCCCTTGGCATTGACGGATTTCAGCTCCCAAGCCCAGCGATAACTCGCCGAAGCGCCGGCGACGCGGGCAAAGCCGGTCATGCTAGCAAGTGTCATCGAAACCTTGCGTGTGGAGCGCCCAAGATAGCCAAGATCATGTCCCGCAAGCGCGACGCGATGGGCTAAGATTACTGCAGCGATGTCGTGCTGGGAACCGCCTTCGGGTAATTGAGATCATAAGTCTTGTTGCGAAGCGGGTCGAAAGGCGTGCCTTCGGAGGCGTCGAAGGCGGCGGCGTGCACGCTCTTGCTGGTTTGTTGCGGCAGCGTGGCGCTGCCGGCGCCCGTATCGGCTGGCGGCGGTGTGGCAGTTCCAGGATCGAAAGTGAGGCCAGCCGCCCCGGCCGCCAGTTCGGCTCGGCTTGCCTCGGTTTGGCTCGGTTCGGTTTGGCTTGGCTCAGTTTGGCTTGGCATCGAAGCGAGGCGGGCGCCTTCGTCGCTTGGCGGGCCTGCCGCATCACCCGCATCGACGGGTCCGTCAAGCAGGGAGGCGGCGGCCCGCCCATCGGGCACGCCGCGCACGCTGATCCCGAGCTGATCCAGCCCGGGACTCAAGGTGAAGGCCGAGACTGGCGATGTCGCCTCAGCAACGCGTTGGCGGGCCGGTCCCGGTTTCGGCGCAGCCGTCGCGATCGGCGTCGGCAGCACCCGAGCGACCTTGCCGATCGCAGCAGCGGCGGAGGCCAGTCCCAGCGATGGTGCCGGAATCCCGCCGCCTAAAGGCTCGAGCGAACTCGGCAAAGCGCCATAAACCGAAGGGCTTTCTAAATCGCCGCGCTGATTGGAACGCCCCACCGGCGGTTGCGGGACCACCCGATCGACATCCGTTCCCGCTTTCTCCTTCGCTTCCTTTTCGATCTGACGCCAGCGCTGCACATTGCGCTCATGCTGTTCGAGAGTCGCGGAAAAAACGTGTCCGCCGGTGCCGTCGGCGACGAAATAGAGCTCTTGCGTATGGGAAGGGTTGGCGACCGCTTCCAGCGCTGCGCGGCCGGCATTGGCGATCGGCCCCGGCGGCAGGCCATCGATCACATAAGTATTATAAGGCGTCGGCCGTTTGACCTCCGAGCTCAGGATCGGCCGTCCCAAAGTGCCTTTGCCGCCGACGAGCCCATAGACGATCGTCGGATCCGATTGCAGCTTCATCCCCTTCTGCAGCCTGTTGAGGAAAACCGCGGCAACGCGCGGCCGCTCGTCGGCCTTGCCGGTCTCCTTTTCGACGATCGACGCGAGCGTCACGAGCTCATAGCCCGAGCGCAAGACGAGATCGCTCGCGCGATGCGCCCAGATCTGCTCGACGAGCTTCTTCTCATCCTCCTGCATCCGCCGGATCAGTTCGGCGCGCGACATGCCGCGCGGCACCTTATAGGTCTCCGGCAGCAGACTGCCCTCTTTGGGAATTTCGCGGATATCACCCAACAGCAGTTCATTGTGGCGCAGCCGCTCGACGATCTGCTCGCTCGTCAACCCTTCGGGAATGGTAATCGAATGAAGGACCTGACGGCCGCTCACCAGAATGTCGATCACATCACGCATGCTGGCGCTTTGCTTGAAGAGATATTCGCCCGCCTTGATTTTGGAGCGACGGCCCTCGACCATGACGGCAATGTTGAAAATCAGCGGATTGTCGATCACGCCTTCCGAGTCGAGCGTGGCCACGATGTCGGGAAAATCCGTTCCCGGCGCGATATAAATAACTTTGTCGGCGGGGAGCGGTCCCGGCTCATGCAGGCGCTGCGCGCCCCAAATCACGCCAAAGAGGCCGCTGATGGCAACCAGCAGCAGAAAGGACAAAAAGCCGGACACGGCCGAGAGCCTAGGCCGGCGCCGATGCGGCGGCGGCGGCGGCGGCCGCTCCGGCTGCAGCGCCTCATTCGGACTTTGCAGCGTCACGCGGCGGCTGAAAAAGCGCGCCGGCGGCTGGCCCTCGTGTGAAGGCTCAGACGTCGGGTTCTTTTCGTCATCTGGAGCCTTGCTCCCCATGAAGCCATACTCACTCGCCAGAGCCTATGTGTGACAAAACCGCATGCAGCTCCGGGCAATGCCGAAACAAGATCGGCATTCTTCTACACGAAATGCCTTCGTGGCAACATCCGGATTGGAACAGCGTGCATCACGCTTGTGGCGGTATTTAGAACAGCCGCCAACGAGCTTGAGTCGACACCCTACAATCTATTTAGAGTCAACTGCTTGAGGCAATAGGCGGAACCCGACTTAGGGGGCTTGGGACACCATATTCAAAGCGCGCGACCACTCTATTGTGGCGGCGCGAAGACGAGGCATGCATTGGTGCCGCCAAAACCGAAGGAATTCGACAATACGAATTCAACTTCGCGCTTGCGCGCTTGATGCGGCACGAGGTCGATCGAGGTTTCGACCGAAGGGTTGTCGAGATTGAGGGTCGGCGGCACGATCTGGTCGCGGATCGCGAGAATGGAAAAGATCGCCTCCACCGCACCGGCAGCACCAAGAAGATGGCCGATCGCGGATTTGGTCGACGACATTGAGAGCGAATTCGATCCGCCGCTATTGCCGAATAGCCGATGCACGGCGCCGAGCTCGATCTCGTCACCGAGCTGAGTTGAAGTGCCATGCGCATTGATGTAATCGAGATCATGCGGCGTGATGCGGGCGCGCTTCAACGCTGCCTGCATGGCCCGAAAGGCGCCGTCGCCCGAGCTTTCCGGTGCGGTGATATGATAGGCGTCGCCAGACATGCCATAACCAATGACCTCGGCATAAATCTTGGCGCCGCGCGCTTTGGCGTGCTCCAGGGATTCGAGCACCACGCAGCCGGCGCCATCGCCCATGACGAAACCGTCGCGGTCTTTGTCATAGGGGCGCGAGGCCTGCTTGGGGCGGTCGTTGAAGCCGGTCGATAGTGCACGGCAGGCGGAAAACCCCGCAATGCCGATGCGATTGACCGCTGATTCCGCGCCGCCCGCCACCATCACTTCGGCATCTTCGAGCGCGATGAGACGCGCGGCGTCGCCGATCGCATGGGTTCCGGTCGAACAGGCGGTCGCCACGGCATGATTTGGCCCCTTGAGGCCATGGATGATCGACACATAGCCGCTCGCGAGATTAATGATGCGGCCGGAAATAAAGAAAGGCGAGACCCGCCGCGGCCCTTTTTGCAGCAAAGTGACCGAGGTCTCGTAAATGCCGCCGAGGCCGCCGACGCCGGAGCCGATCAACACCCCGGTCTTGATCTGCTCGTCATAGCTTTGCGGTTTCCAGCCGGCATCAGCAAGCGCCTCTGTCGCTGCGGCAACAGCATAGATGATGTAATCATCAACCTTGCGCTGTTCTTTCGGCTCCATCCATTGATCGGGATTAAAGGTGCCGTCGGCGCCGGCGCCGCGCGGAACCTGCATCGCAATCTTACAAGCGAGATCGGAGGTCTCGAAGCCGATGATGGGACCCGCACCGGACTGGCCCGCGATCAGCCTCTGCCAGGATGCACCGACGCCGCAGGCGAGTGGCGAGACCATGCCGAGACCAGTGACGACAACTCTACGCATCAATCGACCTTGTTTCCTCATTTGGCGCCTTGGTGGAACGCCTTATGCACCGATCTTGTCTTATCGCTTGGGCATTTGGACATGAGACAGCCGCAAGGCTGGCTCCTCTACGCGCTTTTGGAGCTGGAAGAGGCCCGCGAATGGGAAAGTTCCCGATCCTAGCCAAATCGGATAGCCCGCGACAAGCATTCACTGGATCACGATGACTTTGGATTGAAACAATCCAAAGTCATGATGGAGACATCGGATATATCCGATGTCTTATAAACGTGATCGATTCTCATAATTTAGAGCGAGATGCGCAGATAAGTCTACGCAATCTGCGTAAACTTGGCTGCGCCGGAAAACCGGTTCCCACTTTTCCTCATCCCGCTCCAGAGTGGCGCCCCCGATACCGATTTCGCTCACCGCGTCGCGATCCCCGTCGCGAGGATCAATCGCCGTCTCGACCCTGCCCTCGCAGCCGGTTGGAGACCCGACATTCCCAAGGGGCCGTATGTTTTGCCAAGGGAAGGCGAGGTTTGGCGTGCCGCCCGGCATTTTGCGGTGGAACGCCGGAGCGCACCCCCTCGTCACGCCGACCGATCCAAAACTCGGCGATGAGAGATCGGCTGGGTGAGGGCGGGCGGGAAAGGTCGAGACATCGGCGATTGGCGGCACCGCGAGGAAATCAGGCGGCGGTCGCCTTTTCGAGAAACCTTATCGCGTCACCGACGGTGACGATCGATTCAGCCGAATCATCGGGAATCTCGACGCTGAATTCTTCTTCGAAGGCCATGACGAGTTCGACCGTATCGAGCGAATCAGCCCCGAGATCCTCGATAAAATTGGCATTGTCGACAACCTTTTCGGCGTCGACGCCGAGATGCTCTACCACAATTTTCCTCACCCTCTCGGCGACATCGCTCATGACCGTGTGATCCTCGTCCTATTGACCTCTTTAGAAGAAACAGCCGACATCCTGAAAGGCATTCACAACACCGGGATTCGAAAGCATCCGCCTCCGATCCCCGTGGAGAATGGACGCTTCCGCAGATCCTGATGGTGCGAATGAAACCTTTTGCGGCCCCGGCGTGCAAGGCCGCCTATGTCGCGACCTTCCCCCCAAAATGACCCGTTCGCCAGCTGGCTTGCGGTTGGTAACACACTTCAAACAGGTTGGCGAGAGGTCCGCGAAAATCCGCCAGCAGCAAGGTAACCTTTTCAAATCATTGCCATTCCACCGTTGACATGGAGCGTCTGCCCGGTCACGTAACCTGCTTCCGTGCTGGCCAGATAGACGACGGCGGCCGCGACATCCTCGCCGCTGCCGAGCCGAGCCGCCGGCACATTCGCCAAAATCGCAGCTCTCTGTTTTTCGTTCAGCGCATCCGTCATCGGACTTTCGATAAAGCCCGGCGCGACACAATTGACGGTGACGTTGCGGCCGGCGACTTCCGCTGCAAGGCTCTTCGACATGCCGATCATTCCGGCTTTCGAAGCGGCATAATTGCCTTGCCCTGGATTACCCGTCACTCCGACGATGGAGGTGATCCCGATGATCCGGCCGAACTTGCGCTTCAACATGCCTCTGACGGCGGCGCGGCTGAGCCGGAAGGCCGCCGTCAGATTGACGGCGAGCACCAGGTCCCAATCCTCATCCTTCAGCCGCATGAAGAGGCCGTCGCGGGTGAGGCCGGCATTGTTGACGAGGATGTCGAGGCTGCCGAGCGCGGCTTCCGCCGCAGGCACGAGCTTTTCCACTTGCGCCGGATCGGCCAGATCGCAGGGGACGATATGCACACGGCTGGCGAGTTCGGCGGCCAGCGCTTCGAGCGCCGCCGCGCGTGTGCCGGAGATGGCAACAGAGGCGCCTTGGCGGTGCAGAGCGCGGGCGATCGCCGAGCCTATTCCACCGCTCGCGCCGGTCACCAACGCCGTCTTGCCGGAAAGATCGAACATGTGCCTCTCGATAAATGTTTTAGCCAACAGCCTTATACAAGAGCCTTATACAAGAGCCTTATAGGCGTCGACCTCGGTCGGCACGGCGACGCCTATGCCGGTTGCCGTATCGACAACGATGCGCTTCAAAAGGCCCGTGAGAACCTTCCCGGCGCCGAGCTCGACGAAAAGCGTCACGCCTTGGGCGGCCATGAACATCACGCTTTCGCGCCAGCGAACCGTGGCCGTCACCTGCGCGACAAGCAGCTTGCGGATCTCCGCAGGATCGGTGACGGGTGCTGCCGTCACATTGGCGACCAGAGGGACTTTCGGCGGTTTGATCTCGACCGCGGCGAGCGCTTCGGCCATCACTTCGGCGGCGGGCTGCATCAAGGCGCAATGGAAGGGGGCCGAGACCGGCAGAAGGATCGAGCGGCGCGCGCCTTTCGTCTTGGCGATCGCAATCGCCTGCTCGACGGCGGCTTTCGTCCCCGAGGCCACGACCTGGCCGCCGCCATTGTCATTGGCAATGGCGCAGACCGCATCGCCGCCAGCCTGCTTCTGTGCCTCGGCGGCGACGGCAACTCCCGTTTCATAATCGAGACCCAGCAAGGCCGCCATGGCGCCTTTGCCCGGAGCCACGGCCTGCTGCATGGCTTCGCCGCGCCGCCGCAAAAGCCGGGCTGCATCGGAGATGGAGAAGGCGCCGGCCGCCGCCAGCGCCGAATATTCGCCGAGCGAATGACCGGCCACGAAAGCGGCATCTTTCACAAGATCGAGCCCCGCCTCGGCTTCGAGCACGCGCAGCACGGCAAGGCTCACAGCCATCAAACCCGGCTGCGCATTCGCCGTCAGAGTGAGCTCCGCCTCCGGCCCTTCGAACATCAGAGCCGAGAGCTTCTGGTGCAAAGCCTCATCCACCTCGTCGAAGACGGCGCGCGCCGGTGCGAAAGCTGCGGCCAATTCCCTACCCATGCCGACCGCCTGCGATCCCTGCCCTGGAAAGATGTAAGCCCGCGCCATGCCTCACGCCAACCTCTCTAGATCACGATGACTTTGGATCGTTTCAATCCAAAGTCATGATTGAGACATCGGATATATCCGATGTCTTATAAAGGTGATCGTTTCTCATAATTTAGAGCGGGACATGCAGATAAGCTTGCGCAATCTGCGTAAACTTGATTGCGTCGGAAAACCGGTTCCCACTTTTCCTCGTCCCGCTCTGACCGTTTCGAAGCGCTGCGAGTGGCATTGCCGGGCCGCCTCTGTCAAGCCAGGCAGCTTCGGCCCTGCACATCGCACAAAATGTGGCCTGCCGCGGATTTCGGTTGCATGGCGGCACCGCCGCGTCATCATGCATAATATGCGACTCTTGAACTCCGCCGACCATCCCCGCGCTTTTCACGCTTGCGCGCAAGGGCATGGTCTGCATGGAAACGACTAGGTTTGGCGGTATGGATATTCCGGGAAAGGCATGCGGCTCATGCAGCCTATGCTGCCAGGTGCTTGAAATCGAAGAATTGCAAAAGCCGGCCGGACTGGTCTGCAAGGACTGCGTGAAAGGTGGCGGCTGCCAGGTCTATGCGTCGCGGCCTGATGTCTGCCGCGATTATGAATGTCTTTGGAAGGGCGACCGGGGCATGAGTCAGCAGCTCCGCCCCGATCGTGTCGGAACGATCCTGATGGAAGATCCCGATACGGAGGAATATCGCGCCGTCTGCGATCCGACACGGCCGCTCGCTTGGCGCACGCCGCTCGTCTTCAACCATCTCGTCGCCATGGCGAAGGCCGGCCGCACGGTCGTCGCCAAAGCGGGATTGAAATCCTGGCGCATCCATGCGAACGGCGAATGGGGACCCTGTGTGTAGGGCCTAGCTTCGAATCCGGTCAGGCCGCCGAGCGGGCCTGACTAAGTCTCCTCATTGTCAATTCGCCTCATTCATTCCCCGGCAAGTGACTTGCCCGCGATCTTGTGCGATTTCTTGAAATTCCTGCCTGGCCTCTTCACAGCCTCTCGGCGGCCCCTTGGAGAAGCGCTCGTGCACCTGTTATTCGCTCTGGTCGTCGCTCTCTTTTTCATCGTACCCTGCGCCGGCAATGCGGCCAAAGCCGATCAAGTGCTAAAGCTCGCAACGCCCGACGGGCCGCGCGAGGCGATCCTTCTGCAAGCGCAGCGGGCGGGTCCCAATCCGACGATCATCATCTTGCACGGCGCGACGATTTCGGCGCAGCGCATGGTTCGCAGCTCCGGTTTTGCCGAGGCAGCCGCCATACATGGCTTTACCGCGGTCTTTCCTGAAGGCAGACAACAGCTATGGAATGATGCCCGCGGCGGCGACCATTCGCGGGCCGATGATGTCGGCTTTCTGAACGCTTTGGCGCGTCAGCTGGTCGACGCCAAGATCGCCGATCCGCAGCGTCTTTATCTCGCCGGAGTCTCGAACGGCGGCATGATGGCCTTCACCATGATCTGCCGCCAGGACGCTCTCTTTGCGGGTGTCGCGACGATCATCGCGGCGCTGCCCGCCGGTCTCGAACAATCCTGCCAGCCGCCCAAACCGATCGCCGTCATCATGATGAACGGGACCGCCGATCCTGTCGTGCCCTTCGCCGGAGGCCATGTTGGTTTTTTCGGCCGCCACGGCAGCGTGCTCGGCGCCGAACGGACGGCCGAGATCTTTGCCAAAGCGGAGGGGTGCACCAGCCAATCGCAGCGGCCGCTGCCCAAGCGCAATGGCCGCGAAAACACGCGTGTGAAGCTCGTGACCTGGAGCGGCTGCGCGCCGCGGGCAAGCGTCCGCCTCTATGAGGTCGAAGGCGGCGGCCACCAGATCCCTGGCGGTCCCACTTTTCTCCCGTTTCTCTTCGGCAGCCCCAATCACGATATTTCGGCCGCGAGCGAAATCCTTCAGGTCTTTTCCGGCTCTTGAAACACGCTTTGAAGCTGGAGCCAGATCAGATGATCGCGCGCGGCGCCATCGTCGCGCTTGATTTGGGGAAATTTCCACGTATAAAGCTCGCTTCCTCGCTTTGGCCGGGGGCTGAACGGAAGGCGCGTTTTTGCGCGCAGGATCTTTTGATCCGGCTTCCCGTGTCCCCGCCTTCGATTGTTCACTCGAGCCTTTCCGAGGCTCGAAGGGCTTCGCGCCGAAGCGTGTTTCGACTGAGAAAGGCAATCCCATGTCTGTCTACGAGCATGTCTATCTCGCGCGCCAGGACATTTCCGCGCCGCAGGTGGACGCCCTGAACGAGCAATTCAAAGGCCTGATCGAGTCTTTCGGCGGCAAGATCGAGAAGCTCGAATATTGGGGGGTCAAATCCCTCGCCTATCGCATCAAGAAGAACCGCAAGGCACATTTCACCCTCTTCAATATTTCCGCGCCGGCGGCAGCGCTGACCGAAATGGAACGGCAGATGGGCCTCAATGAGGACATCCTCCGCTTCATGACCGTGCGGGTCGAAGAGCTGGAACAGGGCCCTTCGGCGATGATGCGCAAGCGCGATGATGAGGAGCGCGGCGAGCGTGGCGAGCGGGAACGCGGCCGTGGCCGCGGCGAGCGTGGCGAGCGGGAGCGTGGCGAGCGGGAGCGCGGCGAACGCGGCCCGCGGCGCGGACGTGAAGACCCAGGATTGAGCGAGGAAGGGAATTTTTAATGGCAACCCCAGCAGCTCCGGCCCGCCGGCCGTTCTTCCGCCGCCGCAAGACCTGCCCCTTCTCCGGCCCCAATGCGCCGAAGATCGATTACAAGGACACGCGGCTGCTCTCCCGCTATATTTCCGAGCGCGGCAAGATCGTGCCTTCGCGCATCACCGCGGTCTCGGCCAAAAAACAGCGGGAATTGGCTAAGGCGATCAAGCGGTCAAGATTCCTCGGGCTTCTGCCCTATGTGATCCGTTAACACGGCACTTTGCCTTGCGGAGCCGGTCCTCACCGGCTCAGGAGGGCAGATAGGGGCAGTGCTGCGGCAAGCGTCGCAACGCTGCCGGGAATCGCAATGAAAAAGGCCGCCGATCAGATTCGGCGGTTCGGCTGGGTGGCACCGCCTCCCTAACCGCCTAAGCGGGACAGCTCGGCGATGACGAAACAGGATTTGCAAGGCTTCGACATCCGCTTTCCGGTCGCTTTCGGCAGCGGCCTTGCGGCGGCAATGCTTTTCGTGGCCGCGTGGCAGCAAGGCACACTCGCCGCGCTGCTGCTCGCCTCAATGTCGCCGCTGCCAATCATGATCGCGACTTTGGGCTTCGGCCATGCGACGGGCCTCGGCGCTGCCGTCGCCGCCGCCGTAACGATCATGGCGCTGATCACAGCTGCAACAACGGCAGCGTTCTCGCTCAACACTTTGCTCAGCGCAGGCTTCGCCGGCTTGATCTTCGCGCTCAGCCTCACTTTACCGTCCTGGTGGCTCGCGCGGCTGGCCGGAGCGGGCCAAAGCCAAGTCATTATCCCCTGGCTCACGCGTTTCATGCCGCTTTCGAGCGGCAAGGCGGCGGCGGAGTCAAAAACAAAGATCTCTGCTCGGCCACGCTACCCATTCGGCGATATTCTCATGTCGGTGGTAGCAATCGCCTTCGGCGTCGTGACCGCGATCACGCTTGCTGTCGTCTTCCAACAAGACAGCTATGAAGCTGGCCTTGCGAAAGCGGTGGCGAAGGTCGAGCCGCTGATCAGCGAAATGCTCGGGGCCCGCGAACTGCCGAAAAACTTCGATCTTGCTGCGCTATCGCGGCTCGTCGTCGAAACCATGCCGGCGACCGCGAGCGGCATGCTGGCTCTGGTGCTCACGGCCAATCTTTGGCTCGGCGGCCGCGTGGTGCAGCTCTCGCATCGCTTGCCCTATCCTTGGCCAGACATTCCGCATGATCTGCGGGTGCCGCGCATTGCCGCACTCGTTTTCATCGCCTGCCTCGGTCTTACATTTCTGCATGGCCTCGCCGGCGTAATCGCCAGCGTCGCCGCTGCGGCGCTCGGCGTCACTTTCGTGCTGCAGGGGCTTGCCGTGCTGCATGACCTTTCACGCGGCATGAAGTTCCGCACCGCTTTGCTCTGCGGCCTCTATCTCACGCTCGGCCTGTTGGTGCCATGGCCGCTCATCATTTTGGCCGTCATCGGCCTCATCGAGTCGGGCTTTTCCCTGCGCGACCGGAAGGCTCAAGCGGCATCGACGCACATTTGAACGAAGCGAAAGGACCAAACCCATGGAAGTCATACTGCTCGAACGCATTGCCAAGCTTGGGCAAATGGGCGATCAGGTACGCGTCAAGGACGGCTATGCCCGCAATTATCTCTTGCCGTCGGGCAAGGCGCTGCGCGCCACGGGCGCCAATAAGAAGCGCTTCGAATCGCAGAGGATCGAACTCGAGACGCGCAATCTCGAATTGAAGCGCGAGGCCGAGGCGGTCTCTGAAAAGCTCGCCGGCAAGAGCTTCATCCTGATCCGCCAGGCCGGCGAAACCGGCCAGCTCTATGGCTCGGTGTCGACCCGCGATATTGCAGACGCCGTCACTGCCGGCGGCTTCATCACCAGCCGCAACCAGATCGTGCTCAAGAGCCCGATCAAATCGATCGGCCTGCATGAGGTGCCGGTGCATCTCCATGCCGAGGTCGAAGTGCCGATCACCATCAATGTCGCCCGTTCGCCGCAAGAGGCCGAGCGCCAGGCCAAAGGCGAAGCGATGAATGTCGTCGAAGAAACATCGATGGCGGATCTCGGCCTCGAAGTCGGCGCCGCGCTCGCCGAAACGGCGGGCGAGGAAGGCTGACCGCGGCTGCTGAAGAGCCGATCAGACCATCCGATCGGCCTCAGCCTATAGGCGAAAATGGCGCCGCCATTTGCGTGGCCGCGCCGGACTCGCGCCCGCACCAGAGTCTTGGCCGGCAACCCTCTGCACAGCAGATGCTAAAGGACAACCCGCAAGCCGCAGTGGACCATGTAGATCGCTGGAGTCGAGACCCCAAAGCAAAAATTTTGGGGCTCGTGTGTATAGCCGGACTAAGTTTCCGTAACGTCGATTTTTTGCTCCCGCGGCGCAAACCTCTATGCGACAAGTGTGAGATTGCGGATCATCATGATGGGTGATTCGCTATTCGAACCGAGACCGCATGCCCACGCTGGAACAATTCGCCGGCCGGTTTGACCGCCAAAACGAAGCCACGCCGCTGGGCAAAGCCCAAGATCGCGCGGGCGAGCGAAACTTCCGCATGCCGCCGCATAATATCGAGGCGGAACAGGCGCTGCTCGGCGCCATCCTCGTCAACAATGACGCCTTCGACCGCGTCTCGGATTTTCTCAAAGCCCAGCATTTTTCCGAGGAGCTGCATCGGCGCATCTTCGATGTCGCGTCGCAATTGATCCGCGCCGGCAAGATCGCGACGCCGATCACGCTGAAGACCTTTTTGGGCGAGCACGATCTCGGCCAGGTGACGATCCCGCAATATCTCGCGCGTCTCGCTGCGGAAGCCACGACCATCATCAATGCCGAGGATTATGGCCGCACTATCCATGATCTCGCTGTGCGGCGCGATCTCATCCTCATCGGCGAAGATATCGTCAATGCCGCCTATGACGCGCCGATTGCCGCCGCGCCGCGCGACCAGATCGAAGAGGCCGAGCGCAAGCTCTATTCGATCGCCGAGACCGGCCGCTATGACGGCGGCTTCCAGCGCTTCTCCGATGCTCTGGCGACCGCCGTCGATATGGCGGCCAGAGCCTGGGAGCGCGACGGCCGGCTCTCCGGCATTGCGACGGGCCTTGCCGATCTCGACCGCATGCTGGGCGGGCTGCAATCTTCCGACCTCGTCATCATCGCCGGCCGCCCAGGCATGGGCAAGACCGCGCTGGCGACGAACATCGCCTTCAACATCGCCAAGGCCTATGAATTCCGCCCGCGCCCGGATGGCAGCCATGAAACGGTGAATGGCGGCATCGTCGGCTTCTTCTCGCTCGAAATGTCGGCCGAGCAATTGGCGACCCGCATCATTTCCGAACAGGCGGCCGTCCCCTCCTATAAGATCCGCCGCGGCGACATTTCGGAAGCCGATTTCCACCGCGTCGCGGAAGCCGCGCGCGACATGCAGACCATCCCTTTCTACATAGATCAGACCGGCGGCATTTCGATCGCCCAGCTCACCGCGCGCGCCCGCCGGTTGAAGCGCCAGCGCGGCCTCGACCTGCTCGTCGTCGATTATTTGCAATTGCTCTCGGCGAACCGGTCCCGCAGCGACAGCCGGGTGCAGGAATTGACCGAGATCACCACCGGCCTCAAGGCGCTGGCCAAGGAGCTGAACGTGCCGATCCTCGCTCTGTCGCAGCTGTCGCGCCAGGTCGAAAACCGCGACGACAAGCGGCCATTGCTCTCGGATCTGCGCGAATCCGGCTCGATCGAGCAGGATGCGGATGTGGTGATGTTCGTCTTCCGCGAAGAATATTATCTGAAGAACAAGCAGCCGCGCGAGGGCAGCGAGGAATTTTTGACCTGGCAGTCGACGATGGAACAGGTACATGGCCGCGCCGAAGTCATCATCGGCAAGCAGCGCCATGGGCCGACCGGCACGGTCGAACTCGCCTTCGAAGCGGAGATGACGCGCTTCTCCAGTCTGGCACGCGAAGAAGAACTGCCGGCAAGATTGTGAGGGTTACACCGGCCGTGTGCAGCGATCACACCTCGGCAAGCGTGATCGAAAAATTCGGAATGGCGTCGCAGCGCAGCACCTAGTCCGGCCCCTTTTCGATGATCTCGCCCCAGCCTTTTTCGCTCGGCCCTTTATGCATGAAGGTGATGCGCGCCGCAGCATCCACGACCCAGAGTTCACGCACGCCATAATGTGCGTAGAGGCTCGCCTTCAAACCGCGATCGAACGCGAGGCTCGTCAAGGCGACTTCGATCGCAAGAAGAATGTCGGGACCTTTCACCTCTTCGAGCTTCAGCCCGCGTCGGTAAACAACGAGATCCGGCTCGACAAAAGTGCGATCGGAGAGATACATCGTGCTTTCGACGCCAAGCCAGAGATCATCCGGTAGAGCGCGGGCGAGCTTGAGATTGAGCGCCGATTTGATGAGCTCATGGACATGGGTCTTGGCCTGCATTGGCACGATCTCGCCTTCGATCAGCTCGAAATTCTCGTCCTCGCCGAGAATGCCGGCTTGCTGCATGCGCAGCACTTCCGCCACCGTGAAGGCGCGGCGGGGCGGCAGATCTTTCGCGGGTTCGACGACAAGGCTCGGCATGGAAGACCTCCTGATCCAAGCTAGCATAGCGGCGAGAGAGGTCCAGACATGCTGAACCGACGCCTCGCGCTCAATGACCGGCCGCAGAAGGCGTCGCAGACGGATTTGCGGGCGCGGGCGTTGTCGCCGCAGGCCCCGTCGGTGCCGGATTTGCCGGCGCCCCCGCAGAAGGCAAAGGCTCGGTCGTCACATTGGGGTCGATCGGCTTTTTGCCGAGCACGGCCTGCACATCTTCATCCTGCACGCGGGCTCTGCCGATCTGCAAGCCGATCGCGCGGACAACCTCCGGCGCGTCGGCATACATGCCATGGCCGACGAGCCCCGTCGACTGCGGCGACAGATCATAGACTTTCACGCCGAGCTTATCGAGCGCAGCGCGATCTGCGGCTTTGCGCGGATCGAGCGCGCCGAGACGCGGCCGATCGCCGGCAAGCCAGCGCGACAGGGACAAGGCCCTGTCCTTCGAAGAAACAAGCACCGAAATATGCGACGCATCGAGGCGGCGGATCTGCTCGCGGAAGACGGAAAGATCGATGTCGGGCGCCGCTAGCATCACAGTGCCGAGCTTGCCATTGAGATCCGGGCTGCCGGCGATGGCCCGCTCGCGCAAGGCTTCCATGGTGAGCCAGGTGCCCAGCGAATGGGCGAGGATGTGGATGCGCCCGACATCGGGCAATTCGCTCAGATCGCGCAGCAGGCTCGCCAAGGCATCGCGCGCTGCGGTCGCGGATTCGCGCGCCGCTTCATAGCCGAGAAGATTATCGCTCGAAGGCCAAGTGAAAAGGACAGGCACGCCGCCGAAACGGCCATCCTCGACGATCTGGGCGAGCCGAAAGCGCGCCTCGTCATAGCCGGTGTTGAAGCCGTGCACATAAAGCAGAACGTCGCGATTAGAGCCGATGCGGCCCGAGATATGGGTCGCGAGCTCGTTGCGGAACGTGGCCTCGTCGAGCTCGCGGCGCGACGCCATCACGAAATGCTGCGACGGGTCGGCGGCGCCGAAAGCCGGCCGCTCGATTTCGCCGATCTTATGATGCGGCGGTATGCTGATCATCTGTAGAGAATAATGGGTCCCATCGCGGCTCATCTCATTCGCTGCGCCATTTTCGCCATTGCGTGTCGACGCGACGAAGATGGAGATCAAATTCGGTGAGCCCGCTGGCGACGATCCGAACATGTCGCCAACCGTCCCGGAGACGTCGGGAACTCCCACCGACATGCAGCCGGCAAGGAGCACCGTCAGCGCCAGCCCCGTGAGAAGATTGAAAAGGCCGCGGAGCCGCGAAGCCGCCTCGCCGAAATAGGACGCGACGACGTCCCGGTTCTTCCGACCCGGACGCGGGATCGGGCGAGGATCAGCCTCGGCTTGGCGCCAAAAGATGGGGCGGCTCAGCATTGGATGGCGGCGGCTCCGCTCTTTTGAACCCGGCTCGAAATTCCGACGCCAAACTAGCGATGGCGAGCTTCCGAAAAGTTTACGGCTTGCAAGAGCCGCTCAATGCCGGCGAAAGGTGACGAGAATGGGACCCTGCGCAAGAGATTGCGGCAAGAGCGCGGGGAAGCCGGCGACAGACCGGCGGAAAAGACAAATATCGCGGTAGTTTGTAATTTTTGACGATGATGCTATGTCGGCGCAGCCATGTGCATGACTTCCACATCCGTTCTCGCCGATTATGATGTCGTCGTTATTGGCGCAGGCGCCGCTGGCCTCGCCGCCGGCCGGCAGCTTGCGCAGGCTGGCGTCAAATTCCGGATTTTGGAGGCACGATCGCGCATTGGCGGGCGGGCCTTTACGTCGGCTAGCGAATTTCCTCTGGACCTCGGCTGCGGCTGGCTCCATTCGGCCGATGCCAATCCTTTCACCGCCATTCTCAGCGGCCTTGGCTTCACCATCGACAAGACGCCGCCGGCCTGGGGCCGTCACAGCCTCGATCTGGGATTTAGCGCCGAGGAGCAACTTGCCTTCGATCGGGCCATGACCACGTTCTGGCGAGATTTGGCCAAGGCCGCGCGCGACGCCCCCGACCAGCCTGCGGCCGGTTTGCTCGCGCCCGGCGGCCCTTTCAATGCGCTGATCGCAGCCGTCATGAGCTACGCGAGCGGAACCGAACCCGACCGGCTCTCGATCCACGACACGGGCAATTATGCGGACACCGGCCTTAATTGGCGTGTCGTCGAAGGCTATGGCGCGGGCATCGCCGCTTTCGGCCATGATCTGCCGGTCACCCTCTCCTGCCCGGTCACGCGGCTCGACCATAGCGGCCGGCATCTGCGCCTCATGACGCCGCAGGGCGTGATTACGGCGGAAAGAGCGATCATCACCTTGCCGACCAATCTCCTGGCGCAGGAGGCGCTCGCCTTCGACCCACCGCTGCCGGAAAAATGCGCCGCCGCCGCCGTCCTGCCCTTGGGCATTGCGGACAAGCTCGTGCTCGCCCTCGATCGACCGCTGAACCTGCCGAAGGACGGACATCTCTTCGGCCGGATCGATCGAACCGATACGGCGAGCTATCATCTGCGCCCGTTCGGGCGCGGCATCATCGAGGCCTATTTCGGCGGCCATCTCGCTGCCGATCTCGAAATCGAAGGGGCTAAAGCCTTCTATGCCTTCGCCGAGGACGAGCTTGCCGACCTTCTCGGCACCTCGATCAGAGCGCGGCTGCGCCCCGTCGCCGAGACCGCTTGGGGCCAGGACCCTTTCGCCCGCGGCGCCTATTCTTACGCTCTGCCCGGCCATGCCGAGGCGCGCGGAAAACTCGCCGCACCGGTCGAGGACCGGATTTTCTTTGCCGGCGAAGCCTGCTCGAAACAGGCTTTTTCGACCGCCCATGGCGCCTATCTGACGGGCATGGCCGCCGCCGAAGCGATCATCGCGGGCAAGGCCGCGGTCGCGCCCCCGCTTTCGGCACATTGATTGCTGCGAGCTTGACGATCGCTGCAAGCGCGAAGAGCGCTAAATAAGCTCAAATGCGATCGCGCGTAAGAAACCGTCTGCAATGACTTCGACGGCTGATGTCAGGCACTTATAAGATCCGTCTTGTCACATCGATCGGTGAGATCGATGCGGCGCAATGGGACGCTTGCGCTAATCCCGATCCGACTGCCCTGCTCGGCGGCTCGGACCTTTGCGCTATGCCCGTGGCGCTGGGCGAGCCGCCCGTGGTCGGCGCCGACCCCGTCAAAGCAGAGCCTCAGGAAGCGGCGCTTCAAGAAACCGCGCTGCACCAAGAATCGGCTCTTCAGAAGGAGCGCTTCAATCCCTTCATCACCCATGCGTTTTTGCAGGCGCTCGAGCGCTCCGGCTCAGTGGGCGGCAAGACCGGCTGGACCCCGACCCATGTGGTGGTGGAAGAGCCGATCGGCGGCAGGCTGGTGGCGGTGGCGCCGACTTACCTCAAGACCCATTCAATGGGCGAATATGTCTTCGATTACGGCTGGGCCGATGCCTATCATCGCGCCGGCCTGCAATATTATCCCAAAGTGCAAGTGGCGGTGCCCTTTACGCCAGCGACGGGGCGCCGCCTGCTCGTCTCTCCCGAAGGCGGCGAGGCGGCTTTGAATGCGCTGATCCTCGGCCTGCGCTCATGGCGCGAGAAGATCGACGCCTCTTCGATCCATGTCACTTTCCCGACCCGCTCCGAATGGGATGCGCTGGGGCGCAACGGCTTTCTGCAGCGCACCGGCCAGCAGTTTCATTTCATCAACAAGGGCTATGGCGATTTCGACGCCTTCCTCGCCGATCTCACCTCGCGCAAGCGCAAGATGATCCGCCGCGAGCGCAAGGATGCGCTGGCGCAGGCCGGCGGAATCGAGATCGAGCTTTTGACAGGCTCAGCGATCAAGGAAACGCATTGGGACGCCTTCTTCCTCTTCTATATGGATACGGGCAGCCGCAAATGGGGAAAGCCCTATCTCACGCGCGCCTTCTTCTCGCAGATCGGCGCGAGCATGCCTGAACGGATTCTGCTCGTGATGGCGAAGCGCAAGAATCGCTATATAGCGGGCGCGATCAATTTTCTTGGGCAGGATGCGCTCTATGGGCGCAACTGGGGCTCGATCGAGGAATATCCCTTTCTGCATTTCGAGGTCTGCTATTATCAGGCGATCGAATATGCGATCACGCATGGGCTTGCGCGCGTCGAAGCCGGCGCCCAGGGCGAGCATAAGCTCGCCCGCGGCTATGTCGCGGTTCCGACTTTTTCGGCGCATGACATTGCCGACCGCCGCTTCGCCACGGCGATCGACGAATTTTTGGCGCGCGAGCGGGCGGCGGTGGGTGAATCGCTCGACGAATATGCGGAAATGGCGCCATTCAAAAAGGGTGGGTGAGGGCGCAGGCTCTACACGATTTTCGATCTGGACAGGCTCGCTGCGATCGAATTAACGCATGGGCCAGACGACAGCCCGAAGGAGCGCGCCATGTCCCCGGTCTATGACGACAGCAATATTTTCGCAAAAATTTTGCGCGGCGAGATCCCCTGCCACAAAGTCTATGAAGATGAGGTCGCCTTCGCCTTCATGGACATCATGCCGCGCATCGAGGGCCATTGTCTCGTGCTCCCGAAATTTCCGGCGCGCAATCTTCTCGATGCCGATCCGGAAGGACTCGGCCAGCTGATCAAGCGGGTGCAGATGGTCGCGCGAGCTGCCAAGACCGCGCTCGGTGCCGAAGGCGTCACCCTCTATCAATATAATGAGCTGGCTGGCGGCCAGACGGTCTTCCACCTGCATTTCCATATTCTGCCGCGCTGGGAAGGCGTGGAGTTGCGCCCGCCGGCGAGCGTGATGGAAAAGCCGGAAGTGCTCGCGGCCAATGCCGCGAAGATCGCGGCAGCGATCGCGAAAGGATCGTAACCAGTGAATGGAAGATCCCTCACCCTGAGGTGCGAGCCATAGGGCGTTTGTAACAGTGCCAGTTCACTTCAATGTCGGCTTGAAGTCTTCGGGTGTTTGATCGCTGCGTAGGCTGCCGAGCGGTAGGCCAAGCAACTTCTCTAGAGTTTCCCCCGATAAGGCTAAATCGTCCTTGAGGTCATCCACTCCATAACGTCCGCTCTGAAAAACCAACTCAGCCACGCGCCGTAAAAGGAGGGGATCTTCAAGAGGGATTGCCCTTTCTCCGACATCGAGTGGTTCATTCGTTCTCCACTTCTTGTAGGAAATTTGCTTATAAATATTCGTGATTTGTCGCTCGTCGAATAATCCAAGGTCCTTACATCGATAGACCATGGCCTGAATCGACACTTTCCATCTCGCCTTTAGATCGACAAAGGCTTCTGCTCTTGGTGAATAAACCTCGTTAGGAAATGTTCGCCTCGGCAGCAAAAATGCAGCGGCAAATCGATCTGCCTCGGACTCTATTTCCTTCAATCGTTTCGGATCGTCCAAATCGTCTTCACTTACCCATCTGTGGATGCAGAGGTGAGCCATTTCGTGGGCCGCATCAAATCTCGCTCGCGCTGCGCTCTTTTTGTCTGATGCGAGAAAAATGAACGGTCGCTCGCCACACCAATATGAAAACGCCTCAATGTTTTCACCAGGTATAACGTATCGACAAACGATCACGCCTTTCGTTTCGAGAAGACGAACCATATTCGAGATTGGCCCAAGCCCGAGCCCAAAGTGCCTACGTACCTCGTGAGCGTAGGTTTCGATCTCGTCTTCTGTATATGCATTCGATTGAGCATCGCGAGGCTCAAATTGTGGGAGATCGACTTTCGGAAAATTCGCGATGGCATTGAAGGCGAAAGCGCTACTCGCAAACCATTCGGCATAAACCTCACAAGCCTGATTACGACGCTTGGTGTCCGCGCCCTTCTTACGAAAAAACCTAACGCTATGTTTCCCGAATGACGGCCGAGCCGACTTAGTAAAAAAAGTCACAGGCTGTTCCAGCGTCTCAGAAATCTTTCTGAGAACCGGCGGTTCGGGAGATTTGAGCCCCAATTCGTATGATGACACGGCTTGACGACTTACGCCGATACGATCGGCAAGTTCGGTCTGTGTCAGCCGCGCAGCAAGCCTTGCTTCAATTAGACGTTCTGGAATCAAAAGCCGCCCGGCAGAGGCATGGGCGGCTGAGGGAAACTGGAGGACGTTGTTATCAGTCTTCGCCATTGTCCTTCCTCCACCGCTCGATGTCTTCTTTAAGAAGATTAAGCTCATCAAGGTCGACGTCGGTGTCTTCGGGCGGTGGCAACTCTGACTCAATCTCGTGCGGTAGCCTCATCAAATTGCGAGATAGCCAAGTATAGCGGCTGCGCGAAGTGGCAGACGGCAAACCCCAATGAGCGAAGTTCAGTGATTGATGGCCGTGAACAAGAAGAAAGTGGGGAGCGCCAACTATGCGCTTCTCATCGTCGAATTCAGCAAGATCAAATACCCCCTGGGTGTTAAGGCGGCCATTTTCCCGGAACACCACGTTCCTAGGTTGGCGCTCAGGATCGGCAACCTGACTGATTGACGCCGTCGAATGAGAAAAGCGCAATTCCAGATATCGACCAGTCGGCTTGGCGAAGTCCCGCCAGCGATAGTCACAAGGCAGCGCGCCTGACTCGATGGCCCTCCGCAACGCAAAATCTACCCCGAATGAAACGAGCCTGCCTTTGTTGTCGACCGCGCTTTCGATCTGCAAGATCGGGGTATCTTTGACCAAATCGTCGATGGCCGCGTAGGCCGTCCGCAGAGTCCTGGGGATCACTGGCCAAAACCGAACCGGAAGCTGGTCTTTCAGAAAGTCTTCGGGGCTAGTCACTTGCGCGCGCTCGCATTTGGTTGCGTGGGTATGTTCGCAACCAAATACGAAAAATCTGTTAATTTGTCAACCGCCGGTCTGAGATTTCCACCGCTTTTCGGCCGCCTGTTTAGCTATCTCAGCCTTGCGCTCCGGCGTGAGTTTCTTCGCCCGCGCCGCGCCGCCTTTCTTGCCGAGCGCCTTCGCGGCCGGGTCCTCGCCGTCGTCGGCGCCGAAATCTTCCGGCTCTATCGCCTGTGGCGATGCGCATGATTTTGACGGCGTTGCCGATGACGTTAGCGGGACGTCGCTCACCTTTCGGGCCTTTAGGCATGCTTCACCCGATCAAGGCGGAACTTCGCAGCATCTTGGGTTTCTCTATCAAACAAGGCAGGAAATTTAAGAACGCCGGCCTCAACCGACCACTCTAAAAGTCCGAGTTCTTGCATCTTTTTGAAACCGCTTTGAATTTCGCCGCTAATGACTAAGCGCTTGACAGCCTCTTGAGTCCCCCAACGCTGCCGCATCTGGATAAAAGATGTCGGATTATAGCGCTTGGCCAAAGAGCGCTTGATGCTCTCATCAATGAATTCATCTAGCTCATTCGGCATAAACGGTCGTCTCCTGCTTTCCGCTAATCATACAGGAAGCAGATGGCGACGGCGAGCCCGGCGTCAAAGGCGCCAGAATTTTAAGCTGGGGATCGTCCCCAGAACGTCCGGATCAAACTGTAACAGTGCCGGGCGTTGCGAAGCGACGCCCGTCGCAAGCAACGGCCTATGGCGAGCCTCGAAGGGCGAGGGATCGCTCCCGCGGCGGGATCTGACAGAATTCCTCATCCGTCGAGACGCACGCTTCGCGTGCCCTCAGGATGAGGAATTCTGTTGCCCCACGGGCAATAAACAAATCGGGCTTCGCCACCGAAGCGGCGAAGCCCGATTTCATTGCTATTGCGGCTTTGTCTCAGTTCTGCAAAGGCACATTCGGGACGATGCCCGACGGCTTCTCGGTCTCCTCGCTGGCTTTTGTCTCTTCGGCGACATCTTCGCCTTCCGGCTCGTCCGGGCCGCCGTCCGCGCCGTCGGGCCCGCCTTCGTCATCATCGGTTTTGAGCTTGCGCGCCTTGGCGCGGCGCACTTCCGGCTCGGAGCGCACCCGCTTCTTGCCGGCCTCGACAATGTCGCGCTCCGGCCGCGGCAGCACCGGACCTTCCGGGAAGACGAAGCCGAGCTTTTTGACGCCATCTTCATCGGAGGTGACGACGACGCGCACTGTGCCGCCGTTCTTCAGCCGGCCGAAGAGCACTTCATCGGCGAGCGGCGTCTTGATCATCTGCTGGATGACGCGCGCCATCGGCCGCGCGCCCATCTGCTCGTCATAGCCATTGTCGACGAGCCAGTTGCGCGCCTCGTCGGTGAGCTCGATCGTGACATTGCGCTCGGCGAGCTGCGCGTCGAGCTGCATGATGAATTTGTCGACGACCTTGGCGATCACGTCATGCGGGAGATGGCCGAAGGCGACGACCGCATCGAGCCGGTTGCGGAATTCCGGCGCGAACATGCGGTTGATCGCTTCGATATCCTCGCCTTCGCGCTTGGTGCGTGTGAAGCCATAGGCCGACCGCGCCATGTCCGAGGCGCCGGCATTGGTCGTCATGATCAAGATCACATTGCGGAAATCGATCTGCTTGCCGTTGTGATCGGTGAGCTTGCCGTGATCCATCACCTGCAGAAGGATGTTGTAGAGATCGGGATGCGCCTTCTCGATCTCGTCGAGCAGCAGAACGCAATGCGGATGCTGATCGATCGCATCGGTCAAGAGACCGCCCTGATCGAAGCCGACATAGCCGGGAGGCGCGCCGATCAGCCGCGAGACCGTGTGGCGTTCCATATATTCCGACATGTCGAAGCGGACGAGCTCGACACCCAAGGCGGTCGCGAGTTGGCGCGCGACCTCCGTCTTGCCGACGCCGGTCGGGCCGGAGAAGAGATAGGAGCCGATCGGCTTTTCGCCGTCGCGCAGGCCCGCGCGGGCGAGCTTGATCGCGGCAGTCAGAGCCGCGATGGCGCGGTTCTGCCCATAGACGACGCGCTCCAAGGTCTCGGTCAAATGTTCGAGCACCTCGGCATCGTCCTTCGACACGGTCTTCGGCGGAATCCGCGCCATGGTCGCGATCGTCGTCTCGATCTCCTTGAGGCCGATCGTCTTCTTGCGCTTGTTCTCGGGGACCAGCATCTGGCTCGCGCCGGTCTCGTCGATCACGTCGATCGCCTTGTCCGGCAGCTTGCGGTCATGGATGTAGCGCGCCGAGAGCTCCACCGCCGCCTTCACCGCCTCATTGGTGTAGCGGACCTTGTGGAATTCCTCGAAATAGGGTTTTAGCCCCTTCATGATCTCGATCGCATCCTCGACCGACGGCTCGTTGACGTCGATCTTCTGGAAGCGCCGGACAAGCGCCCGGTCCTTTTCGAAATATTGGCGATATTCCTTATAGGTGGTCGAGCCGATGCAGCGCAGCGTGCCTTGCGCGAGCGCAGGCTTCAAGAGATTGGAGGCATCCATCGCGCCGCCTGAGGTGGCGCCGGCGCCGATCACCGTATGAATCTCGTCGATGAAGAGGATCGCCTTCTTGTGATTCTCGATCTCCTTCATCACCTGCTTCAGCCGCTCTTCGAAATCGCCACGGTAGCGGGTGCCGGCGAGCAGCGTGCCCATATCGAGAGCAAACACCGTCGCGTCGGCGAGCACTTCCGGCACTTCGTTCTTGACGATCTTGCGGGCCAGGCCTTCGGCGATCGCCGTCTTGCCGACGCCGGGATCGCCGACGAGGAGCGGATTGTTCTTATGCCGGCGGCAGAGCACCTGGATGGTGCGCATGACTTCCGCCTCGCGGCCGATCAGCGGATCGATCTTGCCGTCGCGCGCCTTCTTGTTGAGATTGACGCAATAAGCGTCGAGCGCGCCCTCTTTCTTCTTCGAATTGCCGGATTCCTTATCCTTCGACTCGCGGTTCTCCTCATCCTCGACGCCACGCGGCGTCTTCGACGGATCGGACAGGCCGGGACGCTTGGCGATTCCATGGCTGATGTAATTCACCGCATCATAGCGGGTCATGTCCTGCTCTTGCAGGAAATAGGCGGCATGGCTCTCGCGCTCGGCGAAGATCGCGACAAGCACATTGGCGCCGGTGACCTCCTCCCGGCCGGAGGATTGGACATGGATCACGGCACGCTGGATGACCCGCTGGAAGCCGGCAGTGGGCTTCGCATCCTCGCGCCCGTCGCTGACCAGATTGTCGAGCTCCTGATCGATATAGTCGCGCAGATTTTTCCGCAAAAGGTCGATATCGACGGAGCAGGCCCGCAGAACGGCCGCCGCCTCGCTGTCTTCCGTCAAACTCAACAAAAGATGTTCGAGCGTCGCATATTCATGGTGACGCTCATTGGCGACGGCGAGAGCGCGATGCAGGGTTTGTTCGAGATTGCGCGAAAAGGAGGGCATGGCGGCTCCGATCTCTCATTTCTTTTCCATGATGCATTGCAGCGGATGCTGATGCTTCCTGGCATAGTCCATCACTTGGGTGACTTTCGTCTCGGCGACTTCGTAAGTGAAGACGCCACATTCCCCGACGCCATGCTGGTGGACGTGAAGCATGATGCGCGTCGCCTCTTCCGGTCCTTTGTTGAAATATTTCCGCAATACGGTAACCACGAACTCCATCGGTGTGTAATCATCGTTCAAGAGCAAGACGCGATACATATTGGGCCGCCGCGTCTGCGTCTTGGGCCGCGTGATGACCACCGTGCCGGCACCCGACCCCTGGTCGCCGCCTTTTTGCTGGTCTCTCGATGCCCACAACGGCATGCTTCCGCCTCCCATTCTCGTCACATGGGGCGGACCAATCCCGCCCGCAAGCCGCACCGTCGCCTCTTAAAACGCGCAGCCGCTCCTTCTTCGCGCCGGAGATCTGCTGGCGCCCGCGGCGGATTGCCCTGGCTCACCCGCCTGCGCCGGACCCGCGTGGCCGAGGCCCAAATGCTCGGGGCGCTCGACGCTCTCAGCGCCAGCCTGACCAATCCCGGCAGCGCAATCATGTTGGAGATGATAACTCCGCTTTGCCAGTCTCGACTACCTTTGATTTTGGGCAATCCGCAGGCGCGCTCACCGATTTGCGCACGCCATGACCATGGGCCATATCGCCCTTGATCACGATGACTCTGGATTGAACCAATCCAAAGTCATGATTGAGACATCGGATATATTTCTGATGTCTCCATAAACGTGACCGATTCTCATAATTTAGAGCGGGATGCGCAGATAAGTCTACGCAATCTGCCTAAACCTGGCTGCGCCGGAAAACCGGTTCCCACTTTTCCTCATCCCGCTCTAGGCGAATGTCCTTTATGCAAGATCGAGGCTATTCCGGATAAGCCCCTGCGCTGAGGCGTTAGGACGCAATCCCGCCTTGTCTGCGGCTTGCACTGCGGCGGCAATAAGCTGGCTGAGAACCGGCATCTGTCCGGCGGCGCGTCCTAATGCGGAAGGGGATGCCGAAATTTCGAGCAGTCGGGTTCAAGCGGCCGTGAAACGCCAATTCTCGCTCTATGATGCGCGAACAGCCCTCTAAAATATAAAAGGCCCGACGCGAGTCGAGCCTTCCCCGTCCTTTGAGGCGCAAACCGGAGGTAATCAACACTGGGCTGCGCCGGGCTCAAGCCTGGCGTTCGAGCCTAGAGCTTACTTGCCAGCCGTGGTCGCAGCCTGAACTTTGGAAATAGCGCTTTCAATCGGCTTGAACGCTTCCTTCGCGAGGCTGGTGTAGAGCTCACCGATCTTCGTGGCCTGCGCGACAAAGCCCTCATAGGCGGACTTGGCGTAATCCGACTGGATCTGGATCGCGTTGTCGAGCGACTTGGCACCGAGCATCTTTTCGACATAGGCCGAATTGTCTTCCAGCGTCTTCTTCGAATAGTCGGTCGCCTCGGCAGCGATCGTCTGGAACCCCTTCGCCAGCGAAGCAGCAACCGAGGTCGTCGCGTCGAGCTGCTCTTTGCCGAATTTTTGGAATTCTTCGAAATTATTGGTCATGATTTACTCCTCCGACGGGATGCGCGTGCCGCTTAATCAGACGATTCGATTGGAGCTCACGCGAAGGGCGACCCTGCAAAAGGGCCGCATGGCAAGCATGTACCGCATTGCACAATTGACGTCAAGAATTTTTGCAATGCAACATAATTCCATCCCGGCACCCTTTCCGGACCTTTGAGCCATTCGGTTAACTGTCGGGTAACCGGACCGATTTAGCGTGACCTTCAGAACCCGTCCGAACCGCTGGCCCGACATCGGCCAGGCGGCGTCGGGCGGCGCTTCCGATCGGATCCGTGAATCCATCCGAGTTCTAGCAAGATCAATAAGTTGGAGGATTCTCATCCGGAAAGGAATGGCGTTTCCGGAGGATGCTCTAAAGGACAACCGGCCGGCGAGACATCGGGGATCGCGGAGTATGTCGAAGCGTTGCAGCGCGGTGCATGGTCGTTCCTTCGGCGCCGCAGCCGGTTTTTTGGCCGGCCTTGGTCTTTTCGCCACGCTTTCCGCCTCGCCCGCCGAGGCATGGCATCGGCACCACCATCACCATCGCCACCATTACGCGCATCATTTTCGCCATCATCTGCGGCTCACGTTTCACCTGCGCCACATGCGGCCAGGTGCCGCACAGACAACGCAATTCGCGGCACTCGTCGTCGACGGCAACACCGGCCACGAGCTCTACGGCCGCAATGAGAACGCCCTGCGCCATCCGGCCTCGATCACCAAGGTGATGACGCTTTATCTCTTGTTCGAGCAGATCGAGAAGGGCCGCCTACACCTTGATTCTCGAATCCCGGTCTCCGCCCATGCGGCTGCTCAGGCACCGACGAAAATCGGGCTGCGGCCCGGCCAGACGATCAGCGTCGAAGACGCGATCAAGGCGATCGTGACTCAATCCGCCAATGACATAGCGGTTGCGGTCGCCGAAGCGATCGGCGGCGACGAAGCCGATTTCGCCGCGATGATGACCCGCAAGGCGCATGCCCTCGGCATGACGCGGACCCATTATGCCAATGCGTCGGGCCTGCCGAACGACGAGCAGCTCACCACTGCGCATGACCTTGCCATCCTCGGTCGCGCGATTCAGGAGCGTTTCCCGCGCTATTATCGCTATTTTTCGACCCGCAGCTTCTATTTCCACGGCGTCGCCTACCACAACCACAATCACCTCCTCGGCCATGTCGAAGGAATTGATGGAATTAAAACCGGCTACACACGCGCTTCCGGGTTCAACCTTCTGACCTCAGTGAAACGCGATGGTCATTTCATCGTCGCCGTCGTCCTCGGCGGCGCGAGTTCGGCCAGCCGCGACCGCGTCATGGACAATCTGATCGAGGCGCATATTGACGATGGCGCGACCCGCCATTCAGCGCCGCTGATCGCCGAAAATCCGGCGGACGAGCGTGCCGGGAAGAAGCCAGTCGAGACGGCCGAACCCCAAGATATCGCTTTGCCCAAAACGCCAGTGGCAGTGAAGACGACAGCCAAGCCGATGCCGCTTGCGGGAGCTGTCTCGGTCGATCCGGCGCAAGTCGGCTCGCTCGGCGTCCCTCAGCCGGTCCAGAGACCCCGCCCCGCCTTCGTCTCCGCCGCCCCAAAGCCGTTGCCTTTAGAGGCCAGCGAGACCGACCCGGAAACCGGGAGCGCAAAACGCGCCGTCTTCGACGGCACCACGGTGCGGTCCACCGGCGTGACAGCGACGCCGTCGACCTTGCGATGGGTCGTCGGACCGGCGCCAGCGCGCATCGGCGCCGGTGACGCCAAGCGGCTTGCCAAAAACGAAGATATCCGCAGCGCGCCAGAAGCTACGGGCGCAATGCTCGACTCCGAACGTCCGGCGGCGGCCCGGAGCGGCTGGATGATCCAGATCGGCGCCACGGATGATGTGGCCAAGGCGAGCGAACTGCTCGCGCGCGCCAAGAGGCAAGGGCCGGGTTCGCTCAGCACCGCCAAGCCCTTCACCGAAAAAATCCAAAAAGGGTCCGAGACGCTTTACCGAGCACGTTTTGCCGGGCTCGAGGCCGAGACCGCCGAAGCCGCCTGCAGATCCCTCAAACGATCGGGCTTCGCCTGTTTCGCGACCAAGAATTGAGAAGGCGCGCCCCGCAAGAGGCGGACCGCCAGTTGCAGATTATGTTGCGTATGGAGTTCAGTGGTGCCGTCGCATGAGTACATCCTTGGCCTCGTTCACCCGCGCGGCGAGATCCGTCGAGCCCCCCTGGTCGGGGTGCAGCTTCTTGATCAGCGAGCGATGCGAACGCATGACGTCGTCGCGCGTCGCCCCTTTCTGAAGGCCCAGGACTTCATAAGCTTCATCCTCGGTCATGGCGCCGGATCGCGGCGCCACGGCTGGACGGCGGCCCCACGTGTCCGGCTCGTCATCACGTGCCGCACGCCATCCGGGAAACCGGCGGTCGAGATACGCCTCTAGAAAGCGCGCCCCTTCCGGATCATCGCGAAGACAGAGGCGGTGCAGGGTTTCGCACTGCAGGCGGCTCAGCCGGTCGAGCGATTTGCCCTCGTCGGGACCCGCGAGAATCGTCCCGCTGATGACGCCGGTTGCATGATCGAGCTCCATCTCGATCACCGCCGACCGGACCCGCGAAAGACCGCTTGCCCGCGGCGTGCTACCGCCTCGGGCCAAAGGCCTGTTGGCAAGGGATTTCGGGGCGGCCGTTTTCTGCACCCCATTCTTTTTGGCTGTTGCGAGAAGCCAAAAGCCGACCAGGCCCAGCCCGACGGCGAACTCGATCTGCCCGCGCAGCGCTAAGAGCAAAGCAAGACCGAGCACTGTCGCAGCAGCACCCCAATTCAAAAAATGCAGGAGAATCGCCGGATTCGCCCGCACGAAGCTGCGCAGCGCATAAAGCGACAGCCATACGACGAGAAACCCAGCCAGAATATAAGGCATCGCCCTCCCCGCTCCGTCAGCGCACGCGCGATACGTCCATCTGCACCAGCTTGATCAGCAACAATTGCCCCAAGCGCCACTTCCCGAAATCCTCAAGCCTATCGGGCCGTAACGCCACAGGACCGCTCATAGGCTGCCGCCAAGCTCAGGCACTGCATGAGATTGCTTGACCACCCCGACCGCTTTCGACAGGGTTTCGCACCATGATCATCCAGCCTTGAATGTCCTACGTCAGTCCCGTCTCGGCAAGCCGCTTCCGTCGATTCAGCGATCTAAATTTGTTTCACGGATGTCGCGGCAGCCGGCACGCGCTCAGCCGCGGCCGATCAGCGGCATTTTCGTCGCCATCAGCGTCATGAATTGAATATTCGCGTCGAGCGGCAGGTTCGCCATCTGAACGATGGCAGCGCCGACGAGCGCAACATCGATCATCGGTTCGGTGCCGGCCTGGTCCTTTGTTTCGCTCTGCACCATGGGCCGCAACAGCTCGGTCGCGGCATTGCCGACATCGATCTGGCCACAGGCAATGTCATAGGCGCGCCCGTCGAGCGAAGTCGATTTGGTGAGGCCCGTGATCGCATGTTTCGTCGCCGTATAGGGCGCCGAATGCGGTCGCGGCGCATGGGTCGCGACGGAGCCATTGTTGATGATGCGGCCGCCGCGCGGCAGCTGCGCCTTCATCAGTCTGATCGCCTGCTGAGTGCAGAGAAAGGTGCCGGTGAGATTGACGTCGACGACGGCTTTCCATTCATCATAGGTCAGTTCCTCCATCGGCACCGATCGCGCCGCCATGCCGGCATTGTTGAAAAGGAGATCGAGCCGGCCGAAGGCGGATTTGATCGTCGCGAAAGCCGCCGCCACCTGCTCAGGATCGCTGACATCGCAGGCCAAGCAGAGGCATTTCGCCGGCGCGCCGAGCGCCGCCGTCTCGTCGAGCAAAGCGAGGCGGCGGCCGCCGAGCGCGAGGGTCCAGCCGGCGCGCATCAGAGCGAGCGCGGCGGCGCGGCCGATGCCGGAGCCGGCGCCTGTTACGAAAGCAAATTTTTCGGGCATGCAGCTGATCTCGTTCGCCACTCCGCGCGAATGCGCAATGCGGCCGTGCTATATTTCCTCATATTTGGCGATCCGCCAGACCTCCGCCTCGGCGCCCGTCTGCCAGTCCTGCCAGGCCGGCAGCGCCATCACCGCATCCATATAGGCGCGGCTCTCGCCTGTGACCGGCACATCATAAGTATGGAGGCGGCTGACAACCGGCGCGAACATCGCATCCGCGGCGGAAAATTCGCCGAAGAGAAAGGCGCCCCCCGTGCCATATTGCAGCCGCGCCGTCGCCCAGGCCTGCTCGATCCTGCCGACATCGGCCGCCGCCTCCGGCGTCAGCGCGCGCGCTTTGACTGGCCGGCGCATGTTCATCGGCAGATGCGCGCGCAGCCCCATAAAGCCCGAATGCATTTCCGCAGAAAGCGCCCGCGCCATGGCCCGCGCGGCTCTGCTCCGCGGCCAAATGCCGATGTCCGGATAGGTTTCGGCGAGATACTCGATGATGGCGAGCGAGTCCCAGATGACGAGATCTTCGTCAATGAGCACCGGACATTTGCCGCTCGGCGTATAGCGCAAAATCTCCGCTCTCGTCGTCTCCTCACCCAGTGGAACGACGATTTCCGCGAAGGGAATATCGAAATAGCGCATGAGGAAATAGGGCCGGAACGACCAGGAAGAATAGGCTTTGTTGGCGATGACGAGAGTGAGAGCCATTATGCATCAGCCTCGGGCGAAGGATCCATGGCGCATATGACCTTTGTGTCACGCATCGCCGCATAGACGATGAAGGACAGGAAGATCATGCCGGCGAGATAATAGAAAAACCAGACCTCATGCCCGGTCTGTTTGAAATAGAGCGCGATTGCCGACGCCGTGCCGCCGAAGAGCGAAACGGTGAAGGCATAAGGCACGGCAACGCCCGTCGCCCGGATCGCGGTCGGAAACAGTTCGGCTTTGACGATGGCATTGATCGACGTATAGCCGGCGGTGAAGAGCCAGGCGGCACATATGAGAAGGAGGACGAGGACCGGCGATTTCACATGCTGCAGAGTGGCGAGGATCGGCACGGTCGCGAGCATGCCGGCAATACCGAAGAACATGAGGACCGGCTTGCGGCCGATCCGATCGGACAGCGCGCCATAGAGCGGCTGCAGGATGGTCGCGAAGATGAGGCTCGCGAAGATGACCAGTGTCGTCGTGCGGTCGCCGAGCCCGATGGTGAGCTTGACGAAGGTCTGCATATAGGTCGTGAAGGTGTAAAAGGCCGCCGTACCGCCGGCGGTGAGACCAATGACGATCAAAACCTCACGCCAATAAGGAACCAGCCCTTTGAGCGAGCCGGAGGGTGCGATCTCGCGTTTGGTTTCAGTGAAGATCTCAGTCTCCGGCAAATTCCGCCGCATAATGCCGGTGAAGATGGCAAGCAGCCCGCCGATCACGAAGGGAATGCGCCAGCCCCAGGCCTTCAAGCCATCGGTCGACAAAAAGACATTCTGCAACAGGAGGAGCACGATGATGGCGGTGAGCTGACCGCCGATCAAGGTCACATATTGGAAGCTCGAATAGAAGCCGCGGCGATGTGGCTCGGCGACTTCACTCAAATAGGTGGCACTCGCGCCATATTCGCCGCCGAGACTCAATCCCTCGATGATGCGGGCGATGGCGAGGATCATCGGCGCGGCGATGCCGATCGTTGCATAGGTCGGCGTGACCGCGATCAAGAGCGAACCGATGCACATGCACAGAACGGCAATATTATACTTGACGGGACCAGCCACTTGATATAGGTTCATCGCATAAGGGAATTTTGCCATGAGCCGCTCGATTTTCGCTCAATCTCAATTCAATGATGAAGCTGCCGCCTATGCCTATGTCGAGGCGCGTCTTTGGCCAGATGGGCCGATTTGCCCTCATTGCGGGGTGATTGGCAAAGCCGGAAAACTCAGTGGCAAGACCGATCGCATCGGCTCCTACAAGTGCTACGCTTGCCGCAAAAAATTCAGCATCAAAGTAGGAACCATCTTTGAGGCCAGCCATATCCAAATGCGTGACTGGCTGACGGCTATTCATCTGATTTGCTCGTCTAAAAAAGGCTTCAGCGCAAACCAACTCTCTCGCACGCTTGGGATCACGCTTAAGAGCGCGTGGTTTCTCGGCCATCGCATCCGTGAAGCCATGCGTTCTGGCGACTTATCCCCTTTAGGCGGTGACGGTCGTACCGTTGAGGTTGATGAAACTTATATTGGCCGCGTGAAGGGTATTCCGAAACGACGCGGGAGTGCTCAACATAAGAATATGGTTCTGACGCTTGTTGAGCGCGGCGGCGCTGCCCGTAGCTTTCATGTCGATGGCAAAGCCATCTCTGACATCATGCCGATCGTTCGCGAGAATGTCGCTCGGGAAAGCCGCATCAACACCGATGAAGCCAAGCATTATTACGATGTTTCGAAAGAGTACGCCGCGCATGACACCGTAAATCATGCGCGGGAAGAATATGCCCGTTATGAAGGCGACAGACTGATCACGTCGAATACGGTCGAAGGCTATTACTCGATTTTCAAGCGCGGCATGAAGGGCGTGTATCAGCATTGCAGCGAGAAGCATCTGCATCGCTATCTAGCGGAATTCGATTTTCGCTACAGCAATCGTTCTGCTCTTGGCGCGGAAGATAGAGAGCGGGCCAGCAAAGCGCTGGAGGGTGTCGTCGGCAAGCGCCTCACCTATCAAACAGCTGGTAGAGTATAAAGCACCTAGGACTAGGAAAATTAGACATGGCCGATTTTGAAGAGTTAAGCATCGTTATTCCGGGATACACTCCGGAAACGATGCCGCTTGATCGGTTGATTGACTATCTTCAGCAAATGGCTGTGGTCCTTGGCGATCCTGAGAATCTTCACCTTATCGAAATTCGCAAATCTAGCGTTATGCCTGTGCTGCATGCACCCAAAGCTACTGCGTTGGAAGCGAGAGAAAGAGCGCAACGTGTTCAACGCGGTGACGGCACAAAGCGCCAAAAAGATGCTTATGACAAAATTCGTCGCATGGTTCGCAGAGACGCAGTAGGTGCCACCTATGCTGGTCGTCCTGCCCTCCTTAAGACTGCGGAGCGTGTAATCCTTGAAATTCCGGCGGCCGCTGAGGACTTGGGCGTCGTCGAAGGTTTGCGGCAAGCTACGTCTATAGACGGCCAACTCATCAGAGTTGGAGGGGCGGGCGACGATGCAGCATTGCAAATTCAGCTTCTCGACGGACGCATACTTTCTGGATTTACGGCGAAGCGGCAATTAGCAAAAGATCTTGCAACTCTGTTATGGGAACCAGTGAGACTATCTGGTGTAGGGCAATGGTGCAGAGATTCTGAGGGGACTTGGAATCTTATCCGTATGCAAGTGCAAAGTTTTGAGCGGCTAGACGAAGAGGACGCGACGTTAACTCTGGAAAAACTCAGAGATTTGGATGTGCAATGGCCTGAGGACGCTATTGAGCGTCTTCAATCTGAACGCGGGGATAGTCTGTGAGCGCTGTAGCTTTCGACAATACTATCCTCAGTATACTTTTGAATCCGAACGGGAAAATTCCCTTCGCTGAAGGGACAGACATTCCAATCGAATTTGCAAAGGAGCGCGCAGAATTTGTCATAATCTCGATTCAAAAAGCGCGCCGGAAGATAATCATACCAGCACCCGCATGCGCAGAGTTATTGACCGTCATCGGACCTACCGCTGAGCAATACATTAACCTAGTCAGCCGATCTCGTATATTTGAGATAGGGAATTTTGACGCCAGATGCGCTGCGGAGTTGGCGATACTCAACCGCGATACTTTTCTTCACGAGGATGAAAAGAATCGAACTGAGCCCTATCAGAAACGCAAGGTCGATCGACAAATTCTTGCGATATGCAAAGTCTATGGCGCGACCGAGCTTTATACAGATGATCGCGGTTTAAGCACGCGCGCTGCTCTTTGCGGGGTTACGCCGATTGGAATTGCTGCTGTCCCAATTCCAGATAAAGCGCGTCAGGGCACGTTAAATCTTGAACAGCACGAAGAAATACCCGCTCCAGAGGACGAGCCAGTTGGGGGCAAGTGAGATGCCTGCCAAGAAACATCAGATAACCGACGAAGAGCGTGGCAAGCGCATCCGCGAAGCCGCGCAAGAGCACGAGACTAGTAATGATCCGACCGACTTTGAACGGGCTTTTTCGGCCGTAGCAAAACATCGTCTGAGTGTTGACGAGAAGCAGTCTCAGAAAGAACGCAGCCAGAAGCCGGAGAAGCGCTGATGAGCAAAGCTCATCCGCAGGACGGCCCTACTTTTAGTGCTGCGCCGCCCAAAAGACGAAGGCCGATAACTGACCAGGAGCTTGCCGATTGGCAGGCTCGCAAAGCTGCCGAAGAAGAGCAAATGATTAGAGACGCGGCGACGTCCCGGAAGTTCTGGCAGACCGTGAACAAGGAAGGGATAATTGCCGGCTTCAATTATTTGAGGCTCAAGCGAGGACTCCCACCCTTCAAATAATGTCATCAGGAGGCCAGCATGGACTTTTCCAAAATGACAGATGATCAATTGAGAGACGAGTTGGACGGGGTACGGAAGGCCTTGGGCGCAAACCTTGGACATCCATTTGACGGGCGCGAGGAAGCGCACAAGTCCAAACTGCTTGAAATGGTCGCCGCGATTGAGGCGGAGCTAAAAAAGCGGGCCGAACCCCATATTTAGTGCTGGTCCCGTCAAATATAATATCCCCCACAGAACCGACAGCATCAGCGACGGGCGCCGCCCGTAACGATCGGCGAGATAGCCGAAAATCACGCCGCCGATGGGACGCACCAGAAAGGCGGCGGCAAAGAGCACGGCAGCATCGAGCTGCCGGACGACCGGATCGCGCGACGGAAAAAACGCCGCGCTGAAATAAAGCGCGAAAGCCGTATAAGCGTAGAAATCATACCATTCGACGAGATTGCCGAGCGAACCCAGGACAATCGCTCCGATGCGGCGGCGCATCTCTCCCCGACAGCGCTCCGCCGTATCGGCCGTAAAAACTTCGTGCATGCGCATGGTCGAGCCGCATTCCTGCCTCCACCGCAGCGTAAATGGCGAAAGGCGCCCTGCCAAGGCCGGCAAAGAATGCAGCTCTTATGCGTTACGGCGCCGGAAACCAGGCATCAGTCTTGCCGGTCAGGTGATAGGCGACGAGGCCGATCCATTCATGCATCGCATTGTCGAGCATCGTCATCTCGTCGAGCGCGACGCGCGGCGGGCGCAAATCGCGATTGTCGCCGTAGGTCTCATAATCCACCGGATAGGCCGTGACCTTGAAGCCGGCTTTGCGGAAAATGCCCACTGAGCGCGGCATATGCCAGGCCGAGGTGACGAGGAGCCAGGTCTCATCGGGCCTGGGATCGACGAGCGCGCGGGTGAAGAGCGCATTCTCCCATGTGTTGCGCGATTTCTCTTCGAAGATCATTTGATCGGCGGGCACGCCGAGCGACAGCCAGAGATCGCGAACGGCAGGCGCTTCCGAAGCGCCCTTCCCCGAGATGTCGGCGGAGCCGCCGGTGAAGACAAGCCGCGCCTTGGGGAAACGCCGCGCCAGAGCAACCCCTGCCGTGAGCCGTGCCGCAGGCGCAAGCAAGGTCGGCGCGCCGCGGGCGAAAGTGAGATCCGCATCGAGCGCGCCGCCGAGCACGATGATGCCGGCAGGCGCCGGCATTGCGGCAGGCGGCGCCGGAAAGCGATTTTCCAGCGGCCGCAGCAAAAGCGCGCCGAACGGCGAAAAGCCGGCGATGGCGAGCAGGATCACGGCGGTCGCGGCGAGGCGGCAGCCGAACCGCGCCCAATGGCCAAAACTCAAGCCGACGCCAAGCACACCCAGAATCAGAATGAAGTTGATCGGCTCGGCGACAAGCCAAAAGAGCTTGGAAAGGACGAAGAACATCAAGACCTGCGTGCTGAGCCGATTTGATCGGGCGAGGATTCGCAAAGCTGTTGCTAGAGCATCGGACCCAAAAGTGGGAACCGGTTTTGGGATCATCCGATGCTCTACTTTTTTGAATCTCGAGCATCTTATCCGCTTTCAAATGATTCCACTTGAAAGCGGGATGCTCTAGAGCATCGTGCGAAAAAGTGGGTAACGGTTTTCGAAATAAACGATGCGTTTTCAAAACCTATAGCATGATGCCTGATTCGACTTGAGTGCATGATGCTCTAGGCAAGCTCTGCGCCGCGGCTCTCATAGGTCAAAGCGTGAGGCGATGCCAGAGCCCTAACTCTGCGCTGCCACAGAAGCGTTGACCGATCGCGCCTCAGTCGCGATCCTTCTGCGGGCGCGCCTCGCCCTCCGGCAAAGCCTCCTCCTCCCCGGCTTCCGGCGCAGCGGGAATGGCATAGCTGCCCTTGAGCCAATGATGGAGATCGATATCGGCGCAGCGCTTCGAGCAGAACGGCCGGTCCTTGACGGTCGAAGGCTTGCCGCAGATCGGACAGGGCCGCGGCGTGAAGGCTACATTCTTTTGGTCTGCGGCTTCGGACATTGCCCTTCCCCTCCGTCCGTAAGGGAAATTTTGCGAATTTTTAAGTTTACACCCGATTGAGCCAGAGGACATGGGCCGGATAGCCCTCGCCGGCAAGCAGCGCCAAAGTCTCATAAAGCGGCAGGCCGACGACGGCGCTGTAAGAGCCGATGATTTTCTGGACGAAAGCGCCGGCAAGCCCCTGGATCGCATAGCCGCCGGCCTTGCCGCGCCATTCGCCCGAGGCGAGATAGGCCTCGATCTCGTCTCCCGACAGGCGTTTGAAGCGCACCCGCGTCTCGACGAGGCGGCGCCGCATTGCGCCGTTCGGCGTGACGAGGACAATGCCGCTATGGACACGATGGGCGCGGCCGGACAGAAGCCGCAGGCATTGCGCCGCCTCATTGATGACTTCGCATTTCGGCAAGATGCGCCGCCCGACGCTCACCACAGTATCGGCGGCGATGATATAGGCGCCGCCAAGTTCCGGCCGGCTATTGGCGACTTTGAGTGCCGCTTGCGCCTTCTCGTTGGCCAGCCGCGCCGCCAAGAGCCGCGGCAATTCGCCTTTTCTCGGGGTTTCGTCGAGATCGGCAGGCAGCAGCGCATCGGGATCGAGCCCCACCTGCTGCAAAAGCGCCAGCCGGCGCGGCGAGGCCGAGGCCAATATGAGCTTAGGCCGCCAAGTCTTGGTCTCGCCTTTCACGGCTTCGCTCTTCGGTTTGGCTCGAGTTTGGTTCGGGCTTGAGACTATTTGAACCGATAGGTGATGCGACCTTTGGTCAGATCATAAGGCGTCATTTCGACGAGGACCTTATCGCCGGTCAAGACGCGAATCCGGTTCTTGCGCATTTTCCCCGCCGTATGGGCAATGATCTCATGACCGTTCTCAAGCTTGACCCGAAAGGTTGCGTTCGGGAGCAATTCCGACACGACGCCTGGAAATTCGAGCAATTCTTCCTTCGACATTTCATTCCTTTATGCGAACCGCGCCTCGCCTCTGCGAACCGCCCCGCGCCGGCCCCGCCGGCGGAGCGCCGGGCGCGGCTTGGCATGTCTTTATCGGAAAAGCCAGTCCGCTTTGCCGATAAGGACATGTTCAAAGCCTTAGAGCGGTTTCAGGTTGCGTGTCCACACGCAACCGATTCGAAACCGCTCTCATTCAAAAAGTTAGAGCATTTTCGGACGCAAAACCGGTATCCACTTTTGCTGAAAATGCTCTTGAGCGAGAGCCGATAAAACGGCCCCGCATCACGAAAGCTTTGGAAAGACGTGGGATGAGTTGCGCCGAACCCTAATCGAGAACGACGGATTTGTGAACTGGCAGAACACATGCGGGCCGCGATTGACCCCGACTTCTTGCAGCAGACACGCTAGAGCATTTTCAGCAAAAGTGGGAACCGGTTTTGCGGCTAAAAATGCTCTAACTTCTCGTTTTAGACATCGGATATATCCGATGTCTCAGAAATGAGAGCGGTTTCAGGCTGCGTGCGGGCACGCAACCTGAAACCGCTCTCGGCGCCCCGCCAACCTTGGGCCTGTGCAGAAACCGCCGAAGCGTCAATGCAGGATATCCGATGGCGGTTGGCTCAAATCTTCCACACCAGTCGCGGGCGCCGCCGCCTCCGCCGATTTATAGGCCTTGAAGCGACGCATGGCGAAAGGGATGGTCGCAAGATAGACGAAGCTCAGGCAGACCAGCATTTCCATCGGAAAAGTCGCAAGCAGCAGCACGATCACCGCGACCGCGAACAGCACGGCGATCACATATTCGCGCGGCACCCGGCCGATCCGCTTTCCGGAAAAATGCGGAATGCGGCTCGCCATCAAAAAAGCGATGACGAGAACATAGGCGATCTCGAAGGGGACGAGCCAATGCGTCGCCGGCACGCCGAGAACGGAGAGGCTGAGATAGAGCGGCAGAAGGCCGACGATTGCGCCGGCCGGCGCCGGCATGCCGGTGAAGAAATGCGCCTGCCACGCCGGCTTGGCCGGATCTTCGATCATGACATTGAAGCGCGCCAGCCGCAGCGCGCAGGCGATCGCGAACACGAGCACGGTGAACCAGCCGAGACTTTTGATCTGATGCAGATTCCAGAAATAAAGGATCAAACCCGGGGCGACGCCGAAATCGACGAAATCGGCAAGTGAATCGAGTTCGGCACCAAAGCGCGAGGTGCCGCGCAAGGCCCGCGCCAGGCGGCCGTCGAGACCATCGAGAATCGCCGCCACGATGACGGCGATGACGGCGATTTCGAATTGACCTTCTGCGGCGAAGCGGATGCTGGTGAGCCCCATGCAGAGCGCCAACAGAGTCACGAGATTGGGCAGAATGATCCGCAAGGGCACGGCGCGGAAACGCCGCCGCCGGACCATGCCGACATCGCCCGAGGCCGTCTCGAAGGACTTAGCCGCGGCATCTTGCTCTGGGGATGTGCCAACCGACGTGCCCGCGCCGGAATGGCGGAAAAGGTCTCGATCGAAAACTCGGGTCATTCTCAAATGCCTCTCGAACTCAATGCGCCTTCAGCTCAGTTTGAAGCCGCGCGGCGGCGCCTGCGTCCGGAAATCCGCGATAATGGTTTCGCCGGCAATAGCGCGCGCGCCCGGCCCGACGAGAGGCCGCGCACCCTCGGGCAAATAAACATCGACCCGCGACCCAAAGCGGATGAGGCCGATGCGATCGCCGATCCCGACCCGATCGCCCGCCGCAACAAAGCAGACGATCCGCCGCGCGACAAGTCCGGCGATCTGCACAATGCCGTAACGGCCGTTCGCCGCCTCGATGACAAGGCCATTGCGTTCATTGTCCTCGCTCGCCTTGTCGAGATCGGCATTGATGAAGAGTCCGGGCCGATAGACGATCTTGAGAATCCGGCCGGCGACAGGTGCCCGATTTACATGGCAGTCGAAGACCGACATGAAGACGGATATCCGCTGCAGCGGCTCGCTGCCGAAGCCGAGCTCGGGCGGCGGAGTGAAGAGACCCACGGTGGCGATGGTGCCGTCAGCCGGCGAGACGACGAGACCTTCCTCCAGCGGGATGAGCCTTGCCGGATCGCGGAAGAAATAAGCGCACCAGAGCGTCAGCGCCAGGCCGATCCAGCCGAGCGGCGCAAAGATCCAACCGAGAACCAGAGCCGCCACTGCGAAAATCGCGATGAAGACATAGCCCTCCCGATGGATGGGCACGATCTGTTTGCGGATCGAATTGATGATGGACATAGGAAAAGATTATCCCGCCTGCCGGACGATGTTCAAAGGCCGGTTCGATGCCTGCGCTTTCATGACTTCATGTCGCCCTTGTGAATGAGCGATGCCATGGTAGCGGCATTCTCGGCATCCGAGATGCGCAGGGCTTGGATCAGGCTTGCCCGGTCGGCGGCCGAGCGATTCTGGCTCAGTTTCCATTTTCCTTCGATGCGGCTGATGTCAATCTCGATGCCGATAATGGCATTGAGCATTGAAGCTACGAAATCAGCGGGCGCATCTTCGATCGTCCAAGGCGTGGGCTGATTGGCTTCATGGAGCTTCGTCAAAGCACGGATTTGATCGACGAGCCAGTTCTGCTCCTCGATCACTTTCAGCCGCCCATAGGCCTGCACGCAGACATAATTCCAGGTCGGCACGACCTTTCCCGTCTCCTTCTTGCTCGCATAAAAGGATGGCGAGACATAGCTCTGCGGACCGTGAAAGATGACGAGAGCCTCATGCGAAGGATCATAGTCCTGCCAGAGCGGATTGGCCCTTGCGATATGGGCTTTGAGCACGCCCTTGGGCGAGGCGGTCGCGTCCAATATGAAAGGAACCGGATTGGCGATGAGCCCGTCGCGTCCCATAGTCACCAGACTTGCAAGCGGATAGGCGCGGATCAGATCGTGTTGAGCCTCGAGGCGGTCTTCGCGGTGGTAGGACGGCAGATACATGCCTCACCTTATCCGGTCGTGACTTCTTCGTCACGGCCGTCATAAGGCTCGCCTAGGAGCCCGCCCTCCACATCGGGATACTCGTGGGGATATTCGTGATCGAGCTGCAGTCTGGGGCTCTCCGGCTCTGCCTCGGCGGCGCGGCGCAACACCTCCTCGGCCCGGCGAACTTCATTCTGGCGATTCCACATTGCGGCATAGATGCCGCCCTTGGCAAGCAGAGGCGCATGCGCGCCGCGCTCGACGATCCTTCCCCTGTCGAGCACCAGGATCTCATCGGCATGGACGACAGTCGACAGGCGATGCGCGATGACGAGCGTCGTGCGCCCTTTCGAGATCGTTTCGAGGGCTTCCTGGATTTCGCGCTCGGTAAATGTGTCGAGCGCCGAGGTCGCCTCGTCGAGCACCAGAATCGGCGGCGATTTCAAAATCGTCCTGGCAATCGCAATGCGCTGCTTCTCGCCGCCGGACAATTTTAGGCCGCGTTCGCCGACCTGCGATTCATAACCCTCCGGCAAGGACTCGATGAAGCGATCGATCATCGCCAACCGCGCCGCCTCGCGCACCTCAGCTTCGCTCGCGTCCCAGCGCCCATAGCGGATATTATAGGCGATCGTATCGTTGAAGAGCACAGTGTCCTGCGGCACCATGCCGATCGCGGCGCGCAGCGAATTCTGCGTCACCGAGCCAATGTCCTGACCATCGATCGTAATATGGCCCAAATAGGGTTCGTAGAAGCGGAAGATGAGCCGCGAGAGCGTCGATTTTCCGGCGCCGGACGGACCCACGATAGCGAGCGTCTTGCCCGGCGGCACATCGAAGCTCACGCCCTTGAGAATCTCGCGGTCGGCATCATAGCGGAAGAAGACATTGTCGAAACGCACATGGCCGCCGCGGACGACAAGCGGCTTTGCACCGGGCCTATCGACGATCTCCGGATGCTGCGCCAAGACGTCGAACATCATTTCGAGGTCGATCTTGGCCTGGCGGATGTCGCGATAGACCATGCCGAGAAAATTCAGCGGCTGATAGAGCTGGATCATCATCGCATTGACGAGCACGAAATCGCCGACGCTATTGGTACCCTGCCTGATGCCGGCGATCGTCATCACCATCACCAATGTGAGCCCGAAAGTGAAGATCAGCGCCTGGCCGAAATTCAGATAGGTCAACGAGGTGTAGGTCTTGACGCTCATCTTCTCATAGCGCGCGATCGATCTGTCGTAGCGCTCCGCCTCGCGCGCTTCGGCGCCGAAATATTTGACCGTCTCGAAATTGAGCAGACTGTCGATCGCCTTCGTATTGGCGTCCGTATCGCTCTCATTCATCGAGCGGCGAATCGCGATGCGCCAATTGGTGGCAGCGAAGGTGAAGGCCATATAAGCTATGATCATCACCGCGACCGCCGCCGCATAGCGCCAATCGAATTGGAAGACGAAGACGGCAAGGATCAGCCCGAATTCGACAGCCGTCGGGATCGCGATGAGCACCATTGTGCGGACTATGGTCTCGATCGCATTGCGGCCACGCTCCAACACGCGGGTGAGCCCGCCGGTCTTGCGCTCGAGATGGAAACGCAAGGAGAGCTGGTGCAGATGGATGAAGACATCCTTGGCCAGCCGCCGTACCGCATGCATGGCGACATCGGCGAAGACCGCATCGCGCGCCTGGGTGAAGAAAGCCATGCCGATGCGCAAAACGCCATAGAGAACAGTCAGGCCCAGGGCGCCCGCAACAAAACCCAAGATATGATGCGTGCCGCCCTGCCCGGTCAGCGAATCCGTCGCCCATTTGAAGGAATAGGGAATCGCGATGGTGACGAATTTGGCGAGCAGCAACAAAACGAAAGTCGCAAAGACCCGCAGCTGCAGATCGCGGCGACCGCTCGGCCAGACATAGGGCCAAAGCCGCCGCCACGTTTCGCGCAAGGACGATTCGCGGAACGATGATTCGCCGAAAATGTTCGGGTCGGAGACAGGCGGCGTACCGGGCGCAGGAGACGAAGAAGCAGAAGAAGGCAAGGGTCGTGACATTCGCTCAAGGCCGATCGAGCCCGGATGATGCGGCCCGCGTTGCATGACAAGATTGCGCTTCATATAAGATGGCGCAGGGAAAAACGCATCTTTTGCCGGGCTAAGAGCATTTTCAGCAAAAGCGGTGTCCGCCTTTGCTGAAAATGCTCTAAGTTTGTGTTTTAGACATCGGATATATCCGATGTCTCAGCTTTTAGATGTCGGATATATCCGACATCTCAGAAATGAGAGCGGTTTCCGGTTGCGTGCCCACACGCAACCGGAAACCCCTCTCGTCGAGCAGAGGTGAAGATCAGAGCCAGCGAGCGCAAGCAAGCTATATGCGGTTATGCATGGGTTATTCGGCAGCTCGGACGCTCATCATCGCCCTGATCTCATCGTCGTACTGATCTCAATGCGGCAAGATGAAGACTTGGCCGGGATAGATCAGATTCGGATCGCGGATCTCGCTGGCATTGGCTTGATAGATCGAAGTGTAGCGAATGCCATGGCCGAAAACGTTGCGGCTGATCCGCCAAAGGCTGTCGCCGCGCGCGACGGTGGCCGTGCCGGTCCGCGGCACGACGGCGCGGCTGGAACCAGGACGAGGCGTTGCCGCTGCGGCGAGCTTTGGCCTTCCATCGCCGCCTTTGGAATTTTCCCGGGCAGCGCCGGCTTTCGGCGCGCCGGCTTCGGCAATTGCCACGGGCACATCGAAAGGCACTTCCGCCCGTGCGATCACCTTACCTTCCGTGTCGATCGCATCCGCGCGGACGACATAATGCCCGGCTGTCACGCCCTTGGCGCTCGTCAAAGACCAGCGCCCTTCGGCATCGGCAACCACATCAGCCAAAGCGCTGCCATTGAGGTAGATCCGCAGATGCGTTCCGGGTGGCGCAAAGCCTGCGGTGTAAAAGCCACCTTTGTCGACTTCCGCGGTCTTCACGGCAACGCTAAGCTTCGGCTCCGATGCTTGGCTCGGCGATGTCTCTCCTTTTCCTTGTTCGCCTTGCTTTTCGGTGCCGGCCCTCTTCTGGGCGGTCGGATCGGCGAGAAGCTGGCTTGGCTTGCCCGGCTCGGTGAGCGCGACGACGACGCCTTTTTGGCCCTTGGCGGGAACCGAGACCGTGATGGTTTGCTGCGACTGGACCATCGCAGCCGTAGCCGATCCGCTGCGCAAAGAGAGCACGTAATCGCCCGGGGCCAAGGGCTGCGGCACGATGACGAAATCGCCCCCGGCATTGGCCTGCGCCTCGCCCAAGACCGCTTCCCCGGCCATGAGAGCGGTCTTGGCATTTGGTTCGCCATGGCCGGCGACAACCGTTTCGCCTGAAGGCTCGACCCGCACCGTATCGAATTGCGGAATGATCGGCTGCGGCTTTGCCGCCACGGCGGGCGCCACTTGCGCCGGCTTGGCTTTTGGCGAAAGCGCCGTAGGGCTCACAATTCGTGGCTGCAAGGGCGGCACGCCCGGCAACAGGCCTTGCCAGGCGAGCACGCCGCCAATGACGGCGAGACTCGCGCCAAGAAGGAGAGCAAGGATTTGTGTGCGCGTCATGGTCCCTTTGCCTTTTCCTCGAATATAGACCGGCCGCCATGAACCCGCCACACGATTTGCCGAGAAGCGGCATGGCGCCTTCTGCTGATAGCTCGCCTTTGAATGCGCTGCACAGCTTAGCGACAAATGCCGCTGCGTCGGCAGCGCCCGCCATATGAATTCTCGACTATAGTTGGATTATGACCGAATCAATGATCAAGATCCAAAATACGCTTGAAACCTCGGGTCCTCGCAGGATTCGCAACATCTGCGTCTATTGCGGCTCGGCCGCCGGAATCGACCCGCTCTATGATGCCGCAGCGCGCAATTTCGGCCGCATCCTCGCCGAAGCCGGCATCGGCCTCGTCTACGGCGGCGGCGGCAGAGGGCTGATGGGCGTCATTGCCAATTCCGTCCTCGAACATGGCGGGATGGTCACCGGCATTATTCCCTCTTTTCTCACGGCGCGGGAGAAGCCGATCGAGAAGGCGCAGACGCATGTGATCGTCCCCGACATGCATAGCCGCAAGTGGATGATGTTCGAGCGCGCCGATGCCTTCGTCGCGCTGCCGGGCGGCATGGGCACATTGGAGGAACTGGTCGAGCAATTGACCTGGGTGCAGCTCGGCCGTCACACCAAGCCGGTGGTGATCGCCGACATCGCCGGCTTCTGGCGGCCGCTGCTCGCGCTGTTCGAACATATGCGCGAGCACGGCTTCATCCAGCCTTCCTTCGAAGTGCGCTATCTCGTCGCCGAAAAGATCGAGGATGTGCTGCCGATGATCGAGGCGACGCTCGCCAAAACCCAAGCGCTCGGCGCTGCCAAAGAAACGCTCGATAAGGGGCTGTGAGAGGGCGGGGCTAATGAGGGAGTGGCTCAGTTTGAAATTAGGGTCTCGATCTGTCGCGGTCCAATGGTCGGTGGTCGGCACCGTTCCATATTAGGGCTAGAGAAGATGACCCTGGTCTTCGCACAAAAGAAAAAAACGATCATAAGTGCCGTATCGGATACTGGCATCACGGAGCACGGTGCCCAGCTCCAGCCAGAAAAAAATATACCGAAGATTTGCATTCTGACGCCAGATTTAGCGGTTGGCTTTGCTGGCAGTTCTGAATTGGCTCTTCGCTGCTTTGCAGGATTTGACCGCATGGCGCTTACGATGCCCACACAGATCATTGGTCATTTTTTACGTTTCCATATCAAATATGAGCAAAGCGTTGATTTCATCGTGATGATCCGAAATCCTGTCCTTCGGATGGTTAAAATCGCTGATGGAAAAGAGCACTCGTCCCATTCGCACACAGCATGGATCGGCGATCACGACGGTTTCGAACAGTTCCAGCGCTACCGTAACGATCAGGAGTCAAGGCGGATTACATCGGAACTCGAAGTGCCCTTGATGCTCACTAACAACGAGTTAGAACTCTCGCCCGAAAGCGTGACCTTCAACCTTATTGCTGCAATGCGTTATGTTATCATCGATCCGAATCTTCCGCATGTTTTCGGACACGCGGTTGGGATGAGCAATGCAGGCGGGGGGTTCGAATACCGATCCTATGCGTTCGTTTTGGACGAAAGGAAATTGTCCTTGGCCCTGCCAAACACCTTCATGCAGCGCATTGACCCAGAGCTACAAGAATTACGTGAATATTCCGCGAGTTGTTTCGTGACCACCGCCGCGTCGCCTCGACAAGGCATCGCATTTCATTTTCTTCGCGGCAAACTGACTTATATCTATTTTGGCGATCGCGGTGCGCCGCTTTCAGAGTGCAGAATTGCCCGTTCGATGAACGCCGAAGAATTCATGGCCATGATGCAGGCTGAAGGATGCACCGACTGGTCCGGCCAAATTGCATCAAGATTGCCGCCTCCTCAGGGCTACGGAATTGATCCCAATCGCTGGACGCGCACAGATCGCGGGGAGATCGTGAAGCCTGCTGGCGTCCGGCTGAAACCGTAATAGCGAACGGCGATCGCGCCGTGCATAAATCAAAAGTTCTCCGCCGTGATTTCAAACTCACAGAATCAAGCCTTTAGACGTCGCAAAAGTCCGACGCATCAGTCACCCCTAAGCCCTCATGCTGAGGAGCCGCTGAAAGCGGCGTCTCGAAGCACGAGGGCGTTTAAACGACGGCGTTAAAAACCGCCGCGCGTTTGCTCGATTTCGAATGCGAACAAGGCCCCCCGTCCTTCGAGACGCCCCCGGGTCATGGCCCGGGGGCTCCTCAGGATGAGGGGCCGCTTACCGGGCGTCGCTTTGGCCCGGCTTTGCGCCGCGCCGCATCTGCGCTAATTTCCGTCCATGTCAGATAAATCTACACAGCCGATCCATGTCATCGGCGCAGGCCTCGCGGGCTCGGAAGCCGCCTGGCAGATCGCGCAGCAGGGCGTCCCGGTGATCCTGCACGAGATGCGACCGGTGAAGGCGACGCCGGTGCATCACAGCGGCGATTTCGCTGAGCTCGTCTGTTCCAATTCCTTCCGCGCCGATGATGCAGACACGAGCGCCATCGGCATTTTGCATCGCGAGATGCGGCGGCTCGGATCATTGATCATGGCGGCGGCCGATACGCATCAGGTGCCGGCCGGCGGCGCGCTCGCCGTCGATCGCCAAGGTTTTGCCGCTCATGTCACGCAAGCGATCGCGGCCTGCCCGGCAATCGAGATCGTCCGCGGCGAGATCGAAGGCCTGCCGCCCGACGACTGGGATCAGGTGATCATCGCGACCGGCCCTTTGACCTCGCCTGCCCTCGCCGGGGCGCTGAAAAGCCTGATCGGCGAAGAGGAGCTGGCCTTCTTCGACGCGATCGCGCCGATCGTCCATCGCGACACGATCGACATGGCGCAAGCCTGGTTCCAATCGCGCTATGACAAGGCGGGGCCCGGCGGCTCCGGCGCCGATTACATCAATTGCCCGCTGACCAAGGCGCAATATGAAGATTTCGTCGCCGGCCTCATCTCGGCTGAGAAGATCGAGTTAAAAGCCTTTGAAGATACGCCTTATTTCGACGGCTGCCTGCCGATCGAAATCATGGCCGAGCGCGGGATAGAGACCTTGCGGCACGGGCCGATGAAGCCTTTCGGCCTCACCAATCCGCATGCGCCGCAGACAAAACCCTATGCTGTCGTGCAATTGCGCCAGGACAATCGATTAGGCACGCTTTACAATATGGTCGGATTCCAGACCAAGCTGAAACATGCCGCCCAGGTCGAACTTTTTCGCACAATTCCCGGGCTCGAGAATGCGCAATTCGCACGCCTCGGCGGCCTGCATCGCAATTCCTTCCTGAATTCGCCGAAGCTGCTCGACGCGACCTTGCGGCTCAAAGCTGCGCCGCGCCTGCGTTTCGCCGGCCAGATCACCGGCTGCGAAGGCTATGTCGAAAGCGCCGCGGTGGGTCTCATCGCCGGCCGTCTCGCCGCCGCCGAGCGCCTCGGCGCACCGCTCGCGCTGCCGCCGGCGACGACGGCGATCGGCGCCCTGCTCAATCACATCACCGGCGGCCATCTGGAGACAATCGAAGCCGGACGCTCGTCTTTTCAGCCGATGAATGTCAATTTCGGCCTGTTTCCGCCATTAGCGGCCGAGATTGCAGCAGCCGACAGCAAAAGGCTGCGCGGGAATGACAAGGCGGTAGCCAAAAAACACGCGCTGAGCGCCCGCGCCGGCGCCGATCTCGATGCCTGGCTCGGCACTTGCGCGCCTCTAGCTGCGGAATAGGACCCCGATTTCCGTGCGCCGGTCAGGCAAAGAGCTGGAAAGACCGGCAAGAGCCGATCCCGATCATGCGGAATCGCTCACGAACCACATGATCGGGACAAATCGGCTCTATTTCAAAAAGATAGAGCATATTCCCAACCACAAAAGTTAAGCCAACTTTTCCGGGACATGCTCGCGATAGTCTATTGACCGCCCCGCTCGCGCGGCGCAAAAATTGCCTCATGGACCGCTTGATGCACCGCTTGCGCGGTGGAGATCGGCAGGCAGAGCGATGACCGAAGAAACCTCAGTGCTCGTGTTCGGCATGGACGAGCTGGCTTCGGCCGTCGCCCGCAAACTGCACCTCGACGGCTGTGCTGTCGCGATCCATCAGCCGTCCCCGCCGCCGACGATCCGCCGCCGCATGGCCTTTGCCGACGCCTGGTACGAGGGCAGCGCGACCTTCGAAGGCGTCGAGGCGCGCCGGTCCGATAAGGCCAAGGATTTTCTCGCCGGGCTGCGCGGCGGCCAGTTCATCCCGATCCTCTGGCACAATTTCGACGAGGTCACCGAGCGCTGGCCCTGGGATGTGCTCGTCGACACGCTGCCAGCCAATGGCCGCGCCCGGCGCCCGCTGAAACATCTCGCCGATCTGTCGATCGGTGTCGGCCCCGGCTTCGTCGCCGGCGAGACCTGCGACATCGTCATCGACAACCGTGCCGGCGATCCGGGCGCGGTTTTGCGCAGTGGCAGCATCGGCGAGCCAGAACTGCCGCGCGATGATCCTTTCGCCGATGGCAGACTGGTGCTTGCTCCGGAGGGTGGGCTGTTCCAGGCGTCCCGCTTCATCGGCGAGAAGGTCAATCGGGGTGATGTTTTGGGCTCTGTCGGGACGAGTGCGATCGAAGCCCCCGCGGCCGGCCGGCTGCGCGGGCTCGCCCGCGACGGCGCGTCTTTGGCGAAGGGTTCCCCTGTCGCCGAAATCGCCGCTTCGGCAAGCGCCGAGGTCGTCGGCATTTGCAAACGCGATCGTCTGATCGCGCGCAGCATCGCCTTCGTGATCGAGATGGAGCGCGCCGGCTGGGCGCCGATCTCCCTCGAAAGCCTGTTTCTAAAGCCCTAATCGCAGGCAAGTCGCGCCCGCCTAGCGCCGCGGCGGCTTCCAGCCTGGCGTAGGCAAGCTCTGCCATGACTTCGCCGCAACCGAACCCTAGGGTTCGCCGCTGCTAGCTGGCGCTGCTTCTCCAAAAATATACTCGGTCTTGACCGAGGTGTGATTTTCGGCGATTGCGCCGATCACATGGCACCGCGCCACAAGCAGGCCTAGCTCCGGCTGGATTTCGAAAATGTCGCAAGCCCCGCAAGTTTCCTGCGATCGAAATGCGGATGCCGTCCGCTTCAGCCTAGCCGGCCATTGGACGATCGACAGCACCGCGCTTCTCGAAGCTCATATCGCTTCCCTGCTCGCCAGGGCTGCCGGGGCCGGCCGCGCCATACTCGACCTCGGCGGCATCGACCGCCTCGACACGTCCGGCGCCTGGCTGATCGATCGGACGCGTCAGGATCTCGGCCGGCACGGCATCGATACGCGGGTCGAAAACCTGCGGCCGGAGTATGAAATCCTTTTGTCCGAAGCGCATTACCGGATCTTTCCCGCTGCGACCCAAAAACATCGCTTCTATGGGCGCGAGCTTCTCGCCGACATCGGCGAGAGCATCGTCAATGTCGGGCGTGATCTTTTGCAGGGCGTCGCCTTTCTCGGCGAGGTGGTCGTTGCTCTCGGAAAGACCGTGACGGCCCCGTCGCGGTTTCGCGGCACCTCGCTCATCTTTCATATGGAGACCTTCGCCTTCCGCAGCGTGCCGATCATCGCGCTGATCAATTTCCTCGTCGGCTGCATCATCGCGCAGCGCGGCGTCTATCTATTGCAGCGGTTCGGCGCGATAACCTACGCCGTCGACCTCATCTGCATTTTGACTCTGCGCGAGCTCGGCGTGCTGCTGACCTCGATCATGATCGCCGGCCGCTCCGGCTCGGCGATCACGGCCGAGCTCGGCTCGATGAAGATGCGCGAGGAGATCGACGCCTTGCGGGTCATGGGGCTTGAGCCTGTCGACGTGCTGATCGTGCCGCGCCTCATCGCCTTGATCTTGAGCCTGCCGCTGCTAACTGTCATCGCCGATGTAGCAGCTATCTTCGGTGGGCTCTTGGTTATCTGGGGCTATGGTGGCATCAGCCCCGAGAGTTTTATGACCCGCTTGCAGAATTCGGTCGAACTCAGCGATTTCTTCGTCGGCGTGATCAAGGCGCCCTTCATGGCGCTGGTGATCGGCCTCATCGCTTCGGTCGAGGGCCTCGCCGTCGAGGGCTCGGCTGAATCGCTTGGCCGTCGGGTTACCGCCTCGGTCGTCAAGGCGATCTTCACGGTCATCGTCGTCGACGGGCTTTTTTCAATGTTCTTCTCGGCTATCAGGTTTTGAAGGCGATGCGCAGTCTCTCGGTCTCTATCGATGGGGCATCTCTCCGGCCTGCAGGCGCCGCGGACCAAGCGCGCCTGCACGATCCCGTGCGAGAGCTGGCGGCCGGGGATGTGGCGATCAAGGTTCGCGACCTTACCGTCGGCTTCGACCAGCAGCTGGTGATGAACGGGCTCGACCTCGATGTCTATAAAGGCGAGGTTTTGGGCTTCGTCGGCGCCTCCGGCATGGGCAAATCGGTTCTCATGCGCACAATTCTCGGGCTCATCCCGAAGCGGCACGGCACGATCGAGGTCTTCGGCTCCGATCTCGACCATCTCAGCCCCGGCGCCCGGGCCCGCATCGAGCGGCGCTTCGGCGTGATGTTTCAGCAAGGGGCGCTGTTTTCGGGACTGACCGTCAAGCAGAATGCGCAAGTCCCTCTGCGCGAGCATCTCAAAATGTCGGACCGTTTGTCCGAGGAGCTGGCAATGCTCAAGATCGCGCTTGTCGGTCTCAGCCCCGATGCGGCCGACAAATATCCGGCGGAATTGTCAGGCGGCATGATCAAGCGCGCGGCCCTTGCAAGGGCGCTGGCGCTCGATCCCGAACTCGTCTTTCTCGACGAGCCGACCTCCGGCCTCGATCCGATCGGCGCTGCCGAATTTGACGAATTGATCGCGACTTTGCAGAAAACTCTCGGGCTCACGGTCTTCATGGTCACCCATGATCTCGACAGCCTGCATGCGATCTGCGACCGTGTCGCCGCTCTCGCCGACGGCAAGGTGATTGCCTCTGGCCCTATCGCGGCCATGCTTGAATGCGATCACCCTTGGGTACGTTCGTATTTCCAGGGCGAAAGGGCCCGCCGGTTCGACGCCCCGAATGGCAAAGGCCGGACGCTGCGGGCATGAGCCGGACATTATGAGCTAAAGAGGACAGATGGAAACGCGCGCCAATTACGCCCTGATCGGGCTCTTCGCCCTCGCGGTCATCGCCTCGAGCTTCTTATTCGTCTATTGGGTCTCGGACACCGGGCGTTCGTCCGGCGAGCAGACTTACAAGATCGTGTTCACTGGCTCTGTCACCGGCCTCGGGCGCGGCGGCTGGGTGCTCTTCAACGGTGTGAGGGTCGGCGAAGTCAAAGCGATCGATCTGATGCCGCAGGATCCGGCGCATGTCTATGCGCTCATCAATGTCGATTCGCGCGTGCCGATCCGCATCGACACCAAGGCGCGCCTTGAGTTCGACGGGTCTCACCGGCGTCGCCAGTGTGGCGCTGACCGGCGGCAGCCCCGATGCCGCGCCGCTCGCCAAGGCCAAGGGCGGCGGCCCCGGTGTGATCTATGCCGAGCGGTCGGATTTCCAGGATCTTCTCGAAACCGCGCGCCGCATTGCCGGCCAGGCCTCCGACCTTCTCGACAAGGGCAACAAGCTTCTCGACTCAACGTCCGGCCCGCTCACTGCCTCCGCCAAGAATGTCCAGAAATTTTCCGACGCGCTCGCCGCAAATTCGGACGGCATCAAGGCTTTCCTCGCCGCCGTGACGGAAGTCGGCAAGGATGTCGGGCCGCTTTCGATCAAGCTTGCGAAACTCGCCGATGACACCGATTCTGTCGTCAAAGCCGTCGATCCGGAGCAGGTGAAGGGCATCGTCAAGGATATGGCGGCGCTTTCGTCCAAGCTCAATGCGGCGGCCGGCAGGGTGGATGGCGTGCTCACCAACCTCAACGGCTTTTTGGCGTCGGGCGATTCGAAAGGGGCCTTCGGCGAGTTGGCGGAGGCGGCGAAATCGATCCACAAGCTCGCCGACGATCTCGACGTGCGCACGAAAGAGTTGACCGCCAATCTCAACCGTTTCGCCAGTACGGGTCTGCGCCAATATGAGGCGCTTGCCGTCGACGGGCGCAAGACACTTCAGGAAATCAATCAGGCGGTGCACTCGATCGAAGACAATCCTCAGCAGTTCCTATTCGGAAAGAAGCAGCATATTCCCGAGTACAGCAGCAGCAGCCGTTGAGGGTCTGCGTCAATTTCGGACGAAAGCGGCCGGCCAGACTCACACTTTGCTTTAATACGCGCTTGCGCATAGTGGCCAGCGACGCGGGCGCCGAAGACGAGGTCGAATGAGGGGCGGATGTTGGTAAGCTCGTCAAGAGCCGACCTCGGCTATCTGCGATCGCCAGGCGATCCCAACCAACGGAAAAAACGGCGCTCGCCAAGAGCTCCTAGCTTGTTCTGGATGGTGCCGCTCGCCCTTCCCTTCTGCCTGCTTTCCATGGCCGGCTGCACGAATGAGCCGCCGCCGATGACCTTCGACCTGGATCCTTCCGTCCCATTCGCGCATGTCCAAAACAGCCATGGACAGCTGGCTGTCTTCGAGCCCACCGCCACTCCGCCGCTTGACTCTCGCCGCATTGTCGTTCGCACCGGACCGGGAACCATCGCCTATTTGCACGGCGCCCAATGGGCGGCGAACCTCCCGAGCCTGGTCCAGGACCGTCTCATCGGCGGTTTCGAGACCGCGCATGTCCTGCGCGCCGTCGGCCGCCCCGGCCTTGTCGCAGATCGCAATCTGCACACCGACATCCAGCATTTTGAAGTGAATGTCCCCGGCAAGCAGGCGATCGTCGAAATTTACGCGAGACTCGTTGGCGCGAATGGCCGCGTCATTACGGACAAGACATTTTCAGCCACGGTGCCGGCTCCCAATGATCAGGTGCCGACCATCGCTGCGGCCCTCAGCCAGGCCTTCGCCAAGGTCATTCACGATATCGTGATCTGGGCTGGCGCACGGGTCTGAAAGTCCGGCCGTGGCCGCCATGAATGCCGGCCGCCGCCAATCGATGCCGCCGTTTCGACGATCTGCCGCCGTGGGACCTGCCGCGTCCTTTGTGGCTTTCTCGACAACAGGCTGCCTTCATCATAACGTCGCAGGATGATCTGCATTGCATCCGCACCCCGGAGCTTCGGCGTCCGGGCGGGGGCGGAAGAAAACTCGTCCGTTCCCGCAGCCGATGACGGATCCGAAAGAGCGGCTGAACACAGAGCAAAGATGATATGCACGCGGCGGCTTGCGGAGTCCGACGCCAGGGGATCAACGACGCTCCGGGGAGACATCGGAATGTTCAATCTCAATGAGATTATACAGAATGCCCAGGACGGCAAGGCCGTCGACAATCTCGCTCAGCAATTCGGGATCTCGCCGGACCAAGCGCAAGCCGCGGTTCACGCGCTGATCCCCGCCATTTCCGCCGGCCTGATGCAAAAGGCGCAATCGGCAGGTCTCGGCGGCATCATCTCCGCCATCACCGATGCCGACCACCAAGCGTCCTTTTCAAACCCTGACGCGGCGCAATCGGACAGCGCCGTCCAAAAAGGCAATGACGTCGTCAGTGACATGTTCGGGTCGAGCCATATCACCCAACAGATCGCGCAGCAGGCTTCCGCCGTGACGGGTCTGCGCCCCGGCCTGCTCGTCCAAATGCTTCCGGTCATCGTCTCCATCATCCTCGGCGGTCTTGCCAAATCGGCGCAAAATCAGGGGTTTGGGGGCATGCTCGGGCAATTGGCGGGCGCCGCTGAGCAAGGCAATCTCGGCGCCGGCGGCCAGGGCGGCGGCATTCTCGGCATGCTGACTGGTCTTCTCGGAAGTCTCTTCGGCGGGGCGCCCGCGGCTGGTTCCGGGCCGGCGGCAACGCAAGGCGCACTCGACAGCCTGACCAAAATGTTCCAGCCGGGCACGCTGCCGGCGGAGATCGCCCAATCCGGCCTTACGGAGCAGATCGGCAAGATCCTCGGCAGCGACAAGCCTTGATCGTCGTACCAAGGGCCGAATGACGGGTGGGTTCTACGCGGCTGCGTCCCGGAAAAGCTGATCAATTTTCCGAGATCAGCTGCTGACATTTCCGCCGCGGTCGAGCTCCGACGGTGGGCAGCCGCCCCTTACCTGGGCACTCAGCTCAAATTGGTCGCTATGGGACCATAGAACTTGTTCTGGATCGCGACGCCGACTGCGCGCGCGCCTCCGATGATCGCGATGGAGATCAATGCGCCAATCAAGGCATATTCGATCGCTGTCACGGCTCGCTCGTCGCACAGGAATTGCTTGATATGCTCCATATCGACCTCCGTTCTCCTTTTGCCTAAGACGAATGGAAGAACCGTTAAGACGTAATGATAATCGCCAAACATCCGCCTCGACCCTTCCATCCGCAAGAGATCCTTTGCCGCTGTTGCCCAGATGAGCCCGAAATCCTTTTCTTGCCATGACATCGGCGTCATATCGGCGACTGGGATCTCGCCCGGCCGAGCGGCGGCGAGGCCGATTTCGCCGCGGGGCGCCGCCCAGGTGTCCCTCCTGGGCTGTTCTCCTGGGGCGGTTCTCCTGGGGCCCTTCTCCTGGGGCTGTTCTCCGGGGCCCTTCTCCTGGGCGAGCGTTGGCGGCCTTCTCTCGAGGTCAGGGCAGCGAAGGGCAGAGCGCCTCGGCATAGGGAGTGCCCGATTGCGGTGCGCGCCCAACCCGTTTATTGAGGCTCGCGGCTTCTGCCGGAGGCTATGTCATCTCGGGGAGCAGGGCGATGCGCGCCGTCAGCTTGAGCAGGTTCTGATCGGAAAATTCGATCGGCATTCGGGACCTCTTCGAGAGCACCAGCCATCGCGCCCCGTCACAGCCTTGCCTGGAGCATTTTCAGCAAAAGTGGGAACCGGTTTTGCGTCCGAAAATGCTCTAGCTTCTTGAATGAGAGCGGTTTCGAAACGGTTGCGTGTGGACACGCAACCTGAAACCGCTCTGGAGCGGCGGACGGCGGACGGCACGATCCCAGCAATTGAACGAAAGAGCCTCGGCCCCAGATCTTCTGGATGCCGGTGCCCGCGCCCTGCAACAATGATGCAAGAGCGGGATGAGGAAAAGTGGGAACCGGTTTTCCGGCGCAATCAAGTTGACGCAGACTGCGTACACTTATCTGCATATCCCGCTCTAAGCTTTTTGAATCGATCACGTTATAAAGACATCGGATATATCCGATGTCTCAAGCATGGTTTTGGATTGATTCAATCCAAAGCCATCGTGATCTAAGCGAACGAAAGTCTCACTATGGCCCGCGACGTTTCGGATTCGACGCCTATCACGTCGCGCGATGAACTCGTCGCCTGGTGCGAGAGTGGGGCAAAACCGGCCCACCTCTTCCGCGTCGGCACCGAGCATGAAAAATTTCCATTTTACGATGCCGACCACGCGCCTGTGCCCTATGACGGGCGACCTGCGCTCGGCCGCAAGGGCATTCGCGCGCTTCTCGAAGGCATGCAGAAGCAGCTCGGCTGGGTGCCGATCATGGACGGCGCCAATGTCATCGGGCTGCATGATGAAAAAGGCGGCGGCGCGCTGTCGCTCGAGCCCGGCGGCCAGTTTGAACTCTCGGGCGCGACCTTTGAGACCGTTCATGCGGCCAAGGCGGAAATCGAGGCGCATTTCGCCGTTCTGAAGACGATTGCCGCCCCGCTCGGCATCAGCTTTCTGGCGCTCGGCATGAGCCCCAAATGGCGGCTCGACGAGGTGCCGAAAATGCCGAAGCAGCGCTATGCGATCATGGAGAAATATATGCCGCGGGTCGGCAGCCGCGGCCTCGATATGATGTTCCGCACGGCGACGGTGCAGACCAATCTCGATTATTCGAGCGAAGCCGACATGGTGCAGAAGCTGCGCGTCTCGCTCGCGCTGCAGCCGCTCATCACCGCGCTATTCGCCAATTCGCCTTTCACCGACGGCAAGCTCAATGGTTTTCTCTCGGCACGGTCCGAGATCTGGCGCCACACCGATCCAGATCGCACCGGCATGCTGCCCTTCGTCTTCGAGCCGGGCATGGGGTTCGAGCGCTATGTCGATTATGCGCTCGATGTACCCAAGTATTTCGTCAAACGCGGCGAAACCTATCATGATGTCGCCGGCGCGAGCTTTCGCGATCTTCTGGCCGGCCGGCTCGCAGCGCTGCCGGGCGAGAAGGCGACATTCTCCGATTGGGCCAATCATCTCACCACGATTTTCCCGGAAGTTCGGCTCAAGCGTTATCTCGAAATGCGCGGCGCCGATACCGGCCCGCGCCCCTTTCTTTACGCTCTGCCGGCCTTTTCGGTCGGCCTGCTCTATGATTCCACGGCCCTCGACGGCGCTTGGGAGATCGTCAAATCATGGAGCAAGGATCAGCGCGCAACATTGCGCGACGACGTCCCGCGGCTCGGCCTCGAAGCACGCATTGCCGGCCGTCCTTTGCGCGATATTGGGCGGGAGATTTTGGCGCTCGTGCGCAAGGGCCTTGTGCGCCGCGGCAAAAAAGATGCCGAAGGCCGCGATGAAAGCCATTTCCTCGATCCGCTCGATGCCGTGATCGAAGGCCGTAGCCAAGCGGAAGAATTGATCGCCCGATTTGCCGGCGAATGGGCCGGGTCGGTCGAGCCAGCCTTTACGCAATGTGTCTATTGAAGGCGCCGCGCACCGCGATCAAAACTGCCGCAGTCCGAAGCGAAGGAGTTTGAAACGAAGGCTCAGTGCAGATACCAGCCGCCATAGGTCGGAGCGGCATCCTGCCGCAAGCGCAAATGCTGCGCGGTCGGAAATTCCGATGAATCGCTGCCGACGAGGCCCTCCGTCCGCATGGCCGCCGGCGCCGTGCCACCCCGGCCCCATTCATGATCGGTCGCTTGACTGTTCGATTGGCCGAAGTTGCGCGAACCAAATTCGACACGGACATGCCCGCCGATTTTGGCGCAAGCTTGCGTTCCTTCGACGGAGGTGAATTCCGGGCCATAGGCAGCGCAATTGTCGAGCGCCATCCAACGCGCAGCGCCGTCGGGCAGGCTCCGGTCAGCCGCGAAGGCTGCGGGGCCAAAGACCAAAATGAAAAGGCTCGAAGCACTGTAAGCGACGGCAAAGCCGAAGCGGCTGGGAAAATTCATGGATCTCTACCGCCAGTCAATTCGCACCAATCTCGAACTAACGCGCGCCTGCGCGCATATGTGGTGAGCAAGCGTTGATGAGCAGCCCCTCTTGCCTTCCGGCAGCCGCGATCCGCCTTGAGCCCCAACAGTGATCGCGCAATAGTGCACACGACTCGGGTCTCGGCGAATTTTTTAGAGACGGTTTGAGGCAATATCGTGGAATGATTTTGATCGTCCGCAGGCAATCTCGTCGCTTCGCGATGCAACGCAATCTATCCGCTATCGGCGATGCCGGTATCGACGGGTGCGATAGCGAAGCGCAATCCGCTCACATATCAATCCGCTCACATATCAAGTCGATGCGCTGCGCACCTTGATGCTGACCGGCGGTGTCTCCGAATATGCGTTGGTCACGGATTTGCCGTGCACGCCGACGTCATCGTCATCCCGGTCGTGATCGCCGCGCGCTTATATCCAAGAATGGCATTCTAGCTGCGCCAATCGCCGAGAACCGCCTGAACAAGGGCGAGAGCCGCAACAGCGGCCGTATCGGCGCGCAGAATTCGCGGTCCGAGGGAGAGCTGCAAGACAAAAGCTTGCGCCAAAAGGGCTGCCCGTTCGGCAGGGTCGAACCCGCCTTCCGGCCCGATCAGGACGGCAAGCGGTGGAATTGTGGCAAAATTCGCCCTAGCCGCCTGCAGCGTCTCGACGGGGCCTCGCCCCTCAGCGTCTTCGTCGCAGAAGATGAGCAGGCGCTCGCGCGGCCAAGCGGCGAGAAGCGTCTCGAGCCGCACCGGTGCAGCAATCCGCGGCAAGGCCAGAATGCCACATTGTTCCGCAGCCTCGATGGCATTGGCACGCATCCGTGCCTCATTGATGCGTTCGGCATTTGTATGGCGCGTCAGCACAGGGTGCAGGAGGCTCGCTCCCATTTCCACGGCCTTCTGCACCAAATAGTCTTGCCGCGCATGTTTCAACGGTGCGAAAAGATAATGGAGATCACCCTCTTTTTGCTGGGGCCGCGTCATATTTTTGGCCAGAAGCGCGGCTGATTTGCGTCCCTGAACAGTGAGCGCGACTCGCCATTCGCCGTCCTTTCCATTGAAGGCGAGGAACTCGGCCCCTTCGCCGAGCCGCAAGACGTTGCAGAGGTAGTGGGCTTGCGCCCGATCGAGCTCCACGCGCCCATCTTGTGCGAGCGGCGCATCGACATAGAGGCGGCGGGTGGTGAAATCATAGCCGGCCATCGAGGGCCTTCTCCAGAGCATTTTCAGCAAAAGTGGGAACCGGTTTTGCGTCCGAAAATGCTCTACCTTCTTGAATGAGAGCGGTTTCGAAACGGTTTGGTGTGGACACCAAACCTGAAACCGCTCCGGCGACATGCGGACGCGCTCCGACAGGCTTTTGGCGACGCCACGCTGCCGCTTGCCCCGCATGGGGCGATTTTGTTATGAAACCAAAAAGCCACATTCACCTCTTTTCATAGAGCTTTGCTTCTCTTCATAGGGTCATTCCATGCGATCGAACAGGCAGATGGATCGCAGCCGCGGCAGCCTTCGGGCGCCGCGTGCCATCCGTTGCAATTTTATGCTCGGCACCGGGATCGGTATGGTGCTGGCAATCTCCGCTTGGACATTTGGGCTTGTCTCGGCCTCTCCGGCAATGGCAGCCGAATGCAATCAGGACATCGGCGCCCTGATGAAAAAGCGGCAAGGGATTATCGACGAGTTGAACAAGCTCGCGAAATCCGCTCCCAAGGGCCAGCTCGACCCGATCACCTCCTGCCCCAAATTGCGCAGCCTCGCAGTGGTCGAGCAAGACCTTGCCGCTTATCTGAGCAAGAACAAGGACTGGTGCATGGTGCCAGACACTGCCGTCTCGAATATCGAGGCCAGTGCAAAGCGCACCCAGGCCGTTGCGGGCAAGGCCTGCAAAGTGGCGGAGCAGATCAAAAAGGGACAACAGGCTATCGGCACGGGCCCAAAATTGCCCACCGGGCCGCTGTGATCGTCGAGCCGCAGGAGCGACACAAGCTGGTGGCGCTCCCCGATTCCGCTCCCGACCAATGGCTGCTGCGCGCAACGCCAGCCATTTGGCGGCCCTTTATCGAGCTCGCCCGCCTCGACCGGCCGATCGGCTGGTGGCTGCTGCTTTTGCCCTGCTGGTGGTCCTCGGCGCTCGCCGACATCGTCCGCCAGGCGCCGCCGAATTTATGGCATCTCGCTTTGTTTTTCATCGGCGCAATGGCGATGCGCGGCGCCGGCACGACCTATAATGATCTCGCCGACCGCGACATAGATGCGAAGGTCGAGCGCACGCGTGGCCGGCCACTGCCGTCCGGCCGGATCGATACGCGCAGCGCCAAAATTTTCCTGGTCGCCCAGGCCCTCGTGGGCCTCGCCGTACTCTTGTGCTTCAATCGCTTTTCGATCGCCCTCGGGCTCGCCTCGCTCATCATTGTCGGGATCTATCCCTTCATGAAACGAGTGACCTCCTGGCCGCAGGCCGTTCTCGGCCTTGCCTTCGCCTTCGGCGCTCTGATGGGCTGGGCGGCGACTTTCGGCTCTCTGGCGCTGCCTCCCATCCTTCTCTATCTCGGCGCGATCGCCTGGACGATCGGTTATGACACTATTTATGCCTTACAGGATGTGAGCGACGACATGATCGCCGGCGTCAAATCGACGGCCCTGTTTTTCGGCCGGCATGTGAAGCCAGCCGTCGCGCTCTGCTATGGCACCTGCCTCTGCTTCGTCGCCTTGGCGCTGATCGCTGCCGGCGCCGCAAGACCCTTGGCGACCGCCGGGCTCGTCGGCATGGCTGCGCATTTCCTTTGGCAGATCCACAGGCTCGATCCAGCCGATCCCGCGCTCGCGCTCAAACTCTTCCGATCGAATCGCGACGCCGGCCTCTTGCTCTTCGCCGGCCTCGCCGGCGAAGCCTTGCTCGACTCACTGCTCTGAGCCCGCCTTCCCGGCCCCCTGCTAATCACCGCAGGTCACAATAGAGGCGTTCGGATCGATCTTCGCGGGCTCGGCCGCAGCGACCGCGCCTTGGACCGCCTTGGGGATCGCCCCGGTGATGTCGTCTGCCCTTCCATAGGCGAGCGGCGCCGAATATCCGTGCGCTTCGCACCAGGCAGAGGCGACAACCTCGCTGCAGCCCTGCTCCTTGTCGAGACAATCGGGGACGCCATAGCCGCTAGCGGCCGGCAAGATGAAAGTGTGGCCCGCCGCCCAAAGGGCTCGATGCGTCGCGGCAAGGACCAAGAGAGCGGCAAGGATCGAAAGAAGGAAGCGCAACAGGAAGCGCAACAGCTTGCGATAGTCGAGTTCAATGGTGGACATGACTCCTCCCGCGCCGTGCAATGTCCAAGCCTTGCGCGCCGATCGTCCGCCGCTGCGCCTAACATCGGGTTAAGCAAACCCCTCGGGGTCGCAAGAGCGGCGAGAAACATAGGGGGGTGAGTTGGGCTCCAGACCCAAGCGCCGCCCGCCTATTTGAACCAATTTCCTGTTGCAGGGCTGACTTGGCAGCGGGCACTGGAAGTGCTTTGCGGCAATACAGCCCGGAACAACTTGACCCCCGCCCCGTTCTCGCCCATGTTAATCAAATGACGTGCTCGATCCGCCTCTGCCGGACAATTTGCATTATTGGCTAGCGCAGCGCTGGCCGGAGCCGTCTCGTCCTCATTTTAGAGTGCAGATCCGTTCCCCGGCCGGCGCGAGGCCGAAAGGGAAGCTATGGCTTTGCAGCTCTACAATACATTGACGCGCCAGAAGGACGAGTTCATCCCGCTCGACCCTGCCAATGTGCGCATGTATGTCTGCGGGCCGACCGTCTATGATTATGCTCATATCGGCAATGCAAGGCCGCTCATCGTCTTCGACGTGCTCTATCGCCTGCTGCGCCATCTCTATGGCGCCGAGCATGTTATCTATGTCCGCAACATCACCGACGTCGATGACAAGATCAATGCGCGGGCGGCGGCGCGCGGCATCTCGATCCGCGAATTGACCGAAGAAACCAACGCAATCTTTCAGGAGGATGCGCAAGCGCTCGGCTGCCTCGAGCCGACGATCCAGCCGCGCGCGACCGAACATATTGCGGCGATGATCACGATCATCGAAAAGCTGCTGGCGAGCGGCCATGCCTATGTGGCCGATGGCCATGTGCTCTTCTCGGTCCCGTCAATGCCCGACTATGGCCGGCTCTCGCGGCGGCCGCTCGACGAGATGATCGCCGGCGCCCGCGTCGATGTCGCACCCTATAAAAGAGGCGAACTCGACTTCGTTCTGTGGAAGCCGTCGGCCAATGACGAGCCGGGCTGGGAAAGTCCCTGGGGGCGCGGCCGGCCCGGCTGGCATATCGAATGCTCGGCGATGAGCTGGACCTATTTGGGTGAAACCTTCGACATTCACGGCGGCGGCATCGACCTCGTCTTTCCGCATCATGAGAATGAGATCGCGCAAAGCTGCTGCGCCTTCGGCCGCGATGTGATGGCCAATATTTGGATGCACAATGGCTTCCTGCAGGTCGAAGGCGAGAAAATGTCGAAGAGCCTGGGGAATTTCATCACCATCCGCCAGGCGCTGGCGGATTGGCCGGGCGAAGTTCTGCGCTTGAATATGCTGAAGACGCATTACCGCCAGCCAATCGACTGGACAGCAGCCAGCCTGCGCGAGAGCCAACGCGAGCTCGATCGCTGGTATCCGATCGCCAAGCAATATGCCGAATCGCAGGCCATGCTGTCGCCCGAGTTCGTCGCCGCGCTGGAAGATGATCTCAACACGCCCGATGCGATCACCATCATGCGGCGGCTCTATAAGGAGGCGACAGAGGAGATTGCCTTTGCCGGCGCGCGTTTCGCCTCTTGCGGCCATCTCCTCGGCCTCTTCGAAAAGAGCCTCGGCGAATGGACCCATTGGAAGCCGGCCGATTTCAGGGTCGACGAAATCCTGGTCGCACATAAGATCAAGGAGCGTCTCGACGCGCGCAAGGCGAAGGATTGGGCCGCGTCCGATCGCATTCGCGACGAGCTTGCCGATATGGGCATTGCGCTGAAGGACAATAAGGACGGGACGACGAGCTGGGAGGTGAAGCGATGAATGCAGAAGCCTTTCCCGCGCCCGCATTGCGGCCGTTTCTTCCTGCCGACGGGCCGCTCCTCGCGCAGATCTTTCGCGACAGCATCGCGGAATTGACGGCCGAGGATTATGACGAGGCGCAGCAGGCGGCCTGGATTGCGCGCGCCGACGACGAGGCGGCCTTCAGCCAAGGCCTCGCCGAGCACCTCACGCTCATTGCCACCATCGCCGGCTCGCCAGTCGGATTCGTCAGCGTCAAAGGCCAAGATCATATCGACATGCTTTACGTCCATCCGAGCGTCGCGCGCAGCGGCATCGCCACGCTTCTTTGCGAGGCGGTGGAAAGGCTCGCCCGCGGCCGCGGCGCGACACATCTGACGGTCGATGCGAGCGACACAGCCCGGCCCTTCTTCGAAAAGCGCGGCTTTTTCGCTTTGCACCGGCAGACGGTTCCCTGCGGCGACGAATGGCTCGGCAATACCCATATGGAGAAGCACTTGGAATCGCAGGATCAGCGAGGCCTGCCGCAATGAGCCGCGCGCGGATCTTTCTCTTCGACACGACGCTGCGCGATGGCGCGCAGACGACCGGCGTCGATTTCTCGATCGACGACAAAAAGCACATCGCCGCTTTGCTCGACGCTCTCGGCATAGATTATATCGAAGGCGGCTATCCCGGCGCCAATCCGCTCGACACGGAATTCTTCGCCAAAAAGCCGAAACTGCGGACAGCACGCTTCACCGCTTTCGGCATGACCAAACGCGCCGGCCGCTCCACCGCCAATGATCCGGGGCTTGCCGCCCTTCTCGATGCCGATGCCGACGCGATTACTTTCGTCGCCAAGAGCTGGGATTATCATGTCCATGTCGCGCTGGGCTGCACGCTGGCCGAGAATCTCGACGGGATAAGCCAATCGATTAAGGCTGCATGCGCCAAGGGCCATGAGGCGATCCTCGATTGCGAGCATTTCTTCGACGGCTATAAGGCAAACTCCGCCTATGCGCTTGCTTGCGCCAAGGCGGCCTATGCGGCCGGCGCGCGCTGGATCGTGCTCTGCGACACCAATGGCGGAACATTGCCGCATGAGGTCGAGCGCATCACCGCCGAGGTCGCCCGCCACATCCCGGGCGAGCAGCTCGGCATCCATGCCCACAACGATACCGAAAATGCAGTGGCCAATTCGCTCGCCGCGATCCGCGCCGGCGCACGGCATGTGCAAGGCACGCTCAACGGGCTCGGCGAGCGCTGCGGCAACGCCAATCTCGTCTCGCTCATCCCGACGCTTTTGTTGAAGCGCGATTATGCCGAGGCCTTCGAGATCGGCGTCGCACCGGCACAGCTCGCGAGCCTCACCAAAGTGAGCCATACGCTCGACGAACTCTTGAACCGGGCGCCGAACCGGCATCAGCCTTATGTCGGCGCCTCGGCCTTCGCGACCAAGGCCGGCATTCACGCCTCGGCCGTTCTGAAAGATCCGGCGACCTATGAACATGTCGCGCCGGAAAGCGTCGGCAACCAGCGCCGGCTCCTAGTCTCCGACCAGGCCGGCAAGTCGAATATATTGGCCGAACTCGAGCGGATCGGCGTGGTGCTCGCCAAGGACGATCCCCGCCTCGCCCGCCTCCTCGAAGAGGTGAAGGACAAGGAGGCGCAGGGCTATGCCTATGAGGGGGCGGACGCCTCCTTCGCGCTCTTGGCGCGGCGCAGCCTCGGCGCGTTGCCGGATTATTTCGAAGTCGAGCGTTTCCGCGTCGATGTCGAACGACGGCACAATGCCCAAGGCGAGCTCGTCAGCGTCTCCGAAGCGATCGTGAGGATGCGCATCGATTCGACCGTGCTGATCTCGGCGGCCGAAGGCAATGGGCCGGTCAATGCGCTCGATCTCGCATTGCGCAAGGACCTCGGCAAATATCAGCCTTTCATCGAGGATCTCGAACTCGTCGATTATCGCGTCCGGATCTTTCAGGGCGGTACCGATGCGGTGACCCGCGTCTTGATCGAATTTCGCGATTCCTCCGGCGATCACTGGTCGACGGTCGGCGTCTCGGCCAATCTGATCGACGCCTCCTTCCAGGCGCTGACCGATGCGATCACCTATAAGCTCTTGAAATCCGGCGCGGCGAAATAGAGCAAATGTCGGACCCACCTTCTCCCTGTGGGAGAAGGTGGTCGGCGGAGCCGACCGGATGAGGGGTTATGATCGCTGCCGGATTGCACCATCGTAACCCCTCACCCGGCTTGCTCCGCAAGCCACCCTCTCCCAATAGGAGAGGGTTCGCACACGCCGCAAAAGAAAACGCCCGCCGATGGGAGGACATCGGCGGGCGTTTTTGCCAGCGAGCGGGGGAGGAGGCCTACTCACGGCGCATGATAAACTCACATGCCTTCGGTCTTACGGACGACCGCGGCGATCTCCGATCGGTGGATCCCCAGATCGGCAAGCTCTCGATCCGTAAGCTGGGCGAGTTCGCGGATGCAAACCCGTCTGCGGTGCCAGCTGCGGATCGTCTCAGCAAAACTCTTCAGCGACATTTCGCTTCCGCCTTTCGCTTTGTGTGCTTCGGTCCCTTTGCCGGCTCTCGGGCCGGCATTTCAGGGCCGAACCATCCATTAATGTTTTTTATCAATAGCGGATTTTGCACTGCACATGTTACGCCTAAAAGCGAAGGGCTTGTATGCATATTTTGCATGCCAAGAGCAATTTCAATGGCGGTTTTCGGTCCAGATTTAGACGATCCGCTTCTTTGCGAGGCCCCGGCCTATCGTGCTATTTGATTTTCCTATCATGGCCCGATGTTGACGCATAGGTGCGCTGCAACATTTTTCTTAGAAGCTGATCTAGAAAAGGCCCCTACTCCGCCGCCTCTTTGCGCTTCAGAGGCCTGCGCGCCAAGACGTCCTTCAGATAATGGCCGGTGTGGCTCGCGGGCACCTCGACGGTGTCCTCGGGCCGGCCCTCTTACCCTTCACTCAGCACTTTTTCGAGAACTTCCGCCAAAGGCGGAACCGCCTCGGTCACCGTTGTCCAAAGGATGTCGCGATTAATATCGAAATAGGCGTGCACCAGCCGGTTTCTCATTCCAATAATGGAAGCCCAAGGCAGGTCCGGGATTCCGGCGCGCGTCTCTACACTCACCTTGGATGCCGCCTCGCCGGCGATTTCGATGGCTCGGACGAGCGCAAACAAGAGCATCTCGTCACTGTCGAGGTCGCTTCGACTGCGGCCAGCGACGAATTTCATCGCCGAATTCAGGGCGTCGGCTAAATGCTGAAGCCGCACGTGATCATGCGGATTCATATTGCACCTGAGCCTCTCGCACGACCTCGTCACGAAAATAGCGGCTCAAATCTTCCGCCGTGCGCAGATCGACATGGCGACCGCCGAGCAAGGCCGAGAGCTCCTGTTCGATATCTGCCAGATCCAAAAGGCTGGGACGCGCCTCGGGTCGAAACTCCACCAGGAAATCGATATCGCTGTCGGGGCCCGCCGTGCCCTTCAGAGCCGAGCCGAACAGCGATAGCCGGCGAATTTGATGCCGGTCGCAGAGGGACGCAAGGGCTGTGCGATCTGAGAAGAGATGATCTGGCATCTATGATCTCTCGCTCAATTTGTAAGTTCATTATGCAAGCATTTTATGCCTGCGAGGTATCTTCATAATCCATCGAAAGCTTCTGAACTCGGAACGATTTGTTGTCGTGCCGGTCAATCAACATCGCAGTTCGCTTTAATGGAGACGACGGATACCAGAACCAGTCGGCGATGATGTCTGATTTCTCAGAAATCACATTACTGCCATCTTGAAAGGTGGACGAAATCACGTTTCCTGTGCGTGCAACTTTCCCTACTATTTCACAAAGCATTCCTGCTGCTAAGTCAGCGATGGCAACGAAATCCTCGAACGCGCGGCCCTTATCGTCTACTCCGGTAGAGTTCATCGCAAACGTACCAAAGGAATGGGGCGAATACAAAGAGCAAAATTGCGCAGCCAATAACTGTGCGTCGTCTAAGCGCGCGTCATTGGCAACGACCTCATCCTCATCAGTAATCCACGTCAAATCGATCCCTTGTTGAGACCACAGACTAACGAGTAAAGCGAAAAAAGCGCTGTGCGACACACGGATTCAAACGAGGTTTTGTTCCAACGGCCTTTTAGGTTAAGGTGCGTTCCCCAACGTTCCAGCATTTGAGCTGAAGTCGACATAAACTCGACCTCTTTTGTTACAATTAGCCCAACGAGATGGCCGTTGAGAAAGTCCGCGGTCTCTAGGAATGGAACAAGCGCTCTTCTGCGTTGTCCATCGTTAAGCCCCTTGAATGACATGCGCCGACCATCCAGAAGAAACTCCGTCCTGAACTTTCTGCGATAAACCGGCCACTGTGGTGAATGATCACCATCAACAATTAGATAGCAGTACGTTCGGAATTTGCTTTCCTTATGGTCTCCGCTGTAATCGGAGCCAAACATTAGGTGAGATCCGGCAAACGGAAATGGCTGCGCACTGCGGAGGATATTTAGGACTCCTCTCGTCCAGGGCCACGCAGTTTGAAGTGCTGACTGCAGAATAAATAAAGCCATTGCATTCATCAATCAGTTAAGAGTTTTGAGCTCATTCCGCCGCTTCCTTCCGCTTCAGCGGCCGGCGCGCCAGCACCTCTTTCAAATAATGCCCGGTATGGCTCGCCGGGATTTTGATGATGGCTTCGGGAGATCCTTCGGCGACGATCTCGCCGCCGGCATCGCCGCCTTCGGGGCCGAGATCAATGATCCAATCCGCCGTCTTGATGACTTCGAGATTATGCTCGATGACAACCACTGTATTGCCGGTCTCGACCAGCTGATGCAGCACTTCCAAGAGTTTCGCGACATCGTGGAAATGCAGGCCTGTCGTCGGCTCGTCGAGAATATAAAGCGTGCGGCCGGTCGCGCGGCGCGACAATTCCTTGGCGAGTTTTACACGTTGCGCCTCGCCGCCAGAGAGCGTGTTGGCCTGCTGTCCGACCTTGATATAGTTGAGCCCGACGCGCGCGAGCGTTTCCATCTTCTCGCGGATCGAGGGCACGGCTTTGAAGAGCAATGCCGCCTCCTCGACCGTCATATCGAGCACATCGGCGATCGATTTGTCGCGATATTTCACCTCCAATGTCTCGCGGTCATAGCGCTTGCCCTTGCAGACATCGCAAGTGACATAGACATCGGGCAGAAAATGCATCTCGATCTTGATGACGCCGTCGCCCTGGCAGGCCTCGCAACGGCCGCCTTTGACATTGAAAGAGAAGCGCCCGGGCAGATAGCCGCGCGCCTTGGCTTCGGGCAGGCCTGCAAACCATTCGCGGATGGGCGTGAAGGCGCCCGTATAGGTCGCCGGATTTGAACGCGGCGTGCGGCCGATCGGCGATTGATCGATATCGATCACCTTGTCGAGATGTTCTAGCCCGTCGAGCTTCTTATAGGGCGCCGCATGTTCGAGCGCGCCATTGAGTCTTCGCGCCACGGCCTTATAGAGCGTATCGACGACGAGGGTCGATTTGCCGCCGCCAGAAACGCCGGTCACGCAAGTGAAGAGGCCGAGCGGAATGTCGACCGAGACATTTTTCAGATTATTGCCGGTGGCGCCGGTGAGTTTGAGTTTTCTCGCCGGATCGAGTTTCCGCCTCGCGCGCGGCAAAGGCACCTGCATCGCGCCCGATAAATATTGGCCGGTCAGCGATTTCGGATCGGCCATGATTTCTTGCGCCGTGCCTTGCGCGATGATCTCGCCGCCATGAATGCCGGCGCCCGGCCCGACATCGACGACATGATCGGCAGCCAAAATCGCATCCTCGTCATGTTCGACAACGATGACGCTATTGCCGAGATCGCGCAGCCGCCGCAAAGTCTGCAACAGCCTTGCATTGTCGCGCTGATGCAGGCCGATCGACGGTTCGTCCAACACATAGAGCACGCCCGAGAGCCCCGAGCCGATCTGCGAGGCAAGCCTGATGCGCTGGCTCTCTCCGCCCGAGAGCGTGCCGGAGGCGCGGGCAAGCGTCAGATAATCGAGGCCGACATCGATGAGAAAGCCGAGCCGATCGCCGATCTCCTTCAAAATCCGCTTTGAGATTTCCCGGCGCTTGTCGTCGAGCCTTTCCGGCAGGCCCGCGAACCAGGCGGCCGCGTGGCGCACCGAAAGTTCGGCGACCTCGCCGATATGAACGCCAGCGATCTTGACTGCGAGCGCCTCCGGCTTCAGCCGATAGCCCTTGCAGGCGGAACAGGGCGTCGCCGTCATATAGCGGGAGATCTCCTCGCGCGCCCATTCGCTCTCCGTCTCGAGATAGCGGCGCTCGAGATTGGTGACGACGCCTTCGAAAGGCTTTTTCACATCATAGGCGCGCAAGCCGTCATTATAGGAAAAGCGCACCACTTCTTCGCCGGATCCATAAAGGATGATCTCCTGTACGGTGGGCGGCAAAGCCTCGAAAGACGTGTCGAGCCGGAATTTGTAATGCTTCGCCAGCGACTCGAGCGTCTGCAAATAATAAGGCGAGGTCGAGCGCGCCCAAGGCGCGATCGCGCCCTTGCGCAAAGTGAGCTTCGGATCGGGCACGATCAGCTCGGCATCGACCCGCGGCTCGGTGCCGAGGCCGCCGCAGGTCGCGCAGGCACCGTGTGGATTGTTGAAGGAGAAGAGCCTGGGCTCGATCTCGGAAATGGTGAAGCCCGAAACCGGACAGGCGAATTTCGACGAGAAGACGATCTCTTTTGCTTCGCCCTTCGCATCCTTCTCATCGGCGAATTCGATAATCGCTATGCCATCGGCGAGTTCCAGCGCGGTCTCGAAACTTTCGGCAAGCCGCGCCGCCATATCAGCGCGCACGACGAGGCGATCGACCACGACCTCTATGTCATGCTTGACTTTCTTGTCGAGCACGGGCGTCTCGCCGATCTCATAAAACTGCCCGTCGATTTTTAAGCGCTGAAAACCGCGCTTCATATAATCGGCGATCTCCTTGCGATATTCGCCCTTGCGGCCGCGCACGACCGGCGCCAGCAGAAAGAGCCGCGTGCGCTCCGGCAGAGCGAGCACGCGATCGACCATCTGGCTCACCGTCTGGCTTTCGATCGGCAGGCCCGTGGCCGGCGAATAGGGAATGCCAACGCGGGCGAAAAGCAGCCGCATATAGTCATAGATCTCGGTGACCGTGCCGACTGTCGAGCGCGGATTTTTCGAAGTGGTCTTCTGCTCGATCGAGATCGCCGGCGAGAGCCCGTCGATGTGATCGACATCGGGCTTCTGCGTCATTTCCAAAAACTGCCGCGCATAGGCGGAAAGCGACTCGACATAGCGGCGCTGGCCCTCGGCATAGATCGTGTCGAAAGCGAGCGAAGATTTGCCGGAGCCGGAGAGGCCGGTGAAGACGACCAGCTTGTCGCGCGGAATGGTGAGATCGACGTTTTTGAGATTATGCTCGCGCGCGCCGCGGATCGCGATGACGCGTGTTTCCGCGGCGCGAGGCGAGGCCGCCGAAAAGAGCGTGTCGAGCTCGGGCTTGGCAGCTTTGGCCGTGGATTTGCGCGGTGACTTCATGGAGGAAAGGTAAGAGCCGGAGCGGGGCTAAGGAAGATCAAAGATTGCCCACTACTATGATCCCAGGTAAGCGCTTCCGCGCCGAATTGCGAATGCCGCATTGCCCGCCATGACCGGCCCGCCTCACCGTCATGGCCGGCCTTGTGCCGGCCATCCACGCCGTGCCGCTGCAACCACGACGAATATCTAAGCGTTCAGCTCATCATACAAGTCGCGCCAATCCGGATTGAGATCAAGGATCAGGCGTACTTTCCAGGCGCGTGGCCAGTGCTTCATATTGCGCTCGCGCTGAATGGCGCCACGAATGTCCGGAAAGCTCTCATACCAAACCAGCCGTCCAAGCCCGTAATGCAGGGTGAATCCATTAATCGCCTTGCTGCGATGCTGCCATATTCGCCGCGGGAGATTGCTTGTTACGCCGAGATAGAGCGTTCCATTTGGTCTGTTGGTGACGATATAGACCCAACCGCCGAGCATTAGCCCAGATTGCACTGCGTGGATGGCCGGGACAAGCCCGGCCATGACGATGGAGGCCGAGCGCCGAGCGCATGGCGCGCAGCATGATCGCGGCGTCCGAATGCGGCCCCGTCACGACCTCGTCGAAGGCTCGCTCCGCCGACTCGTTCCAATGCCAAGTGTCCTCGAAAGCTTCGATCTGCGCGGCGGACTGCTCGCCGGATGGCGCTTTGAACAGGACATTGTAGCTGGCGTTCGAATTGAAGGGCGGATCGAGATAGATGAGATCGACGGAGTTGGCCGCGATGCTCTCGCGAAGCACCGTCAGATTGTCGCCGTAATAGAGCTTGTTCGGCATCGCCACCCCTGCAGCCAAAAATCTAACTGGCCCTATCGAAGCCCCACTTGCATTGTCAAATTCGAGCTGCTAGAACAAACAAAGAACACCTAAGCGCCCGCTTGTCAATTCGCTTGTGGACAAACAATCGGCCGGCTGCGGCGGATCGATGTTCCTTGTAAGGATGGCCGCGCGGCGCCGATTTCTGTGGCGAGGAGAGGATCATGTCGGGAAGCGTCAACAAAGTCATTCTCATCGGCAATTTGGGCCGCGATCCCGAAGTGCGGCGATTGAATTCGGGCGACAGCGTCGTGAGTTTCAGCCTGGCGACGACCGAGTCCTGGCGCGACAAGGCGACCGGCGAGCGCAAGGACCGCACCGAATGGCATAATGTCGTGATCTTCAACGAGAATTTGGGGAAGATCGCGGAGCAATATTGCAAGAAGGGCTCGAAAGTCTATCTCGAAGGCCAATTGCAGACGCGCGAATATACCGACCGCGACGGCAATCAGCGCAAGGTGACGGAAGTCGTGCTGCAGCGCTTCCGCGGCGAGCTCACGCTGCTCGACAGCCGCGGCGGGGCGCGCGGCGATGTCTCCGATGATCGCGGCGGCGCTTTCGAAGCCTCGGGCGGCGCCAATTTTGGCCGCTCCTCGCCGATGGAGAAGAGCGCCGACAAACGCCCGGCGACCGCAGGCTCGGGCCGCGTCGCCGATATGATCGACGACGATATTCCGTTCTAGAGGCGGAACGCGCCTGGCTTTAGCGGCAAAACAAGAGGGTTGAAGAAACGCTACTCAAAGCCCCTTGTGCATAGCCCGAGGCGAGCCAGTAACAAATTGAAAATATGAGAGATTTTTGCGCTTCTCCCGAGCACTGGAACTGGCAATCGCAAGCGAGATCGCCTATATTGAAGGCATAACCCACAAGCTTGGATTGATCCCTCTTGGCCGATACTGACAACACCGGAGGAGCCCCGCCTGGCTCCGATATCCGGCCGGTTTCCATTTCCGATGAAATGCGCCGCAGCTATCTCGATTACGCGATGAGCGTGATCGTCAGCCGTGCTTTGCCCGACGTGCGCGACGGGCTGAAGCCGGTGCATCGGCGCATTCTCTATTCGATGTATGAGAACCACTACACGCCGGACCGCGCTTACAACAAATCGGCGCGCGTCACCGGCGACACGATGGGCAAATACCATCCGCATGGCAATCTCGCCATTTATGATGCGCTGGTGCGCATGGCGCAGCCCTTCTCCATGCGCCTGCCGCTAATCGACGGCCAAGGCAATTTCGGCTCGGTCGACGGCGATCCGCCGGCAGCCGAACGCTATACGGAAGTGCGGCTTGCCTCAGCCGCCATTCCGCTCCTCGACGATCTCGACAATGAGACGGTCGATTTCCAGCCGAATTACGACGGGCGCGAGCGCGAGCCCACCGTCCTGCCGGCGAAATTCCCCAATCTTCTCGTCAATGGCGCGGGCGGCATCGCAGTCGGCATGGCGACCAATATTCCGCCGCATAATCTCGGCGAGGTCATCGACGCCGTCATCGCTCTGATCGACCGGCCCGAGATGACGATCGAAGAGCTGATGGCGATCATCCCCGGCCCGGATTTTCCGACCGGCGGCCATATTTTGGGCCGCGCCGGCATACGCGCCGCCTATATGACCGGGCGCGGCTCGATCCTCGTGCGCGCCAAGGTCAAGATCGAGGAGATCCGCAAGGAGCGCGAGGCGATCCTCGTCACCGAGATCCCCTATCAGGTCAACAAGGCGGCCTTGGTCGAGAAGATCGCCGAACTCGTGCGCGAGAAGCGCATCGAGGGCATTTCCGATCTGCGCGACGAATCCGACCGCGAAGGCATGCGCATCGTCATCGAACTGAAGCGCGATGCCGTCGCCGATGTCGTCTTGAATCAGCTCTGGCGCTTCACCGCGCTGCAATCGAGCTTTCCGGCCAATATGATCGCGCTCAACGGCGGCCGCCCGGAAACGCTCACCTTGAAGGATTTCCTCACCGCCTTCATCGATTTCCGCGAAGAGGTCGTCACCAGGCGCATCAAATATCTGCTCGGCAAAGCCCGCGATGCGGCACATCTCCAGGTCGGGCTTGCGATCGCCGTCGCCAATATCGATGAAGTCATCCATCTCATCCGCACCTCCGCGGATGCGGGTGCGGCGCGCGAAGCCTTGATGAGCCGCGACTGGCCGGCGCGCGATATGGCGCCGCTCATCACGCTCATCGCCGATCCGCGCCATGTGCTTTCCGAGGCCGGCACCTGCCGGCTGTCGGAAGCGCAGGCACGCGGCATTCTCGAATTGCGCCTGCAGAGATTGACCGCGCTGGCGCGCGAAGAAATCGCCGGGATTCTGGAAAAATATGCCGCCGAGATCGCCGATTATCTCGACATATTAGGCTCGCGCACGCGCCTCTTCGGCATCATCAAGGATGAGCTCGCAGAGGTGAGATCCGCGCATGCCACGCCGCGGCGGACCATGATCCTCGACAGCGACGCCGATGTCGAAGACGAGGATCTGATCCAGCGCGAGGATATGGTCGTCACCGTCTCGCATTCTGGCTATGTGAAGCGCGTGCCGCTCTCGGCCTATCGGGCGCAGAGACGCGGCGGCAAGGGCCGCTCCGGCATGCAGACGCGCGACGAGGATTTCGTCGCAAGGCTCTTCGTCGCCTCGACGCATACGCCGGTTCTGTTCTTCTCTTCGCTCGGCCAGGTCTATAAGGAGAAGGTCTGGCGGCTGCCGCTTTCCGCGCCGCAGGCGCGCGGCAAGGCGCTCGTCAATATTCTGCCGCTCGAACAAAGCGAGCGCATCACGACCATCATGCCGCTGCCGGAGGATGAGGCCTGCTGGGACCGGCTCGATGTGATGTTCGCGACGACCGGCGGCGGGGTTCGCCGCAACAAGCTCTCGGATTTCGCCCAGGTGAACCGCGCCGGCAAGATCGCCATGCGGCTCGACGAAGGCGAAGAGATCGTCGATGTGCAGATCTGCACCGAAGCTGATGACGTGCTGCTGACGACGGCGAATGGGCAATGCATCAGATTCGCCGTCACCGATGTGCGTGTGTTCAAAGGCCGCGATTCCATGGGCGTGCGCGGCATTGCGCTCGGCGAAGGCGATCATGTGATCTCGCTCGCCATTCTGCGCCATATCGAGGCTGAGAGCGCAGAGCGCATGGCCTATCTCAAAATGCGCCGCGCGGTCGCCGGCGAAGTCGTGCCGGAGGGCGCGGGCGAAGCGATCGCCGAGCCTGCCGGCGAGGAGCCAGGCGCTCAAGAGACAGCCAGCGAAGAAGCGCAGGCCGGAACCTTGCCGCCGGAGCGTTATGCCGAAATGTCGGCCAAGGAAGAGATCATTCTGACGATCTCCGCCAATGGCTATGGCAAGCGCACGTCCTCTTACGAATATCGCATCACCGGGCGCGGCGGCAAAGGCATTGTCGCCATGGCAGTCAATCCGCGCAACGGGCCGCTCGTCGCCTCAATGCCGGTCGAGGAGAGCGACGAGATCATGCTGGTGACAAATGGCGGGCAATTGATCCGCTGTCCTGTCGAAGGCATACGCATCGCCGGCCGCGGCACGCAGGGCGTCATCGTCTTCGATACGGCTGAGGGCGAACGCGTCGTCAGCGTCGAGCGCATCAGCGAAGAAGAAGCGGGCGAGGACGGCAATGGGGATGTCGGCAATGACGGCGAAGGGTGAAGTAAGGCGCAATTCGTCGGCGCGCCCTTCTCCCGCAATTTGGAAAAGCAAAGTCAGGGCTTTTCCGGCGCCGCGCGCATCAGCGCGAGCAAATCATCGAGCGACGGCTCTGCCGTTTCACGATGTTCGCTGGAAGCCGGCGGCTCGCTTGATGTCGGCGTCTCGCTCATGATTCCGGCCAAGAGCGAGTCAAGCGGTGATGTCACTTGCAATGATGCCGCTTGCACGGCAGAGGCGGCAGCGCCGGAAGATTGCGGGCTTGGAGTCTCTTCGAAAGCCTTCGCCGTCTCTGCGGCGACCTCCTCATCCTGCCTTTGAAGGGATTTGCTGAGCCAGCTTTGCTGCTGCCGGCGCTCCTCTTGCTGCTCGTCTTCGGAGAATCGGCTCTTGACGGGAGCGACTTCCTCGGGGTTGACCGGCTTTTTGCGCGTCGCACGTGGAGTGGTCGAAGCATTGGCCAGAAGCGCAAAATGCTTGAAGTGACCCGACACATGCATTTGAAATCTCCCAAAGCATGTTTGGCCGAGCCTAGGCCCTTCTGTCTTGCCCGAAGCTGGCAACCACGCTGCGATGCACACCGCTCACGGGAGAGTGAAGCTGCGGCAGCCGCATTTGCTCCTGCCTCGGCGCTCCATTAGACATCGGATATATCCGATGTCTAAAATAAGAAGTTGGAGCATTTTCGGACGCAAAACCGGTATCCACTTTTGCTGAAAATGCTCTAGATAAAGTCTATGCTCCGCAAAGCCCTCTACGCCGGCACATTCGATCCGCTGACCAACGGCCATATCGACATCCTCGAAAGCGCCGCGCGCTTTTGCGATGAGATCGTGGTGGCAATCGGCGTCCATCCGGGCAAGACACCGCTTCTTTCCGCCGAAGAGCGCGCGACGCTCATTCGCCAATGCTGCGAAGGGCTGGTTGCCGGGCAAGCCTGCACGCTGTCTGTCCTGACCTTCTCCGGCCTTGCGGTCGAGGCGGCGCGGGCGGCGGGCGCCGCCATCCTCCTGCGTGGGTTGCGCGACGGCTCGGATCTCGATTATGAAATGCAGATGGCGGGCATGAACGCCGCCATGGCACCCGAGATCCAGACCCTGTTTCTGCCCGCCTCGCCCGGCGTCCGCCATATTACGGCGACATTGGTCCGCCAGATCGCGCTCTTCGGCGGCGACATTTCGAGCTTCGTGCCGAAGATTGTCGCCGAGACATTAGCGCAAAAACTTCGCGCTTCGACATAAAGAGGGGTCGATTTCATGATGATGAACCGCCGCAGCCTTTTCGCCACGCTCTTATTCGCGGCTTTCGCTACGCCGCTCGCGGCGCAGCCGGCGCCTGCCCCCGCGCCAGCAGCGGCACCGGCCCCTGCGCCGGCACAGCCTAAAAAGCGTGCGCCGACACATGCGCCAAAACCCACGGCCGACCTCAAGAACACTATCTATCTCGATACGAAGGACGGGCGGGTCATCATCCTGCTACGCCCCGATCTCGCCCCGAAAAATGTGGCGCAGATCGAAACGCTGACCAAACAGGGTTTCTACAATGGCCTCCCCTTCCATCGGGTGATCGCTGGCTTCATGGCGCAGACGGGCGATCCGACCGGCACAGGCGGCGGCGGGTCCAAGCTCCCCAATCTGCCGGCCGAATTTACGCAGAAAGCGCACTTCCTACGCGGCACTGTAGGCATGGCGCGGACGGATGATCCCAATTCGGCCAATTCGCAATTCTTCATCTGCTATGTCCCTGTGCCCGGCCTCGATGGCAAATATACGATCATCGGCCAGGTGACCAAGGGCATGGATGTGGTCGACAAGATCAAGAAGGGCTCGGGGGAGAGCGGCATGGTCACCGATCCGGACAAGATCGTGAAGATGCAGCTTGCGAGCGACGTGACCCCGGCCAAGAAGCCCGCCAAGAAACCTGCCAAGAAGCCGGCCAAAACACCTGCCGAAGCACCTGCCGAAGCACCTGCGGAAACACCTGCGACGCCGCCCACCGAGGCGAAGTGAGGCGGCGGCACGCGGAAGTCCGGCTGAGCTGAGGCGGCCCGCAAAGGCTCGCCTTCGAAGCGAGGAAACGGCTGCGAGGTTTACCTCGCCGCCGGCTTCGGCTATTGCAGACCGCAAATCGCAAGATCACGATGGCTTTGGATCAAATCAATCCAAAGTCATGGTTGAGACATCGGATGTATCCGATGTCTTTGTAACGTGATCGATTCTTATAATTTTGAGCTGGATATGCAGATAAGTCTACGCAATCTGCGTAAACTTGATTGCGCCGGAAAACCGGTTTGCACTTTTCCTCATCCCGCTCTAGCTAGGAGTTCATCATGGCCGAGGTCGAACCCGGTAACACGCTCACGCTCGAAACCACTCAGGGACCCGTCGTCATCGAGTTGCGGCCGGATCTCGCGCCAAACCATGTCGCCCATATCAAAAAGCTCGTCTCCGAGAAATTCTATGACGGCATCGTCTTCCACCGGGTGATCGAGGGTTTCATGGCGCAGACGGGCTGTCCGCACGGCACCGGCACCGGCGGCTCGAAATATCCGAACCTCAAGGCCGAATTCAACGCCGAGCCGCATGTGCGCGGCACCTGCTCTATGGCACGGGCGCAAAATCCCGACTCGGCCAATTCGCAATTCTTCATCTGCTTTGCCGATGCGCCTTTCCTCAATGGCAAATATACGGTCTGGGGCAAAGTGATCTCGGGCATGGAAAATGTCGACAAGATCAAGCGCGGCGAGCCGGTGAAGGACCCGGACAAGATTATTTCCGCGACTTTGAGCTGAGCGGCAGCCTTGAGAGCAAGCGACCAAGTCTTTGGTGCGCGTACCTTCTCCCTGTGGGAGAAGGTGCCGAGCGCAGCGAGGCGGATGAGGGGTTACAATCGCTGCCGAACTGCTTCATCGTAACCCCTCACCCGGCCGGCTCCGCCGGCCACCCTCTCCCACGGGGAGAGGGTTTGCAGGCGCACCGCCTTTGAACGCCTCATCGGTACCGATGGTGTGAATGCTTTAGTCCCGACCCACCCTATGCGTGTCGATCTCTTCGACTTCGATCTGCCGCCGGAGCGCATCGCGCTGCGCCCCATGGTGCCGCGCGATGCCGCCCGCATGCTTGTCGTCGATCCGCAGGCTGAGCGTCCATTCGAAGATCGAACCATCCGCGATCTGCCGAGCCTGTTGCGGCCGAACGATCTCCTCATCGTCAATGATACGCGCGTCATCCCTGCAAGGCTCGAAGGCCTTCGCCGCCGGGGCGATGTGGGCGCCAAGGTCGAAATCCTGCTGCATCAACGTGAAGCGGAGAATATCTGGCGCGCCTTCGCGCGGCCCGCCAAGAAATTGCGCGCGGGCGACAAGATCATCTTCACGCAAGAGGGCGAAGCGCCTCTCGAAGCCGAAATCCACGGCGAACATAGCGAAGGCGAGGTTCTCCTTGCTTTCGCGCTCTCCGGCACGGCACTCGATCAGGCGATCGAGACTTTGGGGCAAATGCCTTTGCCACCCTATATCGCCGGAAAGCGCGCCACCGACGCGAGCGACCGGCAGGATTATCAGACGCTCTTTGCGCGCCACAGCGGCGCCGTCGCGGCGCCGACCGCGAGCCTGCATTTCACGCCGGAGCTTGTCGCTGCGATCGGCGCGCAGGGCGTCGCGATCGCACCCGTCACCCTCCATGTCGGGGCCGGGACTTTTCTGCCAGTGAAAGCGAAAGACACGAGCGCGCATCGCATGCATGCGGAATGGGGCATGGTGAGCGAGGCCACAGCCGCCGCCATGAATGCCGCCCGCGCCGCGGGCGGCTGCATCATCGCGGTCGGCACCACGGCGCTGCGCCTCATCGAGACGGCGACGCGCGCCGACGGGACGACCCTCCCCTTTTCGGGCGAGACGGATATTTTCATCACGCCCGGCTATAGATTCAAAGGCGTCGATCTTCTTTTGACCAATTTTCATCTCCCGAAATCAACGCTCTTCATGCTCGTTGCGGCTTTTTCGGGTCTTGAGACAATGCAGATGGCCTATCGCCATGCGATCGCAAAAAATTATCGCTTCTACAGCTATGGTGACGCCTGCCTGCTCCATCCCGCACGAGGCGGCAAGTGACCGGAGATTTTCGTTTCGACATCAAAGCGAGCGATGGCACGGCCCGCAGCGGGATGATCAGTACGCCGCGCGGAATAATCCATACGCCGGCCTTCATGCCCGTCGGCACGGCGGCGACGATCAAAGCGATGCATCCGCAGGCCGTGCATGCGCTCGGCGCCGAGATCGTGCTCGCCAACACCTATCATCTCATGCTGCGACCGGGCGCGGAACGCATTGCCGCGCTCGGCGGCCTGCATCGATTCATGAACTGGCCCTGGCCGATCCTCACCGACTCCGGCGGCTTTCAGGTGATGTCACTCGCCAAGCTCCGCAAGATCGACGAGAAGGGGGTCGTTTTTCAATCGCATATTGACGGATCGCGGCATGAGCTTTCGCCGGAGCGCGCGATGGAAATCCAACGCCTGCTCGGCTCCGACATTCAGATGCAGTTCGACGAATGCGTGAAGCTTCCCGCCCCCGAGAGTGAAGTGGAGCGCGCCATGCTGTTGTCGCTGCGCTGGGCCGAGCGCAGCAAGAAGGCTTTCGGCACGCAGGCCGGCCGCGCCATTTTCGGGATCGTCCAAGGTGGCGTCTCCGTGCCGCTACGCACGATGAGCGCCAAAGCGCTCGTGGAGATGGATTTTCACGGCTATGCGCTGGGCGGCCTCGCCGTCGGCGAACCGCAGGAAAGCATGCTTGCGACCATCGAGGCGACAGTGCCGCATCTGCCGGAGACGAAGCCGCGCTATCTCATGGGGGTCGGCAGCCCAGATGATCTCATCGAAGCGGCGCGGCGCGGGATCGATATGTTCGATTGCGTCATGCCGACCCGTGCCGGCCGGCATGGCCTCGTCTACAGCCGTTTCGGCCGCATCAATCTGCGCAATGCCAAACATGCGGATGACGCGAGACCGATCGACCCGCTGTCGCCTTGCGAGGCGGCACGTAGCTATTCCCGCGCCTATCTGCACCACCTTGTGAAAGCCGGGGAAATTCTCGGCATGATGCTTCTCACGGAGATCAATCTCGCTTATTATCAAAGCCTGATGATGGGCATGCGAAACGCCATAGAAACTGGCCGTTTCACTGATTTTGCCGCAGCGACGAAAGAGGCTTGGCGCGCAAGCAAAACACTAGATCAGGATGACTTTGGATTGAATCAATCCAAAGTCATAATTGAGACATCGGATATATCCGATGTCTTTAGAAACGTGATCGATTCTAATAATTAGAGCGGGATGGGGCGGAAAACCGGTTTCCACCTTTCCTCATCCCGCTCTACTGATCCGGGAAAAAGAGAGGCTCCGAGAAAAAGAAAGGCGAGGCCGGCTCCTCCACCGTACCTCGCCCTCTTCGCTCGCTCGTCCTTGACCTTCCCTCCACCCTTCCTTCTTTGCGAAGGCGCACCTGTTCGGCGCCGGGCTCAGAGGGGAGGCGTCCTCCCACGACTTGGACTCCATGCACATCTCTGAAAGCCGAGATGACCTCTTTCGGATGGCGAAAAACTTGTAGCTCACGCGTGACGCATTGTCACGCGCGATGAAGCAGATTGCCGCAAAAAAGGCAGGCTCCCGCCTATTTCCACCTCTCTCTTTTGGGAGAGACCCACGACAAGGTAAAAATACCTTGAGAGGCGGGCAAAATCCTCCTCGCCATCTTGGTGGAAGGCGAGACCGCTGCGCCGGATCACGCGATCGATTCCAAAACTCTAGAGCGGGATGCGGAAAACCGGTTCCCACTTTTCCGCATCATGCTCTACTTCTTTGATGTAGAGCCGATTTGTCCCGTCACGTGGATCGCAGTTCAAGCAATCGGATATATCCGATGTGCCAAAGATGCGATTCCACGTGATCGGGATCGGCTCTAGGATCACACAACGGTGTCGTCAGAGGCATGGATAGGCCTCTGTGCTAAATCTGTCTCTGTTCTATGAGATAGATGCGCGCGCCGCGTCGGATCGAAGAGACCGCTTCCATCGGAGCGGTTCGCGCTTTAAAGCGGATCCCGATTGCGTGCAACCCACAAGCGGAAGCCCCATGACGCAAGTTGATGGTCCATCTTCGCCGCAACCGCCTGCCGACCAGCCCACACCGGCGCGCGGCCATGGCATCGGCGGCCGCATCCGCAACTGGTTCTTGACCGGGATTGTGGTCGCGGGACCGCTCGCCGTCACCCTTTATCTCGTCTGGTGGTTCGTCGACACGATCGATAATTGGGTCAAGAAAATCATACCCGAAAAATTCTGGCCGGACGCTTATCTGCCCTTCCCTCTGCCGGGCTTCGGAGTGATCTTCGCGTTTCTCGGCCTCACCCTTTTAGGATTCCTTGCCGCCAATCTCGCCGGCCGCACTTTGATCGCCCTCGGCGAAGCCATACTCGAGCGGATGCCGATCATCCGCTCGATCTACAAGAGCATGAAGCAGATCTTCGAGACGCTGTTCTCGCGCACCGGAACATCCTTTCGCAAAGTCGGGCTGATCGAATTTCCCGGCAAAGGCATGTATTCCTTGGTCTTCATCTCGGCGCCGCCGCCGGAGAAGGTCAGCGCCGGCCTTCCGTCCGCGGAAGAGCATCTTTCGGTGTTCCTGCCTTGCACGCCCAATCCAACGACGGGCTTTTATTTCTTTCTGCCGGCACGCGAGGTGATCGAAGTTGGGCTGAGCCCCGATGATGCAGCCAAGCTCATCATGTCCTGCGGTGTCATTCAGCCTGACGGGCCGACCGGCGCCGCATCTGCATCGAAGCTGATGAAGCAGGCGAAAGCCTTGGAGGAAGACGCGGCTTGAGTGCTAGAGCATGTCCCGGAAAAGTTGGCTCAACTTTTCCGACACTTTTTAGACATCGGGTATACCCGATGTCTCATCGAGGACATGCTCCACTTCTTTGATGTAGAGCCGATTTGTCCTGATCACGTGGGATCGCTTCTCCATCCCACGTGATCGGGATCGGCTCCAAATGACGAATCCGTCTTGACGCAGTAAAGCGCTGCTGCGTTTTCCTTTAGCTCCCGCTTAGGCCATGGCCGTCTATACAGAAGTCTCCGATACGGATCTTGAAGCCTTTCTCGGCGATTACGATCTCGGCCGGCTGCTCGCCTATAAGGGCATTGCCGAAGGCGTCGAAAATTCGAATTTCTTCCTCCATGCGGAAGCCGGCTTTTTCATTCTGACGCTTTATGAAAAGCGCGTCGCTGCGGAAGATCTGCCCTATTTCCTGAGCCTGATGGAACATCTTGCCGCGCATGGCCTCACCTGTCCGCAGCCGGTGAAGACAAAAAACGGCGCCATGCTCGGAAGGCTCGCCGGCAAACCCGCCGCCATCGTCACCTTTCTCGAAGGCGTTTCGAGCAAAAGGCCGACGCCGGGACAATGCGCGGCACTCGGCGAAGCGCTCGCAAAGCTGCATCGGGCCGGCGCGGACTTTTCCGGCCGCAGGCGCAACGCGCTCTCGCTCGATGCCTGGCCTCATCTCTATGCGCAAGGCAAGAGCGGCAGCGAGAGCGTTCAAGCCGGCCTCGCCGATTTCATTGCCGACGAGCTTTCCTTTCTCGAAACAAACTGGCCGAGCGATCTGCCGCGCGGTACCATCCATGCCGATCTTTTTCCCGACAATGTCCTCTTTCTCGGCGACAGCGTCTCCGGCCTCATCGACTTTTATTTCGCTTGCGATGATTTCCTCGCCTATGATCTCGCCGTCTGCCTCAATGCCTGGTGTTTCGAGCCTGACATGTCGTTCAACATCACTAAAAGCATGGCTTTGATCAATGCCTATGAAAACGTGCGCCGGCTTGTGCCGGAAGAGATCGCGGCTCTGCCCATTCTCGCGCGCGGCGCGGCTTTGCGCTTTGCGCTGACCCGCCTCGTCGATTGGCTGAATGTGCCGCCCGGCGCTTTGGTGAAACCGAAAGATCCGCTCGACTATGTCAAGCGGCTGCGCTTCCACCAAAGGGTAGCAAGCGCGCGCGAATTCGGACTGCTGCGGTGAGCGAAAAAGTGGCGATCTGGACGGATGGCGCCTGTTCCGGCAATCCGGGTCCGGGCGGCTGGGGCGCCATCCTCGCTTATGGCGCAAAGCGCAAAGAACTCTCCGGCGGCGAGCCTGCGACGACCAATAATCGCATGGAGCTCATGGCGGCGATCCAAGCGCTCGAAGCGCTCACCCGTCCTTGCAATGTCGATCTTTACACCGATTCCGCCTATCTCAAGGGCGGCATTACGAGCTGGCTCGCCAACTGGAAACGCAATGGCTGGAAAACGGCCGACCGCAAGCCGGTCAAGAATGTCGAACTCTGGCAAAGGCTCGAAGCCGCCGCAAGCCCCCACAAGATTCAATGGCATTGGGTCAAGGGCCATGCCAATGACCCAATGAACGAACGCGCCGACGAACTCGCTCGCGCCGGCATGCGGCCGTTCATGATCAAAAGGGCCGCACGTCTGACAGAGCCGCCGAAGACAGAACCGCCGAAGGATGAGGAGAGTTAGAGAAGGTCAGGGCGCTCCTTCTCCCGCTTGCGGGAGAAGGTTCACGCGCCCTCTATTCCAATGACAACTGCCGCCACCGCTCCCAATTCAAATCTGCCCGAGCAGAGCGTCCGCACCCGAGATCTCCGCCTTGCCGATGGAATCTTCGACATTGAGCTTCTTCACGATCCCGTCGTCGACGAGCATGGAAAAGCGCTGCGAGCGCAGCCCCAGGCCGCGCTCCGTCAGATCGAGCGTCAGGCCCGCCGCCTTGGCGAAGGCGGCGCTGCCATCGGCGAGGAAAAGGATCTTGTCGGCCGCACCCGACTGTTTCGCCCAGGCGTCCATGACGAAAGTGTCGTTGACAGAGACGACGGCGATTTCGTCAATGCCCTTGGCTTTGAACTCCGCCTCCTTGGCGAGAAAGCCCGGCAGATGATTCATGCTGCAGGTCGGGGTGAAGGCGCCCGGCACGGCGAACAGGACGACTTTGCGACCCTTGAATATTTCCCCCGTCGTGCGCGTTTTTGGACCTTCCGGCGTCATCACCGTGAAAGTGGCATCGGGCAATGGGTCTCCGACCTTGATCGACATGGATTCATCCTCGCAACAGGTTCACGGCACTATCTAGAACATGTCCTTGAAGCGCCGAAACAGTTTCGCGATGAAGGACATGCACACCGGTTTCGGTGATAAGCCGCGGCGCGCGCAAACTAGAGCAGATCTCGCCATGCGTGAAGATGGAAACGCGCTCTACCGCGCGCCCAGTCCTACAGCCAGCGGCAGAGTAAATTCATAAGGTTTGCCGGGGCCGGTCAAGGTCAAGCGCACGGAGACGCCTGCCGCGGAGTTTGCGGGCGTCTCGACCGCGGCGAGAGAAAATGTGTTTTCCGCCGTTTTGCGCGTTTCAAAGGCCCAGCCTTCGGGACCTTCCGCGAAGAGATCGGCCGCCGGCCGATCGCCGCGCCAGACCAGCACCCAATGGGGCTTTGCTTGGCCCGTTTGCACCCGGATCGCGACTTTGTCTGCCAACTCGGCGGCCGGCAGCACGGAAGGCACGCGGGCCATGGCCGCCGCGATCGCTGCGCCCCCCGGGCTGTCGCCGCTCTGCGGCAGCAGCAGTTCGACATGGCCCTTCGCCGGCACGCAGATGCGGTCACAAATGGCATAATTGAGGGTCAGTGCGAGCCGCGCCGGCTTTTTTGCATCGGCGGGTCTCACGCGGATCGGAAAGGTGACGCCGCCGCGATAGCCGAAGGCCTCGATCCCGCCTTCATCGAGGCGGCTCGGCGCCGGATAAAGGATCTCCGTACTCGCCACATTTTCCGAACCTGCAAAGGAAAATTCGGGTGGCACCCCCGCCTCGCCCGGCTGGCGCCAGTAAGTGATCGCAGTCGGCGCGAGCTTGATCTCCACGGCGGTCGCATAGACGCCCTGCGAAAGCGCTATGGAGATGAGCCGCATCTTTGCGGCACCGCCCGCTTGCTCCGACCAGGAACTCGCAAAGGGATCCCCTGTCACATCGGACCTCGGATCGGACTTGGCATCGGACTTGGCCACGAGGACAACAAGGCAAAAAAACGCCCCGAGGATGAACGCAGCGGGGGAAACGGGGTGGCAAAAGCGGCACGCCGACACCAACATATGAACAAGACGCGCGGCGCGAGCGCTCGTTGCGACGCTGGAAGGACTTTTGCATAGAATCGTCATAGAATGCCATGGTCCCTTCGACGGTTGGGTTTGTCTCGCATCCAAAGGCGCCTATTTCAATTCGGCACCTATCTGTTCCTATCATAAAAAGGCACCGACGAGGCGCGGACAATGGCGACGATGACACATAAGAGCGAACCGGGACCAAAGGATGGGCGCCGTGGCTATCTCGATGGTCAGCTGCTGCTCGCCATGCCTGGCATGCCGGACGACCGCTTCGCCCGCTCGGTGATCTATATGTGCGCCCATTCCGACGAGGGCGCGATGGGGATCATCATCAACCGCCCGGCGCCCAGCGTGAATTTCTCCGAGCTGCTCGTGCAGCTCGAGGTCATCGCGCCTGACGAGGCGATCAGACTGCCGCCGAACGCCGGTGCCGTGCCGGTGCTCAAAGGCGGCCCGGTCGAGACCGGGCGCGGCTTCGTGCTCCATTCCAACGATTTCTATATCGACAATTCGACCTTGCCGATCGATGCGTCCGTGTCGCTGACGGCGACGGTCGACATTTTGCGCGCGATCGCGCGCGGTGCCGGGCCGGGCCGCGCCGTCCTGGCGCTCGGCTATGCCGGCTGGTCGCCCGGACAGTTGGAGGAGGAGCTGCAGCAGAACGGCTGGCTGACCTGCCCGGCCGACGCGTCGCTCATCTTCGATACGCCGCTCGAATCGAAATATGACAGCGCCTTGCGCAAGCTCGGAATCGACCCGAGCTTCTTATCTGCCGATTTCGGACACGCCTGAGTGCGGCATTCAGGCGCGTACCTCCTGAGCTGGATAAGCACATAGGCGTCGGTGAAGATTCTCTTCGCCTCATCAGGCGGCGATGGTCGCCGCACCGACGAGCTTGCGCGCCTCGCCTGCGCTGATCGGATGACCGAAGAGATAGCCTTGGGCATATTCGCAACCGAGCTGATAAAGCTCGATCGCATCGGATTCCAACTCTGCGCCTTCCGCGACGACATCCATGCCGAGATCATGCGCCAAGGCAACGATCGAGCGCAAAATCACCGGGCGAGTCCCCTTGCCATTCTGATGCACGAAGGAACGGTCGATCTTGATCGTGTCGAAAGGGAAACGCTGCAGATAAGCGAGCGATGAATAGCCGGTGCCGAAATCATCGAGCGAAAGCCCGGCGCCAAGCTCACGGATATGCGTCAAAATCTGTGCCGCATATTCCGGATTCTCCATCACCAGGCTTTCGGTGAGTTCGAGCTTGAAAGTGCCATGCGCCACGTTGCTGCGAGCGAGCACGGCCTTGACGTCGTGCAATAGATCATGCCGCAACAATTGCCGCGAGGAAACATTGACGCTTGCAAAGAGCGGCGGATCGACATCGAGCGCACTTTGCCAGGCGGCGAGTTCGCGGGCGGTCCGTTCCATGGCGAAAATGCCGAGATCGATGATGCTGCCGGTCTCTTCGGCGATCGGAATGAATTCCGCCGGACCCAACCGTCCAAGCCGCGGATGGTCCCACCGCAGCAGCGCCTCGAAGCCTGCGACAGTGCGGTCTTCGAGCCGCACGATCGGCTGGAAATAGACCTTCATCTCGCCGCGATCGAGCGCACGCCGCAAATCAGCTTCGAGCGTCAAGCGATCGGCGCCGAACGTCCGCATCGAAGGCCGGAACACTTCGATGCGATTGCCGCCGACGCGTTTGCCGAAGCGCACCGCGATTTCCGCATCATTCAGCATATCTTCGCGCTTGGGATGCAATTGCGGATCGAAAAGCGCGATGCCGATCGAGGCCGACAATGGCACTTCGCTTTCGCCGAAGGTGACCGGCGTCGACACGGCGCGCCTGATGATATTGGCAAGAGCGATCACCTGATCCGTCTCGAATTCGGAGATGACGACGACTGTGAAGTGGTCGCCGGAGAGGCGGGCCAAAGTGTCTTGCGGCCGCAATATGCGGCCGAGCCGGCGCGCCACCGTCAGCAGGATCGAATCGCCTGCCGAGAGGCCGATCGTCTCATTGACGTGCTTGAACCGGTCGATATCGATGCAGAAAACAGTCGGCCTGATCCTAGGATCGGTCTCGGCGAGAAGCAGCGCCGCCTCGAGTCGGTCGAAGAACAATTCGCGGTTCGGCAGTCCGGTCAAATTGTCATGCACCGCATCGTGCAGAAGCCGCTCCTGCGCGTTCTTCTTCTCGGTCACGTCGGCGAGAGTGCCGACGACACGAACCACATCACCGCCATTGCTCACGACGGGGCGCGCCTTCATATGATACCAGAAGTAATGCCCATCGTTGGCCCGCAAGCGGAACTCCTGATTGATACGACCGCATCTTTGTTCGAGCATAGTATCAAGGCAGGCGCGATAGAGGTCACGCTCGAAAGGATGCAGGAATTCAAGCCATGCCGAAGCGGGACCTTCGAGCTCGCCGCGCGCAAGGCCCAATTGCGCCTCGGCTTCGGGACTGAGATAGACCCGATCGGCGTCGACATCCCAATCGAAGATGATATCGCCGCTGCCGGCGAGTGCCAAAGCCTTGCGCTCGACATCGCTGATCGCGCCATGTGCCAGACTCCCGCTCGCAAAGGCATTCTGCATCACCGTGAAGCCGATCAGCATCACGATGAGAACGAGGCCGCCGATGAGTGCCGGCGAGACGAGATCATTGGTGAGTGACCCGGTGACGGTAAATCCCGCAGCGGCGATCCAGACGAGCAGGAGGAACCATGTCGGGATCAGCATCACCGCGCGGTCATAGCCGTGCGTGGAGAGATAGAGGACGAGGATGAATCCGACAGCGCCGATGGCGACAAGAGAAATGCGCGCGACGCCTGCCGCGATGGGTGCATCATAAACGGCAAGCCCGATGAGGGCGACGAGAAAGGCAAGCCAGCCGAAAGCGACACGCGAAGCCCGCACATGCCATCGGTTCAGATTGAGATAAGCGAACAAAAAAACGAGAAGCGTCGCGACGAGCGACGTCTCAGCACCGGCGCGCCAAATTCGATCGGTGTGCGCCGAGGTGTTGAAGATCTTGCTCCAAAAACCGAAATCAATGCAGACATAGGCGAGCACCGCCCAGGCCAGCGCCGCTGCGGCGGGGAAAATGACGGCGCCTTTGACGACGAAGACAATCGTCAGAAACAGCGCAAGGAGCCCGGCGACACCGATGACTATGCCCTTATAGAGGGCGAGGCTCGTCACTTTGTCCTTATAGGCGTCCGGCTCCCATAAATAGAGCTGCGGCAAATTCGGCGTGCGCAATTCGGCGACATAGGTCACCGTCGTGCCGGGATCAAGCGTCAGGCGAAACACATCGGCATCGGCGCTTTCTTGCCGGTCCGGCGGAAATCCCTGGCTCGCGGTGATCGCCGATACACGCGTGGCGCCAAGATCGGGCCAGATGACGCCCGAGCCGACAAGCCGGAAATGCGGCGCGACGATCAGCCTCTCGACCTGTTCATCCGTATCATTGGTGAGTGCGAAGACGATCCAGCTCGGATGCGTGCCGGGCTCGCGGGCGCGGACTTCGATGCGGCGCACAATACCGTCGGACCCCGGCGCCGTCGAGACAAGCAGGCGGTCGCCCTGCGAGCTGTAGTGCTCGATCGCTTTGGTGAGATCGATCGCGGCGGCATCGAGCGGCACGCGGATCGATTCGATCGCCCGTGCCGGCGCGATGGTCACGATAAACAGCAGGAGCGCAAGCCAAACCCCACGCTGAAGCGTGATCACCCACGAAGGGAAGACCGGCAATCTCTCGTCATAAAGGCCAGACAAAGTCTTCAGAGTGAAACAGAGCTCCCTCGAGCATCTTGGGCAAAGTTCAAGCGCTTCGCCGGGAATGCTCTCTTTCGATAAATTCAGAGCACGCTTTGACGAAAATAGGGATTCCCCTTCTTCTGAGTGCATTCGATCGCCGATTCCGATGAGGTGGCACGCTCGCGCCAACCACCCGGATCGAAAATCGGCTGGCCATCACGAATTATCGCATCGCCCGCGCGGAAAAGTTGTACCGACCTTTCCAAAACATGTTGAAAAGTCGCACGGCCGCGCGCTGCAATCCGGGCGCACTAGAGCACGCCCTTGCACGAACCCGCGGTTCGCTGACCGATCCAAGCTGGCCTCTGCCGCCCGAACGGCGACCCGCCATGAACGGCTCCGCGGCTATGCGAAGACCCTCGCATAGCCGACTCCGAGCTGCACTGGTAAGACCAATGCGAGCCAAGGGCAAGTCGGAACGCGCTTTTCCTTCGTGCCTCCCCGTGGTCCAAAATTGGCCTTATGGACGATCGCGGCGCGGCACACGCAACGGAAGTGGATCCGTCTCCAAGAGCGCGTAAAGGAGATGATCCTGCCAAACACCATTGATCCGCAGATAGGCGCGCGCGAATCCTTCGCGCTTGAACCCGATCCGTTCCAATAGTCTGACCGAGGCACTATTGTGCGGCAGGCAAGCCGCCTCGATCCGATGCAGGCGCAAAACGGTGAAGGCAAATCCGGTCATCGCCCGCACCGAGCGCGACATCAGGCCCTTGCCGGCATAGGGCATTCCCATCCAATAGCCGAGCGTCGCTGCTTGCGCAACGCCGCGCTTGACCTGCCCGAGAGTGAGGCCGCCGACGACAATATTGTCCGCCTCGCGAAAGATCAGGAATGGATAGGATTCATCATTCTCGATCTCTTGCGCGTGCCGGCGCAGCCTTCTGCGAAAGGCAGCGCGGGTGAGATCATCGCCTGGCCAAGTCGGTTCCCAAGGCGTGAGAAAGGCCCGGCTGCGCTCGCGCAGACCCGCCCATGCCTCATAGTCCCGCATTTCCGGCGGGCGCAGATAGACGCCCTCCCCGCGCACGAAATTGACGGACTCGCTCGCAGGTCCCAGTCGGAACAGAGCCAAGCCTTTCTCCCTCAGCTGGTCCGCAAACGTTCGGCAACGCGGTCCGGCGAATAGACTTTGCCGATCGGCCCGACCGCGGCGACCGTCGGGGCCGAACGCAGCGCTTTGGCGCCGGCCTGGCGAACCTCATCGGCACTCAATTGGTCGATCTTGTCGATCATTTCCGCGCGCGTCAAAATCCGACCGAAGGCGAGGCTCTGCCGGGCAAGCTGCTCGGAGCGTGCGGCCGGCAATTCGAGGGCCGTCAAAAGCGCCACCTTCAACTGCGCCTTGGAACGCTGCACCTCGGCCTCGCTCAAATCGACTGCCGCACGGGCGAGGCAGTCGAGCGCGACCGGCATCAGCTCGGCGATCTGCCCTTCCCCCGTCGCGGCATAAATGCCGAACAAGCCGCTGTCGGAATATCCCCAATGAAAGGCATTGACCGCATAGGCGAGCCCGCGCGTCTCGCGCACCTCTTGGAACAGCCGCGAGGACATGCCGCCGCCGACCGCATTGGTGAAGACATGCAGCGCATAATGCTCGGGATCGGCATAGGCGGCACCCTCGAAGCCAATGACGATATGGGCCTGTTCGAGACGGCGTTTCAGCCGCCGCTCGCCGCCGACATAGCGGGCCGGAACCGCGCTCGCGATAAGGTCGATCGGCAGAGTCTTGAAGGTCCGTTCCACGGCCTCGACAATTTGCCCGTGCACAACGGCGCCCGCCGCGCCCACCACCATGGCGCCGGCGCGATAATGGCTCGCAAGATAGGCCGCGATCCGCTTCCGATCGAAGGAGCGCACATGCTCGGGCGTGCCGAGAATGGGCCAGCCGATCGCCTGATCGGGAAAGGCCGCCGTGTTGAAAAGATCGAAAACGAGATCATCCGGCGTATCTTCTACGGCGCCGAGCTCTTGCAGGATCACGCCCTTTTCGCGTTCGAGCTCTTGCGTATCGAAAATGCTCTCGGTCAAAATATCGGCGAGAATATCGAGAGCCAAAGGCGCATCGGCGGCAAGCACATGCGCATAATAGGCCGTCTGCTCGACCGAGGTCGCCGCATTGAGATCGCCGCCGGCCGTCTCGATCTCTTCGGCAATAGCGCGCGCCGAGCGCCGCCGCGTGCCTTTGAAAGCCATATGTTCGAGAAGATGCGAAAGCCCATGTTCGTCGCTGCGCTCATGCCGCGAGCCGGCCGCGACCCAGACGCCGAGCGAGACGGTTTCGAGATGCTCCATGCGGTCGGTGACGATCCGCAAACCGGACGGCAGAGTGGTGATCTCGACGCTCATGACGCCGCCCTTTTCTGCCCGCGCATACGTTCGCGCAGAAAGGCCTCAACGCGCGCCTGATCATTCGGCAGCACGTCGAAACGTTCCTCGCGCGCGAAAATATCTTTAAGATGCGGCGGCACCGGCGCGCTGATCCCTGTCGCCTTTTCGACGGCGGCGGGGAATTTGGCGGGATGTGCAGTGCCCAAGACGATCATGGGAACCTCCGGATGAGCGCCGAGCCTGCGCCGCGCGGCACCAACGCCGACAGCCGTATGCGGATCGATGAGCCTGCCGGTCTCGCGCCATAGGCGTGCGATTTCATCCGTCGTTTCCGCCTCACCGATGCGCACCGCGTCGAAATCACGGCGGATCGCCGCGAGAGGTGCCGGATCAAGATTGAAGCCGCCCGACTGCTGAAGCCCGCCCATCAGGCGGCGCACCGCGCCGGCATCGCGGCCATGAGCCTCGAACAACAGACGTTCGAAATTGGACGATAGCTGAATGTCCATGGACGGCGATTGTGTGGCAGCGACAGGGCGAAGTTCGTAGCGGCCCGTTTCGAGCGTGCGGACGAGAATGTCATTGGCATTGGTGGCGATGACGAGCCGCTCGATCGGCAAGCCCATCTTTTTGGCGATCCAGCCGGCAAGAATATCGCCGAAATTGCCGGTCGGCACCGCGAAGGAGACCGGGCGATAGGGCGCACCCAGCGCGACGGCGCTGGTAAAATAATAGACGATCTGCGCCGCCACCCGCGCCCAATTGATCGAATTGACCCCGGCCAAGGCGAATTCATCGCGAAAGCTCTTGTGATTGAAAAGGCCCTTCACGATCGCTTGGGCATCATCGAAAGTGCCTTCGAGCGCGATGACATGAATGTTGTTTGCTTCGACCGTGGTCATCTGCCGGCGCTGGACGTCGGAGACGCGCTGATGCGGATAAAGGATGAAGACATCGGCCTGTTCGAGGCCGCGAAAGGCTTCAATCGCCGCAGCGCCTGTATCGCCGGAGGTCGCGCCGATGATCACCGCTCTTTGGCCGCGCGCTTTGAGGACATGGTCCATGAGCCGGGCAAGCAGCTGCATCGCCAGATCCTTGAAGGCGAGCGTCGGACCATGGAACAGTTCGAGGAGGAAGAGATTATCGCCGATCTGCGCGAGCGGGGCGACCGCGACGTGATCGAAACGCTCATAAGCGGCAGCGAGCATGGCCTCCAACGGCTCAGGCGCGACGGTGCCGCCGACGAAAGGCGCCATCACCGCCTCCGCCACCGCGCGATAAGGGCGCCCGGCAAATCCTGCAATCGTCTCGCGCGAAAAGCTCGGATAGGATTGCGGCAGATAAAGGCCGCCGTCTTCGGCAAGACCGGTGATCAGCGCATCGGTGAAAGACAGCGGGGGCGCCTCACCGCGCGTCGAAATATATTTCACCTTGGCTCCTGAAAATGGGTGGAAAAACCGGATTTCGGTCGGCTTTAACATGAAACAAGGCCGGAAGGGCGAGGATTTTGTGGCGGGTGCCGGGCGGCAACCGCTGAAGATTCAAGCTGCCGCGGCATGGGATTTCGTAGCGCAGCGAGATGATGCAACGCGGTTGGCAAAACACGGCGCCAAACAGCCAGCTCCATAGAGGCGCTTGACAGACAAGGTGCATTTGCTAGGCAGCCTCTATAGGCGGATGATTCGTCGTGATTTTTGCCACGATCTCGATTTGATTGCGTCATAATCGCCCCGATTTGGCGAGGTAACGGAGGCAAGCGTGGCCGCGCATGCTCGAGCCGCGAGACCGGCAAGGAGAGAGCATGACGCGACTGCTCACAGCGCGATCGCACCAAGCGCAATTTCAAGAATACCTCCTCGCTCCAAAGCAAATCCCCATGATGCGTCGTCTGCTCGTCCTTGCCCTTTCAGCACTTCTTCTCTGCAGCGGGACAATGGTCGGGCGAACGCAAGGCGTCGTCAAATCCAAGCACGGCGATTGGGAATTGCGCTGCGAGACGCCGCCCGGCGCCATGCATGAGCAATGCGCGTTGCTGCAGAGCGTCACCGCGGAAGACCGTCCCAATGTCAATCTCGTCGTGATTGTCCTGAAGACGGCCGACGCGAAAAACCGTCTTTTGCGCGTCATTGCGCCGCTCGGCGTGCTTTTGCCTTCCGGGCTCGGGCTCAAGATCGACAATGCGGATGTCGGCCGGGCCGGTTTCGTGCGCTGCCTGCCCACGGGCTGCGTCGCCGAAGTGGTCATGGAGCCGAAGCTCATCGAATCGCTGAAAAACGGCCACAATGCCACATTCATCATCTTCCAGACGCCGGAAGAAGGAATTGGCATTCCGCTCGCTCTCAATGGCTTCGCCGAGGGTTTCGACGCCTTGCCGTGACCCGGGCGGCTACCCTCGGGGCACTGCCAAAATTGTTGTCTGGTGGCAAATTTCTCGTGTAAAGCCAAAGCTACTTTCGCGTGAAGGGGTTGGGACAAGAGTGATGCAGCGGCAAGCGATTTCGGTTTCACGGGGGGCTGCAGCCGCGCTGTTGTCGCGTGCGGCTTTGCCGGCAATCGGTTGTAGAAGTCGGATGCCGCCGCGCCGCGCGCATTGGCTGGCCGTCCTCTGGGCCACCTTCGGCCTTGCCGCCTGTAGCTCACCACCCGGCAGTTTCGACGTCGAAGACAGCACCCAAACCAAACTCAGCACTCTCATGGCGCTCGTCCAATTCAAGAAACCGCCGCGGCAGCCTGAGCCGACCGATCATGTGATTTGCCCGAATATCGTTATTCTCGAGGGAACTGCGGACGATCGCGTCTATGGCAAAGGCGAAGAGACAAATGCCAATTTGCGCTATCAATTCTCGCTCAATGACGTCGCCCGCGACTGCAAGATCAACGGCGGCCAAATCAGCCTAAAAGTGGGCACCGCAGGCAAACTATTGCTCGGTCCGGTCGGCAGCCCCGGCAATTTCACCGCACCGATCCGCGTCGCCATCATTCGGGACAGCGACCAGGAGCCGGTCGTCAGCAAGCTTTATCAGGTCGCCGTGAGCGTCCCGGCGGGCCAGACACAGGCCTTCTTTACCCTTGTCACAGAGCCGCTCGACATACCCTATACGCACGCAAATGCGCAGCATGACTATACGATCAAAGTGGGGTTTGACGCGGCGGGCAATGACAAGAGACAGAAGGCGATGCTGCACGCGACCGCGTCAGCCCCTAGCAGACCCGCTGCTTCGAAATCATCCAGCGATTCGCCACACCATGGGCATCGCCAGCGCGCGAATCCCCCAAGCGATGGAAATTAGGCCTTCCAGGTCCTAGCCGCATGCGGCACATAAACGTGCATCTGGCCGTGCAAGTGGAACGCTTTCCGCTCTCCGGCGCCTTCGTCATCTCCCGCGGCGCCAAGACGGAAGCCATTGTCGTCACCGCGACGATCGCCGCGGACGGCATCAGCGGGCGCGGCGAATGCGTCCCTTATGCGCGCTATGGCGAGAGCGTCGACAGCGTCGTCGCGCAGATCGAATCTGTGCGCCCCGCCATCGAAGCGGGCGCCGACCGGCTGCAATTGCAAAAGCTTCTGCCGGCCGGCGCGGCGCGCAATGCGCTCGATTGCGCTTTGTGGGATTTTGACGCCAAGCGGCAAGGCATTCCCGCCTATAGACTCGCCGGCCTCGCGCCCTTGGCGCCGGTCACCACGGCCTTCACTTTGTCGCTGGGCACGCCGGAAGAGATGGCGGCAGCCGCCACAGCGGCCGGCGCGCGCCCCCTCCTCAAATTGAAGCTCGCCGGCGCCGGCGATGCCGAACGATTGGCAGCGGTTCGCGCCGCGGCACCTTCCGCCATTTTGATCGTCGATGCGAATGAGGCCTGGTCGCAAGCGGATCTGGGGCCCAATCTCGAAGCCTGCGCAAAGCAAGGCGTCACCCTCGTCGAGCAGCCGCTGCCGGCCGGCGCCGATGCCGTCCTCGCGGAGATTCCACATCTCGTGCCGATCTGCGCCGACGAGAGCCTGCATGAGTGCCGCGATCTCGCGGCGCTGCGCGGCCGCTATGATGCGATCAACATCAAGCTCGACAAGGCCGGTGGGCTGACCGAGGCCCTGGCGCTTCTCGGCGAGGCCGAGCGGCTCGGCTTTTCCGTGATGATCGGCTGCATGGTCGCCACTTCGCTCGCCATGGCGCCTGCAATCCTTCTCGCCGCGCGCGCAAAATACGTCGATCTCGATGGGCCTCTGCTGCTGGCGCGCGATCGGCCGGATGGCCTCACCTACGAAGGCGCGCTCGTCCATCCGCCCTCCCCGGCCCTATGGGGCTGAGGCGAAAGAGAGTGCTATGCCGGCAGAGCAAGGCGTCGGCGCAGAGCGACGGCAACCAGTGTCAGGCCGAACCCCGCCGCCGCCAGCACGGCCATGGCGAGATAGGCGCCAACCCCATAAAGCTGTGTCAGCCGGCCACAGGCCATTGTCGCCAGCGCCATAGACAGCGCCATGGCGGCAGAAGACCATCCTTGCATGCGGGCGCGGTGATTGGGACCGGCGAGCCAGCCCAGAACCAGCACTGCGCCCATATAGGTCGCGGCAAAACTCAACGCATGCATCAGCTGCAAGCCGAGCACGACGCCGGGACCCGGATTCATGCTCATCGCCAGCCAGCGCAGCATCGCACCCGCCGCGCCGAGCATCAAAAGCATCAGCGCATGACGGATGCCGCGGATATGGCGGCCGCCGAAAATGAACAAAAGGCTCTCCGACATCACTCCGATCGCCCAGGCAAGGCTGATGATCTCCGGCGCAAAGCCGCTCGTCTTCCATAGCAAGGTGCCGAAAGCATAGATTTCGGCATGACTCGCCTGCACCAGCGCTGCGGCGACAATCACGACAATCGCCAAAGGCAGCGCGTGACGATCTTCCGTGAGCCCGCCGCGCGCCGCATGATCGAAGCGCAGCCTGCGCATCGTCAAAGCTGTCGCCACGGCGGCGATGGCGGGCAGGATCGCCAGCAGCGCCAGGGCAAAGATGATCCGCTCGCCGGGGAAGACGCTGACGATCAGCCCGGAGAGCAGCATCATCGACAAAGCGCTGAGCGAGGCGCCGACCCTGATCCGGCCGAATTGGATGCGGCGCAGGCCGATCTTCTCGAAACGGCGGATCTCGGCGAGCGAGAGCGCATCAGCAAGAGCCGGCATGCTGCCCTGCGCCGAAATCGCGAGCACCGAACCCAGAAAGACGAGAAGGAAGCCTTGCGCGAAGCCGAGGCCGAAATAGCCGATCGCCATCACGCAGGCGCAAAAGGCGAGCGTCGCCGCAATGCCGCGCCGATCGGCGACATAGCCGATGATGGGCATCAGCAGCACGCGCAGGATCAAAGGCGTGGCCAGCGTCGCCGCGATCTCAAAATCCGAGAGGCCGCGGGCGGCGAGCCAAACCGGAAAATAAGGCAGGTGCAGTCCGATCGGCAGGAAGAGTGCGGCGCTGAGGCCGGAAAGACGCCAAACCGTAGCGCCTTCGATCCGCTGCGCGGCAGTTTTCGATCGCGCCACCTGCCAGCTAATCCATGACCGCGGCTTTGAGAATGCAGACCATCATGGCCGCGGCGGGTTCGTTCGAGAGATTGCGGATCACATGCGGCCGATCGCAGCGATAGCGCAAGGTCTCGCCCGCCCGCGCCTGCTCGATGACGCCCGCGACCTCGACCTGCAATTCGCCCTCGGTCACCGAAAGGCATTCGACCGAGCCGCGTTGATGCGGATCGGATTCGAGCACGCCGCCCGGCTCTGCCGAGAAGCCATACCATTGCAACCATTCGACCGTCTTGATCCAGCCGATGATCGAAAGCCGGCATTTGCCGTCGTCGGACATGAGGATCGGCGTATCGCCCTTCGACGATCTTTCGAGAAAGGGCTCGTCCTCGCTGACCTGCAGCACGCGTTCGATCGAGACATCGAGGGCCTGCGCCAAACGCCAGATCGTCGCCAGCGTCGGATTGGTCTCATTGCGCTCGATCTGGCTGATGATCGATTTGGCGACGCCGGATTGCTCCGAGAGCTCGGACAAAGACAGATTATAGGCCTTGCGCAGCCGCTGGACCGTCTTGCCGAGCTGCCCGGACACGGCGAGCGCCCCCGCCTCCAATGCCTTGACCTTGTCGCGCCCTTCTATGCCCATCGAAAGATCTCGCCTTGCCCTGCATCATCCAAACGATTGCTATAATATACGAATTCGTTTGAAATATCGAACGAATGTGAAGAAATGAAAAATCGCGATGCGACCCAGGGCGTGGCGCAAGGCACGCTGGACGGCAAGATGATCGAAAATGCGGGAAGAATCCCGCGCTAGCTTCAGCTTCAGAACGTCAATTGAAGAGCGCCAGCTTCTCGGCGATGGGCAATGCGTCGAGCCGCGCCAGCGCCGCGAGCCGTGCGTCTTGCTGATTTGCTTGCCTATCTGTGGAAGCAGGTCCAATAGGTGCCGCAGCGAGAGGCGGGAGAATGGGCGCGGCGGCCCGCGGCGCTTCGGCCTCTTTCGGCAAGGCCCGTGGCGCCGTCCCACGCTCGGCCTCCGGCGAAGTCCCAGCGAGCGTGGCGGAAGATGGTGCATTGAGCCGCAAGAGGCCGCCGAGCGCGCGCGCCTGCGCCTCGATCCGCGCGCATAAATTCTCGTCTTGGCCCTGCGCGCGCATATCCACCACGAGCCCGTCGAGATGCTGCCCCACATCCTTGAGCCGCTGGACGAGGAGGCGGATCGAAGGATCGGCCGGCAGCGCCCGCTGCTCCATCACCACGTGTTCGAGCCGCGCCATGGCGTCGAGCACCTGCCGCATTTCATCGACGCGGCTGCGACGGGCGAATTCGGTGAGAAACCAGCGCCCGCGCACGGTCTCCATGACCGCGGCCTCGATCGCCTCGTAATCGGCTTCGCTGATGCCTTCGGGCGGTGCGATTTTCATCCTGTGCCGATCGGTCTTTCTGCAGGTCGAATTGTTCCTTGGTCCAGTCTGCGCGGGAGGCCGATAAAATCAAGCCGGCGTTGTTTCCTTGTGCCAGAGCCGATCCCGATCACGTGGAATCGCTCGCGATCCACATGATCGGGATCGGCTCTATTTCAAAGATGTGGAGCATGTCCTTTACGAGACATCGGATATATCCGATGTCTAAAATATCGGAAAAGTCTATCAACTTTTCCAGGACGTGCTCCGAAGCGCATCGAGGCTCCAGGGGCCGGGACCGGCGAAGACAAGATAGAGATAGACAAAGCAGAATTGGATGGCGCTGTCGCCATGGTTCAGCAGCGGGAAAAAGCTGTGCGGCGCATGCACCATGAAATAGGCGACCGCCATTTCGCCGCAGAGGATGAAGGCCACCGGCCGGGTGAAGGGCCCGAGCAAAAGGAGGAGCCCGCCGAGCGCTTCGAGAATAGCGCTGGCGCCGAGCATCGACATCAGGTTGTGCACCGCCATTGGCGAAGGCGGAAAGCCGAAGAGCTTCGACGTCCCATGCTCCAGGAAGAGGAGCGCCGTCATGATGCGCAGCACGCTCAAGGCCCGCGCCGTCCAAAGTTGATCCATCCCTGCCCACCCTTTCGCTTTCCGCCAATCCTTCATAATTGGCGGCGGGAAAGCCGTCGTCTCAAGGATACGTGATCGCGTAATGTCTCAGGTTGAATTTGGGCCCACGGCCATTTTGCGACCTTCCGGCCGAATTTGGGAAAGGCTGGAGTGGATCAGCAGCGCCACGTCATAGAAGAAAAAAGGCCTGGATGTCGCCCAGGCTGCCTGCTCTCGCAATCATCTTGGAGCAATGTGCGTTTGTTTGCTCCTGAACCGCGCGTCTCACGAGAGCATTTTCCGCAAAAGTCGACAGCAGCTTTGCTGAAAATGCTCTAACTCTTTGTTTTAGAGCTCGGATATATCCGAGCTCTCATGAATGAGAGCGGCTTCGAACTGGTTTGGTGTGGACACCGAACCTGAAACCGCTCTTGTCGCTGAATCGGATGTCTGGTCCTTTGATCAAGGACCAGACTGTTGGACATTGGCGGTCAACGCTGCGCGATATCGCTCGATCCCGGCGTGAAAGAAACACCCCGGAGGACTTCGCCGAAACCGGCCGTGCGAAGCGTCTTGAAGCTCTCGCCCGTCGGGAGACTCGTTGCCGCCAGATTGTCGCTGATCGCGACCAGTTTGTTCGGGTCGGCGCCTTGGTCTCCGTTCCCGCTCACCGTCGAGGTAATGGCCCAGATCGTGACGGTGCCGTCGTGGTTCACGCGGCCCGTGATGTTGCGGAGGCCATCAGTGGCCGGTGACCACGGGAGGCTGGTCGCTGAATTGTTGCCGGTCGGATAGCCCGGCACGGTGTAAGGCACGCCGAGATTGAGGCCGGCGGTCAGAGTATAGGCAAGCTGCCAGCTTCCCGTCGCGCCGTTGAAGACCCATTTTTCAAGGCCGGCCATTGTCTGCGCGGCCGCAGCCGTATAGCTGCCTGTCGTCGCATCATAAGTCGCCGTGCCATTGCCTTCGTCAGCGACATAAAGCGTTGTGGCATTGGCAAACCAGACGCCGAATGGGAAATTCGTCACGCTACTGGACTTTGCCGAGACCGTCGGAAAGCCGCTCAGGACGCACATATTGTAAGGCGTCACACCCACTGTCGTTAAAGTCGCTGCATTATAGCTGATCGGCGCAGTCGGCAGGCTCACGTTGGACTGCGGAACGCCGACTCCATTCGGGCATGCTGACCCCGACGTATCGATGAAGTAGAGCGTATTGATGCCGTTTGAGCCGCTGCCCTTGGTCAAATAGAGGACATTGTTGAAAATCGTCAGGCCACGGAAATTGGTGTCCTTCCCGACCTTATCTGCCTTGTCCCCCAGCTGCGTGACACTGAAACTGCCGACGGGCGTCGGTAATCCCGGAGCTTGCGCCGCCTCCGGCTCTTTCGAGGCCGTGAGGATTTGCGCGCCGGCGCCGAGGACGACGCCAGCCGGCTGCGGATTAGAGCCATTGCCGGCATTACCTGCAGTATAAATCAGGTCGGCGCCGCCGCTATTGTTCAAGATCGCCGCGCGGCCATTGTTGCCGCTATAGGCGTTGGTTTCCGTAAAGTGGAATTTGCCGTGTGCGTCGACCTGCGCCACGACGCGGTAATAATAAGGCGCGGTCACGGGATTTGTCGGATCGACGACGCCCGGCGTGTTCGAATTGGAGGCGTCGAGCGCGCCAAGAGGTGCCAGATAACCCATAAAGGTCACGTAGCGACCGTCGGTCGAGAGATTGAGCGCATCTTCCGACTTCGACGAAAAGCTGCCGACCATATAGTTCTGCGCCGGCCAACCGTGAGGCTCCTGCCCGTTCGGCACCTCAAGCGAATTGATAAACCGCCCCGCAGGGTCCAATTGATCGAGGATGATCTTGGCGGTGATGCCGAAAGATCCATCGACAATCGCATTGTTCCAGACATAGGGATAGGTGTCGTCGTTCGTCGCGCTCACGCATCCGGAGGTGCAGTTGGGCGGCAGCACAGTGCCCACCTGGATATTGGAATTATTCTCATAGACGACACGGCTGACCACGAGATTGCCCGGCAGGAAATGGCCAATGTCCTCTGCGCCGAAGCCGGGATGGCCCGCCTCTTGAGCAAAGGCGGCGTGACCGCCGGCAAGACCGGATAAAAGCACCGTGGTTGCTAGCAACGATTGGAAAGCATGCTGGCGAGAAAACATGTGCGAACCCTCGGCTGCCACAGAAAGATGGTGCGCAACGCGGCCGTCGGCGCAAGCTCGGGCGAGGCGTGCGTGAATTCCTATGCCGGTGTTCTATGACAGCCATAAGAACGGAGGCTCGAAGCCGGCGGCACGGCAATTGCCGCTTTTGGATATGTTTTTAGAAGTAGGTGATGAGCGCGGTCCGTGAGCGCCCCCGGCTGAGCGTCTCCGGGTGTAGGCGAAGAGTTCGCGATAACGGCGCCAATTTTAATGACGGCTTTGACAGTCCGACCCTCACCCTTCGCAGAAATTCAAACTCGCGACCAGGGAAGAGCCCCGTCGAGCTAGCCGCGGATGGGCTGCCCTCTTTCGTTATGGTTGGCGCCCACCCATATCTGTTCGATTCCCCCGGCGTGAGCGACGAGCCATTGGCACCGCTCACCCCTCACATCAAGGGGGCATGGCGCTATCCGAACAGTCCCTCGGCTCTTCCAAGGCGTGCTCCAAGGCAAAGACCTTCATGTACGACCAAGCCCATACATTCCTCCTCGACGACCCGATCGACGCGCCCGCCGATCAAGCCGGCGCCAACGCCTCTGCTTCGGCTTCCATCTCGGATGCGGCCTTGCTCGATGCTTATTCGAAGAGCGTCTCGGATGTCGTCGAAAGCGTCGGGCCAAGTGTGGTGCGGCTCGACATCCGCCACGCCGATGGCCGCCGCGCTGGCTCCGGCTCCGGCGTCATCGTCTCACCCGACGGCCTGATCTTGACCAACAGCCATGTCGTGCAAGGTGCCAAGCGCGCCGAAGTAACGGTGCTCGACGGGCGCAGCCTTGCCGCGCGCATCCTCGGCGATGATCCGGATACTGATCTCGCGCTGTTGCGCATCGACGACAATGCGACGCTGCCGGCGGCGCGGCTCGGCGATTCGAAGCAATTGAAGCGCGGCGAGATCGCGATCGCGATCGGCAATCCGCTCGGCTTCGACGCGAGTGTGACCGCCGGCGTCGTCTCCGCGCTCGGCCGCTCGCTTCGCTCGAAATCCGGCCGTCTCATCGATGATGTCATCCAGACCGATGCGGCGCTCAATCCCGGCAATTCCGGCGGCCCGCTCGTCTCCTCGCGCGGCGAGGTCATCGGCATTAATACGGCGATGATCGCCGGCGCTCAGGGCATTTGCTTTGCGGTGGCGGCGAATACGGCGCGCTTCGTCCTCGGCGAGATCATCCGCCATGGCCGCGTGCGGCGCGCCTACCTCGGCGTCGGCGCCGGCACGATTGCGCTGCCGCGCCGGATCGCGCTGCGGCACAGCCTTGCCCAGGCGACGGGGGCGACGCTGACCGCGGTCGAAGCCGGCGGTCCGGCCGATGAGGCGGGCCTCCTCACCGGCGATATTCTTCTCGCCGTCGATGGCGCGCCCGTCACCGGCGCCGATGATCTCGTGCGCCTGCTCGATGCCGAAAAGATCGGCCGCACCATCCCCCTCGACGTGCTGCGCCGCTCCGAGAAACGGCGGTTCTGGGTCGGCCTGCGCGAAAGGTAAGATGGCGCCCCGCCTGGCCTCGGTACTTAACTTGCAGGGGCCGGCTGAGCGCAAGAGCACCGATCAGCTTGCGCGGAAGATGAGCGAGGAGATTACTATGGCCGAGGGGGCATTTATCGCGTTGACGGACCCGCCCGCCAAAAAAGAGGCGGCCTATCACGAATGGTATGCCGGCTTCGTCCCCATGGTCATGGAACTCCCCGGCGTGCTCTCAGGCCGGCGCTATTCTCTCGCCGCGAACCAGATCGATACAAGGCCGGTCAATCTCTTTCTGACCGTCTTCGAGCTCGACGATGTCGAGGCGGTGCGACATCGCTTCGCCGAGCGCTTCGGGCTGCGCACCGCGACCGAATTTTTACGCCTCGGCGAAGGCGTCGATCAGCAGACGATCATGACCACCTTCTTTGAGAAGGTCTCGGAGAAATATCCAGGCCCAAGCCCGCAACTGCCGATCGAGGAGCAAAGCATCATCATCTCGCTGCTTTCCGTGCCGCTCGATATTTTTCCTGGCTACATCGATGCCTATCACGCCAATCGCCTGCTGCCGCATGTGGCGCGGCCGGGCGTCATTTCCGGCCAGCTCTTTCAGAAGAGCCAGCAGCAAGTTCAAAACACGATCTATCCCTTTGTCGCGCTCTATTACAGCGCCGAAGGCCAAGAGCTTCTATCAACTTGGCCGAAGCCGCCGACCAATTGGAAATCGATCGCCGCGGCGCGCGAGAAGGACCCCTCGCTACGGCAAGGCGGCCCGCTTTACAATTCGGCGAACCGCGACTTCCTCTATGAGCCCTATGTCGCGCCGCCGGCCGCTGCCAAACCAGCCGCGGCGCCAGCACCGGCCGCGCCCAAGGAGGAGTGAGGCGCTGAACGTAAGGGGGGCGGCGGGTCAGACCTCGACCGGCTCGCCCGCCGCCTGCCAGCCTTGCATGCCGCCGGGGTAATGGGCGGTGACGTCGGTACGCCCGGCCGCCTGCGCGAGTTCCAGGGCTTTCAGCGACCGGCCGCCGGTCCGGCAGGAGAGGACGACCCTTTTGCCCTCCTCCTTCGGCAGCGCCGCTGGGTCGAATTTCTGCAGCGGATTGAGCATCGCGCCGGGAATCCGGCCGGCGGCATATTCATTCGGCTCCCGGCAATCGACGAGCAAAATCGTGCCGTCGGCAAGCCCCTGCTTCAATTCCTCTATACTGACATTTTCGACAGTGACTTTGTCCGGTGCACTCATCTTCGAAACCCATTGCTAGATCACGATGACTTTGGATTGAATCAATCCAAAGTCATGATTGAGACATCGGATATATCCGATGTCTCCAGAAACGTGATCGATTCTAACAATTAGAGCGGGATATGCAGATAAGCTTGCGCAATCTGCGTAAACTTGATTGCGCCGGAAAACCGGTTCCCACTTTTCCTCATCCCGCTCTTGAACGCGGCTGTCGCCGAGACCGCGAAAAGGAATAGGCGCTGGACCGCCAAGACACAAGAGGGGAAGCCGTTCGGCAAGGACCGCGGACGCTTTAGCCGGCGATCCGGCTTAACCCTTTCGGCAGAACGGCAGGCCCACGGCTTGACGGGGGAAAGACGACGGGGGCAAGAGAACCAAAGACGCGGGTTCGCAGATCCTGCGTGGGAGCCAAGCTTGCGCCGCAAATATTATATGCTGGACGTCTTCGCCGACCGAGCGCTCGCCGGCAACCCGCTCGCGGCGATCGTCGATTGCGACGGGCTTGAGACCGAAGCGATGCAGAAGATCGCCGCCGAATTCAATCTCTCGGAGACGATTTTTGTCCTCGCGCCGTGCGATCCCGTGAATACGGCAAGGTTGCGCATTTTCACGCCGCGGGCGGAGCTTCCTTTCGCCGGCCATCCGACCGTCGGCGCCGCCATCCTCGTCGCCGAACTGCGCGCCGCAGCCCTCCTGCGCGCCCAGGATCTGCGCATCGTTCTCGAAGAAAATATCGGCACGATCGCTTGCACTGTCAGCCATCGTCCAAACAGTGCCAGGCGGGCGCATTTCATCATGCCGAAACTGCCGTCCCGAATCGGTCTGCCGCAGGACAAGGATCGGCTTGCCGCCGCGCTCGGTCTTGCGACCGCCGAGATCGGCTTCGACCGGCATGTGCCGACCGTCTATTCGGCCGGCGTGCCCTTCACTTTCGTGCCGGTCGCAAGCCTTGCCGCGATCGCGCGGGCCATGCCTCGGCTCGATCTTTTCGACTTGGCCTTCGGCGCCGGAACACATGGCGCGGCCTTTCTCTATACGCGCGAGACCGTCGACCAGGCCCATGATTTCCACGCCCGCATGTTCGCGCCAAGCCTGGGCGTGAGAGAAGATCCGGCGACGGGATCGGCGGCAGCCGCCTTTGCCGGCGTCATCATGGCATTCGAGAAAGTTCCCGACGGCAGCCATGCTCTGGTGATTGAACAAGGCTATGAGCTTGGCCGCCCGAGCCAGATCACGCTCACGCTCGATGTCGAGCAGTCTGTCCTCGTCGAGGCATCGATCGGCGGCGCCGCCATGATCGTCGCCGAAGGCACGCTCGATCTATGACGATCCAAGCCATACAGCCGGCGCGCATCGAACGGATCGCCGAGATCTCCTATCGGCTCGTCGAAGACAATATCTGGCGCTTCGAACGAGACCGCGCCGCCGAGATCGAGGCGCATTGGCAAAAGCGCGTCGCGCAGAATCCGCATCTCTTCAACGGCCGCGTTTTGCTGATGCATAGGTCGGAGATAGCGGAGACGAGCGCCAGACATAGCCTCGAAGGCACTTGCTTTGTGGCCGATTACAAAGCCTTCATCGCCTGGTGCGACTTCGGCTTTCCGGATGCGATGATCGCCAATGTCTTCGCCATGGCGGCGCTGCGCTCCGCCGACGGCGCCTTCCTGCTCGGCGAGATGGGCCCCACGACGGCGCGCGCCGGCCGCATCTATTTTCCTGCCGGAACGCCCGATCCGAGTGATCTCAAAGACGGAACGATCGATTTCGAAGGAAGCGTGCTGCGCGAATTAAAAGAGGAGACGGGCTTGAGCCGCGATGACGTGCGGCTCGACGCCTCCTGGAGCGTCGTTTTTCAAGGCCCCCACATTGCCTGCATGAAGACGATCCGCTCGACGCTGTCCGCCGCTGAACTCATCGCCCGCGTCGACGCTTTCCTTGCGCAAGAAAGAGAGCCCGAGCTCGCCCGCCTGAAGCCGGTCTTTTCGCCGGATGATTTCGAGCCGAACCGCATGCCGGATTTCACGCTCGCCTATATGCAGCATGTGTGGAGCGAAGAAGGCTGACCCCTAGCGCCGCTGGCGCCTCACACATGATAGCCGTGGCGGACTTCCGAGGCATGCACGAGACTGAGCGCCTCGCGGCCCAGCCCGTCCGCGCAGTCCGCCGCCGCTTGCGCAAGCTCCTGCTCGATCTGATCATAGACTTTTTGCTCGACATTGCCGGTCGACAGGTCGGCAGCGAGCACGGACTGGTAGCGATGGATCTTTTCCGTGCAGGCGGCGCCGGCCGGCAGATTGGCGAATTTGGCGGCGGGCGCGGCAGGCGGTGGTGGCACGGCGGCAACCGGCTGCGCTTCGTTGCAGCCGCAGAGCAAGAGGGCGGCGACGCAAACGCCATATAATGAGACTGGTGCACGCATTGTGATCCCCCAGCGACACGCGAAAATAGGACAGACGATGCTATGCAATCAAGATCGACTTGGCGATCCGGTCAAGCGGCAGAAAAGGCGAGGCAAAGGTGGCGGGATGGTTTGAGTTTCAGGCTTGCGCCGATACTGTTGAAAAACTCTGTTTTCTTCAACGATCACAATTTTGCAGGGCCGTAGGCTTGATAGTCGAAAAAAGACGTGAGGGGATACATAATTTGCCGATTAGCCAGTGATCGACGGCCGCAGACGAATTGAGGCGGCATTGAATTGCGATCCTCGCTCGTAACGTCATTCGATCGGATTTTTATCGCACCCATTTTCCGAGTTTTTTCAACAGTATCCGCCACTTCCGGACATTGGCGGTTGCAGGGGCGCGATCGGTCGCAAATTTAACCCCCTACCCGCGGCTCGGAAAACCGTGGTTTTCGTCTGTCATCCGCCATGTTGCGCGAGCGCAAGTTCCGGCCTTAGTCTCGCTAGGCAGGAGGCTTACATGAACAAGACATTTCAACTCTCGTTGGCGCCCGAAAAGCTCTGGCAGGCGATCAATCCCTGGACCTTCTATCAGCAAGGTGCGCAATTCGGCTTCATCAATATCGATTTGGGGCAGACGCCACATCCCGAAGCGGAACAGGCCGTGCTCGACGACGTCGGAAGCTATGGGCGGCAGCTCGGCCGCATTGGCGATGCGCTCGAAGTGATCCTCGACCACGTCAAGCTCGATGGCCTAAGCGAGAAGGAGCAGGATGCTCTTACCGTTCTGCGCGGCCAGCTCGCCTCCGTACGACAGGTGAAACAACGCGTTTTGGCGAGCACCTCGGGCACGCGGGCGTGATCAGGACATGCTGTTCGGGCCACCAGTTCCTTGTGTCGACGCCAAGGTAGCGGATGTCCCAATTGATCGAGCAAACGGCCAAGATCCAGACATTCTGGAAACAGCGTCGTATGGCTGCGGTCCGCACCTGCAACGAAGCGCCCTATCCGATCCCCCCTCCCCACGGCCGCCGAGGAATCATATCGTTACGCTCGTTTTCACACAGCCAGGGTCAGGCAGCGTCATAAAGTGTTTTGCGTCGAACGACCACCACGCGCCAAAAGCTGCTGTGACGTGTTGCACCGGCTTCGCAGGAGATCTAACCTAATTAAAAAGCCGCCAGCGAGACGTGCCGAACTCCTATTTTAGGCGGTGCGCGCTGCTGGCAGTCTCGGTCGATAGCCAAGGCACAACAATTCAAACCCGGGGGAGAATCATGCGCAATGTGCTCATCGCTTTATTGATGCTCGCCGCTTTGCCGGCCGCCGCCCAGGACAAGGAGAAGCTTTTCGCGACCGACCTTAGCGTCCGCACCATATTGGCCTTCAAAGTGCGGGACGCCATTGTTCAGAAATTGCTGCCCGCGGGGTTTGAGGCGAATTCGCCGACTGCAGGTCCCAGCAAGGGCTCCAATCTCAGCATCACCTTGATCGATAATCTGATGGTGCAGAACCCGGAGGGCAAACCGCTTCCGGCCCCCGACAGTGTGGTGATGCTCATTCCGGCCAAGAAGACCGCATCGGGGGAAGCAGTCAATGTTGTGTTCGGCGGGTTTATCGCGCAGGCGGCGGTTCCGGGTCCCTATTTCGTTTACGAGTCCGCCAAGACAACGCTCGACCGCCGCTCGCGTACCGATGCGGACGGCAAAACTACCATCGATGAGAGCTGGGTGATGAAGGCCGACGATGGCAGCGCGCTTGAAATCAAGCTGCAGTTCGCTCGCGGCGTGCCAGCACGCGGCAAGGTCGAAGCAAAGCTCTATTCCGCCGCAAAGCCCGAATTCTATCGCATCTACCGGTTCGAACAGGCCGCCGACGTGGCGCGCAGCAGGTCAACCGGGATCGACCGGATAAGCAAGTTTTCCTTCAATTCATCGGGGCCGAAACTGGCGCCGGTGTTCGACGGCTCCCAACAATTGATCAGCGTCACCTCTGTTCCGTTCTATTCGCGGTCGATTTATCTGCCGGTCATGTAGATCGTTGCGCGAATTCTGGCCGCCAGCCGATGTCCGAGTCGGGTCAAAAGCACCCCCTTCCCTCGCCCCCTTGCCCTTGCCCGCCGCTTCGTCTACATCTTGTTAGAATTATTCGAATCTGAGGTTTCGGTGCCTTTTACGGCCGCATATGCGCAAGCGCCCCAAAGCGGGCTGACCGGAGCGGGGCTTTCGCCCGCCGCCGCGTCGTTGCGTGGGTTTGCCGCCTCCCGCGGCCTTCTGCCGTCCGGTCTTCTGCTCCTTATCCGCCCCTGAGGGCCGTCCGGGCTTTGCCTGGGCACTCAGGGGCGCGCGTGAGCAAGTAAAGACCCAGACCAGCCGGATCATTGCCATGACGGATCGAACCAATCAAAGCGGCGACACTATCGCCAATACCGAACGCGTCTTCATCTTCGACACCACTTTGCGCGACGGCGAGCAATCGCCCGGCGCCTCAATGACTCTCGAAGAAAAACTCGAAGTCGCCGAACTCCTCGATACGATGGGCGTCGATATTATCGAAGCCGGCTTCCCGATCGCCTCGGAGGGCGATTTCGAAGCCGTGTCGGAAGTCGCCCGCGTCGTGAAACAAGCGAGCGTCGCCGGCCTCGCCCGCTCCGCCGCGAAAGATATCGACCGATGTGCGGAGGCTGTCCGCCGCGCCGTGCATCCGCGCATCCATACGTTCATTTCGACCTCGCCGCTGCATATGAAATATAAGCTGCAGAAGGAGCCGGCCGAAGTGCTCGACATGATCACCGCGAGCGTGACGCGCGCGCGCAATCATGTCGCCGATGTCGAATGGTCGGCCGAGGACGGCACAAGGACCGAGATCGATTTCCTCTGCCGCTGCGTCGAGCTCGCGATCAAGGCCGGCGCCGGCACGATCAATATTCCAGATACGGTCGGCTATACGGTGCCGGAGGAATATCAGGCGCTCTTCGAGACGGTGCGCGCGCGCGTGCCGAATTCCGACAGAGCGATCTTCTCCGTCCATTGCCATAATGACCTCGGCCTGGCCGTCGCCAATTCGCTCGCGGGCGTGAGAGGCGGCGCGCGGCAGATCGAATGCACGATCAACGGGCTCGGCGAGCGGGCCGGCAATGCCGCGCTCGAAGAAGTGGTGATGGCGCTCAAGGTGCGCGGCGACCGCCTGCCCTATCGCAGTAACATCGATGCGAGCCTGCTGACGCGGGCGTCAAAACTCGTCTCGGCGGTGAGCTCTTTTCCGGTGCAATATAATAAGGCGATCGTCGGGCGGAACGCTTTCGCGCATGAGAGCGGCATCCATCAGGACGGCATGCTGAAACATGCGCAGACCTATGAGATCATGACGCCGGAAAGCGTCGGCGTCGCGAAAACCTCGCTGGTCATGGGCAAACATTCCGGCCGCCATGCCTTCAAGGAGAAGCTGAAGGAATTGGGCTATGAGCTCGGCGAAAACGCGCTCGAAGATTCTTTCACGAGATTCAAGGATCTCGCCGACCGCAAGAAGATCATCTACGACGAGGATCTGATCGCCCTCGTCGACGATGAGATCGTGCATGCGCATGAGCGGATCAAGCTCCTCGCGCTGACCGTCATCGCCGGCACCGGCGGGCCGCAATCGGCGGCGCTGACCATCGAGGTCGATGGCGAGAAGATGACGCATCAGGCGACCGGCAATGGCCCTGTCGATGCGATCTTCAATGCGATCCAGGCGCTGGTGCCGCATCACGCGACCTTGGAGCTTTATCAGGTCCATGCGGTGACGGAGGGGACCGACGCCCAGGCGGAAGTTTCCGTGCGTCTCGCCGAGGAAGGCAAATCGGTGACGGCACGCGGCGCCGATCCGGACACGCTCGTCGCCTCGGCGCGTGCCTATATCGCCGCCTTGAACAAGCTGATGGTCAAGCGCGGCAAGAACCGGCCGGAGATCATGGCCGGCTAATTCTCCTGCGTCAGAAGAGCTAATCGGCTGAACCGAGACAAAGGTGGCGCTCCGCGCCGCCTTTACCTGTCTCGTGCACCCGTGCACCACCGGCTTGCCTGCACATCTCTATCAATCGCTTGCACGATCTCGCCTTCTCGGTTACATCCTGCCGCCTGCAAAGAGCGGCACCCGAGGCCGCTCTTTCGCCGGGGGCTCAGGCTCCGGCTATCGATGGAAGATCTAACCATCTGAAAAGACTTGGTTAGGGCGCATAGCTCAGTTGGTAGAGCAGCTGACTCTTAATCAGCGGGTCCAAGGTTCGAGCCCTTGTGCGCCCACCATTGAAATCAAAGATTTAGACAACAATCCTTACACAGTAAGCGAAGCGGTTTTTAGCTCGGGTAACACAAGGGTAGCGGGGATATTTGCAGGCGGCATTCCATGATCAGCGAACCGCCCACCATCGCGCACCTTAAAGACCACGGCCTCGAAGGCCTCTTCATCACCTGCGCAAACCCGCACTGCCTTCACGCGGCGCCGTTCACCTTCGTTGCGCTCGGCCTGGCGGATGATTTGCCGTTTCCCTCGATCGCCCGCCGCCGGCAGTTCCTCTGCACACAGTGCGGCGGCCGTGCCGTGAATGTATCGCCGGATTGGCGGGCGCACCGGGCGTATGGTGCGGGGCGCATCTAGAGCGAGTGCCAGATAGCGAGACTCGCCGCGAGGGCGGCGATAATCGTAATGCCGAAAATCAACCCCTTTGGCGTTTTGAGGGCGCCCCGCCGATTATGCCGTGCCGTCGTGCAGATCATGGAACGGACATCGCGAACGGAGTCGCAGCCCAGATGCGCTCTTCGCGCGCCGATGGTCGCGACGTAGTTGCGACCGAGAGAGAAACCGAGGTTGCGCATGGGTTCGTTCCGAATTGACCGGCTCCCGGCCCATTGTGCCAGAACGACACAATCGCGGCGGGTTCGCCGGCATCGGATCAAACGTCGTGCCGTAATCCGCGACGGCCGGACCAAAAAGAAAAAAGCCCCGCACAAGGCGGGGCGTAACGGAAACTGCGCCAATTGGCGCAGCTATAGCCTCACGGCTTCCGCTCGATCTGCCGCACGGCCCAAAACATCAGCCGGGCCGAATGCGCCAGAGCATAACGAGCACGGTCGGTCGTTCGGTCGTCATGAACCGCGCTCATCGATGCGAAACTTCATCAAATCGGCCTTCAGGCCAGCCAGCATGGTCACTTCGCGGTTGTCCGTCCAGCCGCCGTGCCCCAATGGACGCGCTCACCGCGCCTATGGTCTAGTACCGCAGCGGGGGCGAGCCGAAATGACGGCCCGCCGCGATAGCAGCACCTACGGCAGCGAGATCGCTAGCCCGCTCAGGTCGGCATTGGCGATCAACCCGACCTGCGGGCCAGACAGCGTCAACACGGCGCCCTTTTCGTTGCTCAGCACGATCGCCCGCGCCCCGACCCCGAGCGCGGCGCCGGCGCCGGCGGCCCCATAAACGCCGGCAACGTCCGACGGGCGTCGGATGTGGCTCACCCGGCCGAACAGCCTTGTCACCGAAGCGCCGAAGACGAGCCCCGCGCTCAGGCCCCCGATCGACAGCGGATAGCGCCGCCCATGGAAGATCAGCGTGCCGCCGCCGCCGGATGCGCCGATGAACCAGCCTCCCTTCACCTCTGAAATCCAAATGGTGCCGGAATTGGCGTGGGCGGCGGACGAAACGCCCGCACTGGCCAACGCAACCAGAGCGACGAGAGCGGCACGAAATCCCGACGAAAATCGCATGGAGGAGTCTCCTTGGGTCATAGGGGGCACGTAGAGTGGGCGATCCTTGGCAAAGCGCCAGAAGCCGCTAGACGGCTCGACGAGGATGAAAAGGGTCTTCACACTGTGAACACCCCTGGCGGCCCGCAGGAACTTCTCACGATTTCGGACGCCCGAAAAGCGTTCTGGACGAGAACGGTTTTTCCCGACAGTCACCGAAGATCTCGGCCTCTCCCGCAAGGAAGTCTTCGAGGCCGGCAGATCCGCGATGCGGAAGAAAGTCAGCCGGGCGGCTATTCCCTCATCGCCCAAGTCGAAAGCCAACTCCCGATGCGCATGAGGGGTAATCCTGTTCGTCTCTGTCCTCCCATAGCGGACAAGCGGCAACCGGCGCTGCTTGAACCGGCACGCCGCGCCTTAGTTGATCTTTTAAATCGATCGTAATCATAATGATAATGAATTTGATCGATTGATTATTCTTCTGCATCCTAGGATCAATTCAAACCGGGATGCACTCGATGACAATAGCTGAGCCGCAAATTTGCGACCAATCCGACCTCGCCCTCTCTCCGGCAGATTTGGCCATCGAGCCTGTCGGCCTCGGCCGGCGGCTTCTCGATCTCGTGCCCGGGCTTCTGCTGACGGGCGGTATTGCAGCCGCGGGCTTTGCGCTGAACCAAGTGCCCTATGTTTCGATTTTCAGCGCTCTGATCCTCTCCATTCTGCTCGGAATGCTGTTTCGCAATGTCATCGGCCTTCCAGCCGGGACCCAGCCGGGGATCACTTTTTCGCTGCGGCGAATCCTGCGTTTCGCGATTATCCTGCTGGGGCTGCAACTCAGCTTAGCGCAGGTTGCCGAAATTGGCGTGACCGGCGTGACGATTATCGTGCTGAGCCTCGTAGGCTGCTTCCTCTTCACGACGCAGCTGGCGAAGCTCATCGGGGTCGAACCGAAGATGGCGCAGCTGATCGCGGCCGGCACCTCGATCTGCGGCGCCTCCGCGGTCATCGCCACCAATACGGTGACCGATGGACGTGACGAGGATGTCGCCTATGCCGTCGCCTGCGTGACGATCTTCGGCACTCTGGCTATGTTCATCTATCCGCTGCTTCCCGGCCTGCTCCATCTCGACCCGCTTCACTATGGGCTCTGGGCCGGCTCCTCGATCCATGAAATCGCGCAAGTGGTGGCAGCCACCTTCCAACATGGCCATCAGGCGGGCGAGATCGGCACCATTGCCAAGCTGACGCGCGTCGGCATGCTTGCGCCCGTGGTGTTGACCTTGGGCTTCCTGGCCACGCGGCGCCTGCGCCAATCCGGAGCGGGTGAGCCGACGATCGCCGCAAAGGCGCCGATCCCCTGGTTCGTCTTCGGCTTTCTCGCCCTCATGGTCTTCAACAGCGTGATGCCGCTTCAGGGAACGCCGAAGGTCTGGACCGTTGCGGTCACGACCTTCCTTTTGTCCATGGCGCTTGCGGCCATGGGACTTGAAGCCGATATTCGCAAGCTCCGCGCGGAAGGCTTGCGGCCTGCTCTCCTGGGTCTTGCGGCCTCGCTTTTCATCGCGACTTTCAGCCTGGGCCTGGTTAAGATCTTCGCCTGACCGGGCGTTTGAAATGACGTTAGAGCAGCTTCGCATTTTCGTTGCCGTCGCCGAACGGCAGCATATGACGCGGGCGGCTGAGGAACTGCGGCTCACCCAATCGGCCACGAGCGCGGCAATCGCCGCGCTCGAGGCACGTTACGCGACGAAGCTTTTCGACCGCGTCGGCCGCCGCATCGAATTGACCGATGCCGGTCGCCTGTTTCTGGTCGAAGCGCGCGCGGTGCTGGCGCGGGCAGCTGCGGCCGAAGCCCTGCTTGATGAACTCGCCGGGCTCAAACGCGGCACGCTTTCGCTCGCTGCAAGCCAGACGGTGGCAAATTACTGGCTGCCGCCACTGATGCATCGATTCCGGACGCTCTATCCGGGCATCACCTTGCATCTATCGATCGGCAATACCGAGCAGGTCGCGGCTTGGGTCAATGACATCGCCGTCGATCTCGGCTTCGTCGAAGGCGAAGTCAAAAACCCGGCGCTCTCGATCACGCCGATCGCCGAGGACGAACTCGTGCTCGTCGCCAGCGCCCATCATGCCTGGGCCGCACGAAAGAAAATTACGCCGGAGGATCTCGTCGCCACGCCCTGGGTGCTGCGCGAGGCTGGCTCGGGCACGCGCGCAATATTCGAGACCGCGCTGGCAAGCTTCGGCCTCTCCATCGCCGATTGCACCATCGCCCTCGAACTTCCCTCGAACGAGGCGGTGCTCGCGGCCGTGGAGGACGGTGCCGGCGCAACCATTGTTTCGGAAGTCGTGGCGCGCTCCCGGATCAAGGCAGGCTCGCTGCTGCGCCGCGACATCGCTCTGCCAAAACGGCAGTTCTATGTTCTGCGGCACAAGGAGCGCTCGCTGACTCGGGCGCAGCGCGAGTTTCTGAAACTGATCGCGGACGACGCCCATCCGCTGCAATACCGCAGCGGCCGGGCCGAGTGAGAGATCCGAAGCGTTACGCTTTGCGCAACATCATGGGCCCGCCGCCAGCTGTCGAGACTAGGCCCCATGCCCTATTGATCATCCTGCTGCATCGCCTGCGCGAGCTTATCGTAATATTTCAAGACGAGGTCGATATTGCCGGGAAATTTAATCGGCTCCAGCGATTTCAGCGACTCGTTCAATTCGTCAAGCTGCTCCTTCCTGTCCTTCGCGCTCAACGTCTTGTCGGCCTCGACCTCGGCGATCTGCTGCTTGATGACGACTTCGGCGCCGACATATTTCTTGGTCTGCGGATCAATGCCGGCGATCACCAAATCGATGTTGTCGGCGACGTCCTGATATTCCGCATAATTCGCGAATTTATATGTTTTCGCGACAGCGTCGAGCTGCGCGATCACCTTCGGACTGGGATTTTCGGACTCGGCATCCGAGAGTTTGTCAAGGATCGCCGCGATCGGCTTCTGCGCCGAGAGAAAGGCCTCGATCTGCGGTGCGGTGAGCGCGATTTGCTTAATCGCATCCTGAGCTGCATCAGATTGCTGCTCCGTCGCGAGGACATCTTGGCTCGATGAGATGACCGTCAATGGTGCTGTGAGCGCCAAGCTCAACACACCAACAAAAGGGCTGATAGCCAAGGGGTTCATAATGAAGCGCATGTGTGATCCTTGATTGCTGCAATCACTTGTCAAAACATGACGCTAGTCTAGACGCCAAACAACACCATAATGTGACGGATCGTGCGTGTCACCGCGTTTCCGGCGCCAGTCCAGGAGAAGCCTAAATGTCACAAATCCAAGCGAGGTTCATCAAAGCCAGAATCATCAAAACCAGCTTCATTGCGGTGCGACCGCCACTTTCACCGTCTCGATCAATTGCTTCAAGGTGAAGGGCTTGGGCAGAAAGCCGAAATCCTCGCCTTCGGGCAGATTTTTGGCGAAAGCCTCTTCGGCATAGCCCGAGACGAAGATCACTTTCGCCGTGACGCCACGCTTGCGCAATTCGCCGAACATTGTCGGCCCGTCCATCTCCGGCATCACTACATCGGAGATGATCAGATCGATCTTGCCGGAATTTCTTTCCGCTACCTCAAGAGCCTCATAGCCGGTCGCCGCTTCGAGCACGGTATAGCCGCGCGCGGTCAAGGCTCGGGCGCCGAATGCACGCACCGCCTCTTCATCCTCGACGAGCAGGATCGTGCCATGGCCAGTGAGATCGGCGGCAGTTTTCTTGGCAGCCTCTTTCTTCGCCTCCTCTTCGCCTTCCGCCGGCACATAGCGGGGCAGAAGGATGCGGAAGGTCGTGCCCTCGCCCACCGTCGAGTTGCAGAACACATAGCCGCCCGTCTGTTTGACGATGCCATAGACCATGGCGAGCCCGAGGCCGGTGCCCTTGCCGACCTCCTTTGTCGTGAAGAAAGGCTCGAAGATCTTTTCCTTCAGATCGGCTGGAATGCCATGGCCATTGTCCTCGACCTCGATCGCGACATATTCGCTCGGAACCAGCGGCTTCTCGTCGAATTCGGTACAATCCGCGGCCGTGATGTTGCGCGTACGCAATTCGATCCTTCCGCCGCCCGGCATGGCGTCGCGGGCATTGACGACGAGATTGACGATCACCTGCTCGAACTGATTGAGATCGGCCGTGACGAGCCAGAGATCGCGGCCATGGCGCACATCGAGCGTGATCTTCTCGTCGACGAGGCGGCGCATCAGCATCTGCAGATCGGAGAGCACATCGCCGAGCTGCAGCACCTGCGGCCGCAGCGTCTGCCGGCGTGAGAAGGCGAGCAGCTGCCGCACCAGTCCCGCGGCGCGATTGGCGTTCTGCTTGATCTGCATAATGTCCTGGAACGACGGATCGGTCGGCCTGTGGTTCACGAGCAGCAGATCCGAATAGCCGATGATGGCGGTGAGCACATTGTTGAAATCATGCGCGATGCCGCCGGCGAGTTGGCCGATCGCCTGCATTTTCTGCGATTGCGCGAAATTCTCCTGCAAGGTGCGCAGCTCGGTCGTATCAAGCGCATAGATCGTGGCGCCAGGTCCATCGGCCTCGTCGGCGGCGGAAATGAAGAGCCTTGCTGAGCGGTCGCGATCGCCGCGCAGGCTGACATCGACGGGCGCTATGTCGCTCTTCGAATTGGCGGCGGCGACGACGGCGGCTTCGAGCGCGGCCCGGTCGCTGTCGAGCACGCCGGCATAGATGCTGCGGGCGACGGCCTCGGTGCCTTTGAGCGCATCGGGCAGCAGCTTCGCGAAAGCCGTATTCGATCGCCTGATGCGGCCGGCCTTGTCGACAATGGCGATCGCCATGGGAGTCGAATTGAAGACGCGTGCGAAGCGAACCTCGGCGGCGCGCAGATCCTCGGCCGGCTCTTCACCCGGCGCCCGATTCAGAACCAGCGTGCGCGACGCGCCAGCCGTTCCGTCCTGGCCGAAGGCGACACGGTGCAACAGGCGCACCGGCAGGCTCTGCCCATTGCGGCGCTTGAGATCAATGTCGAATTGCTCGGTCAGCACATCGCCTGGCGCGCCGGAGACGCAGGCGAGCAGCGCCGCGCCGCCGCCGGCGACGAAATCGCCCAGCCGCAAACCGCCGGAACCGACCTGGGCGAGATCATAATCGAGCCAGCTCGCGAGCGTCGCATTCATATAGGAAACTTCGCCGGACGGATCGCAAGAGAAGAAGCCCGCCGGCGCATGATCGAGAAAGTCGATGGCGTGCTGCAATTCCTGGAAGACGTTCTCGTGCCTCTCCCTTTCCCGCGTCACATCGGCAACCGACCATAAGGTTACGCGCTTCGCATTGACGAAGGGCAAAGGCCGGACCCTGATGCGATACCAAGCGACATCGCCATTGCCATTGAGCGGCGGCGCCAGCCGCAACTCCTCAGTGCTGCGTTTGCTTTCGCGCGCGGCTTGGGCCAGGCGGTAGATCGCTTCGGACACGTCCGGCGTGCCGGAAAACAACCGCTCGACCGGTTTCAACGCGCTCGCATCGCGCGCGCCGGCAAGCGAAAGATAGGCCTCGTTCGCATAGAGAATCTTGCCGTCCGCATCGGTGGCGATAAAACCTTCCAGACCGCTGTCACAGATCAGCTTGGTGAGATCATTGCGGGCTGTCTGCCCGGCGAATTGCAGGAAGCCCACCGCATAGGCAAAAAGCGCGAAAATGCCGATGACGGCGAGCAAAGCCAGAAGGCTGATGACGAGGCTTGCCGCCTCATCCTTCGGCAAGAGCGAGAAGGCCGCCGCGGTCGCAACAAGGCAAGCCGCAAAAAGCAAGATCAGGACCGGGCTGCCAGCGCGTTCCGTCCGATCGATCGCGGCAGAAATCGGCTGGTCGGTCATGAATGGTCACCTCTTCGTCCGATCGCAACCTTCGAGCCTAGTCTCTGATAGCGCAGGACAGCGGCACGACATCGTGCCGCAAAATGTAGTGTCAATCAGATACTTATAAACATTATGGCGTACCAACTTTCGGAGAAAGTTAGTACTACGCGGCTCCTATCCGCGTGCGCAACGTCACCCGCCGCAGAAGGCGGCGCATTCGTCCTGCGCATCGGCTGGATCGACCCGCTGGCCATGTACCACGACTTTGCCGCCGTCCCGCCAGAAGAATCCAACATGCACTCGGCTTCGGTCGATATAGGGGACCAAGGCGACCGATACGCTTCCCATGCCGGCGCGGAAGCGCCACCTGATCTCGAAGCTTAGAAGACGATGGAATGGAACAGTTGCAAAAGTCCAGCGCATTGGTAAAAATTTTAGGTTACAATTCCTTTAAATAATAAATATTCTGCGCAGGCCCAATAGGCTCTCTTTCAAGCTCTCTTTCACTTGGCGGATTTCCCCCGCGCGAGCCCGGCGATCGGGGACAAGCGTCGCGACGGCGAAGCCACCAAGCAGTGCCATGACCGTATTGAAGAGCACCGCATTGACTAGCTTTGCATCACGGCGCTGAGGCCTGTCCCGACGAAGATTTTCGAAACCCATCTGCCTTGCCGCGGCCTGGACTATACTTCGGATGTAAGGACCTGTAATGTTGATGGAAACGATGGTCCGGGGCGCATGGTTTCGAAACGGCACCAGAGCGGGATGAGGAAAAGTGGGAACCGGTTTTCCGCCCGCATCCCGCTCTCATTATTGGAATCGATCACGTTATAAAGACATCGGATATATCCGATGTCTCAATCATGACTTTGGATTGATTCAATCCAAAGTCATCGTGATCGAAGTGACGGGAACCGTGCGAACGGAACCAATCGATATGAGCGACTTGGCGCCGTCTTAGGGGCCAAATGGAGATGCGCCGCTGCCTATTGCACGACCGTCTGCCGGCCAGACCTGGACTGGCGTCGCAGCAGATGCTGCGACAAATCCGAGGCCGCCAGATCCCAAAAAGGGAGGAGGCGGCGTTAACCAATTATTAACCTTAGCCGTGCGCCGCTCGGTCCGGCATGTTAGAGTTTCTTAAATTGTGGCGAAGTGTCAAACGAGTGGCCCATGCTGGCCTTGAGTAAACTGCTTATCGAGAACAAAGCGTTGATGATCGCTGCTGCAGCGGTGGCGTTTTTCGTTGCCGCCGTGCTCATTCTGCTCGTCTTCCGGCTCGCTTTCGGGCGCCGGCTCCGCATGCCGGGGGGACGGGCCCGACAGATGCGGCTTGGCATTGTCGATGCCTTCGATCTCGATCGCCAGCGCCAGCTCGTCATCGTCCGCCGCGACAATGTCGAACATCTGGTCATGATCGGCGGCCCGAACGACATATTGATCGAGTCGCAGATCATCAGGACCGAAGCACGCGGCCGCGACAAGGAGATCAGGGACAGGGAGCCGAACCATCTGCCGGCGCCTTCCGCCAAACCGCATGCAGTGGAGCCCAAGCTTGCCCCGGCCCTAATGCCGGAACCGCGGCCCGTCGCAGCTGCCGAAGATCATATTGCGCATGCCCCGGCTCACGCTGCCGCTGCCCGCTTGCCCGGTGTCGCACCGACCGGTCCCACAAGCCCGCCGCCGACCGCTGCGCCGCGCCGCAGCCAGCCGGCGGGCCCGGCAGCTGCGCCTCTTGCAGCACCTCTTGCGCCTGCATCCGTGAAGCCGCAACCGGCACATGAGGCGCCAGCTGGCGAGGGAGAGCTGCTGGGCAGACCGCAAATGCCCAAGCCGCCTGTCGGCCCGACGCAATCCCCCCAGCCAGCAGGGCAAGGGCAGGCGCCAGCCTTTTTGCGCTGGCCGGCACGCCCCGGCCCCACGCCGCCGACACCGCCGCAGCCAAAGCGGGCCGGGCCATCGCCCACGCCCTCTGCTCAGCCGTCCGCCGCTCCGGAACGGCCTGCCGCAGGGCCGCCGGTTCCTTCACTGGAAGGGCTTGAATCGCTCGAAGAGGAAATGGCCAAGCTTCTCGGCCGTGGCCCGAGCAAGCCGTGACGATCGATGCGCGACCGGTCAGCCGGAGAACCGGGTTCTGCCCTATTCGGGCATAGCGCCCTAGAGCATGATGTATTCAAGTGGAATCAGGCATCATGCTCCAGTTTTTGCAAACGCATCGTTTGTTGCAAAAGACCGGTGCCCACTTTTCCGCACGATGCTCTAAATCATAGCGCGATCAAGACGGGCACGCACGGGCCAACAAAGCCTTGGCTCACCTCTCAGGACAGCCGAACCAACCGGGAAACATACAAGTTTTTGCTGCTGGCTGCGAGGCAGGCCCTCCGATCTCGGCAGAAGCTGTCGCTCCCGCTGCTGGCTGAGCACCTTGAGTTTGCCCGCTCGCCGAGTCGCCTTGCGAGAGCTGAACGACTTGCCTCTGCTCAGGACAGCCGAACCAACCTGGAAACATGCATTTTTTTGCTGCTGGCTGCGAGCCAGGCCCTCCGGTCTCCGCAGAAGCTGTCGCTCCCGCTGCCGGCTGAGCACCTTGTGTCTGCCCAATCGCCGGGTCGCGTTGTGAGAGCTGAACGGCTGGCGTCTGCTCAGGACAGCCGAACCAACCTGGAAACATGCATTTGCTTGGCGGCTTCTTCTCGCCAGGCGCAGGAGCAGCAGCCGCTCCGGTTGGCTTCTGACCGCCCTGAGCCTGCGCGTTCCCCGGCGCGTTTTGCGAGATCGGGACCGCTTCCAGATAAGTCACCGGCGGATCGATCAGATATTTGCGGCTCGCCGACGTCCTGAGGCGAACGCCTTGACCGCCGCCACCCTTGACCGCACCCGGAAGAGCGACTTCTTGGCCCCAGGGCGCGGTGAAGCACATGGGCATGCCCGCAACCGAATTACAATTCGGCCCTTCTGGAGGAAGATATACGCTTTGACCCGGAGCCGCATCGCCAGCAGCCGGTGAATCGTCCTTGGCCGGTGCCGTCATTGTTCTTGCAAGCCAGAGGGGGTCGAGTGACCCCTCCGGGAGGGTCCTGAGATCGTCCGCGGCCCGTTTCGCCGGCGCTGGGGCCTCTGCCTGCGGCGCCTCAGGCCCGGCTACCGCTGCCTTCGGTGCCGGCCGGCGCGAATCAGCCTTCGCCTTGCGGAGCGCCGCGGCGTCGGGATCCTTCGGCCAGTCGGGACTGCGCGCGGCAGCCGGCTGCGGCGGCGGCAAATCATTGGTCGGCGGGACGACGAGCGCCGGACGCGGCCGATAATCGATCACCCCGTCATTGTCCTCTGCTGGTGCCGGCTTGCCGCCGCCAAATGGCGCGCTGAAGAAATTCGTGACGGAATTCAACATATTGCCGTCAGCGGCCTGCGCCTGCGCCGGCGACGCTACCGGCAAAGCCACACATAAAAATGCGCCGACGGCTGTCGAGGCGAGACTGATATGGCGCAGCAAGCCTCTTTCCAAATCCATGACCTTCCCTCATCCGATCAGTGATACGGACTACCCTATCTCGATTTTTGCGAGCATTCGCGGCAATTTGGAGGCCAAAGCTAGCTCACTGCGGCAGGTGAATCACGGTAAGCAAATCACGGCCGGAGATCGTCTGGCAACCGGCGCGTCGGGAGGCCTTTCCGCTAGTCTACTAATACAGCGGGATATGCGATCAAGTTCACGCAATCTGCGTAAACTTGATTGCGCCGGAAAACCGGTTCCCACTTTTCCTCATCCCGCTCTGGCCCGCTGCCGCAGCGCCGTATCGCCTATTAACGATTCGTAAAGGAGGAAAATGACGCCGATGGTGATCGCGACATCGGCGAGATTGAAGACATACCAGGAAAAAGTGCCGATGTGGAAATGATAGAAATCGGCGACATAGCCATAGAAGAAGCGGTCGCAGGCATTGTTGCCGAGCGCGCCGCCGATAATGAGGCCGAGCCCCAGCGCCGTGAGTATGGTGCGGCTGCGCCAAAGCCAAAGGACGAGGAGGACGATCACCAGCATGGCGCCTGCCGTCAGCGCGAAGCGGCCTGCTGCGGTTCTGGCGCTCAGCAGCGAATAGGAAATGCCGGGATTTTTGGCAAAGACCACGTCGAAAAAGGACGTTAGCCGAACCGGCTGATGCTGCGCGATTCCATAAAAATAGATCAGCCAGATCTTATTGGCCTGATCGAGGACGAGCGCGACGAGCGCGGCGAGAAGACCGATCCACCTTGGCTTCATGCAAAGAGCTCGAGCGCTTTCAATTCGCGCAAGGCCGCGGCATCGCGTGGGCTGACATCCGGAAATTCCGGATCGCTGCCGACAAGCGGTGAGAATTTCCAAGAACGAGCGCATTTGCGCCCTTGCGCGCGGACGACTTTGACAGATACTTCCTCTACCCCGACGGCGTCGGGTGGCCCACTTTCGTCCTTAATCGTAATATCTGAAGTAATGCAGACCTCAGCGAAATCGATGCCGTCAAGGACCCCGCGCAACTCCGCATCCGGAATATAGACGATCGGAGCCGCCTCAAGCGACGAGCCGATTTTCTTCTCCGCTCTTGCGATTTCCATCGCCTCAGTAACAGCAGCTCGAATATTGCGAACAACTTTCCATTTCTTCGCAAGGGCAAAATCTAACCAAGCTTCCGGCGGACTTGGAAATTGTTCAAGGTGGACCGATATAGCATTGGTATAGCGCGAGAGCCACGCCTCTTCGCAGGTGAAGACGAGGATGGGCGCAAGCCACAGCGTAACGGCGCGGAAGATTTCTTCAATGACCTGCAGCGCCACGTGGCGCTTCTCACTTGATGGCGGATCGCAGTAGAGCGCATCCTTGCGGATGTCGAAATAAAAGGCCGAGAGATCGCTCGTCATGAAATGGGTAAGCGCCGCGATCACCTTCTTATAATCGAAAGCCGCGTAGGCCGCCCGGATGTCCTGATCGAGTTCGGCAAGGCGATGTAGCATCAGCCGCTCAAGCTCTGGAACAGGGATGTTCTCATCCAATAGATAACGATTGGATAGAGCCTGTGAACTCCGAATCTCGACATTGTTCTTCGGATCGTAATGGGCGAGCGAGCCGAGCATCCAGCGGATCGTGTTGCGCAGCTTCTTATAGGTCTCGACGAAGGTTTTGAGAATCTCGGGGCCGATGCGCAGATCGTCAGAATAATCGAAGGCCGCCACCCAGAGCCGCAGAATATCGGCGCCGGCGTCTTTGATGACACTCTGCGGCGCGGTCACATTGCCGTGCGATTTCGACATCTTCTGGCCCTTCTCGTCGAGAACGAAGCCATGCGTCAGAACCAAATCATAAGGCGCGCGCCCACGCGTGCCGCAGCTCTCCAGAAGCGAGGAATGGAACCAGCCGCGATGCTGATCCGAGCCTTCGAGATACATGACTTCGTCGGTGCCGCCCTCGCGGATGCGGTGGATACCGGCGAGTCCTGGAAAATGCACCGGATCTTCGAGCGTGAAGGCATGGGTCGAGCCGGAATCGAACCAGACATCGAGCACATCGTCGATCTTTTCGAATTCGGCGGGATCATAATCGGGTGCGAGAAAGCGCAGGGCGGCGCCTTCCGCGAACCAGGCATCGGCGCCTTCCTGTGCGAAAGCCGCGGCGATCCTTTCATTGATCTTTTCGTCGGTCAGGATCGCCTTGGTGCTTTTGTTGACGAAGACGGCGATGGGCACGCCCCAGGCGCGCTGACGCGAGACGACCCAATCCGGCCGATTGGCGATCATGCCGCGGATGCGGTTCTCGCCCTGCGGCGGATACCAGCGGGTGCGCAGAATTTCGGTAAGCGCGATCTGGCGGAGGGTTGGCGCACCAGCCTGCCCCCTCTCCCCGCTCGCGGGGAGAGGGTTGGGGTGAGGGGCTTGGGGATTAGCTGCAGGCGGCGGCAAATCACCCGGCCCCTCACCCTGACCCTCTCCCCATGAATGGGGAGAGGGGACGCTCCCCAAAGGTCTATCCAACGCGATGAACCATTGCGGCGTATTGCGAAAAATCACCGGCTTCTTCGAGCGCCATGAATGCGGATATTGATGCTTCAATTTTCCGCGCGCGAGCAGATTGCCGGACTCGATCAGCGCCTTGATGACCGCCTCATTGGCGTCGCCCTTATTGCCTTTGTCGTCGATGACGCGCTTGCCGGTAAAACCCGGCGCTTCTTCCGTGAAGAAGCCATCGGCATCGACCGCATAGGGAATCCGCGTGTCGATGCCGCGGGCTTCAAGCTCCGCCTTGTTGGCCATCCAGATCTCGAAGTCGTCGCGTCCGTGCGACGGCGCGGTATGGACGAAGCCCGTGCCGGTATCCTCGGTCACATGATCGCCGTCGAGAAGCGGGACCTCAAAACTATAACCCGCCATGGTCTCGGCAAGCGCATGGGCGCAAGTAATTCCTTGAAGCTCGGCAGCATACACTTTGCACAAGCGCTCGAAAGCTTCGACCTTTGCCGCTTTGAAGACAGCCTCGGCGAGATTATCGGCGAGGACATATGTCGCGCCGACCTTTGCCCAATTATTCTCGGGCGCAGCCGTCACGCGATAGAGCCCATAGGCGATCCTGTGCGAATAGGAAATCGCGCGGTTGGCAGGGATCGTCCAAGGCGTCGTCGTCCAGATGACAACTCTGGCTCTTTCGAGCAATTCGCGCTTTTGATCGAGTTCGATATCCCATCCCTCGATTTGTACGTCGCGCACCAACTTTACCGGAAAAGCCACATAGATCGCGTCGCTGACATGATCCTCATATTCGACCTCGGCCTCGGCGAGCGCGGTCTTTTCGACGACGCTCCACATCACCGGCTTCGAGCCGCGATAGAGCAGGCCATTGGCGGCGAATTTCATGATCTCGCGGGCGATCTGCGCCTCGGCGGGAAAGCTCATCGTGAGATAGGGATGATCCCAATCCCCTACTCCGCCGAGCCTTTTGAATTCCTCGCGCTGCACTGAAACCCAATGGTCCGCGAAGGCGCGGCATTGGTCGCGGAACTCGTTGACTGGCACCTCGTCCTTGTTGCGGCCTTTGGCGCGATAGTCTTCCTCGATCTTCCATTCGATCGGCAAGCCATGGCAGTCCCAGCCCGGCACATAATTCGAGTCCTTGCCGAGCATCTGCTGCGAGCGGACAACGAGGTCCTTCAGGGTCTTGTTCAGCGCATGGCCGATGTGGATGTGGCCGTTGGCATAGGGCGGGCCGTCGTGGAGGACGAATTTCGGCCGGCCGGCGGCAGCCTCGCGCAGGCGGCGATAAAGGTCGATCGCGGCCCAGCGGGCGAGAATCTCCGGCTCCTTCTGCGGCAAGCCGGCGCGCATCGGGAAATCCGTCTGCGGCAGATAGAGCGTTTTCGAATAATCGGGGCCTTCAGCCTTTTTGGCCGCCCGCGTCGGTTCATTCATGAGAAAATGGCCTGATTCCAAGCGGCTCAACCAAATGGTTCGCTCAAATGGCTCGCCGCCGATTGCGCAAAACTTCCTCCCGGCCGCGCGCAAAAGGTTCAGGCGCGGGCCGGGCCGATAATTCGAAGCTGCAGCGCAGGAAATCGCAACATGAAAGCTTTCTAAAACATTTCCCGCAAAAGGGGAAACCGAGATTCGACACAGCGATTGGAACAAGTCGACTCATGCCGAAAATACCTTCGCTGGATCAAAGGGGATATTCACCGCCTGCAACTCGCGAGCGAGAAGTCCTTTCCATGCGCCCTTGGCGTCAAGCTCAATGTAAGCGACCCCATCAAAGTCGGATGGCTTCTCAATGTCCCCTTTAACCAGAGCTGCAACATACGGCGCACCTAGCCTCCCGATAAAGAATCCAAGTTCGAACACCACGTTTTGCCTCGCACGTTTGCGCGGTGGTGTCCCAAGCGCTCCCGCCTCGTCATCTGGGGTCATAAGGATGACCGCAAAACCGGCGCCTTCGGACTCTTCCTGGAATTTTGTTAATAAGTGGCGGCCTATATTCGGCCGCTCATGCAATATGATTTCTTCGAGGCCAATCTTGCTGAGAAAGCGCGCGACCTCATTCTTTGCTTCATTATCGTGCCCGTGGACGACAAAGACCTTTCGAGAATTGGCCTTAGCGACGATCTGCTCTGAAATCGTAATGGAGGAATGCTCCGCCTCCTGATCCGCAAGGTCATTTTTTAGCGTGCCAATCGCGGTCCTCAGCAAGGCAATGGATCTTGGCTTCCCTTCGGCAACATATTTTTGTGCCTCCATTGCATCGCGAGCACCGTAATCAATGTGCGCCCCTGAACCAAGAGCTGGGCCAAGCCGCATCGTGTGTGGCCCGTGATCGAGCGTCGCGGCTTCCCTAAAGCGATTATAGGCTGTGGTGCGCTCTCCAAAGGCTGCCTCAAGTGCTTGCTCAATCTCTGCTTCGATAGCTACCAACTGGGGCTCGCCATATCTTTTCGTCATTGTCGACGGGTCTAGTCTTTCGATCCGGGCAATGCACTCTTCAAGCCGCGCCATGTGCCGACGCAGCTGCGCTGGCGAATGCATCGGTCTTTCCGGTTGTGGGGGTGTCGGTCGGCGAGCCATGCGATCACTTTCTAAAATGGCTGATAAAAAACATTATCACATATAGCCAAAACCTTCCTCTCTGCGGAGGCACCGAGAAAACCGCGGCAACGGATACGAAGAAGCTGCCTCAGCCGATCGCCCGCGCCGTCCGCCACAGAAGCCACTGCCGGCGCCATTGCGGCAATTGGACGACAGTCTCGAAGGGCTCATAGCGGCGCTTGTCCATCTGCCGCAAATAGGCCTCGCAGAGGCTCAGCGGCAGAAACGCGGCGCCACCGCCAGCGCGAGCCGTGGGAAGCGCCTTAAAGTTCTCGAGATGCCGGCGGGCGAGGCTCCGCATTTCGGCCAAGGCGCCGCGCAAGGCCGGCGAGGCAATCCCCGCCTCCACCGCCTCGACCACGGCGCCATGCCGGTCGAGCACATCCTTGGGAATATAGACTTGGCCGGTGACGGCATGCCAAGGCAGCGCCCGCATCAGGCCGGTGATGGCGTAAGCGATGCCGGCATGGGAGGCCGCCTCGGCGATTTCGGCGCCGGCTCTAGGCTCGACGATCATGGCAGCGAGCTTGAAAAGCCGCCCGGCGGTCGCCTCGGCATAGGCTTCGAGCATCTCGACCGAAGGCATCGGCTCGTCATAAAGATCGAAAAGCCGCGCATCGATCAGAGCAAGCAGCGGCTCACCCGGCAGAGCGCAGCGCGCCAAAGTGTCAGTGAGCGCGGCAGCGACAGGATGGGCCTCGGCCTCGCTTTCGCGCTCACCGGCCAAAATCTCGCGCCACCATTGAAACCGGATCTCGCCGAGCATCGGCTCCGACACCAATCGGCGCACCCGCGCGATTTCGAGGCTAAAGGCATAGAGCGCGTGAACATGCGGCCGCTTCTCTGTCGGCAGAAACAGAGAGGCGAGCCAGCGATCAGGATCCTCGCGCCGCAACAGCGTGTCGCAATGGTCATATGCGGCCACGAGCGCGCGCATCAGGGCACGGCGAGCAAAGCTGCGGCCACGCGCCGGTCTTCACCGAGCAGGATCGAATAGGTGCGCGCTGCAGCGCCGGTCGCCATCGGTTCGGCCATAATGCCCATTTCGCGCAGCTTTTCCCGCAAGCTTCGCTCCAACGGCACCAGCGTCGGCCCTGTGCCGATCAAGAGATGTTCGATCGAGCCCTCCGCCTCGTCGAAGACGGGGCCGAGAGAGGCGATCGAGATGTCCTCAGGCGCGACCGCATCCCAGGCGCTTATGCCCGAAGGCAAAGCGAGGATCGAGCCGCGATGCGACATGCCGGCGAAACGGAAGCCGCCACCGCCATAGCCTTCGATGACATGGCGGCCGGGCAGATATCCGGTAGATTTCGGCTCAGGCATCAGTTTCGTGGCGGATCGCCCTCACGCTCGGTTTCGTGCCGCGGCGCCCGTCACGCTTTTCTTCGCCTGCGTCTTCGTCGGCTTGACGGCCGGCGCCTGTGGCGCATCCGCTGCCTCATTGCGCAGACCGAGATAGATCAGCATCGGCGAGCAGATGAAGATCGACGAATAGGTCGCGACGAAAATACCCCAGATCATCGCAATAGAGAAGGAACGGATCACTTCGCCGCCGAAGATCACGAGCGAGAGCAGCGCGAGAAAGACCGTCGTCGCCGTCATGATGGTGCGTGGCAGAACCGCATTGATCGACATGTCGATGAGCTGATCCGTCGGCATGCGGCGATATTTGTGCCTCATCTCGCGGATACGGTCGAGCACCACCACCGTCTCATTGAGCGAATAGCCGACGATGGTCAAAATCGCCGCGATCGAGGTCGTGTTGAATTCGAGCCGCGTCAGCGAGAAGAAGCCGACGGTCAAGAGAAGATCATGCATGGTCGCGATAATGGCGCCGACCGCAAATTGCCATTCGAAGCGGAACCAGAGATAGGCGAGCACGGCGATGATGGCGAGAACGACGCCGAGCGTGCCCGATTGCACCAATTCGCCGGAGACGCGCGGGCCGACCACATCGACACGGCGGAAGTCATATCTGTTTTCGAGCGCCTTTTTGACGCGCGCGACCGTCGCCTCCTGTGTCGTGGCGCCGCCCTGCTGGACGCCGAAGCGCAAGAGCACGTCGGAGGCCGCGCCGAAGCCTTGGACTTCGACTTCGCCGATTCCCAATTGCCGCACTGTCGTCCGCAGATCTGCAATATCGGCTGCGCCGGATTTGGCGCGCAGCTCCATCAATGTGCCGCCGGCAAAGTCGATACCGAAATTCATCCCCAGACTGAGGAAGAGCACGACCGAGATGATCGATAGGGTCGCCGAGAAAGGATAGCTCACGCGCCGAAAGCGCATGAAGCCGAATTTCGTATTCTCAGGCGCGAGGCGCAGAAGCTTCATCAAACGAACCTTTGGGATGCTGCCCGTCTTTAACGCGATCTATATCGGCAGCTTGGTCGGGCGCACATATTGGTACCAGAGCGCGATCATCATACGGGTCATGGTCACGGCGGTCACAATAGTCGTCAAAATGCCGAGCGCGAGCGACACGGCAAAGCCGCGCACCGGGCCGGAGCCGAAATAGTAAAGGATGGCGGCGGCCACGAACATTGTGACATTGGAGTCGACGATCGTCGCAAAGGCGCGTTTGAAGCCGGCATCGAGCGAGGCGATGATCGAACGGCCGGCATGCACCTCCTCGCGGATGCGCTCATAGATCAGAACATTGGAATCGACCGCCATGCCGATGGTGAGCACGATCCCGGCTATGCCCGGCAAAGTGAGAGTCGCACCGAGAAGAATGAGTGAGGCGAAGATGATCGCTATATGCACCAGAAGCGCAATATCGGCGAAGATGCCGAAGATGCCGTAGGTGACGAGCATATAGAAGAGGACCAGCGCGGCGCCGACATAGGCGGCGTGCTTGCCGGCATTGATCGAATCCTGGCCGAGGCCCGGCCCGACGGTGCGCTCCTCGATGATCGACAGCTTCGCCGGCAGCGCGCCAGCGCGCAGCAGAATAGCAAGATTATTGGCCGATTCGACGGTGAAATGACCGGAGATCTGGCCCGACCCGCCGGTGATCGGGCTCAAGATGCGCGGCGCCGAAATCACCTTGCCGTCGAGCACGATGGCGAAAGGCCGGCCGACATTTTCCGAGGTGACTTCGCCGAAACGCTGGCCACCTCTGATGTTGAAGCGGAAATTGACGACAGGCTCCTGCGTGCGCGAATCGAAGCCCGGCTGCGCATCGGTCAGATCCTCGCCCTCCACCATGACCCGTTTCTCGACGGGGATTTTGCCGGGCTGATCGGCTTGATCGAGCATCTCGTATTCATTCGGGTCCTCGCCCGCCGAGGCGACGAGGCGAAACTCGAGCTTCGCCGTCGTGCCCAGGATCTGCTTGAGCCGCTCCGGATTTTGCAGCCCCGGCACTTCGACGAGAATACGATCATTGCCTTGGCGCTGGATATTGGGCTCGGTCGTTCCCAAAGCGTCGACGCGGCGGCGCAGAACTTCGATCGATTGATCGACGGCACGGCGGACCTTGTCGGTGATCGCCGCATCGGTCACGAGAATCTGGATGGTGCCATTGCCGACGTCCTTGACGTCGAGCGACGGCGCCCCACCCGCGCCGAGCATGGCATTGCCGATCGGCGCCTCCATCTGCTGCAGCTTCGGAATGACGCGGGCGCGCTCGGCGGGATCGGCAATGCGCAGCTGCACGCCGCGCGGCAGAACGCCGATGCCGCCGGTGATCGCGATCTTCTCCTGGCGCAGCAGGCGGCGCAAATCGTCGCGCACATTCTGCACCTCGGTCTTGATCACGGAAGCGGCATCGACTTCGAGCAGAACATGCGAGCCGCCTTGCAGATCGAGCCCAAGGACGATGCTGCGCACCGGAATCCATTTCGGCACGCTGTTGACGAGCGCGCTGCGCGTCTGCGGCGGCAGCAGGCTCGGCACGATGACGAGCAGGGCCACCGCCGTCATCATCAGGATCCCTACGATCTTCCAGGTCGCGAAACGCAGCATGAGGCGAATTTTTCCATTGGTCGTTACAGATCAGGCGCGAACCCTCTCCCGCTTGCGGGAGAAGGTGGACGGCCATAGGGCGTTGCGAAGCGACGCCCGCCGCAAGCGAGGGGCTATGGCCGGCCGGATGAGGGGTGGTTGCCGCTTTCAAGCTCCCTCATCGGTCATGCCATAGGCCGCCGCATGCGGCGGCCGTTCCTTATTGACGGGCGCGCTAGGCGCGCCCTATGGCATGATACCTTCTCCCGCAAGCGGGAGAAGGTGCGCGCGCCACGCGCCCTGCCCTTTTCTCACGCATTATCCTTGACCGGCTCGCCCTTGGCCCGCACCTCGGCGATCATCGAACGCGCGACCCGGACCTTCACATTCGGCGCGATTTCCATCTCGACCTCGGTATCGTCGACGACGCGCGCAACCTTGCCGATCAGGCCGCCGGTCATCACGATCGTATCACCGCGGCGGACATTTTTGACGAGATCGGCATGCGCCCGGGCACGCTTCTGCTGCGGCCGCATGATCAGGAAATACATGATAAGGAGGATGAGCGCGAAAGGCGCGACCTGCATGAGAATATCGGTCGGGCCAGGCTGGGAACCAGCGGCTTGAGCAAAAGCCGGAGTGATGAACAATTGCCTACTCCTTGACAGGCCTCTGCGGGCCTCTTCGGATCGGCGCGGACTATAGCTTGCGCGCCGCCGAAAGCAATGCCGGACCGGAGGCTTGGACCTCCGCCTTCATGACAAAGCGGTCATGGTCCGGCCCGCGGCGGCTGGACGCGGCCCACCCTTCCCGCTAAAGCGCAGCCAAACAGGGGGCAGAGCCATGACAATTCAAGATGAAGCCGGGCTTGCCGGCCTTCTGGCGGGAGACACCGCGCGCGGCATCGAGCACCATCTGGCGCGCATTGCCGAGCTTCTGGAAAGGCTGGCGCCGGCGGCGCAGAAGCCCATCCACTTCCAGTCTGCCGACGCCTTCGTCTGGCAGGCGGATGTGGCCCAGCTCCACCCCGTCGTCAAGGTCAACCGCGTCGATATGCATCTTCTGCGCGGCATCGACCGGGTGCGCGACATTTTAAGCGACAACACCGAGCGCTTCGCCAAAGGCTTTGCCGCCAATAATGCGCTTCTATGGGGCGCCCGCGGCATGGGCAAATCCTCGCTCGTCAAGGCCGTCCATGCCGACATCAATCTGCGGCTTGCCGGCACGCCCGGCTTTCGGCCCCTAAAACTCATCGAGATCCATAGAGAGGATATCGAAAGCCTGCCGCATCTGATGGCGCTGTTGCGCGAGCAGGTCTTTCATTTTCTCGTCTTCTGCGACGATCTCTCCTTCGATGCAGACGACACGAGCTATAAATCCTTGAAGGCGGTGCTCGAAGGCGGCATCGAAGGCAGGCCCGCCAATGTGCTCTTTTATGCGACTTCGAACCGCCGCCATCTTCTGCCGCGCGACATGATGGAGAATGAGCGCTCGACCGCCATCAATCCCGGCGAGGCGGTGGAGGAAAAAGTCTCGCTGTCGGATCGTTTTGGGCTCTGGCTCGGCTTTCACAAATGCAGCCAGGACGAATATCTTTCCATGGTCTTCGGCTATGCGGAATATTTCGGCTTAAAACTCGAGCGCGAAAAAATGACGGCCGAAGCGCTCGAATGGGCCACGACGCGAGGGGCGAGATCGGGCCGCACGGCCTGGCAATATATCCAGGATTTGGCAGGACGGCTGGGCAAGGTGACGGAGTGAGGGGGGGGAGAGGGGCGGCTGTTGACCCGTTGCGGACCTCGGGGCAGGCGGGCACAACATTCTGACGACAGCGCCGCCAGGAGAATGCGAACGGCAGCTTTGGGCCGCCCCGCTGCCAGAGCCGTGAATGTGATCGAAGCACTAAACCCTTGTCTAAATGCAGTGATCCCCTCGGGGAGAAGAGTGGTCTCGCCGATCTGTTCGAGCGGCCTCGGTTGTTTGGACGGTGTCTGCGACCCGACGACCCGACGTTGCCAGCTACGCCGCCCCGCCCCCCGCGGGCTTCTCAGCCGATGCAACTCCCGAATCTGTGCCGGGTCGTGAGTCAGATCCACCCCCCGCTCCCTCCGCTTGCCGTTCCGCCCTGCCCTCGCCCTGCAACATCGGAATCCCCACGGCGGTGATGCGGTCGACCACTTCTTTGGCGAGAAGACCGGAAACGATCCCAACGAGCCCAATCATGAAGGGGCTGAGCGAAGTTTCTTCCTTCGGCGACGAAAGCAGCAGTAGTCCGGTCTTCGCGAGGACGTATCCTCCAACCGCGACCACCATCCCGATCGTCGGGACGAAAAAGTAGTCTTTCAGCGTAGGATTGGGGCGGTTGGGATCCAAGTAGTTCCGAAGGTTGCGCACGATACCTCCCAGCGCGCCCATCAACATGACCAAGCACATCACGAGCAGGTCGTAGGGCGTCCTGACAAGCGCCTTCAAATACCAGAAGTTCTCCATCTGGATGAAGGCCAAATATTCCCGGTGCTCCTTGACCAAGTCGGAGTATTCGTTGTCGATCGAGGCCAGTGCTGTGCTCCGTTCCTTGATTTCCTCAGTTAGCTCCTTGTCCCTCTGGTCATAGTATTGTTTGTCGAAGGTGAGCATAAGCTGACCACGCACAAGGCACTTGACATCGTCCCAGGGCATCTTGTTGTAATCCATATGAGCACCCTTGGCCTTTTGCACTGCCGCGGCCGTTTGCGAATCAGGAGGGCGGATTACAGCGCCCTTGTCGTCGAAATACTGTAGGCACGCCGCAGCCCCATTCGCTGCATCAACCATGACAGAGCGCTCCCTCTTCAATGCAACCAGGCGGGACTGTTCATTGTCCGCAAACAGCCGATTGGCAGCGTAGTTGAGCCTCCACGTGTCGAACGGCGCACCCGCGGAGGAGCGCATTTGGACTGCGGTGAGGAACAAGATCGCGCTGACCACGACGAGGGTATAGAACGTGACTACGAGCACCCCTTGACCAATCCTCATAATCTCCTCCCTCTAAAGATAACGACGTCATACTTGCCGGCAATGCGGGAGAACTACCATCTAAGCCTTCTGCGATGGCTTGGGGCAACTCGACTTCGCGGGTGCTATGCCGCTCGACTTAAGGTCAGGCATCCTTGTATTTTGTCGCGGCCCCCGGTGCCGGGCGCGGAACCAAGGGCGCCGCGCCAAATTTGTCTCCATCCCGCAGGGGTGGAAACCAGACCAAGGCTGGTCTACCCGCCAGAGCTCCGGCCCTGCGCTACGCCGGATCCTATGTCCGGTAAGGCATTGACAGGATAATGCATGTCCATCGAAAAACAACTTTTTGGTGTGGTGCGCCGCCGCACCGCATGCGGAACGATGATGTGTTGTTGAATTGGAACGTCCGCTCCTGGCGCCTAGCAGACTTCAACCTCCCTCTATCCCTCCACCAGCTTCAGCGTCAGGCACTTCGCGGCGCCGCCGGCCTTCATGAATTCCGATAGAGGAATAATCACTGGCGTGAAGCCGGCGCGGCGCAGACGATTCTGCAAATTGTCCGACGCATCATTCATCAAGACAGGACCGTCGAGATCGACGGCATTGCAGCAGAATTGCAAAGCATCAGCTTCATCGACCGCGATGCGCTTGTCTTCCGGCACAAGCGCCTCGATCAGCGCGCGGGATTTTTCATCAAAGGCCGCAGGGAAATAGAGAAGATAGCCGCGCGCCAAGGGACAAAGGCACGTGTCGAGATGATAGAAGCGCGGATCGACGAGAGTCAGCGCCGCCGTTCTGCGCCCGAGCAATTTTTCCAAAAGCACTGGCACGGCTTCGGCCGAGCGGAAGCCGTGACCGACCCACAAAAAATCCTGGCCGCGGTCGAACAGAGCATCGCCCGCCCCTTCAAAAGGAAGATCCTGCGGCCAGTCCAAAACCTCAAATCCGTTTTCGATGAACCAGGCGCGGTCATGCTTTTCTTCGCCCTGCCGTTCGACGCTGCGAAAACGGCTGACAATCACCTTCTTGCCCAGAACGAGGCCGGCATTGGCGGTGAAGACGAGATCCGGCAGGCCAGGTTGCGGCGGCTGCAACACGACTTTCGCATGATGCTCGATCGCGTCTCGCAAAGCCTTCCATTGCCGCTGCGCCAAAGCGCTGTCGGTCTTAGCGAACTGCCCTTCCATCCATGGATTGATCACATAAGCGATTTCGAAATGATCGGGCGGACACATCAGAATCGTCTGCGCAAGCGAGGTCATTAGGTCTCATCCCCCTGCATGAAGGCCGTTTGCCCTATTCCGCCGCCACCGCGCAGGCGCTTCTCTCGCTCTCCCGAACAAAGCCCAGCGCCTCGCGCAGGATTTTGGCATCGGCACCAGCCTTCACTGCCTGCGTCGCCAGATGCCTTCGGAACGCACGCGCGCCTTTCAGCCCGTTGAAGAGGCCCAATATGTGCCGCGTCATGGCCGCGAGCGGCACGCCCTCTTTGAGCCTCGCCTCGACATAGGGGATGAAGGCTTCGATGGCAGCGATGCGGCTTTCGCTTGCAGGCGCGTCGGCGAAGAACAGCGGATCGATGGAGAGCAGCAGCGCCGGGTCCTGATAGGCGGCGCGGCCGACCATAATGCCGTCGACGCCCACCATCTCCGCCTGCATTTGCGCAAGAGCGACAAGCCCGCCATTGAGCACGATCGGCAGGCGCGGATAGTTCTGTTTCAGAGCCCGCACCAGCGGATAGTCGAGCGGCGGCACATCGCGATTCTCGCGCGGCGAGAGGCCCTTGAGCCAGGCCTTGCGGGCATGCACGATCAGCGCATCGGCGCCCGCCGCGGTGACGCATTCGGCGAAGCGGAAGAGCGCGTCTTGCCCCTGATCATCGACACCGATGCGGCATTTGACCGTCACCGGAAGTTTCACCCGCGCCTTCATCGCTGCGACACAATCGGCGACGAGCTCCGGCTCGCGCATTAGACAAGCCCCGAAGGCGCCACTCTGCACCCGCTCCGACGGGCAGCCGATGTTGAGATTGATCTCGTCATAGCCGTAATCAGCCGCGATCGCCGCCGCTGCGGCGAGATCTGCGGGCTCGCTGCCGCCGAGCTGCACGGCGACCGGATTCTCGGCCGCATCGAAACTCAATAGCCTGTCGCGCGCGCCATGGAGCACGGCGGCGCTCGTCAGCATTTCCGTATAGAGCCTGGCGCGGCGCGTGAGCAGGCGATGGAAGAAGCGGCAATGCCGGTCCGTCCAATCCATCATGGGCGCGATAGAAAAGCGATCGGCTTCAAACGACATGGCCGCCTTCTAGAACATGTCACGGAAAAGGTGAACAGGCGGATGGGTCGTTTCCTTTCGCCGCAACGTCCCCTCGCCCTGGCCTATGGTGAAAAACCTTGGCACGCGCGCTGCTGTTCTATCCCGCGATGCGGGAATTTTCGATCAAGACGTGCCATTCTGGATCAATCCTCCCGCCGATGGTCTTGAAATGAACCGGCCGGGGATTGCGATGCCGCACAATGCAACGCGCGAGCTCTTCGATTATTGGAACGCTTTGCGCGGCGGCCGCGCGGCGCCGGAGCGGGCGGAGATCGACCTTGCCGCCATTCGCGGTCTCATCGCCGATATGTTCATGCTCGAAATCGATGCGGCGCATCGCTTTCCTTTCGTCTTGTCCGGCACGCGCGTCAATGCGCTCGCCTGCACCGAACAGAATGGCCGCTCCTTCCTCGATCTCTGGTCGCTGCAGGAGGCGCGCAACATTGCGGCCATGCTTTTGACGGTGATGGATGCATCCTGGCCGATCATCGCCACGGCCGTCGCTACGCCCGAAGGCTGGCCGGATCACGAGATCGAAATTCTGTTTTTGCCTTTGGGACGCCGCGGTCAAGACCGCGCCCGCATTCTCGGCCTGATCGCGCCGGCAACGCCACCGTCCTGGCTCGGCTTGCTGCCTGTGAAAAATTTGAATCTACGGTCCCTCCACGCGATCGATGACGCCGTGGCGCCGCTCAATTCCCGCGCTTTGTTCGAGACGGCGCCCGTCTCACCGCAAGCGCAGCCAGTCGGCAAGCCTGCCCGAAACACTCGGCATTTGCGGATTTTCGACGGCGGACGCCAAATCTCTTAACGGAATGATCACTTCTCATCACTGCCGATAACGCTGCCTTAACTCGTGATGCGTCAATTTATGGCCCTCCTCGGCGCCCGGCGCAATATCTATGGACGTGAACGTCAAGCCACTTCATAAGCCCCTCGAACGGCGGCGGCATCAGCGCGTGGAAATCTCGCTGCTCGGCCGCTATATGCTCGAAGACAAGCGGGAATTCCCCTGCGTGACGACGGATATGTCGCCCGGCGGGCTGGCCTGCATTGCCTCGGTGCGCGGCGCCATCGGCGAGCGGGTCGTCGTCTATCTCGACCAGATCGGCCGCGTCGAAGGCAAGATCGTCCGCCACATGGACCGCGGCTTCGCGCTCGCCTTGAATTTGCCCTATGTAAAGCGCGAAAAAATCGCCAATCAGCTCACTTGGCTGGTCAATCGCGACATTCTCGCCCTGCCGGAGGACCGCCGCTTCGAGCGCATCGTGCCGTTGCGCCGGCATTCGATCCTGCTCCTCAACGGCGAGAGCGAGCATGTCGTCAAGCTGATCGATGTCTCAATGTCGGGCGCTGCGGTCAGCACCGCGCTCAAGCCGGCGATCGGGACGAAAGCGATGCTCGGCCAGACGACCGGACATGTCATCCGTCTCTTCGACGGCGGCTTCGCCATCGCCTTCGATCAGATGATCGACGTCGAGCGTTTCGACGAGAACATCAAGCTCTGATGAGCTGAAACTCGGCGACGGGTTCGAGGCCGCGCGCATAGCGCCGCCAATTCGTGACATAATGCGCCGCATTTTCCCGCAATTGCGCCGCCAAAGCCGCATCGACGCTGCGTATGACCCGCGCCGGGCTACCGACGATCAGCGAATTGTCCGGAAAGACTTTGCCTTCGGTCAAAAGCGAATGAGCGCCCACGAGGCAGTTGCGGCCGATCTTGACGCCATTCAGCAAAGTCGCCCCTATGCCGATGAGGCTGTTGTCACCGATACTGCAGCCATGCAGCACCGCATGATGGCCGATCGAACAATCCGCACCTATGTCCAAAGGATAGCCCATATCCGTATGCAGCAGGCAACCGTCCTGCACATTGGCGCGCGCGCCGAGCAGGATACGCTCATTGTCGCCGCGCAGCACCGAGGCGAACCAGACCGATGCCTCCTCTTCCAACCAGACATTGCCGATGATCTGAGCATCGGGAGCGATCCAATAGCGATCTGCCGCCGGCAAGGTGGGGCCGATTCCATCAAGCGCATAAAGAGGCATTTCTTGTTTCCGCTTCTTTCCGCTTGATGGGAACCAACCGCATCCGTCTCAAAACTCTTCGAGATCGAAATCGAGAATCGCGATCTGCAAGGTGAAGCTCTTGCCCTTCGGATCATCGGCGGAAATGACGCCGAGAAAATCATCGCCCGAGTTCAATTCGACCGAATCGGTTTTCTTCGCGCGCGGAATGATCTTCAGCTTGTTGTTCTCGAAGAGGCGTCGCAAATAATCCTGCAGGATCGGCCGCTCGACCGGGATCTTCATGGCAAAGGCAAAGGAGCGGTCGCCGTCTTCGTCGTCGACGACGATCGAGCCGATCACGCGCTCGCCGAAATGCACCTCCGCATCATCGGGATTGCGCTTGGCGGCCGTCACCTTGATTCCATCATTGCCTAGGGCCTTGCGCAAAAAGCCCTGCAATTTGCGCAATTCGACTTTGTCAAACATTAACTCTCCAAAACGGATCGACGGGAGTGAAGCGGCAGGATCGCGTCGAGCCGAAAATTCCGCGTCGAGCCGAAAATTTTCGCCGGCAGCCACAAGGCTGCGGCAAGGTCCGCGGGCCGGCATTGCCAGAAAACCGAAAGCATCGCAAGCCCGCTCAGCTGTGCGGCGTCTTCGCGGCCAAGATCTGGTCCATGGTGCGGCCAGGTTCCGCGCAGCCGGCCTCGCCGACGACGCGCGCGGGGACGCCTGCAACAGTCTTGTGATGCGGCACGGGTCGCAACACGACGGAGCCCGCCGCGACGCGGGCGCATTGGCCGACTTCAATATTGCCGAGCACCTTGGCACCTGCCCCGATCAAGACGCCGCGCCGGATCTTCGGATGCCGGTCGCCGGTTTCCTTGCCGGTGCCGCCCAAGGTGACGTCTTGCAGGATGGACACATCATCTTCGACGACCGCCGTCGAGCCGATGACAAGGCCGGTCGCATGATCGAAAAAGAGACCCTTGCCCAATTGCGCCGCGGGATGAATGTCGGTTTGGAACACCTCCGACGAGCGGCTTTGCAGATAAAGGGCGAAATCGCTCCGCCCGCTGCGCCAAAGGACATGCGCGAGGCGGTGCGTCTCGATCGCATGGAAGCCCTTGAAATAAAGCAGAGGTTCGATGAGCCGCATGCAGGCGGGGTCGCGATCCATGACGGCGAGCATATCGGCGCGGAAGGCGGCGCCGATCTGCGGCTCGCGCGCGATCACGTCGAGATAGGTCTGGCGGATCAGATCGGCCGAGACTTCCCCGTGCCCAAGCCGCGCGGCGAGGCGATGGATGATCGCCGATTCCAGAGTTTCATGGTTGAGGACGGTTTCGAAGATCCAGCCGGTCAGCTCCGGATCGCGCCGCACGATTTCTTCGGCCTCTTCCCGAACGCGCGCGAAAATCGCATCGGCAGGCTCGACACGCTGCAGAATGGCGCCCGATTTCGAAGATTTGCCGAATGTCACCGAAAACCTCCAGCAGCAGCATGCGGATGTCGCAAAACCGGCCGATCCGCCACTGGGCTATTTTTCATGTATCCTATCATAATTCCGCCCACAGCGCAGCGCTTTTGAAGGAAGAGGCTCATCCGGCGCTTGCGAGAAATTCGAGAACTCCGCGCTTGAACACCATATCGCCGACCGCGCGATTATGGTCGCGATCCGGAATGGGAAGCATATGGGCATGCGGGAACAGCTTGCCAAGCCGTTTCGGATCGCCGGCCACCTCGTCCTTCGTTCCGACGGCGATGAGAACCGGCATGTCGATTTCGCCGAGCTCCTTCTCGCTCAAGGTCTGCCGCGCGCCGCGGCTGCAGGCCGCGAGCGCCTTCAAATCGCTTTTCGTCGCCTCGGCGAATTGCCGGAACATCTTCTGGACGGGGTCCGTCAAAGCATCGACCGAAGCCGCTTCCATGGCTTCCGCCACGCCGCGCGGAACGCTGGCGCCTTCGATGAGATTCTCGCCTATGCCGCCGAGAATGAGCCTGCGCACGCGCTCCGGATGGGCTTTGGCGAGAAAGGCACCAATGCGCGCGCCCATCGAATAGCCCATCACATCGGCACATTCGATCTTGAGATGATCGAGCAGATTGCAGGCATCCTCCGCCATCAGCGGGATGGCGTAGTCCTCAGGCCTATAGAGCTTTTCGCTCCGCCCATGACCACGGTTGTCGAGAGCGATGACGCGCCGTCCGGCCTCGGTCAAAGTCTTGACCCATTGGGTGAAAACCCAATTGATCGCATGCGTCGAAGCAAAACCGTGGATCAAAAGGATCGGATCGCCGCGGCCCCCCGCCGCGGGCGGCTCGTCAATATAGGCGAGCCGCACATTCTCAGAAGTAAATTCGTCCATAGCCTTCCTGTCGCGCGCCAATATAGAGATGGCGAGGCGAGTTTCAACCGGCCGAGCGCGGGAGGGTTTCCGCTGTGCGGCAAAAGGCGCTGGACTTCGGAGGTCCTGACATGCTCTAAGCTCTGCGCGTAAAGTCCTCGCGCCGCAAGCATCTTCGGCTTTTGCTTTTTGGACTGAGATCATGGCCGATCATTTCACGCCGCATTTCCACAATCAGCCAGGTGTCGCGCAAGTGCGCATCGGCGCCAAGGAATTCATGTGCGTCGGCGCCCTGCCGCCCTTCGATCATCCGCATATCTTCATCGATATGGGCGATGACACGGATGCGATCTGTCCCTATTGCTCGACCCATTATGTCTATGACGCCTCGCTTCACGGCGGCTGCGAGCCGGCCGAATGTGCTTATCTTCCGGCCGAGGCTGTCTGATTTGGCCGCCGTCGTCGCACAAATGAGATAGGATGAGCCAAGCGCCGCATGCGCTGATTGCCGGGGCCGGGATCGGCGGGCTCACCGCCGCGCTTTGCCTTGCCCGGTCGGGCTTTCGCGTGAGCCTCTTCGAACGCGCTAAGCTTTTGGAGGAGGTCGGCGCGGGGCTGCAGATTTCCCCCAATGCCAGCGCTGTTCTGCGCGATCTGGGCGTCCTGCCGCGGCTTGCCGGTGCGGCGCTGGCGCCGCAAGCGCTCCACATCAGACGCGCCCGCGACGGCGCCTCTTTGCAGCGGTTGCCGCTCAAGGATGCCGAAAAGCGTTGGGGGGCGCCTTATCTCCTCATCCATCGCGCCGATCTCCAAAAAGCGCTGCTGGAGACCGTCGCGCAGGAAAAATCGATCACGCTCGCGATGCAGACCGAGATCGCAGCCTTTGCCGCCACCGAAAAAGGCATAGAGGCCGTGGCGCTCAATGGCCCGATCAGAACGATCTATCGCGGAGATTATCTGATCGGTGCCGATGGCCTGCGCTCCTTTGTCCGGCAGCGGCTCGGCGAATTGTGCCTACCGGCGAAAGGCGCCAGGTCGGCGGCCCTCGCCATGCCCGCCAAGGCCAATCATGTCGCTTGGCGCAGCCTCATCGATGCGGAGCATGTCGCCCCCGAGCTGCGAAAGGCCGAAAGCACGCTCTGGCTCGGCCATAAGGCCCATCTCGTCCATTATCCTTTGCGCGGCGGCGCCGTCATCAATGTCGTCGCCGTCGTCGAAGACAGGGTCGCGATCGATTGGACGGCGGATATTTGGTCGCAGGCGGGCGACACAGGTGAAATCCAGGCGCGCTTCGCGCCATGGCATGAAGAAGCCCGCACTCTGATCGCCGCGGCCCGCGAATGGCGCAAATGGCCGCTCGTCGATCTCGATCCGCTGCCGGAATGGACCGCCGGCCGCGTCGCGCTCCTGGGCGACGCGGCGCATGCTATGTTGCCTTTTCTCGCCCAAGGCGCCGCGCAAGCGATCGAAGACGCCGCCATGCTCGGTGCCCTGCTTTCGCCGAATGGCAACGTTGCAGCGGGGCTTGTCGCCTATGCCGCGGCGCGCCGGCCCCGCGCCAGCCGTGTGCAGGCCTTCTCGCGCCGCCAGGGCCATATCTATCATCTCGGCGAGCCAGCGGCTTTTTTTCGCGATCTCGCCCTGCGAATCATGGGCGAGCGTCAGCTCCTCGGCCATTATGATTGGCTCTATGGGACAAGGCCGAATGTAAAATGAGAAATGATTTTTCTCATATCCAGCTTGTTGAAATGCCGCTCACTGCATCTTGAAGCCATTTTGGCGAGGCGATTCTCACCATCGGCGCGAAATCCTCTGCTTTTTTCGAGATTGCGCCGGACTTCTCTGGCGAAGCGCTTCCCTCAGGCACAAAAATGCCATTACCTTACGCTGCATCTGTCGCGAAGGCAGCAGGAGCAGGCTTTGCGTTTCGCTTTCGATTGCACGATGAGATCGGCCCATGGGCGCGCGAACAAAGATGGCTGAGCCTGAGCTGGAGCGGCCCGACCTGCGCACGGCGCATGTCATTGTGGTCGCGAATGAAAAAGGCGGCACCGGCAAATCGACCCTTTCCATTCATGTCGCCATCGCGCTTTTGAAGGCGGGATTTCGGGTTGCGACCATCGATCTCGACACCCGCCAGCGCACCCTCACGCGATTTCTGGAAAATCGCCGCTCCTGGGCCGCCAATGCGCCTTGGGAGGTGGAATTGCCCTTTCACCGCGCGCTTGAGCGCGGCAATTCCGATAATCTACGCGACAATGAGACGGTCGAATTCGGCGCTTTCGCCGCGGCGATTGCGGAAGTCGAACATTCTTATGAATTCGTCGTCATCGATACGCCGGCGTCCGATTCCTATCTCATGCGGCTCGCCCATTCGCTCGCCGATACGCTCATCTCGCCGGTCAATGATTCCTTCATCGATGTCGATGTGTTTTCGCGCGTCCATCACGATCGAACGCAGCGCGGCCAGGTCGCGCATTATGCCGATCTCGTGCTCGAGGCGCGGCGCAAGCGCAAACTTGTCGATCAAGGCATCATCGATTGGGTGCTGGTGCGCAACCGCATGTCCTCGGTCCAATCCAACAATGCGAAGCAGATCGGCGCGAGCCTCGCGCGGCTTTCGGTCGAGCTGCAGTTTCGGCCGACCGAGGGCCTGCACGACCGGGTGATCTTTCGCGAACTCTTTCCGATCGGCCTCACGGCGCTCGATCCGATCGAGGAGGCCATGCGCAACGGCTCGTTGTCGGCCTCGCAAAGCGCGGCGCGCACCGAGGTCGAGAGTTTGATCGCAATGCTGCAATTGCCGGAACGCGGCCGCGGCCTCGCCCATCTGCAGGCGCGGCACGAATGGTATGAGCGCATCGCGCGCTATTATCGCGATCTGGGGGCGGCCGGCCAGGCGTCGTGAGCGAACCCTCTCTCACAGGGAGAAGGTCAGCGCGCGATCGGTGTGCGCGCCAGCCTCAGCCTTCTTGCGCCAGATCGGTGACGACCTTGGCGAGGCGGTTGACTACCAAAGCCCAGCCGTTCTCGCTGCTCATCATCGCATAGACGGCGGCATTGTCCTTGGTGAAGCCCGCATGTTCGAGCCGCACATGCGTGCCATTGGGCAGAGGCGACAGCGTCCAGGTCAAGACCGTATCGATATAGCGGCCAAAACCTTCGAGTTCATGCGAGCCGCCACGCCAAGAATATTGCAGCCGCCAGAAAGGTTCCGCTGCCAAAACCTCGCCTTCCGAAACGCCGTCCCATGGCCCGACAGGCTGGGTGCGGAAGGTGAACTTATGTCCGACATCCGGCGAAAAATCATTCGGCATGAACCATTGCGCGATGAGATCGGCCTCGGTCAGTGCCCGCCAGATCGTCTCGTCGAGCTCGATCAGCATCCCCTCAATGGTGATCGGGGGAAGCTCCGCTTTAGCGCCTTCGGCCATGGCTCACGCTCCTCGTTTCGTTTTCGCCGCAGAATCCGGCAGCGGCTTTGATGCGGCCACGCTGTCCGCCACGAGGTCATACTGCTCCACCAGCGCGAAGACCGGCGAGAATCATGGCTTCGAGTTCGGCTGCGGTCTTCGCTTCTTTCGGCATCGCATTTCCGCCGTAAGGCGGCGCCGATGCGCCGCATAAGAGCCCGACCAAAGCAAATGTCGTGCTTCCGACGCCTCGTTCACCCGAGCCTGCCGCCGCGCGCGATTGGCACAAAACCTGCTTTCGATCGCGGCACCACATGTCCTTTCTCGCGAGGGAGATAGGAAATGCTTCCCACGACAATATTGATCGACGAAGTCCCGAAATGCGTGGTGCGCCCGACGGACAAGAAGGATCTCGACCGTTTCATCCGCAACGCCAAGAAATATCTCCTGGCCGAAAACGCCGAGGGCAAAGTCACGCATCGCGGCGCCGACGATGCCGAAAACGGCAGATGGTACGAGGCCTTCGCGCTGCATAAAGCCTGGGGCGGCGCCGACGACACTTTTTTCGGGATACCGCTCTGAGCCCATACCCTGCGGCCTGGTGCGGACGACGGGACTCGAACCTGTATGACTTGTGGTCGAGGGATTTTAAGTGTTATGCGGCTTAGCGTAGAACACTGAAAATCATGCCTTTTCCTGCACCAAAAGTGCGTATGTGTAAGATTCTGTGAAAAATTCGGCCCATTTCACGACTGGCACATATCGCGGAATACTAGCGTAGGCATTCCGCCTTCCCTGGAAAATTCGTCAGCTATCAGAAAGTGCAGCGGCTTTTTGTTTGCGACAGACTTCGCGTCGCATAAGGAAAGCTGCGAGTTCGTCAATAACCTCAACGAGGGTCCCTGGTGAACCTCCGATATCCGTGGCGAATGAAGCCCATTGCTTTTGTTTCATGGGGTCTTCAGCAAAGGCGGGAGTGAGGGCATCAGGTGTTTCGCTCGGAATGGCCGTCTTGCGGCGAGGGAACGTGGCTGCAATAGCCCGTGCAAGCCGATCACCTTCGAATTCATAAGACTTGCTGAGAGCCCAGATGTCGTAAAAATCCTTCATCCGGGTACTGGCACGCCCCAATGTCACCATCACCTGAAATTTCTCAGCGATCACCGTCTCGCGCGGATAGGCGCGAAGACGCGGAGCCGGCAGGTCGAGTAGGACCGGCAATTCCAACTCCGTAAGGCTAGGCTCAATCGCATCGCAAAGGCGACGGCGGCGACGGCTTGAATGGTGCAAACTTCACGAAAGACCGCGATCATCGCGTCCGGATCAGCTGGCCCGAACCCGAGAAGATCAAGTGAAGTGGGCCCACGCATCGGGACTGTTTGAGCCGGTCACACAGTTTTGACTTGGTTGATAAATCGGCCGTCTCGCTGGGCCTCGCCTTGGCTCGGCGATTTGTTACCTCGAGCCGAGCTTGCCAAGCAGTCGAAAGGAATGCCATGGAGGGTTGGGGCCGATCAGGGGGCCGTTACGGCATTCGACTTTCGGCGTGGCGTATATGAATCTGAACCGTTGGACTTACGTTTGTTGTCCCACCCGTTGCATGATGCTAGCGCGCCGGTTCTGACAGCTTTCTCCCTGTTTGCGGGAATATCGCTGGCGGCGTGCTCGGTCGGTCCCAACTATGTCCGTCCTGCGGCCCCGACATCCGCTCAGTTCAAGGAGGCCAAGGGCTGGAAATTCGCGACTCCGCGCGACACCCTGGACGGCGGCCCATGGTGGTCCGTCTACAAGGATCCCGAGCTCGCCGGGCTCCTGAGCCAGGTCGAAATTTCCAATCAGACGGTTATGGCGGCAATGGCCGCCTATCAGCAGGCGCGGGCTATCATCAGAGAGGCTCAGGCCGGCTATTTCCCGACCATTACCACGAGTTACAGCGCCACCGGTGCGCATCAAGGCGGCGGTTCCAGCGGCGTCTCGACGACGAGCCTGACCTATAATCCGGTCGCCAATGCCACTTGGGAGATCGATGTTTGGGGACGGATCAGGCGGACCGTCGAGAGTGATGCGTCGGCCGCCCAAGTGAGCGCCGCCGATCTGGCCAATGCCAAACTCGCCGAGCAAGCGGCGCTGGCAACGGCCTATTTTAATTTGCGCGCCGAGGATTCCTTGAAGACTTTGCTGGACAGGGACGTCGTCGCCTACAAGAAGTCGCTCGAGATCACACGCAGTCAGTTCAAGGCCGGCTATTCGGCAACCGCCGGCGACGTCGCCGCCGCGCAGGCCCTGGTCGATACGACCGAGGGTGCGGCGATTGCTGTCGGCGTTCTGCGCGCCCAATATGAGCATGCGATCGCAGTGCTCATCGGCAAGCCGCCAGCCGAGTTGACGATCCCACCGGCCGCTCTGGCGCGGAAGATCCCCAACATACCGGTCACCATTCCTTCCGTATTGCTCGAACGGCGGCCCGACATCGCCGCCGCCGAACGCGCGCTGCAGTCGCAGAATGCCTTGATCGGCGTCGCCGTCGCGAATTTCTATCCGACCATCAGCCTTTCCGGCATGTTCGGCTATGCCGGAGGGACGCCGCTTCCGATCTCGGCCGCCACCGAAGCCTGGAGCTTGGCGGGCAGTGCCACGCAACCCGTTTTCGAAGGTGGTTTGCTCAGCGCGGAACTTGCCGCCGCGCGGGCCACTTACCAGCAATATGTCGCCGATTACCGGCAGACCGTCTTGACGGCCTTCCAGCAGGTCGAGGACGAACTCGCGGCCGTGCGCATCACGGCCAAAGAGCTTGTCCCGCAGGAGGCGGCCGTCAAAAATGCCGGCGTGGCGGTTCAAGTCTATTTGAACCAATATCAGGCCGGTACGGTTGCGTTCACGACAGTCATCACCGCGGAAGAAACCCAACTCAGCGATGAGGTCACCGCCCTTCAGACGCGGCAGAGCCTTTTTGTCGCAAGCGTCGCTTTGATCGAGGCTTTGGGAGGGGGATGGGATAGTTCGCTCCTGCCTAGCCTCGAAAACCTGTCCGCCGTGCCGACGATCCCTCCGCCTCTTTGACCATGCGGTTTGGCCGCCCGAGCTCACCAAGAAGTAATTTGCCTTTTTTCCGCCTGCGGACAAGTGGATGACAGAACTGTGTGTTCAGCCTATGAGCGGCGATCCGGTTTGGCATTCGGGCCCCTATCATTGATCGGTCGGTCCATCGGAAACGCGGCTCGAACGCGCCCCGCGCTTCGAGTTTGCGCGGCGATTGCTTGGACAGAACCAACGGATGCAAAGCCAAATGGATGAACACGTGGCCAAGACTTGCCAGCCGAAGGTCCCCGGTGAGCCGCCGTCGCTGAAGACCAATCCGGACGAAACGCCGGCGCCCGAAGCGCTTCCGCAGCCGGAGCAGAAGCCGAAGCGGCGATCCATTGTCGGCTTTCTGCTCGGTCTGATCATCGTCGTCGCGCTGGGCTATGCGGTCTACCGCGTCGTGGCCACCCCGAGCTCCCCGCCAGCCCGGCATCATGGCGCGCCGCCACAGTCGGTTGGCGTGGCAACGATCGGACAAGGCGACATTCGGATCGTGCTCAATGGGCTTGGCACCGTTACGCCGCTCGCGACCGTTACTGTCTTCACGCAGATCAACGGCCAGCTTCAGACAGTCGGCTTCCAAGAAGGTCAGCTCGTCAAAAAGGGGGATTTTCTCGCGCAGATCGATCCGCGTCCTTATCAATGGGCCGAACAGCAATATGAAGGCCAGCTCCTCCACGACCAGGGGCTGCTCGATCAGGCGCGCATGGATCTCATCCGTTATCAGACCCTTGCCAAACAGAATTCGATTGCCCTCCAACAGGCCGAGGACCAAGTCTACATCGTCAAGCAATATGAAGGCTCGGTGAAAACCGACCAAGCCGAGATCAACACGCAGAAGCTCAACATAGAATATTGCCACATCGTCTCGCCGGTCAGCGGCCGCATCGGTCTGCGTCTGGTCGACCCTGGCAATTATGTTCAGACCACCAGCACTACCGGGATCGCCATAGTCACCCAGCTTCAGCCGATTTCGGTCATCTTTTCGCTGCCCGAGGACAATATTCCTGAAGTTGTCGCGCAGATGAAGGCGGGCGTCTCGCTGACAACGACTGCCTTCGACAGGGCGAATGTCACCGAGCTCGGGAGCGGAAATGTTGCGACGATCGACAATGAGATCGACACGACGACGGGAATGGTCAAATTCCGCGCCAATTTTCCGAATACGGACGGGGCCCTCTTTCCCAACCAGTTCGTCAACGTGCGTCTGCTGGTCCGCCTGCTGCACAATGTCGTCACGGCGCCGAACGCGGCCATCCAACGCGGGGCGCCGGGCACTTACGTCTATCTGGTCAACGCCGATAATAGGGTTTCGGTGCGCAAAGTCACACTCGGGGCGACCGACGGCAACATGGTCCAGATCGTCTCTGGTCTCAGCCTCGGCGATCGCGTCGTGATCGACGGCACGGATCGCCTGCATGACGGCGCAGAAGTGACGATCCCCGGAAACGCGCCGAACCCGGCCGGCGGCGGCGCGCATAAGGGCCATGGCGGGAACCCCACGCATCGACGGAATGCCGAGTGAGTCCTGGGCATAAAACGGAGCATGCGCGATGAATCCGTCGCGGATCTTCATTCTGCGGCCAGTCGCAACTTCGCTCCTCATGGTGGCGATCCTGCTTGCTGGCGGCTTCGCCTATAGGTTTCTGGCGCTTTCCGCTTTGCCGGAGGTCGACTATCCGACGATCCAGGTCAAGACCTTCTATCCGGGCGCCAGTCCGGAGGTGATGACCTCATCTGTGACAGCACCGCTCGAGCGTCAGCTCGGCGAGATGCCCGGCCTCAACCAGATGACCTCGGGGAGTTCAGCTGGCGCTTCAGTGATCACGCTGCAGTTCAGCCTCGATCTCAGCCTCGACATCGCCGAGCAGGAAGTGCAAGCGGCAATCAATGCCGCGAACAATCTGCTGCCCTCCGATCTGCCGACGCCGCCGGTCTATGCCAAGGTCAATCCGGCCGACGCGCCGATCCTGACGCTTGCCATTACCTCCTCGACTCTGCCACTGACCACGATTGAAGATCTGAGCGAGACTCGTCTTGCCCAGAAGATCTCGCAACAGCCGGGCGTCGGCCTGGTCACCATCAGCGGCGGCAACAGGCCGGCGATCCGCATCGAGTTCAATCCGCGTGCGCTCGCCGCCTATGGGCTCAACATCGACGATCTGCGTACGACCGTCACCAATATGAATGTGAATATACCGAAGGGCAATTTCGACGGTCCAGCGCAGGATTCGACGATCAATGCCAACGATCAGATCATGTCCGCCGAACAATTCGGGGCAATGGTCGTGGCTTACCGTAACGGCAATCCGGTGCGGCTCTCAGATATCGCGACCACGGTGCGTGGACCTGAGAACACCAAGATTGCGGCTTGGGCCAATGTCGCGCCGGCGATCATCCTCAATATTCAGCGCCAGCCCGGTGCCAATGTCATTCAAGTGGTGGACGGCATCAAGCGCCTGCTTCCACAGATCGAGGCTGGGCTGCCTTCCGCGCTCGACATCAAGGTGCTGAGCGATCGGACGACGACGATCCGCGCTTCCGTGGCAGACGTCGAATTCGAGCTCGGTCTTGCGATCGCTCTCGTCGTGCTCGTCATTTTTCTGTTTCTGCGTAATCTGCCCGCGACGATCATACCGAGCCTTTCTGTTCCCTTGTCATTGGTCGGAACGCTGATCGTGATGTTTCTATTGGGCTTCAGCCTCGACAATCTGTCGCTGATGGCCTTGACGATCTCCACCGGTTTCGTCGTCGACGATGCAATCGTGATGATCGAGAACATCGCCCGTTATGTCGAGCAAGGAGAGTCGCCCCTCGAAGCGGCTTTGCGCGGCTCCGGCCAGATCGGCTTTACGATCATTTCGCTCACCGTTTCCCTCATTGCCGTGCTGATTCCGCTGTTGTTCATGGGCGATGTCGTCGGCCGCCTGTTTCATGAATTCGCGATTACGCTTGCAGCCACCATTGTCATCTCTGCCGTGGTCTCATTGACTTTGGTGCCGATGCTCTGCGCCAAACTGGTTCGGCATCGGGCCGAGTCGGAGCGCAGCCAATTCGATCTTGTCGCCGAGCGCGCCTTTAATTGGGTCATTCGGCAATATGGGCGAGCTCTGTCGGTCGTCTTGGAGCATCAGCCCTTGACGCTGTTGACAGCCATCGCCACCCTTGTCGTGACGGTCCTGCTCTATATCGCAATTCCGAAAGGCTTTTTTCCGGTGCAGGATACCGGGATGATCCAGGGAATTACGCAAGCTGCGGAGAGCATTTCCTTTGACGCCATGGCAGCAAAGCAGCGTGCCGTCGCCAATGTGCTTCTCGATGATCCCGACGTTCAGAGTTTGAGCTCATTCATCGGAGTCGATGGCTCCAACATGACGCTGAATAGTGGCAGACTGCTCATCAATTTGAAGTCGCGCGACGAGCGCCAGCAGACGGTAAGCCAAGTTATTCGCCGCTTGCAGCAGGAAGTCGCCGGGGTCAGGGGCGTCACGCTCTACCTGCAACCGGTGCAGGATCTGACAATCGATTCGACCATCAGCCGTGCACAATACCACTTCGTCCTCGAGAGCGCCAACGCCAGCGAGATGCAGACCTGGGTCCCGCGGCTCGTCAACAAGCTTTCCAGCCTTCCCGAGCTCGCCAATGTGGCGAGCGATATGCAGAGCCAGGGCCGCGCCATCGACATTGTGATCGACCGGGCAACCGCGGCCCGTTTCGGGATCACGCCGGCAACCGTCGACAACGTGCTCTATGATGCCTTTGGGCAGCGCATCGTTTCGACGATCTATACGCAGTCCAATCAGTATCGCGTGATCATGGAGGTCACGCCAGGTCTGCAGCGCGCGCTGAACTCGCTCAATACTTTCTATCTGCCGTCATCCACGTCGACGACGAACGGGCAGGTGCCACTTTCGGCGATCGTGCATGTCGACCAACGGCCGGGGCCTCTGCTGGTCACCCACTATGGTCAGTTTCCAGCGACCACTATTTCCTTTGACGTCGCACCCGAGGCCTCTCTCGGCGCTGCTGTCGAGGCCATTCAAAAGGCGGAAAAGGATATTGGTCTGCCGGCAAGCTTCATCTCGTCGATGCAGGGCAGCGCCGCCGCCTTCAGCGCTTCGCTGAGCAACGAACTCCTGCTGATCATCGCTGCGGTCGTGACGATGTATATCGTCTTGGGCGTATTGTATGAAAGCTTCATCCATCCGATCACGATACTTTCCACTTTGCCGTCGGCCGGCGTCGGCGCGCTGCTGTCACTGATGCTTGTCGGCGATGAGCTCGATGTCATCGCCATCATCGGCATCATTCTGCTGATCGGCATCGTGAAGAAGAATGCGATCATGATGATCGATTTCGCGCTGGACGCCGAGCGTAATGAGGGCCTGGCGCCGCGCGATGCGATCTATCAGGCCTGCCTGCTGCGGTTTAGGCCGATATTGATGACGACGATGGCTGCGATTCTCGGCGCGCTGCCTTTGATGCTCGGGACCGGCACAGGCTCGGAATTACGGCGGCCTTTGGGTGTCGCTATTGTCGGCGGGCTGGTGTTCAGCCAAATTCTGACCCTGTTCTCGACCCCGGTCATCTATCTTTATTTCGATCGTTTGGCGCAACGTTTGTCGCCGTCGCACCGGGGCGGGCGTCTGACTGAGCGAGAGGCGGGAGAATGAATTTCTCGGCGCCCTTCGTGACCCGCCCGGTCGCCACGACTCTCATCACCGTAGGCATTGCGATCGCCGGCGTATTGGGCTTCACGAGGCTGCCCGTCTCGCCCTTGCCTCAGGTCGATTTTCCGACCATTTCGGTGCAAGCGCAGCTTCCCGGCGCAAGTCCGGAGACTGTTGCGACCAGTGTCGCGAGCCCGCTCGAGCGAAGGCTCGGCCAGATCGCCGATGTAACCGAGATGACGTCGTCGAGCGGTCTCGGTCAGACCCGCATCACATTGCAATTCAACCTCGATCGCAACATCGACGGCGCTGCGCGCGATGTGCAGGCCGCGATCAATGCGGCCATGGCCGATTTGCCGACGAATTTGCCGGGCAACCCGACCTATCGCAAGATCAACCCTGCCGAAGCGCCGATCCTGATCCTTGCTCTGACTTCGGACACGCTGTCGCGCGGCGAGCTCTACGATGCGGCGAGCAATGTCTTGCAGCAGCGGCTTTCGCAGCTCGACGGCATAGGGCAAGTGATGATTGGCGGCGCGGCGCTACCGGCCGTCCGCGTCGAGCTCAATCCGACGGCCTTGTTCAAATATGGCGTGGGTCTGGAGGATGTCCGCGCAGCATTGGCGTCAGCGAATGCGAACAGTCCCAAGGGGGCGATCGAAGACGGCGGCTCGCATTACCAGATCTACACCAACGATCAGGCATCGCATGCCGCCGACTATCAACCCCTCGTCGTCGGCTATCGAAACGGCAATGCCATCCACCTTTCCGATCTCGGCGAAATTCTCGATTCGGTGCAGGATCTCCGAAATGAGGGGCTTGCGAACGGCAAGCCGTCGGTCCTGGTGATCCTGTTTCGGCAGCCGGGCGCGAATATCATCGACACTGTGGACCGTGTCAAAGACGAACTGCCGCGTCTGCGCGCCGCGATGCCCCGTGACATTCAGCTCACTTTGGCATCCGACCGCAGCCTGACCATTCGCGCCTCGCTCAAGGACACTGAGCGGACGCTGTTGATCGCAGTCGCATTGGTGACGCTGATCGTCTTTCTGTTTTTGGGCGACATTCGCGCGGCGATCGTCCCGAGCATCGCTGTGCCGGTATCGATCATCGGTACGTTCGGGACCATGTATCTCTTCAATTACAGCCTCGACAATCTCTCCTTGATGGCTCTCACCATCGCGACGGGTTTCGTCGTTGATGATGCGATCGTCGTATTGGAGAACATTAGCCGTTACGTCGAAGCCGGCGTACCGCGCTTCCAGGCTGCGTTGCGTGGTGTGCGGGAGGTAGGATTCACCGTCATCTCGATCAGTATTTCGCTGATCGCGGTCTTTACGCCGATTCTGTTGATGGGTGGTCTGTTGGGTCGCCTGTTCCGCGAGTTCGCCGTGACATTATCAATGGCGATCCTCGTTTCGCTGTTTATCTCGTTGACCGCGACGCCCATGCTGTGTTCGCTTCTATTGAAGGTGCGGTCGCCGCGCCGGGATCAACCATGGTGGAACCGTCCGTTCGCAGCGATTTTGCATGGCTATGAGCACAGCCTCGCTTGGGCTCTGCGGCATGGCGCGCTGATCATGCTGATGCTGGTCGGTACCATGGCTTTGACCGTGATCTTGTTCGTCATCGTGCCGAAGGGCTTTTTCCCACAGCAGGACACCGGTCGGCTCATGGGGTCGATCCAGGCCGACCAGAGCATATCCTTCCAGTCCATGCAGAAGAAAATGGCGCAGCTGATGTCGATCGTCCAAGCCGATCCGGCGGTGCAGAGCGTGGTCGGCTTTACCGGTGCCGGCAGCGGCGGTGGCCGCGCGGGCGTGAACACCGGCTCTGTCTATGTCGCGCTGAAGCCGCTCTCGCAACGCGACCGAAGCGCCGATGAAGTCGTCACCAGGCTGCGCCGCAAATTGGCGGCAATACCCGGCGCACGGCTTTTTCTGCAATCCGTGCAGGATATCCATGTCGGCGGCAGGCAGAGCAATGCGCAATATGAATATACGCTGCAGGCCGACAGTACGAAGGAACTCTACGCCTGGTCGCCAAAGCTTCTCAGCGCCCTGCAGCGGAGCACGGTTCTTACCGACGTCAATACGGATCAGCAGCAGAAGGGTTTGGAGACGGACGTGACCATCGACCGGGACACCGCCGGGCGGCTCGGTGTCACTCCGCTCCAGATCGACAATACGCTCTATGATGCTTTTGGCCAGCGCCAAGTGTCGACGATCTACAGTGCGCTGAACCAATATCACGTGGTCATGGAAGTCGCGCCGCGCTACTGGCAGGATCCGCAAACGCTCAACGACATTTTCGTCAGCACGTCGGGCGGCAGTCCGAGTGCCAGCCAGACCACAGGCCCCCCAGTCGGAACCGTGGTGGCCCGCACATCGACAGCGAGTTCGACACTGGTCACCACGAGTTCCGCTGCAACGAGTACCGCCTCGAGCAGCACGACGAGTGTCATCAATACGGCGCGCAATGCGGCGACGAACGCCCTTGCCAATACCGGGCACGGCAGTACTTCGGCTGGCGCAGCGGTAAGCACCGGCGTAGAGACGATGATTCCACTGGCGGCGTTTACTCATTTCGGACTCGGCAATACGCCGCTCGCGGTCAATCATCAGGGTCTCTTCGTCTCGACCACGATATCGTTCAATATCGCGCCCGGAAAATCGCTGAGCGATGCCGCGGCGGAGATCGATAAAGCTGTCCAAGAGATCCGCATGCCGGCAACCATTCACGGCAGCCTGCAAGGAACGGCGCAAATGTTCCAAAAATCGCTGTCGAACGAACCGCTGCTGATCGCAGCGGCGCTCGCGGCAGTCTATATCGTTCTCGGCATCCTCTATGAGAGCTATATTCATCCGATCACGATCCTGTCGACCTTGCCTTCGGCCGGCGTTGGAGCGCTCCTCGCCCTTTTGGCGTTCCGAACCGAATTCAGCATCATCGCGCTGATCGGGGTGATCCTGTTGATCGGCATCGTGAAGAAGAATGCGATCATGATGATCGATTTCGCCATAGAGGCGCGGCGGGTCCAGAACATGAGTGCGCGTGATGCAATCTTTCAGGCCTGTCTTCTGCGCTTCCGTCCGATCATGATGACGACCTTCGCCGCGATTCTCGGCGCCATACCGTTGGCGCTCAGCTTCGGCGAAGGCGGGGAAATCCGCCGGCCGCTCGGCATATCGATTGTCGGCGGCCTGATCGTCAGCCAAATGCTGACCCTCTACACGACGCCGGTGCTTTATCTCATTCTCGACAGCCTGCAGGAATGGATGAGACGTGTCGGTCGCTCCTTCCGCATTTCGCGCTATTCCGCGCCGGGTGCGGGCTGAGCGATGATACGATAATCCAGAAATCCTCCCTTCCTGAACACCCCAATCTGTCTCACAAGCCCTGACGCCGGACACGCCGAGCATTTTGCGGCATGACGCGCGTCAGCACAGTCGCGCGGCAACGCAAATGCGATGTCTCGGAAGAGTGGTGCGGGCGGCCGGAATCGAACCGGCACAGGCCTTTCGGCCCTACGGATTTTCTTACCGGCTACGGCTTTCGCCGCCTCGCCTTGCGCGTGCGCGCCTGAGGCAAGTTTGTGGTCTGGACTATCCCTTCACCATGGCGTTCGCCGTGAAGCGATTGCTTTAGGTGCTGCCCGTCTAGTCTCTACACCTTCCCACACAAGGCCGTTCGGCCTCCGGCGGGCTTGGCTCGGGATTGCCACTTGCGAGGTTTCCCCGACTTTGAGCAGTTCTACTTCTCCGGTTTCCCGGAGAGCACTCAAATTGCGTTCAAGTCCGTTGCGTCTACCAGTTTCGCCACGCCCGCATAAGCTTGATTCTTATAAGATTTCGCCTGGATTCGACCAAGAAGATTTGGCGTCAATCGTTGCCAGTCTTCAAGGGCTTTGTTTTTCAATGCTCCCTTTTAAGTCCCTTGCGTCCACCAATTTCGCCACGTCCGCGAGGCGCAAAGGCCTTAAGCCTGATGCGGCTTTCTGAAATAGGGGCAATCGGCGATCTTGTCGACGGCGCAGGCTTGGCCGGGCGGTCCTTCTCCCGTCTGCCCCCTCACTTCGCCGTCGCGATCGGCGCCTGGAAGGCGAGCCCCAGGTCCCAGGGGAAATAGATCCACGTGTCCTGCGAGACCTCGGTCATGTAGGTGTCGACATGTGGCCGCCCGAGCGGCTTCGCATAGACCGTCGCAAAATGCGCCTTGGGCAAAAGATCGCGGACGATCCGCACCGTAGCGCCGGTATCGACGAGATCATCGACGACGAGGATTTTGGCGCCATCGTCAGCCTGCGCGATCTCTGCCGCAATCGGCTTCAAAATCTCGAGCTTGCCCTGCCGATTGTCGCTGTCATAGCTCGCGATGCAGACGGTTTCGACGATGCGCAGATCGAGTTCGCGGGCGATGATCGCCGCTGGCACGAGGCCGCCGCGGGTGATCGCCACGATCGCGGCAAAAGGCCCGATCTCGGCGAGCCGCCAGGCCAACGCGCGGGCATCGCGATGAAACTGATCCCAGGAAACGTGAAAGGCCCTCTCAGCCGCAAGATCACTCATCGCGGCTCATACTCTTTCCGTCTGCAGGCGTGCGAGAAAGGCTTCGATCTTCGCCGCGGCTTCGGCGACTTTTTTTTCATCCTTGCCGCGCACCACAATCTCATTGTTGTAGCGCCCATCCGCCATGGACGGATAGGAACCGATGCAGAGATCGGGATGAAGATCGGCGACGGCCCCAAGATCGGCCGCATAAGCGCCTTCCGCCACATTGCCGGCGACAATGGTCCGCGAGACCGTGCGCGGGCCGGTCTCGAGCTTGGGGCCGACCGCTGTTAACATGGCTTGCATGATGACCGGCACGCCGGCCATGACGATGACATTGCCGATCCAAAAGCCCGGCACTTTCGAAATCTCGTTCTCGACCAGGTCCGCGCCGCGCGGAATCCGCGCCATGCGCCTTCGCGCCTCATTCAAATCCTCGGGCCTCATCCATTGCAAGAGCAGCGCGATGACCCGCGGATCTTCGGCAATCTCGACGCCGAAAGCCGCCGCCACCGCGTCCGCGGTCAAATCGTCATGCGTCGGCCCGATGCCGCCGGTGGTGAAGACGTAACTATAGCGGGCGCGCAGCGCATTCAGCGCTTCGACAATCTCGCTGATGATATCGGGCACGATGCGGACTTCGCGCAAATCTATGCCGATACCGGTGAGGTAATCGGCGACGAAACCGATGTTCTTGTCCTTGGTGCGGCCGGACAGGATCTCGTCGCCTATGACGAGGAGCGCTGCGGTCACGGATTTGGCGGTCACGAATTTGGCTTCGGTCATGGCTTATGTCTTGGCTGTCTCCGGCCGAAGATCTAGCACGAAGAGAGGGGCGTTTCGATCGTTTCGCGCGCGCGCTCAAGGCGACGCGAAGAGCGCCGAATGCTCTAGAACGACATCTGATTTCGGCAGGGCGGACCGGGCTGTGAGCGGCGGCGGCCGGCCTAATCCACTGTGGCAAAATCGAGTATAATTTAATTGTTATTACAGAGTTGTAGAGCGCTCTCTTACAGTTCTAGCTCAGCACTTGCCGCAGACTTCCTTGGCAAGCCACCCTATGCTCGTCCGTGGCAAATCTGCATAAGCGCGAATAAGCAATCGGCGCCCCCTAGAGCAGGGGAAGCAAACATGATTTACTTAAATTTTACCAGAGGATAGCGCGCTCTCTTCAGGGTCTGATTTAGGGCTTGCCGGACGCGCCACGGTGCGCTCGTCGAGCGCCACCGTCTTGACGAGGGCGAAGACAGGGTCCGACTCCTTCAGGCCAAGCTCGGCGACAGCGCGCCGCGTCGCCATGGCGAAGAGCTTGCCATCACCGTCCAGGGCAATATCGACCAAAGCGAGAGGCCCATCGAAATTGACGCCCTCGACCTTGCCGGCGAGCGTGCCCTGCACGCTCATTTGGCTCGGCCGCGCCTTGGACAAGGTAACATCGGTCGCCTTGATGATGATGCGCGCCTTGTCGCCTTCCGGCCCGGCCGGGCCGGCGAGCCAGATTTTTCCCGCCGGATGCAGCAATTCGGTGAGGCCATAAGTCGTATCTGCCTTGCCGACCCGCGCGGTGAGCACGCTCGAATGGCCGAAGCGCGGATCCTCGGTCGCGCTCGCCGTCTCGGCGAGGACGTCTTCGGGCGCGCCAATCGCCTTCACCCTTCCATCCTCCAGCACGACCACGCAAGCGGCGAGCCGGGCCACCTCCTCGATCGCATGCGAGACATAGACGATCGGGATCTTGAACTCGTCGCGCAGGGTTTCGATGAGGGGCAGGATTTCGAGCCGGCGCTGCAGATCAAGCGCAGCGAAAGGCTCATCGAACAGAAGCAGCCTCGGGCAAGACAAGAGCGCGCGGCCGATTGCGACCCTTTGCCGCTCGCCGCCTGAAAGCCGGCTCGGCCAGCGCCGCAGCAAATGGCCGATGCCTAAGGTTTCGACGACGGAATCGAAACTGATGCTGCGCGCATGGCGCGGCGCGAACCAGCCCCCGAAGCGGAGATTCTGTTTGACGTCGAGATGCGGAAAGAGATGCGAATCCTGAAACACGAGGCCGATGCGGCGGCGATGCGGCGGAACGAAAATGCCGGCATCGACATCGGTCAGCACGCAATCGTCGAGAATGACATGGCCGCCGTCCGGCCGCTGAAGCCCGGCGATGAGACCGATCGTCGTCGATTTTCCGGAACCGGAGCGGCCGAAGAGCGCGGTGATCCCGTCGCTGTTCTTGAAGGCGATGTCGAGCTTGAAATTGCCGAATTGGCGGCGCAGGGCGACATCGATCATTCGACTCTCGCGAATCTTCGTTCGGCGCGGCGCTGGATGAATTCCGCGGCGATGAGGGTCGTAAGAGCAATGGCAATCGACATGCCCGTCAAGCGCAAAGCATTGGCATCGCCGCCCGGCACTTGCGTATAAGTATAGATCGCCGTTGAAATGGTCTGCGTCTCGCCCGGAATATTCGACACGAAAGTGATGGTGGCGCCGAATTCGCCGAGCGATCGCGCAAAGGCGACGATCGCGCCGACGATAATGCCCGGAAGGGCGAGCGGCAGGCTCACCAAAAAGAAGGTCACGAGCGGGTTAGCGCCGAGGGTGCCGGCCGCCTGTTCGAGCCGCTGATCGATCGATTCGAAGGAGAGACGCATTGCCCGCACCATCAGCGGAAAGCCCATCACGCCGCAGGCGAGCGCCGCACCGGTCCAGCGAAAGGCAAAGACGATGCCGAAATAATGATCGAGAAAAGAGCCGATAAAGCCCCTGCGGCCAAAGCTGAGCAGCAACAGATAGCCGGTGACGACCGGCGGCAAAACGAGCGGCAGATGGACGATCCCATTGACGAGGGTCTTGCCCGGAAAGTTCCAACGCGCCAACGCGAAAGAAGCGAAAATGCCGAACGGAAGGGCGCAGAGCGTGGCGACGACGGCAATCCGCAGGGTGAGAAAGATCGCCGTCACTTCCTCCGGCGAGAGATGCAACACTGCTGTATTTCCTAAGACATCGCTCCCCCGCTTGTCCGGCGATCATGCGCCCGAGTCAAGTGGTGCGATGCCGCGGAGGGGCTGCGGTGGGGCAGCGCAATGGCTGCATCGCGCCGATACTGTTGAAAAACTCCGTTTTCTTCGACGATCACAATTTTGCAGGGCCGTAGGCTTGATAGTCGAAAAAAGACGTGAGGGGATACATAATTTGCCGATTAGCCAGTGATCGACGGCCGCAGACGAATTGAGGCGGCATTGAATTGCGATCCTCGCTCGTAACGTCATTCGATCGGATTTTTATCGCATCCCATTTTCCGAGTTTTTTCAACAGTATCCGCCAATTTCGGACATTGGGACAGCGCCGACAAGCAGACGTTCGCCGAACGGTTGGTGGGCGAACGATGTCGCTGCAGGTCTCGAGTTGCCATGAGCCAGCGATATCGCCGGTCGGCCTTGAGCGACACGACAAAAACATGCGGACAGCTCGAACTCAATAACAAAGGAAACCCTGAGCGGCGAAATCGGCTTCCAATTCGCCGATCCCGGTTCATTCAGCCAATCAGCCGAACATGTCATGAGTGAACGCAGCGTACCAGCCGTTTGCCTCGCGCATTGCTTGGCGACGGGTCTCGGTACTCTCTCCCACTTTGCTGATGAAAATATCCCTGATCTCGATCGTCTCCGCCATTGGCTTGAAAACCATGGCGTCGCTCACCGCGTCATCGGCGCCAAGAAGGGTGAAGCATGTATTGAACAAATGAGGCCTCGGCGACGCGGACCCGGTGAGCGCCGCAAGGATAGCGAAGGCACAGACCTTAGCCTGGCTGTTGGCCGCGAAGGCCGATTTTGGCATGTCTCCCGCGTTGGTCGCATCGCCAAGGATGTAAATGCCCGGGTGAAGCTTCGACTCGAACGTCATGGGGTGGACTGGACACCAACCCGATTGATCCGCAAGCCCGGATTTCTGCGCCAATTGGCCGGCCATCTGCGGCGGAATGATATTGGCGACAGCGGCCTTGAACGTGTCGCTGGCGGTGATTGCCGCTCGGCTCCTCACGTCGACGGCCTTGATCCCGCCGGTGAATTGCGCGGGGAGCCACTCGATCATTCCCGGATAGTGCCGCTGCCACGCGTCCTGAAACAGGTCCTGTTCGAAGAAATTGTCTTTGGCATCGAGAATGAGAATCTTCGCTCGAGGCTTGTACTGTTTGAAATAATAGGCGACCAGGGACGCGCGCTCATAGGGACCAGGCGGGCAGCGGAACGGATTTGGCGGCGCGACGATCAGGAAAACGCCCCCGTCTTCCATGCTTTGGAGCTGCTGGCGCAGCAGCCGCGTCTGCGGCCCCGCGTTCCAGGCATGCGGCATGGTTTCCGCGGCGACCTCGTCATAGCCCTCAATGGTGCCATATTTGAAGGAGATGCCCGGCGCAACGACCAGGCGGTCATAGAATAGTTTCGCGCCGCTTTGAAGGCTCACAATCTTCGCCGCCGGATCGATCGTCGTCGCGGATTCATGGATGATATTGATCCCATAGCGTTGCGCGAGCGTCTCATATCCATGGGTGAGCGACTCCAAGGAGCGCAACCCGCCAAGATAGAGATTGCTGAAAAAGCAGGTCGTATATTGGTGCTTCGGCTCAACCAAGGTCACGTCGAGCGTGCGCGCGCTCGCAGCCAGATATTTGGCGACCGTTGCGCCAGCGACGCCGCCGCCAATCACGACGATGCGTGCCTTGCTCTGGCTCCTTGATACACGCGGGCTGAACACGGTGGTGAGGCCGGTCGCTCCGGCCATCGCGCCGAAGTCGCGGCGTGTCCAGCTTTTCACGGCGCGGCTTCCCTTCTTAATCCGGCGAGATAGCGGGACACTGTCGCAATTTCTTCGTCGGTGAGGGAAAGAGCGACGGCATGCATGAGTTGGCTCCGACGCTCGCCCGATCGAAACGCTGCGAGCTTCGCTGCGAGCTTGTCCGCATCCAGCCCAATGATCGATGGAATGTCCCTGTCCTGGCCGTCGAGTTGGTGGCAACTTGCGCACATCGCCGCGAGGCGGACACCGCCGTCGCTGTCTGCGGCCGAGCTTTGCGCGGGGAGGTGAAGAAGCGCTGCGGCGGCCAAGGAGCGAACCATGATTCGGCGCCTGCTTGGTTCTGTCTTCGCGGCAGCCGCCGGCCTGCGGCAGAGCGGGCGCCCGGCCCCTAGAGCGCCAGCGGTCGCGCCTAGGCGGGGATGAGGAAAAGTGGGAACCGGTTTTCCGCCCGCATCCCGTTCTAAGATTTTAGCATCGACCACATTCATGACTTTGGATTGGTTCAATCCAAAGTGATCGTGATCTAAGACCCGCGGCAGCCCCATGGTCAGGTCACCGCGAGGTCATGGTGCAATTTGAAGATGGCGCCACCGTCCTCATGCCATTCGAACGTAAGCTCTCCGCTTTCAGTCGCGCGCAGATAGAACTCGATAAAGGGATCGGCGGCAATGGCCTCGTGCAGATCGACACTGAATACAGTTGCATCATTGTAATAGCAGACGAACTTATTGATGATTCGGCGCGGAATAAGCGTGCCCGAGCTGTCTTTGCGCAGGCCGGTCTCCATCTGATGCTCGATCAAGGCTTTCACCGTGAAGATATCGCCTTTCACTGCAGCGGCCGGAACTTGCACTCGTGGTATCGGGGTGAACACTCGTCGCCTCCCTTAGGACCGTCAGGCGCAGCCATTGCTGGTGACAGTGACCCAGCTCTTGGCCATCAGCAGCGCGCCGTCGTTCATCTCGGCCACTGCGAGAACATATTGCGGCTCGGCGAGGCGAATGCGGGTGGAGACTCTGGCGATGCTTCGCTGCGGCGTGAAGTTGAATTGGGCGACTTCGATGATCGGATTGTGCGGCGCCAGCACGAGAACCTGCCTGACGTGATCGGCTTCTGTCATTGGGCTATCGACCGCGAGCGAGAGGGGCACCGTATAGCCATTCGGGAACTTCGGCGGCATCGTGAGATGAACCCGCTCGGATTCCGTAACTATCTTCCCGGTCAGCCGCTTGACTAAGTCTTCGGCTGTCTCCTCGGCTATCGCGTGCGACGAGGAAATGAGGAAAGCGTTCGCCCATCCCCCACCTGCGATAGCCAATATGCCCCGCCGCGTTAGGCGCATCGTCCCGGCTTCCTCTTCCCCGCCTGTCTCATATTCCGCCGGGCCCTCAGTCGAACATACGGGCGCACAATCCGGCTTGCATGATTTCAAGCTAGCTCAGCTTTCATATACAGCCAATCAGATCTTCTTATAGGGGTGTTAAGAGAACGCATCATGCCGCTCACGGCGCAAAGACCTTTTGCCAAATCGAAATCAAGAAAGGTCGCGACGCAAGACGCAAACGGACTCATGAATCACGCGCGCGGACTGGCATGGATAGTTTCGCCGATGGCCATGAAGCTGGCCTCACAAAACCCAAGAGAGCTACGACTTTGCGTTGGCTCGCCCTTAGGTCGGCAATAGCGCACTCTTGCAGACGGCTAGCACCTTTTCGTTTTCTCGATTTTGAGTGCATCGACCACCATGCGGCCGAGGGTCAGGAAGTCAGCCTTGCGCGGGGAAGTCTGCCGCCAGGCGAGACCAATGCTGCGTCGCGGCTGCGGCTCGACGAAACGCAGCAGCTTCACCCGCTCGTCGCGCATCTCCACATCGATCGCGACCTCGGGCACGAGTGTGACGCCATAGCCGCTTGCGACCATTTGTATGAGGGTCGCGAGGCTGGTCGCGCCAAGCCCGGTGCCGCTATCGCCGGGCCGCGCGCAATAGGCCAGCGCCTGATCGCGTAGACAATGGCCTTCCTCAAGCAAGAGCAGCCGCCGCGCATTGACGTCGTGGACCGTCACGCGGGCGCGTTCTGGCAGAGGATCGTCGGCGGGGACCGCAAGCAAGAACGGGTCCCCAAACAGGGTCAGCGTCTCGAACTCGGGCTTGTCGAGCGGCAGCGCCAGCAAGATCACATCGAGCGCTCCATGCGAGAGTTCCGTGACGAGCGTCTTGGTCTGCGTCTCGAACAGATCGAGCCGCACTTCCGGATGCTGGCGGTACAGCTGTGGCAGCACGCGCGGCAGGACATAGGGCGCGAGCGTCGGCATTACGCCCAGCCGCAAGCTTCCGCTGAGCACGCGCCCGCTATGGCGCGCGAGATCGGACAGATCCCGCGTCGCGTTTAGGATACAGCCAGCGCGTCGGGCGACCTCGGCTCCTAGTTCGGTCAGAGCGGTGGCGCCCTGGCGCCTTTCCAGAAGCTCGGCGCCGAGCGCGCGCTCGAGCTCGCGGATCTGCATCGAAAGGGCGGGTTGGCTGACTGCGCATTCCTCCGCCGCTCGACCGAAATGCCTGTGTCGAGCGAGTGCATCGAGATATCGAAGCTGTCGGAGGGTGAGCATAATAAGAAAAGACTACTGCGGCCCAATGCCACATGCGTGTAAGAAGCGCGTAAGAAATTCTATTCGGTCTTGCTTTGCTTAATCATATTCACGACGCCGGCCATTCGCTCAGGCCGAGCCAATCTGCCAAGAAACAGGCCAAGGCCTGCGTGAAGACCGATTGTTTTCATCCGCCCTTTCTCGGCACTTTGGAAAACAGCCGAGATCTTACTCCGCGGCCTTCTTGAAATCCGAGAAGGTGCACTGGCCGGCGGGCGCGGCATGCGCGCGGGGAAATTCGACAACGTTCTGCGCATAATCGAAGGGCAGTTGCAGCGTCTGCCAGACATCGGCCATGGCGTCGACGAGATGCGCGACATGGCCGTCGGTATGCAGCGGCGTCGGGGTGATGCGCAGCCTTTCGCTGCCGCGCGCGACGGTCGGATAATTGATCGGCTGAATATAGATGCCGTGGCGTTCGAGCAGCATGTCGGAGGCCGCTTTGCAGCGCTCCGCATCGCCGACGAAGACCGGCACGATATGCGAAGGATTGGGCATCACCGGCAGGCCGGCGGCCGAAAGCGCATGTTTGGTGAGAGCTGCCTGGCGCTGATGCTGATTGCGCCAGACCGCGCCATCCTTCAAGAGCTGCACGGCCGTCTTCGCCGCCGCGGCGACGGCCGGCGGCAGGGCGGTGGTGAAGATGAAGGAGGGCGCATAAGAGCGCACCGCATCGATGATCGCGCTATCTGCGGCAATATAGCCGCCGAGCGTGCCGAAACCTTTGGCGAGCGTGCCCTCGATGACATCGATTGCGTCCATCACGCCGTCGCGTTCGGCAATGCCGCCGCCGCGCGGACCATAAAGGCCGACCGCATGGACCTCGTCCATATAGGTCATCGCATGATAGCGATGCGCGAGATCGGCGATTTGGCCAACCGGCGCAATATCGCCATGCATGGAATAAAGGCTCTCGAAGGCGATGAGCTTCGGCCGCTCTTTGCCGGCGGCCTGCAAAAGCTCTTCGAGATGAGCGAGATCATTGTGGCGGAAAATCTGCCGCTTGGCGCCGGAGCGCTTGATGCCCTCGATCATCGAATTGTGATTATATTGATCCGAAAGAATCAAGCAGTCGGGCAGAAGAGAGCCGATCGTGCCGAGCGCGGCGAGGTTCGAAACCCAGCCTGAGGTGAAGACGAGCGCCTGATCCTTGGCATGCAGATCGGCGAGTTCGGCTTCGAGCGCCACGAGCGGATGATTGGTGCCGGAAATATTGCGGGTGCCGCCGGCGCCGGCGCCATGCCGCGCCGCAGCCTTCTGCATCGCGGCGATCACCTCCGGATGGGCGCCCATGCAGAGATAATCATTCGAGCACCAGATCACGACATCTTCGTTTCCGCCATCGGAGCGGTAGCGCCGCGTGAAAGGAAAGCGTTCGACATCGCGCTCGAGATCGACGAAGACGCGGTAGCGCCGCTCCGCCCGCAAGCGCTCCAAGGCTTCTGCGAAGAACCCCCGATAATTCATCACGCCTCCCCTGCGCGAACGATGCGCTGCCCTTCGCTACAGGCCGGCGATGCGACACCACATCGTGGTCCAGCGGGTCGTTTCTACTCAGCCGACACTCATCGGATGACGGCCTCATTGAGACTGAAGTTGCCGCTTTCGACAGGTTTTGACAATAGCAATTCTCCGATACGAGAGCGCGCCTGCATAAAAGCCAAGGACATCGGCAGGCCGAACGACGCAAAATAAGGTGATACCACCGTCGGTCAATCGCGCGCTCTTCGTCACGAAGAGTCCAACCCACCTGTAGAGGCCACCGGGACGCGCACCGTTCCAGATTGCCGAATGGTTGAACAGGACCGATGGCCGCGTTGCACGTCGGGCCGGTCCCGAAGTCGTGGCGGCGTCAATCGTTCCCGCGATGACTTTTGTACAACGCGCTATCGCTTTGTCTCATCGGTAAGTCCTCCGTCCCTTGCTTCCCCGCGAGATCGGTCCATGAGCTTGCGCAACACACCTGCGATATAATCGGTTGGCGCATCGGCAGCAAAGCCGCGCACGAACTTGCCTTCGGGATCCATGACGTAAAGATAGGAAATGAGTTTGGAGCGAGGGATCAGGCCGTGCCCGCGGCCGATCGAAGGGAAAAGAGACGCACCGTGCATCGCCGGGATGAGGCGCGGCGCGTCAAAGGTCGGATCCGCCTCGCCAGCGGCGTGAGGCTCGGAATCAGAATGCGCGCACGCGCAAGGCACCCGCACCATATGGTCTCCATCGGCGGCCTCGTCCGGCCTCGCGCATCGTCATCCGCAGAATGCTTCTAAATTAGCGCCAGCCGCATCGAAATGCTTATAAGATTTCCTTATTCAACTTGTAGGAATGCTTATTAGTTTTACCGCGAGATGTGTGCTTCGATACCCAAGGTTTTGCTAAATGCAACCGATGGGAGAAGGATCCGGTGCTGCACAACACCCATGGCTATTACGGCCGGCGTACCGCCTTCAACATCGCGCAGCCGAACCAGGGCCAGACGATTCAGACCGACTTGACTCAACCCGGAGTTGTTCGCGTCGATGCGACGCGCATGGCTGGATGTTGGGTTGGATCTATGTGGTGGACAACCCCTATTACGCGCTGACCGGCACCGACGGCAAGTTCAGCATCACCGATGTGCCGCCGGGCGAATACTCGCTGGTGGCGTAGCAATCCTTCACCGGTCCGGTCCAGCAGAAAGTGACGGTAACAGCGGGCAAGACGACAGATCTGTCGATCGAGTTGAAGAAATAAGTAACAAAGAAAACAAGCGACACGGCGAAGCGCCGGGGTCGTGTTTTAGCGAGAGGAAATACGCGTTGTAACGATCCTATTGGAGGAGGGACTTTAATGTCTGAGCTCGACAAAATTCGACGTGAGATGGCTACGGTTTTGCAGAAGCCCGGGGTGCATCCCGATCCCTCGATGCGGCTTACCAAGCGCACCTTCATTCACAAATCATGTCTGTTGGGCGCGGCCACGGTCGCCGAGACCTTCGGGTGGTGGCCGGTGCTTAACACCATGGAGGTCGCCCACGCCGCCGAGGCGCCGTTCAGATTCGCTTGGATATCGGACACGCATCTCTATCCGAAGTCCGTCAATATTAGCTTCGTCGACAAATGTGTGCGTGCGGCAAAGGAAATCCAGGCGCTGGATCCGCCGGTCGATTTCCTGATCTTCGGCGGCGATATCGCCCAACTCGGCCGGGCGAACGAGTTGGAACTCGGCAATGAGATCCTTAAGGAGATCAAGGCCAAGAAGGTTTTCATCCCGGGCGAGCACGATTGGTATTACGACCTGGGCAAGAAGTGGCGCGACATGTTCGGCGCGACCCACTGGACATTCGATCACAAGGGGGTGCGCTTCATCGGGCTCGACACGATCAGCCACGCCCAGGACTATTGGACGGCGACAAATATGAGTCCGGAAGACCGCATGGCTAACATGGCGAATCTCGACGGCAATGTCGCGGGCGAGTGGGCCGCCGTCGGCGTCGAGCAGCTCGCCTGGTTGCAGAAGACGCTTTCCGACTGGGACAAATCCAAGCCAGTCATCATCTTCACCCATAATCCGCTCTATGACTATTATGCGCCATGGAACTTCTGGGTGCGCGACTGGCGCGACGCCCACGATATATTGAAGTCCTATAATAACGTCACCAACATCCACGGTCACGTCCATCAGGTACTCTATAACGAGCTCGGCACCATGCGCGCGATCGGCATGCTGGCGACGTCCTGGCCGTGGCCCTATGCGCCGGAGGGCGTGCCCAAGCTCACCGTGCCGATGATCCGTGTCGACCCCAAAGATATTTATGACGGTATGGGCTGGGACCTGCTGACGGTGAACGCCAAGGATAAGGTCGACAATGAATATGTCATGTGGGACCGCAAGGTGGTCTTCGCTCAGTCGCTCTCGGACTCTGATCTGAGCCAGCCTGAGGTCCTGCGGCCGCGGATCGCCGACCAAGGGTGGTTCTTGAAAGACTGAGGGAGGAAGTCATGACAAAGACAACCACATTCATCGCCGTTCTGTCGTGCGCTTCCGCGATCGCAATGCTCGCGAGTGTTACGGTCTTCGTCGGCCCCGCTAGCGCCAATGGGAAGCCGGTGACGCCAGAGCAATTGAAGCACTACCACGATGTGTTCATGGCTGCGGTCAAGAAGGGCGACCTCTTGTTCCATGGCGACCCGGCGACCCAGAAGGAGATGGGGGTCACTCTCTCCGCGACCGGAATGTCTTGTGCGATGTGCCATCCGATGGCCTCCGATACACACCCGCAGGCATTCCCGAAGTTCCAGGCGTCGATGGGCGAGTTCGTGGCGCTGCGCGACATGATCAACTGGTGCATCGCGAACCCCACCCAGGGCACGGCGATTGATCCGGAGTCCGAAGCGATGAAGGATTTGGAAGCATACATCACCTGGGAGAACACCGGGTCCGTTTTGGTGCCGGGCAAGTATTGATTTTCTCCGAAGAAAGCATCCGGCGAGGTTCGTCACTGGTCCTCGCCGGGACTTGCTCGGAGTTCGACGCCAGGAAGATTGAGATAGATTGATCCCATGCGGCGGCACGCGGCCACGAGCTCGTGTCGAAGGCGGAGGGGCACGCCTTGACAGAGACAGCAGAGGTATTGCGCGGCAGATTTGCCGGCGTCGACCTCGATGCGCTGGTCGATTGGCGGGTTGTCCGGACCTGGCTCTACTGGGGCATGTTCTGGCTCATGGTCACACCGACGGTCGGTGCGATCATCTCGACCCTCTTCAATTACCCCGACTTTCTCGGCACCACGCATCTGCAGCTGACCTTCGGGCGGCTCCGGCCCGTCCACGTCAATGGCGTCATCCTGGGCGCCTTTTCAAATCTGTTCATCGGCCAATGCTTCTATCTGGTGCCGCGCCTATGCGGCGTTCGGGTGTATCGGGGCGAGTTGGGCGTCGCGGCGGCCTGGGTGTGGAACATCGGCTTGGCGGCCGGCCTCATCGCCTTGCGGTCGGCTTCGCCGGCAGCACATTCGCCATGGCCTTGCGCAGCCTTTTGGCCGCACGCAGCCGCGCGGCGGCGCTCGCCCTCGGGTCGGCCACCGATCTCGCGCGCGAGACCGCAGCCATCGTATTGCCCAAGGACGGATTGTGGATGCTGCCCTGGGTTGTCGATATGGCCCGGGCGGTTCGCAAGACCATCCTCAGCAACCTCATCTGGGCATTCGGCTACAATGTCATTGCGCTGACTCTTGCCGCGCTGGGCGCTTTGCAGCCGATCCTCGCGGCTGGGGTCATGGCGGGTTCGAGCGTCCTCGTCGTGGCGAATTCGCTGCGGCTTGAACACCTGCCCGATCCCATTTCTTTCTCGGCGCCGACGCCGGGCCGAAGGCCGGAAGCGGAGAGCATTCGCGTCGGCGTTCCGGTGATGGCCGGTTCCATGATCGAAGAGGGTTGAACGAGGCTTTTCGCGCATGAGCCCTTGTGTCGGCGTTGCAAAGCAACTTCAACTCAATCAGGATCGGCTCTAATCCGTTGACTTCGATGATGAGCACACAAGGGCTCGAACCTTGGGCCCGTTGATTAAGACGCAGCCAACAATTGACTTTGGTTTTCTCGGCCCCTCAAAAGGGTTAGATTCGCACAATGGCGTAGGTTCGCAGCGCTTTGCGACGTGGAAATATCAGAGGTTCATCCAATTCGGCGTTGATCATCTTCGTAGCAGAACGCGCTGAAGGTTCGCCTGGGGCTACACTCTCCGGTTTGGTGAATGTCCGGTTTCGGTTGTCCAAACTGGTTCAGGAAGGTCCGCCTTGGGTCGAAAGTAGAATTTAACTTACCCCAACCCAACCTCTATCCCCTCACCTCACCCCTACCCGCTCGATCTCCCATTCGAGCATCACGCCGCAGGTGCCGAGCACGCGGCGGCGGACCTCTTCGCCGAGATCTTCGAGATCGGCTGAACTCGCATTGCCGCGATTGACGAGAAAATTGCAGTGCAATTCGGAGACTTGCGCGTCGCCGAGGACGAGGCCGCGGCACCCTGCCTCGTCGATCAACTCCCAGGCCTTGCGACCCGGCGGATTGCGGAAGGTCGAACCACCGGTGCGCGTATTCACCGGCTGCGTCGTGCTGCGCGCCTGCGCGATCTCGGTCATCTCGGCCCTGATCGCCGCCTGATCGCCCGGCTTTCCAATAAAATTGGCTTGCGTGAAGACCACATTCTTCACCGCGCTATGGCGATAGGAGAAGCCCATGTCGGCCGCACCGAAGCGACGCGTTGCGCCCGTGCGGTCGATGCCTTCGCAAGAAATAAAAATGTCCTTGATCTCGCCGCCGAAGGCGCCGGCATTCATCCGCAAAGCGCCGCCAATACTGCCCGGAATGCCGCGCAGAAAGGAAAATCCGGCGAGCGAGGCCATAGCCGCGGCGCTCGCAAGCTTCACGTCGGCTACACCCGCGCCGAGGGTCACGAGCTCGCCTTCGATCGCCATTGTGTTGAACGAGGGCCCGAGCGCGATGATCACGCCTTCGACTCCGCCGCCGCGCACCAGAAGATTCGAGCCTTGGCCGAGTGGCAGGACGGGGATTTCGGGATCGAGCCGTGCCAGGAAATAGGCAAGGTCCTCGGCATCTTCCGGCTGGAACACCGCCTGCGCCGCCCCGCCCGCCTTGAACCAGGTCCAAGGGGCCAAGGGCACATGGGCGAGAAGTTTTCCGCGCAGCTCCGGCATGCTGCGGGAAAGCTCGGCAGTGATATCGGGGAAGCTCATCCCCTGCTCTCTCACACCCGCACCGTCGCGGCAAGCTGCCCCGGCAAAGCATAAGCCCATTGGGTGATATTGCCGGCGCCGAGGAAGATGACGTAATCGCCCGGCTGGGCGAGACTACGGATCATTTCGGGCAGATCTTCCGGACGTGACATGGCGAGCGCCTGCCTATGGCCATGCGCCTTGAGCGCAGTGACGAGGCTGTCGCGATCGGCACCCGGAATCGGCGCTTCGCCCGCCGCATAGACATCGGCCACGATGACGACATCGGCATCGTTGAAACAAGTCGCGAATTCATTGAAGAGCGAGGCAAGGCGCGTATAGCGGTGCGGCTGCACGATGGCGATCACCTGCGCCTTGGTCGAGGCCCGCGCCGCTTTGAGAACGGCCGCGATCTCGACCGGATGGTGAGCGTAATCATCGAAGATGCGGATGCCGTTCCATGTGCCTGTCGGGGTAAAACGGCGCTTGACGCCGCCGAAATTGGCGAGCGCCGCGCGGATCGTCTCTACGTTCATGCCGAGCTCATGCGCGACAGTGAGCGCCGCCGTCGCATTGAGCGCATTGTGATGGCCGGGCATCGGCAGTTCGAGATTGTCGAATTTGATTTCACGGCCCGATTTGCGCTCGCGCAAAAGGACGGCGAAGCGCGATCGGCCATTGGCGAGATCGACATCGACGAGCCGCACATCGGCCTGCGGATTTTCGCCATAGGTGATGACGCGCCGATCTTCGATGCGGCCGACGAGCTCCTGCACCACCGGATGGTCGAGACACATCACCGCGAAACCATAGAAGGGCAGATTCTCGACGAAGCTGCGGAAGGCCTCCTTGATCGCGTCAAAAGTCTTGAAATGATCGAGATGCTCTGGATCGATATTGGTGATGATCGCAATATCGGCCGGAAGTTTGAGAAAGGTGCCGTCGCTTTCATCGGCCTCGACCACCATGAAATCGCCGGCGCCGAGCCGCGCATTGGTGCCATAGGCATTGATGATGCCGCCATTGATGACGGTCGGATCGAATTTGCCGGCATCGAGAAGCGTCGCGACGAGCGAAGTGGTCGTCGTCTTGCCATGCGTGCCGGCGATCGCGACGCATTGCTTGAGGCGCATCAGTTCGGCGAGCATTTCGGCGCGTCGCACGACCGGCAAGCGCCGCTCGCGCGCGGCGACGAGTTCCGGATTGTCGCGCTTGATCGCGGTCGAGACGACGACTACTTCAGCCGCGCCGAGATGGCCCGCATCATGACCAATGTGGATCAAAGCGCCCTTATTGCGCAGGCGTAAGACGTTGGCGTTTTCGGCCTGATCAGAGCCCTGCACGCGATAGCCGAGATTGACGAGCACTTCGGCAATGCCCGACATGCCAATGCCGCCGATCCCGACGAAATGGATGGGACCGAGTTCACGCGGCAGTTTCATGTCTTGTCTCCAAATTGGCCACGCGCAGGACGAGCTCGGCGAGCCGCTCGGCCGCGTCCGCAATGCCGCTACGCTTTGCTGCCGCCGCCTTTTGCGCAAGAGTTCTCGGGATCGGCGAGCGCCGCCGCCAAAGCCGAGGCGAGCCATTGCGGCGAAAAATCCTTTTGCGCGACGAGTGTCGCCGCGCCTTCCGCCGCGAGATGCGCGGCATTGGCCGCCTGATCCTGATCGATCGCATGCGGAAAGGGAACCAGAATCGACGGCCGCCCGATCACTGCGAGTTCGGCCACCGTCGAAGCGCCGGCCCGCGCGATCACGAGATGCGCCGCCGCCATGCGCGCCGGCAGATCCTGAAAAAAGCTCGCGACTTCGGCAGTGACGCCAAGCTTCGCATAGGCTTGCCGCACCCTTGCTTCATCCTCGCCGCGCGCCTGCTGCACAACGGCGAGCCTTTGCCGCATCGCCTCCGGCAGAAGCGCGATCGCTTCGGGCACGACATCGGACATCACGCGTGCGCCTTGCGAGCCGCCGACGACGAGAAGATGGAATTTTTCGACATGAGCGTCCGGATAGGCATGCTTTGCCGCTTCAGCAACCTTGGGCCGTACCGGATTGCCCGTAGTGGTGGATTTGGCTTCGATCGCCGCATCACCGCCTTTCGGCCCCGGCAAGCCGCGCGCAATGGCACTGACGCGGCCAGCGAGAAAACAATTGGCGCGTCCCATCACGGCATTTTGCTCATGCAGGATTGTCGGAATGCCGAGAAGGCTCGCCGCAAAGACCGGCGGCACGGTCGGATAGCCGCCGAAGCCGACGAGAACGGCAGGGCGCAGGCGCAGCAACAGGAACAAAGCTGCCAAAGTGCCGATGCCCAAGGTGACAACGGCCTTAAGACGAGCGAAGACCGATCCGCCGCTCGGCGTGGCCGCTGGAATCTGATGAATGGCGCGGGCCGGAAAAGCCCCGCCATAGCGCTGCGCCCGCGCATCTGTGACAAGTTCCACGGCTAGGCCGCGGCGGCCGAGCACATCGGCCAGCGCCTCGGCCGGAAACAAATGCCCCCCCGTGCCGCCGGCGGCGAGGAGAACCAGCGGTTTGGATCTCATCCCTGTCCGTCCCCGGACTGCATGAACATGACCTCGGTGCGCGGACGCTTGCGCATCACCGCAATAAGAAAGCCCATGCCGAGCGCCAGCGAGATCAGCGACGAGCCGCCATAGGAAACGAAGGGCAAGGTCATGCCCTTGGCCGGGATGAGACGCAGATTGACCGCCATATTGATGGCGCTCTGAATGCCGAAGAGCATGGTCAATCCGGCCGCTGCGAAGCGGCAGAAAGGATCTTCATTGCGCGACGCCGACATAAGCCCGCGCAGCACGATGAAGGCGAAGATCGTGACAAGCAGCAGACAGGTCGCGATGCCGAATTCCTCGGCCGTCACGGCGAAGATGAAATCCGTATGCGCGTCGGGCAGGATGCGTTTGATCGTGCCTTCTCCAGGTCCTTTGCCAAACCAGCCGCCGGCATGAAAACTGTCAATCGCTGTGTCGATCTGAAATGTGTCGATGACACCATTGGCCGAGCTCGGATCGATAAATTTCACGAAGCGCGCTCTGACATGTGGGACGAGCTTATAGGCAATGAGCATGCCGCTTATGCCGATCCCGCCTATGCCGGCGACCCAGAACCAATGCAGCCCGGCCATGAAGAAGAGTGCGGCCCAGACCAGCGAAAGCAGCATGGTCTGGCCGAAATCCGGCTGCAGGATCAACGGCACGATCGATAACGGCAGCAGCAGAAGGGCGAGCAGATTGCCCGGCACATCCTGCCTTTTGCCGCCTTCCGCAAAAGCCCAGGCGGCAAGGATCACAAAGGCCGGCTTCAAAAATTCCGACGGCTGAATGCCGAAGATCCAGCGCTTCGCACCCTTGACTTCATGGCCAAAGAGCAGGGCCGCGATGATCAGCACGATGGAAACCGCAAAGATGATCAAGGCCGCGCGCCGCACATGCCGCGGCGACAGAAAGGAGGTCACGAAAAGCACGGCAAGGGCTGGAACGAGAAAAGCCGTCTGCCGATTGACGAAATGGAATGGCGGCAGGCCCAGCCGCTCGGCAACTGGCGGGCTCGCGGCCAGCGTCAGAACAAGGCCGAGCACGATGAGGGCGCCGAGCGCGGCGATGAGCCAGCGATCGACCGTCCACCACCAATTCGCCAGAGCCGAACGTTCCACGCGCGAGACCATTGCCGCCTCCTCAGTCCATCTTCTGTTCGGCGAGCTTGGCGCGCACCAGCTCGCGAAATTTGTCGCCGCGTTTCTCGAAATCCGGGAATTGATCGAAAGAGGCGCAGGCTGGCGAGAGCAGGACGATCGGCATCTCGGTCGCCGCCTGTTCCGCATCGCGCGTCGCCCGGTCGACAGCTTGATCGAGCGTACCGCAGAATTCATAAGGAATTGCATCTCCGATGGTGCGGGCGAAGAGATCGGACGCCTCGCCAATGAGATAGGCCTTCACCACTTTCGAAAACAACGGCCGCAAAGGCTCGATGCCGCCCTCCTTGGCGCGGCCGCCGATGATCCAATAAATGTCCTTGAGGCTTAAGAGCGCCTTTTCCGCGGCATCGGCATTGGTCGCCTTGGAGTCATTGATGAAGAGAACCTTGCTGCGGCGGCCGATCTCTTCGAGCCGATGCGGCAGACCAGGGAAGGTCGCAAGGCCCTTGTTGACCAAATCGAGATCAAAGCCGTGCGCGCCGAGCGCGGCGACTGCGGCGGCGGCATTCTGGCCGTTGTGCGTGCCACGCAGCGACGGAATGCCGGCAAGATCGGCGATGGTCAGCGAGCGGCCCTGCACGCGGCGGATCAGGCGCGTGCCTTCGAGGATGATGCCGTCCTCGATCTGCGGCCGCGTGACCGAGACGGATGTGCCGGGCTTTCGCCTCTGCCGCAGCCGCTCGGCGACGGCGAGCGTCACCGCATCGTCAATGGCGACGACGGCGATATCGGCATTTGCGACGAGCCGTTCCTTGATCGCCGCGTAATTCTCCATCGTGCCGTGACGATCGAGATGATCCGGCGTGACATTGAGGAGCACGCCGACCCAAGGATCGAGCGTCGGCGCGAGATCGATCTGGAAGGACGAGCATTCGATCACATGCACGACCTTCGGCGAAGGCGGCGACAGCGAAAGGATCGGCGTGCCTATATTGCCGCCCACCTCGACGCGATAGCCGAAGGTCGCAAAGAGATGCGCGATGAGCGCCGTCGTCGTCGATTTGCCATTGGTCCCGGTGACGGCGACGAAAGGCGATTTCGGCGCGATCGCCCGGCGCTCGCGGCAGAAGAGCTCGATGTCGCCGATGATTTCGAGGCCGGCCTCTCTTGCTTTTGTGACGATCCAATGCGGCTTCGGATGCGTCAGCGGCACGCCCGGTGCCAAAACAAGCGAGTCGAAGCGCTTGAGATCGGTGGCTGCAAGATCCGTCAGCATCAGGCCCTGCGCAGCGGCCTTGTCGCGCGACGCCTCCTGATCATCCCAGACCTCGACTTCGGCGCCGCCGGCCTTGAGCGCTTCGGCGCTCACGCGCCCGGAAGCGCCGAGACCGAAGACGGCGACCTTCTTGCCGGCGAAAGAGGTGAGCGGAGTCATCTTCACCTCAGCTTCAAGGTCGACAGCCCGATGAGGGCGAGCACGAAAGCAATGATCCAGAAGCGCATCACGACCTGCGGTTCGGACCAGCCGAGCTGCTCGAAATGATGATGGATCGGCGCCATCTTGAAAACCCGCTTGCCGGTGAGCTTGAACGAGACGACCTGGACGATGACGGACAAAGTTTCGAGAACGAATAGGCCGCCGACAATGCCAAGCACGATCTCGTGCTTGACGATAACAGCGACGGTGCCGAGAAGACTGCCCAACGCCAAGGACCCCGTATCGCCCATAAAAATCTGTGCAGGAGGCGCATTGAACCAGAGGAACCCGAGACCCGCCCCGATCAAAGCCCCGCAGACGACCGCGAGTTCGCCAGTGCCCGGCACGTAGTTGATGTGGAGATAGTCCGCATAAAAGAAACTGCCCACGAGGTAGGCGATGATGCCGAAAGTCGCGGCGGCGATCATCACCGGAACAATCGCGAGCCCGTCGAGCCCGTCGGTGAGATTGACTGCATTGCCCGCGCCGATGATAACGAGAGGCCCCAGAACAAGGAAAAACAGACCGAGATCGACGACATAGCCCTTGATCGCTGGCAGAGCGAGCCCTGTCGTCTCCACCGTGCCGATCTTCGTCATCGCATAGCAGGCGACAAGCGCGATCGCCGCTTCGAGCACGAGCCGCAGCCGGCCCGAAACGCCATTATGCGTCTGCTTCGTCACCTTCAAATAATCATCGTAAAAGCCGATCAGACCGAAACCGCAGGTCACGAGAAGCACGATCCAGACATAGCGATTGGCGAGATTGGCCCAAAGCAGCGTCGAAAAAATAAGGCCCGAGAGAATCATCAGGCCGCCCATGGTGGGCGTGCCCTTCTTCGTCAACAGATGCGATTGCGGGCCGTCGCTGCGGATCGGCTGGCCCTTGCCTTGTTTGAGGCGCAAGGCGGCAATGCTGCGCGGACCGAAGAAAAACACGAAGAACAGCGCCGTCGCGGTGGCGCCGCCAGTGCGGAAGGTGATGTAGCGAAACAGGTTGAGCGGACCGAACAGATGCGAGAAATCCGCAAGCCAAGTGAGCATAAGGAGTATTTCCTAGGAGGCGGCATTTGTGCCGGAATAGCGTGACTTCAGCGCTTTGACGATGACGTGCATTTGGCTCGCATTTGATCCTTTCACGACGATGAGGTCACCCGCATGGACAGCATCGCTCACAATCGGCTCGAGCTCCGCCGCACTGGCGCGCCAGGCGCCTTGATGCTGTCCGGGCAAGGCATCGAACAGATGTTTCATCATCGGCCCGGCGGCGAAGACGAGATCGATATGGTTCATCTGCATATCTATCGCGAGGCCGGCATGGAGTTCATCGCTGCGGGGACCAAGCTCGCGCATATCGCCGAGCACGGCGATGCGGCGGCCGGACTCCTCATGCGTCGGCAAGGCGCCCATGAGCGCCAGCGCTGTCCGCATGGACGCTGGATTAGCATTGTAGCTCTCGTCGATTAAGGTGAAGCGACCATGTTTGGTCGCCAATAGGAAACGCCGCCCACGCCCCTCCGGCACGTCGAAAGAGGCGAGTGCGTTGGCAGCCGTTTCGAGGTCGAGGCCGAAAGCCTCGGCAGCAAGCAGCACGGCCAGCGAATTGAGCGCGAGATGGTGACCCGGTGCGCCGATCCGATATGACATGGGGCGGCCGTGGATTTGCGCATTCACGACGGTTTGGTCTTCAGTGAGCTTCACATCGATCAGCCGCGCATCTGCCGGCCCATCGGCGCCGAAAGTCGCAATATGACCCGCCGCAGAGCTGCGCGCCGCGGCGGCGAGACGGCCAAATTGATCATTGTCGCGATTGAGGATGGCGACGCCGCCCGGAACCAGGCCGGAGAAGATCTCGGCTTTCGCATCGGCGATGGCCTCGATGCTTGCGAAGAATTCGAGATGCACCGGAGCGACAGCGGTGATGATCGCCACATGCGGCCTTGCCATCGCGGTGAGCGGCGTGATTTCGCCCGCGTGATTCATGCCGATTTCGATGATTCCGAAACGTGTCGCGCGCGGCATGCGGGCAAGCGTCAGCGGCATGCCCCAATGATTATTGTAGGAAGCGACGGAGGCATGTACGGCGCCGGCCTCCCCGAGTACGAGGCGCAAGGCTTCTTTGGTCGAAGTCTTGCCGACCGAGCCCGTTACGGCGACGATCCGGGCCCGTGTCCTTGCCCGCGCGGCGCGGGCCAATCTTTCGAGCGAGGGCAACACGTCCCGGACCACATAGAGCGGACCCAGGCCTTTGAGGGCATCGGCCTTGGCTTCCTCGACCACTGCCGCCGTCGCGCCTTTCTCGAAGGCGGCGCGGACATAATCATGGCCGTCGCCGTTCTCGCCCTTTATGGCGAAGAACAAATCGCCTTCCGCCAATGTCCTTGTATCGATGGAAATGCCCTCGGCCGAGCGTGGCAATCCGCCACTGACGCGCGCTTCGAGCGGGCCAATGAGACTAAAATTGGTCCATAACGGCTCCGCCCACGCCTGATTTTGCGACAATTCTGACCTCATGCCGCAAAATCCCTCAAGGCGGCGCGCACGCTCTGTTGATCGGAGAAGGGAAGCACCTTGTCGCCGATGATCTGGCCGGTTTCGTGACCTTTGCCGGCAATCAGCAGCACATCGCCCGGCGCCAGCATCGCAATGGCTTCCGCAATGGCGGCACCGCGATCGCCGATCTCGCGCAAGGTCACATCGGCAATGCCGGACATGCCCTCGAGAATGGCGCGGCGAATGGCCGAGGCCTCCTCGGAGCGCGGATTGTCGTCGGTGACGATCACGACATCGGCGAGGCGTGCCGCCACCTCCCCCATGATCGGCCGTTTGCCTTTATCACGATCGCCGCCGCAGCCGAAGACGGTGATGAGCCGGGCCGCGGTCAGCGGCCGCAGGGTCCGCAGAACCTTGTCGAGCGCATCCGGCTTATGGGCATAATCGACGAAGATCGGCGCCTCCTTGTGGCGGCCGACGAGTTCGAGGCGGCCCGGCACGCCTTCGAGCTTTTCAAGCGCGGCGAAAACGGAATCCGGCGCGCCGCCGGTCGCGAGCGCAAGGCCGGCGGCGACGAGCGCATTTTGCACTTGGAACTCGCCGGTGAGCGGCAGGTGGAGAGAGATGCTTCGGCCGGCATGCTCCAGCAACAGCTCGCTCGCAAGAGCCTGCGGTCGCGCATCGAGAAGGCGCAGCGCCGCGCCGCGCCGGCCAACGGTTAAGATTTCGAGGCCGCGGGCCCGGCACAGAGCTTCGACCCGCGCCGCCACATCACTGTCGGCATCGATCACCGCCGGCTGCCCTTGCGGCAGCAAGACCTCGAAGAGGCGCATTTTGGCTGCGAGATAGGCGTCGAGATCGGCATGGTAGTCGAGATGGTCACGCGACAGATTGGTGAAGGCAGCGGCGGTAAGATGCAGACCGTCGAGACGGCGCTGATCGAGCCCATGCGATGAGGCTTCGAGCGCAAGATGCGTCACGCTATCCGCCGCGAGTCCGGCCAGGGTTTCGTGCAAAGTGACCGGATCGGGTGTCGTCAACGCGCCATAAGTGACGGCGGAAGGCGCGACGAGGCCGATCGTTCCGAGCGACGCGGCGGGATGCCCCAAAGCCTGCCAGATCTGCCGGACGAAGACCGCGACCGAGGTCTTGCCGCTGGTGCCGGTGACGGCGACGATGGTGTCCGGCTGGCGGCCAAAGAAATGGGCGGCGGCGAGCGCGAGGGCGCGGCGGGCATCCGCAACCTTGACGAAGACCGCGCCGGATAAAGGCGGCTCGGGCGCCCGCTCGGCGATGATCGCGGCGGCGCCACGCGCCACAGCGTCGGCGGCGAAAGAAAGCCCGTCGGCCTTGCTGCCGGGCAAAGCAAAAAACGCAGAACCCGCGGCGATTTTGCGGCTGTCGGCGCTGAGGCCGGTGATCTCGCATGCGGCAGCAGCCGCATCGAGGCCTGCCGTGGGCAGGACATCGGCCAAGAGATCGGCGAGCCGCATCAATGCGCTCCGGGGGTGGCGGGCATATTGGCCGCCGTATAGCCAGCCTTGGCGAGCAGCGGGAAAGGTTCCGGTGGCGGCGCCGGACGCGGCGCCATATCAAGCAAAGGGGCGGTCCGCGCGACGATCTTGCCGGTAATCTCGCCGGCGTTCCAAGCGGCGGTATGATAGCCATAGGTTTCCGGCAGGCCCTGCGGCTCGTCGAGCAAGGTCAGATAGAGATATTTGGGCTTGTCAGCCGGAACGATCGCCATGAATGTCGTGAACACTTTATCCTTCGAATAGCGGCCGTGGATGATCTTGTCGGCCGTCCCGGTCTTGCCGCCGACAAAATAGCCTTTGATATCGGCATCTCTCGCCGAGCCGATCTCGGCATTGAGGCGCATCAGATAGCGTATCGCCTCGGAAGTCTCGGGCTTGATGACCCGCGGCGCATCCTTCTTGGCATCCTCTTCGCTGCGCTTCAAGAAGGTCGGCTTGATCATGATGCCGCCATTGACCAGCGCGCCGACCGCCATCAGCGCCTGTAGCGGCGCCACATTGAGACCCTGGCCGAAGGCGATCGTCATCGTATTCAATTCGCTCCAATTCTTCGGCACGAGCGGCTCGGCCGATTCCGGCAGTTCGGTACGCAGACGGGTCAATTGGCCCATTTTGCGCAGAAAGGCTTTGTGGCCAATGACACCGACCATCAGCGCCATTTTAGCGGTGCCGATATTGGAGGAATGAACGAAGACCTCCGGTACGGTCAAAATCCTATGAGTGGCATGAAAATCGTGAATGGTGAAGCGGCCGTAGCGCAATGACTGGCGGGCATCGACACTCGAGTTGAGCGTCACTTTGCCGGCATCGAGCGCCATGGCAATGGTCAATGCCTTGAACGTCGAGCCCATTTCATAGACGCCGACCGTCATCCTGTTGATGCGATTTGGATCGAGCGCCTCGACCGGCTCGTTGGGATCGAAATCCGGCAGCGACGCCATGGCGATCACCTCGCCCGTATTGACGTCGAGAATGGCGGCAGCCCCCGCCTTCGCCTTATATTTCTCTATGCCTTTCGCGAGTTCGTCGCGCATGCCATAGGTCGCGCGCAGATCGAGCGAGGAGACGACCGGCTTCAAATCATCGCGGGTCAGTTTGAAACCGGCGACATGCAGATCCGCCAAGCCCTGGCTGTCGATATATTTCTCCAGTCCCGAAATCCCGATCCCGGCGATATTCGCGTAACCCAGCACTTGCGCCGCGATCGGGCCGTCAGGATAGACACGCTTGTTTTCCTGCATGAATCCAATGCCGGGCAGGCCGAGGTGATAGATCTCCTGCTGCTGCTTCGGGGTGACGGCGTGCTTGACCCAGACAAATCCCTTGCGCGAGCCGAGCTTCTCCTGCAATTCCCTGGCGTTGAGTCCGGGCATGACGGATGTCAGAAGATCGACAGCCTCATCCTTGTCGATGATGCGCCGCGGATCGGCAAACACCGAAGTGATCTTGATATCGGTCGCGAGAATTTCGCCATGCCGATCGAGAATGTCGGGCCGCGCCGCCGCCACCGTATCCGAGGCGCCGCCGTTGCCGTTTGGCGGCTGCTGCGGCAGCATGCCGAAATAGATGAGCTTGCCGGCGATGGCGCAATAGAGGAGCATAAAAACGCAAGCGATCAGCTTGATGCGCCGCGTGCTCTTGTCGAGCTTGGTCGAAAAGATCCATTTGAGCAGGCTCTTCTTGCGCGGCGGCGCGGGCGAGCGTTCCGCGACAGCACCGCCAGAACCTTCATGCGTTGCGGCATCGAGCTCAACCTTCATGGCTTTCCCTCATCTGGGCTTGGCCGAAGGCGTTGTGGGATCTTGGATATTCATGTCGCGCGGCGTGTTGGTCGGTGCGGCAAGGCCGAGCGCTTCGAGCTTGCGGGCGATCGCATCGTCGTTCGCGGGTTTTTCGGGCAGCGCATCGATGCGCACGATCTGCATCAAGCTCGGCTCTTGCATATTGAGAAAGCGGTCGGCCAAAGCAGCGACCCGCTCGGGGCGCGACAGATGCGCGAAATCCGCGCGCAGCACGCCGATCGCATCCTTCTCGGTCCCGATTTCATGCTGCAGATGAACGATCTCCTCGGCATAGAAGATCGTCTGATATTTGACCGAATAGGCGTAGACGGCCGAGCCGATGAGCGCCACGATCGCCGCCACGTTGAGAAAACGGACCATTTCAGCCCCCTTTCCGCTTCGGCTTCGCACCACGCTTTTCCGGCAGCGCCTTTGCCTGCGGCAATTCCGCTAGGAGAGCGAGCGCCGGGTCAGCCGCACGCGCTGGCGCCCCCGTGCGCGTCGCAAAGCGCAATTTTGCCGAGCGGGCGCGGGGATTGCGGATAATCTCGGCCTCGCTCGGAAGAACAGGCTGTTTGCCCGGCACGATGAAAGTCGGCATAGGGCGTTTCGGCTCGCCCGGCAAAAGCCGTGAGCGGGCCTCGCCATGGCCGGAACGGCTGGCGAAGAACTGTTTTGCGATCCGGTCTTCGAGCGAGTGAAAGCTGACGATTGCGAGCCGCCCGCCTTCATGCAGCATGCGCTCGGCGGCGACGAGCGCTTTCACCAATTCGCCGAGCTCGTCATTGACCGCAATGCGGAGCGCCTGAAAGCTCCGCGTTGCCGGATGAATGGCGCCGGGCTTGGCCGGCGCTGCACGGGCAATACATTCCGCCAGCCGCAAAGTCGTCGTGAAGGGCGCATGCGCCCGCTCCGCGACGATCGCCCTGGCGATGCGGCGGGCAAACCGCTCCTCGCCGAAATAATAGAGGATGTCGGCCAGCCGCGCTTCATCCGCGCCATTGACGATGTCTGCAGCGGTCGGTCCTTCGCAGCCCATGCGCATGTCGAGCGGACCGTCCTGGCGAAAGGAGAAGCCGCGGGCCGCATCGTCGAGCTGCATGGAGGACACGCCGATGTCGAAGACAATGCCGTCGAAACGCGTAATCCCATTTGCTTGGGCGATTGATTCAAGCGCCGAAAAAGCGCCTTGCGCCAGCATGAGCCGGCCATCCGCTTCGCCCAAAAGATCCTGGCCCGCGGCAATGGCGGTCGGATCGCGATCGATGGCAAGGACGCGGGTGCCCGGAATCGAAAGGATGGCGCGCGTATAGCCGCCAGCGCCGAAGGTCGCGTCGAGAAAGATCTCATCGGCCCTTGCGGCGAGCGCAGCCAAAACTTCGTCGCGAAGCACGGGAAGGTGGCGGGCCGGTCCGCCGGCGGCGAGAGTTTCTCCTTCGCCGCGGCCCGCTTTCATTCCCGTGCTCCCTGCGACCGCGGCCCGTCCGGCGCCGCGTAAAGGGAATTGAGCTGTTTGCGTATATCGCGCACCCGATTTCTGGCCTCCTCGAAATGCGCCCGAAAACGGCTCGGTTCCCAAATCTGAAACTTGTCGCCCTGTCCGACGAAACTCACCTCCGAAACAATGCCCGCATAGGATTTGATCGTCTCGGTGAGGATCACGCGGCCCTCCGAGTCGACCTTCAAAATCTCGCTCGCACCGAACAAAGCCGTCGAGAGAGAATCGCGCTCCTCCGAATAGGGCGCATGAAGCGCCAAGAGCTGATCGATCTCCCGCAACAACGCATGGCCGCCGCAATCGACCGCCGCCGCATCGAGCGAAGGATGAACGAAGAGACCCTCGAACCCGTCGCGCGCCAACACCGCCCGAAAACTCGCCGGGATCGATACCCTGCCCTTCGCATCGAGCCGGTTGGTGAATTGCGAGACGAACCGGTCCACGCCCTCGCCCCTCGACTCTGCGCGCTTCTACTCCGCGCCTTTGGGCCCCACGCACTTCGACCCGCGGCAGCGCAGCGGCAGCGCCGCGCAGACCGCCCTCCGCATGGCAGGCCGCGGGGACCGCGAACACCCCTCTGACTGCTGACGGGATGATATGGGATATCATGGGAAAATATGGGGGTCAATCTGGCTCATGCCCTTAAGGCATGGGACGGGCGGCGCGGGAATCAGCCCCGATTTGAAAGCGTTAAGGTTAATGGCGGGTTGCGATGTGGCGGGACTGCGGCTCGTCCAATCGCTCTAAGCTACGGAAATCGATGACACCCGGCTCGCTTCCCGGCATGACGAAGGCCGGGCTGTTGAAGGCGGATGTGAAATAGACATCCGCCGAAAGTCGGCGTCGCGAGAAACGACCGGACCTAAATGCCGATGACTTTACCTGGCCCTTATATACGCACAGGCGGGCAAACGGGCGTCGATCGAGCCGCACTCGATGCCGCCATTCTGTCGGGCCGACCTTATGAAGGGTGGTGCCCAAAAGGCGGCTGGGCAGAGGATCTCATCGACCCTCCGGGTCTTTTGAAGACCTATCCATGCCTCAAAGAAACACCGAGCGAATCGCCCGATCAGCGAACCGAATGGAACGTCCGCGATAGCGCAGCGACGTTGATCGTGAGTCCTGGTTCGAACTCTCGTTCGCGCGGCACTGATTTCACAATCGCCTGTGCCAAGAGATACAAAAAGCCCTATTCCTTAATTCATCACTTGGACGACCGCGCCGTCGCTGAGATAAGAAGGGCGATAGCGTCGCTTAACAAGGAGCAATCGATAAATATTGCGGGCCCGCGCGAAAGCGAGCACCCAGGCATCTATGATCGGTGCCTGGCTATTTTCATCGAAGCATTTCGACGAAGGCGCGTTTATCTGCAATGATTCGGTTTCTCTCCAAGGCTTTCAGCCGCGCTTCTGCGCGGCAAGCCCCTCCGGCTTCGGCCCGCCCATCGCCCAATCGATCAGTTCCACCGTATGAACGACGGGAATCTTCGTGCTGCTCGCGATCTGCATCAGGCAGCCGATATTGCCGGCCGCCACGACATCGGGATTGAGGCGCTCGATATTCGCGACTTTGCGCTGACGCAGACGCCGCGCGAAAAATGGCTGCAAGAGATTATAAGTGCCTGCCGAGCCGCAGCAAATATGGCCTTCCGGCACGTCCCGCAGTGAAAAACCCGCTTGTTGCAGCAGGCGCTTCGGCAGATCGGTGATTTTTTGGCCATGCTGCAGCGAGCAGGCGGAATGATAGGCGACCGTGATATCCTTTGGCGCCGCGGCCGGCAGATCGAGACCAGCGAGATATTCGGAAATATCCTTGACGAGATTTGAAACGCGCGCCGCCTTTTCGGCATAGGTTTTGTCCTCGCGCAGCAAAAAACCATAATCCTTGATCGTCGTGCCGCAGCCCGACGCGGTGATCAGGATCGCATCGAGGCCTTGGCCCTCGATCTCCGCCGTCCAGGCATCGACATTGTTCCGCGCGAAATTGAGTGCTTCCGCCTCGCGGCCCATATGCAGCACGATGGCGCCGCAGCAGCCCTCGCCTTTCGGCAGGACGACTTCTATGCCTAAGCGCGTCAACAGCCGGATCGCCGCTGCGTTGATCGCAGAATTCAGCACGGGCTGCGCGCAGCCGGCCAAAAGCGCGACCCGGCCGCGCCGAAAACCCTCGGGCGGATAGACGCCCGGCCCCATGCTCTCTTCAGATGTCGGAAGCCGGCGCGGCGCCAGCGCCAGCATGGCGGAAAGCCTGTCGAAGAGCGACGGCACCGATCCGCTGTCGCGCTTGGGCAATGCGCTGAAGATGCGCGTCGTGAGCGGCCGCAGAAAAGCGGCGCTCGTGACCGCCAGGCGAAACCGCTTCGGATAGGGCAGAACTTTCGCGAGCAAGGCGCGGATCGCGCGATCGGCCAGGGGCCGCCGATACGTCTTCTCGACATAGGCGCGCGCATGATCGACGAGATGCATGTAATCGACGCCCGAGGGGCAGGTCGTCATGCAGGAAAGACAAGAGAGGCAGCGGTCGATATGTTTGACCACTTCTGCCGGCGCCGGCCGGTTCGTCTCCAGCATGTCCTTGATCAAATAGATCCGCCCGCGCGGCGAATCGAGCTCATCGCCTTCGAGCAGATAGGTCGGGCAGGTCGCGGTGCAAAAGCCGCAATGGACGCAGCTCCGCAGGATTTTTTCGGAACTCGCCATATGGCTGTCGGCGAGCTGCTCTTCGGCAAACGAGGTCTGCATGTCTGTCTGGTTTCCAGAGGTCTATGATGTCAAATCCCAGCATACATGCGGCCGGGATTGACGATGTGATCGGGATCGAAGCTCGCCTTGATGCCTTGGCTGATCTGCATCAGCGGCGCTGCGAGCGGCTGGAAGACGTTTACGCGCCCACGCACCTCTTCGGCAGCTCTGATCAAGGTCGCATGGCCGCCTTCTTTGCCGCCGGCTTCCGCCAAAACTTCGCGCACGACCGCGGCGCCGGCATCGCCTTCCGCTGCGACAGACAGCCAGATGAGCCCGCCGCCCCAATCATAGAAATAACGGGCGGAGAGCCTTTGCTTCACGACCTCGACGACCTCGGCGCCGCGGCTCGGCGCGACCGAGAGACGCCAGATCGCCGCCTCGCGCGGCATGGCAAGCGGCAATACATCGCGCACTTCATGCCAGAGCTTTGCCGCCCGCTCGGGCGCAAGCACTTCGGCCGTCCCGAAAGGCGCCAGAAGCTTTGTGAGCGCGCCGCAGCGATAATCGACCGAGGCCGGCGCGCCTTCGAGCCGCAAAAGCGTCAGCGCCTCGGCCTCAGGCGATTCGAGCCCGGCCGGCAGATCCGCCGCGCCAGTGATCTGGAAAGGCGAGGCGAGGCCGGCGGAAAGCGCCGCGATGGCCTTGCTGTCGTCGAGGCCATGGAGGGCGAGAGTTGCTGCCGTCTCGGGCTCCGGCAGAACCTTGAAAGTCACTTCGGTGAGGACGCCGAGCGTGCCATAGGCGCCGCAGCTGAGCTTCACCAGATCGAGGCCAGTGACATTCTTCATCACCCTGCCGCCGGATTTGACGATCTCGCCAAGACCATTGACCAATCTTAGCCCGATCAGATGATCGCGCGCGGCGCCGGCCTGAATGCGCCGCGGCCCGGAAATATTGCAGGCGGCAACAGCGCCGATCGTCGGCGCGCCATCAGTGCCGAAGAGCGCGCGATGATCCATCGGCTCGAAAGCCAGCCGCTGTTTTCTTGCGCGCAGGGTCGCCTCGATCTCGGCAAGCGGCGTGCCGGCGCGGGCCGAGATCACCAATTCGGCAGGTTCGTAAAGCGTGATGCCGTTGAGCCTGCGCGTCGACAATATGCGATCGGCTGCGACCGGCCGGCCGAGACCCGAACGCGTGCCGCCGCCTTCGATGACGATCGGACGGCGCGACGCGCGGGCGTCGCGGATGGCTTCGGCGGTTTCGGCTTCGCTTAAAGGAGACAGGATTTCGCGCATAGCTCCTGCTTATGCCGCCTTGCAAGCCGCAAGCGGAAAGACCTTTCCGCGATTGAGCAGCCAGCCTTCGTCGAAGACCGCACGCACCCGCATCTGCTGGGCGATGTCTTCGGCGGAAAATTGCACGCTCATCAATTCGCGCTTCTCGATGCCGACGCCATGTTCGCCGGTGAGGCAGCCGCCGACCTCGACGCAGAGTTTCAAAATATCCTCGCCCGCCGCCTCGGCCTTCCGCTGCTCCTCGGGATCGTTGCAATTATAAAGGATCAGAGGATGCAGATTGCCGTCGCCCGCATGGAAGACATTGGCGACGCGCAGGCCGTAAGATGTCACGATCTCCTGCAGCCGGTGCAGCACATAGGGCAAGCGTCCTGTCGGAATCACGCCGTCCATGCAGATATAATCGGCGATGCGGCCGGTCGCGCCGAAGGCCGATTTGCGGCCTTTCCAGATCGCCGCCGTCTCCATCGCTGATTTCGATTCCTTGATGGTCGTCACGCCATGCGTCTTGGCGATCTCGATGATACGCGCAAGCTCCGCGTCGATCTCGGCGGGTGAGCCCTCGACCTCGATGATGAGCAGAGCGCCGGCATCGAGCGGATAGCCGGCATGGGCGAAGGCCTCGCAGATCTCGATCGCCGGCCTGTCCATGAATTCGATCGCGACGGGAAGGATGCCGGCGCCGATGATCGCGGCGACGCAGGCGCCCGCCTCCTCGCTCGTCGGAAAGCCGAAGAGAACTGGCCGCGCGCTCTCGGCCGAACGCAGAATGCGCAAGCTCGCCTCGGTGACGATGCCGAGCTGACCTTCCGAGCCGACAATGAGGCCAAGAAGATCGAGCCCCGCCGCATCGAGATGCCCGCCGCCGATGTCGACGATCGTGCCGTCGACGAGCACCATTTTCACACCCAGCACATTATTGGTGGTGACGCCATATTTGAGGCAATGGGCGCCACCGGAATTCATCCCGATATTGCCGGCTATGGTGCAGGCGAGCTGCGAGGACGGGTCCGGCGCATAGAAGAAGCCATCCGGCGCCACCGTATCGGTGATGGAGAGATTGGTGCAACCGGTCTCGACCCTGATCACCCGATCGGCGTAATCGACATCGAGGATTTTGCGCATCTTCCCGACGCCGATGACGACGGAATCTTCGAGCGGAATGGCACCGCCAGCAAGCGAAGTGCCGGCGCCGCGGGCCACAACCTTCACGCCTTCTTGATGCAGATAGCGCATCACGGCGGCAACTTCTTCGGTCGAGCGCGGCAGGACGACGGCGAGCGGCAAGCGCCGATAGGCCATCAGCCCGTCGGTCTCGAAGGCGCGGCGCTCGTCCGCGCTGGTCACCAGACATTCGGCCGGCACGAGCTTGGCGAGGCCCGCGATAATGTCGGCGCGGCGGGCGAGAATGGTTTCATCCGGGGCAGGAAAGACAATGCCGCTCATCAATCGTCTCGGTTTGGTTTCAGGCCCTCAAAATGCACTTTGGAGGCAGAGGGGACAAGGGTGAACATCAATCATCGGCGGTCGGCTTAAATTCTATCAGAGATTGCCGAAAGGGACATCTCCAGGCTCTACCCCGCCTTTAACCCTCCGGGGCCTCTCCAAGGATAGGTTTTTTGTGTGCGACATTTTCACGAAGACCCCAAACTTTGAAGGGATTCGCGGCAAGATTGGCGTTGAGATAGCGTGGGTCGTCGGAGACCTGGTTCAAGATCCAAGGCGGTCGTTCAAAGGTTTCACTCTCTTTTGCTAGCTCGATTTCCGCGATGATCAGGCCGGCGTTGTCGCCATGGAACACGTCGATCTCCCACACGTGATCGCCGACAGATTGCTTGTAACGCGTCTTCTCGATCTGCGGGCGCTCACAGAGCTGATCGAGCAGGATCCTGGCATCGTCGAGCGGGATCGGATATTCGAATTCAGGCCGGCTGAGCGTCTCGGTGACCCCTTTGATGGTAAGGAACGCCTCGGGCCCGGCAATGCGCACACGAACCACACGTTCTTTCACCGAAGACAGATAGCCCTGCCGGATGAGGACGCCCGCCCCTTCCGGCTTCCAAATACACGGATCGACCAGAAATTTTCGCTCGATCTCGATACCCATATCTGCACTCTCCTGTCATGGCGACGCTGCCCTTGTTTCCAAGCTTAAAGCCAAGGCCCGCTTGAGACCCGCCGGGAAGTTGACGTTTGCGTGGGAATTGAGCCCAAGCTCACGCAAGGCCGCGATGACACGGGTGGGCTCTACGTCCTCGATGCAGAAGCTTTCTTGCACTAGGCCGTCGATATCCACCCGCACGAATTCGGCGCTACAGCCGGCAAATGAGAAGGCTCGGCGCGTCTTGCCGACCTGAACCGCCCGTAAGGCCCCATGAGGGGCGACGAGCTCCGCCAGAAATTGGTCCAATGTATAGGCTTCACGCTCGAACCGAAAAGGCGCCGGCAGACGCCAAACCAACAGGGCCGATTGCAACATGGCAGCAGAGAGCGGAAAAGCGGCTTTGAACATCGGCTTCCACAGTTCGAGCCCGCTGGAATCGACCTGCTGCAGCTGCTTGATGTCGAGAACGCCATCGCGAATCTTGGCGTTATCCGGCCCGGCGAAATTCAAGAGATAGATCTCTTCACTTTCATGCGGCATGACATCCGCGACGCCACCGATCTTCGCTTCAAGGCCAGCCAGAGTGGGGCCGAACGTCCGCCATTCCCATCGTGGCGTGGCGCAGATCTCGGGTGCGGTCATCGGACATCCTCACATAAACATGATCAATTTTATCACCACCCGCGCGAAGTGGCCACAACGCGACCCGAGCAAACAACAGCGGTCTGGAGCATGTTTCGGAAAAGTTGCGGAAGGTCAGAGCGCGAAGTCTGCGAGCTCGTCTCTGGCTCGAAGGCCTATATCTGCGACGCCCGCATCAGCGTCTGCAATGGCATCCTCGAAGCCGCGCCGAAAACTTTGGCCAGCTTGGACGCGATGACGGACGAGCAGCTCTTGCGTCGTTGAAACCCGCAGCGGCAACTGTCGATGCAACGCGAGCTGTCATGCAGGTTCAGGTCGAGACTTTGAGAGAGTGTGGCGTCAGCTGCGAAGCGGTCGAAGATGCGCTCGGCATTTCCCGCCAGGCGGCCTCGGAACGCTTTTCACGCGTTTCGAGACCGAGTCCAAGATGGCCGGGACACCCCCCGGATCTAAGTCCAGGGGCGGCGATGATGGCGTCGCCTAAGCGGATTTGCGCAGGCTATAGGAATGCGCACCCGTTCCGGCGAGCTTGCCGCCGTCGACGATCAAATATTCGTCGCGGATCGGCCGGCCCTCGAACCAGCATTCCAGGATTTCCCGCGTTCCGGCCGCATAGCGCGCCTGCGCCGACAGGGAGGTTCCCGAAACATGCGGAGTCATGCCGTGATGCGGCATGGTCCGCCAGGGATGATCCTTCGGCGCCGGCTGCGGATACCAGACGTCGCCCGCATAGCCGGCGAGATGCCCGCTTTTCAAGGCGCGAACGATCGCGTCGCGATCGCAGATCTTGCCGCGCGCCGTGTTGATGAGGTAGGCGCCGCGCTTCATCTTGGCGATGAGCGCGTCGTTGAAGAGATGTTCGGTCTCGGCGTGGAGCGGAACATTGATCGTGACGACGTCGCAGACGCGCACCATCGATTCGACATTTGGATGGAAGGTGAGCCCCAGCTCCTTCTCGACAGTCTCTGGCAGGCGATAGCGGTCGGTATAGTGAAGCTTGACGTCGAAAGGTTTCATTCGCCGCAGAACGGCAAGGCCAATCCGCCCTGACCCGACGGTGCCGACATCCATCGCTTCGAGATCATAGGAGCGCTCGACGCAATCGGCGATGTTCCAGCCGCCGTCGATGACCCATTTGTAGGAAGGCAGATAATTGCGCACCTGCGAAAGGATCATCATCACCACATGTTCGGCGACGCTGATGCTGTTCGAATAGGTGATCTCGGCGACTGTGATCTTGTGCTTGACTGCAGCTTCAAGGTCGACGTGATCGGAACCGACGCCAGCGGTTATGGCGAGCTTCAGCTTCTTCGCCTTGGCGATCCGCTCGGCCGTCAAATAGGCCGGCCAGAAGGGCTGCGAGATGACGACTTCGGCGTCGGGCAATTCGCGGTCGAAGACGGAGTTTTTGCCATCCTTGTCGGAAGTGACGACCAAGCTATGACCCTGGCTCTCCAGGAACTTGCGCAGCCCGAGTTCGCCTGAGACGGAGCCCAGAAGTACGCCGGGCTTGAAGTCGATCTGTTTCGGTGTAGGCACCGTTTGACCGCCGGGATAGCTCTCGATCTTCGGAATGCCGTCTCGGGCGTAGGATTTTGGATATCCATCGACCGGGTCGTCGTAGAGTACGCAGAGAATCTTTGCCATTTGCGATCTCCTTTTGACTGTAACGGCGCTTTATCCTCCCCCAGTTTCGCAAAGCGTGAAACTCATATAGCGCGGTCGAATTTCAAAACGATATGAGGCCGGAAAGAATGTCGGACATGCAGCCTGTGGCGGCGGCATTGGCAAATCGGCGTCTTTTGCCGGAGTTGACGCGGGCGTCGCCGTGGCGATAGTTGCCGCAGGAGCGCAGCCATGAATTCATCATTGAGCGAAAAGCCGCGTCTCGCGCTTTTCGTCACCTGTCTCGTCGATCTCTTCCGGCCCTCGGTCGGTTTCGCCGCCGTCAAACTGCTCGAAGACGCCGGCTGCGAAGTCTTCGTGCCGAGCCAGACCTGCTGCGGCCAGCCGGCCTATAATTCCGGCGACCGTAGTCTGGCGAAGGCGCTGGCGCAGCAGGTGATCGACAGCTTCTCCTCTTACGATTATGTCGTCGCGCCTTCCGGCTCCTGCGCCGCCATGCTCGCCAAACATTATCCGGCGCTCTTCGCCGATGATCCGAATCTCGCTCCTCGCGCCAATCAATTCGCCGGCAAAGTCTATGAGCTTGCGAGCTTCCTCGCCGATGTCCTCGGCATAAAAACCGTCGCAGCGACATTTGCGCGGCGCGTGACCTTTCACGATTCCTGTTCCGGCTTGCGCGAGCTCGGCATCGCCGCACAGCCGCGCAAACTGCTCCAAAGCATCGCCGGTCTCGAACTCGTCGAAATGGAAGAATGCGACACCTGCTGTGGCTTCGGCGGGACCTTCGCGATCAAATTCGGCGAAATCTCTTCCGCCATCGTGGAAAGAAAGGTCGAGAATATCGAGGCCTCCGGCGCACCTGTCGTGCTCGCCGGCGACCTTGGCTGCCTCATGAACATGGCCGGCAAACTCGCACGCGACGGCAGCCCGATCGAACTGCGGCATTTCGCCGAAGTGCTTGCCGGCATGACCGAGGCGCCGGCAATCTGCGCCGCAGCACCCCTGCAGAAGCCCAAGCCATGAGGCGAATCTCATGAGCACTTCGCCGACCGCTGCACAATTTGCGCTCAATGCACATCAGGCCTTCGAAGATGCGCAATTGCAGAAGGCGCTGCATTTCGTCCGCGAAGGCTTTGTCGCCAATCGCGCCGCGGCCGTTGCGCGCCTGCCCGAATTCGAGGCTCTGCGCGACAGCGCCCGCGATATCAAGGCGCATGTGCTCGCCTATCTCGATCTCTATCTGGAAGCCTATGAGAAGAAACTTATCGAGGCCGGCGGCATTGTCCATTGGGCACGCAGCGCCGAAGAGGCGAACAAGATCATCCTCGACATCTGCAAGAGCCATGGCGCCAAAAGCGTCACCAAAGGAAAGTCGATGGTGGCCGAAGAAATCGGCCTTAACGACGCGCTCGCGGCGCAAGGCATCACGCCGGTCGAGACCGACCTCGGCGAATATATCATTCAGCTCCGCCATGAGATGCCCTCACATATTATCGCGCCGGCCGTGCATCTCACAAAGGATCAGATCGAGGCCGACTTCCGCCGCACGCATGACGAGCTGCCGGCTTCACGCGATCTCGCCGAGCCGACGGCTCTGCTCGCCGAGGCGCGCGCCATATTGCGCGAAAAATTCCTCGCGGCCGATGTCGGGGTCACCGGCGCCAATTTCCTCGTCGCCGAAACCGGGACCTCGATCATCGTCACCAATGAGGGCAATGGCGATCTGACGCAGACCTTGCCGCCGGTGCATATCGTCCTTGCCTCGATCGAGAAAATCGTCCCGACGCTCGAAGATGTCTCGCAGCTTCTGCGCGTGCTCGCCCGCTCGGCGACGGGCCAGGACATGTCGGTCTATACGACTCTCTCGACCGGCCCGCGCCGCGCTGAGGATCCCGACGGGCCGCAAGAATATCATGTCGTCATTCTCGACAATGGCCGCTCGTCCATGCTCGGCACCGATTTCGCCGAGATGCTGCGCTGCATCCGATGCGGCGCCTGTCTCAACCATTGTCCGGTCTATCAGGCCGTCGGCGGCCATGCCTATGGCTGGGTCTATCCGGGGCCGATGGGCGCGGTGCTGACGCCGAGCCTTATCGGGATCGACAAAAGCGCGCCTTTGCCCAATGCCTCGACCTTTTGCGGCGCCTGCGAAAGCGTCTGCCCGGTCCGCATTCCTCTGCCGAAACTGATGCGGCATTGGCGCGAGCGCCAGAGCGAGCGCGGGCTTATTTCCCTGGCGCAACGTGTCGGCCTCAGCTTCTGGGGATTTTTTGCCAAGCGCCCAAGCCTGTATCGGCCGGCGACGCGCATAGCGATGCAGGCGCTCGCCTGGTTCGGCCGCACGGAAGGCCGTTTCGTGCATCTGCCAATGGCCGATGGCTGGACGGCGAGCCGCGATTTTCCGGCGCCGCAAGGCGACACCTTTCAGGCGCAGTGGCGGAAAAGGCCGCGGGCCACGTCCAGCCCCGCACCTACGTCCGCGCCACCCGCCGAAGCTGCAAGCGGCATGCCCCAAAATGCAGAGGCCGAGGCGCATAAGGAGCCGGAATGAGCGCCCGCGCGGAAATTTTCGCCAACATCCGCCGCGCGCTCGGTGTGACCAGCGCCGAGGCGCCGCGACGCCGCTCAGTCGAAGACCGGCTCGAACATGCGCCGAAGGGCGTGATTCCCGCCCGCGGCCAAGGCGATGCGGCAGAGCGCATCGCGCTTTTCCATGACGAGGCCGAGCGCGTCTCGGCAAGCGTTGCGGAGGTCGAGTCCCGCGCGGAAGTGCCGGCCGCGATCGCAGCCTATCTGCGCGCCTGCAATCTTCCGGCAAAGATCCGTTTCGGCAGCGATCCGCGCTTGCTGGCCATGCCCTGGGCGACGACCGGGCTCGAAGTGGCAAATGGCCGCGCAACACCCAGTGATCTCGTCTGCGTCAGCCATGCTTTCGGCGCGGTCGCCGAGACCGGCAGCCTCGTGCTCATTTCGGGACAGGATAATCCGACGACGCTCAATTTTCTGCCCGACACGCATATCGTGATCGTCCAGGCGCAAGACATTGTCGGCGATTATGAGCGCATCTGGCAGAAGCTGCGCGCCGCTTATGGCAAAGGACTGATGCCGCGGACGGTGAATTTCATCACTGGCCCGTCGCGCTCCGCCGACATCGGCCATAAACTGCTGCTCGGCGCGCATGGCCCGCGCACGCTGCATATCATCATCACCATCGGCGAGGGATGAGGCGCTTCGAGCTGACAACAGTCCGAGCTGCGATCACGCCGACAGCGGATCGCGCGACAGAAGCCTCGCCGGTGGAAAGGCGACCTCGACCAAGGTTCCTTCATTCTTCTTGCTCTTGATCGAGAAGAAGGCACGGTTCGCCTCGACCAGCGCCTTGGTCAGCGGCAGGCCGAGACCAGTGCCGGCGCTCTGCCGCGAGGTCGCGAGCTGCCGGAACGGCTCGAGCGCCGTCTCAATATCGTCTTCCGACATGCCGATGCCCGTGTCGCGGATGCGGATCACCGCCTCGCCGGTGTCGGTGAGTGCGGTGGCAATGATCACTTGGCCGCCCGGCTCATTGAACTTCACCGCATTGGACAGAATATTGAGGATGATCTGCCGTAGCGAACGCTCATCGGCCATGATCTTCGGCAGATTCGGGGCGAGCGCGAGGCGCATGATCACCCTTTCCCGATTGGCCTGCGGCTGCATGATGGCCACGCATTCGGAGATCACCCGACTGGGATCGACCGCAACGAAATCGAGATCCATCCGGCCGGCCTCGATCTTGGAGAGATCGAGGAGATCGTTGACGAGGCTCATCACATGCGCGCCGGACGTATGGATGTCCTTTAGATAGTCGCGATAGCGTTCATTGCCCATCGGCCCGAAACGCTCCTCCATGATGACCTCGGCAAAGCCGAGAATGGCATTGAGCGGCGTGCGAATCTCATGGCTGATCTTGGCGAGGAAATCCGACTTCAAGGCGCTCGCCCGCTCGGCCTCGCGGCGCGCGGCATCGAGCTCCTGCTCGATCTTCTTCCAATGGGTCATGTCGCGCAGGAGGGCGCAGTATTTCTGCTCCTGATGTTCGCCCCGGCCGGCGCCGATCCGCCCGAGCGTCAGAAAGATCGGGATGGCGCCGCCCTGCCGCGCCTGGCCGATGATCTCGCGGCCGTCATTGAGCAGGCTCGCCACGCCGTCAGATTGCAGCCCCGCGAAATAATCGCGCGCCTTCGTCTGGCTCTCCGGCGCGATCAGAAAGGTGAAGGGCTGACCCACGACATCGCGCTGGTCATAGCCGAACAGAGCCTCGCCCGAACGGTTCAAGGCGAGGATGCGTCCCTGCGCATCGATGAGGGCGAGGCCGTCCGTCGCCGTATCGAGAATTGCGGTGAGCTCACCTGCTTCGATTTTCAGCGACCGCACGTCCGCCTCAAGCCGGCCGCGCAGCTCCTTTTCTTCATCCTGGCGCAAAGTGAGAAGCGTTGCCGGCAGCCCCTCCCAATCGATCGTCTGGAGGCGCCCGCGAACCGCGGCGATCTTGCCTGAGGCGGTGCGCAGATCGATCGCTTCGCTGCCGGGCGCCGGCGCCTGCTCGAAGATCCGCGCCATGCCGCCTGCGGCATGAAAAGCATCTTCATCGGCATAGCCGAGAAGATCGAGCAGATAGCGATTGGCATAGATCGGCACATCATCGCGGCTGATCAGAATGCCGAAGCCGAGCCGATCGAGGATCATCGCCGCGTTGCGGCCGAGGCTCGCGGCAATGGAGGTCTCATCCTGCAGCGGTGCGGCTGCCGAAATGGGTTCTGCAACCGGCGCGACGCCGGGCGGTGCGATGTGCTGCGGCTCGATCTTTGCGGCCTCGGCCGCCGCGGCGGTCTCGTCGGCGAGAGCGGCTGCAATTTCATGAAAGGCCGTCTGCTCCTCATGGGTGAGCGGCCCGACCTTTTGCCCCTGCCGATCGAGCAGCGACGGCTTTTCCGGTGCTTCGCCGGAGGCCGCTTTCGCCACCGTCCCGAATGGTCGCAAATGGACGACATTGTCGGCGACCTGGTGCGCCGACGGTTCGGCTGCGGGCGGGACCGGGCCAACCATGAAATCCCGCGGCTCCGCGGCAGTAAGGCGATCGAGCCTTATGACGCCGAAGCCACGATAGCCGTCGAAGCGGCGTTCAGGCGTGAAGGCGGGCAGCGCGCCGAGACTTACGGGAACCGCCGCCGCGGCGCCGGCAATCGGCCACAAAACCTCAATGCCGCTGAACGTCTCTCTTTTGACAAATGCCCGGCCGAGCGGTCCGTTAGGGTCCCGCTCGAGATATTTCGCCACATCGCCGAAATCGCGGCCGAGCAGATCGGCGGCGGCAGCGCCGACGACCTCCGCGAGCGGCGGCGTGATCTCGGTGATCTTGTCCTCTGCATCGGTGCGCCAGAGAAACCGCACGCTCTTGCGATCAGCGAGGCGGGCGGCAAGCGCATTTTTGATCTCTTCAAGCGGCAGGGCCGCGGCCGGCACCGCTGCCGCATCGGCCTGTTTCCGCGGCTCCGCCTCGGCTGCGATCGACACCAAAGGAGCGGCTGACGCGACAGTCTTGCGGATCGGCTTTGCGCCGAGCGCTGCGGCGATCAGCAAAGGGCCTTCATGCCCGATGACGTATTTGCGGCAAAGAAAAGTGACAGTCTCGACGACAGGCCCGAAGAAGAAGCGTAAACGCTCGAGGCGCGGCCCCAACTCGGTTGGCAGACTGCGCGAGAGTTCGACAAGCCGCCTGGCACCGGGATCGCGGGTTTCGAAAAGGCGGGCGGAGATCGCATCGAGATCCGCGGCACGAAAAAGCGCCAGCATCGGCTCGCTGGCGAAAACCACGCGGCCGGGCTGCCCGGCACCGGCCGCTCTTGCCGCGAGCACCGGCACCTCCTCGGCTTTGGAAAACGACAGCGCTTGAAGCGCAGTTTCAATGTCCTCACGGCTGATGCCGGAGTCGGAGCAATAGGCTATCATAGCGGCAGAGGCTTTCTTCCGGTCGCTTCAGTCAGGCCCCCCTCCGCCGCCACGGATAGCCTTAACGAATACCTAACGATGGCCATGGATACGAGTTTATAAGCCGATGGCTTTTTCAAACAAATTGATCGATTCATCCTTAATGGAAATTATGCGGCGCAACAAATTCCCCGGCCTATCCCGGAGAAATTGCCGCGCTTTGTGGTAAGACGCACAGCAAGTTATTGATAATAATAATAATTTTTGAGGCCGCGAGGAAGGCCTGGCCGGCAAGCTCAGCGCCGCCGGCAGCACCCCGCCCAGTTTCGACCCTTATGAAAATCAACGAAGAGAGCTTAATCCGAATCATAGCCCTCAATTATGAGGCATCGGAAAGTGCCGATGCCTCGATCGCGAGGGCCTGCATCCAGCTTCATGTGCGAAAATAGAATCCGCTCAGGCGAGCTCGAATTTCAATTTGCCGAGCTTTTCGATCGAGCTCTCGATCTTGTCGCCCGGCTTCAGCCAGATCTGCTTGTCCTTCGCCATGCCCAAAATGACTCCGGGCGGCGTGCCGGTGAAGATGATGTCGCCGGGATCAAGCTCGAAATGTTTCGAAATATAGGAGATGAGCGTTTTGCAATCGAAGATCATGTCGCGCGTCGTCGCCGATTGCCGGATTTCGCCGTTGACGCGCGTCTCGATCTTGAGATCATTCGGGTCGCCGACGAGATCGGCTGAGACGAAATAAGGTCCGATCGGGGCAAAATCGTCGAGCGTCTTGCCGATCATCCATTGGCCGCCGGTTTCGAGTTGCAGATCGCGGGCGGAAAAATCATGCCCGATGCTGTAGCCGGCGACATATTCAAGCGCTGCGGATTCAGGAACATTGCGGCAGAACTTGCCGATGACGATCAGAAGCTCCGTCTCATAATCGTATTTATAAGCGACATCCTTCGGCGGCAGTTTGAGGACCACGTTATGCGGGGCGAGCGCATTGTTGAACTTGTTGAACAAGATCGGCACCTTCGGCACTTTTTCGCCGGTTTCGGCAATATGGGCGCGATAGTTCAAGCCGATGCAGACGATCTTGGCGGGATCGGCGAAGAGCCGGCCATGCGTGATCTTCGCCTCGTCGAGAATGGCGGGCTTGGCCTTCGGCGACGTTTGTGCGGCTTTGACGAGAGCTACGAGCCCCGCCGCATTGCCGTCCGCGAGCAGATCTTCGAGCGTCGCGGGCGCCTGGAACTTGAGGAGTTTCGCCGCCGCCACGACGTCGATGATGCCTTTGTCGGTCTTGACGCCCAAAGTCTCGCTGCCGTCCTTCTGCTTGATCGCCAGGGCGGTGAGATTCCGCGGCAATTCATGCGGACCGGCATAGGGTTTCGCGCCTTCCTGCGCCGCCACGGCGGCGGGCACCACTCCAGCGGCGGCGAGCGGCACCAATCCTGCCGATTTGATGAACGAACGACGTGACGGCATATTTTCCTCCCCGATGAGCGCTTTTTTCACGACAGCGGCGTGCCGACGGCATCGGCACTTGCGACAATCCTGCAACTTGGATGATGCCGCAAGCATGACGATCGGCGGCCTGGGACACTGACGCGACACGCGCCCACGGTGGCGGCCAGAGCAGATTTTTCGGACAAGATCACGCGTCAAAACAAAGCCATAGAGCATGCTGGCGAGCATGTTCAAAACTTCATGCTCCAGGCCCAGCTAGGCGCGGCAAGGCCTTGCAATCATGAGACGATCCACTTAGTTTCCGAACCGCAGCAGGCCGCCATAGCTCAGTTGGTTAGAGCGCTAGATTGTGGATCTAGAGGTCCCCCGTTCGAGCCGGGGTGGCGGTACCACTGACGCATGACGGAGCATGCTCACGAAAAGTTGCAGGCTTTTCAGGCAGAATCATGGGTTAAGATAAGTTCTCCGAGCAAGAAAATGTCGAGCGCGCGTGCGTTCAAAGCTCATGCACGCATGCTCCAATGAGCGAGCCTTAACGACAGATGGAAGCACAGGTTGAAGCGCCGTATCGATCCGATGCGGGCGACAATATGCTTTTCGCCATGCTGGTGGCGTTGAGCTTCACCCATATGCTGAACGATATTGTTCAGTCGCTTCTTCCGGCCATCTATCCCATCATCAAAGCGTCTTACGCGCTCGATTTCGGCCAGATCGGGCTGATCACCCTCGCCTTTCAGCTCACCGCCTCTTTGCTGCAGCCGTTCATCGGCCTCTATACGGACCGCTATCCAAAGCCCTATTCGCTGGCGGTCGGCATGGGCTTCACCCTTTGCGGACTGCTCCTTTTGTCGGTCGCGCATCATTTCATCATGCTGGTCGCGGCCGCCGCGCTCGTCGGCGTCGGCTCTTCCGTCTTTCATCCCGAGGCCTCACGCGTCGCCCGCATGGCGTCGGGCGGCCAGCATGGGCTGGCGCAATCCTTGTTTCAGGCCGGCGGCAGTCTCGGCGCGGCGACAGGGCCGCTGCTCGCCGCCTTCATCGTGGCGCCGCATGGCCAGAAGTCCATCGCCTTTCTGTCGCTCGTGCCGCTGCTCGCCATGGGCGTGCTCTTTTCCATCGGCAATTGGTATGCGCGGCAATTGGCGGCGAAACACAAGCGTCCGCTGAGCGGGCTGCGCTTCGACGGATTGGGACGAAGGCAAGTCGTTCTGGCGATCCTCATCCTGCTCGCTCTGGTCTTTTCGAAATTCGTCTATCTCGCGAGTCTCGGCAGCTATTACACTTTCTATCTGATCCAGAAATTCGGCGTCTCGGTGCCGCATGCGCAGATATTGCTCTTCATCTTTCTGGGCGCGTCGTCGCTCGGCACCTTTCTCGGCGGGCCGATCGGCGACCGGATCGGGCGGCGCTATGTGATCTTCGGATCGATCCTGGGCGTGCTGCCCTTCACGCTTGCTTTGCCCTACGCCAATCTCTTCTTCACGGGCGTTTTGACGGTGATCATCGGGCTTATTCTCTCTTCGGCCTTCGCCGCCATTCTCGTCTATGCGCAGGAATTGCTGCCGGGCCGGGTCGGCACGGTCGCCGGCCTCTTCTTCGGCTTTGCCTTCGGCATGGGCGGATTAGGCGCGGCGGCTCTCGGCGTGCTCGCCGATCAAACGAGCATCAGCGTCGTCTATCAAGTCAGCGCCTTTTTGCCGGCGATCGGCCTCTTGGCCTATTTTCTGCCGAAGCGGCTGCCGCAATAGACCATGACCCCGAAAAGTTGCTGACTTTTCGGACAAGATCATGCGGCAAGCCAAAGACCTAAAAGCATGACCCCGGAAAGCCAGCTCGACTTTCCGGGGTCATGCGTCAAAACAAAAATTGCCAGTAAGCCGCTGTCTCGATCAGTCCCCCACGGAACCGACGATGCCGCGGCTGGTGATGATGATCCAGCCGCCGTTTTTGCGTTCGATCGACTCGACCGTGCCGGCGCCGGGAATGGAATCGCCGCGCGCCACTTCGATGCTGCCCTCCGGGCCGTCCACAAGCGCCACCCCTTGATAGACGTCGCGCACGACCCAATCGACAAGCAATTGCAGCTTTTTCTTCGGCTCGGCCGCGGGCGCCAAGGGCTGCGCCTGGCCTTTCGGCAAAGCCGGGCCAACCAGCGCAGTCTCGACTGCGGCGCCATGCGGCGCGGCCGCGTGGGGGATCGAAGCGGTCGTCGCCGGGGCGCCGGCAGAATGTTCGCCGTGGCTCGCCTTGTCGATGGGCTGTTGCAGCTTGGCTTGTTCGCGCTGCAAGCGATCGACTTTCACGCTCAGCTGCGCGATCGAAGCGCTGGTCTCCGCCTTCGCCGCGTCGAGGCTTGCGCGCAGCCCATCCAAGCCCTTTTTCAGACCCCGCACGTCCTCGGGCGTCGCGGTCTGCGCGGCAACGCGCAAGGCCTCGACGCGGGCTTGAAGGGCGTGGATCTCGTCGCCGAGCTTTTTGGTGAGGCGCCGCATCTCGGTCTGATCGATCGCTGCTTGCACCCCTTTCGGGCCGCCGACCGCCACTGGCGCCGCGGAATTGGCGGGTACCGTCGTGCCGAAGAACTGGCCTCCAGTCGCAACGCCGACCCCGAAGAGACAGAGGCCGAGCGCCGCCGGCGCGGCATAACGTGGCCAGCCTTGCTTGAGGAACCGCCGCCTTGGGCCGCGATCGGTCGTGAAGGCCGCAGCCGATGCCGCCGCATCACTCGCTGCATGCGGCGGGATGGATTGGCTTCCCTCGGTCTTTCGCGTCACTGGCGGAACGAGGATGAGCGAAGATCCGGGCCGCGGCTTGGCGCCCGCCGCGCCCTGTGCCGCATCTGCACCCGTTTCGCTGTGCGCAGCGGCAGAAGGTGCCGCCTCGGCGCCTTCTGTGGCCTTCGCCTTGTCGATCGCGGAACCGGAGGTATCACCGGCCTTGTGATCGGCCGAAAAACCCTTGTCAGAAGAACCCGTGTCCGAGGAGTCCATGGCGTGGCACCCACCGCAAGGTTAATGTTGGGTTAGCAGCTTGCACGGCATTTTGTTAATAGCTTGTTAAAAAACGCGGCAATTTAAGGCTCAGGTGAAGAGATCTTCGGGCAGCAGGAGCGCTTTGCATCCGGCGCGCCGGCCTTTATGCCAAGCCCAACAAGTCGTTCCTATTTCCCTATCTTCCTGGCAATTCTATGTCACAACCTTGAGGGGCTCTTGATGCGCGTCGACGGCAAGCCTTATCGAACCATATGGGCCTCGGCCGAGAGCACGAGCGTATCGATCATCGATCAGACGCGCGTGCCGCATGAATTCGCCGTCGTCGAACTCGCGACACTTGCTGAGACGGCGAAGGCGATCAAACATATGCTGGTGCGCGGCGCGCCGCTCATCGGCGTCACCGCCGCCTATGGGCTTGCGCTCGCCATGCGCGAGGATCCGTCCGACGCCAATCTCGAAGCGGCTTCCGCCGCGCTCTTCGCGACAAGGCCCACAGCGGTCAATCTCGCCTGGGCGCTCGCCACGATGCGGGCCTATCTTTCGCCGCTGCCGCCGGCCGAACGAGCCGGCGCAGCCTTCGCCCGTGCGGAAAATCTTGCCGAGGAAGATGTGGCGCTCTGCGCAGCGATCGGCGATCATGGCCTCGCTTTGATCCGCAAGATCGCCGAAACAAAATCCGGCGCGCCGGTCAATATTCTTACCCATTGCAATGCCGGCTGGCTCGCGACCGTCGATTGGGGCACGGCGACGGCGCCGATCTATAAGGCGCATGATGCGGGCCTTCCCATCCATGTCTTCGTCGACGAGACAAGGCCGCGCAATCAGGGCGCCTCGCTCACCGCCTGGGAACTCGGCCAGCACGGCATTGCGCATCATGTCATCGTCGACAATGCCGGCGGCCATCTGATGCAGCATGGCGAAATCGATCTCGTCATCGTCGGCACGGATCGCACCACCGCCACCGGCGATGTCTGCAATAAGATCGGCACCTATCTGAAAGCGCTCGCAGCCAAGGACAATGGCGTGCCCTTTTTCGTCGCGGCGCCTTCGCCCTCGATCGATTTCGCCGTCTTCGATGGCGTCAAGGAAATCCCGATCGAGGAACGCGGCGAAGAGGAAGTCAGCTTTATGCAAGGCGCGACTTCGGACGGCAGCCTCCAGCGCGTGCGGATAACGCCGGCATCGAGCCCAGCCGCCAATCCCGCCTTTGACGTCACGCCGGCGCGTCTCGTCACCGGTCTCATCACCGAACGCGGCATACTGCCGGCCAATGAAGCGGCGCTCGCCGCGGCCTTTCCCGAACGCGTCATCCGCAGGGAACAAAGATTGCTTTGATCGCCACCGACCCTTGGGGCAATTGCAGCGTGACCACCCCATAGTTTCTTGTGCTCTCCCCATATGGTAGAGTTCACGCCTCGATTGGGCGGTGCGCAGATGGGGGGCAGCCGAACGAGGGCGTAGGAGCGGGGCATGGCAGAGTTTGCAGGGTCAGGCGTTTCCGGCGAGCTGCGGCGCGACGCACGCATGATCGGCTTGTTGTTTGCCAGCACCACCAGCATGATCGGCTCGGGCTGGCTGTTCGGCGCCTATCACGCATCAAAGATCGCCGGCCCGCTGAGCATCTGGAGCTGGGTCGTCGGCGCCGTGATCATCATGCTGATCGCGTTGTGCTTTGCCGAGCTGGCGGCGCTGTTCCCGCGCAGCGGCGCGCTGGTGCATATGAGCCACGCGAGCCATGGCGACGGCCTGGGGCGCATCTGGGGCTGGATGCTGTTTTTGGCCTATGTCCCGATTCCCGCCGTCGAAGCCGAGGCCGTCGTCACCTATGCCAACAACTATCTTCCCTATTTCCTTGAGCCGCAGACTGGTCTTTTGACGGTGACCGGCTTCATCGTCTGCGCATTGCTGCTCGGCCTGTTCGCGCTCGTGAACCTGCTTGCCGTGCACATGCTGCTGAGTTTCAACTCCATCATTACCTGGTGGAAGATCGCGGTGCCGCTGCTGACCGTCATCGTGCTGATCGCCGCGAGCACGCATTGGGATGTCTGGGGAGCGGATAAGAACAGCTACCAGGTCTCGGGCATCTTCACCGCATTGCCCGAGGCCGGCATTGTGTTCAGCTATCTCGGCTTCCGCACCGCGATCGATCTCGGTGGCGAAAGCGCCGACCCGCGCCGCCATATCCCGATGGCAGTCATCGGATCGGTGCTGATTTCGGCGGTCATTTACATCTTGCTGCAGGTGGCGTTCCTGATGGCGCTGCGTCCGTCCGACATGGCGCATGGCTGGGCGAATTTGAGCTTCACTGGCCAGGCGGGGCCATTCGCAGGTCTCGCCGCGACGCTCGGCCTCGGCTGGATGGCGACGCTGCTCTATATCGACGCCTATATTTCGCCGGGTGGCACCGGCCTGATGTATGTGACCGGCGGCTCGCGCGTCCTTTATGCCGTCGGCGAGATGAACGCCGGCCCGCGCTGGCTGATGGCTCTGAACGCGGCGAAGGCGCCATGGCTCGCGGTTCTGGTGATGTGGATCGTCGGCATCCTGTTCCTGCTGCCCTTCCCGGCGTGGAAGCTGATGGTGAACTATATCACCTCGATCACGGTGCTGACCTATGGGCTGGGGCCGATCGTGCTTTTGGTCCTGCGCCGCAGCCAGCCGTCTCTGCAGCGGCAATTCCTGCTGTGGAAAGCGGAGATCCTCGCGCCGATCGCCTTCATCTGCAGCAACTGGATCATCTATTGGACCGGCTTCACGACCAACTCCTTCCTGTTCAGTCTGGTCGGCGTCGGTTTCGCGCTTTATGCGGTCTATTATCATTTCATCGCAAGAAAGCCGGCGGAGGACTTCGGCTGGCGCTATATCGCCTGGTTGCTGCCCTGGTTCGGCGGCATGTGGGTGCTCTCCGCATTGGGCGATATAGGCGGCGGCTTCGGCCTGCTCGGCTTTTGGCCCGGCGTGGTTGCTGTCGCGGTCTGGAGCCTGATCGTGATCACGCTTGCCTTGCGCTCCGCATTGCCGGCGGAAGAGACCGCCGAGATCATGGTGCGGATGGAAGAGATCGTGTGATAACGGGCCGCGCGACTCGGCGCGGCCTTGGCCTTCTCATCTATTTTTTACAACTGTGCTTACAACACACTCGGCGTCGCGCGTCGCCGCATGACCGCAATGTTTGGTCTCGTGTCACGTCGCGTGCGAATGGCACGATCGGCATCGATGCGGATGGCCCAGCATTTTCGCACCCGCCACTGATTTATCTCGGCTGCGATGAACGGCTGCAGAGTCAAATTTATCGACATCCTCTGTTTCCTCGCCACCGCACGCAAAACAAACTCGGCGTCACATGCCGCACGTCATGATCGGAATGTCTGACCTTGCGTCATGTTGCGCGCGAACGCCATGATCGATATCGATGAAGACGGCGCGCAGCATCTGCACACTCGTCGCTGACTTGTCTTTGCTGTGATGGGAAGACTACAGAGTCAAATTTATCGACGTGATAGCTTTGATCGATGTGACAGGCTTCAAAGTGCGTTCTACGATCAAACTCATGAGGACCTCCGCCGCCGAAATGTGCGGCGTGTTCGGTAGCTGATGAACTTGGCTGACGATCCGGAGACTCCCTCAATTCAATCCTTTCGCAAAACGTTCGAGGCGCCGAACCAAACATCAGCAAACATGGGGGAGATGGTCATGAACAAGTTTCTGCTCACGTCCGTTGCGATTATCGTTGCGGCACCTGCGATGGCCGCCGACCTTCCGCTACCGGTGTACAAAGAGCCGGCCGCCGCACCCGCTCCCTATTTCAGTTGGACCGGCCCCTATATCGGCGTCAACGCCGGCGGCGGCTGGGAGAACACAAAGACCGACTACAGCTATTCATCGATACCGGCACCCGCCCCGCCGGGATTTGACGACGTGTTTGAATCGGGCGGTATATTGGGCTTCGTCGGCGGGACGCCGGTGGGCAACGCAATTGCCTCCGGATTCCTTCCGACCGCCCTCGGCAATAGCGGAGCGGGGTTTTTCACGGCGGGCGGGCAGATCGGCTACAATTATCAGATCAATCAGATCGTCGTTGGTGGCGAAGCTGATTTCGATTGGATCAACGACGGCTTCCGAAGCACCGGCTTCGTCGCGCCGCCGAATGGGATCATCACGAATGTCGCGACCTCGTCAGCTGGGCTCGCATGGCTTAGCACCGTGCGCGCCCGCGCCGGATTCGCTTTCGACCGCGCCTTGGTCTTCGCCACGGGCGGCTTGGCATTTGGACGCACCAGCGCCGCCGCCTATGCATCCAACTTTGACGGCAGCAATACCGACTTGTTCAGCGGCAGCGGATCTGGAGTCCGGACGGGCTTTGCGGTCGGCGGCGGCGTCGAATATGCGTTCACCTCCAATTTGAGCGCCAAGCTGGAATATCTCTATTACGATCTCGGAACCGCAAACTACGAAGTCGCGGCCGCCAACTCGATCGCCGCAGGCGAGGGCATCTTCATCTATGGCAGCCAGAAATTCGACGGGAACATCGTTCGATTGGGCCTGAACTACAGGTTCGACTGGAACGCCCCGGTCGTCGCGAGATACTGATCGCGTCGATCCTCCGGTTCCGCGACGCGACCGACCTCGGCAATGTCCGACCGGACGGCAGGAGTGGCAAGTGCCACTTTCTGCCGCCGGGCTAAGCCCTTGCGATCTATTTTCTCTGCGGCCGATCGCGCGGCAAGCTGGCGCGATCGACTACTGCGTGAGCCGCGGATAAAGCCGCGTGGCGACGCCGACGAGCGCCAAAAACACCAAAGTCAGAACCAGAAGATCGAAGCCGACGCCATATTTGCTGGTGCCGCCGGCAAGCATCAGGGCGCGCAGCCCGTCGACTTCATAGGTCAAGGGATTGAGCGAGGATATGGTGCGCAGCCAGGCGGGCATGATGTCGATCGGATAGATCGCATTGCTGGCGAAGAAGGTCGGCATGGTGAGAACCTGGCCGATCCCCATGAATCTCTCGCGTGTCTTCACGAGACAGGCGATGATCAGGGAAAATGTCGAAAAGAGCCCCGAGCCGATGGCGATCAGCGCGATGACACCGAGGATGTGCAGCGGGCCGAAGACGACATGGATGCCGAGGAGAGCCGCGAGCGCATAGACGATCGCAGCCTGGACGAGGCCGCGCACGGCGGAGGAAATCGCCTTGCCGAAGACGAGCGCGCTGCGTGGCGCCGGGCTCACCATATAGCGGTGAAGGACACCGAGATCGCGCTCCCATATCGCCGCGATCCCATAAAAGATCGCCGCAAAGAGCACGCTTTGTGCAAGAATTCCGGGCGCGATGAAATCGAGATAATTGCCGCCTCCGACATTGAGGCCGCGCACCTGGGCCATGACCTGCCCGAAGAGCAGGAGCCAGATCGCCGGCTGCAAGGCGCGGGTGAAGAGTTCGCCCGGATCATGCCGCAGCTTGCGGATTTCCGCATCGGCGACGGCAAAGACCTGGAGCAGATAATCGGCGACGCGGCCAAGGATGCGGCGAACAGTACCGCCGCCCTCAGCCACGGGCGCGGATGCTGCGGCGGGTCCGCTGCGTGTCACGATAAGAACCTCCGCTGTCGATCACGGCACCTGTGACATGCGCAAAGACATCGTCGAGCGTCGCGCCCGGCCCGACATGGTCCTTGAGCTCCTGCGGCGTGCCGACCTCCTGCAATCGGCCATTATGCAGAATCCCGATCCGGTCGCACAAAAGGTCGGCCTCCTCCATCATATGGGTCGTGATGAGAATGGTCATGCCGAGCCGATCGCGGAGCTCCTTCACATGCACCCAGACGGCATTGCGGGCGACCGGATCGAGCCCGACCGTCGGCTCGTCCATGAACAGCACGGCCGGCTCGTGCAGCATCGATTGCGCGATCTCAAGGCGGCGGATCATGCCGCCGGAATAGGTCGAAACCTGGCGGTCGGCCGCCTCGGTCAGATCCATCATCGCGAGGGCGGCGGCGATCCGCGCCTGGCGTTCGTGCTGCGGCAGAAGATAGAGCCGCGCCGAGAGCAGAAGATTTTCATAGCCCGTCAAAGTGCCGTCGGCCGACAAGAGTTGCGGGATATAGCCGATCCTGCGGCGCACCTGTCCTGGCTGCCGCCTGATGTCGAAGCCCGCCACTTGCGCAGTGCCGGAAGTCGGCGGCAGCAAGGTTGTCAGCATTTTTACGAGCGTCGATTTGCCGGCGCCGTTCGGCCCGATGAGGCCGAAGATCTCGCCACTGCCCACGGTCAGGGAAATATCCTCGACGGCGACGAAATCGCCGAAGTGCTTGGTGAGCTGGAGAGTCTCGATGATGGCGGGACGCGTCTTCATGCCCGGCACCCATGCCGCAACGGCGCTATCGCAATCCCCTTTGCGTTAGCGCGGACCGCTCGGCAGAAATTGCGGTGAATCAAGCGCGTCAGTGCCAAATCCCGTTAATGCGAAAAGGTAAGAATGAGCCGCGTCGGCTGAAATCAGCGCCCATTTGAGAAGGGTGGGCCCGAGTCTCTCGTTGCGCGGATCGCAAGCCAAGTCCACATAGCATGGCGCAATTCGGCCGCAGAGCATGTCACGATTTCGTGTGAGGAAAGGACGCTGCATATGAAGCCTTTCGCCTTGGCACTTGTCATCATCACCGTGGGCTGCACTGCACTCGATGCGCAGGAGGGTTCACCCGCCAGCACGCCCCAGCGCGACGGCGCCGCCCTCGCCGATATCATGAGCACCACCCAATTCCGCCATCTTAAACTCGGCTATGCCGGGCAAGTCGCGAATTGGCCGCTCGCCCATTATGAAATGACCCTGATGAGGCAGAGTTTCGACCTCGCCGCGCGGTCCTATCCCAAGGTCGGCAATGTGCCTTTCGCGCAGCTTGTCAAGATCAAGAGCACGCCGGCGCTCGATGACATCGGGCGGGCGATCGCGGCGCGGAACCGTCAAGGCTTTGCCCTCGCCTTTCAAAGGCTGACGGAAGCCTGCAACAGCTGTCATCAGGCGAGTGGCTTCGGCTTTGTGGTGATGCGCGTGCCGACGCTTTCGCCCTTCAGCAATCAGGTCTTTCCGCCACGCGAATGAGATCGCACATCAGCCAAACGCAGGTCAACGCGGCAAAACCGTCGAGCCCATCAGAAAGAGATCGACATTGTAGGCGGCCTGGCGGCCTTCGCGGATCGCCCAGACGACCAGCGATTGGCCGCGCCGCATGTCGCCGCAGGCGAAAACCTTTTCGGCCGAGGCTTTGTAAGTCGTGGTGTCGGCCGCGACATTGCCGCGTGAGTTGAGTTTCACGCCGAGCTTGTCGAGGAGCCCCTCATGCAGGGGCGAGACGAAGCCCATGGCGAGCAGCACGAGATCGGCCTCGATCTCGAAGGAGCTGCCGGCAATCTCCTGCATCTTCGCATCGACGCGCACGCAGCGGAGCTTCTTGACAACGCCATTCTCGCCGATGAACTCCTTGGTGAGAATGCCGAAGTCGCGTTTTGCCCCCTCTTCATGGCTCGATGAGGTGCGCAGCTTCATCGGCCAATCGGGCCAGGTGAGGAGCTTATTCTCCTTCTCCGGCGGTTGCGGCATGATTTCGAGCTGAGTGACGCTGACGGCCCCTTGCCGCACCGATGTGCCGATACAGTCCGAGCCCGTATCGCCGCCGCCGATGACGACGACATGTTTGCTCGAAGCGAGGATCGGATCATTGCTCACGATCGGCTCGCGGCCGATCCGCCGGTTCTGCTGGGGGAGAAACTCCATGGCGAAATGGATGCCCGAAAGATCGCGGCCCTGGATCGGCAGATCGCGCGGCTTTTCCGCACCGCCCGCAAGCACCACCGCATCATATTCGGCGACGAGTTTTTGCGGATCGAGATCGACGCCGACATTGACGCCGCCATGAAACTGCACGCCTTCCGCCACCATCTGATGCACGCGGCGGTCGATCAGATGTTTTTCCATCTTGAAGTCCGGAATGCCATAGCGCAGCAGGCCGCCCGCTTTAAGATTCTTCTCGAAGACATGCACTTCATGGCCGGCGCGGGCGAGCTGCTGGGCGCAGGCGAGGCCGGCCGGACCGGAACCGACGATGGCAACGCGCTTGCCAGTCTTGCGCTCGGCCGGCTCCGGCTTGATCCAGCCATTGGCGAAGGCGCGGTCGACGATCATGCATTCGATCGTCTTAATCGTCACCGGATTGTCGTTAAGGTTCAAAGTGCAGGCGGCCTCGCAAGGCGCCGGGCAGACGCGGCCGGTGAATTCCGGAAAATTATTGGTCGAATGGAGATTGCGCGCGGCTTCTTCCCAATCCGAATGATAGACGAGATCGTTCCAGTCCGGGATCTGATTGTTGACCGGGCAGCCGGTGTGGCAATAGGGGATGCCGCAATTCATGCAGCGCGCCGCCTGATCCTTCGTCGCCTCTTCCGACAAAGGGATCATGAACTCGCGATAATGCCTGATCCTGTCGGACGCCGGCTCATAGCGCCGGTCGCGGCGATCGATTTCGAGGAAGCCCGTAACCTTTCCCATACCCTATCCGATGTTGTGTAGCGGTCGCCGAAGAGGCCGTGAAGGCATTTTCACTATTGATAAAGGTGAAGTGCGCCGCATGGTGCGCGCCTACCTTCTCCCATTGGGAGAAGGTGCCCCGCGGAGCGGGGCGGATGAGGGGTTACGATCCTTCGAACACGGTAACCCCTCACCCGGCTGCTCTGCAGCCACCCTCTCCCACAGGGAGAGGGTGTGCGACACCATTCGTTCATTCCCCAGCGGCAGCGAGGAGCGGCAGCTCATCGTCTTTCTGCGCCATCATCTCTGCGAGCGCACGCCGATATTCGACCGGCATCACCTTGCGGAACTTGCCCTTATATTCATCCCATTTGTCGAGGATTGTCCGCGCCCGCGCCGAGCCCGTATGGGTTGCATGATTGGCGATGAGCTGGCGCAAACGCTCGGCATCGTAACGCGTCATGTCGCGCATCACATCGACGCGGCCATGAAAATCGAGATCACCGCCCTGGTGATAGCTCTTCTGCATCGCTTCCTCTTCTTCGGCGACCGGTTCGAGATCCACCATGGCGAGATTGCAGCGCGCCGCGAAAGTTCCATCCTCGTCGAGCACATAGGCGATGCCGCCCGACATGCCGGCGGCGAAATTGCGGCCTGTCCTGCCGATCACGACGACGACGCCGCCGGTCATATATTCGCAGCCATGATCGCCGACGCCCTCGACCACTGCGATCACACCTGAATTGCGGACGGCGAAACGCTCGCCGGCGACGCCACGGATATAGCATTCGCCGGCGATCGCGCCATAAAGCACGGTGTTGCCGACGATGATCGAGTCTTCGGCGACGGTGCGGCTATTGGCCGGCGGATAGATGATGAGCCTGCCGCCCGACAAGCCCTTGCCGACATAATCATTGGCTTCGCCTTCGAGCTCTAGAGTCACGCCGCGCGCCAGCCAGGCGCCAAAACTCTGGCCGGCCGTGCCTTTGGCATGCACATGGATCGTGTCGTCGGGCAGACCGGCATGGCCATAGCACCTCGCAATGACGCCGGACAACATGGCGCCGGTCGTGCGGTCGGTGTTGTTGATCTTCGTCTCGATACGAAGCTTCGTCCCATGCTCGATCGCAAGCTCCGCCTGCCCGACGAGCTGACGGTCGAGCACATTGGCGAGACGATGGTCCTGCCGCGTCGAACGGAAGAGCGCTTCGGGATCGGCTGCCGCCGGCTTGTGAAAGAGCTTCGAGAAATCGAGGCCCTTCGCCTTCCAATGATCGACGAACTTCTGCTTGTCGAGCATCTGCATCTGGCCGATCATTTCATTGAAGCTGCGATAGCCGAGCGCGGCCATCAATTCCCGTACTTCCTCAGCGACGAAGAAGAAGAAATTGATGACATGCTCGGGCTGGCCGACGAAGCGCTTGCGCAGCACCGGGTCCTGCGTCGCAATACCAACCGGGCATGTGTTGAGATGGCATTTGCGCATCATCACGCAGCCGGCTGCGATCAAAGGCGCCGTCGCAAAGCCGAATTCATCGGCGCCGAGCAAAGCGCCGATGACGACATCGCGGCCCGTCCTCAACCCGCCGTCGACCTGCACGGCGATGCGCGAGCGCAGCCGGTTCAAAACCAAGGTCTGATGCGTCTCGGCCAGCCCGATCTCCCACGGGCTGCCGGCATGCTTGATCGAAGTGAGCGGCGAAGCGCCGGTGCCGCCTTCGTAACCGGAAATGGTGACATGATCGGCGCGCGCTTTTGAAACGCCGGCGGCAACCGTACCGACGCCGACTTCCGAGACGAGCTTCACCGACACATCGGCATCGGGATTGACATTCTTCAGATCGAAGATGAGCTGCGCCAGATCTTCGATCGAATAGATGTCGTGATGCGGCGGCGGCGAAATGAGGCCGACGCCTTGCGTCGAATGGCGCGTCTTAGCGATCACCGCATCGACCTTATGGCCGGGCAATTGGCCGCCTTCGCCCGGTTTTGCGCCTTGCGCCATCTTGATCTGCATCATGTCGGAATTGACGAGATATTCCGTCGTGACGCCGAAACGGCCGGAGGCCACCTGCTTGATCGCCGAGCGCATCGAATCGCCGTTCGGCAAGGGCTTGTAGCGATCGGATTGCTCGCCGCCCTCGCCCGTGTTCGACTTGCCGCCGATGCGGTTCATCGCAATCGCGAGCGTCGTATGCGCCTCGCGCGAGATGGAGCCGAAGGACATGGCGCCGGTCGCGAAGCGGCGGACGATCGAGGTCGCCGGCTCGACCTCGTCGAGCGGCACAGGCAAGCGCCCATCCTCTTCCGCCCCCTTGATGCGAAAGAGGCCACGGATCGTCAGAAGCTGCTCGCTCTGATCATTGAGCAGCGCCGCATAGGCGCGATATTGCTCGCGCGAATTGGCGCGCACGGCATGCTGCAGCAAGGACACCGTCTGCGGCGACCAGCTATGCGCCTCGCCACGCATGCGGAAGGCATAATCGCCGCCGATGTCGAGCGCATGGCGATAGATCGGCGCATCGCCGAAAGCATCTCTGTGCCGGCGCAAAGTCTCTTCGGCGATTTCGACGAGACCGATGCCGCCGATCTGCGAGGCGGTTCCGGTGAAATAGCAGGCGACGAAATCCTCGGCGAGGCCGATGGCGTCGAAGATCTGCGCGCCGCAATAGGATTGATAGGTCGATATGCCCATTTTGGACATGATCTTCAACAGCGCCTTGTCGATCGATTTGACATAGCGCTTGCAGGCCTCGGTGCCGTCGATCTCGTCAGGGAATTCCTCCGCCATGGCGGCGATGGTCTCGAAGGCGAGATAGGGATTGATGGCTTCCGCCCCATAGCCGGCGAGCAGAGCGAAATGATGCACTTCGCGCGCTTCGCCGGTCTCGACGACGAGGCCGACCGAAGTCCGCAATCCCTTGCGGATCAGATGATGATGCACGGCCGCGGTGGCGAGCAGCGCCGGAATGGGGATGCGGTCCGGCCCGACGAGACGGTCTGACAGCACGATGATCGTATAGCCGCCGGTCACCGCCTGCTCGGCGCGGTCGCAGAGCCTAGCGAGCGCCTCGGCCATGCCTTCGGCGCCGCGCTCGGCCGCATAGGTGCTGTCGAGCGTGCGGGTGTCGAAAGTCTCTTCGAGCATGCCGATTGCACGGATCTTTTCGAGATCCGCATTGGTCAGGATCGGCTGGCGGACTTCAAGCCTCTTGCGCTTCGCATTGCCGGCATGGTCGAAAATATTCGGCCGCGGCCCGATGAAGGAGACGAGGCTCATGACGAGCTCTTCGCGGATCGGATCGATCGGCGGATTCGTCACCTGCGCGAAGGTCTGCTTGAAATAAGTGTAGAGCAGCTTGGCCTTGCTCGACAAAGCCGAGATCGGCGTGTCATTGCCCATCGAGCCGACCGCCTCCTGCCCCGTCACCGCCATCGGCTCGAGCAGCATGGAGAGATCTTCCTGCGTATAGCCGAAGGCCTGCTGGCGATCGAGCAAAGAGACATCGCTGCGCGTCGCCCGCGCATCGACGGGGTTCAGCTCTTCGAGCTTGATCTGCGTGCGCTGCAGCCATTCGCCATAGGGATGCAAGGTCGCCAGCGTCTTCTTGATCTCGTCGTCGGAGATGATGCGGCCCTGTTCGAGATCGACGAGCAGCATCTTGCCCGGCTGCAGCCGCCATTTGGCGATGATCTTCTCCTGCGGGATCATCGGCAACACGCCCGCCTCCGACGCCATGACGACGAGCCCGTCATCGGTGACGATGTAGCGGGCCGGCCGCAAACCATTGCGGTCGAGCGTCGCGCCGATCTGGCGCCCGTCGGTGAAGGCGACGGCGGCGGGGCCGTCCCAAGGCTCCATCAGAGCGGCATGATATTCATAGAAGGCGCGGCGATCCTCATCCATCAAAGGATTGCCGGACCAGGCCTCGGGGATGAGCATCATCATCGCATGGGCGAGCGAATAGCCGCCTTGCACGAGGAATTCGAGCGCATTGTCGAAACAGGCCGTGTCCGACTGTCCCTCATAGGAAATCGGCCAAAGCTTCGCGATGTCGGCGCCGAACAAATCGGAAGACACCGAGGCCTGGCGCGCCGCCATCCAATTGAGATTGCCGCGCAGCGTGTTGATCTCGCCATTATGCGCGACCATGCGATAGGGATGGGCGAGCGACCAGGTCGGGAATGTATTGGTCGAAAAGCGCTGATGCACCAGAGCGAGCGCCGATTCGAACAACGGATCGCGCAGATCGTTGAAATAATCGCCGAGGTAGGTCGCGAGCAAAAGCCCCTTGTAGACGACGGTGCGCGAAGACAGGGAGACAGAATAGAATCCCTTCGTCCGCGGATCGCGCTTGTCATAGACGGTGTTGGAAATCACCTTGCGCAGGATGAAGAGCCGGCGCTCGAAGAGATCCTGCTCGGCAGCGCCCGTCCCGGCATTGGCGCCGCGGCCGACGAAAATCTGCCGGATCACCGGTTCCGTCGGCTTAACGCTCTCGCCGAGCCCACTCGAATCCACCGGCACGTCGCGCCAGAAGAGAAACCGCTGCCCCTCGTCGGCGACGGATTTTTCGATGATCGCCTCGACGATCGCCCGGCCTTCCGCATCGCGCGGCAGAAAGAAAGTGCCGACGGCATAATTGCCGGGCTCGGGCAGAGCACAGCCGAGTTTTGCCGCCTCGCCGGCGAAGAAGCGGTGGGGGATCTGCACCAGCATGCCGCAGCCGTCGCCCGCCCGCGCATCGGCGCCGACAGCGCCGCGATGGTCGAGATTGAGCAGAATCTCGAGCCCCTTGGCAACGATCTCATGCGATTTGCGATTATGCATGTCGACGATGAAGCCGACGCCGCAGGAATCGTGCTCGCGATCTGGAGAATAAAGACCTTGCGCCGGCGGCAGAGCGGGATCGAGAAAGGTCTGATTGGGCATCGATGAAAATCCTGGTACAAAAGACGCAGGGATGGTGCGAAACGGGCGTTTCGGATGGCCGGTCCGGCCGATCCCCGCACGCTGATCCCGCTCACCATCCTTCATGTTCCGCCCCCCAGCTTGCATCCCGAAGCCCGTTTAAAAACACTGCCTCGCAGCAAGCCAATTGCGCAATATCAGAAAGCGCCAGGCAGAAGGGTCGAGCCGAAGGGAAAAGCGGCCTTACAGCTGGCGGGCGTTGATAAAGGAAAATGGCAGAAATATGCCTAATGGCAAATGGTCAGCAAGGCTGTCCTATCAATATCGTGGCAAGATTACAGATTTCTCGAAAAACACAAGCGCATTCTGAACCCTCCGACGCGAATATCGACGGCAGGCGCGACGCCGCGGCCCGTCGAGGCTCCCGAAACAGGCGCGAAGCGCGGCGCGGAATTGACTTTCTTCGCAGATGCCATTCAACGCGGCTCTTTCAACCGACCAGACAGCGTTTCAGTGTTGCCAAACGAGTTCCGGAAAGCACCGATGACCGTGCACACCGCTGAGCCAGCCGCGCCTCCGCCGCCAGGCCTCGGCAGCGACGAAGCCGAACGTCGGCTGGCCGCGTACGGCCCCAATGCCGTCGCCGAAGAGCCTGCGCGCCCATTCCGCCGGATCGCCGAGAAATTCTGGGCTCCGGTTCCGTGGATGCTGGAGGCGGCGATCCTGTTGCAGCTTGCCATCGGCGAACAGGTCGAAGCGGCTTTCATCAGCTTGCTGCTTGTGCTCAACGCCGTGATCGGCCTGATCCAGGAAGGCCGCGCCAACCGCGCCCTGGCGGCGCTCAAATCCAGGTTGACGCTCACGGCCTCGGTGCGGCGCGACGGCCAATGGGTCAAGCTGGCGAGCGACAGGCTGGTCCCCGGCGATATCGTCAAAATCTCGCTCGGCGCGATCGTCCCCGCCGATCTGCGCGTCGTCGCGGGCGGCGTGCTCGTCGATCAGTCCATGCTCACGGGGGAGTCAGTGCCGGTGGAAGCCGGCGCCGGTTCGGCGCTCTATGCCGGCGGCATCATTCGCCGCGGTGAAGCCGTGGCCGAAGTGACCGCGACCGGCGCGCACACCTATTTCGGCCGCGCGGCGGAACTCGTCCGCATCGCGCATCACGAAAGCGCCGAGCAGAAGGCCGTCTTCGGTCTGGTTCGCAACCTCGCCGTGCTGAACGGCGCCGTCGTCATCCTCATGATCGCCTATGCCTATGGCATCGGCATGCCGCCGAGCCATTTCATTGCGCTCGTTCTAACTGCCATCCTCGCCTCCATCCCCGTCGCGCTTCCGGCAACCTTCACTCTGGCGGCCGCGCTGACGTCGCGCAAGCTCGCCGCCCGTGGCGCCCTCGCCACGCGCCTTGCCGCGGTCAATGAGATCGCTTCGATGGATGTGCTCTGTGCCGACAAGACGGGGACTTTGACAAAGAATGCGTTGCGGGTCGATCTCGTCCGGCCCTTCGCACCGACGACATCGGAAGAGCTCTTGGCCTTTGCCGCTCTCGCGAGCTCGGAGGGCGGCCAGGATCCGGTCGACGAGGCCATTCGCCATGCGGCGGAAGACAATCGCGTTCTTTCGACGTTCACCGTTGCGAGCTTCGAGCCTTTCGATCCGGCGCTCAAGCGGACGCGGGCCATTGTCCTCGGCCAAACGGGTGAACAGCGCGAAATCATCAAAGGCGCGCCGCATGCGATGGCGGCTGTGGCCTCAATAGGCGCGGACGCGCTCCGGGCGGCCGATGAGATGGCGGCGCAGGGCCACAGGATCCTCGCCGTCGCGGCGGGCGCGCCGGGAAAGCTGGCGCTCATCGGGCTCATCGGCCTCAGCGATCCGCCGCGCGAGGATTCCGCCGGGCTCATCGGCGAGCTTCGCGGCCTCGGCGTGACTACCGTCATGGTCACCGGCGATGCGCCGGCAACGGCTGCCGCCGTCGCCCAGGCGGTGGGCCTCGGCAGCCGCATCTGCCCGGCGGAAGCGATCGCGGATGTGGCGGAGCCGACCGGTTTCGACGTCTATGCCGGCGTGTTTCCCGAGGACAAATTCCGGCTCGTCAGGAAATTGCAGCAGAAGGGCCATGTCGTCGGCATGTGCGGCGACGGCGCCAATGATGCGGCGGCGCTGCGCCAGGCGCAGGTCGGCATTGCCGTCTCGACCGCCACCGATGTCGCCAAGTCGGCGGCCGCCATCGTCCTCACAGCGCCGGGCCTCGCGGGAATCGTCGATGCCGTCAAGGAAGGGCGCGCGACGGCCCAGCGCATATTGACCTATACGTTGAACGCCCTTCTCAAGAAGATCGAGACGGTTCTCTTTCTCGCCGCCGGGCTGGTGATGACGGGCCATCTCATCATCACGCCGATGTTCATGGTCTTGTTCCTCGTCGTCAACGACCTCTTGACCATGTCGCTGACCACCGATCGCGCCTTCGTCTCCGAACATCCGGTCGTCTGGCGCCTGGGCTCGATCACGATCCTCGCCGTCGCGCTGGGCCTGTGCAAGCTTGCCTTTTCCACGGCCGTTCTCGCGGCCGGCAAATTCATGCTCGGGCTCGATCTCGATCAGCTGCGGACGCTCGCCTTCACCGTCCTCATTCTCGGCGGGCAGGCGATCATCTTTTCGATCAGGGAAAGGCGCCCGTTCTGGCGCTCGCGCCCGAGCGGCTGGCTCCTGGCTTCCTCCGCTGTCAGCTCGGCGATCGCCGCGATTCTCGCTTTGGGCCATGTCTTGATGGCGCCTCTGCCCCTCGGCGTCGCGATTGCGGTCCTCGTCGCGACGCTTGCCTTCGGCTTGGCGATCGATGCCGTCAAGCTCGCGCTGTTCAAGCTTTTCGTCCCGGCGTGAGCCCTCGCGGCAACGTGTCATTCGGCTTCACCGTGTAGAATTGAATTGCCGAGCCATATGCTGACGGCAAGCGGCACGGTCGGCCGCTCTGCAATTGGCCTTTAGAGCCGATCCCGATCACGTGGAATCGCGTCTTTGGCACATCGGATATATCCGATGTGCTTGAACTGCGATCCACATGATCGGGACAAATCGGCTCTACATCAAAGAAGTAGAGCATGTCCTCTATAAGACATCGGGTATACCCGATGTCTAAAAGGTGTCGGAAAAGTCTGTCAACTTTTCCGGGACATGCTCTGGCTTGCCTTGCCCGCCATGACCAAAACCACCGCACAGCCCCTGGAGCCGCGGCAGGATGGATTTTGCAAGCGACAATAATGTCGGCGCCAGCGCCGAAATCCTCGCCGCCATTGCTGCCGCCAATTTGGGTACGGCCCATTCCTATGGCGAGGATGAATGGACGGCCAAGGCGCAGGCCCGCATCGACGACATTTTCGAGCGGAAAACCGCGAGCTTTTTGGTCGCGACCGGCACAGCCGCCAATGCGCTGGCGCTTGCAGCGCTAACGCCGCCCTATGGCGCCGTCTTCTGCCATAGCGGCGCGCATGTGATGGAGGATGAATGCGGCGCGCCGGAATTTTTTACCGCAGGCGCCAAGCTCGTCGGGATCGAGGCCGCCGCCGGCAAGATCACGCCAGAGGCTTTGCGGGCAAAGCTCGCCGCTTTTCCGCGCGGCATGGTCACGCAAGTGCAGCCGGCGGCGCTCTCTCTATCGCAGGCGACCGAATGCGGCACGCTCTACACCCCTGCCGAAATCGCCGAGCTCACTTCGATCGCCCATGCAGCCGGCGTCGTCGTGCATATGGATGGCGCGCGCTTCGCCAATGCGCTCGCCGCGCAAAATTGCACGCCCGCCGAGACGAGCTGGAAGGCCGGCGTCGACGTCCTGTCCTTCGGTGCGACGAAGAATGGCGCGCTGGCCTGCGAGGCGGTGATTTTCTTCGATTCCAGGCGGGCGGAAAATTTCGTCTATCGGCGCAAACGCGGCGGCCATACTTTATCGAAAGGCCGCTTCCTCGGCGCGCAAATGACGGCCTATCTCGCGAACAACCACTGGCTCGACCTCGCCGGCAAGGCCAATGAACGAGCGGCCAAGCTCGCATCGGGGCTGGCGCAAGTGCCGGGCGTAAAATTCGTCTGGCCCTGCGCCGCGAATGAAATCTTCGTGCTCTTGCCGCGCGCCATCGATCAAGCATTGCGGGCCGCCGGCGCGCATTATTATGAGTGGACGCTTCATGCGATCGATCGGGCTCTCGTGGCGCCGCAGGAGAATGAGGTCTTCATTCGCCTCGTGACCTCTTTCGCCACCGAAGCTGACGACATCGCCCAATTCATCGCCATGGCGCAAGCCGCAGCGGCGCCATGATCGGAAACCGAAGATCGCGCCGGAAAGCCGGTTCCCGCCTTTCCTCATCCCTCTCTTGCCGCAATTGCTGCTGACTTTCGCCGAATTCCTTGCCAACCTTGCCAATGGCGCATCCGCGCGCCCGTTCCGGCCCCAAGAGCTTCGCTGGGCTTTGCCGGACAGGCCAAATTGTTTAAGCGCAAGCCGGATCGGGGGAGATCATGACGGGCTCGGATGAATGCTTGGCAAATATGCTATGCCGCCGACGCGCGGGATGGAAAGCCGCCGGACTGGCGGGCCTGGGACTTTTGGCGCTCGGCTTCACGGCCAGCCTCCCCGTCCCATCCGCGCAGGCGCAATCCTTACGTTCGTGGTCGTGGCATGCAGACGAAGGCCCGCCACCCATTCCGCCGGATGATGTCGGACGACGGCCCGCATCCTGGCCCGCCGCAGCGCCCAATATTGACTACGGGACCGTTTCAGTGGCCGAGATCCGCCACCGGACAAGCCTTCTCGGACTTCGTCTCCTGGCCGCACCGCGCCGCAACGGCCACGTTTATATTGCTTTTGCAAAAGACGCGCAGGGCCAGCTGCATCACCTTGCCTTCGACGCCCATGCAGGCACGCTCCTCGAAAATGTGACGTCTGGCGTCGTGGCAAAGGCGGAACTCGGACATCCGGCCGCAGCCAACGGACCTGCAGCAGCGCCTCGGCCTCTGCCGTCGCAGGCGACCAAGGCCCCGCCGAGTCCGACCCCGCCAAGTCCGACCCCGGCAAGTCCGGCGCCACCAAGTCCCGACAAAGCCGCGGCTGGTGCATCGCCAACGACGGAAACAGCAAGGGAGCTGTCTCCCATAAGGCCGCAGCCGGGATTGAAACCCGCGCCGACGCCGCAGGATAGCGATATCGACAAGGATTAGAGCATCTCCCGGAAAAGTTGACAGACTTTTCCGACACTTTTTAGACATCGGATATATCCGATGTCTCATCGAGGACATGCTCTGCTTCGTACATATAGGGCCGCTCGACAAGCAGAAGGGCGCCTTTTGGGCGCCCTTCGAAATGACTCTGGCTGTGAGAGAAGGACCTTAGGCCGCCTTCCCCTGCTCGACCACTTCCGGCTTCTTGGCTACCGGCGTGTCAATGTGGATCTGCCGCGGCTTCTGGGCCTCCGGCAGCTCACGGATAAGATCGACATGGAGCAGGCCGTTTTCGAGGCTCGCGCCTTGCACCTGCACATGATCGGCAAGCTGGAACCGACGCTCGAAGGCGCGGGCGGCGATGCCTTGATAGAGCACTTCGCTCTTCGGCGCGCTTTCGACCTGGCTCTCCTTGGAGCCGCGGATCGTCAAGCTGCCATCCTTGACCTCGATCGAGAGCTCTTTCTCCGAAAAGCCGGCGACCGCGACAGTGATGCGGTAGGCATTTTCGGCAGTGTGTTCAATATTATAGGGCGGATAGCTTGGTGCCGCCTCAAAGCCCGCAGCCGCCTGATTGACGAGATTGAACAGACGGTCGAAGCCAACGGTCGAACGATAGAGCGGTGCGAGATCCATATGACGCATTTCATCCTCCTAAATTAAGCGAGTGGGGACGTGGCAGACTGGTGCGCCCAAAGAACGACATCTTGGCGCTGCGTCTAGGGCCCTGCCCGGTCCGTTCGCGCGTCCGTTGCGGCCCGCGCTACACTGGATGTGGGGCTGCATTTCTAGCGTGCAAGGGCGGGGTCGCGGGGGACTCGCACCGAATTTTTGGACTATCGAAGGGAAGCGGTCGCTAGATCACGAGGGCGACGGGATCGGATAGATGCCCATGAATCTCTATGCCACTTTGGACAATCCGGTCCCGCCGGGAACCGTTGTTGCCGCAATCACGGCCAAAGACGGTGTTTTCCTGCGCGTCGCGCGCTGGTCTGCGGGAACGGCCAGCCGGGGCACTGTGGCGGTCTTGCCGGGGCGGGCGGAATTCATCGAAAGATATTTCGAGACGATCGCCGAATTACTGGCGCGGCGGTTCGATGTGGTCGCCATGGATTGGCGCGGCCAGGGCCTGTCGCAGCGCCAACTCCGCGACCCCCGCAAGGGCCATATCGATGATTTCGACCTTTACCAATCGGACCTCGCCGCGCTTGCCGAATGCGTGCTCGAACCGTTTTGCAGCAAACCCTGGTTTGCGCTCGGCCATTCCATGGCGGGCGCGATCCTCATCGCGCAGGCGCGGGCCGGCCGCTCGCCCTTTGCCCGCATCGTCCTGACGGCGCCGATGATCGCGATCGCCGGGCTGCGCTTCAAAAAGGCCGCCGAGCTTTTCGCAGAAGGGCTCGACATTCTCGGCTTCGGCGGCGCCTATGTTCCCGGCGGCGGCGGTGGCACGCCGGTTTTTCTCCGGCCTTTTTCGGCAACCGCCCTGACCTCGGATGCGGCGCGCCACCAGCGCACGGCCGAGATCCTGCGCGCCGCGCCTGATCTCGGCATCGGCGATCCCACGATCGGCTGGACGAATGCCGCCTTCCATCTGATGCGGCAGTTCGAGGATGCGGATTATCCCCGTCGGACCCTCACGCCGATTCTCGTCATCGCGGGCGGCGCCGACCGCATCATTGCAACGCCGGCCATCGAGAGCTTCGCGAGCCGGTTGAAGGCCGGGCGGTTCATCACCCTTCCCTATGCCAAGCATGAGATATTGATGGAGCGGGATTCATTTCGCGCACAATTCTGGGCCGCCTTCGACGGCTTCATCCCCGGTGTCGAGGATAGGCTCGCGCAATCCGTCGCCGCGGCAATGAATGCGCCGAAGCGCAAGGTGCGGCGCCTGTGGCCGTGACAACACGCGGCGGCCAAGGCTTAACCCGCGAGCAGTTCCAATACGGCCGCATGCATGCGCCGGTCGCCGGCGGCGACGACATTGCCGCCTTGGGCCGCACTGCCGCCGGTCCAATTCGTCACAATGCCGCCGGCGCCTTGGATGATCGGGATCAAGGGCGCGATGTCATAAGTCTGGACGCCCGCCTCCATGACGCAATCGACATGGCCGGCGGCAAGCATGGCGAAAGCGTAGCAGTCATAGCCGTAGCGCGACAGGCGGACCGAGGTTTCGACCCGCCGGAAGGCTGCGAACGCATCCGGCGGATAAAGCAGCGGCGAGGTCGTCATCAAAGTCGCTTCGGCGAGCCCGGCACAGGCACGTGTCTTGAGCTTGCGCTCCGTCGGCGCATGGTCGGAGCCGGGTCCGCGCCAGCGCGCCTTCTGGCCGTCGCCGGTGAAATATTCGCGCGTGAACGGCTGAACCATCATGCCATAGATCGGCACGCCATTGTGGAGCAGGCCGATCAAAGTGCCCCAAGTCGGAATACCCGAAATGAAGCTCTTGGTGCCATCGATCGGATCGAGCACCCAGACATATTCGGCATCGGCCCGGTCGTTGCCGAATTCCTCGCCGATAATGCCATGATGCGCAAAGGTCCGGTTGATCAGACGGCGCATGGCCGATTCCGCCGCGCGATCCGCCTCCGTCACGGGATCGAACATGCCGCCACGGCTCTTGTCCTCCGCCCCGAGCGAGGTCCGAAAGAAGGGCATGAGCGTGCGGCCGGCTACATCGGCAAGCTCTTCGACGAAAGCGGCAAAATCGACGGCTGTCATGGAGCGGCCTTCTATGACGGAATCTGGCAAACAGGGCGGGATGATCCGATCCTGGGTCAAGGCGCCAACGTCAAGGTGCTAGAGCGGGATGCGCAGAATATCGGAGACCGGCGCCTGGCACAGCGTCCTTGCTGGCCCCATTGCATACATTGAATTTATCGTAATATCAGCAGCTTATTCAAAAAGCTGCGGCCGGCAGACGCAGTTGGGGAAAAATGGGTCAGGAGGGCTTGCGCTTTGTGCGGCGCACGTGCATATTACTGCGGTGCGGTAACTTTGTTGCCGCTGATGCCCTCCTTGGGCGTTTCCTCCCTAGACTTGGGCCGCTTGTGGCAACGCAAGCGGCCTCTTTCATTTGGGAGCTGCCCGTTGCCGATCGGCTGATATTCATTCAGCAGCGGCACGCTCATTGCCGCGGCGCGCCGCAAGCAGGCAAGCGAGCTGATCGGACACACGGCAGAGATCGGCGGCAATCTGCGCAAAGCGCGCGGCCTTATCCATCGTCCTTTCGTCCATATAGAGGGCGCGGTTGACTTCGATCTGCAGCGCATGGAAATGATTGGCCGGATCACCGTAATGTTCGGTGATGAAGCCGCCGGCATAGGGCTTATTGCGCATCACCATATAGCCGAGCCGGCGCAATTCATATTCGACCGTATCGACGAGCGCCGTCTCGCAGCTCGTGCCGTAGCGGTCGCCGAGCACGAAATCCGCTTTGATCTTGCGATCTGACGGATTGTCCGGCAGCGGCACGCTCGAGACCGACGGCATCGAATGGCAATCGATGAGAACCGCAAGGCCGAAGACCTGCTGCGCCCTTTCGAGCAGCAACCGCAGTGTGCGATGATAGGGTTTATAGAGCTTGTCGATGCGGGCGAGCCCCTCCTCGACCTTCAGCCGTTCGACATAGATTTCCTGCGAGTCGCCGACGATCCGAGCAATCGTGCCGAGCCCGCTGGCGACCCGCACGGAGCGCGTATTGGCGAAGACCGGCAGCCGACCGTCGAACATGCGCGGATCGAGCTCATAGGGTTCGCGGTTCAAATCGAGATAGGCGCGCGGAAAGCGGGCGCTGATCAATGGCGCGCCATGTTCAACGACGCCGGCAAACAATTGATCGACATAGGCATCTTCCGACCGGCGCAAGGTCATCGCATCGAGCCGCGCTGCGGTGAGGAAGGTCTGCGGATAGACGGCGCCGGAATGCGGCGATGAAAAAACCAGCGGCGAGGCGAGGGCGGACGGCTCCAGCACGTCAAAGGGCGGATCAAGCTCGGGTTCATGCGGGTGCCCGTCCGCAAAGAATTTTGCTGCCTGAGTGCGGCTGCCGGGCCGGCCGGAAGACATGAATGCTCCTTTTTACCCGAGTTCTCATATTTGCCTCAGGTTCATGGGATGCCCTTCGCATGAAGGCGCATTTGCGCAAAACCCATGGATCGATCAGCGGCCAAAAGCCAGCTGCAGGCCCCGCCGCATCCCGTTCGCCCCAGGATTCGCCCCAGGATTTACCGCAGCGCCCCATGCAGACTGGTCGAACAGAGTGTGGCAAGAGAAGGCGTCTCTGTCCACTGTCTGCTTGGCCGCGTCATCTTGGCCGCCGCCGCAGGCCAACCCGCTTCGGGATTACGCCGCTCAACACCTCTCAGAGCCAGCCAAACGCTTTTCCTTAGGCAAAGATCCCGGACTTTCACTTGATTTTTACCGGACACCGCTTTGATAGCGGCATCGCTTGGAGCGGGATGAGGAAAAGTGGGGACCGGTTTTCCGTGCGCAATCAAATTTATGCAGATTGCGTCAACTTATCAGCATATCCTGCTCCAAATTACAAAAATCGATCACGTTTCTAAGACATCGGATATATCCGATGTCTCAAACATGACTTTGGATTGGTCCAATCCAAAGTCATCGTGATCTAGAGGCCAAAATGACCGACAGCTCCCTTCCGCCAAATCTCCGGATCCTCCTCGCCGAAGACGACAATGACATGCGCCGCTTTCTCGCCAAGGCGCTGCAGAATGCCGGCTTTTGCGTCACCTCCTTCGACAATGGGCTCTCAGCCTATAATCGGCTGCGGGAGGAACCGTTTCAGCTGCTTCTCACCGATATCGTCATGCCGGAAATGGACGGCATCGAGCTCGCCCGACGGGCGACCGAGCTCGACCCCGATATCAAGGTGATGTTCATCACCGGTTTTGCGGCGGTGGCGCTGAACCCCGACAATAATGCGCCCAAGCAGGCCAAAATCCTTTCCAAACCTTTTCACCTCAAGGATCTGGTGAACGAGGTCCAGCGTCTCCTCGCGGCGTGAGGCCCGGTAGGCCGGCATGGCGGCGATTGATAGCGGCGATTGCCGCTTGCACCATAGCGGTCGAGCCGATATAGGCTCCATTCCCGCCACCCACGGTGGTTTCGGGCGCGTAGCTCAGCGGGAGAGCACTACGTTGACATCGTAGGGGTCACAGGTTCGATCCCTGTCGCGCCCACCACTATAAGTGACTGAAATTGCTTATTTTTGTTGCAGTGCGCATGCTGCGGAGATGGCACTTCCCTTAATAGGGGAAGCTTGGGGGAAGCAAAAAACGACGGCAATTTCGCTTCCCATCATCAGTCTCGTTGACTTAAGCGACCATGCAAAAGGCCGCATCTGTCTCCATTCGACAAGCAATCAAAGCCCTTCGTTCATTCCCTTGCCCTTATCTCGCCGGCCTAAACGCGCGGTTGGTCGTTCACCGTGACCTTCTTTTTAAGGTACTTCTTATTGTCCCCGGTAGGGCGATGGGGGAATTGAAGGTCGCAAGGTATGGCTTGCATGATCGCTCGTAAATTTTTTGGATTTTTTGCCTATTTCCAAAAAGCAATGCCGAGAATTAATGATGGACGACTATTACAGCGTATCTGTCGGTTCGTCGGCCATGTTCAGCTTGTCGATTTGATGCCGGCGAGAGCGCGCATAAACCGGCCGTCGCCAGCGATTTGCTCAGACGGAAGATCGCAGATGCCGTCTTTCGCGTACCGGCAAGCATCAGTTTCCCTGCTTCGGCTTCCATTCCCGCGCCAACCGCTGCGCCTCGGCGATCTCAGCAGTGGTCATCCTGCTGGCTACGGAATCGCGGAACTCAAGCAACGCTCTCTGCGACTCTCCAGAAGCCTTCACAGCCGCGAGATTGGTCCACATGTATGCGAGAACACGGTCCGGTCGCACGCCATCCCCTACCTGATATATAAAACCGAGAGCGGCCTGCCCAGCAGCGTTACCCTGATCCGCAGCCTTGCGGCACCATTTGACGGCCTCTTCGTAGTCCTGCGGCACACCATGTCCTAGCTCATACATAAGACCGAGATTGGCCTGCGCTTGGGCGAGGCCTTGATCCGCCGCCTTACGAAACCACTTGACAGCCTCGGCGTAGTTCTGCGGCACGCCCTGCCCGTTGGCGTACATATAACCGAGAGCGGCTTGCGCTTGGGCGAGGCCTTGATCCGCTGCTTTGTGGACCCACTGCGCGGCCTCAACATAATCCTGCGGCACGCCTTGCCCATTGGCGTACATGAAGCCGACATTCGACTGCGCTTGGGCGTTACCTTGATCCGCAGCCTTGCGGAACCACTTGACAGCCTCGGCGTAGTCCTGCGGCACGCCTTGCCCATTGGCGTACATGAGGCCGAGGTCGAACTGCGCTTGGGCGTTACCTTGATCGGCAGCCTTGCGGTAACACTTGACAGCCTCGGCGTAGTCCTGCGGCACGCCTTGCCCATTGGCGTACATGAAGCCGAGATTCGACTGCGCTTTGGCGTCGCCCTGAGCCGCTGCCAAGCGGAACCATTTTAGTGCCTCGGCATAGTCCTGCGGCACGCCTTGCCCATTGGCGTACATGAAGCCGACGCCTACTTGCGCTTTGGCGTCGCCCTGAGCCGCTGCCAAGCGGAACCATTTTAGTGCCTCGGCATAGTCCTGCGGCACACCTTGCCCGATAGCGTACATGCGGCCAACGTAAAATTGCGCTTTGGCATCGCCCTGATTAGCCAATGGCCGGTAGAGCTCCAAAGCCGTCGCGTAATCTCCACGCTGGTACGCAGCTTGGCCATCCTTGAATGCATTTATTGTCGCCGCACTGCCGGTCGTCAGAAACGCGACTATAAAAATTGAGCTGAGGGTGAGTCGCATGAGAACCCCCTTAAAACTGGGGTGGCGGAAAATGCAGCCTCTCGCCGCACTGCCAACACGTGGTTGTAAAGTACAATGCCAGGTTAATTGATAGGCCCTCTTGGTTTCTTTGAAAGAGGATCGTTTGTGCCTTGGTTTCGACTTCGCTACCGATAAAAAGCGAGATGCTTTGAGCGGTTTATTTGGTTAGATACCAAAGAGCCTTAAATCCAGCGTCGTCACGCCATCGCCGATCCCTCTTGAAACCCAGCTTCCGTAATGTTCGTCATCTCGCGCGCAAGCCCGCCTAGTAAGGCTCCGTTCACAGCGACCTTCTTTTTTAAGGTACTTCTTTTTTGCCGCGGCAAGGCTATGGGGGAATCGAAGGTCGCAAAGGCATGGACTTTCATGATCGCTCATAAAATTTTGGTCAGTTTTTTCCAAAAAGCAAAATTACGATGTTTATGCTGGCGGCCGACAAAGCATATCTGTTGCAAGGCCGGCCTAAATAGGGTGCGTACTCATAAATCCAGTCCGAGGGTGCCGTCTTGTTCTAGATCCGGATTGCACCTCATCGCGGCCGGAACACGAACATCGCGGGAGGTCCGAGTTGCGCCAGAAGTGTTCATTCGATCCCCAGGCAGTCTGTTATTTGAGAGTCGGTGCCTCATGTCCTATCGGCCGAATATGGGCGCTATATTTTAGGCGAGCAGACGAAAAGAAACCTGCACATTTGGACTGCAATGCGCAGCCCTCGCATTCCGGCATATACTCGTTCTTCCAGTCGCTAATGGATTGCCGGGCGTACCTCCAAAGCCGCCGATCCGTCACACACAACTGATGATTATAAACGGCCACCTTGATCCGGCTATCTGCCATATATTCCACTGCTTCAACCAACTGCGGCTGATAATCCACCGGGTCAATCCAAAGGTCCTCAAGATTCGCCTTTGTGAAGCCGGTCATTTCGAGGCCCATGAACACGACCTGATCGACAAAGGTTAGGTTTCTAGCGATGAAGCGCGCGAGACCGGGCAAGCGCGCATATGTCTGTTGATGTATGACGACCCGGATTTCTACCCTCAAGCCATGCTGTTTGAGGTTTAGTATGCCTCGTATGGTTTCGTCGAAGGCACCATCCGCCTGCACAACGTAATCATGCACCTCAGAAAGGTCCGAGTAGACGGGAATCCCAAACATCAGGTCGTGGTGACCGATTTCAGAGATCTTCCCCACAAAATCCTCATCGACGAATGCGCGTCCGTTGGTGAGGATGTGAAGGCCCGTATATGGGAGATAGGACTCGCTTTGGCGGATGAGTTGAAAAAGCCTATCACCAAGGAGCGTTGGCTCGCCGCCCGTGAAGCCGATCTCCGGCGTGTTCACATCGATCAGCGGTATGGCCGCCATGATGTCATCGAATATCCAATCATCATCTACGTTGCGCGGCGGCTGCGAGCACATCAGGCAGTAATGATTGCAGCGCTCGGTCAGCAGAAAGCTATTATGACGGGCTGATTGTTGGAAAAGGACGGATACCGTTCCACGTTCCGCTCCTATCCGGACCACGTCGCCGTCTCCAAGATAATCGAAAGACGCGGGAAGGCAGAGGACTGCAGAGCTTGGCGGCACCGGCAGCTGGGTCGGGTCGCTCTTTTGTCCAACCAACAGGTACCACGCAAACCCGTCCGGCATATGTCCACTGCGGGAAATGTATCCCTCCCTCTTCCTGAACGGCATCGGCCTTAGCGCATCTGTGCTAAGACGCACTATCCTCGGCGCAGTGGCTTGCACACCGGTTCGCACAAAAAATCCGCTGCCCCGTCGCGTCAGCATGTCAGCGGTTCGCCCATTGAAGGAACAGCTGGCGCGTGTCTCGGTCTGCTTCCATTCGCGAAATCAGCCCACGAAAGATCGTCATATTCCGCTTGCAGAAGTCCGATGATGGCTTGTGCCCGACAAAATCGCCCTGGATGGCATGATGATAGACGGGATCAGCTCCGCAATAGGGTTCGAACGCGCAGTCGGCGCACATCGGCGCACTGCCGGCGTAAGATGCTTCGATCGGATCAAGAAGCTTGTCCGAGAGCATCAACGCCTCGTACGGATCGTTGACCGATCCAAGGCAGAAGGTCTGGTCCCCCATCTCAGCCAGCATGCGGCTTTCATCAGATGCGTAGACGCGCCCGTCGTAGTTGTAGACAAGAGCGCCGATGCCAATACCGGCGGGACTCATTAGATCGACATAGCCCGGCTGGAATGGCGTCAGCATTTTCGTCAGAATGGTCGAAGCGTAAAATTCAATGAAAGGAATCCCACGCCTGTTCAGCTCGATGATGTAGTCGAGGCCGTCGAAGTAGAACTGAAGCCACTTCGCCTGATCATACGCAGCAAACCATTTTGTTTTCATCGCGAAGCCGTACGGCGACAGTGGTCGGAGAAATATACCTCGCAAGTCCTGTGCAACGTATTCGTCGACGATATCATGCACCCTATCGAGACTGGCAGCCGTTGTCGTCATGACGGCACTAACTTGATCGCGGCCCAGCATATGTCGGACCCGCCGAATGCCGTCGATGGCACGTTCATAGCTGTCCCCACCGGGACGCGGGCGATTACGATTGTGGAGGTCTGACGGCCCGTCCAGCGATGTTGAAATGTGGATTCCGTGCTTCCGGCAAAAGGCCAGGATTTCATCGGTTACCACGGCGAGGTTTGTGGCAATAACAAATCCCAGGTTCCGCTTTGCCACGGCGTTGCGGGCAAGCGCACCTTCCACCACGTACTGGATAATCGGAAAATTCAGCATCGGTTCGCCGCCCTGGAATTCAATTTTTAGGCTTGGGGACGGTGAACGGAATACAAGATCAAGCGCGCGGTCTGCCGTCTCCTCGGACATATCGAATGCCGTCTTGTCGTCATTCTGCCGAGAGACTTGGCAGTATGGGCAGGAGTGCTCGCAACGCAACGTGACGACAAACAGATGCAGGGCGGTGAAGTGGGAAAGGCGCTCGAATTTTGTCCGCGTCTTTAGCGCAAGCAGGTCCACGGCGACCGCAGAATCATTGTCGATCAGGAAGTGTTTGGACTTGAGAGCACGATACTCGTCCGTACCCGGATTCAGGCGGTAATTGAAAAAATCATGTGCTGTGGGTTTCGGCACTACATGGTGTTCGCCAACGAGATTTGTGAGCACATAGCGCTCGTCATCAAGCGCGGTAAATCGGAGCGGGAGAAGCTTATAGCCATCTCCAAGCCCCTGCTCATATGTGGACAGAGGCTGAAACTTCGTCATCCCTGCAGGCCGGTCTTGGAAAATGCGAGTGATAGGACAAGATTGCGGAGCGGCTCCGTTTCCTTGGCAATGCGAATCCGAAGGTCGTAGTCCAGGACCTCCTTGCGGAACTGCTCTTCTAGCTGCCCAATATCCAGGTCAGCTTTCAGTGTACGGAGCGTGCAGACAATCCGGTCAGCGTCACGGTTGATGTCGATAGCAAGCTCGTCTGAAAGGCTGTACGCTGCCCGCTTGACCGCTTCCAAGTTGAAGACACTGGACGAGAAGCAGACTTGCGTTATTTGGCCCTGAGAACCTGCCATTACTGTCGATGACCGTAATCAATAGCTGCTGGACGAATGCGAGCTATGGCTCTCGTGGCTCACGTGGCTCGCGTGACTTACATGGTCCGCAAGCCGCGTCGGTTGGTCTGTCGCATGCGCAAGAATCAGATTGGTGCTCGCCGAGGTCGAATTGACGCCGGAAATTACAGTCGCGGTTGAACTGGGCGACGGGGTGGCACTAGCAGGGCTGGCGTTAGCAAGTGCTGCGACCGCCAGCGCGACCGGTACGAGAAATGTGCGCTTTGCCATGGACCCCCCCCCCAAAAAAATTACGGCGCCGTTAGCTTGTCACAACTTTGGGTTAGGCGCAATCCTGCGCAGTTAAGACCGCTGGCCACAAAAACGTTTCGAAAATCAGCGACATACCGAAAATTCATTAATTAGGTCAGCGATCTTATCGGTGATGGTTGGAATGGTGCGACCATGGCTGGCGTGACTTGAATGGCGCCCGTGGCTGCGGTGAGCCAGTTCGAGGCTTTGTGAGACCGCCCGAGCGACCGTCATGAATGTCACGTCCGACCTTCAAATATGCTCTAGCTTGCATGGGATCACCCCCGAATTGGTCAACCAACACATATACTACTACCGCGATTGGCGCCTCCCAATGTCACTTCACTTTCCTCAGGACACGATCTCGAAATTTGTCGCCACCAGCGTGGCTCAACTCCCACTTTCTCCTGATGCACGCATCCTTGATATCCCTTGCGGTTTCGGCCGGCATGCGCGTTGGTTCGCATCGCACGGATATGCCGTCGTCGGCTTGGATATCGATGAAAAGCGTATATCAAGTGCGAGGGAGCTCTCCCAAGCAGCGAGTGTGCCAATCCAATGGGGCGTCGCGGATATCGAAAAGCTGCTGCCGTTCCCAAACGCAAATTTCGATGTTGTCGTCGTTGTCCACTATGTCTCGGATCACATTATTGAAGCGGCGCGGCGGGCATTGAAGCCTGATGGCTATCTGATCTTTGAGACCTTCGATGCGCGAGGCCAGAACTGGCGGACACTCCCTTTACGCGGTTCCATTCGCGATACCCTCGAACATGGATTCGAGATTGTGAACATTCATGAGCGTGCCGTTGGGCCGGAATTGACGCACGCTGTAGTGCGAGTGCTGGCGCGCCGCTGCGACGGATAGGCGACCGGAACTGCCTCCATACCGAGGAAGACTTTGAACTCTGGCTGACCGCTCCCGCGAAAGACGCGATGGCATTGCAACCGCCGTTGCCGAATGAATTGCTGCGGATCGTGGCGAAGGGCGAGAAGAGCGACGCTGCCCCGGTCGGAGTCGAGTGACGGACAGCGGCCAGTGAGAGAAAGCTACTCCGGCCCACTTCTGAGGATTGGCCATGGCCGCGATCATGGCCGATGGCCAGAAGTGGCCTTGAGTAGCCTTCGTGTATTGCTTGGCTCCTATAAGCGCGCCGCCGAAGAAGAGCAGCGGGAAATTATGGTCTCGCGGGCGCGAATGCCGTCGCCGCGAACCAAAGGCAGCGTGTGTTGCCGGGGCCGAGCACACAAATCGCTCCCGCTTTCGCATCTGTCACTTCTCCTCGAAAAGTCCGGAAGAGGCGGCAATCCTCGTCGCGCATCTTGGCCAGTGCGGCGCTCTCACCATTTTCAGTCCAGATGACAGCGATGCGGAAAAGGCCGTCCAACGATCCACAACCGACCGCTTCATGAATGAGATGGACCGATTGGCCGAGCGGTGGCGTGGTAACGTCAACGGCAGCTTGAGCTGCGGACGCGGTGAAGAGGATTCCGAAGATCAACAGTGTGCCAAGGAAGCTCACGCATCAGCTCCCGCTTTTTGTCCGAACTGGGTCTTTCTAGATGAAACGCCCATCGCCCGCACTGCGCTACAACCCGACATTGGTTCGTAGTCAGGAACCGGCGCGCGAAAGCCGGCCCCGCGCCGCCAGGCGCGCGCCCAGTCGGCCGCTTGCTTGATGCACATCAATGTGAATTGCCGCTGATTGAGCTAGGGCACTAACATGTCGAAAGGGATGGGGTATGCCCGCCATCTTTGAAACGGCCACCATCAAAGCAGATATAGAGACGGTCTTCGACCTGATTTCTCGGATCGAGGATTTTCCCCTTTATGTTCGCGCGCTAAAGGAGGTGCGTAAAGTCGATCACAAGACCTACCGGTGGTCCGCACAGGCTCGCGGCTTTTCGCTGACGTGGGATTCGGTGATCACGGAGTACAAGCGCCCGACGCGCCTCGCATGGCGATCGATCCGAGGGCTCGACAACTCCGGCGCTTATACGCTCGTCTCCAGTGCCGCGGGTACCACCATCTCACTTCGCATTCAATACAGCTTTCCCAGCCGCGTCCTGGAAACACTGATTTCGCCCCTGGTCAATCCGATCACGCGCGCCCTGGCGGCCGAGGCGTTGGCGCGCGTCAAGGCACGCTTGGAAAATGGCCGAGCCGAGCATTTGCCAGCAGAGACAAGCACTATAGGCGGTCGGGCAGGTGCCGCCCTGACTACTAGACGGCATTTCTCCAGACACGCGTAAATGAGTTACGAACTCAATAATAGCCTGCACCGGCGACATAGTTCCGCAGCGCGCTCGAATCGATCTCGCAGGCGTCGAATCGATGCTTGAGCACATCCTCGATGCTGATCAATTCTATGAGGACACCATCTTCGATGACAGGTAGATGCCTCACGTGCCGCTCGGCCATCATCGCAGTGACGGCCTCGGCGGTATCGTCTGGACGACAGGTTACGAAGTCACGGCTCATGAGGTCGCGCACCTTCATCGTGCATAGCCTTTGGCAGTCCCGCGCGACCTCACGCGCGATATCCCGTTTTGATAGAATTCCCTGCACCCGGCCGTCGTCGCCGAGCACAATAAGAACACCGACCGGCCGCTCCGAAAGGACGCGGGCCGCGGCGGGGACAGGCTCATCGGCAGAAACCGTGTGAACGTGCTCGCCACGAGCCCGAAGGAACTCCTTAACCAGCATCGCTGCACCTCGACGGATAGCTCTGTCCCACAGCGCCTAATAGACCGGCCGTAAACAAAAGATGCGTTGACCTGCATCAATGACCGGCAGGTAGCGGTCCTCGCCGCTGCAATTACATTGTCCTTACCCGACATTCTCCAGATGGCCGCTGGTCCAAGCCCAAGTTGCGACTTTTTTGGGGTTCTTCGCAAGCCCGGACTGCGGCCGACACGTCCCGACACTCTTTGCAAACATGTGGCGACGGCTCGGGTTTGCCAAGAACACGAAGCCGTTGCAGATTTGGGTTGGAACCGACGGCTATATGGGGAATGTCGGTTAAAGGCGGCTTTAGTAATTGCACTTAAGAAAGCTCATTATACGCTCCTTTTATGGGGCCTACGCCGAGGAGATTTCTCAATGTCAAAAATTATCGCGCTGATCCTCTGTATCGGCCTCACACTTTCAGCCGAAAGAGTGCAGGCACAATGCTATCAAGCATTCACTAAAGAAGACCTTCCCGTTCATCCTGCGCCATATGCAAAATCCACAACCGACACACTTGCCGCAGGGAGCGAAATTTGCGTGCTTCAAGGAAACGGTTCCTACGCTCATATTCAATATCGTCGAGGAGAACAAGAATTAGAGGGATGGGTGGGCTGCTATGATATGTCCGTCACCGGCTACCCAGGCTTCGCTTTAGACAATTGCTCCCTTGATATGCCGTATATCCCGCCGAGCCGCTGATCCGAACTTCCCGGTATCTTCAAAGTCTAAATACATATACCGACGAAGGCTCTATGCGGATGTCACTGACACTGGAGAAGGAAGGTGGCTTAATATGGTGGATACCACAAGGCGCGAAATCCGGCCCCACCATGCCAGCGACGCTCTCTCTTAAAGCCAAGCTTGCGCAGTGCCGAGCCTAATTCGCCAGGGTGACAGTTCCCACGCCAGCGGCCCCGCAAGGAAGCTTGCAGGGAGGATAGCGACAGCCCCTCCCGCTGAACATCGACCGGGATCTTGGACAGAAGGCGCTTTAGCCTATCTTCAAGCGGCGTGAGGCGTTCGCGCGCGGCATGCGCCCCGGCCTCCTTCTTGGCCTGTTTCCTGGCCTCGTTTTCAGCCAGGACGGCCGCCAAAGAGCGGTTACATTCCTCAATATAGGGATGGACCATTCACTCCTCCTGTTGTGATCGCCGGCGCGGATTCTTACCCGGTGAACGGATTTCGAACTTCGCCCACTCCACTGACCGCGGGCGAAGCCAGCGGATGCGCACTTTGCGCACTTTTGAAGCCTTTTTCAGAAACTCTCCTAAGAAGACGATTATAGAAAAAGTTCTAATTTGGAGGCCCAAAGTGCGCAAAGTGCGCACCCTACTCAAGCCTGCCCAGGCGCCCTCCCCTGTTGTTAAGCGCAATGCCCAGGACGGTGCGCTTGTCAGGCGCCACCTCGTAGCCCCGATTTCTCAGGCGGCGGGTCAACCTCGATTGCGCCAGGGGATGATGCCCGTTGGCCTCGCACCAAGTCTTGTAGCTAAAATAGAGGTCTATCCTCGCCTCTCTGAGGCCTGGGCCAGTGGTGCACTTCTCCCCGATCCATTCAGCGATGATGTCCTCTTCGTCACGGTAGGCGGCCGTGGCCTCCTTGATAGCCGGGGGCGGGTTCAGGCCATTCGTTTGCCAATCCCGTAGACCCTCCAACGCCCAGTTCAGTACTCCCGCCCCTTCCCGCTTCAGCCTTTCCAGCAATTTGGGATCGCGGCTTCCCTCGGGGATCGTCTGTTCAAAAGGAACCAGGATGACGCGCCGCCACATGCCCTCAGAGGTGTCACCGATTTCCGGCCGGTGATTGCCCGCAACGAGCAATTTGTGGCTAGGCCGGAAGGAGATGAATGCTTTTCCATACACCGCGCGCCCGGTCAGCGTGTCCCCACCCGTCAGGTCCTTAATGCGCGCTTCATCGAGCCGGCGACCTTCCTCGGTCTCGTTCGCAAAAATAAAGCGCGTACCCTTCAATGCCACGATGTCAGGGCTAGGCCCCTGGGGGCTCCGTTGATGATGCATGAGCATCTCGGTAGAAATCCTGCGTGCATAATCGCCAAGCAACCAAGCAATGAGTTCAATGAACACGCTCTTGCCATTCGCTCCATGGCCATAGAGGAACGCGAACTTCTGCTCATTGACTAGCCCAGTCAGGCAATAGCCGACGAACCGTTGGAGAAACGCCCGAACCTCAGGATCAGGCTGAACCTCCCGCAAGAATTGATCAAAGCGGAGAGAGTTCCCTTCAGGGTCATAAACGACATTGCAGCGTTTGCTGACGCGCACGTCCGGCGACACCGGCAACAGAGTGCCGTCGCGAAGATCGAGCACACCATTGGCCACGCCAAGCAGCATCGGATCAGCGTCGAACTCACTGAGTTCGAACTGTCATGTCTGCTTCTGACTTCGCCATTTTGATCATAGCGTATAGGTTCGGCGCTTTGCTCGTATATTGGACATGCCGCATCATCTGCTTGGGCTTCTCGTCACCAGGCGCATTTTTCCATTGCTCGGCCGCATAGCTGCGCATTTCTTCGAGCGCTTCCTTCGCGGCGCGATCGACTTCTCCGGGTGGCGCGGCTAGCCATCCGCTTTCATCATCAAACCGAAGCCATTCCCCTGTTTCGTCGATATGAAGCAGCTTGTAGCGAAACATGTCCGCGAAGATCTTGCCGTTCGTCACGTCGGCACCGGTACCCGTGAACAGGTGCTCTTCAACGGGCGACGGGGCGACCCAACCATTTTTGCGCGCGTAGTACACCAGGCTGCCGAACCCTGTGCCGCGGCTTGGATCGAAATCCCGGACCACTTTTGAAAAACGAGTCTCATTGAACTTCGTACCGGCCCCGCTCCATTCCCGGATGAGTGTCTCCGCGCAGGCCCAGCCTGTTGCCATCACGCTCCAGCAGACTTGACGCCACTCAGGATAGAGGACATCGGGGTCTATGCCCGTCAGCATCTCTTTGACCCGCGCGATGTTGTCCGGCGTTTCTGGCAGTGCCGCCGCCGTCAGTGAGAGATTGCTCCTTTGGGCTGCGCGGGGGTTCAGCGCCGCGCGTTCGGCAATGATTTCGCGTCCCCGCTTGACAAAGTCGTCGACAGGCAAGGGCATTCCTTCGTTATGCTCGAAGAACGCATCGTCCTTAGTCTCCTCCGGGCACGACGGAAGATAGAAGGCCTGCGACCAGGGCCACGCACCTTCATCAAGAGCGCCGTGCAGCGGCTCTTGGAGCGCTTCCAACAATGGCTTCCACTCCTCTCGCTCGATGTTCCGATCGGGCAAGATGATGATACGGTATTTGACAATACCTTGCTGCGGATCATGCGAATGAGATGATGCTGCGACCCATTCAAACTCGTCGATGCCAGCACGACTCTCGTCCAGCGTAGGCGCTGTGCGCATGACTTCGATGATTTGACCCGTCTCTTTATCCTTTCGTACTTCGGAATCTAGGTCGAGCTGAATTAGGCTGCGGAACGGCACGTTTGCGTCGCTGCGCGTACCTTGAATGGCGTACGCGCCGAACATAATCCCCGATTTATTGGGACGAATCCTCCGTCTGCTATGCAACTCAATTACGCCCTCCCAGTCGAGCTCACCACTCTTTCTAGGAGTTGTCGTTTGCTCGTTTTGGAAGGTGCAGACCGAAAGTAGGCGCGAGCCTACAAAAGAGAGGGGAGGAAACGGAGCAGTCATTGCGCGCCCCCTTTCTTCGAATTAAGGGGCCGCACTTCGCGCAAGATTGCTGCGGAGTCACGCAGCAAGTCACGTGCACGCGCCTCGATTGCACGGCGCATTTTGCGATTTGGCTGGAAATCTTCGTCGCGTGAGGTACGGATGGCAGCGCTCAAAATAGTCGGCGGCAACGTGAGCCGGCCGGCGCTATGTGCAAAGAGCAGTGCTGTCGCATCGAACCTCAACAGGTCGAATTCCGGAATCGGGGTGACCCCACGCTCAACCATAAGACGGCTGAGAGAGAGGATCGCGAAGAATTGCTCTTCTGGTGTCGGCTGTTGTCCAACGTCGGCGTGCGATTTACTCGTGATACACATTTTACTAACCTCCGCCCGGCCGGTGAACTCACCGCCGCGGGTCATTCCTTGTTAACGGGGTAATTTCGTCACCTCGCCTAAGTCAGGCGCGTCGCGCATTACGCGGACTGTCGCTGGTCGAGCTCCGAGGCGACGACAGGCGGCCAAGAGCCCACTGAAGCAAGGCGCCTGGGTCATAGAGGACCCTACGTCCGAAATGACGGAAACTCGGCCCTCCCCCCACCGAAGCAAGTTTGGCGAGAGTACGCTCGGCCGTCTTGTAGCCGCGCTCGGTGAGAAATTTGGATGCCTGCCGACGGTCGAGCAGCGGGAACGTGTCACTCGCGTCATTACCGCGGTCAACGGGATTTACAGGAATGGATTCAGCTAACTCTTGGCGCATACGGTCCTCCTACGCTTTCCTGCGGAGGAGTTAGGACGGCAAACGGGACAATCAAAAACTGATTGGTCCGTTTAATTTTTGGCCTGTTGTGCACGTAGCTGATCTTTGTGTATCCGGCGGATGTAGCTAGGATCTACGCCAAACTTCTGAGCCAAGGTACCTGACGTTTCTCGGGTCCAGTTGTTGATCCTCCGCGCGCATTCAACCTCGATCCTCCTCCTTGCGCTATTTTGAGAGCGGGCACGGCTGCCTGCCTCCTGCCACGCAGATATCTTTTTCTTACGATGGTCCCGCCGTTCAAAAATACCTTCGGGTTTCCGATTCCGCTTGGCGTTTCGTGCTTCCCTTTTTGCTTTGCGCTTGCGTTCATCTGGAGTGAGCAACGCATCAGCTAAAAAGCTGGTGATTGCCCTCAGCCCGCGATTCTCCGGCCCAGTTAAATCATCCGAGTGCGTATCGATCGCGCCCTCGACAAATTCCTGTAGTTCGTCTGCATCCTCAACTGGAAAATACGGCCGCTCGCCTGTTAGGTCATAAATCAACGCCTTCACATTCGCGCGAAAAGTTTCAAAGAGCTCACCATTGCGGATAAGCGCAGAACCGTCATTTAGGGCACTGAAAATTTCCCTTTCGAGGGTTCCACTCGTGGCGAAATAAGTAGGGGAATAGTGCGGCTCTGGACGATTGGGCATTTCAAGCTCCCTTCGTCGCAGCAATTATCGGCAGAACTTCCGCCTCAGCACCGTCTAGAATTGAAGCTATTCTTCCCGCAATCCGATCAGCCGCCGCGACAAGCGCACTATCTGGGCGTCTGATGTAATGCCTCTCAGTAACACCCCGCCGAGCGTGGCCGAGCAATTCAGCAATAGTTGCATCGCTATAACCTTCTTCGGCCACGAAGCTCGCGAACGTACGTCTCAGATCGTGAGACCGGGCGTCAGGCAAGCCCGCCAAATCGAACAAAGCGGCAATATGCTTCTTGAGATCAGCGGATCCAGACCCATTCTTGTTCGGAAAAACCCATTCGCTTGGTCCGCGGGGTAAAGCAGAGAGTAGGCTCAGCGCGTCCTTACCTATCGGTCGGATTGATCTGCCCGTCTTAGTCATATCCAATCGAAGGCAATGGGTCGTAAAATCGATCTCACACCAACGTAAGCCGCAAGCCTCCTCGCGCCGTAGCCCCGTCAATGCGATCAACCGAAGAGCCGCAGCGGCCGAAGGTTGCAATTGCTCTTGGAGACGAATAGCCGCTCCGAGTCGCGCCAACTCCGAGGCATCAAGTGTGCGGTCCTTAGGCGAGCCGCGCTGAATATCAACGCCCTTTGTCGGACTTGGCCCACGGACAAATCCACGCTTTTCAGCCCATGCCCATATTCCGCCGAGGAGTTCAACCGTGCGCGCTGCTGCGCCAGCGCCACCTTTGACGACTGCCACACCGCGTGGTTTGCCCTTGAAGGTTCCTGCGGTCTTACCAGCAGCAATGGCGTCCGCCATGCGTTGCACCGCTGGTCTGGAAAGACTACCGGCAGGGATGCTCCCAAGGAGCGGAACGATATGACGCGCGACACGCCCATCGTCTATCATGACAGTTGAGGGTCGTTTGGCTTTTCGAAACCTAGTCGTGACCAGGCCTGCACGCGCTGCCTTTAGATATTCGTCGCACAATTCTGCGATTGACAACGCCTCTCGCGACTCACGTCGCTGCGCCGACGGGTCGTTGCCTTCTTCGACATCAACAAGCAGGCGCCGGGCTTTAGTTCGGGCTTCGTCCGGGGTGAGCGTTCCAACTTTGCCGAAGGCGTAGCGCCGCGTCTTCCGCTGCGGTGTCCGGTATTGAATGAGATAAGAGGCGCTTCCAGACGGCTTCACGCGAATTGCAAAACCACGTAATTCGCTGTCCCATACGAACAAATCCGCTCCGCTGGGATCGGGTCGGAGGCCATCTATCAAACGCTTTGTGAGCTTCGGCATGAGAACACCAGGAATACAGGGAAGCAGCGGGGAAGCACTGCAAAGTAAAATCCCGCATTGTCAGGTAGGCGTTAGAGTTCACAAGTCAATACAAAGCCCTTTAGATTCAAAGCATAGTTAATATCAGAAACAAAAAGTATATTCCGGAAAACATATCACCCTGCCGTTGACATCGTAGGGGTCACAGGTTCGATCCCTGTCGCGCCCACCATCCTCTGCCGATCTCCCCCGCCCTTCACCAGCGCAGCAGCTTCGACCCGGCGATGCTGCCCATAATCACCACGATGATCGTTGCCAGGCCGTACCAGGTCGCAAAGAAGAGCGGCGAATTGTCGGGGCAATGCGTCGCGTAGATCGCCGCCCCGATCGCTGCAGCGAGCAGGCCTGCGCCGGCCCCGGCGAGGCTCGGATTCGTCGGCGCAGCCCGCTTCAACACAATCAGCGCCCCGACCAGCGGGCCGAAAGCCAACATCGGAACGAAGAGCACGCAATAGCGCGCATAATGCCCCATCAGGCTCGTGCCCCAATGGGCTTGAGGCACGACCACGAGTTCGGTCACGACCGCGGCGGCGAGCACCAGAGCAAGCAAGCCGAACATGGTCAGCGAGGCGCGCAGATCAGCGCCCGGCCGCACGAGCTGCAGCGCCGTCGGCAAAGCGCAGGCGATGAGCGCCCAGGGAAAAATCAGCTTGAAGAGGATGCGCGGCTCGGGGAGCATCGCCAGAAGATGCGGGCGCGGGCCGAGAATCACGGAATAGAGCAAAATCGAGAGCGCAATTCCGGGCAAGAGGCCAAGCACCAGCGCCAGCGTCAGCGGCGTTTTCGGGCCGGTCTGGTCGGCAGCAAGTGTGCGGATGAGATCCTCGGTCTTCATGTTTCTGGTCTATGTCACCGACTTCGAGAATTTCGCCGCGAGCGCCGCGAGGCCGCGGTGGAGCGCCACACGCACTGCCCCTTGGCTCATGGAAAGATCCGCCGCCGTCTCGGCGATCGAAGCGCCGCTGACGGCGATGGATCTCACGACTTTGCGCTGGACGGTTGAAAGGCTGTCGAGATGGCGGTCGATATCAGCGCCGATCAGGCTTGGCTCCTCCGCCTCGGCCGCGAGCGTTTCGGCGAAATCATCGAGCGGCAGATGGATGCGGCGACCGCGGCGGCGCAGGAAGTCGATGACCTTATGCCGCGCGATGGTAAAGACCCAGGGAGCGACCGGCGCGCTCTCTATCCAGGTCTGCCGTTTGAGGTGAATAGCGAGCAAAATCTCCTGCACAATATCCTCTGCATCAGCTTCCGGCGCGACGGCACGGGCAAGGGCGCGGCGCGCAAACCGTCGCAGCGCCGGCGTCAAAAGGATGAGAAAACGCTGATAGGCCAGCGCATCGCCAGCATTGGCAGCCCGCAGCAGGCAACCCCATTCGCTGTCCGTGTCCTCGCGCAAGGCTCTCTCGATCTTTTTCGTATCGCGAACACCGGCCGTTACATGCCTGCTCGGCGCAGATTTGTCACGCTTTCGTGATAGGCAATGCTGAGCCGCCTCGTAACGCTTGCCGATCCAGGTGCGAAGATAGCGGCGTGCGACCCTTTCCGGTCGGCCACGGGACCTACCAGACCGTTTGGCGTCCGTGTTCATCAGGTTCATATCGGGAAAAGATCATGACGACCAAGACCACGATCACCGCAGCGACTCTCGCTTCCTCGCTCGCTGCCGCCCTGACCCTCGCCGCCATCCCGGCACAGGCCCAGGACCAAACGACGGGGATGGAAAAATGCTACGGCGTCGCGCTCAAGGGCCAAAATGACTGCGCCGCCGGGCCTGGCACCACATGCGCCGGCACCTCACGGATCGATTACCAGGGCAATGAGTGGAAATATGTCCCCAAGGGCACCTGCGAAACCATCAAGACCCCTAAGGGCCATGGCTCGCTCAAGCCGCTGAAGATGTGATCGGCGGCAAGCCCGACCGCAAGGCAACTAAAACCCGACGCCGGAGCGCAGCATATGGACAAGCGATCCACGCTTCAAACCGCGATCGGCGTCGGCTTCAAGCCGCAGCATTTCGCGGCGATCATGCAGGCACCGCGCCGGCTCGACTTTTTTGAAATTCATGCTGAAAATTATATGGGCGCCGGCGGGCCGCCGCATGCGCAGCTCGGAGCACTTCGCCGCGATTATGCGCTGTCGGTCCATGGCGTCGGCCTGTCGATCGGCGGGAAAGGCCCGCTCGATCCCGCCCATCTCGCGCGTCTCAAATCCGTCTGCGACCGCTATCAGCCGGAGCTCGTTTCCGAGCATCTCGCCTGGTCGAGCGATGGCGGCGCCTTCTTCAACGATCTCCTGCCGCTGCCGCTGACAGAGGCGACGCTCGCCCGCGTCATCGCGCATGTCGATTGCGTGCAAGAGACGCTGCAACGGCAAGTCCTGATCGAAAATCCGGCGACCTATCTCAGCTTCGGAACGAGCACGATTCCGGAGCCGGATTTTCTTGCCGAACTCGCAAAGCGCAGCGGCTGCGGCCTCTTGCTCGATGTCAACAATCTCTATGTCAGTTCCTCTAATCACGGCTTCGATCCCGCCGCCTATCTCGAAGCTTTCGCTGTGAACGCCGTTGGCGAGATCCATCTCGCCGGCCACAGTTTTGCGGCAACGGACCACGGCGAACAGCTGCTCATCGACACGCATGGCGAAGCAATCGCCGATCCGATCTTCGCCCTTTATGCGCAGGCGCTGACACTGACCGGCCCGGTGGCGAGCCTGATCGAACGCGACAATGACGTGCCGGATTGGCCGGTGCTTCTAGCCGAAGCGGAGAAAGCCGCCGCTCTGCTCGCCGCCGCAAAGGATCGTCGCGACGCAGCAAGCCGCGCCGCATGAGGGGGATCACGATGCTCGATTTCGATCCGGCCGTTTTCGCTGCCGCGCTTCTCGATCCGGCCCTGCCCGTGCCTGACGGCATCGCCGAGAGCACCGGCATCGCCCGGCAAGATCGCTTCGCCGTCTATCGCAACAATGTCGTCCAAGGCTTGATCGCGGCGCTCGAAACGCGCTTTCCCATGGTGCGGCGCGTCGTCGGCGAAACATTCTTTGCTGCCGCTGCGCGCCTCTATGCGCTGCAAAATCCGCCGCGCTCGCCGATCATGGTCTTTTATGGCGAGGATTTTTCCGACTTCCTCGCGCATTTCGAGCCCTGTGCGGAACTCCCCTATCTCGCGGATCTGGCACGGCTCGAAGCGGCCCGCACCCAAGCCTATCACGCAGCCGATGCCACGCCCTTGCCGCCAGAGGCCTTAGCCAGCCTCGCGGCCGGCGATCTCATAAGCCTGCGCGTTACCCTGCATCCTTCGCTCTTCATTCTCACCTCTCCCTATCCCGTCGCGACGATCTTCGCGATGAATATAGGCGAGCTGCCGCTGGTAGCGATCGAGGACTGGCGCGGCGAAGATCTCTTTGTCGCACGACCACAGATGAATGTAGAAGTCCGCCGCTTGCCGGCCGGCGGCGCGCTTTTTCTCACGCAACTCTCGGAGGGCGCAACGCTCTCAGAAGCGGCAGAAGCGGCGCTTGCGGCCGAACCGGATTTCGATGTCACCGTCAATCTCGCCGGCCTCATCCGCTTCGGTCTGGTCACAGAGATCTCTTCAAACCCATCTGCTGTGTTTTGATGGAAAGGATGCCTCCATGCCTGCTCTCAGCGCTTCGACGCAAGCACCAGCGATCTGGCCCATGCGCATGATCGGCAAGATCATTGAAGGTCTCGAAGCCATTCCCTATTCGCTGATCGCCTTAGCCGCACGGATCTTTCCCGCGGCGGTCTTCTGGATGTCCGGCGAAACCAAGGTCGAAGGCTGGCATCTCAAGGCAAGCGCCATCACCCTCTTCAGGGAAGATTACCGCCTGCCGCTCGTCGATCCGGTGATCGCTGCCCATCTCGCCGCCTTTGCGGAACATTTCTTTCCGATTCTGCTGGTTCTCGGCTTGGCGAGCCGCTTCGCGGCTTTCTCGCTTCTCTTCATGACGGCCGTGATCGAGATCTTCGTCTATCCCGACGCCTGGCCGACGCATGGAGTCTGGGCGACCTGCTTTCTGATCGTGATTTCGCGCGGCCCGGGCATTTTTTCGCTCGATCATTTTATCGCACGGGCCTTCGGATTAGCGAAACGGAGGAACTTGTGAATGAAAAACAGGAGGCGTTGGGTGCGCTCCCTCTCCCCTTGCGGGAGAGGGTGGTCGGCGGAGCCGACCGGGTGAGGGGTCGCGCCAATCCTTCAATTGAAAGGCGGCCTCCAAGAGAGATTGAGAGGTTTGAACAACCCCTCATCCGTCATGCTTCGCATGACACCTTCTCCGGCAAGGGGGAAGGGTAAGCGCCACAGATTTTGCCTATTGGCTGACCGCGCCGCTATGATCCGGCTCCATCGCAAAGGCGGCCGCGAAAAGCGCCCGCGTGTAATCGCTCTTTGGACGGGTGACGATCGCGTCCCGCTCACCCGCTTCCACGACTTGCCCTTGCCGCATCACGATGATGCGATGCGCCAAGGCGCGCACCACTCTGAGATCATGGCTGATGAAGAGATAGGCGAGATTGCGCCGGGTTTGCAGCGCGCGCAAGAGGTCAACGATCTGCGCCTGCACCGACATGTCGAGCGCCGAGGTTGGCTCGTCGAGCACGACCAGCTTCGGTTCCAGCGCCAAAGCGCGGGCGATCGCTATACGCTGCCTCTGGCCACCGGAAAATTCATGCGGATAGCGATCCATGAGCGCCGGATCGAGCCCCGCATCCAAAAGCGCATGGGCAACGATTTCGCGCTGCGCTTCGAAACCAAGACTCTTGTTCTGCACGCTTAAGCCTTCGGCCACGATGTCTGCGACCGACATGCGCGGCGACAGTGAGCCATAGGGGTCCTGAAAGACGATCTGCATGTCGCGGCGCAGAGGACGCATCGCCTTGAAGCCGAGCCTATCGATGGCCCGGCCGAGATAGACGATCCTTCCTTCCGAGCGGATGAGCCGCAAGAGCGCCAGGCCGAGAGTTGTCTTGCCACAGCCCGACTCGCCGACGATGCCGATCGTCTCGCCTTCATGCAAAGTCAGGGATACGCCGTCGACGGCTTTGACGGCGCCGACCGTGCGCCGGAAAAAGCCGCGCTTGATCGGGAAATGAACACGCAGATCGCTCGCTTCGAGAATAACTTGTGCCGCAGGGTCCAAGACCGGCGGCGCGCCTTTTGGTTCGGCAGCGAGCAGCGCCTTGGTGTAAGGGTGCTGAGGTGCCGTGAAAATACGCTCGACCTTGCCGCTCTCGACGATGCGGCCGTTCTGCATGACGGCGACATCATCGGCGATCTTGCGGACGATGTTGAGATCATGGGTGATGAAGAGCATCGCCATGTCATGGCGCGCCTGCAGATCCTTCAATAGCGCGAGGATCTGCGCCTGCACTGTGACGTCGAGCGCTGTCGTCGGCTCGTCGGCGATGAAGAGATCCGGCCGATTGGCGAGCGCCATGGCAATCATCACGCGCTGCCGTTGCCCGCCCGAGAGCTGATGCGGATAGGCGCCGAGCCGGCCCGCTGGATCTCTGATGCCCGCCTCTTCGAGAAGCGCGATGATCTGCGGCCGCAGCTTGCCGCCATTGGCCTTGCCATGCAGCTCGAGGATCTCGCCGATCTGCCGCTCGATCGTATGCAGCGGATTGAGCGAGGTCATCGGCTCCTGAAAGACCATGGTGATCGCATTGCCGCGAATGGCGCGCAGATGAGACTCACGGCAGCGCAGCAGATCCTCGCCCTTGAACAGCACTTTTCCCGCAGGCTCGACCCCCGCCGGCAGAAGCCGCAGAATGGAGAGCGCGGTCAGCGATTTGCCCGAGCCTGACTCGCCGACGAGCGCCAGAGTGCGGCCGCGATCGAGGCGCAGCGACACATCGTCGACGGCCTTGACGCCGCCCGCCTGGGCAAAGGCGACGGAGAGATTATGAATTTCGAGAAGCGGAGTTTCAGGCACGGAGGGCTTCCAGAACCGTTTCAAGGTCCGATGTGTCTTATTCCATTCTCAGCCGATCGTCTTCCTCGGATCGAAGGCGTCGCGCACCGCCTCGCCGATGAAGACGAGAAGCGACAGCATGAGGGCGATGGCGACGAAGCCGGTGATACCGAGCCATGGCGCCTGAAGATTGTTTTTGCCCTGCAAGAGCAATTCGCCGAGCGACGCCGAGCCGGACGGCAGGCCGAAACCCAAAAAATCGAGCGCGGTCAGCGTCGTGATCGAGCCATTGAGCACGAAAGGCAGATAGGTCAAGGTCGCGACCATGGCATTGGGCAAAACATGCCGCACCATGATCCGCCCATTGGAGAGCCCCAGCGCCCGCGCGGCATTCACATATTCGAAATTGCGCGCGCGCAGAAATTCGGCGCGCACGACATGCACGAGATTGACCCAGGAGAAGAGGAGCAAAATGCCGAGCAGGATGAAAAAGCTCGGCGTGATGATCGAAGAAATGATGATCAAGAGATAAAGATGCGGCAGCGATGTCCAGATCTCGATGAAGCGCTGGAACAGAAGATCGATCCAACCGCCGAAATAGCCTTGCACGGCCCCCGCCGCAATGCCGACGACGGAAGAGATCGAGGCCAGCGCCAAGCCGAAGAGAATGGAAATCCGAAAGCCGTAGATCAGCCGTGCCACAACATCGCGGCCCTGATCATCCGTGCCGAGCCAATTCCATTCTATATCGGCGCAGCCATGGTTGGGCCTGCCCGGCGGCAGCACGCGCGCTGCTGCCGCTTCGCATTGCGCCGCGGTCAACATCCATGTCGGCCGCGACGGCGCCGGCATCGGCAACGCCCGCTCGATCGTCTGATAGGAAAAATGAATCGGGGGCCAGATCATATAACCATGCGCATCGATCTCTTGGGCGATGAAGGAATCGCGATAATCGGTCCTCGCGAGAAAGCCGCCGAACTTCGCTTCCGGATAATCATGGAAGATCGGGAACAGATATTCGCCGTTGTAAGAGACGAGGAGCGGCCGGTCATTGGCGATGAATTCGGCGAAGAGCGAAAGCACGAACAAGAAGAGGAAAATCCACAAGGCCCAGAAGCCGCGCTTATTGTGGCGGAAATTCACAAGACGACGGCGATTGAGCGGGGTGAGCGTGATCAGGCCGCGCCGCGCCAAGGGAGGCGCAAGACGCTTTTCCGCCGTCGATGCCGCCCCCTGCAATTGGCTGAGCACCATCCTCAGACCTCCCGCGTCTCGAAATCGATGCGCGGATCGATCCAGGTATAGATGAGATCGGACAAGAGATTCACGACGAGCCCGAGCAAAGCGAAAATATAGAGATCGGCGAAGACGATCGGATAGTCGCGATTGACGATTGCTTCGAAGGAGAGAAGGCCGAGACCATCGAGGGAGAAGATCGTCTCGATCAGCAGCGAACCACCGAAAAAGGCATTGATGAAGGCGCCGGGAAAGCTGGCGACGACGATCATCATCGCATTGCGAAACACATGCCCATAAAGAATCCGGCGCTCCGTGCAGCCTTTCATCCGCGCCGTCGTCACATATTGCTTGCGGATCTCGTCGAGGAAGGAATTTTTGGTGAGAAAGGTCAGTGTGGCAAAGGCGCCGAGCGTCAGCGCAAGAACCGGCAAGGTGATGTGCCAGAGATAATCCTCGACTTTGCCGAGGAGCGAGAGCTGCGCGAAATTCTCGGAAGTCAGGCCGCGCAGCGGGAAGATCTGCCAGAGCGATCCGCCGCAAAACAAAACGATGAGCAGAACCGCGAAGAGAAAGCTCGGGATCGCATAGCCGACGATGACGACGGCGGAGGTCCAGACGTCGAGGCGCGAGCCGTCGCGTATCGCCTTGGAAATGCCGAGCGGAATCGAGATCAGATAGGAGAGCAACGTCATCCACAGCCCGAGCGAGATCGAGACGGGCAGTTTCTCCTTGATGAGATCGATGACCGGGACATCGCGAAAATAAGAGCGGCCGAAATTGAAGGTCAGATAATTCTTGAGCATCAGGAAGAAGCGCGTAAGCGGCGGTTTGTCGAAACCGAATTGCTTTTCGAGCTCGGCGATGAATTTGGGATCGAGGCCTTCGGCACCACGATATTTGGCTGAAAAATTCGAAGTGGTGGCGATCTCATTGCCGCCGCCGGAAAAATGCGAGGTCGCGCCCGTATCGAGCCCCTGCAATTGCGCGAGAATATGCTCGACCGGCCCGCCCGGCGCGAATTGCACGATCACGAAAGAGATCGCCAAAATGCCGAAGATCGTCGGGATCATCAAGAGAATGCGGCGCGCGATATAGGCGAACATGCCGCGTCAACGCCCCGGCAAATTGAGGCGCGCCGCCTTCTTCGCGTCGAACCACCAGGTCGACAGCACGCCGATGTCATATTTCGCGCCGCGCTGCGGACGGTCGAACAGATCCCAATAGGCGACGAGATGATCGGGCTTGTTCCACATCGGCACCCAATAATGGCCGGCCCGCAAGATGCGGTCGATGGCGCGGCAGATCAACGTCAGCTTCTCCCGCGTGTCGGCGACAAGCGCCTGCGCGATCAAAGCGTCGACGACCCGATCGGCAATGCCTGAGAGATTGCGCGAGCCGGGCAGTTTGGCCGCTTCCGAGCCGAAATTGACGCGCATGCCCTCGCCCGGCGTGAGGCCGAGACCAAAGCGCTCGGTGACAATGTCATAGTCGAACTCATCGGTGCGGCGCTTATATTGCGCGGGATCGACGACGCGGTAGCGCGCGTTGATGCCAAGCAGGCCGAGGTTCCTGATGAAGGGCGCGGTATGCGGCTCCAAACCGCCGTCGAAATCCAGGAACTCAATGTCGAAAGGCTTGCCGTCCGGCAGCAGCAGATTGGTGCCGCGGCGCTGGCAGCCGGCCGAAAGGAGAATCTCATTGGCACGGCGCAGCAAACTGCGATCCTGCCCCGAGCCGTCCGAGACCGGCGGAACATAGACAGAATCGAATACCGATTGCGGCAATTGCTTGCGATAGGGTTCGAGCAGTTGCAGCTCCTGCGGCGAGGGCTTGCCGGTCGCTTCCATCGGCGAATTTTGGAAATAAGACACTGTGCGGCGATAGATGCCGTACATGATGTTCTTATTCGTCCATTCGAAATCGAAGGCGAGGCCGATCGCTTGGCGGATGCGGGGATCCTTGAACTTGTCGCGGCGGACGTTGAAGAACCAGCCTTGCGTTCCCAGCGGCGCTTCGTCCGGCAGAGTCGCACGCTGGACGCGGCCATCCTTCACCGCAGCAAAATCATAGCCCGTCGCCCAGATGAGGGAGGTGAACTCTTCCCGGAAGGAATAGACGCCGGCTTTGAAGGCCTCGAACGCGACCTTGCGATCGGCGAAATATTCGAAACGGATCTTGTCGAAATTGTTTTGGCCGCGATTGACCGGCAGATCCTTGCCCCAATAATCGGCAACGCGGGTGAAGGAGATGTTGCGGCCCTGATTGAAGAGGCCGACCCTATAGGCCCCGGAACCGAGCGGCGGCTGGAGCGTGGTTTCGTCGAAGGGATGGCTTGCGTAATAAGCGGCGGAAAAGATCGGCTGGCTCGCCACGATCAGCGCCGCCTCGCGGCTGTGGCCGTCTTTCAGATGAACAAGCAGCACATCCTCCGCTTCGACCTCGGCCGAGACGAAATCGCGCAACGCCAGGCGGATCGCCGGATGCCCCTTGCTCTTCAACAGCTGCAATGAGAAGGCGACGTCATGCGCCGTCAACGGCGTGCCGTCATGGAAGCGCGCCTCTTTGCGCAGGAAGAAGCGATAATGATTCTTGTCGGAGGAAATCCATAGCTTCCGAGCGACAAGGCCGTAGAGCGCATCGGGCTCGTCGGCATTGCCGGCCATCAGAGTATCGAAAATCATTCCCATGCCAGCGGCGCCGTCGCCTTTCAGAATAAATATGTTCAGCGTGTTGAACGTGGTGAAGTTCTGATTGCCGGAGGTGGAGCTCGGCTGCAGCGCGATCTCGCCGCCTTTGGGTGCATTCACATTGACATAGGCGAAGGACGCAAAATCGGCCGGCAAAGCGAGATCGCCGAAGATCGAGAGCCCGTGGCTCTCTGTGCCGCCGGTCGCGGCTTCGGCGGCGGCTGCACTGGGCCAGCGCGGCATGCCGCCGAGGCCTAGGCCGGCCAAGCCCAACCTGCCCAAAAGCGCCGAGCCAAGGCCGAGGGTGGAACGGCGGGAGAGGATGAGGCGCGATCGCAAAGTCTGAAACTGCTTCTCTAGATCTTGCCGCCGACATCCGCTGACGAGGGCATCCCGCGGACGGGCCAAGGGCACCCCGAAGAGCCCCCCCTGACTCAGCCGCTCAACAGGCTTATCGCTGCGAATTATGTCGCTTTTTGCGGCCGACGCCAGCCCTTGCGAAAATCATCCGCAGAGCCGGCCGCGGTTGGAGAGCGCAGCGGCAGCTTCCGCGCGCCCCGCGCTCTGATCTCGCGCTTTCCTACCTCACGTCTTTGGCCGATTTATTTCTTCGGCGAGGGTGCCGGCGTGGGCGCTGGCAAGGGCGCTGGCAAGGGCGCGGGATTGTCCGAAAGCGTCCGCAGATAAGCGAGGATGCCGGCCCGCTTCGTCGCCTCGGGAACGCCGGCGAAGGCCATTTTGGTCCCGCTGACGAAAGCCTTGGGGTCGGTGATGAACGTGTTGAGATCTTCGAAGGTCCAATTGCCACCCTTCGCCTTCATCCCGGCGGAATAGTCGAAGCCGGCGATCGAGCCCTTCGGCCGGCCGACGACGCCCCAGAGTGGCGGCCCGACTTTGGGGCCGGCACCCTTTTCGAAACTATGGCAGGCTTGGCAAGGTTTGGTGTCGGCCTCGCCCGTTTTCGGATCGGCCTTGGCGAGAAGGTCCGGCAGAGGCATCTCCGGAGCCGGCTTGGCGCCCGCCTCTGCGGTCGCCGATGTTTGGGCGCCCGGCAGAGCATAGCCAGGCTTCACCAGCTTCGGCGGCGAAAACATCGCGTCGGCGAGCACGCCAATTCCTAGAGTAAAGAGGAGCACGCCGAGAACAGCGCCGACTGTTTTGGTGAATTCGAACGAATCCATATCCCCCAGCCCCGCCAAATTGCCGATGTTGCGGCACCGATTGCGGTCTACCGAAGCGCCCTGGCGCGACGCTCTGCCTCGCCTGCGCCCTGCCGGCCCAGCCTTGTATAACCAGCCTTGCGAGGCTAAAGCCACGATTGATTTTACTCGAAGCGAGCAAAATCGTTGCTGCTCAAGATTCAAAAAACGAAGCAAGCTTGGAAAGCTTGCTTAAGCGAGCGATGGTTAGGCGCTTTGCGGCAGGCTTGCCAACACGTATAAGTGCTGAGGTCTTGCTACCTTTTGCCGTCAGCAAGCGTCACGAGCGTGCTGGCCGCCGCGCCATTCCGGACTCCCCCTGCCGCGAACGACCGCTCTAAGCATAGAGCGGGATGAGGAAAAGTGGAAGCCGGTTTTCCGGGCGCAATCAAGTTTACGCAGATTGCGCAAGCTTATCTGCATATCCCGCTCTAAATTATTAGAGTCGATCAGTTTATAAAGACATCGGATATATCCGATGTCTCAAGCATGACTTTGGATTGATTCAATCCAGAGTCATCGTGATCTAATGGCGTTGCGGAGCCGTGCCGATCGGCCCCTGCCGATCCGAAGAGATACCGCACCATGCCGGGGCCGATCATCATCATTCCCGCCCGTCTCGCAGCGAATTGCTTGCCTGGCAAGCCGCTCGCCGACATTTGCGGCGAGGCGATGATCGTCCATGTCTGGCGGCGCGCCATGGAAGCCGCACTCGGCCCGGTCCTCGTCGCGACCGATAGCGAGGCTATCGCCGAGACGGTCCGCGCCGCGAGCGGCAAAGCGGTTCTGACGCGGCCCGACCATATGTCCGGCTCGGACCGGATCTTCGAAGCACTTCAAAGCTTCGATCCGAGAGGCGATTTTGATGTCGTCATCAATCTGCAAGGCGATCTGCCGCTGATCGCACCCGCCTATCTCGCCGCAGCCCTGACCCCGCTCGCGGAGCCGAGCGCCGACATCGCGACCCTCGCGGCGCCGATCACGAGGGCCGAGGAGCGCGACGATCCGAATATCGTCAAGGTCATCGGCGCTCCCCTCCCGTCGGCACGGCTACGGGCGCTTTATTTCACCCGCGCTATGGCACCCTGGGGCGAAGGCCCGCTCTATCATCACATCGGGCTCTATGCTTATAGGCGGGGAGCGCTCGAGCGTTTCGTGGCATTGCCGCCCTCGGCTTTGGAACGCCGCGAAAAACTCGAACAATTGCGCGCCCTCGAAGCCGGCATGCGCATCGACGTCGCCCTCGTCGAGGAAGCTGCCTTCGGCGTCGACACGCCGGCCGATCTCGACCGCGCGCGGACACTCTTGAGGCCGAAATGAAAAGATCGAAGATCGCCTATCAGGGCGAGCCGGGCGCCAATTCCCACATCGCCTGCCGCGATGTCTTTCCCGAATTGGAGCCCTTGCCCTGCGCCACTTTCGAAGACGCGCTCGCGGCCGTCTCGGACGGCGCGGCGGAGTTCGCCATGATCCCGATCGAAAATTCGATCGCCGGCCGCGTCGCCGACATCCATCATCTGCTGCCGACCGCCGGGCTCTATATCGTCGGCGAATATTTCCTGCCGATCCATTTCGATCTGCTCGGCGTCAAAGGCGCCCATCTCGAAGACGTCAAAGCCGTCTACAGCCATGTCCATGCGCTCGGCCAGTGCCGCAAGCTCATCCGCCAGCTCGGCCTCGTGACCCATATATCCGGGGATACGGCTGGTTCGGCCAGAGAAGTGGCCGAATGGCAGGACAAGCACAAGGCCTCGCTGGCGCCGGGCCTTGCCGCCGAGATCTACGGCCTCGATGTCCTGGCGAGCGATGTCGAGGACGCGGCGCATAATACGACGCGCTTCATCATTCTCGCACGGACGCCGGAATGGCCGCGACCGGAGGATGGGCCGTGCGTGACGACCTTCGTCTTTCGCGTCCGCAATGTGCCGGCGGCACTCTATAAAGCGCTTGGCGGCTTCGCCACCAATGGCGTCAATATGACCAAGCTCGAAAGCTATATGGTCGAAGGCGAATTCACCGCCACGCAGTTCCTTGCCGATGTCGATGGCCACCCGGATCAGCCGGGGCTTTCGCGCGCATTCGAGGAGCTGGCCTTCTTCTGTAAGGAATTCAAGATATTGGGCGTCTATCCGGCGCATCAATTCCGGATCTTGAGCGAGCAAAAACGGGAGCTCGAAACATGAGCGACGCGACTGACCCCGAGCAGAGCGCGAAAATCACGCTATTTCCGCTGCTCGGCTATGCGACCCACACTTTGCCCGGCGAACTCGTCATGGTAACGCTCGAACTCCCGCTTGACGCTGCAGCGCCGGAAGCGGCGCGCCAGCTGCTGCGGATTGGATTGCGGGCGAAGGCGCAGGGCAATTGTTCTCGAGCCTGCGGCTTGCCGCCGGGGCTGCCGAAATGGGCCAGGCAGCCTCGCCGAAAAGCTGCTAGATTGCCGCGGCGCAAGCTCCGATCCGCCGAGGCCCGCGGCTTGCCACGCTGCCACGGGATTGAAATTTCAACAAAAGGGCAAAGAAAGGTGAGGGCCATCATGGCCCAAATTGGGCCACCGGCCGTATTCCCGCCATTAAGCTTGCTTTAACCATTACCGACGATGGCGCGAATGCAATGGATGTCGTGAAGCTCTCATAAAGGTTGACGGAACCTTCGCTTAACCATCGGCCGTTAGGACAGGCTGATCCGGCTGTCTCCAAAGGAGTTCACTCATGAGTTTTCATCAACGCGCGAGCGGGCTGAAATGGGCCGCCATATTGGGCGCCGGTCTCATGATGGCCGCTTGCGCCAAGAACCCGGCGGAAGACGCTGCCGCCTATGGCGTCGCGGCACCGGGCAGCCCGCAGGATTTCGCCGTGAATGTCGGCGACCGCGTCTTTTTCGAGACGGATTCGAGCCAGCTGACCAGCACCGCTCAGGCAACCCTCGACAAGCAGGCACGCTGGCTGCAGCAATATCCACGCTACGCTTTCACCGTCGAAGGCAATGCCGACGAGCGCGGCACGCGCGAATATAATTTCGCGCTGGGCGCCAGGCGGTCCGAGACGGTCAAGGAATATCTGGTCGCCCGCGGCATTTCCGCTGCGCGCATGCACACGATCAGCTATGGGAAGGAGCGGCCGGTTGCGGTCTGCAACGATATCTCCTGCTGGTCGCAGAACCGCCGCGCCGTGACCGTGCTCGGCGCCAACCAATCGTGACGCGGGCCGAGCGGCGGTCCCCCCTTCCGCCCCCGGCCCAAATCACGATGGGAAGTCATGACCTCAAGTGCATGACCCATTCATGACCTCGTTCATGAGCCAAGCTTGGCCGGCGCTCCGCACAGGAGCGCCGGATTTTTTTGCGCATACGACTGCATTTTTTGATCTGGCGAGGCGCGCGGCGACGGCGTAGCATTGGTTTTGTGGGCGTCACCATCTACCATAATCCGTCCTGCGGCACGTCGCGCAAAGTGCTTGGCTTCCTCCGCGATGCCGGCATCGAGCCGCAGATCGTTCTTTATCTCAAGGAGCCGCCGACGAAGGCGGTGCTCACCGACCTTCTCAAACGGATGAAGATGGCGCCGGGCGAGCTGTTGCGCCGCCGCGGCACGCCTCATGACGAATTAGGCCTCGGCGATGAAAGCCTCTCGGATGCCGCGCTCATCGAGGCAATGGTCAAGCATCCGATCCTGATCGAGCGGCCCATTGTCGTGACCGAGAAGGGCGTCGTCCTGTGCCGGCCGCCGGAGCGCGTCTATGAGATCTTGCCCGGGAAAAAGGCCGCCACGAAACCCGCCATGAAGCCCGCTGCGAAAAAAGCCAAATGAGCGTTGCGCGTGCCGTCACGCGATCGTGAAACTTGTCGGCTCCAATGACGGCTACGCATCGGCGCCGCTCTGCTTATTTGCAGGCTGGAAGCCTGTTTGGGTTTGGCCCGTGCGCCGGTGCAAAAATGCGGTGTCCGAGTCCACCCTTCTGCGATCTGCTTAGTCTTGGCCATGCAAGGCGATCGCCCGCATTCTAAAAACGAGGACGTAAAAATGATCCGTTTCACCTTGAACGGGAAGCCGCAGGAGCTCGATACGGCGACCGAAAAACCGCTGCTCTGGGTTCTGCGCGACGAGCTTGGTCTCACCGGCACCAAATTCGGCTGCGGCCAAGCGCTCTGCGGGGCCTGCACGGTGCATGTCGACGGCCAGCCGGCCCGCGCCTGCATCACCCAGATCTCCGATGTCGCCGGCAAGGCGGTCACGACGATCGAAGGTGTGACCGGACATGTCGCCGAAACGGTGCAGACAAGCTGGACCAAGCTCGACGTTCCGCAATGCGGCTATTGCCAGACGGGCCAGGTGATGGCGGCGATCGCGCTGCTCGCTGCGAACAAGGCGCCGAGCGATTCGGACATTGACGATGCGATGAGCGGCAATCTCTGCCGCTGCAACACTTATCAGCGCATTCGCGCGGCCGTGCATGACGCTGCCAAAAGATTGGGGGCCTGAGATGCTCATGAAATCACTCGCACAGCGTGTCGGCCTGCCCTTCGATCAATTGCAGCTCTCGCGCCGCGGCTTTCTCATCGGTGCAACGGCGGTCGGCTCGAGCCTCGTCGTCGGTTTTGCCGCAGCGGCGGAAGGCCCCGCTGGCGCGCCTGGCGCGATCAATCCTTTCGACGGCTATGTGAAGATCGACCCCGACAATCATGTCACCGTCTATTCCGCCCATATGGACATGGGCCAAGGCATTTATTTCGGCGTCGCCACTCTGGTTCAGGAGGAGCTCGATGCCGATTGGGCGAAGCTCACCGTCGACGGCGGCTTTGGCAACGACCGGCTTTACGGCAATATCGCCTGGGGCGGGAAGATGCAGGGCACCGGCGGCTCCACCGGCACGTTCTCCTCTTGGGAGCGTTATCGCAAAGCCGGCGCCACGGCGCGCAGCATGCTCATTGCCGCGGCGGCAGCAGCATGGAGCCTGCCGGCGGCGGAGATCACGGCCAAGAAGGGCGTGCTCAGCCATGCGAGCGGAAAGTCGGCGCGTTATGGCGAGATGGCCGCGGCTGCCGCACGCCTGCCCGTGCCGCAGACTGTCGCGCTCAAAGCACGCAAAGACTGGATCTACATCGGCGATGCTGCTCTGCCGCGCTATGATTCCGCGCCGAAGGCTGACGGCCGGCAGAACTTCACAATTGATGTGCGCCTGCCGGAAATGCTGACGGCGGTGATGATCCATCCGCCGCGTTTCGGCGCGACATTGAAGAGCTTCGATGCCAGCAAGGCAAAGAAAGTCAAAGGCGTCGTCGATGTCGTCGCTATCCCGCGCGGCATTGCGGTGCTTGCGACCGGCATGTGGGAGGCGATGCAGGGCCGCGCCCAAGTCACGGCAGAATGGGACGAGAGCGAAGTCGAGGGGCGCAGCTCCGCCGACATTCTCGCCGCTTATCGTGCCGCCGCCGACAAGGGCGGCGAGGCGGTCGCGAAAAATATGGGCAATGTCGATGCGGCCTTTGCCGCAGCGGCCGGAAAAATTATCGAAGCGCGCTATGAATTCCCCTATCTCGCCCATGCGGCACTCGAACCCTTGAATGCAGTGGCGCGGATGAATGCCGATGGCACGCTCGAAGTCTGGGGCGGCCATCAAATGCCCGACATCTATCAGGCCGCGGCGGCGAAAGTCGCCGGCATCGCGCCCGACAAAGTCGTTTTGCATGTCATGAAGACGGGCGGCGGTTTCGGCCGTCGCGCGGTGGCCGATGCCGACATTATTGTCGAGGCGGTCGGCATCGCCAAGGCGATTGGCTGGAAGGCGCCGGTCAAAGTGCAATGGGCGCGCGAAGACGATATGCGCGGCGGCCGCTATCGGCCGGCCTATGTTCATAAGCTCCAGGCCGTCTTCGACAAAGAAGGCGAACTCGTCGGCCTCCAAGACACGATTGTCGGCCAGTCGATCATGAAAGGCACGCCTATGGCCGCGGGTGCGATCAAGAACGGCGTCGATGCGACCTCGGTCGAAGGCATGGCGAACCAGCCTTATGCAATCCCCAATTTCCGCGTCGATCTGACGAGCCCAGAGAGCAAAGTGCCGGTGCTCTGGTGGCGCTCCGTGGGTTCGACCCACACGGCCTATGCGCTGGAATGTTTCATGGACGAGCTTGCCGAAGCCGCCGGCAAGGACGCCCTCGCCTTCCGCCTCGCTTTACTGCAGCAGAAGCCGCGCCATGCCGCGGTCTTGAAGCTCGCGGCCGAAAAGGCCGGCTGGGGCAAGCCTTTGCCCGCAGGCCATGCGCTTGGTCTCGCGCTCGCCGAATCCTTCAAGACCTATGTCGCGCAAGTGGCTGAGGTCTCGATCGAGGATAAAAAGGTGAAGGTCCACCGCGTCACCTGCGCGCTCGATTGCGGCGTCGCCGTCAATCCGGATCAGGTCAAGGCGCAGATGGAGGGCGGCATCGGCTTCGGCCTCGGTGCTATTCTGAAGTCGCAGATCACCTTCGAACGCGGCAAAGTGGTGCAAGGCAATTTCGACACTTACGATGTGCTGCACCTCAATGAGATGCCGCAGGTCGAAGTCTATATCGTGCCGTCCGACGAGCATCCGACCGGCGTCGGCGAACCGGGCGTTCCCCCGATCGGTCCCGCCGTGGCCAATGCGGTGTATCGGATCAATAAGAAGCGGATTCGCAGCCTGCCGTTTTCGCAGGCGTAGCGATGTGAGGGCCTCCGTCACGGCCGGGCTTGACCCGGCCATCTAGGCGCGGGTGTTTAAGAATTGCGTATGCTTTCGGAACAACTCGCTTGGATGCGCGGATCAAGTCCGCGCATGACTTCGCGCTTAGAATTATCGAAATCATGGCGCCTTGGGCGCAATCGATCAGTAAACCTGTGTTTGAAAGCCGGTGTGCCTATGAGGGTTGAAATCCCTTTCTGTCCATTGCTCGCCATTCTCTAGCTGCGCTTCGTCGATTTCAACTGCGGTGTCCTCAATGATTTGACCGCCCATCATCTTGGCACCCTCGGGAGTAGCCATACGTCGCGAAATTAGCGTCGCGTCATTCGCCACGTCGTAAAGCTTCACCCTGTAAACTGTTACTTTGGCCATATTAGTAGTTCCTGCCTGTTCAAATGGAAAAAGACCAACCCGAGATGGGAATCTAACAGCACCGCGTCAAGGCGAGGGCGGCATGTCGAACCCACGCGATTTCTTCGAAACTATCCTTAAACCGTCTTATGACGCCTGGCTCTCCGACCCTCTGGCGGAATGGAAAGCGAAGGCTGCGACATCATACGCCGACACCATGGCCGAACGAATATTCGTCTATTGGAACAATAGAGACCAAGCCAAGATCGCAGGCGCGACGTCGGCAAGCCTGTACAGGACATATTTGAGGAACACCGTCTGCCCGGATTTCGGGCTGGTGTGGGATGTTCACGATGGGCTTAAGCATGCGACTCTCACCCGAGGCAACCGTCAGATTACAAGCGCCACGCAGACCGGCGTGGCCAAAATGGGGTATGGCGAAGGAGGGTTCGGAGAGGGCGTCTTCGGTGGCGGAGATCAAATCGTCATCACGCTCGATGATGGCTCCAAACGAGCTCTCAGTGCAGTTATACAGAACGTCATGGCGATGTGGAGCCAGGCGCTTGTCAACATGGGCTTGTAGCATTCCCTTTCTCTTTGTTGGCTTGGGTTGCGTCTGCTGCTGATGCAACCCAAGCCGTCGCCAATGCCGCCTATCAGATCAATAAGAAACGCATCCGCAGCCTGCCGTTTGTGAAGGCGTGAAGGATGTGAAGGGCCCCCGTCATGCGGTTGGATCGGATGCGCAAACGGAAGGGACATGGTGCCTGCTCCTCAGCGCGTCATTACGGGTCCCCACCCGGCGCCTTCGGCGCCACCCTCCCCGTTTCCGGGGAGGGATTTGCGCTCACACTTGCCTCACACATGCGGCTGCGGCTCGAGCCTAGGCTTCGGCCGGCTGGAGCCCGCCTCTTTACCATTCCCGTGAAGCTTGCTTATTGACGTGCTGCTCCATGCTCACTCTGCGAAGGGCGGTAACGATGGATACAGTCATCGAGGCGGCGCTTATCCAGGCGGTACCGCCAGCTCTCCTCAGCATTGCCGCCCTGTCTGCAGGCATTTGGGCGCTTCACAATTATAGAAATGATCGCCGCCTTGAGGCGGCACGGTGGGTACAAGACCTCTATCGCGATTTTTACCACTCGCCACGTTTCGGCAGAGTTCGCACAGCCATCGAGTACAAATACTTCGACGAACTTACTTGGCTTGTTCAAAAACGTATCAGCGATCGAGACGTCGTTTTGACAGATGTAGAAATGACCGAGTTGCAACGAGTTCGATTTATTTTTGAATTATTTCGAAAATATTCTGTATCTCCTCGAAGAGCGGCGAGTATCTCGGGGCGATATCATGGCAATCTTTCAATATTGGTTTGAACTTATGGCTAAAGACCAGTGCGGTGCCCTTCGCAGCTATCTGGCCTTTGGTTTCGAACGTCTGTCGAGCGAGCTCGGCGCAAAACTCTGTATGGCAGTTTTCCTAACCAACAACCAAGTCGGTAAATTGTCTGAAGCGGGCGGCGCGTTCGCCGCGTCGTTGAGGAACCAGCAGAGTGCGGAAGCTGAATGTCGGTGCCTCGTTGAATTCGAGTCGGTCGCGCAGCTTTCAGACGGTGGAGGGCGGACGTTGGGACGACTTTGGTCTTTCGACAACGCGAAAGATGGCTTTGCGATGGCTCATCGAATTGACGCATCTTTTGGTTTCGATCCACGCAACCCACATGCAGGCAAAATCGTTCGGTCCTGTGTCAGAGTTAGAAGGATCGATGGCACACAGCCCCAGGACGCTTGGATCTATGCCGACACCCAGACCGCTGGGCCTGCTGGAGGAAAGAATGCGTAATGGGAGCGATGATTTGATCATCCTCTACGGTTCGCTTCGAGCGAGCGAACCTTCGTTTCGGGAAATCAATTTGCATGAAAACCTGATCGGACTTGGTCCCGTGAAATTCCCAGGACGGCTCCTCGACTTGGGTGCCTATCCTGGAGCGTTGCTCGGCGGGACCAAACTGATCGACGGCGAACTGTTCCGACTCCGCAATCGGTCTAGTTTGGCGGATTTGGATGCGTTCGAACTTTATCGTAGCGGCGACACGCGCCCGTTGAACCGAAGCCAGGGAACGGGCTCACTCTACATCCGGAAAAAGACGTCCTACACGACGCGCGACGGCGGCAGCGGTGAAGCTCAAGTCTACGAATACAATGGAGAACTCGTCGATGGCATAGCCAGACCTGCCCCGGAAATCGAAGCTACCGACTGGATTGATTATCTCCTGTCAAAGGATCGTCGGGGCGCAACTTAGACCTTAGCTACTTTTACTTCCGCCCGCGGCATATAAATACCTTCGCCAACCGACGTTCCTGGATGCGCGGATCAAGTCCGCGCATGATGCGGTCGGATCGGATGCGCAAACGGATGGGACATGGCGCCCGCTCCTCAGCGCGTGATGCGGGTCCCCACCCGGCCGCTATGCGGCCACCCTCCCCTTTTTCAAGGGGAGGGATTGTCCTCAGACCTGCGGCTGCGGCTCGAGCCCGGGTTCCGGACCCGGCTTCGGCCGGCTGGAGCCCGTCGTCGGAACCGGCGAGGGACGCGGCGGCGGAGGCGGCGTCGGCTCGCCGGCATCGCGCACGGGCGGGCGGCCCTGGAAGAGCGCCATGATCTCGTCGCCCGTCAGCGTCTCATATTCGAGAAGCCCCTTGGCGAGAATTTCGAGCTCATGCCGCTTCTCGGTGATGATCCTTGTCGCATCGGCGAGGCCTAATTCGACGAGGCGGCGCACTTCGGCATCGATCTTCTGCGAGGTCGCCTCCGAAATATTCTGCTGCCGGCCCATGGAATAGCCGAGAAACACTTCTTCCTGGTTCTCGCCATACATCACGGTGCCGAGCTCGTCGGAGAAGCCCCAGCGCGTGACCATAGCTCTTGCGAGCTTCGTCGCCTGCTCGATGTCGGACTGCGCACCCGAGGTGACCTTGTCCTTGCCGAAGACGATCTCCTCGGAGACGCGGCCGCCCATCAGGACGGCGAGCCGCGAGGTCATCTGCTCATAGCTCATCGACAGCTTGTCGCGTTCGGGCAGCTGCATGACCATGCCGAGCGCACGGCCGCGCGGAATGATGGTCGCCTTATGCACGGGATCGGTCGCCGGCACATTGAGCGCGACGATCGCATGGCCGCCTTCATGATAGGCAGTCAGGATCTTTTCCTGCTCGGTCATGACGAGGGTGCGGCGCTCGGCGCCCATCATGATCTTGTCCTTGGCGTCCTCGAACTCCGCCATGGTGACGACGCGCTTGCCGCGCCGGGCCGCGAGCAGCGCCGCCTCATTGACGAGATTCATGAGATCCGCGCCGGAAAATCCCGGCGTGCCGCGCGCCACGGTCTTGAGATCGACATCCGGCGAGAGCGGCACTTTGCGCACATGCACTTTGAGGATGCGCTCGCGGCCGATCACATCGGGATTGGGCACCACGATCTGGCGGTCGAAACGGCCCGGCCGCAGCAAAGCGGGATCGAGCACATCCGGGCGGTTCGTCGCGGCGATGAGGATGATGCCTTCATTGGCATCGAAGCCGTCCATCTCGACGAGCAGCTGGTTCAAGGTCTGCTCGCGCTCGTCATTGCCGCCGCCGAGACCGGCACCGCGATGCCGGCCGACCGCATCGATCTCATCGATGAAGATGATGCAGGGCGCATTCTTCTTCGCCTGTTCGAACATGTCGCGGACGCGGCTCGCGCCGACGCCGACGAACATTTCGACGAAGTCGGAGCCGGAAATGGTGAAGAAGGGCACATTCGCTTCGCCGGCGATCGCGCGCGCCAGCAAGGTCTTGCCCGTGCCCGGCGGCCCGACGAGCAGCACGCCGCGCGGAATCCGCCCGCCGAGCCTTTGGAATTTCTGCGGATCGCGCAGAAACTCGACGATCTCCTGAAGATCTTCCTTGGCCTCGTCGACGCCGGCGACATCCTCGAAGGTGACGCGGCCATGCGCCTCCGTCAGCAATTTCGCCTTGGATTTGCCAAAGCCCATGGCCTTCCCGCCGGCCCCCTGCATTTGCCGGGACAGGAAGATCCAGACGCCCAGAAAGGCGAGCAGCGGCAGACCGTTGACGAGAAGCGTCACGAGCCAGCTGTTGCCGTCCGACGGCGGCTTGGCCGAGATCGACACGTTTTTCTTGTAGAGCGTCTGCACCAAACTCGGATCATTTGGCGAATAGGTCGAGAAGGCCCGGTTGTCGGTAAAATGACCGGTGATCTCATTGCCGGAGATGGTCACTTCCCGAACATGGCCCTGATCGACCTCGTTCAAGAGCTGACTGAATGTGATGTCCTGCGTCGGCGGTCGCTGCCCCGGGTTTTGGAACAGCATGACCAAAGCAACGACGAGCAGGAATATGATCACCCAAAGCGCAAAATTTCGGAAATTGGGATTCATCTTCAACCTACAACAAGCGATTCGCCGGCGGCAAATCGCCCGCTCGATAAAGGGCACCTATGGTGCATGGTAAAAGCAATGTAGGCGCCAGAGAGGGCCTTGCCAAGGGAAGTCATTCAGATGTTACCGGATCCCGGCAGGCCGATGGCGACACTTCCCGCAAAGGTGAATTTTCCATCGGTCGAATTGAGGGCCGGCCGCGCCGGCGCGGCCTTTCCCGGCAAATCGTCAAGCTTCCCTCGCGGTCCAGGACGAGGGCCATGCCGGCGAGACTGCCGCGCCAGGGCTCGCGCTTTTGCATGGCCGCCTGAAGAGACGCCGTCAAAGTCTCGAGCCGGTCGAGGCGCAGGGGCTTGTCGATGCCGAGCGCTTGGCCGAGCGCATGGATCTCAGCCTCGATGAGCCGGCCCAAAATCTCGGCTGGTTCAGCCCCGAGCGCACGAAATGGGGCGGAAAACTGTCCATCGGCGCGTGTTGCATGGCAAGCCGCACGGAGCTTTTCGGTGTAGACATCGAGCGCGAGATCGGCCCGCGCGGCGCGCCGGCCGAGCCGCAGAAGCGCGTCGCGGTCGAGCCCTTCTTGGGCAAGAATCGGCTCAAGCCGGCGCAGACGAGCGCGGGCGAAGGCTGGATTTTCATTCGATGGATCGCGAAAAAACGGCTGACCACGTGCTTCACAGAAAGCAATCAAGGCATCTTTTGGGCAATCGAGCAAAGGCCGCAAATGAATGAGATCGCCGCGGCGCGCCGCGACCGGCATGCCGGCGAGACCGGAAATCCCGCTCCCGCGCAGCAGACGGAAGAGGATCGTCTCGGCCTGATCGTCGGCATGATGCGCGGTCACGAGATAATCCGCACCGATCTCTGCGGCATAGGCGCAAAGAAGCGCATAGCGCGCCTCTCGCGCACGCTCTTGAATCGCCGTCTTGGGCTTCGCGCCTTCCCAAAAGAGAATCCGATGCGGTAGCGAAAGCGCTCCTGCCCAAAGGCCAACCTGTTCCGCCTCCTGGCGCGATTCGGGCCGCAATCCGTGATCGACCGTTGCAACGAAGAGCGGCGGCGCAGCGCCCGTCTTCGCCCAATCCGCCGCCATGAGCATCAAGGCGACGGAGTCAGGGCCGCCGGAGACGGCAAGCAACACGCCGCGCGCCCGCTCCAAAGGCGCAAAACGCGCCGCGAGATCCGCTGGCCCAAACATCTCCACGGCAAAACTCCAAAGGCCAGACGACGCGCCGGCGTCGCGCCGCCGTTATGGGCATCGCGACCGGACAAAACCGTCCGATCCATGACAATAGGCGGAAAATCAGAAAGTTGCAGCAGACCGCAGATCCGCGGCCACAGCTTGCACGAGCTCGCTCCGCTGCCGGTTCAGCATTGCGCGCGTTTGGCTTCCCGCTCGGCGCCTGCCTTGATCGCCGCCGAAGCATTCGGATATTTGTGCGGGATCTCGCTGAAGGTCGCGCAGGCCTGTTCCTTGGCGCCGAGTGCATGCAATGCTTCGCCGAGCCGAAGCATGGCCTCAGGCGCGCGCGGCGAACTCGCATAATTGGTCGAAATCTTCAAATATTGTTCGGCGGCTTCGCGTTGCCGGCCCCGCTGATAATAAGTCTCGCCAAGGTAATAGAGCGCATCGGAAGCGCGCCTGTTCTTCGGATTTTTCGCGATAAAGGCGGCGAAGCTCCGCTCGGCATTCTCATAATCCTTCTGCTTCAGATAGCCGAGCGCGATATCGAACTCTTCTTTCGTGGCATTGCCCTGCGTGTCGGCGATCACCGTGCCTCCGGGTGTCGTCGTAAAACCGGCCGTGCCGGGGCCGGTCGAGGGACGCAAGGGCGGCACGCTGCCCGTGGTTGCGGCCGCCGGGATCGCCTGCGGCGACGGGCCGGCCAGCGGATTTCCGGACCGCTGTGGGCTGCTCAAAAGATCGATCGGTGCGTCATCATTGCTGGCGACGTCGCCGCTCGCCCCGCCGGCAGCGCCGCCCGATTGCGGCCCAACGGCGCCGAGAATGCGCGGCGCACCCGGCGCATTCGGATCCTTGGTCGGATCGAAAGCATCATCGCGCGATCCCGACCGCGGTGCAGGTGCCACTTGTGCAGGTGTCACCTGCGCATCGGGGCTGCCAGCGGCGGCCGACAGAGACGGCGATGCTGGGGCCGAGATCTCGCTGCGTTTCGGCAGCGATTTTGCGCCGCCCTTCCGGGGCAACTCCTGAAACTGGAATTCGACGTCTTGTTGGAATTTCCGCATCTGGTCTTCGAGCTGGTGATTGGCGAACTGAAGCTGCTCGACCTTGCCATTGAGCTGGCGGACCTGCTCTTCGAGCTGACCGATTCGCACGACGAGCGACGCATCACCCCCTCCGCCGCCATCGGAACCGTCTCCCCCGCCCCCAACATTCTCTGGCGGCATGCCATAGGACTGGGCGATCTCAAGACCTGCCGCAGCGCCTGCGCCAGACGCCGGGATGGCGGATGTTTCGTCCGGCACGACAAGACGCAAGGCTGGCTCGGCCTGCCCGGCCAAGCAACCAAAGGCCATCCCCGTACAGGCGAAAATCACGGCGAAAATCACGGCGACAACCGGCACCGCCAGAGCTCTCTTCAAATGAGCCATTGCGTAAAGATCCCAATGCAAATTCAAGCGCGCGGCATCATAAAGCACAGTTCGGCCAAAGTTAGGAGACGACCGCGGATTTGTCCTCGCCCGATGTGCGGGACAAGTTCATGATCGCTGCATGACCGCTTGGCCAATCCTTCGCCCGATTCGGGCGAAGAGCCGCGCTTCGTTTGACCCGGCCGCTGCTTCCATCGCTATGATGCGAGGGAAGATGAAAGCAAGACAATTTGCGCCCGTGCGCCCTAGCCCGGACTTTTCACACTGGACATGGCCTGCGCCGGCCCAAGGCGGCGACAGAGCAGGCGAACGGCGCTGGGCGATGCCATCGCATCGGCCGAGCCGTTCGACGCACTTTGTCACCGTCTTCGGCCGGCCCTTCGGGTTGCGTTGCGGCGGGCATCTGCGACGTCGGACGGCTCAACCGTATGACGACATACGCTTTTCGCCGCCCTCCTTGCATCTGCGTCGCCGCAACCGCAACGCAGGCCGTGTCCAGTGTGAAAAGTCCGGGCTAGATATGGTAACGCTCCCGCTCGTCACCGCTGGCGAGAGCAAGCCAAAGTCCCGATGCCGTCATATCCTGAGAAATTGCGGCGACCCGACCGTTAAGCTAAACTGAGCTAAACAATGGCGTAATACTTTGAAACCGAGGGCATTTGCAAGCTAGTTAGGTTACCGGACGCCGGCCGTTATTCGCGCGAGCCGGCTTATCGGGGGCGCCGCCTGGATCAAGTTCACGCCATTTGCGTAGACTTGATCGCGGCGGAAAGCCGGTTCCCACTTTTCCTCATCCCGCTCTAGGCATCGCGAGATTGCGCCGCGGTATCATATGCCCAGGATCGGATTGGCGGTAAGCTGCCGACCTGGCTGGCAACGAAGGACGACCTTGTTCATGGTCCGCAAACATTTTGGAACGGATGGAATCCGTGGTCTCGCCAATAAAGTGATCACGCCCGAGCTTGCCATGAAGGTCGCGCAGGCGACCGGCGTGCTCTTCCAGCGCGGCGAACATCGGCACAGGGCCGTGATCGGCAAGGATACGCGGCTTTCCGGCTATATGATCGAAACCGCCATGGTCGCCGGCTTCACCTCGGTCGGCGTCGATGTCCTCCTGCTCGGCCCGATGCCGACGCCGGCCGTCGCCATGCTGACTCATTCGATGCGGGCGGATGTCGGCGTCATGATCTCGGCCTCGCACAATCTTTATGAAGATAACGGCATCAAATTGTTCGGGCCGGACGGCTATAAGCTCTCCGACGAGGCCGAGGCCAAGATCGACGCTCTTCTCGACAAGGAGGTCGCACTCAAATTGTCGAAGCCGGCCGATCTCGGGCGCGCCATGCGTGTCGAAGGCGATCGGGCCCGTTATATCGAGTTCGCCAAACGGACGCTGGTACGCAATCTCTCGCTCGAAGGATTGCGCATCGTGGTCGATTGCGCCAATGGCGCCGCCTATAGAGTCGCGCCGGAGGCGCTGTGGGAACTCGGTGCGGAAGTCTTCAAGATCGGCGTCGAGCCGGATGGCTTCAACATTAACCGGGACGTGGGCTCCACGGCGCCCACCGCGCTCATGAACAAAGTGCGCGAGATGCGCGCTGATATCGGCATCGCGCTCGATGGCGATGCCGATCGCGTGCTCATCGTCGACGAGCGCGGCAAGCTCGTCGACGGCGATCAGGTGATGGCTGCGATCGCCGAAGACTGGAAGGAGGATGGCCGCTTGGCGCAGCCGGGCGTTGTCGCCACGCTGATGTCGAATCTCGGCCTCGAACGCTATCTCAACAGTCTCGGTCTGTCGCTGGCACGCACGCCGGTCGGCGACCGCTATGTGCTCGAACACATGCGCGCGCACGGCTATAACCTCGGCGGCGAACAGTCCGGCCACATCATTCTCACGGATTATTGCACGACCGGCGACGGCCTCGTCGCGGCGCTGCAATTGCTCGCCGTCGTCAAACGCAAGATGCGGCCGGTGAGCGAGGTCTGCCATCGCTTCGAGCCTTTGCCGCAGATCCTCAAGAACGTCCGCTTCAAGGCCCGCGCGCCGCTCGAAGAAGAGCATGTGTCGAAAGCCATCGAGGACGGCAGGCGCAAGCTCGGTAACGCCGGCCGCTTGATCATCCGCCTGTCGGGGACCGAACCGGTGGTGCGTGTCATGGGCGAAGGTGATGACCATGATCTCGTCGAGCAGGTCGTTGACGATGTCTGCGAGGCCTTGAGCGCCGCAGCCGCGTGAGCTTGTGCCGTAGGGGTGCAACGTTAAAAATCAGCATTACGAACGAGTTACGGTCTTCGGCTGATCCTTGCCCTGAGCCAGCATCTGCGCAAGAGAGCGTCTCGACCTATTGGGCCGGCCGCCCATGACCTGCGAGTGGCCTTGAGCGCCACAGCCGCGTGAGCTTGTGCCGTAGGGGCGCAATGTTAAAAATCAGCATTACGAACGAGTTACGGTTTTCGGCTGATCCTTGCCCTGAGCCGGCATCTGCGCAAGAGAGCGTCTCGACCTATTGGGCCGGCCGCCCGCGACCTGGGCGTCGCCAAGCAGAACACCGCGAATGCGGCGCGCTTAACCTTAAGAACTACGGTTAAGCTGCCTTTAAGATCTTTGCGACATTTTCCCTTCATCGAACGATGGGTTCGGGCGTTCGGCCCAGAGCCTAGGAAGGGAATAGATCGTCATGGCCAGGTTTTCCGGCAGCATGCAAGCTTTCTTCCTTGCCGGCGCGCTTATGGTCGGCGCAGCCGGAGGCGCCGCTGCGGCGGATCTGACGCTGCCCGTGCCGCCGCCGATCGAGCCTGTCGCCGCTCCGGCGCCGTTCAGCGGCTGGTATCTGCGCGGCGATGTCGGCGTGGGCATCAATGAGATGAGCAATTTCTCATCGACCGACGCCTCCTTCGTTCCCGGCTTCCAATATGACGGCGCGGGCCTCGGCACACAGGCCATCATCGGCGCCGGCGTCGGCTATCAGTTCAACAATTGGTTCAGGGCGGACGTCACCGGTGAATATCGCACGGAGTCGAAATTCTGGGCGAATGAAGGCTATAACGGCGGCGTCGGCGATGTCGGCGGGGATGGTTACAGCGGCTCCGCGCGCAGCACGGTCGTCCTGGCCAATGGCTATTTCGATATCGGAACCTGGTATGGGTTCACGCCCTTCGTCGGCGGTGGCGTCGGCGCTGCCTTCCAGCAGTTCCATGCTTTGACCGACATTGGCTTAGGCCCGAACAATGTCGGTGCCTATGGCATCGCGCCCGACAGGAACTTAGTCCAGTTTGCCTGGGCGCTAATGGCAGGCGTCGACTACTCGATCTTGCCGAATTGGAAAATCGAATTAAGCTACCGCTATCTCGACATGGGCAATATCTCGAGCTATCCGATTGCTTGCACGGCAGGCTGCACCAACGAAAGCCAGAGCTTCCACATGGCATCGCATGATGTGCGGCTGGGCCTGCGCTATGTTTTCGCCGAAGTACCGCTCCCAGCGCCGCCGCTGCAGGGGCCTGTGGTGAGCAAATATTGAATTGCACGTACGAGCCGGAATTAAGATCGTTGCAAGCGGGCCGGTTGGCCCGCTTTGCTTTTTGGCCCGCGTCACTGCCGCAACTGCTCCCATTCGGCGGCCGTGTAATTTCCTTAAGGTTAAGCGGCGTTTAAGAAATATCCTTCACAGTTCCTTTCCAGTGAGGCCGGAAAGGAAGCCAAGTAATGTCGAGCTATGAGTTACGCCTCCGGATGATTGCGAGCGCCGCAGCGATCGCGACCGCAATCGGTGTCTGGGCTTCGCCTGCGAAGCTCCAGGCTGCCGATCTCGGGTCCTTGTTCGTCAATCCGCCGGAACAGACCCAGCCCGTCGAATTCGGCACGGGCTGGTACCTGCGCGGCGATGTCGCCTATGCACTCGATTCCCTGCCCGACATCGACGCCTACGGGCTCTTTCCCGACGCCTCGGTGTTTCGCAGCACCTACGCCATCGGGCTCGGTGGTGGCTATAAGTTCACCAACTGGTTCCGCGCCGACATCACCGGGGATTTCCGCCAACCCTTGAATGCCAGCGATCCGACCACCGGCACCAATGCCAATGGCAGCCGCTGGGACGCTCTCGCCAATGGCTATGTCGATCTCGGCACTTGGTACGGCGTGACGCCCTATGTCGGTGCCGGCGTCGGTGCCGCCTGGGGATGGACGAAAATCAGCTGCACCCAGGGCGGCACGGTTCCATGCTCTGCAACACACAACCCGACTTCTCTCGCCTGGGCCTTGATGGCGGGTTTCGCCTACGAAATCTTTCCGCACGCCTTCCTCGACGTCGGCTATCGCTATCTCGACCTTGGCAACTATTCTTTCTATGACAGCAGCCTTTGGTCCTCGCTGAGCGCGGCGACCGGCCTCTCAGCAGCCGCGCAATCGCATGCGAATGAATTTCGCGTCGGCTTCCGCTATGTGATCGATTGACGGGGTCGAGCACAAAGGCCGCGCGCCGATGCCTTGGCTCGATTATGCCTACGCTGTGATACGGCACGAATTTGAGAGAGCGGCTAAAGCGGCTATAAGAGCCGAACCTGGCTTTCCCGATTACGCCGAATTCTCTCAGCCCGCCCCATGGCCGAACGGCAATCCTCTCCGAAACCGCCGCATTTTTCGCAAGCGGCCGCCGAGCTCGTCGCCGCTTTCGTCAAAGCCGATCTTTTCGCCGGCACGGTTTTGGTCGCTACCGGCAGTGAAGTGCTCTTGCGGCAAGGCTTTGGCTTGGCCGATCGCGAATGGGGCGTCGCACATGTGCCGGAAAGCAAATTCAGGCTCGGCTCGCTCACCAAGCAATTTACCGCGACCGCAATTCTGCAGCTCATGGAGGCCGGCCAGCTCGCGCTCGACGACAGAATCGCCAAACATTATCGCGATGCGCCCGCCGCCTGGCGCGATGTAAGCCTGATGCATTTGCTCACCCATACATCAGGCATACCGAGCTATACCTCCATTCCAGGCTTTTTCGACGTCGCGGCGCGGCTCGAACGCACGCCGCAAGAGATCATCGCACTCACAAGCGACACGCCGCTGCTGTTTCCGCCGGGGGCGCAGTTCAAATATAACAATGGCGGCTATGTCATCCTCGGCCATATTATCGAGGTCTTGAGCGGAATGAGCTACGAGGACTATGTGGCCGAAAATATTTTGACGCCGCTCGGCCTTCTCGATACGGGCTATGATCACGACGAGACGATCATTCCGTTTCGCGCGCAGGGCTATCGCCTCGAGAACGGCAGCTTCAAAAATGCCGCCTTTCTCGCCATGAGCCTGCCGCATGCGGCGGGCGCCATCTATTCGACGGCGGATGATCTCTTCATCTGGCTGAAGGCGCTTTCCGCCGCAAAACCGATCAGCGCCAGCTCGGTCGCGCTGATGATCCGCGATCATGGCCATGGCTATGGATTTGGCTTTGCCATCCAGAGCCAGTTTTCAAGGCCGCATTTCGTTCATGCCGGCGGCATCAATGGCTTCAGTGTCGTTTTGAGCCATTATCCCGATACTGATCTCACAATCATCGTGCTCGCCAATATTCAAGGCGCACCGGTTCAAAAGATCGCTCGCGATCTCGCCGCGCTCTATTTCGGCGTGAAGGATGCGGCGGATGAGATCTCGCTCGATCCGGCTCTGCTTGCCGACTATGTCGGGCTCTATCGCCTCGGCGAGACTAAGATCTTGCGCGTCACCCAAGACGGCGCGCGGCTCTTCGTCGAATGGGCGGGGCAGAAGAGGCAGGAAGCAATCGCGCAGGACGACCATCATTTCAGGGCCAAATTGGCCGATTGGACGCTCGGCTTCGAAGCCGATGGCGTCGCGCCGGCGAGCCGCGCGATTCTCAAGCAGAACGGCCGCATATGGAGCGGGCCGCGGATCGAGGATGATTCGACGTTCTGAGACACGCCAGAAAGCGATGAGTTAGCTGCTGACCTCGGTCGAGTGATCGTGCTGCTTGGCCGCCGCCTCGCGCTCCGAGATCGCCTTGAGCTCGCGCGCATCGGGCCGCAATTCGCGCGGAAGCGGAAAGAAGACGCTCTCATCCGCGGTCGACACGATCTCGACCAAGAGCTCGAATCTCTGGCCGAAGGCGTTCATGATCTCCTCGACCAGCACTTCCGGCGCCGAGGCCCCGGCGGTGATGCCGACCGAGCTGACATTCTGGAAGAGATCCCAATCGACATCCTCGGCGCGCAGCACGAGGCGCGCGAGCTTGCAGCCGGAACGCTCGGCGACTTCCTTGAGCCGCTGCGAATTGGAGGAATTCGACGAGCCCACGACGATCATCGCATCGACGATCGGCGCGATGCGCTTCACCGCCTCCTGCCGATTGGTCGTCGCGTAGCAAATATCTTCCTTATGCGGGCCGATGATGTTGGGGAAGCGCCTTGTCAGCGCCTCGACCATATTGCGCGTGTCGTCGATCGACAATGTCGTCTGAGTCACATAGGCGAGCTTGCTTTCATTGACATCGGTGAGCTTGTCGACATCTTCCGGCGTCTGAACGAGAATGATCGAGCCCTTCGGCAATTGTCCCAATGTGCCGACGACTTCCGGATGGCCGGCATGGCCGACGAGAAGCACTTGGCGGCCGCGCTTATAATGCGCCTCCGCCTCGCGATGCACTTTGGTGACCAACGGACAGGTCGCGTCGATGGCGAGCACCTTCAGCTCATCGGCATGCGCATGAATGGATTTCGGCACGCCATGCGCGGAAAAGATCACCGGCCGCGTCATATCGGGGATTTCGTCGAGCTCCTCGACGAAAATGGCGCCTTTGGCCTTCAGCCCTTCGACGACATATTTGTTATGGACGATTTCATGGCGCACATAGACGGGCGCCCCATAGATCCTGAGCGCCTGTTCGACGGCATCGATCGCACGCACGACACCGGCGCAAAAGCCACGCGGCGCGCAAAGGAAAATACGAAGTTTTGGCTTGGCGTTCATGCGCACGACCATTCGGATCGAGATTCGACGGGGCGGCGAACCCTCGGGACTGCCATGATATTGTAATCACACCATCTATCGCGACACATGCGGAACCGTTCTCCGCCGCGATGAGATCCCGGGCGTCTTGTGAGCTTTGGCCTGTCGGGTGTCAAGTCCGCAGCCGGCGCGACAAAGCCGCAGCGCGAAGCGAGCGCAGACGCCCGCGGGTAATGTCTCAGTTTGAAATTCCTAAATAAACGGATTTCATGCTGATTACGCCACAACTAGCTAGAACGAAATCGGCCCAGAGCAGAGGCTAAGAACCCTTCCCATCGCCGATTGAGGACCCCGAACTGATCCATTCGCCTGGGCCTCGATCCGAGGATAATCTATCGTCGAAACAAGGACGGTCTTGGTTTGGATTGGCACATCGCCATTCCAGTGACGCGCTTTCATAATGACCCGTCCGCCGCTGTCCAGTGCTAAAGCCGCCCCTCTTTCTATGCCTCGATCAGCTTTTACCAGCACTCCTCTAGTGACAAAGCTATGTTCGCTGGCTGGCTCATCCATTGAACTGCCCCCGGTACGAGTTCGGCAAAGAATAGCATAGTTCGGCGACTAGAAGAGCTGGGTATATCTAATGGAGCCGAGACCCAGCGCCTGCGGCCAGATGTGCGATTTCGCGTCTGATCCTATATCGCGGTCTAGCGCCGCGCCGCGAAAAAACTGCGCAACAGCTCGGCCGCTTCGCTTTCGCGCAAGCCGCCATAGGTCTCGGGCCTATGCAGGCAGGTCGGCTGCGCAAAGAACCGCGGGCCATGTTCGACCGCGCCGCCTTTGGGATCGGCCGCCGCCCAATAGAGGCGGCGCAGCCTGGCGAAGGAGATCGCCGCCGCGCACATGGCGCAAGGCTCCAATGTCACATAGAGATCGCAGCCGACGAGCCGCTCCGAGCCGAGCGCAAGGCAGGCGGCCCTGATCGCCAAAAGCTCGGCATGCGCCGTCGGGTCCTTGTCGATGAGCGTCCGATTGCCGGCCTGGGCCAGGACGACGCCGTCGCGGACGACGACGGCACCGACCGGCACTTCGCCGCGCGCTCCGGCCGCACGGGCCTCTGCAAAGGCAAGCGTCATTGGATCACCCATCTTGGGATCGGCGGTGATGTCGCCCGGTTTCAACTTTTCATTCGCGATATCGTTCATGAGCGGTCTCGCCGAGTCCCTTCTCCGCTTCGGGTCTGCTATCAAGGTCCATGCAAAGAAATAGACACACAAGAGAGCCTGGCCAGAAGACACCCGGCGGAACCCGCCCGCCCAGGCCGAAGCCGCAGGCCAAGACCCAGGCTAAGACTGAAGCCAAGCCGCGCGGACCCCGGCGCGAGGCCGCCGGCAAAGCCGGTGCCCCGGATGCCCAAGGCGAGCGCATCGCCAAAATCATCGCCCGCGCCGGCCTTTGCTCGCGCCGTGATGCCGAGGCCTGGATCGCGCAAGGCCGGGTCGCCGTCAATGGCAAAACACTAATGAGCCCGGCGGTGACGATCGGGCCGGACGATCAAATCACGGTCGACGGCAAAGCTTTGGCGGAGCGCCAGCGTACCAGGCTCTTTCTCTTCCATAAACCGCGCGGCCTCGTTACCACCCATAAGGACCCGGAAGGGCGCGCGACGATCTTCGATTACCTGCATCAGCATGCGCCCGAAGCGCCGCGCCTCATGAGCATCGGCCGGCTCGACATCAATACGGAGGGCCTGCTGCTTTTGACCAATGACGGCGGCCTCGCCCGTATTCTGGAACTTCCTTCGACCGGCTGGCTGCGGCGCTACCGGGTGCGCGCCAATGGCGAAACCAATCAGGCCGTGCTCGACACCCTCGCCAAGGGCGTGACGATCGAGGGCGTCCGCTATGCCGGGATCGAGGCCACACTCGACCGCCAGCAGGGCGCCAATTGCTGGCTGACCATGGGGCTCCGAGAAGGCAAGAACCGCGAGATCAAGCGCGTGCTCGAACATCTGGGCCTTACGGTGAACCGGCTGATCCGCCTTTCCTTCGGCCCCTTCCAGCTCGGCGATCTCGGCGAAGGCAAGATCGAAGAGGTGCGCACCCGCGTGCTGCGCGATCAGCTCGGCCCTGCCCTGATGCAGGCTGCCGGCGTCGATTTCGAGGCGCCGCTCGAAACCGCTCCCGAGGAGCGGCCGGCGCCGAGCCATAAGCCGCGACCGGCGCCGCGACCTGATGGAAGGCCTGGCGCAAGGACCGGCGCCGGGCCACGTCCGAAACGCGCCAGGCCCGAGCCGGAGCCTGAGAAAATCAGGCATCGGCCGCAGCCCGGCCCGCGCAAACATATTTCGGCTCTGCGGGCGGAAGAGAAGAGAAGCGAAGCAGAGGGTGCAAGGCGGCGCATCGAAAAGGGCGAGATCGCCGATCGCAAGGGCCGCGCGGTAACGATCGAGCGGCATGTGGAGACGAAGAAGGCCATGAAGACGGCCATGAAAAAGCCCATCACGAAAAAGCCCGATGCGCGCCGGCAGCAAGACGCCGGACGTCCGGTTCCGGGCCGACCGCCCAGACCCGGCGCTCCCAGACCCGGCGCTCCCAGATCTGGCTCGGGCGGCAAAGGACGCCGGACGAAATGACTGCAGCCATTCCATGCGCATCGTCGGCGGCAGGCTGAAAGGCCGGGCGCTGCACGGCCCGGCGACACATGACATCAGGCCGACCTCGGATCGTCTGCGCGAGACGATCTTTAACATTCTCGCGCATGCCTATGCCGATCCGGTCGAAGGCGCTTCGGTGATCGATCTCTTCGCCGGGACCGGCGCCATGGGGTGTGAGGCCATCTCGCGCGGCGCAAGGCGGGCGCTCTTCGTCGACGAAGGGGCCAAGGCGCGGGCTTTGATCCGCGCCAATGTCGATGCGCTCGGCCTCGGCGGCGCGACGAAGATTTTTCGCCGCGATGCGCGCAAGCTCGGCCTCGCGCCCGCGGGCGAAAAATTCTCGCTCGCCTTTCTCGATCCGCCTTATGGGAAAGGTCTTGCCGAGCCGGCGCTCGTCGCGTTGCGCGACGGCAACTGGCTCACAAAAGGCGCGCTCGTCATCGTCGAAGAGGCGGCGGATGCGGCGCTCGATGTTCCCGAAGGCTTCACAGTGCTGGAGACGCGCGCCTATGGCGATACGCAGATCGTGATCCTAAGGGCGGCAAGTCCCCTCTCCCCATGAGCGCAGCGGAATGGGGAGAGGGTTAGGGTGAGGGGCCTGGTGATTGGCCGCGATGTCTGAGACGTTAGGCGACGCGCCGAGGATGCAATTGACCCTTATGCGACGTCTTAGTGCCCGCTAGCAGTGTCCGCTTGCGAAAGCATGACGGATTCCAGGATTTGAGGCGAGTCACCGGTTTTTAGAGATGCCCCGAAAATTACGGCGCTCGCCACGGCTGGAGTGTCAGAAACGGCTAGCTGGGGGTGCCTTCCGAACCGAGAATCGAGATATTACTTTGGGTTGTTAGCTGGGACCGAGTCTCGGCTTTTTTACGGGCGAGGCCTGACTGCGACATGGAAAAGCTTCGAGAGGTATACGTTTTTGTCTGCTTCGCCCTCGGCGTGGCGGCATTAATCCTGTGCGTATTCCAGGCTTGGAATGGGAAAACCGGATCAGCTTCCGCGTTAGGCGCTGCCTTTATCGCATGTAGCGTGTTTCTGTTTTTATCCCAGATCAAGACCTTTAAAGTTTGGGAAGTCGAAGTTGAGCTTCGCGAGACTTTGGATCGTGCCGAGGAGATAATCGGGCGTGTACGTAAACTTGCGTCTATCAGCGCGCGCGCAAGCTACCTGACGATCGCGTGGGGAAATCGATTGGGGACGCCCCCTGCGAGGGAAAAGCAAGCAGTACTTAATGAGATTGATAATCAGCTCGCCGAGTTAAAGGTATCCCCCCAGGAATTGGCTGATATCCAGCGCCCTTTCGTGAAGATGGTTCGGCTGGACTTCTTTTTTCTCTTTCAAGGTGTACTCCAACAATACGCTTGGATTCTCAACACAGAGCTGACCGCTGATATCCACAAGGCCAAAGATCCGAGCGCTGCTGCCGCCGCTGCTAACCGGCATTCTGAACTCATTACTGCCTGGACCAACCGAACTCAAAGAGGCGATCCGAGCGCCGACTTGGAGAAGGAGTTGCTTGAGGACGTGCTGAACGATTACGTGCCGAAAGGCGGCGAATGGCTAAATGACAAAGAGCTTGCAGTCATGCAGAAGTTTAAGACGGAAATCGTGCGCCTGAATGCCGACTGCGAGAAAAAGGGCGGTTACACGCTTGAGGCAGTTACATATTATGATCGGTACTCAGGAGATCACAACATCGACAAGGCCAAGCAGTTGAGGAACGAAGTGCTGCAATAGGCTGCTTGCTACCATCATTCGGCCTGCGCGCATATTCCCGATGTCCGCTCTCGAGTAAAGAGCAGCCCCAGGGCAGGCCGCTCTCGATGTCCCCTCCTGCCACTAAGCAGCGAATCCCCCAGCCCCTCACCTTACCTCTCCCCGCTGCGCTTTGCTGGCGGGGAGAGGGGCCGCCAACGTTGGCACCCTATTTCCCCTTCGCGCCAATATCGCGCCGGCAAAAACCCTCCGGCCAATCGAGCGCATCGACCGCCGCATAGGCGCGTGCGCGGGCTTCGGCCAGATCGGCACCGATCCCGGTGACGTTCAAGACACGCCCGCCATCGGCGAGAAGTTTTTGCCCGTCGCGCTTCGTGCCGGCCTGGGTGACGATCACGCCTTGCATCGCCTCGAGCTTTTCGAGACCGCGGATCTCGCTGCCCTTTTCCGGGTTTTCTGGATAACCCTTGGCGGCGAGCACGACAGTGACAGCGCTTTGGTCGGAAAGATAGAGCGGCGTCGACGGCAGATTTTCATCGGCGCAGGCCTTCAAAAGCGGCAGAAGATCCTGTTCGAGACGCGGCAGGATGGCCTGCGTCTCGGGATCGCCGAAGCGGACATTGAATTCGATGACTTTCGGCCCCTGCGCCGTGATCATTAACCCGACGAAGAGCACGCCGACATAGGGCCGCTCCAATTCCGCCATGCCGGCGATGAGCGGCCTGACGATCTCGGCCATCACCCGCTCATCCATCGCCGCATCCATGAAAGGCACGGGCGAATAGGCACCCATCCCGCCCGTATTCGGACCCGTATCGCCTTCGCCGAGCCTTTTGTGGTCCTGCGCCGAACCCAAAACTACGGCATGCTTGCCGTCGCAGAGGGCGAAGAAGGAGACTTCTTCGCCGATGAGCTTTTCCTCAAGAAGGATGGTGTTGCCGGCGGCGCCGAATTGGCCGGCGAACATGACATCGATCGCGGCTTCGGCCTCGGCCATCGTCTCCGCCACGATGACGCCCTTGCCGGCGGCGAGCCCATCGGCCTTGACGACGATCGGCGCGCCTTTTTCGCGCAAATGGGCCTTGGCGGAGTCCGGATCGCTGAAGCGCGCATAGGCCGCGGTGGGGATCGAGAAAATCTCGCAGATTTTCTTGGCGAAGCTCTTCGAGCCTTCGAGGAGGGCGGCATCCTCCGACGGACCGAAAACCTTGATCTCCTCGGCTGCGAGCGTATCGGCGAGACCGTCGACGAGCAGCGCCTCCGGGCCGATGACGACGAGATCGATCGCCTGGCGCCGGCAGAAGGCGACGATCGCCTCATGATCCTCGGAGACGAGCACCACCGATTTGGCGAGCTTTTCGATCCCCGGATTGCCCGGCGCGACGAAGAAACGATCAAGGAGAGGGCTTTTGCGAAGCGCTTGGGCGAGCGCATGTTCGCGCCCGCCCGAACCCAGGAGAAGGACGTTCATATCTGGCCTATCGAGCGATTTTTCGGACTGTTAGAACATTTTGGGGCAAAGGGAACAGAGCTTTGTTGCCGGCTCATGCGACAAAACAACAATTTTGCGTCGGCAACACCTTACCCTGTAAGGCGCCACCGTCACGATCAAGTTCCAGCGGGTTTCATGCCAGTGACACCGGAAGCCGCGAGGAATGATAAGCTCAGCCCCAAGCGCTCTCTTGCGGAAGCTCTCTTGCGGAAGCTCCCTTGCGGAAGTTTCCTTGTGGAAACCCTCATGCAAAAGCCGATCAAACTCGCCGCGTTTCTTCTTTTGCTCACGGCCAGCGCCCCGGCCTTCGCGCTGGACTGCAGCAAGGCCAAGACGCCGCAGGACAAGGCGATCTGCACAGATGCCGCAGCGCGCGACGCCGATGCCGCCATGACGAAGGCCTATCAGGCTCTCTTTGAGCGCCTCGCCGAGCCGGACAGGAAAATGCTGCTGCTCTCGCAACGGCTGTGGCTCAGAGACAGAACCAATGGCTGCGCCGACGCGACGGGCGAAAAGCTCGCGCAATGCCTGGCGCAAAAGAGCCTGGAGAGGCAGCGCTTCCTCGAGGGGCGGCCGGAGACCGGCCCCGGCTCGGGCGGCACGCTCACCCCCATCTTCATCGAGACAGCCGGCCGCAAGGGATATTATGAGATCGATGTGACGGCACTCAAATATGCGCCGCCGACCTCGGCCGGGGAAAAGCTCTTCAACGCCGAAGTCGACAAGCTCTTAAAGCAGGTGCCGGGCGGCAAGAATGACGAATTCGGCCGCGACATGATCTATTCTTTCATGATCCATATGCGCATGGTCTATGCCGCGCCGCAATTGATCTCGGCCCATCTCGAAACCTATCAATTCGCCGGCGGCGCACATGGCAATGGCGGCGCGAGCAACATCAATATCGACCCCGCCAAAGGCAAAATTCTCAATTCCGGCGACGTCTTCGCAGCCCCGTCAAAAGAGAAGCTCGACGCCGAATGTCTGCGGCAGATCTTGAAGCAGAAGGCGGAACGAGTCCCGGATGAGAAGATCGAAGGCGATGATCTAAAGCAATTGCGTGCCTCGATCGCCGATGGCTTGGGAAAGCTCGACAGCTGGAGCTTTTCGCCCGCCGGCGCGAGTGTCGACTATGACGCCTATGCGCTCGGCGCCTATGCCGAAGGCGCCTATGCCTGCCAGTTCACGCCCGAGTTTCTGCGCCCGCTGGTCAAAGCCGGATTTGCTCTGCCGTAGCGGGGCTCCTTGTCCCGCTTGCGGGAGAAGAATGCACGCCCTACTCCGCCGCGGCGCGATGTGCTGGATCGGCGGGCAGAGCTTGCACAGGCTCGGCATCGTCCTCGCCTTTGCGCCGCCGGTTCAGGAAGTTGCTCAGGCGATCCATGTAAAGAAAAATGACGGGAACCGTATAAAGCGTCAGAATCTGGCTGACGAGAAGCCCGCCGACGATCGCAAAGCCGAGCGGCCGGCGCAGTTCCGAGCCGGTGCCCGTGCCGAGCATCAAAGGCAGACCGCCGAGAATCGCCGCCATTGTCGTCATCATGATCGGCCGGAACCGCACGACCGCCGCAGAATAAATGGCCTCGCGCGAGGACAGCCCCTGATTGCGGATGCCATGCAAGGCAAAATCGATCATCATGATCGCATTCTTCTTCACGATCCCTATCAGAAGAATGATCCCGATGAGCGCCATGACGCTCAGATCATAGCCGAAGGCGATCAGGATCAAGAGCGCGCCAACGCCGGCCGAAGGTAGAGTTGAGAGAATTGTCACCGGATGGATATAGCTCTCATAGAGCATGCCGAGAATGATATAGACGGCGATGATCGCGGCCAGCAGCAGATAAGGCTGGCTGCTCAGCGAGTCCTGGAAGGCCTGCGCCGTGCCTTCGAAAGTGCCAATCAGCGTCCCCGGCTTGCCGAGCTCCACCTCGACCTTCTTGATCGCATCGACCGCTTGGCCGAGCGCAATGCCGGGCCGCAGATTGAAGCTCAGGGTCACCGCCGGAAACTGGCCTTGATGATTGATCGAGAGATAGCTCGTGTGGCCCGTATCGATCTTCGCGAAGGTCGAGAGCGGCACCATCTGCCCGTTGATCGGTGATTTGACATAGATCTTGGCGAGGATCGAAGGATCGGCCTGCAAGGTCGGATTGATCTCCAGGATCACGTGATATTGGGAGAGCTGCGTAAAATATTGCGTGATCTGCCGCTGCCCGATGGCATCGTAAAGCGTATCGTCGATGAGCTGCGGCTGAATGCCGAAGCGCGAAGCGGTATCGCGGTCGATGGTGATTGAGACGATCGGCGCATCCGTCTGCTGGTCGCTTGCGACATCTTGCAATAACGGCAGGGCGCGCAGCTTTCCATACATGCGCGGCGCCCATTCGTTCAGCTCGTCGAGATTGGCGTCCTGCAATGTATATTGATATTCAGTCCGCGAAAGACGCCCGCCGACACGGAAATCCTGCAGCACTTGCAAGAACAAAGTGACGCCTTCGACCTTGGCGAGCTGCGGCCGCAGCCGATTGACGATCTCCTCGGCCGTAGCCGAGCGTTGCGAGCGCGGCTTGAGGCCGATCCAGAAGCGTCCGACATTCTCCGACAGCGAGCCTGAGGTCGGACCGACGGCATAAGCAAAATTGCTGATGTCGGGATCTTTCGCCACGATCTTGGCGAGCGCTTCCTGCCGCTTCGTCATGGCGGTGAGCGAAATATCCTGCGCCGCCTCGGAGAAGCCGACGATCTGGCCGGTGTCCTGTTCGGGAAAGAAGCCCTTCGGAATCACAATATAGAGCGTGACATTGAGGGCAATGGTGATCAGCACGCTCATCAAAGTCAGAAAGGGATGTGCCAGCACCACCCGCAAGCCGCGCGCATAGAAGGCGGCCATATGCTCGAATCCCGCCTCGATCCAGCGATAGAGCCGGCCATGCTTTTCCTCGCTGGGCCGCTTCAGCCAGCGCGAGCACATCATCGGGCTTAAGGTCAGCGCCACGATGGCCGAGACCAGAATCGTCAATGTGACGGTGACGGCGAATTCACGGAAGAGGCGGCCGACGATACCGCCCATAAACAAGAGCGGAATGAAGACCGCGACGAGCGAAATGCTCATCGAGATAATGGTGAAGCCGATTTCGCCAGCGCCCTTGAAGGCGGCCTGCAGCGGACTCATGCCCTCTTCGATGTGGCGATAGATGTTTTCGAGCATCACGATCGCGTCGTCGACGACGAAGCCGACAGCGATTGTCAGAGCCATCAAGGAGAGATTGTCGAGGCTGTAGCCGAACTCATGCATCAGCGCGAATGTGCCGAGGATCGACATCGGGATGGTGATGCCCGGGATGATCGTCGCCCAGAGATTGCGCAGAAACAGGAAGATCACGGTGACGACGAGGGCGATCGTCACAAGCATGGTGATCTGCACATCATCGACCGAGGCGCGAATGGTCTGCGTCCGGTCAAGGATGGTGAAGATCTTGATCGAGGGCGGGATCGCGGCTTTGATGCGCGGCATTTCGGCATCGATCTTGTCGACCGTTTCGATGACATTGGCGCCGGGCTGCTTGAAGATCAGAAGCTGAATGCCGCGCTGGCCGTTCTCCCAGGCCGCAATATGGGTGTTCTCCGGCGCATCGATGGCGCGGCCGATGTCCTTGATGCGGATCGGCGCGCCATGGCGATAAGCGATGATGACGTCGTTCCACGGCGCCGCCGCGAGAAGCTGATCATTCGTATAGACGGTGAAATTCTGATGTGCGCCGTCGAAATTGCCCTTTGGCGAATCGACGGTCGCAACTGTGATGACGGATCTCACGTCTTCGAGACTGAGCCCAAGCGAAGCGAGTTTCGCCGGATCGACCTGGACGCGCACGGACGGCTTCTGCTCGCCCATGATCATCACCTGGCCGACGCCGGTGATCTGGCTCAATTGTTGCGCCACGACGGTGTCGGCATAATCATCGACGACCGTGATCGGCAGGGTTTCCGAGGTGACGGCGAGCAGAAGAACCGGCGAGTCGGAGGGGTTGATCTTGCGATAGGTCGGCGGGGTCGGCAGATTCTTCGGCAATTGTCCGCTTGCGGCATTGATCGCGGCCAGAACATCCTGGCCCGCCGCATCGATATTGCGGTCGAGGTCGAATTGCGCGGTGATGGCGGTTGTGCCAAGCCCGCTCGACGAGGTCATTTCGGTGAGGCCGGGAATCTGGGCGAACTGGCGCTCCAGCGGCGTGGCGACCGAAGACGCCATGGTTTCCGGCGAGGCGCCCGGCAGAGTGGCCGCAATGGAAATGGTCGGAAAATCGACCTGCGGCAGCGGCGCGCGCGGCAGCAGCGGATAGGCGACAATGCCGACGAGCCCGATCGCCGCCATCAAGAGCGATGTGGCGATGGGCCGTTGGATAAAGGGAGTGGAGATATTCATGCGGCTCGTTTCGCCCGATCTTTCGACCCGTATATTCTCGGCATTTCCACCATCGCGCTCGGCGAGTCCGTGGCCGATCCGTTGCCTTGCTTCGTATCAGCCAGCGCGCGCCGTCTTTTCGGCTGGCGCGATCGGCTGAATTTTCGCCCCGGGCTGCAATTTATACTGTCCGTCGAGGACGATCCTCTCGCCCACCGTCAGACCCGTTTCGACGAGCGTCATGCCGGCCGTTGTCCCGCCCGCTGTGATCGGCCGCACTTCGACCGTCCGATCCGGCTTGACCGCGTAGACAAAATATCCGTTCGGCCCCCGCTGCACCGCCTGCGCCGGCACGACTGTGGCATCATGCCGAACCTCGGTTATCACCCCAACATTGACGAAGGCGCCGGGCCACAGCCGCCGGTCGGAATTGGCGAAAGTCGCCTTCAATCTGATCGTGCCCGTCGTCGTATCGATCTGATTGTCGACGACAGTCAAAGTGCCGGCCGAAAGCAACGTCTTGTCGTCGCGCTTATAGGCCTCCACACGCACCGAACCACGCGCCTTGGCCGCAATGGTCTCGTCGAGCACATCCTGCGGCAAGGTGAAGGTGACGAAGATCGGCTCCATCTGGGTGACGACGAGAAGCGCGGCACCTTCGCTCGCATGGATCATATTGCCGGCATCGATCAGACGGACGCCGGTGCGGCCCGTGATCGGCGAGGTGATGGTCGTATAGCTCAACTGCACTGCGGCGTTCTCGATCGCAGCCTGATCGCCCGCGACCGAGGCCCGCAGCTGATCGACGAGCGCCTTTTGCGTATCGACTTGCTGCTTCGTCACGGCGTTGGTTTCGGCTAGCTTGATATAGCGGTCGAGATCCAAGCGCGCATTGGCGAGCTGGGCTTCGTCCTTGGCCTTGGTCGCCACGGCCTGATCGAGCGCCGCCTTGAACGGCCGCGGATCGATCACCTCGAGAACGTCACCGGCCTTAACGTCCTGGCCTTCCTGAAACAGCACTTCTTGCAGGGTTCCATCGACCCGAGCTCTGATCGTCACCGTATTATAGGCCTGCACGGTGCCGATGCCTTCGTGAATGATCGGGAAATCCTCCTGACCGACCTCGCCGGTCACAACCGGGATCGGCGGCGCCGGCTTCTTTGCGGGCGTGCTCGAAAATTCCCAATGGCCCGTCTTGACGGCGGCGACCGCGACACCACCAACCAGCAAAACCGCCAGAATGACCCGGCCGACGGTCTTCATGGGCACCTCGGTCGCAACAGGCAAATGGACACAGCGATCTCGAAACCTCTCATCTTCGACCCGATCTAAGCCTTAAACACATTACAAAAAGCTTCGCCAATGAAGCGATTTCGAGGCCGATCAATGCCGGCCAATCATTGCCGGTAAAGAGCGGCTTTCGCGCGGCGCGCTCGGTAAGCGGCCGGCAAGGGACCGCGCCGGACAGTAATCGAGAGCGTGACCTGTTCAAACGCCGGCCGGCACGATTTCGGATCAACGAACCACGATCTCGCGAGATTGTTATCGCGGCGCGGGCGCAAGACCGCGACCGACCGCCGCCATCGGCTCAGCTTCGTCCGCGTGAGCCAGGCTCGACAAGGAGATCGAGCGGATAGCCTTCGAATGTCTTATCGACGGCGAGGACGACATGGCCGTGGAATTTTTCTATGCCGAGCTCGCCGCGGCTCATGAAGTCGCTGAGCTCGCTGTAATGGGCGATGTCGCGGCAGATGACCCGCAGGAGATAATCGATTCGGCCGCCGATCTTGAAACATTCGAGAATTTCCTCGCGCTGGCCGATCGCCGCGAGAAACCGCTCGAAATCGGCTTCGCGATGGTTTTCGAGCAGCACTTCTACGAACAGCATGACCGAGCTGCAGAGTTTAGCGAGATCGAATTCGGCGATGTAGCGGGAGATCAGGCCGCTCGCCTCGAGCGCCTTGGTCCGTTCGAGACAGGCGCTCGGCGACAGATGGACATCCTCCGCCAATTTGACATTGCTCACCCGCGCATCGAGCTGCAGGCGCTTCATGATTTTGATGTCGGTCTCATCGAGCTTGCTCTGCCTCGCCATGACCCTGTCCGAATGAGTCGCAAAACGGTCTTTCTCATAGCACATGAAAGGCAAGCGCTGCGGGCGGCGATTGCCGGCACAGGCGAAAGCTCGGCTGCACTGGTGACGGCCCAGGCGACAGTGGTCTGATGGCGACAGTGGTCTGATTCGGCTGCAGCAGGCGGAAGCCGCGGCACAAGTCTCCCGGCGCAGATTTACAGTCAATCGGCGCGAGACATCGCAGGATCTGCGGCGGCGGCCGCAATTTCCGCCGCACATGCGGCGGCGCTCATGCGAAAACATCCTTGAATTCCAAAACTCACTCGCATGCGGGGTGCCCAAATGTCGGCCGCAGATCTCATCACGCGCGAAGCAAGATTCGGCGCCCATAATTACGCGCCGCTGCCCATCGTGCTGTCGCATGGGCAAGGCGTCCATCTCTTCGACATCGAGGGCAAGAGCTATCTCGACATGATGAGCGCCTATTCGGCGGCGAGCTTCGGCCATCTCCATCCGCGCCTCGTCGCAGCTTTGCAGCGTCAGCTCGGTCGGCTCGATCTCGTCTCGCGCGCCTATCACACCGACAATCTCGGCGCCTTCTGCGAGGGTCTCGCGCGGCTTGCCGGCCTCGACGCCTGTCTACCCGTGAACACGGGGGCGGAAGCGGTCGAGACAGCCATCAAGGCCGCGCGGCGCTACGGCTATGACCATTTGCGGATTCCGGAAGGCAAGGCCGAGATCATCGTCGCCGAAAATAATTTCCACGGCCGGACGACGACCATTATCGGTTTTTCCAGCGATGTTTCCTATCGGCGCGGCTTCGGCCCCTTCGCGCCGGGCTTCGTCACCGTTCCCTTCGGCGACGCGACGGCCACCGAGGCCGCGATCGGCAAAAGGACGGCGGCGGTGCTCGTCGAGCCGATCCAGGGCGAGGCCGGCATTATCGTGCCGCCCCAAAACTATCTCGCCGATCTGCGGCGGATCTGCACGCGCCACAATATCCTCCTGATCTTCGACGAGGTGCAATCGGGCCTCGGCCGTACCGGCCGCATGTTCGCCTTCGAGCATGAAGAGGCAAGGCCCGACGGGCTTATCATCGGCAAGGCGCTCGGCGGCGGGCTGCTGCCCGTCTCCGCCTTCGTCGCGCGCCGCGAATTGATGGATGTTTTTGGACCCGGCAGCCATGGCTCGACCTTCGGCGGCAATCCGCTCGCCATGGCGGTGGCCTGCGAAGCCATGCAGGTGCTGAAGGACGAAAATCTCGTAGAGCGCAGCCGCAAGCAAGGCGAGACCTTGCGCGATTCGCTCAATCATATTGCGCATCCTGCGATTCGCGCGGTGCGCGGCAAAGGACTGTGGGTCGGCGTCGAGATCGATCCAGAGCAAATCGCAGCCAAAGATGTCTGCCTGGCGATGGCGCGGCGCGGCGTCCTCACCAAGGAGACGCATGAGACGGTGATCCGTTTCGCGCCGCCGCTCATCATCGAAGAGGCAGATGTGCTGGCGGCGGTCGATGTCTTCGCCGCCGCGCTCGAAGATTGCAGGCCGCGGCGGACGAACCGGCGCAGTGCAGCCTCGGCCGAACCGGCGGTTTGAAAGGCCGCCAAGGGCTCACGGGAATCAGAAGCGAAGCGCAATTCTTTGTGCGCGAACCTTCTCCCATTGGGAGAAGGTGGCTTGCGAAGCAAGCCGGATAAGGGGTTACAATCCTTCGAGGAGACATCGTAACCCCTCACCCGCTCCGCTTCGCGGATCACCCTCTCCCAATAGGAGAGGATTCGCGCCCAATCACTGATGGGTCCGTAAATGACCAAAGACCTCTCCGCCCCGCTCGCCTTTTCCGCGCCCTATGGCGGGGCGGATGAGGATTTCGCCGCGCGGCTTTTCACCGAAGCAGAGCTCCCGCCCGATGCCGAAGCGCGCATCGACGGGCTTGCCACCCATCTTCTCGAAAAGCTCCGCGCCGTGCCGCACAGGCTCGGCGCGATCGATGATTTTCTGCGCGAATACTCCCTTTCGGCGGAAGAGGGCTTGGCGCTGATGGTGCTGGCCGAAGCTCTGCTGCGCGTGCCCGATGATGCCACCGCCGACAGGCTGATCGAAGACAAGCTCGCCCAGCCCGCATGGGCCTCGCATGCGACGACCTCCGAGGCTTTGCTCGTCCAGGCGTCCGCCTGGGCGCTGGGCCTCACCGCGCGAGGCTTCGCACGTGGCCATGAGGCGGGGACATCGCTCGGCGTCGTCGGCGCGCTGGCACGACGGATCGGCATGGACGCCGTGCGGCATGCGGCGCGGCAGGCCATGCAGATCCTCGGCGCCCATTTCATCCTCGGCCGCACGATCGAGGATGCGCTGCACCGCGCCGAACATGACCGCGGCGGCGCGGCCTATTCCTTCGACATGTTAGGCGAAGGCGCCCGCACGGCGTCTGACGCAGAGGCCTATTTCGCCGCCTATGCCCATGCGATCGAAGCACTCGGCGCAAGCGCCGCGTGGCTCTCCGCCCGGCCGGGCATTTCCATAAAGCTTTCGGCTCTGCATCCGCGTTTCGAGGCGATCTCCCGCGTCCGCGTCATGACCGAACTCGTGCCGCGGCTCACACGTCTCATCGGCATGGCGCAAGCCGCCGACATCGCCGTCACCATCGATGCCGAAGAGGCCGACCGGCTCGAATTGACGCTCGATGTGTTCGAAGCCGTCTGCCAGGGACCGGAGCTTGCCGGCTGGGCAGGCTTCGGCCTCGCCGTACAGACCTATCAGAAACGCGCCGAGGCGGTGCTCGATCACATATTCGCATTGGCGCGTCGCTATGATCGGCGCTTTTCGGTGCGGCTCGTCAAAGGCGCCTATTGGGACACGGAGATCAAGCGCGCGCAGGAGCGCGGCCTTGCCGATTATCCGGTCTTCAGCCGCAAAGCGATGAGTGACCTCAACTATCTCGTCTGCGCGCAAAAGCTTCTCGATGCGCGCGGAAAACTCTTTCCGCAATTTGCGACTCATAATGCCTTGACCGTGGCGAGCGTGATCGAGCGGGCCGGCAGCAGCGAGGGCTATGAATTCCAGCGCCTCCATGGCATGGGCGCGGAGCTTTATCGCGCTTTGCATGAAGCCAAGCCGCACATCGCCTGCCGGATCTATGCGCCGGTCGGCACCTATCGCGATCTTCTCGCCTATCTGGTGCGCAGGCTTTTGGAGAATGGCGCCAATTCTTCTTTCGTGGCGAAGGCGCGTGATCCAGCGATCTCCATTCAGGCATTGTTGCGCCGGCCGCAGGCGCTGATCGGCACACCCTTGGCAGCGCGCGCGCCCAATCTGCCTTTGCCGGAAGATCTTCATGCGCCGGAGCGCAAGCTCGCACCCGGCTTGGAATTCGGCGAAAGCCGCGCAGTGCAGGACTGCGTCGCCGCGATCGCCGCCGCGAGTCGGCCCGTCACGGCCGCGCCGCTCATCAATGGGCAAGAGATTGGCAAAGAACAGGACGGAGCGACGCGCGAGGTCAAATCTCCCATCGATGGCGCCGTGATCGGCCAAGTCGTCGAGGCAAGCCCCAGCCTCGTCGCACCTGCGATGCAAGCTGCCGCCGAAGGCTTTCGCGGCTGGTCACGCACCAAACTTGAAGCGCGCGCAACCTGTCTCGATATGATGGCCGATCTTCTCGAACGGGACGCGCCGCGCTTTCTCGGCCTGTTGCAGAACGAAGGCGGCAAGACGCTCGACGACGCGATCACGGAACTGCGCGAAGCGGTGGATTATTGCCGCTATTACGCGGCAGAGGCACGCCGGCTTTTCGCTGCGCTCGAAATTTTGGCCGGCCCGACCGGCGAAGACAATCGGCTCGAAGCTTTGGGCCGTGGTGTGTTCGTCTGCATCAGCCCGTGGAATTTTCCGCTAGCGATCTTTCTCGGCCAGGTCGTAGCGGCGCTTGTTTCCGGCAATAGCGTCATTGCCAAGCCGGCAGAGCAGACGCCGCTCATCGCCGCCGAAGCGGTGCGGGCTCTGCATCACTGCGGCGTGCCCGGCTCGGCGCTGCATCTTTTGCCGGGCGATGGCGCGATCGGCGCGGCGCTTGTCGCAGATCCGCGCGTCGCCGGTGTCGTCTTCACAGGCTCGACCGAGGTGGCGTGGCATATCAATCGCGCGCTCGCTATGAAGAACGGGCCGATCGTGCCGCTCATCGCCGAGACCGGCGGCATCAATGCGATGATCGTCGATGCGACAGCGCTGCCGGAGCAGGTCACCGATGATGTGATGACCTCCGCTTTCCGATCGGCCGGCCAACGCTGCTCGGCGCTGCGGCTTCTCTGCCTGCAGGAGGATGTCGCAGATCAGATGATCGCGATGATCGCCGGCGCGGCGCGCGAGCTTTCAATCGGCGATCCGCGCGATAGTGCGACCCATATCGGCCCGGTGATCGATCAAGCCGCCCGCGACAATCTCGAAGCCACTATCGCCGCAACGAAAAGATCGGCGCGCCTGCATTATGCCGGCGAGATACCAACGAGCGTTTCGCCGCGCGGCTTCTATGTCGCGCCGCATATTTTCGAAATTACCAAAGTCGGGGATCTCGAGCGCGAGATCTTCGGCCCGGTGCTGCATGTGCTGCGCTACAAAGCGCAAGATCTCGACAAGCTTCTCGATGCGATCGAAGCACTGGGCTATGGGCTGACCCTCGGCATTCATTCGCGCATCGATTCGAGGATCGCCAAGATCGCGGGCCGGCATCTCGCCGGCAATTGCTATGTCAATCGCTCGATGATCGGCGCGGTCGTCGGCACTCAGCCCTTCGGTGGCTTCGGTCTTTCCGGAACCGGGCCCAAGGCCGGCGGCCCGAACTATCTCTCACGCTTCATCCGCGAACAGGCTCTGACGATCAACACGGCGGCGGCCGGCGGCAATGCAAGCCTGATGGTGGCGGAGGAATGAGGCCGGCGCAGCCATTTCGAAGACAAAGAAAAAGGCACCTTCACGGATACGGGACTCCGTGAAGGCGCCGGACAAGTCTGCGGGAGGAACACGGCACTCAAGCCAACCTGCCTGGATTTGGCTAGACGATCCAGGCAGGAATAGGGTTCAAGCATCCATCGCATGGAGGAGTTTGGCGCGGTTCAATTCCACATGGCGGGCATTGGCGAGGCGCAACATGCCGGTGCTGCGCATCTGCGAGATCGCGCGCGAAACCGTCTCCAGGGTGAGACCGAGATAATCCGCCACATCGCGGCGCGACATCGGCAGATCGATCATGCCCTTGCCGCCGCAGCGATCGTCCATTTCGACGAGGAAGCTCGCGACGCGTTCCTGCGCCGTCTTGCGGCCGAGGAGCAACATGCGCTGTTCGGCGCAGCGGAGGTTCTCGGCCGCGGCGGTCCAGAGCTTGTACGCGACCTGCACATTCTGCCCGGCGAGCGTCTCAAGCGACCGGCGCTTCAAGAGCACGACCTTGGTCTCGACCACGGCTTCGGCAGTGAGCTGATGGCTGTCCGACGCTTCGAGGCCAAAGAGATCGCCTTGAAGATGGAAGGCGCCGATTTGCCGGCGGCCATCGGCAAGAAGCTTATAGGAACGGACCGCCCCAGAAACGACCTTGTAGATGAATTCGGCGGGCTCGGCCTCGCCGTAAATTTCTTCTTCGGCGCGATAGGTGAACTGCACGCCGGCTGTCTGCGGATGTCCTGCCAAAAGCTCCGTATCGACACCAATCTGAGGAACCATGCGGCTGTCGGTGCGGGCGGTGCGGAAATTTTGCGGCTGGGTCGAAAGCATCGGACTCATCTCCTCGTTCGGTGATGATGGTTTACCGAGTTCTTGAAGCAGCAGAAAATTTCGGTCGGTCCCTTACGTAGGCTTACGGATATACCCGATGCGATCGGAACCCACATGGCACGGCTTAAATATCTGTTTTATTATACTTATCTTTATTCATCGGCAGCTTCGCATTTTGTCCTGTGCGCGCTGATTGGCCAGATGCGCATGGCGCAGATCGAGCTCGCGCTCGATCGCCTGGCCCGCATGCGGCCGAGCTGCCAACCTTACGATCCTTGTCAACCGAGAGATAGCGCGCAAATCCTCTCAAGGTCGGACCAGAGCCACGCGCGCTAGAGCCGATCCCGACCACGTGGGATCGCATCTTTGGCACATCGGATATATCCGATGTGCTTGAATTGCGATCCGCGTGAGGGAACAGATTGGGCCCACGTCAAAGAATTAGAGCATGCCTCTAGGAGACATCGGGTATGCCCGATGTCTAAAACATGTCGGAAAAGTCTATCAACTTTTCCGGGACATGCTCTTGCGCCACGATCAGGCGCTGCTGCCCGCGAGGACCTCGCGGATGCCCTGCAGAAGGCCATCGTCGAGATGCGGCTTGCGCACGACCTTGATCCCGAGGCTGGCAGCGCGGTCCTCGATTGTGTCATCCGGATAGCCAGTGATGAGCAGCGCCGGAACATGCGGATATTTCGCCCGCACACGCGTCAAAAGGTCGAGGCCGTTCATGACCGGCATGCGGTAATCGACGACGAGGCAAGCGTTCTCCGGCAGATCCGTCTGTTCCAACAGCTCGACCGCCGAACCGAAGGTCAGGACATAATAGCCTTCCGTCTCCAGAAGGAAACACAAGGACCGGAGAACCTGGGGATCATCATCGACGATGATGATGGTGGATCGCATCAGTTTTTGCATTGCGGGACCGGGACACCTTTGCCCTTGTGGGGCTCCACCCCCAGAACTTCCGCATTTTGAATCGGAATCGATCCGCATAAATTGATCTGGATCATCCCCCCGTCACGCCGGCCCGCATAGCGAAGCGCACCAGCTCGGAAATATTGTTTGCCTGCATCTTGGTCATCAGCTTCGCCCGATAGACCTCGACCGTGCGCGGGCTCAAATCGAACTGGCGGGCGATTTCCTTATTGGTCTGGCCGTCGACGAGGCCAGCGAGCACTTGCCTTTCCCGCCGGCTGAGCGAAGCAAGCCGCAGAGCCATCTCGTCGCTGACGCCTGCCACCGCCTGGTGGAGTGGTACATTGCTCGTGAGCGCGGAGCGGACGGAATTGATCATGACCTCGTCCTCGAACGGCTTTTCGACGAAATCGGCGGCACCGAGCCGCATCGCCTTGACGGCGAGCGGCACATCGCCATGGCCGGTCATGACGATGACCGGCAATCCCTTGCCCATTTCCTGGAGCAGCCGCAAAAGCTCGAACCCATCTATGCCGGGCATGCGGATATCGGTGACGACGCAGCCCGTCTCTATGCTCGCCAGTTCCTGAAGAAAGGCTTGCGCCGATTCGAAGGTGCGCACGAGGAGACCGGCGGAGCCGAGAAGGAAGGCGAGCGAATCCCGCAACGCCGCATCGTCATCGATGACATGGACGATCGCGTCAGCCATTGTCGTCGTCCTTTTCCTCCTTGGCAGCCATGAGAGTGAACCGGAACACCGTGCCACCGACGGGGTTCGGCTCGACCCACATCTTGCCGCCATGCGCTTCGATAATGGTCTTGCAGATCGAGAGGCCGACACCCATACCATTGTCCTTGGATGTCACGAAAGGCTCGAAGAGCTTGGGCAGGATCTCGGGCTTTATGCCATGGCCGGTATCGGCGACGCCGATCTCGACCATCGAATCCGCCGCAGGGCTCAGAGTGACGTCAAGCTCGCGGCGCTCCGTCGCCTCCATGGCCTCCAGCGCATTGCGGAACAGATTGACCAGCACCTGCTGGATCTGAACCCGGTCGACCAGCACCAGATCGACGCCCGGATGGACCTCCTGGCGCACCCGCACGCCAAGCTCACGGGCACCGACGAGGGCTAAGGCACTCGCCTCCTCCACCACTTTGACGACGCGCTCGACTTTTTTCTCGGTTTCGCCACGCGCCGCGAAATCGCGCAGCCGGCGGATGATCTGACCCGCGCGCACGGCCTGGTCGGCGGCCTTGTCCAGCGCATCCTGGATCGTCGCCCGCTGCGGATGCACGACATCCTGCAACAGGCGGCGACAGCCTTTCATATAATTGGCAATCGCGGTCAAAGGCTGGTTCAACTCATGCGCGAGACTGGAGGCCATCTCGCCCATGGCCAGCAAACGGGAGACATGCACCAGCTCGGCCTGCAGCTCCTGCAGCTTCGCCATATTCTCCTGCCGCTCGGTGAGGTCGCGGACGAAGCCGGTGAAGCTGCGTCGGCTCGCGCCGCGCATTTCGCCGACCGAGAGATGCATCGGAAAGGTCGAGCCGTCCTTCCTCTGGCCGGTCACGACGCGGCCGATGCCGATGATCCTGCGCTCGCCGGTTCGGTGGTGGCGCTGAATATAGCCATCGTGCCGGCTACGGTCTGGCTCGGGCATCAGCACATGCACATTGGAGCCGATGACCTCTTCCGCCCGCCAGCCGAACAGCCGCTCGGCCGCCTGGCTGAAGGACTGGATGGTGCCCGCTTCATCGATGATGATCATCGCATCGGGCACGGTTTCGAGAATGAGCCGCAGATGCTCCTCGCCGGCGCGCAGCTCCGCTTCGATCTGCTTCTCTTCGGCAATATCGAGGATGATGCCGATGATTTTCTCTGGTCGCCCGTCCGTCTCGCGAAAGACGCGGCCCTGCGCACGCAGCCAGCGCGTCGAGCCCTCGCCCTGTCTCAGGCGGAAGCGAACATCGAAAATGCCGCTCCGCAAGGCCCTACGCACCCCTTTGCGTAGGGCCGCGCGGTCGCTCGGATCAACCAAAGATGTGAGATCGCCGGCAGTCGAACTGAGGAATTGCGGCTCGCCGGAGGACCAGCCAGCGGGATCGACCCAGCGGATCACTCTCGACGCGAGACCCCATTCGAATGTGCCGCAGCCGCCACCCTCGATCGCGGCGCGCGGATGTTGCTCCGCAACCGCGCCGCCATATGCAGCAGCAGATAGACCCTCACTCATTTGGACCCGATCCATGCCTCGGACACGCCGGAGCTTTGCCGACGGAGCGGGCCATCCCGGATACCGATACGGAATTGACCCAATTGCACTGTTAATTCGGCCGAACCAGGGCCGCGGTCAAGAGCATAAGCCAGCGGTCCAAAAGGACAAAGGCGCGCGATCACCGCCAGATGACCAAAATCATGACCATCGCCGCCGCGTGGCACCGGGACAACGATCTGTCGCGCGCCCTCGAAACTTACATCTTTTATATTTTTCGCCAATTGCTGAGGTCGTCTGGTGTTGAATTCTTATGCATCGCGACAAACGAGATCATGAGATAAATTTACATATTTTAGGAGTTTCTCGCCGACGGGCGACGCGGCCCGGTCAAAGCGTCTGCGCGGCCACTTTCCGGAACCGGAGCAGCGCCAGCAGGAGAAATAACGCTCCGATCCCCCCGACCGCCAGATATTCGCGCCAGATCACATCGAATCCGGCACCCCGGAAAAGGATCGATTGGGCGAAGGAAACGAAATGGCTGGAGGGCGAGGCCCGCATGATGGTCCGCAGCAGCCAAGGCTGACTTTCGATCGGCGTATTGCTGCCGGACAATAAGTTCATCGGTATTGCGACAAGCATATAGAGCAGGCCGAGCTGCGGCATGGTGCGCGCGATCGTTGCGAGAAAGATCCCGACCGAGGTCGTGAAAAAGAGATAGAGGACGACACCCGTCATGAAGAGCGGCACGGAGCCGACGATCGGAATGCGGAGAAGTGCGTGCACGACGAAGCTGAGCGACAGGGCCACCGAAATCGCGATGACGAGGACGTTCGCCCAGATCTTCGACATGGCGATTTGGAACGGCGTCACCGGCATGACGAGGAGATGGTCCATCGTCCCATGCTCGCGCTCGCGGACGACGGCGGCGCCGGCCAGAACGATCGCCAGCATGGTCACATTGTTGACGATGCCCATGACGCTCGTGAACCAGGCGGTGATGGAATTCGGATTGAAGAGAACCCGCACGGCAAGAATCACCGGCGACATCGGGATGTCCTGCCCGCGTGAGAGGAGATTACCTTCATTGCGCGAAACGAAATTCTCGACTTCCGTCGTAAGAATCTGCTGCATATAGCCGGAGCCGAGGCCGGCCTGGACCATGGCCGTGGCATCGATATTCACCTGCACCGTCGGCGCGCGGCCAGCGACGACGTCGCGTTCGAAATGCGGCGGTATCGAAATCACGAACGTGTAGCGGGCCGTATCCATCAGACGATCTATGTCGCGTTCCGCCACAGGCTGCGGTCGTTTGAAATAAGGCGGCAGAATTGCAGCGATCATCCGGCGGGAGAGCACAGAATTGTCATCGTCAACTACGCCGACCGACGCATTATGAACCTCTTGCGACATGCTTTGGCCCTGAGCAATGACGGCAAGGGAAAAGGCATAGATCACCAAGCCGAGCAAGACGTAATCGCGGAAGAAACTGCGGAGCTCCTTGGTGCCGAGCCAGTAGATGTTTGCCAGCGCATTCATATGAAGGCCCTCAGCTTTCCTGCTTGTGCAGGAACAGGAAACTGAGCCCGATAAATACCGGGATGAAGGCGAGGAGAGCAAGAATGTATTCCCCGAGCGCTGCGAAGCCGAGCCCTTTGGTGAAGGCTCCGACGCTGATCGGCAAGAAATAGCTCATGGGAAAAACGCGTCCCATCAGGATCGACAGCCCGGCCAATGAAGAGACCGGCACTTGCATGCCGGAGAACATGGCCGCCGGCATATAGGATAGTATGGACGTTCCGAAAAGCGCAGCGATCTGGGTTTTGCAAAAGGTGGAAATGAACATTCCATAAGCGGTGGTTACAGTAAGATAAACCGTGACGCCGGTCAAAAGGGTCAGAAAATTGCCTTTGATCGGCACGCCGAAGATGAAGATGGCGATCAGGCACAGAAGCGCGAAATTCACCAGGCCGACGCCGACATAGGGAATCTGCTTGCCGAGGAGAAATTCAAGGCGACCCAACGGCGTGACATAGAGATTGGTGATCGTGCCGAGTTCCCTCTCGCGGACCACGGAGAGCGCCATGAGAATGGCGGGGATGATAATTAGCAAGAGCGCGATGTCTCCGGGCACCATGGCAAAGACGCTGTCGAAGCTCTGATTGTAGCGGAACCGCGTATCGATCGTCACAGGAATCGCCGCATTCGGGGCGGTGCCGTTTTCTATCGCCAGCTCGCAAAGCTGAGGCCCCCAAGCGATCCAAACGCCGCAGGCACTCGGCGCGGTGCCGTTTTCTATCGCCAGATCGGCGAGATATTGGCTCTGAACTGCAGTCAAATAGCCGAGGATGGTTTGGGCACGGAAGGGCATGGCACCGTCGATATAGGCGCCGATCGTCGTGGGCCGGCCGCGCTTGAGATCGCGGCCGTAACCGGGCGGAATTTCGATCGCAAAGCTGATCGCGGCTGATTGCAGTCGCTTCTGCAGATCCGCCTCGTCGGCGATCGGGGCCTTTTCTGTGAAATAATATGATGGGCCCCGCAATTCATCGAGATAGGCCCGGCTTTCATGGCTGTTGTCGCGGTCGAGGACGGCAAAGGAAAGATTGTTCACGTCGACCGATATGCCGAAACCGAAGACCAGCATGAGAATGGTCGTACCGAAGAAGGCGAAGCCCATTCGAATCGGATCGCGCAAGAGTTCGAGCGTTTCCTTGATCGTGCATGCAAAGAGGCGCCGCAGCTTCAGGCCGAGCGCCACGGAGAACGTCGATTTCCGCGCCCGAACCGACAAAGACCCGCCGGCTTCGAGCCCCACGGCGGCGGGTTCGGGACCCTTGGCTTCTTCGAGGTAGGAAATGAAGGCCTCTTCCAGATTTGCCGCCTTGCGGGCGGCAACCAGGCCGGCCGGCGAATTGGTCGCAAGGACACGCCCTGCATCCATGAGCGCGACGCGGTCGCAGCGCGCCGCCTCGTTCATGAAATGGGTCGAGATGAAGATCGTCACCCCCTGGCGACGCGACAGATCGATGAGGTGCTCCCAGAACTGGTCGCGGGCGATCGGATCGACGCCGGAGGTCGGCTCGTCGAGAATGAGTATTTCGGGCGCATGGACGATTGCCACCGCAAGCGACAGGCGCTGGCGGATGCCGAGCGGCAGCGCCTCGGCGCGCTGATCGAGATAGGCCGCAAGGCCGAAATCCTCAACAAGCTCCGCAATCCGCGCCGCGGCCGCCGCATGCGGTATATGGAACAGATGCGCGTGCAGATCGAGGTTCTGCCGGACGGTCAGTTCCGTATAGAGTGAAAAGCCCTGCGACATGTAACCGACCCGGTTCCGTGCATTTGCCGCCGCAGCATCGATCGATTGGCCAAACAACAAGGCTTCGCCGGAGGTCGGCGGCAGGAGCCCGGTAAGCATTTTCATCGTCGTCGTCTTGCCGCAGCCGTTCGAACCGACGAAGCCGAAGATTTCTCCCCGCGCGATCGAAAAACTGACGTGATCGACCGCCGTGAAATCGCCGAAAGTCATGGTGAGATTGCGCGCCACAATGACCGGTTCGCCGCCTGCTCGGTGCAGTGGCGGCACGCTGAATTTATGCCGGCCGCGACGGCGTTCCTCGGGCAAAAGTGAGATGAAACTTTCTTCAAGCGTCGAACAGCCGGTCGCAGTTTTAAGCTGCGTCGGCGTACCCGTTGCGAGCACCCTGCCGGCGTCCATGGCGACGAGCCAATCGAAGCGCTCGGCTTCTTCCATATAGGCGGTGGCGACGAGAACGCTCATACCGGCGCGGCCGCGCCGCATGCTCGCGATTAGATCCCAGAATTGGCGGCGCGACAAAGGATCAACGCCCGTCGTCGGTTCATCAAGAATGAGAAGATCTGGATCATGGATGAGCGAACAACACAGCCCGAGCTTCTGCCGCATGCCGCCCGAGAGCTTCTTCGCCGGCCGATCGGCAAAGGGGGCGAGCCCCGTACTCTGCAGCAAGAGATCCATGCGCGCCTGCCACTCGCGTCGCGCTTGCCCAAATAGCCTGCCGAAAAACGCAATATGTTCGCTGACGCTGAGATCGGCATAGAGGTTGCGGCCGAGGCCCTGAGGCATGTAGGCGATCCTCGGACAGATCGCCGCGCGCACTCGGGGCGAGCGTATGTCTTCGCCAAGAACAGATATCTGACCCGTTTGGATCTTGCGCGCACCGGCGATCAGACTCAGGAGGGAGGATTTGCCGACGCCGTCCGGCCCGATGAACCCGACCATGACGCCCGCGGGAATGGCGAGATCGACTGCATCGAGCGCCAAGGTCTTGCCGTAGCGGAGCGTGACGCCGGAGAGTTCCGCCACATTCATGCGGCTGTCATTCATGGCGCGGGCACCTGATTCAATTGCGCCGGCCATTTGGCCTTTGGATCGAGGCGGACATAGGTCACGCCGGGCAGGCCCGTCCGGATTTCATTGGGATGTTTTGCCAGCAATGCGGGGTCAACCCGGGCGCGGATGCGAAACATCAGCCTGTCGCGCTCGCTCTTTGTCTCGACGGCTTTGGGCGTGAACTCCGCCTCGGTCGCAATGTAGGTCACATGCGCCGGCAGAGCGACCTTCGGAAACGCGTCGAGCACGATGCGTGCTTCATCGCCGATGGCGGCGCGGCCGGCGTCCACGGTCGGCAGATAAATGTCCATATAAACATAGGACAAATCGAGCATTGTGTAGACTTTGCCGCCAGCCGGCAGCACCTCGCCGACGTTGGAGACGCGATATTCGATGCGGCCATCCTTCGGCGCGACGAGCGTATTGTCGGCAATGTTGACATTATAGAGTTCGATGTTGTGGGTCACCACCGCAACCGCGTGTTCGGCCTCGTCGACCCTTTGATTTGCCGCCTGAAGTGCGGCAATGGCGCCGTTGAGGATTTGCTGACGCTGATCAAGCAGCTCTTGCGTGGCAAAGCCTCTGGCAACGAGAGCGATGGTGCGATTAATCTCTTGCTGCGCAAGTACGACCTGCGTCTGCTGTTGAATTTGGAGGGCGCGGGCCTCTTCGAGACTATGCTCTGCCTGCCTCTTCTGCGCGATATAGCTGTTTCTCGTCGCCTCGAGATCGCGCGTATCCATGCGGGCGACCACCTGGCCCGCCGTTACGCGATCGCCTTCATCGACCATGATCTCGGCGATGCGTGCGGCGAATTTGGTATCGATATCGATCGGATCGGCTTCGAGACGGCCATTGCCATAGGCAAAGCCCGGCGGCAGATGAAACTGCTGCAAATTCCACCAATAGATCCCACCGCCGGCGCCGGCGGCGAGAACGAGGAGCAGCAAGACCCAGCGCCAGCGGAACCGTCGCCGTGCCGGCAGAACCACGACGGCGCCGCCATGCAGCGTCTCGGGCGTTTTTTCAGCAATCTTATCGGGCAGGAATGCCGGAGCCGTCGCTGGCAGCGAAGGCTGTTCCACCGCGCGACTCGCCGCTTGGTCGGTGCCGGCATCCTCCATCGCAGGCCGATGGACGGGCTCAGCTGCGGTGCCGGAAGGCGGATTATCTCCGTTCGGCTCGTTCATCATCTTATCCTGTTTGATCGGCTCGATTCCTTAATACACCATCCGACCTGCCCAAGCTGCGCTTCAAATTGTGGCAAACGCAGTGCCCCTCTAGCGAAGCGAGGTCAATATTCGTTGATCATGATCAACGCCTTGGTCCGCATGTGGGCCGACAGTTTTACAAAGAGGGGCCTCGACCAGATTCGCCGGGCGCCGCTTGACGCTGATCAAAGCGTTAGCGGCGGCACAGCGATAAGCGCATGCAATGGCTGCGGCGAACGACCGACCGGATCGCCTCGAGAAATCCGCTTCAGGAGAGCTTGATGTCCTTCAAGAGTTTGATGGTTCATATCGATCTGGACCGTCCGAACGACACGCGCATCAAGATCGCGGGCACTCTCGCCGAGCGCTTCGGGGCGGGCGTGATCGGCATCGCCGTCTGCCGCGAAGTGCCCTTGGCCTATTCCGACGGCTATTCCGCGAGCCAGCTCATCGAACAGGAACGCAAGACGATTGCAGCGCGCATGCAGACGGCCGAAACGCACTTCCGCAGCGTTCTCGACGGCCATGCCAAGTTCATCGAATGGCGCAGCGCCATCACCGATCCGATCGAATATGCCGCGCAACAGGCGCGTGCGGCCGATCTCGTGATCCTCGGCGCGGCGCATCGCGAGGAAAGCTTCGATCCGGTGCGCGAGCTCGACCCTGCGGATTTTCTCGCTGCGGTCGGCCGCCCCATTCTCCTCGTGCCACATGAAGTCGAATTGCTCACCGCGAATCGCATTCTGATCGCCTGGAAGGATACGCGCGAGGCGCGCCGGGCGGTTCTCGACGCGCTGCCGCTTTTGCGCCTCTGCGAGAGCGCCATCGTCGCCGAGATCGACGAGAGCAATGATCCCACAGCGGCGCAGGCGGCCGTCAATGACGTCGTCGTCTGGCTCTCGCGACATGGCGTGAAGGCGCGCGGCATGGTTCCGCCTCTCCTCGACTCTCCGGCCCAGCAGCTCGATTCGCTCGCCTGGGAGGAAGGCGCCGATCTCATCATTGCCGGCGCTTACGGCCACAGCCGCTTTCGCGAATGGGTGCTCGGCGGCGCCACTCGCGATTTCATCATGCGCATGCCGCGCTGTACTTTGCTCTCCCACTGAGCAGCCGCCGAATTTGTCCAAGGAGACGAGACATGGTGAAGAGAGCGCAAGACCAAGCCCAGGCGGCGGCCCCCACGCAAAAAGATTTTCCGCCGAATTTCCGCCGAATCAGGCTGGAACTGGCGCGCGAAAAAGGTCATCCCGTCGGCAGTTCGAGCAGCGGCTATGTGCTCATCGCACCGCTCGACGCCAACGCCCATCTCGACGCCAAGGCCTGGCGGGAGCATCGCGAGCTGTGCCGGGTCATCCGTTTCCGGCCCGAAGAGCCGGACGATATCGGCCATCTCATTCGCCGGCCGAAGGGACGCTGGGCCTTTCATTACGATCTCGAAGGCGACATCGATGATGAAAGCGGCCACCGGCTCGAACATGATCGCTTCGTCACTGGCGAATATATCGCGATCGACGAAGAGCATGGCAGCCATACGTTCCAGATTGCCTCGGTGGAACATATTTGACAAGATTAAGACGACCGCGCCGCTGCGCTTCCGGCGCGAGCGGCGCAGCTCTCGGAACGGATCGAAATTTTCATGCTTGCTATGGTCTTGACGGAGATCGGCCGGCCGCTCCAATGGCAAGAACGGCGCGATCCCGAACCGGGTCACGGCGAAATTCGCGTTGCCGTGACCGCCTGCGGCGTCTGCCGCACGGATCTGCATGTCGTCGACGGCGAATTGCCCAATCCGAAGCTGCCGATCATTCCCGGCCATGAGATCGTCGGGCGGATCGATGCGATCGGCAGCAATGTCGAAGATCTCGAACTCGGTATGCGGGTCGGCATTCCCTGGCTCGGCCATACTTGCGGCCATTGCCCTTATTGCCTCTCCGGTCACGAAAACCTTTGCGACACGCCGCTCTTCACCGGCTATACGCGCGACGGCGGCTACGCCACGCGCGCAGTCGCGGATGCGCATTACGTCTTTCCGCTCGGCGAGATGGGGCGCGATCAGGATCTCGCGCCGCTGCTCTGCGCCGGGCTCATCGGCTGGCGCTCGCTCGTCATGGCGGGCGAAGGCGAAAATCTCGGCCTCTATGGCTTTGGCGCAGCGGCCCATATCATTGCGCAAGTCGCACAGAAGCAGGGCCGCAAAATCTTTGCCTTCACAAGGCCCGGCGATCGCCCTGCGCAGGAGTTCGCCCGCCGGCTCGGCGCCGTCTGGGCCGGCGGCTCGGATGAGACGGTGCCGGAGCCGCTCGATGCAGCCATCATCTATGCGCCGATCGGTGCGCTGGTGCCGGCCGCGCTCGCCGCGGTCAAGAAAGGCGGCACCGTCGTCTGCGCCGGCATTCATATGAGCGATATTCCGAGCTTTCCCTACGATCTTCTGTGGGAAGAGCGCCGCATCGTCTCGGTCGCCAATCTGACCCGTCAGGACGGGCTCGATTTTCTCCGCATCGCCGCCCAATCCAAGGTCATCACCGAGACCAAAGCCTATCCGCTCGACCGCGCCAATGAGGCGCTCGCCGATCTGCGCGAAGGCCGGCTGCAAGGCGCCGCTGTGCTCATCCCGCCGCGGGAGTAACGTACGATTCAAGCGATCGCTTTCAACGCCAGCCCCATCAATTCGGCGGGCGGCTGCGTCGCATCGAGCTTCTGCCAGCGCATCGGGCCGAGATCCCAACCGAGCTGCGCACGCACGATCGCCGCTTTCGCATCGGAAGCATCGTTCGTCCGTGCTTCCACGCGCGCGATCAGGGTCTCCGCCGGCGCCTCGAGCCAGAAGCCGGTGAAAGCCACATTGATCCGCGCCGCGAGACTTGCGAGCGCGTCGCGCTCTTCGGCTCTGCCATGGACGGCATCGATGATGACGCTGTGCCCGGCCTCTAGCGCCCGCGAGGCGAGTTGGCGCAGCCGCTCATACACTTGCACGGTTATCTCCGCCCGATAGGCGTCATCCGGCAGCTTCTCACAAGCGCGGATTTTGAAAAGCCGTTTGCGTTCGATGTCGCTGCGCAAATGCACGGCGCCCGGCGCCCGACCGACCGAAGGCGCGAGTTCCTTGGCGAATGTGCTCTTGCCGCTGCCCGCAAGGCCGCCAATCGCGATGAGACGGGCGGGCTTCATTTCGAGAAAACCCTGCGCCGCCGCAAAGAAGTGTTGCGCTTCGGCGATCCGATCTTCGCGGCCCTTTGGCTCGATCCGGCAGAGAGCCGCAGTCACACGGGCGCGGATCGCGGCGCGCAGAGCGAGAAAGAGCGGCAGCGCAGGCAGCCCTTCAAGTGCACTTTCGCTGTCTCGAATACGCCAGAGATAAAGATTGAAGAGACGATTGGCATGAAGGTGCAGGCCTCTCTGCCAAAGGTCCATCAAGACGAAAGCAAAATCATAGAGGATGTCGCAGGTCGCAATCGTATCGTCGAATTCGATGGCGTCGAAGAGGACGGGCCTGCCCTCATAAAGGACGATATTGCGCAAATGCAGATCGCCATGGCAGAGCCGCACGCAGCCAGCCTTTTGGCGTGCGATGAGACGCGGCTCGACCGCGGCAAAAAGCGCAAAGCAGTCTTGCCGCAACGCGCCGACCTCTTCGGCCGGAAAAATCTCGCTTGCCGCCGCAAGTCCGTCGAACGTGTCTTCGAGCCGGCGGCGCAGCATCTGCGTCGCACCGTTGCCACCAACGGGTGCATGCGCATGTGCCGCCGCAATGGTTTCGGCGAGATCCGCCATCAGGTCGAGATCGAGCGCGCCTCTGTCGGCAAGCTTGTCGAATGTCTGGGTCTCGTCGAAGCGGCGCAGATGCACCGCCCATTCGATGATCGCGCCCTGCGCGCCGCCAAGATGCAGGCCTTTGGCATCACGCCGGATCGGCACTGTGCCGAGATAAAGTTCGGGCGCATTGCGGCGGTTGACGGCGATCTCATTTTCGCAGGCGGCCCGCCGCTTTTCGAGGCTTGAGAAATCCATGAAGGGAAAGCAGACGGCGCGCTTTATTTTGTAAACGTCGGCGCCGGCCAGAAAAAGTGCGGCGCCATGCGTGTCGATCCGCTCGACCTTCCTTGCGTCATGTTGACCGCTCTTCGCGGTCGGATCTTGGAATCCATAGGTCGCGGGGTTTGCAAGAAAGGCGAAGACCTTAGCCTGGACCTCGGCTTGATCCGCGGCGACCTTGGAGTCCGTTCCGGTCATCTTTGGGCGGCCTTCTTTCGACAGTGCGCGCCAGATAGGGCTCCGCGCTTCTATAAGCGCTGTCGCCTTGACGCGCGAGCCCCGCCGGAGTGGCTGCCCCGCCTTGGTAAGCGCCAAGGCGCAAAGGTCGTCGATTATTCGACAATTACGCGGTCATCGACCGATTTGACGCCGGGCGCGGCCCAGACCGCGGTCTCGAGCACCTCGCGCTCATGCCAGCCGTGGACCTTGCCTTCGAGCGTCACATTGCCGTTGCGCACATCGATCGTGATGTTGCGCGCCTCGATCAAGGCATTGCGCTTCAAAGCGTCTTCGATGCGCTCCTTGATGTCGTCGCTCTGCGCCCGCGGCTTGATGGTGATGAGATTGGTGACGCCGAGCACGCCGGAGAGCTTGCGGACATCATCCTCGGCCGCCGTGCGCTGATATTGCCAATCCACCGCGCCGGAAAGCGTCAGCCAGCCCTGTTGCACCTTCACCTGAAGGCTTTCCGCCGGAACCATCACATCCCAATTCAGCATGTTCAACGCGCGCTTGGCGATTTCGTCATCGGCATGCGTATGGCTATGCACGGGCCGCACTTCGATTTCCTCGGCAATGGCGCGCACGCCGCGCACGCGCTTGACGACCTGCTCGGCCTTCAGCTTTTCGGCATAGGTCTGGACATGGCCGGTCAAACTCACGATCCCATCTTCGACGGCGACGCCAATGCCGGCGGCGCCGAGGCTCGGCTCCCATTCGAGTTCGGCAAGGATGTTCTTCCGCAAAAGCTTGTCGTCCATCATCTGTCCTCCAGATTCGCCAGATTTGCGCCGAGCTGCGGCGGCGGCGTCACCGCTTTTCGATGCGAACATGCGCCGGCCCCTAGCAAACCTCCCTGATTTAGATCAAAGGATGGCGCGGCCGATCCTAGCCGGCATAGGGCTTGCTGAGATCGAGCTTTCGGGCGCCTAGAGCGGGGTGAGGAAAAGTGGTTTCCACTTCTCGTCATCCCGCTCTAGTGAATCCGCAGCATCAACATCCGGCGTAAGCATGAAATTAAAAAGCCCTCATGCCGAGAAGATCGAAGCATGAGGGCTTTGTTCAAGATAAAACCGGCTGGTCCTATTCCGCGGCAGCGAGCTTCTGCGCCGGGTTTCTTGCCTGTTGGGTGAGATAATCCATTGCGGCCGCCGTACCTCCCTTGCGATGCGGGATGCCGGCGAGTTCGAGGCCCATTTCGACGCCGCTCAATGCGCCCATGAGCGTCAGATCATTGGTATCGCCCACATGGCCGATGCGGAACACTTTGCCGGCAACTTTGCCGAGGCCAGCGCCGAGCGCCATATTGAACGTCTCCAGCACGAGGGCGCGGAAGGCATCGGCATCATGGCCCGGCGGCAGCAGCACCGAGGTCACGACCGGCGAATAATATTTCGGATCGCGGCAAAGGACTTCGAGGCCCCAGGCGACGACGGCGCGGCGCGTCGCCTCGCCATGTCTGATATGGCGCGCGAAGACGTTGTCGTAACCTTCCTCTTCGAGCATATCGAGAGCCACGTCGAGACCGTAAAGCAGATTGGTCGCCGGCGTATAAGGGAAGAAGCCATTGGCATTGTTGGCGAGCATATCGTCCCAAGCCCAATAGGACTTCGGGAAGCGGGACGTTTTCGAAGCTTCCAGTGCCTTTTGGCTCACCCCATTGAAGGCGAGCCCGGGTGGCAGCATCAGGCCCTTCTGCGAGCCGGCGATCGTGACATCGATCCCCCACTCGTCCTGGCGAATATCGATGGACCCGAGGGAAGAGACGCCATCGACGAAAAACAACGCCGGGTGTCCCAAACTATCGAGCACCTTGCGGATCTCGGCCAAAGGCGCGGTCGTGCCGCTCGCCGTTTCATTATGGACGACGCAGACCGCCTTGATCTCATGCGCCTTGTCTTCCTTGAGCCGCGCCTCGATTTGGGCCGGATCGGCGCCGATGCGCCAATCCGATTCGATGAACTCCGGCTGCAGACCAAGCCGCGTCGCCATGGTCTTCCACAATGTCGCAAACTGTCCCGTCTCGAACATCAGGACGCGGTCGCCCGGCGAAAGACAATTGACCAGCGCTGCCTCCCAACCGCCCGTGCCCGAGGCCGGAAAAATGACAACATGGCTCTTGGTCTTGAAGATGTTCTTGACCTTCTCGAGCACACGCCGCGCGAGCTTCTGGAATTCCGGCCCGCGATGATCGATGACCGGCATGTCGATGGCACGCAAAATGCGGTCGGGAATCGGAGTCGGACCGGGAATTTGTAGAAAGTGACGCCCAGCGCTCCGAGGCCTATTGCTCATAGATGCTATCCTCCAAAAGTCCCAATTGCCGTTGTGCCCAAAACCACGTTGAATGCGCCTCTAGCCTTTCGCTGGATAGATCCGCGATCACCGATCTTTAACCCAGTTTTCTCGTGCTGGCCAAGACCAATGCCCAGAAAAATGGCCGCTGCCTAGAGCCGATCCCGATCATATGTAATCGCTCGCGATCCACATGATCGGGATCGGCTCTATTTCAAAGGTCTGGAGCATGTCCTTTATGAGACATCGGGTATAGCCGATGTCTAAAATATCGGAAAAGTCTGTCAACTTTTCCGGGACATCCTCTAGAAAATCGCGGCCTAACAGGGCGCACGACCTCGATCGCGCCAATCAAACGACCCGAGACGAAGTGCAAACCGCCAAGACGAATCGCCTGCAAGACGAATTGCCTGGTTCGGCGCGGCGCGCGACGCAAGCTGCGCATCAGATGCGCATTAGTGAGAAAATCTTGCCATGAATAGTGTGAAATAAGAAGAGGCTCAATATAAATCTCTCCCCTGCTGCCCTAGCCGCCTGCATGAATGGAGAGTCGAACGCAGGCAAAAGCGATTTTGCAATGCACGCAAACCAGAACTTCTCTTATCTAAGGGCATCGCAGGCGGCACGACGGCACCTCCGTGCACCGGCAAAGGCATTCGCGGGATCATTAAAAAAATTTAGTTCACTTTCAATATTTTTAAGCGATCATCCGCTTCGGAGCCGCGGCTCACTCGGTTCGTGCCGGTGCGGCCCTATTTTGCGCGCTGAAACGCCGCACCGTGCTTCGCCTGATTTGCATCAAGGCCGGTCCTCCAGGGTCCGGGCATTTTGCCGGCAAGCCTCTGAAGGCGCGTTGTGCGCGATGTCTTCGGCTGGAGAGGGCCAGCCATGCCCATTCAAAATGCGGAAATTGCCGCCATGTTCGATGAGGCGGCAGACCTGCTCGACATCAAGGGCGACAATCCGTTCCGCTCGCGCGCCTATCACCGCGCCGCGCGTGTCCTCGCGCAATGGCCGGAAAATGTCGGCACTCTTTTGCAGCAAGGCAAGGATCTCGACGATCTGCCGGGCATAGGCGAAGACCTCGCCGGCAAGATCGCCGCCATCGTCGCGACCGGCAAATTCGATTTGCTCGAAAGCCTCAAGCGCGAGCTTCCCGGCGAATTGCCGAAGATCGCGGCGCTTCCCGGACTCGGCCCGAAACGGGTTAAGCGGCTCCATGAGGAGCTCGGCATCGAGACGATCGAGGATCTTCGCCGCAGCGTCAAAAGCGGCCGGCTGAAGAGTTTGCGCGGTTTCGGGCCCAAATTCGAGGAGAAGATCGGCGCCGCTCTCGCCAAGCCAAGCGCCCCAGCGCGCTTCAAGATTCCCTTCGCCGAGGCGGAGGCGCAGGCTCTCGTCGCTTTCCTGAAAAAACGGCTGGCCCGCGGCCAGATCGAGATCGCCGGCAGTCTGCGCCGCAGACGTGACACCATCGGCGACGTCGACATCGTCGCCTGTGCCGAAAACAGCGCGGCTCTCGGCGAACGGTTGCGCGCTTATGACAATGTCGCCGAGGTTTTGGCGCAGGGGCCGACGCGCACGAGCGTGGTCCTGCGCTCCGGCATTCAGATCGATCTGCGCGTGGTGTCGGAAGAGAGCTTTGGCGCCGCACTCCTCTATTTCACCGGCTCCAAAGCGCATAACATCGCGCTCCGCTCGCTCGCCAATGAGCATGGCTGGAAACTCAATGAATATGGCCTGTTTGCCGGCGCACGGCGGATTGCGGGCGCGAGCGAGGCGGAGATCTACAAGAAGCTCGGCCTCGCCACGATCCCGCCCGAGCTGCGCGAGGACCGCGGCGAAATCGCGCTCGCCAAGACGAACAGCCTACCGAAGCTCGTTACATCATCGGATCTGCGCGGCGATCTTCATGTCCATTCGGATTGGAGCGACGGCACGGCCCCAATTGGCGAAATGGCCGCAGCGGCCCGCGCCCGCGGCTATCGCTATATTGCGCTGACCGATCACAGCCAGCGCGTGACGATCGCGCATGGTCTCGATGGACAAAGGCTCGCCCGGCAGATCGCCACGGTCGACAAGCTCAATGATGAAACGCCGGATTTCACGATATTGAAGGGCATGGAAGTCGACATTCTCGCCAACGGCCGCCTCGATCTGTCCGATCATATGTTGGCAAGGCTCGATATTGTCGTCGCCGCGGTCCATTCGAAATTTGATTTGCCGCGCGCCGAGCAGACCGAGCGCATCATCAAGGCCATGGACAATCCGCATGTGTCGATCATCGCCCATCCGACCGGCCGGCTGATCGGCGAACGCGAGGCCTATCCGCTCGATTTGGAAAAACTCATCCTGGCAGCGCAAGAACGCGGCTGCGCCCTCGAGATCAATGCCCATCCCGACCGGCTCGACCTCAACGACATAGGCGCCCATGCGGCCAAAGAGGCCGGCGTCTTGCTCGCCATCTCGACCGATTCCCATTCGGTGGCCGGCCTCGACAATATCCGCTTCGGCATCGATCAGGCCCGGCGTGGTTGGCTCACGGCCGATGATGTCTTGAACACGCGACCGCTCGCGCAGTTGAAGAAGCTCTTGAAGCGCTGAAGGTCGGCATGGGGGGACTCGAGCGCCCATAGCTCCGCGCACTTGCAGTGCAAGATCACGCCTTCCCGGTCACCAAGGCACATGCAGTCGCAATCACAGCTCCGTGATCTGCGTAACATGATCGGGCAAGCCGACGAAGAAGCCATGGGCAGCCGATGCCCATGAAGCGTCCGCATCTGCGGGCGCAACGTCCAGGGAGTGCAAGATGAAAATGACTGTCATGTCCGGCAGCAGCATTGCGGTTGCGGCGGTCGCTCTCGCGATCAGCGGCGTTTCCCTCGCGCCGGCGAGCGCGAAGGCGGCAAAGAGCGTGCATTGCATGGGGATCAACGCCTGCAAGGGTCAGTCGGCCTGCAAGAGCGCCAAAAATGCCTGCAAGGGCAAAAATTCCTGCAAGGGGATGGGCTGGCTCCCCGAGAAATCCAAAGCGGCCTGCGTCAAACTGGGCGGTACGGTCGGCTGAACCGGAACAGAGATCTCGATCGATGCAATGATTGCTCGATAGTTTGATAGATTCCACTGGACAGCGCGCCTTCACGACGGAAATCGTGGAGGCGCGCCTCGCCGCTATGCCTCTATTGCCGGAGCCTGCCGATGCAGAAACCCTCGCCTCTCGGATTCGGCCTCGGCCTGCGGCCGATCTATTATCCCGACATTCTCGACGAGAAGCCGGCCGTCGATTGGTTCGAGATCATATCCGAAAATTTCATGGTACCGGGCGGCCGGCCGCTTGCCATGCTCGACAGGGTCCGCGGCGATTATCCGATCGTCATGCATGGGGTTTCGCTGTCGATCGGTTCGACCGCGCCGCTCAATCATGATTATCTCGCGTCGCTCAAAGCGCTCGCCGAACGCGTCGAGCCGGCCTGGATCTCCGATCATCTGTGCTGGACCGGCGTACATGGGATCAATCTGCATGATCTCATGCCCATGCCTTATACAGAAGAGGCGCTCAAGCATGTGGTCGAGCGGATCGGCCGCGTCCAGGATTTTCTGGGACGCCGGATCGCGATCGAAAATGTCTCGAGCTATGTGACTTTCGCAAGCTCGGAGATGGATGAATGGAGCTTCGTGCAAGAGATCGCCGAACGCGCCGATTGCTGGCTCCTGCTCGATGTCAACAATATCTTCGTCTCGGCCTTCAATCATGATTTCGATGCGACGACCTTTCTTCATTCGATCAAGCCGGAGCGTGTCGTGCAGATCCATCTCGCCGGCCATTCCGACTGCACGACCCATAAAATCGATACGCATGACCAGCCGATCTGCCCCGAAGTGTGGACGCTTTATGCCGAGGCCTGCCGGCGCTTCGGTTCGGTTTCGACCCTGATCGAACGCGACGATAATTTTCCGCCTTTCGCCGAACTCTTGGCCGAACTCGACCATGCGCGCGACATCGCCCGCATGGCGCATGCGACGGTCGAGGCTCTGGCATGAGGCTCGCCGAGCTTCAGACTACTTTCCAAGATGCGGTCATCGGCGAGGCGCGCGAGATTCTGGGCGCGATCCTCCCGTCGCGACAGCTCGACAGCGCCGCGCGCTTTGCCATCTATGCCGACGCCTATCGCATGCGCCTCGCGGAATTTCTCAGCCATGATTATCCCGTCCTGCGCCTGGTGCTTGGCGATGAGGATTTCGGCGCGCTCGCGGCCGCCTATATCGATGCAGGGCCCTCCACGCACCGAAATGCGCGTTGGTATGCGCAAGACCTGCCGGATTTCCTGCGTACCCATGCACAATGGTGCGACATGAGGGCATTGGCCGATCTCGCCGCCTTCGAATGCGCGCTCGCCGATGCATTCGATGCGGCGGATGCACCGCGCCTCGATGCCGGCGCGCTTGCCGCAATTGCAGCCGAAGACCGACCAAAGCTCTGCTTTGAATTTTCACCAGGCCTTGCGCTCTTGACCGTCTTGGAGGGGACCACCGCCTCCTATGAAGCGGCGATCGAAGGCTTGGCCGCAGCCATGCCGGAGCCCGGCGGCGAAGCGACAATTCTCATCTGGCGCGACGTCTCGCTGGAGCCGTTTTACCGCCTTCTCGAAGAGGATGAGGCCTTGGCATTGGCAGCGGCGAGGAGCGGCGCCAAGCTTGATGAGATCTGCAGCTTCCTCAGCCTGCGCCACGATGCCAAAGCAGCCGCAGGTCAAGCCGCGCTTTTCCTTGCCCGCTGGTTCCGCGATGGGCTCGTCATCGGCCTGTCCCGCCGCTAATATGTCCCGGAAGAGCAGTTGAAGAGTGCGGACATGAGCGGAAAGTTTGCGATCGGCAGCGGCGACGTTCTGCTCGTCACCGACGTTCAAAACGACTTTTGCCCCGGCGGTGCGCTTGCCGTGCCGCAGGGCGATGCGATCGTCCCCATTCTCAACCATGTCGCGCAGCGCTTCGCCAATGTCGTGCTGACGCAGGATTGGCATCCCTCTGGCCACATCTCCTTCGCTTCGAGCCATCCTGGCCACAAAGCCTTCGAGACGATCGCGCTTGCCTATGGGCTGCAGACGCTTTGGCCGGATCATTGCGTGCAGGCGAGCGAAGGCGCAAATTTCCATCCGGGCCTAAAAATCCCGCATGCCGGTCTGGTGATCCGCAAGGGCCTGCATCCGACCATCGATTCCTATTCGGCTTTTCAGGAAAACGACCGCAAGACGCCGACGGGCCTTGCCGGCTATTTGCGCGAACGTGGGCTCGTCCGGATCTTCCTGGCAGGCCTCGCCTATGATTTCTGCGTGCGCTATTCGGCTGAAGATGCGGTCGCCGCAGGTTTCGATGTCGTCATAGTGGAGGATGCTTGCCGCGGTCTCGATATCAATGGTTCTATCTCCGAGACGCGCGCAAAACTCGCAGCGCTCGGCAGCGCCGCGACGCTTGCCGGCGACATCATCTGTTGATGCAGCTGATCGATTTTCCCTGTGCGCGCAAGCTGGCTATCGGCGTGCGGCTATGACAGCGCGCTTCCGCATTTGCGCGATGCGCTGGTTCACGAGAACGGCACCGGCGAAATAGCCGAGCTGCAGGCATGCACCGCAGAGGAAGGTGGCGATGAGCGTCTGCAACACCGAAAGGGAGTCGAGCTGGGCAATATGCACCGCCGCAATCCATGCGAGCACGGTCGCCGGAATGAGAGCGAAGACCTTCACCCACCGGCTGAGTAAGGTGCCAAGCGCGAGCAAAAGCAGGGCGAGCAGGATCATGAAGAAATCTCCACGCTCATTGTCGCCAATAGACCTCTAACAAAGCGTTAAAGCGCATCACGCCGGGCAAAGCCCTCCCGGCCCCTAAGGTGAATCACGATTCGCGCTTTTGAGGAATCCCCGCCGTCTGCGCCGGAATGACATTGACGAGCGCGCAAGCCTTATGGCTCACAAAGCCAGTCTCGACTGTCAGGGTCGGCCACTCGGTGGCCGTCATCGGCGGCGCCACGGCGGCTCATCGCTTTGGAAGGGGATGGCGAGAGAGACGGGGCTCGAACCCGCGACCTCCGGCGTGACAGGCCGGCGCTCTAACCAACTGAGCTACTCCCCCAGAATGTTCCCCAGGACATCCCCAAGAGATCCCAAGAGATCCCCAGGAACCAGGAAACGGCAGGACCGCGATGAAGACCCGCCGGATAAGATAGGCGGCAGCCCAAGTCAAGCAAGAAGCGTTCGCACAAGATGGTTCGCGCCGGATCACCGGCGGGCGTAACAGCGCCCTTAAGCGGTTCGCACCAGCCTCCGACAGAGGATCAATCTTGCAGCCGGTGCGGCGTCAAAATCTGCCGGAACCCAAATGATAGCGGGCAATCTCGGCACGGCTCAGAATGTGGATATGGTCCGACGAAATCCTTTCGGCCATCGCGATGAGAGCCGGGCTCACGCCCATCCGGCCGGTATAATGCGACAGCAAGGCCTTCATCCCGCCGTTGTCATAATGGCGACGAAGCGCGGTGCCGTCGCCTATCGGCCCCCCTTCGCCTTCATAAAAGAACATGCGATGGATACCAACAACGCTGGCCGGCGGGATCACCCTCTTCTTGGCGCCGATGAGCGCATAGACGCAGGCGGACAGGCAGCGCGCCGCCAGAAACTGCGTCACGTTGCCGGGCTGGGCGGGATCGGCGCGGCCGACGATTGCCGCAACCCCGAGCCGGCGCCAAATCCGCCCGAGCTCCATCGCCGCAACCACTTTGCCGCCTGGCGAATTGAGGAAAATGATCGCATGCAGATCGGCGCGGCCGACATTATTCTCGACGAAACTTCTAAAATCATAGGGCGTCCGATCGGTGATCTCTCCCTCGGCCGCGATGACGGCAGGGCAACCGCTGCCGCAACGCATCGGATTGCCGAGGGAAACGAGCCGAAAGCTCATATCCTCGGCATGCGCCATTCCCATTGGCGCAGAGAGCCCGCATAAAAGCGCGAGGATGGCGAGGGCCGGCAAAACGCGAGCAAGCGCTAGGCGCCGCATCATCTCGACGCCATGCGTCCCGACGCACGCACCCTTGGACCGGCGAAGCTCATGCATGGCATCGACCCATCGGCTAAGCTCGACCTATCTGCGCGCCCGGTGAACCTGACCCGGTGAACTTGGCCAGGGGCATTTGGCCAGGAGCGCTTGGACAGGAGGGCTTGAGCAGAAGATTTTGGATACGAGATTTACAGACCTAAAGCATGTCCCGGAAAAGTAAACTTAACTTTTTAATAGGGCTGTTCCGAGGCCTTATTCCCGCAAATCCGGCTTGGTGCTGGTGGGCGGTGACGGGCTCGAACCGCCGACCCTCTCGGTGTAAACGAGATGCTCTACCAACTGAGCTAACCGCCCGCGCGGCCGCCTAATCCCGCTCTAAAAATCGGCCAATTCAAAAAGAGTGGGGACTGCATGGACAGTCCCCACCATTAGGTCGCACACCCCTTTGTGGCGGTCAACCCAGAGCGCCGAGGGCTGCTGCGCCACAATACTCTCGCGGCTTGAGCCCGCGCCAGCTCGCCTTCGCGGTCGTTTATGGCCGCTGCGGCATGTAGTTGGCCGCTACCTGGCCGGGGCAGAGAGATGCCAGCCTATCGCTTGTTGATCGCCGCTTTCAGCGCCGTGCCCGCCTTGAAGCGCGCGTTTTTCGAAGCCGGGATCTTGATGGATGCGCCCGTAGCGGGATTGCGTCCCTTGCCGGCCGCGCGCTTCTTGACCGAAAACGTCCCGAAGCCGACGAGCCGCACATCCTCCCCCTTCTTCAATGCCTTTGTGATTCCTTGCACGACCGCTTCGATCGCCGCGGCAGCCGCGGCTTTCGACAGCTCCGTCTCGGCAACGATATGTTCGACGAGTTCCATTTTGTTCATCGTGTCTTCCTGTTCATTGGCAAGGCCTGCATCCCGCAGAAAAGCGCCGAGGGTTGCTGCCTCGCATCGCCCGCCTTCGAGCCGACGCCTGTTTCGGTCCGATAGATATCGATCGAAAGACGCCGCTTCGCCTGCATATGCTGTAGGCGGACAATTGCAGTCGCAAAACGCTGCCGATGGCTCTCGAATCGCCACCTCAGCGAAGCTTTTTCGTGGCCTCAAATCAGTGCAAATGCAAGGCGTCGCACAGCATAAAGGCCGCTGCGCGAGGCAGCGGCCTTCCCTTACTTTTCGAGATCATGCCCTTGTTTCACCGCATGATCTTATCCGAAAAGTCGAGCCAACTTTTCGGGATCATGCCCTTGTTTCACCGCATGATCTCATCCGAAAAGTCGAGCCAACTTTTCGGGATCATGCCCTTGTTTCACCGCATGATCTTATCCGAAAAGTCTGCAACTTTCCGGGATCATGCTCAGTGCGCGACAACGCCCGAGGCCTCGTCCTCCGTCGCCAGAGGCGCAAGCGGTTTCGTTACCTCCTCTTCCCAGACGATCGGCACGGGCTGACGCACCAGAGCGTTCTTCAGCACTTCGTCCATGCGCGAGACCGGCACGATCTCCAGACCATTCTTCACACTGTCCGGAATATCCGCCAGATCCTTTGCATTCTCCTCCGGGATGAGGACCTTCTTCATGCCGCCGCGCAAGGCTGCGAGCAGCTTCTCCTTAAGCCCGCCGATCGGCAGGACGCGGCCGCGCAGGGTGATCTCGCCGGTCATGGCGACATCGCGGCGCACCGGAATGCCGGTCAAGGTCGAGACGATCGCAGTTGCCATGGCAACGCCGGCCGAGGGTCCATCCTTGGGCGTCGCGCCTTCCGGCACGTGCACATGGATGTCGCGCCGGTCGAACAGCGGCGGCTCGATGCCGAAATCAACCGCGCGAGACCGCACATAGGAGGCGGCCGCGGAAATCGATTCCTTCATCACATCACGGAGATTGCCGGTGACGGTCATCCGCCCCTTGCCGGGCATCATCACGCCTTCGATCGTGAGCAATTCGCCGCCGACTTCCGTCCAGGCGAGACCAGTCACGACGCCGACCTGATCCTCGGCCTCCGCCTCGCCATAGCGGAAGCGCGGCACGCCGAGATAATCGGCAATATTATCGGCCGTAACGGCCACGATCTTCGCTTTGTCCGTGAGGATCTGCTTGACCGCTTTGCGGGCCAGATTGGAGAGCTCGCGCTCGAGATTGCGGACGCCAGCCTCCCGCGTATAACGGCGGATGATCGTCAAGAGCGCGGCATCGTCGATCGACCATTCGGCCGTCTCCAGTCCGTGCTTCTTCAGCGTCGCCGGAATGAGGTGGCGCCGCGCGATCTCGATCTTCTCATCCTCGGTGTATCCGGCGATGCGGATGATCTCCATGCGGTCCATCAAAGGCGGCGGGATGTTCAACGTATTCGCCGTCGTCACGAACATCACGTTGGAGAGATCGTAATCGACTTCGAGATAGTGATCGTTGAACGACTGGTTCTGCTCCGGGTCCAAGACTTCGAGCAGGGCCGATGACGGATCGCCACGGAAATCCATGCCCATCTTGTCGATTTCATCGAGCAGGAAGAGCGGATTGCAGGTCTTTGCCTTGCGCATCGACTGGATGATCTTGCCGGGCATCGAGCCGATATAGGTGCGCCTGTGGCCGCGGATCTCCGCCTCGTCGCGCACGCCGCCGAGCGACATGCGGACGAACTCCCGTCCCGTCGCCTTGGCGATCGACTTGCCGAGCGAGGTCTTGCCGACGCCGGGCGGGCCGACGAGGCACAGAATCGGACCGGTCAATTTGTTGGCGCGGCTCTGCACCGCGAGATATTCGACGATGCGTTCCTTCACCTTTTCGAGGCCGAAATGCTCGCTGTCGAGGATCTCCTCGGCAACGGTCAAATCCTTCTTGACCTTGCTGCGCTTGTTCCACGGGATCGACAGGATCCAATCGAGATAATTGCGCACGACGGTCGCTTCCGCCGACATGGGCGACATCTGCCGCAGCTTCTTCAATTCGGCGGTCGCCTTGTCGCGCGCCTCCTTGGAGAGCTTCGTCTTCTTGATGCGCTCCTCCAGCTCGCTCAGATCGTCCTTGCCCTCCTCGTCGCCGAGCTCCTTCTGGATCGCCTTCATCTGCTCGTTGAGGTAATATTCCCGCTGCGTCTTCTCCATCTGCCGCTTGACGCGCGTGCGGATGCGCTTTTCGACCTGCAGGACGGAAATCTCGCTTTCCATCAAGGAGAGGCATTTCTCCAGCCGCTTGCCGACGGAGTTCGTCTCCAGGATCGACTGCTTGTCGAGGATCTTGACGGCGAGATGCGAGGCCACCGTATCGGCGAGCTTCGCATAATCCTCGATCTGGTTCACAGCGGCGACGACTTCCGGCGAGACCTTCTTGTTGAGCTTCACATAGCTCTCGAATTCAGAGACGACGGAACGTGCCAGCGCCTCGACCTCGACCTTGTCAGCCGGCTCGTCGGCCACGGCATCGGCGTCGGCCTCATAGTAATCATCGGTGCGCGTATAAAGATGGACGCGCGCCCGCATCTGGCCTTCGACCAGCACTTTCACAGTGCCGTCGGGCAGTTTGAGGAGCTGCAAGACGGTCGCAAGCGTGCCAGTCTTGAAGATCGCGTCGGGGCTGGGATCGTCGTCGGACGCATTGATCTGCGTCGCGAGCAGGATCAGCTTGTCCGTCTTCATCACCTCTTCGAGCGCGCGAATTGATTTTTCGCGGCCGACGAAGAGCGGCACAATCATATGCGGAAAAACGACAATGTCACGCAGCGGAAGGACCGGATAGCTCTGGATCGTCCCCGGGGCCACAGGCTCACGTTTCTGGCTGGTCATGGTTTTATCCTATTCTCGCAACGCCTTCCTAGATCAAGCCCAAGCCGCATTCCCTGAGGTGGATCAACGGCGCCGATATTTCTGCTCCATTCTAACCCGGTGCAGAGCTTTTCGGCAGCCTCTCCCGCCCGATGAAGTCCGAACTTTTGGCCTATGTCGGCAATGCAGCCGACGCAGCGTTTTCTTAATCGTAAGATGGCGTTCCTCGCCGAGGCTTTCAAGCATCAGGCAAAAGTTGCACCGGACTGCGCTGCCCGCCGCTCCCGCATGCCGAACCAACCCGCCGGCGCTCTGCCGACACTGCCATTGGGCCGTGCCCCGGCTGCCAAGCCCGCGCGGCCGACCAGCATTTGTAAAGGAAAAGCGCCGCGGCGAGCTCAAGCGCTCGTGCCGCTTTTCTCACTGCGCTCCGCATAAATATAGAGCGGACGCGATTTGCCCTCGACCACATCGGGGCCGATGACGACCTGTTCGACCCCGTCGAGGCTCGGCAGATCGAACATTGTGTCGAGCAATATCCCTTCCATGATCGATCTGAGGCCGCGCGCCCCAGTGCGCCGATCGATCGCCTTTTTGGCAACGACGTTCAACGCCTCGTCCTGGAAGGTGAGCTCGGTGTTCTCCATCTCGAACAAGCGCTGATATTGCTTGACGAGCGCATTCTTCGGCTCGGTGAGGATCCGCTTCAGCGCGTCTTCGTCGAGATCTTCGAGCGTCGCAATGACCGGGAGGCGGCCGACGAATTCCGGAATGAGACCGAATTTGAGCAGGTCTTCGGGCTCGACCCTGCGCAAGATCTCGCCGGTCCGGCGTTCGTCGGGGGCCTGCACATTCGCGCCAAAGCCGATCGAAGTGGTCTTGCCGCGCATCGAAATGATCTTCTCGAGCCCGGCAAAAGCGCCGCCGCAGATGAACAATATGTTGGTCGTATCGACCTGCAAGAATTCCTGCTGCGGATGCTTGCGCCCGCCTTGCGGCGGCACCGAAGCGACCGTGCCTTCCATGATCTTCAAAAGCGCCTGCTGCACGCCCTCGCCGGAGACGTCACGGGTGATCGAGGGATTGTCGGACTTGCGCGAGATCTTGTCGATTTCATCGATATAGACGATGCCGCGCTGCGCCCGCTCGACATTGTAGTCGGAGGCCTGCAGCAGCTTCAAAATGATGTTTTCGACATCCTCGCCGACATAGCCGGCTTCCGTCAGCGTCGTCGCATCCGCCATGGTGAAAGGCACGTCGAGGATGCGGGCGAGCGTCTGCGCGAGCAAGGTCTTGCCCGAGCCCGTCGGGCCGATCAGCAGAATGTTCGATTTGGCGAGTTCGACATCATTGTGCTTCGTCGCATGATTGAGCCGCTTATAGTGATTGTGGACGGCGACGGACAGAACGCGCTTGGCCTGCGGCTGGCCGATGACATAATCATCGAGGACCTTGCAGATCTCTTTCGGCGTCGGAATGCCGTCGCGGCTCTTGACCAGCGAGGATTTGTTCTCCTCGCGAATGATGTCCATACAAAGCTCGACGCATTCGTCGCAGATGAACACCGTGGGGCCGGCAATCAGCTTGCGGACCTCGTGTTGGCTCTTGCCGCAGAACGAGCAATAGAGCGTGTTTTTCGAGTCGCTGCCGCCGACCTTGGTCATGGCTTATCTCCTACCAGCCGAACGCACATAATGCTTCGGCCCTCTGCAACTGCCAAAGGCGACCCTCATAAGAATGACCGCCTCTCAACCGGCGCATCCGCTCGGGGTCCGCCGGCTGACTTCTTTCTTTCGCCCTTCGAACTCCCAGAATTGCGCTATCTCCATTAATGGAAATGCAAACATGCCGGGAGGCTGGGATCAAGCCCCGGAAGCGGATTCTCGCCGCCCCGTGACTTTTTGCGTCACATGGGCGCAACAGTCGGGTAGCATAATGCCCCAAAAGTGCGTCCAAGTGGTTAAACGGCCTTCTATAGCAGAAGACCGCCGGAAGAGGTTAAAAGCAATTGTCGTGCCATTGCCTTTAGATCCCCGGCTGGGGCGATAAAGTCGGGCTCAGGACCATGCCTTTGGAAAGGTGATCGGATCGGCCTCGATCCCATGGCGGAGCGACGCTCGCACTGAAGCCGCCGCCAATCGCGCAACCCGCCGGTCCTCTTCGTCAGAGCTGCCTCACCCAAGAGCGGCGAGCCTTGAGACAAATCAACATCCCGGAAAGGGAACCTGAATTTTGCCGATTGGGCGGAAACGCTCAGACCCGGTCGCTCGAAGCACGGCTTCTCATGAAGCTGACACTTTAAGCGGCTGGACATTCGCGCGACTGGGCTGCGGGAAAATCCGCCTTGTCCAGCTCGCGTGCGCATGCCCTGCTCTCTCTCGACGCGCGACCGGGGGCCCGTTACGCGCTTCTCAAGCTCGGGGCGCCTCAAGCCGCGGATTTCGCCGCCTCCGTCTCATCCGGACGCTTGTCGATCACCTGATCGACAATGCCGAAGATACGTGAATCTTCCGCCGTCATGAAATGATCGCGGTCGAGCGTCGCTTCGATCGTGTCATAGTCCTTGCCGGTGTGCCGGACATAAATTTCGTTGAGCCGGCGCTTCATCTGCATAATGTCTTCGGCATGCCGCAGAATGTCGGAAGCCTGGCCCTGGAAGCCGCCTGAGGGCTGATGGACCATGATCCGCGCATTCGGCAGCGCATAGCGCATTCCGGCTTCGCCGGCGGTCAGAAGCAGCGAGCCCATCGAGGCCGCCTGGCCGATGCACAGCGTCGAGACCTTCGGCCGGATGAACTGCATCGTGTCATAGATCGACAGGCCGGCAGTGACGACGCCGCCCGGCGAATTGATATACATCGAGATTTCTTTCTTCGGATTTTCCGCTTCGAGGAACAAAAGCTGGGCCACGATCACCGTGGCCATATGGTCCTCGACCGGTCCGGTCAGAAAGATGATCCGCTCGCGCAGAAGCCGCGAATAGATGTCGAAGCCCCGCTCGCCCCGGCTCGTGTTCTCGATGACCTGGGGGATCAGATAATTATTGTAGATTTCTATCGGGTCGCGGTCACGCAGCATGGAAATTACTCGCTTCTATTCTATAGGCGATAAGGGCATTGGGCGGCAGCGCCGCGCTTCGTCCCTCAACATAATCGCTCCCGGCGGTTTCGCAAAGAGCGGGCCAGGGTATAGACCACACCCCGGCGCCGCCTATTGCTCAGCCCGAGGAGAACGGCGCCGGCCCAGCTCACGCCGTCTGTTCGGAAGCTGCCGGTTTTGCCTTTTCGTCGGCTTGCGTCTCAAAGGCCTTCACCAGCTCGACCAATTCCGCTGGCGAGACCTTCTTATCCGTCACCGTGACTTCGGTCAGCACATGGTCGACGACTTTTTCTTCGAACAATGGCGCGCGGATCTCGGCCAAGCGCTCGGGATTTTTCCGGTAGAATTCGACGAGCTGACGTTCCATTCCGGGAAAATTGCGCGCCCTTTGATAAAGCGCCTGCGCGACCTCCTCGTCGGCGACGGTCACGCCGGCTTTTTCGCCGATCTCGGCCAGAACGAGACCCAATCGCACCCGCCGTTCGGCAATCCGCTGGAAATCCTCTCGCTCCGCTGTCTCGGTGGTTCCTTCGTCGGCGAAGCTCTTGCCTTCCGCGTTGCGCTCGGCGGTCGCGTCACGCCAGATCGTTTCGAACTCGCGCGCGACGAGCGCCTCCGGCAATTCGAAAGTGAATTTCTTGTCGAGCGCGTCGAGAAGCTCGCGCTTCCACTTGCGGCGGGAGATCGCGGCCTGCTCGCTATCGAGCGAGGCAAGGACGGCTTCGCGCATTTTGGCGAGATCGGCAAAGCCCAGGCTCTGCGCGAGGGCATCGTCGACGGCGAGCTCCGCCGGCGCGGCGCAAGCCTTCAAAGTGACCTCGAAACTTGCCGGCTTGCCGGCCAAATTGGCAGCCGCATAATCCTCCGGGAAAGTGACGGAAATCGTCTTTTGCTCGCCGAGCTTCATGCCTTCGACCTGATCCTCGAAGCCGGGAATGAAGGAGCCCGAGCCGAGCACGAGATCGACATCTTCGGCCGTGCCGCCCTCGAAGGCCTCGTCACCGATCTTGCCGACGAAATCGAGAACAACCTTATCGCCCTTGGCGGCGACCACATCCTCGCCTTCCTTGGGCGCATAAAGCCGGTTCTGCTCGGCGATCCGCGCCATGGCCTGTTCGACATCGGCCTCCGGAATCTCGGCAACCAGGCGCTCGATGCCGACATCGCTGAAACCTCCGACATCGAATTTCGGCAGGATTTCGACGGCGACCATATAGGAGAGATCCGCCTTGGCCTCGAAAGCCTGCTGCAATTCGGCCTGATCGCTCGGCAAGTCGATCTTCGGCGGCGTCGCGAGCTTGAGATCATTGTCCTCGATAATCTTGCGATTGGCCTCGTTCACCGCATCCTGCATCACGTCGGCCATGATCGAGCGGCCATAGAGCCGCTTCAGATGCGCAACCGGCACCTTCCCCGGCCGGAAGCCGTTGATCCGTGCCTTGGCCCGCAGTTCGTCGAGCTGGGCATCGACCTTTGTCGCGAGATCTGCGGCTGCAAGCACCACTTTATATTCGCGCTTCAGTCCCTCGGAGAGGGTCTCCGTCACTTGCATCCGTTTCGCCCTTTCAATCCCTTAATATGATTTACGGCTATGATTTATGATGCATGGGCCGTCGCAACAAGATGAACGCGCCAGATTGGGGAGAGGGCCGCGATCCCGTCTCAGTCTGTCGCAATTTGCGCTACGATCCGGTCTGGTGCGGGCGGAGGGACTCGAACCCCCATGATTTTCATCACCGGAACCTAAATCCGGCGCGTCTACCAGTTCCGCCACGCCCGCTAGAGTATTTTCAGCAAAAATGGACACCGGTTTACCGATCTCGGCTGTTGCCGAGATCGGCGCTTTTGATGATCAAGCCGGGCAAGCCCGACTTGATTTGCCGAAAATGCTCTAACTTCTTGTTTTAGACATCGGATATATCCGATGTCTCAGGTTTTAGATGTCGGATATATCCGACATCTCATAATGAGAGCGGTTTCGAAACGGTTTGGTGCGGACACCAAACCTGAAACCGCTCTCACGCGGCGCGTGTCGCCGCTTCGGGCCGGCTCTATAGCAATGCCGCCCGCCAGATGCAGCAAAAAAGTGAACCGGCGCTTTTGCGGCGAGGGGCGCTGCTGCGACGCCAGAGCACAAAAAGGACATACCGCTTTTTCCCGCGGGCCGATATGGATAGCGGCCCCTTCCGCCCGGAACTCCTGGCCCATGCGCCTCAACCGCCGCATCTTCGTCAGCTCCACAGCTGCCAGCCTTCTGCCTTTCGGCGCGCGCGCCGCCCCGCCCGGTGTCGGCCATGGGTTCCGCGTCTTGACCGCCGGCAAAACCGAGGTGGCGCTCATGCCCGCGCCGGCGCCGAAGACCGCGGCTTTCGGCTTTGCCGCACAACTGGCCGGGCCTCTGTTGCACTACAAAAAGGGCGAAGAGATCAAAATCCGCCTCGTCAATGCGCTCGACCAGCCCGTGACTTTCTCCTGCCAGGGGTTGCGGATCAACAATCCGATGGACGGGGTCGCCGGTTTGACGCAAAGCCCGGTCCTGCCCGGTCAATCCTTCGATTATCGCTTCACCCCGCCGGACAGCGGCTTCTATTGGTATCGCTCCGGCGTGCCGCCTTTGACGGTCGAGCAGCTCGACCACGGCCTTTACGGCCCGCTGATCATCGACGAAGCCAAGCCGCCGGCGGTGGATCGCGACATGGCGGTCGTTCTCGCCGAATGGCGTCTCGACGCGGCGGCGCAGATCCTGATCGACCGCGGCGACCCACCCCGTCCGGCTGCCGAGCCAAGCGGCCATTATGTCGTGACCGTCAACTCCGAGCCGGCACCGATCGCGACGGAGCTTCCGCCCGGCACGCGCTTGCGGCTGCGTCTCCTCAGCATGGTCCAGTCGCAGCTCGTCTTCATCATCTTTGCCGGTCTGCAGCCGCTCGTTGTCGCCATCGATGGCCAGCCTTGCGAAGCATTCGAACCGCTGCGGCGGACGATCCCGATCGGCCCCGGCGCATGTTTCGATGTGATGTGCGATCTGCCGGCCGAATCAGGGGCGCAAGGAACCATCGCCTGGCGTACTGGCGAGCGCACCGACCGGCCGCTTCTCGCCTTCACGACCCGCGGTCCGCGCCGGCCGGTGCTGCCGCCGCTCGGCTCGATCGCGCCAAACCCGCTTCTGCCAGCGAGCATTAAATTGCAAGAGTCACATAAGGTGGACCTTGTCGTCGAAGCCGCGGCCGAGAAAGGGACCGGCAAGGACGCTCCTGCAACGCTGCCACCCGATCGACACGGCCCTTTGACGCTCAATGGCACAGCCGCACAAAATTTCGCCGCCGCGCCCCAGTTTTCCGTCAAACGCGGCACGGCGGTCACGCTTGGATTCGTCAACAAGACTGCGATCCTGCTGCAAATGCATGTGCACGGCCATGCGATGCGCCTCTTGAACGATCTCGACGACGGCTGGGAACCCTATTGGCGCAGCCGCGTGATCGTGCCGGAAGGGCGCGCCAAACATGTCGCCTTCATTGCCGACAATCCGGGCAAATGGGCGATCGAGTGCCAGACGCTGGAGCTCAGGCCGAACTGCCTCGTAAGCTGGTTCGAAGTGACTTAAGGCATCGCACCGCACCGGCCGGCGCGGAGGCGAAGGCGAGCGAGCCTTTGATGGCACGGAAGTTCAATCATTCGCCGGCCGCGCCGCTCTGCTGAACAGGCTGATGATCACCGCGCGGGCGACATGCTCGGCCATGCAGCGATAGCCAAGATCATTCAGATGGAATTGATCCGGCGCCATGATCTGCTCTTTGGCGCGCATCTGCTCGATGAATTGCATCGCTTCGTAGCGTCGCACATAAAGAATATTTTCCTCAGCAGCGATTTTGCGCAAGACCTGGCGGATGGCGGAATAGGCGGGATCGCGCGAGAAACGCGGCACATATTGCAGACCGACGAGCACGACATCGATATTCTGTGATTTCAACCAGCGCAGGGTCTCGCGCACCGTCACTTCGAATTCTTCCGGCGGGACCCGCGCTAAAGCGTCATTGGTCCCCAATTGCCATAGCACCAGATCGGGTTTCGAGAGCGCAACCTCGTTCATGATTCGATCGGCGGTGGTCTCCGCCAGTTCGCCGGGAATGCCGCGATTGACGATCTCGATGTCCACGCCTTTCAAGGTCTTTTCCAAAATGGTGTCGAGCCAACTCGGATAGGTCTCAAGCTTGGAAGAGGCACCTACGCCAGAGGTCGAAGACGAACCGATTGCCAGAATATGAATTGTGGCGTGCTTTTGCAGCCGCGCCATGACATTTGGGAGCGGCGCCGGGGTGGCGATGTCGCTTTCCGGCACGGCGCAAAGGGGAGTGAGCACCACCGCCGGCGGCGGCTTGTCAGCCGCGGCGGCATCCACGCCCGCCGCGACGCCCGCCGCCGGACTCAGCGTCATGACTAGCGTCACGAACTGGGCGAGGCCCGCATATCGGCGGCGCCATGGCGCCACCCATCCCGCCGCTCCGATAGCCATGCGATGATCCCCATGAAGGCCAGTCCTGCGCCGGCTATCATTGCATCGGTTAGCAAGGCTCCGCCATAGGCAAAACGCGCGATTTGTCCGGCCAGGCTGAGTAAGGAGGCAACACAGAAGACAATTAGCGAATTGCGCCCGAGCATAGAAAAAAATCGGCCCCCCACGGCAAACCAGCGCATGACGAAAGGAAAGCTACCCGAAAAAACGGCGACAACGGCAAGGAAGTGGATAAGCCGCGCCGGCGACAGAAAGGTCTTGTCGAAGACGAAGAAGAGCTTCGGGCTCGGCATGTCGGCCGGGCGGGGCGAAAAATGCGTCAGGGCGACGAGCATCCCAAGACCGACGATCGGGAGCGCCACCAGCATCAAGGCCTTGCGATGCCGCCGCGCCAGACCGCCGATCCCATCCTTTCCGGCAAGGGAAAAACCGAGGATAAAGATGAATTGCCAAGCCATGGGATTGAGAAACCAGGTTCCTTCGACCGGCCAAGTGCCAAGATTGATCCCTGTGCTTAGGGTCAGGACATAAAGCCCTGCAGATAGGGGCAGCAGAAGCAGCCGAGCATAACGAGCGCAGAGCGCGACAAAAGGCGCGCAGGCGACCAGGACGACATAGAGCGGCAGGATGTTGAAATAGCCGAGCTGATGCGTCAGCAGCACGAGGCCGATATGCGCCTCGACAGGATCGTGAAATATCGCCGACGCATTATGCCAATCGAGCAGAAAGGCGGCATCGAAATAGATCGACGCGCCGGCAAGCAGGGCCACCGCCATTTCGGTGATGACAAGCTGGGCGCAATAGACTTGCACGGCGCGGGCGGCGAGACGCACAACAAGGCCGGGCATCGGCAGTTTCGTCCGAATCGTCTGCAAGCGCAACGCCCAGCCAGCAAGAAAGACGAAAAGCTCGGCCGAATCAGACAGGGATAGATTGCGATAGGTGAAGCGCTCGAAAAAATTCCCCGGAATATGATTGATGAAGATCGTGACAAGCGCAAAGCCGCGCCAGAAGTCGATCTCATTGGGTTCCCGCATGGCCGATCCGGAAATCTCGCAAGGGTGCGGTTCGATCCCTATGACCGAACGTTTGAATGCGCTTGGGTTGAATGTACTTGGGCAAGATCTTGGGCAAGATCTTGGGCAAGACCTTGGGCAAGACCAAGACTAGCCATCGCGGGCCTTCGGCGCGAACCCTGAAAGGCGCAACAGGCCGCAAAACTTCGTGAATTCCAACTCGGTCGCGACGGCTCGCAACCGCCGGCCTTGTTCAGGTCGCGCTGCTGTCGATAAACCGCCGCAAAACGGCAGGCAGAGATTCTGGTATATCTTCGGCAATAAGGCCTGGACCGAATTCGCGCGCTGCGGCACCATGCAGCCAGACGGCTGCGCTCGCCGCTTCGAAGGCCGGCATGGATTGCGCCAACAGCCCACCCACCATTCCAGCAAGCACATCGCCGGAGCCTGCGGTCGCAAGCCAAGGCGGCGCATCGCAAGAAATCGTCGCCCGCCCGTCCGGGCTCGCGACGATGCTGTCCGCACCTTTGAGGAGGATGATCGCGTCGAGGAGGGCCGCAGCGGCGCGGGCCCGTTCGAGCTTGGAGGGAGAAGCCAGAGCTTCGGCCTGCGGGTGATCGCGCAGCTCGCCTTCCTTAGCTGCAAAGAGACGCGCGAATTCACCGTCATGGGGTGTCAGAACGACGCTGCCGCCAAAGGTCTTTACCGCCGCCGCGAGCTTCATCGGATTACCGGCAAAACTCGTCAACGCGTCGGCGTCGAGCACGACCGCGCGGGGCTGCGCCGGCGCAGAAATCGGCACCAAAGCAGTCCCGACCATCGCACATGTCGCAGCTCCAACGCCCATGCCAGGTCCCATCACGACAGCGTTCTTGCGACTGTCGGCGAGCAATTCCGCGAGCCCTTCCGGACCGTCGCACACACGCGTCATGATCGCCGTAAGCGCCGCCGCATGAACGCTCAGCGCCTCTTTCGGCGTGGCGACGGTGACGAGACCGGCACCGGCCCGCAGCGCGCCACGCGCCGCAAGGCGCGCCGCGCCGGTCGAGGCGAGCGGTCCGGAAAGAACCAGCGCATGACCGCGGCCATATTTATGACCATCGAGGCGCGGCTGCGGAAAGACATCGCCCCAGATCTTTGGCCGGTTGACGAAGGTCTTCGGCGCGATGGACTCGAGAACCCACTCCGGAATGCCGATATCGACCAAAGCGATTTCGCCGCAATAGATGCGGCCGGGGAGCAGGAGATGACCGGGCTTCAGACGGAAAAAGGTCACCGTCTGCGCCGCTTCGACGGCTACTCCGCGAATTTGCCCGGTCGTGCCGTCGATGCCCGAAGGGATATCGATGGCGACGATCGGCTTGCGCGTCCGCCGCGTCCATTCGTTCAAGCGCAGAATGGCCGCGCGCGCCGCGCCGTCCACATCGCGGCTGAGCCCAGCGCCGAAAATGGCCGCTATAGCGAGATCGGCGTCTTCGAGCTGGACATCCTCGAAACGCATAATGGGGCCGGACCAGGCTTGTGCGGCGAAGGCGGCATCGCCGTGCAAATCTTCACGCGCGCAAAGAAGCCCAAGCGAGACCTGATAGCCCTCCGCCTTGAGATGCTGGGCGGCGACGAACCCGTCGCCACCATTGTTGCCGGGACCGCAAAAGACCGCAACACGGCCGCCGCGCAGGCGCAGCGCCGCCATCAGGCGCAGCGCCGATTTGGCAACCGCCGCGCCGGCATGCTGCATCAAAACGGCGCCGGGAATTGCCGATTGGATCGCCGACCTATCGGCCAGCGCCATTTCGGCGGTCGTGAGGATTTCCGAAGGAACGGAGTCCGGCAACATGATGCGAGCGTGCCCGATGGAAGGAAGACGTCAGCAGCATAACCTTGGAGATGCAAAGACGAAGCGAGCTTGGACCCGGCCGGTGATAATGCGGTTACCCCAGCTGGCGCAGCAGCTTGCAGCTTAGCCGCCCGCGGTGCAATCATTATGGCGGGAGACACATCGCTCGGTGTCCGGCACGATGGGCGCCTTGGCCTTCGTCTTGCCCAGCGGCGGGTCGAGGGCTCCCCATGCATGCTCCCATGCATGATTGACATTACAATGCATGCGAAGTAACGGAATGGCCGCCTGCGCCTTGAGAACCGGTACCGATTGGGTGAAATCGGGCAACCGGTCTGCATCCAAACGATCGAGGCGATCGGAAAAATCGGCCCGACATTACATAGAGAGAGTATATCTCAAAAGTATATTCTCAAGTGAGACCATGGTCTCAATGAACGCATGGTCTCAGCCGAAAAGTTGCGCCGACTTTTCGGGTTTTGTTTGAGAGTTCCCGGTGTTCTTGGCGCAACCCATATTTTTCGGGGGCTTTCCCCCTTGTCCATGAAACCGCTCATAGCCAAATTCGGCATCGGCCAAGTGGTGCGGCATCGCAAATATCCCTTCCGAGGGGTCATTTACGATGTCGATCCGGTCTTTTCGAATACCGACGAATGGTGGCTCGCGATTCCAGAAGAAGTGCGGCCGCATAAGGACCAGCCTTTTTACCACCTCTTCGCCGAAAACGCCGACACGGAATATGTCGCCTATGTCTCGGAGCAGAATCTTCTGCCGGACACCTCGGGCGATCCGATACGTCATCCGCAGGTCAACGAAATGTTCACCCGCGCTCAGGATGGCGGCTATCACATCAAAACGGTCTTGATGAACTGAGTGCTTTCGAGCCTCTCGAGTGGCGCTGGCCTTCGTCTGTCGCGCACCGCGAGAACACGGCTAGAAGACTTGTTGCGCCTGACACGGCTCCCAACCGCACGGACGAGCACAGGACGACGGGGGCGTCGCGGGAACACGGAGGCATAGTGACCCCCGCTGCCTGCTGCGCGCCGCGCTACGCTGCGGCGATAGGGAAACCTAAGACCAACCCCGCGGCCTCGCGAGCCGCGGGGGTCGCCACGCTCTTACTCGAGTCGCGCTATTTTTGTCCGCCCGGCGCAGCCGGAGGCGCGGCGCCGCCTGCGGCCGCGCCAGCCTGCCTGGCAGCCTCAAGCCTCTTCTTCTCTTCTTCGGCCCGCTTCTGCAACTGCTCCTGCAACTTCTTCTGCTGCTCGGCGAGCACTTTCGGGTCGACCGCCGGACCGTCATAGGCCTTGCCGAAACCCGCAAGCGGCACCCCGAACATGACTTCATTGTTGACCTGATTGCGCACGGCAATACTCAAAACGGTGCCTTTTTTCATTTGGTCAACCGTCTGGCTCTTGACCCGCGACTCGGCAAAGCAGCCATTGGGGAAGCAGATCTCAAAGGCGCCGTCAAAGGTCGGGCCTCTGTCGACCGCGAAACGGAAGCCCGGCCGCAACATCAGGCCGACCGGCATCAGCAGCCTGACGATACGGGTGTCGTCACCCTTGATCTCATAAATAGCAACCGCCAGAACCGGCGGCTTGTCGGCCTGCGCGCTAAAATCACGCGTCGTATAGCAAATATCCTTATTCGCTGCCTGATCATGGCCGCAGACCTTGGTCCAATCACTTTGAGTCGGCATCAAATCGACACGGATGGGGCCTGGCTGCCCTGCCGGCGCGGGCGCCGGCTGCGGTGCGGGCTGTGCAGTCTTGGCCGGCTTCCTCGATTCCGCAAGAGCTTGCCCGTCCGTCAAGACGTGCCCACTCGCTAAAACAAGCAAACCAGTCAAACCAACGAAGCCGAGACGCTTCAACGAAAACGCCATAAGAAATCCTTTCCGGTGGTCAGCCAAACGAACGCGGACGGCGTCGCCAGCTGGCGTGAATGCGGCACCCTGGGACCGCAGGCTCACAAAGACGCGAACGCCAGCCGCCGTCAAGAAATGCACCCCGCACATCAGCTGCGAATAAGGCGACAAATTGGCATTTGCCGGGGTCCCGCCCAAGTCGCCTCATCTTTTTGAACCGAAACTACGCCAATAATTGGCCGGTGCCGCGCAATCATGGCCAGTCACCGCCTTCAACGCTACAGTTGGATCATGAAATCTCAAGCGATTCGCCCCGTCTTCCCGATCCTTTCCAGATTTCTTGCGCTCGCCATTGCTCTTTTCGCGGCGCAGGCCGTGCCGAATTCCCTCGCCGACGCCGACCCGGGCCATCCACCCGATCCCGCAGCGCACCAAACGCGGATTTTGACACAAGGCGCCGCGCCGACAGGACCCGAATATGCGATCGCCATGCACGGCCGGCCGGCCCTGCCCGAAGATTTCACCCATTTGCCTTATGCCAATCCCGAGGCGCCGAAAGGCGGCCGTCTCGTCATCGGGTTCCAAGGCACATTCGACAGTCTCAATCCCTTCAATCTCAAGGCGGGATCGACGGCCCAGGGTCTCAACACAAATGTGTTCCAGACTTTGATGGCACGCTCGCAGGACGAGCCTTTCACCCTTTACGGGCAGATCGCCAAGACGATCGAGACCGACGCCGACCGCAGCTATGCGATCTTCCGGCTCGATCCGCGGGCGCGGTTCTCCGATGGAACGCCCATCACATCGGCGGATGTCTTGTTCTCCTTCGAGCTTCTGCGCAAGAAGGGCAGGCCGCAGCAACGCGCCGCCTATGCGCTCATCAAACATGTCGAGACGCCCGATGCCGAAACGATCCGCTTCGATTTTCCGGGCATCGATGATCGCGAAATGCCGCTCACCCTGGCGCTGATGCCGGTTTTGCCGCGCCATGGCGTCAATCCCGAGACTTTCGATAATGCGAGCCTTGCCATTCCGATCGGATCGGGACCCTATCGCGTCGCCGAGGTGGATCCGGGCCAGCGCCTGATCCTGCGCCGCAATAAGGATTATTGGGCAAAAGATTTGCCGGTCGATCGCGGCCTCTTCAATTTCGACGAGATCGAGATCGATTATTATCGCGACGCCAATGCGCTTTTCGAAGCCTTTCGCGCCGGGCTCCTGGATTTCCGCACCGAGACGAGCCCCCTGCTCTGGACGACGTCTTACGATTTTCCAAGCCTCAGGGACCATCGCGCCTGGCGCGCCAGCCTGCCGATCGGCGGCCCGAAAGGCATGGAGGGCTTCGTCTTCAACCTGCGCCGGCCCGTGTTCGACGACATCAAACTCCGGGAAGCTCTGGGCATGATGTTCGATTTCGAATGGATCAACGCCAATCTGTTCAGCGGTCTCTATACGCGCACCAAAAGCTTTTTCGACGATTCGGAGCTCGCCTCGACCGGCCGTCCGGCGAGCGCCGCGGAACGCGCTTTGCTCGCGCCCTTTCCAGCTGCGGTGCGCACCGACATTCTCGAAGGGCGCTGGGTCCCGCCGAAGACCGATGGAACCGGGCGTGACCGGATTTGGCCGAAGCGGGCGCTCAATCTTCTTGCCGCCGCTGGCTATGAATTGAAAGGCGAGCAGCTCGTCAAGAACGGCGTGCCCTTGCGCTTCGAAATCATGGTGCAGACCCTCGCCCAGGAGCGGCTCGCCCTCACCTATGCCGCTTCGCTCGCGCGAATCGGCATCGACGCCAAGGTCCGTGCCGTCGACGAGGTTCAATATCAGCGCCGCCGCCAGACATTCGATTTCGACATGATGATGGGCACTTGGCTTGCCTCAGCCTCACCAGGCAACGAGCAGCGCGGGCGCTGGGGCTCGGTCTCCGCCGACCAGCCAGGTTCATACAATCTTGCCGGCGTCAAATCGCCGGCCGTCGATGCAATGATCGCGGCGCTTCTGGCGGCACGCACGCAGGAAGAGTTCGTGACCGCCGTGCGCGCCTATGACCGTGTCCTGCTCTCGGGCTTTTACATCGTGCCGCTGTTTCACGCTTCGCAACAATGGATCGCCGCCTCCGCCGGCCTCGGCCGGCCCGACACAATTCCCGCCTATGGTCCGCCGACGGGCGGCGCGACGCTCGATACATGGTGGAGGAAACCGCAATGATCCCGCAGCAAGCGGCGCCGTCTCATGCGCAATCTCATGCGCAGCGCGATCTGTTTTCCGCCTATAGTCTCGACACGCTCATTTCTGGCGCCGCGCGGCTGCGGCCACAAGGCGTTGCGCTCAGCGATCGCAGCACATCCGTGCCCTTCGATCTCCTGGCCGGCCAGGCAACGGCTCTGGCGCGGCTTCTGACGGATTGCGGCCTTCGACCCGGCGAGCGCCTGCTGCTTACCGGCGGCGCTGAGGTGTCGCTCGTCATCGCCATTGTCGCGGCGCTGCGCGGCCGCTTCGAGCCGGCGCTCGCGCCTCTCGATCTCGATGCCGGCGAATTGGCGGCCTATGCGCGCGCCATCGATGCCGCCGCCCTGGCCGGCCCAACATCCTATGGCGCGCCTGTGCCGCCCGAGACTTATTTTGCCGCCGCGGCGGCAGCGCCGTCGATCCGCCTCGTCGCGACGCTTGGACCGCAGGAGATCGACGGCGCCGTCGATCTCGGGACTGGCGCCGTTTTGCGCTATGCCGCCGGGCGTCCCGACATCGGCCTCGAAAGGGGCAAGCCCGCACCCGCGCCACCGCGCATCATCACTTTCGACCGGCGCCGCAAGATCCCCATGTTCCACCAGCAGGCGACATTGATGGCGGCCAGCCTCGATTTCATCGCCCGCGCCAGCATTGGCCGCGAGACGCCGATCCTCTCTACACTCCCGCCGACGAGTTTTGCCGGCCTCGTCGCCGGGCCGCTCGCGGCGCTCTTGTCGGGCGCCACGCTCTATCTCGACGGACCTTTCGAGGCGCAAGCCTTTCTGAAACGCCGCGATGAGCTGGGCCATGCCCATCTCGTCATTCCCGCTGCCGTCGCCGCGGAATTTTCGCGCGCCGGAGTGTTCGAAGGGCTCGCGTCCGCGGTTCTCGTCTCGCGGCTCTCCGCAACCATGCCTTTCATGCCGCCGGAACCGCTCGCAACGCCCTGCCCCGTCATCGATCTCTATGCGATCGATGAAGCGGCCGCGGTCGGCGAGTTGCGCCGGGCCGGTACGGCCGTGGCGCCGGCGCTGGCGCCGCATTTCGTCGGCTTTGACGATGCGCGCATTCTTACGGTCGAAGCTTGTCCGCAGCCGGGGCGGCCGCTCGCTTGCCGCGGTGCCGCTGTGACGCCGGCAGAGTGATTCCGGATGCAGGGTCGTTGAGGCCGGCCATCGCCTTCCCGTCACGCTTGGCGCATAGTATCATTTTTCGTTTCGCTTGCTCCTCGCGCTGCGGAAACCGCCATGTATTTAGTGTTTTTTGTTCTCTTTTTTCTTTTCATCCTTTTCGCCGTCAGCCTGCGCATCGCCAATCAATATGAACGCGCCGTCGTCTTCCGCCTCGGCCGCTATCGGCGCACCGCGGGGCCAGGCCTCTATCTCCTTTTGCCCTTCATCGAATGGCAGGTGAAGGTCGATCTGCGGATACAGACGACCGCGGTTGCACAACAAGAGGCGATCACGCTCGACAATGTGCCGATCAAGATCAACGCGGTGATCTGGCAGCGCGTCGTCGATCCCAAGCGCGCGGTCATCGAAGTCAGCAATGTCGGCAATGCCGTCATCCAAGTCGCCGTGACCGCCTTGCGCAATGTCATCGGCCAGCATGGGCTCGATGATGTGCTGAAGGCGCAGGGCGTCATCGGCGAATCCTTGCAGACCTCGATCGACGAGGTGACGGAGCCATGGTCGCGGCACGCTTCAATCCGATCCTCAAGATCTTCCGCGACAGACTGGTTGCCCAAGGCAAGCCAAAGCGCGTCGCCCTCATCGCCGTGGCGCGCAAGCTCTTGACCATCCTCAACGCCATCTTGCGTGACAAACGCCCTTGGAAAGAGGGTTTTGAGAAGGACGGGCTTGCCCATGCCAAAGCTTAGATCTGACGGCGGCAAAACGTCCGCGCATGGCGGACGAGTCAAGGCCGCAAGCCGCAAACGCGGGAGCGCCAATGCGCTCGCCTTGACGCGGCCGCCAGGCACGGACAATCCTATAAGCATCAGATCACCCTCGACAGCAAAGACAGTCGCTTCTCCCACTGGGAGAAGGTTGGCGCGAGCCTGTCACACAGGCTTCATGCAAAGGCCGACGATATTGACGAAACCGCCGCGACAGGAAACTGTCTCACGGCACGGTGTAACAGCCACCTTTGAATCAATCTGATCTTTTTGACCTAATGTTTTGAACATTGTCTTGACCCATTGTTTTGCCCCAATGTCCTAAGTCAAAATCTCGAGCCAAAGTTTTGAAGCAATTTTCGTAAGCCCCGCCGGCAAAGGCCGGCTGATTTCCGTGGGAGAATCGAATGCGCAGCATCATCCTTTCTTCTCTCATGTTTTTCGCACTCGCATTGGTTACGCCGGTTTTTACGACCGCGGCGCAGGCGGAAAAGACTTATACGAATGAAGATCTCGCCAGCGATGGCGTTCGCCTCGAAGCGCAAGTGAAGGAAGATGGCGCGGCGCTCGCCGATCGTCCCGTCGAGCAGCTTCGCAAGGAGGCGCAAGCGGCACTGGCAAAGGGCGATGCGGCGAATGCCTTGCATTGGCTCGCCGGCCTTATCGCGGCCAATCCTCAAGATTCATCGGCTTGGCTCGCCTATTCGCAGGCACTTGCGAAAACCGGCAAGACCTATGCCATCGAGAAGGACGCGACGACCGCCGCCTATCTCGCCTATCTCTATGCGACGGCGAAAGCCGATGAGGCGAAAGCGCTCGCCCGCATCGGTGCGATGTTTGCCATTCGTGAAATGTGGCGGCCGTCGCTTGATGCCATGCGTGCCAGCCTCGATCTCGTCGACGATCCCATTGTGCGCGCGACCTATCAAAAGGAGCGGGAAACCTATGGCTTCCGCATTCTGCAATATAAGGTCGACAAGGATTCCGCCTCGCCGCGAGTCTGCTTCCAATTCTCCGAAAATCTGGCACCGGGCCGCGTCGACTTCGCACCTTTCGTCAGCGTCGCCGGAATAGATACGCCGGCGATCTCGACCGAGGATCAGCAGCTCTGCGTCGAGGGCCTGAAACATGGCGAGCATTACAAAATCGTGCTGCGGCAGGGCCTTCCTTCCGCCGTCGGCGAGACGCTGTTGCGCAATGCGGATTACGACATTTATGTCCGCGATCGCGCGCCGCAGGCGCATTTCACCGGCAAGAATTACGTCCTGCCGCGCGTCGGCCAGGAAGGCATTCCGATCGTCTCGGTCAATGCGCAGAAGATCGCCATCAGTATCATCCGCGTCGGCGACCGTAATCTCCTGCCGACCGTTCGCTCGGAAGATTTTCTCGCCCAGCTCTCCGGCTATAGGATCAAGCAATATGTCGAAAACGACGGCAAGAAGATCTGGTCCGGCACGCTCAGCGTTGCAAGCGAACTCAACCGCGATGTGACGACGGCTTTTCCCGTCCTCGAAGCGCTCGGCAAGCTCCAGGCGGGCGTCTATATTATGACTGGTAAACCCGCCCATGATGCAGCGGCAGCGAGGGAGAATGACGAGGAAGGCGGCGGCACGACGGCGACGCAATGGTTCATCGTCTCCGATCTCGGCCTCACCGCCATCTCGGGCCGCGACGGCGTGCATATCTTCGTACGTTCCTTGACGAGCGCCAAGCCGGTCTCCGGAATCGCCTTGCGGCTTGTCGCGCGCGACAATGAAGTGCTGGCGAAACAAACCACCGGCGATGACGGCCATGTCCGCTTCGAGCCGGGCCTTGCGCGCGGCACCGGCGGGCAAGCGCCGGGCCTCGTCATTGCCGAGGACGGCAAGGGCGATTACGGCTTCCTCGATCTCCAGCAGACGGCCTTCGACCTGACCGATCGCGGCGTCAAGGGCCGGCCGCCGGCAGAGCCGCTCGATGCGCAAGTCTTCACCGAACGCGGCGTCTATCGGCCCGGCGAAAATGTCTTCATCACCGCGCTGCTGCGCGACGACAAGGGCATTGCGAAGCCCGGCCTGCCGATCATTCTCGTCGTCAAACGTCCCGATGGCGTCGAATATAGACGCCTGCAGATCGAGGATCAGGGCGCCGGCGGGCACAGCACTCTATTGCCGCTCTTGTCCGGCGTCGGCAGCGGCACCTGGCGCGTCGAAGCCTTTGTCGATCCGAAAGCTGCGCCGGTCGGCGAGACGAGCTTCCTCGTCGAGGATTACGTTCCCGAACGTCTCGATTTCACCCTGAAGCCGCAGCAAGACATGGTGCGTGCCGGCGGCGCGGCGGTGATCGACACTATGGCGCGCTTCCTTTATGGCGCGCCAGGCGCCGGCCTCGACATTTCCGGCGAAGTGCGGATCGAGGCGGCGAGCGGCGCCGGCCTCAAGGCGCTCGCCGGCTATCAGGCCGGCCTCACCGACGAAAATTTCGAGACCGTCACCAAAGAGCTCGAAGAAACGATCGAGACCGATGCCAAGGGCGCGGCGCAAGTCAGCGTGCCGATTCCGGATCTTGCCGCGCCGCGGCCGCTCGAAGCCAAGATCATTCTGCGCGCCGGCGAACCGGGTGGCCGCGCCGTCGAACGCTCTATCATTCTGCCGATCCTGCCGAAGAGCGGGCTCATCGGAGTGAAGAAGAATTTCGATAGTCTGGGGCAAGGCGCGACGGCGAGCTTCGATGTCATCGCCGTCGCCGCCGACGGAATGCGCGCCGCGCGCAAGGATGTCACCTGGTCGCTCTACAGAGTCAGGACCGATTACCAATGGTACAATCAGGACGGCCGCTGGGGCTATGAGAAGGTGAAATCGTCGCGCCGTGTCGCCGATGGCAGAATCGATCTTAGCACCGATCAGCCGGCGAAGATTTCCGTGCCTGTCGATTTCGGCAGCTATCGTCTCGACGTGAAGAGCAGCAATGCCGAGGATGCGCCGACGAGCGTGAGCTTCTTTGCCGGCTGGTCGGGCGAAGCCTCAGCCGAGACGCCAGACGTTCTCGACGTGACGCTCGACAAACCCGATTACAAGCAAGGCGACACGATGCGGCTTTCGATCGCCGCACGCTTTGCCGGCACGGCGACCATCGCCATCCTCGGCGATGAATTGCATTATTCGAGTCTCGTCGATCTCAAAAAGGGCGACAATACCGTCACAATCCCGGTCGGTGCCGGCTGGGGCACAGGCGCCTATGCGGTCGTCTTCGCGCATCGCCCGCTCGATCAGGCAGCCAAGCGCATGCCCGGCCGCGCCTTGGGGCTTGCCTGGTTCGGCATCGACCGCGACAGCCATAAACTCAATGTCGCACTCGGCGTGCCGGAAAAGGTCCGGCCGCGCGAGCATTGGCAAATCCCGATCGCGCTTTCCGGTCTCGCAGCCGGCGAAGAGGCCTATGTGACGCTCGCCGCCGTCGATATCGGCATTCTCAATCTCACCCATTATCAGGCGGCCAATCCCGGCACTTATTTTTACGGGCAGCGGCAATTGGGCCCTGACATTCGCGATCTCTACGGCCTTTTGATCGACGGCATGCAGGGCGTGCGCGGCGCCATACGATCGGGCGGCGGCGCGGGCGGCGCGATGGAAGGCAATCTGCCGACGCAGGAGCCGCTGGCGCTTTTCTCAGGAGTGGTGAAGGTCGGTCCCGACGGCAAGGCAGAAGTCGGTTTCGATCTTCCTGCCTTCAACGGCAGCGTGCGGCTGATGGCAGTGGCCTGGACCAAGACGAAAGTCGGTAGCGCCAGCGCAGATGTGATCGTCCGCGATCCGGTCGTCGTGCAAGCGAGCCTGCCGCGCTTCCTCGCGCTCGGCGATCATTCAGAGCTCACTCTCGACATCAATAATGTCGAAGGCGCCGCCGGCAATTATACGATCGATGTCGATGCACATGGCCCGGTCGCCATTGCCGCCGATGTTCTGCACAAGACGATCAAGCTCGGCTCCGGACAGAGGCGGTCGCTCACCATTCCGCTGACTGCCGCCGGCATCGGCCGCGCCGATCTCGACGTGAAGCTCAAAGGTCCCAATCTCGAACTGGCGCAGGCGCTCGCGATCAAGATCGAGCCGGGCACATCGGAGCTCTACCGCAGAATCGTGAAGCCTCTGGCGCCCGGCGAGAGCTTTATCCTGTCGAGCGATCTGCTCGCGGAATTCTTGCCAGGCACGGGCCGCGTCGCCGTGGCCATCTCGCCGCTCACCGGAATCAATGTCGCAGCGCTCCTGCAAGCGCTCGACCGCTATCCTTACGGCTGTTCGGAACAGCTCGTGAGCCGCGCTCTGCCGCTCCTTTATGTCAACAAGCTCGCCAATCTCGAGCAGCTCGCCATCGATACGGGCGTCGCCGATCGCGTGCAAAAGACGATCGACCGGCTGCTTGCGCGGCAGGATGCGAATGGCACCTTCGGCGTCTGGGCAGCCAATGACACCGACGATATGTGGCTGCATGCCTATGTCACGGATTTTTTGACCCGCGCGCGTGAGCAGAATTATCCCGTGCCGCAGAAGGCCTTCGACACGGCGCTCGAGAGATTGCGCAATTACGTCGCCAATACGAGCGAGGTCGAAGCCGGGCAAGCGGCGCCGCTCGCCTATGCCGCCTATGTTTTGGCGCGCAACGGCAGGCCGGTGATGAGTGATCTGCGCTATCTCGCCGATACGCAGCTCGCCGCTTTCAAGAGCCCGTTGGCGCGGGCCCAGCTCGGCGCCGCGCTCGCCCTCCTCGGCGATCGCACGCGCTCGGCCAAGGTCTTCGCGGCTGCCGAGGAGAGTCTCGCGGGCGAGCGCGACACGCTGTTCTCACGCGCCGATTATGGTTCGCGCCTGCGCGACGGCGCCGGCGTTCTGGCACTCGCCGTCGAGGCCGGCGCCAGCGCCTCCGAGATCGAGCAGGCGATTCATGTCGTGGAAGATGCGCGAGCCGCCGCCACTTACACCAGCACGCAGGACGATGCCTGGATGGTGCTTGCAGCAGAAGCGATGGCCGACAAGGCTACGGCGATCGACATCAGCGTCGACGGCATGGAACGCAAGGGCGCCTTCTATCGCACATGGAGCGCGGCGGCGCTCGAAGGCAAGACGGTGAAGATCACCAATCAAAGCGCCGCGCCGACGCAGATCGTGATCACCACAATGGGCAATCCTAAAGTGCCGGAACCGGCCGGCAGCAAGGGCTATGAGATCGAGCGCGCCTATTACACGCTCGCTGGCGAAAAACTTGATCCGACGACAATCAAGCAAAACGACCGCTTCGTCGTGACCTTGAAAGTGACGGAGACCGAGGCTGCCTATGCCCGTCTCATTCTGACCGATCCGCTGCCCGCCGGCTTAGAGATCGACAATCCGGCACTCTTCGACGGCGGTTCGGTCGAGGCGCTTTCTTGGATCAAAGGCGATATTCAGCCGGCCTATACCGAATATCGCGACGATCGCTTCGCCGCGGCCTTCAACCGCGACGGCAAGGCCAAAGCGACATTCAGCCTCGCCTATATTGTGCGAGCGGTGACGCCCGGCCATTATAGTCTGCCGGCGGCGACGATCGAAGACATGTATCGGCCACAGCGCTATGGCCGCACCGGCTTCAGCTCGCTCGATGTGGCGCCGGCAAAATGACCAGGATCAAAAAGAGCCGGCGGCGCCGGTGGATCGCTGCGCTCCTCTTGGTGGTCGCCGCCCTTGGGCTCGTAAGCGCACTCACTGCACGCTCCTATCTCGCCTCGCTCGGCCCGCTCGATCTTGCTGAAGCGCGGCGCGGCTCGCCCGTCGTCCTCGACCGCGATGGCGTGCTTTTGCGCGCCTTCACAATGGCCGATGGGCGCTGGCGCTTACCGGCAAGCCGCGAAGATGTCGACCCGCGTTTCGTTTCGATGCTTCTCGCTTATGAGGATCGTCGCTTCTATGCCCATCATGGCGTCGATGCGGAAGCGCTCAGCCGTGCCGCCCTGCAATGGGCCTGGCATCGCCATGTCGTCTCCGGCGGCTCGACTTTGACGATGCAGGTCGCGCGGCTGCTAGATCACGATGACTTTGGATTGAATTGATCCAAAGTCATAAACGTGATCGATTCCAAAAGTGTAGAGCGGGATGCGGGCGGAAAACCGGTTCCCACTTTTCCTCATCCCGCTCCGCAACCGCGACAAGAAAAATCTCTTGCCGCGAAACTCCGCCAGATCGTGCGCGCGATCGAGCTCGAAAGGCACCACAGCAAGGCGGAGATTCTCGATCTTTATTTCGCGCTGGCGCCCTATGGCGGCAATATCGAAGGCGTCCGCGCCGCGAGCCTCGCCTATTTCGGCAAGGAGCCGAAGCGGCTGTCGATCGCCGAGTCAGCGCTTCTCGTCGCGCTGCCGCAAGCGCCCGAGGCGCGCCGGCCCGATCGATTCCTGAGCCTCGCCCGCGCGGCGCGCGACAGAGTTCTCGATCGTGCCTATGAGCGCGGGATCATCACAAAGGCCGAGCGCGATGCCGCCAAGCACGAATTGATGCCCAAGGCGCGGCGGCCCTTCCCGACGCTGGCCGCTCATTTGGCCGAGGAAGCATTGCGGGCCGAACCCAATGCGCGCATTCATCATCTCACTTTGGATGCGACATGGCAGGCCTCGCTCGAAGAGCTCGCCCGCGAAAATGCCCAGCGGCTCGGGCCGAAACTCTCGGTCGCCATTCTCGTCATCGACAATAGAACAGGCGAGATCCGCGCCCATATCGGCAGCGCCGATTATTTCTCCGCCGCACGCGACGGTGCCATCGATATGACGCAAGCTTTGCGCTCGCCGGGCTCGGCACTGAAACCTTTCATCTATGCGCTCGCCTTCGAGACCGGCCTCGCGCATCCCGAAACAATGCTCGAAGATCGTCCGACCCGTTATGGTCTCTATGCGCCGGAGGATTTCACGCTGGGCTATGAGGGCAATGTGACGGCGCGCCATGCCTTGCAAATGTCGCTCAACCTGCCGGCCATCGAGCTTCTCGCCGCGGTCGGTCCGGCGCGTTTTCTCGCGCGCCTGCATAATGCCGGCGCGGAGATCGTTCTGCCGAAAGATGCGCCGCCGGGGCTCGCCGTCGGCCTCGGCGGCCTCGGCATAAAACTCATCGATCTCACGCGGCTTTATGCTGGGCTGGCGCGCGGCGGCACCGTGCCAAATCTGATCGAGCGCAAGGAACAAGAAACCGTCGCCGCGAAAGAACCCTTGCGCCGCGTGACCGAGCCCGTCGCCGCTTGGTATGTCGCCGATATTCTGCGCGGCGCACCGCCGCCGGAGAATGCGCCCTATGGAAAGCTGGCCTTCAAGACCGGCACATCCTATGGCTATCGCGACGCCTTTGCCGTCGGCTTCGACAAGGCAAACACGATCGGCGTCTGGGTCGGCCGGCCGGACAATGGCGCCGTGCCCGGCCTCGTCGGCCGTCTCGCCGCGGCGCCCATTCTCTTCGATGCCTTCGCCCGCATCGGCGCCACTTATGAAACTCTGCCGCAGCCGCCAGGCGTATTGATCGCGCGCAATGCCGATTTGCCGCCGCCTTTGCGGAACCTGCGCCAGGACGCGCCCAAAACTTTTGCCGCGACCGACACGGCGGCGCTCAAGATCGTCTATCCGCCGGCAGGCGCGATGATCGATCTCGGCCTTTCGGAGAGCAAGGGATTGGCGAGCCCGCTCGCTCTGAAGGCGCAAGGCGGCGTTCCGCCCTTCACCTGGATCGTCAATGGCGCGCCGATCGGTCAACCAGATCTGCGCCGCCAATCGACTTGGGCGCCCGATGGCGCCGGCTTCGCGCGGGTCTCGGTGATCGATGCCAAAGGCGCGTCGGATAGTGTGGTGGTGAGGGTGGAGTAGAGGACGAAGCTTTCGGCTGGCTTTGAAGCCCAATTCAGTCCGCCTGTCGAAACCGCTATATGATCACTAGGAGAGTATGCTCGCAGGCAGCTCACCTCGATCGGGAGACGACAGGATGGAAACCGAACAATCCATCGCGCAACACTATACACACGGCTCGCTGGAACAGGCCGTCCGCGACGCGCTGATCGCTTCGGGCAAAGACCTCGCCCGTCTCATCCCGGCCGATCTCGCGCCTGTCGACGAGTTCCACATCGGCGCACGCCAAGCAACCATCGATTTTGCCGATCAGCTCGACCTCGTGCCGGGTATGCACCTTCTGGACATCGGCTGCGGCCTTGGCGGTGCCTCGCGCTATTTTGCAGAGGAGCGCGGCTGCCGCGTCAGTGGCATCGATCTCACGCCGGAATTCGTCGGCACGGCCGAATGGCTGGCGCAACAAGTGAAATTAGCAGACCGCGTGTCCTATCGTGTCGGCAGCGCGCTCGCTCTGCCTTTCGAAGCCGCCAGCTTCGACGGCGCTTATATGCTTCATGTCGGCATGAATATCGAAGACAAGGCGAGAGTGTTCGCCGAAGTCCGGCGCGCGCTCAAGCCGGGCGGCATCTTCGGAATTTACGATGTCATGCGCGAGACGAACGACGGCGCGCTGAGCTTCCCGGTTCCCTGGGCATCGAGCTCCGACATGAGCTTTGTTGAAAGCGCCGCCGCCTATCGGCGCATTCTGGAAGGCGCCGGGTTTGCGGTTCAAAAGGAGCGCAGCCGCCGCACCTTCGCCATTGAATTCTTCCGCCAGATGCGTGCCCGTGCTGCGCAAGACGGGGCGCCGCCGCCGCTCGGCCTGCACATCATCATGGGCGCATCGACGCCGCAGAAGGTCGCGAATATGATCGACATTCTGGAGCGAGGTCTGGTCGCGCCGACGGAGATGATCTGCCGGGCGATTTAGAGCCGGCGCACGTCTTGGCGATCGATGCGAAAGCGCATCGGACAGCGTGGTGGTGCGGTTGGAGTAGGCATCTGCGCATCGGATGGTGCCCGGTATTCGCGCCATAAGGCGTCGTTTGCCGGATCTACGGAGAGGGTCCAGAACCTGTCGGGATCAGACGTCCAGAACATTCTTCAGGCGCGGCGCCAGAACATAGACAAAACTTGCCTTGAGCATTGGGCTCCACGTTGACGGCATGGTATCAATAAGAATTGAGGCAAAGCGAGCCTGCCCGAGCAATTTTTCAGATTTCTGCAGATGCTCTTCGATCGCGTTGATCATCACATGAGCGGCGACATATCCCGCCTGAGAACCAAATTCTGTCTGCACCTTTTCGAAGATCATTCTAATGGCTTGCGCCAATCGCCCCGCGTCATCAGCCGTGGCGGCAACCCCATATCGATCCTGCAGCTCGGCGGCCTTTATCATGACGTCCAACGATCGGCGCGAGGCAAGATCTAGATCGTTTGCCTGTCACGCTCTTTGAAGAATCCGCCAGCCGCTGCGTCGCGCGGCGAGGCCCGTGTGAGTTGATGTTCCAGGACCATGCGCTGGCAGGGCTCGCCAACGCTCTTGATCCGATATTGAAAGTCATTTCCCAAGGCCGGCAATTGCGCAACCACTGTGAAGGCCGCGTCCGACTTTAAGAAATATCCCGCGCGCGAATTGAGAACCACCAGTTCTCCGACCTGATAAAGATGGTTGATGGTAGCTGTTGTCATGCGGGTGCTCGTTCAGGTTCTACAGCATCAATCGTGGTCACGCGACTTGCGACGCCTTCCGATTTGTTCTCGGCGGCTGCGCGCTGCTTGGCATCCTCTTGGGCCGCCATAACGAGGAGCTCGTGCCGGATCTGAAGGGTTGAGGGAAGCGGGATGCGTCTCCCGAAACGATGGGTTTGGGCCATTTCAAAACTCCCAGCACGCCTTCGACGGTCGCTATCTGGTTTGAAAAGGGACGACGGCATGTGTTGCCGCCGCCAAACTGATTCCTCCCCTTGGGAGAGGTGCTTGTGAGAAGCTTACTTCTTCACATCACTGGGTTTCGGAGCCACCACATCGGCAGGCTTGGCCGGCGCCGGTTGGGCTTCGGGCTGAGTCGGCGGCGCGACATGCGGCTTGTCCGTCTTGGGAGCGTCGGCAGCGGACTTGATCGGGGGATTGATCATCAGGGTGATTCCTTGAAGTTCACTATTCCGAGATGGCGAGCGCCAAAACGGCCTTCACACAAAATATCCTCGATCGCTCCGAAGTTTTTCATGCGTAGAATGACTTCTAAAAAAGCCAGCAGAGGCAGATAAATGCGCTGAACTAGGAATTTTATCTGTCCCTGAATAATTGACATATGTATAGCCCAATTAAAATACTAGGCCTCTATGGAAATTTACTATTCGTAGCAGGCGCCACCATGCCATGGGCGCCGGACAGCGCAGGCTTGGCGCGGGCTTCGGTGATCGACGCGAAAGGCGCGTCGGACAGCGTGGTGGTGAGGTTGGAATAGAACAGCTGTGCCGATCAACATCAAGTTTGACGGGACACGCCATATAGCTCAGGAATCAGGACTTAAAATATGACAGCACGCCTTATTGGATGCGTAGAATGAAATGTTCCTTCGAATGCGAGTAACAGCTCGCGCGTGAAATTGTGGCCTTCATTTTTTAGTTCACGAAACGTCCGATTTTCATGATCGTTAGGATCGACTTGCTTAAGCGCAGTACGAATCTCTGGATTTTCCATTCGTTCAAGAAATAGCTCGTAGCAGGCTATCGCTTTGGATAACCGAGCCGAACCACAAATTGCAATCATGCGCTCAATCACAGGCATGGAAAACAGTTTATCAAGCTCTTCGATTTTTCTCTCTTCACTGCGATCAACGGTCATCCCCACACTGAAGAGCCCGCTCGCATACATCAGCTTGCGAGAAAATACCAGCTTGATGTTGCGGATCGCCCAAGGTTTACCGTCCTCAGTTGTCTTATACATGTAATCAACGGTCATGGTTCTCCAATAACGGATGATATCGTTTAAAAGAAAAAGCGAAAGCTGGTGATCTCGCGGTGTAGCACGTACATATCGCTCCAAAAGCTCACGACGGAATTTGCCGAACTCGAGATCGTTGCTCAACCACTCGCCTTCCAAAAGAAGAAGAAGGCGTCGTGTCAGTGTTTCGTTAGTCTCGTGGGCGCCACCGAGATTTTTTAGCATATCGCAGCGATCGACATACTTTGCAAACGCACCATTTGGCGAAGGCTCTATCGATACCACCGCAGATATGGCATTTTCGACGTCCGCCATCCACCCTGGACTCGAATCGGTTGTCGGCCCCACCACAATGTAGTCGATGTCGGATTGGGACGAAGCCTCGCGACGCGCGTAAGAGCCAAAAGCTATTGCGATGGAATTCTCGGGTACGTGGGAACTAAGCCGCGCTCGCAGCTTTTCGAGCTTCTCGTCCGAGTAGCTCTTAGCTTTTTCGAAGGCTTCCCCCATTTTCTTCCCCGATTATCAATCGGCGCTATTGGAAGCAGGCAACACTCGATCTTGTTTAGATTGCCTGTAGCGCCTCTTGTCATCCCTTGCGAAGAAATCGGCCTCGGCATCTATAAAGAAATTTCTTTCCTTGTAGCGGACCAGCTCCGAAAAAGCCTCCCTCTCTACAGGAGCGGATCGTGAGATTTGCAGAACAACACGCAGTTCTGGAAGTTTTTTGAATAAAGACTTTTCTGTCGTGAGAAAATCGTGCTTCGATAATCGATTTAGGCTGCCTCGTGCTATACGCTGACATAGATGGTCCGTGAGGATGCCATCGCGCGATCTTATGACAAACCTGTAGATCTCATTCTTGTACGTCCAAAATGCATCGACAAGTTGTCGATCAGATGAAGTCTGTCGCAACGTTGCAGCGCGAACTACGTCTGTCGGCTGGGGACAAATCGCATTGGGTTTCAGGTATCGGCGCGAACGAAGAACCCCTTCGATCGTGTCAAAATTGATCGGCCCCGCGAAGAAACCATCAAATTGATCATCATCTCCATCAATGATCGCCAACACATGATCAGGGTCAAGATGGTGATTTTCTAAGGTTTTGCGCACGTCCTTTCCGAGGGGTGTCTGACCTCTTACGATGTCCTTAGTGGCTTGATGATGATTGAACCCGAATGCTTCTTCAAAAACCGGCTCTAGTGAGTGTGACAGCGGCGCGTGTCCAATGTCATGGAGGATAGCAGCCGCATATGCTAGCTGGCGCCCGCGCTCAGAGAGACCCTTAAGGTCAGCGTAAAAGAGGGCAAGCAACGCGACGCCTAAGCTGTGCTGATAGCGGGTGTATCTAACGTTCGTGCGGGCGCCGTTAGGAGTAGGAACAAGTAGGTAGTCGATCCCCCCCAAGAATCTCACGTCTGTAAGCCGGCGGAAAGCCGCTGTGCTGATGAGTTCTTTCAATAGCGGAGGTAGCCCGCTCGCAAGATTTATGGGGCTTACGTAATCGTAGCCGGGCGTTTGGCTCTGGTGCGTTGGGTCGTCCATATATTATCCATCTACGCATAGATCCGGCAGCCAACGAGGACCCTTGCCGGTCTATATGTAATTGACCGAATCAGCCCCCCATTCATTAGCACTTCAATTGCTAAAAGGCGTCTAATCTCCCAATGCGCGTTAGAACACGAAAGCGTGCAGCTCGGAGTGTCTAAACAATAGCAAGCTTAGCACCAAACTCAATCGCTTCAATGTCATTGGCAAACTCGCCAGCCATTCCAAAGCTCTCCTCGAACTCAGAAAGACCGCGCCTCCTCCTTGACTTCCCCTCCCCCGCCCGCCACAAACCGGCGCCCTTCTTGCTTGGACTCCCCGCGTGATCCTCGTCGCCCTGCATCATGTCACGCATTACACTTATGACCGGCTGGTCGCGCTCGGGCCGCAGCAGATCAGGCTGCGCCCTGCCCCGCATTGCCGGACCCGCATCGCGAGCTATTCGCTGAAGGTGACGCCGGCCCAGCATTTCGTGAACTGGCAGCAGGACCCGCATGGCAATTGGCTCGCCCGCTTTGTGTTTCCGGAAAAATCGGATGTCTTCAAAATCGAAGTCGACCTCGTCGCCGAAATGGTCGTCTTCAACCCGTTCGACTTTTTCACCGAGCCCTATGCGGAAGAATTTCCCTTCGCCTATCCGGCGGAATTGGCGACTGAGCTTGCCGCCTATCTTAAGCCCGAGCCCGCCGGCCCGCTGCTTTCCGCCCATCTCGCCGCCACTCTCGCAAATCTGCAGAAAGAGGCCGCGCGCACGACGGATTTTCTCGTCGCGGTCAATGCCAAGCTGCAGCGCGACATCAAATATCTGATCCGCATGGAGCCAGGCGTGCAGACGCCGGAAGAGACTTTGGCGCTCGGCTCCGGCTCTTGCCGCGATTCCGCCTGGCTGCTGGTCGAGATGTTGCGCCATCTCGGCCTCGCCGCGCGTTTTGTCTCCGGCTATCTCATCCAGTTGAAGCCGGATGTCGAAGCGCTCGAAGGGCCGGCCGGCACGGATCATGATTTTACCGATCTTCATGCCTGGGCGGAAGTGTATATTCCCGGCGCCGGCTGGATCGGCCTCGATCCCACCTCCGGGCTTTTCTGCGGCGAAGGCCATTTGCCACTCTGCGCAACGCCACATTACCGCTCGGCCGCGCCGATCAGCGGCGCCGTCGACCCCGCCGAGGTCTCTTTTTCCTTTTCGATGAAGGCGCAGCGCATAAGCGAAGCGCCGCGGGTGACGCGGCCCTTCTCGGACGAAGCCTGGGAGGCGCTCGATCGGCTCGGCGAACAGGTGGACCGCGATCTCGACGCGCAGGATGTGCGTCTCACCATAGGCGGCGAGCCGACCTTCATCTCGATCGATGATTTTCAATCGGCCGAATGGAACATTGCTGCCGTCGGCCCGACGAAGCGCCGCTGCGCCGATGATCTGATAAGGCGGTTGCGCGCCCGCTTCGCGCCGGGCGGCTTTCTGCATTACGGGCAAGGCAAATGGTACCCGGGCGAGAGCCTGCCGCGCTGGGCCTTTTCGCTTTACTGGCGGCGCGACGGCAAGCCGATCTGGCACGATACGGAGCTGATCGCAGTCGAAGCGCGCAATGTTCCGACGCAATCCGAAGCCGCGGAAATCTTTGCGCAGGATTTTGCCGAGCGGCTCGGCATAGGCGCGGATTATCTGATTCCGGCTTTTGAAGATCCGGCGCATTGGATGCTCAAAGAGGCCGAGCTGCCGATCAATGTCGATCCGCTCGACTCCAAGATCGATGATCCCGAAGCCCGCGCCCGCATGGTGCATGTCTTCGAGCGCGGCCTGTCGAAACCCGTGGGATTCGTCCTGCCGGTGCAGCGCTGGAACGCATTGCCTGAACGCCGCTGGACCAGCGAGAAATGGGCGCTGCGGCGCGGCCATCTGTTTCTCATCCCCGGCGATTCGCCGATCGGATTCCGGCTGCCGATCAGCTCACTGCCTCACATTCCGCAATCCGCCTATCCTCTCATCGTCCCGCAAGATCCGCTGGAACCGCGCGGCCTCCTGCCTGATCCGCAGCATTTCGCGCAGCTCTCTCGTTTCAATCCGGCGACCGACCGGCAAAACATCTCCGATCAAAGCGTCGGCGCGGACAATGTGCGCACGGCGGTCACGTTCGAGCCACGCGATGGCGTGCTCTGCGCCTTCATGCCGCCGGTCGCGACGCTCGAAGATTATCTTGAGCTTCTGGCCGCGCTCGAAGCCACAGCACAGGCGACCGGCCTGCCGGTCCATATCGAAGGCTATCCGCCGCCCTACGATCCGCGCCTCGACATGATCAAGGTCACGCCCGATCCGGGCGTCATCGAGGTGAATATCCAGCCGTCGACGAATTGGCGTCAGGCGGTCGCGACGACGGTAGCGCTTTACGAAGAGGCGCGGCTTTCGCGGCTCGGCACCGATAAATTCATGCTGGACGGGCGCCATACAGGCACCGGCGGCGGCAATCATATCGCGCTCGGCGGCGCGACGCCCGCCGATTTGCCCTTTCTGCGCCGGCCGGATTTGTTGAAAAGCCTCATCCTCTATGTCCAGCGCCACCCGTCGCTCTCCTATCTCTTCTCGGGCCTGTTCATCGGGCCGACGAGCCAGGCGCCGCGCATCGACGAGGCGCGCCATGATGCGCTCTACGAGCTCGAAATCGCCATGGCGCAAGTGCCCGCACCCGGAGAGGGCTTCATCCCGCTCTGGCTCGTCGACCGGCTGTTCCGAAACCTTCTCGTCGATGCGACAGGCAATACGCATCGCACAGAGATTTCGATCGACAAGCTCTTCTCGCCCGATGGGCCGAGCGGCAGGCTAGGGCTCGTCGAATTCCGCGCCTTCGAAATGCCGCCCGATGCGCGCATGTCGCTCGCCCAGCAGCTTCTCTTGCGCGCGCTCATCGCCTGGTTCTGGCGCACGCCGCAGCAGGGCGGCTTCGTGCGTTGGGGAACGGCGCTCAACGACCGGTTCATGCTGCCCTATTTCATCTGGCAGGATTTTCTCGGCGTTCTCGCCGATCTCGAAGAGGCGGGCTACAAGTTCGATCCGGACTGGTTCAAGGCGCAATATGAGTTCCGCTTCCCGCATTATGGCAGCGTGATCCATGCCGGCGTCGGCCTCGAAATCCGCCAAGCGCTGGAGCCTTGGCATGTGCTCGGCGAAGAAGGCGCAGTCGGCGGCACGGCGCGCTATGTCGATTCCTCGCTCGAACGCCTGCAGGTGAAGGTGACGGGATTCGTGCTGGAGCGGCACAGGATCGCCTGCAATGGCCGCTATGTGCCGGTGCATTCGACCGGCGTTTCGGGCGAAGCCGTCAGCGGCGTGCGCTTCAAGGCCTGGCAGCCGGCCTCGAGCCTGCATCCCGCCATCCTGTCCCATGCGCCGCTCACCTTCGATATCATCGATCTCTGGAACAGCCGCAATCTCGGCGGCTGCGTCTATCATGTGGCGCATCCGGGCGGCCGCCATTACGAGAGTTTTCCGGTCAATTCCTATGAGGCCGAGGCTAGGCGCCTGGCGCGTTTTGAGGACCATGGCCATACGCCCGGCCGAGTCACCCTGCCGCGCGACGAAGTCGCGAGCGAATTTCCGCTGACGCTCGATCTGCGCCGGCCATAGCCCTGCGCTTTGCGCAGGGCGTACAAGAAAGCGACGCGCGCTCCGAGCGCGCCCTATGGCCCTGCGCTTTGCGTAGCGCGTATAAGAAAGCGACGGGCGCGCGGACCGCGCCCTATGGCCGGCGTGAGCGGCTTGACCGATCACCGCTTCAGTCCCCTGGTTTCAAATATTGTTTCAAATGTTCGGCCAGCTTTACTTCACGGCCCTTTGGTCTTTGCGCGCCGTGCGAATGGGACGCCGGCACCCTCCCGCGTCAAAGGATGACAAAAACAGTGATTTCCCGAATCGCTGGAATTTGCGGTAAAGCTCGGCCTTGAAACGGGCCGATTTGGCCGCCAAACCAGCCTATGCTTGAGAAATCTACGGTTCTTCCCCAATGCCCTTGATCCATTCTGCTTGTCTGCGTCTCCTCGTTCCGATTTTCGGCCTTGCGCTTGCGGCGACGGCGGCAGGGGCCGAAACGATCAAGGCACGCTATTCGGTAAGCCTCATCGGCCTCCACATCGGCGAAGCGAGCGCGGAAGGATGGATCGAACCGGCGAATTACAAGATCGATCTCAATGCTCATTTGACCGGCGTCGCCTCTTGGATCGCGCATGTCAAAATGGCGCTCGCCTCCTCAGGTCTCATCCGCCGGGGGACCATTTTGCCGAATGCCTATGCGACGACTTCCGCCAATTCGCACGCGATCCGCACGCTGCGCATGTCGCTTACGGCCGGCACTGTGAGAGCCGTGGACATCTCGCCGCCCTTCGACGATTTCGAGGGCCGCGTTCCGGTCACTGACGCCAACAAGCACAATGTGCTCGACCCGATGAGCGCCCTCATCATGGCCGTGCCCGCGGGCGAGGCGCTCGTCGGCCCTTCGGCCTGCAACCGCACCCTGCCCATATACGACGGCGTGGTGCGTTTCGACCTCTCGATGAGCTATGTCGGCACGCGCAATGTGGAGGTGAAGGGCTATTCCGGCCCGGTGTCCGTCTGCGCCGTCCGTTATCGGCCGGTCGCCGGGCACAGGGCCGATTCGCAATCGACGAAATTCATGGCTGAGAATCGCGAAATCGAAGCTTGGCTCGCGCCCGTCGAGCCGGCCCATATTGTCGTGCCCTTCCGCGTTTCGCTGCGGACGCTTGCCGGAATGGCGGAAATCGAAGCGACCGAATTTTCGATCGAGCCGGACAATATGACGGCCAAGCGGGAGCATTGAGGCGGCCGCCTGCTTCCGTATAGTGGGGAGCCGGCCCGCACACATGGTCCAAAGGCCTCATGATTATTCTTTACACTTTCGGTCCCTATTTCGGACTTCCGGATGCCAGCCCCTTCGTCATGAAGGCCATGCTGCTTTTGAAACTCGCCGGCCTTCCCTATAGGGAAGATCGCGGCGGCTATGGCAAAGCGCCCAAGGGCAAGCTGCCCTATATTGACGATGCTGGCGAAATCATCGCCGATTCGACCTTCATCCGGTTTCACATCGAAAAGAAATACGGCTTTGACTTCGACGCCGGACTTTCGAGCGAACAAAGAGCTATCGCCTGGGCCGTCGAAAAAATGTGCGAGGAACACCTTTATTGCGTCGGCGTCGATGTGCGCTGGCGCGATGACGCGAATTTCGCCAAGGGGCCGGCGCATTTCTTCGATGCTGTCCCAATGCCGCTACGGCTGCTCGTCCGCAGCGTGATCCGCCGCAAAGTCGTCAAAGGCCTTGTTGCACAGGGGTTTGGCCGGCACAGCAAAGCGGAGATCGCCGAGCTCGGCATTCGCGACATCGATGCGCTGGCCGCCATCCTCGACGACAAGCCCTATCTGATGGGGGAGCAGCCCTGCGGCGCCGACGCGACCGTCTTCAGCTTCCTTGCCGGAATGCTGACACCCGTCTTCGAGACCGAGGTTCGCGCGGCGGCTGAGCGCCACGTCAATCTCGTCACTTATGTGAAACGGATGTCGGAGCGCTATTTTTTCCCGGAAAAAGCCGGTTGACAAAGAGACGGTTGGGAGTCCGTCGCGCAGTCGATAAAGCTCTGCCGACAAAACACGCCAAATCCTTTTCTTATACACTCGCTTGTGGTATTTTGTGGCAATCATCAATATGTCGTAGGGAACAAAGCTCGAACTCGCCGAGAGTCAGCGATTCGGGCCTGCTTCGTTCGCGCCTCGTTCGAAGCGTGAAGGCATTTGCGGATTCGCAAGCGATTTCCGACGCATTATGATACAGAAGACCCTCATGCTACAGAGATCCGCCGGCCCCCTTGTACGGATGGCACTTTCGAACCGACTTCCTTGCGAACCGACTTCCTTGCGAACGGACCTCCTTGCCGGCTCAGCTCGTGAGGGGTCCCGCCAAGGCGACAGAAATGTACTAGGCTCTCATTTTCGCCTCACGAGGCGAGGCCGCTTGAATGGCAAGCGGCACGAGCACCCCTGATCCCGAGGCGACGCCCCGAATCGATGAACATTCCCATTCCGGCCTCGAAACTGCATCCGCTCGAACGCGCGCGCGGCGTGAGCGTCGTGCTTGGGCCGACCAATACGGGCAAGACGCATTATGCGATCGAGCGCATGCTCGCGCATAAGAGCGGGGCGATCGGGCTGCCGCTGCGGCTGTTGGCACGAGAAGTCTATAATCGTGTCGTCGAGCGGGTCGGGGTCGAGGCGGTGGCGCTTATCACCGGCGAGGAGAAGATCAAGCCCAAAGCGGCGCGCTATTGGATCTCGACCGTCGAGGCGATGCCGCGCGACCGCACATTCGCCTTCGTCGCCGTCGACGAGATCCAGCTCGCCGCGCATCTCGATCGCGGCCATATATTCACCGACCGCCTGCTCAACCGGCGCGGCACGGACGAAACGCTGCTCATCGGCGCCTCGACCATGCGGCGCCCGATCGAGACGCTGCTGCCCGGCGCGCCGATCGTGGCACGGCCGCGTCTCTCGACCCTCAGTTTCGCCGGCGACCGCAAGATCGCCCGGCTGCCGCAGCGTACCGCCATTGTCGCCTTTTCCGTCGAAGAGGTTTATGCGATCGCCGAATGGATCCGCCGCCAGCGCGGCGGCGCGGCGGTCGTTCTCGGCGCTTTGTCGCCGCGCACCCGCAACGCCCAGGTCGATCTCTACCAGAATGGCGATGTCGATTATCTCGTGGCCACGGACGCGATCGGCATGGGGCTCAATCTCGATGTCGACCACATCGCCTTTGCCGCCGACCGCAAATTCGACGGCTGGCAGTATCGCCGCTTGACTTCGGCCGAATTCGGTCAGATCGCCGGACGCGCCGGACGGCATATGCGCGACGGAAGCTTCGGGACCACCGGCCGCTGCGCACCCTTCGACCCGGAACTCGTCGAATTGCTCGAAGAGCATCGTTTCGACCCCGTGAGCATGCTGCAATGGCGCAATACGGATCTCGATTTTTCCTCGATTGCGGCGCTCACGGCCTCCCTCGACGTGCAGCCGAAAGAGCCTGGCCTCACGCGGGCGCCGCTTGCCGAAGATCAAATGGTGCTCGATATTGCAGCGCGGGACGACAAGGTCCGGCGCGAGACGAAGACCAGTGCTGATGTGGCAAGACTCTGGGATGCCTGCCAAATTCCCGATTATCGAAAATTATCGCCTGCCGCACATGCGGAACTTGTGCTTTCGATCTATGGTTTCGTGGTGCGGGCCGGGCATATTCCCGAGGATTGGTTTGCCCGCCACCTCACCGAGCTCGACCGTGTCGAAGGCGATCTCGATACGCTCTCGGCCCGCATTGCTCAGGTGAGAACCTGGACCTTCGTGGCCAATCGACCGGACTGGTTGCGTGATCCTGAGCATTGGCAGGGCGTCGCGCGTCAGGTAGAGGACACGTTGTCGGACGCTCTGCATGAGCGCCTCGCCCAGAGGTTCATCGACCGAAGGACGAGCGTTCTGATGCGCCGTTTGAGAGAGAACGCGATGTTGGAAGCGGAAATCACCAGTGGCGGCGACGTAGTGGTCGAGGGTCAGCATGTCGGGCATTTGTCCGGCTTCCGCTTCAGTCTGGACCCGCAGGCGGCGGGCGAGGCCGCCAAGGCCCTTAATGCCGCCGCGCAAAAGGCGCTGGCGAGCGAGATCGAGAGCCGGGCCACGCGCGTCCATGAGGCGGTCGACGAGGCTTTCGTCCTCGCCAATGACGGCATTATTCGCTGGCTCGGCGAGCCGATTGGCAAAATTGCCGCGGGCGAAAGGCTTCTCGACGCGCGCGTCCATGTGCTTGCCGATGAGCAGCTCACCGGCCCGTCTCTCGAATTGGTGCAGCGGCGTCTCGATCTGTGGCTCGCACAACACGTCAAGCGCCTGCTCGGTCCCCTCCTCGATCTCGAAAAAGGCGAAGGGCTCGAAGGCATTGCACGCGGCATCGCGTTTCAGATCGCGGAGGCGCTCGGCGTCCTCGACCGCACCCAGGTCGCAGATGATGTCAAGGCTTTGTCGCAAGAGGCGCGGGCGGCGTTGCGCAAGCTTGGCGTGCGGTTCGGCGCCTATCATCTTTATCTGCCGGCGCTGATGAAGCCGGCGCCGCGGGCGCTCGCCGTCCAGCTCTGGGCTTTGAAGCGTGACGGTTCGGAAGGGGGAAAGGGGCTTGCGGACGTGCCGCATCTCGCCGCCTCCGGGCGCACTTCATTTGTCGCCGACAAGGATGTGCCGAAGAGCTTCTATCGTGCGGCCGGCTTCCGCGTCTGCGGCGATCGCGCCGTGCGCGTCGATATTCTGGAACGTCTCGCCGATCTCATTCGGCCGGCCGTCGCCTATCGGCCGGGGCTTACCACGGGAGAGCCACCCGCCGGCGCCGCCGACCGCGATGGGTTTGTCATCACAGTCGGGATGACCTCGCTCGTCGGCTGTTCTGGCGAGAGCTTCGCCTCGATCCTGCGTTCGCTCGGCTATGTCTGCGAGCAGCGCAAGGGCCCGGCGATCACGGTGCCGCTCGTTCCCAAGGCAGCGATGGAGCCGATTCAGCCTGTGGCAGGCGCCGAAGCGGCTGCCGAAGAAACACCTGAACCTGGCGCCGCAGCGGCGGACGCAGCCATCCCGGAACATGAAGCCGAGGTGATTGAGGCCGTGGCATGCGATGCTGCTCTCGGGGAGGCTCCGGCAGCCGAACCGGACGAGATCATTGCCGCAACAGCCGAAACGGTCCCTGTCCCGGACGCCATCGTGCTGGCCGAAACCTCGGCGGAAGAGGTCCGCCCCATCGCCGCCGCGCCAATATCCGAGAATGCGGCTGAAACCGTCGCTGAGGCGGAAGCCGCGCAAGAGGACGCTCCGCAGGTGGAAGCGCCGCAGATCGAAGTCTGGCGGCCGCATCGCCAGCATCAGGCGCGCCGGGATCGGCGGCCGCAGCACAGGCCGTCACAAAATATAGCGCATGGCGCTGAACGGTCTGGACAGGAGAGCGGCGCGCTTGCGGCCTCGGCCAATCGCGAACGCAACGACAGGCCGCGGCATGCACGGGCTGACCGCAAGCACCCAGCGGAGATTGTGCCCCCGGCGGAGGGGGTCGAAGGCGTTGTCGCATCTGCGGTGACGCAAGGTGAGCATCAAAAACCGCGCCACGAGAAACGCCATGGAGACCGGCGCCACAACGAAAAGCGCCAAGACGAAAAGCACCATGACGAAAAGCGCAAGGAAGAAAGCAGCAAAGAGCAGCGGCGCGAGGCATCACGTGACGGCTTACGGCAAAACCGCCGCAATGACGAAAGGCGCGAGCGCCGGCACGGTTCGTTCATTTCGACCGAAAAGCCGCGTGAGCGCGAACGTCAGCCCGATCCAAATTCTCCTTTTGCAAAGCTTCTTATTCTCAAGCAGAGAATGGAAAGCCAAGGCAGCAAGAATTAATCTGCCCAGCGGGCGCAATTTTGCTTGAGCGGGACAACCTGTCGCGTAAAGTCGTGTTCGAGCGTTGTGCTTCGCAGTTCGTTTCCGCGAACCGGGGATGCAACCAACTAAAAGAGCTTGTCGAATTTCTGCCCTGTGATTGGGCGGGTAAACTTTAAGAGTGATCAAGGGAGTCATCGGTGGAAGCGAAAATTTCCGACCAGACCGGGCTTGTCGATCAGATCGTTGATGTGATCGTGACCGAAGGCATGATCGAGCGAGACAAAGTCAAACCCGATGCGACGATCGAGAGCCTGGGATTGAAATCCATCGACATTGTGATGATCTTGACGGCGCTCGAAGAGAAATTCGACGTCTATATTCCGATGGACGGTCCGTTCCACGAAGCCAAGGACGTCAAAAGCTTGATCGACGCTATGGCGACCTACATCAGCAAAGAGCAAAATATCAGCCAAGAGACGAAGTGAATGGGCGCGACAAGACGGATCGTCGTCACCGGCATGGGGGCTGTTTCGGCAGCCGGCATCGGCGCGAAAGCGTTGTGGGAAGCGGCGCGCGACGGACGTTCCTGCATTGGCGAGGCGATGTTTTCGCGCCCCTATCGCGGCCGCATCCGACTCGCAGCGCAAGTGCGCGATTTCAATGCTGCGGCCCATATAGAATTGAATCTGCTGCCATTTTGCGATCCGGTGACGAGCTATCTGATCGTCGCCGCTGACGAGGCCGTGACGCAAGCGGGCCTGTCGCGTGCCACACCCATGGGGCCGCGCACGGCGGCCATCATCGGGACCGGCATTGGCGGGATGCATTCGATCGAGGACGGCCTGCATTCGGTTCATGTCGGCCAAGCCCGTCCTGATCCCTTCACGGTGCCGCGCCTCATCGCCAGCGCCTGTCCGGCGATGATGAGCATGCGCTATGGCACGACAGGACCTTGTTTTGCCATTGCCAGCGCCTGTTCCTCGGCGACGCAAGCCATCGGCATGGGCGCACATCTCATCCGCTCGGGCGTGATCGACAGCGCCATCGTCGGCGGTACGGAGGATTGCGTGACGATCGGAACTATGCTCGCCTGGGAAGGCCTTCGGGTGCTGACGCCGAATGTCTGCCGGCCCTTCTCCAAGGACCGCAATGGCATGGTGATCGGTGCCGGCGCCGGGGTTTTTATTCTTGAAGCCGAAGATGTCGCCAAAGCGCGCGGCGCCACCGTTCTCGCTGAAATCGCCGGCTATGGCACATCGAGCGATGCCAAGGATCCCGTGCGTCCCGATGCGACAGGCGCGGCGGCATCAATGCGCTATGCTTTGGCCGATGCCGGCGTCAGCGAAGAAGAAATCGATTACGTCAATGCCCATGGCACCGGTACGACGGTGAACGACTCGACCGAATCGGAAGCGCTCGGCATGATCTTCGGCAAAAGACTGCCGCATGTTCCGATCTCTTCGACGAAACCGATCCATGGTCATGGCCTCGGCGCCGGCGGTGCGCTCGAACTCGTGGTCACGATCGGCGCCTTGCGGGAAGGCATCGCGCCGCCGACGATCAATTGGCGCACGCCGGATGAAAAATGCCCGGTCGACCCTGTTCCAAATGAAGCGCGCCCATTGCCGATCCGCATTGCCCTCTCCAACTCTTTCGCTTTTGGCGGCATCAACGCCACACTCGTCGTCCGACGCGCGGACACGATGTGAAGCCCATGGCGGAGCGTTCGTCCGAAGCATCGGGGATGCCGGCTGCGACGCCGGGCGCTCCGGCTCATCCTTCGACAGATGGACAAGAGGCAGATGAGCAGAAAGCTGCCGCGCCGATCGCGCCGCCTTTATCTCTGCGGGTCGGGCCGCTTACAGTTCGTGCCGGCGCCGCGGAGGTCGCAGCCTTCCGCCAAGAAACCTGCGGCTATGAAAACTTCGGCGCGCCGAGCGACAAAAGCGTGCCTTTTACCTTTCCCGTGCGCTGGTTTACACATCAAGACATCCGTGCCGCAGGCGCCGGGCTGATCGGCCCTGAGCCTTTTGTACCGATCCATGAATCGCAAAGCTTTGATTATGAGCAGCCGCTCGAGGCGGAGATCGATTACCAGATGACGGTCGACATCATTCGCGAGTTCGAGCCCTCGCGTCTCATTCTGCGGGCCGAGATCGGCGACAAAAACATCTGCCTGCGCGCAGAAATGGTCCTGCGGATCATCTCCACGCGCGCGCCAGAGAAACTGACATGACAGCCACAATTGATCATGCAGCGGCTGCGCTGGCATATGATCTGCCCAAGGTCGGCGAAAAACTCGCCGTGCAGCCTTTCGGCGCCTGCGGAATGGATGATCTGCGCCGCTATGCTATTGCATCGGGCGACGACAATCCGATCCATCTCGATCCCCAGCTGGCGCGGCAGGCCGGCCTTCCCGCGCCGCCCGTGCATGGCATGCTGTTGATGAGCCGCTTCGTGCCCGCCCTTGCAATCTGGCGTCCCGATCTTGCGCTTATTCGCCTTTCGAGCAAATTTCTACGCCCGATTTTCATCGAGGAGACCGGCGAACTTTCCGGTCGGGTCGTCCAGATCACCCCAGGTGAATCTCCTGGCGAACCGACAAAATTTCTGCTGCGCTTGATGATGCACAATGAACGGCGGGAGCTGACGCTCATCGCCGAAGCGGTGACGATCCGGAAGCCGGTCGTGTGACATGCGCAGGCCGCGGTCGCTTCTCATCACCGGTGCTTCGAGCGGCATCGGCCGCGCCCTCGCCCTCGCCTATGCCGAGCAAGGCACACGTCTCGCCTTGATCGGGCGCAATGAGGCGCGCCTTGCGGAAACAGCGGCCACCGCCGCCGCCAAAGGCGCTGATGCGACGCCCATCCTCCTCGACGTGCGCGATCGCGAAAAAATGAAAGCCTGGATCGAGGCGGCGGATAGAGACCATCCGTTCGATCTCGTCATTGCCAATGCGGGCATCACCACGGGCCTCGCCCCCGATGCGCTCGCCGAAGACCCTGACGCCGTGCGGGCGATTTTGGCGACCAATCTCATCGGGGTTCTGAACACGGCCGAGCCTTTGATCACGCCGATGTGCACGCGTGGCCATGGCCAGATCGCTTTCATCGGCTCCATGGCCGGCCTGCGCGGCCTGCCCCATTCGCCCGCCTATTGCATGACCAAGGCGGGCGTCCATGCCTATGCCGAATCTCTGCGGGGGCGGATCGAGCCGCGTGGCGTCTGCGTCAGCCTCGCCATTGTCGGCTTCGTCAAAACGCCTCTGAATGATTCAATCTCGGCCATGAAGCCCTTCGAAATCAGCGATGCTCGGGCGGCCGAAATCATCAAGACGGGACTTGCCCGCGGCAGAGCGACAATCGCCTTTCCTTGGCCGCTCTATATGGCAGTACGGCTCGGGCGTCTCATGCCCGCACGGCTCTACGACCGGATCATGGCCCGCATCGAGGCGAACGTACCGGAAACAAGCGAAAGAGTGTAGTGGTGAACATGCATGCCATTCCGCGCTTGTTTCGCGCCGGCTTTTTGTGTTCAACTTCCATCAGGACGAAGACGATCTTCGCGATCGCCGGCTCTAGAGCATTTTCAGCAAAAGTGGATACCGGTTTTGCGTCCGAAAATGCTCTAACTTCTTGTTTTAGACATCGGATATATCCGATGTCTCATCACTGATCCGCCGATCGGTTTTGACATTCGGTCATGCGTCATTTCGCCGTGACGGCGCCGCATCGCCTGTCCGCTTTGTCGGAATGAACTCCGACGAAAGACGGAGGCGGAAAGGAATGCACCTTTGATTGCCATCGAATTCGTAAGGCTCATTTTCGAGATCATCCTGACGCTTGCCGTTCTGGGTCTCGTGATCGTCGGCGGCAGCTTTCTTCTTCTCATCGCCATCAACATCATCGAACTCGCGATAGGATCGCGCTGGCGCGTCCCGCTGCCGCCAAGGAAAGTCGCGGAAGCGGATTTGCCGCATGTTCTCGTGCAGATCCCGGTGTTCAACGAGGGCGAGATGGTCATCGACGCTTTGCGCACGGTCGCCGGTCTCGATTGGCCGCAGGACAGGCTGCATATTCAGCTCCTCGACGACAGCACCGACGAAACGCCCGCCATCGCCGATGGCGTGATCAAGGAACTGCGCGGCAAGGGCTTCGACGTGATGCATGTGAGGCGGGAGAACCGCAGCGGCTTCAAGGCCGGCGCACTCGCGGCAGGCCTCGCGCAGTGCGATGCGCCGATCATCGCCATGCTCGATGTCGATTTCCGGCCGCCGCGCAATTGGCTGCGCGCGAGCGTGCCATTTCTGCTCGCCGATCCGCATGCGGGCTTTCTTCAATCGCGCTGCGAATTCTCTAATTATCGCACCAATTGGCTGACGCGGGCGCAAGGCCTCTTGCTCGATTCGCATTTCGCCATGGAGCAGGCGACGCGCTATCGCGCCGGCTGGCTGTTCCAATTCAACGGCACCGGCGGGCTTTGGCGCCGTGCGGCGGTCAATGAAGCCGGCGGCTGGTCGGCCGATTCGCTCTGTGAGGACCTTGACCTCACCGTGCGCGCCGAACTCGCCGGCTGGCACGGCATCTTCCTCATGGAGCCGCCGGTCCCCGGCCTGGTGCCGGAACGCGTCCGTCATTGGCGCGTCCAGCAAAGACGCTGGTCGAATGGTTTCGTGCAGGTCGCCCGCAAGCTCCTGCCCAAGGTCTGGGCTTCGCACTGGTCGCTCCGCGGCAAGATCTCGGCGAGCGCGCTGATCCTGATCCAGGCCTTTTACCCTTGCGCGGCGATCGCGACGGTTTCCGCCGTCATCTGTCTTTTGTTGAGGGGGTTCAACCCACACGCCTATCTGCCGCTGATGGGTTTCATGGCCATACTCATCACGGTGGTCGCCGTCGGCATGACCTCGACGCCCTATTTCCTCCTCCGGCGTGGAACGCTCCTGGAATATGTAAAGACGCTCGCCTCGGTGCCGCCGCTGATGGTCTATGTGAGCGTCTCCAATGCGCCCTCGATCTTGAAGACCGTCTTCGGCCGGCGCGAACATTTCAAACGCACGCCGAAAGCGCGGCCGACGAGCTGAGCGAAACTGCTACCTTACGCCTTCTGCGCCAAATTCGCGGCGCTGCGATCGACGCGTGAATAAAGCGTGTAGCGCGGATCGAAAATGAAGCTGAAGAACAGCTTCGTCCAGGATTTATGCGTCTTGAGATCGTCGTAGAATTCCGGCGCCATCTTCTTCAAAGCCGGCAGACGCGTCCAAGGAATCTCGGGAAAATCATGATGCTCGTTGTGGTAGCCGATGTTGAGCGCCACCTTGTTCAAGATCCCATAATAATCATAGGTTTCCTGACTCGGATCGAAAGTGAAATGCTCCTGAATCCAGCGCGCGCCCACCGGATGGAGCCCGACTGAGAACCAGAAGGAAGCGAATAGGTAAAAGAGCGCGTTGACGCCGAAGAAATAGAGGATGGCGAGATCATAAAGGATGATCACGCCGGCATTGATCCAAGTCCAGGTGCCGGTCATCGGCACTGTGCCCTTCAGCCGGCCGAGCCTCGTGACTTGGACAATCGCAAAGCTAAACAGCCAGAGCGCCTTCGCATACCAGCGATTGCCGACGAGCCGCGCCTCCCAATGGCTCGGCAGATCGGCGTCATAGTCATAATCGCCGAGATGCGAATGGTGTTTCAAATGATAGCAGCGAAACCCCATGGCCGTCGGCACCGTATTCGGCAGATCGGCGATGATCGCAATCCATTTGTTCGCCAGCGGAGTCTTGCAGATCGCATTGTGAACGGCATCATGGATCGCGACGAACATGGCATGATTGGCGAAAGCACCGATCGCATAAGCCGCGATAAGCGCGAGCCACCAATAAGAAAGGCCGAGATGGCCGAAGGCGGCGGCAAGCGCGGTCTGGCCGAGAACGACGGCGATGACGATCACCGCAGTTCTGCGGTCATAGCCGACAAGGGCCTCGACTTCTGGATGCACTGCTAGAATGGCACGCCGCCGGCGCGGATGCGGGCGCGCCGGTTCGGTCTGAAGAAAGCCGTCCAGAATGGGTACCACATCCGCCGCAGCTTCGTTGACCGGAGTTTTGGCCGTCGATCCTTGGTCCGCAAGCGCCGTGCTCATGTACCGACCCCCGAGTCTTCAACGCATTCAGAAAGGCAGAATGCCGCCGCGCCGGCTTAGATCCCGGCGTGTTTCGAGGCGAACTCTATACTGCTTGCCTCCGCCTGCGCGCGCCAAATCAATTAATTCGCATTTCGCCGCCGATCGGTGCGGCTTTGGCGGATCGAGAGACTGCAGCTCGGCGACTATCCTTGCCGAGCCCCGGACGTCGCCTAAGCCGCGAGGTCTTTCTCATAGATACGATGGATCTTGTCGATCTTCGCCCCGGAGAGTTCGATCGGCCGGCGCATGCCCATATTATCCTCGAGAACCCAGCCGAATTCGACGTGATCGACCGATTCTTTCGCGCGGCTGCGGCGGCGGCATTCTTCGATGAAGGCGAGAATGACCGCGCCGCCCGCCGCCTTGCGATGCAGGGCGCGGCGGATGCCGAAGAGCGCGAGCCGCGCCGTTTTGAAATCATGATTGCGCAGGCGTGCGATCAGCTTCGGCAGCCCTAGCGGGAAGAGATGGCCGCCGAGATCGGCCGTGATCTCATGCAGATTGGGGAGGATGACGCCAAAGGCCTGCGGCGCGCCATCGAGCTCGACCATGAAGCCGCCTTCCGGCGGCATCAGATATTTCATGGAGTTGGCGATGGACATGAATTCATCATAGGTGAAAGGAACGAAGCCCCAATTCTCGCTCCAGGCGTCGTTGAAAATATCGACGAGGATCTCGGCTTCCTGCTTGATCGTCTTGAGATCGATGGTTCTTATCTTCAGCCGGTCGCGCCATTCGGGCCGCGCGATTATCCCCGGCTTGTCGGTGCGATCCTCCGCCCTGACTGCATAGCGATAGGAGATGAGGTCACGGGCCTTGTGATAGCCACGGCTCTCCAACAGGCCCGGCAGATAAGGCGGATTCCAGGGCATGAAGATCATCGGCGTCGCGTCAAAACCTTCGACCAGCATGCCGGCCTCGCTATTAACCGAAGGCGAGAAAGGCCCATGGACGCGCGTCGCGCCGCGCTGCCGCAGCCAATTTTCGGCGGCATCGATCAAGGCTGCGACAACCTCTTCATCCTCGATCGCATCTAGACAGCCGAATTGCGCCGGCGACGCGCCCACCGGGACAGTGCCATCCTTATAGATCTGCGCGAAAATCCGGCCGGCCGGCTTGCCGTCGCGGCGGGCGAGCCAAGCTTGCGATTCGACAAGCTCATAATGAGGGTTAAGCTTGCCCGCATAAAGCGTCCAGCGCTCGGCATCGAGAGACGGCGCAAATCCCTTGCTGTCCTTGTAGAGAAGACGCGGGAACTTGCTAAAATCGAGAAAGCTTCCGAGCCCTTTAACGGGGATGATCTCAATCCGGCTCATCAGTCAAAACCCGTCCTTCTGCGCTCTCTTCTCTGGCGCACCGATCAGTCAGATGGCATAGATTTAAAGCCTCGGCGATCCGACGAAAGCACCGCTCTCTCGTCTCCTTGAAGCATGGCCTTGCCGGAAAAGTCCATAAACTTTTCCGCGACATGCTCTAGAGCATGTTCCGAAAAAGTTGGAGACTTTTTCGATGAAGGACATGCTCCACTTCTTTGGTTTGAGACATCGGATATATCCGATGTCTCATGTGCCGCCTCATGTGGCCGGGGTAGCCAAAGGCTCCGCCTGCGCCGCCTGCCGGCTCGGCCTGCGGGCGAGGAGGCCGATGACGCCGCGGATCTCTTCTTCAGTATGCGCGGCAGAGAGGAAGAAGCGCAGGCGCGGTTGGTTTTTCGGCACGCCGATCTGAATGATCGGCGGCACATAATAGCCATTCGCCATCAGATGCTGCGAGGCCGCGACCGTTTCATAGCTGTCGGCAAAAAGAATCGGCACGACGCCGCGGCCGATTGCCGGCCCGGTATCGAGCCCCGCCTCATGCGCGAGCTCGACGAAGATTTCCGCGTTCCGGCGCAGTTTTTCGAGCCGCCACGTCTCTTTCTGCACCAGTTGCAAGGCCGTCTGCGCCGCCGCCGTGATCACCGGCGATAGGCCGACGCTGAAGACGAAGCCAGGCAGAGTATAGCGCAACCATTCGATCACCGGCGCGCTGCCGCCGATGAAGCCACCGCAGGAGGCGAGCGTCTTCGACAAGGTGCCGATGATCAGATCGACCTGCGCCGGATCGACGCCCGCATATTCGCAGAGGCCGCGGCCATCCTGGCCGAGCACGCCGATCGAATGCGCCTCATCGATCAAAAGCCAGGCTCTGTGCTTCTCCTTGATCTCGACGAGGCGTACCAGATCGGCGACATCGCCATCCATGCTGTAGAGGCTTTCGGCGACGATCAACACGTGGCGATAGCTGTCGCGCTTCTCCCGCAACAGAAAATCGAGATGATCGAGATCATTGTGGCGGAAGGTAAGGGTGCTGCCGGCGGCGCCCTTGGTGCCGCTCACAATGCTGTTGTGCGAGAGCTCGTCGATCAGAATCGCATCTTGCGAGCCGATGATATGGGAAATGGTCGTGACATTGGTGAGATAGCCGGAGACCAAAGTCAGGACGGATTCGACGCCGATGAATTCAGCCAGGTTCTTCTCGAACTGCTTATGTGTCGATCTTTCGCCGCCGACGAGGCGCGACGCCATTGCGCCGACGCCGAAGGTCTCGAGTGCCGCCGCCGCGGCGCTTTTGATGATGGGATGACCGGCGAGGCCGAGATAATCGTAATTGGCGAAGCTGACGAAGTGCCGGCCGTGCGTCTCCGCCTCATGGCGGGCGCTGTCAGTCGGAACAAAGAACGGATTATAGGTTTCGAGATAGGATTTCCCGGCGAGGCGAAACCGCTTCGTCGCGTAATCGGCAAGGCTGTTGATTTTTGGCACCAATGCACAATCCGAATGGTTAAGACGTGATCCGACAGCAGGCCAAGACGAGCACAGCCCGCCTATATCGCAACGTTACCAAATCGTGGCGATCCTGTGATATCCAACCGGAGCCATAGCACCCCGAGTTCACATCGGCAAAAGGGGAAGCATCAAAGCTTTGGGACGAAATCTTCAATTCTCCCGACCAACTTCAACTAATACACGCAATGTCAACAGGTTAGCTAATCACGTCAAATCAGGTTACAATTCGTAATAATCGCCCCGGCAGGACGCATACAGGAAATTTGTTTCGCGGCCGGCGCCGCACAGGCCGCAGCTTTGATGATTGCTGCGGTCTATCGCAATGCGAAATGCGCCAAGTCATGTGGCAAGTCAAAGCGCGCTGCGCCGGCCGCGCCAACATCTCGGAGTAAGGCATGGCCGATGCGACCCCCTATGAGACGATCATCGCCGAAACGCACGGACATGTGGGTCTCATCAGGCTCAACCGGCCGCAGGCCCTCAATGCGCTGAGCGCGCTTTTGATCCGCGAGCTGAATGCAGCGCTCGACATATTCGAACAGGATGCCGAGATCGGCGCGCTCGTGCTCACCGGCTCGGCCCGGGCTTTCGCCGCCGGCGCCGACATCACCGAGATGCAGGCAAAGACATCGGTCGGCGCATATCTCGAAAATTTCCTCGGTGACTGGGAGCATCTCTCCAAGCTCAGAAAGCCGGTGATCGCGGCGGTCGCCGGCTTCGCGCTCGGCGGCGGCTGCGAGCTTGCGATGATGTGCGACATCATGCTTGCCGCCGATAATGCCAAATTCGGCCAGCCCGAAGTCAAATTGGGAATCATGCCCGGCGCCGGCGGGACGCAGCGCCTGACCCGCGCCATCGGCAAGGCCAAGGCGATGGAGCTCTGCCTCACCGGCCGGCTGATGGATGCGGCGGAGGCAGAGCGCTGCGGCCTCGTCGCCAAAGTGGTGGCGGCCGACCAATTGGAGGCGGAAGCCCTGGCGCTGGCGGCGACGATCGCGTCCATGTCGAGGCCCGCCGTGCTGGCGATCAAGGAGAGCGTCAACCGCGCCTATGAAGCCATGCTTTCGGAGGGCATGGCCTCGGAGCGCAAGCTCTTCTATGGGCTCCTCGCGACGGAGGACCGGAAAGAGGGCATGGCCGCCTTTCTCGAAAAACGGGCGCCGGATTTCAAGAACCGGTAGGGACTTCCTCCATTGACGCGCCGGGCGCCGCGATTTATACACTGCGCCTTCCAGTTTCGGTTCGTGCCGCCGCCAAGTTGCGGCGCCTTTCGCGGTGCCTGTTTTCAGACGCGGCGGCCGATATTTATCAAATCCGTCCAGGACAGAGAATGGCGAATACTCCTTCGGCCAAAAAGGCCTCTCGTAAAATTGCCCGCCGCACCGCGGTCAACCGCTCGCGCCGCAGCCGGATGCGCACCTTCATGCGCAAGGTCGAAGAGGCGATCGCTTCCGGCAATGCCGAAGCCGCAGCGGCTGCTTTGAGCGCAGCCGAGCCGATCATCATGCGCGCCGCGCAAAAGGGCATTGTTCACAAGAACACCGCTTCCCGCAAAGTCTCGCGGTTGACCCATCGGGTCCACGCGCTGACGGCGGCGGAAGCGTAAGAGGCGCAGTCCCTCCCCTTGCTTGCAAGGGGAGGGTGGTCGGCCATAGGGTGCGCTCCGCGCACCCGTCTTTTTCTTGCACGCCCTGCGCAACGCGCACGGCTATGGCCGACCGGGTGGGGTCGGCTCAATTTGCCAGTCGAATTTTAAAAACCTTCAACCCCATCCGTCACGCTTCGCGTGACACCTTCCCCTAAAGGGGAAGGATCAACCCGCCCGCAGCAGCTTCACCGCCGCATCGCGCTCGAAGAGATAGAGCAAAAGCCGCAGCGCCCGGCCCGCGTCTCCTTCGAGCTTCGGATTCTCGCTCATCACTCGTTGCGCCTCGGCCCGCGCAAGCGCCAAGAGATCGCTGTGGATATGAAGCTCAGCGAGGCGAAAGCCCGGCGCGCCGGATTGCCTTGTGCCGAGCACCTCGCCCTCGCCGCGCAGCCGCAGATCTTCTTCGGCGATGAGAAATCCATCTTGCGTTTCGCGCATCACAGCGATTCGCGCCTTGGCCGTCTCGCCGAGCGGCGTCTTGTAGAGAAGCAGGCACGAGGATTTCGCTCTGCCGCGGCCGACTTTGCCGCGCAGCTGATGCAGCTGCGCGAGCCCGAAACGCTCCGCATGTTCGATGATGATGATCGTTGCCTCCGGCACGTCGACACCGACTTCGATCACCGTCGTCGCGACGAGGATCTGCGTTTCGCCGCGGCTGAAACCCTCCATCGCACGGTCCTTGTCCTGGCTCTTCATCTTGCCGTGCAGAAGGCCGACTTTGCTGCCAAACATCTCTTTGAGCACCGCAAATCGCGCTTCCGCCGCCGCCACATCAAGCTCCTCGCTTTCGGCAACGAGCGGACAGACCCAATAGGCCCGCGCCCCTGAAGCGACGGCGCGTGCGAGCCTCTCGATCACCTCGTCCAATCTTTCGAGCGGCAGAGCCCGCGTCTCTATGCTCTGCCGGCCGGGCGGCTTTTCCCTCAGAGTCGAAATGTCCATGTCGCCAAAATAGGTGAGCACCAGGGTGCGTGGGATCGGCGTCGCGGTCATCACCAATATGTCGGCACCCTCGCCCTTCTCGCCGAGCGCGAGGCGCTGATGCACGCCGAAGCGATGCTGCTCGTCGACGACGGCAAGGCCGAGATCGCAGAAGCTGACGCTCTCCTGAAACAGAGCATGCGTGCCGATCGCAATATCGATCTCGCCCACCGCGAGTGCCGCCAGCGTCCTGGCCCGTTCAGCCGGCTTGTCGCGGCCCGTCAGCAAAGCGAGGCGCAGCCCGGCCGCGCCGGCGACACTCGCCATCCCCTCATAATGCTGGCGGGCGAGGATTTCGGTCGGCGCCATCAGCGCCGCCTGCCGTCCGGCTTCGACCACATGCGCTATGGCGAAAAGCGCGACCAATGTCTTGCCGGAGCCGACATCGCCTTGCAGGAGCCGCAGCATGCGGCTCGGTGCTGCGAGATCCTGGCGGATTTCGTCGAGCGCCTGACTTTGTGCACGCGTGAGCGCGAAGGGCAGAGCCGCCGCGATTTTCTCGGCGAGCCGACCTTGGGCTCGATGCGCCCGGCCGGCGCGCTGGCGCAGGGAGGCACGCAGCAGCACGAGCGCGAGCTGATGCGCGAAAAGCTCGTCATAGGCGAGCCGCAGCCGCGCCGGAGAAGTCGGCGCGATCGCGGCCGGGTCTTGCGGCTCATGCACTGCCTTCAGCGCCGCCGCAAAGGAAAGCATGTCCGGGAGTTTGACAACTTCGTAGCCATGCCATTCCGGCAGTGACGGCAGGCGCGCCAGCGCGGCACTGATCGCCTTCGCCAGAACCCTCTGATGCAAGCCTTCGGTCAGGCCATAGACAGGCTCGACTGGCGGCAGTTTGGCGAGGCCCGCCTCATCCAGCACGCGATCGGGATGGACCATCTGCCTATGCCCGTCCCAAAGCTCGAGCTTGCCGGAGATCCAGCGTTTTTCGCCGACCGGCAAGCTTTTTTCGATCCATTGAGGGTTGGCGAGAAAGAAGACGAGCAGAACATCCCCGGTCTCGTCTTCGACCAGCACCTTATAGGGTGCTTTGCTGCGCGGCCCCGGCGGAAAATGTTCGACGATTTTCGCCTCGATGGTGACGATCTGATCGAGCGGCGCTTCGGCGATCTTCGGCCGATTGCGCCGGTCCACCGTCGCATAGGGCAGATGAAAGAGAAGATCGATGACACGGGCATGGCCGGCTCCTTGCCCGCTTCCTTCCACCAGGAGCCGGTCGAGAAGCTTGCCGATCTTCGGACCGACGCCGGGCAGGCTTGCGGCGGGCGCAAAAAGGGGATCGAGGAGAGAAGGTCGCATCGCGCTCTATTATGCCCCCTCCCGGTCAGGCGCAGGGGTAGCTTTCTGCCGGAAAGATAGAATATCAGCACCCGGATATCATGTGCTTGGGTCGCGAGCTTGGTCGCGCTATGGCCGCGGCATTGAAAGCGCGGCTTTGCCACCCATTTTTTGAGGAGCTTCAATGTCGCCTTCGCAATCTTCGAGCGCCGGTCTCGACGCCCGCCGCCGCCGCGCCTTATTCCACTCCTGGCATCGCGGCATGCGCGAGATGGATATTCTCATGGGCCGTTTCGCCGATGCGCAACTGGCAACACTGAGCGAGGCCGAGCTTGTCGATTATGAAATCTTGATCGAAGTCCAGGACCGCGACATTTTCGGCTGGCTGACCGGCCAGATGGACATTCCGCCGGCCTATGATACGCCCGTGTTCCGAAAAATCCTTGCTTTCCACACCCATGCCGGGCCGATCGAGCTTTAGATATGCTCTCTCGATGATCGCTGCACCCACGCCTTGCGCGCCGGAAGCCAAACACCCTTAACTCGTTGACCGCTAGACCGTGACCGATCTTAAACGTGCCATTGCCGAACTCGCCCAGGGCGGCGCGCTGACGCTGTCGTCCCTCCCCGACGGCTATGATGCCTTCTGCTTCGCTGACCTGACCCGCGCGCTCACGCCGTCCGCCGAGCGGCGCGCGGTCGTCGCCGTCCATGTCGCGCGCGACGCGCAGCGCGCGCATGCCTTTAGCGAAGCCTTGCGTTTCGCCGCGCCGGAAATCGAAATCCTCGATTTTCCCGCCTGGGACTGTCAGCCCTATGATCGGGTCTCACCCAATGCGGCCATCGCCGCGCGGCGAATGACGGTTCTCTCTCGCCTCGCCCGCTCGCGCACCGGGCTCGACCGCCCGCGCATCCTCTCGACGACCATTAATGCCCTTCTCCAGCGCGTCCCGCCCTTGGAGAAGATCGCGGCGGATAGTTTTTCCGCGGCGCCCGGCAATGCGGTCGATATGGAAGCGCTCGTCCATTGGCTCGAAAGCAATGGCTTTGCCCGCGCTTCCGCCGTGCGCGACACCGGCGAATATGCGGTGCGCGGCGGCATTCTCGATCTCTATGCGCCCGCTATGCCCGAGCCGGTGCGGCTCGATTTCTTCGGCGATACGCTCGAATTGATCCGCACCTTTGATCCGGAGACGCAGCGCACGATCGGCCAGCTCCGCGGCCTCGATCTCGTGCCGATGAGCGAGGTGCAGCTCACCTCCGACTCGATGCGGCGCTTTCGCCAGGCCTATGTCGGGCTTTTCGGCGCGCAGACGCGCGGCGATACGCTTTATGAAGCGGTGAGCGAAGGCCGCCGCCATCCTGGCCTCGAACATTGGCTGCCGCTCTTCTATGACAAGCTCGACACGCTCGTCGATTATACCGGCGCGGCGCCGCTCATCCTCGATGCTCTGGCGGAAGACGCAGCGCAGTCGCGCCTCGCCCAGATCGCCGATTATTACGAGGCGCGCAAAAGCGCGTATGAGGCCGATCCCAACCATTCCTTCTATAAGCCGCTGCCGCCTGACGCGCTCTATCTCTCGGCGTCGCAATGGCGCGAGCGCCTAGAGACGACCGGCGTTGCGCGCATCACGCCCTTTGCCCATCCAGAATTGAGCCGAGGCACGCTGATCGATTGCGGCGGCAGGACCGGCCGTAATTTCGCGCCGGAGCGCGCCGATGAAGGCGCCAATGTCTTTCGCGCCGCGGCCGATCATGTGCGGGCGCTCCAGGCGCAGAATAAGCGCGTCATTGTCGCCGGCTGGTCGGAAGGCTCGCGCGAAAGGCTGAGCCATGTCTTGAAGGACTTCGGCGTCGCCGATCTTTCGCCCGTCTCTTCCTATGCCGAGGCGCAAAAACTTGCCAAATCGACCGCGGCGCTCGCCGTCATCGGCCTCGAACAGGGTTTTGAGACAGCCGATCTCGCCATCATCGGCGAGCAGGATATTTTGGGCGACCGGCTCATACATGGCCGCAGGAAGGCGCGCCGCGCGCAGGATTTCCTTTCCGAGATCAGCGCACTTTCGGCCGGCGATCTCGTCGTCCATGTCGATCACGGCATCGGCCGTTTCATCGGGCTCAAAGCGATCGAGGCGGCGGGCGCACCGCATGATTGCCTCGAATTGCATTATGCCGATGGCGACAAGCTCTTCCTGCCCGTCGAAAATCTCGAGCTTCTGTCGCGCTATGGCTCGGAAGAGACCGAGGTCCAGCTCGATAAGCTCGGCGGCGTCGGCTGGCAGAAGCGCAAGGCGAGAATGCGCAAGCGCATTCTCGAAATGGCGGCGGGCCTGATGAAGATCGCGGCCGCGCGCCAGACCCATGCGGCGCCAAAACTCGTGCCGCCGCCCGGCCTTTATGAAGCCTTCTGCGCCGGCTTCCCCTATGAGGAGACGGAGGATCAGGCGGCAACCATCGACGCCGTGCTCGACGATCTTGCCTCGGGCAAGCCGATGGATCGACTCGTCTGCGGCGATGTCGGCTTCGGCAAGACGGAAGTCGCGTTGCGCGCGGCCTTTGTCGCGGCGATCAATGGCAAGCAGGTCGCCGTCGTCGTGCCGACGACATTGCTCGCGCGCCAGCATGCGAAGAATTTCGCCGCGCGCTTCGCCGGCCTGCCGATCAAAGTCGCGCAAATGTCGCGCATGGTGGCCTCAGGCGCCCTCAAAGAGGTGAAGGCAGGCTTGGCCACGGGCGCGGTCGACATCGTCGTCGGCACCCATGCGGTGCTGAGCAAGACGGTCACTTTCAAGGACCTCGGCCTCGTCATCATCGACGAGGAGCAGCATTTTGGCGTCAAGCATAAGGAGCGGCTGAAGGAGCTGCGCGCCGAAGTCCATGTGCTGACGCTTTCGGCGACGCCGATCCCGCGCACTTTGCAGCTCGCTTTGACCGGCGTGCGCGAGCTCTCGCTCATTACGACGCCGCCCGTCGACCGCCTCGCCGTGCGCACTTTCATTTCGCCTTTCGATACGCTGCTCGTGCGCGAAGCTCTGCTGCGCGAACGCTATCGCGGCGGCCAGAGCTTTTATGTCTGTCCGCGCATCGAGAATATCGAAGAGGCTTCCACCTTTTTGCGCGTAAATGTGCCGGAAGCGAAATTCGTCATCGCCCATGGGCAGATGCCGCCGACCGAGCTCGAAGAGCGCATGGCCGCCTTCTATGACGGCAAATATGACATTTTGCTTTCGACCGCCATCGTCGAATCCGGCCTCGATATTCCGACCGCCAATACGCTGATCGTGCATCGCGCCGATATGTTCGGCCTGGCGCAGCTCTATCAATTGCGCGGGCGCGTCGGCCGTTCCAAGACCCGCGCCTATGCGCTTTTCACCGTGCCGGCGAACCACAGCATGACGCCGCAGGCGGAGAAGCGGCTCAAGGTTTTGCAAACGCTCGATACGCTCGGCGCCGGCTTCCAGCTCGCGAGCCATGATCTCGACATCCGCGGCGCCGGCAATCTGCTCGGCGAAGAGCAATCCGGCCATATCAAGGAGGTCGGCTATGAGCTTTATCAGCAGATGCTGCACGAGGCCGTCGTCGCGCTGAAAGCGGGCATAGAAGAGCCGGCGGAAGAGGCCTGGTCGCCGTCGATCACGCTCGGCACGGCCGTCACCATTCCGGAAGATTATGTGGCCGATCTCGATCTGCGGCTCGGGCTTTATCGCAGGCTCTCGACCTTGGAGAGCGATGCCGGGATCGAATCTTTCGCGGCCGAGATGATCGACCGTTTCGGGCCGCTGCCGCGCGAAGTCGAGCAGCTCTTAAAACTCGTCGCGATCAAGGCGCTCTGCCGCAAGGCCAATGTCGAGAAATTGGAGGCAGGGCCGAAGGGCGTCATCGTCGCCTTCCGCGACAATCAATTCGCCAATCCGAAGGGCCTCGTGCGCTATATCGCCGAACAAGGTTATGAAGCGAAAGTCCGGCCCGACATGAAGATCGTCTTCATCCGCGATTTCGAAGCGCCCGCGGCACGGCTCGAAGGCACGAAGCGGATCATGCAGACGCTGGCGTCGCTCGCGATGAAGAAGGCGGCGTGAGGGGGAGACTTTTTTCCCTTGCCAACAGGAAAAACTAGCCGCAGTTCTAAGCGAGGCTAGATAATCGGCTGGGATCGCCTTAATCTGCCGGGGGTGACTCGGGGAAAACAAATGATGCGCTCGGTTTGCATCGTTTCATGTAGCGCTCACAAGCGCGGCTTGAGGACGTGGGCGGAGAATTTATATGCTTCGGAGTCCTTTTTTCTGTCGCGGCGGTATGCGCAAGCGAATTTCGATAAGTGGCTAATATTTTCAGCGAAGCACGGCATTCTGAAGCCCGGCGATATTATTGAGCCCTATGATTTGCATATCGACCGGCTCTCCTGTCACGACCGCCTCGCGCTTGTTAACACCGTCAGAACGCAAATTCAGGCCTTCGATCCCAGCATTAATCAGCAATACATGTCCTTTTGCGTGGAGGCATATACGGACGTGCTAAATGCAGCTGGGCTACATCCTCAGATACCGGCCGTTATGAGCCTACCCAGCGAGGAGAAGCTTGCTCGGCTGAGGTATGAAACTGACCCGCTAGGATCAGAGCGCAATCTCGACGAGGTTTATCAAATTGTACAGCGGCTCGTTGATGCCAAAGGCCTGAGACCCTTCAGCGAGGTCATACGCGAGGCGATACCTCCCTCCGGCGTCTATTTGTTTTTCGATCCGCGAGAGCCAAGGCTTAGGAATATTAATCAGCTTCGTATTGTGCGTGTCGGGACTCACGGTGTGGCATCGGGGTCGAAAGCGACCCTGCGAGATCGGATGCGCACACATTTCGGCACTACGGCTGGTGGGGGAAACCACCGTAGTTCGGTATTCCGCCTACACATTGGCCGAAGTATGATCGAAGGCGGCGTCACGAAAGATGTGCCGAGCTGGGGCAGCACCGAGCTGCCTAAAGCTTCGAATTTGCGCAAGCGCGAGGACCATCTGGAAGCGAAGGTTTCAAATTATATTGGTGAATTACTCGTTACCTTCATCGAAGTTCCCGGCGATTTGTCGAAGAGCAATGATCGAGCGTATCTAGAACAAAATTTGATAGCGCTTCTTTCCAACTGTAACAGGCCTTTGGATCTGGCGAGCCATAGATGGCTTGGTCTCAGTTCCGACAAACCCGAGATTCGCAAGAGCGGAATTTGGAACGTGAATCACACCGCTCAGACCTACGACCCGTCATTCCTGGCGATGCTCGATTACTACGTCTCTCTGACTCTCGGTGTTCGTCAGCTAGGATCAAAGCCAGTGGCGCCTCAAGATTGGATCGCAACCGTTCGTCGAGATGTTCGACAGCTGACACTGCTGTGAAACAAAGATGGTAGATTCTCTCGCGAAAACTGTCCTTCACAGATATCCGAAGGCGATTTGCCATCTGAATTACACTCTTAGGCAAAGCAAAAAGCTGGGCTTCATACTCGGCGCGGGCGTAAGCTGTGATCTCAAGATTCCAACCTGGAAAGAGTTGCTAGCTGAGATCGAGCAGCGAGTTTCCTACGACGGACAAAGCTCTCCAGGCCCAGAGTCCTACCGCGGTGAGCAGCTCTTCCAGTATTTCCGGAAGAATAAGTCGCTTGAGCTGCAATGGGCGGAAAAAAGGATCGCAGAAGCTGGCGTCAACTCTGATTGGCGTAAGATCGTTTCGAGCATTCTTTATAAGGAATACATGAATAGCGACCAAGTCGATGTCGCGAAATTTGCTCAGGCTATAAATACGCATCCATATCTGCGAGACATTGCGAGGATCGCAAAGGACTTGGAATTAGTAGTTACTCACAACTTCGATAATGCTCTTGAATTTGCCGTCGATACGGAACCGACCAATACGAGACCCGAAAACCGGAAGTATAATTCTTTTTGGAAGCCTGACCCGTTTCTACGACAGGACATGCTCAACGTGTACCACCCAAATGGTTGCAGCCCCGTCGCCGGAATAAAGGGCAGTGAGAGCATCATTTTGACGGAGGCTAATTTTGCTGATTATCTCGCCGACACAAATAATGCAGAGTCAAATTTCCTTCTTAGCCATATGTCCAATAAGACGTGGCTTCTAATAGGCCACTCTTTGGCCGATGGTACGCTTAAAAATGTCTTGCGGCTCCACGCGAATCGACGGCCAGGGCATGTCAATTATTTTGTCCATTGGGTTAAAGGGGGCGACGATGAATTGACAGCAAAGCAGAGGGACGCCATCCAGGAAGCAAATTTCTCAACATATAACCTTTTCACGTTTTTTCTTAATTCGAGCGAGATAGCGGCCTTGCTCCAAATAATCAATATGTCAGTAGACGACCTACACGAAGCGATGTCGGCAGAGGATATTCAATCCAGATATACTTATTACATTTGCGGCGCCGTTTCATCCGGCAAGAGCACTGTTCTAAGCCATCTCCGGAGTACGGCTACTCTTGAGGAATGGCCGGATAAAATGCCTTCCGCGATGACCAAACCATCAACTGAAGTCGATTCATCTACGAAGGCCGATATCGACGTGAAACTGGAAGAGGCAATTTGGAGGAAAAACGAAGAGATCGGCAAAATTAAAGTAGGGCTTGTAACGGTGGACCGCGCACCTCTTGATTTCATCGCCTTTCCGGATAACGAGACCGAAACCTCAGCTGACACCGCGCGTAACAGGCATGGCAAGGTGCTTCGACGACTTCAACGTGATCAATTTAGGGGCAATTATCACGTTGACATAGTATTAACCTCCTATAGCTTAGGCTGTGATAGCCGACTATGGGAGGATCGGAATGAGTCCTCGACTCCGCAGGATAGTCGGGGCGCAAAAATCCGACGTGAAAATCGGTGTGTGGGGCTCGGGAAAGGTGCCGAAGCAAGCCTTTCCGATGGCGAAGCAGGCCTATGGCCTTGGTAGCTCCTATCGATGGTGCGTCGTTTCATTCATGGCGCTTGGCCTTGAATGTCGCGTCCTGATCGTCTTCAACCCAGGTAAAGAGAAATATGAGGCGGTCCTGGGCGTAGGCACCGAAACTTTGCGCGTTCTTTGCTCCTATGAATATCATGCGGGCGAGCCTGGCTGGCATTGCCACGCTGCATGCGATGATTCTAGGCGCGGTTCCTCTCGGCTACAGACGGGGTCCGTGGGTGCGCCGTCTACCGGCGGCAAGGCAGACTCATTCGCGCCTCGATTTTGGAATCAACGATGAGTTGAACGCGCTTCGTTTCGCGTTCAACTGTTACAATATCGATATTCGCGGTACGCCGCTTTCTCAGGGCTCGTTTCAATTATGAAGGAGGAAATCTGCAGAGCATTTTGCGATGAAATACGCATCAAAGAAGTGCCTGTTGGCCTAGCTGTCAGCACAGCGTTTCGACGTGCCGATGGCGATTCCATAGCGTTTTACGCAATCCGAAATCCTATCGAACCAGGATTGGTTCATTTAGAGGATGACGGAACGACGATCCCTTATTTGGAAGCCGCTGGCGTCGATTTTGACACTCAGACTCGCGAAAAAGCATTTGCTGCCATTCTTGAAGAATATGGCGCACAATATGATCCAGACGAAGCCTTAATACGCACGCCAGAATTGCCAGAGCCGGAGGTGGCGCGCGCCGCGCTTGGCTTTGCTGCGTTATTGCTTCGTTTGTCCGATTTTCTCCTCCTGAGCCAAGAATATATAGCCAGCGCATTCCGCGAAGACGCAATTAAACGCATTAAAGAGGCGGTCGGAGATCGTGCGACTGTCGCAGAAGATGAATTAGTGAATAGTCGTCTTTCTGAGGTGCGTCCTGACATTGTGATAAGGGCCGCGAACCGCGAGCCGGTGGCAGTATTTTTGGCGCAGTCTGCACAAAGAGTAAATGATGCTATTTTCTTGCAAATGGCAGCTCTATATGAAGCCCATCAGCCCGTTTCAGTTATAGCTCTGTTAGAGGCCGATAGCTCGATTTCTGCAAAATTGCGCCAAAGAGCATCTAACCGCTTAAGCGCGGTTCCGATCTATCGTAATGACGAGGATCAGGCTATCCAGAGGATTGTGATAGAAGCCGTCGGCCGAGGAGCGGTGCTTCATTGAAAAAGTCGTCTAAGCCAGATGATATTGAAGAAAGGCCAGATGGCTGGGAGCGTTTCGAACGTGCCGTTGACGCTGCTGTCAAGAGTGGCCCAAAGCATCGCGAAAAGCCGGATAAAAAGTCCTCAACCGCTCGCCCCCTTAAGCGAGAGAGGCTTGGCATCAAGAGCGTCTCGAAGAAAGCCTTTTAAGCGGGCATCAACCAAGTCGATGATAAGTTGGATCAGTTCTTTAACAAAATTGTTTAGTTGTTTCTTGGATGGCGCCCGTTTGAAAGAATGATCATCGACGCGCAAAAAGACGCCGCCCTTTTCAACTTCTGTACCCCAAACGCTATGCATCCATGCATTTCTTTTGGTAGTTGCGCGCTCGCATCTACCGATTAAGGCGCGAAGTTTAACCAAGTCTGGACATTCCCCTAGCCTTTGCTTGCCGAGCTTTTTGACTAGTTCGCGAAGATCGCTTGATGGCGACCTCGCAGTAGCATCAAGCGCTTCATTTTTGGTCACCGCCGCAAGTGCCATAATCAACATACGCAGCTGGTTTTCCATCTGCGTATGTAAAATGGCTATCGCTCCAATTTCGGCGAGAATATCCGGTTCAGGAAGTCGGTGTTTTACATTTATTGGCATATGCCTTGACCAGATTGCCGATATGTAAGGCGCTTTCCAACAATGCCAGAAATGCTCGCTTCAAAGCGGGCAAGATCAGTCATCTTGCGCGTATTAAATTTGAAATCTTGTTCGGCCGTGTAGCGATGCAAATGCGCTTCGGAGACATGATGAAATGTTCCGAAGATCGCGCGCTTTAAAAGGCTGAAATATCCTTCAACCGTATTCGTATGCCAGAAATAGGCGCGGGCATATTCGTTTGCCGAATGATTTACAGTGCCATGAAGCGAGAAAGCCTCGCCGATCTTCGGATAGATCGGGCTTTCATCGGTCATGAACGCGCTGGCCTTGTGAATGTTCGCATCAATGATCGGGCGAAGCGTCTTCGATGAGACGGTTGCGACGTGGAACGAGCGCACGTTTCCCTCGCGCTCGACAAGGGCAAACACTGCTTGTTTGGGCGCGGGCTCGCGATGTGCGCGGTTCTTTGCCTTGCCGCCTACATAGGTCTCGTCGGCCTCGACAACCTTGTTTTGACCCCCAAGCGGGGAGTTTGGCGTATCCTTCAAGGACTCGCGGATGCGATGGCAGAGAAACCAAACCGTCTTGTATGGCTTGCCGATCATTCGGCTGATTTGAAGGGCAGACATGCCCTTCTTTGACGACATCATGAGATGCGTCACGGCAAGCCAAATATGCAGAGGAACTTTGCTGCTTTCGTACAGCGTGCCCATCGTGACCGTGAACGGCTCGCGGCAGGCATTGCACTGATACAAGCCGAGGCGAGTTGTCTTGCCCTTCATGAGCGTAGCTTGTCCGACGACGCCACAATGATGGCAAACGGGGCCGTTCAGCCAAACCCGTGCCTCAAGCCACTCGCGGGCTTTGACTTCGTCGTGGAAGATCGGGTTTGAAAGATTGGACATGGCTAGCTCCTATGCCAGCCATTCTACATCTATCCCGTACTATGTCAAGGTGATAATTGCCAATTTAGGGATCTCTGTGCAGGTCAGATTATTGTGGTTCAGACAGACCCAAATGTCCTTCTGGAACGCCAGATTCAGAGGGGACGCCGGCCAACTGATACAGACCTGCAAAGCGGGAAGGCATTAGCATACCTGGACAAGCAGCAAAAGCTTATGCTTGAAATATATGCTGCGGCGATAACTGGTAAGAGCAGCGTCAGAGGCGACTGCTGCTCGGTGGCAACGTGTATCCAAGATGTAGTTCGCATAATCTACTTCCAAGATTATCAGCCATTTGACTTCAATGGTCGGCTAGACGCTTATCTTCGTGGTGAACGTTGATGTGGCGGCCGAACGTCTACATCGCAAGTGCACTATTCTCTGACGCTGAGCGCAGCACCAACGAGGCAATGGCCTCCATTCTCGAGAAGTGGTGCGATGTCTTTCTTCCTCAAAGGGATGGCTATCTGCTAACTACACTCATCGAACGCGGAATGGGAGTAAACGAGGCTTATTCATTTGTATTCAAAAAGGACATTGCCGCGATATCGCAGTGTGATGCGATTATAATCAATCTCGATGGCAGGACTATCGACGAGGGTGCCGCATTCGAGTTGGGATATGCATTTGCCAATTCCAAATTATGCGTTGGGTATCGTACCGATGTTAGGGTACTTTTGCAGTGGGGCTTAAATCCCATGATTACTGTGCCACTCGAACGGATTCTGACGTCCCCTAGCGAACTTGAAGAATGGGCTAGATTAATCGCCTCTCAAGATGGTGGAAGAAACGTCAGGGCGGGTTGACGGAGCTGTGCAGCCATGCCCCACCCCGCCTCATCGAAGCCGATCAAAATCCCCGGGCCGGATCATCCGATCTTCATCGCGCGCCATCCGATGCGGGTCGTGGTCTCACTCGCGGGCCGTGCCATCGCCGACACGCGCGAGGCTTTGAGCCCGCGCGAAACCAACACTCCCGCGGTTCCCTATATCCCGCGCAAAACATGATCACGCGATGGCGCGCGTCGCTCAGTTGCCGCCCCACGGGAAGCCGAAGAACGATTGCTGCGGACGATAGGCCGGCCTCCCCGGATAAGGGGGATAAGGACTTCTGTCATAGCCATATCCCTCGTCCCCATAGCCATAGGCCGCTTGCCCCGGCGGCTGACGCTGCGCCCAATAGGTCCCACCCTTGCGCGGCGCCCTGCCGGTGATCTCGATCTCCGCGCCGCTCACCTTCACCGCCTCGAACAATCTCTTGGCGTCGTCGATCGGCAAGCGCACGCATCCATGCGACACCGCCGCGCCGAATTTCTTCTGATAAGAGCCATGAAACGCGTGCCCCTTCAGATCGAAGAAGATCGCATAGGGCATGGGGGCATCTTGATATTGCTTCGAGACATGGTCGGGATCGATCCATTGCGGCTTGTACTTGCCGTCCGGCGTGTCGAGCCCGGGACGGCCTGAGGAGATCGGCCAGGTTTCCTCCGTACCATCGGGAAATTGCACATCCATGCGCTGCGTGGTGAGATCGACGTCGATGATGACTTTCGGGCCGGTGGTATTTGTCGGCGCGGGCTCCGAATGATCGGCCTTTTGTGCGGCGGGCCCGGGGTCGCCTGTCGATGCGGCCGCCGCCTCAGGATCACTCGCTTGGGGATCACTCGCTTGCGCGGCTGCCCCATGGCTCCAAAACGCACCACCAATGGCAAGACCGATTGCCAAACACACGCGCTGCCAAATCATTTGAGCACCCTCGCGGATCGACGTCCCGGAAAAGCGTCGCGCCTATTTAGATAGGTTACATCGCCTCACCGACATATTTATGTCGCTTCATCCAGGCGACGAGAGGACTCGGCGCATAATGAAAGGCGTTCGCCTCATCCGGGCCGCGCCGAAGATCGCGCGAGGCCCGGACAACGCCTGCCGATGAACACAGATTGCGCCGAAGCGATTGACGGAGTTATGCCACCCCATGTCCCACACAGCCGCATCGAAGCCGGTCAAAATTCCAGGGCCGGATCATCCGATCTTAATCGCGCACCATCCGCTGCGGGTTATCGTGTCAATCGCCGGCCAGACTATCGCCGACACGCGCGAGGCTTTGTGTCTGCGCGAAGCCAAATATCCCGCGGTCCTCTATATCCCGCGCAAGGATGTCGACATGGCGCTTCTCGTGCGGACGGATCACGCCACCTATTGTCCCTACAAGGGCGAATGCTCTTATTTCAGCATCCCGCTCGGCGGCGCGCGTGCCAACAATGCCGTGTGGAGCTATGAGGCGCCGCATGCTTCCGTCACGCTCATCAAGGACCATCTCGCCTTCTACCCCGACCGTGTCGACGCGATCGAGGAACGGCCGGTAGGCTGAAGACGCTCACTCGCTCGGGACGACATGCGACTTCGGTCATCTCAGGCTGGCGGCAGATGAGCCCTCTCGATCGCATGCCGCGCCTTCGCCGCCAGAAGTCCTTGCGGAGGCAAAGCGTTCATAGGCTGCACTGCGGTTTTATCGTCGCGCAGAAGCTCTTTGAGACTTTGAATCTTGTCCTTTTCGCTATCAATGAGCTGCCGGGCTTTGTCCTGAAGCGCCTTGATATTTTCCGGAGTTGCATCGTCGAAATTTTCGTCGACGGATTCGCCCTCCAGCGTCTTTGCCCCAAGCGCAATGTCCAAGCGATAGAAGGCGTCGCCCAAGAGCTCTGAGGTCTCAAAGCAAACGGTATCGGAATTGCCGTCCATCAGGACGGACAATATCGGCAGCATCCATTTGAGCTCGCCCCATTTTTCGGCTGCACGAGGATCGATGGGGGCCTGCAGATAGCCGGTGCCGAGAGAGACGACGATAAAATCCGTCGCATGATAGAGATGATAGGCCTCGACCATGGCGCTGATGGTCGGATTGTTGGCGAACACGCCGCCGTCGATCATGCTGAATGAATGGCCGGCTTTGTTATGAATGGTCGCTGGCGGAAAATAAGTTGGCGCCGCGGAGGTCGCTTGGGCGATGGACTTTAGCGGAAAATCATAGTCTGCCGCCTGAGCAGGAGGATCGAGGAGCCGGCCACCGGCTTGCCAGCTCCGAAAGAACATCGGGGCACGCGTATCGCCATTCGCCAGAACTCTCGGCAGATGAATGGCATAGCTCGGCACGAGCAATTCGACGTCGCGGACCTCAGACAACATGGTCTTGCCAAATTGCGCCTTGAGGTATTTCTGCAATTCCGTTGGGGCATATTTCGGACTGACGAAGTCGGCACCCGGCGCCTTGTGCAAAAATGCCCTTCGGAAGATCTCGCCGCCATGCTCGACATAGAGATCCAATATGTCGTTGAGCGGAATGGGATCTGGCTTCGCGAGGCCACAGGCGATGATGCCTCCCGTGGAAGTGCCTGCGATCAGGTGAAAGACATCCTTGGCTTTGCGTTCACCCAGAATGGCTTGCAACACCATTGCAGGGATGATTCCGCGAATGCCACCGCCATCAATCGAGAGAATCCTGATAGGATCGGACATAGATACCTTCCTTCCGATTCTTTTGAGCGACCGCTTGAGCTTCACTTGTGACCACGTAAGCTCAAATTGTTTGCCGCCGATCTAAGCCGTCAGCCCCCCCTCCTTTGCCCTGCCCTGCGGCACGAAACTCTCAGCATGGACCCTCGTGAATGATCTTCGCCTTGGCGCATTTCGCAAAGCAGGCATTGGAAAAGGTCTTCTTTTCCCCATTCGGCAGGGTTGCGCAGACCGGAAGATAGACTTCCATGCAAATGCATCCTTTTTCGTCCGCTTTGGGCTTATCGTCGGCAAGAAGTACGGTCGGCGCCGCCATCAGCGCGATCGACCACAGCGTCAATTTGAACATGCCCATCATATCGTGCTCCCAATCTTGGCTTGTGAAATGAGGCTAGGTTACGGTCAATCGCGAGCCTGTGCAACGCGCAGATTGAGTGAGATATTGATACGAGGCGCAAACTCATGCGGCACATGCAAAATGTCTGGGGACAGGCTCTAGAGCCGATCCCGATCATGTGGAATCGCTCGCGATCCACATGATCGGGACAAATCGGCTCTACATCAAAGAAGTAGAGCATGTCCTTTATCGGAAAAGTCTAGCAACTTTTCCGGGACATGCTCTAGCGCTCAGCCTTCCGGGATCGCGTTGAACAAAGCGTCGGCGAAGACATCCGCCGTCTGCAGGCCGACCACCTCGATTTTGCCGCCGAAGGTGAAGCGCGGCACGACATCGACGCCGGATTTGCGGATGTCGTCCATCTCCTGCTGCAGAGGCGCGACATCCTCGTGGCCTGCGAGAAAAGCCGCCGTCGCCTCCGGGTCCATGCGCGATTTGCGCGCGACATCGACGAGGACGTTTCGATCGGAAATATCTTGACGGTAAAGAAAATGCGCCTGGAAAAGCCGTTCGACCACCTGCGGCTGCACGCCATAGACATAGGAATGGCGGATCAGCCGATGCGCGCCAAAAGTGTTCGGCAGGCGGGCGATCTTGTCGACAGCGAGTTCGAGGCCGAATTCATGGCCTGCATTGATGATTTTGGCGAGCGCCGGCTCGACCTCGTCGGCGCCGAATTTTTCCGCGAGATAGGCGCGATAGTCGGTGCCTTCCGGCGGCAACGAGGGATCGATCTGGAACGGATACCAGCGCAGCTCGACGGCAAGGCCCGGCACGGAGCCGACCACGGCATCGACGAGCCTTTTGCCGAGGAAGCACCGCGGACAGGTGACATCGCCGACGACATCGATGGTCAGCGGACCGGGATCTGCTTCCTCTTCGCTCAATGCGACTCTCCTAATGGCCCCCGCAGGGCCGTAAGCCTTCACAACATGGACGATTTGGCTTGGCCCATTGCCGAGCAAGCGTGATGCCAGCCATTGCAGGCCTGACTTGGCAGGCCTGACTTGGCAGGCCTGACTTGGCGGCGTCCAGCACCGCCCCTCAGGCCGCTGCGGCTTCCCGCAGATCTGGCCGATTTGCCAAAACCTAGTCCGCGCTGGCACTTATGCCGCGGCCGAGGCCGCAAAGGCACCGCAGATTGAAGCCTTTTTGCCGGCGCAGCCGATCCTCATATATGTTATGGTGACCTGCAAGGATCAGGGCATTTGGGCTTGGTGAGTTTGGGCTTGGCGAGCGCCACCTTATGTCGCGCCGAAGGCGTCGCCGGCCAGCGGCAGCCAAGACTTTGGCATTGCGCACGGCAACTGGCTTGCTCCCGGCGCATTCACGCCGCATAACCCCCGGCGCGCCGGAGAATAGGAAGACTCGGGGCGCGTGTTCGAGTTTGGACAGGGGGTTTATGCGCTATGATGACGATGCCGGTGCAAGCGGAACCGGGACGAAAAGCGGCAACGGCCGGCCGTCGTTCCTCGAAGGCGTGGATCGCGGCATGCCCTTAAAAGACGCGCCTTCGGCCAAAGAGGCGGCGCGGCGGCGGCGGATCGGCAAATATGTCGGCGGTTTCATCAGCCTCGCCATTGCGCTTCTCTCGGTCGTCGTCCTCGTCCACACCCTGTCTCATCTCAATCTCGCGCAGCTGCGCGCCGCCATTGCGGCGACGAGCGATGAGCAGATCCTGACCGCATCCGGGCTCGCCGCTTTGTCCTATCTGGCCCTGACCGGCTATGACGCCCTCGCGCTTCGGCAGTTACGCGCGCGCGTCCCTTACGGCACGACGGCGCTCGCGTCCTTTACGAGCTATGCCGTCTCCTTCACGCTCGGATTTCCGCTGATCACCGCCGGAACGGTGCGCTATTGGATCTATTCGCAGGCGGGCCTCAGCGCGGCCAAGGTCGCAAGCCTCACCGTCATCGCCGGCGTCACCTTTTGGCTCGGCATGGCGCTCGTCATCGGCGTCACTTTGCTGATCCGCAGCGAAACGATCAGCCAGATCGATCATTTCGAGCCGCATATCAACCTCGTGATCGGCCTCGCCGTCATTCTCGCTTTGCTCTGCTATCTCGCCTGGGTCTCGATGGGCCACAGAAAGACGCGCGTTCAGGGCTTCCGGCTCGAACTTCCAGGCTTCAGCCTCACCCTCGGCCAAGTTGTTCTCGGCGTCATCGATCTCTGCGCCGCCGCGGGCGTGCTCTATGCGCTGCTGCCGGTGCCGCGGCAGCTCGATTTCTTCACCTTTGCCGCAATCTATGTCTTCGGCTGTGTCCTCGGCATAGCGAGCCATGCGCCCGGCGGCATCGGCGTCTTCGAAGCGACGATGCTGAAATTCGTGCCCGTCCCCTCGCAGGAAGCTCTGCTTGCGTCTCTGCTTCTGTTTCGGATCATTTATTATCTTGCACCCTTCGTTCTGGCGCTCGCCCTGCTTGGCGCCAATCAGGGCTTCAGACGCTGGAGGGGTCTGCGCGAAGCCATGCATCGCATTGTCGAAGCCGAGGAAAAAAACGACGAGTCGAGCTAAATCGGACCAAGGATCATCGCGCTGCGTCCGCGCGTCCATTGCCACAAGCGCGAGAGTGGCCTATCTTTCAGCTGCGGTAGCGAAATCACGAGGTTTGCTGATGCGCCTTTCGGCTCTGCTTGGCCGCGATCCGATTATTCGCATCGTCGTCACACATTGGATCTTGGGCGCGCTGACCGGCATCGGCTGCGCTTTGCTGCTGCTTGTTTTGGATGTCGCCCGCCTGCGTTCGCTGCTGATCGGCAGCGACATATTCTGGGTCGGACTGCTGCTCTTATGTAGCGGCTTTGCGGTTACTTTTGGCAGCGTGGTCTGCGCCTCGGCCATCATGATGGTGCCGGCAGCCGACAAAGAGTGAGACGGCGACAGCGCGATTTCGGCCGCTTTCGTCAACCGCGGGCGCGTTTGGATGCCAAACGTCCGGCCGCGGGGGCAGGCCGCTGGAGAGCGGCGGCGGCCGGCCCAAGTCCACTGTCAGGACCAATATGCGTTTCGCGCTGACCGCCCGCGGCTCGCAGCGTCCCCAATTCGAAATGATCGACGAGGCCGGCAAGAAGTGCGGCTTCCTCTGCCAGCTTCTGGCTCGCAGCGGTCGATTCCTCGACCATGGCGGCATTCTGCTGCGTGACCTTGTCCATGGCGGCCACCGCGGAAGTGATCTCGTGCAGGCCCGTCGCCTGAGTGCGAGCGGAATTCGCAATATCACCGATGACGCTGTTGATCTCGACGACTTGCGCCACGATCTCGGCGAGCGCCGCGCCGGTTTCACCGACACGCGCAACACCGCAATCGACATGACCCGCGCTCGCCGCGATCAGATTTTTGATCTCCTTCGCCGCTTCGGCTGAACGATGCGCGAGATCGCGCACCTCGCTGGCAACGACGGCAAATCCTTTGCCGCCCTCGCCGGCGCGGGCCGCTTCGACGCTGGCATTGAGCGCCAGGAGATTGGTCTGCAGGGCGATGTCGTTGATGACACCGATGATCTGCGCGATTGCATTTGCTGATTTGTCGATGGCCGAGATCGCGTCGATCGTCTCCTGCATCACCGCGCCGCAGCGCTCAGCCTTGGCCCGCGCCGCGGCCACAATGGTTTCGGCGCGCCGCGCGCTCTCCGCCGATTCTTTGACTTGCCCGGTCAGCTCCGAAAGCGCCGCGCTCGCTTGTTCCAGCGCGCTGGCCTGGTGCTCGGTGCGGCGCGACAGATCGTTCGCCGCCTGCGCAATCTCCTCACAGCCGCGCGACATCGACCCGGCATTGCCCTTGATCGCGCCCACGGTGTCGCGCAGCCGCCCGACAGTGACGTTGAAATCCTGGCGCAGCTTTTCATAGCTTGCAGGAAAATGCATATTGATGCGCTTGGCGAGATTGCCGTTCGACAGCTGTTCGAGCGCGACCGAGAGAGCAGCGACGACCTCATCCTGCGCGGCAGCCGTCAAACGGCGCGTGGCCTCGTGCTGGCGGTGTAAATCTTCGCCGGCATGGCGCTGTTCGGCGGCTTTGCGCTCGGCGTCGGATTTGGCGCTCGCGGCTGCGTCGAGCTTGGCGACGGTCGCGGCCATTTCGACGAGTTCGTCTTTTGCCTTGGTGCCGAGGCCGTCGCCATCGGCGCAAAGCGCCTTGGGTACACCGACATAAAGGACGCCGATCACCTCCTCGCCGCAGAAGATCGGCTCATAAATGGTCAGATAGACGATTCCGAGAATCTCCGCCTCGCCACGATAGGTCTTGGCGGCTTTGAAGACGCAGTCATAGGCGGGACCGGCGGAGAGGCGCGTGCCTATGGCGCGACCACCACCGGGCCGCAGCACATTGGTGGCAATCCGCAGATCGCCGCAGAAAATCGTCGCCGTGCCTCCCGCTTGGGCTTTGACCCAATCGACATCGGTGAAATCTTCATTGATCCGCCGATCGCCAAAATAAAGCTCATCGTCCACCCGCCGCGGGTCGCCATTGGCACAGAGCCTTTCGCGTAAGAGCTTTATATTGGTGTCGAGATTCTCCTGCGCATGCAAAAGTGCCTCATCCTCCGCGGTGCGCCGGCAAATATCGCGCATGCGCTCGCGCATCTGGTCGAGCGGCGCGAGGATTTTGGCCAAGGAAAAATAGGTAAAGGCCAGCAGCAGGACGCCGGCGATGCCGAGGACGATCGGCCGATGCACCAAGGCACCCATGACGAAAGCGGCCATGACGCCTGTGACCTCGATCAACCAAAGCCGTCGAACCAATCTGCCACCTGAAGCAAACAATTGCATGAAAACTCGCGAGGGTTTGGCCAAACTATTCGGATTTGCATTCATTTTGGAGCAAAATATTTTGCAATTCATTACCCGAGCGGGACAGCCTGCGATTTTGAGCGCCGCGGCCAAGGCAGGGAAAAGGCGGAAAAGTTAAGGCCGGCGCCACAATCCGAAGGCTCCCGGCCATGGCATTCGACCGCATACGCCATTGTCGCGAATGCGGCGCTGGACTGGCGGTTTCAGCGCCGGCCCGCGACCTCGTCGATATGGTGCAGCAGATCGCTTGGATCGTCATAGACGCGCAAGGCGCCCGCATAGCGCAGCTCGTCGAGACCATAGCCGCCGCTGAGCAGCCCCACGCCCAGCGCGCCGCAACGCTTTGCGGCGAGCATGTCCCAAATGCTGTCGCCGACCACCAGGGCGTTTTCTATCGGCGCGCCCAGCCGCTCGGCGGCAGCGAGAAAGAGATCCGGATCGGGCTTGGCATATTTCACCTGATCGCGGGTCACGACCGGCGTGCGATTGGGGTCAACGCCGAGCGGCGCGAGCGTGAAGAGAGCCGTCTCCATATGCGCGCTGGTGGCGATCGCCCACGGAATATTGGCGTCGGTCAGCCATGCGAGCAGTTCGCGCGCGCCGGGAAGCGGACGCACTTGCTGCACATGTTTCAGATAGGCTTCGGCATGGCGCTCGCGCAGCCGCGCGACGCGCTCGGCGCTGATCTCGAGTCCGGTCTCACGCAGAAGCTGATTGGTGAACAAGCCGCCGCTCATGCCGATCTTGCGATGGATGCGCCAGACGGAGAGCGCGATGCCTTCGGCATCGAGCGCCTCCTTCCAGGCGAGAACATGCTGATAGACGCTGTCGACGAGGGTTCCGTCGAGATCGAAGAGAAAAACCGGCTCGATACGCATTTCTGTGCCTAGGCTTGCGGGCAAGAAGTCTACCACAAAGAGGCCGGCGGCGCGCCAATCCCTATTGAGCCTTGGTCTGGAGCCCGGCGAGCACGCCTTTGATCACATCGATCCAGCCCTGTTGTTGTTTCGTAAGCCGCCCCTGCCGGTCGAGCTGTTCGAGGATCGCCAGCGCTTCACGTAAAAGCGGGCCTGGATCAGGCACGAGCTGCGCGACTCTCGCCAGCGATATGACGAGATCGATCTGGGCCTGTGCGTTGCCCTTGTCCTTGGCGAGGTCGCGGCAAATGGCGAGATCTTCCTCATAGGCGGCGAGCGCCCCAGCCCGATCGCCCGCCCGTAGCCTCGCTTCGCCGATCTCAAAAATGAAGGGTATGTGTTCAATGCGAAACGGGCGGGCGGAGATTTCGTATATCATTTGATTTCCGAACCACTCCCTCAAATTGCCTTAAGCACTGACTGTACTGGAATTATATTGTTGTCCGCCAAAGTGGGTTGTAGGTTGCCGAGGGCGTATATTGAATATCCCAACCCGAGTCTTTGCGAGGGTGCTCGATGGCCAAATTCGATTACAATCAGGCGAAGCAAGATGTTACTGAGATAATCGCGATTGTTGAAACCTGCCCCGAACCGCTGCGAGAGAAATGCTTCGAGCTGCTTTTCGGTGCCGTGTTCAAATCGCAACTACTACCCGTCGCGCTTCACGAACCTCCCGCGGCCGAGCAAGCTAACCAAGGCAGGCAGAAGGCGGACCAAGCTGTCGAGCAATCCAGCAATCGACAAGAGCGAAAGCTGCCGGCGAATGTTCTGGCCTTCGCGCGACGCCATGCTGTGACACAGGAGGATTTAGAAAAGCTCTTCATTCTCGATCATGAGCCGCTCTTGCCTATCTACAAGATCCCGACCGGGAAAACTGCTCAAGCGCAGTTATTCAAGGTGATGATGGTCCTGCTGGAAAATGGACTCCTTAATAATCAACTTAGCGCCCCTTACCCAGAACTTCGAGAAACCGTGAAGGAGGATGGTCTCTACGATGGCAATTTCAACGGGATGCTAAAGCGCAACCATGCATTGTTCCGAGGAGCCATTACAAAGGACAGCATAATCGAGAGTGAAGCCGTCGAGCTAACGGGAGCCGGTCTCCAACGATTGGCAGAAATTATAAAAGAGCTGGGCCAAGCATAAGCAATGAAAGACCAACTTCTTGCACTGACCCGGCAGCAGGTGGTTGACCTAATGGCTTTACAAAAGTCCATCAAGGCGGCGCCCGCGGACCGCATCAGACAGAAGCCATTGCTGTCAACCGGGGGTGCTATCGCAAGACAGTGGTTTGACGTAATTAAACCCGCTCTCGATAAAGCAGCATTTTCGCCGGCGACGACCTCCGCTTTTTCTAAACGTTTTGAAGATCTGTTGTTGATGTCACGCGGTCAGCCTATGAAGAACGCGTACATTCGCGTCATTAATGAGAATCTCGCGGCATATAAAACTGAAATCATACATCAAATCGAGATTGGTTCGTTTTCATCAAGCACTGGGCTCAGCATCACGCCGTACGTAGAAGGGCTGCCGTCGGACGAAGGAGAATTTCTAGATGAGGCACAGAGGTGCCTTTCTGTGAATGCTTTGCGGGGATGCATTGTCTTGGGGTGGTGTGCAACGATTTCGCGAATACATAACAAAATCGCTGATATCGGATTTGCCCGTTTTAACAGAGCGACCGAGGAAATGGCGGCCAAAACCGTTGGCCGTTTTAAACCATTCAACAAAAAGTTCTCCGTGGAATTGGTCTCTGAACTCCAGCGTGTGTTCGATACGGAGTTGCTGTGGGTTTTAGAGTATATGACGTTGATAGACAGCAATCAGCATCAGCGCTTACGGCATTGCTTCGAATTTCGGAACAACAGTGCTCACCCAGGACTTGCCCCGATAACTGGCGAAAATTTGTATTCGTTTTTTTCAGACATCACGCAGATTGTGCTCAAAAATGAGAAATTTGCGATTGCTGAGAAAAAATGAGCTGTACTGAAGCACGACTTCATTGCCGGTCCGCAGCCAAATGGAGCGGGCGAAGGGAATCGAACCCTCGTATGCAGCTTGGGAAGCTGCCGTTCTGCCATTGAACTACGCCCGCAGCGCCGCGCACTCTAGCCTGGCCGCAGCTGCGTTTCAACGCCGGACAGAACGGATCCGAAAAGCCTCACGCGGCCCGGCTGGCCGGCGGCGGGGAAGGAAAGATCCGCTTCTGCAGATCGAACAAGGCGGTTGCGAAATCGAGCGATTCCTCGACGAATTCGGTGAGGATCGTCTGCGGTGTCGGCAGCTGGACGGTGATTTTGCCCGTCACCTCGTCGGTCTCGAATTTCAGCGTCGCGCCGAATTTCTTGGCCAGCTTTTGCATCGCGAAATTCTGCGGCAGGCAGCTGATCACGAGCATGCGCAAGCCGCGGTTGCGCGCCGCCAGAATCAGCCGCTCGACGAGGGTGCTGCCGAGACCGGTGTGGCGCCAGGGCTTCTCGACGCTGAATGCCGCTTCCCCCTCGCGTGTATAGACGCCGGCACTGGAATCGAGAACATGCAGCTCGGCCGCGCCGCGGATCGCCGCCCCGGCAAAATAGCCGAAAACCAAAGTGTCGGCGCTGAAACACGCGTTGGCATGTTCGGCGAGAACAGCATCCGTCGTCACCGTGCCGAAGCGGCTGTAGCGGGCGTCGGAATCGAGCCGCAGAAGATGCTCGCGATAGGCAGTCACATCGGAAGGCCAAAGCCGCCTTATGCGGTCGCCCTCGCGCGCAAAGCTGTTGTGGTTCGCCGCAAGTGCCATAGTGCCCTCCTCAGACGCGACCATCGAATCTGGAGTATTATTGTGCATTGCAGCAATATTTTCAAGATCTGCGGCTGAATTCGCCTGCGACGGTTAACGCCCGATCAACCGGCTTGCGAAGGCAAAGGCCTTTCGGGGCCGTCACATATGAGCGTCACATGCGGAAATGTTTGGAGAGTTTGAGGCCCTGGCCCTGATAATTGGAGAGGCCGGCCTGGCCGTAGAAAAGCTGCGGCGCTTCGGCCATTTCCTCATAGACGAGGCGGCCGATCACCTGCCCATCCTCCAGAATGAAGGGCACCTCATGGCTGCGCACTTCGAGCACGGCGCGGCTGCCAGGATAGCCGCCGCTCGAAAAGCCAAAGCCGGGGTCGAAGAAGCCGGCATAATGGACCCGAAATTCGCCCATCGCGGGATCGATCGGCACCATTTCGGCGGCGAGATCGGGCGGAATATGCAGCTTCTCCTTTGAGGCGAGAATATAGAATTCACCTGGATCGAGGATCAGCCTTTTGTCGGGCGGCGCCAGCAGCGAGTCCCAGAAGTCGCCGATCTCATAGGCACCGACACGGTCGACATCAATGACATCCGTATGTTTCTTCGCGCGAAAGCCGATGGGACTACCGGGGGATTCGGCGTTCAGACCGACCCGAAGGATGAGGCCATTGCGCAAATTCAGTTCACCATCCACGAGCGGCGTTTCCCGATGCCGCTCGTCCAACCGCCTGTCGTCCACAGCAAAATCTGTGCGAGTGGATTGCTGCGAATTCAGTCGTCGAAATCTGATCTGATTGAGCTTCACGCCCTCACGCACACGTACACTGAAGCTGCGTGGCGAGACTTCCGCATAGAGCGGGCCTTCATAGCCGGGCTCTACCGTATCGAAGACCTCACTACGATCTGCGATCAGGCGCGTGAAAATGTCGAGCCTACCGGTCGAGCTTTTTGGATTTGCGGTAGCGGTAAAACTTTTCGTAAGCTTCAAATGCTCTTGAAGAGGGACAACGTAGACGCAGCCGCGCTCTAGAACGGCGCCAGGATCCTTAAGGCTTATCTCGTCCCATTTTAAAGCGTCGAGTTGGTCGGACACACTGCGGTCTTTGCCCGGCAAAAAACTCGCTCGAATTCGGAAGGCTCGCGGCCCCAGCCTCAAATCCAGACTTGCCGGCTGCAGTTGCCCCTCTTCGATCGGGACAACGCTCTGAATCATCTTTTTGCGCAGCATCAATTCAATCTTCTCGCGGGCGAGAAGTCCAAACTGGTTGCCGAAATCCCGCGCGTCCGCCGGCGAGCCAGTATCATCGCCGAGAAGAAGCGGGATCGGAGACCCCAAAGAAGACGACAAAAAGGACATGGGATGGCCGCGCTCGTTTGCGCGTCAAGAACGCCTGCTTGCCCGCCTTAGAGCATGTTTCCGCATCGGTGGAAACCGGCGCGATACATTGTCCCCTCAATTCCAATGTCGTGGCCGCTGCCGGCGCGCGCCTGCATTACCCGCTGCGCCGGTCACCCAGGACAATGCCTGAAAAGCAATCAGTCGTTCGCGGGCTGCGTGACCTTTTTCTTCGGCCGCAGGCGAACCACTACATCGACCTTGGCGATCTCATAGCCTTCGGGCGGCTGCGGCAGACCGGTGATCATCACATCGCCGAAGGCGAGATCGGTGATCTTGGCGCTGTCTTCGAAAAAGAAATGATGATGCGGGCTGGTGTTGGTGTCAAAGATCATCGGATGGCCTTCGACAGCGAGGCAGCGGACGAGGCCCGCATCCGAGAAACATTTCAGAACATTGTAGATCGTCGCATAAGACGCCTGCACGCGCGCGGCCCGCGCCTCCGCCAGCAGGGCTTCCGCCGTCACATGACGATTGCCCTTGGAAAAGAGAAGCGCAGCGAGCGACAGGCGCTGCCGCGTCGGCCTGATGCCGCAATGATTGAGCAGGCCGCGCACATTGAGCGCCCGCGGCTCGGCCGCAGGGCGACGCTCATTCACCTGCGCCGGGATCGGTTGATAAGCAAAGTTCAGCATTGTCTTGTCCGCTTTCCAAGATCGCGCTTCAAGTCGACATTACTATCAATTAGCATGCCATTCTATTGCAACGATCTTTCAGATCCTTGTTCGCAGCTCCGAAACCGCCGCTCGTCCTCGAATCGAAGCCAAACGAGGGGTGCTGGGCCAGACTATGGCTTCGCCCGACCTTCGTCACGCCCATTGCGCATCGTAATGGCACGTGCAAGCGCCTCTGCGGCCTGTGCCAGAAGGCCGCGCCAACCGGCAGCGCATGATCGGCCGATCCGCCATGCTTTCGCTGAAACTATGAAACTGTGCAAACCACGGTCAATCATAATGTTTTATACCTCGTATAAATTAAAAATTGTCCGGCTCATGCTAAAAATGACACGACCAAATGTTGTTTGAATATACTCGGGACATAAGAGCTTAACAATTGTCATGATAAGCGCATAGTAAAGTATTTAGCTTATCAAAAAACACGGACAAATAATATTATTCATATGAATTTCGAATATATTCTATGCTCGTCTTGAGTAGCCGCGATTCACGCTGCGCCGCGATGTCTCGACCTGCGCCGGGCCGATGCTATCTCCCGACAGACTTCGCCTCAATTGGCCAGGCGGCATCATATGGGCGAAAATCAATTCCTTCAAAAATCTGGCAAAGTGATGCAAAACCCGCACAAATGGTCACGCTTAAAATCCTTCCAGCCGGTGACCCGCTAACCGCGCGTAAATTCACGCCGCAATAGTACCTGTCATTTCGCTTGAGCCCCGAAGGTCCCGGGGTTAAGCCCTAAAACGACAAGCCTCTCGGCACCGGCGCCGCATCAAGGCAAGAAGACAAAAGCAAGCAGAGAAAAGTATGACGAAAACGCCGAAGCTTGATCTGAGCAAACTGCGCGAGGCGACGAAGCTCGTTCACGGCGGCACGCTCAGATCGCAATTTGGCGAGACTTCGGAGGCGCTCTTCCTCACTCAGGGCTTCGTCTATGAAACAATGGAGGCGGCCGAGGCGCGCTTCAAGGGCGAGGATCCGGGCTTCATCTATTCGCGCTTTTCGAACCCGACCGTCGCCATGTTCGAAGAACGCATGTGCCTTCTCGAAGGCGCGGAAGCAGCGCGCGCGACGGCGAGCGGCATGGCCGCCGTCACGGCGGCCCTGATGGGTCAGGTGCAGGCGGGCGATCACGTGGTCGCGGCGCGCGCGCTCTTCGGCTCTTGCCTTTACATCGTCGAAGAGCTCTTGCCGCGATTCGGCGTCGCCTCCACCTTGGTGGATGGCGCAGATCTCGACCAATGGCGCGCCGCCATGCGGCCGCAGACCAAGGTTCTCTTCCTCGAAAGCCCGACCAATCCCTGCCTCGAGGTCTATGACATAAGCGCGATCGCCGCGATCGCGCATCAGAATGGCGCGACGCTCGTCGTCGACAATGTCTTTGCGACGCCGATCCTGCAGAAGCCTTTGCAGCATGGCGCCGATTGCACCGTCTATTCGGCGACGAAACATATCGACGGCCATGGCCGGTGCCTCGGCGGCGTCATCCTCGCTACCCGCGACTTCATCGACAAATATATCCACAATTTCCTGCGCCAGACCGGCCCGGCGCTGTCGCCCTTCAATGCCTGGGTGATGCTGAAATCGCTCGAAACCTTGCCGCTGCGCATCTGCCAGGCGACAAAAAGCGCGGCGAGGATCGCCGATGTTCTCAGCAGCCATCCACATGTTCGCCGGCTGATCTATCCCGGCCGCGCCGATCATCCGCAGGCGGAGATCATCCGCCGCCAGATGACGGGCGGCGGCACGCTGGTCGCCTTCGAGATCGCAGGCGGCAAGGAGGCGGCCTTCGCCTTTGCGAATGCCCTTTCGATCATCGCCATTTCCAACAATCTCGGCGATGCCAAGAGCCTCATCACTCATCCCGCGACAACGACGCATCAAAGGCTTTCACCCGAAGCGCAAGCCGCCATGGGGATCACCGCCGGGCTCCTGCGCCTCTCCGTCGGGCTCGAAGACCCGGATGATCTGATCGAGGATCTCGTTCACGCGCTCGCCGGGCTCGACCGGCCAGGTCTCGCCGCAGAGTGATCTCGCCGCAGAGTGATCTCGCAGTAGAGTGATCTTGATGCGTCTTGCCTAAGACCGGCGCTGCCGCGATAGTCGTGCGATGCTTTTGAATCCCGGCGTTGCGCCAAGGGCTAATCTCATCACCGATGTTCCGGGCCTCAGCGTCGGTCATGCGGAAGATTGGCATATCGGCTCGGGCACCAGCGTCCTCTTGTTCGACAAGCCGGCGGTGGCGAGCGTTGCGATCCATGGCGGCGCACCGGGGCTGCGCGACAGCGCTCTTCTCGAACCGGAAATGACGGTCGAGAGAGTCGACGCTCTGGTGCTTTCCGGCGGTTCGGCCTTCGGCCTCGATTCGATGGGTGGCGCCGCCGCCTATTTGCGCGAGATCGGCCGCGGCTTTGCCGTGCGCGACATCAATGTGCCGATCGTGCCCGGCGCAATCCTCTTCGATCTTCTGAATGGCGGCGACAAGGCCTGGGGAGCCGAGCCCGTCTATTGGCACATCGGCTATCGCGCTGCCGCTTCCGCAAAGATCGATTTCCGTCTCGGCAGCGTCGGGGCCGGCCTCGGCGCGACGACGGCCAATCTCAAAGGCGGTCTCGGTTCCGCGAGCGCAATAACCTCTTCGGGCTTCCTGGTCGGCGCGCTCGTCGCCGTCAATGCGCTCGGCCAGGCGACGATCGGCGACGGCCGGCACTTTTGGGCCTCGCCTTATGAGATAGGCAGTGAATTCGGCGGTCTCGGCTGGCCGCCGATCCGGCCACAGGACGCCTGCGCTTTTCGGATCAAAGGCGATGCGCTCGAAAATACGACGATCGGCATTGTCGCGACCGATGCGGCGCTGACCAAGGCGCAAGCCAAACGGCTCGCCGTGATGGCGCAGGACGGGATTGCGCGGGCGCTCCGGCCGGTCCATGCCGCGCTCGACGGCGACACCATCTTTGCCGCCGCAACGGGCACGGCGCTCGAGCCGCCTTCGCTTCGTGATCTGACCGAGATCGGCTCTTTGGCCGCAGATTGCGTGGCGCGCGCCATAGCGCGGGCGATTTATGAGGCCGAGCCTTTGCCTTTTGCCGGCGCCTTGCCGAGCTGGAAGCAAAAATTCGGCGGCGCTTAAAGCGAAATCGGGTTTCAGGCCCGAAAAATCCGCCGATGCTCATGCTGCCGGCGGCGTCGCCTTCGCCTCCAGTCAGGCCCAGGCGAGACAATGTTCAAAATCATCGAGCCAGGCCTTGTCTTCTGGATGTCCGACGAGCCCGGCCTCGCGCCGCGTCGCGCACCAGGGCGGCGGCGGCGGATGGTCGGCATGGGTGATCGTCTGCGTATCCTCATGCAGCATCTTCCAAAGCTTGTCGGCACCGACCACCTGATCGGCTCTGGCGTGGCAACAAATTGGGGCGGCCACTACAGAATTTATCCGAAGCTTTTTTGGCAATGTTGTTCCGATCGATTTGGTCGCCGCGATCACTTTTTGTCACAGAGCGAACTCTTTACCTGCCCGCGCCGTTCAACGACGAGGAGGTTACGCACGAAAGGACAAGGCCATGTTTTCACATGTCAAAGAAACGATGATGCCGGTTCAGGTCGGCGCGCCCGACGCACGCTTCGGGCAATATCTGCTCGAGCAGTTCGGCGGTGCAACAGGCGAATTGACTGCCGCGCTGCAATATTGGGTGCAATCCTTCCATGTCGAGAATGCGAGCATTCGCGACATGCTGCAGGACATCGCGATGGAGGAGTTCAGCCATCTCGAAATGGTCGGCAAACTCATCGCTCAACACACGAGCCGGATCGATCAATCCGATGTCTATGCCGCGCCTCTCTTTGCGGTGAAAGGCATTGGCCCGCATCTGATCGACAGCCAGGGATCCGCCTGGACGGCGGCTTACCTCAATGAAGGCGGCAATGTCGTACGCGATCTGCGCGCAAATATCGCGTCGGAAGCAGGCGCGCGGCAGACCTATGAAGCTTTGATCAAACATTGCCGGGACGAAGGTACGAAAAAAGTGCTCACGCATCTGCTCACACGCGAAATCACGCATACTCATATGTTCATGAAGGCACTCGATTCGATGGGCAGGCTCACCGAAGCCTTCTTCGGCACGATCCAGCCGGATGAGACGGTCAATATCGTCTTCAATCTTTCGCATGGCGACGATCATCGCGAATTGTGGAGCGGAAACGGGTTCCGCTATATCGACAATCCACAACCGGAAGGGGGCATCCCGCCGGCACCGGTCAATCCGGACGATGAAAAGATCCGGCGGCTCGCGGCGGAGTAAGGCCATCCCGAGCAGCCAGCCCCGCCACCTGCCTAAGGGCTGGCGGCGGGGCTGCCACCATGTTAGGCGAAGCAATGCAAAGAGGCGAAAGGCCTCGCGAGAACGCTACAGCCAAGAATGCTTCGCCAATGATTCCCCGCTATTCCCGTCCCGAGATGGTTACGCTCTGGGAGCCCGAGACCCGCTTTCGCATCTGGTTCGAGATCGAAGCCTATGCCTGCGATGCGATGGCCGAGATCGGCGCGATCCCGAAGGAAGCCGCCGCGGCGATCTGGGAGAAAGGCGCCAAAGCTAAATTCGACGTCGCCCGCATCGATGAAATCGAGCGGGTGACGAAACATGACGTCATCGCCTTTCTGACCCATCTCGCCGAATTCATCGGGCCGGAAGCCCGTTTCGTTCATCAGGGCATGACCTCATCCGATGTCCTCGACACTTGCCTTGCCGTGCAGCTCTCGCGTGCCGCGGATATTCTCATTGCCGATGTCGACGCTTTGCTTACGGCGCTCAAGCGCCGCGCCTTCGAGCATAAATTCACGCCGACGATCGGCCGCTCGCATGGCATTCATGCCGAGCCCGTGACCTTCGGCCTGAAACTCGCCGAAGCCTATGCCGAATTTTTACGCGCCCGCGCCAGGCTCGTTGCAGCGCGAGCCGAGATCGCGACTTGCGCCATCTCTGGGGCAGTCGGCACTTTCGCCAATATAGATCCAAGAGTTGAAGAGCATGTCGCGAAAAAGCTGGGTCTCACGCCGGAACCGGTTTCGACCCAGATCATCCCGCGCGATCGCCATGCTATGTTCTTTGCGACGCTCGGCGTCATCGCCTCCTCGATCGAACGCCTAGCGATCGAAATAAGGCATTTGCAGCGCACCGAAGTGCTCGAGGCGGAGGAATATTTTTCGGAAGGCCAGAAGGGTTCTTCCGCTATGCCGCATAAGCGCAATCCGGTCTTAAGCGAAAATCTCACCGGCCTCGCCCGGATCGTGCGCGGCATGGTCGTGCCGGCGATGGAAAATGTCGCCCTCTGGCATGAGCGCGACATTTCCCATTCCTCGGTCGAGCGCATGATCGCGCCGGATGCAACGATCACGCTCGACTTCGCGCTCGCGCGATTGACGCAAGTGATCGACAAGCTGCTCGTCTATCCGGTGCGGATGCAGAAGAATCTCGATGCGCTCGGCGGCCTCGTCCATTCGCAGCGCGTGCTGCTTGCGCTGACGCAAAAAGGCGTGAGCCGGGAGGAGGCCTATGCGCTCGTCCAGCGCAATGCCATGCCGGTCTGGCGCGGCGAAGGCGAGTTCCTGCCGCTTCTCAAGCAGGATGCCGAGGTGAAGAAAGTGCTGAGCGACGCCGAGCTCGAAGAGCTCTTCGACCTCGGCTATCATTTGAAACATGTCGACTATATTTTCGCGCGGGTCTTCGGCGAGGCATGAGGCGCAGCCGGGCTGCGCAAACCCTCTCCCAATGGGAGAGGGTGGCTGCGAAGCAGCCGGGTGAGGGGTTTACGATGGTTCTCGATCAAGAAAGATTGTAACCCCTCATCCGCCTCGCTGCGCTCGGCACCTTCTCCCACAGGGAGAAGGGGCGCCCTATCGATTTGTGCCAAGGATGAAACTTCAATGAACCCACAGGCTCGCCTTCAGGGGTTGATCGGCACGATCGTGAAAGATCCGCAGCTGCACGCGCGCTGGCTCAACACATTCTCCTTTCTCGAATATGTCGGCTTCCGCAAGATCGTGAAGAGCCAGAGGGCCGAGGCTCTGAACGCAACCGTTCTCACCCACGCAGTCGAGGAAGGCCGGCATGCCCTGCGCCTCAAAAGGCTGGCGATCACATTGGGAGGCCCGGCTTTCGAGACCTACGCGCCCGAGACCCTGATATGCGGCGAGGAGGCGGAAGATTATATTCAATCGCTCGATCATCAATGCGAGGCGCAATTCGCCGATCGAGACGAGCGCGAGCGTGCCAAGCTCACCTATCTTTATGTGACTTGGCTCGTCGAGCGCCGCGCGCTGGAAGTCTACGGACTCTATAAGAGCGCGCTGGCGAACACCGAGATCGCCCAAAAACTCGACGGCTTGCTCGCGGAAGAGATCGGCCATTTGCGCCAAGTCGAATCCGAGATCGCGATCAGCGATCCCGAGCATGCAACGCGCGCGCCGATGGTCATCGGCCTTGAGGCGCATCTCTATGAGACATTCCTCGCCAGTTTGGCCTCGGCGCTCGCAGCAGAAACATGATCCGCCGCAGCACCCTTGATTTGGGCGGAAAATCTCCCAACTTGGGCTTTCCCCTCATCACCGCCGTTTTCCATGCGCACACAAGACGCCGATATTCTCATCATCCCCGGTCTCGGCAATTCCGGCCCCGACCATTGGCAGACCCGCTGGGAAGCAAAGCTTTCCAGCGCGCAGCGCGTCGTGCAAGAAGATTGGGAACATCCTGATCTCGGCGATTGGACGGGTCGGATCGCCACAGCAGTCGCCTCCGCCACAAAGCCCGTCATCCTCATTGCACATAGTCTCGGCGTGATCGCCGCCGTCCATGCGGCGCAGAAGCTCGACGGCAAGATCGCCGGCGGCTTCTTGGTCGCACCGCCGTCGGAACGCGTGATGACAGAACATGCCGCGATCGATCCGGACTTTTCTCCCGTGCCGACCGCGCCCCTGCCCTTCCCCTCCGTGCTCGTGGCGAGCCGGGATGATCCTTTTTCAGCTTATGGCGAGGCCGAAGACATGGCCTATGCCTGGGGTGCGGCGCTCGCCGACGCCGGCTTCTCCGGCCATATCAATGTGGCCAGCGGCCATGGCCCCTGGCCGGAAGGGCTGATGCGCTTTGCCGGTTTTTTGAAGAAACTGTGAAGGGCGCCTCAACGGCGCAGGCCGCCAATGATGGTCGCTGACACCATATGGTGTTCTGAGCGATCATATTTTTTGGACGAAGGCGGAGCTGCTCTTTCACCAGCTCATCGATTATGACGATAGCGCGATCGTTGAGGTGGTGCTCTGGCGCGTTCCGGCCCCGGTTCCACCCTCGTCGCATGGCCTGAAATATTCGCTGTTCTACGGCCGGCCTGGCATCCGGGAGATCGGATATGACAACGAGCGCGGCAAAGGCGACCATCGGCATTTTCGAGGCCTGGAGACGGCCTATACTTTTACGACTGTCGAGCAATTGATGACCGATTTCTGGGCCGATGTGCATGCTTTGCGAGGAAAGCCATGAGCGAAGTGAAAATCACCGTCGGCGGTGCGATGGAAGAGGAGGCGGCGCGGCGCTTCGTCGATGCCTGGCATCGCGGCGAACGCGGCGAAACATTTCATGAGCGTCATCTCGCCTTCGAAAGCTGGGATGCCCTCGCCCGCGTCCTGACCAACAAAAGAATGGGGCTGTTGCGCTATGTGCGCCGGCATGACGTCGCAAGCGTGGGTGCTCTAGCGAAAGCGCTCGGACGCGATTATCGCAATGTCCATGCAGACGTCCAAGCCTTGACGGCAGCGGGGCTTCTCGATGCTACGGACGGCGGCGTCCGCGCCGATTACGACGCGATTGAAGCGAAAATTGCTATTTGATGACCGCACATGGACGGCCACACGTGTTTTTTCGAAGAGGCCCGCCGTGAAACTCGAGCTGGAATTGTCGCCGCCCGAAGGCGAGCAGCGCTCCACCGTTCGCATCCTTCTCAATCCCCTCGGCGAATCGCCGACGAGCGGCCTGCCGACGGTGACGTTCAACTGCAAAACCTTGGACGAGCTGGACGGGCAGATCCAGCAGCTCGAGAAACAATTGGGCAAGATCCGCGAGGAAGCGGGAAAGTTCTTCAAAGTGCCATTAAAGGAAGGCTGAGCGTGGCCTCTAGAGCGCGTTCAGAAAAAGTGGCTTCCGGTTTTTCGTCCGAACGCGCTCTAGTTTTTTAATCGGAGCATTTTCGGACGGCGAAGCGGTGTCCGCTTCGCCTGAAAATGCTTTTGGGGACAACGGTTCTCAGCGCCAATGTTTTGGGCGCAGCGCTCGCCGCTGTCTCTTTCACAAATCCGGATTGGGCAGGCGCAGCACGAGTCCGTCCATTTCCGGCGTGACGAGGAGCATGCAGGTCAAACGGCTGGTATCCTGCTTCGTCAATGTCAGACTATCGATCATCATCTGCTCCAGCTCATGCGGCGGCTTCAGCCTGGGAAACCAGGCGGGATCGACATAGACGTGGCAGGAGCCGCAGCTGCAGGTGCCGCCGCATTCGCCGCGAATGGTGGGGATGAAATTCTGCTGGCCGACGCGCATGAGGATCGCGCCATCCTCGGCATCGACCTTATGTTCGGTGCCGTCATGCTCGATGAAGAGGATTTTTGTCATTGCGGGTCCGCCATGGTCTTGAGCCCCGGCCCCGACGCCCGGCTCGTTCTGCGAAGAAGCAATAAAAAGGCCCCCCGAAGGCGGCCCGAGAGCGGTTTCAGGTTGCGTGTCCACACGCAACCGTTTGGAAACCGCTCTCATTCAAAAAGTTGGAGCATTTTCGGAAAATCAAGTCGGGCTTGCCCGACTTGATCATCAAAGAAGCCGATCTCGGCAACAGCCGAGATCGGCAAACCGGTATCCACTTTTGCTGAAAATGCTCTTGCATTTCAGCCGAGCACAAAACTCAGCGCGAATAGAATTCGATGACGAGATTGGGCTCCATCAGCACCGGATAGGGCACTTCCGTTGGCAGCGGAATGCGGGTCAGTTTCGCGCTCATCTTGGTGTGATCGACTTCGTAATATTCCGGCACGTCGCGCTCGGCGAGGCCGACCGCTTCGAGCACGCTGGTGAGCTGACGCGACGCCTCCTTCACCTCGATGAGATCGCCGATCTTCACCTGATAGGAGGGGATGTTCACCCGCCGGCCATTGACCTTGATGTGGCCGTGATTGACGAATTGGCGGGCGGCAAAGACCGTCGACACGAATTTCGCGCGATAAACAATCGCATCGAGGCGGCGCTCCAGAAGGCCGATGAGATGAGCGCCGGAATCGCCGCGCATGCGGAGCGCTTCGGCGTAATATTTGCGGAACTGCTTTTCCGAAATATTGCCGTAGTAGCCCTTGAGCTTCTGCTTGGCCTTGAGCTGCGTGCCGAAATCGGAGAGCTTGCCCTTGCGGCGCTGGCCGTGCTGGCCCGGCCCATATTCGCGCCGGTTGACGGGGCTCTTCGGGCGGCCCCAGATGTTCTGGCCCATGCGGCGGTCGATTTTATATTTAGCTTCTGCACGCTTCGTCATCGCGTCCTCGAAATTTGTGCCGGACGAGGACAGGCGAGCGCCCGCGCTTCGCGCGCGTCGCAAAACCGCGTCTCCCGCCGGCTGGTGGCGGAGGTCCGCGCCCTCCTCTACCGGCTTTTGGCCGGCCGACAGGCCGTTCTCTTAAAGATTAAGGAACCGCCACGGGTGCGCCACGGCGGGCCGAACCCGCCATGGAATGAGGGGCGCCAGTCGCGCCCGAAGCGGCAGGCATTAGAAAGATCGGCCCCTCATGTCAAGCGTCGCGCTGGCGCCGCAGTGCTTTTTGCGCCCCAGAGCCTGCTCCCGCAAATGTGAGATGATCTTTTCGGTGCGCAGCCTATTCCGGCAGCGGGCCTCGTTCATAGGAAAGCACCATGCTCCGCAGCCGCCTCTGCGCTCTCATCCTCGCCGCTTTCCTGCCCTTTACGCCGGCAAAGGCAGCGCCGCCTGCGGCCGCGCCCGAAAAGCCGCTCGGCATTGGCCTCGAAGGAATCGATTATCCTTACCCCGTCCATTTTCTCAATCTGATGATCGAAGGCCAGAGCCTGCGCATGGCCTATATGGATGTGGCGCCGACGGGCAAGCCGAACGGCAAGGCCGTCGTGCTTTTGCATGGCAAGAGCTTTTCCGGCGAATATTGGGCCGGCGTGATCCGTATGTTAAGCGCGCAAGGCTATCGCACCGTCGTGCCGGATCAGCTCGGCTTTGGCAAATCGGCGAAACCTGCGATCACCTATCATTTCGACCTTCTCGCGCAAGACACCAAGATTCTTCTCGATCATCTCGGCATCGCCAGAGCGGCGATCATCGGCCATTCTTTCGGCGGCATGCTCGCCGTCTATTTCGCCAGGGATTATCCAGAGACGACCACTATTCTGGTGCTCGAAAATCCGATCGGCCTCGAAGATTATCGCGCCGCCATCAAGCCGGTGGCGCTCGAAACGCTGTCCGCGACCGAGATGCAGCAGACGCCGCAGAGCTATCGCGCCTTCATGAAGGCCTTTTTCCTCGGCTGGCCGCCGGAGGCCGAATATGCCGTCGAGATCTTTTCGCGCGTGTTGAAGAGTCCGGAATATCCGCGTTGGGCGATGGCCTCGGCGCTCACCTATCAAATGATCTTCGACGAACCGATCCGGCATGAATATAGGCTCTTGAAAATGCCGGTGCTGCTGATCATCGGGCAGGACGACCATTCGGCCTTCTTCCGCCGCTATGCGTCACTGGAAGCGACCAAAGGGCTCGGCCATTGGCCCGAGCTTGGGCGCGAAGCGGTCAAAGATCTGCCAACGGGCAGGCTCGTCGAGATCGAAGGCTCCGGCCACATCCCGCATATCGAAAGGCCAGCGGAATTCGATATGGCGCTGACAGCCTTTCTGAGGGAGAAATTTTAGCGACGCAGGGGGAACCTTCTCCCTGTGGGAGAAGGTGTCATGCGAAGCATGACGGATGAGGGGTTACAATGCTTCAAATGCAACACCGTAACCCCTCACCCGCCGCCTTCGGCGGCACCCTCTCCCAATGGGAGAGGGTGCGACGCTATTTCCCCGTCAGCAGCAAGATCTTTCCAGCATGGGCCGAGGATTCCATCATCTCATGCGCCGCCCGCGCATCTTCGAGCGGGAAGGTCGCATGGATAATAGGCTTCGCCTTGCCTGCATCGAGCAGCGGCCAGATTTTTTCGCGCAAAGCCTCGGCAACCTCGGCCTTTTGCGCGAGGCTGCGCGAGCGCAAGGTCGAGCCGGTCAAGGTCAGCCGCTTCAGCATTATCGGCATGAAATTGAAATTTTCGACGATGCTCGATTGCAGGAAGGCGATCTGCACGAGCCGCCCCTCGACCGCCAGGATCGACAGATTCTTCTGCATATAAGAGCCGCCGACCATGTCGAGGATGACGTCGACGCCGCGCTTTTGCGTGAATGTCTTCACCTCGTCGACGAAATCCTGGGTCTTGTAATCGATGGCGAGATCGGCGCCGAGGGTGCGGCAGAAGGCGCATTTTTCGGGCGAGCCGGCGGTCGTGATCACATTCGCGCCGAACAGCTTGGCGAGCTGAATCGCCGTCGAGCCGATGCCGCTCGAGCCGCCATGGACGAGAAAGGTCTCGCCCGCCTTCAGCCTGCCGCGGGTGAAGACATTGTCAAAGACGGTGAAGAAGGTTTCCGGCAGGCCGCCGGCCTCGACGAGGCTCAGCGGTCGCGGCACCGGCAAACAGAGCGCGGCATCGGCCAGCGCATAATCAGCGTAGCCGCCCGAGCCCAAAAGCGCACAAACGGCATCGCCTTCCTTCAGGCTCGTCACGCCTTGGCCCAAGGCTACGACGCGACCGGAGATTTCGAGACCGGGAATATTCGATTCGCCAGGCGGCGGTGGATAATTGCCGGCGCGCTGGATGCAATCCGGCCGGTTGATGCCGGCGGCCACGACCTCGACGAGCACTTTGCCTTCGCCCGGCTGCGGCACCGCCGCTTCGCCGATCCGAAGCACCTCCGGCCCGCCCGACCCTTCGAAATAGACCTGACGCATCATTGCCGGCAAAACCATCATTCCCGTCTCCCGAAACTTTCTTCCCGTCCGCGCGGCGCCTTCATAAGGCCTTTTCGCTCATGTGAACGGGGCGTCTAAAGCATGTCCTCGCCAAGCGGCATCTCTTAAAGTTGGAGCGGCCGCTCGACGAGGACAGGAACCGAGGGATGCCCCAAAAAGCAAGCGCCGCCCGTACGGGAACGGGCGGCGCTGAAGGGGTGCATCGGCAAAATCGCATTGGCCTTTGCCTCGGGGCAATGCACCCCGGAATTCCATCAATGCAGCCGACGTTCTGTTACCGCCCCGGATTTCAGTGAACGGCGGCCAGCGGCGCCATAATTTGGCCCCCAGACGTTCTATCGCCTTGCTGGGAGACCGCTGTGCGAGTATGCCCAATTTGGGACGCCTTTTAGCCAGGGCATGGTATTTGGTGTGCCAACGCTATCATTTGTCAAGCGTATTAGAAATCTTGACATAGTGGCATTTTGTATGCCACACTACACAAGAGGTCAGGCATATGGCAACTCTACCCAACTCGCGCACGGCAACATCTTCGAAGCGGTCGCTTGATGCGGCCAATGACGAATTGTTTCCGCGGATTCGCACGGAAGAGAGTTTCAAGAGCAAAGTCTATACCGCACTGAAGGACGCCATCATTAAGATGGATGTCTATTCAGCGCCCGAGCCGGTGATGCTCGACGAGCGTGAATTGTCGGATCGTCTCGGCGTGAGCCGCACGCCGATCCGCGAGGCCGTCGCGATGCTTGAGCAGGACGGCTTTTTGCGCACCGTGCCGCGGCGCGGCATTCTCGTCGTGCGCAAGACCAAGCGCGAAATCATCGAAATGGTGCAGGCCTGGGCGGCGCTCGAGAGCATGGCGGTGCGCCTCATTACCCTCGACCCAGCTGCCGATGTCGCCTCCCTGCGGCAGATCTTCAAGGAATTCAGCGACGCCTACAAGCCGACGGAACATCTCAACGAATATTCCTCGGCCAACATCACTTTCCATCAGGCGATCATTCGCATGAGCGGCTCGCAAGTGCTCCGCGACATGACCGATAACCTGCTGCTTCATGTGCGTGGGATCCGGCAATTGACCATCGGCAAGCTGGACCGGGCGCAGCGTTCGATCGAGGACCATCTCGCCATCATCACCGCGATAGAGAATCGCGAGACAGAAATCGCCGAAAGATTGTCGCGCGACCATACGCTCGGTCTCGCGGCGTTCATCGAAGAACACGGGAACGAATTGTTCGAATAAGCGGCCCTCGCCCGGCTTCGCCGGGGCTCGATGACCGCTCGGGTTTAGTTAAACGCTTCCATGCCCGGGGGAACACCGGCTGGATGCGTGCGGAAATCGAGGGAGGAGAGAATGTCGGCGGCCGTCAAGGAAGCGACAACTGCAGACTATGCGCTGAAGGCAAAGTCGCGTGACGCGAACATCGTTTTGGGAAGCCATTTCAATGTAGATACGGACGAAGCCGATGCACAGCAGGAGCTGACGGATGGCTTTCACCTCGTCATCGAGGCGCTCAAGCTCAACGGCATCAACACGATCTATGGTGTGCCCGGCATCCCGATCACGGACTTGGGCCGTATCGCACAGGCCGAAGGCATGCGCGTCATCTCGTTCCGGCACGAGCAGCACGCTGGCAATGCAGCTGCAATCGCCGGCTTCCTGACGAAAAAGCCGGGCATCTGCCTCACGGTGTCAGCTCCCGGCTTTCTCAACGGTCTGACTGCGCTGGCCAATGCCACGACCAACTGCTTTCCGATGATCCTGATCAGTGGTTCGTCCGAGCGCGAGATCGTCGACCTACAGCAGGGCGACTACGAAGAGATGGACCAGCTGGCCATCGCCAAGCCCCTCTGCAAGGCGGCGTTCCGCGTGCTGCATGCCGAAGACATCGGCATCGGCGTAGCGCGCGCCATACGCGCAGCTGTTTCCGGCCGTCCGGGCGGCGTCTATCTCGATCTGCCGGCCAAACTTTTCTCTCAGGTTTTGGACGCGGAGACTGGAACCAAGTCACTCGTCAAGGTCATTGACCCGGCACCTGCCCAGCTTCCCGCTCCGGCTGCTGTCGAGCGTGCGCTCGATGTATTGAAAAGTGCCAAGCGCCCCCTGATCATCCTGGGCAAAGGCGCGGCATACGCGCAGGCCGATGCCAAGATCCGCGCCCTGGTCGAGAAGAGCGGCATTCCTTATCTGCCGATGAGCATGGCCAAAGGTCTGCTGCCCGACACGCATCCGCAGTCGGCGGCCGCGGCGCGCTCGTTGGTGCTGAAAGAAGCCGACGTCGTGATGCTGGTTGGTGCCCGCCTCAATTGGCTTCTGTCGCACGGCAAGGGCAAGAGCTGGGGTGCGCCTGGATCGCAGAAGTTCATCCAGATCGACATCGAGCCCAAGGAGATGGACAGCAACGTCGAGATCGCCGCTCCGCTGGTCGGCGACATCGGCTCCTGCATATCCGCTCTCCTTAAGGGCATGGACGGCAAGTGGTCGGCCCCGCCGGCTGATTGGATCGGCTCTATCAATGCGCGCAAGGAAGCAAACCTTGCCAAGATGGCGTCGAAGCTGATGAAAAATTCGGTGCCGATGGATTTCCACAGTGCGCTCGGTGCACTGCGCACCGTCATCAAAGAGCGGCCGGAAGCCATCCTCGTCAACGAAGGTGCCAACACGCTCGATTTGGCGCGCGGCGTCATCGACATGTATCAACCGCGCAAACGCCTGGACGTCGGCACCTGGGGCGTCATGGGCATCGGCATGGGCTTTGCCGTCGCGGCCGCAGTGGAGACCGGCAAACCCGTGCTCGCAGTTGAAGGCGACAGCGCCTTTGGTTTCTCCGGCATGGAGGTGGAAACAATCTGCCGGTACAACCTGCCCGTCTGCGTCGTCGTCTTCAACAACAACGGCATCTATCGCGGAACCGACGTCAACCCCACTGGTGGTTCGGACGTTGCGCCAACCGTCTTCGTCAAAGACTCGCGCTACGACAAGATGATGGAAGCATTCGGCGGCGTCGGCGTCCATGTGACAACGCCCGACGAGTTGAAGTGTGCCGTCAACGCGGCGATGGATTCCGGTAGGCCGACCCTCATCAACGCGGCGATCGACCCAGCGGCCGGCTCCGAGAGCGGCAACATCGGCAGCCTCAACCCGCAAAGCGTGGTTCGCAAAAAATAAATCGGCCACAAACGAAGGTTGACTACTTTAACTAAGAACGCGTGGGCCCATGCAGTCTCCGATTGACTTCGCCGAACTCGTGAAAGCGGCAGGCGATGCGATCGTCGCCTGCGACGCAGGCGGTCTCATCACGCTGTGGAACCCGGCTGCCGAACGCATCTTCGGCTTTTCGGAAAGCGAAGCGCTCGGCCGCTCCCTCGATCTGATCATTCCGGAGCGGCAGCGGCAGCGGCATTGGGACGGCTATCATCAGACCATGCGGACGGGCGAGACGCGTTACGCGACAGATGTGCTGCGGGTGCCGGCGTTGCACAAGGACGGCCGCAGTTTGTCGATCGCCTTCACGGTCTCGCTGCTCGCGTCCGCAGACGGCCGCCCGGCCGCCATAGCCGCAATCATCCGCGATGAGACTGTCCGCTGGGCCGAAGAGCGCAAATTGCGCAAAGAGCTCGCCGAACTCGAAGCCAAGCTCAGAAAAACAAATGGGGTCGGATAGGCAAAACGAGACGCTTTTCCCTGGCAACAGGGTTTCCGCTGAAACAGGCGGAGCATTCACTTCCGGATTGGAGCCAGTTCGCAGGCCCTTCCGGAACAAAGCAGAACGCAGGATAAGGAAATGTACCCATGAGCAAGCCACTCGAAGGCATTAAGATCATCGATTTCACCCATGTGCAGGCGGGTCCGGCCTGCACGCAGCTGCTCGCCTGGTTCGGCGCCGACGTCATCAAGGTCGAGCGTCCGGGCTCAGGCGACGTCACCCGCTCGCAGCTGCGCGACGTTCCAGGCGCTGACGCGCTCTATTTTACGATGCTCAACAGCAACAAGCGCTCGCTCACCTTGGACACCAAGACGCCGCAAGGCAAAGAGGTGCTCGAAAAGCTGATCGAGCAGTCCGATGTTCTCGTCGAGAATTTCGGGCCGGGCGCGCTCGACCGCATGGGCTTCAGCTGGGAGCGCATCAAAGAGATCAATCCGGGCCTGATCGTCGCGTCTGTGAAGGGCTTCAGCGACGGGCACCATTACGAAGACCTGAAGGTCTATGAGAATGTCGCGCAATGCGCCGGCGGCGCTGCTTCGACCTCCGGCTTCTGGGACGGCCCGCCGACGGTGAGCGGCGCAGCGCTCGGCGACAGCAATACCGGCATGCATCTCGCCATCGGCATCCTCACCGCGCTGCATCAGCGCACCAAGACCGGCAAGGGCCAGAAGGTCGCCGTATCGATGCAGGACAGCGTCCTCAATCTGTGCCGGGTCAAGCTACGCGACCAGCAGCGCCTGGAGAAGGTCGGCTATCTCGAAGAATATCCGCAATATCCGCACGGCGAGTTCACCGATGTCGTGCCGCGCGGCGGCAATGCCGGCGGCGGCGGCCAGCCCGGCTGGGTGCTCAAATGCAAAGGCTGGGAGACGGATCCGAACGCCTATATCTATTTCACCATCCAGGGCCATGCCTGGGCGCCAATCTGCAAGGCGCTGAACAAGCCGGAATGGATCGACGATCCGGCCTACACCACCGCCGAGGCGCGGCAGGACAAGATCTTCGACATTTTCGCCTTCATCGAAGATTGGCTGAAGGACAAGACCAAATTCGAAGCCGTCGACATCCTGCGCAAATTCGACATCCCCTGCGCGCCGGTGCTCTCGATGAAGGAAATCGCCAATGATCCGTCATTGCGGGCGAGCGGCACCATTGTCGAAGTCGATCACAAGGAGCGCGGCAAATATCTCACCGTCGGCAGCCCGATCAAATTCTCGGACATGACCGTCGAAGTCACCGGCTCGCCGCTGCTCGGCGAACATACGGACGAGGTGCTCGCGAGCCTCGGCTACAGCCCGGAACAGATTGCCGAAATGCATACGGCGCGGGCGGTTTAAGAGAGGCCTTCGCGCTTTTGCATCGCTCCCTCGGTCTCTCCAAGATGGCTCATCCCGGAAAGACTTTTCTTCGGAAAGGCTCTTCTTCGGGGTGTTCCGGTACGGCGCGGTCTCCGCGCCGTCTTTTTTGCAATCCTTGAGCCCGCAGGCAGTGGGGCTCTCCCCGGCATTGCCGATCGAAGCGCCGCTTCCCACATTGTTCGCATGCGGGAGCGATGCAGGGCGAGCCGATGCGGTCGAACCGCGTCCTGCTATATTTTTTACGGTTTTGTGCCATTGCTGCGCAAAGCGCCTTCCGCCAGTGATCCCGCGCCGCAAAACGGCACGGGTCAGTGACGGAGCCCTCTATCGAAGAAGGGGCGGAAGGCCCCAATGCGGCAATTCGGCATGCCCGACCGCACTCAGCCGAGAGAACGCAGAGAGATCTGTTGCTCCGGCAGGCGCGTGTCCTCCACGTGGGCACGCGACTTTGCTCCAAGAATTTTTTGGAACGCCAGGCCGGCGGCTGGCAAATCCCTGCGGCGGCCGCGCCTATGCCTCTAGTCCAATGGTGGAAACCATGTATAAATGGACGCTGGGCCGCCGTATGCCAAATTCACACGGCTACGAAAATATTCTCGCTCGGAACGATAATCAAAACTGTCAAGATGAGGAGTGGAGCAAACGAATGGGCAAGGCTTTGGAGGGGGTACGGGTTCTGGATTTCACCCATGTGCAATCGGGCCCCACCTGCACGCAATTGCTGGCATGGTTCGGCGCCGATGTGATCAAGGTGGAACGGCCGGGAGCTGGCGATATTACCCGCGGCCAGCTCTGCGACGTGCCGAACGCCGACAGCCTCTATTTCACGATGCTGAACCACAATAAGCGCTCGATCACCCTCGACACCAAAAATCCGAAGGGCAAGCAGGTCCTCGAGGCTTTGATCAAAGCCTGCGATGTCCTCGTCGAGAATTTCGCGCCCGGCGTGCTTGACCGCATGGGCTTCGGCTGGGACCGCATCCAGACTCTCAATCCGCGCATGATCGTCGCCTCGATCAAAGGCTTCGGTCCCGGCCCTTATGAAGACTGCAAAGTCTATGAGAACGTTGCGCAATGCGCCGGCGGTGCCGCTTCGACGACCGGCTTTCACGACGGGCCGCCGGTGGTAACCGGCGCGCAGATCGGCGATTCCGGTACTGGCCTCCATCTGGCTCTCGGCATTGTCACAGCCCTGTTCCAACGCACCATGACCGGCCGCGGCCAAAAGGTCGATGTCGCCATGCAGGACAGCGTGCTCAATCTCTGCCGCGTCAAGCTGCGCGACCAGCAACGCCTAACGCATGGGCCGCTGAAGGAATATCCGCAATTTGGCGAAGACATACCTTTCGGCGATGCGGTGCCGCGCGCCGGCAATGCCTCGGGCGGCGGTCAGCCCGGCTGGATCTTGAAATGCAAAGGCTGGGAGACCGACCCGAACGCCTATATCTATTTCATCACTCAGGCGCCGGTGTGGGACAAGATCTGCAATGTCATTGGCAAGCCGGAGTGGGTCACCGACCCCGAATATGCCAAGCCTGAAGCGCGGCTCAATAAATTGAGATTCATTTTCGATACAATCGAGGAATGGACCAAGACGAAGACAAAATTCGAGGTCATGGACATCTGCAATCCGCTCGATATCCCCTGCGGCCCGATCCTCTCAATGCAAGAAATCGCCGAGGATCCGTCTTTGCGGGCGACCGGGACGGTGGTCGAAGTCGACCATCCGGTGCGCGGTTCCTATCTTACGGTGGGCAATCCGATCAAATTATCGGATAGCCCGACCGAGGTCGTCCGCTCGCCCCTGCTCGGCGAACACACCGATGAGATCCTCTCATATGTGCTCGGATATGGCGACGAAGAGCTCGCCACGATCCGTGCCTCGGGCGCTTTGGAACCCGTCATTAAGCAAGCCGCTGAATAATTCAAAAAAATTCGGCTGAAGCGACGGCTGCGAAACCGCGGCCGTCTTTATCTATGCACGCGCTCGACTGGGCGAGGCCCTGCTATTGTGCATTGCAAAAAACGCAGGCAGCCTATGCCCAAATTATTCTTCTATTTTGCATCTGGCATGCCATATTCCAGCCTATCGAAAGATAGATGCTTCCAATAGCTCTTTGAGATAAGACAATGATCAAGACTGCTTCCCTTGCTCTGCATCCCTCCCGCAGCCTCATCGATCGGCTTCTGAGCTTCCTCGATCTCAGCGCCGAAATCGCCGCCCGCAATGGCGACGTCGCCTATTTCGGGCTCTGAGGGCAAAGCATGTCGTCGAAAGGTCTCCCATCCTTTTCGGCAAGAGCATTTTCAGCAAAAGTGGCTCCCGGTTTTGCCGATCTCCGCTGTTGCCGAGATCGGTTCTTTTGATGATCAAGTCGGGCAAGCCCGACTTGATTTTCCGAAAATGCTCTAGCTTTTTGAATGGGCGCGGTTTCGAACGGGTTTGGTGCGGACACCAAACCTGAAACCGCTCTCGGACATGCGCCCGGTAAAAAGCTGTGGCAATTTTTCGATTGCGTGGCCTCCTCCAACGTCCGCAGAGATTGAAATTGCCGCCTCACAAAGTGGAAAGCCCCGGCCAAGCCGGGGCTTTTGTTTTGCCGATTCATCCCAGCGCGTGATCGCCGGCTCAACATTTTGTCCAGCATGGATTTAGTCGGGCTGAAGACGCCACAGCGGGACGCGGAAAAGGGCAACCAGTTTCCGGCACAATCAAGTTTACGCAGATTGCTGGAATGGCAGAGACCAAAGCCTCGCCGAGCCCAGCATGGCATCACGCGTTGCGAGTGCCTGGCCGCGTCGCCGCCACGCCAACAGGGTCTTGGCGCCATGCCGGCTCTCCTTTGGTGGATCGCCACAATGCTCCCAGGTCGTTGTCCTTTACCAGGGATGAAACTTTTTGTTCATTTTTCCAAGCGAAGCCGGTATTTTGTTTTTCCCAGAACTATTTTTATATTGAAATCATAGGATTAGAGTGCGACCGAAAAGACCGGGATCCGATGCGCACGAAGCGCGCTCTATCCTTCCAATTTTGATCATATATGACATGCCAAGATTTGGCGTCTTGCCTATTGGTATACAAAACGCCACAATGGCTCCGATCTTCGCGGCCTCCAAGGACCACGAAGACAGGTCGGGAGGAAATGATGAGCGATAATAACGGGGGCGGAAGGCTCGGGGCAGAGGGAGCTAATTACCGCTGGCTGCAGCTCGCGATGGGCATCGTCTGCATGGCGATGATCGCCAATCTGCAATATGGCTGGACTCTTTTCGTTGATCCGATCAATGCGAAATACCACTGGGGCCGCCCTGCCATTCAGGCGGCCTTCACTTTTTTTGTGGTGACCGAAACTTGGCTTGTCCCGATCGAAGCTTGGTTCGTCGACAAATATGGGCCGCGCGTCGTGGTGACTTTCGGCGGCATCATGATTGGCATCGCCTGGGTTTTGAACTCGATGGCGAACTCGGTCCTTCTGCTTTACGTCGCGGCCATCATCGCCGGCATTGGCGCCGGCGCAGTCTATGGCACTTGCGTCGGCAATGCGCTCAAATGGTTCCCTGATCGGCGCGGTCTCGCGGCGGGCGCGACGGCGGCGGGCTTTGGCGCCGGCGCTGCTCTGACCGTCATACCGATCGCGAAGATGATCGCCGCGAGCGGCTATGAGCATGCCTTCTTCACCTTCGGCATTGGCCAGGGCTTCACCGTGCTCATTCTTGCGCAGTTCCTGCGTAAGCCGCATCACACTTTTGCCCCGGTCAAGAAGATCCTCAAGGTCATGCAGAGCAAGATCGACTTTGCGCCCTCGCAGACCCTGCGGCAGCCGGTGTTTTGGGTGCTTTATCTCGCCTTCGTCATGGTGGCCGCCGGTGGCCTGATGGCGGCGGCGCAGATCGGCCCGATCGCGCATGACTACAAGATCGCCAATGTGCCGGTTAATCTTGCCGGCGTCACACTGGCGGCGCTGACTTTCGCCATCTCGCTCGATCGTATCTTCGACGGCTTTGGCCGGCCTGCGTTCGGCTACATCTCCGATCACATCGGCCGCGAAAACACCATGGCGATCGCCTTCTCGATCGGCGCCGCCTCGCTGTTGACCATCAGCGCTTATGGGCACAATCCGCTGGTCTTCGTTTTCGCCACGGCGATCTATTTCGGCGTCTTCGGCGAGATCTACAGCCTGTTCCCGGCGACCTGCGGCGACACTTTCGGCTCCAAATATGCCACGACCAATGCCGGCATGCTTTATACGGCCAAAGGCACGGCCTCGCTGCTCGTGCCGCTGGCGAGCATTCTCGCCGCAAAATCCGGTTGGTCGGCGGTCTTCGTCGTCGCCGTCAGCCTCAATGTCACCGCAGCACTCCTCGCGCTCTTCGCTATTAAGCCCTTGCGGCATGCGATGATGCTGCGAACCCATCCGGTGCCGAACCCGCCGATTGAAGCAACAAAGACCGCTTGAATAGTTGCGGCGCAGATTCATTCAACAATCCTGCAAGGCGCGCGTGAGCGCGCCTTTTTTCATGCCGCTTCTTCATGCTGCTTCATTGCTGCGGCGAAGCAAAATATCGGTCACGAAATTCATTTGACCGGCCGTCACAATTGGGCCTATTGGCATACATAATACAAATGGGAGAGCCCCTTTGAACGTCCATGAATTTCAAGCCAAAGCGACACTCGCTGTCTACAAGGCGCCGGTCGCGTCGGGCTTTCCCGCTTCGACGGCTGCAGAAGCGCGGGCCGCAGCCGAGCGTCTGCCGGGCCCCGTTTACGTCGTGAAATCGCAGATTCATGCGGGCGGGCGCGGCAAGGGCACATTCAAGGAGGCGGAGGCGGGCTCTGGCGGCGGCGTGCGGCTCGCCCGTTCGGCCGCGGAGGTCGTCCTTTATGCCGAGCAGATGCTCGGCAAGACCTTGGTGACGGTGCAGACCGGGCCGTCGGGCAAGGTGGTCGATCGGCTCTATATTGAAGACGGCTCGGCGATCGAGAAGGAGTTCTATCTCTCGCTTCTCGTCGATCGAGGAACCGGGCGGGTGGCCTTCGTCGTCTCGACCGAGGGCGGTGTCGAGATCGAAGAGGTGGCGCATAAGAACCCAGAGAAGATCGTGACTTTCTCGGTCGACCCGGCGACGGGCATCATGCCGCATCATGGCCGCAGGCTCGCCAAGGCTTTGGGACTTTCGGGCGATCTCGTCAAACAGGCGGAAAAGCTTGTCGCCGGGCTCTATGCCGCCTTTACTGCCAAGGATATGGCGATGCTCGAGATCAATCCTTTGATCTTGGCGAAGGACGGGCAGTTGCGCTGCCTCGATGCGAAAGTCTCTTTCGATGCCAATGCGCTCTTCAAACATCCAGACATCCTCGCGCTTCGCGACGAGAGCGAAGAGGATGCAAAGGAGATCGAGGCCGCGAAATATGATCTTTCCTATGTCGCGCTTACCGGCAATATCGGCTGCATGGTGAATGGCGCCGGGCTCGCCATGGCGACGATGGACATTATCAAGCTCTATGGCGCCGAGCCGGCGAATTTTCTCGATGTCGGCGGCGGCGCGACGAAAGAGAAAGTCGCGGCGGCGTTCAAGATCATCACCGCCGACAAGAATGTGAAGGGCATTCTCGTCAACATCTTCGGCGGCATCATGAAATGCGATGTGATCGCCGAGGGCGTCATCGCCGCGGTGAAGGAGGTCGGCCTCGACGTGCCCTTGGTGGTGCGGCTCGAAGGCACCAATGTCGATCTCGGCAAGGCGATCATCGCCAAATCCGGCCTCGCAATGATCGCCGCCGACGATCTCGACGATGCCGCGCAAAAGATCGTCGCCGCAGTGAAGAAAGGCTGAGCGGCATGGCGATCCTCATCGACAAAGAGACCAGGGTTTTGTGCCAGGGCTTTACCGGCAAGAACGGCACATTCCATTCCGAACAGGCGCTGGCCTATGGCACCAAAATGGTCGGCGGCGTCTCGCCCGGCAAAGGCGGATCTGTGCATCTCAACCTGCCGGTCTTCGACACGGTCGCCGAAGCCAAGGCCGCGACCGGCGCCGATGCGAGCGTCGTCTATGTGCCGCCGCCGGGCGCGGCGGACGCGATCTGCGAGGCCATCGATGCCGAGATCTCCCTCATCGTCTGCATCACCGAAGGCATTCCGGTGCTCGACATGGTGCGGGTGAAACGGGCGCTTTCCGGCTCGCAATCCCGCCTCATCGGGCCGAACTGCCCCGGCGTGGTGACGGCAGGCGAATCGAAGATCGGCATCATGCCGGCAAACATCTTTAAGCCCGGCTCGGTCGGCATTGTCTCGCGCTCGGGCACTTTGACTTACGAAGCGGTGTTCCAGACGAGCCGCGAAGGGCTCGGCCAGACGACGGCGGTCGGCATCGGCGGCGATCCGGTGAAGGGCACGGAATTCATCGATATGCTCGAGCTGTTTCTGGCCGATCCGAAGACCCAATCGATCATCATGATCGGCGAGATCGGCGGCGGCGCCGAGGAAGAGGCGGCAGAGTTTCTGCGCGATGAAGCCAAGCGCGGGCGCAAAAAACCGATGGTCGGCTTCATCGCCGGGCGCACCGCGCCGCCGGGCCGAAGGATGGGCCATGCCGGCGCCATCATCGCCGGCGGCAAAGGCGGCGCCGAAGAAAAAATCGCCGCCATGGAGAAAGCCGGAATCAAAGTCTCCCCCTCCCCCGCAAGATTGGGCAAAACCCTCGTCGAACTGCTTAAGGGGTGAAGAGCCTGTCAGCCTTTTCCAGCCGAAGGAGCGCGGCGCATTGCTTGGCGCGGGCCGACAGAAGATGCCGCGCCTGTTCGCGCGCGGCGATCCGCGCATCGGTCATGAAATTGAGCTGAATCGCTCGTCGTTCAGCGATATGCGGCAAATGCCCATGCCATGACCTCTCGCTGCGCAAAAAGGCCAGCAAAGTGCCGCCGAGCGGCGGCACTTCGACGACCGGATCGCCGAGCGTTTCACGTGAGCGCAACAGGCGCAGGCGCCCGCCTGTGCGCGTCCAGTCTTCGTTCAGATAAAGCAGCATCGTCACGAGCTTGGATCGCGTATCGGTGTGCACCGCCCCGTCGCGCTCCTGCACATGCCCGCGTGCTGTCCAAACAAATGGACGGCCGGTGAGATCGATATCGAACTTGTCTTCGATCGCCTGACGCAGCCAGGGCTCGCTAAGTTCGGCGATCAGATCGGCGAAATGTCCTTTGAGCCGCAGAGCACGCGCTGGAAAGGCACCAGGTCCAGGCAGGCGCGGGAAATCCGCGGCGATCCGCGCAACATTGGTCTTCGAAATGAAGTGCCGCACGACGAGATGCGGAAAAGGATCGGCTGCAACCGGCGTGGCTTCGAAGGCTGCGGTCTCGAGATAGAACATGCCGCTAGCTTGCCTCAGACATATGGTGCAAGACAAGCCTCCTCCTTCATTCAAAGCCTCATATAAAGTTGGATGGCGAGACCAGCTTCGCATCGGCGAAAAATTTTTCGCACTTGCGGAGGACAAGCTGAAATCCGCTTTGCCCCGCGCTGCATTTGCTGCGCCGCAGTCTGTCACATTTCGCTTTGAGTCATCCGGAACTCCCTAATTCGCCTTGGCAAAAATGAGCACGCATGACAGTCTTTACCTATGGTTAAGTGTGTCCGGCCGTTTGTTCAGGCCGAGAAAAGTGATTTGTCGTGTGTATCCGACGAACTCTTTTCATTTTGCCGTTGGGTGCCGTCTCTACGGCTGCCCCTATGCCCGCGCAAGCAGGTGCCTTTCTCGCACCGCCCGGGCAAGGCGAAATCATCACCGCTGCGAGCTTCTCCGATTCGACCCTTGCCTTCGACGCCGATGGCAAGCTCGTGCCGATCCCGGCCTATCGGAAATTCGAGCTCGGCACCTATATCGAATATGGACTGACCGATCGGATCACCCTTATCGCCCAACCGTCTGCGGATGTGGTCCGTCAGGAGCCGGCGCAGCCAACGCCTCCGGCCGCGGCGGGAACCGACCTCGGCGCCCGCGTCGGTCTCGTCAGTTTCGATTCGACGGTTCTCTCGCTGCAAGGCCTGGTGCATATTCCTTTTGCTGCGAGCTCGATGCAGGTCGGCCTTTTCGATCAGGACCGTGCTCCCGCCGCAGACCTGCGCCTCTTGCTTGGCCATAGCTTTGCGATCGGCAGCACCACGGGTTTCATCGATGTCGAGGCCAGCCACACATGGCAAGGCGACGGCTTGCCCGAGGAATGGCATGCCGATGCGACTTTCGGCGTTCGCCCGCAGCCGCAACTCCTCATCATGCTGGCGAGCTACATGACCGTCGCAGGCCATGCCGGCGCAGCCTGCACCTATTGGTCCTGCACCTATTGGTCCTGGCTCAAGCTGCAGCCGAGCATCGTCTATGATCTCTCGCGGCGCTGGTCCGTCGAAGCTGGCTTCTTCGCCACCGTCGCCGGCCAGAACGCCGGCCGCGAGCTCGGGCCTATGGCGGCTCTCTGGTATCGGTTTTGACATGGCGCCCGGCCTCCCGACGGTGGATCTCGTCGCGATTGAGGGCAGAGATGGACCGCGCTATACTTCAATGAATAGTCGAACTGATGTGTGCCGCAGAAAATCCCCCGGGCGCGGCAGCACTGGCGCCAAATCCTATGCCGGCCGCGACAGCCATATCCTCGATCCATGAGACCACCGCCGGGATTCTTCTCGCCGGCGGCCGATCGAGCCGTATGGGCGGCGGCGACAAGCCGCTGATGGAGCTTTGCGGCGTGCCGCTCCTGACGCGCAGCATCTCCATCTTGCGGCCGCAGTGCGACGCACTGCTCATCAGCGCCAATGGTGATCCCGGACGTTTCGCGTCTTATGGCCTGCCCGTTGTCGCCGACGATGTGGCGGGCTTCGCCGGCCCTCTCGCCGGCATTCTCGCCGGCCTCGATTTCATCGCGGCCTATCTGCCGGAAGTCCGTTTTGCGGTCAGCGTCGCGACCGACACGCCTTTCCTGCCGGGCGATCTCGTCGCCCGGCTTCATATGGCGCGCTCGGCAAAACACGCCGAACTCGTCTGCGCCCGTTCCGGCGGCCGCACGCATCCCGTCATCGCGCTTTGGCCGATCGCAATCCGAGCCGATCTGCGCCGCGCGCTCGTCGAAGAAGGTCTTCGCAAGATCGAGCACTTTCTGGAGCGCTATCCTCTGGCCTATGCCGATTGGCCGCTCGAGCCCTTCGATCCTTTCCTTAACATCAATGCGCCAGCCGATATCGCAAATGCCGAGCGGATCTTGCAGACGGGACTTGCACACTCGGCGGCACGGTGAAGAAAACTTATGCGTGCCGGTTCAGCGTCCCGGCAAAAATTCAGAGCCCATGCCGGCCTGCTCCAACCGATGCCACCAATCTTCGAGCGCGGCGCGGCTGCAGGCGAGCTCTTCATCAAGCCCGAGCGCGAAGCCGCGCCAGGCTTCGAGATAGCGCGACGCCACGCCGACAAGCACCGGAATGCCCGCGACGGCCGCCGCAGCAATTTCGTCGCGCATGCCCCTGCCCTCCGATTCAAGGCGCCCGAAACGGTTGATGAAGATGAGATCGGGCCGCCGAAGCAAGGCCCGCCGCACAGTTGCGGCCACATCGGCGAGCGCCGCGCTGTCGGCGCGACAGGCCTGTGAATGGGCCCCAAGGTCCTGCAGGATCGGGATTCGCGCCCCGCTCTCGAGATCGAGCACATGTGTCTCACGGCACGCGCAGCCTTGCGTATTGGCGTTGACCTGAACGACGCCGGCAAGCCGCCTGCCGCGGCCGGCAAGGGCCGCGGCGAAATCGGCCATCACGCCATTGACCTCCTCGCTCGTCTCGAAGACGAGCGCCGCAAGGGTCCTCACATCATCACCCATCCTGCGTCTCGCTCTGCCGGCGAATATGGAAGACATAGATACCGTCGCGCTCTAGATTGAGTTCCAGCACGTCGCCGCGCGTGCGCGCGAGGTGCGGAATGTCGATCAACGAGAGCGGGTCCGTGCATTCGATGATCGCGAGAGCGCCGCGCTCAAGCTTATTGAGCAGCTTGCGCGTGCGCAAAACCGGTAAAGGGCATTTCAGGCCGCGCAGATCGAGGTAGGTTGCGGTGTCGATGGGCATAGGTTCCGGCGGGATGAGTGCTTAACAAGATCAGAGATAGAGACTAACCAATCACCGCGTCGAACTCCAGCCTCGAATGCGGAACGTCTCGATAGAAGCCGCGCGCTGAACCACGACAAATAGAGAGACTAGCATGCGCGTGATCGGCCTTGCCGGATGGAGCGGCGCCGGAAAGACGACCTTGATCGTCAAGCTGATCCCGGCGCTTTGGGCACGCGGCTTCAGCGTCTCGACGCTCAAACATGCGCATCATCATTTCGACGTCGACCAACCCGGCAAGGATTCCTTCCGCCATCGCGAGGCCGGCGCACATGAGGTGTTGATTGCTTCATCCAACCGCTTTGCGCTGATGCATGAATTGCGCGGCGCGCCGGAACCTTCGCTCGCCGAGCTTGTCAGCAAGCTCGAACCTGTCGATTTGCTCCTTATCGAAGGCTTCAAGCAGGAGCGGCATGCGAAATTGGAGGTGCACCGCACCGCCAATGGCAAGCCCTTCCTGTTTCCCGACGATCCCAATATCAAGGCTCTGGTGAGCGACGCGGCGGTGGCGGGCAGTCTGTTCCAACAGCAGCTGCCTCATGCGAATCTCGACGATGTCGATGCGATCATCGATCTGATCCTGAAATTCGCAGCGCCTGTCGAGGAAGCCTTGCGGATGCTTTCGGTGCCCCAGAAAATATAATATGCAAATGTAATATTCCGAAAGCCGCTTTTTGGCCGGTGCCATCGCCTGCCGGCAAGGCCGCTGCGGGTTGGCGACGCATAAGCAAGACCGACGATCTCGCCACCGGCCCTAAGAGATTTCCGCATGGCGCAACTCAGCAAAGATGTTTTTTCGACCAGCGGCGCGCCCCTGTCCGTGGAGGAAGCGGTCGCCCTCATTGCAGCGCGCGTGCCCGCCATTGAAGCGACTGAAATCGTCGGGCTTTTTTCGGCGGAAGGCAGGGTGCTTGCGCAAAGGCTCACCGCGCCGATTGATCTTCCCGTCTTCGACAATTCAGCCGTCGACGGCTATGCCGTGCGCTGGCAAGATTTAGCGACCGATGCGGAGACGAAACTGCCGATCGCCGGCCGCATCGCCGCCGGCCATGCGCTGGATGTGGCGGCACCCGGACATGCGGCCTTGCGCATCTTTACCGGCGCGCCCGTGCCGGCGGGCTTCGACACCATCTTCATGCAGGAAGACTGCAAGCTTCTGGACGATGGCAGCGTGCTACTGCCGCCGGGGCTGGCGAAAGGCACCAATCTTCGTCCGCGCGGCGAAGATATCGCCTCTGGCACCGAGGCCTTGCCGCGCGGCCGGCGCTTGATGCCGGAGGACATCGGCCTTGCCGCGGCGCTTGGCATCGCTGAACTGACCGTGCGGCGCAGGCTCAAGGCAGCGATCTTTTCGACCGGCGACGAGATCGCCTCGCCGGGCACGGCTTTGCGCGCGGCGGCCGTCTATGACGCCAATCGCTTCATGCTCCATGCCATGCTGCAACGGCTCGGTGTGAACGTGCATGATCTCGGCATTTTGCCCGACGATCGCAGGCACATCACCACGGCATTGGCCGCGGCGGCGAAGGCTCATGATCTCGTCGTCACCTCCGGCGGCGTCTCGATGGGCGAAGAAGATCATGTGAAGGCGGCGATCGAAGAGAAGGGTTCGCTCGCCTTTTGGAAGCTCGCGATCAAGCCCGGCCGCCCGGCCGCCATGGGCATTCTGGACGGCACGCCTTTCATCGGCCTGCCCGGCAATCCCGTCGCGGTCTTCGCCTGTTTCGCCGCCCTCGTGCGGCCGCTCATCGCCGCGCTCAACGGCGCCGAAGCTGAGCCCTTGCGCCGGCAGAAGGTCACATCCGGCTTCGCCTTCAAGAAAAAGCCGGGCCGACGCGAATATCTTCGCGTCTCATTGCGAGCCGACACGACGGGCGAGACCATTGCGGAAAAATATGCGGTGCAAGGCAGCGGCGCACTGACTTCGTTGACGCGGACGCAAGGCCTCGTGGAACTGCATGAGCATGTCACGGAGATCGCGCCGGGCGATCAGGTCAACTTCATCGACTATGCGCTGATGCGGTGACACCGGCACGATGCACAAACGCTCTCGTACCGCGAGAAGGTTCGCAGGCTCCAATCCCGCTCTCATCCTTCGAACTTATTGGCGCTTTGGAACCATGCTCCAGAGCATGTCCTTAACGAGACAAGGGTACACCCTATGTCTAAAATGTCGGAAAAGTTGAGCCAAGCTTTCGGGATCATGCTCTAATCCAAAGTCATCGTGATCTAGAATTTGTCGACCAGTCCGACTTCCGCGAGATAGTCTGAAAATTTCGCGAGGTTGTTTTCGAGACCCCCGGCAATCTGGGTCAATTCGTCGAGGCTATAGGCCAGTTTTTCCTCTTCATCTTCGACGAAATCGCCCGGCAAGCTGTCGGCCTCGGCATAGACAGGCTTGATTCGTGGCGGCGGGTTGAGGATCCAATCCGGTTGAATGGCGTCCGGAGATGGCGCCGAAATCCATACAGAATGAACAATATCGTTGCGCAACCGCGTGAACGTGAGAAGAAAGGTGAGATAGGCCCTCACGCAGTCGTATTGATCGAGCGGAATTTCGCGATGACGCAACAGGTCGAGCAAGGCTTTGCGCTTCTCTTCGAAAGCTAGAGGGCGCGTCAGCAGAATTATGGATGCTACTTGCGTCCCGAGAACATGCGCCATGACACGCTGTATCAGCAACTCATGCGCGGCAAAGTTCTGAACGATCGTTCCAAATAGCAGGAGATGTCGTTCGTCGACCCCGGCTGTTTTGGATCTCAGCATTTCTCCTCCAGGTCTTAATCAGTCAAATCTTACATCGATGCGCGGGCGTAGGGGCGGTTTGCGGACACCAAACTCCGCGCGGCGGCTTTCACAAGGAACTTTTTGGTGATCATGCCGACCATTCGCTGAGCAACCATCGACGCATCGCAAGTGACGGAAATACGCTATAATATTATTGATTTCGATCAATGGACCGCCAGTCTGCGGGACAGAGCATAATAAATTGTTTGGAGCGTCATGACCGGCTCTAGGCTGTTTGCGCCTGTCCCAGACTCGCGAGATTATAGCCCTCCTCGCGCAGCACGCGCTGCACGGCTGGACGCCCCAGCATGCGCTTGTAATGCGCGAAGAGATTCGCCGGCAGCGGGATTTTCAGCTTGTCGGCCCAGAATTCGACATAGAACAAAACCGGATCGGCGACCGAATAATCGCCGCCGACATAATCCTTCCCCGCGAGCTGCGTATCGACGATGCGAAAGCATTTTTCGACGAGCTCGCGGCCCAAGGCCTGCACGGCCGGATGATCGGCCTCATTGCGCGTGAAAGTCGTCGTGGCGAAAATTCGCGCAAACCCCTGCCCGTGGATGGTGCCGACGACGAAAGCCAAGGTCTCGATGACGCGGGTGGCGGCTTCGACATCGGCCGGAAAGAGCTTTGCACGCGGGTGCGTTTGGCCAAGCCAATAGGCGATCGCCTGCACTTCCGTCAGGCTGGAGCCGTCCTTGCGCACCAGCGTCGGGATCGTCGATTTGGGATTGATGGCGACATAATCCGCTTTGAAATGGTCGCCGGCCGGCAGATTGACGATATGGGCCTCGAAGATCTCCTCGAGTTCTTCGAGAATGATGTGGATACCGGTCGAGCAGGAGCCCGGTGTCATATAGAATTTCAGCATTGAAAATCCCCATCGCTGGCGCCCCCTTGCCATGCAATGATCGTGAAAAACGCCGCCGTCAGCCAGGCTGCGGCGGCGTTTATCATTCAGTGGCTTCGGGATGCGATGGGTCGCAGGCCGGAACCAAAAGCGTCAATCTGGCTTCAGAACAGCGCCGCAGCCTTGGCTATGGCGATGTAGAGGCCGATGCAGAACGGGATGCCGACCCCAGCCCAGGCCAACACGCCGGTGATCCCGAATGCGCCGCGCGCCGCCTTATCCGCATCGGCTGCGACGCGATCTTCGCGCAGCAGCGCCCGCTCGCGCGCAATCTCCTCATCGCTCATCAAATGCTTGTCGTGAACGGGCTTGATGAAGGCGTTGCAGATGAGGCCGCAGAACAAGAGGAACGCCATGATATACAAAGTGATATCATAGACGCGAGCATGCGGGACTCCGTGGTTGATCTGAAATTGGCGCAGGTTGGCGATCAAGAACGGACCAATCACGCCCGCCGCCGACCACGCCGTGATCAGCCGGCCATGAATGGCGCCCACCATCTGCGGTCCGAAAATATCGGCGAGATAGGCCGGCACGGTGGAGAATCCACCGCCATACATGCTGAGGATAATGCAGATCGACACGACGAAGACCGCCGGCAGACCGAGGTGGCCCCAGGTCGGCAGCAGGCTGTAGACCACGATCCCGATCACGAAGATCGAGTAATACATATTCTTGCGGCCGATCTTGTCGGAGAGCGACGCCCAGAAGATGCGGCCCAGCGAGTTGAACAGGCTGATTAGGCCGACGAGACCTGCGGCCGCGCCGACGATCGCGGCCTTTTGCGCGACGGTCAGCGCCGCGATGGATTCGACGCCGACCAGTTTGGCGCCGAACACCTCCTGTAGCATCGGGCTCGCCATTGAGATCACCGCGATGCCCGCGGTGACGTTCAGGCACAACACGCCCCAGATGAGCCAGAACTGCGGCGTCTTCCAGGCCTGCGACAGATGGACATTGCCGGTGGTGATCATCAGCGACTTTGCTGCATCACTGTCTTTCGGCACATACCCTGCCGGCTTCCAGCCGGCCGGTGCCACACGAAAGCCGAAGGCGCCAGCGGCCATCACAAGGAAGTAGATGACGCCCATGACCATCAGCGTATGCGCCACATCGGGCATGCCGGGCTTGCCCAGATGCGCCATCAGCCACACCGCCAGCGGCGCGCCGATCATCGCGCCGCCGCCATAGCCCATGATGGCGAAACCGGTGGCCATGCCGCGCCGGTCGGGGAACCATTTGATCAAGGTCGACACCGGGGTGATATAGCCGAGCCCCTGACCAATGCCGGCCACGAACGAAGCCAGATAAACGAGCCAGAGCTGATGCGCCACGACCCCAAGGCCGCCCACGACCAAGCCGCCGCCCCAGCACAAGGCGGCGATGAGCCCAGCCTTGCGCGGGCCCGCATGCTCGAGCCAGCCACCCCAGATGGCGGCGGAGATACCGAGCATGGCGATGTAGATCTCGAAGATCGGAGTGACCGTCGGAATGGTCCAGTTGCAGCTTGTCGTGAACAATTGACCGAAAAAGCCCTGCCCTGCGCAGGTCGCGGGCGCATTCTGGATCATTCTTGTCATCGGCAGCCAGAACACCGACATGCCGTAGGCCATGCCGATGCAGAGATGAATCGCCAGCGCCGCCGGCGGCACCAGCCAACGGTTGAACCGCGGACCGGCAATTATGCGCTCGCGGTCGAGAATGCCACCTCCAGACGCAGCAAATCCAGCTGTTGAATTGACTGTGCTCATTTTGCCTCCCCTATGCTATTCTTTTGCGACAGCGCCTCTATAGCGACGCTTCACTCATTTTAGCCCAGCATCTTGTCGATGTCCGCAGGCCTCAGGTAAGACTGCACATTTGAGGCTTGCGAAGCAAGGCTGAATTGCATCGCAAGAGTTTGAGGTACCAGAATCCGGCAAATAAATGCGCTGCTTGCGAGGCTGAGCATGTTTCGGAAAAGTCGATGGACTTGCCCGAAAAGTTTAATTGGCGCCCTCGAGCGATGCTGCTCCGCGTCCTAAATCCGCAGCGAAAAGACTTGCGCCACAGCCGCGGCCCGCTGCGCCGCTTCGATCGTCACATAGTGATTCGCCCAAATGGAAGCCAGCGCTGCATTGAGCCGCGGGCTGCCCTGCTGAAGCACGAATGCCGCATCCGGCTCGCCTGTCGCGAGAGCTTCCTCCACCATCGCAATCTCGGTCGCTCCACCGCCCTGATCGAGCGCCAGCATGAATCCGAGAATGCCCTTGTCCTCCGGCGCCTGCGCCCGGGCAATGCGGTAGAGATTGACGAAGCGTTTGACGGCGCGGGGTGATTGGCCGGCCAGCGGCGCGAGAGCCGTCAGCAGGCTCAGCTCGTCCGCCGAGACAGACCAGTCGAACGGCACAGGCTGCGATTTCGGGCGCGAAATCGCGGCCTGAATATCGCTCTCCTGCCGCACGCCGTCCGTTTGCGCATTCTCGGGCAGACCGAGCGCATATTCGACCAGCGAGGCGTAATGCTCGTCGCCAAGTCTTGTGCCGATGCGGAACGGAATCTGGACCCATTTTTCAAGCGCGGCCGCGTCGCTTCGGGTGGGATCGGTCTGCACCGCCGCAGCGAGGCGCAACGGATCGGCGGCGATCAAGGTGATGAAACCGGCATGGCCGAAAGCACGGCGCGCCCCGTCGAGAAGGTCGGATGCCTTCGGCTGCGGCAGACAATCGACATTGTCGAGGGCGACGAGGATGCGGTGCGGCAGCGGCATGGCGCTGACCGGCTCGCCAGCGCGCCAGCCGCGTTGAATGGCCGCGCCGATCGCCACGAAAAAGCGTTCGGCCTGAGATTTCGGGGTCAGGGTCTCGAAAGGCGAAGGCTCGGCCTGGCGGTCGAGACGGGCAACGCCCGCGCTCGCCGCGCGCCGATCGGCCTCGGCCGCCCGGCGGCCGGTCAGCTCGACATCGGCCGCGAGAGCGTCGACCCGCCGCATTTGATGCGCATAAAGCCCATCGAGATCGCGGCGCCGATGGACGACTTCCGCCTCGAGTAGGCCGACACCGCGGAAGAGCGGCCGCAGAAACCGTAGGCCACGCCAGAGATTTATGACCACGGCCAGCGCCGCCGCGGCGAAAGCGATCTGCTTGAGGATTTGCAGCCAGGCGATATGGGCCTCCAACCAGGCCGCGGTCGGCACGAAGGCCTGGTTGGCGCCGCGCAGCCAGGCGAGCCAGACCGCCTGATGGGTGCTGGCGGCATCGCATCCGAGCCCGACCAAAATGAGAATCGCCGCCGTGACGAGAAGCCGCGTCTGGCCCTTGAAGGCCCAGAAACTCCGCAGCGCGGCGCCGATCCGTGCCGAGGAGGTCCCGCCCAATTCGGCAATGTCGCGGAGCATGGATTTGTAATTTTGAATGGCATCGCCGGTGATGCCGAAGCCTTCGAGCCGGCTCTCGATCTTGGCGCGGTTCGCGCGGGCGTAGGAATCGACCTGCGAGCCGGCCTGCTCGAACAGGATCGTCTCGGTAAGCCGGGCGCGGCGCGATTCGAGTTCGGCCAGGTTTTGCCGTTCCGTGTCGAGCCGGCGGCGGTCGATGTCGAGCTGCTCGGCCGCCTCGCGCGCCACGACCTGCGGATCGCGGACCGCATGGGCCGCTTCCCGCGCCAATTCAGGAAAGGCACTGGCGAGCTTTTCATAAAGCGCGGCCGCCAAGGCCACGACGGGCTGCTCGCCGGACAGCCCGAGGGCATCGATCTTCAAAGTCGCGATTGGGCTCAGGAAGGCGTCATTGGCACGGCTCGGCCCGGCGGCGCTCAAGGCCTCGACCCGGGCCAGAAGCTTGGCGAGCGCGAAGCTCTTGCCGGAGCCGGGTCCGCCCAAGAGACCGATCGTCAGAGGCGCCTCGGTGTCGCGATGAACGGCCAATTCCGCCAAAGGCTGGAGCGCCGCCCCGAGCCCCAAGGCATCCTCGCCCTGCGGCAGATCGGCAGCAAAGATCTTGGCCTTTTTCACCGGCCGCACGGTCCCGTTCATCGCGCCGGGTGGCGAAAGGCTCGGGGCGATCGGTTCGGGCCTCGTGCCGCCGACAAGATCACGCGTTCCGACATCGCTCACATTGCCCTTCCTTTCGAGACCATCCATATGAGGGGGACCTTTCACCCTTTCGAACTCGATTGCGGCGCGCACCTAGCCATTCGATTGTGACTGCGAGAAGACCGCGCACCGCCGATGCGGGGCGGCCGCCCGCACGTGCGAGCTGGACCGGCGCTCGAGGGGTGTTTAGAAACCCGACCACTTCATTCCATTATTAAGCGAGACACAGCCTCCATGGCGCGGCAATTCATCTATCACATGCAAGGCCTGACCAAGACCTATCCCGCCGGCAAGAAGGTCTTGGAGAATGTCAATCTCTCCTTTTATCCCGATGCCAAGATCGGCGTGCTGGGCGTCAACGGCTCCGGCAAATCGACGCTTTTGCGGATCATGGCCGGGATCGACAAGGAATTTACCGGCGACGGCTTCATCGCCGAAGGCGCAAGGGTCGGCTATCTGCCGCAGGAGCCGCATCTCGACCCCGATCTCGGCGTGCGCGGCAATGTGATGCTCGGCGTGGCGGCCAAGCAGGCGATCCTCGACCGCTACAACGAACTCGCCATGAATTATTCCGACGCGACGGCGGACGAAATGACCCGCCTGCAGGATGAGATCGAGGCGCAGGGCCTCTGGGATCTCGACAGCCAGGTCGAACAGGCAATGGAGGCGCTCGGCTGCCCGCCCGACGAGGCCGACGTCGACACGCTCTCGGGCGGCGAGCGCCGCCGCATCGCTTTGTGCCGGCTGCTGCTCGAAAAGCCGGACATGCTGCTACTCGACGAGCCGACCAACCATCTCGACGCCGAGACGGTGAACTGGCTCGAAGGCCATTTGCGCCAATATCCCGGCGCCATCCTCATCGTCACCCACGATCGCTATTTCCTCGACAATGTGACGGGCTGGATTCTCGAACTCGATCGCGGCCGCGGCATCCCCTATGAGGGCAATTATTCATCCTGGCTGAAGCAGAAGCAGAAGCGGCTCCAACAAGAGAGCCGCGAAGAAGAATCGCGCCAGCGCGCGCTGGAGGCAGAGAGCGAGTGGATCGCCGCCTCGCCCAAAGCCCGCCAAGCCAAATCCAAGGCGCGCATTCAGGCCTATGACGAACTCGTCCAGAAGCAGAATGAGAAGGCCCCGACGACGGCGCAGATCATCATTCCCGTCGCCGAGCGGCTCGGCAACAATGTCATCGACTTCGAGTCGCTGTCGAAAGGCTTCGGCGACACTTTGCTGATCGACAAGCTCTCGTTCCGCCTGCCGCCCGGCGGCATCGTCGGCGTGATCGGCCCCAATGGAGCGGGCAAGACCACCCTGTTCCGCATGATAACCGGCCAGGACAAGCCCGACAGTGGTTCGATCAAGATCGGCGAGTCCGTGCAGCTCGGCTATGTCGATCAGTCGCGCGACGCGCTCAACGACAGGAAAAACGTCTGGGAGGAAATCTCCGGCGGCCAGGACATCATTTATCTGGGCAAGCGCGAGATCAATTCGCGCGCCTATTGCTCGACCTTCAACTTCAAAGGCGCCGACCAGCAGAAGAAGGTCGGCATGCTGTCGGGTGGCGAGCGCAACCGCGTGCATCTGGCCAAAATGCTCAAGGGCGGCGCCAACCTGCTGCTGCTCGACGAGCCAACCAACGACCTCGACATCGACACGTTGCGCGCGCTCGAAGAAGCGCTGCTCGATTTCGCCGGCTGCGCGGTAATCATCAGCCACGACCGCTTCTTCCTCGACCGCATCGCGACTCATATGCTCGCCTTCGAGGGCAACAGCCATGTCGAATGGTTCGAAGGCAATTTCGCCGATTATGAAGAGGACAAGAAACGCCGGCTCGGAATCGACAGCATCATTCCGCACCGGCTGAAATATAAGAAATTCTCGCGGTGAGGGTTGGAGCGGGTTCGACCCTCTCCCAATGGGAGAGGGTTTCGATCACGCTCGGCCCTTTGGATTTTGCGAAGTCCATTTGCACCAGCCTAAATGGCGGGCATATCCCCCTCAAGACAGGCGGCGAGTTCGTCATAGAAGCGCGTCTGATCGGCCGGCGTGAAATGCGCATTGGCGGGGCTCGGATTGGGCGCGAGAAAGAGCCGCGTGTGACCGATCTGCAGATCCTGCAGACCGAGACGCGGATCATCCTTGCGCCGGTGAGCGCGCGGAACAGCGGCCGATAGGCCATGATGCCATGGAAACAGGCAACGCGCGGCGCAAATTCTTCGAGCTTGGCGGTAAGGCTTGCGACGCCCGCAGCGAATTCGGCGGGCGTGATGTCGGTTGCCCTTGCGCTGGCGCGCTTCACCGCATCGGTGAAGCCGAAACCATGATCGGGCAAGAGACGATCGTGCTCCGGCAAGAGCGTTTCGACACCGAGCGCCTTGCGGACGGCAAGACTTAAGGCCGAGCGCGAAAAAGCCGGCCAGAATCGATTGGTGCGGCGGGCGAAATAATGACCCTGCTGCACGGAATAGACCGACGGATTAATGCCGATGAAGACGACATCGAGGCCAAGCCGCAGAAGATCTGGAAGCGAGTCGGAATTCGCGACATCGGGCCTGTGCATGCGCTGCCTGCCTCAGTCGACCGCACTCGACGTCCAGGTCGCATAAGCGACTCCATCAGCCTTTTCCAATTGCCGCGTCACTTCGTCGAGTTCGCGCGGGTCGACGCTCGTAGCGGCGAGCGTGGCGACAAGTTCGACTTCCTCTTCGCCGCGTTCGAGAACATCGACATCACGCAACGGATAATTCGCCGTTTCGAGTTTTTCTACGAGCATATCGCGAACATGGTCGCGATGCTCGGCGTCCGCCGTCACATGCAGCTGATAGGTCGCCTCCGTCGCGCTCTCGCTGATCGGGATGCGATTGATGAGATTGACGATCGGGCGCAGAAAAGTATTGCCGGCGAGAACGAAGAGGGTCAGCAAGCCTGCCTCCGCGCCGTGGCCGGCACCGGCAAAGGTGCCGACGGCGGCCGAGCACCAGAGCGTCGCCGCCGTATTGAGGCCGCGCACATTGGTGCCCTCCTTCATGATGACGCCGGCACCGAGAAAGCCGATCCCCGAGATCACATAGGCGAGAACCTGGACCGCGCCGGCCCTTTCGGCGAGCATCATGCCGAGATGGACGAAGCCTGCGGCGCCGACCGCGACAAGAGCATTGGTGCGCAGTCCCGCCGTGCGTTGGCGATATTGCCGCTCGGCGCCGATCAATGTCCCGAGCGCGAGCGCAATCGCCAGAGTCACAGAGGTGTCGAATAAGGCATCGACATGGACATTGGCCAAAATGGACATGGATTCCCCCGCTGATCCGAGCTGTCTGGCGACTGGGCTATAAGCCCCGCCGCGCGACGCGCAAGTCGCTTAAGAATGGCCGAGTGCGAGGGCGATGATCCTGGCGATCATTAGGCCCGCCGCCAGGACGAGATAGAGACGCAGCACGGCCATCCAAATGCGACTCGCGCGCGAAAGCTGCATGGGCGGAAGCCGATGGAGAGGCGGCATCCGCCAGCTGTTCCGTCGCGCCTCGGCATCAAGGGTGTGCTCCTTGGGTGCCGATGTCTGCGCTATGCGCGGCGGCCGCCTGAACACGCCGGCGAGACCGGCGGCCAAAATCGCAAGCACGGAGCCACCACCTAGAATCGCGAGCATGAAGGTTTCATTCGCCATCTGCGGAAACAAGACCGAGACGGTCAGGATGACCGACAACACGACGAGAACAGCGATGACCGCCCCAGTGAACAGGTTCATGCCGCGCCCATTGATCCAAGGACCAAGAACATGCTTATCGTTGCACAGAAGCAGCAGAAAGACGGTCGCGCTCGGCAGCAAGACGCCGGCGAGGCTCTGCACTGCATTGGTCAACAGACCCAATGGCGTTCCAGGGCTCAAAACGAGACCCGCGGCGACGATGATTAAGCCGCAATAAATCGCATAAAAGCCCTTGGCGTCGGTAGGTTTGCGATGCAGCGAATGCTTCAGGGACAGCACATCGCCGATGGCATAGGCGGTGGAGAGCGATACGGCCGCGGCGCCGATGATGCTGGCATCGATGAGAGCCACCGCGAATAATTGGCTCGGCAATCTGCCGACATAAGTGGCAAGCCCCGCCGCGACCGCCCCGGCATCGACGAAATTTCCGAATTCCTTCCGGCCGGCAAAGCTCGCCGCGGCAAAAGCCATCATGGCGACGGCGCCGATGACGACGACGACGATGCCGAACCAAAGATCCAGCCGCTCATATTTGATGAAGCGCGGCGTGATCCTTTTGTCGATGACATAGCTCTGCTGAAAGAACAGCTGCCAGGGCGCGATGGTCGTGCCGACGAGCGCAATGATGAGCAACATGACCTCGCTGAGCTTGGCATGTTCGGGGAGCCTCGGAACGGTGAGATCATGCGCAATCTGCCCGAACGGCGGGTGCACCATCAGGAAAATGGGAACGAGGAGCAGGCTGCCGGCGCAGAGGGCGAGCGCGAAGCGTTCGAAGCGGCGAAAATCCCCCGTGCTCACCGCCGCCATGATGACGACCGCCGAGCATGCGACCCCCAGTTCCTTCGGCACTCCGAGCGTGCCGAGGCCAAGTGAAATGCCGATGAATTCGGTGACGATGGTGAGCCCATTCAGCACAAACAGATCGATGACGCTGAAGGCACCCCAGAATTTGCCGAACCGCTCCAGGATGAGCCGGCCATGGCCGACGCCGGTCACTGCGCCAAGGCGCAGAACCATTTCCTGATTGACGTAAAGGACCGGGACGAGCAGCAGCAGGGTCCAGAGCAGCGCCGTGCCATAGTTCTGGCCCGCCTGAGTGTAAGTGCCGAAGGCTCCCGCATCATTGTCGCCGACCATGACGATGAGGCCGGGCCCGAGGATTGCCAGCAAGGTCTGAAGCCGGTGTTTCCAGCTGGTGCGCGGCCCATGATCGCCTTTGAGGATGGTGCCGAGAGCACCATGGATATGGCCGACATGCGCCTCGTCGAGGACGGCGCTTTGCGCGACATCAGGCAGGTTGAGATGTTGGGTCATGGCTCATCTCCTTCCCCACGAAGGAGCCGAGCCGATGAGAGGCGCTCCTCTCTATCCTGCCCGGCCCTGCGCGGCCTTGCTTCTTGCTGATCTTGGAAACAGATTTTGGCCTACCGGCATGCCCCAAAGAGCGCCGGTAGGCCTACTCGGGCCGTCTTGCATGGATGAACTCCGTCAAGCGGCCATCGAAATGGCCGCACTGGCGCGGCAGAGGCCGCGCCAGGTGATACTCTGGTCTAATACAGGGGAGGGCTCCGCCCAGGAGCAGGCCAGACGCCCCGTCTCGTCCTTTGTCCAGGCGCATTGAAGTACGCGGCGAAGAACCGCCGGCTTGTCGGGCGCATGACGACCGAACGTCGAACGGAAAGGCACGACAGCCGCGTGAACGCGGTTGTCGCGCGACGGCACAAAGGCCGCATGGATGTTCGTGAGCTTGTTCATCGCTCACCTCCTTTGCCGTTGATCTGCGGCTGGAGGATGAGCGGCAGGCAGGAGCTTCAGGCTCGCGCGAGGCCTCTCACACAGTCCTCCGGACCGCGGATGGTTTCGATTTTGAGAAGCGCTTCTCGCGCAGCCGACGCTGCGGTCGAAACACCAAAGCTGCTACTGCCCATTTGTCTTTCGAGGGTTGTGGAACGCCGACGAGGCTAGCCTCGGTCGACACTAACGGATGTGCGCCTTGATCCCCGATTTGTCAACCGCTGCAAGCTCATGCGCGCTGATTAGATACGCGCAAAAAACATGAAGCTTTCGTTAAGCGCCGGGTATACAGGAGGGTCAGCCCGAAGCTGACAAGCGCGATGGCAAGGATCGCGGTTTGCTACGGCCAGGGCAGCGCGTTGAGCGGCGCGACGGCGGCCGGAATGGTGCAGTGAGCAGCGAAGAAATCCCCGTCCCCCAATCCGCCGGTCGGCGTCTCATCTCTTTTGTCGTGCTCTGGCTCTCGGGGGCATCTCTGCGGCTGACCATATTGGTGATACCGCCCCTCGTGCCGCTTCTTCATGCCGATCTCCACCTCTCCGAGTCAGGGATCGGATTGCTGTCGAGCCTCCCGCCGCTGCTGTTTTCGATCGCGGCGGTACCCGGTGCGCTTCTCATCGCCCGCTTCGGAATAAAATCGACCTTGGTCCTGGGCTTGCTGCTCACCGCGCTCGCCTCTGCCGCACGCGGCGCAATTCCGAATGTCATATGTCTCTATGCGACGACCATCGCGATGGCGGCCGGCGTGTCGATCATGCAGCCCGCCCTGCCGCCATTGGTCCGCACCTGGTTTCCGCATCGGATAGGATTTGCCACGGCGGTCTATACGAACGGCCTGCTTCTCGGCGAAGTCCTCGTTGCCGCGCTCACAATCCCGCTTGTCCTGCCGCTGGTCGGAAATAGCTGGCGGCTGAGCTTGGTGATCTGGGCCGTGCCAGTTTTGCTGACGGCTCTACTTGTCGTCACCTGTACGCCACATGTCGCGGCGAGCCGCAACCCGAATGCGAGCAAAAAGTCCGCTTGGTGGCCGGATTGGAAGCACCCGCTTATTTGGCGCCTCGGGCTGCTGCTCGGAAGCGTCAACGCTATGTACTTTGTGGCCAATGCCTTCCTACCGGATTACATGGTTTCAGCCGGTCGCCCGGATCTGATCGGCAGCGCATTGACCGCGCTTAACCTATGCCAAGTGCCAGCCTCCTTCCTCATGCTGGCGTTTGCCGGGCGGTTGGTGACGCGGCCCTGGGCCTATGTCGCAACCGGCTCCCTTTCATTCCTCAGCATCATTGGCATCATGAGCATGAAAGGGATTTGGATCGTCTTTTGGGCAGGCCTGCTCGGCTTCGCCAATGCAATCACGATGATTCTTGCGTTCGCGCTGCCCTCAGTTCTCGGCGCGCCCCACGACGTTCACCGCACCTCCGCCGGCATGTTCACCATCAGTTATAGCTGTGCGATGGCATTGTCGGTCCTCACTGGATTTCTGTGGGACGAGACGCACCTGCCCATCACCGGCTTTCTGCCGATCGCGCTCTGCGCGCTGGTGATCCCGCTTCTCGCTTCGAGCGTTAGCCGGCCGGGTCTTCGGCAGGCAAGCGGAGATGGGGTCGCGACATCGGCGGGCGGGATGAGCGATTGATGTGTCAATGCGCCCGATCCTGGGAGCTCAGTCGCACGCGCCCACCAATATCGGGAGTTGCACCTAGCAGAATCCCCCATGAGACTGAAAGCCGCCCCGCGCTTTGATTGTAGAGAAAGCAGGACCTGCAAACGGCGGCAGGCGTTCACGGCATCCAGCCTAGGCCCAAATTTTTCCGCCCAACTACTTTACAATATAAACATATCTTTATATCTTCTGGGACACTATGAGCCCCAACATGCCCCAGAGACCCGAAGCCGGCCCCTTCGACACCCTCCTCTCCGCCCTTGCCGCCGCGGGCGAGGAGACGCGTCTGCGCCTGCTCGCGCTTCTTTCCGAGGCAGAGCTCACCGTCAGCGAGCTGGTCACCATTTTGGGTCAATCGCAGCCGCGCATCTCGCGGCATCTAAAACTCTTGGTCGAAGCCGGGCTCGTCGAGCGTCATCGCGAAGGCGCCTGGGCGTTTTTCCTGATGGCGCATCGTGGCGCTGCCGCCGCGCTCGGCCGCGATATTCTCGGTCGCCTCGCCTTCAATGATCCGGTCCTTGCGGCCGACCGGGCGCGGCTCGCCGAAGTGCGGCGCGCCCGCGCCGATCAGGCGGCCCGCTATTTCGCCGCCCATGCCGCCAATTGGGACGAATTGCGCGCGCTCCATATCGCCGAAGAACGCGTCGAGGCCGCGATCCGCGACATGATCGGGCCGGCGCCGATCCAAAACCTCCTCGATCTCGGCACCGGCACCGGCCGCATGCTCGAACTTCTGGCGCCGCTCGCCGTCCGGGCGATCGGCATGGATCAATCGCCGCAAATGCTGGCGCTCGCGCGTGCAAGACTCGAAAAAGCGGGTCTGCGCAATGTCCAGCTCCGCCAGGGCGATATTTATGCCTTGCCGGTGGAGCGGGATTTTTATGATCTCGTCATCATCCATCAAGTGCTGCATTATCTCGACGATCCGGCCCGCGCGGTGCGCGAGGCGGCCCGCGCACTGCGGCCCTCAGGCCGATTGCTGATCGTCGATTTCGCGCCGCATGAGGAAGAGAGCCTGCGGACCAATCATGCGCATCGCCGCCTCGGCTTTGCCGCCGAAGAGATCGCCGCTCTGATGAAAGAGGCAGGCCTCGACGTGATCGAGCGGCGCGATCTCGTGCCGAACAAACATGAAGGCGGCAAGCTCACCGTCTCTTTATGGCTCGGCCGCGACCGCCGCGTGATCTCCGATCTGCCGCCCCTCACTTTGGGAGAATTCGCTTGATGGATCTCGCCACATCCGCCCTGCCGCGTGCGAGCCACAGCACTTGTTCCGGCATCGATGTCTCCTTCGAATTTTTTCCGCCGCAGACGGAAGAAATGGAGGAGATTCTCTGGACCTCGATCGAGCGGCTCGGGCCGCTCTGCCCCTCCTTCGTGTCCGTGACCTATGGGGCCGGCGGCAAGACGCGCGAGCGCACCCATGCGACGGTCGCGCGCATTCTTAAGGAGACATCGATCAAGCCCGCCGCGCATCTGACCTGCGTCGGCGCGAGCTGTGCCGAAGTCGATGCTGTCGCCCGCGACTATTGGGAGATCGGCGTCCGCCATATTGTCGCGTTGCGCGGCGACCCGCAGAATGGGCCGGGCACAGCTTTCGAACCACATCCTGAAGGCTATGCAAATTCGACGGCGCTCGTCGCGGGCCTAAAAAAACTCGCCGATTTCGACATTACTGTCTCCGCCTATCCGGAGGGCCATCCGGAAAGCCCTTCGGTGGATCGCGACATCGATGTGCTGAAAGCCAAGATCGATGCGGGCGCCACGCGCGCTATCACCCAGTTCTTTTTTGAAAACGATGTCTATCTGCGCTTTCTCGACAAGGTGCGGGCCAAGGGCATCACGATCCCGATCTTGCCCGGCATTGTGCCGGTGCAGAATTTCAAGCAGACGGCGAATTTCGCCCGCCGGGCCGGCGCCTCCATTCCGCAATGGCTCGCCGATCGTTTCGAAGGGCTCGATGACGATCCAACGACGCGACGGCTGATCGCCGCGACGGTGACGGCGGAACAGGTGTTCGATCTCGTCGATCAGGGCATCGATCATTTCCATTTCTACACGATGAACCGCGCCGATCTCGTCTATGCCATCTGCCATTTGCTCGGCGTTCGGCCGAAGCGGGAGCTGGCGCAAATCCCGAAGTCTTGAGTTCCACTGACCCATGGCAGATCCAAAGGCATCTCCTTTGCCCGAGACCGACACAGAAGCAGCGCTCCGCGCCGCGGCCGCAGAGCGCATCCTTGTGCTCGACGGCGCCATGGGCACGATGATCCAGACGCACAGGTTCAGCGAGGCCGATTTCCGCGGCGCGCGTTTCAAGGATTTTCACCGCGATCTGCGCGGCAACAACGATCTTCTGGTCCTGACTCAGCCTGATGCGATTCTTTCGATCCATCTCGCCTACTGCATGGCCGGCGCCGACATTATCGCGACCAATACTTTTTCTTCGACGCGGATCGCCCAGGCCGATTACGGCATGGAAGCCTTGGTGCCGGAAATGAATCGCGAGGCCGCGCGCCTCTGCCGCGCCGCAGCCGATGAAGCTGAGGCCAAGGACGGCCGCCGCCGCTTCGTTGCCGGCGCGCTCGGCCCGACCAATAGAACGGCCTCGATCTCGCCGGATGTGAGCAATCCCGGCTTCCGCGCGGTGAGCTTCGATGATCTGCGCATCGCCTATGCCGAAGCGACTGAGGCTTTGATCGAAGGCGGCGCCGAGATCATCTTGATCGAGACGATCTTCGACACGCTGAATGCCAAAGCCGCCTTCGCGGGCGTCGACGAGACCTTCGAGAAAATCGGGCGCCGCCTGCCGGTGATGATCTCGGGCACGATCACCGATCTCTCCGGCCGCACTTTGTCGGGCCAGACGCCGACCGCTTTCTATTATTCGCTGCGCCATGCGAACCCGCTCAGCATCGGCCTCAATTGCGCGCTCGGCGCAAGAGAGATGCGCGCCCATCTCGCCGAGCTTGCGCGCATCGCCGATACGCTGATCTGCGCCTATCCCAATGCCGGCCTGCCGAATGAATTCGGCCTCTATGACGAGAGCCCGGACTATATGGCCTCGCTCATCGGCGAATTCGCCGAGTCGGGCCTCGTCAATATTGTCGGCGGCTGCTGCGGCACGACGCCGGAGCATATTGCCGCCATCGCGGAACGCGTGAAAGGCATCGCGCCGCGGGAAACCCCGGCGATCGCGCCGCTGCTGCGGCTTTCCGGCCTCGAGCCCTTCACCCTCACCTCCGACATTAAATTCGTGAATGTCGGCGAGCGCACCAATGTCACGGGCTCGGCCAGATTCCGCAAGCTGATCAAGGATGGCGATTTTTCCGCCGCGCTCGATGTCGCGCGCGATCAGGTCGTGGCCGGCGCCAATGTCATCGATGTCAATATGGACGAGGGCCTGCTCGATTCAGAAGCCGCCATGGTCACCTTCCTCAATCTCGTCGCGGCAGAACCAGACATTGCCCGCGTGCCGGTGATGGTCGATTCGTCGAAATTCTCGGTGATCGAAGCCGGCCTCAAATGCCTGCAAGGCAAATCGATCGTCAATTCGATTTCGATGAAGGAAGGCGAAGAGAAATTCATCTCTGACGCCAAAAAGGTGCTGCGCTATGGCGCCGCCGTCATCGTGATGGCCTTCGACGAGAAGGGCCAGGCGGATTCGATGGCGCGCAAGGTCGAGATCTGCGCCCGCGCTTATAAAATATTGACGGAGCAGGTCGGCTTCCGGCCGGAAGACATTATCTTCGATCCGAATATTTTCGCGGTCGCGACGGGAATCGAAGAACATAATAACTACGGCGCCGATTTCATCGAGGCCGCACGGGAGATCCGCAGGCGCTTTCCCTTGGTCCATATTTCCGGCGGCGTCTCCAATCTCTCCTTTTCGTTCCGCGGCAACGAGCTTGTACGCCAAGCCATGCATTCGGTCTTTCTCTATCATGCGATCGAAGCCGGCATGGATATGGGCATCGTCAATGCCGGCCAGCTCGCCGTCTATGAGGACATAGATCTTGAGCTGCGCGAGGCCTGCGAAGATGTCGTCTTGAACCGCCGCCCGGATGGAACCGAGCGGCTGCTCGCGCTCGCCGAACGTTTCAAGGGCCAGGCCGGCGAGATCAGAGAGAAGGATCTCGCCTGGCGTGAGGCGCCGGTCGAGAAGCGGCTCGAACATGCGCTCGTCGCCGGCATCACTGAGTTCATCGATGTCGATGTCGAAGAGGCGCGGCAGAAGGCGACGCACTCGCTTCAAGTCATCGAAGGCCCGCTGATGGCCGGCATGAATGTCGTCGGCGATCTCTTCGGCTCAGGCCGCATGTTTCTGCCGCAGGTTGTCAAATCGGCCCGCGTGATGAAACAGGCGGTTGCCTATCTCATGCCTTTCATGGAGGCGGAAAAGGCGAAGAGCGGCATCACAAGGCAGGCCGCCGGCAAGATCCTGATGGCGACCGTCAAAGGCGATGTACATGACATCGGCAAGAACATTGTCGGGGTCGTTCTCGCCTGCAACAATTATGAGATCATCGACCTCGGCGTCATGGTGCCGGCGGCGAAAATTCTTCAGACGGCGCGGACCGAAGGTGTCGACTGCATCGGCCTTTCCGGCCTCATCACGCCTTCGCTCGACGAAATGTGTTTCGTCGCTTCTGAAATGGAGCGCGAGGGTTTCGACTTGCCGCTTCTGATCGGCGGCGCGACGACGAGCCGTGTCCACACGGCGGTAAAAATCCATCCGAATTACAGCCGCGGCCAGACCGTCTATGTGACCGATGCGAGCCGCGCGGTCGGCACCGTGCAGGCGCTGCTGTCGCCGGAGGGACGGCAAGCCTATATCGACAATCTGCGCGCGGAATATCGCAAGATCGCCGACGCCCATGCCCGCGCGGAGATGGAAAAGACAAGGCTTTCGCTCGCGAAGGCACGCGCCAACGCGCTGAAGGCGGATTTTGGCACCTATCAGCCGGTGAAACCTACCTTCACCGGCACGCGCATCTTCCGCAGCTATCCGATCGAAGAGCTCGTCCCCTATATCGATTGGACGCCCTTCTTTCAGACTTGGGAATTGCGCGGGCGCTATCCGGCGGTGCTCGAAGATCCTGAGCAGGGCCGGGCCGCGCGCCAGCTTTTCGAGGATGCGCAGGAGATGCTGTCGCGCATCGTCGCGGAGCGCTGGTTCGACCCCAAGGCAGTGATCGGCTTCTGGCCGGCCAATGCTGTCGGCGACGACATCAGGCTTTATACGGGCGAATCCCGCGCCGAAGAACTCGCGACCTTCTTCACCCTGCGTCAGCAATTGATGAAGCGCGATGGCAAGCCCAATCTCGCGCTTGCCGATTTCATCGCGCCGGAAGGCAGCAAAGCGGATTATCTCGGCGCTTTCGTCGTCACCGCCGGCGCCCGCGAAGAAAAATATGCCGCGCGCTTCGCCAAGGCCAATGATGATTACCGCGCGATCCTCGTCAAGGCGCTCGCCGACCGCATCGCCGAAGCCTTTGCCGAGCGCATGCATGAGCGCGTGCGCAAGGAATTCTGGGCCTATGCGCCGGATGAAAACCTTTCGAACGAGGAGTTGCTCGCCGAAGCCTATCGCGGCATAAGGCCGGCCCCCGGCTATCCGGGCCAGCCCGATCACACGGAAAAGGCGACAATCTTCCGTCTGCTCGAGGCCGAGCGGCGGATCGGCGTGGCGCTCACCGAATCCTATGCCATGTGGCCAGGCGCATCCGTCAGCGGGCTCTATTTCGCGCATCCCCAGGCGTTCTATTTCGGCGTCGGCAAGATCGAACGCGATCAGGTCGAAGATTATGCGCGCCGCAAGGGGATGGAGATCACCGAGATGGAACGCTGGCTCGCGCCGATCCTGAATTACGATCCTGCGGCTTTCGTTCGGGCGGCGGAATAGCGTGCAGATCTTGCCCGGGGATCGTCCAGCTTCGCGGACATGAAAATCATTTTGAAAGCCAATGCTGCTGAACGCGAATTTCCGGTTATATTGGTCGTGATTTAAAGTTCATTCCAACAGCGTGTCTTGTACAGCATCGGGTACAGCATCGGGTGAAAAGCTGCCTCGCTTCCAAGCGCGCGGCTGCCCTCGCTGATCGGCTGCGCGTTGCAGTCAACCAGTCCGAACATTCTTCGAAAGACATTTGTTGACGGCCCAAGTCTTTGGACGATTGCCGGGCTCCGAACAGCATCCCATAGGCGAGAAGGCGTCCACGTTCATCCGCGTTCCGATCGCTGCCCTTTGGCAGCCTTTGACTGGATCGACCGAGATGAACCGCCATGACCGCGAATTACCACAGCAAGATCTGCGCGATCGCCCATAGCGCCATGGAGCAGCTCTTTGCGGCGGGGCTGCTCGAACCCGAACGGCAGGGACTGACGGCAGTTAGTTAAGCCGCTATGCGGAAAGCCCATGCGCCGAAAGTCGATGGGCGCTCACGACATGCGCATCTTCGGTGCCGTCTCCTTCGGACGCGTCGCTAAGAGCTCCTTCAACGTCGATACAGTCGAGCAGTCGGCTCTGCCGTCGATCAGACTCGGCCGAAAATGCCGCTGAAAAGCGGCGACAATCACTTCCGTCTTCTTGCCGTAGAGGCCAGTGACGCTGATGTCATAGCCATAGATGGCGAGCATGCCCTGCAGGCCCTCGACTTTTTCACCGCCGGAGCCGCGTTTGAGCGGCGCATCCTTGCCGAGAGGCTGCGGAGCGACATAATGGCCGATGCCGGCCTCGGCGAGCTGTCCCCAAGGAAAATGTTCGCCCGGATCGCGCTTGCGGAAGGGCGCCACATCGGAATGGGCGAGAATGCGTGTCGGCGGAATCGCGAGGCGCGATCCGATGTCGCGACACAGGCCAATGAGCGCCGCGATCTGCGCCGCCGGATAGGCCGGCATGCCGAAGTCATGGCCGCCGTTCATGAGTTCAATGCCGATCGAGACGGAGTTGATATCCTTTTCGCCGGCCCAATAGGATTTCCCGGCATGCCAGGCGCGCCGCGCCTCGGGCACGAGCTGCAGGATCGCGCCGTCGGCGGCAATGGCATAATGGCAAGAGACCTCGGCAGCCGGATCGCAGAGGCGGGCGAGGGCCGCCTCCTCCGTCTCCATGCCGGTGTAATGCAGGATGATGGCATCGGGCGTCTTGCCCTGGCGCTCGCCATGGTTGGGCGATGGGCGGACCGCCCTGACGAGCGCACTGTCGGGATCGAAACCGGTCATCAATGAAAAATCGGCGTGAACACAGATCGAGTCCAGTAAAACAGCCTCGTCCAGAGCAGTAAGACTCGCAACCGAAATTCATGCCATAGGTTGCGACCCGTCAATATCCCTAATAGGCGATGCAAACCGGATTGCCATAGACGTCATAGCCCCAACGGGCGCAGCGCGGTGGTGGCGGCGGATAATAGCCCGGCGGGGGTGGCGGTGGCGGCGCGGTATTGGCGCCGACGATCGCACCTGTGGCAGCACCGAGCACACCGCCGGCGAGAGCACCTCCGACGCCGCCACCCGAGGCGGCGCCGATCGCCGCCCCCGTCGCGCCGCCCAGAGCGGCGCCTGAGGTGGCGCGCTGCTCCGGCGTGTAGCCGCAACCGGCCAATTGGCCCGTCACGGCAACGACCAAGCCAGCTACCAAACTCTTCTTCATCTCATCGCCAACCCGCTCTAGGCGATAAAGACCCCAGCCGGCCGGCCTGGGTCAACCTTGCGACTTGCGACAGTCACAGATTTCGCTCGCTCCCAACATTTGGATCGCGACCTTCTAAAATTCCAGCAAATCAAGGCAGTGGTTGACGCCCTGCCATCACATGCCTATGTGGGCATCGCCAGTCGGCCGGATGGCCGCCGCTGCAAGCGGAGGAAAGTCCGGGCTCCATGGAGACACGGTGCCGGATAACGTCCGGCGGGGGCGACCCCAGGGATAGCGCCACAGAAAAGCAGACCGCCTGCCGGGCAACCGATAGGCAAGGGTGAAACGGTGCGGTAAGAGCGCACCGCGCGCATGGTAACAGGCGCGGCACGGCAAGCCCCACCGGGAGCAAGACCGAATAGGGGCGCGCGCGGCCTGTCGAAAGGTAAGCCGCAGGTCCGTCTCCGGATCGCCGCCCGGGTTGGTTGCTTGAGGCAGTCGGTAACGGCCGCCCCAGAGGAATGGCCATCACGCATGCGGGCTCCCCGCGTGCCATACCAAACCCGGCTTATAGGCCGGCTGGCACCCGCCTTCGCGGGAGTGAGATGACATCAGACCGAAGAGTCATCATGCTCCGAGTCTCTGCTTGCGCGCCTTAGCCCGAAAAGCCAGCACTTTTCGAGATCATGCTGTGCTTACCCGAGCCGCCCGGCGGCATGGGCGAGCATCGTATAGACCTTGCCTGTCTCCGAGGTGAGGTAGGTACGGGTCAAACTGTCGTCGCGGTCGTCGCGATTGATATCCGCCAAAAGCCGCTCGAACTCCTGGACATAGCGATCGACGGTATCGCGGAAGTCCGGATCGGATTTGTAGCGGCGGCGGATATCGTCGAATGTCTGCGGCCCGCGGCCGATATAGAGCTGGCGCGTAAAGGCATTGGCGTCGCCGCGCCGGTAGCGGTCCCAGGCATCAGCCACTGCGGCATGATCGACCATCCGCGCAATGTCATGCGAGATCGTCTCGAGCGGCCCCGTCTGCTGCGCGCCGCGGGAGCCGGGCACCGCGCTCGGGCGCGCCGATTGCGTCGCGTCGTCGCGCGAGGCGCGCGCCAACAGATCAGAGAGCCAGCCGGCACCGCCGCGCTCGGGCGCAGGAGATGGTGCCGAAGGCCGCGGCGCCGGCGCGACGGGACGCGGCCGCAAGGGCTCCGGCCGGCTCGGCTCGACAGACGCCGCCGAGGTCTCGGCGAAACGCATCTGATCCTGCCGCAAAGGCTCGATTCTGCGCACCGGCGGCCCCGCTTCGACAACCCTTCCCGAAGCCGACGTCAAAGGCTCGGACAGATCATAGGCCCGGCCCGAGCGCGCTACCACATCGGTCAATTCATTCAGCGCCTTGATCTGATCGGCGACGACGCGGCGCATCACCGCGGCCTGTTCGGCGGTTTCTTGCGGCAGGCTCACGGCATTGCGGTGCAGCTCCTCACGCGTCGTTTCGAGCTCGCGCTGAATGTCGCGCGCCAAACCACGCATTTCGACCGCAGCGGATTGGAATCGCTCGGTCGATTGGGCGAAGATCGTATCGATTTCCGCATTGGCCTGCTCATAAGCGGCCCGCAGCAGCGACGCCGTATGCGCCCGCTCATTGCTCATAGCGGTGCGAATTTCGCTGAACTGCTGTTCCACCAATCCGGTGGTTGCTTGCGACGCTTCGGCCAGGAAGGTGCCGATCTCACGCGCCCGGCCTTCGACTCGCTCGAAGGATTGGTCGATGGCCCTCGAGAAGGCGCGCATCATCTCGTCGAAATCCTCGCGCCGCGTCTGCACAGAGGTCAGCAAAGCTTCGAGCGAACTGCGGCGCTCGTCCAAGCTACGGTCGAGTTCGGCTTGCGAACGGGCGAGTTCGCCGGCAGCAAACGCAAACGACTGCTGCTGATGCGTGACATTCTCGTAGAGCGCGCGGGCGCTGGCGATCGTCGTATCGGCATTGGCGCCGACGTCCTGGATTTCCCTGGTGATGTTGGCGATGGCCAATTGAAACTCCTGGACGCCCGCCGACAACACCGTCTCGACCGCGGTAAAGCTCGCGCCGGCATTGGCTATCATCTCTTGCAACGCGACGTTTCGTTCGTCGATCTGGCCGAGCGTCGCTGTGATGTCCGTGCCCAGCCTTTCATTGGTCTCGACAAGCGCACTGACCGAAGCTTCCGCGCCGGATTCGATCGCCGTACGCAGATTTGCCGAGGATTCGTCCAGCGCCGCCGTAAGCTCGCGCTGTTTGTGGCCGATCTGCTCGACGATGGTCGCGCTGCGACCTTCCAGCATTTCGGCGCCGAGTTCGAGCACCGTCTGCACTTCGAAGAGGCGATTGGCCAAAACCCCGCCGATTTCATTCACCCGCGCAGCGAGCACGCTGCCGATCTCGCCAGTGCGTCCGGCGAGCGTCGTATCGAGGTCGTCGGTGGCCTGGCCGAGCAGCTCCTTCAGCGCATCGACCCGGCCGGTGAGCACCGCCGCAAGCTGGCCTAACTCGTGATCGAGAACCTGGGTGATGGTGGCGGCATGCTGCCGCAAGGTGGAGTTGATCTCCGTCGCGCAGGCGATGAGGGTTTCCGCCACATTATGCCCGCGGGAATCGAGATCGCTGGAAATGGTGTCAAGCCGGCCAACCACCTGCTCCTCGAAGCGGGAGATGCGGTCATCGAGCGTATCGGCAATTTCTAGAGCGCGCGCGCCAAGCACCTGGCTGACCTCGTCGGCTCGGGTCGAAAATGTCTCGGCAATTTCGAGAGCCCGGCCGCCGAGCGCAAGATTGAGCTCGGCCGCCTTGGTCGACAGCGTGTCGGTGAGAGAGGTGGAACGGTTGGCAATAAGCTGCTCGATCTCGCCGATCTTCGCCTCGATCACCTGAGCGACCTCGCGACCGCCATCGCCGAGCTCTCTGGCGATTTCCACCGTGCGCGCGGCCAAGGTCTCGTTGAGCGCCTTCGCCCGCTCATCAAGGCCAGAGTCGATCCGCGTCAGCAGTCCTTCGAGAGATTGCCCGACTTCATAGGTCTTGGCCGCGGCGCGCTCTTCAAAAGTGCGAATCTGCGTTTCTAGAACTTCCGTCGTCCGCTGCGCGCAAGCCTCAAGTTCGCTGCCGCGTTGGCTGAGCGTCGCTTCCATGGCCTCGAAATGGCCGGCAAGCATGGCCGCCATTTGCTCGGTCTCATTGGCGACCTTTCCCGCGACCAGACTGCCCTGCCCGACGACCGTATCTTCAAAACGCGCGATGCGGTCGGCAAGCATGGCCGCCATTTGCTCGGTCTCATTGGCGACCTTTTCCGCGACCAGGCTGCCCTGCCCGACGACCGTATCTTCAAAACGCGCGATGCGGTCGGCAATCGTCTCGTTCACCCGATCGCCATGCGTGGCGATCGCCGTGACGGCGTCGCCGATCGTCTCAGCGAAACGGTCGCTGAGGGCGGTCGAGTGATAGGCAAAGGTGTCGAGAGCCTGCTGCGCCGCGGTCCCGACCTTTTCCGCGACCAGGCTGCCCTGCCCGACGACCGTATCTTCAAAACGCGCGATGCGGTCGGCAATCGTCTCGTTCACCCGATCGCCATGCGTGGCGATCGCCGTGACGGCGTCGCCGATCGTCTCAGCGAAACGGTCGTTGAGGGCGGTCGAGTGATAGGCAAAGGCGTCGAGAGCCTGCTGCGCCGCGGTCCCGACATTTTCCTGCATCGTCTCGACATGGGTGACGAGCACGCTCAGGGCTTCCTGCGCCGTCAACGCAAGACGCTCGTTCATCTGATCCGACTGAACCGACAGGGTCGAGAGGGTCTCGCTCAGCGTCGTCGCGACGCGATCGCTGGCTTGCCCGAGCGTGGCCGCGATGCGGCCGCCGGCATCATCCAATGTCGTGGCGATGCGGCCGCCACTATCGTCAAGCCGCTCGACGACGCTGGCGATGAGGGTTTCGCCGGCGCTGCGGAGATGCGCATCGATCTCTCCGACGCGCTCCGCCAAGCCTTGCGTGATCGTCTCGCCGGTCTCCGTCAAACTGAAGCTGACGCTCTCCTGAGTTTGTTCCAGCCGGCCGATCATGTCCTCGCCGTGCAACAGCAGATTGGCGACAACCTCCTCGCCGGTGCGGCCGAGCGCAAAGCGGATCTCCTCGCTCTTGGCACCGAGTGAAGTGGTAACCCGATTGGCGGCCTCGCCGAGGCCTTCGGCGAGCCGCGCCGAAGCCACATCGATATCCTGAGCGAAAAATTCCTGCACGCTCGCGATCGCGTTGCGCATGCGCTCAGCATTGCTCAGCATGTTTTCGCGCTCGCTCGACAAGCTATCGACGAGAGCCTTGATGCGCCGCTCATTCTCCGAATAGGACCGCTCGAGATTGGAGACTTCCGAACGGACCAAAGTCTCAAGCTCGCCGGCACGCGCCAGAGCGCGCTCTATGCCGTCGCCCATTGAGACGATCTCGCGCCTGACCGCTTGCGACAGCGTCACCATCTGTTCCGTGGCGATGGTCTCGGGCTCGGCAAGGCGCATGGCGATCTCGGCCATGGAACGTACGGTGAGGCGCATTTCCTGCGCCCGGCGGATCAACATCGCGCTGATGATGAAGAACAGCACCGGCCCAACGGCGAGCATGACATAAAGTGCCGTCACCGGCCGGCTGAACAAGCCGCCCTGCCCTGCAATATTGCCCCAATCCGCATAGAAATAAACCGCCGCGAGCAGCAGCCACAAACTGGAAAAGCCGATGGCGAGCACTTGCGGCACACGGCTTGGTCGTTTGTTGAGGGCACGCAGAATAGGACCGACGGAGTGCCGATCGTCATTGGCTGGCATTACCGAAGGAGCGAGCTGTTCGCCATGTTCGCCAGTGAGCGGCGGCAAGCTAGCGGCATCGCCCGGCGGCCTGCGCTCGGCGCGGCGTTCCGGCCGTTTCGGCGAAAACAGCGGATGATCGTCGACTTCCGGCAAGCGCGGGGCAAGCCGCTCGGCATCATCGGCCCCCAGCCCTCTCGGCTCCGGCGCTTCGTCGACCGCGGCCTCGCTCTGCCGCCGCATCAGCTTGGGCGTCTTGTCGGGATCCGACGCTTTGGGAAAGATCGGCGTCGAAAGCTCAGGCTCTTTCGGGCTCTCGCCGAGGACGCCGCCAGCCATCGCAAGGTTCAAAGCCTCTTCGATCGCTGACAGAGCCGCGGCCGCGGGATCTTGCACCTTGTTAGACGTGGCCATAACTGCCTCTCACTCGCGGGCCAGCAGGATACTCCCGACCCGCCCTTGCGCGGTCCGCCCCAAGCGAACCGTTAACCAATTTTTACTCTACATCTGCGTTTCAACGATGGAAACCGTCACTGCAAAAGGTTTCGAATTGTCGTTAACGCGGCTTTTGCCATAACCATGGAGATTTCGCGGCAAAGCCGCAGCCGAGCCTGGCATGGGCACGATTTCATGCGACAATGATGGATTGGGGCCTTTCGCACAGAGTTGGGGATTTCTGGGGATTGCGCGGCCTCGCCCGACCACGCAGCTTTCCTCCGCGGATCCGGGCAGCGGCACCTCAATCAATGCATCGCCCCACACCTGCTGTCGCAACAGAAGCCCACCCCTCTTCACTCGATCTTGCCCATCTCTCCCGCCAGACCGGCGGCAATCTCTTGCTGCAGTGCGAACTCCTGGACATCTTCAGGCTCCGGTCGCCGGAGCTCGTCGACAGGATGCGCGCGCTGGCACGCGAGCCGTCCCAGCAAGCATCACCGCTTCGCGATCTTGCCCATCAGCTCAAAGGATCAGCGCTCGCGCTCGGTGCCTTTGGGGTCGCCGCTGCCGCCGAAGCGGTCGAACACGCCTTTGGCCCGAACCCTTGCCGCGCAAACGCCCGCCGCCAGGCCACTGACAAAGCCACTGACAAAGCGGCTGACGAAACCGCTGACGGCCGCGCGCGCGGCGAAGCAGCGCTCATCGCTCTTGCGGCTGCGCTCGCCCAAGCGCTGGCGGCGATCGACGCCCATATGAACAGTTTAGAGGGGCGTCTTCCGGCCTGATGCCAGGCCGGCCCTTGTACTTGCCGCCGACGCTTTGCAGCCGATCTGAGTTTTGGAGCACGTCCGCCCCGGAAAGTTAAGCGTTTTTTTCGGGAGACGCGCGGGCCCGCGGGTCGGCGGCAGGCGTGAGGCCAGCCACGAATTTGGCCCAAAGGGCGGAAAAGCGCCAATTCGTTCAAAAATCCTGGCCCGCCATGTCAAGACAAGGCTATTCAGCCGCACCTCTCTTGATTTAAAGAGGGCTTGACCCTTGCTGCAATCTTCAAAGACTGGTCCCTCATGATCAAAATCACCTTCATCGACTCTCATGGCGAAAAGCGAACCGTCGACGCCGAGGAGGGCTCGACCGTCATGGAAGCGGCGATCCGCAATTCAATTCCCGAAATCACCGCCGAATGCGGCGGCGCCTGCGCCTGCGCGACCTGCCATGTCTATGTCGCGGAGGATTTTCTCGACCGCACCGGCACGCCGGAGCCGAAAGAGGAGGATATGCTCGATTTCGCCTATGCCGTACAAAGCAATTCGCGGCTCTCCTGCCAGATCAAGGTGACGCCGGACCTCGACGGCCTCGTCGTCACCACCCCGCCACGGCAAGGCTGACGAGGCCATCCTCCTGCGCAAAGGCCGGTGAGGCAAACCGCCACGCTCGCAAAGATGCGGCGCGTGCGCCATCGTGGGAGAAGGAAGAATTCTGGGAGCAATGTATGGAAGAGAGCATCAAAACGGACGTCGTCATCGTCGGCGCCGGTCCAACAGGTCTGTTCGCGGTTTTCGAACTCGGGCTCCTCGACATCAAAAGCCATCTCATCGACATTCTGCCGCGGGCCGGCGGCCAATGTTCCGAGCTTTATCCCGAGAAGCCAATCTACGACATTCCCGGCCATCCGGTGGTCACCGGCCAAGGGCTCGTCGACAATCTTCTGGTGCAGATCGAGCCGTTCCACCCGACCTTCCATTTCGAGCAGATGGTGACGCATATCGAGGTGCTCGGCACGAGCCAGGCGCCGGCCTTCCGGGTCAAGACCGACGGCGGCCGCAGCTTCGAATGCAAATCGGTGCTGGTCGCGGCGGGCGGCGGCTCGTTTCAGCCGAAAAAGCCGCCGATCGAGGGGATCGAGGCCTATGAGCAGAAATCCGTGTATTACGCGGTGCGCAAGATCGATGATTTCCGCGACAAGAATGTCGTGATCGTCGGCGGCGGCGATTCCGCTCTTGATTGGACCTTGAACCTGCAGCCTGTCGCCAAAAAGCTGACCCTCGTCCACCGCCGCGACGAGTTCCGCGGCGCGCCGCATTCGGTCAAGGCCATGCGCGATCTCGTTGCGGAGGGCAAGATCGACCTCAAGGTCGGCCAGATCGTGTCGCTCGCCGGCAGCAATGGCGAGCTGAAGTCGGTGACGATGAAAGGCAGCGACGGCGCGATGAGCGAGTTCCCCTGCGAAAGGCTCGTGCCCTTCTTCGGCCTCACCATGAAGCTCGGCCCGGTCGCCGATTGGGGCCTGAATCTCCATGAAAATCTGGTGCCCGTCGACACGGCGCAATTCGAAACCAATGTGCCGGGGATCTTCGCCGTCGGCGACATCAACCATTATCCGGGCAAGCTGAAGCTCATCCTCTGCGGCTTCCACGAAGCCTCGCTCGCGGCGCAGAAGGTCCACCACTATGTCTATCCGGACAAGAAGCTGACCTTCCAATATACGACCTCCTCGACCAATCTGCAGAAGAAGCTCGGGGTGGCCTGAGGCACATCCAATTGAGGCGTCACCGAGCCGGCGGCCGTCGCCGGCTTTGTTGTTTTGTCACCGCCTCTGCAGCGCGATGCGGAAAATTGGGGGCCGATGAACGCGCCTTCGCCGCATCAGCGTGAGCGCAATTTCTACTTCTCCCCCGCGAAAAGAAACGGCGCCACATCGGCGACGCGCGGCGGCGGCTCGGTCGCAAAGGGCATCGGCCGGCACACCGCCATGGCCGAGAGACCTACTCTTGTCGTCAAGAGCCCATTGAGCACGCCTTCGCCGAGCCGGGCGGAAAGCTTGGCGGCAATGCCATGGCCCAATAGCTGTTGCAGCAGCGAGTCGCCGACGGCGACACCGCCGGTGATGGCGAGATGGGCGCCGACGGAACGCATCAGCTTGAGGAAGCCGAAGAAGCCTGGCCGGCCGCCATAGATTTCTGCGATTCGCCGCACGAGATACAAGGCTTGCCCGGCAACGAAAAGCATGTCGACCATCGCGCGGGGCGCAATCGCCGTCACCAGAGACACACGTTTGGCCGCGTCGGCGATCTCGCGCCGCACCTCTTTGTCGAGCGGCGCGATCAGATCGCGTTCGGCAATATCGACGAGATCACGGCCGTCGATGATCTCCCGCGTGTGAGCGAGCAGATCGACGCGGATTCGGGCGAGCTGCGGCCGCCTTGCATAAAGGGCGACCAGCGCAGCAACGTGACGGCGTGCCGCGTCGCGATCGTCCGCGGCACGGGCTGCGGCAAAAGCAATATGCAGATGCGCGATGCGGCTTTGTCGGACAATGCCGAAGATTTCGCGAAAAGCCAGCACGAGAAGCGCCAGTCCGGCAATGCCGGCCAGAGCGAGCGCCGCGATGCCGAGCACTCGCGATCTGGCGAAAAGATCGGCGATCAGGCCGGCAAACCAATTGCCCAGCGCGAGCAGGATGAAGCCGCTTGCGGCCGAGAGGAAGATCCCACCCCAGGACAATAATCGGGCGCGCAGAATGCCGCGGCTCTGCGCCGCCTCGATCGCTTCTTCCGCGACATTGGCTTCGGCGCCGCCAGCCGCAGCCTCCGTTTCCAGAAAATCCGGCAGCGCCTCGATCGCGAAAGGCTCATGGCCTCCGGCTTCGCCGGCCGCAGCGCCGCCGGGCCCTTCCTTTTCTATTCGGAACGCCTGCGGGCGCGGTTTGGCGGGCGGCACGGCACGGACCCTTCTTTGGTTCAACCAAATATGGGGCCCGGCTTTCGCATCCGCCTGCGCGCAAAGTCAAGCGCAGGCAGACCGCCGCCCGCGCTCTTTTTCTGTTGAGCTTGCGCTCTCACTCAATATTTCGCGGTCACCGCCGGCGCAGGCTTCGGCGCCGTCCAGATCGGGACCACGAGCCGGCCCCAGATCCTCGTATCGTAGCCGGTGTAATTGTCCTCCGCGACGTCGCGGGTGACATAGAGCTGGCTGATCACCGGGCCGAAGTCATAGCCCACGAGTTCGCCGAGTGCTATTTGACTTTGCCGGTGAATGCCACCGAAAGCATCAGTATTCCAATTAGCGCCGTTCAGATCGGTCGAGGCATAGCCGACGAGGCCGATTTCCACTTTGCCAAAATGCTTGGTGGCGGCGAAATCGACCGACAGCGTGTCGGGCTGGTTGTAGAGGCCAGTCGACACGTCGTTGCCGCTGTGGCCGTAGAAGCCGTTTGCCGACAGGCTCCAGCCATCATGATTATAGGCGATCGCGGCCGATTCGATGAAGGTCCAGAAATTGCCGCCGAGGCCGCCTACCGGAGACCCGAGGTTGCCAATATTGCCGACCTCGGTATTGACCGGGATAAAGCCGCCGACGAAGTCGGACACAGTAAAGCCACCGCCGAGGTCCCATGCCATGCCGACGAGGCCGGCGGGGTTATACATAGCACGAAAATAGGCCGATCCCGGTCCTCCGCCCGGATTGACGCCGACGGCCGCCTCCGGCGCCGTGGCGATCGCCTCAAGACGGCCGCCCAAAAACGTCACCGGCGTCGACCAGATGAGCACCGGCAGATTGACGCCGGCATCGATCGTTGGATAGTTGTTGGTTGGCGTCCGTTCGAGATAAGTCCCCGTATCGATGAAAAAGATCCCCTCCGGCAACGGCGTCGCCAATTGCAGATCGGCCGTCCAGCCGTTCGGATTGACCGGGTTCGCCGAGGCCGGCCCTGTTGCGGCGCCGAACGCCGCCCCGACGACCAGCGCAGACGCGATCGCGCCTTTCATTCCCCGTACCATTATCATTCCCCCCTCAGTTCGTGCTCTGTGCACTAGACTAAGAATGGCATGGACGCTAGCCCCGCGCGTGATCTCGATCAATGCGGCGAAGCAAGTGTTCGCGACATTTTGTCGTTTCATGGCCGGTCACATGGACTTTCTATCAGCGTGCAGCAAGAATGTCACAGCGCAGACCATGCGCAAGAAAGAAGGTCGAGATGGCGCCGACCCAACGCGTCGTGCAGATGAACAAAGAGCAGCGGAAAGGCCATTTTCTCGCTGAGAAGGATAAGTTCTGCGCCTATTGCGCCGTACGCTGCGTGAGCTTTTGCGGCATGGTGCCGAATGACGACATGGCGCATCTTTCGAACCAGTCGCGGCCGCTTACGCTCGACCGCCGCAAGACCTTGTTTCATCAGGGCGATGAGACCCATAATCTTTATATCGTCACGAACGGCACGCTGCGGCTTTATCAAATGCTGCCGGATGGCCGCCGGCAAGTTATTGGATTTGCCATCCCCGGCGATCTTCTCGGCTTTCCCTTGGTGCATCACAATGATTACAGCGCCGACGCGCTCGATTCGGTCTATCTCTGCCAGTTCCCACGCCAGGAGTTCGTGCAATTCCTCAATCAGCGCAGTCATCTCATGAGCGCGCTTTTGACGGTCACCAATGACGAACTGAACCGCGCGCGCGAACAAATGGCGCTGCTCAGCCAAAAGAATGCCGAACGCAAAATGGCGCAATTTCTCTTGAACTTCCGCGGCCGCCAAAATCGTGTCGACAGCGAAACTTCGATCCTGCCCGCGCGTATCCCGCAAGCCGACATCGCCGATTTTCTCGGACTGACGATCGAGACCGTCAACCGCATGCTGGCGCGCTTCGTGCGCGAGAAGACCATCCTCGTCATCGACAGCGGGATCGAGCTTCTCGATCTGCCGCGGTTGCGCACGCTGGCGGAAAGCTGAAGGCATTCTCTATTTCAGCCGGTCGCCCAACAAAAACTGCAGCGCACGGTCGAGCCTAATGTGCGGCAGCGGCAGAAGCTGTCCGGCCGCATCGCGCGCCGGGATCGGTGGGCGAAAGCGCAGGAAGCGGTAATCGGCATCCTGCATCGCGAAGAGATCGGCTGCGCCGCTGAAGATCGCCTCCGGATCCTTCGGCAAGTCGCCGGGAAAGATCGCCGCCTCCGACAGCCCATCGAAAATCTCCGCGCCGATGCGCTCGCCCTTCATCGGAATGCCGACGACGGCCGGCAGTTCCGAGTTCGCGCCAAAAACCCCCGTCTTCGCCGCGACCTTCACCTCTTTCGTCGCGCGCACGGCGGCAAGCGCAATGACATCGACGGCGGCGCCAAAACCTTCCGCCCGCACGATCGCCCGCGCCGTCAAGTGACGCAGAATCGCTTCGAGCCGGTCATGGCTCACATGATTCAAATGATCGGCCTTGGTCGCGGCGAAAAGAATCTTGTCGATCTTCGGCCGAAACAAAGTGGAAAGGATGCTGTTGCGCCCGGTACGAAAGGCGCGCAGCACCTCGGTCAGCGCCGTTTCGAGATCGCGCAGCGCGGCAGGACCGGCATTCAAGGCAGCCAAAGTATCGACGAGCACGATCTGCCGATCGAGCCTGGCGAAATGATCGCGGAAGAAGGGCTTCACCACATAGCTCTTATAGGCCTCGTAGCGGCGCTCCATCATGCCGGCGAAACTCGCGGGCGAAGCGGCAGGGCCTTCTGCAAGCGGCAGCGGCAAAAAAGTGAGAAGCGGCGATCCTTCAAGATCGCCCGGCATGAGAAAGCGGCCCGGCGGCAGGGCCGAGGCGGAGATGGGCTCGCCGCGGCAGGCCGAAAGATAGGCCTTGAAGAGCGATGCAGCGCGCTGCGCCAATTCCTCGTCCGGTTTGCCCGCCGGGTCGATCGTCGCGATGAACTCGCGCCAAGGTGCGGCAAGCGCCGCACGCGCCGGCGTAAGAGCGGCAGCAAAAGTCTCCTGCGACCATTGCGAAAAGGATTTTTCGAGCAGCGGCAGATCAAGCAGCCATTCGCCGGGATAATCGACAATATCGATTGCAAGTTCAGCCGGCCCTTTGCGCCAGCCGCTGGCGCGTTCGAATTCAAGCGTCAGACGCAGCTCCGAGACGCGCTTCGTCGATTGCGGCCATTCCCGCTCTTCGGCTCTGCCACGCGGTCCGGTCAAGCTTGCGAGATGCTCTTCATAGGCAAAGCGCGGAACGGCATCATCGGGCTGCGGCTCGAGAAAGCCGCGCGTGAGCCGCCCTTCCGCATGGACGCGAAACACCGGCAGCGGGTTTTTGCCGCGCAGGCCGCGCGCGCCGACAGAGGTCAGATGATGCACGAGGGCAGTGACGAAAATCGTCTTGCCGGCGCCCGAAAGCCCAGTGACACCGAGACGCAGCACCCGGCCAGAAAGCGTCTCGGCAAAACTTTGCGCCGCGCCCTGGACTTCGAAAAGAAGATCGACGAGAGAAGGCAAGGGATGGGTTCTCGATCGTTATTCCCCGGCGGGTGATTTCGCCAACGCACCGCGGGTGAGAAAAATTTCGAGATGGCCGCGACCCGGCACCACCTTCTTCCAGCTCTTAACATCGAAATCGATAAGGGCGAGGCAGGGCGTCGGAAAATGCTCTCGCATTTTCGCAAGCTCCGTTTTCTTGCCCTTGCCGGCGAGCGCATTGGCAAATTCCGCAAAGCCGGGATTGTGGCCGATGATGAGCAGGAATTTCACCTCTTTCGGAACCGCCGCGACAATCGCTTCGAGCGTCTCGAGGCTGGCGTTATAAAGCGCCGGCACGACATCGAGCTTGAACTTTTGCGCGGCGCCTCGTTCGAGCTCTTCGAAAGTCTCGCGCGTGCGCCTTGCCGGTGAGACAAGGGTGAGATCGGGCTCGAGTTTTGTGTCACGAAAATAGCGGCCCATGCGCTCGGACATGTCGCGGCCCGAGGGGCTCAGCGCGCGATCGAGATCGCCGCTTTCGGCAAGCGGGACAGCCTCGGCATGACGGAGAATGGCAAGACGCAGCATGGGACCGACGAAGCGAAAGAGGAAGCAGGCCGCATTATCGCCCCAACGCTCGGGGTTTGAAAGAGCTTAGCCTACGACCACCGTGCGATCACGCCCGCCCGCATTCCGCGACGAGCGCCTCGGCCAGCATCGCCTGCAGCTGCTTGACGCCGTCATGCTCGGCCGAGGCGAAAGACGTGCCGTCGATGGCCCGGCAAGGCGCCAGAAGCCGCATGCTATTGGTGGCGAAGACGGCATCCGCGCGCAGGAGCTCGGCGCGCGTCATAGATCGCTCTTCCGCGACGAAGCCGAGCGATGTCGCTTTGTCCAAGACAAAGGCGCGAATCGTCCCGGCGAGCACGCCGTCGGTCAGCGGCGGCGTGACGAGATTCTGCCCGAAAACGGCGAAAATATTGGCAACCGACAGGCAGGCGATACGGCCGGCCATATTTTCGAACAGCACATCATCGGCACCCTTCGCGGTCGCCTCGCGCAAGGCGAGGATCGCGTCGAGATAGGGCAGAGCCTTGAGCCGCGCCGCAGGCGATGTCTCGTTGCGACGGATCGATGACGTCGCGACAGCGAGCATGGGAAAACCCGCGGCGGGCGATGCCGGCGAAGCGGCGCCGAAAAGAAACGGCTTGGGATTTTCCGGTAGAGCGAGCCCGCGCCCACCGCCGCCGCGCGTCAGAGTAAGCCGCACGATGCCATCGCCGATCGCCGCGGCGAGCGCATCGAGCGCCCGCTCGGCGAAAGCGGCATCGCAAGGAATGGCGAGCGCTGCGGCGCCTGCCGCCAGCCGATCGAGATGCGCCTTGCGGCGAAAGATTCGGCCATTGCGCGCAAGCGACGTGTCGAAGAGGCCGTCGCCAAGGGTCAGGCCGCGATCGGTCAGATCGACCGGCGCGATCGAGGTTTTATGCAGGGCGCCGTCAAACCAGAACACGGGTGGCTCGATTTCTGTGAGCGTCCTCTCTGCCCGTGAGCGCAGCGAAACGGGGAGAGGCTGGGTGAGGGGCGGGGAGATTGGCCACAGAACGAAATCGTGTTTGCATGAATTGGCTGCAAGAGACGTTGGAGCAAATCCCCCGGCCCCTCACCTTACCTCTCCCCGCTCGCAAGTCGGCTGTTGCCGACTTGCGCATTCAGAGGCCCAACTCGGGCAGGCCCGAGTTGGGTGGGGAGGGGAGCGGCAAGCATAGTTGCAAAGCGATGAGCCCCAGCCTCCTCGGCTATGCCTTGGTGCTCGCGCGTGTTGGCGTCCCCCTCGCCAATCCCCGCAAGCCGCAAAAAATTCCCGAAGATCGCATGGCCTTTTTCAGTCAGGATCGATTCGGGATGGAACTGCACACCATAGGTCGGCGCAGAGCGATGCGAGAGCGCCATGATCTCGCCCTCTTCCGACACGGCATCGATCGACAGCGCCGTCTCCATCTCAGGCGTCGGCTGAACGATCAGGGAATGATAGCGCCCGACGGTGAGCTTTTGCGGCAGGCCTTCGAACAGCCTTTGGCCGAGATGCGATAGATGCGAGACGCGGCCATGCAGCGGCCGCTTCGCCGGCACGACGGGCGCGCCGAATTCGGCGCCGATACATTGATGGCCGAGGCAGACGCCGAGGATCGGGATCTCGCCATTGAGCTCATGCACGATCGCCTGCGAGATCCCGGCATCGCGTGGCGTGCCGGGGCCCGGCGAAATCACGATCGCCGCCGGCGCGAGCTGGCGCACGCCTAAAATATCGATCGCATCATTGCGGAGCACGCGCACATCCTGGCCCAGCTCCTCGAAATAGCGGGCGACATTGAAGACGAAGGAATTGTAATTGTCGATGACGAGAATCAAATCCTTCATTGCGACGTTTTTTCCAGCTCCATGTGTTCTTGTTCCCTGCCAGCGGCGAAAGCATCGAAGATGCGCTGCGCCTTGGCATAAGTCTCGGCATATTCGGCAGCGGGATCGGAGAGATAGGTGATGCCGCCGCCGGCGTGAAAGCTCGCCTTGCCCGGCTTCAGCACGGCGGTACGGATCGCAATGTTCATATCGGCTGTGCCGTCGAAGCCGATATAGGCGATTGTGCCGCAATAATAGCCGCGCGGCATATTTTCGACCGCCTCGATGATTTCCATCGTCCGCCGCTTCGGCGCGCCGGTGATCGAACCGCCGGGGAAGGCCGCGGCCACGAGATCGAGCTCGTCGTGCCCCTCGCCGAGCTCGCCGGTGACGACCGACACGAGATGATGGACATTGGCATAGGATTCAAGCCCGCACAGCACCGGAACCTCGATCGAATAAGGCCGGCAGACGAGAGAAAGATCATTGCGCAGGAGATCAACGATCATGATGTTTTCGGCGCGATCCTTTTCTGAAGCGAGGAGAGTGTCGCCGCGGCGCGCATCCTCTATCGGATCGGGCGAACGTTTCATCGTGCCCTTGATCGGCCGCGCCTCGACGAAGGGACCGCGCTTGCGCAACAGAAGTTCCGGCGAGGAAGAAGCGATCGCCGTCTCGCCGAAGGTAAGATAGGCGCCGAAGGGTGCGGGATTGATTCGCCGCAAATGCTCATAAAAGGCGAAATTGGAAAAATCCGCCGGCAGATCGATCTCGAATTGCTGCGCTATGTTCGCCTGATAGATGTCGCCTGCGAAAATATGCGCGCGTACCTTCTCCACTGCCGCCTGATAGGCGCTTTCGGTGAAATTTGAGCGCCATGCGCTATCGGCCAGCGTGGCCGTGCCAAAGGTTTTCATTGGCCGGTCAAGGAGCGAGAGCGCCTCTTCGATGCGCGCCGCAGCGCGCCGGCTGCGCTTCTCGGCATCTTCTTCGGGAAAGCCCGAGGAGATGATGAAAGCCCGGCGCTCGAATTGATCAAAAGCGAGGATGAGATCGTAAAAGGCGAGATGGACCGGCTCCTCGTCCACCATGACATGATCTTGCGCGCGCAAAATCTCGAGATGCCAGCCGAATTCATAAGGGATGGCGCCGATGACGCCCGTTTGGAAAGGTGGCAAGGCCGGGTCGCTCGGCAAAGCGAAACGGCGCAGCAGGCTGCGCAAGGCTTCGAGCGGCGGTGCGGCCAAAGCCATGCCGTTCCAGGCCGGCCGCCCGTTGGTCACGGTGAAACTGCCGAAAGGATCGATGCCGATGAAGGAGTAGCGGCCGAGCTTTTGATGGAAGAGGGCGCTGTCGAGAAAAGCGAAGCCCGCCACATCGGCGAGGCTTTTCGCCACGCCGAAAGGATCGCGCCAGCCGATCTCGATGTTCACAGCGCTTGTCTCCGGCACGAATGGCACTCCTCATTGCAGCCGCCGCGCTGCCATCCCCATCTTTTTGCCCGGTCTCTTTGCCCTATCCCTCCGAGGGCATGCCCTCCGCCCGGAGCAGGGGCGCCCCGACGCATCGTCCCATGGCAGCAATATATATGCCCTAACAGCCTCTTGCCGCAGAAGTCACAGCTATTTTGCCGCAAAAGGTGACATCATACCGAGATCTTGCGTCCGCAATCGGCATCCAGCGCCAATATCGAGATCGGCCGAGTGCCTTTGCAATGGATGCCCGGCGCGACTAAATTCTGTCCGGTAATCATGCATCGCCGCCGGCATGATAGGCGATCCTGCTGGAATGTTTTTGGCGACGCTCAAGAGGCTCTGTCCCCATGTGGCGCGTTCTTTGGGAGCCGGTGCTTCTGTTCCTTGCCCCCTTCATCGCCTATGCCGGCCTGCTCCTGCTGCGCCGTACCGCGCCTTTTTCGAGCCGGCATTGGACGCAAGGAACAGTCTCCATGCTGACGGTTGCCGGGCTTGCTGCGGCGATCGTCTTTATGCTCGCCTATGGTCTTCTCGCCGAACGGCACAAGGGCGCTTATGTGCCGGCCCATATCGAAAACGGCCGGCTGGTGCCGGGGCGGATCGAATGAGCGCCATGGCCACATCTGAAATGTCCGCGCCCGAAGCGGCACGAGCGTTGCTCCAGGACGAAGCGCTCTGCCGCGTCCTTTCTCTCCTCGATAGCGACGGCGAGGAAGCGCGCGTGGTCGGCGGCGCTCTGCGCAACGCCCTCCTCGGCCGCCCCGTCCTCGAATGCGACATAGCCACTACAGCGACGCCCGAGACGGTCTTGGCGCGGGCCGCGGCGGCGGGTCTGCGCGCCATCGGGACCGGCCTCGCGCATGGGACCATCACGCTTCTCGTCGACGGCAAGCCCTTCGAGGTCACGAGCCTGCGCGAAGACATAGAGACCGACGGGCGACATGCGAAAGTCCGCTTCAGCCGCGATTTTGCCGGCGATGCGCGGCGGCGCGATTTCACCATGAATGCGCTGTCGATGACGCGCGACGGCACGCTTTATGATTATGTTGGCGGCCTCGCCGATCTTGAAGCGCACCGGCTGCGCTTCATCGGCGATCCGGCAGCCCGCATCCGCGAAGATTATCTGCGCATTTTGCGCTTCTTCCGCTTCGCCGCCGATTATGCGGAAGGCCCATTGGACGCGGCGGCCTTACAGGCCGCCATGGCCGAACGCGACGGCCTCTTCCAGCTGTCGCGCGAAAGAATCAGAAATGAGATTCTGAAGCTTTTGGCGGCACGCCGCGCCGGTGAAGTCACACGCATTTTCTGCGAGACCGGCCTGCTCGGGCCTCTCATCGCCTCGGCGCCGCAGCCGGCACGACTTGAAAATCTGCTGCGCTATGGCGGCGACGATCCGCCGGACCCGATTCTGCGCCTCGCCGCGCTCTGCGTGAACTTAGCCGAAGACGCACAAAGGCTGCGCGACTGTCTGCGCCTGTCGAATCAAGAGCATCAGCGGTTGGAACGCGCCGCGGAAGCCTTCGTGACGCTGCATGGCCTCACCCTGCCGCCGCCGCCGCAAGGCCTGCTGCGGCTTCTCTTTCGGCATGGGCGGCAGACCGCCTGCGATGCGCTGGCTCTGGCGCAGGCCGAGGCCGGCGCCGACGTCGCCCCGCGCTGGCGCGAAGCGATCCTATATCTCCGCGCGGCAGAGGAGCCGCGGCTCCCCTTCTCTGGCGCCGATCTTTTGGCGCGCGGGATCACCAATGGCCCCGCCATCGGCGCAGCCTTGAAAGATCTGCAGCAGCGCTGGATCGACGCCGGTTTCCCGCAGGATCCGCGCCGCCTCGCACAATTGCTGGAAGAGGCGATTCTCCAGCCTGAAACGGATGCCGATCAGGGCTTGCCGGAGTGACGGGGATCGGCGTTTTTTACCGCTGCATGCCCATCTTCGGCGGCGGCCCGTCGAGATAAATAGGCTCGATCCCCTCGACGTCGATGAGCACCGCGCCGTCCTCAACCTTGAGCGGATATTCGGCGAGCTGGCAGGGCTTGCCCTTGATGCATTTGCCGGTCGTTCCGTCGAAGGTCCATTCGTGATGATGGCACTCGAGGTTCTTGCCGTCGAAACGGGCATCGGCAAGCGGCTCCTTCGCATGCGGGCACATGCCCTGGAAGGCGCGCGGCTCGCCGCCTTCCGGCCAGATGATCAGCATGAGTGTGCGCTTTACGACCGCGACGTCATATTTGCCTTCGATCAGTTCGGAAAGATCGCAAGCTTTTTCATACATGAGGGACACCCCTGGATGTCTTTGGGCACGCGGGCGTGCGTCCGTCTAAGCCTGGCGAGAGGCAAGCAAGTTTGAAGCCAGGGCGTGCCGGGGCACCGCCGAGCCTGCGGCAGCTGCGTCCTTCTTCCGCCCGGACAAGATCTGCTCTATCCTCCGTCGTCCAGCGTTCTCGGAGTGCGTCGTGAGTACAGGACGCAAAGCACCTTCAGACCAATCACCTTCAGACTTGGCCCGCCGGTTCGGCGAGCGGGCCGCAAAACGCGCCGAAACGGGCGCCGCCAAGCGGGAGAGCTGGCGGCGGGAGACTTATACTTTGCCGCGCGATGAGGCACGCGACAAAGCCCGCGAATGGTTCACCAAATTTCCCAAAGCAGCCTATATGACGGAGATCGAGTTCTGGCGCGAACTCGCCGACGGGCGCATCGAATTCACCATTCGAAGGCTGCCGAGCGCCGATTAGAGCCCCGTCCCGGGTTGCGGCTCCTCGCCCGCCACATCGGGGGTTTCCTAGGCGAGATGCTGGCCGGCATCGACGGCAATCATCTGCCCGGTCACGCTGCGGGCCTCGGCGAGATAGAGAACCGCTGCCGCGATCTCTTCCGGCGCGACCGCATGTTTCAACGGCAGGCCGGCGACTTCGGCGGCAAATCCTTCTTCGCCTTGCCGCGTATTGGGGAGCACCGGGCCAGGTCCCACGCCATTGACGCGAATCTGCAAGGGCGCAAAGGCCTGCGCCATTGAGCGCGTCGCCGCCCAGAGCGCCGATTTGGTGAGGCTATAGGAAAAAAATTGCGGCGTCGGCTTCAGGACCCGCTGGTCGATAATATTGACGATCGCCGCCTCGCTCCCCGCCGGCACCTGCCGCACAAAATTCTGCGCGAGCAGGAGCGGTGCCCGCAGATTCACCGCGAAATGCCGGTCCCAGAGCGCGAGATCGATGGCTAAGGCGCTGTCTTCCTCGAAAAGCGCCGCGCTATTGACGAGCAGCCCGAGCGGTCCGAAGGCGCGGCCCGCCTCGGCGATGATATGACTAGGCGCTGCGGGATCGCGGAGATCGCCGATGACGATGGAAGCGGCGATGCCCTGCCCTGCCAAGCGCGCCGCCGCAGCCTTCGCCTCGGTGAGCGAGGCCTCGCTGCAATGGATCACGACCCTATAGCCATGGGCGCCGAGACGTTCCGCGATCGCAAGGCCGATCCGCCGGGCGGCCCCGGTGACAAGCGCGACTTTCGGCATCATTGCATATAAGCCCTCGGCTCATTTCATCCCGCTCTATGCGAGCTTTAAGCAATTTCGGCGACAGCGAAAAGCCGCAGCTGCAGATGATCGGGTTAAGACAGCCAGACAGTAACAGAGATTCACATATAATTAACCATAATAGTTATGAAGCTTAAAACCGCCTTCTCTATGCAATGCTTCTTTTATGTTACGTTAACTATGCACGCGATGTTTCACCTATTTATATAGTAAATAAAACATTAGCATCATATATTTATGTTTTACGATTGTTTTATTTAATTTCTAGGTAACCAGCTGAGCTTAAATCATCTCTTCAAGCGACCAAACGAAGAGGTGTGCGCATGAAACGGAGTTTTTCGGCCTTTCTGGCCGGGGCGGCGCTTGCCGCTCTGGCGCTGGATTCGGCGGCGGCCGCGGATTTGCCATCGCGGTCAGCGGCACCCTATTATCCCGCCCCGCCACTTTTCACTTGGACCGGCTTTTATGTCGGCGCCAATGCCGGCCTCAACTTCGGCCAATTCTCCGACGGCGGCAGCAATTACTTCGGCAATGGGTTCGGTGGGCTCTATGGCATTACCGCCGGCTATAATTACCAGTCCGGCCCCCTGGTCGCAGGCCTCGAAGCCGATCTCAATTTCGGCAGCGTCAACGGCACCGGCAACCCTTATGCCGGCGTCAACGGATACGGCAATGTCACCGGCAACGGCAGTCTGCGCGGTCGTTTCGGCTATGCACTCGACCGGGCGCTGATCTATGTGACCGGCGGCTATACCGGCGCCTCAGTCAAAGGAAGCGTCGCCGACTTCGGCGGGACTCCCAATATTTATGCGAGCCAATCCGCCTATCTGAACGGCTTCACGCTCGGCGGCGGTTTGGAATTTGCCGTCACCAACAATATCTCGCTCAAGGGCGAATATTTGTTCAATGATTACGGCTCCTCTCCGTATTTCTCCGGCACCCGCGACGCGATAACGTCGGGCGTCAGCTTTTCGACGCTGCGCGCCGGCATCAACTACCACTTCTGAGTTTGTCGCACTGCCACTCTTCAAAAACCGCCCGAAACGCAAGGTTTCGGGCGGTTTTTTTCTTGCTCTTTTTTCTTGCCGTTTTTCTTGACCCGTTGTCACGCCACGAAGCGGGTCGCGGCAAAGGCCGGGACCTCGGCCTCGAAGCCTGCGAGCCAGGCCACGAGGTTTTTGTGGCTCTCGCGCCATTGCCCGGAAAAGCGCAGATCGAGATAGCCGAGGACACAGGCAAGACCGATATGGGCCGCATCGCGCCGGCCGGTCGGCGGCGCGACCTCGAAGACGGCGAGCGCGCGGGCCACCTTCTCGGCCTGATACTCGGTCCATTTCGTCACACGCTGCTCCGGCGCGCGAAAACGTTCCTCATAAATCTGGAGGATCGCCGCATCGAGAATGCCGTCGGCGAGCGCCGCTTTCGTCAATGCCGCAAAACGCGCCTTGGGTTCGGCTGGGATCAGGAGATCGCCGCCGGCGAGCCAATCGAAATATTCGACGATCACCCGGCTGTCATAGAGCACCGTGCCATCTTCGAGTATGAGCACGGGGATTTTGCCGAGCGGATTTTGCGACCGCAGCACATCCGCCGGATCACTCGTATCGGCGAGCACGACCTCGATCTTGTCTTTCAAGCCGGCCAAGGACGCGGCGATCTTGACCTTGCGCCCGAAGGGCGAAGGCGGCGACGAACGCAAAATCATCATCTTCGATGGACCCCGAGGCTCACAATGGGAACGCCGCCCGCATATGCGGCGACGGCACTACTTCATGTTTAGCGCCTAACGCTGCAATTGTCCTCTTTCGCGCCGATCAGAATCGGGCGATTGCGTAGCCGGCCTTGCTTGCGATGCCCATGACGCTTGCGAGATAAGGCAAAATGATCCGCACATCGGCTTCGAGCACATAGGGCGGGTTGATGAGCGCGAGCCCATTGCCAGCGAGCGGCTGCGTCGGATCGACCTCATCGACCCACAGCTCGAGCCGCAATGCGTCTCCGACCCCAGCCTTGGCGATCGCCTCGCTTAGCTGCCGATAAAAGCGCGCGACAACGGCGCGGTCCTTGATCGGAAACCAGATCATATAGATGCCGGTCGGCCATTTCCGCAGGGCGGTTTCGATCGCCTCGACGATATGAGCGAATTCATCCTTGGCCTCGAAGGGCGGATCGATCAGGACGAGACCACGGCGCTCGACCGGCGGCACGAAGGCGCCAAGGCCGACAAAGCCATCGATCTCGATGATTTTTGCGCGCTTGTCGCGGCCGAGATTCGCCTTGAGAGCAGAGGCCGCCTCGGGATGCGCCTCGCAAAAAATCATCCTGTCTTGTTTGCGCAGCAAAGCGGCGGCGAGTGCCGGCGAACCGGGATAGCGTGGGTTTTCTTCAGAAAGACGCGGCGCGACGATCGCAAGATAAGGTTCGAGCAAGGCCTGCACCTCTGCCGGGGCTCGCGCCTGCGCCGCTGCGCTCATGAGGCGGCCGATGCCTTGGCGCCATTCCGCCGTCTTTTCGGCCTCTACGCCGGAAAGATCGTAAAGACCCTCGCCGGCATGGGTGTCGATCACGCGAAAGGCGGCAGGCTTTTGGGCGAGATAGGTGAGGATGCGCGCCAGCACCACATGTTTGAACACATCGGCGAAATTTCCAGCATGAAACGCGTGGCGGTAGTTCACGATCTACTGCGCCGGCGGGACCGTAATTTCGCGCGCATAGCAGAAATGCCGGGCGACTTCCGGACAAGCGACGAAATTGCGCAAATCTTTCGAAAAGCAGATCCGCACCTCGCTCAACACGGATTTGTTGCACTCCACCGCGAGCATGCCCGGCCGCAGGCGCGGATTGGCCGCGATGAAGGCCCGCTGAATATCGACCGGCGTCCAAGTCTGCTTTTCATGCGGATCGCTGAAAGGCGGCGGAATGGTGATCGCCTCGCGGGCGCGGCGCACATCGGCGAAATAGTCGGTCGGGCTCTTGCCGGAACATGTGCCGTGCATGCGCCATTCATGGCGCGCGAGCCCTTCGTCCGGATAAAGCCCTTTCACCCCTTGCAAAGCGATGCGGGAGGGGAAGCGCTCGGCCGGGCCGCAATTGGAAGGGAAACCATGCGTATATTGCGGCCAGAGCCCATGCACGACGAAGCCCAGATTGGCGCCGCTTGCACATTGCGCCCGGGCCTTTTCCGCGCCACCTGTTTCGCAAAAGCCAGGCGACCAGGACAGAGACAGGACATAGAAATCAAAATCGCCCGGTGCATTCGTCCCGCGCGCGTGGCCCATCGTTGCCACTGGATCAGGCTTCGCCGGGTCGGCGGTTTGGGCCTCGACAGGCGGCGTAGCCGCCTTCGTCGCTTCGGGATTGGCCGCCGCCGGTTTCTGATCGGCGCAATTGTCGAGGACGCAATCCTTGCCCACCGCGGCTTGCGCGAGAGCATCCTGCGGCGCGGCTGCAAGCACCAAGAAAAACGACGCCGCAACCGCGGCGACCCGAGAGCTGGCCGCAAAACTCATATGCTGCAATCTCCGGTTAGAGCTTGATCATGAAAAAATCGGCGGATCTTTTCGAATAGATCATGCATCCGACAAAACCTAAAGCGCGATGCGGCGCGCATGCGCGTGCTCAGGGCCGCGCCATTTGGCAATTCGGCGCATTGGCATAATTGCGGTCGAGCCCCGCAACGCACCAATCGACTTCGAAACCCCAGCCGATGATGCCCAAATCTTCGGCAATCGCATAAGAGACCATGCGCGCCGACTGATCGTTCAAATGCGCCCGCGCCATGCAATAGCGGCGCGGGATATGATCGAGCCCATTGCTGCGCATGCCGATCTCATGCACCTCGTCGAAGCCCCCGATCTCGAGCCCGGATTTCCAAAATTCGCTTTCGCGATCATGAAAGCGTGATTGGATCCGCTCGAACACATGCGGATCGCCGCAGGTGGGCAGCCGCCCCGAATAATAATCATAGCGGCGTTCGGCCGGCACCAGCGGACGGGTTTGCGCCGCGAAAGACAGGCAGCCGAAGGCGGCGGCGACGACGCCAGCGGCGATGAGCGACACGGCCTTGCGGGCAAAAATCGCAGCGGCGTCACGAAATCTTCGCATGTCCCGTCCTTTTCCAAGCCTTTTCTCGCCCGTCGAGATCGCACCATTCGGGCGGCGCCCCAGACGATGCTTCGCCGGGGCCAAGGCGTCAAGAGGCTGTGGCCCAGGCCGTCGCGAGCCTTCAGGACATCTTGCCACTATAGCGCATCGGAGGACGCCCCCGCGCTTTTCGCGCTTTCGGGCATCGCCCTTGCTGCCACAGGGTGAGCGGCCGATAGCGGCCGTCCAGACGTTTCATCGGGGGCTTGTTCTGTGTCTTTCTGGAACAGTACTTTGCCAGATCTCTCGGATATCTTCCGGTTGTTTCGTGCCGATACAGCCGCGGCGCAGGCCTTTGCGCCCGAAGCTTTGGCCGGCACGAAACCGCGGAAGAAGACGGAGCTGATCCGCGGCGGCTTTTCCATCTTCGCCGCATTGGTGGATGTCCTTGCGGTCTTGGTGAGCGCAGCGATCGCGGTCGCACTTCACCATCTTGCGCACCGCGATCTCGGCGAAAGCACCGATCCATATCTCCAGATGTGCTTTCTGGTCGCCCTGCTCCTCGTCGCGGTCAGCGCATTTCGCAATGATTATTCGATTGCGCAATATCTGAACGTCGAGGATCAACTCCGCCGATCCTTTGTGCCTTGGTGCACCGCCTTCGCCATAACGCTGGTGGTCGCTTTGTCGGTCGCGCCAGCCACAAATCAAAGGCTTCTGCCGACCGCAAGCCTGTTCGTCATCGGTTTCGCAGGCGTGAGTCTCGCCCGGCAGTGTCTCGCCTATGGTGTTCGCGTCCGCGCGGCACAAGGCCGTATCGCGGCGAAGCGCCTCTTTCTGATCGGCTTCGAGACCGAGCTCGAAACCTTCACCAAACGTTGGGAGCCGCACCGCTTCGGCATGCACATCGTCGCCGCCTCCGTGCTGCGCGGACCGGAGACCCTCGACGAAGATCTCGCTTTAGCACGCGCCTATGCGCGGATTCTTGCGCCGGACGATGTCTTCGTTCTCGTACCCTGGTCGGACAAGCTGACGATCGAGTCGGCTATCAACGCCTTTCTCGGCATACCCGCGGCCATCCATATCGGTCCGGAAAAAGTCCTGGACCGCTTTTCGAATGCGCGCATCACGAAAATCGGGCCGATCACCAGCGTCAATCTCGTGGACCACCCGCTCTCGCCCGCGGCGTTCTTCGTCAAGCGTCTGTTGGATCTCGTCGTGGCCTCGCTCGCGCTTATTATTCTCGCACCACTCCTTCTCATCGTCGCCGCGGCGATCAAACTCGATAGTCCGGGGCCGATCATCTTCCGCCAACACCGCTATGGCTTCAATCAGCAACCGTTTCGGATCTTCAAATTTCGCTCCATGACCACATGCGAAGATCATTCGAAGCTCGTCCAGGTTACGTCACGCAATGATACGAGGCTCACGCGCGTCGGCGCATTCATGCGGCGACACAATATTGACGAACTGCCGCAGCTGTTGAATGTGATCCGCGGCGACATGTCGCTCGTCGGGCCGCGCCCGATGGCGGTCGTCCACGACCAAATGTTCGAACGCACCATTTCGCTTTATGCGCGACGCCATAACGTCAAGCCCGGGATCACCGGCTGGGCGCAGATCAATGGTTGTCGAGGCGGGATCTCCGAAGAGAAGATCCGCGCCCGCGTGGAGCACGATCTCTATTACATCGACCATTGGTCGCTCCGGCTCGATATAGAGATCTTGTGGCTCACGCTGACGTCGAAAGAAGCTTATCTCGACGCTTTTTAGCACTTGCCGAGAAACAGCTGCGAAAGGCTCATTCAGCCGTTTTCTGATAATCTTTCACATCCGAAAATGTGATCTGCGGCCATTTCTCCTGCTCGTAGCGCAGATCCCAGGCTGAGGCCGCGAGATAGACCGGCGCGTGATCGAGATCGACCGCCATGGAAGCGGGATAGGCGCGGGTGAATTTCTCGAGCTCCACCGCATTCTCCGCCTCGACCCAGCGGGCAAGCTCGAAGCGCGAACTCTCGAAAGAAACGTCGAGCCCATATTCGGCAGATAGCCGCTCGGACAAAACATCGAGCTGCAGGGCACCGACGACGCCGACCATGGCACCCGAGCCATCATTCGGCAAAAACAGCTGGACGACACCCTCCTCCGCCATCTGCTGCAAGGCTTCGCGCAATTTCTTCGCCTTCATCGCATCGCCGATCTTTACACGGCGCAAGATTTCGGGGGCGAAGCTCGGCACGCCGCGGAAGACCAAGTCCTCGCCTTCCGTCAAAGTGTCGCCGATCCGCAAAGTGCCGTGATTGGGAATGCCGACGACATCGCCGGCAAAGGCTTCTTCGGCAAGCTGCCGGTCCTGGGCGAAGAAGAATTGCGGCGCATTGAGCGCAATGTTCTTCGCGGTGCGCACGAGCTTCACCTTCATGCCGCGCGTGAGCCTGCCCGAGCAGATGCGCAGGAAGGCGATGCGGTCGCGGTGATTGGGGTCCATATTCGCCTGGATCTTGAAGACGAAGCCGGTGAGCTTGCCCTCTTCCGCCTCGACCTTGCGCGAGGCGGCTTCGAGCCCATGTGGCGGCGGCGCGAATTGCCCTAATGCATCGATGAGATCGCGCACGCCGAAATTGCGCAAAGCGCTGCCGAAAAAAACCGGCGTCAGATGGCCTTCGAGAAAGGCTTGGCGATCGAAAGGTTTCAGCGCCTCGCGGGCGAGATCGATCTGATCGCGGGTCTCGGCAAAGACATCGGCCGGCAGCAGGCCTTTGATGAAAGGATCGTCGGGGCCCTTCACTTCGATCGGGGCACTGTCGGCATCGATGCGGCGGACGAGATTGCGGCGCAGATCATAAGTGCCGGCGAAATCGCGGCCGCGGCCGAGCGGCCAGGTCACCGGCGCGACATCGAGCGCCAAAGTCTTTTCGATCTCGTCGAGGAGATCGAAAGGATCGCGCGTCTCGCGATCGAGCTTGTTGATGAAAGTGACGATCGGGATGTCGCGCAGCCGGCAGACCTCGAAGAGTTTTCTTGTCCGCGCCTCGATGCCTTTCGCCGCATCGATCACCATGATCGCCGAATTGACCGCCGTCAGCGTGCGATATGTGTCCTCGGAAAAGTCTTCATGGCCGGGCGTGTCGAGGAGATTATAGACGCAGCCGTCATATTCGAAGGTCATCACGGATGTGACGACCGAAATGCCGCGCTCGCGTTCGATCCCCATCCAGTCGGAACGCGTCTGGCGCCGATTGGCCTTGGCGCGCACTTCACCGGCGAGCTGAATGGCGCCGCCGAAAAGGAGGAGCTTCTCGGTGAGCGTCGTTTTGCCCGCGTCGGGGTGGGAGATGATGGCGAAGGTGCGCCGCCGCGCGACCTGGTCGGGGATCGTCATGGCCTTTACATAAGACAGGCAAGAAGGCGGCGGAAGATGTGAGGCCGAGCTATTTTGGTCTCGGTTTACCCTGCGGGCCGCCGATTCCCCACAAGAGCGTCGAAATCCCGACGCGCGAAACCATGATCTGGAAAGCTGCGGATTTTCTTCCGCGGTAACGATACGTCGCAACTAAGCCTTAACGCCAAGATGCAATCTGGTCCTGGGTCGCCACGGTCCCGACGATGGTGGCGGCGCAGCCGCGGCAGATCACCCCTTTCGGCTTGGCGGACGGATCAGTTTCTCCTGCCGATGCCTGGCGACGATTCGACGTCATTTCCACACAAGGACTCCGCCCATGAACAGCGAAATGGAAAAGGCAAAGGTTTTCAATGTTCTTTTTCTCTGCAGCGGCAATTCGGCGCGCTCGATCATGGCCGAAGCCATCCTAAACAGGCATGGCCAGGGCCGGTTCCATGCCTTTAGTGGCGGCTCCGACCCCAAGGGCGAAATCAATCCTTATGCGCTTGCGGCGCTACATAAGGCGGGTTTCGCAGCGGATGGACTCCGCTCGAAGAGCTGGGATGAATTTTCCGGTCCCGAAGCGCCGGCGCTCGATTTTGTCTTCACGCTTTGCGACAGCATGGCGGGTGACACCTGTCCGCATTGGCCGGGCCAGCCGATGACCGTACATTGGGGCCTGCCCGATCCGGCCGCGGTCGAGAGCACCGAAGCGCTCAAACATCTCGCCTTTGCCGATGCGTTCCGGATGCTCAACAACCGCATCGGCATTTTCGCCGCTTTGCCCTTGAGCAGTCTCGACTGGCTGTCCCTGCAGAACCGCCTCGACCGGATCGGCACGTCCGCAGCTCGCTCCGCGGCGGCATGATTTACTCTTCACGCCTCATCACGACACGATGATCGCCTCAGACAAGTTCGAAGCTCCCGAGGCGATCGCCCTTTTGAGCGCGCTCGCGCAGCCGTCGCGGCTCGAAATCTTCCGCCTTCTCGAACGCTGTCTGGCGCGCCGCCGCTATTCCGCCGCCGCACGATCTTCGCCGGCCGTGGCATGCCGCAGCGGCGGGTGGCCGGCCTCCTTATGCTGCCCCTTGCTGTGATCGCGCGCGACGAAAGTATAGATCGCTGGAGTCACAAAGAGGGTGAACAGCGTGCCGATGCTCATGCCGAAGGCGATCACTATGCCGATCGCGAAGCGGCTGCGGGCCCCCGCCCCTTCGGCAATGATGAGCGGGATCATGGCGACGACCATGGCCGCCGTCGTCATCAGAATTGGACGCAGCCGGACACCGGCCGCCTGCTCGATCGCCTCGCGTCGGCTGAGGCCCTCGCGCTCCTGGAGGCGATTGGCGAATTCGACCATCAGAATTCCGTGTTTGGAAATGAGGCCGATCAAAGTGACGAGACCGATCTCCGAATAGATATTCATGCTCGCCTGGCCGAGAAAGCCGAGAAAATTGAGCGGCAGCATGGCGCCGAACATGGAGGTCGGCAGAGCGATGAGAATGATGAAAGGATCGCGATAACTTTCAAATTGCGCGGCCAGCACGAGAAAGATGACGATCAGCGCAAAGACGAAAGTGATAATGAGCGTATTGCCTTCCTGCACATATTGCCGGCTCTCACCCTGATAATCCACGGTATAGCCTTCCGGCATCAGCTCCTTCGCCTTCTGCTGCAAAAAGCTGACGCATTCGCCGATCGTACGGCCGGGGAATGGCACGCCTTGCAAAGTCGCCGAATTCAATTGCTGAAAAGTCGGCAGGCTGTTCGGCTGCACGCTCGTCGAAACCGAGGCGACGGCCGATAGAGGCACCAGGTCGCCGCTCGCGGTGCGAACCTGATAGCGCGTCAGCCAATCGGCATTCTGCCGGAACTCGCGCGGCACTTGCGGAATCACCTCATAGCTGCGGCCAGAGAGATTGAAGCGGTTGACGTAATTGCCGCCGAGAAGCGTCGCGAGCGAGGAGCCGATGTCCTGCATATTGATGCCGAGCCGATTGGCCTTGTCGGCATCGATCTTGAATTCGAGCTGCGGCGTGTCGAATTTGAGATCCGTATCGGTGAAGATGAAGAGGCCGCTCGCTCTTGCCGCCTTGTTGAGATTATCCATCACATCGGCGAGCTGCTTATAATCGCCGATCGTGCGCAGCACGAATTGCACCGGCGGGCCGCCGGTCGAGCCCGGCAAGGAGGGCGGCGAAAAGCCGATAACCGTGCCGCCGGTGATCTGCGCGAGCTTCGGCTGGAGGGTCTGCAAAATCTGTTTCTGATTGCGCTTGCGCTCGTCCCAGGGCTTCAGGATCAGGCCAGCCAGGCCCTGATGGACGCCGTTGTAGCCGTTGATGACGAAGACATGATCTTTTTCGGCAATCGTGTCAGCCGCCTGCGTAAACTTGCCGGTCATCTGCTCCATATAGTCGAGGTTCGAATATTGCGGCGCCTTGATGAGCGCGAAAATGGCGCCTTGATCCTCTTCTGGCGCGAGCTCCTTTGGCGTCGATAGGAACATGACCGCGGTGAGCGCGAGCACGCCGACGAGGATGAGAACGGTCACGGCGCGGAAATTCAAAGTCTTGTGCAACCGCCGCATATAGAGCCGGCGCAGGCCGTCGAACATGCGGTCGAGAAACGCGGCAAAGCCGCCGCCGTGCTGCTGCGGCGGCTTCAAGAGACGCGAGCACATCATCGGCGACAAAGTCAGCGCGATGACGCCCGAAACGATGACGGAGCCGGCGAGCGTAAAAGCGAATTCGCGGAAGAGCGCGCCGGTGAGGCCGGAGACAAAGCCGATCGGCGCATAGACCGCGGCAAGCGTGATCGTCATCGAAATGACGGGCCCGGTGATCTCGCGCGCGCCCTGCAAGGCAGCCTCAAAGGCCGATAACCCTTCCTCCATATGCCGGTGAATGTTTTCGACAACGACGATCGCATCATCGACGACGAGACCTATGGCGAGCACGAAGGCAAGCAGGGTCAAGAGATTGAGCGAATAGCCGAGCGCCAGAAGCAGCGTCATCACGCCGATGAGCGACAGCGGGATGGTGACGATCGGAATGATCGTCGAGCGCAGATTGCCGAGGAAGAGAAAGATGACGACAATGACGATGAGCGCCGCCTCGCCGAGCGTCTTGGCGACTTCCCGGATCGAGGCACGGATGAAGGCCGTCGCATCATAGGCGATCGATGCCTTGAGCCCCGGCGGCAATTGCCGCTGCAGCTCCGGAAAGGCCTTCCGCACATTGGTGATGACCTCGAGCGGATTGGCGGAGGGCGTCGGATAGATGCCGATGAAGACGGCCTTCAGCCCGTCGAAGGCGGAAGACGAATCAACCGATTCCGGGCCGAGTTCGATTTTGGAAATATTGCCGAGGCGGATCAAGGAATCGCCGCTCGTCTTGACGACGAGCTGGCCGAAGGCCTTGGCGGAATCGAGCGAGGTCAGCGCATCGATGCTCGTCTGCGTATAGTCGTTCTTGATCTGCCCGGCGGCGGAAGTGAAATTATTGGCGGCGAGCGCGGTGCGGACATCATTGGGTGTCACGCCGCGCGCGGCCATCTTGTTGGGATCGAGCCAGACGCGCATGGCAAAAGTCTGGCCGCCGAGGATTTGCGCATTGGCGACGCCGTCGATCGTCTGCAGTCTCGGCTGCACCACCCGGGTCAGATAATCGGTGATCTGCGAGCCGGTCAGCACATCCGAATTGAAGGACATATAAAGCAGCGCCGTCGATTCGCCGGTCTGCTTGACGACCACCGGATCGAGGGCGTCGCGCGGCAGGATGTATTTCACCTGATTGACCTTGGCGAGGACATCGGCGACCGCGCGGTCGGCATTGGCGTTGAGCCGCAGATTGAGGGTCACCGTCGAGGCGTTCTGCTGCGAATTGGTGACCAGCGTGTCGATGCCCTCGGCGCTGGCCACCGCCTGCGCGATCGGCGTCGTGATGAAGCCTTGGATGAGATCGGCATTGGCGCCGGGATAGAGCGTCGTGACGGTGATCGTCGACGACGACAGCTCCGGATATTGGCGGATCTGCAGTTTGAATGCCGCTTGTGCGCCGACGAGCAGGATCAACAAGCTGACGACGCTCGCCAGCACCGGCCGCCGGATAAAGATGTCGGTGAAGGACATGGGCGGCCTATTCCTTCGGCAAGACGAGGGGCGGCACAAGGCCCGCCTTGCGATCGATGCGCACGCGCGCGCCTGCCTGCAGCAGCTTGAGCTGGCCTTCGCTCACCACCAGTTCGCCTGCCTTGACGCCGGAACTGATCACCACGCGATCCTCGCGCGTCTCGCCGGTGCGCACGAAACGGCGCTCAACCTTATATGGAATGTCGCCCACAATGGGGCGCGCCTGGGCACCGCCAGCTTCCGGTTCTGCCGGCACGACAACGAAGACCGCGTCGCCATAGAGCGAATAAGTCACGGCCGTGCGCGGTAGGGTCACCACGGGCATGGGTGCACCGGCAATAACCGCGACATTGGCGAACATGCCGGGTCGCAAATCGCGATCCTTGTTTTCGAAAATCGCGCGCACCAGAACGTTGCGCGTGTTCTGGTCGACCCGCGCATCGATCGTCTCGACCTTGCCGCGGAAGATGCGGCCGGGAAAAGTATCGACCGTCACTTCGACGGTCTGCTCCCGTTTCAGCTCGGCAAGTGCTTGTTCGGGGACCGGAAAATCGACGAAGATCGGATCGAGCTCCTGCAAAGTGATGAGGCTCGTGCCGGGCGAGACATATTGGCCGAGATCGACCTTGCGGATGCCGAGCCTTCCGGCAAATGGCGCGACGATCTTCTTTTGCGCGATCAGGGCACGCACGCGCTCGACGCTTGCGGCAGCCGTGTCGTGTGCAGCTTCGGCAGAATTGACATTGGCCTTGGTCGTATTGCCGCTCAAGGTGAGCTGACGCTGGCGGTCGAGCGCTAGCTGCGCGTTCTTCAAAGTCGCCAGATTGTTTTTGAGATCGGCTTCCTCGACCGAGGTATCGATGTCGAAGAGCGGCGCGCCAGCCGCGACATCCTGGCCCGAATCAATGCGGATCGCCTTAATCACGCCGCCCACTTGCGGTGCCACTTCGACGCCCCGCACCGCCCGGAAGCTGCCGATCGCCGGCACACGCGGCGACCAGGTCTCGGCGCGCGCCTGGATGACGGCGACGCTCGCTGGCGGCGGTGCCGCTTTGGCGATGAAACCTTTGATCAGCTCGGGCTTGAAGACGAATTGGACATAAGCGAGCCCGCCGACGAGTCCCGCAAGAAGCAGAAAGACACCGGCGAACAAGAATGTGCGTTTCACTTTGCGCTTCATCGAGGAGCAACCAGCAGCGGACAGTCTTAAATCATCGGGCCGACCGCCAAAGTCCCGAGCGAATCCGGTGGTCCGCGGCGCCGCCTTACCCTGGTTGAGAGGCAAAATGCGGAAACTCGCAGTGCATTAACCGGACCCGCGGGTACGGTAACAGAAAGGCGGCGGCCTTGGCAACATGCTGCAACGCGTTCGATGCCGCAGCCCGCAGCCAACCTACAAAGCCGAGCGAAACTGTGCAGCGTGCCGTCGACGGCACGAACCCTGCTTGCGCTCTCGCTATACCGGAATATCTTAACCTTTGGCTGCCTATGATTTGCCCTTAACCCATCGCCTATGAGTTGATCCATCTCAAGGCTAAGGGGCGGCGTTGGGCGCTATGCCGGCATCGTTGGAATTGCCGTGTTCCGGGTGAGTCAGAGTCCCCAGCGTTCGCCAGATCAAGAAATGCGGCCGAGCCGCATGATCATATTTGTGCTGCGGCGCATATAACAATTTTGAAGACCACCAGGGCGGAAACAGCGTCAGCTTTTTGGTGAGCGTCGCCGCGCGGATGTTGGTTCTCAAACCGCGCAAGTGCCGATAGGGACGGCCAATTTCGCAATTCCCTGGACCCTTTCCGTGCCCTTCCACGGTCCCGGTCCCAGCGCGCTATAGCCGCGCCCAATCTGTGACAATTGCGTGACGATTATGCGATAGCTGCATAACAAACTGGCATGTGAGCTGCTTATTGTGCTCTGCAACAAGAACAAGATCAGCATCATTGCTGGCGTTTGGTGCAGCTAAACTAAGCGAGAGAGCCACCATGACATCTTTTACGATTTTGATCCTCGTCTGCTCCATGGCGCTCGATCACGCCGCTTGTCAGCCCGACACGGCAGTCGACGTGGTCCAGGGTCCGAAAGTCGCGAGCGAAATACAGTGCGGGCTGATCGGCCAGACGACGATTGCCGCTACTGCGGTGGCGCCGCGGCCAGGGCTCGAGTATCTCAAGATCGTCTGCAGCCACTCCGGCAGCGTGACGGCACGAAAGACGGCGGAACTCAACTAACGCCCGAGAGCGATGCCTTTGAGCAAGGCCTGCGCCTGAGCAGGCGGCTCCACTCGCGAAAAATAAGCAGACCACCAACGGGGGTCGTCTGCCTGACACCGTCTTTGGAAGGCGCTAACGCAGAGCGTGGCCGGCCGGCGTCGCCAGCGAGATCGATCGAGACTGGGTGCTCGTTTCAAAGACACGGCAGGCCTTGCCGATCCCCGTTGGCCACCCTCCGCCATGCTGATAATCGCTTCGCCGCCGCACTTCCGTGTCGATTTGCCTAAATTTTAGGCGGCATGCCTGCATTCTTGCTCGTCGCGCAAAGCCCTCCGGTGTTCATCGCTTCTCGCAAGATGCGGAGAAGCGTCAACGAGCACATCAATCTTCAAGACAGAAATGTCACGGATCACAAATCCGAGGGCTTAGATTGATTTGTGATCATGCCTTGCCATTGTGTCTTGGCATATGATTGCGTTGAAGATGTCGGGCCTTTTCAGCAGCATGTTCGAGCAAGCTACGCTGGGACAACGCCTGCTGATATACAGCTGCGAAATGGGCCGACGCTGCGAAGGGCAAAATAACCTTTGGGCTTGTCGGCGTTTTCCCCGAGGGATGGTCGCATTGACTAGGGGGCATTGAACTGCTCTACATCCGCACGGTTATCTGGATTGGCAGATTGGGGGGTTGCGATCGGATGTTAGTGCTGACACCCTTGGAAAGGGCTTGGCATTTCCGCGAGTTGATTCGGGCCGTGGTGCGGCGTGAATTGACGGTGCGGTTCCGCGGTTCGATGCTCGGCTGGCTGTGGGCGATCTTCGGCCCCCTCATCATGCTCTCGGTCTATACGGTCATCTTCTCCAATGCCGTAGGCGTTCCGGCTTCCGCCAAATCGCATGGCGTCGTCGGCTACGCGCAGTCGATCTTCGCCGGTCTGATCCTCTTCAACCTCTTCAGCGAACTCGCCTATCGCGCGCCCATGCTGTTGCATGAACATACGACCTTCATCAAAAAATCGATCTTTCCGAGCGAGACGCTGGCCTGGACGGCAACCATCCGCGCCGTCGTCTATGCCGCGATCAGCTTCGCCGTCCTGCTCGTCTTCCAGCTGCTGCTGACGCATTGGCTGCCGCCGACGTTTCTGCTCTTGCCTTTTGTCTTCGTTCCGTTTTTCCTGTTCCTGCTGGGGGTTAGCTGGTTTTTGATGGCGCTCGGCTCCTTCACCCGGGACGTCACCCATCTGATGGCCTCGGTGGTCCCGGTAATGATGTTTGCGACCCCCATCTTTTATTCGATCACCGATGTGCCGCAGCATCTGCAACTCTTCTTCAAGCTCAATATCGTCGGCAATTATATCCAGATGATGCGTGACCTTCTATTGTTGGGCCGCTTGCCCGATCTCCTCGTCTATGTGGGAACCGTCCTTGCTTCGCTCTTCATCTTTGCGTTCAGCTATCGCTTCTTCATGCGGTACAAGGCGGTCTTTGTCGATGTCATCTGAAGTGGTGATCAGCTGCAACGGCCTCGGCAAAGCGTTTCAGCTTTATCGGCACAGAAACGACCAGCTGAAGCAGATCCTGTTCGGCCGCTGGAAGCGGTTCTATCAGCAGCATTGGGTCTTGCGCGACATCAGCTTCGAGGTCCGCAAGGGCGAGTGCTGCGGCATCATCGGCCGCAATGGTGCCGGCAAGACGACGCTGCTGCAATTGATCTGCGGCATCACCTATCCGACCCATGGCGAAGTCTCTGTCACGGGCGGCCGCATTGCGCCCATCCTCGCGCTTGGCGCGGGCTTTGATCAAGAGCTGACGGGGCGCGAGAACGCCATGATCGGCGGCGCCATCCTCGGCTTGCGCAGGGCCGAGATTGCGGCGCGGCTCGACTCGATCGAGGCCTTCGCCGACATCGGAGACTTCTTCCATCAGCCGATGAAAATGTATTCGAGCGGCATGACCTCGCGGCTGGCCTTCGCGATCTGCACCCATGTCGACGCCGACATTCTGATCGTCGACGAAGCGCTCGCCGTCGGCGATGCCGCCTTTGCGCAGAAATGCCTGGACTATATCCGCGACTTCGCGCGGCGCGGGACCATCCTCATGGTCTCGCATGCGGCCGGCGCACTGGAAATGTTCTGCGACCGCGTCATCTGGATCGAAGACGGCCTGATCCGCGAGCAAGGCAAGCCGGCCGAAGTCCTCGCCAATTATAACCGTGCGCATAGCCGCTCCGGCGATGACGACGTCGAATTCGATCAGATAGCCCCGGATCTGCGCCTGATCCGCTGCCAATAAAGGTCAAGCCTCCCCATCAACCCCGAGCGGGACGCGCAACAGCAAAATTCGCGTGCTGTCTGTAGAGGAGAATGAGGGCGGCCACAAATTCGCTGATGATCGCCAATGCGACGACGGCGACGAGCCGCGGGTCCTGCCGGACAAGACTTTCCGAGCCGATCAAAATCGCGATATGCGCCAAGGGAATGGCAACCAGTGCCGCAATTGTCGCCGCACCGCGACCAGTCGCGCTCGAGAGCGAGAGCACGAGGCCGATCGCAAACAAAGTGTGGGTCAAGGCCATCATTGGAATTCCAATGCGCTTGGCTGCCTCACTCATCCATTCCGCAAACTGGTGCTGATCATCTCCAGCTGCAGGCATGGATTGGAAGAATTTGAGCGAGGGCAATTCAAAGACGCCGACCCAATTGCGCTTCGGCAGCCCGCCCGTGCCCTGCATATCGATTTGAAGGACATATTGGTCGAAATCGGCTGTGCGCATGTTGGTGGTTCCCGCCGCCTCGCTTTGGAGCGTACCGTGGCTCATGATCAACAAGACGCCATGCTCATTGCGACGAAATTCCGCTTCCGGCGCCGAGATGATCTGCTCTTCGTTTTTCTCCGTCGAGAACTGGTGAATGAATATGCCGCTGACCACATCTTGCGATTTCCAGCGTTGAAAATAGAGTGTGCGTGTCCCGTCGTCGAAAGTGTAGAACTGCGCCGGCTCGAGCATGCGGTGGTTGAGGGAATTGCGGATCACATAGATCACATCATGCATTTGACCGACGTAGGTCGGGGCGATGAAAGACGAGATCCAATAACCGCAGACGACGGCGATCAGCGCCACCAAGACGGCCGGCAGAGAAATCGACCAGACCGACAGTCGCAGCGAATAGAGGACCGCAATCATGCCCTCGGCTGCCATACGCGAAAATTCCACCGCAACGGCGACGCCGACTGCCATCGGCAGCGCAATATAGGTGACAGTCGGAAAAGTACCCAGCAGAGCGGGGATGAGCAGGCCACTGCGCACGGCCGTCGCCGGCAGATAGTGGAAGAGCGATGTCATCACCACCGGAACGCAAAGGCTCGTCTCAATCAGGAGCGCCGACAGGAAGAGTCTTTTGGCAAGATAGAAATAAAGCAACCGGGGCATTCCAATGTCCTGCAGTCGGGCGTGGCATAGAGTATAGTTCGGGGCATCGGGCAAGTGGCTCAGCCTGGACATCAGTCCGAAGCCACTCGATAGCGACGGCGTGTAAGGCTCTGACGACCCGAGACGCCCTTCGTTCGGGCACGGCTTTAGGGCCAGATTCTTTTCGATCCATACGCATTTATGTGCCAAATCGATGGCAGATGGACCGCAGAAAATATGTTAGATGTTGAAAGTGACGCCCGGACTCGAGACCTTGCAACAGTTCGGATGACTCGGGCATATCGGCTCCCGGAGACGGCGATGGGCCGCCTTCTGCCGCAGGGTCGAAGACCAGCCTGAAGGCCAACTCAAGGGGTGAGCCATGAATGTTGCGAATCTGGCGGATAGCCTCTCGAAACCGAAAGCAAGCCTTTGCGACCCGCTCTTGCCGCCCAATTTTCACCTTCCCTTGGTCAGCGTCGTCATCGTCAATTATAATTATGGCCGCTATCTGGAAGAGGCCGTCGAATCCGTATTCGCCCAAACCTATGCGAATATCGAATGCATCATCGTCGACAATGCCTCCACCGACGAGACCCCGGCCGTTCTCACCGCGATCATCGAGCGCTATCCGCAAGTGGCGATCGTCAGGCGCGATACGAACGAGGGGCAGACCGCTGCCTCTCTCGACGGTTTCGTGCGCTCGACGGGACAATATGTGATCTTCCTCGATGCCGACGATGTTTTGCTGCCGCGTTGCATCGAAACCCATATTTATGTGCATCTATCCTCGCGCATTCACATCGGTTTCACGGCCGGCGATATGCTGCAGGCCCTGAATGGCAACATCGTCGTCAGCACCGGCGAGGCCATGAACGGCTATTTGCGCAGCGGTCGCGGCCGGCAGCCGAGCATCTGGCGACCCTATCGCGCCGAGCCCGGCTGGCCGCCAGCGCATATCGGCGAGAATCTGAGCGTCAAAGCGCATTATGTGCCCCCGCTGTGCACGCGCTGGGTCTGGACGCCCACCTCCGGCCTTTGCTATCGGCGGGATGCACTTTCGCTATTTACGGACAATGAGCATCTGGGCCATTTATGGACCGGGACCGACACGTATTTCGCGCATGGGATCGGCGGCTGGTGCGGCAGCATCCTCATCGACGAACCGGTCTTCATCTATCGGCTCCATGGCGCGAATGCTTTTTCGCAGACCGCGCAGCTCCATCACACGCTGAACTATCGGCCCGGAGGGTCAGGCGCTTACAATGATCGGGCAAAAGCGCTGATCATCGATCAGCTCATCTCCCACAGCGAAAGATTTTCGCAGACCCTTCTGCTCAAGCTGCACCTTGTCGCACTGCTTTTCGGCCTCAACGGCAAAGAGACGGATCAGGATCTGCCGCGTTGGGCGAAACGATCCTGCACGGCGCATCGGCTGGTCATGCATTTCGATCATTTTGCCGCCCAATTCGGTCGTCCGCTGACATTTCTGCTCATGGCGCTTTTCAGGGTTCCATGGCATGTGATCTGGGAATGCCAGCGGCACGGCGCCCAGCCGGCAAGCGACGCCTAAAGATCTGACGCAAACCCTTGCGCAAGATTCATCCGCGACCCTGGACATATTGACCGAATACACGGGTCCGCAATGGGCGGCCGGAAAGCGTGTCGTCCTCGTTCATCCCGCCTGGCATTCTTGCGGCAGTCATCAGGTTTTCGTCGCCCAGGCGCAAGCCTATCGAGCGCGGGGTGCGACGTTTCAGTCTGGCGATTGCCAAGGAGGTTCGGCTGCTCTTATTGCTTCAAGAGCGCTGAATATCAGGCCAATTCCTTCATGCGGAGGGCGGCCTGGCGCGCGAATTCGTGCCAAAGGCCGTCGAATATGCGCCGCCCGGGCAGACCGATGATGCCCGGCCAATGGCAGAAATAAATACGATTGCCATGCTTATCGAGCGGCCCGTCCTCGGTGAGGGTGACGCCTTCGGCCTTATAATAGCTTTCGCCGGAAGCGCCGGGTATGCAGTCATAGAGCGGCGTGATCTTCAGCCCGCGTCGATGCACCACGAAATTCGTGAGCGGTTGTGCGAACAGGCCACCGCGTTGCCGCACCGCATGGAAGGTCTTCTCATCTACTTCAATCACATCAAAGAAATCCTGCAGCGACAGTATGTTCCGCGAAGTAACGAAGAAGCCGTCGTTGAAGAGCAGCGCATCGCGCAGGAAATCATATTGCACGTGGCGTGAATTATAGACGTAGTCATGGCATCGGCTGGCGACGATGAACTCGCTCTTGCCGACATCGAGCTTGCCGAACAGCTCCGAAAAATCCCGCAGCAGTATGATATCGGCGTCGAGATAAATGACTTCATCAAGCGGCAATGCGAGAGCGAGAAGCTTCCGCAACCGCCGACGATGGCCGGGGTTGAGAGGATAAAGGCGCCGCGCCAGCGCATCCAATTCAGCACTGTCGATATCGACGACTTCGACGCCGTAGACATCAGCCGCCCTGCGGGTGCGCGCCATGTTATCGTCATAAGGGATGAGATAGAGCGGCGTCGCCGCATTGGTCGCCTGATAGCTTTCAAGGAATGGCAGCAGCCAGTCTATGACGCGATCATTGGCTATGATGGCAATTCCATATTTTTTGGATGCCGTCGCTTTTTCCAGCATAGAGGCCGTTTGCCCGTTGAAATAATGTGACCCAAGAAGCAGAGCTTCGGACAGGAATCAACCCCAAGGACATGCGGCACGCTGCCCGGAGATGGATATAAAGAGTTACTTATATCTTTATCACGCCGGTCGACATGCCCTATGACGCCCGATCCACGCAGTATGAGGCTCACACTTTCGGCTGCAGGACCTGGCGTATCTGGCGTATCATGTCGATCGAGGTCCCAGAATATGATGCTGCGGAGAAGCCGACCTGATCTGCCGATCCGCAGCTCAACATTTCAAGAGCGGCAGCCTGCTTGAGGGGTTGTTTGTCGAAATAGCTGATACAGAGGCTGCTTTCCGTCAAATTGTGCTCTCGTGCGTGCGCCTCGGTTGTCAAGACGAAATGCCCGTAGAGCATGTATTCCGATAGCTCATATCGCGCGCGGCAAACCGCCTCGATCCAGGAGGAACGGTTGACCGCTTCGATACGATCGACCATCGCCCGCGCCGTGCATTGGTCCCAGAGAACGACGTTTGTGACAAAGTCGCTGCCTGGAAAGGATGCCGCGCCGATACCGAGCAGGCGGTGCGTGGCGGCGATCCAAGACGCATGCGGCGCAAACGACTCGGTGATCGCGCGCGGTTGACAATAGAGACGCAAGGGCTCGGGACGCGCATGCGTTTTGAGATCAAACGGGCGGAAGAACACGATATCCGAATCCAAGAGGCAATATCGCTCTTCGGGCAAGGTGCAAACGGCGGCTATTTTCAAGATCTGCTGCACGTGCCATCCATCAACCGGCAGAACACGAAAGGACCACCAGTAATGGCGATCTTTGCGCCTGACGAAGCTCGGCAGACTTCTGAGCCATCGCGGCAAGAACTCCGAAACCGGGATGACGACGCGGCGCGGACCCGCCAAATGCGCAAAGAGCCCGAGGCAATCGTCATCGACGATGAGGTAATGTTTACTGAAACCGGAAACACATAAATCCACGCTCTCGCATAGGAGCGCACATCTTTCGAGATCGCCACGGTAACTGGGCGTCACGAGTGCAAAGCAATCCATATCTCAAACACTCAACAATGACCGAGCCGATCCCTGGCGGGAATTGTCGCAGTTGCCAACTGCGTTCCGGAGTGGAACACGACCGGAGTGCGCCTTTCGTAGCTCCGACACTTGGCCCGGTAGAATCATTTCATTCAGAAGCTTTGCGTTTTCGGCCGGATGCAATTCTCCACCTGAGGTCGCAGACAACCGGATCGGCTGTTGCGCATTGTCCGCCCGAATGGATGTGTGAGGCGACCTGCCTCCCAAAGCGAGTCATGTAAGCCAGACCTCCATTTTACGGATCTGCCTGCGCTACACTGCACGATTGGCGATGTCAAACCCGCGCTTTTCGGGTCAAACGAGATGATCGGAACGGTTTTTCGAAATGATCCCGCATCCCCGCAGGCGTCGCCAGGAGGTCCACGGACCGCCGCTCTCGGGAAATGCGTTTGCCGGAGGCGACGCGCGCCTTTTCGTCAAGCGAACGCCTCGTCCTGGTGCAAGCCCTTCAAACTCAGCGTGGTCCGCACCATTCACAACGACCCACAAGCCTTTCGAACAATCGCCCCTATGTTGCGAATTTGAGCGGGCAACTGGTAGGAAGAGGCCGGGAACTCAATCCTTGGCGTGATCTGACGACCTGTCGTAGCGTTCCCTCGCCGCCACGCCTCTAAAGGAGAGAAATTTGGTCGAGCTGCCATTGGTGAGCGTCATCATCATCAATTATAACTATGGACGATTTTTGCGGCAAACCGTCAGTTCGGTGCTCGCCCAAACCTACCCCAAAATCGAATGCATCCTGGTCGATAATGCGTCGACGGACGAAAGTGGCGAGATCATCGCTGCTCTCGAAGCCGCGCATGATTCGATCAAAGTCCTCCGCCGCGAATCGAATGACGGCCAAACTCCGGCCTCCCTTGACGGGCTTGCCGCTTCTGCGGGCCAATATATCATCTTTCTCGATGCCGACGATGCCTTGCTGCCCCGCTGCGTCGAAACACATATTTTCGTTCACTTGTCTTTGCGCATCCATGTTGGCTTCACGGCCGGTGACATGTTGCAGGTCTTCAGCGACGAAGTCGTCGTGAGTACCGGAGAAGCGATGAACGATTTCATCCGCAACGGCAAAGGCCGGCGCCCGCGTCTGTTCCGTCCCTATCGACATCCGATGGATCCGCATTGGCCGCCGCCGGAACTCGACGGCATGGCGGAGAAAATCTTTTACGTTCCACCGCTATCGAACAAATGGGTTTGGTCGGCGACATCGGGCCTCTGCTATCGTCGCGACGCACTCCTCCTACTTTCCGACAATGAGGCGCTGGCCCATCTGAGGACGGGGACCGACATGTATTTTGCGCATGGGATCGGCGCCCTGTGCGGCAGCGTCCTCATCGACGAACCGCTGTTCGTCTATCGATTCCATGGCGGCAATATTTATTCGAAGCGCGCCCAATTGAACCGGACGGTCTGCTACACGCCCGGAGGACTAGGCGACAGCAACGATCGCGCACGCATGGTGCTGATCGATCAGTTCATTACGCGGGCCGAACGATTTACGCAGACGCCCGGCCTCAAATTGAATTTCGTCGCGCTCCTGTTCCGTCTCGACTTCAAGGATGTCGATCGCGATCAGCCTTCTTGGGCGCGCCGATCACGGGTCGCGAGCCGCCTCGTCGCACATTTTGATAGAGTCGCTCCGATACTTGGCCGCACAACGACCAAGCTTTTGATGGCTGTCTTTGGCGTCCCCTTGCGCCTCATCTGGGCCGCCGGACGAACCTCGAAAATTCCGGGGACCACCAACAAAAATTGACATAAGGAATTGTTTATATCTTTATTGCCTCAGGCTGGAGCCGCTGATATAGAGGGCCAGCTGGGTGGTTGCTTCGGGTATTTGCCGGAGAACTAGCCTCGCTTTTCCGCTTTCGGGTATCGGCTTGCTCCGATGTCTCCGGCGGGACAGGCTCTTACGCTTGGAGCTCATCCGAATTGTTGGATCGCGGTGACGCCGGGCGATCTGGCAAGCGATCCGGATCGGCTCCGGGACGGAACTCTTCCATTCGAATTCCTGCGAATTCACCCGAGGCGGATGTTGCTGCAATGCCTGCCCAAGGATCCGTACTGAGGAGCGCTGACAGATATGACCCATGGATTTTCCGATTATGCCATTACCGACATCGGCCTTGCCGGCTGGGGCCGCAAGGAGATCGCGATTGCCGAGACGGAGATGCCGGGGCTGATGGCGACGCGCGCCGAATTCGGTCCAACCCAGCCGCTCGCGGGAGCCCGGATCGCCGGCTCCCTGCATATGACGATCCAGACGGCGGTGCTCATCGAGACTCTCAAAGCCCTCGGCGCCGACATCAGATGGGCTTCCTGCAACATTTATTCGACCCAAGACCATGCTGCGGCGGCGATTGCCGAAGCCGGCATTCCGGTGTTTGCGCGCAAAGGCGAGAGCCTGTTCGATTATTGGGAATATACCCACAAGATCTTCGAATGGGGCGATGGCGGCGCGCCGAATCTGATCCTCGACGATGGCGGCGATGCCACGCTTTTGATCCATCTCGGCGCGCGTGCCGAGGCGGGAGACACGGCTTTTCTCGACAAGGCCGGCAATGAGGAAGAAGAAATCCTTTTTGCCGCGATCAAGCGCAGGCTCAAGGAAAATCCCGGCTGGTACGGACGCTGCGCCGCCGCGATCAAAGGCGTGAGCGAAGAGACGACGACCGGCGTGCATCGTCTTTATGCGATGCAGAAGGAGGGCAAGCTGCTTTGGCCGGCCATCAATGTGAATGATTCCGTCACCAAATCGAAATTCGACAATCTCTATGGCTGCCGTGAGTCCCTCGTCGACGGCATCCGCCGCGGCACGGATGTGATGATGGCCGGCAAGGTCGCCATGGTCGCCGGCTTCGGCGATGTCGGCAAGGGCTCGGCCGCCTCGCTGCGCAATGCCGGCTGCCGGGTGATCGTGTCGGAAGTCGATCCGATCTGCGCGCTGCAGGCGGCGATGGAAGGCTATGAAGTCGTCACTATGGAAGACGCAGCGCCCCGCGCCGATATTTTCGTCACCTGCACCGGCAATATCGACGTCATCACCGTGGATCACATGCGGGCGATGAAGGACCGCGCCATCGTCTGCAACATCGGTCATTTCGATTCGGAGATTCAGGTCGCCGGTCTGCGCAATTTCAAATGGCACAATGTCAAGCCGCAAGTCGACGAAATCGAATTCCCCGGCGGCAAGAGAATCATCCTTCTCTCCGAGGGCCGGCTCGTCAATCTCGGCAATGCGACGGGCCACCCCTCCTTCGTGATGTCGGCCTCCTTCACCAATCAGACGCTCGCCCAGATGGAATTATGGACCAAGCAAGGCCATTACGACCGCGCGGTCTATACTCTGCCCAAACATCTCGACGAGAAGGTCGCCGCCCTGCATCTCGCCAAGGTCGGCGCCAAGCTGACGAAGCTCTCGGATGAACAGGCGAGCTATATCGGCGTGCCGCCGGCCGGCCCGTTCAAATCCGATCATTATCGCTACTAAGCAGATAGTGCCGCAGGACCTTTCACCAGGCTTGCCTGAAGCCTGCGGCCAGCAGGTTCACGCGGCGTTAACCACTTTCTCAAAATTTGCACCTATGGCTTAGACTGGCTTGATTCGAGCCGGCGCGGGCTGATCCTTGTCTATCGGAAAACCGGTGTCCATTTTTGCTGAAAATGCTCTAGAGCTTTCACGCGTTCGATCGCCACGCTAAACAGGTGATTCGATGTAAACGACGGGATTCGTTTATCGCATCATCGAGCTGCGAGAGGGTGCAATGCGAGACGCGGCGCGGCAGCGCGGGGATGGGGCCTGCCAAGGACGTCGAAAGGCTTTCGCATCGCGGCGCGCGTGCGGGGCGCGCCTTGCCGGCATTTTTTATCTGGTCATTGGGACGACATCAGCATTTGCGCGGCCGGCAGACCCGATAGCTCTGATCGACAATCTGCGGCAAAGCCAGGACGTCATCGGTCTCTCCTTCATCATCGGCCTGGTTCTGTTTTCGACGATCACCGCTCTGCTGCATCTGCGCGAGCGCCATCAATGGAGCAAGACCGAAGCGGCCTTCTCGCTCGAACTCAATAATTTGCGCGCCAAGGTCGATCGCGCCGAGGTGTTTCTCGCCGCCGAGCCGCAGATCATCGTGGCTTGGGACGGACCCGGCGGCGAAGCGGATATCGAAGGCGATCTCAGCCTTGTCACCGATGTCCCGATTTCCCGCCGCGTGCTCGGGTTCGGCTCCTGGCTCGCGCCCGATCGCGCTCAAAATCTCGACGCCTGCGTCGATCGGTTGCGGCAGAGAGGAGAAGGCTTCCGTTTCGCCCTCGAAAGCCTCGGCGGCCGCCGCCTCGAAATCGACGGGCGTGCCGTCAGCGGCCGCGCCGTGATGCGTATCCGCGATGTGTCAGGCGATCGCCTCGAGGCGGTTCGGCTGCGCGAACGGTTGCTCGGCACACTCGCCGAGCTCGATGCGCTGCGCGCGATGCTCAATGCCATCGACGCTCCCGCCTGGCTGCGCGACCATGAGGACAGGCTCACTTGGGTCAATGCCGCCTATGTCCATGCCGTGGAAGCGGCAGATGCGACCGATGCGATCCTGCATGGCACGGAGCTTCTCGAACGCTCGACGCGCGAGGCTTCGGCGCAGACGCGCAGCACGGGCGCGATCTGGCATGGCCGTGCCGCAGCGGTCGCCGCGGGGCAAAGGCGCATTCTCGACATCGTCGATGTGCCTGTCGGCATCGGCTCGGTCGGCGTTGCAACCGATGTCTCGGAATTCGAAGCGATGCGGGCCGACCTCGACCGGCAGATGCACGCGCATGCCCGCACGCTCGATCTCCTGTCCACGGCGGTCGCCATGTTCGACCGCCGCAAACGGCTCGTCTTTCATAATGCAGCCTATCGCCAACTCTGGTCGCTCGACCAGGCTTTCGTCGATCTCCATCCGACCGATTCGGAAATTCTCGACACGCTGCGGGTCCGCGGCCTGTTGCCGGAGCAGGCGGACTTCCGCGCCTGGAGGGACGCGCTGCATGCGGCCTATCAGGCCATCGAGACGAGCGAACAGGTCTGGTATCTGCCGGACGGGCGCACTTTGCGCGTCGTCATCACGCCCAATCCGCAAGGCGGCGTCACCTATCTCTTCGATGACGTCACCGAACGATTCCATCTGCAATCGCAGTTCAATGCCTTGAGCCGCGTGCAAAGCGAGACGCTCGACACGCTTAAGGAAGGCGTCGCCGTCTTCGGCACGGACGGAAGGCTCAAATTCTTCAATCCGGCCTTTGCCCGGCTCTTGCAGCTCGACGCCTCCGTCCTCAACGACAAACCGCATATCGATCGCGTCGCATCGCTCAGCACTTTGTTCCGTGAAGATGATTCGAGCTTCGACGAAATCAGAGGCGTGGTTACCGGCCTGCACGACCGGCGAACCGGTTTCGAGCGGCGGATCGCCTGTCGCGACGGCACTGTGCTCGACTGCGCCGCGCAGCCGCTGCCTGACGGCGCTACGCTCCTGACCTTCACCGACACGACGGCCAGCGTGAATGTCGAGCGGGCGCTCACCGAGCGCAATCAGGCGCTGATCGAGGTGGAGATGCTGCGCAACGATTTCGTCCATCACGTCTCTTACGAATTGCGCTCGCCGTTGACCAATATCATCGGCTTCATCGGCCTTTTGAGCGATGGCTCGGCCGGGCCGCTCAACGCGCGGCAGCGCGAATATGCCGGCTATGTGACGCAAAGCTCGACGGCGCTGCTCGCCATCATCAACAATATTCTCGATCTCGCTTCCATCGATGCGGATGTTTTGGAGTTGTCGCCTGAAGATGTCGACATCAGAGAGGCGATGTATGCGGCGGCGGAAGGCGTGCAGGATCGCTTGGCCGAGTCCGCGATCCATCTGCAAGTGGTGGCCATGGACGACGTCGGCACCTTCGTTGCCGACGGCAAACGCATCAGGCAGGTCCTTTTCAATCTCCTGTCGAACGCCATCGGCTTCTCCGAACCCGGACAGACGGTCACGCTCGCAGCATTGCGGCGCGAGGATGAGATCATCTTCAAGGTCTCAGACCAGGGCCGCGGCATTCCACCCGACGTGCTCGACCATGTCTTCGATCGCTTCCGCACCCACACCAGCGGCTCGCGCCACCGCGGGGTCGGCCTCGGCCTTTCGATCGTGAGATCGCTGGTCGAGCTGCATGGCGGGCGCGTCCTCATCGATACGGCGGCAGGCGAAGGAACGACCGTCACCTGCATTTTTCCGGCGCAAGGCGCGAAGGCCAAGAAAGCCAGGACGGCCTGAGTTTCTCTGCCGGCGCATCACCTGCAGCACCCCACCCGGATCGACGATCTGACCATTATCTCCTTGAACCTAATCCGATTTCACCTGGAACACAGGTTTGAAAACCAGCTAGACTTTTGAGCGCGGAAAGGCTCTAGAAATTGCTAGAGCCGGTCCAGATCGGCTCTACATCAAAGAATGAGAGCATGTCCCGGAAAAGTCTATCAACTTTTCCGGGACATGCTCTAGCGGCCGCGCGGCCGGAGGAAAAAGGAAGGCAGGAATGGCGGCTTTGGCGCCGCATGCGACGGCTCAGCAAGCCAGAGCATGTCCCGGAAAAGTTGAAAGACTTTTCCGATTAAGGACATGCACTCATTCTCTGATGTCGAGCCGATTTTTCCCGTCACGTGGATCGCGAGGCGACTCCACATGACCGGGATCGGCTCTAAATGGCAGCTCGAGCTTTCCGACGAGGCGGCCACCATCGCGCTCGCCAGAGACGTCGCGCGCTGGATCAGGCCCACTGATCTCGTGACTTTGTCGGGCGATCTCGGCGCCGGCAAGACGACCTTTGCGCGCGCGCTCATCCGCGCCCTCACGCGCGATCCTGAGCTCGAAGTGCCGAGCCCGACCTTCACCTTGATGCAGATCTATGAAGGCGGCAGCTATCCGATCGTCCATGCCGATCTCTATCGGATCATGCGCGCGGATGAACTCGCCGAACTCGGCTGGGAGGAAGCCGCGGAAGGCGCGCTCGTCATCGTCGAATGGCCGGAACGCGCCGGGCCCTATTTGACCGCCGACCGGCTCGACATCGCCTTCGCCATTGATGCGGCGCATGGTGCCGACCATCGCATCGCAACCCTCACCGGCGTCGGCAGCTTCGCGCCGCGCCTCGCGCTTGCCCATGCGATCCATGATCTCCTCGCCAGGACCGATTGGAGCACGGCCGCGCGCCTTCCCATGCAGGGCGACGCCTCGACGCGGGCCTATGAAAGATTGCGCAAGCCGGATGGCCAAACCGCCATCCTCATGATCTCGCCGCCACGCCCGGACGGGCCGGTGCTGCGCGCCGGCAAATCCTACAGCGCGCTGGCGCATCTCGCCGAAGACATATCGGCCTTTGTCGCCATCGACGAAGGCTTGCGCGCACACGGCCTCTCCGCGCCTGAAATTTTTGCTTTCGACCGCCGGACCGGCGTCGCCGTGCTCGAGGATTTCGGTGCCGAGAGTTTTGTCGATGAACAGGGGATCATTCTCGAACGCTATGCCGAGGCGGTCGCAGCGCTCGCTCATCTGCATGGGTTTGCGCTTCCGCAGACGCTGCCGGTCGATGCTGAGCTCACCTATCGCATCCCGCCCTATGATTTGGATGCGCTGGCCATAGAAGTGGAATTGCTGCTCGATTGGTATGCACCGCATGTGGCACATGCCACATTGACCTCGGGCGCCAAAGCCACATTCGTCAATCTCTGGCGCCATGCTCTGCGCGACATCATCAATGCGGCTCAAACCTGGACCTTGCGCGATTATCATTCGCCTAATCTGCTTTGGCTGCCGCAACGCACCGGCATGGCGCGGGTGGGCATCATCGATTTTCAGGACTGCGTGCTCGGTCATCCCGCCTATGACGTCGTATCGCTCTTGCAGGATGCGCGCGTTGATGTGCCGGACGCGATGGAATTGCGGCTGCTCGGCCATTATGCGCAATTGCGCCAAGTCGCTAGCGCGCGATTCGATATAGCGGGCTTCGCGGGCGCCTATGCGGTTCTCGGAGCCCAAAGAGCGACCAAGATTCTCGGCATTTTTGCCCGCCTCGACAAGCGCGATCACAAGCCGCACTATCTCGCCCATCTGCCGCGGATCGAAAAATATTTGGCGAAAGACCTCGCGCATCCCCTATTGTCCGAGCTGCGCGGCTGGTATGAGACGCATCTGCCCTCCCTCCTGATACGAGCCTCGGCGATGATTGCGCCGCCATGACCTCCTTCATGCCCGAGTTTTTCACGCTCGAGTCCTTCATGCCTGATAAAGCCATGGTGTTTGCGGCAGGGCTCGGGACGCGCATGCGCCCGATCACGGATAGCGTTCCAAAGCCTCTCGTCAAAGTCGCCGGCAAGCCGCTGATCGATCATATGCTCGACCGTTTCGCCGAAGCGGGCGTGGAAACGGCGGTCGTCAATGTCCATCATCACGCCGATCAGCTCGAAGCGCATCTCGCCACACGGCAGGCGCCGAAGATCATGATCTCCGACGAGCGGGCGAAATTGCTCGATCAGGGCGGCGGCGTTCGCAAGGCTCTGCCTTTGCTCGGCGATGCGCCCTTCTTTCTCTGCAACACGGATTCCTTCTGGGTCGAAGGCCCGCGGGCCAATCTGCGGCGCTTTGCTGCCGCCTGGGATCCGGAGAAGATGGACATTCTGCTGCTTGTCGCCGCAACATCGGCGAGCGTCGGCGTCGATTGGCCGGGCGATTTCACCATGGATGCCTTCGGTCGCCTTGCGGGCCGCGAGGAACGCAGGGTCGCGCCCTTCGTCTATACGGGTGTCGGCATCATCAAGCCTGAGCTCTTCAAACATGCGAGCGAAGAGGTTTTTCGCCTCGCGCCCTTCTTCCATGCGGCCGCGGCGGCCGGAAAATTGTTCGGCGTGCGGCTCGACGGCCTCTGGTTCCATGTCGGCACGCCGCAGGCGATCGAAGATGCCGAGCGGGTCTTTGCGCGGTCCATACTTTGAACGGCGCCCATCCTTCCCCTGAAAGGGGAAGGTGGCAGGGTCGCCATAGGCGACCCTGACGGATGGGGTTTGTTACAGCAAAGAAACCCCACCCGCCGCGCTTCGCGCGGCACCCTCCCCTAAAGGGGAGGGATAGCTCTCCTTCTACTTCGTCACCCTATCGATCCAAGAGAGATAGGCCGAATATCCCGCCTCGATCGGCAGCATGACGATCTCCGGCGTTTCATAGGCATGCAGGGAGAGGATGGCCGCCTCGACTTCGGCAAAATCGCGCCGCTTGATCTTGCAGATCAGCAGGATCTCCGCCGTCTCCTCGATCTTGCCATCCCATTCATAAATGCTGTCGATCGGCAGCATTTGCACACAGGCGGCGAGCCGGCGCGTCACGAGCGCATGCGCCAGCGCCTTGGCCGAAGCCCGATCGGCACAGGTCGTCAAAAGGACGGCATAGGCGTCGGTCATGCGCGCTCCTTCGATGATTATGCCGCAACTCGCATTTGCCGCGGCATCGGCCTATATTGCCATGATGGTGACGACGATTCACGCCCCGCAGCGGAAGGAACGCAAACGCAAGGACGGCGCGGCGGATCCTGCCGTCAAGGGCGCGCTGGCCGCGGCAGAAGATGTTTGCCGCGAGCATGGCGTCAAGCTGACGGCGAGCCGCCGCCTCATCCTCGAAATCCTCGCCCGCGAAGGCCGCCCGCTCGGCGCCTATGACATGATCGAAAAAGTCGCGGCGGCGACGGGCAAGCGCCCGGCCCCGGTCTCGATCTATCGGGCGCTCGATTTCCTGCTCGAAAACAGCCTCATCCACCGGCTCGCCTCGCGCAACGCCTATCTCGCCTGCGGCCATGGCCACAGGCTGCAGGATCTCGTCGTCTTCCTCATTTGCGAAACCTGCGGCCAGGTGGTCGAGGCGACCTCCGATGCCTTGCGCCGCGACCTCGCGGCGCTTGCCGCCACCACAAGTTTCGTGCCGCACAGCCAAGTGATGGAAATCGCCGGCCGCTGCCGGAGCTGTGGCCAAAGCGAAACGGCGGCATAAAATCCCCACCCCGCCCCGCTTGACGCCGCCCGTGTTTTTGATCACCACAGGAAAACTCCCGTCATTATAAGGTCACGACGGCGGCGCTTTGCTTCCTCCCGCCGCGGCACCAGAACCTCAGAAGGCGCTTATGTCAGCATCGCTCTCCCCCTGTATTTCGCTCGGCTCCGAGGCCATTGTCGCGGGGCCTAGCCCACGCCGCACCTCGGTCGGCGTCAGGGTCGGGAGCGGGCCTGGTGCCGTCACGGTCGGCGGCGGTGCCCCGATCGCCGTCCAATCCATGACCAATACCGATACGGCCGATATCGAGGCGACCGCGGCGCAGGTAGCGGCGCTCGCCCGCGCCGGCTCCGAACTCGTGCGCATCACCGTCGACCGCGACGAGGCCGCCGCGGCCGTGCCTTATATCCGCGAAAAACTCGATCAGATGGGCTGCGACGTGCCGCTCATCGGCGATTTCCATTATATCGGCCATAAGCTCCTTGCCGATCATCCGGCCTGCGCCGAAGCGCTCGCGAAATATCGGATCAATCCCGGCAATGTCGGCTTCAAGGACAAGAAGGACACGCAATTTTCGGCGATCGTCGAATGTGCGATCAAATATGGCAAAGCGGTGCGCATCGGCGCCAATTGGGGCTCGCTCGACCAAGAGCTTCTGACCGATCTGATGGACCAGAATGCGCGCTCCAATGCGCCGATCGAGGCCGCTGCCGTCATGCGCGAGGCCATGGTGCAATCAGCGCTTCTCTCGGCGGCGCGGGCGGAAGAACTCGGCCTCAAGCGCGACCGCATCATCCTTTCCGCCAAAGTTTCCGATGTGCAGCATCTGATCGCCGTCTATCGCATGCTGGCGCGGCGCAGCGATTATGCTTTGCATCTCGGCCTCACCGAAGCCGGCATGGGCACGAAGGGCATTGTCGCCTCTTCCGCCGCGCTCGGCATTCTTTTGCAGGAAGGGATCGGCGATACGATCCGCGTCTCGCTGACGCCGGAGCCGGGCGGCGACCGCACGCTCGAAGTCCAGGTCGGCCAGGAAATCCTGCAGACCATGGGCTTTCGCACTTTCGTGCCGCTCGTTGCCGCCTGCCCGGGCTGCGGCCGCACCACCTCGACCGTCTTCCAGGAACTCGCGCGCGACATCCAGACCTATATCCGTGACGAAATACCGATGTGGCGCGCCCGCTATCCCGGCGTCGAGACATTGAATGTCGCGGTGATGGGCTGCATCGTGAACGGGCCGGGCGAATCGAAACATGCCGATATCGGCATTTCGCTGCCGGGCACGGGCGAGACGCCGACGGCGCCGGTCTTCATCGACGGGCAGAAGGCGATGACTCTCCGCGGCGAAGGCATAGCCGCCGAATTCAAACTGATCGTGCAGGATTATATCGAGCGCCGCTTCGGCGGCGCTAAAAGCGCGGCGGAGTAACGCGCGCGCCGAACGTCGGGCATCACTCGAACGTGCCCTTCGGCGGATTGCGCCAATGGTCGGTGACATTTTTGGCTTTGTCATTCACCATTTGAATGAAAGCCTCGCCCAACTCCTTTTGTGAAAGACGCGGTTTCATCGCCGTCTTGAACCGAAGGAAGGCGACGGCGAGCAGAAAGCCCGTCGAGGCGCGGCACATGAAACGACGTAACTCGGCCTTGTCGCCATTGTCGATGAGGCGCCGGCAAATAGCCTCGAAATTTTCTTCCTCATCCTCCATGCATCGCCAGATACGATTGATCAGCTCGACTTCGAAATGGGCAAGCTTTTTTATATTCTCTTCCATGCTCGTGGCTGATATCCGCATATTCATCCAGAGCCGAATATAATATTCTCGGCGGAAACTTGCGCGGCGTTGCTTTCGCGTGTCCTTGCCGCAGGCGCCCCCTACGGCCGCGATAACGAATTCGTGTGCAATTGATCTTTCTCAAAACCAGACTTTAACATCGGCCGGATAGTTGCAGCACTGGGACGGATGACCCATTTTGGGGATCGCGCTCATGAAGCGCCACAGCTTGGAGATCAGGACAATGCGCCGAGGCATGGCATGGGTTGTCGCGATCGTCGCGACATTCGCTTTCGCATCGGCGGCGGCCGCGCAAGCGCCCGCCCATCATAAGCGGGTCGCGAGTCACATGCATAAAGTCCGTCACGCCGGCCATATAGGCTATCTGCCTCTTGGAGCGTCCGGGCGTGGCAGCGGCTATAGGGAGCTCGTCGGCGATCCCGAGAGCGGGGTTGGCTTCTATCCCCTGCCGTACCGCTACCGCGTCGGCGCCTGGCGCTATCACATGCGCGAGGCCAGGGTCCCGCCCTTTATCAGGAACGGCGTCCTCTATGCGATGACCATGGATCGCTATCGCTACAATTATTGGTGGGCGACGCCGGCCGATTCCTGGCGCTTTGGCGTCTACGATCCCTATGAGGGGGTCGGCACGCCCTATTTCGGCGGCTTTTACGGCCCCGCCGACGATGATGAGGAACCCTTATTTCCTTTCGGCCGGCCCTATGGCCACGAGTGATATGAGCGTCGCTTGACGGTGCGAGGATCGCCCAGCTGATCAAGCTTAAGCGAGCGAGCGAGAATGGGCATGCGTGAAGCGCGGGCGCGTGAGTAGATCCACTTCGCCGCAGCCCGCCTAGCTCTTGCGGGCGACGGCGAATCGCGCCGCCTCCTTGAGAATGGCGGCCTTCTGTCCTTGCGGAAAAAGATCGAGCGCGGCAATCGCTTCTAGCGCGAGCCGATCGCGACGCTCGCGCGCCCCGGCGAGGCCAAGTGCTGCGACGAGTGTCGCTTTGTTGCGATGGGCATCCTTGCCGGCGCGCTTGCCGAGCGCCGCCTCGTCAGCTTCGACATCGAGAATATCGTCGGCGACTTGGAAAGCGGCGCCGATCGCCTGGCCATAGCGCGACAAGGCTTCCTTGGCACTCGCATCGGCCTGCGCGAAGATCGCGCCGGCCATCACCGCATAATGCAGCAGTGCTCCGGTCTTCATCGATTGGAGCTTGATCACCGCCTCAGGCGTGTGCGGCTCTGCCGAGGCCTCGGCCTCGAGATCGAGAACCTGGCCGCCGACCATGCCGCCGAGGCCGGCGGAACGCGCCAAAGCGAGGACGAGGGCGGCGCGGATCGCCGGATCGGCATGGGTCGCGGGATCGGCCGTCACATCGAAAGCATAGGTCAGAAGGCCGTCGCCGACGAGAATGGCGGTCGCCTCGTCATAGGCCTTATGCGTCGTCGGCCGACCGCGGCGCAGATCGTCATTGTCGAGCGCCGGCAGATCGTCATGGACGAGCGAATAGCAGTGGATCATTTCGAGCGCCGCCGCGGCGCGCAGCACACCCTCGCCTTCGATTCCGAAGAGCCGCGCCGTCTCGATCATCAGAAACGGCCGCAACCTTTTGCCGCCGCCGAGGCTCGCATAACGCATCGCTTCGAGGAAACGCGGCGGCCGATAGGTCTCGCCGGGCAGAGCGGCTGGCGACAAAAGACTATCGAGCATATGCTCGGTGGCGTCGGCGACGGCCGCGAGCCGCGCGTGAAATTCCTCTGCGGCGATGCCTGCCGTCATCCGTCACTGTCCTTTCCAGCCCTGTTCCAGTTCCGCTTGCCTCATCGGGAAAGATCGGTCAAGGCTCGCGCATGTTTCGAAGGACCGGCGGTTTCGGCGTATTGGGCGTGATCGCACGATGGCTTTTGCGGCTTTTTCTGCTGCTTGCCCTCATTCTCGCCGGCCTCATCACCGCCTACCGTTTCGTCACGCCGATTTCGACCCTGATGCTGGCGCGCATGGTCCAGCAGCAAAAAATCGACCGTATCTATGCGCCGCTCGACGCCATGTCATCGCATCTGATCGCCGCCGTCATCACCTCGGAAGATGCGCATTTCTGCCACAACCACGGCGTCGATTGGGGGGCGCTGCGGGAAGTGATCGACGAAAGCGGCGAGGATGGCCCGTCGCGCGGCGCCTCGACCATCACCATGCAGGTCGCCCGAAATCTCTTCCTCTGGCAGTCGCGCTCCTATATCCGCAAAGCCCTGGAAATCCCGGTCGCCCTGGCGCTCGATTTCGTCTGGCCGAAACGCCGCATTCTCGAGATCTATCTCAACATCGCCGAATGGGGCGACGGCATTTTCGGCGCCGCTGCGGCTGCCAAGACCTATTTCCATAAAACCGTCGGCGCTCTCGATGCACGGGAAGCCGCGCTCCTCGTCGCTGTCTTGCCCGATCCACACCACCGCGACCCGCGGCACCCGAACCGGCCGCTGTTGCTGCACGCCCGTGTCGTCATGTCCCGCCTGCATGAGGCGGCACCGTTCCTCGCCTGCCTGCGGTAAGGGGTAGCCAGAAGCCCTATTCCATAGTAAGAGCCCGGCTTCGGATTTTCTCCGCCCGGCAGGTTCTGCAGGGCTCATGATGATATTGCGCGCAAGGCGCGGGAGTTTCCCATGGCCGTCCCGAAACGAAAAACCTCCCCGATGAAACGGGGGTTCCGCCGCTCGGCGGATGCGCTCAAGGCGCCGACTTATGTCGAGGATAAGGATTCCGGCGAACTGCGCCGGCCGCATCACATCGATCTGAAAACCGGCATGTATCGCGGCCGCCAGGTGCTGAAGCCGAAGACCGAGCAGGAGTAAGCGCAAACCCTTTCCCACAGGGAGAAGGGAGGCGCGGCATCGGCCTGTACTTCTCTTCCATTTGAACGCATGACGTTATCTGAAAAGTCGAGCCAACTTTTCGGGATTGTTCATCAGACCATGAACTGCCCGCCATTGGCAGTGAGCGTCGAGCCGGTGATGAAGCCGGCCTCCTCGGCGATGAGGAAGAGGACACAACGGGCGATCTCCTCCGGTTCGCCGAGCCGGCCGACCGGGATCTGCGGCAGAATCGCCTTCTCCAAAATCTCTTTCGGCACGGCTTTCACCATATCGGTGGCGATATAGCCGGGGCAGATGGCATTGACGGTAATGCCCTTATTGGCATTTTCCTGCGCCAGCGACTTGGTGAAGCCAATGTCGCCCGACTTCGAGGCCGAATAATTGGTCTGGCCCCGCTGCCCCTTCTGGCCGTTGATCGAGGAAATGTTGACGATCCGGCCGAAGCCGCGCTCGCGCATGCCTTCGATCACCGGACGCGTCATGTTGAAAAGCGAATTCAGATTGGTGTTGACGACCTCGTACCACTGGTCCGGCGTCATCTTATGGAACGGGACGTCGCGGGTGATGCCGGCATTGTTGACGAGAATATCGACCGGCCCGAGATCCGAGACGACCTTGCCGAGCCCTTCGGCACAGGCCGCATAATCGGCGACGTTCCATTTATAGACTAGGATTCCCGTCTCGGCCTTGAATTTGGCCGCCGCCTCATCATTGCCGTGATAGACCGCCGCAACTTTGTGCCCGGCCGCCGCCAAAGCCTTGCTGGTCGCCGCGCCAATGCCGCGCGTGCCGCCGCTCACCACCACCACCCGAGCCATGGCTTTCCTTCCCGCTTATATTTTGCTCTTGATTGTGCCCTAGATCACGATGATTTTGGATTGAATCAATCCAAAATCATGATTGAGACATCGGATATATCCGATGTCTCCAGAAACGTGATCGATTCTCATAATTTAGAGCGGGATGGGGCGGAAAACCGGTTCCCACTTTTCCTCATCCCGCTCTAGCGCAGTGTGCTCTTCTACAGCCGGGCTGCGCAATTCAGGGATTTCCCGGAGGCTCAGCGTTCGACCGTGACCGCTATCCCCATGCCGCCGCCGATGCACAGCGTCGCGAGACCCTTATGGACGCCACGCCGCTGCATCTCGTACAGCAGGGTCACGAGGATGCGCGCGCCGGAGGCACCGATCGGATGGCCGAGGGCGATGGCACCGCCATTGACGTTGACGATCGCAGGGTCCCAGCCGATGTCCTTGTTCACCGCGATGGCCTGGGCGGCAAAGGCCTCATTGGCCTCGACGAGCTCGAGATCCTTGACCTTCCAGCCGGCCTTTTCGAGCGCCTTGCGGGTGGCAGGAATGGGCCCGCTGCCCATGACCGCGGGATCGACGCCCGCGGTCGCCCAGGATACGACACGCGCCAGCGGGATCAGCCCGCGCGCGGCGGCCTCCTCCGCCGCCATCAAGACAAGCGCCGCAGCCCCATCATTGATCCCCGAGGCATTGCCGGCGGTGACAGTCCCATCCTTGGAGAAGGCCGGCTTCAGCTTGGCTAATGCTTCGAGGGTCGTGCCGGCGCGGATATATTCGTCGTTGTCGACGATGATATCGCCCTTGCGGGTCGAGACGGTCACCGGCGTGATCTCATCGGCGAACAGACCCGCCTTTTGCGCCGCCTCGGCCTTGTTCTGGGAACCAAGCGCGAAGCGATCCTGTTCCTCGCGGCTGATCTGCCATTTGGCGGCGACGTTTTCCGCCGTAACACCCATGTGATAGCCATGGAAGGCGTCGATCAGGCCGTCGCGCAACATGGTGTCGGTGAATTTGACGTCACCCATTTTGGTGCCGGAACGCAGATGCGCCGCATGCGGCGCAAGCGACATGCTTTCCTGGCCACCGGCCACCATGATCTTGGCGTCGCCATTGGCGATCTGCTGCAGGCCGAGCGCGACCGCGCGCAGACCGGAGCCGCACACCTGATTCAGGCTCCAGGCCGTCTTCTCCTGTGGGATGCCAGCCTTCATCGCCGCCTGGCGCGCCGGATTCTGACCCTCGGCTGCGGTCAATATTTGTCCGAGGATGACTTCATCGACCTCTGCCGCCGCGACTTTGGCGCGCTGCAGCGCTGCCGTGATCGCCACCGCACCGAGCTCATGCGCCGGCATGTTGGCGAAGGCCCCGTTGAACGAGCCGACGGCGGTGCGTGCTGCGCCCACGATGACAATATCGCGCGACATCCAAATTCCTCCTGGTATACGGACGCAGTCGGCTTTGAGGGCCGCTGCGCCACCTGACCCGCATTGACCTTTCTCAAGCATCTCGGCCCGGTGATGGTCAAGCGCCGCCGCGCGATCATTCGTCGGATCCTGCGAATTTAGGTTTTCGCTTTTGGCCAAAGGCCTTATGCTTTAAGCGAAGCCCCTCGAGAAGGCTGCCCCGAAAGCGCTCCCAGAAACAAGGTGTTGATCGTCCATGGCCAACGACAAACAACCAATCACGATCAAGAAATATGCGAACCGGCGCCTCTACAATACCGGCACCAGCGCCTATGTGACGCTCGAAGATCTGGCCGAAATGGTGAAGAAGGGGGAGGACTTCGTCGTTTACGACGCGAAAACCGGCGAAGAGATCACCCGCTCGGTCCTCACCCAGATCATTTTCGAGCAGGAGGGCAAGAACGGCCAAAGCCTGTTGCCGATCACCTTCCTGCGTCAGCTCATCCGCTTCTACGGCGACAGCATGCAGATGCTGGTGCCGAGCTATCTCGAATTCACCATCGACAAGCTCACCAAGGAGCAGCAGAAGTTTCGCGATCAATTCGCCAGCGCTTTCGAGACGGCCTCGCTCACCAGCCCGACTCGGCAGATGTTCGGCTCGCTCGAAGAGCAGGCGCGCAAGAACATGGCGATGTTCAGCCAGGCGCTGTCGGTGTTTTCGCCCTTCGCCAGATCGGCTGCCGCGCCAGAAGGCACTGCCGAACCCGAGCCCAAATCCGACCTCGAGGAAATGAAGCGGCAGCTCGATGAATTGCAGAAGCGGCTCGAAGGGCTTAGCCCCAAGGACACAACACCGCCGAAGGAATGATGCCGGCCATAGAGCATTTTCAGCAAAAGTGGATACCGGTTTTGCGTATGAAAATGCTCTAACTTATTGAATGAGACCGGTTTCGAAACGGCTGCGTGTAGACACGCAACCTGAAACCGCTTTAGCCGCAGGCGTTGCGAAGATCGGCGGGACGTATCGCGGGACGTATCGTCTGCGCTTTGTGGCCGAGCGCCTGTGCCTGGCCGAAATAATGGCCCTGCAGATAATCGACGCCCCAATCGGTGAGGAGCGCCGCCGATTCTGCATCCTCGACCCATTTGGCAACCGTCGGAATCTCGAGATGGCGGGCGAGTTCGACGAGCGTGCGAACGAAGAATTTGTCATCCTCCGAGCGGACCAAATTCTGCACGAATGCGCCGTCGATCTTCAAAAGATCGATACGCAAATTGCGCAGATTGCGAAATGACGTATGGCCGGCACCGAAATCGTCCATGGCCACTTTCACGCCGCAGGCTTTCATCGCCACGATGGCGCGGCCTGTTGCCTCCAGATCGGCGATCGCGCAGGTCTCGGTAATCTCGATCGTAAGCCGCGCCGCCACATCCTTATGAAAAGCGCAGGCCGCCCGCAGCCGATCTGGCCAATGAATGTCGAGGACAGTCGCCCCAGAGGCATTGATGGCCAAGCGCAGCGCCGGATCTTTAGCGAGCTCCTGCACCGCGAGGTCGAGCATCCGGTGATCGATGAGCTGGATGAGGCCGGTCTTTTCCGCGACCGGCAGAATATCGGCAGGCAGGATGAGATTGCCGTCTTCGTCAGCGACACGCATCAGCGCTTCATGGAAAGACGTTTCCCCCGTCTTGGCCGAGATGATCGGCTGTGTCGCGAGAATGATGCGCGATTGATTGAGAGCAGCGAGAATTCCGTCCGACACGTTCTGGATCTGAATGCGGGCATCGTGGCGGACGAGACTGTCCGTATAGGCAGCGAAGCGATCGCGCGAGAATCGGCGCGCCGCTTCGAGCGCCTCCTCGGCATGATAGAAAAGCGCTTGTACCGTGCGTCCCTGCTGTGGGGCGACGACGCCGCCGACCCGCACCGCCGCCGCGATCCGGCCGGCGGTCGTCTGCAGCGGCTCGGCGTCGACTGCATCGAGAAAACGCTGCGCTGCAATCTGCATCTGCTCAGCCGTGCAGTCTTCGAGAAGCAGCCCAAATTTATTTCCGGCATAGCGCGCGACGATATCCGTCGCGCGGATCTGCGCCCTGAACCGGGCAACGGCGGCAGCGATGATTTCATCGCCGATGTCATAGCCATAGCTGCGGTTGAGGCTCGCGAGATTATCGATTCCGACGAGCAGAATGGCGAAACTCGTGGCTTTGCGCTGGCATTTCGTCAAAAGCGTTGCGACCTGATCTTTGAAGCGGCTGCGGGTCAAGGCGCCAGTCAACGGATCGCAATGCGATTGCTGAGCGAGCTGGCGTTCCGCCTCATAACGGTCGGTGATGACCCTGATCGTTCCATGCGCATGGGCCGGCCGGCCGTCAGAGCCCGCAAACCAGCGTCCATTGTCCTCGATCCAGACCAGCACCGCCTTTGCACCAGCATCCTGCCGCCTCTCGGCGAGGCCATAGATGACCCGATAGCTGACGCCGCGGCCGATGTCAGGCTCGCGCGATTCCATGATCGCCTCATAGCGTGACGATGGGCTTGCGGATGAAAGATATTCGGCAAAGGCGCGGCCGGTGGAATTCGCCGCGAAGCCCGGAAGCTTCAAGACCTCGGCGATATTGGGGCCGAAGACGAGCTGGTCGGTGATGAGGTCCCAATCATAAACCACTTCCCCGATCGAGATCAGAATCGCCCTTGGATCAAGCATTGCGGGCCCATGCGGCTGGTCCTGTGCGGGAAATTCCCGGAGATCTTCCCGCATCTGTGGCCCGGCCATGGTTCGCCCTCGACAAAATATCTAGCCCGAAATCGAGAACCGCGGTTCGAAACCTTTGGTCCCCAGGCCTGCACCTAAGCAAGAGCGGTTATCAGCACTGCGTTAAGAAGCTCTATAGATTCAAATTTACGCGAATGGCGAAAACCAAGGCCGAAGCAATAGTTAAGTCATAAGGCTCAGACGCCCGCGTCCGGCTGCCAACCTGCTTCAGCGATTTCGAAGCCGGAGAATTCGAAGCCCGGCGCCACGCTGCAGCCGACGAGCGTCCAAGCGGCCTCGGCACTGGCAAGGCTTTCGGCCTTCTGCCAAAATCCAGCTGGGACCACACATTGCGGCCGTTGACGGGCAAGAAAATCACTGCCGAGTTCGACGCTTTGGAGCGCGGTGCCGGATTTCCAAAAGCTCAGCCGCAATGGCGCGCCGGCATAATGATGCCAGGCCTCGGCAGCATCGACCCGGTGCCAGGCGGAGATCTGCCCGGCGGGCAGGAGGAAGTAAATGAGGGTCGAGGCCGCACGCCCGTCGGGACCGGGCTCATCCCGAAAGGTCTCGCGATAATAGCCGCCTTCCGGATGCGGCTTCAGTTCGAGCAGGCGGATGATTTCGAGTGCGTCGAGCATTGCGGTCCGCCGGCTCCGGCTTCATGCGCGATTCTTGCGCTCGCGCAAGGCAGCAAAAACCTGCGCCGGATCGCCGCCTTGAAGGCCGACGCTCGCCTGAACCGCGGGATTGGATGCGCGCAAAAACGGATTGGTCGCAAGTTCGAGATCCATGCGCGTCGGCAAAGTGAAACGGCCGGCCGCGCGCAGCGCCGCAACCTCGGCCTCCCGTGTCTTCAGATTCTCATTGGCGGGATCGACGCTGCGGGCGAAGCGCGCATTGGCGAGCGTATATTCATGGCCGCAATAGATCTGCGTCGCTCCTGGCAGCGCCGCGAGCTTCATCAGCGAATGGTAGAGCACCTCGGCCGGTGCCTCGAAGCCACGGCCGCAGCCCATGGCGAAGAGCGTATCGCCGGAGAACAAGAGACCATCGTCTTCGAACCAATAGGCCACATGGCCCAGAGTATGGCCGGGCACCTCGATCACTTTGGCCGCGTGCGGCCCGACGCTGACGACATCGCCATCCTTGACCGTCTGATCGAGCGTGCCGATTTGCGCCGCCTCTTTGGCCGGCCCGACGACGCGGACATCGGGAAAGGCGGCCTTGAGACCGGGAATGCCCTGGACATGATCGGCATGATGATGGGTCACGAGAATGTCGGTGAGCCGCCAATGCTTTTCGGCAAGCGCCGCGAGGATCGGCGCCGCATCCGGCGCATCGATCGAAGCCGTCGCTCCGGTTTCGGGCGCATGGACGAGCACGCCGAAATTGTCTGAAAGACAGAGAAATTGGTGGATTTCCAGCGGCATATCGCTGCCTTTCGAAATGCGGCGGATCACTCGCTCGGCCAGATCTCGCCCTGCTCTATCCAAGCGCCGGGCCAGGGTCAAACGCGCGCCGCAGCACGGTATGGGCTATCCAAAAAGGAAAATAGGTTCCGCGCCGTCCCGGAACATGCGAGGAAGGCGCCATGCCGCTCGATATCGTCGATCTGCGCAGCTTCTATGACTCGGCTTTGGGGAAAGTCGCGAGCCGTTTCATCGGCCGGGCGATCCGCGCCCGCTTCGATTCGAGCATCGGCCAATCGATCATGGGGGTGGGCTATGCGACGCCCTATCTCGACCTGTTCCGGGGCGAAGCCTTGCGCGTCCTCGCCTTCATGCCGGCGGCGCAGGGCGTCGTGAACTGGCCCTCCTCCGGCCTTTCCGCCTCGGCTCTGGTCGAGCCGGTCATGATGCCGCTGCCCGACTCCTGCATCGACCGCATTATCGTCGTGCATGCGCTCGAAATCACTGAGCATCCGCGCGAGCTGCTCGACGAGATCTGGCGGATTCTGACGCCCGGCGGCCGCGTGATTGCCGTGACGCCGCGCCGCGCTGGCCTGTGGGCGCGGTTCGACACGACGCCTTTCGGCTATGGCCAGCCCTATTCCCGCAGCCAATTGCGGGAATTGATGCGCGATGCCTTGTTTTCACCGACCTATTGGACCGAGGCGCTCTATGTGCCGCCGTTCGAGCGGCAGATTTTTTTGCGCTCGGCATCGTTGTTCGAGAGCGTCGGTGCCAAGCTCTCGCTTCCTGGCGCCGGCGTCCTGATCGTCGAAGCGGAGAAGCAGCTTTATCGGCCGATCGGCGTGCGCCGCATGGTCCGGCACGCTCTGCCGCAATTGCAACAGGTGATCGGCGCAAGGCCGGCAGGCGTGGCACCGAATTGAGGGAGCAAATTTTTCGGCTTGCGCCGCGATTTTAATTTCCGCTCTTGACCGATACTGTTGAAAAACTCTGTTTTCTTCAACGATCACAATTTTGCAGGGCCGTAGGCTTGATAGTCGAAAAAAGACGTGAGGGGATACATAATTTGCCGATTAGCCAGTGATCGACGGCCGCAGACGAATTGAGGCGGCATTGAATTGCGATCCTCGCTCGTAACGTCATTCGATCGGATTTTTATCGCACCCATTTTCCGAGTTTTTTCAACAGTATCGACCCATATCAGACATTGGCCGATCCGGAAGAGGGTTGCCGACACGCTGGCGTTCGAGATCGCAGCTCACGATCCGTGCCGTCGCTGGCATGCCGGCGTACAGCAATATGCCAAAAATCATTCAACGGCCCTTGCGGCGCACCTGGACCTACTCCGTGCAGCGTTCGCCAGCTGAATACCGCAGCACCAGACCCTCCTCGATTAGGTGGCTCACGATTGCCAATTTATCGTCATCACTGAGATCGCCGGGAAGATCGCGGACGCGATAACGCGAGCTGCGAAGGGCAAACGCGACCGCCTCCGCTGCTTCCGCGGGCATCGTGATCTCCCGCCCTTGCGAGAGGATTCTCACCGCCGGTCCTTCGTTGCACATCCGAAAGAGCGCCGTCGAACGCACGCCCACCTCGTCACCGACCGCGAGATTTTGGGCCAGCGCCGCTTGATCGAGTTGTCCCGGGACAAACGCGCGTCGGCGCGTCACGAACTCGTCGGCGATGCGCCCAAGCACAGGGTCCAGGCGTGCCAGCCCAGCCGCGCGCTGCATCAAATCGGAGAACTCGCGCCGCGCCGCCGCGATATCGAAATCGGAGCGGCTGAACGCCGTGGGCAAAGCCCGCCGGAAGGCCGGATCGGTCAGGCAAATCTGGGCCATGGACTCGATCAACACCTCGGACCAGCGGTAGGTCAGAACGCCGAGCGTAACATGCACCGAAGTGTCGTCACGGGCGCGGCCGCGATGTGGAAAGCCCCGCGGGATGTAGAGCAGGTCGCCGGCACTCAGCACAACCGACATGATCGGCTCGCCGATTTTATGGATCGTTTCGTCGAACTTTTGGCCGACGAGCGGCAATGACATCGGCGGGTCGAAGATCGCCCATTCCTTCGACCCCCCTAATTGAATCAAGATCGTGTCGTGCGTGTCGTAGTGCGTTTTCAGCCCACTGCCACAGGCGGGCGTCATATAGAGATTGGCCTGAAGGGGTGCGCTGAAAGCGATCTCAAGGTGACGGCATATCGCGGCAAAGGTCGCGAGCCGCTCGTGCACCGCGCCGAAAATTATTGTCGCGCCTTCGAGGAACAGTTGGCAGGCTCTGACCACTTCGAGTGGGGCCGAGCCAGTGTTCTTGCGCGCCATTTCCTCGACTTCGAGCGGCGCGTCGGCATTGACCAGCGTGATATCCTGCGGGGCGAGAGCGGTGAGCAGTGGATCGATCTGCTCCACCTTTAGGAGCGGCGCGTAATAGCCGGGATTAGTGCGGCTGACAAAAAGCGGCTTTTGCTCCCAATACTCCGCGAAAAAGGTTGCCGGTAATATTGGATCGAGCAGCTTCGCCAAATCGAATGGCGAAGCGTCCAAATTTCCGCTCAACCCATGATCCAGCATCGCCACTTTCTTGCAGCATTATCCCACGCTGGCAGCGTGCGTTGTTTCGCGTCGGTGGATCACTGCTTTCGCGTGCACAAACCAGGTCCCCGATTGGCGCCCCGTGCATGACGGAAAGGCAGAACACGGCAGCCGCCATCGTGACGACCGCCGAGACTCGTACTAGCTCACCCCTCGTATTTCTTGGTGTTGTCCGCGACGATCATCCTGGAGGCGGCAACTGGCGCGCTGGGCAATGCACCTTCACTCACCGCTGCTCGTATTGTTACCAAACGCTCGCTCGAGTAATCGTGGAGCGCGATCGCCGTGGCCGACAGACCGATAACGGCAGTTGCCGCGATGACCGTAATTTTGCTGACCTTCTTCGACATGGTGTGTCCTTCGATCTGGAGACGAAAAGCCAACAATCAAGTTGGGACCCAAAAGTTGCGTCTGTCAAGGGGCAAGCGTGCGCGCCACGCGGAAGCCGCAGCAGGGGGCGTCGGGCGTACGCCAGTCGCGAATCGCGGAACGGGGCAATACGGATTTTGTAAGCCCAGTCCAGGTGCCCCCGCGGGCAACCCGATAGGGACAGTTCTCAAAAATCCATGCTCTTCCGTCGGTTGGCGCGCCTTCATAGCTGGCCTTGTAGCAGTCTTCGACCCATTCCCAGACGTTGCCGAGCATGTCGTGCAATCCAAAGCCGTTTGCCGGCCAGGCGCCGGCGGGAGAGGGTTGCACGCCATCGTATTTCGTCTTGCAGCCGTTGCAGCTCGCATTGCCTTTGCCCAGGTCAGGGCCCCAGTAGTAGGCGGTCGTCGTGTGGGCGCGGGTCGCGTACTCATATTCGGCCTCGGTGAGCAGTCGGTAATCCCGCCCGGTCATCCGCGACAGCCAGGCGACGTATTGCTTCGCGTCGAACCAAGTAATGTTGATGACCGGCTGGTTCCCCCGACCCCAGCCACCGTCCGAAATCGGATGGCAATTCCCGAATTTCACACACAGATCCCACTCTGCAAAGACGGCCTCGTCGCTCGACACCGCGAAACGCCTGCCGATCTTAACCTCGTGCCGCGGACCCTCGTTGCTAGCTCGACCCGGTTCGTCAACCGGCGAACCTATCATGAAGTCGCCCGCCGGAATGACCACCATCAGCGGACAATCCTTGTCACATTCCGTGAACTTGTCGCCTGGCTTCAATTCGCGCTCGGCTTTAAGGCCGAGAACATAGGGTCGCACGCTCCGATACATGTACGGTCGCGTCGTCATGACCCAAGTGACCCGGTCCTTGAGGTAGTCTTGGTTGATCCAGCCCAGAAGTCCGGCGATGATCCCGACCAGCAGCGTATAGATCAACCCCTGCACGAGCTTGCGGCGACAGTTCGCCGCCGCCTCGGCCCCTCGGCACGCGGCGAGATATGCGCGGTCCGTCGTATCGAGCCTAGCGGCAATATCGGGGCGCTCATCTAGCCTTTGCGCCTCGATCAGCCTTTGCCCGTGATGTGCAAGCCACTCGGGTAATCGCTGATTGGCGTCCCAATCGCGGGCGCCGCGTTTGACCCCTTCGAGCGTCGCTAGCAGACCGAAATCGTCCGCAAGCCATCCTTTCAAGAGTCCCCACTGCCGTAACAGCGCCTCATGGGCCGGTTCGATTGTGACTTCGCCGGACTCTTTTGCGACATCAGTCGAGAGTAGCCGCTCCTCGACCAGGCGGTCGATCAAAGGCCGTGCGTCTTTCGGAATATCCGAGCGCCGGGCTATATTGCGGCGCGGGCTTTTGCTATCGGGGTCTATACCGGCGAGCCAGGGAATGAGGCCACGACGGATAAGCAACAACCGCGCGTCGCGATCTCGCGGAATTTGCGGATCCTGATCCGCCGCTTTCAATGCCCGTTCGATAGATCTTTCGATCGCCCCCTCGATGCCCCCGAAATTATCGTAATCGGACAAGCGCAAGGCGCCAGCGGCGCCATATTCGCGGTAAAGCTGTTCCAGAGTATAGGCGAGGAGTGGCAAGGCGTCCTTGCCACTCCCCTTTTCGATATCTTCGAGCAAACGCTCGGTGAGCTGCGGCTCGATCACCAATCTGCCGCCGGCTTCGACTAGCCGCTTCGCCGGAGCCTCAATTACCTCTTTGTAGGCGCCATGCGGCATTGGCAAGAGCGACAGCGGGATCTGCGGCAAATCTTTAAGCGGCGTGTCGCCTTGCAGCGAGTCATAGGAATCTGAGCGAATAGCAAAGATCGCGATGATGGCAGGCGCATCTTCGTTGACAAGATCACGCAACAGCGCGAGAAGCGCCATGGCTTCGGCGACACCTTCGCCGCGAAACAGCTCTTCGGCCTGATCGACCGCAATGACGATTGCCGGCGGCTTGGCACTCGCTGCATCTACCAGCGTGCGCGCGAAGGCGGCATTTGAGAGTTTCACGAGCAGCGGGCGCAGGCCCGAAGCGCCAGCCTGGATTGCTTCGCGGATTTCCGCCCTTGTCCGGTTCGGCAGAGTTTTCGCGAGCGCGCCGAGGAGGCCGTTGTCGCCAAACAAAGCCGACTGCTCGGGTCTGATCGGCGGCAGCGGCAGGAAATGCGCATCGTCACGGGCTAGCCGCGGCAAAAGCCCGGCGCGCAGAAAGGAAGATTTGCCAGACCCTGAAGCGCCAAGAATGACAAGGAGGCGCGGCGGCGCTGCTTCGCGAAGACCACGCAACCGGCCAATTGCCTCGACGATCGGCGCGTCGCGACCGAAAAAAATACCGGCATCAACGCCTTCAAGCGGCTTCAACCCGCGATAGGGCGCGCGGTCATGTTCGGTCTCGGGCGGCCAGGCGAAGAAGCGCGGATCGAGCCCGGCTTTCTCCAGGCCCCTCTTAAGCCGCCGCAAACCTTCAGCTGAAAAGGTGACGTGCTTTTCTTCATGCGAGCCGGGAAGCGGGACCCGAAAGATCTCGAGTTCCTGGCTGCCAGTGAGATCGACCACTTGCCAGGTTCCAGCGAGCTCCGGCGGCAGGTCCGCGATCGACTTTCCGGGATCGATGATGACGGCAAAGAGATTCTTATTGAGGCCACGTGCCAATGCGTATTCTTTCAGGCACCAGCCCGAAGCGAGCCAATTGGCGGAGACCAGAAAAACGACAGCTTCGCAGCGGTTGGCGGCCTCGTGGAGGGCGCGCTCCCAGCGTTCACCGGCGACGATACCGCGTTCAGGATCGAGGTCGAGGAAAACATCCTCCCAGCCCTGCGTTGCGAGCCAATCGCGCAGGCCGATCGCCTCGAAATTGTCCTTGCTCGAATGACTTATGAAAATCCGTGACATGGGTGGGAATTCACATGGCTAAAGCAGCAATACGCCCTAGCAGGCGAGCACGGCTGAAGCGACTTGGCAATTTAAAAGACGGACGTCACTCCAAAATTTGAAGAACCCCTTGCTTGGATGAAAGAGGCGGCAAAAGCTTTCATCCTTGCGTAGCTCTACGCATAGGGAAGACCAAGGGTGGTTTTTTTAAATGGCTCGCGCCGCATGCCCAGCAGTTGAATGTTGGTTCGGTCCGCTTTTGGCGCAAAACAGAAATTCGACCCCAACCGCCCCGCCCCAGCTCGGGCTTGTCGTGCCTGGCGGCGCAGCCTATACCCCGGAATCACGTCTATTGCGCCGTGTCGGTGCCTCCCCCCTCCCAGGTCTGAATGCTCACGCTTCATCACCATCCTCTCTGTCCGCAATCGCGTTTCGTCCGGCTTTTTTTGGGAGAATATGGCATTGACCCGGAGCTGATCGAGGAAAGGCCCTTTGAGCGCCGCCAAGACTTCCTGGCGCTCGATCCTGCCGGCGAAACCCCTGTTCTGGTCGAAGACAACGGCATGGTGGTGCCGGGGGCGGTGATCATCGCCGAATATTTCGATGAGACGCGCGGGCTGGCGCTCGGCGCGCATCGGCTGCTGCCGGAAGATCCCGCCGGCCGCGTCGAAGTCCGCCGCCTGCTGCATTGGTTCACCCAAAAATTCTTCGCCGAAGTCTCGTCCTGGCTGGTGACGGAAAAGGTCTATAAGCGCTTCATGACCCCCGAGCAGGGCGGCGGCGCGCCCAATATGGAACTCATCCGCGCGGGGCGCGCCAATATCCGCTATCATCTGCGCTATATCGGCTATCTGACGGCGCATCGCAAATGGCTTGCCGGCGACCGCCTCACCTATGCCGATCTCGCCGCCGCAGCCCATATATCCGTGGCGGATTTTCTGGGTGACGTGCCATGGGACGAGGACGAAGCGGCAAAGCTCTGGTACGCGCGGATGAAATCGCGGCCGGCCTTTCGCACGCTGCTCGCCGACCGTCTGCCGGGCCTCTCGCCGACAGCCGCCTACGCGGATCTCGATTTCTGAACGCCGTATCCTTGAAGGCTGCGCTCGCAGACAAGGCGGAGGCGCTCGGCTTCGATGTCTGCCGCGTCACCAAGCCTGATGCCATACCGCAGGCAGCGGAAGAACTCGGCGCCTGGCTCGCCGCGGGCTATGCCGGCACTATGGATTATATGCAGGCCACGAAAGAGCGCCGCGCCGCGCCGCTCATGCTCTGGCCGGAAGCCAAAAGCATCATCATGCTCGGCATGAATTACGCGCCGCCCAGTGATCCGCTCGCGCTGCTTAAGGATCGAAGCGCGGCGAACATCTCCGTCTATGCGCGCCATCGCGACTATCATGATGTGATCAAAGGCAAGCTCAAGCAGCTCGCTTCCTGGCTCGTCGCGCAAGCACCCAGGGCGCAAGTGAAAGTCTTCGTCGATACGGCGCCGGTGATGGAAAAGCCGCTGGCCGAGGCGGCCGGCCTCGGCTGGGCCGGCAAGCACACCAATCTCGTCTCGCGGCGCTTCGGCTCCTGGCTCTTTTTGGGCGCGATTTTTTCCGATCTCGTGCTTGAGCCCGATGCAGCGGAGACGGATCATTGCGGCTCATGCCGGGCCTGTCTCGACATTTGTCCGACAAAGGCTTTTCCGGCGCCCTATCGCCTCGATGCAAGGCGCTGCATTTCTTATCTGACGATCGAGCATAAGGGCCATATTGCGCCGGAGTTCCGCGCTGCGATCGGCAATCGCGTTTATGGCTGCGACGATTGCCTTGCAGTCTGTCCCTGGAACAAATTCGCGCAAGCAACGCATGAAGAAAAATTGCAGCCGCGCGCCGATCTTCTGGCGCCGAAGATCGCCGATTTCCTCCGCCTCGACGAAGCCGCATTCCGCCGGCTCTTTTCCGGCAGTCCAGTGAAGCGGATCGGCTTTGCGCGTTTTCTCCGCAATGTGCTGATTGCCGCCGGCAATTCCGGCGACGCCGATCTTGTGCCTTTGATCGAAGCCCATCTCGATGCAGAATCGCCGCTGGTGCGTGCCATGGCGGTGTGGGCTTTCGGGCGGCTTGCGCCGCGATCCCGCTTGCGCGACATGGCGGCCTCCCGGCAAAAGCTTGAGGCCGACCCCGCCGTGGCAGCAGAATGGCTGATGGCTCTTGCCGAGGAGGCACAGCACCTTTCATGAAGCTCTTCGCATTCGGTCTCGGCTATTGCGCCTGTGATTTCATTGCCCGCCATGGCGCCGCGTTCGACACGATCTCGGGAACCGTGCGCGATGCCGAAAAGTCGCGCGCCATGCAAGGCGGCCATCAGGTCACGCGTTTCGTCTTCGATCGCGATCAGGAAGATCCGGGGATCGCTGCAGCGCTGGCGAAGGCCGATGTTCTCCTCGTCTCTGTGCCGCCCGGCGTCTCGGTCGATCCGGTTCTTGCCAAATTCGGCCGCCGGCTCGCGGCGCTGCCGCAGAAGCTTACGATCATCTATCTGTCGACCATTGGCGTCTATGGCGACCGCAATGGCGAATGGGTCGATGAAGAGCGCGTGCCGACGCCGAAAAGCGATCGTTCGATGGCCAGATTGCACGCCGAAAAAGCCTGGATGGCGCTGGCGCGCGACGGCCACAAGAGCGTACATATCCTGCGTCTCGCTGGCATCTATGGCCCTGGCCGCAATGCGCTCGAGGCGCTGCGGCGCGGCACGGCGCACCGCATCGTCAAAAAGGATCAGGTCTTCAACCGCATCCATGTCGCCGATATCAGCGCCGCGATCGAAGCGATTCTGCGCTATGAAGGTGGCAGCGAGATTTGGAATTTGAGCGATGACGAGCCGTCGCCGCCGCAAGATGTCGTGACCTATGCAGCTTCGCTCATGGCGATCGAGCCGCCGCCGGAAGAGGATATCGAGGTCGCTGCCTTGAGCCCGCTCGGGCGCAGCTTCTATAGCGAGAACAAACGCGCCGCAAATCGCAAGCTGAAGCAAAAGCTCGGGGTCACGCTCACCTATCCGACCTATCGCGAAGGCCTTGCCGCGCTATGGGAGGCGGGCGAAGGACGCGACTGACCTTCACAGGCGCGAGATCTTCGGCCGCGCCTTGTTCGAGCTGGTCGGCGCGCTCCAGCCGCCTTGCGGCGGCGCCACTTCATTGGCGGCAGGGTCGGGCGCTTTGGCATGGAAGGCCGCGGCCGTGGCTTTCGCAGCGACGAGATCGGCCGCGCCGAGGCGGGCGCCGACATCATCGCGTTTCTTGCCGGCATCCTCGTCCCCCTGCGCGGCGGCGATCGCAAACCACCTATAAGAGAGCGCCAGGTTTTGCGGAATGCCGAGGCCTCGGGCGAGCAGGATCGCGAGATTATATTGGCTGTCGCGGACGCCATATTCTGCCGCCTTGCGAAACCATTGCGCGGCGGCGGCATAATCGGGCTTATCGCTGTCGCCGCCTTCGGCGGTGAGAACCGCGAGATTATGCATGGCGCGGACATTGCCTGCCGTCGCGGCCTTCTGATACCAGCTCTTGGCCAGCGCAAGATCGCGCCCGACACCAAGGCCTTTTTCATAAAGCGAGCCGAGCCGATATTGCGCCGGGGGAAGGCCTTGCGCGGCCGCCTTTTCATACCATTGCGCGGCAAGCTTGAGATCGCGCGGCAGCTCGCGTCCCGTTGCATAATCGGTTGCGAGCTCATATTGCGCCTTGGCATTGCCGGCCTGCGCCAGGCTTTGCAGAACCGCCGGTGACGCTTCCCGCGCCGCCGACGGGCCCGCCGATGGATACGCCGACGGATACGCCACCTGGGGCTTCGCCCCAATGGCGCCGGTGACGATCGGATCGCTGCCGGGGATTGCCTGCGCCCGCGGAGCGGAGCCTTGTGTGGCGGCGGGAGCCGAAGAGGGCGCGCTCTGCGTCGGCGCAGCGGCGCTGCGTGCCGGCAAGCCGCGCGCGGCGGGAGCCTCTTTGCCGGCATTGACCGAGAGATCGATCAAGGGCGAATGGCCGACAGTTTTGACGACGGCATAGGCGCCCATGGCAAGGAAAAGCGCGGCAATAGACAAAACCACCGGCCGCTTGTGATGGACGATGAAATCGCGTGTCTGTTCGATGAGGCTCGCGGCGCCCTCCCCGCTTGCTGCGCCGCCGTGGCTCGGGGCGCGGCCGATGGCGGCGGCAGATTCCATTTGCGCCGCCTGTGCCGCGCGGCGCGCCGCGGCGATAAAGCCGGCGCGTCCCGAAGCGGCTTCGGGCATGTCCAAATGATCGGACGGCGTTCCCCCCTGTTTGCGTTCGCCGCTTTCATCGCCCGCCGGATGACGGCGGCCAGGAAATCCCCGCCCCGGCTCGATGAGAAAATCGTCAAGCATATCGGCTTGCGACTCAAGCTTCGGTCTCTCGCCCGGCGCAGACCCTTTCGACATACGGCGGTCGGATCGGGCGGCCGGCGCAGCCTTTGACGGTGTGAAGGGCGGCGGCACCGGCTCGCGGCCCCGCGCAGGCGCAAAATTCGGCGCCGGGCCCGAGGCGAGGAGTTCCGCCGGCCGTTGGATACGCACATCGGCGATTTCGGTCTCGACCATCGCCAAGCGATCGACGACTTTTTCCAAAGTCTCATGGACCGCATTCAAAGTCGCAAATGTGCGGCGGCCGGCCTCGTCCTGCATGTTGCGCAATTCGACGAGGTCGCGGGTCACATCCGACCGGTCGGGGCCGATGGCGGTCTTGGCGAGCGCTTCCTCCAGCACGCTGCGCGCCGCCCTTTCAGCCGCCGCATAGGACACGTCGCGTGTCCTTTCGATCTCGGCAAAGAGATCGCCGATCGATTGTTCGAGCGAGGTCAGGGACGGAAACCCGGCACCCGCCCGATCCAAGCGCGCCGCGAATTCGCTGACCTGCCTTTGCAAGGCCTCGATCGCGCGGCCATCAGCCTGCGGACCGCGGGCGGCTTCAATCTTCTCGGCGAGGCCGCGCATGAGATTTTCGAGCGCATGCATGTCGAGTTGCGGCATGCCTTGCGAAAGCCGCTCGGTGAGTTCCTGGTGAACATCATTGATGCGGTTGGCGAGCGCCGTGTAGCGGCTCTCGTCGCGCGCCTCCGTAAGCGCTTCCTCGACTTTGGCGGCGATCGCATCGAGCTGGCCTTCGATCTTGGCGAGGCTCGCGCGGCCGTGATCGCCCATCAGCAGGCGAAGCTCGTCGGCGACGGCCTGGAGATCGCCTTCGTCGCGCCGCTCCGAGCCGTCGCGCATGCGATCGAAACGTTCGGTGAGTGCCTCGACCTGCCGCTCGATCTTGTCGACCGGCGCGGCATTTGCCGGCGCCGCGGCGAGGAGATCACGGATTTCCCGCGTGCGGTCGTCGATCATCCCCAAGGCCGAAGCATCGAAGCCGCATTTGCCGAGATCGTCGAGCTTGCTGCCGAGTTTCCGCACCTCGCCCTCGAGGCCGCGGATCGTCGTCCGCGGATCGACTTCGGCGAGCGCAAGGCGCAGATCACCGACGAGTTGTTCGAGCGGACGCAACACCGCCTCGCGAATGCCATCGCTGCGCGAGGTTTCGATCTGCTGCGTCAGATTGCGGATTGCCGCTTCGAGCGGCGCGATCGAGCCGCGCGAGGCAAGATCGCGCAAGGCGTCCGACATGATGGCGATCTCGGCGCGCAATTTATCGAGATTGCAGGCGACCGGCGGCAGAGCATCGCGCTCGGCCTGTTCACGCCGCATGTCCTCGACCTGACCGGCAAGCGCGGCAATGTCGCTGTGCAAGCTTTCCAAAGTCGCGCCGCCCGCCTGGCCAAAGGCCTCTGCCGAGCTCCATTGCTGATCGCCACGATCCTGACGATTGCGGCTGAAACGCAGGCTCGCGGCCGGGCGCTCCTCGATTGGGGGTGCGCTGCCCGGATCCTCCAGGGCACGCTGGCGGCGGGTGATCTCGGCAATCGCGGCGCCGAGCGAAGGACGTATGGGTGAGGACGTAACCGATGGGCGACCACTGAGCGCCGATTCCGGCAGGGCGACCGAAGAAGCAAGCGAGGTAAACAGCGAATTCACCTTCGATTCGACGCGATCGAGCTGATCGTCATAGTGCGGCGGCAGAGCGCCCTGCCCCGTTCGAGTGTGCGGCGGCGATTGGACAGCGGGCCTGGCGAGAGAGTTGAGCCGCGCTTCCAGCCGCGCCAAAGCGCCGCGGATCGGCTGCATCGTGTTTTGCGGCGCGGCCTCCGCCAACTCAGCCTCCAAATGATCGATCCGATGCGCGAGAGTTTCAAAATCGGCACGGTCTTCAAGGCGCGCGAGGGCTCTCTCCAGCAGCGCATCCTCGGCGGCATAGGCAGCGCCAGGATTATTGGCGTGCGGCTTAGAAGATCGCGCCGGCCAGTTATCGGCGCGCGGCAAACGCGGTTTTGCGCGCGGTGCTTGCGATTCACCGCGGCGGGCCCCGCGGATGCCAAGGCGATGAAGCTGCGCGGCAATTGCCTCGACGCGATCGTCCTCGTTCATATTTGCGGGATCGGTGCCGACTCGCGCCGCATATTGACCGACGGCTTGGGCGAGCCACTCGCTCAAGGTCATTCCTTCGCGCCGCGCCGCGTCTCGCGCCGCTTCGCGAACATCACCTCCACTGCCCCTGACGCCCCAGGGAATCGGCTTGCGCATGTTCTCTCCGGCGGGATCCGTTAAATCCCGGGTTTGAACCCGAGTTCTTGCGAGGAACAGGGAAGCGCCGAATCAAAATCGGGACGCTCGATACCGCCTCTGTCCATGAATTTCGGGACCTGCGGTAAATACGGGGTTAATCCTGCTCGATTTTGGGACAGGCGCCCTCTAACTCTAAGTAGAAAACTTTAGCACTACACTTTTTAGTTGCATTCCCCAGGAGAATGCTCTTACATTGAACGATATCGGTTCGTAGATCGATCAGAGGGGTTAGCAATGGAGACGAGCCCAAGTCAGGTCGCCGGCGTTCAACGCGGTTGCGGTGGGGAAACCCAATCGCCGGCAGAGCGTCTTTTTTCTATCGGGGACGTCGCACGTGAATTCGGCGTCAGCCTGCGGGCGTTGCGTTTTTACGAGGACCGCGGCCTGCTGCGGCCGCACCGGCGCGGCACGACGCGCCTCTACGCCGATCGCGACCGCTCGCATTTGCAGATGATCCTCAAGGGCAAGCAGCTTGGTTTCACCTTGAGCGAAATTCGCGACATTCTCGCCGCCCGCAGCGATGCGACGGACGGGTGGGATTTGGAGCTCAATCTACATCCGGATCAGATCATCGCCCAAATCCGCCACCTCGAACGCCAGCGCGCCGATCTCGAAGCGGCCCTGGTCGAGCTCAAGGAGGCGCATCAGCGCGCAGAACAGAGCAGTGCGCGGCTCACCGCCGCCTGAGAGCGGCGTCCAGAGCACCCATAGTCGCTTCGGTCCCCCCCAACCATCTCTGCCCCCCAACCGTCTCTGCCCCTCATTCGCGCGAATGAGGGGGTTTTTCTTGCCTGCCCCCACGCGCAGCGGAAGCTGCGTGGTGCTCGCCTCCCATTTCATGCGGCAAGGCGTCGCCCCCCACCGACCGCTCGCTTTTGCAAAACGCCTTCGCCGATGGCCAAGGCGGACGAAACCTTTTATGAAGGACACCGCTTATGAAAGACGCTGCCGGGATGAGACAGGTCGCATGAAATGGCGAAGGATCTTTCATGACGAGGCAGATAGAGTATTACTTCAGTTTCATCAGCCCCTGGTCCTATTTGGGCCATGCCGATTTCGTTGCGGTTGCGAAGAAACATGCCGCGGCCATCCTTTACAAGCCGGTGCCGCTCGGCCGGCTTTTTCCTGAAACCGGCGGCCTTCCACTTTCCAAGCGCCATCCGGCACGCCAGGCCTATCGCCTGGTCGAATTGCAGCGCTGGCGCGACAAGCGGCACATCAAACTGCGGCTTCATCCGAAATTCTGGCCCTTCGATCCGAGCCTTGTCGATCGGATCGTCACCACTTTGGCGGCCCAGGGCGCGGTGGTCGAGGATTTTGTGCCGCAAGCCTTTGCGGCCGTCTTCGCGGCCGAGCAGAACCTGGCGGATGAAACGGTCCTTGCAGCGCTGCTGGCGCAAGCCGGCTTCGATGCCGAGGGCATTATCGCCGCCGCCAAAAACGACAATGCGAGGGCGGCCTATGACACAAATCTCGCTGCAGCCACGGCCCGCGGTGTCTTCGGGGCGCCGAGCTACGTCTTGGAGGGCGAGATCTTCTGGGGGCAGGATCGTATTTCCTGTCTCGACGAAGCGCTCGCCAGCGGCCGCAAACCTTATGCAGCGGATGTATAGATCGCTGCGGTCTGGCCAAGCCTCGTTCTTCGCCGCCTTCGCCACGCAGCATTCATCGAGATCCTGCCGTGACAGATAATGCGCCGCTCCCTGCCCTGTCGCAAAAAAGGCTCGGCGTCCTCCTCGTCAACCTCGGCACGCCGGCGGCGACCGATTATTGGTCGATGCGCCGCTATCTCAAGGAATTTTTGTCGGACCGCCGCGTCGTCGAGACGCCGCGGCTTCTCTGGTGGCCGATCCTCAATCTGATCATTCTGTCGACACGGCCGGCATACCGCGGCAAAGCCTATCAAAAGATCTGGAATGTGGCGGAAAATGAAGGCCCGCTGAAGACGATTACAAGGGCGCAAGCGGAGGCGCTTGCCGCCTGGATTGCGGCGGGAGGTCTCACGCCGGAGCCGGATGCGCAAACAATCCGGGTCGCTTGGGCCATGCGCTATGGCGAGCCCTCGATCGCGGATAAAATCGCCCATCTCATCGATGCAGGCTGCGATCGCCTGCTGGTTCTGCCGCTTTATCCACAATATTCGGCGGCAACGACCGCAACGGTCGGCGACGCCGTCTTCGCGGTCTTGATGCGGCGGCGCTTCCAGCCTGCCTTGCGTCTCGCAGCGCCCTATTATGACGCACCCGCCTATATTGACGCGCTTGTCGCCTCCTTGCGCAATGCCCTTGCCGGGCTTGCCTTTGCGCCAGAGGTCATCCTCGTGTCTTTCCACGGCATTCCGCAGGCCTATGCGGACAAGGGCGACCCCTATCCGCAGCACTGCGAAGCGACCTTTCGTCTGCTGACGAAAGCGCTCGGGCACGATCCCGGGACTCTGCGCATGAGCTATCAATCGCGCTTCGGCCCGGCCCCATGGCTGAAGCCTTATACGGACGAGACGGTGACGGCGCTGGCCCGCCAGGGGGTAAAAAACCTCGTCGTCATCACGCCCGGCTTTGCCGCCGATTGTCTCGAGACATTGGAGGAAATCGGCCTCGAGAACCGGCATTTGTTTTTCGAAAATGGCGGCGAAAATTTTGCCTTGGTCCCCTGCCTCAATGCCAGCGCAGAGGGGATGAAGCTCATCTATCATCTCGTCGCGCGCGAACTCGCCGGATGGCTATAAAGGCGCCGAGCTTAGACCGGAGTTCGACGTTGGCGCCGCGCCCTGGCGCGATGCCCTGGTGCGATGCCTTGGCGCGACACTCCCGATGCGCATGTCGAACGCGTTGCATCGGAAATCCGATGGACTTTTCCAATATGAATATGCTCTAGCGATCTATTGTCAGGAGGCAATTATGAAGATCACCGCGATTTTCTTCGGTCTATCCATCTTCATCCTGTCCAGCGCGGCCATTCTCGCGTCGTCCGCGGCCGAGGCAAAGCCGGGCGGCTGCCTCAAATATGGCGTCGCCGGCGCCGTCGCCGGCCATTATGCGGACCACCATGCGGTCAAGGGCGCGATCGCCGGCTGTGTGCTGGGCATGGTCCGCCGACATGAATATAACAAGCAGCAAAAGCAGATGAACGACAAAGCGGGCGGCGCGCCGGCGGCGCATTGAGGCCGGCCGCAGGCGCTACATATTCCTAGCCGCCGCCGCTTGGCAGCTTGCGTTCCCATTCATAAGCCTGGCGGACGATCTCCTGGAGATCGTCGTGGATCGGCTTCCAACCGAACAGGCTGCGGATGCGCTCGGCGCCGGCCGCCATCATGGCCGGATCGCCGGCGCGCCGGCCGGCTAATCTGACCTCGAAATCGACGCCTGTGACTTGCTTCACCACATCGATGACTTCGCGCACCGAATGGCCGTGGCCATAGCCGCAGTTCAAGACTAGGCTTTTGCCACCGGAGCGCAGATGCGCGAGCGCCAGGAGATGCGCCGCAATGAGATCGCTCACCTGAATATAATCGCGAACGCAGGTGCCATCGGGCGTCGGATAGTCCGTGCCGAAGACATCCATGCCCGGCCGCCGGCCGAGCGCCGCCTGAACGGCGACTTTGATGAGATGGGTGGCGTTCGGCGTCGATTGGCCGAGCCTTCCAGCGGGATCGGCGCCCGCAACATTGAAATAGCGCAGCGCGACATAGGAAAATTCCTTTGCCTTGGCGACATCCTCCAACATCCACTCGACCATGAGCTTGGAACGGCCGTAAGGATTGATCGGCTGCGGCGGCACATCTTCGCCGATCGGATTGACGCTCGGCTCGCCATAGACCGCCGCGGTGGAGGAAAAGATGAAATGCTTTATCCCGGCTGCGACCGCCGCCTCGATGAGGTTGCGCGCCTTCGCCGTATTGTTGAGATAATAGAGGAGCGGATCGGCGACCGAGTTTGGGACGACGATCTTGGCGGCGAAATGGGCGATGGCCTCGATACGATGCTGAGCGAAGACGGCTGCGAGCGTTTCCCTGTCGCCCATATCGCCGACGACAAGGGTCGCCGGCTTCGGAACCGCCCAGGAAAATCCGGTCGACAGATCATCGAGAACGACGACCTCTTCGCCGGCATCGAGAAGCGCCAGAACCATATGACCGCCGATATAGCCGGCGCCGCCCGTCACCAAAATCGCCATGCTAAATTGTTCCTTCCGCTCGCTCGATCCTGCTCTAGAGCATGTCCCGGAAAAGTTGACAGACTTTTCGGATAAAGGACATGCTTCAGATCTTTGAAATAGAGCCGATTTATCCCGATCATGTAGATCCCGAGCGATTCTACATGATCGGGATCGGCTTTAGGGAACGAAATACTAAGTTAATACGCACAAGCCCGGCCGCATCGGCGAGTTGACGCGACGCAGGTGCGCGTCTACTCCAAAAAAGGCAATGGCGGATGCATTATCGCGCATCTGCAGGAATTTGCGCCAAAAATGCTCTAAGATCGTCCGATCATCGCCGGCACGCTGTGCCAGCACAAGATGCGTGAGGCGGTGTTCAAGACTGAGCCCCAGAGACCTGCCACGAGACCTGCCACTTGGGACAAAATATGAGCAAACGCATTCGCAAAGCGGTTTTTCCTGTCGCCGGCTTAGGAACACGCTTTCTTCCCGCCACAAAATCCGTTCCCAAGGAAATGCTGACTGTGGTGGACCGGCCAGTTCTCCAACATGTCGTCGAGGAGGCCCGTGAGGCCGGCATCGAACATTGCATCTTCGTCACCGGACGCAACAAGGCGGTCATCGAGGACTATTTCGATGCGGCCTATGAGCTTGAAGATATTTTGCTGAAACGCGGCAAGACCAAGGAATGGGAAGCCTTGATTGCCGAACTGCCGAAGCCCGGCTCGATGAGCTTCACCCGCCAGCAATCGCCGCTCGGGCTCGGCCATGCCATCTGGTGCGCCCGCGATATCGTCGGCGACGAGCCCTTCGCCGTCGTTCTGCCCGACATGCTGACGATGGCCTCGAACGGCCCGAAGCGGCGCTGTCTCGCGCAATGTATCGAAGCCTATGAACAACATGGCGGCAATGTCATCGCCGTCGAAGAAGTGCCGCCGGAAGAGACGCATAAATATGGTGTTGTCTCGGTCGGCAAGAGCTTCGGCCAGGTCTTCGAGATCACCGGCATGGTGGAAAAGCCGGCACCGGGCACCGCAGCCTCCAATCTCATCATCTCCGGCCGCTATGTGCTCTCGCCCGAGATCTTCCAGATTCTCGAAAAGGTCGAGAAAGGATCGGGCGGCGAAATCCAGCTCACCGACGGGATGCGCGTGCTCGCCAAGACCCAGACCTTTCACGGCGTGCTTTTCGACGGCAAGACCTATGATTGCGGCTCGCGGCTCGGATTTCTCACCGCCAATGTCGCCTTTGCCGTCGCCAATCCCGAGATCGCGCCGGAATTCCGCGCCATGCTCCAGCATCTCATCGGCACGCTGTAGGCATGGCGCAGCCCCGGCTCACCGTTGCAGCTTCAAGCCGACGAGGAAGACGTTGGCGGTATAATCATCGCCAGCGAGATTGCTGCGCAGGCGCTCCTGTGTGAAGCTGCCGCGAATGACGATTGAGCGCGTGAGGCTATGTTCGGCTCCGATCCCTGCCGAATAGAGCTGCTCGGTGATGGGCACGCCCTGATATTGATTGACCTGAAAGCTCGCCGTCCCGGTCAAAGTGAGATTGCGCAGCAGCGCATGCGCGATCTTCGCGGTCAGCCGGCGGCTCACTGCGCCAGAGGCATCGACGACCGTCGTTTCGGACAGATACGTCGCCGCGGTCAAGGTCAATGTCGTCAAAGGCGTCGCGATATAGATGAGGCTGCCGTCGAGCGTCGGCGCCTGCAGATGTGGCAGCCGGGGATCGACATAGTCGCGATCGGCATAGCCGGTGGAAATTTCGCCGGTCAGCAGATGCGTCATGTCGAACTTGGTCCCGATTTTGGCGGCAATGCCGTCCGAATTGCGGGCAAAGCCGTCTTGATCGACATAGCCGTCGTAACGTCGCTCATCCCCGGTCATCTGGACGAAGGGGATCACGCCCGGCGTCAGCTCATAGGACGCCCGGCCGGTGAGACCATAAGCATTGTAATTATCCTGCGACAGCAAAAGCTCGCTGCCGTCGGACTGGGTCGCATCGCCGAAAATGATGCGATCGAAACTGCCGCGCAGATCGAGCGTGAGGCGATTGAGCTGCTGGCTCACACCGATCGTCTGACCGAAGGTCGTAACGGACGGCCGGCTGGTGATGAAGACGCTGCCCGGGATTGCAAGCTGCGGCGAGCCCGGCTGTTGCGTCGTAAGTCCGAACCGGCTCTCGAGATTGATCTTCGTGGTCTTTGTTACATCGACGCGGCCAGTGACCGTCCCATTAATATCCGGCCGGTTGGCCGCGGGAACGCTGAAATAATCATAATAGCCGGCCAGCAGATCGGCGCCGAGACTGTTTTGCGACCATTGCGATTGCAGCTTCAGCCCTGTTTCGCCGTGCACATAAGACGAGCCGACGACCTGACCCGCCAACCGGTTGGGATTGCTGTCATAGCCGCTATCGACTTCGGCATAGGGAAAAAGCCGCAGCGAGCCGACGTCGACCCCCAGCGGGTCATAGGGATTTTCTTCGCGTTTCGGCTTCGGCGGATTGGGCAGACTCGGGATGACCGCGACCGTCGGAGGGGGATCGGCCGCCTCCGTCTCCGGCGGCGGCTTGGTCGCTTTTTTTTTGGCGCCCGGCGCGGTCTTATAGACAGTCAGCGGCGGCAGCGGTGGAAAGCCGCGCTGCTTCGGCTTTTGCAGCACGGGAAGTTGATAAAGCTTCGGCTTCTTCGGCTTCGGCCGGCCATAATTGGTGACATCCGAGGCATCGCTCTGCGATGCTGCCGGGCCTGACGCCGCGGCTCCGGGGCCAAGGCCTGCGGCAGGAGTTGCACCAAGAGCTGCACCAGGCGTTGCGCCCGCCGCTGCGCCCCCATTTGCGCTGCCATCGGATGCCCCGCTGTCATCGCCGCTGGCTTGCATCTGCGCCTGGATCTGCGGAAGCGGCGCGTCAGTGCCGCGCAAATCGAAGGTCTGGTTCTGCGCGCGTGCGGCAACGCTCGCCGCGGCGAAGAGCATCGCCGCCGCCGACGTCACCATCATGAGGCGGTCTTTGAGGCAGACCGGCACACGCTCCTCGCTCGAGAGCATGTCCCGGAAAAGTTGATAGACTTTTCCGATTGAGGACATGCTCTATGTTTTTGAATAGAGCCGATTTATCCCGATCATGCGGAATCGCGTGCGATTCCGCGTGATCGGGATCGGCTCTAGCGGCCGACATCCGCCGCTCGGAGCGAGGGTTAGGCAAACATGGTTAACGCCCACTTAGCGCGGGCGAGAGAGCGTGCCGAAATGGGAAAGCGGCCGGTCCTCCTACACACACTCATGTCCGCAGCGATCATTCCGCGGCCTGCTGTTGCAGCGTCGGATAATCCGTATAGCCCTTGGCATCGCCGCCATAAAATGTCGTCTGATCGAAAGGATTGAGCGGCGCATTGCGGCGCAATCTCTCGACGAGATCGGGATTGGAGATGAAGGGCTTGCCGAAGGCAATGAGATCGGCGCGCTTTTCGCTCAACGCCGCGATCGCGAGTTCCCGCGTGTAGCCGTTGTTGGCCATATAGGTGCCGGCGAAAGTCTTGCGCAGCGCGAGATAATCGAAGGGCGCATAATCGCGCGCCCCGCCCGTCGCGCCTTCGATGACATGAATATAAGCAATACCACGCGTGCGCAGAGCTTCGGCGAGATAGAGAAAGATTTTTGCCGGATCGCTGTCTGCCACATCATTGGCGGGGCTCACCGGTGCGATCCTGATGCCGACGCGGTTCCTGTCCCAGATGCGCAGAATGGCATCCGTCACTTCAAGTGCGAAACGGGCGCGGTTCTCCACCGAGCCGCCATAGATGTCGGTGCGCTTATTGACGCCATCCTTCAAGAATTGGTCGATGAGATAACCATTCGCGCCATGGATCTCGACGCCGTCGAAGCCGGCCTTTTTGGCGTTTTCGGCGGCCGCCGCATAATCGCGCACGATTCCAGCGATCTCCTCGATCGTCAGCGCCCGCGGCATGGAGACGTCCGCAAAGCCGCCTTCGATGAAGGTCTTCGTCTTGGCAGGAATCGCCGAAGCCGAGACTGGCGCAGCACCGCCCGGCTGTAAAGAGACATGCGAGACGCGGCCGACATGCCAGAGCTGAATGAAGATTTTTCCGCCGACCTCATGAACGGCCTTGGTGACTTTCTGCCAGCCTTCGACCTGCGCGTCGGAATAGATCCCCGGCGTCCATATATAGCCCTGGCCCTGCTGCGAGATCTGCGAGGCTTCGCTGATGATGAGCCCGGCCGAGGCGCGCTGGCGATAATATTCGGCATTGAGATCATTCGGCGCATCGGTGCCCTTGGTAGCGCGATTGCGCGTCAAAGGAGCCATGACGATCCGGTTCTTCAACTCGAGATCGGCCAGACGAAAGGGCGAGAAAAGGATGTTGGCGTCGAGCGTCATCATTGATCCTCGATCATTTGGGTCACACACCGCCAGTTGAGATGGTAGCTAATTGGGATGGCCGCTTGTGTTACATAGGGAAGAGATCCGCGATTGTCAGGATTAGCGGCAAGCTTCACCGCATCGTGAGACAATGAGACCGAGGCTGTTGCATTGACATGGCGCAAGGCTTGGGCGGAAAGCCAGCGGCCCTATAAAAAGTTGATGGCGTTGACAAATATACCAACATAACCTAAATGCAAGCTACAAGACGCATTTCCTGGATCAAGGCGGCGCGCAAAGACTTCGAGGAATTTCCCGAAGCCGTGCAAAGCGACATGCTCGACGCGCTTACAGTCGCCGCCGAAGGCGGGAAGTCAGACAAGGCGAAACCGTTCAAGGGCTTCGATGACGGTGTCTTCGAAATTGCTTTGCAGCATCGCGGCGATGCCTTCCGCGCAATTTATGCCCTTAAGATGGATATGGATATTTGGGTGATTCACGCATTTCAGAAGAAATCCAAATCGGGGATCAAGACACCGCAAATAGAGGTCGATCTGATCCGCGACAGGCTCAAGCGACTGAGAGAAGCATTGAAATGAGCAAAGATGATCTGGAACTCATGCGCGGCGGCGGCAATGTCTATCGCGATTTTGAACGCCAGAATGCGGGCCTCGAGCAGGCGCGCGCCATGGTCGCGGCGAAGATCATTCAAATTCTCGACGCCCGCAAGCTTTCGACGCGGGACGCAGAAAAGCTCACCGGTGTTGCGCATTCGGAATTCTCCCGCATTCGCAACACGCAGCTTCGGCGCTTCACTCTCGATCGGCTGATTGCCGTCCTCGGCAAACTCGATGAAGACGTCGAAGTGAGCCTCACTTTCAAACCGCGCAAACAGAGCTCTCGCCATACACCGCATGCGGCGTGACACGAAGCTGCAGCACGCGGATATCTTGCGGCATCGGCCTCAGCTCATATTCAGCGCCTGCATATAGAGATCGAGGATCGCTTCCATCTCTTTGCGCTCGGCATGATCCTGCTTGCGGATCTTGACGATCTGCCGCACCGCCTTGGTCTCGAAGCCGCGGCCCTTCAATTCCGCATAGACGTCGCGAACATCGTCGGCGATGGCCTTTTTCTCTTCTTCGAGCCGCTCGATCCGCTCCACGAATTGCTTCAATTCTTCAGCCGCGACGCCGGTTCCGGCGATGTCTGCGTCCATCTCTTGGTCCTTTGCTTGCGATTGCATCGCTGCGCGGAAAGCGCTAGCGCGGCGCCGGGAATGCAGATTCGCATTGCATCAGCGCGCATCCGCCCCGATTGCGGTGTCGGCCCTCGAAGGTCAAGCGCCGCGCCGATGAAATCCCCGTAATTCAGGCAGCATCGGTCCGGCTCGCCAAATTTCCGATCATGTGCATTTCGGGGCGTGCGAGAATGGGCTTCAATATATCTGCCAGCCGATCTGCAAAAGCACGGGCCTGGCCCGCAGTATCGACGAGATCCTGCCGTATTTCGATGAGAACGCCGGCGAGGCCGCGCCGCGTGACCTGGTCATAAAGTGTATCGCCACGCAACGCGCCGTCATAAGGCTCATTGTCGCCGACCAGAAAGCCCTCAGCGGCGAGCGCGGCGATCAGCGGGCACGCCAGGCGCGCGTCGCTGTCCCAGAGGGCGGCGACCTGCCAGGGCCGCGGCACGCCGCGCCACATCGGCGTGAATGTGTGGAGCGAGACGACCGCGGGAATAGGGCTCTGCGCCGACATCGCCGCAATCATCTCGCCGATCGCATCGCGATAGGGCTGCCAATAGCGCCTGCGCCGCGCATCGATCTCGGCACGATCGATGCGCGCATTGCCGGGAATGATCCGGCGATCCGACAGCTGCATCACGAGGGTCGGATCATCTTCGCCGCGATTGGCATCGATCAAGAGCCGCGAGAATCGGGTCAACACGGCGGGAGCTTCGAGCCGCTCGGCGAGCCGGCGGGTGATATCGGCCGCGCCTATATCAAAAGCAATGTGGCTTTCGAGATCTTCGCGCGATAGGCCAAGCGTGCCATAGGCCGGCGGCAGATGATTTGCGGCATGGTCGCAAAGCAGCAGGACACCGGCGTCGGGCCGACCCGCAAGCCGTTCCACCGGCACGAAAGGCCGAGCGCTGGCCATCCTTTCGCCCGCCTCGCAGCCTCTAGGATCATCGAACATCTCGCTGCCTCCACAGACTCGTTTTGTCTTGTGTTTTCTCTTGGGTCGCAAGCGCGATTCAGCCTTGATCCTGCCGCGATCCGCGGCAAAATGGCAGTGCTTTGATCCGATTCGGATGCGTCCTCGCAACGGGTCCGGGCAAACTGATCTGTGGGTCGAAGCTTGTCTCGCTTGCAATATGGATTTGTTTTGCGTGCCGAGACTATGGTTCGAGTGCTTACGCTGTCACGCCTTCCGGCTCATTCACCCCGACGATGAGATCTTTCACCATCAGCGCCATTGCCGCCCTGCTTTTTGTGCCTTTCGCAGGTTCGGCACAGGCTGATTTGCGGCTGTGCAACAATACGATCAATCGGGTGAGCGTTGCGATCGCCTATACCGATGGCGCGGCCTGGATCAGCGAAGGCTGGTGGAATCTCAAGGCGAATGGCTGCGAGACTTTGGTCCGTGGACCCTTGTCGGCGGAATTCTATTATGTCTATGCCATGGATGAACGCGGCGCGGAATGGAAGGGCAAGGCCTTCATGTGCACGCGCGATCATGAATTCCGCATCTCGGGACGCCAGGATTGTTTCGTCCGCGGCTTCGACCGCACCGGCTTTTTCGAAATCGATACGGGCAAGGACGCCCGCAATTGGACCGTGCAATTGACCGACCCCAATCCGGCCGCCCATTCCCATCCGTAAAGCCCGCCTCACCCTCAGCCGGAGGATCGGCAGCCCGGCCGCGCGCCGCGCAACGGTGCGAAACCTGCGGCCGCGCCAGCGGTGAGCCTCTTCGACTTGCGTCAGGGCGCGCCCGGCACCAAACTCGAAGCTATGGCGGCCTCGCTCGGCAAAAGGACCGATCATTTTCCGGCGTCGGGCTTGCCGTCACAAAAATACGCTATAAACCGCGCCATTCAAAGGGCGTGATTTTCGTCCCTTGTGCCTTATGTCCGTCCGCACCGCACTGCCAGAAACTCCACATTGAAGAAAAGGAGATGCCGATGCGACGGCTGCGCCGCTGCAAGATCATCGCAACTCTGGGTCCCGCCTCTGCCGACCGCGCCGTCATTGCCGAGCTGTTTCGCGCGGGCGTCGACGTCTTTCGGATCAATATGAGCCATGCGAGCCATGACGACATGCGCGAAAGGGTGCGCATGATCCGCTCTCTGGAGACCGAGTTCGGCCGGCCGATCGGCATATTGCTCGATCTTCAAGGCCCCAAGCTCAGGGTCGGGACCTTCAAGGACGGCTCTGTTCAGTTGACCCGCGGCGCACATTTCGTCCTCGATTCGGATCCGGCCCCTGGCGATGTGGGCCGAGTGCATCTGCCGCATCCCGAGATCCTGCGGGCGTTGCGGCCGGGCCATGCGGTTCTGATCGATGACGGCAAGGTTCGCCTCCATATCATCGAGGCGCATCCGCAAAAGGCGGTGGCGATCGTCGATGTGGCGGGGACAATTTCCAACCGCAAGGGCGTGAGCCTGCCCGACACGGAGATCTCCGTCTCCTCAATGACCGAAAAGGACCGTGTCGATCTCGACGCCGGTCTGAACGAGGGCGTCGATTGGGTCGCCGTCTCCTTCGTGCAGCGCGCCGATGACGTCGCGGAAGTGAAGAAGGTCGTGCGCGGGCGCGCCTTCGTCATGGCGAAGATCGAAAAGCCGCAGGCGATCTCGCGGCTCGAAGAGATTATCGAGATTTCCGACGGGCTGATGGTGGCGCGCGGCGATCTCGGTGTCGAAATGCCGCTCGAAAAAGTCCCCGGCCTGCAAAAGCGCATGACCCGCATGTCGCGGCGGCTTGGCAAGCCCGTCGTCATCGCGACCCAGATGCTCGAATCGATGATCTCGCTGCCGGTGCCGACCCGCGCCGAAGTTTCCGATGTCGCAACCGCCGTGTTCGAAGGCGCCGATGCGATCATGCTTTCGGCCGAAAGCGCGTCGGGCCGCTATCCGGTCGAAGCCGTGGCCATGATGAACAAGATCGCCGAGGAGGTTGAACAGGACCCCTATTATCGTTCGATCATCAATGCCCAGCGCCCAGTGCCGGAAGCGACCGGCGCCGACGCCATCGCCTCCGCCGCGCGCGATGTCGCCGAAACGCTCGATCTCAAGGCCATCGTTGCCTGGACGTCCTCCGGCGCAACGGCTCTGCGCATTGCGCGAGAGCGGCCGGAATCGCCCATTCTCGCGCTGACGCCGAGCCATGAGACGGCCTGCCGCCTCGCTGTCGTCTGGGGTGTCCACGCTCTCGTCACCGAGGATGCGCATGATGTCGACGACATGGCAAATCGCGCCTGCGCCAACGCGCGGACCGAAGGCTTCGCGGAAACGGGGGAGCGGGTGATCATTGTCGCCGGCGTGCCCTTCGGAACGCCGGGCGCGACCAATATGGTCAGGATCGCCTATATCGACGGCAAGGCGGAATGATCTTGCCGCAGATTTCGCCAGCCGCGGTCGGTGCTGCGCCAGCATGACGATTCATGATCCCGAGACCCTGCGGCTTTCCGGGATCATGTCTTAAATATCCCGGCCTTCGACTTCGACGCTGAGCTTGTCAATGACGTCGCTGATCTGCGGCTGCTGCGGATCAAGCGAAAGCGATTTGCGCAAAACCGCAAGCGCTTCCTTGTCGAAGCCCTCGCGGTGCAAGACGAGACCCAAGGCAGCGAGCGTCGAAAAATGCCGCGGCTCGATCTTCAGCACCTGCCGCATATCCGCAATGGCACCGTCGAGATCACCGCCGAGCAAGCGCGTCGTAGCGCGTTTTTCCCAAGCCTCCGCCCAAGAAGGCTCCAGGGTCAGGAGCTTGTCGAAAAGCGTGAGTGCCAGCGGCAGATGCCTGGCCTGCATTGCGGCAAGGCCGCGCTCCATCAATAGATTGGCGGTCGCCGAATCAGACTGCAGCCAGATCCGCTCAATCGCCTCGGCAATCCCATTCGCTTCATCGGCATCGGCCGCCTTGCCGAGATGTTTGAACAAAGCGTCGAGCATCTCGGTACGAATTTCCGCATGCGTCTTTTGCGGCGCCATGGCCCGCTTCAACGCCTCCGCCTTGGCAGCCTTGGCCTTTTCCTCCGGCGAGAGGCTCGGCTTCATCGCACCAATCCGGCGCGGATCGGCTGCTTGCGGGCGCAAGATGCGTCCGTCCGGCATCACTTGGATCGGCGGCATGCCGGGAAATTGCAGGATGGCTCCCGGCGGCGCATCCGGCCCGTCATCTTCTTCGATCCAGCCAGGGCCGAATTCGCTCGTCGCCCCGGCAGCCAAGGCCATGCCGGGCGCAAGGAACGCAGTTGATTGCAGCGGCAGCCAAGCCGCAAAACCGACGATAATCAGCGAAAGGAAAAAGCGCGACCGCATTGGCCTCCAACCTTCCCCGCCCAGCTTTTGCCTATTTGGCTTTAGCCCGCTGCCGTGGCGGCGGCGCCTGCCATTTCGGCAACGCGCTCATTCTGCTCGACGAAGCGGCGGCCGCGAATTCAAAAGCCTGCGAGGCTGCGGCGCAACAGTCAAGCTCTTCGCCCAAAAACTCGGGCCGCCCTTCCGGAGCCGGGCTCTAGCCCTGCCGCGCCTTGTAGCGCTTTTGCACTTTATTGATGATATAGACGCGGCCCTTGCGGCGGACCAGCTGGTTGTTGCGGTGGCGCCCGCGCAAGGACTTGAGCGAATTACGAACTTTCATAGGGCCGACCCTTTTCACAAACCTCGACCGGCCAGGTTTCATGACGAGCACGGTCAGCACAGTCGGGCGCTGCGCAAAGCATTTGCGGGCCGGCCAAAGGGCCAAGCCAGACCAGATGCTTCGGCACGCTCCGAAAGGAGGCGATATGCCCGATTTGCCGATCCGGATCAAGCCGAAAGGCGCGCCGTAGAGCATCGGACCCAAAAGTCGGAACCGGTTTTGGGACAAATCCGATGCTCAGACAAATGAGGAAACCAGCCCGTTAAATTTGGCGCACTTTTTGCTTGCATTTTGTCAGGCCGTCCCTGCAGCCTTAGGCTGGAGCCAAACGACTTCTTCGGATGAGCCAAGCCCGCCGGGTTCGAACAAAGACGTTCGACCGCTGCTGCCTCTCCTCGGGAGTGATGCGACAGGCATGTCGCCGGCCCTTCGAGTCCGCTCCCGCAGCCGGGAGCAAGCGCCCGGGCGTCTTTAAATGCATGGAGACGACGACGTCTTCGGTTGATCCCAAATCTTGGTGGCGGCACAAGAATTGCGCCAAATGCGGAAAATCTCGCGGCAGGCGTCATTGCACGGCGGATCACTTCACCATGGATGATGTGCCGGCGCATCATGACGCAATGCCAAAGGGTGCAATGCCAGGGGTCAAGAAATGAAAAACGAAGACGTCGAAATCGTGAAACGGACGCTCGCCCGCATCATTCCACCGCGTCCGGAGGGAAACAGCGAATTGATCCTGCAGCGCTATCAGAAGGCGCTCTACGACGCCAATAAGGCGCTCGGGGATATTTTCTTTGAGCGCCTCTTCGAGACGGCGCCGCATACGCGCGAGCTCTTCAAGGGCGACCTCGAGGCGCAGAAGCAGAAATTCGTGAACATGCTGGCCTTGCTGACGCGCAGCATGAATCGCCTGCACGACACGCTCAACACGATGCAGGAGCTCGGCGTCATCCATATGAAGGCAGGCGTCAAGATCACCGATTACCAGCCCTTCCTGTCGGCCTTGCTTTGGGCTCTGCGTGAAAAGCTGGGCGAAGAGGATTTCAACGATGTCGTCGCCAAAGCCTGGGTTGCCGTGCTGTCCCGCATCGCCGGCATCATGGTCAATGCCGCCTATCCGGAAGCGCGCGGCATTTCCCCCGACGCGCCGCCATCGGCGCCTGCGGAAAATGAAGCTTGAGAATGGGCTGCCGCACTGAGCGGCAGCCACAGACGGAACCATGGACACGGCCCTGGAACGCCAGTCCAAAAATTCGGAGCAAAGGCTTTCCATTTGAAAGTGCTCTGATGCATTGATTGATCTTATGCGGCTGCGGCATGGGCATCGGAGTCCACCCGCCATTGAAGAGCACCCATCTCTTGATTGCGCATTGGGCCAGCGCCGGCCGATGCAAAAGCAGCGAGGCGAACGGCCGATGCTTTGCGTCGCCGCGCGCCATTTCTGCCTGTGCTCCGATGTCCGACCCGCCAAAAAACTGGGCCGTTTGCACGCCATGATCTAAAGAGGATTGGAATGAGCGGCGATTTCACGCTCGAACAGAAGCGATATCTCGAAGGTTTTGCTTCCGGCCTGACTGTAGCGCGGGCCGGGCGCGGCGCTGCGGCCTTTGTCCCCCCGGGGGCCGCGGCGCTGCAGACAGCACCTGCTGCGGCACTTGCGGCTCCGGCAAGCGGCCCGGATGCCGCCCATCTTGCCGCCATGGCGCGCTTCGAGGCCGCCGGTCAAAAGCTCTCCGATCCGGAGAAATGGAAGCGCGAGCAGCATCCGTTCGATGCCTATGCACGGCTTGAAGAGCAGGCGGCGCGCGACGAATTTCCGAAGCCGCCGGATAATTTCCGCTGGCGCTTCCTCGGCCTCTTCTATGTCGCGCCGGCGCAGGACGCCTATATGTGCCGGCTGCGCATTCCCAACGGCATTCTCACGCATTGGCAATTGGCCGGGCTCGCCGATGTCGCCGATCGCTATGCCGGCGGCTATGCGCATGTGACGACGCGCGCCAATCTGCAGATCCGCGAGATAGCGGCGGCGAATGCCACGCATGTCCTCGAGTCGATCCTCGATCTTGGATTATGCTCGCGCGGCGCAGGCGCCGACAATATCCGCAATGTCACTGGCGATGCGACGGCGGGCATCGACGGCCAAGAGCTGATCGACACGCGGCCCTATGCGCGCGCCTGGCATTTTCATATTCTGAATGATCGCTCGTTGACTGGCCTGCCGCGCAAATTCAATGTCGCCTTCGACGGCGGCGGTGCTATTCCGACGCTCGAAGACACTAATGACATCGGCTTCCAGGCGGTGGAAGTCCAAGACGGCGCAGCCGTTCCGCCGGGCCTTTATTTTCGCGTCGTTCTCGGCGGCATCACCGGCCATAAGGATCTCGCCCGCGACACCGGCGTTGTGATCAGGCCGGAAGAGGCGGTGAAAGTCGCTGATGCGATCGTGCGCGTCTTCATCGATCATGGCGACCGCACCAGCCGCGCCAAGGCGCGCCTCAAATATGTTCTCGATGCTTGGGGCTTCGAAAAATTCCTTGCCACCGTCGAAGCCAAGCTCGGGCACCCATTGCCGCGCGTCGAAGATGGCTTCGTCTCCGCTCGGCCGATGCAGAGCCGGCAAGCGCATGTCGGCACCCATCGCCAAAAGCAAGACGGTCTCTTCTATCTCGGCGTGGTTCTGCCGGTCGGCAGGATCACGACGGCGCAGATGCGCGAGCTGGCGGCCATCGCCCACGATTGCGGCGACGGCGACATCAGGCTCACCGTTTGGCAGAATCTGCTGATCTCCGGCATTGCCGAGGATCACCTGCAAGAGGCGCAGGAGCGCATCGAAAAGATCGGCCTCGACTGGAAAGCATCGAGCATCCGCGCCGGACTCGTTGCCTGCACCGGCTCGCGCGGCTGCAAATTCTCCGCCTCCGACACCAAGGGCCATGCGGAAGACATCGCCGCCTGGTGCGAAAGCCGCATAAGGCTCGATCAAGCGATCAACATCCATCTCACCGGTTGCCACAATTCCTGCGCCCAGCATTATATCGGCGACATCGGCCTTCTCGGCGCACGCGTCGCAATCAACGAAGAAGGTGATACGGTCGAGGGCTATCATGTCTTTGTCGGCGGCGGCTTCGGCTCAAGTGCCTCGATCGGCCGCGAGATTTTTCGCGATGTGACAGCTGAGAAGGCGCCGCAACTTGTCGAACATCTGCTCAAGGCCTATCTCGCCCATCGCGCCGGCCCATCCGAGAGCTTCCATCAATTCACCGCGCGGCATGAGATCGCCACGCTTCAAAAATTCGTCGCGGAGATCGAGGCAGAGGAGATCGGGCCATGAGCTTTTCCGGCCCGACTACTCCCATGATCCCGCTATTGCCGGAGAACGCGCCCTTCAGCCCGGAGCAGCGCGCTTGGCTCAACGGCTTTTTCGCCGGCCTTTTCGCGCCGACCGATCTCGTGCCAGCGGCTCTGCCGATTCCGGCGGATAGTTTTGCGGCTCTCACCAAGGCGGAGCCTGCGCCGCAAGCGGAAGCCGATGACGGCGCACCCTGGCATGATCCTGCCATGGCTTTCGAAGAGCGGATGAAGCGCGCCGAGGGCCGCCCGCTGCGTCGGCGGCTGATGGCCGCCATGGCGCAGCAGGACTGCGGCCAATGCGGCTATATGTGCGAGACCTATGCCGACGCGATCGCGAGCGGCGCCGAGACCCGCCTGAACCTTTGCGTCCCCGGCGAGAAAATCACGGCGCGGGCACTCAAAACGCTCGTCGAAGAGACTCCCGCCGCGCCGCAAGCGCCCGCGGCGAAAGCAATGGTGCCGGCGCAGGCACCTGCCCAGAAGCCACTTGGTTATGCGCGGAAAATGCCGGTCGAAGTGACTTTCCTCTCGCGCCGAAAACTCACCAAGGAAGGCTCGGAAAAAGCCGCCTATCATATCGAATTCGATCTTTCCGAGAGCGGCCTCGATTATACCGTCGGCGACAGTTTCGGCATCTATCCGCAAAATGATCCGGCGCTCGTCGATGCGGTGCTCGCAGCGATCCATGCGCCGGCCGATTTCCCGATCATGGATCGGCCTTTGCGCGACGTGCTCTTGAGCGATGTCGCGCTCGGCACCGCGCCCGACGCTCTGTTCGGGCTCCTCTCCTACGTCACCGGCGGCGAAAGGCGGCAGAAGGCAAAGCAGCTCGCCAAGGGCGAAGATCCCGATGGCGATGCAATGAGCCTCGACGTTCTCGCTGCTTTCGAAAAATTTTCAGGCGTGCGTCCCGACCCCGAGGCGCTGGTGGAATGTCTCGACCCGCTGCAGCCGCGGCTTTATTCCATTTCGTCTTCGCCGAAGGCGGTTCCCGGCCGGCTCAGCCTCACCATCGATCATGTGCGCTATTTCGTCGGCGAACGTCTGCGCCATGGCGTCGCCTCGTCTTTCCTTGCCGAGCGTCTGCAAGAGGGCGCGAAGCTCAAAGCCTATGTGCAGCGCGCGCATGATTTTGCTTTGCCGGCGCGCGGCGACACGCCGATCCTCATGATCGGGCCAGGAACCGGCATCGCGCCCTTCCGCGCCTTTCTGCAAGAGCGGCAGGCGCAGGGCGCCACGGGCGGCGCCTGGCTCTTCTTCGGCCATCAGCATCGGGCGACGGATTTCTTCTATGAAGACGAGATGGAGGCGTTTCTGAAACAGGGTCTGCTGACGAATTTGTCGCTCGCCTGGTCGCGCGACGGCGACACAAAAGTCTATGTGCAAGATAGATTGCGCGAGGCCGGCTGGACGATTTGGGAATGGATCGCCCGCGGCGCCCATCTCTATGTCTGCGGCGATGCCTCACGCATGGCCGGCGATGTCGAGAAAGCCTTCATCGACATCGTCGCCGAACATTCGCGCAGAGATGCGGAGGCGGCGCGCCAATTCGTGCAGGAGATGAAGAAGGGCGGCAGCTATCAGACGGATGTGTATTGAGGGGCCTTATCCTTCCCCTGAAAGGGGAAGGTGGCAGCGGCGCTTGCGCCGCTGACGGATGGGGTCGCAGCATGTCACCCCACCCGGCCGCTCCGCGGCCACCCTCCCCTTTACAAGGGGAGGGATCACGACGAGCGGGTGAGTTGACCTTACGCCTTCGCAGGCGCCGCCGGGACCTTGTACTCGATGCCCTTGCTGGCGAGGAGGCCGGCAAGCTCGCCGGACTGGAACATCTCGCGGACGATGTCGCAGCCGCCGATGAACTCACCTTTGACGTAGAGCTGCGGGATCGTCGGCCAGTTGGAGAAGCCCTTGATGCCCTGGCGGATCTCGTCGCTCTCGAGACAATTCACATGCTCGTAGTTGACGTCGAGATAGTGCAGGATCTGCACCACCTGGCCGGAAAAACCGCATTGCGGGAAATTCGGCGTGCCCTTCATGAAGAGCACAACCTCGTTCTTGTCGACGATGGACTGAATGAAGTCATTGATGGCTGACATGGCCGGGTCCTTTCGGATTTCTGACGGCTTCGGCGAGAAGCCCGGGGGAAGCGGAATGTTCAGGTTTATTTCGGCGCGAAAGTCTGGAGCTGCAACGCATGGAGCACGCCGCCCATATGGTCGCCAAGGGCCTTGTAGACGAGCTGATGCTGCTGAAGCTTGCTCTTGCCGGTGAACTCGGAAGAAATAACCACCGCGGCCCAATGGTCCTTGTCGCCGACGAGATCGGTGCACTGGACCTTGGCGTCCGGAATGCCTTCCTTGATGAGCCGTTCGATTTCTGATTGTTCCATGGGCATAGGTTAGATCCTCGTCTCTCTGGGCCGAAGCTAGAGCATGTCCCGGAAAAGTTGATAGACTTTTCCGGGACATGCTCCGCATTCTTGCTATCTCGCCGCCCGCGGTTACCTGGGATCACTCACGCGATCCCAGGTAACCGCAGGCGGCTAAAGTGCAATATCTGCGCCATAGCTCCTTTACCCCTGCGCGCGGCGCATGAAATCGGGGAGCCATTGCTCGTGCCGCCGTTTCAAGTCGGCCATGAATATGGCGGCCTCGCCTGGAATGGTCAACGCATCTCCGCCCGTCGTGCCGATGATGAGGCACGCTATTCCCTCTGCCCGCGCCGCCGCGCTTATGGCTTCGGCCTTTTCCGGCGCGGCGGTCAAAAGGTAGCGCGCCTGATCTTCGCCGAAGAGGAAGCCGTGCAGCGGCAGCGCCGCCACAATGTCGACATTCGCACCGATAGCGCCGGCGAGCGCCATTTCGGCCAGGGCCACGGCGAGGCCGCCCTCGGACAAATCATGCGCCGCGGTCACCGCCCGGTTGCGGACAAGCCCGCGCACGAAGGTGCCGTTCTTTCGCTCGGCCGCGAGATCGACTTTCGGCGGCGCGCCATCCTCGCGCCCAAGGATCTCACGCAAATAGGCGGAGGCGCCGAGCGATCCTGCCGTTTCGCCAATAAGCAGCATCAAATCGCCCGGCCGTTTGAACGCGATCGTCTGGGTCCGGCTCGCATCTTCGAGCAGGCCGACGCCGCCGATCGCAGGCGTCGGCGGGATCGCGCCGCCTGGGCTTTCATTGTAGAGCGACACATTGCCCGACACGATCGGGAAATCGAGCGCAAGGCAGGCTTCTCTCATCCCTTCGATCGCGGCGACGAACTGGCCCATGATCTCAGGTCTTTCCGGATTGCCAAAATTGAGATTGTCAGTGACCGCCAGAGGCTCAGCGCCGACCACAGAGAGATTGCGCCAAGCTTCTGCGACCGCCTGCTTGCCGCCCTCATAAGGATCGGCGGCGCAATAGATCTCATTGACGTCGACGGTCAGCGCGAGACCCTTCGGCCCTTCGCCGATCCGGATGACGGCGGCATCGCCGCCCGGCGCCTGCACCGTATTGCCAAGGATCAGATGGTCATATTGCTCATAGACCCAGCGTTTTGACGAGAGATTCGGGCTGCCGATGAGGCGGAGCAGCGCCTCGGCGTTGGAGACGGGGGGAACGACATCGCCGGCCGTGATCGCCGGCGGTTTTAACGGCGGCACATACGGCCGATCGTAAAGCGGCGCCTGATCGCCAAGCTCCTTGATCGGCAGATCGGCTTTGATCTCGCCATGATGTTTGACGATGAAGCGCAGATTATCGGTCGTCTTGCCGATGATCGCGAAATCGAGTCCCCATTTGCGAAAGATCGCTTCGGCCTCCGCCTCCTTCTCAGGCGTCAGCACCATCAGCATGCGCTCTTGGCTTTCGGAGAGCATCATTTCATAGGCGCTCATGCCCTCTTCGCGGCAGGGCACTTTATCGAGGTCGAGCTCGACGCCGAGATCGCCCTTGGCGCCCATTTCCACGGCCGATGAGGTGAGCCCTGCCGCGCCCATGTCTTGAATGGCGACGACGGCGCCAGTTTGCATCAGCTCGAGACAGGCCTCCAACAACAGCTTTTCGGAGAAAGGATCGCCGACCTGAACTGTCGGGCGCTTTTCCTGCGCGTCGGCTTCGAAAGAAGCCGACGCCATGGTCGCGCCATGAATGCCGTCGCGGCCGGTCTTCGAGCCGAGATAGACGATCGGATTGCCGACTCCCGTCGCCTTGGCATAGAAAATCTCGTCCTTTTTGGCGATGCCGACCGCCATGGCATTGACGAGAATATTGCCGTCGTAACCTTTGTGAAAATGCGTCGAGCCGCCGACCGTCGGCACGCCGAAACTATTGCCATAGCCGCCGATGCCGGCGACGACTCCGCCGACGAGATGGCGGGTCAAGGGATGGCCCGGCGAACCGAAGCGCAGAAGATCGAGACATGCGACCGGCCGTGCGCCCATGGTAAAGACGTCGCGCAAAATGCCGCCGACGCCCGTCGCCGCGCCCTGATAGGGCTCGATATAGGACGGATGATTGTGGCTCTCCATTTTGAAGACGCAGGCGAGCCCGTCGCCAATGTCGATGACGCCGGCATTTTCGCCGGGACCTTGAATGACCCAAGGTGCCTTGGTCGGCAGCTTGCGCAGATGCAGCCGCGAGGATTTATAGGAACAATGCTCGTTCCACATGGCCGAGAAAATGCCGAGCTCGGTGAAGCTCGGTTCGCGCCCGATGAGCTTTAGGATGCGCTCATATTCATCCGGCTTGAGGCCGTGCGCGGCGACGAGTTCGGGGGTGATGGTGGGGTCTTTTGATTTGCTTAGCATGTGGTCCATGCGCTCAGTCACAAACCGAAGCGGCGGTTTTCTCCGCCTTCCTCTCCGTCGCAAGACTCTCGACGAGACTTTTGAACATCCCCCGCCCATCGGTGCCGCCGACGAGCGGATCGATTAGATTTTCAGGATGCGGCATCAGGCCCAGCACATTGAATTTTTCCGAATAGATCCCGGCAATGTCATTCACCGAACCGTTCGGATTGGCCGCGCCGCCGACCACGCCATTCGCATCGCAATAGCGGAAAGCGACCCGGCCCTCGCCTTCGAGCTTCGCCAGCGTTTGCGCATCCGCCTCGTAATTGCCTTCGCCATGCGCGATCGCGACCTTGATCACCTGATGGGTGCGATAATGCGCGGTGAAGGCCGTGTCGGCGCGCTCGACGCGCAAATGCTGCATGCGGCAGATGAAGCGCAGATCGCGGTTGCGCATCAAAACGCCGGGGAGAAGCCCGCTCTCGCAGAGGATCTGGAAGCCGTTGCAAATGCCAAGCACGAGCCCGCCTCTTTCGGCATGGGCGCGCACCGCGTCCATGATGGGCGCACGGCCGGCGATCGCACCGCAGCGCAGATAATCGCCATAGGAAAAGCCGCCCGGCAGCACGACGAGATCCGTGCCGGCCGGAAGATCATGATCGGCATGCCAGACGAAGGCAGGTTTCACGCCCGCCACCTCGGCGAGAGCGCGCGCGGCATCGCCTTCGCGATTCGAGCCTGGAAAGACGATGACGGCGGCGTGCACTGTCCTGTCCCTTGTTCGGGCTAATCTGGAAATTCGATCCGGTAATTTTCAATGACCGTATTGGCGAGCAGTTTTTCGCAAGCCCGTTTCAGCAGGGCTTCGGCCTTGCCGCGATCCTCGATCGCCAGCTCGACCTCGAAGATCTTGCCCTGGCGGACGCTGTCGATGCCGAAGACATCGAGCGTCTTCAAAGCGCCTTCAATGGCCTTGCCCTGCGGATCGAGAATGCCCGGCTTTAGAGTGACGATGACGCTCGCTTTCAAGGGCCTGCCTATGATCGATAATCGCTGTCGACGACTGCGCCAGCGTTAGCGGCAACGGCTCCTTGATGCAATGCGCTTCATGCCGGCACCAGCCGGGTATCCCGGTAAATTTGGGCAAGAGACAGAGAGGCGGCTAAGGCCTGTAGGTCGAGCACCGCGCCGAGCTGGTCACGTCGGCGCTCCGCACAGCCTATCAAAGCGGCTGCTCCAAAGCAAAAACCCGCCCTCTCGGGCGGGTTTCGATGCTGTCGATCAGACTGCGAAGCGCCGCCTTACTGCTGCACGAGCTTCGGTCCGGGCGCGCGCGGCTGCTCGTTCTCCTGCAGAATGCCGAGGCGGCGCGCCACTTCCGTATAGGCCTCGACCAGCCCGCCCATGTCGCGGCGGAACCGATCCTTGTCGAGCTTGTCGTTGGACTTGATGTCCCAGAGCCGGCAGGAATCCGGGGAGATCTCGTCGGCGACGACGATCCGCATCATGTCGCCTTCCCAGAGCCTGCCGCATTCCATCTTGAAATCGACGAGCCTAATGCCGACGCCGAGGAAGAGGCCGGTCAGGAAATCATTGACCCTGATGGCAAGCGCCATGATGTCGTCGATCTCCTGCGGGCTTGCCCAGCCGAAGGCGGTGATATGCTCCTCCGACACCATCGGATCGTTCAGCTGATCGTTCTTGTAATAGAATTCGATGATCGAGCGAGGCAGCTGCGTGCCTTCCTCGAGACCGAGACGGGTCGAGAGCGAACCCGCCGCGACATTGCGGACGACGACTTCGAGCGGCACGATCTCCACTTCGCGGATCAACTGCTCGCGCATGTTGAGCCTGCGGATGAAATGGGTCGGCACGCCGATATCGTTCAGATTCTGGAAGATGAATTCGGAAATGCGGTTGTTGAGGACGCCTTTTCCGTCAATCACCTCGTGTTTCTTGGCGTTGAACGCCGTTGCATCGTCCTTGAAATGTTGAATGAGCGTGCCCGGTTCAGGCCCCTCATAGAGGACCTTGGCCTTGCCTTCGTAGATGCGCCGGCGGCGGTTCATGGGGATTAACCGTGGCTTGAGATGATCCATGGGGTGGCCCTGGCTCCTTTGAGAGTGTCCCAGGCCCTGTTTTTTCAATCGAATTCGCAAGGCTGGGCAGGCGAACGGTTCCGCGTTGCGGCGCCGCGGGTCCGGAACGGTCCTAGCTTTTTCCGGACAGGGATACAAGCCGATAGGCTACCCTATCCGAAAGCGCCCCGTCCCACAACGCAGCGGAAGGCGGTCATTTTCTGATAATATTTACAAAGCCTTACACAAGCTTGAGTCATCCAAGCGGCAGCTTTGCCGCCGCTTTTGAATGGCGGTCTCGCCGAATCATCGCGGCTTGCGCCGGGCTGCCTCGATCGAAACCAAACCGGCGGCCCGTCGCTCATATAGGTATTGCTCCGGCCGCCGGGAAGGTCCGAGCGGCGGTTTTCGCGACGCCGGTCTCCGTTTCGGACCGTCCCGCCCGGCCGGCATAACGGATCGGGCTGTCTTATGCCGCCGCCGCATGGCCAAGATCGGCAATTGGCGCTATTGATTTGGCGCAAGGCCGCACCGGCTGAGGTGTGCCAAACTGCCAAAGCAGCAAGGCCAAGCTTTAGATCTTCACAGCGGTGGAGACCGCGCGAGCCGAGGAGTGTTGCGATGACGACATTTGACCAGCGTGAGCGGGCCTATGAGGCCGAGCTCGCGCATGAAGAAGAGCTCAAATTCAAGGCCACCGTCCGCCGCAACAAATGGCTCGGCCTTTGGGCCGCCGAAAAGCTCGGCAAGACTGGCGAGGCGGCGGAGGATTATGCCGCAGACCTCATCGCCGCCGAACTCGAGGAAGAGGGCGACGATGCGGTCTTCAAAAAACTCCGCGCCGATTTCGATGCCGCACATGTCGACGTGTCGGATCATCAGATCCGCCGCGAGATGGATGAACTCTTCGCCAAGGCGAAGGAAGAGATCATGACCGTCGCCAGCGAGCCGAAGGAGCAGGGGCACGGCCATTGATGCCGCATTCCTTCTCCCCAACGAACTCGGGCTTGCCCGAGCTCGGCATTTCAAAGCGCAAGTCGGGCAGGCCCGACTTGCGATGGGGAGAAGGACTCGCCAATCCCTTTTGAATGACGCTGCCGCAACCCTTCCTTTATCTCTGCGGCGGCATAGCTGGATTATGAAACCGCCGCGATCCCCTTCGGCCACATCTCCGTCTGCGCCCGGCCTGTTCGGCATCGCTCCGGCCGCCGCCGATCTTGCCGGCGCGGCGCAAGCCTGGCTCGGCCATCTTGCCGGCGAGCGCCGCTCTTCCGCCCATACGCTTACCGCCTATCGCCGCGATCTTAGCCAATTCCTGCATTTTCTTTGCGAACATATGGGCGAGACGCCGAGCCTCGCGCGCCTTTCTAAGCTCACCACGGCGGATCTGCGCGGCTTTCTCGCCGCAAGGCGCCATAATGGCACTGGCAGCCGCTCGCTCTTGCGGCAGCTCTCGGCCTTACGCTCCTTCGCCCGCTATTTGGAGCGCAATCATGGCTTGCGGATCACCGCCTTCAGCGGGTTGCGCAGCCCGAAGCAGGCGCAGAGCCTGCCGAAGGCCCTGCCCCCGTCGGCGGCGCGCGCACTCGTCGATCAAAAATCCCGCGCCGGAGAAGAGCGGCCGCAATGGGTGCTCGCCCGCGATGCCGCCGTTCTCGGTCTTCTCTATGGCGCCGGCCTGCGCATCTCCGAGGCTCTGGCGATCAAACGCAAGGATGCCCCAATCCCGGGCCACGACCAAATCACCATTCTCGGCAAAGGCGGAAAGATGCGATCCGTCCCGGTCATCGCCCCGGTGCAGCAGGCGATCGAAACCTATCTCAGCCTCTGCCCCTATCCTCTGCCGCCAGACGGGCCCTTGTTCCTGGGCGCCAAAGGCGGGCCTTTGTCGCCACGCATCATCCAACTCACTGTCGAGCGGGTGCGCGGCGCGCTCGGATTGCCCGAGACGGCGACGCCGCATGCGCTTCGGCATTCCTTCGCGACCCATCTCTTGAGCCGCGGCGGGGATCTGCGCACGATCCAGGAACTCTTGGGCCATGCGTCGCTCTCGACGACGCAGATCTATACGGCGGTGGACACGAAACGCCTCGCCGAGGCTTATTTCTCCGCCCATCCAAGGGCGAGATGAGGCGCCGCGGCATATTTGACGTTTATGGTCTGTTCCTACGTGACATTTGATTATATAATGATTTTAAAATCACGATTCGCAGGCGTTATCCATGACGAAGACACGAAACGCTGGCTCGGTCAAATTAGGCGCGGCTGGAAAATCAACAGCTGTCCATTCGCCGATACGTATGCTCAACGTTCCAGGCTTCCAAGCTCTCGAAGACAAGCTACTTATATATTCCTCGCTTCATGGCGAGGTGCCGCCTGAAGTCGAGAAAGTAGCTTGTGAATTGTCGATTAAGACTTTTGGCGTCACGCATGAGGACATCGAGTTCGAAATCCCTGACGAGTACTGGGACTATGACGTTTCTTCACCTGAATGCGCGCGCATCGAAAAGGATTACGAAGAGTACGAATCTCGTTTCGAGACAACAGATATTTCGGACGAGGAAGTAGCAGAGGTGTTAAAGCGTCTTGGACTGGACTTTTACGATGATCGTGGGTTTCCCCTCCGCTGCACAAGGTGGTTTAGCAGGCAAGCCGAGGCTGCGGCTAAGGGCATCAAAGGCAGGATGCCGGACCAAGATTTAGCGGATCTTGAGCGGTGGGCAAGATCGATGGCAGACGCCGCGAATTCATGGCCAAGACGAAATAAGGCAAAGTGGTGACACCCTAGAAAAAACCGAACCAATCGCGCGTCATGGCCGGGCTTGTCCCGGCCATCCACGCGGCAGGACTTGGCTTGATGCAGAGCTGTTTCGTCAGCAGCGCGACGGATGATTCTATCTCACGGCATTTATAAATTCGACCGTTGAAGCCCTATTTCGGCGTGGATGGCCGGGACAAGCCCGGCCATGACGACTGCGGGAAGCTGTTCGCCCACGGGCGCATTTTTCTTGCTGTCGCCTATGCCATTTCAGCCTCGATCATCCTTGGTCCTTCTGCATAGCCTTCCGTATCCCCTTCTGCTTCGGCGATCGCGCGGCTTTCGTCACGCAGCGGTGCAGGTCCACCAGATCTCAATGCAGCTGCTCCGGGGCTGAGGTCCGATTTTTGCTCGCCTCATAGAAGTTCAGACAGTCGCGCTCCCGCCCGCGCACGATGCGAAAACCTTTGAGCTTGCCGCGCGTCTCGGTGACAATCGTGCGCTGGGTCTCGCCGCCATGATCGGCCTGGGCATAGATCACGACCCAATCCTTGGTCTTGCCAAGATCATGCGCGCGCGCCGTGTTGGAGTAGAGCGCGGTGAAATGCCATGGGCCGCGCTCCGCATGCATGATGGGCAGCCAGGCCTCGCCCGCCGGGTTGAAGCGCTTCGGCGCGATCATGGGCAGTTCGCCGGCCTCGGCCGCTTGGCGATAGGCGGCGTCGATGTCGAGCAGGAGACCGACGCTCGGCTCTTCGAAAGGTACCTGCGGCGCCGGGCGCAAGCGCGAAAGCAGCGTCGCGAGCGAGGCGCGCAAAAGCGCGATCCGGCGCGGACCAATCGTCTTGATATGCGGCGTCTTAGGATCATGCAGCGCGGCTTCGAGCTGTTCGAGCGTCTCGACGTGGAGTTCGTCGTGCAAAAGCTTGGCGAGCTTCGGCCCGACGCCGGGAATGATGCGGAAGAGATCGCCGGGCTCGGCCGCGCCGCGCAGACGCTGAAGATAGGTCCAGCGGCCGGAATGGATCATTTCGGCGAGCGCGGCGGCGATGCCGCGCCCGACGCCGGGGATCGCATCGAGCGCCGCGACCCCGCCCGTCTCCAAGATCTCGTCGACGCCGTGGCCGAGGCCGGCGACGGCATCAGCGGCGCGGCGATAGGCGGCGATGCGAAACGGGCTGTCGCTTTGGCCCGCAAGCAGGCTCGCCGCCTCACGGAGCTTGTTGGCGAGTTGCACATTAATGTCCGGGATCGCGGCGGCCATCGTCTCGGCGGTCTTTTCGGGAGCGATGGCCGGCGCGCTCCCGCCGCGTCCCGTCGCGGAACCCGCCGCACCCGCTCGTGCCTGCCTCGCCATGCCGAATCACCTCGCCTTCCACCAAGCGAGGATGGCGGCGGGGAATGCGGATGCTTTGATGCAGATTAAGGGACAGCCCCCTTTCTAAGGGGCCCCCTTGCGCGATAACCAGAAGTCACGTGGGATGGCACTGCATTCAAATCAGATGCTTCCCGATGAGAAAGTAGTGGCTGTAATCCATATCAGCGCCGTTGAACGCGCCGGCCTGCGCGAGCTGAGAGAAGGGCAGCGTGTTGCGTTCGAGGTCGTGGCGGACCGCAAGACCGGCAAATCGCCGCCAAGAACCTGTAGACCGTCTGACATGAAGGCGAGACCGCGGCAGCCGTCTCGTTTCCAGTTCGATCTCGCCGCAAAGGCAGTGGGAGCGGCTATCTGTAATAGCCGACGCCGCAACCCTGGCCGTCGATGCGCACCACAAAGGACACCTTTGGGACGGGCTGGGTCGTTCCCGGCCGCGGGGCGTTGTAGCCAACTGAGATAATACGCCCTTCCGGCGCGCTCTTAATGGTGTCGTAGACTCTTCGTCCGAACGGATCGCCGTTGAGCTTGAACATACGCGAGTCGGTGCCTAGCAGAGCCGGATTCTCCTCCGCTGTAAATTTGCCATCGGACATGTTCATGCAGAACACGTAAAGATCGCGGTAGTGAAACTCTTCGTTATTCTTGTCGTTGAATTCGGCGAGCGCGGTAGTTTGGTCGGCCTTGAGAGCCGTAATGGCGCGCTGGATCATGGCTCTCGCGCCCTTTTCCGTGCCAAAAGGTTGGGCGCTCGTCAATGCGGTGCTCGACAACAGTGTCAAAGCCGCTAATGCGGACACAAACATGCTCCTGCTCATGACGCTCTACCTCCCAGCCGACGACCTTAAGTAAGGGGTGGTTCTTTGTCCTCGCAGATCATAGATGAAATCCCTGCGTTGGTCTATTGTTGGAGAATCTACAATGCATTGCGCTGAGACGAATGTACAAAAGCGGACCGGGCGGGGATAACAAAAAGAAAAATTGCGCGTCCTATTTGGAGTGTTTGCAAGGGGTCGATACCTCAGTATTGCTGCACCGCCTTCTTCTGCTCGGGCGTCGGTTTGTTCCGCACTCTATCGCGCCAAGAATCCTTCTCGCTGGCGCGGGCGAGGCTATGCCATCTCAGCCCCGATCATCCTTGCCCCTTCTGCATAGCCTTCCGCATCCCCTTCTCTCTGGGCACCCGCGCGGACTCCGTCACGCAGCGTTGCAGGTCCGCCAAATCTCGGTGCAATTGCTCTAGCGCGAAGCCGAGCGCAAAGACGCGCTCGACCTCTTGGCTCGAGAGGCTGCGCGTAAAACCTTCCTTGCGCAGCGCGGCCAATTCGTCGGCATAGGCCGCGAAGGCTGCATCGGCGCCTTCAAGTGGCGGTGGCGGGCGCCGCGAGACGAGCGCGGCGGCGCTGGCGCGCAGATCATCGCCCGTGCTCTCGCCGAGGCGCTTGAGCAGCGGGCCGAGACGCGGCGCGAAAGGATCGGGCAGCGGTGCGACGGCGGCGCGCCCGATGATGACGAAATCGTGCCGCAGCCGCAGCAGCGTCCGCGACAGGGGACCATGATCCGACTCGGGAACAAGGTGAGCCAGGCGCTCGCGCTCGACCTCGGCCGCGATCCCCTGGAAGCCGGCGACGGCTTCGCCAAGCTCATCCTGGACGCGCCCGATCGCATCGACATCGAGTTCGCGCGTAAAACCCGCCAAGAGCTCGGGCAGGACTTGCGCCAAGCGATCGAGAACGTGGGCGGCAGCTTCGAGCGCCCGGCCATGCGCCATCTCAGGCAAGACCAAGAGCGACACCACAATGGCGCTCACGCCTCCGATCAGCACTTCGAGCACACGATAGACGGCCGACTCGATCGGGCTCTGCCCGAACTGCGTCGACACCAGCAGCACGATCACGGCCGTAAAGGGCGCGACGCGAAATTTTGGATTGAGCGCCGCCAAGAGGGCGAGCGGACCTATGCTGAGCGCAAGAACCGCGGCCAGCGCGAGCGTCGTCGTATGCGGAACGAGCAGAGCGATCGCGCTGGCGTAAATCGCCCCGCCGAGCGTGCCGACCACATATTCGGTGGTTGCCTGCAGCGATCCGCCGACGCTCATCTGGGTCACGACGACAGCCGTCAAGACGGCCCAGAGCCCCCGCAACGGAAAATTCCCAAGTTGCGCAAGGGCGAAAGCCAACAGGCCGGCCAAGGTCAACCGCAAGCAGAAGCGCAATTGCGCTTTGTGATCGCGGAGCTGAGCGTGAACGAAGCTCCAAACATTAGCAAATGTCATGCTGACTTTCCGCCATGACGAGCAGACCGCGGCAAAGGAATCGCGGCGTGAACGCAACAATGAGGCGTAAGATCAAAAAGGAAAACGGGCAATGGCGAGCGGGCTGTCGGCACTGCGCTCTAAGTGTTTATTTTGACGCATGATCTGGTCCGAAAAGTCGAACCAACTTTTCGGGATCATGCGCTAATAGCCCACATATTGATGCACGGCGGCCTGCACGGCCTTCTTCTGCTCGGGCGTAAGCTGGTTCAACACGTCATCGAGCCAAGGGTCCTTCTCGCCGGCGGCTCTGGCGAGAATGTGCCATTTCATCGCCTCGACCAGATTCGGCTCTATGCCGCGGCCGGCGACGAGCAGGCGCGCGACACGGTTTTGCGCGACAGGATTGTTGTAGGCGGCGGCTTTGAGAAAGAGCGTCGCCGCCGCCTTCTCGTCCTTGCCGACACCAATGCCGTTGAACAGCATGATCGCATATTCGACCTCGGCGGGAAGATTGTTCTCCTTGGCCGCGCGGCTCATCCATAGAGCCGCGACCTTATCATCGCGGGCGACGCCGCGGCCGCTGCGGTAAAGGATCGCCAGCGCATAGGCGGCATCGGAAAAGCCGAGCTCTGCCGCGCGGCCGAAATAATCGGCGGCCTTTTTGAAATCCGGAACGGCGCCAGTCTTCTGCAGCTCCATCATGCCGAGATTATAAAGCGCGCCGGGATGGTTCTTTGCCGCTGCCTTGCGGAAGAGATCGGCGGCGCCGGCCATATCCTTCGGCACGCCCTTGCCTTGCAATTTCGCGACGCCGAGCGCGAAATCCGCCTTCACATCGCCTTCCACCGCCGCAGCCGCATACCAGCGCGCCGCTTCGGCATAATCCTCCTTCACGCCGAGCCCCTCATTATAGAGCTCGCCGATGAGCGTCATCGCCGTGCCATCATGCTTGTTGGTCGCGAGCCGCTTCATCGCTTCTTTCAGCGCCGTCTCGTAAAAGCCGCGCTGATAGGCGCCAAAGGCGAGATCCACATTGCGTTGATCGGCGGGATTGGCTTCGGGGGTCGACGACTGAGCTTCGGGCGATTCAGGCGTGGGCAATGTAGGTTGCGGCGCCAGCATCTGGCTTGCGGAAGGTGGCGTGGCGGATGGTGTGGTAGCCGGCACAGGCACCGTCTGCGCCAGGCTTGCCGGCGCGCCGATGACATACGCCGGCAAAAGCAGAAGAACGCCATAAGCGATGCGCTTCCAAAGCGAGCATGTCATGGGATCGGCTCACGCACAAAGGCGAGCGCCTGCATCGCTGTCTCTACCGCAGCTGCGGCGCCCTGCGGATGCTGCCAGACCGCGTCGCAAAGTGCGATGAAATCGGCGCCCGCCGCGGCGAGCGGGGCGACATCGGCAAGCGTCTGCGCATAGCCGACGCAAGGCAGAGTGAAGATCTCGGCCCACCAGACGATGCGCTCAAGGATGCCGGCGGCGTCCTCTCTACCTTCGGGTCCGCCGAACATGACATAATCGGCGCCCGACTCGCCCGCCAGCATGGCCTCATGGCGGCTAGAAACCCCGCCGATGCCGACGATTCGGTCCGGCTTCATCGCAGAAAGCGCCGCCTCCAACGCCGGCCCGAGCCCCGTGATATGCACGCCATCCGCATCGCAGCGCGCCGCGACCAGCGGATCTTCGACGAGAACGGCGGTATCATGTTTTTGCGCAAGCGGTGCGAGCGCGGCGATGATCTTCTTGATCTCGCTGCCCGCAAGCGCCTGCGTGCGCAGAAAGACGCAGGCGATGTCGCCGGCTTCGAGCGCCGCTTCGAACCTCGGGGCGAAGTCCGCGGCCTCGGCGAGCGGCGGCGTAATCAGATAAAGGCGCGGCGCGGCCTCGGCCATCGGCAACTGCACTTCGGGTGGGAAAGGAGAGGACCGTCGTAGAGCTTGCCGAAAATTGGGGCGAAAGCGCGATGGCCGGAAGGTCAGGCCGCAGCTTCGAGCGGAGCCGCCCATTCGCCGAGCGTGGCGAGCCCGTTCATCCGCGCCCGATGGGCGAAGGCGGCCTGCGCCGCCGGCACATTCTCCGGTCTGCCGGCCCAGGCCTTCTGCGCCGCCGCCTGCAAGGCCCGGCCATAGGAAAAAGTGACCGCCCAGGGCAAGGGCCCCAAATGGTTGATCGCATCGAGATGCGCGGTCGCGTCGACATCCGACTGGCCGCCGGAAAGGAAGGCGATGCCGGGCACGGCGGAAGGCACACAATTTTTGAGCAGGCGCACCGTCGCCTCGGCGACCTCTTCGGCGCGCGCCTGCTGCGCCGCCTTCTTGCCGGGGACGGCCATATTCGGCTTCAGCACAATGCCTTCCAAAAAGATCCGCTGGTCATAAAGCTCGGTGAAGACGGTCTTCAGCACCGCTTCCGTCACCTCGTAGCAGCGCGTCAGCGTATGGCCGCCGTCCATCAGCACTTCCGGCTCGACGATCGGGACGATAGTGGCCGCCTGGCAGAGCGCCGCATAGCGCGCCAGCGCATGCGCATTGGCGGCAATCGCGGCGCGGGTCGGAATGGCTTCGCCAATGTGCATCACCGCGCGCCATTTGGCGAAACGGGCGCCGAGCGCATAATACTCCGTGAGCCGGCCGGCGAGCCCGTCGAGCCCTTCGGTGATCGTCTCGCCGGGAAAGCCCGCCAGAGGCTTGGCGCCGAGATCGACCTTGATGCCGGGGATGGCGCCCGCCGCCTCGATCAGCCTGACGAGCGGCGTCCCGTCCACACCCGTCTGGCGGATCGTTTCATCATAGAGGATGACGCCGGAAATATGATTGTCCATCGCCGGGCGGGTGCGGAACATCAGCTCGCGATAGTCGCGCCGCGTCTCCGCCGTCGAGGCGATGCCGATCGCATCGAAGCGCTTCTTGATCGTTCCCGTGCTTTCATCGGCCGCCAATAGGCCCTTGCCCTTGGCGACCATGGCCTGCGCGATGCGTTCGAGTTGATCCTTGTTCACGCCCTGCTCCCTGCCTGCTCTTGGCTCCAGCGGGTAGTGTCTCAGTTTGGAATTTCCTCAGCAACCTCGCCGGCATCCACGCTTACATGAGGATCGCCGAAAAGTTCCCATCCTTCGTCATCAGACAGTCTGCTGTCTCTGGAAAACGAGTACCAGACCGTGCCCTTGCTACTGGTGAACGTGACTACGTTTGCAGCCACATGATGGCTTGGAACAACTAGATACTCGGGACGATCCTTCTCCCCTATATTTACAAAAACGTATATGTGGCTGTCTGATCTTGTGCGCGCCGCACGCGTGCTTAGCAGCCAAAAGTTTGCGGCCTTCTTGTTTGTTTTCACCTGGACTGACCATGCCTTGCGACATTCCTGGTCGGTTACCAAGAGGTCTGCTCCGGCAGCGCTACGCGATGTGGGCGAAACGATGAAGCCCAACCGGGACAGCTCAGCGGCTACCAGGTATACGCCCAGCATCCCTGTCATCTGCCCCTTGGAAGCCATGCTCCCTCCTCAAGGTGAGACACTACCCTCCAGCGTGTTGGTTTCGCGCATGGTCAATCGATCGGATGGCGCGTCCGGATCATATTTGCCGGAAGTTGTTGCGCAAGGCCTCGACGCCGGGCAGGCGCTTGCCTTCGAGCCATTCGAGGAAGGCGCCGCCGGCGGTTGAAATATAGGTGAATTCCTTGGCCGCAGCGGACTTGTTCAAGGCCGCGATCGTGTCGCCGCCGCCAGCGATCGATTCGAGCTGGCCGGATTTGGTGAGCCGCGCGGCAGCTTTGGCCACCGCCACGGTCCCGTTGTCGAAAGGCGGGATTTCGAAGGCGCCGAACGGGCCGTTCCAGACGAGCGTGCGGGTCGTTTCGAGCAGGGCCTCGACCTTCGCCACCGATTTCGGGCCGATGTCGAGGATCATATCCTCGGGGCCGACGTGATCGACATCGACGACGCGGCTCGGCGCATGCGCCGCGAATTTGGCCGCCACCACGACATCGACCGGCAGGACGACCTCGCAGTTCGCGCCCGCCGCATCGGCCATGATCTTGCGGGCGATGTCGGCGAATTCCATTTCGCAGAGCGATTTGCCGATCGCCTTGCCCATAGCGGCGAGGAAAGTGTTCGCCATTCCGCCGCCGATGACGAGCCGGTCGACCCGGCGCATCAGATTGCCGAGCAGTTCCAGCTTGGTCGAAACCTTGGCGCCGCCGACGATCGCCATCACCGGGCGCACCGGGCTGGTCAGAAGATTGGTCAAAATCTCGAGCTCGACCTGCATCGAGCGGCCGGCGAAGGACGGCATCTTATGGGCCAGCCCTTCCGTCGAGGCATGCGCGCGATGCGCAGTGGAGAAGGAATCGTCCACATAGACATCGCCGAGCTTCGCCAGCGCCGTCACGAAATCCGGGTCGTTCTTCTCTTCACCTTTGTGGAAACGGGTGTTTTCGAGGAGCAGATAATCGCCGTCGCGCATCGCGGCCACCGCCGCCTCGGCCGCTTCACCGATGCAATCATCGGCGAAACCGACCTTTTTGCCGAGGCGTTTTTCGAGTTCGCCGACGACAGGACGAAGCGAATATTTCTCCTCGCGCCCATTCTTCGGCCGCCCGAGATGCGACAATATGATAACTTTGCCGCCCTTGGCTGCGATCTCGCGCAGATTGGGCAGAATCCGATCGATGCGGGTCCCGTCGGCGACCTTCTCGCCCTCCATCGGCACATTAAGGTCGACGCGGACGAGCACCCTTTTTCCAGCGAGTTGGGCATCGTCAAGAGTGGGAAAAGGAGCCAAAGGCGCAGATCTCGTCATGCCAGCTTCCCCATTGCGACGGCGGTATCAGCCATCCGGTTGGAGAACCCCCATTCATTGTCGTACCAGGAAACGACACGAACGAAAGTCCCATCCATGACCCGCGTCTGATCCATGTGGAAGATCGAGGAATGCGGGTCGTGATTGAAATCGATCGAGACATTCTTCTCCTCTGTGAAAGTGAGAATGCCTTTCAATTGCTGTTGTGCCGCCCGCTTGATGGCATCTTCGATTTCGGTCGGCGTCGTCGGCCGCTTGGCGACGAATTTGAAATCGATCACCGAGACATTCGGCGTCGGGACGCGGATGGCGCAGCCATCGAGCCTGCCCTGCAGTTCCGGCAAGACGAGACCGACGGCCCTGGCCGCGCCGGTCGATGTCGGGATCATGGATAGCGCCGCCGCGCGGGCGCGGTAAAGATCCTTATGCACCGTGTCGAGCGTCGGCTGGTCGCCAGTATAGGAATGGATCGTCGTCATGAAGCCCGTTTCGATGCCGATCGCATCATTGAGGACCTTGGCGATGGGCGCCAGGCAATTGGTCGTACAGGAACCATTCGAGACCACGATATGATCGCGGCTCAGCTTCTGGTGATTGACGCCGAAGACGACCGTCAGATCCGCATGATCGGCCGGCGCCGAGACGAGCACGCGCTTAGCACCGGCCTTGAGATGGGCAGAGGCCTTCTCCTTCGAGGTGAATATGCCCGTGCATTCGAGCGCTACGTCGACGGAGAGCTCCCTATGCGGCAATTCGGCCGGATCACGCAGCGCCGTCACCTTGATCGGGCCAGTGCCGACGTCGATCGTGTCCCCTGCGACCTTCACCTCGCCGGGAAAGCGGCCATGCACCGAATCGAAGCGCAAGAGATGCGCATTGGTCTCGACCGGTGCGAGATCATTGATGGCGACGACGTGAACGTCCTGACGTCCCGATTCCACGATCGCGCGCAAGATATTGCGCCCGATGCGCCCGAACCCATTGATCGCGACATTCACCGCCATCTCGTCCTGCTCCCTTCCCTAATGCGCATTTTGAAAGATACTGCGCCCTATCGACTTTCCGCACCTTAAGGCGGATCAAGCCGCACCCCTGTTTCCCATTTCGGGATGCTGGAAATATTCTAACTTTGTTGCGTTTGAGGAGCGGATCTGGGCGCAACCTCTGCCGCTGCGGCTATCGGCCCAAGGCGGAGGCGGACAATCCGACACGCTGAGCAGCAGAGGGCCTGCAAAGCTGCTAACGCCCCATGGCTGCATTCAGTTCATTTCCGCCGAACCGCCTTCTGTGTGAAGATCAATTGCCCCGCGCAGCGCGCCTCGGTCCCGGCTCCTTCATCGCATCCGCCTCCCTGTCTAGCTCAGCAACGACAAAGGCTCGCACGAGGCAGAGCACATGCGTGCTGGCTCCGGATCGTGACCGGGGACGTCTGCACAAAGCCTCCGGCTTTCAGCAGCGCGCCTCAAGATCGCCCAAGGCCTCAAGGTCGCCCAAGCATGAGGATCACCGCCGCGCCAGCGATCCTTCGGGCACACCTTTGTGTTGCATGAGATCAAATGCTGCGCAAGACGTCCGCAGCTTCTCCGATGCAGTTCCATGCTCGGCCAAAATGTCGCGGCGACGATTTAGAGATTAAATGGCGGAGTGCCAAATGCAGCGCGCAAAATGCAACATGCAACATGCCAACGGACACTAGCCGAATTCCTGCGAAGACGAATGAACATTCGCCTTCCTTTGTTGTGCATTGCAGCACGAAATTTTTCGGACCATCTATCGCCGACAAACTTGGTTCGCCCGACCTGCGACCAGCGATGTTTCGGCAATGATCTCTGCAGCCGCTTCAGCCGAATTCGACAAATGGCTGTTGTTTCATTTCAATTCGACTGCGAGCCTGCCGCCTTCCCGAGTTGACGGGGGCGACGGACGAGCGCCTAATGTGTTGAATCTAGACCCAGCGTCGTATGAGCACTTACACCCGACTTGAGTTGGCCTTCAAAAGCCTTTTGGCCGCGCTCGACCAGCTCGAAGCCGCTTGCGAACGCCGCCTCAAGGCCGATGCGGAGCGCGGCAATCTCGAAGAAGAGCTTGCGGTGCTGCAGGACGACCGGACGCGGCTCGCCCTCGAACTCGACGACGCCCAGGCCCGGTCGAAATCGCTTGAGCTGGCCAATGGCGAGGTGGCGCGCCGGCTCGCCAAAGCGAGTTCGACCATCAGAGTGATCCTGGCGCAGGCCTCGCGCGACCGCTGACGGCTGCATGACGAAGCGGCATGAGGGAATTGCATGGGTGTCGAGGAAATGGGCGGCGAGCAAAAAGTCGGCATGACGCAAGTATCGGTGACCATCGCCGGCCACGTTTATCGCATGGCTTGCGCCGACGGCGAGGAGGCGCATCTTCAGGGCCTTGCCCGGCAGTTCGACGAGCGGATCGAAATGCTGCGCCGGAATTTCGGCGAAATCGGCGATCAGCGCCTCACCATCATGGCCGCCATCACGGTCGCCGACGAATTGGCGGAGGCGCATCGCCAGATCGCCGCGCTCGAAGCCGAAATCGCCGATCTCAAATCCGCTTCGACGCATCGGTCGAGCACCCAGGGCGAGTGGGCCGATCGTCTTGCCGAGTTGCTCGGCGAAGCCGCCGCGCGGATCGAGCGCGTCGCGCAAGACCTCAACGGCGTGGGCCGGTAAGAGGGCGGTTTTTCGGATGACCCGTCTTGCGCGACAGCCCCGGCGTCTTCGCTCTAAAAGGGTCTGATTACGTAAATCGGCACAAACGAACGGCGGACATCAAAGCGCTGAATTGCAAATCGTTTCGACGCCGGTTTCCTGCGCGGGCGGTAAACACGAAATCAGAGCTAGGCCAGCGGATCGAGCCAATCCTCGCCGACGTCTTCTATTAGCTGATGTCTTCCAGCCGATGTCTTCTATCTGGCCGCCGAGCTGATCCTTCCCTGCAAACCAGGGAAGGATCAGCTCGGCGGCCAGAGCCGCATGCTCGGTTACTTCGACTCGACCGTGTTGAGCCGGTCTTGCGAGAACATTCGACGAAAGTCGAAGTTTCCTAGTGTCGAAGAGATGACCATGCAAAGTTCGGTAACGCGAAACTGCGCGTCAGCCCTTCTTCGAGAAAAGCCTGCACCAGCCGTTCGGGCTGATCGTCCCGTCGACCTGCTTGCAGGAATGCGGCGCCTCAAAGAAGCGGCAAAGGCTGCAGTGATTGCTGCCATTCGGCTTGTCCTGATAAGCGACAGCCGTTTTCGCAACCTTCGCCATCGCAGAGCGAACGCTGAGGCCGACAAACGGCACGGCCACCGCAACGGCGAGCGCCTTTTGCAGAAGACTGCGCCGCGTATTTCCCGACTTTCCCTCACATGAATGCGTCATGATCATTCCTTTCCAAAGCGCTATTGCGTTTCCTCCAAAGCGCTGTTGCGTTTCCGATTCGCACCTGACCGACGTGCGGCTACTGCGTTTCGGGAAAACACCGTCTGATAATACATGCCATCAGGGTTTGCTAGTTGCGTTTTAGCAACAGACTAAATCTAAATCTAAAAAGCTATGCCATTATGGTTTGCCGGTAGCGTTACACCAATTTAAAGTCCAATTTAGGTACGGGTCTCGCCATGTAAGCGATCGATCGATTCCTGCATGGGGGGAATGCCCGCGCCTTCGCTTCTTCAGAGCCGGCGACCTGCGCCGTCTCGGCATTCGAGAGTGAGGGCGGAGGTTTCACTGTCGGACGGCGCCCTTTCCGTTTCATTTCGCCGTCTATAGTATCGGCATTGCGCGACTCGCCGCCGCTCTTCGGCTGCCCGACCCCATGCCCGCCAGAACAGTCTTCACCATCGCGCCAGGAGCGCCTTTCCTGAAGACCTTCGTCGCCGCGCTCCTCGACGGGCGCGTCGTCGAAGGTTTTTCGCGTGCGCTGTCGCCGCTTTTCATGGCCGATGCGACGATCTATGTGCCGACGCGGCGCGCCGCGCGCAGCCTCGCTGATGAATTCGCCTCTGCCATCGATCGCCCGGCCTGCCTGCTGCCGCGGATTCTGCCGCTCGGCGCGCTCGATGCGACCGAGACGGCGCTTCTCTTCGAAGAGCCGGGAACTCGAGACGACTCTGGCCGAAGATCTGCCGCAGGCGGCGAGCGAAATCTGGCGGCGCATGCATCTCGCCCGCCTGATCTTCCAATGGGCGCAGGCCCTGCGCCATGCCATCGTGTCGATCGACCGCGACGGCACGAAAACCACTGATAAGCGCGAGCCCTGTCTCGTTGGCACGTCGCCGCTCGATGCCTTCGCGCTTGCCGGCGATCTCGCCGATCTCATCGACGAATTGATCATCGAGGATATCGCTTTTACGGAGCTCGATCCTCTGGTTCTGCCGGAATTCGATCATTATTGGCGGATCACGCTCGATTTTCTAAACATAGCGATCGCGCATTGGCCGCAGATTTTGGCCGACAACCATCTCGTCGATGCGGCGCGCCGGCGCGTGCTCACCGTCGAGAAGCAGATCGCACGGATCGAAGCCGGTCATATGGCAGGTCCCATCATTGCCATCGGCTCGACTGGCACCAATCGCGCGACCGCGCGCTTGCTCGCCGCGATCGCCCAGGCGCCACAAGGCGCCGTCGTTCTTCCTGGCCTCGATCGCGACCTCGATGATGCCGCCTGGCGGCAGATCGGCATCGATCGGCACGAGACCCAGGACCCTGCCTTCGGCCATCCGCAGGCAGCGCTGCGCCGGCTCTTGGCCGTCCTCAAAGTCACGCGCGATACGGTCATCGAGCTTGGCGCGCCGGAAGCCGCGCTGGCGGCCCGCGCGCGCTTCGTCTCCGAGGCGCTGCGCCCCGCCGAGACGACGGAACATTGGCAAAGCTATCGCAGCGCGACCTCTGACGCGGAAATCGAAGCGGCGCTTGCCGATGTCGCCTTCATCGAAGCCGGCGACGAGCGCGAGGAGGCGGTGGCGCTTGCCATCGGCATGCGGCAAATCCTGGAAGAGCCGGGAAAGACAGCGGCGCTGGTGACGCCGGATCGCGATCTCGCCCGCCGTGTTACCGCCGAGCTCACCCGCTTCGGCCTGGAAGTCGAGGATTCGGCGGGCGAGCCCTTGAGCGCGAGCCCTTATGGAGTCCTCGCGCGCCTCGTCGCGCTTTGTGCTGCCAGCGGGCTTGCCGCCGAAGATGTCATCGCCCTTCTCGCCCATCCGCTCGCGCATTTCGGCTTGCCGAGAGCCGAGGTCGAAAGGCTCGCGCCACTTTTCGAAATCGGCCTGCTGCGCCAGGATCGCGCTTTTTCGGCTTTCGTGAGTGCGCAAGATGCGATCGCCGCGGCGCGGCACAAAGCTTCGGATCGTTTCGCTCATCCGGCACAAAAGCGAATCAGCGATGTGGATTGGCAAAAGCTCGAAGATCTGATCGCGCGACTCACACATGCGCTGGCGCCGCTCCGCGCTTTGGATGGCGCCTATGATCTTAGCGCCTGGATCGATGCCCATCGCCGCGCGCTCGATCTTGTGACGGACAGCGATGATCGCGCACCGCAGGGCGAAGACTATGAGGCGCTGCATGCGCTCTTCGACGAGCTTGCGCGTTGCGCACTCCCGGAACTCACCTTCTCGGCGGAAAGCTATCTTCTCTTCTTCGCCCAGACGGCGGGCGCGACCGCGCTGCGGCGGCAGAAGCGCACGCATCCGCGCCTCAAAATCTTCGGCCTTCTCGAAGCCCGTCTGATGGACGCCGATCTCATGTTGCTCGGCGGGCTCGACGAGACGATCTGGCCGCCGGAGACGCGCAGTGACGCCTTTCTGAACCGGCCGATGCGCGCGGCGCTCGGCCTCAGCCCGCCGGAGCGCAAGATCGGCCAGACCGCGCATGATTTCATCTCCGCCATGGGTGCTCAGCGCGTTATTCTGAGCCGCGCGCAAAAACGCGACGGCGCGCCGACGGTCGCCTCGCGCTTCGTGCAAAGGCTGGCTGCGGTCGGCGGCAGCACATTCGAGGCCTGCCGCAAGCGCGGGGACCTTTACCTCGATCTCGCCCGCGCGATGGATCGGCCGCGCACAGCGGTTGCGGCGAGCAAGCGTCCGATGCCGCGGCCGGTACTCGCTTTGCGCCCGACCCGTCTCAGCGTGACGCGGATCGAGACCCTGCGCCGCGATCCTTATGCGATCTATGCGGAATTCATTCTGGGTCTGATCGAGCTTCCGTCTTTCGCTGCGACGGCGAGCCGCCGCATCATGGGCATGGCGATCCATGATGTGCTCGCCAATTTTTGTCTACGCTATCCGAGCGGACAGCTTCCCGAAGACTCTCCTGCGCGACTTACGGCAATGTTGCGCGCGGCCTTCGCCGACGAATTCAACGATCCGGAATTTTTGGCCTTCGCCTGGCCGCGCATCCAAGGCGCCGCGGATTTCTATCTCGGTTTCGAAGCGCGGCGGCGCGATACGCTCATAAAAATCGATGTCGAGATCGACGGCACGCTTCCCATTCGCCTCGCCGACGGCTCGACCTTCATTCTGTCGGCCAAGGCCGATCGGCTGGAGCATCGCCACGACGGCACAGTGAGCTTGATCGATTACAAGACCGGCACGCCGCCGGGCGCGAATGAAGTTCTGGTCGGCTTCGCGCCACAATTGACGCTCGAAGCGGCCATGGCGCGGCGCGGTGCCTTCGGCCTTGAACCCGGCACGACGGTTGCGGAATCGCTTTACGTCAAGCTCGGCCGAAAAGATGGCGGCGAAGAAAAGCCGCTGAAATTCACCAGCAAGGGAAAAGGAAAGGACACGCCGTCGGTCAGCATTACGGACGTCGCCGAAAGCCATTTCGAAGCTTTGGTCACGCTGCTCAACCAATTCCGCGACGAGGCGACCGCCTATCCGCCACGCCCATTTCCGAAATTTGCTGCGAAATACAATGCCTATGATCATCTCGCCCGCGTCAAGGAATGGTCGGTCGGCTTCGAGGACGGAGGCGGCGCATGAGCGCTTGGCGCGACATCCCGGCGGCCGTCCGCACCCGCCAGCTCAGGGCCTCGAACCCGGAAAAATCGGTCTGGGTTTCAGCCAATGCCGGCTCGGGCAAGACGCATGTGCTGGCGCAGCGCGTGCTGCGCCATCTTCTTGCCGGCGTGCCGCCGGCAAAAATCCTCTGCCTCACCTTCACCAAAGCGGCGGCGGCGAATATGGCCGCCAAAGTTTTCACCACATTGTCGCAATGGACAAAGATCGACGATGCCAAGCTCGCCGCTTCAATCGAAGAAATCGGCGCCGGGCAACCGGATCGGTCTCAGCTCATTTTTGCGCGGCGTCTCTTCGCCCGCACGGTCGAGACGCCCGGCGGATTGAAGATCCACACGATCCATGCCTTTTGCGAAAGGCTTCTGCATCTCTTCCCCTTCGAAGCCAATGTGCCGGGGCGTTTCGAAGTTCTCGAAGATCTCGGCCAAGCCGAGCTTTTGACGGCCGCCAAACGCGCGGCCCTGGCGAGGGCCGAGAGCGATCGGGGCGCGCTTGGGTGCGCCTTGCAACGTCTCGTCACCGAAACATCGCAAACAGATTTCGACGACCTGATCAAGGAGGCAATGAGTCATCGGGCTTTGTTTCGCCAAGCCGTGCCCGAAGAGGCTGCGGCACCGCTGCGCCGCGCGCTGGACCTCGCACCAGATGAGAACTTGGCCTCGATCGAGACCGAGATGATCGAAGGAGGCATTGCGCCAAACCGCTTTGGCGAGTTTGCTGATTTTCTTGCGCAAGGGTCAAAGACCGATTGCGAGAAGGCAGAATTGTTTCGCAAGGCCGAGAGCTTGAGGGCTGAGCGCAGCGCCTGTCTTGTCGCCTATCTCGAAATCTTCTTTACCGACGGCGGCGCAGGCAAGAAGAGAGAGAAGCTCGCCACAAAAGCCCCTGCTGATGCTCGCCCCGATCTCGTCGCCGAGCTCACAGCGGAACAAACGCGGCTCGAAGAACTGCGCGCACGCCGCAAGGCAGCCGACTGTTGCGAGCGCTCGGCCGCGCTCTCGATCGTGATCGGCGAAGTACTCGCCCGCTACGAGCAAGCGAAGGCCGCGCGCGGCGTCCTTGATTTCGACGATCTCATCGCCCGCACGCTTCTTTTGCTCGAACGTTCTGATGCGCGCTGGGTCCTGTTCAAGCTCGATTCCGGTATCGATCATATTCTCGTCGACGAGGCGCAGGATACGAGCGAGGCGCAATGGAAGATTCTCGAGCAACTGACCGACGAATTCGCCGCCGGCTTTGGCAGCCGCGCCATCCGCCGCACCTTCTTCGCGGTCGGCGACGAGAAGCAATCGATCTTCTCCTTCCAAGGCGCGGCGCCGCATATGTTTCATGAGATGCGCGGCCGCTTCGCCCAAAGATTCGGTGCCGACGCGGCTTTCGAACATGTGGAATTGAAAGAGTCCTTCCGCTCCGTGCCGGCCGTGCTCACCATGGTCGATGCGGTCTTCGCAAGGCGGGAGCATCAGAAAGGCCTCGTCAGCGACGACATATGGATGGGGCATGAGCCGCTGAAGCGTAACCTGCCTGGTCTCGTCGAGATCTGGCCGGCGATCAGCGTCGCGCCGCGCGAGGACCCGCGCGATTGGCGGCTACCGCTCGACATGCTGGACGAGAGCGATCCCGCAAGCCGGCTCGCCCAGCGCGTCGCGCAGAAGATCGGCCATCTTCTCGCGCCGGGCGCGGGCGACTATGTCTTCGACTCCGACTTAGGGCATTTCCGCCCCGTCAGCGCCGGCGACATATTGATCCTGGTGCGCACCCGTGGCCCCTTTTTCGAGGCCATGATCCGCGCCTTGAAGCAGCACAAAATTCCCGTGGCCGGCGCCGATCGGCTCCAGCTCACAGAGCACATAGCGGTGATGGATTTGATGGCCGCGGGCCGCGCGGCGCTTCTGCCGCAAGACGATCTGACGCTCGCAGCCGTGCTGAAATCGCCGCTGATCGGGCTCGGCGATGAGGATCTTCTAAAACTCGCGCCGAGCCGCAAAACTTCGCTCTTCGAAGCGCTTGCCGATGCGCCGGAAGAAAAATATCAGGCGGCCTATGCGCAGCTCGCGCGCTGGCGCAGCCGCGCGGCGCTCACCCCCTTCACCTTTTATGCGCTTCTGTTGAGCGAAGACGGCGGCCGGCGGGCGATGGAGGCCCGGCTCGGGCTGGAGGCCTGCGACGCGCTCGACGAATTTCTGCGGCTGGCTTTGCGGGCCGAGCGCGACGGCATTTTCTCGCTCACGCGCTTTCTCGCCGACCTCGAAGGCGCCGATCTTTCGATCAAGCGCGATATGGAAACCTCGGGCGATTGCGTGCGCGTCATGACCGTCCATGCCGCCAAAGGGTTAGAGGCCAAGATCGTCTTTCTGCCCGATACATGCGGCGTGCCGAGCCCGCGGCATGATCCAAAAATCTTTTGTCTTGCCGATCCCGCCGGCGGGCCGCCGCTGCCCGTCTGGTCTCCCCGCAAGGATCAGGACCCGGATCTTGTCGCCGCGGCGCGCGAGGCGGCGCGGGCCGATGCCGAGGACGAATATCGCCGCCTCCTCTATGTCGCGCTGACGCGGGCGGAGGAGCGGCTCTATATCGCCGGCTTCTATAATGCGCGCGAGCCCGGCGCGATCGCCTGGGCCACGATGATCAATGCCGCTTTGGGAGACGGATTCGAAGAGCTCCTGGCCTTCTGGGACAGCGCGGAAAACATCCTGCGGCGAGTGACGCCGGGCACGATCGCGCCGGGCGCTGCAGATGCGCGCGAGAGGCCGGCGGCACAAGAAGTGGAACTGCCCGATTTCCTGCTACGTCCCGCACCCATCGAGATGAGTCCGGCGCCGCCGCTCAAACCCGCAACCGCGCTCGCCGCAGCCGACGCATTTCGCGATGATGGGAGCGCCGGCCTCAAACGCACCGCGTTCGAACGCGGGCGGCTGATGCATGTGCTTTTGCAATATCTGCCGCAAGTCTCGCCCGCGGGCAGGCGCGCGGCGGCGCAAGCCTTTCTCGCCGCCCGCGCCGGGCATCTCGCGTCCGACCCTGAGGATTTGATCAGGCAAGCTTTGGGCGTGCTCGACACCGAAGGTCTCGCCGAGCTTTTTGGCCCGCGCGCGCGGTCGGAGGTTGCTGTCGTCGGCCGAATCACCCTACCCAAGGGCGGCACAAGGGAGGTGCGCGGTCAGGTCGATCGGATCGTCGAGACGGAAGGAGAAGTGATCATCGCCGATTACAAGACCGGGACGGTGCACGAGGCCGGCACCATGCCGCCCGCCTATCTGACCCAAATGGCGCTCTATCGCGCCGTCCTCGCCCCGCTCTGGCCGGAAAAGCAGTTGCGCATGCTGTTGATTTTCACCGCCGGGCCGAATGTGGTGGAGCTGGAGGAGGAAGCGCTGGAGAAGGCGCTGGCGGGGTTGGATAACGCCGAACAGGCGGCGCTCGAAGTCTGGCTCGCACGGCAAGATGCGAACATAGCCCAAGCCAAATGACAGCCTGCCCTCCGCGCCGAGAGACTTACTCGATTGCGAGCATCGAACCATATTCCCGCAGGCCACGGAGAACGCGCCCGCCGTTTGAAGATTCCGATTGTTGATTGGGCAGTTGATATAGCGCAATGCGGCGCGCAGGCGAGCCGCGTTATATAAAAATATCAGAAGGTTTTTCGCTTCTGACGATTGCACGTTCAAATGTAAGACTAGCCTTTTATCAAGGCTCTGCTCAGCGGTCTCGTCATGATCGAGTTGCCGTTATGACCCAATCTAATCTCTAACGGTCATCCTGATTGTGCGAACGTGTAATCGCACGCCACCCTGAATAGGAGACCTCGTCATGGCTAAGCACATTGATAAATTCAGTGAAGCTCTTCGCCTCAAACTCACCAATATCGAAACCAGCCTGCGCGGCCTGAAATCCACGATCGACGCCAAGGCTCAGCACGCCGAGCAGGACGTGCGCACTCATCTCGACGCGGTGAACAAGCGGGTCGAACAGGAACGCGCCAAGGTCACAGCCGCACAAGCCGAAGCGAAGAACTGGGTCGACGAGCAAAAGGCGAGCACGAGCGAGAAGATCGCCGAGTGGAAGACCAAGCGGGAGACGGCCAAGCTGCAACACCGGGCCGAAAGCGCCGAGCGCTACGCTGATGCTTCGATCGTCCTTGCAGCAGCCGCATTGGATGAAGCCGAGCACGCGGTGCTCCAAGCCTGGGGCGCGCGGATAGATGCAAACGCCGCGCAAGCCAAATGACTGACAGCCGCGCCTAGCGCATGGTTTTGTCGATCGGGTAGTTCCACCCAATCGGAATGCGGGCGAGAGACCGGCTTTCAGTGCGCACCGAAATAGTCACCTGAGCGGCGGCGCCAAATGCCGCCGTTCCTGCATGCCAAGCGACTTGTATATATTCTGGTCGATTAACGCAGATAACTGGAGAAATAAGATGGCTCCGCTCAATCCTGGTCAAACCGACATGCAACGTGCGGTCAGGGGGGCTCTGAACGCCCACTGGCGGTTGTTTCTGTTCCAAGGCGTGATCATGATTATTCTTGGCGTCGCCGCCGTCGCTTGGCCCGTGGCGGCAACCATCGCCGTCGACTTCTATATTGGTTGGCTGTTTCTGATCGCCGGCATCGTCGGCCTCGTCGCAATGTTTTCGGCCGGAAACATCCCAGCCTTTCTGTGGAGCCTCATCACCGCGGCTCTTTCGCTCGCCGTCGGCATCTTGTTGCTTTGGAAGCCAGTCGCAGGCGCAGTGTCGCTCACGCTCGTGCTGACCGCGTTTTTCATCGTAGAGGGCGTGTTCCAGACCGTGACGTCGATCGCCTATCGCGACGTGATCTCCAGCACATGGAGGTGGATGCTGGTGAGCGGACTCTCGGATCTGGCCTTGGCCGTGATCATCATTCTGGGTTGGCCAACGAGCGCCGCCTGGGTCCTGGGTCTTCTCGTCGGCATCAACTTGATCACGTCGGGTTGGGCCATCGTGATGATGGCGATTGCCGGGCGCGACATCTTCAAGACGCTGACCGAGCAACCCACGGCAGCGGCGGCACGCCACTGATCGTGTCGCCGATAATCGGAGCACCGGGGCTCAGGAGCACCGGTGCTCCCATGGTTAGGCGCATACGCGCTGGTGTTCGGCCTCGCTCTGCTTATTCTAGCCTCTAGACTTCGGGCCCGGCAGGATGGACAGCCGCGCGGCTCGGCCGCCTAAAAAACACCGGGAGAGGGGATCTCTGCTATAGCTCGCTAGCTCGGAGCCGCCATGATGAGTAACGCAGAATCAGACCCGCAGGCCGCACAATCAAGAGATCCGCAAGTCGGAACGTCGGGCAATGTGCCGCGTGTAAGCTTTTGGATCAGAGAACTGCCCTATAGTTTGGCGTTCATTCTGACAATTCTCGGCGTTGCGTATACGACTTTTACGAAACATCCCGTTATGGGCTATTGGGCGCTTCTTGCTCCGGTGATCGGGGCGGTCTGCGTCAGTGCCGGCTGGCGGCACGCCAGCAATTGGGACGCGCGCGTGCGGTTGCTCTGGACGCAGGCGCTGCATTGGCTCGCGTTTCTGGTGGCGATGAGTGTGATGTTCTTGCCAGATGTTCAAAGGATTCTCAACGCCAACGCCAGCGGGCTCGTCGTCCTGGCGTTGTTGGCGCTCGGCACCTTTACGGCTGGTGTGCATGTCCCTTCCTGGCAGGTCTGTCTTCTCGGGATCGTCATGGCGCTCGGCGTTCCGGTGATTGCGTGGATCGAGGAGTCGGCATTGATTTACGTACTGCTCACGGTAACGGCGCTGGGAATTGGCATCGTATTCTGGTGGCATTTGCATGAGACACGCTCTCGCAAGGCCCATCATCCGGCGAGTGCCGGTTAGCATTTTCTTCGGCCAAGCCAGACGGGACGAAGTGTGTCGCAAGCATTACGATCGAAGCCGCGTTCGATCCTGCGCAATGCTGACCTCTCGCAAACCAGGGGAGCTGGCCGCCTGCTGGACCATTGCTTCGTGGATCCTCATTCGGCGCTTCCCTCCCCAACTTGACGCGCCGCAGCGCTCTCCCTAGGTTCCAGGAGAATAATCGGGACGAGTCCCGCAATGACGTATCGAAGAGGCGATCATGGCCACCGTTAAAGTTACCGATGCCAGTTTCAAAGCCGATGTAGTGGGCGCGAGCGTCCCAGTCGTGGTCGATTTCTGGGCCGAATGGTGCGGCCCCTGCAAAATGATCGGCCCGTCGCTCGAAGAGATCGCCGTGGAACTCGCCGGCAAGGTCACGATCGCCAAGCTCAATGTGGACGAAAATCCCGGCGTCGCCGGCGCCTATGGGATCCGCACCATTCCGACCCTGATGATCTTCAAGGACGGCAAGATGGCCTCGTCGAAGATCGGCGCGGCGCCCAAGGGTGAATTGAAGAGATGGATCACCGACGCGATCTGACGGCCCATTCGCTTCAGGATCTTTCGCAAAGGGCCTCGAAAGAGGCCCTTTTTGCTTGGTGTCCCCTCTCCCCGTGAGTGTAGCGAAATGGGGAGAGGGTTAGGGTGAGGGGCCTGGTGAGTGGCCGCACAGCCAAGTCGGGCTTGCCCGACTTGGCCACGAGAAATGTTGGAGCAAATCTCCCCGCCCCTCACCCAGCCTCTCCCCGTTTCGCATCGCTCACGGGGAGAGGGGCGCTAACGCCAAGAGGCGTACCGGACGCATGAGCTATCAAGTCAAAGAGATCTTCCGCACTTTGCAGGGCGAAGGCGCGCAGGCGGGCCGCGCCGCCGTCTTTTGCCGCTTTGCCGGCTGCAATCTCTGGTCGGGGCGCGAAGAAGACCGCGCGATCGCGCAATGCCGCTTCTGCGACACGGATTTCATCGGCACGGATGGCGAAGGCGGCGGCAAATTCGCGACGCCGCAGGCGCTCGCGGCGGCCATTGCCCAGGCTTGGGGCGGCGCAGCGCGCGACCATAGCTATGTCGTCTTCACCGGCGGCGAGCCTTTGCTGCAGCTCGATGAAGCCTTGCTCGACGCTTTGCATGAAGAAGGTTTTGCCTGTGCGGTCGAGACCAATGGCACGCTCGCGCTCCCCGAGGGCGTCGATTGGGTCTGCGTCAGCCCCAAGGCCGGCACCGAGCTCGTGGCACGAACGGGCGACGAGCTGAAGCTCGTCTTTCCGCAGGAAGGTCTCGATCCCGCGAGTTTCGAAGTGCTCGCCTTCGCGCATTTCTTCCTGCAACCGATGGACGGGCCGCGTTTGGCCGAATATACCGCAGCGGCCGTCGCCTATTGCCAGGCGCATCCGCGCTGGCGGCTCAGCCTGCAGACCCATAAATTGATCGGTCTGCCATAGCCCTGGCCCTGCCGTGATTCATGATTCATGGGCCCGCCCTGAGGCTTTCGCTTATGAAGACCGCGTAATGAAGATCACCCAAGCCTTCAGTTTCGAATCTGCGCATTTCCTGCCCAATGTGCCGGCAACGCATCGCTGCCATGCGATGCATGGCCATTCCTATCGGGTGGAGCTGAAGGTCGAAGGCCCGGTCGATCCGGTCACCGGCTTCGTCGTCGATTTCTTCGACATAGAACAGGCGTTCGGGCCTTTGCTCGCCAAGCTAGACCACCATTGCCTCAATGAGATCGAAGGCCTCGAAAATCCGACGGCGGAAAACATCGCCGTCTGGATTTTTACGCGGGTGAAGAAGGTTCTGCCGCAGCTTTCCGGCGTCATCGTCTATGAGACCAAGGATTGCTATGCGGAATATTATGGCGAGTAATATTTGGCCTTTATCTTGCGCCGGAGAATGGTGACGCCATGCTCCTGGAACCGGCGCGAACAATGGATCTGATGTGTTTTTATGGCTGATGTGAAGCCAGAGACCGCCGATCGGCCCCTGCAAGGACTTGCCAGCCTGCCGGTGTTTTTCGACCTTGCCGGCAAGCGCGCGCTTTTGGCCGGCGGCTCGGCCCGCGCTGCCTGGAAGGCGGAGCTGCTGCAGGCGGCGGGCGCCCGGGTCGATGTCTTTTGCACAGCACCCAGCGCCGAGCTTGTCGCACTTGCCGAAAGCTGCCCGGCGATCCAAATCGTGCAGCGACACTGGCAGCCGGAGGATTTCAACGGCGCGACCCTGGCGATCGGCGATTTCCATGCAAAACACGAGGCCGCGGCTTTTCACGCAGCGGCACGGCTCGCCCACGTCCCAGCCAATCTGATCGACCGGCCGGAGTTTTGCGATTTCCAGATCGGCACGATCATCGACCGCTCGCCGCTCGTCATCGGCATTTCGACCAAAGGCGCGAGCCCTGTCTTTGCGCTGGCCTTGCGCGGCTGGCTCGAAGCGCTGCTGCCGCAGGCGATAAAGCTCTGGGCTGCGGCGGCGGAGAGCTGGCGGGCAAAATTGAAAGCGCGGGGCCTCTCTGGCGAGGGCCAGCGGCGCTTTTGGGAGTTTTTCATCTCCAAGGCGCTTGGCGCCCGCCCGCCGGACCCGGCGGATTTCGAGACATTGCTCGCCGCCGCGCAGGTAACAGAAACGCAGCGGCAAGGAATCGGGTCCGTCGCGCAAGGTTCTGTCGCCCTGGTCGGCGCCGGACCCGGCGATCCCGAGCTCATCACTTTGAAAGCGCTGCGCGTGCTGCAGGCGGCCGATGTCGTGCTTTATGACGATCTCGTCGCGCCGCAGATCATCGGCATGGCGCGGCGCGAGGCGGAAAAGATCGCCGTCGGCAAGCGCGGCTATCGCCCCTCCTGCAAGCAAGACGACATTGTCGCGCAGCTCGTGATGCTGGCGCAGGCGGGCAAGCGCATCGTCCGGCTGAAGGGCGGCGATCCTTCCATCTTCGGCCGCGCCAATGAGGAGATCGCCGCACTGACGGCCGCCGGCATCCCGGTCGAGGTGGTGCCGGGCATCACCGCGGCTTTGGGCGCCGCAGCCTCGCTCAAGCTCTCGCTCACCGAGCGCGAGCGGGCCCGCCGCATCCAATTCATCACCGCCCATGCGCATAACGGACGTCTGCCGGACGACGTCGACTGGAGCTCGATCTGCGATCCGCGTGCCGCCACCGCCGTCTATATGGGGCTGCGCACTTTAGAGGCTTTGTCGCAGCGGCTGTTGGCGCAGGGGATCGATCCGTTTACGCCGGCCGTGCTCGTCGAACGCGCGACCTGCGTCGACGAGCGCCGCATCTTCGGAACCATCGCCGATCTTCCGGCCAAGGCCGCCGCCGCCGCGCCGAGCGGACCATGCCTCGTCTTGATCGGCTGGGCTTTCGATCATGCCGCTGCGGATCGGATGGAACGCGAAACAGAAGCGCGCAACAAGAGCGCTTGACTTCACCTTTTCGCCGCGAGGCGCGAATGGATCACGAGCCCTGCGCACGCCCGAGCATCGCCTCGTCAGCATCGAAGACATCGGCAATCTCGCAAGCTTTCTCGTGAGCGATGCTGCGGCGGCCCCGACCGGCAATATAGAATATATCGATGCCGGCAATCACATTCTCGCCTGAGTCCCCGGTCGCCTTGCGGGTGCAAACCGCCATGGACGCTGAAGCGCGCGGCCTATAGTGTCGCGGCAAAGCCGGCAATTCCAGGCAGGGACGGATCTCATCATGCATATGGGCCATCTCCAATACCTGCCCTTGACGCTGCCTTTCTTCGGCGCGCTGGTCTTGATCTTCCTGGTGCTTGTGGCGCTGATCGAGGTCGGCATTCTGCGCTATGCCTTCATGCGCATCGGCATCGGGCCGCGCGCCGCCATACTCTTGTTGCTCGCAACGCTGATCGGCAGCTATATCAATATTCCGGTCGCCGAATTGCCGCCGCGGGATGTTCTCTCCGGCCAGACCTTCACCTATTTCGGCATGCACTATACCATGCCGATGGTCGTCGAATGGCCGGGCACGATCGTCGCCGTCAATGTCGGTGGCGCACTGATCCCCTTCTGTCTGTCGATTTATTTGCTTGCCAAGAACAATCTATGGGGCCGCGGCATCATGGCGATCGCTTGCGTTGCGGTCGTTTGCCATCTTCTGGCCCGTCCCATCCACGGCGTCGGCATCGCCGAGCCAATCTTCGCGCCGCCGCTTGCGGCCGCGATCATAGCCATGGTGATCTCACGCGACTATGCCGCGCCGCTTGCCTATGTCGGCGGCAGCATGGGCACCCTGATCGGCGCCGATCTCTTAAATCTCGACAAGGTGCAAGGGCTCGGCGCGCCGGTCGTTTCCATCGGCGGCGCCGGAACCTTCGATGGCATTTTCCTCACCGGCATATTGGCGGTGCTGCTCGCCAGCATTTCGCAGCCCAAACTGTACCCCTGGAAAGCCCGCTGACTTTCAGTGTCTCGCGCCGGGCAATGAAACGGCCCGCTACGACTTCATCAATGAATGGGAGAGACTGCTCGATCAAGACAATACCACCATCCGCAAATTCTTTCTCTATCTCGACACTCTCGAAGCGATGGACCTGAAATATCCGCCGCCGCATGTCGATCTCGCCGAGATCCGCCGCCTCTATCATGCCGCGGAGGCCAATTGCGGCGAGGCTCCCAGCAAGAACGGGAACGCCGGCAAGAAAACTGACAAGAAACATAAATAGCCCAGGCGCCTTTCACCCTTCGCTCGTCGGCGCGCCACATTTTGGAGGCGTAAGCTATGAAAGCTGTTCCCGCACGATCCAAATATGCGGGCGCATAAGCGTCTTGACCGGATGCACCACCTCACCCTCGGTCGGCGGCGAAATCCGCCAGCGGATGCTTTGCGCTTCGATGATGGCATCGCCATTGGCGCGCACTTCGACGACTATGCCCTCGAATTTCATCCGGCGCGCCGTCACGTCGAAGTTCAGCACGTCGAATTTCTTCAATTGCCGCGGCGGGTCGGATTCCTTTGCGGCACTGTCGAAAAAATCGAGCTCCAGCCCCTTGCTGATCTTGGTGGCGGTGAAAAATACATCCCACTTCGTCACGGTTTTGCCTCATCGGTGAAAAAGCCGCTGTTTCCCATGCATATTTCCCACCGAAAGGAAAGCTTGCAAGAAAAGCTGCGAAGAAACGCCCTTGGAAAAGCGGTCTTCGAGAAACGTCCTTGGATTTGCCGCAAGATGCCGGCATGAGGACTTAGAGCGGCATGCGGAAAAATGGGAACCGGTTTTCCGGCGCAATCAAGTTGACGCAGATTGCGTATACTTATCTGCATATCCCGCTCTAAATTGTTAGAATGGATCAGGTCTTTATGACATGATCTGGCTCCCTAGAGGGATTGGCGCGAGCGTTACGCATCGACGGGTTTACGGCAAGGCCGCCGCAGCGCCCACCGGCATTTGCTCGGCCGCGGAAACAGGAGCACGATGAGCGCCGCCGCAGAGGTTTTGACCCGGATGAAGCTCTATTCGGAAAATTGCTCGCCCTATTCCGCATCGGTGCGCATTACGATCCATGCCAAGGCGCTCGACATCGAGATCGCGGCACCGCCCGGCGGGCTGAAGTCGGCGCAATATCATAAGATCAATCCCCTCGGAACCATTCCCTGCCTCATCCTCGACAGTGGCACGGCCTTGCTGGAATCCACCGCCATTATGGAATATCTCGAAGAGAAATTCCCGGCGCCGCCGCTGTTGCCGGTCAGCGCCGAAGCGCGGGCCCATGTCCGCATGCTAGCCCGGATCAGCGACTTGCAGATCATGGCCCAGGCGGCCGAACTCATTGCCCTTGTCAACGTGAGCCCGCGCGACGAGACGGCCGCCGCCAATCGGCTGACCAGGATCGTCCGCGGCCTTGCCGCTTTGCAGAACTATCTGAGCGGCGAAGATTTCGCGGCTGGCCGTAATCTGACGCTCGCTGACTGCCAGCTTGCGCCGGCGCTCTATAATGTTCCCTTTGCGGCGGGCGCCTTCATGGACCGCGATTTGATCAGCGCCTATCCGAAGGTCGCCCGTTATATTGAAACAAGCCGACGACACCCGGCGGTGGACCGCGTGCTGAATGAAATGACGGCGGCGTGCACCATAAGCTGATCTGCTATGATAATTCAGATACGTCCGATGAAATGCGATGATCTTTCGGAGCCGGCGATGACATCCTCCCCTTCATCTTCTCGGCGTGCGCTCTGTGCCAAGGTCTCGCTCGCTCTGGCGCTCCTGCTCTCGGCGGGACTCTCGGCAGGGCTCTCGGCAGGGCTCTCGGAAAGAGCCGCAGCCACCGAGCCGCCGCAAATCCCGCCTCCCATACCCCAAGGTGCGTCCGTTGGACGAAATGCACCCTGTTCTTCTTTGGCCGATTGCGATCGCCGCGATCACGACTATTCGGGAACGCGCGGCCGCATGGGGCTCGGCGCCGATCCTGCGCATCCCGAAGGTCCCGGCAATGCACCCAATTGAGGCAGTCTGAGGCCACCGCGGCCAAGAGCGCGCATGATCCTACAATTAATTTGTGCCATATTGACAACATGTTGTCATAATGACCATCTTTTATCATGAAGAAGACGCAGCAGGACGCGCTGACTGAACTCATTTTGGAAACCTTCCGGTTCAACGGGCAGCTGTTGAGTGCAGGTGATGCATTGGTCGCCGATCTCGGCTTGACCAGCGCGCGCTGGCAGGTGATCGGCGCCGTGGCACTCTCGCCTGTCCCACTGCCGGTCGCCCATATCGCCCGCAACATGGGCCTGACGCGCCAGGCCGTGCAGCGGTTGGTGAATGAACTGGCGCGCGCCGGCATGCTGCGTTTTGCCGCCAACCCACATCATCAGCGGGCGAAGCTTGTGCTTCTCACACCACGCGGCGTTGCCGCCTATGAGGCTGCGATGAAGCGGCAGATCCCTTGGGCTAAAAGCCTCGCCCAGAGGCTGAGCATTCAAGAGATCGATCAGGCGACGGCGACATTGCGATCGCTCAGACACCGTCTCGAGGGCACATCGGAAGGAGGACATGATGATGCTTAAGCGCCTTCATCCAATCGCCGGGATCATCGCCACTCTAATGATTTTGTCATTCTGGGTTTCGACTGTCGTAGCGGAACTCTTCGGGTCGCTTGCGACGGTCAGTGCGGTCAAACAGGCGATCCCCTGGGGCTTCTTCATTCTGATCCCAGCGCTCGCGCTTACGGGCGCGACCGGTTTCCAATTGGCCGCTCATTCGTCAAAGCCGGAGATCGCGCGAAAAAAACGGCGCATGCCGTTCATCGCCGCAAACGGCCTCTTCATTCTCGTCCCTTCGGCACTTTATCTTTCTATGTGCGCCGCTCATGGCGCGTTCGGACGCGCCTTCTATGCGGTTCAGGCCGTCGAACTCATCGCTGGTGCAGCCAATCTCGCACTCATGGCGCTCAACATCCGCGACGGTCTCCGCCTCTCTGGCCGGTTGACATAGGCCGATGCCCTGACGGTCGCTTCAGGGCGGCCTCACCATCAGCATTAACGTAGCCATGACCATGGGAGCCAAAGGCCGGGAGGCCTTATCGAAAGAATGCCCCCGCGCAACGGCGATGCGGCATCGCCCTTGCCACGATCGTCCTGAACACCGGCTCGGATGGCTCAAATTGACCCGTCTGTCTCAGTCTGGGCCATCGCCTCGGAGCCGGAATTCAAGACGAGAACCGGACGAGGCGCGCGGTGCCAACACCGATGATACGGCCGAACAGCGAAAACCGCGTGGCCTGGGTCGATTATGCCAAAGGATTTTGCATCATCATGGTGGTGATGATGCATTCGACCTTGGGCGTCGGCGACGCGCTCGGCGGGCAAGGAATTCTCCATGGCGTCGTTGCTTTCGCCCGGCCGTTCCGCATGCCGGACTTCTTCTTGATCGCCGGTCTCTTTCTTTCGCAGACGATCAATCGCGATTGGCGGACTTTTGCCGACCGCAAGATCATCCATTTCGGCTATTTCTATCTGCTGTGGCTGGTGATCCAAGTCATCGTCAAATATGCGCGCCCGACTCCCTCCGGTCTTGCCGAGGCCGTGGATCAATTCGGCTTCGGCCTCGTAGAGCCGCTCGGCACCTTATGGTTCATTTATCTTCTGCCGATCTTTTTCGTCACGACGAAACTGTTGCGGCCTGTGCCCCCTGTTCTCGTCTGGATCGCGGCGGCGCTGCTCGAGACGGCGCGCATTTCCAGCGGCTCGACCGTCGTCGATGAATTCGCCTCACGCTATGTATATTTTTTCTCGGGCTATCTTCTCTCAAGCCATTTCTTCGCGCTGGCGGCCTGGGCCCGCAGCCATAAGAAAGCTGCGACCGGCGCTCTCGGCGTCTGGGCCTGCTTCGAGGCGCTCCTCACTTTCATTCCCACGCCCTTTGCGAATTATCCCAACTATGCGAGCCTGCCGCTCATAAGTCTCATTGCCGGATTCATCGGTGCGGGCGCGGTCATCGTCGGAGCCTCGCTTCTTTCCGAGATCCGCTTCACCTCCTGGCTGCGCTATTGCGGCCGGAACTCGATCGTCATCTATCTCGCTTTCTTCCTCCCCATGGCAGCGACCCGCACGGCGATCGTGCATTCCGGGCTCGTCACCGACGTGAGCCTCGCTTCGGCGCTGGTGACATTCGCAGGCGTGACTGTGCCACTCATCTTACATGCGCTGGTGCGGGGGACGCGGCTGAAATTCCTATTCGAGCGGCCGGCCATGTTCTGGCTTGTTCCCGCCTTCAAGACCGGCGAGGCGCAGCCTGCGCAACGGGTTGCGGCGACACGGGGATAGAGAATGCTTCAGCTCTTGTCGCATCAAGACATGCCGCTGGCCGGGACCGTCGCAGAAGCACGCTTCATCCGAGCTGCGGCGCCTATGACGGTCGAAGTCTTGTGCCCTGACGCGGCTGGCGCCTATGTCGCCGAATGGCGGCGTCTCCCTGAGGATTGCCTGGAGCCGAATATATTCCTCGAGCCCGGCTTTGCGCTCGCCGCGGCCCGGCATCTCGCCAAGCGCCGGGCACCGCGCTTCCTTTTCGTCTGGGAAGGCAACACCGCCGGCCAGCGCAAGCTGCTCGCCGTCTGCCCGCTCGCCCCTGCCGGCCATTTTGCAGGCTTTCTGCCGGCACGGATCTGGACGCATGAGCAAGCGCCGCTCGGCACGCCCCTCCTCGATCGCACCCGTGCCGAGGAAGCGCTCGCTGCGATCTTCGCCTATTGCCGGGCGCATCTGCCGCGGGCCGCCGGCCTGATGTTTCCCGTGCTCCCGCAGGAGGGAGCGGTTGCGCGGCTCTTGGCAGCGAGCGCCGCTGCCGAGGGGCGCGAGATCCAGATCTTCGGCGCGCATCAACGTGCAATTCTCGGCGCCGGTCTGGAGCCGCAGCGCTATCTCGAACGATCGATCACATCGGTCCGTCGCCGGAAGCTCAAGCGGGCCCGCAAATTGCTCGAAGCGCGCGGCACGGTGACGTTTCGGGTCCTGCGCGAGCCAAGCGAAGTCAACGACGCTGCCGAAGCTTTTCTCGCCCTCGAAGCCAAAGGCTGGAAGGGCCGGCGCGGCACAGCCTTTCTGAAATCACCGGAACGCGCGGGTTTCGCCCGGGAACTCGTCTCGAAGCTCGCTAGCGAAGGCAAATATTTCATCGCAAGCCTCGATCTCAATGGCCAGCCTGTCGCCATGGGGCTGGTGCTGGAAAGCGGCCGCCGCGCCTACTGGTGGAAGGTCACCTATGATGAAGACTTCGCAACCTATTCGCCGGGCGTCCTCTTCACCTTGGAGCTGACGCGCGTCTTGCTCGACGACGCGAAGATCGTGCTCACCGATTCCTGTGCCAGCGCCGACCATCCGATGATCGATCACATCTGGTCCGAGCGCATGGCGATTGCCGATCTTTTGATTGCCGTCGACGCTGGCCGCCCGCAAGGATTCGCAGCGCTCGCCACGCGCGAACGGCTTCGCCGCGCCCTGCGCGGCCGGCTGAAGGAGATCGTCTTGCACCTGCGCCGCTGGAAGCGGGCGCTTGGTCATGCGCCTGGTCATGTTCAGGGCTGAAACAAAGCCTTGCGCCAACCAACTGCCTCGAACGCTAGAATTTAAGCATGCTCGCCTGTTTGACTTCCGGCAGTGATCTGATTTCGGCAAGCAATTTTTCGGGAATATTGCCATCGACGGCGACGAGCGAGATCGCCGATCCGCCTTCACGATCGCGGCCGAGCGCGAGAGTGGCGATATTGATGCCTGCATTGCCGAGCAGGCTCGCGAAGCGCCCGACGAAGCCCGGTCTATCTTCATTCGACACATAGATCATGGTCGGTGAAAATTCGGCATCGGTCTTGATGTCCTTGATGGAAACGATGCGCGGCTTGCCATCATGGAAGACGGTTCCGGCGATCGAACGTTGCTGGCCTTCGGTTTCGACAATGAGTGTGATCAGGGATTCATAATCGCCTTCGGCCGCGCGGGTGATTTCATCGATCACGATGCCGCGTTCCTTCGCGACAGAAGGCGCGGAAACGACGTTCACGTCGGGAAGCGCCGGCCGCAAGACGCCCGCGACCGCGGCTGCCGTCAGAGCCTTGGTCTTGAGATGGGCGACCGCGCCTTCATAAATAATCGAGACCTTCTTGATGTCCGCGGTCGTCAATTGCCCGGCGAAAGAGCCGAGACGTTCGGCCAAGGCGATAAAGGGCTTCAGCTTCGGCGCTTCCTCCGCCGTGATCGAAGGAAAATTGACGGCATTGGTGATGGCACCGCGTGTCAAATAATCCGACATCTGTTCGGCGACCTGAAGCGCCACATTCTCTTGCGCCTCATTGGTCGAGGCCCCGAGATGCGGCGTGCACACGACGTTCGGATGACCGAAAAGCCGGTTTTCGGTCGCCGGCTCGGTCACGAAGACATCGAAAGCAGCCCCCGCCACATGCCCGGCGTCGAGCTGCATGCGCAGAGCCTGCTCATCGACGAGGCCGCCGCGCGCGCAATTGATGATATGCACGCCCTTTTTCGTCTTGGCGAGATTTTCTGCGGAAAGAATATTTTTCGTCTGCGCCGTCAAAGGCGTATGCAGCGAGATGAAATCGGCGCGCGCGAGGAGATCGTCGAGTTCCACCTTTTCGACGCCGAGATCCAACGCCCGTTCAAGCGACAGGAACGGATCATAGGCGACGACATGCATGCGCAAGCCCATCGCCCGTTCGGCGACAATCGAACCAATATTGCCGCAGCCGATGATGCCGAGCACCTTTCCGGTGATCTCTATGCCCATGAATTGGTTCTTTTCCCATTTGCCCGCCTGCGTCGATGCATCGGCCGCAGGAATTTGCCGGGCGAGGGCGAACATCAAGGCGATTGCATGCTCCGCAGTGGTGATGGAATTGCCGAATGGCGTATTCATCACAATGATGCCTTTGGCGGTCGCGGCAGGAATGTCGACATTATCGACGCCGATACCGGCACGGCCGATGACCTTCAGATTGACGGCTTTGTCCAGGATCTTCGGCGTCACTTTGGTCGCCGAGCGAATGGCGAGCCCATCATAATGGCCGATGATCTCGGCGAGTCTGTCTTTGTCTTTGCCGAGATTGGGCTGAAAATCGACCTCCACGCCACGCATTTTGAAAATGGCGAGCGCGGCGGGCGAGAGAGCATCGGAGATAAGGACGCGGGGAGCCATGGGCGTTCAGTCCTTCGATTTGAGCTGGAAAAAAGCAGGATAGTTTCGGTCGCGCCCAGCGCGCGCTCCTGCTTGCGTTTTCGAAATGAAGACATCATGCACCGTCTTCGAACGGCTGCGACAGGCAGACCCAGCGGCTTGGCTTCAAGCCGCCTTGGCGAGGTCGGCCTTTGCCTTTTCAAAGGCGAAATCGAGCCACTGAGTCAGCGCTTCGACATCGGATTTTTCGACTGTCGCACCACACCAGATGCGCAACCCCGGCGGCGCGTCGCGATAGCAGCCGATATCATAGGCGACGCTTTCCTTCTCCAGAAAGTCCGCGATCGCCTTGGCGAAACCCGCCTGCGCATCCGCCTGCAAATGCGTGACGGCAGGATCGACGACTTTCAGGCACACACTCGTGTTGGACCGGAGCGTGACATCCTTGGCCAGGAAATCGACCCAATCTGTCTTGCCGACCCAATCCGCAAGCACGCCCGCATTGGCGTCGGCTCGCGCAATAAGGCCATCGAGACCACCCAAAGATTTCGCCCATTGCAAGGCATCGAGATAATCTTCGACGCAGAGCATGGAGGGCGTGTTGATCGTTTCGCCTTCAAAAATGCCCTCGATCAGTCTGCCACCCTTCGCCAAGCGGAAGATCTTCGGCAAAGGCCATGGCGGCGTATAGGACTGCAGGCGCTCCACCGCGCGCGGCCCGAGGATGAGCATGCCATGCGCCGCCTCGCCGCCCAAAACTTTCTGCCAGGAGAAGGTGACGACATCGAGTTTGTGCCAATCGAGCCGCTGCGCAAAGGCCGCCGATGTCGCATCGCAGATCGTCAGCCCCTTGCGGCCTGCGGCGATCCAATCGCCATTCGGGACGCGAACGCCGGAGGTCGTGCCGTTCCAAGTGAAGACGACATCATGATCGAAATTCACCGTTGCAAGATCGGCGATCTCGCCGTAATTGGCCTTCAGCGTGCGGGCATCCCCGATCTTGAGCTCCTTGACGACGTCGGTCACCCAACCTTCGCCGAAGGATTCCCAGGCGAGCACATCGACGCCACGCGCCCCGAGCAGAGACCAGAGCGCCATTTCGACGGCGCCCGTGTCCGAGGCGGGCACAATGCCGATGCGATAATCTGCTGGAACTTGGAGGATCTCGCGGGTCAAATCGATCGCGAGCTTCAACTTGGCTTTCGGCGCCTTCGCGCGATGCGAGCGGCCAAGCAAAGCATTTTGGAGGGATTGAAGGGTCCAGCCGGGATGTTTGCTGCACGGGCCGGACGAAAAATGAGGATTGGCCGGCCGAACGCCGGGCATAGTCTTCGTCATGTGATCCATCCTTTCAGATGGGCGCCTCTCGTTGGGGAGAGGTGTCCCGTCGTCACGGATGAGCCTTGAAGCGCTGGATGTCAAGACGATCACTAGAGCATGTCCCGGAAAAGTTGACAGACTTTTCCGGTAACGGACATGCTCTACTTCTTTGATGTAGAGCCGATTTGTCCCGATCATGTGGGTCGCGAACCGATTCCACATGATCGGGATCGGCTCTGGCGTCCTCGACTAAAGGCAGAAGTCTGCTTAAACGGCAGGATTTGCGTAGAATTGTCGCTTGCGCATGTGGTCGAGGATTTGAACGTCGCCTCATGACGTCTTGAAGGAGCCGCAGATATCTCATGGCCTATGTCGCTACCTTCGTGTCGGACTCTGTGCGACCGGCGCTCACCGATGAGCTGTTGCGCCGCCTCGCGCAACATTTGCCGGCTGCGGAGCCGCCACAATGGTTGGATCAAACGATCGCTGCCAATATTGGATTTACGCCTTCGCCGACAAGTGACGATCATGCGATCCACGCGGCTCTGCGCGAAACTCTTGTGGGATTGCCGATCGATTTTATCCTGCAGCCCCGCGCAACACGCCGTAAGAAGCTTTTCGTCGCCGACATGGATTCCACCATGATCGCCCAAGAATGTATCGATGAATTGGCCGATTTCGTCGGGCTGAGAGCGCATGTGGCGGCGATCACCGAACGTGCCATGCATGGCGAGATCGCCTTCGAGCCGGCATTGCTCGAGCGTGTCGCACTTCTTCGCGGCTTGAGCGCCAATGTCATAACGAAAATCATCGCCGAGCGCATCAGCTTGATGCCGGGCGCGCGAACCCTCGTTCAAACCATGCGCGCGCATGGCACCTATACCGCTCTCGTCTCCGGCGGCTTCACCTTGTTCACGCGCGAAATCGCCGCCATGATCGGCTTTCACACGCATCGAGCCAATGTGTTGATCATCGAAGACGGCAAATTGGCAGGACGCGTTAGAGAACCCGTTCTCGGAATGTCGGCAAAGCTCGACGCGCTCGAACATTTCCGAGCAACGCAGGGAATCTCGGTGAGCGAAACGCTTGCCATCGGCGACGGCGCCAATGATCTTGCCATGCTCAAGCAAGCCGGGCTCGGCGTCGCTTTTCATGCCAAGCCTGCCGTTGCTGCCGCCGCGCATGCGCGGATCGATCACTGCGACCTCACCGCGCTCCTTTACGCACAGGGCTACAGGCGCGCGGAATTTCGACACTGATGCGATGGGCACGTGACAGCTTGCCAAGGAGCCAACCCGATCCAGCCCGCGGCAAATTTGAGCCTCAAAGGCAATGTCATGCCGTTGCCTTTGCGTTGCGAAGAGAGCTCAACCTGCGGTATTCCTGCTGTGAAGGCGGCGGCTGGCAATGAAAGAGACGACGATTTTAAGCAAGCTGGAGCGGCGGTTGGGGCGGCTGCATGCGAGGCAGCGCCTAGGCATCGAGACGGATCACGAAGCGCAGGTTTTCGGCCAGGGCATCAATTTTTTCCACATTGAAAATTGGTACTCGGCTCGCTCGATCATTCGGACCGGCCTCAAATTGATCGGATTATATCGGCGCGGCTGCAACAATGCGGCGCAGATCCAGATCAGGCACAATGATTTTCGCATAAAGCACCTGCCGAAGAGCTTCGATGGCTTCACCTTGCTTCACATCAGCGATCTGCATGTGGACATGAATGAAGGCGCGATGCGACGGCTGACGGAGCTGCTTGCCGAAATCCATTATGATGCCTGCGTGCTCACGGGCGATTATCGGGGCGCGACTTTCGGGCCGATCGACGCCACGCTCGACGGCATGGCGCGGCTTTGCGCTCATATCAAAGGCCCAGTCTATGGCGTGTTGGGAAATCACGACAGCATTCGCATGGTGCCTGGGCTCGAAGACATGGGCATCAGGATGCTGCTCAACGAATGCGAAGCGATCTCGCGCGACGATCAGAAGATCTATTTGGCGGGCATAGACGATGCGCATTATTATCGCGTCGACAATATAGAAAAGGCCGCAGCCGATATCCCCGACGGCAGCTTCTCCATTCTCCTATCGCATACGCCCGAAATCTATCGTCATGCGGCGCATGCTGGCTTCGATCTGCTGCTTGCCGGTCACACCCATGGCGGTCAGATTTGTCTGCCCGGCTCCATTCCGATCACGCTGGACTCGGTTCTGCCGCGCCACATGGCTTCTGGGACTTGGAAATATCATGACATGCTGGGCTACACATCGGTCGGCGCGGGGTGCTCGATCGTGGCCGTTCGGATCAATTGCCCGCCGGAGATTGCGCTGCATCATCTGCGCTGTGCCTAATATGGCCGATCGCGCACATGCAGTTCGAAGAGGAGTTGCGAGAGCACGACGGCGCCGATCAAGAAGACCGCCGTGCCCGCGATGATGTCCAGAGCCGTCAGAGACAAGAGCTGCCGGCAGGCAAGCAGCGGCACGAGAGATTCTGGAATTTGATCGAGTCCGGTGGCCCGGCTGCCCGACGGCAAGCCGAGACGCCGCTTCAAGAAGCTCGACAGCAGGTCTCCGGCCATCGCAGTGCTTGCCACCAGCAGTCCGATGCCCGAGCTGAGGCCAACCAGCGGCGCACAGGCTGATGTTACGAAGAGGGACGCCGCGATTCCGCGGATCGTTTTCGAAGCTCCGAAAAGCGGCCGGCCATCGACAAATCTCTTGTTTCCGTCGAGAGGCAGCGCAAATCTGTCGTCGAAGATCCACTTGGCGACGATAGGTGAACCATTCGCCAGCGCCAGCAGAGCCAAGAGCTGCAAGACGACTGAGTAATGCATGATGTCGCCGCCTTCGAACAAGCAAGTGAACCGCCACAATGATCCTGCGGCGGCAAGGCATATCCGGAGCGGACGATACGCCCTTGGCACAGAAGATCGCAAACCCGATCTCCTCACGTGCCGCTTACTGAAGGGGAGGCGAACACATGGCAATGCCCTGCTTGCGCGAATTTGCTCCGGCCCTGTTTGCGAGCGAAGATCCCGTAGTGTCGTTCTATGGCTTTCCCTATCCCACCCGCATGGCCATGATCATGCTCTCGGGCGGCGGCCTGTTCATCTGGTCTCCGGTCGCTCTCACCGCCGCGCTCAAAAGCGAGATTGATGCTTTGGGCCCGGTACGCTGTGCGGGGGCTGGAAAAACTCCTCGCCTGGCCGATCGAACGCGTGCTCATCGCGCATAGCGAGCCGGCAACAGCAAATAGTGGCGCCTTCATGCACCACGCCTTCGCCTGGCTGGTCGGCCGCGAAGATCCTGCTCGTCCCGCCAGTTAGATCCAGGACCTTGCACATTGCGCCAAATCAAGGCGCGCCCGCGCAAAGCGATCGAGATTTTCAAGTGAATTGGTGACGGATCAAGCCGATCATTGAGCCATCGCCCCTGTGGCAACCGCGCGGTCTTTCCGAGGAGGCCTGAGATTTTCACGCACCGTTTCAAACTCTTCTCGCTCTTCGGCTTCGACGTGTGGATCGATGCCTCCTGGCTGTTGTTGGCCGCGCTCATCAGCTGGACCCTGGCCGAGGCGGTCTTTCCCTACCTCACGCCGCACCTTACGCAGGCGACCTATTGGTGGATGGCGGTCGCCACCACCATCGGTCTCTTTTTCTCGATCGTCTTTCACGAGATGGCCCATTCCCTCGTCGCGCGGCGCTATGGCTTGCTGATCCGCGGCATCACGCTCTTCATATTCGGCGGTGTGGCCGAAATGGAACAGGAGCCGCCAAGCCCGAAAGCCGAGTTTCTCATGGCCGTGGCAGGACCGGTGGCGAGCTTTCTGCTGAGCGCAGTTTTTTTCATTCTCTTCGACTTGGCGGGCACTTGGAGCGGACCAGCAGCGGTCAAGGGCACGCTCTGGTATTTGGCGGCTCTCAACGGGGCCCTCGCGCTGTTCAATCTCGTCCCGGCGTTTCCGCTCGACGGCGGCCGCATGCTGCGCGCAGCCTTATGGTTCTGGCGGGGCGATCTCACTTGGGCGACACGCATCGCTTCCATCGGCGGGGATTTCTTCGGCATCGCGCTCATCGTCCTTGGCGTCATCAGCATTCTGAGCGGCAATCTTATCGGCGGAGTCTGGCGCATCCTCATCGGCATGTTCCTCAGAGGCGCTGCCGCGGCGAGCTATCAGGAGGTCCTCACCCGAAACACGCTCGAAAGTCTGCCGGTTTCCCGTGTCATGACGCGGCAACCGATCGCCGCCACGCCGGACATATCGATCGCCACCTTCATCGAGGATTTCATCTATCGCCATCATCACCGCGCCTTTCCGGTCACCTCGCAAGGGCGCCTCGTCGGCTCGATCGGAACGGAGCAGATCGCCGCGATCGATCGCGCGGCCTGGTCGACGACTCCCATCGCGCAAATCATGGTCCCCACGCAGCCGAGCGAGGTCACGAGTCCGGAAGCCGATACGCTTGCCGCGCTGGCGCAGATGCGCCGGAGCGGGCGAAGCCGCCTTTGGGTGATAGACCAGGGGCAGTTCGTCGGTGTCCTATCGCTTCACGACGTGCTGGAACTCTTGTCGGCAAAATTGGAACTCGAGCAGACCCACACGCGCCAGTCCGCTGCGCCAGGCCAAGCTCGCCGCCCGTGACTCGGCGCCGTCTGCTCGCCGTCGCCGGGCAACGGCGTCAAAATGGTGTTAGATAGACTTCGTTGATTGCGTCCCATGGAATTTTGCCGCCGTTCAACAGAGCGGTCAGACCGAAACATAGAGCAATCAGCGCCAAAGGAAGAACAAGCAACCCTATCGCAATTAAAGGACAGTGCGGGCTCTGCCCTCGAGAATGGTTTCGATCCGAACATATGAAATCGGCAGGAAGGGTGGTGGGCATATTCTGTCTCCCATTTCGGCAATGAACCGAGAGCGTGAAAGCACGGCGGGCCTCACTCTGGTGTCATGGCCGGGGTGTTAATCACCGTGGCGTTAATGGCCGGGCTTGCCATCCGGTTCCGGCCATCCACGCTTTGCCGCGGCAAAAGCGCGGATGGTCCGGTGGGCACGGCCGTGACGCGGGGAGGAAGACGCGAGCCGCAATTTTACGGAAAAGATCCTAGCATAACGGGCGAGTTATCGGCTTTGCGATGATTGCGCATCCCCCAGGTGGGGGTTCCGCGAAGTCCGGGCGGAGATACTCAACCGATCAGCCGCTGAAAACACCCGCGACGGGCCGGCCTCGCGCAACCTGAATTTGATCGACGCGATCACGCTTCAGCAAGGGACAATATGTCAGCCGACGGGGCCTTGGCAGGCCATGGTGTCGCGCTCCCGACCTCCCATGGCCCAACTCGTCACAATGCCGTGAGCAGCTTTGATGCAGGCGGATGGTCGGTGCGAGAGAGACCAAGGAGACGTAGGGCGAAGACCGCGGCCAGCGCGCCGGTCGCGCGCAGTTCATCTTGCTTCATTCTCCAATATCCCTTCCAGCATTCGGCCTAACCTGGCTAATCAGCCGGGTCTATAGCGCAGCAATCTTCATGAGATGGTGACGAAAGTCAGGATGGTTTTGATATCGCGCCCTTCGGTGTGTTTCGGCATGGAATAGGAGTCTGATGCAGATTCGGTGATCATCTAAAGGTCAAGCAACAGCGATGCGGCTGGACCATTTCAATGAGGAGGGTCAGTCGATGGCGGCCAGGGCCGCGCCGCAAAGCCTGCCGATCGGATCATTGACCTTGCAGCATGATGCGCTAACCTCGCTATACTGAAACTCGCCAGACTCTGTTTCCAACACAAATCGCAACAGCAACCGACGAAGCGCCAGTTTGGACGGTAGGGAGAAGCTATGATCGAATATGGTCACTTCGTCGGCGGCAAGCACATTTCCGGCACCAGCGGGCGTTTTGCGGAGGTCTATGATCCGGCAAAGGGCGAGATCACGGCGCGCGTGGCGCTTGCAGCGGCAAGCGAGGTGGATGCCGCGGTGGAAAGCGCGAAACAAGCCTATCTGGGTTGGGGTTCTAAGCCGCCGCTCACGCGCGCGCGCGTGATGTTCAAATATAAGGACCTGCTCGAGCAAAACCTCGGCCGGCTCGCAGAAATGATCGGCGCCGAGCATGGCAAAACATTAGGCGACGCGGCCGGCGAGGTTGCACGCGGCATTGAAGTCGTGGAGTTTGCCTGCGGCATCCCGCATCTGCTGAAGGGCGAATTCAGCGAGAATGTCGGCACGAATGTGGACTGCTACTCGCTCCGCCAGCCGCTTGGTGTCTGCGCCGGCATCACCCCCTTCAACTTTCCCGCCATGGTGCCGATGTGGATGTTTCCGATCGCGATCGCCTGCGGCAACAGCTTCATTCTGAAGCCGAGCGAGCGCGACCCTTCGGTGCCGCTGCGTCTCGCCGAGCTGCTTCTGGAAGCCGGGGCACCGGAAGGCGTGTTCAATGTCGTCAACGGCGACAAGGAGGCGGTCGACGCGATCTTGGCCCATCAAGACATTGCGGCGGTGAGCTTTGTCGGCTCGACCCCGATCGCCGAATATGTCTATCGGACCGGCACGGCCGCCAATAAGCGGGTTCAGGCGCTGGGGGGTGCCAAAAATCATATGCTCGTCCTGCCCGACGCCGATATGGATCAGGCGACTGACGCACTCATGGGTGCGGCATATGGTTCCGCCGGCGAGCGCTGCATGGCGATTTCCGTGGCCGTCGCGGTCGGCACCGCCGGCGACCGGCTCATCGACAAGCTGGCGCCCCGTATCCGCAGTCTCAAAATCGGCCCGTTCTCAGATCCCGAGGCGCAAATGGGGCCGCTCATCACGAAGCAAGCCTATGAGCGCGTGAAGGGCTATGTCGATATCGGGGTCAAAGAGGGCGCCGATCTCGTCGTCGATGGCAGAGAGCTGAAACTTCAAGGCTATGAAAACGGCTATTTTCTTGGCGGCTGCCTCTTCGACCACGTCACCCCGCAGATGCGCATCTACAAGGAAGAGATTTTTGGACCGGTATTGTCGGTGGTCCGTACGCGAGATTACGAACAGGCTCTTGACCTTGTGAACGCGCACGAGTTCGGCAACGGGACGGCTATTTTCACCCGTGACGGTGACGCAGCGCGGGATTTCGCGAGCCGCGCCAAGATCGGAATGGTCGGCGTCAACGTCCCGATCCCGGTGCCGCTTGCCTTCTATTCGTTCGGCGGCTGGAAACGTTCCCTGTTCGGCGACCATCACATGCATGGGTCGGAAGGCGTGCGCTTCTATACACGGATGAAGACCGTGACGTCGCGTTGGCCGAAGGGCATCCGCGCCGGCGCTGAATTCGTCATGCCGACGATGCAATAGCCGCCAAAAAACCGAGCGCATTTGTGGGAAAGAGCGCAGGCACGCCGGGGCCTCAGGCCAGGTCACGATGCGCAAAGTCGATGGCCGGGAGGGCCTCATCAAAAGACCATCCAATCGACTCATTGACGTCGACGCGTGATGCGCTAACCTCGGCAGGCTGGGATCACGACCCAATGAATGCCAGCAGAAATCGCGATGGCAGCACGTGCCAAGCTATGAATCTACCATGAATGGTAGGCTTCGTAGCCGCTAGAAACAAGATCCAGGGGGAAGCCCAATGTCAGGGGACATCATCAGCCGCCCAGTCGGGCGGCGCAGACTGCTGCAGGCCGGCCTCGCGATCGGCGCGATGCAGGTGACGAGCCCGTTCGTGGTGAAAGCGCTCGGCGAAGAGCCGATCAAGATCGGCCTCAACGACCCGTTCACCGGCACCTATGCCGAGCTCGGCAAGAATGAGCAGATCGGCTGTCAACTGGCCGTCGAAGAGATCAATAAGAAAGGCGGCATTCTGGGCCGCCAGGTCGAGCTGCTATCCGAAGATTTCGACCAGCGCCGACACCGGCACGGCCGTGCAAAAGGCCCATAAGCTGATCGAGCGCGACAAGGTCAATTTCCTGATCGGCAACGTCAATTCGTCAATGGCGCTGGCGCTTGGCGAGGTCGCGGCTCAGGCCGGCATCCTGCATATCGTCAGCGGCGGCCATACCGATGCGGTGACCGGCACCGACTGCCATTGGAACGTCTTCCGCGTCTGCAACACCACGCGGATGGAGACGAACTCGGTCTCCAAGACGCTGTTCGATAAGTTCGGCAAGAAATGGTACTTCATCACGCCGGACTATGCCTTTGGACATACGCTCCAGCAGGGATTCGAAGCCAGCCTCAAGAAATTCGGCGGCACCGAGCTCGGCGCCTCTCTGACCCCGCTCGGCACGACCGACTTCTCCTCCTATCTGATCCAGGCGCAAGCCACGAATCCGGACGTGATCATCTTCCTCCACGCCGGCCAGGATATGATCAATGCGCTCAAACAAGCGGTGCAGTTCGGCCTCGACAAGAAAGCCCACATCGCCGGCGCCCAGCAGGAACTGGAAGCCCTCGAAGGCTTGCCGCCCAATGCGCGGATCGGCACCTGGGTGTTCGAATGGTACTGGAACCAGCCGAATGTTCCGCATGTGAAGGAATTCGTCGCCGCGATACGGCAAAAGACCGGCGGCAAGGTGCCAACCGCCCGTCACTGGTTCGGCTACGCTTCGGTCTGGACCTGCGCGCTGATTGCCAACGAAAAGAAGACTGTTGACGCCAAGGTGCTCGCCAAGGGACTCGAGGGCTTCACCTTGCCGCCGGAAGTTGCCTTGATGCCCGACAAGGTGTTCTACCGGGCAGGCGACCACCAGCTGATGCCCGATCTCTATGTCGGCCATGCGGTGGCAAATGGCTCCGTCCCGGAAGATCTGTTCCATGTCGATTCGATCGCCAAGGGCGTCGACGTAGCACTGCCCGTGTCGGAGACGGGCTGTCACCTCAAATGGCCCGCCTGACACCGCAGGACACGCACCGCAGCACACGAGCCGAGCGCCGCCTCGAAGCCGGCGCTTGGCTTTTCCGTCTCCCCACGCAATAAGAAAACGATAACCTGCGCGGCTTGCGCTACGCGGGCGATCGAGAAGCTTGAAAGCATGACGCAACTCATTCTGTACAATGTGTTCAACGGGCTGATTATCGGCGCGTTCTACGCGCTCATGGCCCTCGGCCTGTCGCTCATTCTCAATCTCTCCGGCGTGATCAATTTCGCCCATGGCGGTTTCCTCGCCATCGGCGCCTATCTCGCCTTCATGCTGATGCCCTTCGTCGGCTTCTGGGGGGCGCTGGTGATCGCGCCCATCCTCACCGCGATCTTCGGCTGCGTCATCGAGCGCTGGCTCATCCGGCCGCTCTACGGCCGCGATCCGCTCTATAGCCTGCTGCTGACATTCGGCCTCGCTTTCATGATCGAGGACGGCACGCGTTTCATCTGGGGGCCGCAGACGTTGCCGTTCGCGATTCCCGATTGGCTGTCGAGCCCGTTGAGCAGCGAGTTTTTCTTCTTGACCGGCTATCGTCTGTTCATGGTGGTGCTGGTCACGCTGACGGTGGTCGTGTTGTTCGTGGTTTTGAACCATACGCGTGTCGGCATGCGTATCCGTGCCGGCACGCTCGACCTCGAAACCGTCTCGGTGCTCGGCGTGAATGTCAGAATCCTGCGCAGCCTGAATTTCGGTCTGGGCATCTATATGGCTGGGCTCGCCGGCGTTCTCGCGGCCGGAATGCTGGGGCTGCAGCCAACGATCGGCAACGATCTCATCATGCCGAGCTTTGTCGCCATTATCGTCGGCGGCCTCGGAAGCCTGCCGGGAACGTTGATCGGCGGTCTGTTGATCGGCGTCGCTTCGGGGGTCACCAGCGTGTTCTTTCCCTCCGCCAGCGAAGCGGTCATTTACGTGATGATGGGGCTTGTTCTTCTGGTGCGCCCGCGCGGGCTTTTCGGTGAGGAGGGGCGTTTCTGATGGACACGCGGTATCAAAAATACGCCGCCAATGCCGCGATCTTGCTGCTGTTGCTGACCATGCCCTTCTGGATCCATGCGGTCGGCGGCTATACCCAGCTTGGCACGCGCGTCCTGGTCATGGCGCTTGCCGCCACGGCATTGAACTTCCTACTCGGCTATACCGGCGTCTTGTCATTCGGCCATGCCGCCTATTTCGGCCTTGGCGTCTATGGCGCCGGGCTTACCATCAAATATCTGCTCCCGAGCACGCTCGCCGGCATGGCGGTCGGCGTTCTGGCCGCCCTGGCGGCCGCCGCGGTCATCGGATTGCTGATCGTTCACCTGCGCGGAATCTATTTCGCGATGGTGACCATCGCCTTCGGTCAGGTATTTTACTTTATCGCCTATCGCTGGAATAATGTCACCGGCGGCGACGATGGTCTGTCGAACTGGAACCGCCAGCCGATCGATTTCGGCTTTGCGAAGCTCGATATCCTGCATGACGATAGGCTCTTTTATTATTTTGTTCTTTTCTTTTTCCTCGTCGCCGTCACGATCATGGCGGCCTTGCTGCGGTCGCCATTCGGCCGCACGCTTTTAGCGATACGCGAGAATGAGCGCCGCGCCCGCTTTCTCGGCATCCCCGTGGACCGGCACATCTGGTTTTCCTGGATCATCTCCTGCGCCTTCGTCAGCCTCGCCGGCACGCTTTACGCGCTCCTCAACAATTTTGCCGATCCGCATGATCTGCGATGGGATCAGTCGGGGGAATTCGTCATCATGGCGGTCCTCGGCGGCATGCGATCGTTCTGGGGACCGCTCGTCGGAGCTGCAATCTTCGTCGTCTTGCAGGATTACGTCTCGAGCGTCACCCAGAACTGGATGTCGTTCATCGGGCTGTTTTTTGTGCTCGTCGTTCTTTTCTTCCCGCGCGGCGTGCTCGGGATCCTTCGTCGGAAGACCGCCTCATGAGCTTGCTCCGGGTTGAAAACGTTACAAAGCGTTTTGGCAGTCTGGTCGCCGTCAATAGCGTGTCATTGACGGTCGAGCCCGGCGAGCTGCGGGCGGTGATCGGGCCGAATGGCGCCGGCAAGACCACCTTCTTCAATCTCATCAGCGGATTTCTGACGCCGACGTCGGGTCGCATCATCTTCGACGGCGAAGATGTCACCCGCCTTTTGCCTGCACAGCGTGTCTGGCGCGGCATGGCGCGCACGTTTCAAATCACCGAAGTCTTTCCGGAGCTGCCGGTTTTCGAAAATCTGCAGATCGCGGTCGAGGTGGCCGCGGGCTTGCGGCTACGCATCAGGCTGTCGCAAGCCGAGAAGAATGCCGTACGGGCACGCACCGACGAGCTGCTCGAGATGAGCGGCTTGAGCAGCAAGGCCAACAGGATGGTGGGCGAGCTCAGTCATGGTGACCAACGGGCCACCGAGATCATGATGGCACTGGCTCTGAAGCCGCGTCTGCTGCTGCTCGATGAGCCGACTGCGGGCATGGGCGACCAGGAGACCTATGACATTACTCAGCTCATCCGAAAGCTGCACCATAGCGAGAAGCTTTCGATGGTGCTCATCGAGCACGACATGCGCGTCATACTCCACCTTGCCGACCGGATCATGGTTCTTGCGGAGGGAAATGTGCTGGCCGAGGGCACGCCCAAAGAAGTCACCGCCAACGAGGCCGTGCAGGCCGCCTATCTCGGAAGCGCAGCAGCATGAGCGATCCCGCGATCGAGGCAGAAGGCCTCCACACTTTTTACGGCAAGAGCCACATCCTCCATGGTGTAAGTCTGGAGGTCCGCGAAGGCGAGATCGTCACCCTTTTGGGGCGTAATGGCGCCGGCAAAACCACGACGCTGCGAAGCCTGGTTGGGTTGACGCAAGCGCGGCAAGGCAAGATCCGCATTTTCGGCAATGTCACGACCAATTGGCCGCCCTATCGAATTGCCAGGCTCGGAATAGGCTATGTTCCGGAAGGACGACGCATCTTCCCGAGCCTGACGGTTGAAGAGAATCTGAAGGTCCCGATCGACCGGCCGGGACCGTGGAACATCGCGCGCGTCTACAAACTGTTCCCCCGCCTCGCCGAGCGCAAGAACAACAAGGGCCGGCAGCTTTCCGGCGGCGAGCAGGAGATGCTTGCGATTGCCCGTGCTCTGCTCTTGAACCCGAAACTGCTCCTGCTGGACGAGCCCTCGCAGGGGCTCGCGCCCTTGATCGTGGAAGAGGTCTTCAAGGTGGTCGTGGCGGCACGCAAGGAGGGCATCTCGGTCCTGCTGGTCGAGCAGAACGTGCGGGCAGCTGTCGCAATCGCCGATCGTGCCTATGTCCTCGACGATGGGCGCGTCGTCTATTCGGGCCTCGCCTGTGAATTCATCAAGGACGAGGAACGCGTCCGCACGCTCGCAGGTGTCAGCAGTGAAAGCTGGGTTTGATTGGGCCTTCGCTTTTCTTGCCGGAACGCCGATGCCGATGACCGGCGCGCCGAAAACATTCGCGATCGGGCCCGCATCTAGCCCCGATAGGCTCGCATGAATGCTGTTGGTTCTTTGAGATCAATGGCGCACCCGACAGGATTCGAACCTGTGGCCTCTGCCTTCGGAGGGCAGCGCTCTATCCAGCTGAGCTACGGGTGCTCAAAGATCGCGGCACCGGCGCGCCGCTCTGCTGCGTTTCTAGCCGATCTGTCGCGAGCCGGCAATGCGGGCGGAAAACCGGTTCCCACTTTTCCTCATCCCGCTCTGGAGATTTCCAGCGAATCTGATCCAAGATCTTGATTCGCAGACGTGCGACATGTCGCAGCCTTCACGCGCTGAGACGCATCGTCTGGTGCAGGACCTCCTGGTCGATTTCGTCCGTCCAAACCCTGAACTGCTTCAGCTCATGGCGCCCGAAAGATGTCGCGAGCGGCACGTCGGTCGCGTCGCGACCATGGGCAACGGTGATGCGGCCGATGCGCGGCATGTTGTGGCGCGCATCGAAGATAAGCCAGCGGCCATCGAGATAGACCTCGAACCAGGCATTGTAATCCATCGGTGACGGATCGGGCGGAACGCCGATATCCCCAAGGAAGCCGTTGACGTAACGGGCGGGTATGTTCATGCACCGACAAAAGGCCACGGCGAGATGCGCGAAATCACGGCACACACCCACGCGCTCTTCATAGGCTTCGGCCGCAGTGCGGGTCGGCCGCGCATATTCATAGCCGAAGGTCAGATGCGAATTGACGAAATCGCAGATCGCCTGCACCCGCGGCCACCCCTGAGGCGTAGTGCCGAACAAGCTCCAAGCGAGATCGCCGAGCTTGTCGGTTTCGCAATAGCGGCTGGCCAGAAGAAAGACGAGACATTCATTCGGTAATTTCTCGACCGGAATTTCCCGCGCATCTGCGATCACCAGGTCTGGATCGCCGTAAACTTCAACGATCGTCGTGCGGGACATTGTGAGATCGCCGATCGGCGCCACAAATCGGCGCACGCGATTACCATATTCATCCGTGTAGGAGGTCGTCGGGATAGAAGGCTGCGTCACCAGACTGGATTGGTAGCGTATCGCGGGCACGCATTCAGGACGTTCGTCGAGAAGACAAATCATCGGCGTCTTCTGCAAACAATTGATTGTCACTTCATAACCATATCGAATGAGCATTCGGCAAATCCCTCGCGCATTGCGGGAATGAGACCATTTCAAACGGCAACAGTTTCGCTGTCCGAAAATGACCTGATTGAAAAGTTGAGCGCGCGCCGAAAATCGGGTCTCCCCTCTTTACTGGGCACGCTGCAGAGCTGTTGTGCAAACTCGCGCATCCCGCAAGAGTTCCGGGAATATTCCTCCGTGCAGCTGTTTGAGTGGGATTTCGCAGAATAGGCCACGCCATTTGTTGATGGTCCCGGCGCAGATGCTGCATGAGCGGGTGGCTTCCCCGCAAGCGCCAAGGTCTCAGTTAGGCAGAATTGGGCAGAAATCGACATGGCCGATGCACGCCTCAACGCCCCCGCCGCACTTCGCAACCGCGATCTCATCCTTGACGTATTGCGCGCCCATCTGCCGGCGCAAGGGCTTGTCCTCGAAATCGCCAGCGGCTCGGGACAGCATTGCATCCGTTTCGGCGAAGAACTGTCGCATCATATCTTCCAGCCGAGCGATCCTAATCCCGCGGCGCGCGCCAGCATCAATGCTTGGATCCGCGACACCGGCGCGACCAATGTGCGCCAGGCCCTCGCGCTCGATGCGACAGCGGAGCTCTGGCCGATTGAAGCCGCCGACGCGATCTTCTGCATCAATATGATTCACATCGCGCCTTGGCGCGCCGCATGTGGCCTCTTTGCAGGAGGCGCGCGGCTGCTGCCGGCAGGCGGTCCGCTTTATCTCTACGGTCCCTTCAAACGCGAAGGCCGCCACACGGCGCCGGGCAACGAAGCATTCGATGCTTCATTGAAACAAGAAAACCCGGATTGGGGCGTGCGTGAATTGGAAGCCGTCGCTTCGCTCGCCGCCGCCTGCGGCTTTGGCGAACCCGCCATCATCGAAATGCCGGCCAATAATCTGTCGCTCATCTTTCGCCGAAAGAGCGAGACGAGGGGGGCGCCAATTCGATCATGAATCAATCTGTCCCGATTGCGCCGGATCGCCCGAGCGGTCCGGGCAATCGGGATCCGCTGTTAGATCGAGAACAAGCATGCGCGCAGCCTGCGCGTCATGCAATGATCAATGCAAAGCCTCCGTTTGATATTCCGTCTTCAACAACTTTGCGATTTCGTCCTTGATCTGCAATTTTCGTCGCTTCAATTCGGCCAGCCTGACCTCATCGGCACCAGGATGGGCCCATTCCTTCCCAATTTCACGGTCGAGAGCATCATGACGACGCTGAAGTTCAGCGAGATGACTCTGCATGGGCATTCCGCGCTCCTTTCGAAGGCTTGTCAGCAAAGGAATTGTGACACAGGATCGCTGCCCCGCGAAGGGGTCATGCGAACTTTCGGAAATAAAAATCCGCCATCTTGAGATATAGCCACGGGGCGAGGTAAAGGCTTCGTCACAAAGTCACGCCGGTGTCGCGGATATTTGAACGCAGGCCCATATCGCACCGCCACATTTTTCGCGGTTTCCAAGGCAAGGATTAAGATTAGCTATCTGCAAGAAGTTGGGTGGGCAAATGGGGCTGCATGTGACATCCGTCGCTGTCGCCTGCGCGGCAGTCTTTATCTTGACGGCGCCGGCTGCGGCACAATGGCGCTATTACGACGGCTATCGCGCCTATCCTCCGGATTATTCACCCTATCCAGCGTTTCCAGGCGGCGGCCCCGCTTATGAGCCGCAGCCGCAGCCACCGGGCAGCTATGGCTATGGCGCGCCCGACGCCGATGGCACGCCTGATTCCGGCGCCGAACCGGGCTATGGCAGTCCGCAGCGGACTCTCGACACGCCATCTGAGGCGCGCGGCGACCCTGATTCCGAAGCGGCCGGTTCGCCGAAGACGGCGCAGATCGTGGCGAACCCGACCAGCGAGCCGCCGGGCACGATCGTCGTCGATACGAAAACGCGGCATCTCTTTTATGTGCAGAAAGATGGCATGGCGATCGAATATGGCATCGGCGTCGGCCGCGAAGGCTTTGCTTGGAAAGGCATTGCCTATGTCGGGCGCAAGGCCGAATGGCCGCGCTGGATTCCCCCAAAAGAAATGTTGAAGCGGCGCCCCGATCTGCCGACGCAGATGGATGGCGGGATCGCCAATCCGCTCGGTGCCCGCGCCCTCTACCTTTTCGAGAACAATAAAGACACGCTCTTCCGCATCCATGGCACCAATGAGCCCGATACGATCGGCAAAGCCGTGTCGTCGGGCTGCATCCGCATGATGAATGCCGATGTGATGGATCTTTATCAGCGCGTCGCGGTCGGGACGCGGGTGGTGGTGCTCTAAGCCGCAGGGCTTGCGACCCACCCGGCGCTTGTCGCAATCCTGTCACAATTGCAAGCCCGCGCCGTGCTTCCGCAGGGTGCGGCGCTCATGTCCTTGACCTTCGACGCCGTCTCGGGTTTTAGAGCATGTCCTTTATGAGACATCGGATATATCCGATGTCTAAAATATGGGAAAAGTCGGCACACTTTTCCATAGCCTGCTTCAACGCGCATTCGGCGCGGCCTCATCCCGGAGAAAGAGATGTCGAACTGGCCCGTGCATGGCACGATCAGCGGTCCCATCGTCATGATCGGCTTCGGCTCGATCGGGCGCGGGACCCTGCCCTTGATCGAGCGGCATTTCGCCTTCGACAAAAACCGCTTCACCGTCATCGATCCCGTCGACAAGGATCGTCATCTCGTCGAAGAGCGCGGCTATCGTTTCGTCAAGCGGGCAGTGACGCCGGAAAATTTCGTCGATCTCTTGAAGCCTTTGCTGACCGAAGGCGCGGGCCAGGCTTTTATCGTCAATCTCTCGGTCGAGGTCTCTTCCGCGGCGATCATCAGGCTCGCGCATGAAACCGGCGCGCTCTATGTCGACACGGTCTGCGAGCCTTGGCCTGGCTTTTACACTGATACGCGGCTCACCCTGTCGCAGCGCTCGAATTATGCGCTGCGGGCGGAAGTGCTCGATCAGCGCGCCGCGCTGGGCTCCGGGCCGACCGCCATCTCCTGCTGCGGCGCCAATCCGGGCATGGTCTCCTGGTTCGTCAAGCAGGCGCTTCTGAATATTGCAACCGACATGAATCTGGCGCTCGAAGAACCGCAGAGCCGCGAAGATTGGGCGCGGCTTGCCATGCAGCTCGGCGTCAAGGGCATCCATATCGCCGAACGCGACACCCAGCGCGCCAAGACTCCAAAACCCTTCGGCATCTTCGTCAACACGTGGTCGGTCGAAGGCTTCGTCTCGGAAGGTCTGCAGCCGGCCGAACTCGGCTGGGGCACGCATGAAAAGCACATGCCGCCGGAAGGCAAAAGGCATGGCTATGGGACGGATTGCGCCATCTATCTCTTGCGGCCGGGCGCCAGCACGCGGGTGCGCTCCTGGACGCCGACCCCGAAGGCGCAGCACGGCTGGCTCATCACCCATAATGAATCGATCTCGATCGCCGATTATCTGACCCTGCGCGAGAATGGCGAGGTCCTTTACCGGCCGACCTGCCATTATGCCTATCATCCCGCCGATGATGCGGTTCTCTCTCTGCATGAAATGGCCGGCGCGCAATGGCAGGTGCAGAATGAGGCGCATATTCTCGACGAGAATGAGATCGTCGACGGGATCGACGAGCTCGGCGTCCTCGTCTATGGCCATGCTAAAAATGCCTATTGGTTCGGCTCGCAGCTTTCGATCGAGGAAACGCGGCGGATCGCGCCCTATCAGAACGCCACCGGCCTGCAGGTGAGCTCGGCCGTGCTCGCCGGCATGGTCTGGGCGCTGGAGAATCCCGCGGCCGGAATCGTCGAGGCGGACGATCTCGATTTCCGCCGTTGCCTCGAAGTGCAAATGCCTTATCTCGGCCCGGTCATCGGCCAATATACGGATTGGACGCCTTTGACCGACCGCGGCATTCTCTTCCCCGAAGACCTCGATCTCGAAGACCCGTGGCAGTTCAAGAATGTGATCGTGCGGTAGGTGCTCTTGTCCGCCCTCAAACGAGCGAGGGAGAGGCCACGATGCCTGCCGCCCCTCTCCCCGCACCCAACTCGGGCTTGCCCGAGTTGGGCATTTAAAATGCGCAAGTCGGCAACAGCCGACTTGCGTTCGGGGAGAGGTAAGGTGAGGGGCCGGGGGATTTGCCTCAATGCCTCATATTGCCGGCCGCGGGCGTGCTTACCTGATAGCGCCGAGGCCAATCACCTCGCCCCTCACCCAGCCTCTCCCCGTTTCGCTACGCTCACGAGGAGAGGAGTCACTCCGCCGCCAATCTCACATCCTCCGGCGCGGCGCGAAACTGCGCCAGAAGCGCCGCCTCTTCGGCCTTGGCGGCCTCGATATGCTGCAGCCTCACATGGCCGAAGCCGCGGATCTTTTCAGGGAGTGCCGCGAGCGCCACGGCGAGCGTGTGATTGTCCGGACGCAGACCCGCGACAAGCTCATCGAGCAGCGCTTCATAATCGGCGCGGAGCTGACGCTCGAGCCGCCGTTCCGGCATCCGCCCGAAAATATCGAAGGGCGTGCCGCGCAGGATCTTCGCGGCGGCGAGCAATTTGAACAGCCACATCATCCATGGCCCGAAAGCCATTTTTTTAGGTTCGCCCCGCGCATTGGTGCGGCCGAGGATCGGCGGGGCCAAATGGAATTCCAATCTCGGCGCGCCGTCGAACGTCGCGGCAATCTCGGCCGCGAAACTCCTGTCGCAATAGAGCCGCGCGACTTCGAATTCATCCTTGGCGGCCATCAGCTTGAAGAGATTGCGCGCCGCCGCTTCCGTAAGCGCCCTCTGACCGTGCGCCTTCGCCCGTTCCGCAGCTTCGACCTTGGCGACCAACATGCGATAGCGCTGTGCATAAGCGGCATTCTGATAGGCGGTGAGCTCAGTGCTGCGCCGCTCGATGATCTCTTCGAGCGTTTGTGACAAGCGGCGGTCTTCCGCTGGCTTTTTCGCCCGCGCCAAGATCGCCGCGACGCGCTCCGGCGCAAAGGCCGCCCGCCGTCCCCAGAGGAACGCTTGGCGATTCATCTCGACCGCTTCGCCGTTGAGTTCTATGGCGCGCATGAGCGAGGTTTCGGAGAGCGGCAGAAGCCCGCGTTGCCAGGCAAAGCCGACCAGGAAAATATTCGCCGCTATGGAATTGCCGAGCAGAACAGTTGCAATTCCCGTGGCATCGCAAAAGGCGGCGCCTTCGCCGGCCGCATGCCTGATCGCGCTTTTGATCCGCTCGACCGGCAAAGTGAAATCGGCATCGCGGGTAAAGCCGCCAGGATAGATCTCCGCCGTATTGATGACGACGCCGGTCTCCCGCGGCCGCATCGCCGCGAGCACTTTCGCCGTGCCGGAGACGACGAGATCGCAGCCGAGCACGAGATCGGCACCGCCCGCAGCGACGCTGATCGCATGGATCTGTTCGGACTTTGCGGCAATCTTGATATGGCTGTAGACCGTGCCGCCCTTTTGCGCGAGGCCGGCCATATCGACCGAGCCACTGCCCTTGCCTTCGAGATGCGCGGCCATGCAGAGATAGGCGCCGATCGTCACGACGCCGGTGCCGCCGACGCCAGCAATGAGAATGCCGAAAGGCCGATCGCCGAGATCAGGCAAGACCGGCTGCGGCAGTGGCGGAAAATAATCGGCGATCTCAGCCTCGGCCTCGACCCGCTTCGGCGTGACGCCATGGACGGTGACGAAAGCGGGGCAAAAGCCTTCAAGACAGGAAAAATCCTTGTTGCAGCTTGACTGATCGATGATGCGCTTGCGACCATATTCGGTCTCGATCGGCTGCACCGAAATGCAATTCGAGGCCTCACCGCAATCGCCGCAGCCTTCGCAGACGCGCGCATTGATGAAGACGCGCTTGTCGGGATCGGGATAAAGACCGCGCTTGCGGCGGCGGCGCTTTTCGGCGGCACAGGTCTGATCATAGATCAGCACAGTCGTCCCAGGAATTTCGGCAAGTTCGTGCTGCACCAATTCGAGCTCGTCGCGCGGCCTGATCGTCAAGCCCTCCGGCCAATCGATATCGGACGGATATTTGCCGGGCTCGTCCGTGACGATCACGATCTTGCGCGCGCCTTCGGCCGCCACCTGACGGGCGATCATGTCGACGGTGAGATTGCCCTCATGATGCTGGCCGCCGGTCATCGCCACGGCATCGTTGAACAAGATCTTGAACGTGATGTTGACGCCGGTGTCGGCGGCCCAGCGCAGCGCCAATACGCCGGAATGATTATAGGTGCCGTCGCCGAGATTCTGGATGATGTGCCGGCGCGTCGAGAAAGGCGCTTCGCCGATCCAATTCGCGCCCTCGCCCCCCATATGGGTGTAGCCCTCGGTCGCGCGATCCATCTGCTGCACCATGTAATGGCAGCCGATGCCGGCATAGGCGCGCATGCCGTCCGGCACTTTGGTCGAGACGTTATGCGGACAGCCGGAGCAGAAATAAGGGGTGCGGACCGCCACGTCCTTGGTGTCGAGGAAGAGTTTTTGCGCACGCTCCAAGCGTTCGAGGCGATGGCCGAGCTCGTCGCTTTGGACATAATCGAGCAGCCGGCGGCCGATCGCGATCGCTATGTCATTGGGATCAAGCGCGCCGGTGATTGGGAACAGCCAATGGCCCTTCTCATCCTTTTTGCCGATGCAAACCGGCTGATCCTTGCTGCCATAAAGCTCTTCGCGGAGTTGCAGCTCGATCAGCGAGCGCTTCTCCTCGACCACGATGATCTTTTCGAGACCTTGTGCGAATTCGCGCAGGCCCTGCGGCTCGAGCGGCCAAGGGCAGGCGATCTTGTAAAGCCGCAGGCCATAGTCGTTGGCGCGCAGCTCATTGATGCCGAGCTCATCGAGCGCCTGGCGCACGTCGAGGTAGGATTTGCCGGTGGTGATGATGCCGAGCCGCGGCCTGGCGCCACCGGAGGTGATGATCTTGTTGAGGCGATTGGCACGCAGAAAGGCGAGCATGGCATCGCGCTTTTGCGTCTGCAGCCGCATCTCCTGCGCGAGAACGGGATCGTTCGGCCTGATGTTGAGGCCGCCCGCTGGCAATAGGAAATCGCTCGGCACCACCGGCCGCACGCGATCGAGAGACGCGTCGATCGAGGCCGTCGATTCAATCGTCTCCTTCAGACATTTGATGCCGACCCATGTGCCGGTGTAGCGGCTCATCGCATAGCCGAAGAGGCCGTAATCGATCAGTTCGCCGACACCGGCCGGCGAGAGAATGGGCATCATTACATCGACCAGGGAGAATTCGGATTGATGCGCCGTCGTCGAGGATTCAGCCGTGTGATCATCGCCCATCAGCGCGAGCACGCCGCCGAAGCGCGATGTGCCGGCGAGATTGACATGGCGAAAGACATCGCCGGAACGGTCGATGCCCGGCCCCTTGCCATACCAGAGGCCGAAGACCCCGTCGTAGCGGCCTTCGCCGCGCATTTCCGCCTGCTGCGCGCCCCAAACCGCGGTGGCGGCAAGATCCTCATTGAGGCCCGGCTGAAAGGTGATGTCATTTTCGGCGAGCCGCGCGCCGGCGCGGAAGAAAGTGAGATCGAGGCCGCCGAGCGGCGAGCCGCGATAGCCCGATACGAAGCCGGCCGTGCGCCGCCCCGCCCGTCGGTCCATCTCCTTCTGCGTCAGCAGAAGCCGCAAGACCGCCTGCGGCCCCGAGACGAAGATTCGCGTCTCGTTCAAATCATATTTATCGTCGAGCGAAACGGATCCGAGTGAAATGGATCGAGGTGCGCCGAACGTGCCGTCTCGCGCCTTGATCACAGCTGCCATCGCCTCGCCCTCCACCGCAGGGGAAAGGCCCCTGCCTTGCCGGCGCCTCCTCGGTATAGTTGAGCACGATCAATAGTCCAGCACCGGCACGGCTTTGAAGCGGATCTCCTGAATATTTGACAACTGTCTGATTTACGAAGCAATTTGTGATCATCCGACAAATCTTGTCACAACAATGGGATCGTTGCCGACAAGCATCTGGAGACAAGCTTTTTGGGGACAAGCCTGCGTGATGGCGGGGAATTTTCGCTTTTTCCGTGCCGTAATGCAAATCTGGACAGGCCGGCCCACAAGCTTGCCGGCACCGCGGCCGAAGCAAGCCTGGATCGTCGCCTCGCTTTGGCCTCGCTTTGGCCAGAGTTCTTGGGCCAACTCGCGCCGCTCTTATGAAGGCATTTCCGATTCTCCCGGCCTGGCCCGCCGCTGCCAAAAGGCCTGTCCAAAGGGTTCCCTATGGGCGCCACGTCACGCCGGACATTCCGCCTTGCCGCGCAGAATGGGGTCAGGATGAGCTGGGCCAAGATGAACTGGGCCAAGATGAATTGGGCCATGACGATCTTGGCCGCTCTCGCTGCAATGACCAGTCCCACGCCGAGTTTCGCCCATCCGCATGTCTGGATCACCGGCAATGAGCAGATCATGTTCAACCCGCAGGGCGAGGTCGCGGCAGTCACGCACAGCTGGATCTTCGATGAAATGTATTCAGCCTTCGCGACCACGGGCATCGGCAAGAATGGCGCTCTGGCGACGCGGGCGCAATTGGCGCCGCTTGCCAAGACCAATGTCGATTTGCTGGCGGAATTCGAATATTTCACCTTTGCCAAATCAGCCGGAACCAAGGTGGAATTCGCCAAGCCAATCGATTATTGGCTCGAGGAACGGCCCGACAAGCTCATCGCCCTGCATTTCACTTTGCCGCTGAAGACGCCGGTGAGCGCGCGCAAGTTCTTCACCTTCCAGGTCTACGATCCGACCTATTTCGTCGCCTTCGCACTCAGGGACAAGGACCCGGTCGAGCTCATCAATGCGCCGAAAGGCTGTTCGGTAAGCGTCAATGGCGCCGATCCGCTCAATGCCCAGGAAGCCAAGAAATTGTCGGAGGCTTTTTTTGCCAATCTGTCACCTGGAGCCAATTTCGGGATGAAGATGGCGAGCCGCGTCATTGTGGCCTGCCCGTGATGGCGCATCTCAACTCCTCCGTCATGTGCCTTGTCCAACCGGAGTGATTTCGCCATGCCACGCGGCGCAAAACACTATGGCATCGTCGTTCTCGCTCTCTGCCTCTGCATGCTCGTCGTCTCGCAGCCTGCGGCGGCGCAAGCCTTCCGCCATCCTTTCGCAGTCGGCGCACAGGAAGGTGCGGTGGGCCGCGTTTCGGGGCTGACGGCTTGGATCATCGGCGAGGAAAGCGCTTTCTATCAGATGCTCGCGCATGCCTTGGCCGGCGCCAAGCACAGCGGCATCGCGCTCCTCGCTCTGATGGGCATTGGCTTTGCGTATGGCGTTTTCCATGCCGCGGGTCCTGGCCACGGCAAGGCGGTCATCACCTCCTATATGGTTTCGAACGAGCGGGCGCTGCGGCGCGGTCTCGTCATTTCCTGCCTCGCCGCTTTGTTGCAAGGCCTCGTCGCCATTGTCCTCATCGGCTGCGCGGCGATGATCTTCAACGCGACGGCGCAGCGCATGACGGCGGCCGCCCATGTGCTCGAACTTGCGGCCTATTGCGGCATTATCCTCCTCGGCATCATGCTCGTCTTCCGCAAGGGATCGGCGCTGGTGCGCACGATACGCGGCATGCTCGCGGATTCCACCGAGAGATGGGCCATGGGTTCGACCATGGGTTCGACCATGGGTTCGACGCCGGAATTGGCGACGGAGCTCGCCGTCCTGCGCGTCTTTGCGACCGCGCCGGAGCCCAGCACTGTGCCCCAGCCGCGCTCATTCTTCCGCGCAACGGCCGCCCCCGAAGGGCCTGACCAAGGGGAAGGCTGCGGATCGCAATGCGGGCATCTTCTCGCGCTTGATCCACGCCAGCTCGGCGACGGATTTTCCCTAAAATCGGCGGCGCTGACGGTCGTCACGGCCGGTGCACGGCCATGCTCGGGGGCGATTCTCGTCCTCGTCTTTTCTCTGGCGCAAGGCATATTCGCGACCGGCGTCGGCGCCGTCCTCGCCATGTCGGCCGGCACGGCGCTGACGACCGCCGGGCTCGCCACGACGGCGGTCTTCGGCAAAAAACTGGCCGTGCGCATCGCCGGCCGGCAGCAATCGCGCCGGGCTCAGCTCATCGCCCAGATCATCGAAGTCGGCGCCGCCTTCTGCGTGCTCCTCTTCGGGGCAGCTCTGCTCGTCGCGACATGGACGGGCATGCTGACGGTCGGCTGAAATCTTAGAGCCGATCCCGATCATGTGGAATCGCCCACGATCCACATGATCGGGACAAATCGGCTCTATATCCAAGATCTGGAGCATGTCCTTTATCGGAAAAGTCTATCAACTTTTCCGGGACATGCTCTAGCGCGCGAGCGGCGCCGGCGCTGTCGCCGCACCCGGCCCCAAGGCGCGCTGCATCAGCACCGTATCGGTCCAGCGGCCGAATTTGAAGCCGACCGAACGCAACAGGCCGGCATGCTCAAAACCGAAGGATTCATGCAGCTGCAGCGACGGCACATTGGCGGCATCAATATAGGCGACCATCTGCCGGTAGCCCGCTTCCGCACAAGCCTCGATCAAGGCCGGCAGCAATTGCCGGCCGATGCCCGCATGCAAATGGTCATGGTGCACATAGATCGAATGTTTCACCGTATAGCGATAGGCCGGACGCTTGCGGAACGGCACCGCATAGGCATAGCCGACGACCATTCCTTCGAGTTCGGCGACGAGATGCGGCAGACGCCGTTTCAGCATGGACTTGCGGCGCCGCTTGAGATCGTCCGGATGCAATGGCTCGATCTCGTAATCCCCGAGCCCATGCCGAATGTGATGGGTATAGATGCCGATCATCGCCGGGACATCGGCTTCGGTTGAGGGACGCACGGCGACGGCAAGCGCTTTATCGAGCATGGATCGCGTCCGAAGGTCGAAGGAAAGCCACCCCCGAGCCGCAGCACTTGCGAGGCAAACGCGGACAGGGATCGCAACGAAGGATCAAAGAGCTTGGCTTACGGGGCAGCGGCTTTTGCCCTCGGATCACCAAAATATGAAGGTGTCATGACAGACGGCCATAAAAGAGCGATAATCCACAACCCGGCATGGGCCGGGGCTCGCACAGAGCCGGTGCTGTGGAAAATTCCGCTTAACCTCGCCGCCGGCCGGCCACAAGATGCTCGTTTCTCAAGGTTTCAAAGGGCATGGTGAACGCATCATCCAAAGCAGGTTTTGCTGCGGCAGCTCCAGCCAGTGTCGCGACTGCTCGCCTAGGGCACGCCAAGGCGTGGCGAAGCTCAGGCTTTGCCGAGAGTCTTGCAGCCCTGGCCTACGCCCTGCTGCCGAAGCTGGCGCTCGTCGCCCTGCTGACGCTGCCTTTCGCGACCGCCGCGGCGGCGCAAGGCTTCGATCCGTTCAACTGGTTCCGGCAGGCGTTTCCGAGCAATCGATGGCCGCAGCAGGGCTATGACCATCCGCGGCATAGGCTCCGCTCGGAACCGGGCCTCCATCGGGCCCATACGAAGCCGAGAGACGAACACCCCATTGAAAAGGCCGAACAAAAGCCCGCCGTGCCGCCGAGCTTCTTCGTCGCGGTTCTCGGCGATTCTCTCGGCCAAATGCTCGACCAAGGTCTGAGCGATGACTTGGCCGACCGGCCCGAGATCGCCGTGCTGCGCAAGACGCATGAGAGTTCGGGCCTCGTTCGCGACGATTTCTACGATTGGACGAAGGTGGTGCACGACCTTCTCGCCAGCGGCCAAAAGATCAATGTCGCCGTGATGCTGATCGGCAGCAATGATCATCAGCCGCTGCGCGACGGCGGCGCGACTTATGAGCCGGGCTCGCCGAAATGGACCGAGATCTATACGCAACGTGTCGAAACCATCGCCGGCATGTTCCGCGATGCCAAGATCCCACTCTTGTGGGTCGGCCTACCGATCATGAAAAGCGAGTATTTCTCGGCGGAAATGGCCTCGTTCAATGATCTCTATCGGGACCATGCCGCCAAGGCGGGCGCGACCTTCATCGATGTCTGGGACGCATTCGGCGACGAAAACGGCCGGTTCAGCGCCTATGGGCCGGATGTGACGGGCCAACTGGTTCGGCTACGCACCAGCGACGGCATTCATTTCACCAAGGCCGGCTCGCGCAAGCTCGCCCAATTTGTCGAAACCGAGGTGCGGCGCATCTTCGACGCGAGCAAGCCGAAGGATGATGCCGCTTTGGCAAAGATCGAGACGACGACGCCCGCCGGCGCCAGCACGCTGAACGGAACGAAGGTCGTGCCGGTGAAGCCGCCGATCGGCCCCGTGCTGCCCTTGACCGGTCCGGTTCTCGCGCCGGGCGGCGAACTCGCCACCGCGGCGCCGGCCATCCGCCAAAAGGGGGAGGCGCAGAGCCTCGTCGAGCAGACCTTTGTCAGCGGCAATGCCCTGCCGCCGAAGCCAGGCCGCGCCGACGACTTTGCCTGGCCGCCGCACTGAGCCATACATGCCGCAAGATCGGAGCCGACACCGCACCAGCATGGGGCGCTGAAACGGCCTGTCCTTCCGCGCCCCATTCGCAATCAATGCGATGACCCGCCTGACTTTTCTAAATAGATGATTGATAAGATAGTTTTGGCTTCGGGCCGGAATCGATCGAGGCTTCTGGCAAGACGCGGCCGATTGCCCCCAAAGGCGGAAATGCTTTAACCTTTAGAGCCGATCCCGATCACGTGGAATCGCAGTCCATGACTGATAAACTGAGCGAGGAAGAGCGCGCGGCCTTGTGCGCGGAGATCGAACGCTTGCGCGAGGAACATCGTGATCTCGACTCGGCGATCGAGGCGTTGACCAATCTCACCACCGCCGACCGGCTGCAGATCCAGCGTTTGAAGAAACGCAAGCTGGTCCTGCGCGACAAGATCGCGCTGATCGAGGATCAGTTGACGCCGGACATCATCGCTTGAACCAGCCCTGCGGCAGCGGGCAGGCTTCGCGCAAGCGGCATCGTGTTAAGGGACATGGAATTGTAACCTCGCCGAGCCATGAGGCGATGAGGCTTGTCCATGACCCGCACAGCAGGTTCAGCGGCGGAGGCCACGCCCGCCACGACTGAATTCTCGTCCACCGAACTCATGCACGGTGCGCTCGAATTCCATGCCGCCGGCCATTTCGACATGGCCCGCGATCTTTATTTGCAGGTGCTTGCGGCAGAACCGGACAATGCGGTCGCCTGGCACCATCTCGGCCTCATCGCGCATGTGGGCGGCGATCATGCGGCCGCAGCCGACCATGTCGGCAAGGCGATCGCGTTCAAGCCGGACTATGTTCAAGCTTTCTCCAATCTCGCGGCGATTCACCGCGCCATGCGCAATTTCACCGCGGCGGCAGCGAGCGCAGAACAGGCGATCGCGCTCGATCCACACTTTGCCCCCGCCCATTCCAATCTCGGCAATGTGCGCGAGGACCAGGGCGATTTCGAGGGCGCGCTCGCCGCCTATCGCGAGGCCTACCGGCGCGACCCGCATTTCGTCGAGGCCCATACCAATGCGGCCGAACTTCTGCGCAAGCTCAAGCGGCATGAGGAAGGTCTGGCGATCTGCGACGCCATCGTCGACAAGCGGCCGGATGCGGCAAGGCCTTATTTCTGCGCCGGCAATATCTTACGCGAGCTCTTGCGGGCCGAAGAGGCGATCGCGGCGTTCCGGCAGGCGATCGCCCTGCAGCCGCGCTTTGCCGAAGCCTATTGCAATCTCGGCAATCTCCTGCTTCGGCAAGGCGCCTTCGAAGAGGCGATCGCCGCCTATCAGGAAGCGATCGCGATCAACCCGACGATCGCGCAGACCTATTGCAATCTCGGCGCGGCCTATGAGCTTGCACAGCGCTCCGCCGACGCCTTGGACGCCTATGCGAAGGCCATGGCGCTCGATCCCAATCTCATCGGAGTCGAGGTCCAGCTCTATCATCAGCGACGCGTGGCCTGCGATTGGGACGGAATCGAAAAGGATGAGGCGAGCCTCCTCGCGCGGGTTGCGGATTGCAAGGATGCGCTGCCGCCTTTTGCCTTTCTCAGCATGGAGTCCTCACCCGCAGCGCAATTGCAGGTCGCTCGTCTTTGGGCCGGCGCTCTCCATGCGCGGCCCTGCTTCACGCATCAGCGGCCGGAAGCCGGAGCCGAGAAGAAAAAGCTCAAGATCGGCTATCTTTCCGGCGATTTTCATCGCCATGCCACGGCGCATCTGATGGCCGAATTGTTCGAACGCCACGACCGCACGCGCTTCGAGATCATCGCCTATTCGCATGGCATGGACGAGTGCAGCGAAATGCGTTACCGGCTCGGCAAGGCCTTCGACGCTTTCGTCGATCTGCGCAATCTCGACGATCGCCAGGCCGCTCAGCGCATCCATGCCGACGGCATCGACATTCTTGTCGAGCTCAAGGGCTATACGCAATTGGCGCGCAGCGAGATCGCAGCGCACCGGCCTTCGCCCATTCAGGTGAATTACCTCGGCTATCCCGGCACGATGGGCAGTGATTTCATCGATTATGTGATCGCCGACCCGATCACTCTGCCGATGCAACAACAGCCTTTCTATGACGAAAAGATCGTCCATCTGCCCGATTGCTATCAGCCGAACGATACGCAGCGGCGGGTCGCCGATCTGACGCCGGCGCGGGCGGATTCCGGGCTGCCGGAGAACGGCTTCGTCTTCTGTTGCTTCAACAACAGCTATAAGCTCACACGGCGCTTCTTCACCCTATGGATGCGGCTGCTCGCAGCCGTGCCGGGCAGCGTGCTGTGGCTCTTCGACGCCAATTCGCAGGTCAAGGCTAATCTCGAAAAGGAAGCGATGGCCCGCGGCATCGATCCCGCCCGGCTGGTCTTTGCGCCACGCCTCGGCCCCGCCGAACATCTTGCGCGGCAGAGGCTCGCCGATCTCTTTCTCGATTGCCTTCCCTATAATGCGCATACGACGACGAGCGACGCACTCTGGGTCGGCCTGCCGGTGCTCACTTTGCTCGGCGAGACTTTTGCCGGGCGGGTGGCAGCGAGCCTTCTTCATGCGATCGGCCTGCCCGAGCTCGTGACCAACTCCGACGAGGAATATGAGACGCTCGCGCTGCGGCTTGCGACCGAGCCGCAGCTCTTGGCCGATCTGCGCCGCAAGCTTCATGCGAACCGGTTGACCCATCCGCTCTTCGACACGCGCCGCTATGCGCGCCATCTCGAAGCCGCCTTCACACGCATGTGGGAGATCTGGGCGAAGGGCGAGGCGCCGCAGCCCTTCGCCGTCGCGCCGCTGCCGCTCGAAGAGACGGCGAAACTGTCTCCATCAAAACTGGCAACTGGACCGGCCATCAAGCCGGCTGCAATGCTCGGGACGACCAAGATTTTACGCGAGCCCTATGCCGCCTGCCCGCTCTGCGGCAGCACGGATCACTCTTTTGTCCTCAGCGCCGATGCCGGTAAGCATCCGCTCTATCGGCAGGAGCTTCCGCGCGCGATCTACTGGCGCGCCTGCCGGGCCTGCGGCCATATTTTTACGCAGGGCTATTTCGCTGCGGACGTATTGCCGGCGCCGACGCGGCAGCTCGGCGACGCGATGGAGGAGGGCCGTCGCGGAGCGGCGCCGATCGTCGCGCGGATCGCCCGCTATCTGGCACAAGGCGCTTGGCTCGACGCCGAATTCGGCGACGGCGCGCTCATCTTCACGGCTGCAGAATGGGGCTATGAACCCGTCGGGCTTGACCCAAGCCCAGATAATGTCGCGGCCCTCCGGCAACTCGGCATCGAGGCCCATTGCGGCAGATTGACGGATCTCGCCGGCAGCGGACGCTTCAGCGTCGTCAGCCTCGCCGATCTGCTGCCGCGCCAGGCTTTTCCGAATGAGCTGCTCAAAGCAGCGCAACGGCTGCTGCGCCCGGGCGGCGCCTTGTTTCTCTCAATGCCCAATCGCGAGCCGATGCTCTTCAACCTGCTGCAGGCGCATGCCGCCAATCCGCATTGGAGCGAGATCGACCATTATCACATGTTTGGCCGCAGCAGGCTCTATCGCCTGTTGCGCGACCATGGCTTCGAGCCTGTCGACTATCAGATCAGCGCGGCGCATAGGATCGGGATGGACGTGATCGCCCGCAAGCTCGGCTGAAGAGCAAGCATATCTGCCTCCCTTTTGCGAGGAGAACCGCGTCAAACGCCATTGCGCTCCAGGCATCATGCTCTGGTGCTGCCCTTCCTTCCGCCTGCACGGGGCCAGCAGCGTTGCCGACCACTTTGATCACCGGCCGCCTCTGTGTCCGCCCTAATGTTGCCTGTCGATTATGCGGCAGCTTGCTCGTCGCTCTGAGGCAGTATGGCGTCAAGCGCGATCAGGCTGATCATGCGCCCGTCGGTGGCGACAATGCCGCTAACGAAGTGTTTCGTCATTTGCGAGGCCACGTCGGGCGTTGGCTGTATGAGGTCCGGGCTTATCGTGAGAATCTCCGACGCCCCATCGACCAACAGGCCAATGGTCTGATCGCCGATCTGGACGACCAGGATCGCGTGACGAGTGGTCGGCTCAGTCGGCGGCAAGCCGAGCCGAGCCGCGAAGTCGACGATCGGCAACACAGTCCCGCGCAGGTTGATGACGCCGCAGACGAAGCTGGGCGCTTGAGCCACGGGCATTGCCGGCGTCCAAACCCGAATTTCCCGCACCGCCATGACGTCGATGCAAAACTCTTGAGACCCAATCACGAAGGTGAGCATTTCGCGCGCCGCAGCGCCATCCGCTTTGCCAATTTCAGCCATGTGCGTCCGCCTGTTGTTCCGGCTCCCGCCTTCGGAACCTATTGCCCGCCCCTATGAGGCCAACCCGTCGTCGCGGGCAAGCGACTCAAAACTCCTCCCAGCCATCGGCATCACCGCTCATGGGCGCGCCGTTCACACCGCCTTGGACGCGGCGCGGACGGGCCGCGGAGTCGGCTTGCGCATTTCTCCGCGCGTGCCGCTGGCAGCTGGCGTTTTGGACGGCTGCCCGAAGGCGTGCGGCGCTGCCCTCTGCAATTCGCGACGCATGGAATCGTTGTCGCTCACCCGCCCGACCTGAAACTGCCCGATCAGTCCCAATAGCTGCTCGGTCTCCTGCGACAGCGAATGGCTCGCCGCTGTCGATTGCTCGACCATCGCCGCATTCTGTTGTGTCACCTGGTCCATCTGGTTGACGGCGGCGTTGACTTCGGCGAGCCCGGTGGCCTGTTCCTTGGCACCCGAGGCAATGCCGGTGACGATGTCGTTGATCTCGGTCACCTGGCTCATCATGCGTTCGAGCGACTTGCCGGTTTCAGCCACCAGCTTGACCCCATGTTCCACCTGCGTCGTCGAGGCCGAAATCAGCCCCTTGATCTCCTTGGCCGCTTCGGCCGAGCGCTGGGCCAGTGCGCGCACTTCGGAGGCGACGACTGCAAAGCCACGCCCCGCATCGCCCGCCCGTGCCGCTTCGACGCCCGCGTTGAGGGCGAGCAAGTTGGTCTGGAACGCAATTTCGTCGATCACGCCAATGATCTGGCTGATCTGCCGCGCCGATTTGGCGATCTCACCCATGGCCTCGACGGCCTGGCGGACGACGACCGAACTCTTCTTGGCGTCGTCGTCGGCAGCGGCGACCACTTGACGAGCATGGGCTGCGCCTTCGGCGGATTTCTTGACGGTTGCGGTAATCTGTTCGAGTGCCGCCGCCGTTTCTTCGAGGCTAGCTGCCTGCTGCTCGGTGCGGCGCGACAGGTCGTCGGCGGCTGTCGATATCTCCTGCGTTCCCGAGTGGATCGCATTCGTGCTGCCCGTCACACTCTGCATTGCCACTTCAAGCTGCTCGATCGCAGCGTTGAAATCCGTTTGAAGCTGGCGATACACCTCCGGTATATCCGCCGACATCCGAAAGGTCAGGTCTTTTGCCGCCAGTTTGGTCAAACCGACGCCGATCGAATTGGCGACAATCGCCCTCTCTTGCTTGATAGCTTCCTGTCCGGCTTCCTCAGCGCGTCGGCGCTGCCCGTCCAGCGTTTCCAAGTAAACCGAGATGGCGAAATCCATGTCAAGCATGGCCGCTTTTACAAGGCACGATAGCGCCTCTGCTACGCCTTCGGGACGACCCTTGGCCATTTGCAAAAGACGCGGCCATTGCTCTTCCACGATGGCGTGAATAAGCTGCTCCATCACCAACGCGTAACCGCCGATATACCATCGCGGCTCAAGTCCAATTCGCGCGTGGGTTTGACCTACTTTTAGTACGCCATTCACATAATCATCGTCGTAATTGGCGGCGGCAATGATGGCCCAGTGCCGCTCCTGGGCACTCTTCGCCCCCGCTATGTGCTTTTCGTCGCCAAAGAATTTCCGCGTCGCGGGCGTAGCCCTCACCTTGTCGTAAAAGACCTCCAGCGCAGGTCCGATTGACTGTCTGAGAAGCGGCTGCAATTTGCTCAGTCCAGCCCGTGCCTTTTGATCCATCCCGATGAAATCGAGACGTTCTCTCAAAGTGTCTTGGTTGCGTGTCGAGTCCGCCATCAAAAAATCCCCCCATTTGAATCTGACCGCCCATCGCGATCAAGCTTCCAACAACCCGCCTGTGAATCAGACTTACTTCGGTGCCAAAACACACGCAGTCGCTGGAAGCACATGTCGGGCCGCGCAACCGCCTCGCAGGATCGCTACGGCGTTCGCGGCACGCGGTTCAATGAGCTCACACAACGCTTAACGCGGGCAAGCGAATCGCAACATGCACGGGGCTAAGCTGCGCTGCGAAGCCCCAATGGACGCCGGGCTCTAGCTTCGGCGCAGGCTGATCATATTGTGAATCAGCCGAATCCATTCAGGTTAGTTTTAGAGTAAAATTCAATATCCTCCTTAATCTGGATTATTGATCCAAGCTATCTCACCGCCATAAAAGGTTAGATGGACAAAGTTTTGCACCTGAGTCCTATCTGCTGATAGCGCATTTCTGCGGCATTGCTAGGCAGCACCCTCCAAAACTTCGCAGCGGCGGAGAAAGACAGGAATCAGATCTGCCGGCATGGCCCCGCTGATGAGATGGCCCTGGATTTCCTCGCAGCCCGCGCTCATGGCGAGCTGGTGCTGCTCATGGGTTTCGACGCCCTCGGCAATCGTCTTCATGCCGAGGCCTTTCGCCAAGCCGGCGATGGCCCGCACAATTTCCGCCGATTTCGTCGTGTCGCCGCTCACAAATGAACGATCGATCTTGATTACGTCGAATGGAAAATTCTTGAGTTGATGAAGCGAGGAATAGCCGGTTCCAAAATCGTCGGCGGAGATTCTGATGCCGAGTTCGCGCAGCGAATTCAGCCTGCGCATGATCGATTCGTCGCGCAGGAACAGGCGCGATTCGGTCACTTCGAGATCCAACCGGCTTCCTGGCAGGCCGGTCCGCTGCAGAATGTCTTTGACGGCTGTCACGAATTCGGGCTGCCCGAATTGCAGAGGCGAAACATTGACCGCGATGCGCAGCGCCGAAGGCCATTTCAATGCAATCCGGCAAGCCCTTTCTAGAACCCAGATCCCAATCGCAACAATTGCGCCATTTTGCTCGGCGATGGCAATGAACTCCGAAGGGCCGACCGGTCCCAAATGCGGGTCGGTCCAGCGAAGAAGCGCTTCGAATCCATGGACCCTGCATGTGCGGCAATCGACGATCGGCTGAAAATGGAGTCTCATTTCGTTGCGGCCGATCGCACCGAGCAGTCGCTTCTCGATCTGACGCAATCGATGCCGATCGGTGAGCTGCGTGCTGGCGAACACACGCACCAGTCCCTTGCCGTCCTGTTTCGCCTCGTAAAGCGCCATGTCGGATTGTCTTAGAAGATCGGCGAGATCGGGCTTGCCATTGCTGAACGCAAGTCCGACGCTCGCGCCGATTTGCACCCGTCTTCCGTTGAGCCGAAATGGCTCGCTGATCGTGCCGATGATGCGCGTCGCGAGGCCGATTGCGGAAGCCTCATGTTCGAGGTCGGGCTGCACCACGACGAATTCGTCGCCGCCGAGGCGGGCGATGATGTCCTCGGGCGGCACGATCTGCGAAAGGCGGCTCGCCACCGTCTGCAAGAGGAGATCGCCGTAGCGGTGACCAAAATTGTCATTGACCTGCTTGAACCGATCGAGATCCAAATAATGCAGAGCGAGGATGTTTCCGAATCCGCGCGATCGCCGCAGCCCGGCGATCCGCTGTTCCAAAAACAGCCGGTTGGGCAGGCCAGTAAGGAAATCATGCGTCGCCAAGCGGTGGATTTCCGCCTCTGCGCGGAGGCGGTCCGTTATGTCGCGATGAACCGAAACAGAGCCCCCATTCTCCATTTTTCGGTGCGAGATGGCGATCGTCCGGCCATCGGTCAGGGTCAGATTGACCGATCCTTCCTTGGATGCGCGCAACGCCGGCCGCCGGTCGCGGAGCTGCCCGGTCCCGTCATCGTCCCTGATGAGGCCTTCATGGAGCAGAAGCCCGAGCAGCTCGTCCCAAGTCGCGCCAATGATATGTTCGGTTTCGGGAATCTCATAAATCTCGCGAAATTTGCTGTTGCACACGAGCAGACAGCCCCTCGCGTCGAACATCGCCAGGCCATGCGTCATATTGTTGAGCGCCGCGTCGAACAGCGCATTCTGCTGTGAGAGCGCGGTCTGGCTCTTCTGGAGTTCGGCGCATTGCTCCGTAAGCTCGCTTTCCATCCTCTTCTGCTTCGTCATGTCCCGAATCACCGCCATGAACAGCGGCTCCGGACCATGCGGAACAGGCGTCAGCATGATGTCGATGGGCAATTCGCGCCCAGCCTTGTCCCTGCCGACAAAGGTGCCGCTGTCGTTCATCGCCCGCGTCTTGGGCGCGTGTTGATAATCGGCCCGATGCGCGTGGTGCCGGTCACGGAGATGAACCGGCATGAGGATTTCGACCGGCTTGGCGAGGATTTCGTCCTGCGCATAGCCGAACATCGCGGTGAAATGGCAGTTGACTTGGCGTATGGACCCGGAAGCGTCGCAGATGACGATCGCATCAGGAATAAGGTCGAGGAAGGCCCTGTCGATCACGCTGTCATAGCGCGAAACCGAAAGCTGATCGCAGGGCTCCATAGTCACTCGCCGCTTCTCAATGGTCATATGGTTGCAGTTAATGAATAACTGGCGAAAGTTAATCGAAAATGAGCTAAGCTTAACATGCGTCAATAACAAAAGTTGCATTCAGCTGTTGAGTTTGAGCATCGAATATCTATGATTGCTGAATATCCAAATGGATTGTCTTGCGACTAAGCGCTGGTTCTTCTGCGACATATTGACCAAGGGACTTTGCTGCGAGCGAATGATCGATTTCGAAAAAGCTTGACGACATCAGATCGAGCCGGAGCGAGGGAAGCAGAGGGAGTTCGCTACGTATGACTTCGCTACGTATGACAACGAGTTCCGGTCCCTGGCCCTGCCTAACTTGTCCGATCAAGGGGCCCAGCTTCTGCCGGGCGATCGCGCCAGACGACATGCTGGCAGGCAAATTGAGAAGCAATGAAATTCGGCTAACTTCGTCCACTGCGGCAGCCGGGCGGATTGTCTTCCGTCCCGGAAAATCCCCCGACGATGTCCATATCCATTGCGAAGGCTGGGCTTTCACCTTCTTCAGGCTGCCGGACGGGCGCCGGCAGATATTCTTCTTCCTGCTGCCGGGCGATATATTCTCGAGCCGGATGATGTTTGGGAAAGAGGAATATGTTTCCGTCGCTTCGGTGACTGAGGTCCGGTACGGCCGAATTAATTCTGCCGATCTCCAACGAGAAATCGTGAAAAGCCCAGAGCTGCTGAAAAACGCCGCGAAGAGCTGGGCCCGGGAAGAGCAGCAGTGTCTCGAGACCATGGTCGATTTGGGACAGCGCAGCGCCGAGGAGCGCATTGCTAATTTCCTCATACGGCTCGCCGCGCGGCTCGATGCGATTGCAACCGGCGGCAAAGGCGGCCGCTACCCTTTCCCGATTAGGCAATCCGAAATCGCCGATGCTGTCGGCTTGACCCCGGTTCACGTCAGCAGGGTGATGAGCAAGTTCCGCAAGGAGGAACTGATCGATGTCTTGTGGGGCGAACTGGTGATCAAGGACCGCATCGAGCTCAATCGCAGAGCCCTGACCGGCTGAACTTCGCCGCCGCCTTTGGCTTGCGCCGCCCTGCCCCTTCGTTTATGCCGCTTGCTTCGCCGAACCCTGCCTGTTCATATTCGGGACGGCGAAGCCGTTTCGCAAGTCGTCGGACGTGCCTTTGGACCCTGCCGGAAACGACCGCCGTGCCCGTGAAAGACAAGCCCGTCGCCATTATCATGGGCAGCCAATCGGATTGGAAGACGATGCGCCATGCCGCCGAGACCCTGGAGGCGCTCGGCATCGGCTATGAGGCATTGATCGTCTCTGCCCATCGCACGCCCGACCGGCTCGTCAAATTCGCCAAGGGCGCCAAGGAGGCAGGCTTCAAGCTGATCATCGCCGGCGCCGGCGGCGCCGCCCATTTGCCCGGCATGGCGGCTTCGATGACGCCTCTGCCCGTCTTTGGCGTGCCGATCGAGACCAAAACTCTCTTCGGCCAGGATTCGCTCCTTTCCATCGTGCAAATGCCGGCGGGTGTTCCGGTCGGCACTCTGGCGATCGGCGAGGCCGGCGCCGTCAATGCGGCGCTGCTCGCCGCGGCGGTTCTGGCGCTCGGCGACAAAACTTTGGCGAAACGGCTCGATGCCTGGCGCGCCGCACAGACGCAAGCCGTTGCCGAGCAGCCCTCGAAAAAGGAATGAACCATGCCGCCAGCGCAAACGCGCCGGCTGGAGCCAGGCGACACGATCGGCATTTTGGGTGGCGGCCAGCTCGGCCGCATGCTGGCCATGGCGGCAGCCAGGCTCGGCCTCAAGGCGCATATTTTTTCGCCGGAGCAGGACAGCCCCGCCTTCGCTGTCGCGGCAAGCCACATGATCGCCGATTACGACGATGAGAAGGCTTTGGCGCATTTCGCCGATCAGGTCGATGTCGTCACCTATGAATTTGAAAATGTTCCGGCCCGCACCGCCGCGGTGCTCGCCGAACATGGTCCGGTGCGGCCTGGGCCCGCGGCACTCGCCGCCTGCCAGGACCGGCTCGTCGAAAAGGATTTCCTATCTTCGCTCGGCATCAAGACGGCCGTCTATGCCGCGGTCGATGATGCCGCCGCACTCGCCCGCGCCATCGCCCAGATCGGCTGTCCGGCGATCCTGAAAACACGCCGCTTCGGCTATGACGGCAAAGGCCAGCTCCTGATCCGCGAAGGCTCGGATCTCTCCGGGGGCTTTCGCAGCCTCGGCGGCGTGCCGTCGATCCTCGAAGGCGTCGTGGGTTTTTCGAAGGAGGTCTCGGTCGTCGCCGCGCGGGCCATGGACGGGAGCTTCGCCGCCTATGACGTTTGCGAAAACATCCATGTGAATCATATTCTGAGCACGAGCCTCGCGCCGGCGCGCATCACCCCGGACTGCGCCGCCGAAGCCATCGCCTGCGCCCGGAAAATCGCCGATGCGCTCGATTATGTCGGCGTCATCGCGGTTGAAATGTTCGTGACCGAAGAGACGCGTCCCGACTTACCGCCGCGGCAGACGATCAAGGTCAATGAGATCGCGCCGCGCGTCCATAATTCCGGCCATTGGACATTAGATGGCGCCGTCACCTCGCAATTCGAACAGCATGTCAGAGCCATTGCCGGCTGGCCCCTCGGCGCGACGACACGGCATGGCGCTTGCGTCGAGATGCGCAATCTGATCGGCGACGACGTCCGCGCTTGGCCAGAGATCCTCGCCGAGCCCGGCGCCTGTCTGCATCTTTATGGCAAAGCGGAAGCCCGGCCCGGCCGCAAGATGGGCCATGTGACGCGGATTTTTCCGCGTCAGACGTGATCGGTTAAATCGTGGACGCCTTGAGCGCCTTCGGGCTTTTCGCCGTCACTGCCATGCTCGTCTGTTACGCACTTGAAGCACGCGCGCACTGGTGGACGCTCGGCTTCGCCGGCGCCTGTCTCTTAGGCTCGATTTACGGCTTTCTGCAAGGCGCTTGGCCGTTTGGTCTCGTCGAAGCCATTTGGGCCGGCGTCGCGCTCAGGCGGTGGATGCGGGCGCGTTAACCCGGCGCTTTCCCGGACGCATGAAGCGAAGCGGAATGCGATCCGGGAAAGTGCTCACATCATATTCGGCAGCACGCGATCCGGCGGCCGATGCCCGTCCATAAAAGTCTTCACATTGATGATGACCTTATCGCCCATGTCGATCCGGCCTTCCGTCGTCGCCGAGCCCATATGCGGCAGCAATGTCACCCTGCCGGCATTGGCGAGCTTGACGAGCTTCGGCGAGATCGCCGGCTCATGTTCGAAGACATCGAGCCCGGCCCCGGCGAGCTCGTCTGATTCCAGCATGCGGGTCAAGGCGATCTCGTCGATCACTTCGCCGCGTGCGGTATTGACGATGATCGCATGCGGACGAAGATATCTGAGCCGCCGCGCCGACAGGAGATGATAGGTCGCCGGCGTGTGCGGGCAATTGACCGAGACAATGTCCATGCGCGCCAGCATCTGATCGAGCGATTCCCAATAGGTCGCTTCGAGCTCTTCTTCGACCGAAGACGCCACCCGCCGCCGGTTGTGATAATGAATCTGGAGTCCGAAGGCCCGCGCCCGGCGCGCCAGCGCCTGGCCGATGCGGCCCATGCCGACGATCCCCAGGCGTTTGCCGGTGATCCGGCTGCCGAGCATCCAGGTCGGCGACCAGCCGCTCCACTGGCCGGCGGGAATGACCTTGGCACCTTCGACGAGACGGCGCGCCACCGCAAGGATCAGCGCCATGGTCATGTCCGCCGTGTCCTCGGTCAGGACCCCTGGCGTATTGGTGACGGTGATGCCACGCTGAGTTGCGAGACCGACATCGATATGGTCGACGCCGGTGCCGAAATTGGCGATGAGCTTGAGCTGCGGACCGGCCTGCTCGATGAGAGCGGAGTCGATCCGATCCGTCACGGTCGGCACGATGACATCGGCGCCGCGCATCACTTCGCCGAGCTCGGCATGCGACATCGGCTTGTCATCGAGATTGAGCCTTGCGTCGAACAATTCGCACATGCGCGTCTCGACGACGTCGGGCAATTTCCGCGTGAGGACAACGAGCGGTTTCTTCCTGCTCATTCTGCATCCCGTCATTGCCTGGCCTGCGGCAGGCGCCTGTCATCGAAGGCCGATTCGTTGCATTTCCGACAAATACCCGATCAGCCAACGCCCGATCAACTATGGCCCAATCAACCATGATTTTGCGGCGCCCGCGCCATGATCCGCTGCGATCAATGCGCCGGGCAAGGCCTTACGTCGGCCGCCAAACAGCTTCCGTCTCGGACGCGCCGAAACGATGTTCTGAGCACCCTATTGATCCAGCGCCATGATGCAATAGACGCTGCCAAGATTGATGCCGCAAGGGCTTTACTCTTTCCGGAAAGACAGGTTTTCACTTGCCCTTAACTTTGCCCGCCGCAGTAAGGAGGTGAAACCACTTCCTCCCGCATTGCGTCAGCACCTTTGGAGCCGATCCTCGTTTGCGGAACTCGCTCGTCGAGCCAAGTCGTCGAGCCAAGTCGTCGAGCCAAGTCGTCGAGCCAAGTCGCCGATCCAAGTCGCCGATCCAAGTCGCCGATCCAAGTCGCCGATCCAAGTCGCCGCGATAAATCGGCCCCGCATCCAAATTCACAGCATGATGGGATCGGCAACCCAGCCTTTGCCCGATATTTTAGACATCGGATACATCCGATGTCTCTTCGACGACATGATCTAGCAGATGGCTGCTCAAACACAAGAATGGCAGGGATGATGACCAAGAATCGAAGGCCATGTCTTATGCTCTGGCAAAAGCCCCGCGGCGGCGCCGGCAATCGGTGCGCCAAGAAAAATAGCCCGCCTTTTGACGCAAATTCGCCGCTCCGCTTCGGCAATTGGATCATCGACACGAGCTTTCGCTGCCAAGGCTCACCGAGTCATCTGTGCGGCGGGATCGGACGGGTTTTGGCGCAGCGCGGCAATCGCAAGGTGGATATGGGCCCAGGGGCGTTGCAGCGCACGAAGCGACGGCATGCGCCGGACAGGTCTGCCTTCATGGCCCAGCTCTTGCCGAGACTTTTGGCGAGACTCGCATGCGCAGGCTGGCTCGCCGTCGCAATCCTCCTGACAATCCTCATGGCGATTGCCGTCGCACCTGGCTCGGTGCAGGCACAGAACACGAACCTCCAATTCGGCGAGCAAAGAGGCGGCGTCAGCGGGCTTCCCTTGCCGCGCTTCGTCAGCCTGAAGGCCGATCGCGTCAATCTCCACGAAGGCCCCTCCAGAGACCACCGTACCACTTGGGTTTTCCAGCGCGCCGGCCTGCCGGTCGAGGTCACGGCCGAGTTCGATGTCTGGCGCAGAGTCCGCGATTCGGAAGGCACCGAAGGCTGGGTCTTGCATAGCCTGCTGTCGGGCCGGCGCACGGCGCTCGTGGCGCCCTGGAAAAAGGGCGATGTCTTCACTTTGCTCGCGCAGCCGGCGAAAAACGCTGCTCCCATCGCGCGGCTGCAATCGGGGGTGATCGCCGGCATCAAGACTTGCGACGGCAGCTGGTGCCATATTTCCGGCGATGGATTCGACGGCTATATCGCGCAGACCTCGCTTTGGGGCGTCTATCCGAACGAGAAGATCGAGTGAGCTGCGTTGCGGTTTGCCGCTGCCGTCACTCGCTCTGCGGACGCAGCCTGACCACCACTTCGACGCGCGCGATTTGGGTGCCCGTCGGGGGCGGCGGCAGATTGAGCGTATCGACGGCAACCTGCGGAATATCGATGAGCGTATTGGCGCCTTCGACCAGGAAATGGTCGTGGTGCGAAACATTCGTATCGAAATAGGTCTTCGATCCGTCGACGGCGATCTCACGCAGCAGGCCGGCTTCGGTAAATTGATGCAGGCTGTTGTAGATCGTGGCGAGCGAGATCGGCACGCGCGAGCCTTCCGCCTCTTCTTGCAGCTTTTCCGCCGTCAAATGCCGGTCACCCTTGGCAAACAGCAACCAGCCGAGTGCGACGCGCTGTCGCGTCGGGCGCAAGCCGGCAGCGCGAAGTTTGGCCCGCAGCTCGTGAACGGGGCAGCCCGCGAGAAGCGCGCCGATCGCATTGCGCCGCGCCAGTTCGCTCTTGCGCGATTTGGGTTTGCGTTTCGCCTGAACCATCTCTTCGACCTTTCGGTGCCGGTCGTTCTGACCCGAGACACCAATTTCTCTTTTTACGAAACTCTAAGAAATATGACAAGGTCCAGATTTGACAAGGCATTAATCGACAATAGAGCTGCCAGACCGCAGTTTTTTTTGCACCGCCTCAAAGCCTCCCGTGGCAGGAAATGTTCCTGCGCCCGCGGCTCGGCGAGCTCTGCCTCAGAAAAATTTCCACAGATCATCGAATCATCTTGGAATAATCTTGCAGTGCGATAATTCCTTTGGGGCTTAGGGCGCGGGAGTTCCCGTGTGCCGCAGCCGCGGGTGCCGGAGGCACTTGGCGTGCCAGTCCTTGACGCAACGGATGGGAATCTTTGGCTTTTTCGAGCCGCTTGGCCCGCACCGGCAATGTTGGACTCGGGCATGCCGCTGTGAAGTAAACTTGTCCGGGGATAAGGATTGCGGCACTCAACCCGCTTCCGAGGGACCAGAGCCTATGTTAGAAGGCCGCAAAATTCATTCGCATCAATCCCAGCAGAGTGCGAGCACGCCAAAGAGTGATGGTAAAATGAGCGAACGGCGCTCCAGTTACGACTATGAAGATCTGATTGCTTGCGGCCGCGGTGACCTATTTGGGCCCGGCAATCCGCAATTGCCTCTGCCGCCCCTTTTGATGTTCGACAAGATCGCCGACATTTCGGAAGAAGGCGGACCGAGCGGCAAAGGCTGGATCCGCGCGGAATTTGCCATCCGGGCGGATCATTGGTTCTTCGGCTGCCATTTCAAAGGCGATCCGGTCATGCCTGGCTGTCTCGGGCTCGACGCGCTTTGGCAATTGCTCGGCTTCTATCTCGGCTGGCTCGGCCTGCCGGGACGTGGCCGGGCGCTTGGCGTCGGCGAGGTCAAATTCTCCGACCAGGTCCTGCCCACGGTCAAACGGATCATCTATGGCGTCGATCTGAAGCGCGTGTTCAAGACGAAACTTGTGCTGGGGATCGCCGATGGCTGGCTCGAGGCCGATGGCGCCCGCATATATGAGGCGACCGATCTCAAGGTCGGATTGTTCAAGGCCGCGATTGCATCGGCAGCATAAGGTTGCCGATGCCCGCCAATAAAGTCGCCTGCCACGGCCAGGCAGACTCAAGCAGGAGATGCGCATGAGGCGAGTCGTCGTCACGGGGATCGGCATTGTTTCCCCGATCGGCAATAATTCGCAGGAAGTGCTCGCCTCCCTGCGCGAGGGGCGCTCGGGCGTCGTCCGCGCCGAAAAATATGCCGAGCTCGGCTTCCGCAGCCAGATCCATGGCGCGCCGACGCTTGATCCGGAAGGCATGATCGATCGCCGCGCCATGCGCTTCCATGGCGGCGGCACGGCCTGGAACCATGTCGCCATGGATCAGGCGATCCAGGATGCTGGCCTCGCCGAAGCCGAGATCTCGCATGAGCGGACCGGCCTCATCATGGGCTCCGGCGGTCCCTCGGTGCGCACGATCATCGATGCGGCCGATATCACCCGCAGCAAGGGTCCCAAAAAGGTCGGGCCTTTCGCTGTGCCCAAGGCCATGTCCTCGACCGCCTCGGCGACGCTCGCCACCTGGTTCAAGATCAAGGGCGTGAACTATTCCATCTCATCCGCCTGCGCGACCTCCAATCATTGCGTCGGCAATGCCTATGAGATGATTCAATATGGCAAGCAGGATCTCATGTTCGCCGGCGGCTGCGAAGAGCTCTACTGGGGCTTGTCGGTTCTGTTCGACGCGATGGGAGCGCTTTCGTCTTCCTACAACGACAGGCCTTCGGTCGCCTCACGCCCCTATGACAAGAATCGCGACGGTTTCGTCATCGCTGCCGGCGCCGGGGTCGTGGTTCTCGAAGAGCTGCAACATGCCAAGGCGCGCGGCGCAAAAATCTATGGAGAAATCATCGGCTATGGCGTGACCTCCGACGGCGTCGACATGGTCGCGCCTTCGGGCGAAGGCGCGGTCCGCTGCATGCGCATGGCACTCGCCGACGTGCAATGTCCGATCGACTATATCAACCCGCATGCGACCTCGACGCCGATCGGCGATCTCAAAGAAATCGAGGCGATCCGAACTGTTTTCGGCGCCGGCGAAAAATGCCCGCCGATCTCCGCGACGAAATCGCTGACCGGTCACGCTCAGGGCGCGACCGCAGTCCATGAACTCATCTATAGTATATTGATGATGCAGAGCGGGTTCATCTGTGCCAGCGCCAATATCGAAGAGCTCGATCCTGCCTTTGCGGATATGAACATTGTCCGCAAACGGCAAGATAATGTGAATTTGCATGCTGTCCTCTCCAACTCTTTCGGCTTCGGCGGCACCAACGCCTCGATCGTCCTGAAACATGTCGACGCCTGAGAAGGGGGCCGAAGGCGCCCCCGCTGGCAGGCTCATGCAAGGCAAGCGCGGCCTCGTCATGGGCGTCGCCAATGATCATTCGATCGCCTGGGGCATCGCCAAGGCGCTTCGCTCGCAAGGCGCCGAACTCGCCTTCACCTTTCAGAACGTTTCTCTCGGCAAAAGGGTGAAGCCGCTTGCCCAGAGCCTCGGCGCTTCGCTCATCCTGCCTTGCGATGTCGAGGATCTCGCTTCGCTCGATACGGTCTTCGAGACGATCGGCAAGGACTGGGGCAGCCTCGATTTTCTTGTCCATTGCGTCGCCTATTCGGACCGCGCCGAACTCAAGGGCCGCTATGCCGATACGTCGCGACAGAATTTTCTGCACACAATGCTGATCTCCGCCTTCTCCTTCACGGAATCAGCCAAGCGCGCGGCGGCTCTGATGCCGCAGGGCGGCGCGCTATTGACGCTCACCTTCGGCGGCGCGACGCGAGTGATGCCCAATTACAATGTGATGGGCGTCGCCAAGGCGGCGCTCGAAGCGAGCGTGCGCTATCTCGCCGCCGATTTCGGCCCGCAGGGCATTCGCGTCAATGCCATCTCCGCCGGCCCGATCCGCACTTTGGCTGGCGCCGGCATCGCCGATGCGCGCTTCATGTTCAATTTTCAGAAGGCGCATGCGCCGCTGCGGCGCGCGCTCACCATCGAAGATGTCGGCGGCGCCGGCCTCTATCTGCTCTCCGATCTCGCAAGCGGGGTAACGGGCGAGATCCATTATGTCGATTCTGGCTACAACATCATCTTCATGCCGCAGCCGGATGGGCTGAAAGAGGAGCCGGGGACGCCGGGCGAGGCGGAGAGCTGAGGTCAGCGGGCTTGCGTGCGCGTCGCGGCGATCGCATCGAGCTTCTTGCAATAATCGGCGATCGCATGCTCGTCGACGCTTGAAGACGTTCATACCACGGGCCTCAGTTCGCAAGGAACGGAGATACGGGATTGACCCCATGTCGGTACTTCAATTTTTAGCTGTGCAAACAGTTGCGCTCTTGGTCGCGGTAATTAGTTTTCTTCAGTGGCGCACGGCGCATCAGCGCGCGGTGCTCGACCTTTTCGAAAGGCGAATGAACGTCTACGACTCGATTCGAGAGGTCATTGATGAAATTGTGCGGGGTGGCGATGTCACCAACGTTCACATAGGAAAATTTGACCGCGCAATAGACAAGGTGCCTTTCCTATTCAGAAACGAGGTCAAATCGTATCTCGACGACCTACGCAAAACGATGGTCAGTCGCCATGCTCTCGATCACAAAGAGGACGAAAGTTCCCTCGATGCCCGTGATCAGCACTTTGCGAAAATTGGCCGATTTTACGACGAGTTTGGCGTGCTTCTGCTGCCCTACGTGCGCATGCACCAAAAAGCGCCCTGGATTTAACCTCGCTTAAGCGCGCAGCTCTCCGATTTTTGAGCGAAACAATTGTTGGGTCGCGCGACGCAACCGTCTGCCGATGCAGAGCGCTTAAAACAGCCCAAAAAACTTCTTGTCGCTTTGCGCTGCCGCTCCGCCATTGGGGATCGGCGCCGGCGGCAGCACCTCACTGTCATCATGGTTACGCCAGCCGATGCCGGGAAGGCTGCGCGAAGGCTGACCCGACGTTTGGCCAGCCGCGTGGATCGGCAAAGGCGCGCTACGCGTGGCCGCAGGCGAGCCGCCGAAGGGAAGGCCGAAGAAGCCCCCACCATTGTTCGCCACAGGCATATTGGCGGGCGGCGCCGCAAAGGGGTTCGGATTGCGCCAGACGCCATAGGGCAACCCTTCCGGCGGGAGGCCCTGCAGCGCAGCCATCATGAATTTCGACCAGATCTCGACCGGCAGATTGCCGCCGGAGGCCTTTTTCGTCGGCGAATTGTCGTCATTGCCGAGCCAGACGCCGGCCACGAGATGGCTCGTATAGCCGACGAACCAGGCATCGCGCCAATCCTGACTCGTGCCGGTCTTGCCCGCCGCCTCCCAGCCGGCCGGCAATTGCGCCCTATGCGCCGTCCCGATCGCCAGCGTCTGCTCCATCATCGCATTCATCATCGCCACATATTGCGGCTCGATGACCCGCGCATTGTCTGTGGGCCTGCGCTGATAGAGGAGCCTCCCGCCCGCCGTGCGGACCTTGGTGATCACATAAGGCTGCACGCCAATCCCGCCATTGGCGAAAGGCGCATAGCCGGTCACCAATTCGAGCGGCGTGACCTCGGACGTGCCGAGCGCGATCGAGGCATTCGACTGCAGTTCCGAAGTGATGCCGAGGCGATGCGCGGTTTTGATGATGGCGGCGGGCCCCACTTCGAGGCCGAGCCGCACGGCGACCGTGTTGAGCGACAAAGCGAGCGCCTTGGTCAAAGTGACGGGCCCAAAATATTCGCGCGAATAATTTTCCGGCCGCCAGCCTCTGACATTGATCGGCGCATCCTCGCGCACGCTGTCGGGCGTCAGGCCGCGCTCGAGCGCTGTGAGATAGACGAAAGGCTTGAAAGCGGAGCCGGGCTGGCGCTTCGCCGCAATGGCGCGGTTGAACTGGCTGCCGGCATAATTGCGCCCGCCGATAAGAGCGCGGACCGCGCCATCTGGGTCGATCGCGACGATCGCGCCTTGGCTTACGCCATAGCGCGCAGCTTTGGCGTCGAGCACCTCGGTCAGCGCTTTTTCCGCATCTCTCTCGAACGGGGCGCTCAAAGTCGTCGTAACGATAATGTCGCCGTCGACCGCGCCGACCGTATCGTCGAGCTGATCCATGACATAATCGGCGGCGTAATTGACGGAGTCATTGCCTTTTTCATGTACGGCATAGGCCGGATGCGCCAAGGCGAGCTTGGCCATCGGCTCGGTAATATAGCCCTCTTGGGCCATGGCGATGAGGACCTGCTCGGCGCGTTCGACTGCCGCTTCGGGATTGCGGTTCGGCGCGAGCCGCGTCGGCGCCTTCATCAGACCGGCGAGCATGGCCGCCTCCGCCAGGCTGACATAGCGGGCGCTGTGGCCGAAATATTTTTGCGCCGCGGCTTCGACGCCAAAGGCGCCGGAACCGAAATAGACGCGGTTCAGATAAAGTTCGAGGATCTGATCCTTGGAGAATTTATGTTCGAGCCAGACCGCGAGAACGGCCTCCTGAATCTTGCGCGCGAGCGTGCGCTCTTGCGTCAGAAACAGATTTTTGGCGAGCTGCTGGGTCAAGGTGGAGCCGCCCTGCATGCTGCCGCGCCCGGTCATATTGCTCGCGAGCGCCCGGAGAATGCCGAGCGGATCGATGCCCCAATGTTCGTAGAAGCGGCGATCTTCTATGGCGATGAAAGCCTTCGGCAGATAGGGCGGAAGCTCGGCGAGATGGATCGTCGCCCCGCCCGTGTCGCCGCGATTGGCGAGCAAAGCGCCATCCTCGCTGACGATCGCTATGTTCGGCGGCCGTTTGGGGACCGCAAGTTGATCGATCGGCGGCAATCGCGCCGCCTCATAGGCGACGAGAACCGCACCGCCGACGCAAGCCCACACGCCGAGGGTAAAAGCCCAATAGATCATGCGGCCGAAGGAAGAGCGCCGGGCCCGCTTCCTTTTGCGCTTCGGCCGTGCCGGCTTGCGCGGCTCCTCGTCGCCGCCAAGGTCGAAAGACCGGCCGAATGTCGGTTCGCGCCGCTCGCCGCTCCAGCCTTTTGCCATTGTGCCGCGCCGTCCCTGCCGGAACTTTTCGGGCCAAGGCCCGCATCTGCTCCAAGCCCTCGATAGCGCCGCGAAAGCGCCGCGCGATCGATCATGTCGTCCTGGAGGCCGAGCTTAAATCCACCCGCTTAAGGCCGCGTAAAGCGCCGTGCCGCCGCTTCGACGGCGTGGACACGGGATGGTTGTATCGGCCATTCGGACGGCTTTTACGAAAAGCTGGGCATTGCCAGCTCCTTGCCGTTTGCGGCGCTTGCGATTTAGCCATAGCCGAGCCAAAGTCGCGCCCCCTGGCAATTCGCCATTCCGGCGGTGGGCCGGGCTCGATCGGCAAGATCCGGATAGGCTATGCAAGTCACTCTCGAAAGAAGCGCCCTGTTGAAGGCGCTTGGTCATGTTCATCGTGTGGTGGAGCGGCGGACGACGATTCCGATCCTCTCCAATGTGCTCGTCGCCGCCGACGGGCATTCATTGCTGCTCAAGGCGACGGATCTCGATCTCGAAGTGACCGAGCAGCTGCCCGCCGATGTCTCGCAGGCCGGGGCAACGACGCTGCCGGCGCATATTCTCTACGACATAGTCCGCAAATTGCCCGATGGCGCCCAGGTCTCGCTCGAAGGCGGCAAGGATGCGGCGCAATTGCTGTTGCGCTCGGGCCGCTCGCGCTTCACCCTTCAGGCCTTGCCCGAAAGCGATTTTCCCGATCTCGCCGCCGGCGAATTCTCGCATCGCTTCGCGCTCACTGCGGCCAATCTCAAAAAGCTGATCGACAAGACGCAATTTGCGATCTCGACCGAAGAGACGCGCTATTACCTCAATGGCATCTATGTCCATACGACCGAGGTCGACGGCCATCTTATGCTGCGCGCCGTCGCAACCGACGGACACCGGCTGGCGCGGGTGGAAATTCCGGCGCCGGCGGGCTCAAGTGGCATGCCCGGCATCATCATTCCCCGCAAAGCGGTGAACGAGGTGCAGAAGCTCGTCGAAGATCTGGAGCAAGAGGTGGCGGTCGAGATCTCGCCGACCAAGGCGCGCTTCAGCTTCGGCGAAGTGGTGCTGACGACGAAGCTGATCGACGGGACCTTTCCCGATTACACGCGCGTCATCCCGATCGGCAATGACAAGCAGCTCGTGGTCGAGCGCGGACCCTTCCGCAACGCGGTCGATCGCGTCTCGACCATTTCCTCCGAGCGCGGCCGGGCGGTAAAACTCGCCATGGCGGACGGCAAGCTCACGCTTTCGGTGACAAACCCCGAGCAGGGCTCGGCGGTCGAAGAGCTCGAAGTCGATTATGACGGTCCGCCGCTCGAGATCGGCTTCAATGCCCGCTATCTTCTCGACATCACCGAGCAGCTCGACGGCGATACGGCGCTGTTCAAACTCGCCGATCCCGGCTCGCCGACCCTGGTGCTCGACCGCGACGGCGCCGCCGCGCTTTATGTGCTGATGCCGATGCGGGTGTGAGGGGTGATTGCGGCGCTGCAAATGCGTGTCATTCCTTCGCCGGGAGCGGCCGAAGCCAATCGCGCGTCCCCGGCTCGACGGCGCAGACCACGCGGCCATCTTCCATGAAGCGCACAGTCGGCGGAAGCGGCTTCGCAACAGCCACGCCGAGCCACCACTTGATCTGAGACGAGGCGGGCGGAGTCAGCCGGAAGCTGTAGTCAACCTCGATAATTTTCTCATCGCGATGAACGCCGGTGAGCTGAAACACCTTAGCCGTGTCGCCGTTGTCGATGACCTTCGCCAGCACCAGCACAGCGCGATCGTTCCAAAACTCCGCTGGCGGACCAAAGGGCCGATTTGCCCCCATGACCGGCGCCGGGTGGAAGACCGCGTCCCAATCCGCCTGCGACTGGATCGCCGCGCACAGGGGCTTGTTGCTGGGCGTCCAATTGGCGACGAAACTCTGATAGGCTTTCGGATCGAGCACCGTATAGGAGGGCTCTTGAGCGAGCCCGGGCGCCGAGGTTCCGGCCAATAGGAGCATGATCAGAATTTTCGAAATCGGTTTCATGTCGCCCTTCCTTGTCTATCAATTCAATCCGGCAGGGCTAGCCGCGGCAGCGTGCTGCCTCAGATCACGATGACTTTGGATATATCCTATGTCCCGCATAACGGAAAATTGGGCCGCTTTTCCGAAACATGGGCCGACGTATCCTGCCATTCGCCGCTGCGAATGGCACGGTCGGACCACTAGGTGATCGAAACGGTGGCTACTAAGGCCGGATCATATTTCAACTGAACAAATATTGTTCGCAGATCGTCATGCCGAGCCGCATATTGTCTTCGACAAAGACGGTGATGAATTCATGCAGCCCACCCTGGAAGATCTCTTTGGTGGTTGAATTCTTCAGCCGCACCATCATCCGATGCGCATGCTCCTGCGCCGGGCCGTGCGCGCCATAGGCTTGCGCGATTTCGTCGAGGAAGCGGACGATATTTTCATAGCAGCCGATGAGGGAGCGCGGCATTTCCGGCCGCAGGATGAGAAGGTCGGCGATGAGCCAGGGTTTCAGGCTCTCGCGGTAGATCCAATGATAGGCGGTCAGCGCCGAGACGGCGCGCAGGATCGCCGCCCATTGAAAATAATCGAGCGAGCCGCCGACGCTTTCCGTTTCCGGCAGCAGAATATTATATTTCACGTCGAGAAGACGCGCCGTATTGTCGGCCCGCTCGATATAGAGGCCGACGCGCGAGAACCAATAGGCGTCGTTGCGCAGCATGGTGCGATGCGCCGAGCCATCGTAATCGAGCGAAGCCTTTTTGACGAATTCGAGAAAGCGCGCGGATTCCTCGCGGTCATAGCGGCCCTGCCCGATATCGCTCTTCTCATAACGCTTGAGCTCGATCCAGGCGCTGTTGATCGCCTCCCACATCTCCGCAGTCAGGGCGGTGCGCACGGCGCGCGCATTGGTCCGCGCGAGCTCGATGCAATTGCGGATCGAGGACGGATTATCCGGCGCAAAGGTCAGATAATCGACCACTTCGGCTTCTGTTGCCGCAGCATGCGTCTTATAGAAGCCGTCAGAGGCGCCCGAGGCCTCGAGCGCGCTCTCCCATTCCGTGCCCGGACCTGCATAAATTCTAGGCAGCGTTGCCAATCGACGCGTCGCATCAACGATGCGCGCCAGAAAATCGGCCCGCTCCATATAGCGTGCAAGCCAATAGAGGCTGTCGGCGGTTCGTGAGAGCATGATCCTCCCGTCGAAGCTTATTGGTCTTGACTCAACGCATTGGGCAATGGCGCCTGCGCGATCGTGCCGAGAACCATCGCATCGAGGCCCTGATCCTCGACGATCCAAGTGTCCTTGGTGCCGCCGCCTTGGCTCGAATTGACGACGAGCGATCCCTCTTCGAGCGCGACGCGGGTCAGGCCGCCAGGCACCACGCGCACCCCATTCGAGCCTGATAGCACAAAGGGGCGCAGATCGACATGGCGCGGCGCGATTCCGTTCGAAAAGGAGGTCGGGCAAGTCGACAGGCCGAGTGTCGGCTGGGCGATGAAATTCTCCGGCTGGCGCTTCAGCTTGTCGGCAAACAGCGCGAGCTGATCGCGGCTCGCATGCGGGCCGATGAGCATGCCATAGCCGCCCGAACCATTGACCTCTTTGACGACGAGTTCCGGCAGCCTATCGAGCACATAGGCGAGCGCCTCGGGCTCGCGGCAACGCCAAGTGGGGACATTCTTCAAAAGCGGTTTTTCGCCGAGATAGAATTCGATGATCTCCGGCACATAGCTATAGACCGCCTTGTCGTCGGCAATGCCGGTGCCGACCGCATTGGCGAGCGTCACATTGCCGGAAAGATAGGCCTCGAAGAGGCCGGCAACGCCGAGCACGGAATCGGACCGGAAGGCGCGCGGATCGAGAAAGGCATCATCGATCCGGCGATAGATGACATCGACGCGCTTCGGCCCTTGCGTCGTGCGCATATAGACGATCTTGTCGCGCACGAGCAGGTCGCGCCCTTCGACGAGTTCGACGCCGAGCTTATCGGCGAGAAAGGAATGCTCGTAATAGGCCGAGTTATATTGGCCCGGCGTGAGCAGCGCGATCGTCGGCTCGCCACCTGCCGCAGCCGGCGCCACAGAGCGCAAAGTTGCGAGCAAAGCGTCAGGATAATTCTCGACCGGCGCCACCCGATGCTCGGCGAAGAGATCCGGCACGAGGCGCATCATCACCTCGCGATTCTCCAGCATATAGGAGACGCCGGAGGGGGTGCGCAGATTATCTTCAAGGACGTAGAAATCATCTTCATCGATGCGCACGACATCGATCCCAGCAATATGGACATAAATATCGTGCGGGATCTTTTGCCCGGCCATTTCCTTTTGGAAAAAAGGATTGCCGAGGACAATGTCGGCCGGCACCGTACCGCTCTTCAGAATCTCCTGGGCACCATAGATATCGGCGAGAAACAGGTTCAGCGCCTTCACGCGCTGGACGAGCCCGGCTTCGAGCCGCACCCATTCCGAACGGCCGAGCATGCGCGGCACGATATCGAAAGGGATCAGCCGCTCGGCCGCATCCTTGTCGCCATAAACGGCGAAAGTAATGCCGATGCGGCGAAACAGGAGCTCCGCCTGCGCCCGCCGCGAGGCGAGAAGTTCGGCGGGAGATTCGGCGAGCCAACGCGCAATTTTGGCGTAGATGGCGCGGACGCAGCCATCCGGCTTGGTCATTTCATCGAAATTCTGCGCCATCTGCGGGCAAATCCAGTTCGCAAGCGCCGCCTCACCATGTCGAAGCAAGATCAATGCAACTCCGCCAATCGCCGAGCCGGTCGTTATGCGCAGGCGGAGCCGAGGTCAGCCCGAGCTTGGCGCAGATAGCTTGGCGCAGATCGGCGGCCGGCAGGGCCCACAAGCCGCCAGACAGGGTAAACAAATGCTAACCAATCACGGTTAATTTTCGCCACGCGCGGGATGAAAGCGCTGGCGGACTGATCGGCCGAAAGACCCGAGGCGAGCCGCGGAGCATCGCCATGTCGTTGAAACAAATTGCAAAGAGACAGATTGCTAAGAAACAAATTGCAATGCCGATTGGCGGCGAACGCATTCGCCTGCAACATCCGCCGATCACCAAGCCGGCTCAGATCGTCAGAGCCGTTCTGCTCGGCCTGCTGTTTGCTTTTGTCTTCCTTTGGGCCTTACCGCAAAGCCATATGCCTTTCGCCGGCCGCGCCGTCAGCGTCTCAGTCGCCTTGCTCCACGGCGGCTGAGCCGTCGACAAGGACCAGGCGGTTTCTGCCGGAGCGCAGACCCGCGACCGCCGGCCCGACAAAGCGATCCGTCGGCAGATTGGTGGCGACAGAACCAAAGCGGGCGAGATAGCCTGCAGCGAGCTTCTTCGACAAAGCTGCCGTCTCGATACGGGCCGCGCGCCGCAGGCCGGTCAAGGTCGGCGCCAGCATCATCTCATTTTCGAGTTTCGCCATTTCGACGGGGCTGGGCAGCTCAAGCCGAGCGGCCGGGGCCGCCCAACCGGTTTTGTCAGCCTTCCTGCCCGCTGTGTCGTGAACGGCCGAGCGCAGCCCTTCCATCTGCGCCATGGGCGCATAAGCGAGGACTTGCGGCTCAGGCGGTGCCGCCCCACCCTCGCCGCGCGCCAAGGCGCTCTCGCTGGCTCCGTCTGTGATGATCGTCGGGAGGTTCGCCACGCGGGCGGCGGGCGGCGGCGGGCTGGCCTTGGCGAGATCGCCGATCGGATCCGCCGCTGCGCCCGTGTCGGTGGCCGCATTGGTCGGCAGAGATGCGGTTACGAAAGGCGCGGGACGGTCCGGCGGCAGCGGCACCTCGGCCAAAGCCAGAAAATCATTTGGCCGATGCGGCGGGACCGGAAGCTCCTCGCTCGATGCGGTCTCGCCCTTGGCCGCATGCGCAGCCGATGGTGTGGATTTGACGTCTTGCGCCGCTTCGGCCTCAGGCGCGCTCTCCGCCATCGCCACTTGGCTCTTCTGTGCCGCCCCGCTGCGCGCGGCCGTGACCTGCTGCGCCGTCTCTTCCTCGCTCTCGTCGGCGCCTTTGCCGGCGCCGAACAGCCAAGCGAAGAAATTCTTGCCGTTTTCCGCCGGCGGCACCTGCGCTACGCGGCCGCTGGAAGCGAGTTCGGCCCGCGCCTCTTCATAACCCGGCAGTGGCTTGCCATTCGAGGGAATAAGAACCGTCTTGCCATCGGGAAAGACGCGCGCCAGCTGCGCGTAGGTCATCCGCGGCCAATAGCGCACATTGCCGACGTCGATATGCACGAAGCTGGAATCGCCATAAAAGCCGACGCCGCCCATTTGCAGGCGCATCGCGACCTCGCGGACCTTTTCCATCGACATGCCGGGCATGGTCGTATCCATGGCCCTGCCGAGCATATGTTGCGAATGTTGGGCAACGGCACGCGACCGCCGCCGCAGCATCGCATTGGTTTGCGGCGAGCGATAGCCGCAGACGACATGGACGGGGCTCGTCGCCCCCGCTTCCCGATAGGTTTCCCATACGGCGTCGAAGAGGCGGGGATCCATCTTCGTGGCTTCGTTCCGCCGCCAGTCGCGCAAGAACCAATTCAGCTTTTCGAGGACGGCGGGATCGTAACGGCCATCGACGCGATAGGTCGCCGCGATCGATTCATTGGTGTGCGGATTATAAAGTTCCAGGGTTCGCGTATCGCCATTGGCGATGGCCGATTCCGTCGCGGCCGGCAGTGTGGCGCCGGCCAGAAGGCCGAAGGCGCCGCAGATTGCGAATTGGCGCAACGGCCCCGAAGACCCAAAAGGAGGCAGAAGGCCAGACCGGCTTTGGTTTTTTTGCCCGATACCGTCCTCCCGAGGCGCGCGGCCGCGGCTGAGACAGGATCGCACGAAATTCCCGATATCGGGTGAAGCGGGAAAACCCGCACGAGTCGGGAAAGCCGTGCTGGGGCGCGGTCGGAGCAAAACCAATCCTCGGTTCTCGGTTCCGACGGCCCTGGTGATATGACCTGGGCCGAAGCGTTCATGGCAGCTATCGAAGGCCGCTAAAGTTTTATTTTTTACCGAGAACCGTTAACGCCACGTAGCCATCGGCCAAGAGCGTCCCCCGTTCAACGGCAGGTTGATTCCGACACAGCATCGCACCGCATCGATCAAACATCATTACAGAGAGGTAATCGAGCAAATGTGGCGAAGCTGTGTCGCCTGAAATTCCTTCGGGCGTCCAAGGATTTGGCCCGTGCGGCACTTAGTTTTCAAGGCCGAGGGCGACATCCACCTTGCGCGCATAGCCATAAATGTCGTCGCGTAATCGCAAATGACCGTCGGCATCAACGAATGCGGTGAAATATTCGAGATGAATCGGCAGCGGCTTCGGCAAATTGACGAAACGTTGGCCGCCGCCGATCAAATGCTTCACACGCTGTTCTGACCAGCCGCTGCCGGGGCCGAGCACGGCTTGCGCAAAGCCAAAGGGCTGGTCGACACGCACGCAGCCGTGGCTGTAGGCGCGCCGCGCCGCGCCGAAAAGGTCGCGCGATGGCGTGTCGTGCAGATAGACGGAATAATCATTCGGAAACATGAATTTGATGCGCCCGAGCGCATTCCGCTCACCGGGCGGCTGACGAACGACGAGATGGCCGTGGCGGGTGAAGACCTCATAGCCCATTCGGCTGAGATAAGCCGGATCTTGCGCAAGATGCGGCAGCATCTCCTTACGCAGGATCGACGGCGGCACATTCCAATAGGGATTGACGATCAGAAAACGCATCATATTGGAGAAGATCGGCGTCGGCGTCTGCGGCTTGCCGACGATCACCTTATTGCGCCAGATCAGCTGATCGGCACGGAAGACGCTGACCGTGAAGTCCGGAATATTGACCTCGATGCGGTCTTTGCCCATATCGCGCGGCATCCAGCGCCACATTTCCATATTGGCGAGCAATTCATCCTCGAGCCGCGACGGCTGGCCGCCCGAAAGCGCGGCGATGGTGCGCTCGGTGAGCACGCCCGAGGCCGGCAGGCCAGAAGCCTTCTGGAATTCGGCGACCGCCGCGGCGACGCGCGTGTCATAGAGGAGATCTCCTTGTGCCGCGGTGGGTTCGGCGTCCAAACCGAACTGTGCCCGAATGAGCGGCACGCGCGGATCGCTCATGCCGACTTTCAGCGCCGGGCCGGCGGGAATGGCTCGCCGCACGACCGGCCGTGTTTCGCGCCGTAGTTCCGCGAGCTTGTCGCGCAGCGCGCGATAGCCGGCTTGCGGCGGATTGAACCCTTCGAGCACGGTGCCGGCATTGGCGCCGGCTGCCACAATGGGAGCGAGAATCTGGGCAGGTTCCGGCAGCTTCGGCTTGGCGCCGATCAAGGCAGCGATCCGATGCGGCTCGATGCGGCTTCCCGACGCTTCGCGCCCATAGGCGACGACCTGCACCGTCAGATTGATGTCCGCTGCTGCGAGCTTGTCGTCGTCCGATTCATGGCCATCGCTTTCGCCGAACACGGGCGCCGGCAGGTCATCGACGGAAAGGCCGTCGTCGCGGGCATGCGCCAGCCGCGCAAGGACTGAGCGCGCCGCTTCGTTCGGCTTGCCATTCTCAACCCACAGCGGCGCATAATTGCGCGCGGCATAGAAGGCGGCGATGGCGTCGCGGACCATGTGCATTTCCGCGGCATCCCGACCCTTGGGCTCCTTCGCCACATAGGCATCGAGCGCGGCGTGCAAACGGTCGGCAAAGCTCGGTGCGGCGGGTGCAGCCGCCGCGGGCGTTCCCGACGCTCCCGATCCTTCAGGTCCAAAAGGCGTTGCCGGCGCCGCTGCGGCCGGCGCGGGCGCCGCGGTCTGAAAGAAGGGATTGGGGACCTGATCTGGCCCCAAAGCTGCGGTCGCAGCCGGTCCGACAGCATGACTCTCCATCGCATTTTTGGGCAGGCTACCCGTTGTCTCGGGCGCTTCGCCCGGCACGCCCGGGCGCGCCAATTCCTCCGTGGCCGCATTGACCCCATGGTGGCCTGCCGCCGTGCCCGGCTCAGGCTGCCGCATGGCGGTCTGCGCCGACACGCGCTTGGTTAGTGGAGAATTGTCCTTGGCGAGGGCCTGCGACGTGGGAGCTACGGCGCCAGGAGCAGGAGCAGCGGCGACGGGAGCGGCTTTTTCCGCAGCGGTATGCGCCTTATCAATAGAAGGCCGACTCCGCGCTGTAGCTTCTGCTGCGATGGCGGCGAATGGGTTTTGCGCGGAGCTCTGATCATTGGCGGCGGCCGGCCCCGCTGCAAGACCAGCAAGCAATGGCATGGCCAGAAGCAGGGTGAATCGACACGCTCTTTGCGCCCGCATGATCGGCTCCCGGAAATAGCGTCCGTCGCTATCGTTTCGATACGATCTCGCTTCGATGCAGGTCATTGCGATCCGCGTCGCTACGATAAAATGTCTTTTCGACACACTGTCGTAGCGATCCGGTCGCTGCCTCAAGCTCTGCCGAACGGAGCTTCGCTTTTGATGAAAACTGCGAGTCCCAGCCAAAAGCAATTGCGGAAGTTTGCCGCTGGCCGTCAGCAGGCCGCAATCTCGGCCGACGTGGCATACAAGCCACAGATTTCACGCCGCAGCATTGCTTTCTGTCTCGTCCCCGTCCTTGCCGGAAGACGGATCGCCGTCACCCTGCTGCAAGTCGTATTCTTTCAATTTGCGATAGAGCGTGGAGCGGCCAATCCCGAGCTTGCGCGCAACCGCTGACATCTGCCCACGGTAATAGCCGAGTGCGAAGCGCAAGGTTTCGGCTTCCAATTGGTCGAAGCGGCGCAGATTGCCGCTTTCATCGAGCAGCCGCAGCACATTCGGATCATGGACTTCGACGCGAATGATCTCGCGCTCGGGTCTTTGCTCACGTGCGCTGGCGATCGGCGCGGCGGGAATGCGCACGTCGAAGCCGCTCACTTGCGCGGCAATTTGCGGGAATTCGGCAACAGTGAGTTCATCGCCATCGGCGAGGACGACGGCGCGGAAGATCACATTCTCCAATTGCCGGACATTGCCGGGCCAGTCATAGCTTTCGAGCAGGGCGAGCGCTTCGGCACTGATGCCGCGCAGGCGTTTGCCCTCTTCCGCGGCGAAGCGGGCGGCAAAGCGGCGGACGAGATCGGCGATATCGGTGCGGCGCGTCCGCAAAGGCGGGATGGTGATCGGAAAGACGTTGAGGCGATAATAGAGATCTTCCCGAAACGCGCCGCTCTTCACGAGTTCGATCAGATTCTGATTGGTCGCCGAGATGAGACGGATGTCGACCTTCACCGGGCGCTTGCCGCCGACGGGATCGACCTCGCCTTCCTGCAAGGCGCGCAGAAGCTTCACCTGCGCCTCAGGCGGCAGTTCGCCGACTTCATCGAGGAACAGAGTGCCGCCATGCGCCTCGACGAATTTGCCGAGATGTTTTTCATTGGCGCCGGTGAAGGCACCCTTCTCATGCCCGAAGAGGATCGATTCGACGAGATTCTCTGGCAAGGCGCCGCAATTGACGGTGACGAAAGCGCGACCGCGCCGATCCGAGGCGCCCTGGATCGCGCGGGCGACGACCTCCTTGCCGACGCCCGATTCGCCTTCCAGCAATACCGGAATCGTCGATTTCGCGGCGCGCTCGCCCAATCTGATCACCCGCTCCATCTCGCCGCTTCGGCTCGCAAGATCACGGAACGACAAAGTGCCCGACGCTTGGCGGTTGAGGCGGCGCACCTCATCTTCGAGCGCATCGACGCGCAGCGCGTTTTTGATCGAGATCTGCAAGCGTTCGGCGCCGACCGGCTTGACGACGAAATCAAAGGCGCCGGCGCGCATCGCGGAAATCACCGTCTCGATCGAGCCATGCGCCGTCTGCACGATCGTTGGAATCCGCCGTTTTTGCTCGCGCAGCCGCGCGAGGACGGCCATACCGTCGAGATCGGGCATCACGAGATCGAGGATCAAGAGATCGATCGGCTGGCCCGCGGCAGGATCGAACCGCGCGAGCGCCGCTTCGCCGCTTTCGGCGGTTTCCGTCTCATAGCCGAAACGGCGGACGAGAGCTTCGAGCAGACGGCGTTGCACCGGGTCATCGTCGACGATCAGTACGAGACAGGACATGGGCCTCTTTCTTAACGGGCAGAATGCCCGGAGGGTGGCCCGGCTCGATTCGGGAGCAATGCACCGGCGCGCGGGGGCAGGCCACGATGCTGCATGCTGGCCGATCAGAGTAAACGCTGTGTTAATTGCCGCTGTGGAAGGCCGTGGTATTGGCTGAAGATCCATGTCGCGACGGCGGCGTGGCTTTAGATTGATCCAAGGGCAAGTGATCCGATATGAAGGGGCAATGACACTGTTCCCCTCTCTTCGGATCAAAGCCATGCCCCCTTTTCATCGTTTCGGCCGCCACGACATTTTCTTACGCGCGGCAGACAATGCGGCGCTGAGCGTGAAAGAACCATTGCTCGGCCCGCTGCCGGAGTGGAATCTCGCCGATCTCTATCCTTCGATGGAATCGCCTGTCTTTGCGAGCGATCTCGCCCGCGCCGAATCCGACTGCAAGACTTTTGCGGAAGACTATCGCGGCAAGCTCGCGATGCTCGCTGAAGCAGACGGCGGCGCAGGGCTCGCCGAGGCAGTCAAGCGCTATGAGGCGCTCGATGATCTCTTGGGCCGCATCATGTCTTTTGCCAGCCTCGTCTATTACGGCGATACGAGCGATCCGGTGCGCGCCAAATTTTTCGGCGACACGCAAGAGAAGATCAATGCGGCCTCCACCGAGCTTCTCTTCTTCCAGCTCGAACTCAATCGGCTCGATGATGCGGTCATCGAAAAGCTTTCGCAAGGTCCGCTCGCGCATTACCGGCCCTGGCTCGAAGACATCCGGAAGGACAAGCCCTATCAGCTCGCCGATGACATCGAGCGTCTGTTCCACGAAAAATCGGTCACTGGCCGCAGCGCCTGGAATCGGCTCTTCGATGAAACCATAGCAGCGCTGCGCTTCAAGGTCGGCGGCGAAGAGCTGGCGCTCGAACCCATCCTCAATCTGATGCAGGACCCGAAGGAAGCGGTGCGCAAGGAGGCGGCGGAAGCGATCGGCGTGACCTTGAAAGAGAATGCGCGCATTTTCGGCCATATCACCAATGTGCTCGCCAAGGACAAGGAGATTTCGGATCGCTGGCGCGGCTTCAAGGATGTCGCCGATGCGCGCCATCTCTCCAATCGGGTCGAGCGCGAGGTCGTCGATGCGCTGGTCGCCGCCGTGCATGACGCCTATCCGCGCCTCTCGTATCGCTACTACAAGCTCAAAGCGAAATGGTTCGGCAAGGATGCGCTGGATTATTGGGACCGCAACGCGCCTCTGCCGAATGTCGAGACGCGCGACTTTCCTTGGGAGGATGCACGCCGGACCGTGCTCGATGCCTACGCCGCCTTCTCGCCGCGCATGGCCTCGATCGCCAGGCGCTTTTTCGACGAGAATTGGATCGATGCGCCGGTGCGTCCTGGCAAGGCGCCGGGTGCCTTCGCGCATCCGACCGTGCCCTCCGTGCATCCCTATGTGCTGCTAAATTATCTCGGCAAGCCGCGCGATGTGATGACGCTCGCGCATGAGCTCGGCCATGGCGTGCATCAGGTGCTCGCCGCGCCGAATGGCGCGCTGATGGCGCCGACGCCTTTGACCCTGGCCGAGACGGCTTCCGTCTTCGGCGAAATGCTGACCTTCCGCGCTCTGCTCGCCAAGACGAAATCGGTCAGCGAACGCCGCGCCATGCTCGCCGCCAAGGTCGAGGATATGATCAATACGGTCGTGCGGCAGATCGCTTTCTACACATTCGAGCGGAAAATCCACACCGAAAGGCGCAAGGGCGAATTGACGATCGACAAGATCGACGAGCTTTGGATGAGCGTGCAGGCCGAAAGCCTCGGGCCCTCGATAAGGCTCGGGCCGGGCTATGAGACCTTCTGGGCCTATATTTCGCATTTCATCCATTCGCCCTTCTATGTCTATGCCTATGCCTTCGGCGATTGCCTGGTGAATTCGCTCTATGGCGTCTATCAGAAAGCGCAGGAAGGCTTTGCCGAACGCTATCTCGCCATGCTGTCGGCGGGCGGCACCAAACATCATTCCGAGCTTCTCGCGCCCTTCGGCCTCGATGCGCGCGACCCCGCCTTCTGGCAGATCGGCTTGAAAATGATCGAAGGTCTGATCGCGGAACTGGAAGCGCTGGAGGGGTGAGATCTCGTCATGGCCATCCCCGGACTTGATCCGGGGACGCCATAAGGTGGGCCAAGAGCAAGGGGCTGGCCGCGAGCCCACAACAAAGAACCGCGTCATTTTAGGAATCAGTTGCTGTCATGGCCCCAGTTCGGCCAAGGTAAAGGCTCCTACCGCCCCGAGTCGGACTGCGGAGCCTTTTCATCATGGACCAATTCACCCACCAAGCAATTGATTTGAAAATGATGGCGCGCTGTATCGAACTCTCCAAAACAGCCGGAAAGCTGGGCGAGTTTCCCTTCGCGGCTCTCATCTGCCAAAACGAGGACATCATTGTCGAGGCGACCAATCGGGTCGCCCGCGAGGCCGACGTCACCCGCCACGCCGAGCTCGTTGCGATCTCCGACGCGCAGAAGGTGCTTGGGCGAAAAGATCTGAGCAATTGCACGATCTATTCGAATGTCGAGCCCTGCCCGATGTGCTCCTTTCCGATTCGTGAGACCAGAATTCGCAAAGTGGTTTATGCGATCAAATCGCCGATGATGGGCGGCCATTCGAAATTCTCGGTGCTCAATGACCGCGAAATGTCGAAAGTCATGCCGGAAGTCTTCGGCGATGTTCCCGAGGTGATCGCTGGCCTGCTTCATCGCGAAGCCGAAAACGTTTGGTGGAAATGGAATCCGGTGATTTGGGGCGTGATCAGATACCGCGGCTGCTTCGGACATCATAAGCATAAGGATAAGAACAAACGTGAATAGTTGAAGCGCCGTCATGGCCGTCCCCGGACTTGATCCGGGGATTGTCCCGGCCATCCACGCGGTCACGAACAGCGATCGTTTTCAAGGAAAGTTCAATGGAGCCGCGCTCATTCTGAATGCTAGCGGCAGCTCATCGGCGTGGATGGCCGGGACAAGCCCGGCCATGACGCGGTGGAAAAGGCAAGACTCAAACCAAAAGATCAATAATGGCAGTCGATCGGGTCAAGTAAGATAGACCGCTATGCCGAAATCGATCGTCATCTGTTTCTTCATTCCACCAATGGCCGGACATAATTCCAATGAGTTTTTCAGGTGCGTAATTGTGGCCCATGCCTTTCTCGTGAGAAATCACGGGACTTCCGCTAGATCCGGAGAACGACAGCCCGGACACAAGCATCACGTCGCCGGTTGCGATCCCTGGGTTTGAAAAGTGCTTTTGCGGTAGCGACGCGACGTTGACCGTTCGAGCAATCGGAAGTGTCCAAGCATCGTCATACCACGGTATGCCTGTTCTGCCAGGGAACCCTATGAACGACGCCAAGTCGGTGACACATAGGCGATCTTCGAAGAAAGATTGACCCGCGATATCTCCAAAAGAAAAGCAGCTATAAGCACAACTTTCTCGCTGATTTACAAACGAGACATCGCGTAAAACGATGACGTCGGCGAAAATGTGCTTCTTATAAGAATGGATATTTGCGACTTCGCAGGGATGAGTATCCTGCATCCAACAATCGTATATTTTAGATCGCAGAAATATGTTGAACTTCTTCAACTTATAAGCGGTATTCGACCCAAGCTTCATTCGAGGCTCAACGTTATGAGCATTCGTCACAAAATAATCGACTCCATCTTTTTTGATCCAAAAGCCCGTCGCAAAAATCGACTGCGAATTCCCAATATCGTCTGCAAAAGTGACCGCGATTTGGTTGACGTTGAAGAGAACCGATGATGACGTAATGCCAGCCATGAAGCCAACCTCTCAGATGTTCTTCGGATGATCTCTTCCCACCCCCGCAATATTCCCCCTGATCCACGCCGCATATTCGTCCTCACCCATCTCGCCTGCGGCGAGCCGCAGCATGGTGAGCAAGGACTCTTCATCGCTTGAGACGAGCGCAAAGCCATTGTCGAGGAGAAACAATTCCATCGCGACATAGGCGGTGCGTTTGTTGCCATCGAGAAAAGGATGGTTCTTCGCCAGGCCGAAGGCATAAGCCGCGGCGAGCGTCGCGATGTCGACGTCGGGATCATAAGCGGCGCGATCGATCGGGCGTGTCAGCGCCGAATTGAGCAGGCCTTCATCGCGAATGCCGATCCGACCGCCATGCTGTGCGAGCTGTTCTTCGTGGATCGCGAGAATAATGTCGCGGTCCAGAAAGTTGAAGGTGCTCATGACGAACCGCCAATTGCGCGCGGCCGTCATTGCGAGGAGCACAGCGACGAAGCAATCCAGTTACCACCATGTCTGGATTGCTTCGCTCCGCTCGCAATGACGCCTCGCCAAAAATCGTTCAGCATTATTTTGCGAGTTCGCGCAGCACATTGTGGCGCTTCTTCATGATCTCGCGCGCGAGCTTCATCTTGCGCTCGAATTCAGGATCGGTCTTGGTGACGCGATAGCCTTCGGGCGAGCGGGTGAGATAGAGCTGGTCGCCCTTTTCGAGATCGAGCTCGGCCAGCACCTCGCGCGGCAAAACCACGCCGAGGGAATTGCCGATCTGGGTCACTTTGAGGATGGTGTGCCCCGGCTTGGCAGGTGCCGTCATCGCCGCCTCCGTTATAACGGATGTTAGTATAGTAGCTGGCACGCAGAGTTCAAGGAAATATATGAATCACAAAGCTCTGCCGGCCGGCTGCACGTTCTCTCCCAAATCGAGTCCCCCATGAATGATGAATCCGATCGCTTTTCCGCCCGCGCGGCGCGGCATTTGCGCGTTGGCGCGCATGTCGGGGGCGCGGCGGCGCGGATTGCCGGCACACGGCTTTTCGGCGGCAGTGTGAGCGATGCGCAAAGCGCCGCGGCGCTGGGGCAAGCACTCGGCCGCTTGAAAGGCCCGCTGATGAAGGTCGCGCAAATGCTCGCGACCATTCCCGATGCTTTGCCGGCCGAATATGCGGAGAGTCTCGCACGTCTGCAGGCACAAGCACCGCCGATGGGCGCAGCTTTCGTCAAGCGCCGCATGCAGGCCGAATTGGGCGCAATTTGGCGCGAAAAATTTTCCACCTTCGATCTCGCGCCTTCGGCCGCCGCCTCGCTCGGGCAAGTCCATCGCGCGCAAGCCAAGGATGGGACCTTGCTCGCCGCAAAGCTGCAATATCCCGATATGGCCTCGGCGGTCGAAGCCGACCTGAAGCAGCTCGACATCATATTTTCACTGCATCGGCGGATGCGGCCGGCGATCGACACGCGCGAGGTGGCGAAGGAGATTGCCGCGCGCTTGCGCGAAGAACTCGATTATCGCCGCGAGGCGCGCCATGCGGCGCTCTATGCCGAGATTCTTAAGCCCTTCGCGGACATCCGCGTGCCGCGCGTCGATCCCGCGCTTTCGACGGCGCGGCTTCTCAGCATGGAATGGCTCGAGGGACAGCCTTTGCGCGCCTGGCTTGCGGCCGATGAGGCCGAACGCAGCCGGATCGGCGCCGCGCTGTTCAAAGCCTGGTGGATTCCCTTCAGCCATTATGGCGTCATCCATGGCGATCCGCATCTCGGCAATTACACGGTCTTCAGCGAAGGTTGCGCGCGGGGCATCAATCTCTTCGATTATGGTTGCATAAGGATCTTTCCGCCGCGCTTTGTCGCCGGCGTGGTCGATCTCTATGAGGGTTTGCGCCAGGCCGATCAGGCCCGCATCGTCCATGCCTATGAAGGCTGGGGCTTTCGCGGCCTCGCCAAAGAGACGATCGAGGCCTTGAACATCTGGGCCCGCTTCATCTATGGGCCTTTGCTCGACGACCGTGTGCGCACCGTCGCCGATGGCGTGGCGCCGGGCCTTTATGGCCGCCGCGAGGCCTTCGCCGTTCACAATGCCTTGCGCGCACATGGGCCGGTCACCGTCCCGCGCGAATTCGTCTTCATGGATCGCGCCGCCATCGGCCTCGGCGCCGCCTTTCTCCATCTCGACGCGAAACTCAATTTCTACCGTCTTTTCAATGCGGCGATCGAGGATTTCAAGTGCGACGTGCTGGCCGCGCGCCAGATTGCGGCGCTGGCGAAAGCGGGTCTCGCCGCGCCACTCTAAGCCCGCACGACCCGTCCCGGAGAGGCCCGGAAAGCCGCTGGCATACAAATTTTCATCAATGACGGTCGCGACCCCCCTTGACGGCGGACGATGATCGCGGTTTGACGGCGAGGGCCGGCTGCAAGCTGTTTCTCAGACATAAACGGCAGCCGGAACGGGAGGGACGATGGTCGAGCAACATGCCGCCGCCGCTGAGGGGCAACCGGATATGGATCATGCGGAGCTGAGAAAACCTACCGTATGTTTCTCGGCTTCGCGAAATATGGGACACTCGGCGTTATCCTGATCGTCATCCTCCTTGCCATTCTGACGCTCTAGAGCACAGCTGATTGGTGCTTCCGATCGGGCAGCGCCAAGGTCGCTGATGCGGCACCCTACGCCGCATGGTGGGATGGTTGGGCCTTGAAGATCGAGCTTTCTACACCCGCCGGATCAGCTTTTGCGCATGCCATGCTCTCAGGCTTCGCTCTTATCGGCGAGGCGCCGGTTGCCCGCTCTGCGCTTCCATCGAACCAACGGTGCGCCTTTCCGAGGCTTACCGAACCCTCTTACCCGTCTGCCCTAGCTGTCGGAGGTGCTTATGCGTATCGCCGTGCCTGCCGAAACCGATCCCGGTGAAGCGCGCGTCGCTGCAACCCCTGAAACGGTAAAGAAATATATCGCCCTCGGGGCCGATGTCGTCGTGCAATCGCGGGCCGGGGTGAAATCCGGCATCCCGGATGCCGATTACGCCGGCGCCGGCGCGACGATCGCCGACGATGCGCGTACCGCCATTGCCGATGCCGATATCATCCTACGGGTCCGCCGCCCGCGCGCAGAGGAACTCGCCGGCGCGAAACATTGCGCCGTGGTGCTCGCCATCGCCGATCCCTACGGCCAGACCGAGGCATTGCAAAAACTCGCCGAGACTGGCGTGCTGCTCTTCGCCATGGAGCTGATGCCGCGGATCACCCGCGCCCAGGCGATGGATGTGCTCTCGAGCCAGGCCAATCTCGCCGGCTATCGTGCCGTCATCGATGCGGCGGCGGAATTCGGCCGCGCTTTCCCTATGATGATGACCGCGGCGGGCACCGTACCGGCGGCAAAAATCTTCATCATGGGTGTCGGCGTCGCCGGCCTGCAGGCGATCGCCACGGCGCGCCGGCTCGGCGGCATCGTGACGGCGACGGATGTCCGGCCGGCGACCAAGGAACAAGTGGTGTCGCTCGGCGCCAAATTCATTGCCGTCGAGGATGAGGAATTCAAACAGGCCGAAACGGCCGGCGGCTATGCCAAGGAAATGTCGGCGGCCTATCAGGAAAAGCAGAAGGCGCTGACCGCCTCGCATATCGCCAAGCAGGACATTGTGATCACCACCGCCCTCATCCCGGGCCGGGGGGCGCCTTTGCTCGTCACCGAAGACATGGTCGCCTCGATGCGGCCTGGCTCGGTGATCATTGATCTCGCCGTCGAGCGCGGCGGCAATTGCGCGCTCTCCAAGCCTGGCGAAATCGTTGTCACCGACAAGGGCGTCAAGATCGTCGGCTATTTGAACATTCCGGGCCGGCTCGCCGCAACCGCTTCAGCGCTCTATGCGCGCAATCTCTCCGCCTTCGTCGACACGCTCGTCGACAAGGCGAACAAGACGCTTGCGATCAATTGGGACGACGAGATCGTGAAAGCCACTTTGCTGACCAAGGATGGCGGGCTCGTCCATCCGAATTTCCAAGCCGCCGCCTGACCGACAGGCGTTTGAGATCCGATCGGGGATAGGGGGAGAGAGATGACGGACATAACCCCGCAACAGCTTCTCGACAAAGCCAAGGCGGCAGCAGAGGCGGCGCGTCAGGCGGCCGACGCCGCTCAGGCTTATGCCGATCAATTGGCGCATGGCATTGCCGGTGCGGCGCATGTGGCGACAGGCGGGGCGATCGATCCCTTCGTCTTCCGCCTGGCGATTTTCGCGCTCGCAGTCTTCGTCGGCTATTATGTCGTCTGGTCGGTCACGCCAGCGCTCCATACGCCGCTCATGTCGGTCACCAATGCAATCTCTTCGGTGATCGTCGTCGGCGCCCTGCTCTCGGTCGGTGTCGATATTTCGAAGGCGGCCGACTCGGGCTCGATCCTGGCGCGTATCTTCGGCTTCATCGCCTTGATCCTCGCTTCAGTCAATATATTCGGCGGCTTCCTCGTCACCGAGCGCATGCTCGCAATGTATAAGAAGAAGGGCTAAGCCGATGAATGCCAATCTCGCGGCGGTGCTCTATCTCGTCGCCGGTATTCTCTTCATTCTCGCGCTGCGCGGTCTGTCGTCGCCGGCTACGTCGCGGCGCGGCAATCGCTTCGGCATGATCGGCATGGCGATCGCGATCGTCACGACGCTGGCCTATCAGCTTCCTGCAAGCCTCAGCGCCTGGGGCCTCGTCGTCCTCGGCATTGCGATTGGTGGCGGCATCGGCGCCTGGCGCGCCCGCACCGTGCTGATGACAGCGATGCCGCAGCTCGTCGCCTCCTTCCATGCGCTTGTCGGCCTTGCCGCCGTGTTCGTCGCGGCCGGCGCGCTCTATGCGCCAGCGGCCTTCGGCATCGGCACGCCGGGTGCGATCCATGGCCAGAGCCTCGTCGAAATGTCGATCGGCGTCGCGATCGGCGCCATCACCTTCACCGGTTCGGTCATCGCCTTTCTGAAGCTCGACGGCCGCATGTCGGGCAAGCCGATTCTGCTGCCGCAGCGCCATGTGATCAATGGCGGGCTCGCGTTCTTCCTCATTTTGATGGTGGTGTCGTTCGTCATCAGCCAGAGCGCCGTGCTGTTCTGGGTGATCGCCGCGCTCTCCTTCGCGCTCGGCGTGCTCATCATCGTTCCGATCGGCGGCGCCGACATGCCGGTCGTCGTCTCCATGCTCAATTCCTATTCGGGCTGGGCAGCGGCAGGCATCGGCTTTACGCTGGGCAATCTCGCGCTCATCATCACCGGCGCGCTGGTCGGCTCGTCGGGCGCCATCCTCTCCTACATCATGTGCAAGGGGATGAACCGCTCCTTCATCTCGGTCATTCTCGGCGGCTTCGGCGGCGAGACGGCCGCGGCGGGCGGCGCGGTCGAGACGCGGCCGGTCAAGCAAGGCTCGGCGGAAGATGCCGCCTTCATCTTGGAGAATGCGGCGAAAGTCATCATCGTACCGGGCTATGGCATGGCGGTGGCGCAGGCTCAGCACGCCTTGCGCGAAATGGCGGATTTGCTGAAGGAAGACGGCGTCGACGTCAAATATGCCATCCATCCGGTCGCCGGCCGCATGCCGGGCCATATGAACGTCCTGCTCGCCGAAGCCAATGTGCCCTATGACGAGGTCTTCGAGCTCGAAGACATTAATGCCGAATTCGCCCAGGCGGATGTCGCCTTCGTCATCGGCGCAAACGACGTGACCAATCCAGCGGCGAAGACCGATCCCAAATCGCCGATCTATGGCATGCCGATCCTCGATGTCGAAAAGGCGAAGACCGTGCTCTTCGTCAAGCGCGGCATGGGCTCAGGCTATGCCGGCGTCGAGAATGAGCTTTTCTTCAAGGACAATACGATGATGCTCTTCGGCGACGCCAAGAAAATGGTCGAGAGCATTTTGAAGGCACTCGCTTAGACGGCGTGACCTTCTCCAGCTTGCAGGCGAAGGCGGCGTCGAACGTCCTACGCCCGTCCCATGCGGGCGAAACCGTCCTTGGCCAGCTGGTTGTTCGGATCGAAGGCCAGCGCGCGCTGATAGGATTCGAGCGCTTTGGGGCGGTTGCCGCTTCTTTCATAAGCGAGGCCGAGACCGGCCCAGGCGTCGGCATTCTTATTATTGACGTTGAGCGCCGCGTTGAAATCCTCGATCGCCTTGGCTGGCTGGCCGATCGCAATATAGCTCTGGCCGCGCGCTTCATAAGGCGCACCTACGAAAGGATCGCGATCGATCGCATTGCTGAAATCGGTGATCGCCTGCTGCTGGTTGCCTTCCCGCTGATCGATCAAGCCGCGCGCATGGAAGGCCTGCGCATTCTCCGGATTGAGGCGAATTGCCTGATCGAGATCCGCCCGCGCCTGCACGAGATTGCCCCGCTGGCGCAGGAGATTGGCACGGCCGAGATAGGCCGGCGCGTGATTGGGATTGACCGTTATGGCGTGGTTGAAATCGGCGAGTGCCGCGTCATTCTGATTCATCTGCCGATAGGCGAGCGCCCGGTTGGTCAGCGAAGCAGCATCATTGGGATTGAGCTTGATCGCCTGAGTGAAATCGGCAATCGCCTCCTCGAATCGGCCGATGCGCGCATAGGCGACGCCACGCGTGTTGTAAGCCTCGGCGCTGGGATTGTGCTGCACGACCTCGGTGAGCGAGGCGATGTTGGCGGAGGCTTCCTGCGGGGATTCGGTCGCGACTTCGGCGACCCCGGTGCCGCGCGCGCCGATGCTGTTCATGCTCTCGCAGCCGGCAAGACCGAGGGCGCCGAAGATGACGGCAGCCGCGGCGAAACCGTAGTGAGATCGGGTCATCGCAATCCCCGTCGCAACAGGCCCTTCCGCCGGCCATGCGGGAGGGTTCGAAAATGCGCTCTCAATCCGAACGAATTAGAGCATTTCCGGATGGCGAACCAGTGACCACTTCGCCTGAAAATACTCGATGTCTCGACAATGAGCCGACGAATCCGACGGCGCATCACCCCGGTGCTCCATATCGTCGGAATCGACTTGGAGGGCGGCGCAAACCGCAACGGCTTCTTAGGCTCGACAATCCGGCAAGATTGCGACGGCATGTTCCAAAGCGCCTTCAAATCGCAATGTGCCGGTAAATCGCAATGTGCCCAGATTCAATGATGTGCCCGTCTTCCATACGGAAAAGCGAATGGCGTCCCAAGATCGCTTTCAAAGATCCCATTCGGACGCGCGGCCGCAAGAATCCCCGGTTGAGAGCGACCTTCGCCCGATGCTGCACCTCAGCGGGCGCCCATGACCGGCTTGGGTTTCATCGGCAGCAGGCCTTCGCGCTGCAGCTTCTTGCGGGCCAGCTTGCGGGCCCGGCGCACGGCTTCCGCCTTTTCGCGAGCGCGCTTTTCGGAAGGTTTTTCATAATGTCCGCGCAGCTTCATCTCGCGGAAAATCCCCTCGCGCTGCATCTTCTTCTTCAGCGCCTTGAGGGCTTGGTCAATGTTATTGTCGCGAACCAGAACTTGCACGCAGCATTCCTTATCATGAGCCAAATCGCCGCCCAGGAGGCGGCGTCGGACAGATTGTCGGGGACGAAAAAGGGGTGCCCTTTAGGCACCCACTCGCAAACTTGCTGTATAATGGAATCAACCTAAATTGTCCAGCGCGGCGAGGCGGGCCGCAACGCCGATCATACTCAAAAGCGCGCATTTCGCTTCACGGAGTGAAGAGCCGGGGCTGAGCGCCCCAGCACGGCGCCGCTCGCCACGGCCTGCCGCCGCGGCGCCCTTGAACAGCGCCATGCAATCTCCATATTCGACCCGTGGTCAGCGCGGGTTGGTGCTGACCGGCTGGTGCTGCACTAAACGGTTGGTCCTGCACTTGAATTGACGGATTTGAGGGGCAGTCCAGCCGAATGGCGCGGGACCGGTGCGATCCGGGTCTTCTCAAGTCCAGCCACGCGGGAGGTGCCTTCAAGGGCCTCCCAAAGAAGACTTGGAAAGAAGGCTCGCCGAGAAGACTTGCGAGAAGGCCTGGGGGCTTTGCTCATGTCACGAATGTCACCATCGAATTCGCCCTTTCTGCTCGGCTTCGACGAAATCGAACGGGCGATCGAGCGGGTCACGCGGACCGCATCCGACGGCTATCCGCCTTACAACATCGAGCGGATCGCCAAGAGCGATGGGCAGGCTGAAAGGCTGAGAATCACCCTCGCCGTCGCTGGCTTCCTGCGCGAGCAGCTTCAGGTCACGGTCGAGGAAGGACAGCTCGTGATCCGTGGCCGCCAGCAGGAGGATAAGGACCGGCATTACCTCCACCGCGGGATCGCGGCACGGCAATTCCAACGCGTGTTTCTGCTCGCAGAGGGGATGCAAGTGGCGAGCGCCGACCTGCAAAACGGTCTGCTTTCGGTGGATTTGATCCGGCCGGAGCCGGAACGGGTGGTGAAGAAGATCGATATTGTGGTGCGTGACTGAATGTGCGCACATTTATGCGGGGCCGCGATGGACCGCAGAAGGAGTGGTGACCATGTTGAATGACAATAATGACAATAAGGCCTTGGCTTCTCCGCCTTTCAGCGAGGAACAGTTCGCCCATCTCGGCGGCGGCTCGCTCGCCTATCTGCGCGAGATCCGTTCGGAAGATGTCGCACGGCTCTTCCCGCAGGCGCCGCCGGTCGAGCCCGGCCTCCAGCTCTTTGCTTTGCTCGCGGCCGACGGCACGCCGATCATCGTGACCGACACGCGGGATGCGGCGCTCGCCAACGCCTATGCGAATGAGCTGACGACGGTGAGCGTGCATTAAGGCGCGCTTCTATTGCTTGGCCTCTCTTCTCCCGCCCTGGTTGCGGGAGAAGGCGCCAGGCGATCGTCACATCTTCTTCAAAATCAGCGCCTTCCCCTCTTTTGGATCTTTCTGCGACGTGCCGTCCGCTTGCAGATCGAGATCGGTCTTATGGCCCTTGCGGGCAGTGAGAACGAGGCGGCCTTTGACGAGCTGCCAGAAGGCCGGATCGAAGATCATCATGCCTTGATCCCGACAGGCGGGCGAGAGAATGGCCTTATAGCCGCCTTGTCCTTTGCTCCTATCGTCAAGCGTCAGCATGCAGCCCGTATCTTTGCCTCCCTCCCGCAAAATGGCCTAGCGGCCGGCGACATCGCTCGGCTTGAGAGCGGCAGCGGCCGAATTCGCCGGCGCGCCGCTCTAGCGGCGCCCTGCACTGTCAATTCCCGTCGTCGAGGGCGCTTTCATGCCAGTGCCGTAGCAAGCAATAAGAAAGAGCCGAGAGCATGACGAAGATTGCTATGCCGGCGAGAGAGATCAAAGCCAAAGCGGCGAACATGCGCGGAATGTTGAGCCGGTAGCCCGCTTCGATGATGCGGAAGGCGAGCCCCGTCTCGCGGCCGGCAGCGCCGGCGGCAAGTTCGCCGGCAATGGCGCCGATGAGTGCGAGGCCGCCGCCGATCCGCACGCCAGCGAGAATATAGGGCAATGCCGCCGGAAGCCGGAGCCAAAGCAGGCTCTGCCAGCGCGACGCCCCATAGAGTGTGAAAAGATCGACGAGATTGCGATCGGCCGAGGCGAGACCCAAAGCGGCATTGGCAAGGATCGGGAAAAAGGCGACGAGAAAGGCGCAGACGAGCACCGCCGTCTGCGGCGCGAGATAGATGAGCAGCAAAGGTGCGATGGCGATGATCGGCGTCACCTGAAGCGTGACGGCAATGGGGAGCGAGGCGCGCTCCAGCCATTTCCATTGCGAAAACAGAATGGCGAGAAAAAGTCCCCCGGCGACGGCCACGAAGAGAGCCGCAAATGTCGTCTCCAAGGTCACGCCGAGCGAAGCGAAAAGCGTGGCCCTATCGCTGATGAGCGTCGCAAAAACGAGGCTCGGTGCCGGCAGAATGACGGGCTCGATATGTCCGAGCCGAACGACCGCCTCCCAGGCGAGGAGAAGTCCCGCCACCATGGCAATCGACGGTGCATAACGCATGATGCCAGCGCGGATCTTCATGCGCTTTTGCTTCCGTCTCTCGGCGACGTCTCCGCCGCGGCTCCGGCAAGCGCCCGCGAGGCGCGCTGGCAAAGCTCCATATAGGCGGCACTGATGCGCAGATCCGGATTGCGCGGCAGATCCGGGTCGATCGAAATTTCTTCGACGATCCGCCCGGGACGTGCCGCCATCACGACGATGCGCGTCGCGAGATAAACGCTTTCATAGATGGAATGGGTGACGAAGGCGATCGTCGTCGCAAGCTCCCTCTTCAAGCCAAGGAGATCGTCATTGAGCCGGAAGCGGGTGATTTCATCAAGCGCCGCGAAAGGCTCGTCCATCAAGAGCAGCGACGGACGCAAAACCAAGGCCCGCGCGATCGAGACCCGCATGCGCATGCCGCCCGACAGCTCGCGCGGATAGGCTTTGCCGAAGGCTTCGAGACCGACGAGCGCCAATACTTCTTCGACGCGCTTGTCGGCCTCGCGGCCGCCAATGTTTTGCAAGCGCAGCGGTAGCCGCACATTTTCATGAATGCGCGCCCAAGGCATCAAGGTCGGCTCTTGAAAGACGAAGCCGATGGCGCCGGCCTTGCCTGGCAAGGCGCGCTCCACCTTTCCGGAGCTCGCCTTCTCGAGCCCCGCAACGAGCCGCAAAGCCGTCGATTTGCCGCAGCCCGAAGGACCGAGAAGCGTCAAGAACTCACCGGCGCGAACGACAAGATTGAAATGCGCGAGCGCGACGGTCCCGTTCCTATAGAGCTTGCCGACATCATGGAGCGATATTAGCGCTTCATTCATAGGCGCCTCATCTGCTGAAGCTGTCGGCAAGCCTCACGGCTTCGGCCGCAGATCGAGCCCCACGCCGTGATCGACGAATTTCGTCATATAGGCCGCCCGATAATCGAGATCCGATTTGAACAGGCCGGCCGCGACCGTTTGATCGAAGAAGGCTTTCATGCGCTGATCCGTCATCGCCCCAATGCCGAGCTTTTCGGCATCGCCCGAATCGACGATCCCATGCGCCTTCAACGCCGCGATTGAATAGGCGAGCTGCGCATCGGTCATATCGGGATTGTCTTTCTTGATCAGCGCATTGGCGGCGGCATTATCACCATAGAGATAATGATACCAGCCGATGATCGAGGCATTCACGAAGCGCTGCACGAGATCGGGGTTTTTGGCGATGATTTCGCGGCGCGTCTCGATCGTCGTCGAATAGGATTGATAGCCGTAATCTGCAGCGAGAAACACATTCGGCTTGAAGCCCCCCTCCCGCTCGATCGCGAAGGGCTCGGATGTGACATAGCCTTGCTGAATCGACGTCTTGTCGGCGATGAAAGGCGCCGAATTGAAAGTGTAAGGCTTCACGCGCGAAATGGAAAAGCCATGGGTCTGATGTAGCCATTGGAAGACGGAGACGAGCGCATCCGTGCCGAGGTAATAGGTCGTCGCCTTGGGCAGATCCTGAAAGCGGTCGAGACCCTGGCCCGGATGCGACATCAAGATGAACGGATCTTTTTGAAAGAGCGCCGCCACGGCGACGATGGGGATGTTCTGTTCGACCGTATTGAAGGCCTGAATCATATTGGCGCCCATGTCGAAATCGATGCGCCCAGCCGCCAGCAGCAACCGACTATTGCTTTGCGGGCCGCCCTGCAGGATCGTGACGTCGAGGCCGTATTTGGCATAGGTTCCGTCGGCCAAAGCCTGATAGAAGCCGCCATGCTCCGCCTCGGCCCGCCAATTGGTGGCGAAACTCACGCGATCGAGCGCCGCGGCGGGAAGCACGGCGCCTGTCACGATGAGGGCCGCCGCAAGAAGAAAGAGGGGCGGTCGCAGCAGGAGCACGAGCCGTCTCGCATTGGAAAATCTCATCTGCGCTTCCGACCCTCTCACCTTCTCTCTTCTATTCCAGCTTTTCGCGTCTGACCGCGTGCGATGCAAGGCCGATCGGCAGAATGGTCCGGACAGTTTCAAAAGGCAAAATACTCTCCGACATACTCTCGAAGACGACGCCATCGGCGCGGCGGCCGTGCAAAGCAGGCTTCGTTCACGGCGGATTTTTCTTGCAAGTGCCACGCCGACCGAGCCCCGGCACAAGAGGCTCTGCCCTGCGATCGCGACATGAACCGGTTTCCACGCGCCGGCAAAATACGCTAATTTGATCAGTCGAGGCCATGCCTCACCTCGCCGCAAAGACCGGAGAAAGACGAACTGTCATGCTGCCCACGCGCTTTTGGGCCGAAATGGTCTGGACGGATTTCAAGCCTGAAGAGATGAGCGATGTCATCGCCGTCCTGCCCGTCGCCGCAGTCGAGCAGCACGGGCCGCATCTGCCGCTCGGCGTCGATCTCTTTCTCATGCAGGGCTATATCGACCGCGTGGCCGAGCGGCTGCCGGCGGATCTGCCGGTGCTTTTCTTGCCCATTCAGAGCATCGGCACATCGATCGAGCATAGCGATTTTCCCGGCACATTGTCGCTCTCCGCGACAAGTTTGATGCAGGTGCTGACCGAGATCGGCGAATGCGTCCATCGCGCCGGCTGCCGCAAATTGGTTCTCCTCAATTCACATGGCGGCAATGCCGCATTGGTCGATAGTGTCGCGCATGATCTTCGCGCGCGGCTCCATATGTTCGTCGTGATGGCGAGCTGGCATCGCTTCGGCTATCCGGATGGGCTTTTTTCAGCGGACGAGCTCGCGCATGGCATTCATGCCGGCGATATAGAGACCTCTTTGATGCTGAGTTTTCGGCCCGATCTCGTCCGTATGGAGGCGGCGGAGGATTTCGCCTCCGAAAGCACGGCGCTCGAAAGCGATTTCACCTGGCTGCGGGCCGGACGGCCGACTGGCTTTGGCTGGATGACACAGGATCTTTCCGCCTCCGGCGCCATGGGCAATGCCGCCGCCGCAAGCGCCGAAAAAGGCGAGGCCTCGGCCGATTATGGCGTCACGGCCTTCATCGAATTGCTGCAGGATGTTGAGGCTTTCGATCTCGCACGGCTGCGTGCCGCACCGAAGGATGGCTAGAGCCGAAACACGGGCCTGCGGGCAACGAGCCTTGCGCCCTCACTCATGATGAAAGACGGCTTGCCGAGGATCCGACCAGGATCTTTTCGTAGCAAAGCGCTGTCGCGCCGTCCTCATAATAATCCTCGATGCGCCCGAAGCGGCGATAGCCCCGCCCTTCATAGAGCGCGATGGCCCGGCGGTTGCGGCTGCGCACTTCGAGCCGCATGAGAGTGGCGCCGCGGCCGCGCGCTGCCGTTTCGCTCGCCTTCAACAAAGTAAGGCCGAGATTGCGGCCGCGAAAGGCATGGTCGACGGCGATCGAATAAAGCCGCGCGATGGCCGAGCCTTTGCGGAAGACGACGAGACTATAGCCCGCGACCGTGCCGCGGATCTGCGCGACGAGCAGAGCGGCATTGGGCGCGGCCAGAAAATAGCGCAGGCTGCGGCGCGACAGCCGATCGCTCGTAAAACATTGGTTCTCGATCGCCACCAGCGCGGGAAGATCGGATCTTTGCGCTTTTCGGATCGGCACTAGCTAAGCGGCCCGCCAGGGATAGGTCCAGGTTTCGGTGAGCGCCCGCGTGCCGCTCCGGAGAAAGGCGCGCAAATCCGTCGACTGCCCGGCTGCGAGTTCGAGATCGACAATGGCGCGAAAGCCGTTCACATGGCTGTTCGGCACGACGAAGGAACGCAGAATCCGACCCTGCGTCGTCGTCGGCACCACTTCGACCAATTGCGGGTCCTGCGCATAATAAGCGAGTTCGCCACCGGCGAAATCGATAATGAAGCGGCGCGAACCTGGCGGCGCCGGCTCGGGTGAACCGAGCGCGCGCGCAGCGGTCTCGAAAGTATTCACGACGCGGCCATTGGGCGAAAGCTGCGCGAAGGACAGGCTCGACGTGATCCTGTAGCCAAAGCTGCGGCCGGGCGCCGGCGCGTCCTTCGGGACGAAGGAAGCAACAATATTGTCATGCGCCTCGTCTTGCGTCGCAAGCTCGACGAGCTCGATCCGGCCGTCACTCCAGCTTCCCCGCGGCTCGACGAAATAGCTCGGCCGCAGTTCATAGGCGAGGTCGAGATCCTGATAATGATCGAAATTGCGGTCGCGCTGCAACAGGCCGAAGCCACGCACATCTTTGTCGAGAAAAGACGACACTTCGACATGCGGCGGATTGCGCAAGGGACGCCAGATCCATTCGCCGGTGCTGGAATGAATGAGAAGGCCGTCCGAATCATGCAGCTCGCGGCGGAAATCGTCGGTGATGCGATGATCATTCTCGCCGACGAAGAACATGGACGTGAGCGGGGCAAGACCGAATTTCACCGCGGGCTTGCGCGGGAACAATGTGACCGTCACCTCAACCGCCGAGTTGACACCCGGATAGAGATCGAAGCGATAGGCGCCGGTGGTCGCGGCACTGTCGAGCAGCGCATAGATGGTCGCATGCGCCGCATCGGGCGCCGGGCTCTCGATCCAGAATTCCCGAAAGTTCGGGAATTCTTCCGAATCCATGCCGGCATCCACGGTGAGCCCGCGCGCCGACATGCCATAACGCTGACAGCGGCCGAGAAAACGAAAATAGGTCGCGCCGAGAAAGGCGATCACCTCGTCGAAGACTTTTGGCGCGTTGATCGGGAAATGCAGACGAAAGCCGGCGAAGCCGAGATTGACGGGCAGTGGCCTTTTAAACTTGGTGCGGCCGTAGTCGAACAGATTGGCGGCATAGGGGATGGGCGTCGCCATGCCGTCTTTGACGATATTGACCGTCACCGGCCAACGATAGAGATGGCCGAGGTGAAACAATTGCAGCCGGAACATGCTGCCGGGCGTATTCAGAAACGCCTTGTCGGGACGAAATCTGATGTCGCGCCAAGCATCGAAATCGAGTTTGCTCAGCGGCTCCGGCAGCGGCGGCGGCACCGATTCGTAGGGCACGGCGGCAAGCTCCCTGGCGCGACGAATAACATCGTCATATTCGAATTTGAGGTTCGGCTTCGGGCTCGGGTCGCCGGTCTGCGCCAGGTCCTGAGCAAGAAGCGGATCGGCTAGAGCCATTGCGCCCGATCCCGCGAGGATCTCGGCCATAGCCTTGGTCAACAGCGGTCGCGCCAGGATGGATTGGGCGAGAAGACATTTTGCCAGCTTGCGACGGGTCAGTTCGGTCATGATCATCGACGGTGAGTGAGAGACGGAAAGCGCGAGAGCGAGGCAGTGGGTAATCGGCTTTTGCGCAGCCGACAAGCCTGCTGGTGCTTCGTACCATGCGGCGGCGCGACCGGCATCAAGATCGAGGCTCGTCCAGCATAGGCGCGATCATGGTTTAGGATTTCATCCGTCTTTCGTCACTCCGGCCGGATTTCCGCGAAGCGGGCGCCAGAATCACCGCGCCGCTTACGCGGCTGCGCAGCCAATTCGATGCTTGCCGGTGTCGCGGCGATGCAATTTTGCCCCAGCGCTTCGGCGACTGCGATTTGTCGGAAAAAAATACTTGTAATATCGGCAGATCTGCCTATCTTTCGGCCTGCCCAAATCGCACGTGCCTGTGGTCGTGTGTCGAGTGGCGGGGATCCGGACAAGAGGCCGGTTAACCGCTGGAAAAAATCGACAGCCGGAGGCGAACCGGCGAACCCCGCCAAACGGGGGACGCGACTTAAAGCAACGACGGACCGGGCTTTTTCGTCTCTGCCAGTCTCCATAGCTGGCGTACCGAAGAGGCTTGTCTTTCTTGCCGGGCGTGCGGAAAGGGATCATCCCATTCCAAGCGAAGGCCATGATGCATCAGACGGCAAGTCTTGCTGTCTGAAGCTGCATGTCCAACGGCGCAGCATCTGATCGCGGGAAGCCCAAGGCCCTCGTGGCTTTTGGCGTTTGTCCGTCGATCGCGGATGGCGGGTCATAGGAAGCGGCGGCGTCTCCACAACGCCCGTCGCCGTCCGATATCGCCATTCACCCGAAGCTTGGTCGCTTTGCGCGGGTCACCCGCGCCTTCGAAGGGATGCCGCGATGACCGATCGTATCCACGAATTCCTGCGCAACCGACGTGAGGACGGCCCCTGCCTCGTCCTCGACCTCGAAATCGTGCGCGACAATTACACCACCTTCGCCAAGGCTTTGCCGGACACGCGCGTGTTCTACGCGGTCAAGGCCAATCCCGACCCGCAGATTCTCGAACTGCTGGTGCGGCTCGGCTCGTGCTTCGACACGGCCTCGGTCGGCGAGATCGAGGATGTGCTCGCCGCCGGCGCGAGTCCGGATCGCATCAGCTATGGCAATACGATCAAGAAGGAGCGCGACATCGCCCGTGCCTTCGCGCTGGGCGTGCGGCTCTTTGCGGTCGATTGCGAAGCCGAAGTCGAGAAGATCGCCCGCGCCGCGCCCGGCTCGAAAGTCTTCTGCCGGCTCCTCTGCGAGGGCAGCGGCGCCGAATGGCCGCTGTCGCGCAAATTCGGCTGCGCGCCGTCGATGGCACCGCGCGTGCTCGAACATGCCCACCGCCTCGGCCTTACCGCCTATGGGCTCTCCTTCCATGTCGGATCGCAACAGCACAATCCGAAGAGCTGGGACGCGAGCCTCAAGGCCTCGGCCGCGATCTTCCGCGACCTCGCCGAGCGCGGCATCAATCTGCAGATGGTCAATCTCGGCGGCGGCTTTCCGACCAAATATCTCAAGGATGTGCCGGCGGTGAAGACTTATGCGCAGGCGATCTTCAAGGCGCTGCGCAAACATTTCGGCAACCGTATCCCCGAGACGATCATCGAGCCTGGTCGCGGCATGGTCGGCAATGCCGGCATCATCGAGGCGGAAGTCGTGCTGATCTCGAAGAAGTCGGACGACGACAGGGTGAAATGGGTCTATCTCGACATCGGCAAGTTCAACGGCTTGGCCGAGACGATGGACGAGATGATCCGCTATCGGATCCGCACCCCCTTCGATGGCGATCGGATGGAGCCTTGCGTGATCGCCGGCCCATCGTGCGATTCGGTCGATGTGCTCTATGAGAAGGAGCCTTATCTGCTGCCGGTCAGCCTCGAGATCGGCTCGAAAGTGCTGATCGAGGGCACGGGCGCCTATACGACGACCTATTCCACGGTCGGCTTCAACGGCTTCCCGCCGCTCAAATCCTATGTGATTTGAGGCGGAGGCGCATCTCGTCGAGCGGCACGCCGGAACTACGCCTGGCGTGCCGTAAAAATCGTCAGTAGCGCCTCAAACGGCCTACTCTCCTCGCGCGAATGGCCGGCGCGCAGTTTTGCGCAAAGATTGCATGTCCGACTCGGACCAATCCGAGGAGGCCGGCCGTGACGACAACTCTCGAACCCCTCGCCCTCGAAGGCCGCGCCCTCGCCTCGATGTCCTGCGGCAAGACCGTCTATCTGGTGGTGATGATCGGCAGCCAGGCTCTGGACAGCGACACATTCCTCGACACCGCGCTCAATTGGCAGCCCTATATCCTGAAGGCGGAGTTTCTCGCGGTCCGTGCGCCGCATGAGGGGAAATGGTTCGATCTGCAGCAAGCCGACGCCAGGCAGCGCAAGGCCGAGATCCGCCGGGCGGCCGAAATCCTCAATTCCTTCCTCGACGAGATCCTGGCGAAACGGCGCCTGCCGCCGACCCATCTTGCTCTGGTCGGCTTCGGCGAAGGGGCTTGCCTCGCGCTCGAAGTCGGCCTGCGGCGTCAGCAGCCGCCCGCCGCAATCATCAGTTTTTCCGGCGCATATCAGCGGACCGAGACGCTCGGCGCGGAGATCCGTGCGAAACCGCCCGTGCTTCTCATCCACGGCGATGCCGACGAAATCGTGCCTTATGCCTGCCTCGCCAAGACGAAAGAGTTGCTGAAGGCCGCGGAACTCAATGTGAAGTCGTTGACCCGCAAAGGCATCGGTCATGTCGTCGATGACGACGCGGTGCTGATCGCCGGCGACTATCTCACCAAGATCCTGGTGAAAAAGCCCAAAGACGATCACGCCGACCATGATCATGACGACCATGATCACGACCACGATCATTGAGGCATGGGCAAATGGACGATGAGAAATGGCTGCAGCGGCGCTATTACGGCGGCGATCTGCCGGCGGAAGCCGAGCGCGCGCTGCATGCTGTCGGCCTCTGCTGGGAAGACGATGTGGCCGCCGAGGCGCACATCAAACATGCCCTCGCGCTCGCGCCCGATCACCTCGCTACGCATTACGGCGCCTATAAATTCTATTACTACCGCCGCCGCCTGAACGATTGCCTGCCGCATGTCGAAGCCTGGGTCAAAGAAGGCATCAAGCGCAACGGCCTCCCGCAGGATTGGCGCGAGGTGCAGGCGTCGCATGCGAATTTCACCGATTTCGACGGCGACCCCAGGCTGTTTCTCTTTTCCATGCGCGCGCTGGGCTGGCTGCTCGCCAAAATGCGCCGCATCGAGGAAGGCCGCGCGATCTTGAGCAAGGTCGCCGAATTGGACCCGCGCGACCACATGGGCGCGCGCCGCCTCATCGCCATTCTCGACAGTCATCACGAAGAGGAGGCCGAGCAAGGGATCGAAGAGACGCTGCCGGCCGCGAAGGATTGAGGATTCGGCCGCGGCGAGATCAGCCGAGATGCTCGGTCGATTCAAGCATCATGCTCAGTTCCAAGCTCTGGAGCTGGGTCACCATCTGCAGGATCCAGGATTTGAGACAGGCGCGCACGACGATCGACATGCCGAAGGGCGGCGCCAACATGAAGCGCGAAAAGGAAAAACTCTGTACTTCGATCACGCCGCGCAGGATCGGATCGAGCCGCCCCATCGTGAATGTCCGACCTGCCCGACAGCGTGCGAGTTCGTCGCGGCCGATCCCGCCCGGCAAGAGCGTGCCTTCATTATTAACGGCAATCATCGTGAGATCCGGGTGGCGATCAACGATGTGGCTGGCGATCGCCAGGGAGCGCGGCGACGGCTCCGCGAACAAGAAGACGATGGGCTCGACACCGATGCGGCGGGCCTCGGCGGCGAAATCCATGTGATCCCAGAGCGTGAAGAATGCATCGACCGTATGGTGCCAAAGATCGATGATCTTCGGCACCTCGTCATGGACGAGCAACGGATCGAAGAGAGCCATCTGGCCCTGCACGGAATTCAGATCCACCACGGCGACCTGCCGCGGAAATCTTTCCGCAAATTCCGGTTCGTAAGAATGGGTGTCGAAACCAGCGAACTGGCGTTGGCTGAGGATGAAATAATCCGCGAGCAGGCGCGCCATCGTCGTCTTGCCGACGCGGGCGCCTGCCGAACAGATGATGAAGACGAATGTCGGACTTTTCATAACCAGAGACAATCGCAATGGTCTCGGGAAGCCGAGGGAGAACCTCGGTGGGACCACCGGAAGCCAGTGGCGCGACGATGCCGCCGCGCCATGGCTTCGTGTCGACAGAGCCGCCGCTCAACTCCGACCGGCGATGATGTCGAGGAGCTGGATGCGATCGAACTCCTCGGCGTTCCTGTTCTGCCAGTTGCGGACATAGCCGCGCAGGACGAAGGAATGATCGGCCGGCGCCCCATCGTCCGTCCTGTTTTCGATGAAGTTCATGAACGGCGTGGCGGCGACTTCGACCTTCTCGTAAGCCATGGCATTGAGCTTACGAATGGTCACCTCGCCAGTGCTTTTCACTTTGTTGAAATAAGTATTGTAGGTGCCGGGATCCCAATCGAAGAATGTCGTGTCATTGACATAGTTCTTGACCAGGAAGTAGTTCGCATCCGCCACATAGGGCGCGGTCTCGCTGATCTCGGCGAGCGAGGAGATCGAGGGCCCAAGAATGTGGAACAGGATGAAATTGAACTCTTCCGCCTTGACGGCATCGAGAAAGCCGATGTCGCGAAGCGCCACAAGGCTCGTCGTCAGCGCTCCGGCGCGCGTATCGATCACGGTGACCTTCACCTCCGACGTGCCGAGCGTGTCGAGGACGCGCATCTGATCCGCCGTCTGGGCGATGTCGACGACCTTCGTCTGCTCCGGGAAGAAGCGCTTCAAGGTTCCGTGCGGAAATTCCGTGTCGAACGCCCGCGCGAAGACATTGTTTTGCGAGAAATAGTCCAAGACGCTCCGGGCCACCGTCGTCTTGCCGACGCCGCCTTTGTCCGCCCCGATCATGATGAGAGTTGGTTTCATCTATTTTGCCCCATGGCCTGCGGGAAACACGAAATCCATTCCTCGACCGCGATTCGCATCTGCGTGACCACGTGCCTCGGAGGTGCTTACGGAGAGCCCGTCTGGCGGTTCGATGTGCCGAACGGGCTGAGCGACATATACCGGAGGTTGTAGGTCGTCACAAGCTTCTATCTTTGAGTTAGTCACAAGCTTCTATCTTTGAGAGAACACCAAATAAAACTTCTCGTGATTTTGGCGCGGACCACCGCGGCGCAATTCAGAGATGCGCGTAAAAGGCGAGATGTCCCCCATGCCCCGGAAAGGCAGGCATTTCGAGCGGCTCTTGCGGCAGCATAATTATGCCAATGGACAGCGCGATCCTCTTTGCGATGGCGGCGTTTGCCTGGCGGCAGAGATCGAAGTCGCTGTCCATCTCCTTGAAGGGAGAGGAATTCATTCCCGCGATGGGCCGGTATGCTCCTTCGCGCGACGCATGCGCCGCAGCGCGGATCGCGTTGGGCGGGTCCCTCTGCTCGCCATTCGGCGGTGGCGGCGCTGCTGGGCGGTGGACGGTCGAGCTTTGCCGGCGCAGCACGCGGCGGCGCATCAGCCGAGATGTTCGGCCTGTTCGAGGGCCATCCGCAGTTCGAAGCTGCGCAACTGCGAGAAAATCCGCGCCAGCCAATCCCTGAGGCCGCTGCGCACGACGATCGACATGCTGGTGGGCGGCGCCAACATGAAATGCGACAGGGAAAAAGCCGGATCTTCGATCGCATGGCGCAGCACGGGGTCGAGGGCCCCGACTTTGAGAATGCGGCTCGCGGGATAGCGCGCGAGCTGATCGCGGCTCAGGGGCGCCGCTCCGGCATTTTCGACGACGACCATCTGCAGGTCGGGATAGCGGGCGGCGAGGCGAGCGGCGGCGTCGAGGGAGCGCGTCGACGCATCGGCGATGAAGAGGAGCACCGGCTCGACCCCGGCATTGTGGGCTTCGGCAATGAGGTCCGTCTGATCGACGAGCGCGAAAAAGGCATCCATGGACCGGTGCCACAGATCGATGATTTTCGGTATCACGTCATTGATAAGCAATGGGTCAAACAGGGCCATCTGGCCCTGAACCGTGGTGAGATCAGAAACAATGACTTCCTGAGGGAAACGGGCCGCGAAAACCGGCTCGTGCGGATCGGTGTCAAAGCCAAGAAATGGCCGGTTGCTGGCCAGAAAATAGTCCCCGAGCAGCCGCGCGACCATGCTCTTGCCGACCCGGCCAGCCGGCGAACAAATGATGAAGACCAGGGTCCTGGTCTTCATGATGGAAGCGTCCCAAAGAAGTCCATGTTCTGCGGTGCTCCGGAAAAGCCAACGCCGGTCACCGCAGGCTCAAATTGGACGTCGTCTTGTCCGGCAGCAGACGGAGAACGCCGCGCCGGGGCAGATCCCTGCCACGCAGATCGGTTGGCCCAGCTGCACCGCGCTGCCGCGCTCAGATGCGACCGGCGATCAGATCGAGCAAACGTATCCGATTGAACTCTTCGGCGTTTCTGTTCTGCCATGTGCGCACATATCCGCGCAAGGTGAAGGAATGCTGGGCCGGTTCGCCTGCCGCAGTCTTATTGGCGATGAAACTCGAGAACGGCGTGCCCGCGATCTCTACCTGCTCATAGGCCATCGCATTGAGCTTGGGGATCGTGACTTCACCGGCGCTCTTGACCTTGCCGAAATAGGCTTGGCTGGTCGCCGGATCCCAGTCGAAGAAAGTCGAGTCGTTGACATAGTTCTTCACCAGAAAATAATTTGCATCCGTAACGAAAGGGGCAGTTTCGGCAATCTCGGCGAGCGAGGCGATCGATGGACCGAGAATATGGAACAGGATCAAATTGTATTCGCCGCCCTTCACCGCATCGAGAAAGCCGACCTCGCGCAAGGCGTTCAAGCTGGTCGCCAAGGCGCCGGCTCTTGTATCCATCACCGTGACCTTCGTCTGCACGCTGAGCGTATCGAGGATACGCATCTGATCCGGCGTCTGGGTGATGTCCACCACTTCCGTCGCATCGGGATGGAAACGCTGCAGGGTGCCGCGCGGATATTCAGTGTCGAATGCGCGCGCGAGCAAATTGTTGTCGGCGAAATAATTCAGCATCGTGCGCGCCACGGTCGTCTTGCCGACGCCGCCTTTGTCCGCCCCGATTAGAATCAATGTCGGCTTCATCTGATTATCTCCTACTCCCGCCGTCGGCATTGAAACTGGAGTGGTGATCGCAGGACTTGCCGCCCCGACCGTACGCTTTGGAGGTTTGTTATTGATGCGCGCCATTAAATACTTATAGCACGAAGCCGCGCCGCAGAAACAAGCTTAAAGATATAAGGTTAGCGGCAATGTTGAGATTCTGTCAGGCAAAATGGCACGCAGCTGGTGCCGGCAGTCCCTTTCCAGACGGTCGGATTGGGTGGCCGCGGCGAAGGCTGCCCGAGATGCCCCGTGCCGCCGGCTCGGGCGTCAAAGGCGGCGGGCCCAACGAGCCCGCCACGGCGCCGCGGCTCGGAAGTGGCTTTCGACGAGATTTTCGTCCGCCTGTCGGGAAAATTCGGAGGTCTGCGCCAGACTATTTCACGGGCCATCGACAGGCCTGGGGATGCTCCCCCGCGGCAAGGGGCTATTTATCGATTTTCTCGGCAACCAATGGACTGGCATTGGGGGCCTTGGCCAAGAGGCTGTCGATCCGATCGCGCTCGTGTTTGAAGTCGGCGAGCACGCGACCGCTGATTTCGCGGGTGCGGGCCAGCTTGACCCGCATCGGGTCGACGAAATGGCCGTTCACCAGAACTTCATAATGGAGATGCGGACCCGTCGCGAGGCCCGTCTGGCCGAGGTAGCCGATGACCTGGCCTTGCCGCACCCGCTCACCTTCGCGAAGACCGCGCGCAAATGCCGAGAGGTGATTATAGGTCGTCTCATAGCCATTGGCATGGCGGATTTCGATCCGGCGGCCATAGCCTGAGTCCCATCCGACCGATTGCACCGTTCCATTGCCGGCGGCAAACACCGGCGAGCCGATCGGGGCGGCAAAGTCCGTACCCGTATGCATGCGCGTATAGCCGAGGATCGGGTGATAACGCGTGCCAAAGGGAGAGGTAATCCGCGCGCCGATGATCGGCGTTCGCATCAGGAATTTGCGGGACGATTTTCCGTTCGGATCGTAAAAATCGACCATGCCGTCATCCGGCGTCTGAAAGCGGTAATAGCGGAAGGTCTCGTTGCGGGTGGTGATAGACGCGTAAAGGAGTTCATCGCGGTGCTCGGCGGAATCGCCTTCGTCGTAGAAGGCCTCGAAGGAATCGCCGCCGGCAACCGATCGCTGCAGATCGACGTCATTGGCGAAGATCCGGATGAGATCGTCGATGATCGAGCGCGGGATCTCCTGTTTGAGGGCGGTCTCGTAAAGCGACCTGTAGAGCCGCATCCCACTGTCGTCGTCCTCGTCGTCGGCTTCGGTATCGGGCTTTTTCACGCCTGTTTCGAAGTCGTTGACGCGGACGTAATCGCCTTGATCGGTCACGGCGACCACAGTCTCCAGTGTCTCGCCGTCATAAACGGAGAGCCGGGCAAGCGACATATTCTGGCCGGATCCATCGAGATCCGCGAACATCAGCTTGAGCCGCCGGCCCTCGGCGATGGCTGGCTCGCCCTGTTTGAGCGCGAGCGCGGCGACGACTGCGGCGATCGTTGCCTGCGGCACCGAGGCTGCCCGCAGAACATCGTCGAGCGTCTCGCCATGCCGGACGACGACGAGCCGCTCATCCATCTGGGTCACCTGATGCGGCGGCGCGCTGCGCGGCATGACCGTCACATTTTCCGGCACCATACGGACTTCGATCGAGGAAAAAGGCGAGTTGATCGGATCGGCCGGATTGGCATAAGCGAGCGCGCCGACCGGATTGGCGCGGCTCGTCCGCATCAGGAGAAGCTGTGCCGGCAAGCCGATCGGCTGGCTGCCGACTTCGATCTCGTTCTTGATCGTTTCGGCGACCTGCGCCTGCACCTCTTCCGGCGACAGAACCGCTGTCGCCGACAGCGCCTCCACTGGCAGATCGCGGATTGACCAGGAGACATCCGCATCGCCCGTCTGCGGCTCCGGCGCTGGTGCCGGAGCCTCGACGGGACTGCGCGCATCCGCCAAAAGCTTCAGCGGATTGAAAGGCGGAATCTCGTCGGCGAATCCCGCGCTCGCGGTCAAAAGCGTCGTTGCGACATGGGTGAAGGAATGGACCTTGACGATCTCTTTGTCGCCGATCTTGATCGTCGTCGGCGCCTTGAAGGCTTGCTTCGCGGCAACGATGTCCACCGCCTTGACGAGCCGATCGCCCTTGCGCGGATTCATGCCGGCGTCGCCGTCCTTGTGGACCACGACCGCCACCGACGGCGCCTCTGCGAAATTCGACTGATGATCGAGCGCGGCATAAATCGCCGCTGTGATGAGCCCCGCCCCGCTCAAGCCGGTCAGAACCGTGCCCAAAAGCCAACGCAAGGAAACGCGCCGCCGATCGAACTGCCTGTGCCGCTCTCCATTCACCTCGATCGCTGGTTCGAGGCCAATTTCGGCGATCACGGCCGAACCATCGGAGCGGCCATAGGCGCTGAGGGTCTGCATCCGCAACACAAGTTCCCGTCGTCTGGCAACCGGCCGAGCTTAACCTCGGCCTTCCGTTAGGCCAATACCCTTGCTGCGTGGCGCATTCTTGCGGCATCCGCGTCGAATCAAGACGCTGCCGAAATGAAACTGAACCTATCCCCCAACGAAGCCCCGGAAGATGGCTCAATTGCGGCGAATCCCGTCGCTTCGCCTCGGTTGACACAAGCCGCCGCGCCGGCTACATACTCGCATGACCGCGCGGCCCATGCCGCGCTTTGTCGTTTGAAAAGACGGGCTTAGAGGCCAGTTTGTTCACGACTGAAATTCAATGACCGAGATCCAATAGCTGCCAAGAAGTCCGGTCGTCGGGTGCCGAAAAGCGCCTCGCCAGAGCCGGGACGAACACGAGGCAAAGATGTTCGCAGTGATCAAGACCGGCGGCAAGCAATACAGCGTTGCTGCCGAGGATGTCATCACCGTCATGACTCTGGCCGGCGAGCCGGGCGAGGCGGTGACTTTTCATGACGTGCTGATGATCGCCGGGGACGGCGAAGCAAGGCTCGGCGCGCCCTTTATCGAGGGCGCCACGGTGACCGGCGAAATCGTCGAGCAGACGCGCGGGCCGAAGGTGATATCCTTCAAGAAGCGCCGGAGGCAGAACTCGAAGCGCAAACGCGGTCACAGACAGGATTTGACGGTCGTGAAGATCACTGGCGTCTCCGCCTGATCTGGGTTTTTTGGCGCAATTCTTGCTCGGTTCTCCTATAGGGGGCCGGGTCAGCTATTGTAGATCGAAACCTGCACATTAATATCGCTAATATCGCTCATGGAATAGAGGCTCGGAGGATTTGCCGGCACGGCGCTGGCGAATTGGATTGCAGCCTCAGGATTCGGACCCGGCAAGATGGCACATAAAAAGGCAGGCGGCTCCTCCCGCAACGGGCGCGACTCGGAAGGTCGGCGCCTCGGCGTGAAGAAATTCGGCGGCGAGGCCGTGGTTGGCGGCAATATCATCGTGCGGCAGCGCGGGACCAAATGGCACCCCGGCGCCAATGTCGGCATGGGCAAGGACCATACGCTTTTCGCGCTCGGCGCCGGCCGAGTGCAATTCAAATCCAAACAGGGCGGCCGAGCTTATGTATCGGTCGTAGCGGCTCCGCAAAGCGAGGCCGCAGAGTAACGGTGGCGGCCAGAAGGACCTCCACCGGCTCCCAAACCCGGTGGACAGGCCCTTCACTTACGAAGGCCAACTCAGGCAAACTGAGGAAAGTCCGCAAAACCCGGCAGGGTTTTTGAAGGGGGGAGTGGGAGCCACTTCCTCTTTTTTATTTTCGGCCCCTTGGCGGCCGCGGACCGGAGCTCAGAATGTCGCCGGATTTGACGTTCCCGGAATTGAAACTTCCGGATTTGAAATTCCCCGATTTGACCTGCGACGATATTTTTCGTCTCGAGACGAAGCGTTTGTGGCTGCGCTGGCCGCGCGCCACCGATGCAGCGGCGCTCGCCGCTTTTGCCGGTCTCTCGGAAGTGGCGCGGATGACGGCCAATATTCCGCATCCCTACCCGCCGCGGGAGGCGGATCGTTTCATTCTCATGTCCCGGGCTGAAAATGCAGCAGGCGCCGCTTTGCATCTTGCGCTTGCGCAAAAGACCGCGACGCGGCCGGTCATCGGCCTCGTCTCGGCAGTCATGACCGAAACGGGGGAAGCGGAGATCGGCTATGCGCTGGCGCCGCAGGCCTGGGGCAAGGGATTTGCGACGGAGGCAGTGAAGACCGTGATCGACGCGGTTTTCAGCCTGACCGAGACGCCCCGCATCTGCGCCAATTCGCGGCTCGGCAATTTCGCGTCGCGCCGGGTACTGGAGAAGGCCGGCTTCACCTATATAGACACTGGGCTTGATGTTTTGCCGGCGCGCGGCGGGCTGCATTCCTGCGACCGATTCTGCCTCAAGCGGGCAGATTGGCGCCGCGATGGGCTCGGACGCCGCATGCCGGCCATGGCACAACAGATGGCGCAACAGGGGCGCAGCCCGGCCGAGACGATGGCCGCCGAGGCGGCTGCGAAGGCCTTAGGCGAATTGCTTTAGGATCGACTGCCGGCCCCGCGTGAACCACGGTAATTGCGGGGACCGTGTCTCGCTCCGCTTCGGCCGGGGGCATGATTTCCGCCATTCGGCAATGCGTGGCTGCGGAAAAGTTGATAGACTTTTGCGATAAAGCCGATCCTGATCATGTGGATCGCTCGCGATCCACATGATCGGGACAGATCGGCTCTATTTCAAAGATGTGGAGCATGTCCTTTATCGGAAAAGTCTATCAACTTTTCCGGGACATGCTCTAAGGTCACACTCCAGTCTTCACCCCGAAGCGCCCTCGCGAGAGCTGGGGGCGCTTATATTCGTTTTTCGAGAGACCGCACCCGCGTAAACCGCCATGAAATTCCTCGACCAAGCCAAGATCTATGTGAAATCCGGCGCCGGCGGCGCCGGCTGCCTCTCGTTCCGGCGTGAGAAATTCATCGAATTCGGCGGCCCGGACGGCGGCGATGGCGGCCGCGGCGGCGATGTCATCGCGCTCTGCGTCGATGGCCTGAACACGCTGGTCGATTATCGCTATCAGCAGCATTTCAAGGCCAAGACCGGCATTCATGGCATGGGCAAGAACCGCGCTGGCGGCAAAGGCGCAGACGCCATCCTCAAAGTGCCGGTCGGCACTCAGATCTTCGATGCCGAGACCGAGCATCTCCTCGCCGATTTGACCGAGGTGGGCCAAAGCGTCTGTCTCGCCCGCGGTGGCAATGGCGGCTTCGGCAATGCGCATTTCAAGACCGCGACCAATCAGGCGCCGCGGCGCGCCAATCCCGGCCAGCCGGCCGAAGAGCGCACGCTTTATCTGGTCCTGAAGCTCATCGCCGATGCCGGCCTCATCGGTCTGCCGAATGCCGGCAAATCGACCTTTCTCGCCGCCGTTTCGGCCGCCAAGCCGAAGATCGCCGATTATCCTTTCTCGACGCTCCATCCGCAGCTCGGCGTCGTCGCCTGCGACGGAGCCGAATTCGTGCTTGCCGATATTCCGGGCCTCATCGAAGGCGCGCATGAGGGCCATGGCCTGGGCGACCATTTCCTTGGCCATATCGAGCGCTGCCGCGTGCTTTTGCATCTCGTCGATGCTGGCTGCGAACATGCTGGCCAAACCTATAAGACGGTGCGGCGCGAACTCGAAGCCTATGATGCGGGCCTGCCTGAAAAGCTGGAGATCCTCGCGCTCTCAAAGATCGACACGGTCGATGCGGAAACTTTGAAGACGCAGGTCGCGCGGCTAAAACGCGCCGCGAAGAAGACGCCGTTGTGCGTTTCCGCAGCCACGCATCAGAATGTCGACGAAGTTTTACGCGCGCTCCGCGCCGCCATCGATACGCAAGAGCGCGAAGAGGCCCCGGTTGCGGAGGTCGCCGCATGGCATCCGTAACCGAGCTTGCCGCGGCGCGGCCGAAAACCGGCGAGCCGCCGCGGCCGCGGCTCGATCAATTCCGCCGCATCGCCATCAAGGTTGGCTCTTCTCTGCTCGTCGATGCAGCGCTTGGGGCGCTCCGCCGCGATTGGCTCGAAACGCTCGCCGACGACATCGCCGCTCTCCACAGAAGCGGCGCCGATATTCTCGTCGTCTCTTCGGGTGCGGTCGCGCTCGGGCGCAGCGTGCTCGGCCTGCCGCGCGGCAGTCTGAAGCTCGAAGACAGCCAGGCGGCGGCCGCCGTCGGGCAGATCGCGCTCGCCCGCATCTGGGCCGAAGTTTTGGGCGACCGCAAGATCACCACCGGCCAGATCCTCGTCACTTTCGCCGATACGGAAGAGCGGCGCCGCTATCTCAATGCGCGGGCGACGATCGGCCGCTTGCTCGATCTCAAAGCCGTGCCGGTGATCAATGAGAATGACACTGTGGCGACGAGCGAGATCCGCTATGGCGACAATGATCGGCTCGCGGCGCGGGTCGCGACCATGGCTTCCGCCGATCTTTTGATCCTGCTCTCCGATGTCGCCGGCCTTTATAGCGCGCCGCCGGCCGACAATCCCGATGCGAAACTCATCGAGATCGTGCCGAAGATCACGGCCGAGATCGAAGCCATGGCCGGCGGCGCCGCCTCGAACCTCTCGCGCGGCGGCATGCGGACGAAGATCGAGGCCGGCAAGATTGCAACGACCGGCGGCACCCATATGCTGATCGCCGACGGCCGCGTGATGCATCCTATCGCGCGGCTCCAAGATTCTTGTCCCTGCACCTGGTTCCTGACCGGCACCAATCCGATCACAGCACGCAAAAAATGGATCGCCGGCTCACTCGAACCGCGCGGCGCTTTGCATGTCGATTTGGGCGCGGCCAAAGCGATCGCCGGCGGCGCGAGCCTATTGCCGGCAGGCGTCAAAAAGATCGAAGGCAATTTTGCGCGCGGCGATTGCGTGATCATCCGCAATGAGAATGGCGCCGAGATCGGCCGCGGGCTTGTGGCCTATGATGCCTCTGACGCCGTGCAGATCGCGGGGCGCAATTCACGCGACATTGAAACTCTGCTCGGTGTCGCCGGCCGCGCCGAGATCATCCATCGTGACGATATGGTCCTCGCGGGGGATTGACCCCGATTTCGCCGCTTTGCACCAAAATCGGACATCCGCGCCGATTTTTGGCTGCGGCAGCCCGCTTTGCCACCATTGGCCGCTTGACCGTGATCAATTTGTCATGCCGAAAATGGCCTGCTTAATCGGCATTTAACTAAAATTAGCCTCAATGAAGCTCCAGCAAGGCTGCGGACGTTTCCTGGCCGAACATTTTGGACGGCACTGAGACGCTCCCAAAGCAGCTCGCGCCGTTGACCGCCTTCTAGCGGCCGCAATGCTGCGGCTTGGTCAAGCCGAAAGGCTTGAGAAAACGGAAACATTCCGAGAGCGGGGCGAATGACGTACGAGGCCAGTACGCCTGACGATTTCATTCCGCTGGAGCGCGTTCGTCTATCGCGGAAGCCCATTTCTCGCACCGTTTCGGGTGCATTCGCTCTCGCCGTAAGCCTGGTGCTGGGTGGCTGGATCCTCTACATCCGCTGCGCAACGGGCCCGAACGTCGAAGAAGCACACGCAGTGCGACCCGCGGTCGCCCGCGTGGTCGCACGTGCGGTCCTCGCGCCGGTGCTAACGCCTCTCCGCCAATCCCGCCGCACAATAACCTCGAACCCCTATGGGGCCCTGTTCGACGCTACATTTTCCTTGGGTTTAACGCCGGTTCCGTTTGCGCAAAGCTCTCCGCTCGGATCGAACTTTGAGGCAATTCCGCAGGCATCCTCCGCGGCAGGCGCAGAAGCGGAAAAGGTCCTGCCAACGCCGGAAGTTTCCGAACTTGATCAGGACGCGCCATTGCCAACGCCGCGCCCCTCCGGGTTTGGGTTGGCGGAGGTCGAGAGTGTACCGCTGCCAATGCCGCGCCCCGCCGAGCTTGGATTGCCGGCGAGCCATAGCGGGGTCCGCGCCTACGCCCGCCAGTTAGCGCAGCAGAACAGAACGACCGTTCTCCCAGCCACTTCGTCCGATCATCGCACGTTTTTCGAGAAGCTTTTCGGCAAGCCGCAGCCTTCGGGGCCGGTCCTCGCATATGCCGCTCCGGAAGACGGCGTTCTTGGCAATGCGCGAAGGATCACATCCGGCCCGATGCCGCCCCACGATCAACGGACCGCCGTATATAATATTGCCGCGCATACCGTCTACATGCCCGATGGAACGAGATTGGAGGCGCACTCGGGGCTGGGCGACAGGATGGACGATCCGCGTCACGTCAGCGAAAGAATGCGGGGACCCACGCCACCCAATGTCTATGAGCTTGAGCCGCGGGAGCAGCTTTTCCACGGCGTACAGGCGTTGCGCCTTATCCCCGTTGGCAGCGGCGGCGTCTATGGGCGGACAGGCCTCCTTGCGCACAGCTACATGCTCGGCCCGTACGGCGCTTCTAACGGATGCGTGTCGTTCAAGAACTACAATGCATTTTTGCAGGCCTTCTTACACGGCGAGGTGAAACATCTGGTCGTCGTGGCTGGTCTAAACTGACGGCTTAATCTATGTCGCGGCCACGGGGGCGAGGGCAGCGACGCGCACGGCGCCGAGATCGGCCGCGGGCTTGTGGGTTATGATGCCGGAGATGCGGTGCAGATCGCCGGGCGCAATTCGCGCGACATTGAAGCGCTGCTCGGTGTCTCCGGCCGCGCCGACCGAGATCATCCACAAAGACGATATGGTGCTCGCGGGGGATTGAGGAAGGAATCCGGCTCCGTGAGCGGCAGACGGCCGGATGGAATCAGCGCTGCCGCTCTGAGCATTTGTTTGAGCATCGGATTATTACAAAACCGGTTCCCGCTTTTAGATGCGATTCTTGAGCGCCAATCTCACCCAGGAACTCTGACGTCGACTGGATGAAAGAACCGGACCACAGCAACGCGAACGAGAATTAACCCTATGGCTGGGCTCGATATTGTCAAAATGTGGCTTGCTGAGCTGCGGCAATCGTCAATCGATCTTCGCACCGACACGTATTTTTCTGAAGATCCGAGTCACAATGTTTTTTTATCGCCGCATCACGACGACATTTGCTTTTCCTTAGGTGCTTCCGCGCATCGCCTCCAAGCCGGCATTTTATTGAATGTGTTTTCAAAGAGCGGCCACATCGCGCGCTTCGACATGGCGCCCAAGGAACTCGCGGCGAGGTTCAAAGACGGTTCGGTTGAAGCGCAAAGCCTCGGCAAATATCCTCGCACTCAGGCGGCCGAAGACTGGGTGAACTGGATTACAGGCCTGCGTAAAGCCGAGGATCAAGCCTTCGCTGATGCCTGTCGGCTCCGACTCGTCGAACTTGGATTGCCGGAAGCGCCGCTCCGCGCGCAAGATCCATTCAAAGGTCAAATCTCAGAGACGGACAGTGCGGAGGTCGAAGCCTCGCTGATGACGGCCCTTGCGGATGTAACGCCTCCGGCAAATGCGGCTCGTCCGTGGCTCTTTTGTCCCGCCGGCATAGGCGGCCACATCGATCATCTCCTCGTCCGGAACGCGGTCATGAAACAGCTTGGAACGCTGCGACGCACGCACCGCGTCGCATTCTATGAGGACCTGCATTACGCGTCAGATAGATCCAAGCGATGGAAAGATTTGGCCAAATTCCTCGACACGGCGAGGGACCTTAAGTTGGCTCGTATCAAACTGCCAATGGATGGCCGAGCGGACCTTAAGCTCGCTCTTATCCGTCTTTATTCCAGTCAGCTTACTCAAGAGCTGAGCGTCATTTCGCGCTTCAGTCCCGCCTCGTTGCTTGGCACGGGACTTCATGAAGCCGTCTGGGTCCCGCGTCGTTCAGGTCCGTCCTCGATCGAGTGAATGCAGCAACGGGCACTGCAACTCGTGGGTCTCGCCCGTCAAAAGCGTAGCCGTTTGACTTCCTCAATGAAGTAACTATTCGTTGATCGCATGAGTCATCGCGTTTGAAGATTGCTCCTTCAAAAGCTGGGGTACGCACGATTCATCATCTTGAACGTCCAAAAGCCGAGTTGACGATGCTGATCGAGCAGGCTCCGCCCGGTCGGAGCGAAACATGTCGGCCAACTGCCGATACTCTATCGACGCCCTATCAGGCAGTCCGAAATATTTTCCAAATTCTCATTCGCGATGATCACAGCCTGCCGCATGAGTTTCCGGCAAAAGTGGAAGGCAATACTCGATCTCTAAGAAGCGCGCACCCGGAAGCGGCATATCATTTACTTAACGCCGAAGAAATTCGGGGATTTCTAGCTGGCAATTTTGAGTCAGATGTCGTCAACGCTTATGATTCGCTCGCGCCTTACGCGTATAAATGTGATCTAGCGCGACTTTGTCTTCTATTTGTGCATGGCGGCCTTTACGTCGACCTCGGCATTCGTTTCCTCACCCGGCTGGAACCACCTTTAGGAAGCGGCCTCGTCGCTTTTCGCGATCTTCTCGTGTCGAGTAAGAATTCCTGGGCTGTTCTCAACGGTCTGTTCTTTGCCACTGCTGGTCGACCCGAGCTGCGCACGGCCATCGATCTCATCGTGCAGAACTGCAAGAATAAATATTACGGCGCGACGGCGCTCGATCCAACTGGTCCTTCGGCTTTCGGTCGAGCGATCGCAATCTGCAATAATGTGCTCGACTATTGGATTGGCGATGCGCACGTGAAGTCGAATTGGCTGCAAAAAAAGACTTTCGTCTTTGTAACCCCTGACGGCAAGTCGTTGGCTTTGAATACAAAACGAGAAGGTGGCAACCTTAAGGAGCTCGGTCTGGACGGCACTAATAACTACAATACATTTTGGCGATCCCGACAAGTATATGGCGAGCGCAGCTGATGTTTTGACTGCACGAGCTTTAGCGTGATCATCCGCGATGAGCAGGGCCCGAGATCGGTCATGGCCTCGTGGCGGATGCAAAAGCGGCATCCGAGAGCCATCCTAGTCCACTGCGACAATCGCCCCCTCACGCACTCTCTAAATGCGCGATCCGCTCCGGAATCGGCGGATGCGAATTATAGAAGAGCGTATAAAGCCAATCCGGCGTCAAGGTCGCAAGATTGTCGCGCGAGAGTTTTGTCAGCGCGCTGATCATGGGTTGCGGCCCGAGCATGGATTTCGCGAATCCATCCGCCTGGAATTCGGCCCGCCGCGACAGAAAATTGGTGAGCGGCGATAAGAGATGCCCGACGGGCCCCATCGCAAAGAGCACGATCACCAAGACGAGGCCCGGATCGTCGGGCAGGCCAAAGGCTTTCGCCAAGCCGCCCGCAAAAGCCCAATGCAGAACCGCAAAAGCAAGAAAGGTCAGCACCGCCGCCTCGATGATGCGCTCTCTGACATGGCCGAGTTTATAATGGCCGAGCTCATGCGCCAGAATCGACAGGATCTCCTCCTCACTATGCTTTTGCAAAAGCGTGTCGAAGAAGACGATGCGCTTGGCCTTGCCGAGGCCGGAGAAATAGGCATTGCCATGGGTCGAGCGCGTCGATGCATCCATGACGAAGAGGCCTTTGGATTCGAAGCCGCATTTGGCGAGCAGCGCTTCGATATGCGCCTTCAGAGGCGTGTCCGGCATGGGCGTGAATTTGTTGAACAGCGGCGCGATGAAGGTGGGATAGATGATCATCATCGCCAGCATCACCATCATGAATCCGGCCCAGCCGAGAAGCCACCAGAGATCGGGGATCGCGTGCTGCAAGGCGAAGAAGCCGTAAAGCAAGGGAATTGCAAGGACGAGCTGAAGCGCTGCGCCCTTGATCTGATCGCGCAGGAACATGCCAGGCGTCATGCGGTTGAAGCCGAATTTGGCTTCGAGCCAGAAGGTGCGGACGATCGTGAAGGGAAGGTCGAGGACATAGCTGATCGCCGCGACGAAAACCACAAGGGCGACGCTGCGCGAGAGGCCGGGCGCGACGAACCGCGCCACGAGATCGTAAGCAGGCGCAAGAAAGACTGCGAGCCACAGCACGGCAATGATCGTGCCGAAAGCCTTTTCAGCCATGGTGAGCCTTGTGCGCGCCGAAGTATAATCCGCCGCACGGCGATGCTCATCGAGCGTGAGCTGGCTCACGAAAGCGGCGGGAACCTGGTCCTTATGCGCGGCGACAGAAGCGAGCTGCCGGCGCTCCAGATAGATCTCGAGCAGGCCGGAAAGGATGATGGCGGCAAAAATGACCGTGACGACGAGATTCATGGAAACCTGCCCGCAGTGCAGCTGAAGTTGATGATGTGATGTGCGTCGCTAAGTGAAATGGGGAAGCGTGGCTGACCCGGCAAGCGATCTGCCGGCAGAAACCCTTGACCCAGCCCATTCGGTCTCAAAGGGGCTGGCCTCGCCCGGCACATGTGTCGTAATATTTTTATCCTCGCCAAGGCAAGAGCGCGCTTGGAAAGCAGTGTCCGGATCAAGAATGGAAAATCTCAAATTCGTCGGCTCAGGCAACGACATCCCGGCCGTGATGGCCGCCCTCGGCCGGGCGGCGCGCCAGGCCGCGCATGCGCTGTCGCTCGCTTCGACGGAAGTGAAGAACAAGGCGCTCCGCGGCGCGGCGCAAAAAATTCGCGAACATGCAGGCGACATTCTCGCCGCCAATGCGCGCGACATGGCTGAGGCGGCAGGCAAGGGCACGACGCAAGCCTTTCTCGATCGTCTGGCGCTCGATGAAAAGCGCATCGAGGCCATGGCCAAAGGTCTCGAAGACATTGCCGCTCTGCCCGATCCCGTCGGCCGCCTTCTGGCGCGCTTCGAACGTCCGAACGGCCTCGTCATCGAACGTGTGGCGACGCCGCTCGGCGTCATCGGCGTGATCTTCGAAAGCCGCCCCGCCGTCGCCGCCGATGCCGGCGCGCTCTGCCTCAAGGCCGGCAATGCCGTGATCTTGCGCGGCGGCTCGGAGAGTTTTCACTCCGTCTCGCTCATTCATCAATGTCTCGTTGAGGGCCTGCAGGCGGCGGGCCTGCCGGAAGCGGCAATCGCGCTTGTGCCGGTGAAAGACCGCGCGGCGGTCGGCGAAATGCTCGCGGGGCTTTCCGGCACTCTCGATGTCATCGTGCCGCGCGGCGGCAAGAGCCTCGTCGCCCGCGTGCAGGCGGAGGCGCGCGTGCCGGTCTTCGCCCATCTCGAAGGCGTCAACCATGTCTACGTCGACCGCGATGCCGATCTCGCCAAGGCGCTGAGCATCGTGCGCAATTCGAAACTGCGACGGACGGGAATCTGCGGCGCCGCGGAGACTCTGCTGGTGGATCGCGCCTGCGCGGCAACCTATCTTGAGTTGCTCGTGAAAATGCTGCTCGATGAAGGCTGCGCCGTGCGCGGCGATGCCGCCACTCAAGCGATCGATCCGCGCGTGAGCCCGGCCATTGAAGAGGATTGGGCAACCGAATATCTCGAGGCCATCATCGCCGTGCGCGTGGTCGACGGGCTCGACGGCGCCATCGCCCATATCGAGACTTACGGCTCGCATCACACCGATTGCATCGTGACCGAAAATGCTGCGACGGCGGAGCGCTTCCTGCGCGAAGTCGATTCCGCGATCGTGCTCCATAATGCTTCGACGCAATTCGCCGATGGCGGCGAATTCGGCTTCGGCGCCGAGATCGGCATAGCGACGGGGCGGATGCACGCGCGCGGGCCTGTGGCCCTCGAGCAGCTCACATCGTTCAAATATCGCGTGCATGGCACGGGTCAGATCCGGCCGTGAGAACTGCGTGACCGTCACCGCTCCGTTCAAACTCCCGCCCTCTGCGCCGGGGCTCAAGATCGGCCTCTTCGGCGGCAGTTTCAATCCGCCGCATGAAGGCCATCGCGGCGCGAGCCTTCTCGCGCTGCGCCGGCTCGGGCTCGATTGGCTCTGGTGGCTGGTGAGTCCCGGCAATCCACTGAAGGACACGCATGAACTGGCGCCGCTCGCGATGCGGCTCGCAGCGGTGCGCCGGCTCGCCCAACATCCGCGCATTGCCGTCAGCGGCATCGAAGCTGCGATCGGCACGCGCTATAGCTATGAGACCATCGCCTATTTGACGCAGCGCTGTCCCGGCGTCCATTTCGTCTGGATCATGGGCGCCGACAATCTCGCCAGTTTTCATCAATGGAAGGGCTGGCGCGATATCGCGGCTCTGGTGCCGATCGCCGTCATCGACCGGCCGGGATCGACATGGTCCGCCATCCATTCGCCGGCCGGCGCGCTTCTCAGCCGTTATCGTTTCGAGGAGAGCAATGGCCGCGCCTTCGCAATGGCCAAACCGCCGGCCTTTATTTTTCTGCACGGGCCGCGATCGTCGCTCTCCTCGACCGCGCTCAGGGCGAAGGCGGCTTTATGAATAAGCGCCGTCAAAAGGTGCTTCGCAAGATTCTTGCGCTGGTTCCGGGATGCCTCCTTCGCTACGGGCCTGCGGCCCGCGCTTCAGGGCTCCGGGAAAGGGTGCAGTCAACCTGAGTTCTATCCAATATGGTGCGCGAAAAATTCGAGCGTGCGGCTTCGCGCAAGCGCGGCGCTCGCCTCGTCATAGCTCGGCCGCTCGTCGCAGCTAAAGCCGTGATCGGCCGGATAGATATAAAGCGCGCTATCGGGATGGGCGGCACGGATCTTCTCGACATCCTCCGGCGGAATGCTCTTGTCGCGTTCGCCGAAATGAAATTCGACCGGCGCCAGAAGCGTCTCCCGCCGCATGGCGGCGATGCCGGAGCCGTAATAAGCCACGGCGGCGGCTATGCCTTGCAGATGCACCGCCGCGGCATAGGCAAGCGTGCCGCCCCAGCAATAGCCGACCACGCCGACTCTGCCCGCCTGTGCGGCGACGGCGATCGCGGCCTCGATATCTGCGAGCGTATCTTCGAACTTGGTGCCGGCGCGGATGTCCACGCCCTCCTTGATGTCGTCTTGCTCATAGCCGAGATCGACGCCCGGCGCGACCCGATCGAAGAGCGCCGGCGCGATGGCGAGATAGCCCGCGGCGGCAAAGCCGTCGGCGACTTTGCGGATGTGGCGGTTGACGCCGAAAATCTCCTGCAGCACGACGATGCCGCCGCGCGGCTTATTGGCAGGCTCGGCCTTATAAGCGCCGATCGTCGCGCCATCCTTCGTCGTGAGTTTGATCATTTCGCCCATTGACCTAACCTCTCGCGTTTTAGAGCCCATCATGTCACGCGGAATCGCCTCGCGGTCCGCTGTCCCATTTCTCGATCGCCGCGCCAGCATGCGCGGCGGCAGCTTCGGCAATGGAGCGGCCGCCGAGCTTCAAACCGGGCGCGATCTCGGCCAAAGGCACGAGAACAAAGGCGCGGTTGAACAGCTCCTTATGCGGCAAGACGAGATCCTCGGTCGCAAGCGGTGCATCACCATAAAAGAGAATATCGATATCGATGAGCCGCGGGCCCCAGCGGATCGTCTCTTCGCGGCCCATATCGGCCTCGATCTCTTTCACTGCCGCGAGCAAAGCGGCAGGATCGAGAGACGTTCGCGCCAGCGCGCAGGCATTGGCGAAACTCTCCTGCTCGAGATAGCCCCAGGGCGCCGTTCGATAGATCGATGAGACGGCGGTGAGCGCAGCGACGCCGCGTGCTTCGAGAAGCGCCAGCGCCTTTCCGATATTTGCCGGTCTGTCGCCGATATTGCTGCCGAGACCGACGCCGATCTCGACTCTGCCATCCGAATCAGGCGCGTGCGATGGCATCGAAGACCTTGAAGGCGGCGACATGTTCGGCCGCGTCATGAACACGAAAAATCGAAGCGCCATGCGCGGCGGCGGCAAGATTGGCCGCAAGCGTGGCCACAAGACGGAATTCCACCTCGGCGCCGACCATGGCGCCGAGCAGGGATTTGCGCGAGACGCCGACAAGCAGCGGCAGGCCGTAATCGAGAAAATGCGCGAGCCGATTGAGGACGAAAAGATTTTGATCCTTCGTCTTGCCGAAGCCGATGCCGGGATCGAGAATGATGTGGCGATGCGGAATGCCGGCCTTGTCGGCAAGCGCCAGAGAATGGTCGAAGAAGCGCCGCATATCGCCCAAGACATCGAGATCGGGATCGACGCCATCGCGATTATGCATGATGACGACGGCCGCTCCGCCCTCCGCCACAGTGTCGGCCATAGCAGGATCTTTCTGCAGCCCCCACACATCATTGACGACGGCGACACCAACAGAGATCGCATAGCGCGCGACAGCCGCCTTGGACGTGTCGATGGAGATCGGCTTGTCGATCGCTTGCGCGAGATGGAGGAGGATCGGAGCGAGCCGGGCGAGCTCAATGTCTTCCGGCACAGGCGTGTGGCCAGGCCGCGTCGATTCGGCTCCGACATCGATGACATCCGCCCCTTCCGCGACGAGTCTCTTCGCCTGCGCGAGCGCCGCTTCCTGCGACTGGAATTTGCCGCCGTCGGAAAAAGAGTCCGGAGTCACGTTCAAAATGCCCATGACCAAGGAGCGCTGGCCGAAGAGACCAACGAACTGACCGACGAACTGATCGCGTTTATGCTGCATCGGGCGACATTAGGCTCCACAAGCGGCTCAGAGCGACTGCTGCTCCTTACCAGGATAGGCGCAGCGCCATTTCACGATGTGAACGCCCGGATGGTCGTTCGACCATTGTGCCATATAAGGCTGCGCATTGGACATACATGCCCGCAACGATTCCTGGGAGACGAATTGCAAATGCCGATCGTCGCACTGGCCCGGATGCGCCAAGCTGCACACAGTGAGAATCAATTCCACCAATCCCATTCTGACCTCCTTGACCGGAAGACATCGCCTTCAACGGCCGCCGCCTCGCAGCGAAAGCCCCACACGCGCCCTGTCAAAGCATTCCGCCGCGCTCCGTCGAGGCGGGCGCGGCAAATTATCAGATTAATTGACTTGGACTGGCAAATAAAGCGCGAACCGCCGCTCCAGCACCAGGGTCGCCGTCACCCCCAACGCCGGCTTACGGCTCGCGTTCCAATGCGCCGCGAAAAGCTGCAGGACCGACTCGCTTCAGAGCTGCTCGACGGAATCGAGGTCGAAGCTGACGCCGGGCGGATTTTCGCCGATCCGCAGAACCGTATCGCTCAAGAACCGATAGGGAGGCACCGGCAGGTTCAAAGGCGCCGGCACGCCTTTGTAGACGCGGCCGGCAAGGTCATATTTTGAGCCATGGCAAGGGCAGAAATAGCCTCCCGGCCAATTGGCGGTCGGCGTCATGGCGCTCGCTTGCACAAACGCCTGCGGGATGCAGCCGAGATGGGTGCAAATGCCGACCAGAGCGAGGAATTCCGGCCTGATGGAGCGATGCCAGTTTTGTGCGTAAGGCGGCTGTTGATGCTGCTTTGAATTAGGATCGGAAAGCAGCGCGACGAGGGCCGGGCTCCGCAGCGCCTCGAGCAGCTTGGGCGGACGGTTGAGAATGAAGATCGGACGAGAGCGCCAGGGCACGATGACGTTCTGGCCGGGCGCGATCTTTGAAACATCGACATCGACCGGACCGCCGGCCGCCAAGGTCGAAGCGTCGGGATTCATCTGGTCGATCAGCGGGATCAGGGTCGCGCCCGCGGCAACGAGCCCCATGGCGCCCGTCGCGAGATAAAGAAAATCCCGTCGCGTCGTTTGCGGCGCGGCCGCCGCGCCGCTCGCCATGTCCTGATCCGCAAGGGTCATCGCATCATGCCTCCGCAAGCGTGAAGGCAAAGCTGCAAACCCTCATTGCCGACAGCTTTGTCCCAATCACAAATAGAAGCGTTTCACTTGCCGGCAAGGGCCGATAGCGACGGGCAAGGCGCGGCGGCGCTGATAGACGTGTCACACGCGGCGGCTGATCCGACCGCTTGGATCAGCCGAACTCCCGCGCATGCTGCGTCAAGTGCAGCACTTGTCCTGATCGGAAAAGTCGCGCGACTTTTCCGGGACATGCTCCTTCCTATGTCCCGCATGTCCTGGCCGGAAAAGTCTCACAACTCTTCCGGGACATGCTCAGCCTCGCAGATCGGAAAGAACGGTCGAATGGTCGGAGCCGATCAATTTGATGCGCACCGGAACATCGCCGTCAAACCAAATGTCGCGCGGGAAGTCGCCGGTGATTTTATAATGACGCGCATGAACTTCGGCGCCACCCAGTTCGATCACCTCGTCGCCGAGATCCTGCACCTTGATCGAGAGAATTGTGCCCTTGTCGGCATCGATGATTTCTGTGCTGCCGATGAAGTCATTGTTCCATAGCGTCGCTGGAAGGATCACCTGCGGCAATTCGCTATGCTGTCCATCGACCGTCAGATCGAGTTTGTCGCCGACGACCATTGCCGAGATGGTGTGTTTCGTCCCATTGTCGTTGGTGCGCGATTTGTATGAGACGAAGTGACCAGCCGTCCATGTTTCAACGCCGGAATGATCGAAGCGATAAGCCTCGATAAACATCACCACGACGGAAATATGGGTCGTGAATTTGACGGTCGTTGTATCACCTTCGTTGTCGATCTCGACGACGTCGGTCCCGATTTTGTTGCCGTTGTGGGTGATGTCGTAGATGTGGCGGATCTGGGTCGGCGCAACCGGCTGCTGCGCCAAGGCAGGCGCGATGACCAAAATAAAAAGGCTGAGAAGAAGAGTGAATAGCCTGAGCATGAGTGGTTTCTTTCACGGCGCTGATATGACGTGGCCGACGGCCGTTGGCGAATAGGACTGGAACGCGGCTTTTGCCATGATGAACATATCTCACTGCGAATTAGCGGCTGGAAGCTAGCCGTATGATCGGTTTGTTCAATATAATTTTGCCAATTTTCGGCCTGATCGGCCTCAAACTCGGTGCTGGCGCTTTGCGGCTCATTGACCCACGCCGCGATGAAGTCCTGTCACAATTCGTCACGGTGATCGGCCGGCCGGTACTGATTTTCCGAGCGATTGCGCAAACGACCCCGTCGGAAGTGCAACCCTGAGGCTATTGGGCCGCCTGTTTCGCCGCGGCGGCCGCGGTCTGGGCTGCGGCTATGGTGCTGGCCAAACGGCTGTTTCGTCTTGGCCACGAAGAATTGGTGGTCGCCGGCTTCGCCGCTATGCCGAGCGGGATCAATTCTTACATTTTGGCCAGGCAATATAAGGCGGGTCAGACGATTGCTTCGAGTGCCGTCGCGCTTTCGACCGGTCTTGCGCCTTTGTCGGCCGCCTTATGGCTCCTCGCCCTTCAAATCGACATGCACTGATAGGACGCATGAAAGAATTGCCGTGGCGCGGCGGCGGTCCACACAGGACCGACAACACCCTGCATCATACCGCCATGCCTCAGTCATTCGCTGCACTTATTGCGCCTGCCAATTATTGCGCCTGCCAAGCGGCAATCGAATCGTCGATCGCGCGCGTTCCAGAGGTGCCCTTTTCAAAAGTCAGTTTGGCGATCCGGCTCGAGCCGAGAAGAATCGGAATATCGAACCAAGCGCGCTGCTTGATCAAGTCGAGATTGGTCGCCTCGGCAGCGCCGCGGCTCAAGCCGATGAGGAAGGAGTTTTCCATGATCGGCACTGGAACGCCGATCAGCGATTCGCCATTCGGCACAGCATCCTGGCGCAATTGCGGCACACTGATCTGCTTGATGCCGCCGGTCGCGCTGTCCGGCTGAACGGTGAAGACGATCGTCATCGTGTGCGAAACAGGCAGGCTCGGATCTGTATTCTTTTGCAGAGTGAGGGCGACCTTCAACTTGTCACCGGGAATGTCGATATCGGCATGGACGGCGGTACCGAGCGGCTGCCCCGCGCCGCTGCTGACATTGTCGAGCCGCCAGACGACTGTGCCCACATAAGTCTTGACCTTGTTTGGCTCATCCGGCGCCTCGACGAGCAAGGCCGCCCGCTGCGCGACGGGAACCGTCTGATTTGCGTCACTGGGCTTCGGCGCCGGGCTTGCCTGTGCTGGACTTGCCGGCACCGAACTTGCCGGCTTCGAACTTGCCGGCGCCGCCGCGGTGTTGGGGCTCAGCGCGTCCGGTTCAGCCCCGCCGCCAATCCGTTCGACGATCTTGCCGCCCTTTTCCGCCTGGGCCGATGCCGGCGGCTTCAATTTAGCGAGTCCGTCCGGCCGATCGCGCAATATGATCGCGAGCGCCGCGACGATGACAACGACGAGTGCCACGACACCGCCAACGATCCAAAGCCGAAAGCTGCTGCGGGCTTCATCGGCGGGCCGCTGCGGCGCATAAAGACGCAGTCCCTCGACCCGCGGCTTCTGCAAATCAGCGAAAAACTCATCATCGAAGGTCTCGACCGATTCGGCGCCATAACCGTCCTGCGTTTCGGTATCCGCGGCCTTTGCCGTGGCCGCATTGGTCTTTTGGGCCGGCCACTCCGATCTTACGGGGCGGGTCTCTTGGTGTGCGCGGCTGTCTTGCTCTGCGAACTCTGCTGGATTTTGCCGCGCCGCGAGCTTTGCCGTGGGCGGCAAGGGAGACGACGGCATTGGGCCAGGCGGTGTTGGTCCAGGTGACCTTGATCCAGGTGATGCTGGTCCTGGCGGCACTGGGACCGGCGATGGCACGCCCTGTGCCGACATAGGTCCCGCCTGCCGCCGCGGCGGCGTCATTGTGCGGGATGTGGGTGAAACAGGCGGCGGCGCGGCGCGTGCCGGTGCTTTCGGCGCCGGCATGACGGGCGGAGCGGCTTGCGGCTTTTCGGCAGCATGGCCATTGAGCCCGGTCAATTCGGCCTCGAGGCGCGCAACCGCACCGTCCAGAGCCTCGGTCTCGCGCGCAACATCGCTCTCCGCAAGCGGCGGATCCAGATTGTTCAATTGCGTGAGCAGCGCCTTGCGCGCGCGCTCATAAATCGCACGCCGGATCTCCGGCGTGGCATTCGGCAGGCCAGCGACGGCCTTTGCAAGCAGCGGATAATATTCAGCCATTTTGCGTTCAGAGCATTCCCCGACCCATCCGTCAACTGGCGGCGGGCCTTGCGCCGATCCCATTGCAGGACTCGCTCGATCACTCGATCGATTCATGCAACGGAAGAAATCGGCTCCGTTTCAAAAACTGAGAACATATCTTTCTCGAAAAAGTCCACCAAATTCATCAAGACATGCTCTAGCGATCACGAAAAGGATTATGAACCAGGATCGTATCCTCGCGCTCGGGGCTCGTCGAGAGCAGAGCTACAGGAGCCTCGATCAACTCCTCGATGCGGCGCACATATTTGATCGCCTGTGCAGGAAGATCGACCCAGGATCTTGCCCCCTGCGTCGTTTGCTGCCAGCCGGGGAACACTTCATAGATCGGCTCGACGCTGGCCTGGGCCCCCTGGCTCGCCGGCATGCGATCGAGAAGGGTGCCGTCGAGCCGATAGCCGACGCAAATTTTGATCTCCTCGAAACCGTCAAGAATATCAAGCTTGGTCAAGGCAATCCCGTCGATGCCCGAGGTCTTCACCGCTTGTCGGACGAGAACCGCATCGAACCAGCCGCAGCGCCGCCGGCGGCCGGTATTGACGCCATATTCATGGCCCTTGTCACCGATCAATTGCCCGATTTCATCCGTGAGTTCGGTCGGGAATGGCCCGCCGCCGACGCGTGTCGTATAGGCTTTGGCGATACCGAGCACATAGCCGATCGCCTTGGGACCGAGACCTGAGCCTGTCGCCGCATTGGCAGCGACCGTATTCGATGAGGTGACAAAAGGATAGGTGCCGTGATCGACATCGAGCATCGCGCCTTGCGCGCCCTCGAAGAGGATGCGCTTGCCGTCGCGCCGCAGGGTTTCGAGAAGATCCCAGGTCGCATCCATGAACGGCAGGACTTTCGGCGCGATCGCCATCAGCTCATTGCGAATGGTGCCTGCGGCAATGGGATCTAATCCGAGGCCGCGGCGCAAAGGCTCGTGATGGGCGAGCAGGCGGGCAATCTTTTCATCGAGCATGTCCGGCTCGCAAAGGTCCATGAGCCGGATCGCGCGGCGGCCCACCTTGTCCTCATAGGCCGGACCAATGCCGCGCTTCGTCGTGCCGATCTTGATCCCTTCCGTGATCGCCTCCTCGCGATGCGCATCGAGCTCGCGATGCAGCGACAGAATCAGCGTGACATTTTCGGCGATTTTGAGATTGGCCGGCGAAATCACCAGGCCCTGGGCCTCGAGCTTGGCGATCTCCTCGACGAGATGATAAGGGTCGAGGACGACGCCATTGCCGATCACCGAAAGCTTGCCCGGCCGCACAATGCCGGAAGGCAAAAGCGCGAGCTTGAATATCTGATTGCCGATGACGAGCGTATGGCCGGCATTGTGACCGCCCTGGAAGCGCACGACCACATCGGCTTCGAGCGAGAGCCAATCGACGATCTTTCCCTTTCCCTCATCGCCCCATTGAGCGCCGACAACCACGACATTCGCCATTGAACTTCGTCTTTCAACTCTTTCTATGCGCGTCGGCAGCGATCGGGCAGGCTGTCGGCGCAGTTCGGCGCCGCCGGTGCCGCGCGCGCCAATGGCCCGACGCCGGGCCGATCCGCCGGAATGCGAATGATCAATATGCGAATGATCAACGAGCAAAATGCAAGCAGCGCCGAGACGGACCTAGCTTCCTCGGCATTGCGTCATCACAATGGCTCTGTCGCCAGGATTGGGTACACAATTGCGACATGAGAGTAAAGCATAGGAAGCATCGACACGGCAAACGCGCTGGCTGGCGGAACAGTATTGACGCGGCGAGCGCCGCAGCGCCTCTTCCCGCCCAGAAACCGAAAATTTCGGTCGTAAAATCGACGAAGACATCTATTTAGCCATTGCAACCTCGCCACGGCCTTTACATGACCACAGACCAGCCCACCCACTCCGCGCGCGGCAGCAAGCTCGCTCCGCTCGGCATCGCCGCCCTCGGCGTCGTCTTCGGCGACATCGGAACGAGCCCGCTCTATACATTGAAGACAGTGTTCGCCCTCACCGGCGGCACACCTACTCCAAACACCGTGCTCGGTGTCCTGTCCTTGATCATCTGGACGCTGATCATCATCACCTCGATCAAATATGTCTCCGTCGCGATGCGCGTCGACAATGACGGCGAGGGTGGCATCCTGGCTTTGATGTCGCTGCTCGGGGTCAAGCGGCAGCATAGGCCCGCCATTGTGGCGCTCGGTCTATTCGGCGCCGCCCTGATCTATGGCGACGGGGCGATCACGCCGGCCATTTCCGTGCTGTCGGCGCTCGAGGGCCTGCAAATCGCAGCGCCGGCGTTCAGCCCCTATATTCTGCCGGCGACGGTCGTGATCCTGGTCGCGCTCTTTGCCATCCAGCCGCTAGGCACGGCGCGGATCGGCCGTGCCTTCGGGCCGGTCATGCTCGCCTGGTTCCTCGCCATCGGCCTGCTGGGGCTCTGGGGCATCACCCGGCATCCTTCCGTGCTCTTCGCATTGAGTCCGCATTATGCCGCCAACTTCCTCATGCATGGCGGCATGCTGTCCTTTCTCGTGCTCGGCGCCGTCTTTCTCTGCGTGACGGGCGCCGAGGCGCTCTATGCCGACATGGGCCATTTCGGCGCCGGTCCGATCCGGCTCGCCTGGTCCGCCATCGTCTTTCCCTGCCTCGTGCTCAATTACGCAGGCCAGACGGCCCTCGTCGCTGAAGGCGTGTCGACGCAGCAGAACATCTTCTTCATGCTCTGCCCGCAGCCGCTATTGTGGCCTTTGATCATCCTCGCCACCATTGCCACGATCATCGCCAGCCAATCGATCATCACCGGCGCCTTTTCGATGACGCGGCAGGCGATCCAGCTCGGCTGGATGCCGCGTCTCATGATCAAGCAGACATCGGAGGAAGGCTATGGCCAGATCTATGTCGGCGCGGTGAACTGGGCGCTGATGCTGGTGACGGTCGGTCTCGCCCTGGGGTTTAGAAAATCCGACCATCTCGCCGCGGCCTATGGCATAGCGGTATCGGCCACCATGCTGATGACCACGGCCCTTCTCTTCATCGCCATGCGCGAGATTTGGCGCTGGAGCCTTCCCGCCGCGGGCGCGCTCGCCGGCCTGTTCCTCATCGTCGATGCGAGCTTCTTCCTCGCCAATATGCTGAAGGTCGCGGAAGGCGGCTATGTGCCGCTGCTCCTCGCCGCGCTCGTCTATACAATCATGTATGTCTGGCATCGCGGCATTGTGGCGATCACCCAATGCCTCGCCCAAAATCCCGTGCCGATCACGGGCTTTTTCGAGCAGCTCGCGGCGGAGGGCGTCGCGCGCGTTCCGGGAACGGCCGTCTTCTTCACCCGTGCGCTGCACGACACACCGCCCATCATTCTTTGGTATGTGAAGCACAATCGCTGCTTGCGCCAACAGGTCGTCGCTCTGACCGTCGCAGTCGAATCAGTGCCCTATATCGGTGTGGAGCAACGCGTGACCATCGAAGAACTCGCACCACAGTTCTGGCGCGTGGTCGCCCATTACGGCTTCATGCAGCGGATCGATATTTCCCGCCTCTTCAAGCATGTCCAGACGAAATTGCCGGCCCTCGACCTCAACGACCTCACTTATTTTGTCGGGATCGAGACGATCATCGGCCGGCAAGACCGGAAAGGTTTGCCGCGCTGGCAGGAGATGTTTTTCGCTGCGATGGAGCGCAATGCCACGCATGTGACGGATTACTTCCGCCTGCCCGCGGACAAGGTTTTCGAAATCGGCCGTCAGATCGCCATCTGATGCGGCATAGAGTCTGACGGCGCGCATCTCGTCGCCGCCTTATAAGAAATCATCACGGCATAATTTTAGACATCGGATATATCCGATGTTTCAGGGCTGAGCTCGCCATCCGCACCGCGCAATGCGCCTCAGATCTGCCGTTCGATCATCAGATCCTTGATCTCGGCGATCGCCTTCGCCGGATTGAGGCCCTTGGGGCAGGCCTTGGCGCAATTCATGATCGTATGGCAGCGATAGAGCCGGAACGGATCTTCGACGTGATCGAGCCTTTCACCCTTGGCCTCGTCGCGCGAATCATTGATCCAGCGATAGGCCTGGAGCAGCACGGCGGGGCCGAGATAGCGGTCGCCATTCCACCAATAGCTTGGGCAGGAGGTGGAGCAACAGGCGCAGAGAATGCATTCATAGAGGCCGTCGAGCTTGGCGCGATCGGCCGGCGACTGCCGCCATTCCTTTTCCGGCGCCGGCGTGATCGTCTGGAGATAGGGTCTCACCGACGCATGCTGGGCATAGAAGGCGGTGAGATCCGTCACCAGATCTTTGACGACACTCATATGCGGCAGCGGATAGATGTTCACCGCGCCCTTGATATCCTCCATTGCCTTGGTGCAGGCGAGCGTATTGGTGCCGTCGATGTTCATGGCGCAGGAACCGCAGACACCTTCGCGGCAGGAGCGGCGAAAGGTGAGCGTCGGATCGATCCTGTTCTTGATCCAGATGATCGCGTCGAGAACCATCGGCCCGCAATCGCTCGTATCGACGGTATAAGCGTCGACGCGCGGATTGCCGCCATCGTCAGGATTCCAGCGATAGATGCGGAACTCGCGGACGGATTTGGCGCCCTCCGGCTTCGGCCAAATTTTGCCCTTGCCGATCTTGGAATTTTTGGGAAGTGCGAATTCGACCATATTGGTTCCCTCAATACACCCGGGCCTTCGGCTCGATGTAAGGCATCTCGTTCGTCAGCGTGTAGCTGTGCACCGGCCGGTAATCGAAGGAGACTTCATGCCGGTCGGCATCGATCGAAGCGAGCGTATGCTTCATCCAGTTTCTGTCGTCGCGTTGCGGAAAATCTTCCCGCGCATGCGCGCCGCGCGACTCGGTCCGATTGCCGGCGCCATCCATGGTGACGACGGCCTGGAGGATGAGATTGTCGAATTCGAGCGTCTCGATGAGATCGGAATTCCAGATCAGCGAGCGGTCGGTGACTGAAATCTGGTCCTTCGCCTCCCAGACTTCATGGATGAGCTTCGAGCCTTCGGTGAGCGTTTCGCCGGTGCGATAGACGGCGCAATTGGCCTGCATGACTTTCTGCATGCGCAAGCGCAGCTCGGCCGTCGAAATCCCACCCTTGGCATAGCGGAAACGATCGAGGCGGGCGAGCGCGCGATCGGCGGAATCGGCCGGCAGCTCCGGCTGTTTGGCGCCCGGCGTGACGACCTGGGCGGCGCGCTGCGCCGCGGCGCGGCCGAAGACGATGAGATCGATGAGCGAATTCGAGCCTAGCCGATTGGCGCCATGGACGGAGACGCAGGCGGCCTCGCCGATGGCCATCAAGCCGGGGACGACCGCATCGGGATCCTCGCCGCGCTTGATCACCACCTCGCCACGATAATTCGTCGGAATGCCGCCCATATTGTAATGGACCGTCGGCAGAACCGGGATCGGCTCCTTGGTGAGATCGACCCCGGCGAAGATCCTAGCACTCTCCGAAATCCCGGGCAGGCGCTCCCGCAGCATCTTCGGATCGAGATGATCGAGATGAAGATAGAGATGATCCTTGTGCTTGCCGACGCCGCGGCCCTCGCGGAGCTCCATGATCATGGCGCGTGAGACCATGTCGCGCGGGGCTAGGTCCTTCACCGAGGGCGCATAGCGCTCCATGAAGCGTTCGCCCTCGGAATTGGTGAGATAGGCGCCTTCGCCACGCGCCCCTTCGGTGATGAGGCAGCCGGCGCCATAAATGCCGGTCGGATGGAATTGCACGAATTCCATATCCTGGAGAGAAAGGCCGGCACGCAGCACCATGGCATTGCCGTCGCCGGTGCAGGTATGCGCGGAGGTCGCCGAGAAAAAAGTGCGGCCATAGCCGCCGGTCGCCAATATGACGAGCTGCGAGCGGAAGCGATGAATGGTTCCGTCATCGAGCTTCAAGCAGACGACGCCGCGGCAGCGACCCTCCTCCATAATGAGGTCGATGGCGAAGAATTCGATGAAGAAGATCGCATCGTGGCGCAGCGCCTGACCATAGAGCGTGTGGAGAAGCGCATGGCCGGTGCGATCGGCCGCGGCGCAGGTGCGCAGCGCCGGCGGGCCTTTGCCGAAATCCGTCGTCATGCCGCCGAAAGGGCGCTGATAGATACGGCCATCTTCGGTGCGCGAGAAGGGCACGCCCCAATGTTCGAGTTCGTAGACGGCAGCAGGGGCGCTGCGGCACATATATTCGATCGAATCCTGATCGCCGAGCCAGTCTGATCCCTTCACCGTATCGTACATGTGCCATTTCCAATTGTCCGGCCCCATATTGGCGAGCGAGGCGGCAATACCGCCTTGCGCTGCGACCGTGTGCGAGCGCGTCGGAAAGACTTTGCTGATCGCCGCAGTGCGCAGGCCCGCCTCGGAACAGCCGACGATCGCGCGCAGCCCGGCGCCGCCAGCGCCGACGACGACGACGTCGAACTCATGGTCGGTGATCGGATAGGCGGCGCCGAGAGAGCCCGGTGCCACGCTGCCATTCGCCATGCCGTTCAGTGCCATCCTATTCAACCTTCTTATCCGGAATTTCTAAATTCTGTCCCGCATGCCTCAGATGCCGCTGAGCTTCAGCACGGCGAAGATCGCGGTGACACCAATGCCGACCGAAAAGAATATATTGGCCATCATCGCCCATTCCTTGAGATGCGGCGCATGGACATAATCATCGATGATCGATTGCATGCCGATCTTCATATGGACGATGCTCGCCAGAATGAAGAGCAGCAGGACGATCGACGGCAGCGGATGGCTGAATTCGCTGCGGACTTGCCGCAAATCCTTGCCGACGAGCGACAGAACGAGCCAGACGAAAGCGATGGCGAGGAACAGAAGCGCCACCGAGGTCAGCCGCATCAGCCAAAAATCCCGCGTGCCGGATTTGGCCGCGCCGAGATGGCGGACACGGCCCGCCACGCTGCGCATCGAAGCCTGACCCCTGCCCATGAAATCCTGAGCCATGAATTTCGCCTTTTTCAAACAGATATTCGGCGCCGTTGCGGAGCCGAAGGTTGCATGAGTCGCACGCGAATGGACCTGCGACTGCGAGCTAGCCAAGGAAATGCGCGACAGCGAACAGGATCAATGTGAGAATCGTGCTGCAGATCAAAGTGCCCTGCGCCAGCTTCTCGCGCATCGGATGTTCGAAACCATAGCCCGCATCCCAGATGAGATGCCTTACGCCACCAAAGAAATGATGCAAAAAAGCGAAGGTAAATCCGAACAGGACGAGCTGACCCAAGAAAGAACGCATGAACCAGGAGACCGTTGCAAAAGCCGCCTCGCCCGAGGCAGCGGCGACGAGATACCAGACAAGCAGCAAGGTTCCGACGTAAAGCGCGGCACCCGTGATGCGATGCGCGATCGACATCAGCATCGTCAGCATGGGCCGGTAGACCGAAAGATGCGGCGAAAGCGGCCGCCGCGCCTCGACTATGTCATTCATCCTCGTCTCGCCTTCGTCATCGTCCGTTCATCATCCCAGTTTGCGCCGTGCGCTAGCCGTCCTCCCGCGAATGTCCGCGTTGCTCGGCGCCCATGACGAGCCGGCACTCATTGTCGAGCGGTGCCGAGCGCTCTCATATCAGGCATGCCGCGGCACGCCTAGTTGGACATAACGCAGAGGAGGAGATGGCCAAGCAACGCCCGCATCGTCAATTTCAAAACCACCGGAAACGCCGCTGGAGACTGCGATCGCGTGACATGAATGGATGCGGCGAGCGTCTCTCGCTGCGCAAAATCATCGCAGCCAAGACGGATTTCGAACCACTGGCACATCAGCGCCTGGCGTGCCAAGATCGCGCCGCGGACTCGCTGCAATTCCCGTAGGCAAGCTCAACCGCACAGCATATGGGAACCTTTTGCGCGCGGCGACGTGCTAAGCCTCAGACGGCGCCGCCAGCTTGTAACGAACGACAGATGATAACGTGACTTTGTAGTTACGATCCGACAGAAAGCTGAAACAGTGCCGGGACTTCATCCTGGCGTGATCCAAGCGTGCGATCTAGAGGCAATACGGCCCGTGGGGCGGCCCAGTTGGCGGTACGAGCATCCGTAGGAATAGCCGTTCAAGCGCCCGGCCGGCAAATTTAATGACGGCATCATGACCACCCGAAAACTCCAATTGGTCTTTTTTTTCAGCATAGTGGCGGCTCTATGCGTCGGCTGCCTCGGCCTGCCCGATCGCGCCGCGGCTTTCGCCGGCAGGATCTCGATCCAGGCCGGCGGCGTGCCGCGCACCGCGCTCATCGTCGAGCATGAGCGGCTCAAAAAAGCCCGCCGGCCCGTGGTCGTCGTCTTGCATGGCGGCAAGGGCTATGGCGCGCGAATCAGACGCAGTCTCGGGCTTGAAGACATCATGCGTTCCGCCGGCCCGGTGATGGTCTATCCGGACGCCCTCGGCGGGAATTGGAATGTGACGACCGGCGCCGCCGCGATACATGATTCGCTGTTCGTTAGAAGTCTCATCGCCAAGCTGGTGGCCAACGGAATCGCCGACCGGCATAGGATTTTTCTCGTCGGCTCCTCTTCGGGCGGGCTGATGGCGCTGCGGCTCGCCTGCGAACATTCCGGTCTGTTTGCCGGCGCCGCGATCCTTATCGCCTCGCTGCCCGCGGACCTCGCGGAGACCTGCCATCCGACGCATCCGCTGCGGTTTTTGATGATCGCGGGAACCGCCGATCCCTTCATCCCTTACCAGGGCGGCAAAGCCAATCTCGCCGATAACAAATCGCCGCTTCTGTCGGTCGAGAAGACGCTCGTGATTTTCGCCACGGCGGCCCAATGCGGCACGGGCAAAACGGTGACCGAATTCCCCCATCACGACCCCAAGAATGAGACCCGGGCCTATTTCGAAAAATTCAACGGCTGCAAAGTGCCGATCGAGCTCGTCCGCATCGAGGGTGGCGGCCACACCATCCCCGGCCGCTGGAAAGGCGGCGAGCGCGGCCGGATGGTCGGCCCTTACAACAATGACTTCGACAGCGCTGCGCTGATTTGGGAATTGTTCCACAAGGCGCGCGGATGACCGCCCCAAACCACGCCGGCGAGGCTTGCGGGCTGCATGAGGAGCTTAGCCCGGACTTCTCTCATTGGACACGGCCGGCGCAGGCCATGCCCAATGTGAGAAGTCCGGGCTAAACGCGGCCGTAACGGATATGTGGACATCCAAGGACCGCAATGGCGGGCACCATTTTCAGATCGATTGGGTAATTGAAAAAAAACCGAATTGTGCCATCTTCTAGGAAGGCCGGTCTCACCACCGGTTCTGCAAGAGGATTGAAGCACTGATACATACTCTTTCCAGCGAGGCGGTGGCTTTGCCGCCTCACCCGGTTCATGGTTCACCCGAATCAGAAGCCGGTTCATTGGTACAGTCTGTCCTGGCTAGTCTCGACGACACCAAGGCCGAGGACATCGTCACGATCGATCTGCAAGGCAAGACCTCCATCGCCGACATCATGGTCATCGCCAGCGGTCGCTCCAACGTCCATGTTGGAGCGATGGCGGATCGTGTCTTGAAGGCATTTAAGGCGGCAGGCGCGCCGGTACCGCGGATCGAGGGATTGCCGCATTGCGATTGGGTCCTGGTGGATGGCGGCGACGTCATCATCCATCTGTTCCGCCCTGACGTGCGGCAGTTCTATAATCTCGAGAAGATGTGGGGCCGGGACCGGCCGGGCGAGCGCCAAATCGGCTGAAAATTCGGCCGGACGCGGGCGCGATGCATCTTCATCTCATTTGCGTCGGGCGGCTCAAGGCCGGCCCCGAACGGGAATTGGTCTGCCATTATGTGACGCGCGCCGCCGGCATTGGTCGAAGCCTGGGCGTGAGCGCAGTAGATATGCGCGAAATCGACGAAAGTAGAGCCCGCCGGCCGCAAGACCGAAAAAAGGAAGAGGCGAAGGCCATCCGCAGCCTCCTGACGAACCAGTTCGGCGGCTCCGCCACCTTCATTGCCTGCGACGAAGGCGGCGAAAACCTGACCAGCGCAAATTTCGCGCAAAGGCTCGGCCGGCTGCACGAACAGGGCGCGAGCCATCTCGCCCTCGTCCTTGGCGGGCCGGATGGGCTCGATCCGGAGCTTCGCGCCGAAGCGGCGTTCAGCGTCGCCTTTGGGGCAATGACCTGGCCGCATCAGCTCGCGCGACTCATGGCCGCCGAGCAGATGTATCGGGCCCTGACACTGCTGGCCGGCCATCCTTATCACCGGCCTTAAGTTTTGGCCCGGCAGTCCGCACGGCGGCGGGCCGGGCGATGTGACATATTTCCTCATCCCGCTCTAACGCGGCAAAGGCATGACGAGGCGCGGCGCAATTCTTTTCGGTCTCCTCGCGGGGCTCTTGGCTGGGCTCATGGCTGGGGCCGGCTTGCTGCCGCTCGCCGCCCAGGAGAAGCCGCCTGGGCCTCCAAAATCTGATTCGCCCGCACCCGACCCCGCAAATACCGATGCCGTAAAGCCCTCGCCTGCGGGCGCACCGGCGCCGAGCCCGGCGCTCGACGAGCGGCAGACCGAGCTGCGTGGCCTCCAGGACACGCTCGACGACGCCGATGGGCAACGCCGCAAGATCGAGGCGGAAATCGAAACTCTGCGCAGCGACAGGGCGCGTCTCAATGCCGCTCTCATCGCAACAACGGCCCGGGTCAGCGCAGCCGAGGCCAAGATCAGCGCAGCCGAAAGACGGCTGGACGCACTGACCGGGAGCGAAGAGGCCACGCGCCGCTCGCTCGAAAGTCGCAGAACGGTGATCGCCGAGGTTCTCGCTTCGCTGCAGCGGATGGGCCTCAGCCCGCCGCCGGCGCTGCTTGTCGATCCCGAGGACATGCTGCAGGCGGTGCGCAGTTCGATCCTGCTCGGCGCCGTGCTGCCTGAAATGCGGGCCGAGGCAGAGGCCCTCGCCGCGGACCTCTCCGACCTCGTCCGCTTGCGCCAAGCGATTGCCAGCGAAAGAGATTCTTTGCGGCATGAAGTGGCCGATCAAGCCCTCGAGCGGCAACGGCTGGAGGCCTTGATCGCGGCAAGGCAGGCAGCGCTGGGCACTGCCGAGCAAGCGCTTGCCGCCGAGCAGAAGCGCGCCCAGGACATTGCCCGACAGGCGACCAATTTAAAACAGCTCATCGCGCGTATGGAGAGCGAGCTTACCGGCGCGGCGCATGCCGCCGAAGAGGCGCGCAAGGCAGATGAAGCGCGCAAACTCGCCGAGGCGGAGACCGGCGGGCAAACAAAAGCCAATCTTTCGCCTTTCAAAGACACTGCCCGCCTCGCTCCTGCCATAGCCTTCGTCGATGCCAAGGGTCTATTGTCGATGCCTGTCGCCGGGACGATCGTCAAAAGCTATGGAACGCCGGATGGGTTCGGCGGCACGGAGAAGGGCCTCTTCATCGCCACAAGGCCCGGCGCCGTCGTCGCCCTGCCGAGCGACGGATGGGTCGCCTTTTCGGGCCCGTACCGCAGCTACGGACAACTCTTGATCGTGAACGCCGGCGGAGGCTATTATGTTGTCCTGGCCGGAATGGAGCGGATAAACGTAGAGGTTGGACAGTTCGTCCTCGCGGGCGAAGCCGTCGCCACAATGGGCGAGGCATCGGCCAAGACAGCTGCAGCTATTGCCATTGGCGCAGCGCAGCCCATTCTCTATGTCGAATTTCGTAAAGACGGGGCGGCGATCGATCCGAGCCCATGGTGGGCGAAGTCGGACGTGCAAAAGGTTCGCGGATAATGCGCAAAATCTCATTGGTACTGATCGGCGCCGTACTCGGAGCTTCCACCTTGATGGTGGGAACGCAAACGCGGCTTTTCTCAAGCGGCTCCGCCGAGGCGGCCGCGTCCGACACCTATCGCAGCCTCAATCTTTTCGGCGATGTCCTCGAGAAGATCCGCTCCGATTACGTTGAAAAACCCGATGATCAGAAGCTGATCGAGGCGGCGATCAACGGCATGCTGAGTTCGCTCGATCCGCATTCGAGCTATATGGACGCGAAAAGCTTCCGCGACATGCAGGTGCAGACGCGCGGCGAATTCGGCGGTCTCGGGATCGAAGTGACCCAGGAAGACGGGCTTATCAAGGTCGTCACCCCGATCGACGACACGCCCGCCTCGCACGCCGGCATATTGTCCGGCGACATCATCTCCGCCATCGACGGGGAGGCGGTGTCGGGCATGACACTGAACCAGGCGGTCGACAAGATGCGCGGGGCGCCGAACACGACGGTGACGCTCAAGATCATCCGCGGCCCGAAAAAAGACGTTAAGGACATCAAGCTCACCCGCGCGGTCATCCAGATCAAATCGGTGCGCGAACACGTCGAAGACGGCGACATCGGCTATATCAGGATCACCCAGTTCAACGAGCAGACAGCCGATGGCGTCCGCGCGGCGATCCTGAAATTCCTGGCCGAGATCCCGCCCGATAAGTTCAAGGGCTATATTTTGGATCTCCGCAACAATCCCGGCGGCCTGCTCGACCAGTCGATCGCCGTGGTCAATGACTTCATCGATCATGGCGAGATCGTCTCGACCCGCGGCCGCAATGCCGACGAGACCATGCGCTATAATGCGCGGCCGGGCGACCTCTCCAAGGGCAAGCCGATGGTCGTCCTGATCAATGGCGGCTCGGCCTCGGCGTCGGAAATCGTCGCCGGCGCCTTGCAGGATCACAAGCGCGCGATCATTCTCGGCACGCGCTCCTTCGGCAAGGGCTCGGTGCAGACCATCATCCCGCTCGGCCAGAGCAATGGCGCGCTGCGCCTGACCACAGCGCGCTATTACACGCCGGCGGGCCGGTCCATCCAAGCCAAGGGCATCGAGCCCGATGTGTTGGTTCTCGAGGACGTGCCGCCGGAGCTCAAGGGCAAGGATGAAACCGAGGGCGAGGCCTCGCTCAAGGGCCATCTCAAGAACGGGACTGACGAGAAACACGGCTCGCAGGCCTATGTTCCGCTGGATCCGAAGAAGGACAAGCAGCTCATCGCAGCCGTAGATTTGCTGCATGGCGTGACCCGGGCGCAGAACAATGTGCCGCCCGCGAAAGACGGTGGGACCACGCAGGGCGCCGCCGGCGGCGGGACGCCGCCGGCCGAAAAGCCCGCCGAGCCTAAGACGCCGAATTGACGCTGCCGCCCTGCGCTCGGTCATGATCGGGCGCAGCGGCGGCCGAGCCGCGGCGAATGATGGATTAGACCTGTCGATCATCAAGCTCGGGCCGAGGCGGCATTTTGCGCCGCTTCGGCCCGAAGTTTTTGCCTTGAACGACATCTGCGTAAGACTTGAACGACATCTGCGTAAGACTTGGACGACATCTGCGTAAGACATGCCGGCCACTGCTTCCGCCCCATGCAGATCTGCACTACTCTGCCCGGCAAGCATCAGCTCTTAAGTGATTCGCTGCGGCAGCACTGATAAAGCAGGAAAGCCGGCATGGCGGCGGGCGATGATCTGAACGATCCTTTGGGCCTCGGCCGCACCCCGCGTCGGCGACCGATCCCCTTTCGTCTCCTATTTTTCGCTTCAGCCGGCCTCGTCCTCATCGGCGGCACAGCCTTCTTGAATTTTCGCGGCGATCCATTGGGCGGCGAACCGCATGCGGTCGCGGTGATCACGCCGTCGACGCCCGCCCGCGCCTCCGCTTCTGCAACTCCCACTGCACATCGAGACCAATCGGGTGCGGGAGGGGACGATGTGACAGGAACGATCGCGAGCCCGGCGGGAGACGACACAGCGGCCGAGATCGAACAGAAGAGCGGCGTCAAAGTGGTGCGCAATGGCGGCGCAAAGCCGCCGGGGGCCTTGATCATCGAAGTGCCGCAGCTGCTGGCGCAAAGGCTCGCATCCGCGCCGGACCTGCGACTCGTCGAAAGGAGCCGCTACGGCCTCTTGCCGCGCATGGGCAAGGACGGCACCCGGCCGGCCGATGTCTATGCGCGGCCCTGGCCTGCGGGGGCAGCCAAGCCGAATGCCCCGCGGATCGCCCTCGTCGTCGGCGGCGTCGGGCTCAGCGAGTCCGCGACAGCGACGGCGATCGGCAACCTGCCAGGCCCCATTACACTCGCCTTCGCGCCCTATGGAGACGATCTCAAAGGCAAAGTCACACAAGCGCGCGATGCCGGCCATGAAGTGATTTTACAACTTCCCATGGAGCCGATCGATTATCCGCGGACAAATCCCGGCCCACATGCTCTGCTCGCAACCGCGAGTGTTGCCGAAAACACCGATAATCTGCATTGGCTCCTGAGCCGCTTCACCGGCTATACGGGCGTCGCAAATTTCCTCGGCGCGAAATTCACGAGCGCGCCTGCCGCATTCGATCCAGTGCTCCGCGAAATCGGCGAACGTGGCCTATTCTATATCGACGATGGCGCTTCGGCGCGCAGCATAGGCCTGACGCTCGCCAAGGAAGTCGGCCTCCCTGCCGTGCGCGCGGATCTCATTCTCGATGCGCCGACCCAAGCCGACACGATCGATGCCAATCTCGCCAAGCTCGAAGCGATCGCGAGAGAGAAGGGAACCGCCATCGGCATGGCAAGCGATCTCCCGAAGAGCCTTGAAAAACTCGCGCGGTTCGCGCAAACGGCTGCGGCGCGCGGCATCGTGCTGATCCCCCTCAGCGCGGCTGTCAGCCATGCGGCGGCCGCCCAAAATACGCCGGCGCACGACGATGTCGCTCGTGACGCCGGCGCCTTTCGTGACCCGTGACGACCATGGATGATCTTTCGAACTATCGCCCTTGTGTCGGCATCATGCTGCTCAATCGCGAGGGTCTCGTCTTCATCGGGCGCCGGCGAGGCCCCGCCTCCGACCTCGTGCCGGCGCACGCATGGCAAATGCCGCAAGGGGGAATCGACACAGGCGAAGACCCTTATGATGCGGCCTTGCGCGAATTGCTCGAGGAAACCAACGTCTCGTCAGTGAGCTTCCTCGCCACCGCGCCGGACTGGTACACTTATGACGTGCCGGGTGGGATGACGAAGCGATCCGGGCGCGCCCGCTTCCAAGGCCAAAGGCAGAAATGGTTTGCCCTTCGATTCGAAGGCGAAGAAGCCGAAATCAATATCGAACATCCGGCCGGTGGCGCGCATCCGGAATTCGACGCCTGGCGATGGGAAAGAATGGACCGGCTTGCGGATCTCGTCGTGCCCTTCAAACGGCCCGTCTATGAAAAGGTCGTGGAAGCCTTTCGACCTCTGGTCGAACAGAGCTGAACCGTCTCGGCGCACCTCTCGATGGTAGAGCATGTCCCGGAAAAGTTGATAGACTTTTCCGACATCTTAGACATCGGATATATCCGATGTCTCATCGAGGACATGCTCTAATTCTTTGTGTAGAGCCGATTTATCCCGTCACGCGGATCGCAGTTCAAGCACATCGGATATATCCGATGTGCTCGCAGTTCAAGCACATCGGATATATCCGATGTGCCAAAGATGCGATTCCATGTGATCGGGATCGGCTCTATCGCCCACGCTGCGTTTTGCGGAGCTTTTCGGCGATGCCAAAGGCGCGCTCGCGCCGCGCGATCTCCGCCAGCACCGCCTCGGGGGTCACGTCGCAGGCCGCCCAAAGCACGCAGAGATGATAGAGGAGATCGGCGCTTTCCAAGACCACTTTGTCGCTTTGCATCTGCACGGCTTCGAGGCCGACTTCCACCGCCTCCTCTGCGACCTTCTTCGCGATTTTCTGGAGGCCGGCCTGAAACAGCCGCGACGTGCGCGACAGATCGCAATCGGCGTCGCGGGCAGCGACGACATCGGCGTAGAGCCGGTCAAGCGAAGTCTTCATCGCATCCTTGATCGAACTGAGCAGTCAAACGATTTGATCGGCCGCATCGCCGCCGCCATCTGCGGTGGCGCCTTGGGAGCGGGCGAGCCTTTCATGTCAAAACGATTGCATGAAGAGCTGATGACATTTGCATATTTTTCGGTTGAAAGCGGGAAGTCTCAACAGAAAGACGCAAAAGAGGCGAACCTGCGGCCCCGCAAGCTCGACCATAATCAAAAAGATATGCCGAAAAGAGCTTTGGAGCATCGTGCGAAAAAGTGGGCACCGGTTTTTCGCAACAAACGATGCATTTTCAAAAACTAGAGCATGATCCCGAAAAGTCTGCAACTTTTCGGGATCATGCTCTAGGCCGGTCAAACCGGCCGATTTTCATTCGGATTGCGGACTGGGCCCATCCGCTTCAGCCCTTCCTCATAGCTGATGATTTCATAATCCTCGTGGAATTCGAGCGCCTTATTGGTGATGTAGTCCATTTTGCCGGCGGTATTGAGCTTCTTGATGTCGTTCTTGTCGATATAGAGAATCTCGAGCAGCTCATTATAGGCGGTCGCCTCGCCGATCGGCAGGCTGTAGAACATGATGTCGCCCCATGGGACGCGATATTTCGATAAGAGATCCTGATTGTTGACATAGAGGAAATATTTGCCGCCGGGTTTCAAAAGATCACCGATCACTTCCATCAGCGGCTCGAGATATTCGAACGACAAAAGATAGCAGACAAAGAATTCGAACGCCGGCTCGCCTTCGCGTGCCGAGGCCATGACCTGCCACGCAGACAGAGTCGGAGGCCTCTTTTCATCTGCGATACCCGACTCGAACTTCAAAGCAAGCTCGCCGCGGAAGGCGAAACGCCCCGGCGAGGTCTCTTCCTTCAAAATGCCGTGCGTCAGCCGGCCTTCTTTATCAAGACGCGCGAAGACTGTGTTGGCTATGCTGGCTGTCATGGGGGTTCCCACTGTCATTGCGGACCCAGTCCGCCAATTTGAAAAAGGATTGGGAGAGATGCGCGCGCATGGCTGCATTCTCGACGACTTCTTCGAGCGCGCCCTGCATGCAGAGCATCCAGGCGTCGCGTTCGGCCCTGCCGATCCGAAAATGCATATGCCGCTGCCGCAAGCGGGGATGCCCACGTTCCTGCGAATAGAGCTTCGGTCCGCCGAGCCATTCGCCGAGATAGCGCTTCAGAACGCCCTTCACTGAGCTAAGCTCGTCCGCATGCATGGCGCGGATGACCTTGGCCTCCGGCAATGTGTCCATGCGGCGATAGAATGAGTTGACCAGCCGGTCGACCACGGCCTGGCCGCCGATCTCCGAGAAAAGCGACGCTGGAGGGGAGGAACTGGTCACGTCTTTACTATTTCTTGTTTGCTGTTTTGTTTCTTGTTTTTGGCGGGATCCCGAAGGGCCCGCCCCGCCCGCCCGCGGCGTTTAAGCCAGCGCTGCTTCGCGTTGCGAAGTGAATTCCGCAACGAAATCGGCGAGCGGCATATCGATACGCTCGACATTGTAGCGCTCGAGGAAGCGCTGCTCGTTTTTGGTCGGCGTCTCGGGCAGCACCGCCCAATGTTTGTCGGACGAGCGCTTGGCGATTTGCCAGGCGAAGATCCGTTCGAGTTGAGTGTTGAACCGGCAGCCGAGATAGAGGAAATTCCGGCCCGTCCGGATTTCCTTCACTTTGTCCGGGATCGGCGTTTGAATGTCGATCTCGGTCAAGACCTCGACATAATCCGAGTCCGAAACGAGGTAATTGCGTCCCGGCCGCACCGAACCTATTGGTTCATAGAGGAGCGTGGCCCAGCCTTCAGCGGTCGCCAGTTCGTCTTCCTGAGCAACCTTGCTTCCATCGGCATTGAAGTAATGCACCCATGTCGCAAGATGTTCGGCATGGCTGACGGCGTGCACCATGCCCCAATTCGGCCGGTCCTTCAAAGCCTGCTGCATGACGTCATCATACCAGGCGTGAACGACGAGCGGCAGCTTGGGGCAGGACGCGAGAAAGCGATGCAGCTCCGTGGGGGCGACATCCGGCTCGAAGGCCGCGGTCATCACCGTGTTGATCGTCTTGCGATGCTTGAAGTTCTCGATGAACTGTGCCGCCGCCGTGAGATTTTTGCGGATCTTATGCGGCACCGAAGCTTTGGCCGTCAGCTTTTCGACCAAAACATCGGGACCCGTGGGAACCGCGCAAGCCTCGCCGGAGAGCGTCAGGACGCCCGGCCCCAAATAGGGGATGAGGCGCCCTTCATTGAGCGCCTTATGAATGTCTGCGAGCGTCTCAGTCGTCATGACGAACCTCGTTACTTGCTGCCGTCCATCGTCTTGAACCGGGTCAGGTCTTCGCGCGTCGTGTAAAAGGCCGCGCGACCTCCCGAAAGAGAATGGATCGGCAGACGATAGGAGAGATAATCATACCAGGTTTGCGCATCGACGCCTTCCGGCGCCTCACCGCAAAAAGTGCAGAGACCCTTCGGGTCATAGCGGACTTGGAGAACGATTTCAGCCTGCTGCATAGTTTCTTCCTTTCCTGTTAGAAACCGCACGAGAACCCGCGTAGTTCAACGGCGAGTTCGGGTACCCTTTCTTTTCTGGTTCGCAACAAAATTCAGCCGGACAACGCGCCCAGCAATTCGATGGTCGCATCCTCGGTGCCGAGGACGGTCAAGCAGGCGAAACGCGACTTCGATGCGACGCCTACCATGTTTTCCAAGCGCTCGTTTTCGAGCTTGGTCATTTTCTGCAAGCCTTTTCTACCTTCGAGAACGAAGATGTGGCAATTGTCGTATTTGCCCGTCGAGCAAACGCACTCCATCGGAAACCCGGCGGCGCGAATGACTTCAAGCATAGTGGACCCTTCGGCACCCTCTTGCGTTTTTCCCGAAGGCTTGATCGTTACTGTCGGCATTAGTTTTGGTCCCCTAGTAGAGTGATTTTCTTGGTTGGGTTGATTTTGCTTACCCATCAATCCGTCACAAGTAGATCGCCGCCCCCGCCCCCACGTTGATGGATGCGTCTTTCATCGTCCCCACGATGAACGCGATCTGATCCTCGGTGAGATGCGTATGAAATGGCAGCACCACCGCGCGATCGGCGACTTTTTCGGTTACGAGAAAATCCTTTTTCCGGTAGCCGAGGTCGAAATAATGCGGCTGCAAATGCAGCGGCACCGAATAGGCAGCCGCCTCTATTTCTTCCTTCCTGAGATCCTCGACAATCGAATCCCGGCTCGACCGCGAAAAACGCGTGCCGAGATGGACGATGTACAAGAACCAATTGACCTCCGTCACATCCGGCCCGATGAAGGGATCTTTGATCCCTTCGAAGGATTTGACGTACTCATAATACCAATATTCGCTGCGCTTGCGGCGCGCGAGGATGAGTTCGAGCCGCTGCAGCTGCACGAGCGCCAGTGCCGCCGCCATATTGCTCATCGCCGCCTTATAGGCAGGCGCCGAGCCGACGACGACGGAAGCGCGCTCGTCGAGGCGATGCGAACGATAGCGCCGGAGCGCCATAAAGACATCCTGGTCGTCCGTCACCACCATGCCGCCTTCGCCGCAAACGAGCGGCCCTGGCTGCGAAAAATCGAAGATCGAGCAATCGCCGAACGTGCCGACAAGCGCATTCTTATAGGTCGAGCCGATGGCCTCGCTCGAATCCTCGATGAGGATCAGATTGTTGCGGTCTGCGACGTCGCGGAAGGCCGTCCAGGGCGCCGGATGCCCGTTCACATTGGCTACGACCAGCGCCTTCGTCTTGTCGCTGATCTTGGCTTCAGCTTTCTCGGGCGCCAAGACGCCGGACCAATAGTCGATGTCGGCGAAGACCGGATAGGCGCCGCTTAGAGTGATGGCGTGATTGATCTCGCGGAACGAGTGGGGCGAGGTGATGACTTCCGCCTCCGCCCCGATGCCATAGGCATTGAGCACGAGCATCAAGCCGATGGTGCCGCTTGCCACCGCGACCGCATATTTGCGGCCCACGTAGGACGCGAAGGCCTCCTCGAAGGCCTCGACGGCGTCGCCTGTCGTGACGTCCATCGATTGCAGGACCTCGACGACCGCATCGATTTCCGCTTGCGACATGTCTGGATCGGACAGCGGGATCCAGTTCGGGCTCCTGGTCTCTTTCATCACGATCCTGCCTTGTTCTGCACGACGATAATGCCGGTCGCGAGCGTTGGATCGCGGGTGATGCTGACGCAATGGCTGATCGCACTTACGAGATAGAGCGTGAAACGCGGAAATTCCTTATACGGATGCTCTGCGTCGACGTCGCTCGCGTCGCATCGGGTCAGCGACACGCCCGGAAATTTCTGCCGGAAATCCGTCAAGACCGAAGGGTCGGCATTCGGATCTGCCAGAAGCGCTTCGATCTCGCCAAGCTTATCCGTGGTCAGGCCGGTCATGATGCTCTCAATCTTCGTTCAAGCGGCGGGCTTCCACCGTACAAGGGATTTCGGTGCCGGCAGGCACTTGCGGCAATTCGAGCTGCCAGCCATTGCCGAGCGTGATGATGCCGCCCCACATTTCCGGCTTCTCCATCGACACGATCGGCTCTTCGAGGTCCTTTTTCGGGACGTAGATCGAGAGGATTCCTTCGTGGCTTTTTCTGATCATGATTTTCATTGTATCCTCATCGATCCATCAGTGCGGAGCAGCATTGCATTAGGCCGCGATCGCGGCCGCCTCGTTCACGATTCCCGGCAATAAGTCGAGGAGCGTGTCGATGTCCGCCGCAGTATTGTCGCGGCCGAGAGAAAAGCGGACGGAAGCGAGCGCGCCGCGTTCGTCGACACCCATGGCGAGCAGCACATGTGACGGCGCCGTGCCCGCCGAAGTGCAGGCGGCACCGGCAGACGCGCAGATCCCCGCGCGGTCCAGCCGCTCGAGGATGAGTTCGGCCTCGAGATCACCGAAACGGATGAAACTCGTGTTCGAGACGCGTGGCGCGCCGGCGCCATTGACGCGCGCGATCGGCACAAGCGCCAATATGCCGGCCTCAAGCTTGTCGCGCAGGGCGGCGAGATGCGCCTGCTCGGCGGCGAGTTCCTTCTTCGCGAGAACGGCCGCTTTGCCAAGCCCGACGATGCCTGGCACATTTTCCGTGCCGCCGCGCCGCGCCCGCTCCTGATGGCCGAAGAAAAGCGAGGCGATCTTCAATCCCTTGCGGACGAAGAGAGCGCCAATGCCAGTCGGCGCATGCAGCTTATGGCCGGAGAGCGACAGCATATCGACCGGCACGGTTTTCAGATCGATCGCGACCTTGCCGGCCGCCTGGACGGCGTCGGTATGAAACAGAATGCCGCGCGCTTTGGCGATCGCCGCGATCGCTTCGATCGGCATCAGCACGCCGGTCTCATTATTGGCCCACATGATGGTGATGAGCGCCGTCTCCGGCGTCAAGGCGGCCTCGACCGCCGCCGCATCGATCTGGCCCTTGTCGTCGACCGGCACATAAGTGACCTTGACGCCCTGCTTTTCGAGATGCGCCAAAAGCTCCATGACGGAAGGATGCTCGACGCTCGACGCCACTATGTGGCGCTTGTCCGGCGCCATGGCGAGGGCGCCTTGGATCGCGAAATGGTTCGCCTCCGTCCCGCAGCTCGTATAGACGAGCTCCGGCGGCGTGCAGTTCAGGAGCTGCGCGAGCTCGCCGCGCGCCTGCATCACCGATTCCTTGCAGCATTCGCCAGCGCTATGCTTGCTCGAAGGATTGCTCGGACCCTTCTGCAGCGAAGCGAGGATGGCTTCAATGGCCTCGGGCGCAACCGCCGTCGTAGCATTATGGTCGAGATAGATCATGATCTCCGCTTACGCCCACAACATCAATCGTTTCGCACGATTCGGAACATTCACGGCGGAATATCCGAGTCGCTCCATCGAACTTTTCGGCACCGAACTCATTCGACACATGCGCACCCGACACATCAGCATCCAACGTGTCGCCGCGACTTTGCGTATTCGCATCAGCGACGCCTCACGCGCCGCCGATGCGCGTCTTTAAGTCCGATTTCATGGTCGGTGCGCGACCGTGTCTTCGATAGCTCCCATTGGGATGCAGCCTAAAAAGACGGCAGCCAAAGCCTGTTATTCTCCCCCCGAGCGCAGCAACCGCCGCGCGCCGCAGCATGAGCCCCTCACACCGGGAGGAGCTCCTCCTCCAAACAGCCGACCACCGTTCTTTCATCGAATTCGACGAGATAGAGCGGCTTATTGGTTTCCGTGATCGTCCCGATATTGACCACCTCGCCGAGGTCGCCGCTCTTGACGAGCAAAGCATCCATCGGCTGGTCGGGATATGAGCCGTCATTGAAGAGATCAATAGCGGCGCGCACCCGCTGGCCCCATTGATATTTCGGCGGCAGCGGCCCGCCGGGGTCCGACATCATTCGTCTCCCTTGCTGACCGCCGCCTTGGGCTTTTTCGGTGCATCGTCGTCTTCATCGTCGGCGGCTTCGAGCTCTTTGGCTTTCATACCGACCTTATTGCCGGTCAGGATGAATTCGACGCCATAGATGTAATGCTGCTGCAGAAAAGTGCCGATATTGCAGACAAATCCCTCTTCGCCCTTTTTAGCCAAGACGTCACCGACGTCCTTGCCGCAGAAGGTGCCGTCGTTTCGAATGGTTTTTTTAGCCCGAACCCGCTGGCCATAATTGAAACGCGGCGGCTCGTTGAGTTCGACCACATCATGGTCGCGGCTGATATTCGTCATCTTGCAATCTCCTCGACAGGTTCAGACAAGCACGCGCCATGCCAATCCGGGCGTCAGAGCCGTTCTAGGCGCCAAATACCGCAAGCCGCGGCGTCTTAAGACCCCGCGGTCCGGGCAGATCGGCCATGGCATTTCCCAGCCGTCGGAGATAGGACACCCCAAGCTCTACGGCGGTGAAAACAGGGTCAGCGCAAATGCGTTTCCGACGTGGCGGCGCCTTCGAAGGCCGGCCCGCTTAGACGTTGAACGATCCGCTCGCGAACCATTGGATCAGGATCGTCAAGCAAGATCGAAAGGCGCTCTTGCGCGATCCGCCCAGCCACCTCGTAGCGAACGCGCCAATCCTCATCCTGGATCAAGGCCTCGAGCTGCTCGGGCGGCAGGCGCTCGGCAACGGCAAGGCGAACATCGGCATCGGGATCGACGGCCATGCGCATCAGCCAAGCTGGATCGACTCGCGCCGCGACCGTGCGCCGGACTTGCACTTCCTTGTCATGAATCATCATCGGCAAAATTGCCGGCGACAGCCGACGCGCAATCATGGTGCGCACATAATAATCCGGATCATTGATCATCCTGACCAGTTCCGAATCATTAAGGCGCGACACGATCCTGATCCGCACCTCGCGGTGCGGATCATTGCGCAGCTTCGAAAGATAATTATGCGGCAGGCGCGACGCAGCCACCCAGCGGACAGTCTCGTCCGGATCATCGAGCATGGGCGGTAGCCGAAACACATCCGCGTGTTTGCTGGCAATCGCGCGCGTCTCGAAATAATCGTCCTGCAAATGGGCGTTGGCGAGGCCTGGATTACGCTCGAAGAAACGAACGATGCGGCGCACATAGCGATCGTAGACGCATGCCTTCTTGAACTCGCATTTGCCCTCGGCCAGCAACGCTCGATAGCGGCAGGTTTCGCAAGAGAGTTCGCGGCCTTGCCAATCGCGGGCCTCGTCGGCATCATTGTCAGTCTGCATCGTCCTTCTCCAACATGCGTTGGTGGACTTCGAGAAGCAGAGTCGCCCCGATCTTGTCGGTTGGATCGAGCTCGAGAAGCTTCATCGCCGCGGCAAGCCCTTCCTCAAGATGACCGAGACGCATCTGCAGATAGGCATAGCCCTTGAGGACAAACATGTAGAAGCGCGGCATCATGTCGTCATAGCTGCCGAAGGCCGCGTCGTCCTTATTCACCTCATGCCAATCTGGCCGCAGATTATTGTGCTGCGCCGCCTCCGCAAGGCAGACATGCGCAACCTCCAGACATTCCTCCAATCGGCCTTTGTAGAAATAGAATTGATAAAGACCTATCAGGACCGCCGGATGGTTCGGCGCAATCGTCTCTGCCGAGCGCAAATGCGCCAGCGCGATCTCACTCTGGGCATAAGACAGCGCCGCGGCGTTCAAATGCTCTTGCGCCGCCACCGGCAGACCGCCGCCAAGCAAAGCCTCGACATCATCCTGAAGGGGCACTCGCTCGGCGAGCGCGGTCCCCGTCGTCATCCCCGTCTCCCTCAATGTTCGTGAGGAAGGCTCGGCACGTCGTGAGAATGACTGTGACTGCTGCAGGTGGAGACATTCTTCGGATCGTGGAATTTGAAGCCGGACGATGTCGCCGTTTCCTGGAAGTCCATCGTCACATCCTTCAGCAGCAAACGGCTTTGGGCCGGCAGGAAGAACTTCAGCCCATTGATTTCATAAACCATCTCGCCGCTCGCGGGAGCGTTGGCGACTTCGAATTCCGCGGAAAGGCCGGAACAGCCGCCGGGCGCCACCATGAGGCGGAAGCCGCTGTCGGGACCGCCGTCGAACCGCAGCATGCGCCGCACGAATTTTTCAGCCGCAGGGGTAATTGAGAGATTGAGACTGTCCATGATCACGCCGCAGATGGTTGATAACGAGGATAGGAATTATCGACGACGCAGGTCTCTTCGATCGGGCAAATCAAAGCACATTGGGGGTCGTCATGGAAGCCGATACATTCTGTGCACTTGCTCGGATCGATGACATAGATACCGTCGCCAGCGCTGATCGCTTCGTTCGGACACTCTGGCTCGCAAGCCGAGCAGTTTACGCATGAGGCCGCAATTCTCAAAGACATGGCCCGGTCCTTTTTCTAGAGCAGTCGAGGCGCCTCGATCTATTTCGCGGCGCCTCGACCTATTTCTTAAAGGCGGGGAGAATTACTCGGCCGCGATCATGTCCTTGGCGACTTCACCGGGACGGATCTCGGCGTCGCCCTTGTCCATATGCACGATCGTGCCTTCACGGACGCCCGTCAGATAGCGCTTGAAGTAGGTGATCGCCGACTTCTCGATGAATTCATGCGCGAATTCGTCGATCGCCTCGATGCCAGCCGCAGCGAGATCCTTCTTCGGGCAGCCGCCGATCTTGGCGACGAAGACTGCATGGCAGTCCTTGATCGCGCGGATGACGGTTTCAAGAGCATCTTCCTCGCCATAGCCGCCCTGGCAGTACAGGTCGACGCGGCGATGGCCGATGAAGTGAGCGCCCTTGCCGGTGCTCAGCTCATAGATCTGGAACTCGGTCGCATGACCGAAATGCTCATTGATGCGGCCCGAACCCTTGGTCGCGACAGCGACGAGGATCTTGATGTCGCTTTCTTCGCCAGAGAGGATCTGCAGCTCGCCGGCCTTCGCACCGGCGACGGCAACGCGCTCTTCTTCAACCCGAGCCTGATAGGCCTTGCGGGTCTCGAGGTCGTAGTTGACCTCCATCTGCATGATCTTCTCGGTGGTGAATTCGGCGGAGCGATCTTCACCGAGGAGGCCAACGGCGTCAGCACGGCACTGACGGCAATGGCGCATCATGTTCATCTCGCCTTCGCACTTGTCCTGAAGCTTCTTGAGCTCCTGGGCAGTCGGGCCGCGCTGGCCGGTCAGGCCGAACACAGTGCCGTGCTCGGCGGCGGAGATGAGCGGCATGATGTTGTGCAGGAAGGCGCCACGGCCCTTCACCGCCCGGTTCACTTCGACGAGATGGTCGTCGTTGATGCCAGGGATCATCACCGAATTGATCTTCGAGAGAATGCCACGCTCGGTGAGCATTTCGAGACCTTGCATCTGCCGCTCGGTCAGGATCTTGGCGCCGTCACGGCCGGTGTAGCGCTTATGCTTGAAGAAGACCCAGGGATAGATCTTCGCGCCGACGTCCGGATCGACCATGTTCACCGTGATCGTGACGTGATCGACATTATATTTGGCGATCGTGTCGACGTGATCGGGCAGCGTCAGACCATTGGTGGAAAGGCAGAGCTTGATGTCCGGAGCGGTGCGGGCGATCAGCTCGAAGGTCTTGAAGGTCTTCTCCGGATTGGCGAGCGGATCGCCGGGGCCGGCGATGCCGAGAACCGTCATCTGCGGAATGGTCGAAGCGACGGCCAGAACCTTTTTCGCGGCCTGCTCGGGGGTCAGGCGCTCCGAGACGACGCCCGGACGCGATTCATTCGCGCAATCATATTTGCGGTTGCAATAGTTGCACTGAATATTGCAAGCCGGCGCGACCGAAACGTGCATGCGAGCGTAATGGTGATGCGCCTCTTCCGAGTAGCAGGGGTGGTTCTTGACCTTTTCCCAGATCTCCGGAGGAAGATCGTTTTCGCCAGCCGCGGTGCCGCAGCTCGCCTTTTTGCCGCCGTCACTGTTGGTTTCGCAACCCTTGTGCTCGGCCATCTTCTTCATAATCTCGTCGGCCGTTGCGCCCGCCTTAACGGCCGCCTCTGCGACCTCGCGTTCTGTCAAATCCATGTTCGTCCTCGCTTCTCGCTCGAACCTATTGGTCTCAAAGGGCGCCTAGCTTTCACCCTCGCCGCCGATAAGCTCGGTCCGATCTCGCCAGGCAAGATCGCTTGGGCCTTTGGCAGCAACTCGCGTGCCAATATGTTTGCGCCACCAACTTATTGAAATTAATTAAGCTTTTGCCGCGATGCCCTGTCGCGATGCCGACAGGGGCCAAAAAGCCGGCACTCGGGCATGTTTGAAAAACGACACTTCCCTCGGCAGGCGCCTTCATCTTCGGCCGCAGCTCCTAAAAACCCTGCCGCGCGCCGGCGAAGGGAGCCGGTTTTCCTCATCCCGCACGAGAGCCGATCCCAGCCGCCAACGGTTAAGGCCGGCGCATGGGGTCGCCGGCCTTTTCACCACCGCTCTGCCTCGACGGGTCGAGACGCAGGCTTTACGCTGGAATGCAGGTTGCCGGCACCGGGCAAACGCTGTCGCATTGCGGGTGGTCGAACGAACCCTCGCACTCCGTGCACTTCTTGGGGTCGATCACATAGGTTTCGTTCTTGAACGAGATCGCCGCATTCGGGCACTCGAATTCGCAAGCGCCACACACCGTGCATTGAGACGCGATGATCTTATAAGCCATATCAGTTTCTCCTCGAACTTATGGGCCGAAGCTAACGGCCAAAATGCCCGGCCAGTGTCGCGTCATAGAGGACGCACCATGTCGCAAGCCAAGATGTCGCAAGCCGCGGCTGGTTGCGTTATGGCCAATCACCGCCAGCGATCGCCAAAAGCCCGCCTCACGCGATTGCACCGACAGCTCCGAACCGCACCGGAAACTCAGCCCGAAGTCCTGCCGCGACACTCGACGCCGCCCCGGGAGGAAGCAATTTCCGAGCCACAACGGAACGCAGCGCACAAAAGTTCCTGCGGCAGATTGTGCGCAGACCATCCAAATATTTGATTCTAAAAGGCGCTCTGCGGCGCCAGCCGCGCCTCGCCAAGCCTATTTCGGCGCGCCGAAATAGGCGCCTCGCGCCGGTCGCAAGACCGCGTCATTCGCGATGTCGAACCTGCGACAAGGCCGATCGGCCAGATCACGAAAGAGCGCCCCGTCGCGCCAAGCCGACCAAAGACGCTTGTCGCCGCCGGTCAGAACTTCTTGATTTCTATGCTGTGCTTGCGCAGCGCATAGCCGATCTGGCGCGGGGTCAGCCCCATGATGCGCGCCGCCTTGGCCTGAACCCAGCCGGATTTTTCCATGGCATCGAGCAGCCGGGCGCGTTCGTTGCCGTCATCCGTGCCGGCAGAGACACCCGCATGCGCCACAGCCGCTTCACTCGTCTCGGCATGGCGCGCATGGCTCTGCCGCTCGGCAAGGCTGTCTCCGGCCGCAGACGGCAGGGGGCCGAGCCCGCCGACGCCCGTCGGCACACCCTCATGCGACTTGCCCTTCCACAGCGTCGCCGACAGACATTGGTCCTGGCCACAGGCGAAATCGGAGGCAACGATCGCATCGCCGACGGCGAATGTCGCCGTCCGCTGAACGCAATTTTCGAGCTCGCGGACATTGCCGGGGAAATAGCAGGATTTCAGAACCTGCACGGCCTCTCTGCTGAAGCTGAGTTCGCGGCCGTTCTGCTGATTGAACTGCTCCAAAAAATGCGCCGCGAGCAGCGGAATGTCGCTCACCCGCTCGCGCAGCGGCGGCAGCAGCATGGGGACGACGCTGATGCGGTAATAGAGATCGGCGCGGAATTCGCCTTTGCGGACCGCCTCTTCGAGATTCTTGTTGGTCGCGGCGATGAGCCGGATATCGGCCTTCAAAGTCTTGGTGCCGCCCACCCTCTCGAATTCGCCGGCCTGCAGCACGCGCAAAAGCTTGGCCTGGAAGGAGAGCGAGATCTCGCCGATTTCATCGAGGAAGAGCGTCCCGCCGTCGGCAAGCTCGAAGCGGCCCTTGCGGGTTGCGATCGCGCCGGTGAAGGCGCCCTTTTCGTGACCGAACAATTCCGATTCGAGCACGCTTTCGGCGAGCGCCGCGCAATTGACCTTGACGAATGCCCGCGCAGCCCGCGGCGACAATTCGTGCAGGGCGCGGGCAAACAGCTCCTTGCCGGTCCCGGATTCGCCGCGCAGCAGCAATGTGGCATTGGAACGCGCCACGATCGCGATCTTGTCCATGACCGCGCGGATCGCCGGACTTTCGCCAATGATCCCGGACATCCGCGCCTGCGGCATGGGCGAAGGCTGCAGCTTGGTGATCTGTTTTTGCAAACGGTGGCTCTCTTCGATCAGCCGATCGCGGTCGCGCGCCACCACCCGGTGGAGCTTGACCGTCTGCCCGATCAGATTGGCGATCATGACGAGAAAACGGACATCCGAATCGAAGCGGAAGACGCTTTCACCATCCCACAGCCGGTCAACCGTCAGCGTGCCGACGACTTTGTCACCGGCACGGATCGGCACGCCGGTGAAGGAGACTTGGGCGCCATCGCCAGCGAGCGCGGCGACATCCTCCGGATCGAAGAGCTCATGATCGGCGATATTATGGACGACGAGCGGCACCGCCGTCGCCACGATCTGATCGATCGCCCGCTGCGGGAAACGCGGCGGCCGGCGATTGGCTGCCTGTTCGCTCCAATCGGCGCCGACCGCAACGTCCGGCACGCCATCATCGCCCAAGAGGACGATAGTCCCATGCCGCATTTGCAGAAATGAGGATAAGAGATTGACAACATTCGCGAGCGTCGTCTCGAGACGAGTCGGCGCCGTCAGTATCTTCGAAATTTCGTAAACACCGATCAAAGCTATGTCGCTGAGCGGAATTCGCCGCCCCGCGGCCGGCATTTCGGAACTGGCCAAGGCGTCGAGGTCAGTCATAATGCAACCTCCGAAACCTTGCGGTTTCTCCACGATGTCGAAGCTCCGACACCGGCTAACTTTTTACCCAATGTCATGCACCGTCGGCCTAAAGGGATGTCGGTATTGCGACGCGAAAAACTTTAATCCTGACCGAATGCAGTGTCTCTAGCAAAATTTGTGCAACATTTTGTAGGGAATGTGCAACGCGCCCGATTATCCGGCAAGAAGGGGGCCCGAAGAAACTTTGCCTGTCCGCCATAAGAAGGAGAAATCAATCTTACATATTAAGCGTTTGCTATAATGTTAAAGTGATTCTGAGAGGGCCTTAGCGCAAGCTTGGCGGCGATGCCGGACAATGGCGCAAACTCACCATACAAAGAACAATAGCAGCCAGCTCGCGACACCAAGCGCTACCGCACTGCCGAAGAGCGCGGTCGCTGCTGCCTGCCGAAACCGCGAACTGCCGTAGAAACCGGCGATCTTCCAGGCAAGGTAAAGCGACCAGGCGGCGGCCCCGCCGAGAAACGCGAGCCGCAGGGCCGGAACGAAGCTCAAGGCAAAGCCTTCGTTGCGCAGCAGCGTGACCGTCAAAGCACTGAGGCCGAGAATGACCCCGCAGCCCGCCATCGGGATGAGCGCTTGCGCGAAATGATGGAACCGCGCCCAAAAGGCTTTCGCAGAAGACCAGGGAACGGCGCAGCGGACCGTCGCGGCAAGCGAGAGGCAGAGAAGGCCGCCCATGACGACGGCCGTGGCCAAAATATAGCCGATGAGCACGCTGCCATCGAGCAAGGTCATCATGTCGCTATGGTCGGGATAATTGGTCAGGATCCACCAGGGCGGCTGCAGGGCGAGACTCCATGTCAGCCCATGATCGATCAACCACAGCGCCGCGGCCTGCTTGACGTCGATGAACCAGGGGCTGGCGCCCCAATGGAAAGCGCCGACCGCGACGCCCATCAGACCGAAGAGAATGAGCACCGTCTCCCAAGGCTTCGGGCTCGCGCCCGCGACCTCGACGATCTCGCGCGTCGGCGAGCGAAGCTGCAGAGTGACCGCGTCACGAAAGCCATCGCATCGCCCACACATATGGCAATCGCTGCCGCCCTTCATGGTGCGGATGGCAACGAGCGGCGCGCAATTGATCGGCGCAAGCTTCTGATGCGCCGCGTGCGGCATGCCGGCCGGCGCATGCACGCGCGCCCGCTCCCATGCCTCGGCGTCGACATTGAAATGCAGCGGCGCGAGTTTCGCCAACAGGCCGAAGACGCCATTGACCGGACAGAGATAGCGGCACCAGACGCGCTTGTTGCGGCCATAGAGATAGCCGATCGCCATTGCCCCCGCGGTCGAGCCGCCGAGGATCAATAGAACCGGCTTCGGATATTGATAGACGCTGATCATCTGGCCGTAGATGGTCGTGCAGCTGAAGGCAACGAAGGGCCAACCCTTCCATTTCAGCCAGTGCGGAATGGCCATGCCCCTGCCGTGCCGGCTCACCGCCTCGGTGAGACTTCCTTCCGGACACATGAGGCCGCACCAGGCGCGGCCGACGAGGACCATGCTGAGGAGAACCAAGGGCCACCAAAGGCCCCAGAAACAGAATTGCGCAAGCAGCGTCAGATTGCTCCAAACATGCGCCGCCCGGCCGGGCAATGGGAGAAAGGCCGGAACCGCGACAAGCAGCAGATAGACGCCGACGACCGCCCATTGCACGCGTTGAAGGGTCGGCTGATGCCGCTTGAGCCAATGACCCAGCGCCGCGACCGCCGCATCGGCCCGAGCGGCGAAAGCCGTGCGTCGTTCACCCGGTCCGCCGCCAGGCGTTGCAGGAGGCAGCGGCTCCGCCGCCGCAAGCGGCCAGTCGACGTGGGCGCCGTGCCAATCCTTGGCATCTCTCTTCGCCGATGAAGACAAGATCGTCGCTTCCTCTTCCACCTGATCCGCCACCAGCCTATTTCGCAACCAACAGGATTTTCGGCGCATCCGGATGGAGATCGTCGAAGAAAATATATTGCCCCGGATCAAGCGAGCGGATGACGAGCACCGGAGCGGGGCTCGGATTGTTGGGCGCCAGCACTTTTTCCAAATGCAGCTCGCTGCTTTCGAATTCCGCCGCCGTCACTCCCGTATTGTGCAATTCGATCCGGAAGCGCTTGTTGGCTGGAACCTCGAGCCGCAAGGGCGTTATTTTTCCATCGTGAAATTCGATTGAAAAGGTCGGCGTGTCATCCGCCGCGGCCGCCAAGACGGGCGCCGGCGCGGACAGGCTCGCGAGAGCGAACATGCACGCGCCGAAGACGAGCGCTAGGAAGGGGGTCGCGGGCTTTTGCCGCCTTTCGCGGTTCAACGCTCTCTCCTCATCTCACGACCGCCGGCCGCATCGTCTCATTTCGGCTCGCAAACGAGGCGAGGCAAGAAGCGCACCGTGCGGCAAATCGAGCCAATCGCTGCGATCAATAGGCGCCCTTTTTGCCGACACCGGCAAAGACGAACTCGTAATCGACCGAGAATTCGGGGAACCAAGGACCGACGCCGGTTTCCTTGTCGACATGGCGGCCGAAATGCGCGTGCGGATTGGCGGAGGGCGGCGCGATGTCCATAGTGAGTCTATATTTGCCGGGGCCCATCAGCTTGACGTTGTCGCCATAATGCGGGCCGTCATTGGCGACCATCGGCATCAAATCGCCCTTGATCGTCTTATTGTCGTCGAGCTTCGTCAATTGATAATGGACGACGAGATAGGGCATCCAATCGCCTTCGGCAAAACCGTTGGTATTGCCCTTCGCCGCGTGAATATCGGCCTCGAGATGGATGTCTGACTGCGCCGCCGGGCGCATCATATTGGGCGGGTCCATCTCGATCGGCTGCAGATAGACCGCACCAAGGTTCATGCCGTATTTTTGCTGCGGCGTGCCGATCGGATATTCCTTGGCGGAAGCCATGGCCGGCCAAGCTGCCGCAGCCAAAACGACAAGAGCCGCCAAACTGGCGCGACGACCAAAATCACTCACTTCCGTCTCCTGCCAAGAGAAAATATTCAGCCTCGCCTTGAAGGATCGATTCGCGCGAGAGGACAAGACGATGGGCCGCTGCCCGCAACATTGTCTTGCGCCAAATATTGCGTTGCCCTCGGCGGGAGTAAAAGACCTCGTTTTCAGATGAACGCAAGCTTTTTAGAAGCAGCTTAGAGGACGTATAAAGTAGTTTTTGGAAGGGATATAACTTACCCTGTACGTCGCCGCGACACGCATGCCCGGCGCTCGGCTCGGCACTCTCCTCGGCTTGCGGCCCGTCTGCCGGAATGCGATGACGCATCGACCCGCAGAATCAGCGAACACGAACGGACACACAGCATGGCATGGTCGCCGCAGCAGGAGGCGGCGCTCAAGGCGGTCGGCCAATGGCTGAAGCGCCGCGACGCCCAAGTCTTCCGCCTGTTCGGCTATGCCGGCAGCGGCAAGACTACGCTCGCCCGCACGCTGGCGGAAGACTCGGAAGGCGAGACCGTCTTCGGCGCTTTCACCGGCAAGGCGGCGCTGGTTATGCGCTCGAAGGGCTGCAAGAACGCCCGCACCATCCACAGCCTCATCTATCGTGCCCGCGACACCGACACGGAAGAGCCGAGCTTCGAATTGAACGAAGAAAGCCCGGCGGCGAAAGCCAGCCTCATCATCATCGATGAATGTTCCATGGTCGATGATGAGCTCGGCCGCGATCTTCTCTCCTTCGGCAAGAAGGTTCTGGTGCTCGGCGATCCTGCCCAGCTCCCGCCGGTCAAGGGCGGCGGCTTCTTCACCGAATGCGATCCCGATGTGATGCTGACGGAAGTGCATCGCCAGGCGGCGGATAATCCGATCATCCGCCTCTCCATGCTGGTACGCGAAGGCGGGAGGCTCGAGGCCGGCCGGTTCGGCGATACGGACGTGATTTTCCGCGCCGACATCGATGCCGCGCGCATCACGAAAGCCGACCAGATCCTTGTCGGGCTCAACCGCACCCGGCGCGCCTATAATCAGCGCATGCGGCAATTGGCCGAGCGCGAGGGTCCTCTCCCCGAGCCCGGCGACAAGCTCGTGTGCCTGCGCAATAATGCCAAGAAAGGGCTCCTCAACGGCTCGCTCTGGACGGTCGCGACGACGTCTCCGGTCCGCCGCAAGAAGCTGCGCTTGAGCGTAGTGCCGGAGGAGGATTTTGCGCATAAGCCTTTGCGGATCGGCGTCCTGCCGGAGTTCTTCACCGGCAGCGAAGAGACGATCCCTTACGCGCTGCGGCGCGACTCCGATGAATTCGATTACGGCTATACGCTCACCGTCCACAAGGCGCAGGGCTCGCAATGGGACGATGTGGTGCTGTTCGACGAAAGCGGCGCCTTTCGCGAGCATAGAAGCCGCTGGCTTTATACGGGGATTACGCGCGCCGCGCGACGGCTGACCGTGGTTTTGTGAGGGGGGTGGATTTTCGCCCCGAGTTATTTCTTCGCGTTCACGGTAACGGCAATGGGCAAACAGCGGACATTTTGCACCAGACTTTTGCAATGTCTAACAGCCTGATTTTGCGTGGCTGAAACAATGGTGCGTAATTCTTGAGTTTTGAAACGTGCGGCAAGACCGCGAACAAATTGCCCATGCTATAGCTCGTAAGCACGCATGAGAGGGCGTCCGTCAATGGTGTCCGTGTTCAATCTGCTGTCGGCACTCTTCGCTGTTCTGGCAGCGATTGCTTGGATTTATTCATCGATGGCGAAGAGATACCCGACCGACAGTCCGGAACCCAGACCGCCGGGACCGTCCTATCCAACCCCGCAATTAGGGATGGGACGCGACAGGAAGGGACGCCAATACGAGCTGTTTGCGACGCTTCGATTGCAAAGCAAATGGAGCGGATATGCGGCTTTGCTCGCGGCGGGCGCGGCACTCTTTCAAGCGGCGGTGGCGATAACGCAATTCTTCTCGACCCGCTGAAAGGGGCGCTGGCGCGCCGCGCTTGCGCCCAAAATTCTTTATTTTTACACCGCGCAGAGCGCTATGATTCCGGCTTCATCCACCCGCAGACTTGGCAACGAGGTCTCATCGGGATTCCGGGTTCATCTGCCCAGAGTTCGAACCTGTATGATCCGCAATCGTCACAACGGTCAGGAATACCTTGCCGATGCCTAAACATGGCGGTGCCAAAAATAGCTAGTATATGCTGCGTGAGGTCATGCGCGAGGATGGCATCCGCGCGCGTTGCACCCTGCGCATGCGTCAACCAGTTCACCAAGTCCCACCCGGCCTTCGATGTCGCCTTCAGATAGCCGCGCACCTCTTTCGTACTCGAACCATGCGCAACGTGATTGGCGATCAATTCGCACCAATGAATTACGTCGGCATGCTTCGGTGGACTCGTGTTCGCAGGCACCATAGCGGGCAGCGCAAGCGTCCGTGCCATGACGATCAAACATTCTCGGCAGCGCATACCCACCGACTGGAAATCCTCGGCTTCCTCGGCCGCGTTCAACACTTCTCCGGCCTGTTCCCACCGCCGCCATGCGTCCGGCATGGTCATTTGCTCCAGAACGTCCACGTCCGGCTCTTTCTTCGACATCATGCGCGCAGCCACGCCGATGTGAAAGGAAAGCGTGTAATCGAGGCTGGGAAATAGTTTATGGGTGTACAGGTTCGTTGGCGACGTGATTACCCAATATCGCTCTTTGTCTGTACGGACGTCCCAGCACTCGTGCTTGCGGCCCATGACGTGTTCGGTTGTTAGCTTCTCCGCATGCAGAACGGTTTCACCACTTGCTTGCCATTCGACATATTCGGCAATCGTCCGCACCTCGTCGTCATTTCGCGGCAGCACAAGGCCCGGCAATTCCTTGGCGGGAATCGCTGGTGGTATCGTGCAAGCGCCGTCAGCCTTCTTCCGTTGAGCCTTTGGTTTCGGCTTTTTCGTCATGACGTTGAAGCTATCACAAAGCGAGATGGAGAGCAGTGCCCCTATAACAGCCTCATAAGCCCCATTATGAAACGGCTGCGGCCTCTCGTCCCTACGCGCGCGTTGGATCGGAACGCGTCATATTCCGCTCGCCGCTGGACAACCGCAAGCGCTCTAACAGATCCTTAAAATGCGCATTCGACGCCGCCCTCGCCTTTCGAGGCTCCCCCGGATTAAATCCGGGGTCGCACCTCAGGGTGAGGGCTAAGGGGTTTGATCTTGCGCGCGAAGCCCTCATGCTGAGGAGCCGCTGAAAGCGGCGTCTCGAAGCCCGAGGCCTTCAAACACGCATTTTTGGGCAAACTGATAGACACGCGCAAACCCCATAGGCTCCCCACCAAAATTCATGCATCATAGGGCCAGCACCAGGATGTACGCCCATGAAAGCGATTCTGATCCCCGTCGAAGATCATGCTGCGATGGGAGCGGTGCTCGAAACCGCTTTGCGGCTCGCCGAAAAATTCGGCAGCTATATGGAGGGCGTGGCGCTCGGGCCCGATCTGGCGCAAATCACGGCAGCCGATTTCTCGCTCGGGGGCATCGTCTTCGACGAGCGGACCCGCCGCGAACTCCTTGCCGAGGCCTATGATATTTTCGCGAGTTTCATGCAAATCCACGGCGTCGCGCGTGCGCAGGAGGATGCGCAAAAGCCCTATTACGGCTGGCGCGGCGATACGCTCATCACCGATGAAGGCATCGGCGAATATGGCCGCATCTTCGATGTGATCGCGGTCGGAAGGCCGGCGGCCGGCATTCACCAGCCGCGCAAATCGACGCTCGAATGGGCGCTTTTCGAATGCGGCCGGCCGCTCTTGATCGCGCCGCCGCAAGCACCGGTAAAACTCGGCGAATGTATTGCGATTGCCTGGAACGCGAGCCCGGAATCCGCGCGCAGCGTCGCCTTCGCCATGCCGCTGCTTCTCGCCGCGCAAGATGTGCCGGTGATGATGGTACCCGGCACAAGGCTCGCGGGTCCCGGTGAAAACGAGCTGGTCATCAGTCTCAGACGGCACGGCGTGCCGGCGCGAACCGTGCCCACCAATGACGCGGCCAAAGGACCAGGCCTCGCCGTGCTTGAAACCGCCTATGGTCTTGGCGCCGATCTGCTCGTCAAAGGCGGCTATACGCAAAGCCGCATGCGCCAGTTCATCTTCGGCGGCCCGACCAGCCAGATCCTCGCCGAAGCGAATCTCCCGATCTTCATGGCGCATTGAGACGGCGTGCATTGGAGGATTAAGCGAACAGCGTCGCCCTGGATTTTTCTGCCGCTGTCTGGAAAAATTCCCGACTAGAATAAGACTAAATCAGTCTTCGTCGAATCTCGGAGACGCGCGTCATCTTTCTCGATATAGACGTTTGACGCTTGCTGTCGCCTCGCTTTCGACGAATCACGCAGCCATCGTGTTGCGCAAGCGATGATCATATGCCGTTGCGTCTGCTTCGCAGCGATCGACGGCGCGAACCGATGCGATTTTGGTTCGGGCGAAGCGGATTGGTTCGGCGTTCAAACAACGCGTCATGATGATCATGGGCACGCGCCACACATAGGACCAAGATAGTAGAAGCAAGACAGTAGAGGATCGAGGATCGTCGCTATGACCGCGTATCAATATTCCCTCGGCAATCGGCCGGTCGGTCGCTCGATCATCGCCGCGCCAATCATCGCTTTCCTCTGTCTCTCGGGATTATGTTTCTCGGCTTTCCCGAGCCAGGCCGAAGATGCAACGCCCGCGGCGTCATCTCCGAAGGCCGCGGCCCCAGCGCCCGTCGCACCCGCGCCGGCAAATGATGGCGCAGCCAAAGCGCAAGCCGCCGCGCCTTCGCCGGCAACCACGGCGCCCGCTGCAGCCGCCCCAGCGCCTGCTCTTGCCACGACTCCTGATGCTGCCAAGCCATCTTCGCCGACGGCGACCGCGCCGGCCGAAGCCGCAGCACCCGCCGCAGGCGATGCACCCACCAAACTAGGCAATGGCGCACCCCCGGTGCCGGCGCGTTTGCTACCGCATGAGCTTTCGCCCTGGGGCATGTTCCTGGCCGCCGATATCATCGTGAAAGCGGTGATGATCGGCCTTGCCTTCGCCTCGGTCGTCACCTGGACCGTCTGGCTCGCCAAGAGCCTCGAGCTTTTCACCGCACGGCGGCGGGCCCAGAAGCAGCTCGGCATCCTCGCCAGCGAGGAGACTCTTGCCGCCGCGCAAGCCGGCTTTGTCGGTGCCAAAGGCGCCGTCGCGCAAATGGTCGCCGCCGCAGCGGGCGAGCTCGAACGCTCCGCCGATCTGTCTCCGGAAGGCATCAAAGAGCGCGCCGCCGCGCTCATCGCCCGGATCGAAGCCCGCGCCGGGCGTCAGATGAATCGCGGCACCGGCGCGCTTGCGACGATCGGCGCGACCGCCCCGTTCATCGGCCTTTTCGGCACCGTCTGGGGCATTATGAACAGCTTCATCGGCATTTCGAAGACCAATACGACCAATCTCGCCGTCGTCGCTCCAGGCATTGCCGAGGCGCTGCTCGCAACGGCGATCGGCCTCGTCGCCGCCATCCCGGCGGTGATGATCTATAATATCTTCGTCCGCAGCATAGCCTCCTATCGCGCCGCACTCGGCGACGCCGCGGCCGAAGTCCTGCGGCTTCTCTCGCGCGATCTCGATCGCGCCATGATGGAAGCAGCGGAAGACGAAGGCGACTGGCGTGTCGTCGGCATGCGCCAATCGGCCGAGTGACGCGAGATCACGATGACTTTGGATCACATGGATCCAAAGTCATGTGATCGATTCTAGAAATTAGAGCGGGATATGCAGATAAGTCTGCGCAATCTGCATAAATTTGATTGCGCCGGAAAACCGGTTCCCACTTTTCCTCATCCCGCTCTGGGAGCAAGCCGATGGCCATCAAACTCGCGAGCAGCAGCGACGGCGATCTCGACGAGACTCACGAGATCAATGTCACGCCCTTCATCGACGTCATTCTGGTCCTGCTCATCATCTTCATGGTGGCAGCGCCGCTCTCCACCGTCGATGTCAATGTCGCTCTGCCGACCTCGACGGCGAAGCCGAGCCAACGTCCCGACAAGCCGCTGTTCATCACCATCAAGCCGGATCTCACTTTGACTTTGGGCGAGACCCCGGTCTCGCGCGAGGCCTTGGCGGCGGCGCTCGAAGCAGCGACGGGCGGCGACAAGGACCAGCGGATCTTTGTGCGCGGCGACAAGGCAGTGGCTTACGGCTCGGTGATGGAGCTGATGAATCTGCTGCGCGATGCCGGCTATCTCAAAATCGCTCTGGTGGGCCTCGATGCCGGCCAAGCAGCGGCCAAATCGAATGAGCCGCAGCCCGGTGCCGCTGCCGCGCCGTAAGCTTTTATCATGAGCCTTTAGATGAGCCTTTATACTGAAACGATCCTGCCGCCGCGTGAAAGCCGCGGGCTGCCGCGCTGGGGTATCGCCGCGCTCATCGTGCTCGCCGCCCATCTCGCCGTCGGGGCCTTGATTATCCTGACGCGCAGCTCGGACATGCCGCCCGGCGTACCGCCCGATGCCTTGATGATCGACCTCGCCCCCATCGCCACGGCGCCGCCGCAACCGCAGGAATTGGCACCGGCTCCGAAGCCGGAAGAGACGAAACCCGAACCTCAAGCAGAGACGCCACCGCCGGAACCGACGCCGCCGCCACCAGCTCCGCAACCGGCACCAGAAGCACCGCCGCCCGTTTTGCAGGCGCCGGAAATCCCCGCGCCGCAACCAGAAGCAGTCATATCTGCGCCGCCGCCGGTGCCGGACAAACAGTTGCAGCAAGAGAAACTCGAGAAGCAAAAGAGACTCGAGAAGGAGAAGATCGAAAGACAAAAGCATATCGAGAAGCGCAAGGAGCGCGCCGAACAGGCCCGGCAAGCCGCGCGCGCAAAACAGGCATCAAGCCGCGCCGCGGCACCGGCGCCCGGCGCTTCGGGCCAATCGATGGCTTCATGGGCAAGCGAAGTGCTCGCAAGGATCAATGCCGCCAAGCGCTATCCCGAAGCCGCCCGTGAGGCGGGCGAAAGCGGTACGGCGACGCTCGCCTTCACCGTCGACGCCAGCGGCCAGGTCCTTTCAGCGCGGATCGCGAGGGGTTCCGGCTCCGCAGCTCTCGATCGCGAGACTTTGGCGTTGGCGCATCGGCTCGGCCGCTTGCCGCCGCCGCCCAATGGCCGAACCCCAATCTCCGTACCGGTGAGATACAGTATTGGGCACTAGAGCCGATCCCGATCAGGTGGAATCGCATCTTTGGCACATCGGATATATCCGATGTGCTTGAACTGCGATCCACATGATCGGGACAAATCGGCTCTATTTCAAAGATCTAGAGCATGTCCTCGATATCACACGCTATTTCGCGGAGCGAACAGCGTCGAGCAACGCCCGTTGCCCTGACCGGATGCTGATGAATTGCCGCGCGTTTTCAGCATAGCGCAATGGCGCATCTGTCGCTATCAAGAAGCTGATCGTCCGCGCCCGGGGTTACTTCAATCTGCGCCCTTCACCGGCTTTCGTTTCGGCTCACTTCCAGACAAACATCGATCAGCGCATGCAGGCTTATCTGGCAATTGCGATCGGCGGCATTTTCGGCTGCTGGGCCCGTTATCTCATGACCAATCTGATCCAGACGATCTTCGGCCGCGACTTCCCTTATGCGACCTTGTCGATCAATGTTCTCGGCAGCTTCCTCATGGGCTTCTTTTTCATGCTGACGCTCGAACGGCTGATGATTGCCCCTCATGTCCGGATCGGCGTGCTCACCGGCTTTCTTGGCGGCTTCACCACTTTCTCGACTTTCGCGATGGAGACGCTTCTCCTCGCCGAAGAAGGCGAACCCGGCAAGGCCGCCGCCTATGTGGCCCTCTCGGTCGTGCTCGGCCTGGCGGCGGCGCTGGGCGGCGCCTATATCGGCCGCAATCTCTGAAATGACGAATTGGCCGAGGAACCGTCATGGCAAGCGAAGTCACGATCGTGCGCATCTATCTCCACGAGGCCGATCATGCCCACCACAAGAGCCTCATGGAGGAAATCCTGAACATCCTGCAAAAGCAGCATGAGGTAAGGGGCGTGACGGTGTTTCGGGCCGTCGCCGGCCTCGATGAAAGCGGCCAAGTCCGCGCTTCCGACCTGCTGCGGCTGGTGGTCAATCTGCCTCTCGTCATCGAATTCTTCGACGAGCCCAAAGTGGTCGAGTCCGTCCTCGCCGTGCTCGACGGGCTGATCCCCAAAGGCCGAATTGTACACTGGAGCGCACTCTGCCGGTAAGGACCGACGGCGCAGGCGGATCGATTCGCTCAACGAGTTTTGCCATGCCTTGGCCGGATGGCCGAGACCAATGACCCGGCAGGCACCGATTCAGGGGTTTAAGTGCGGCTTGGCACGATAAGACAGCATGCGGATTTGCCTTGCGGCCGCCAGGTCAATGTGTGATTGCGCGGCCGTTGATGAGCCGTGAGATCGATGCTTGCTATCCGCTCGGAAAGAAGGGCAAATTATCGCGTAAAAGCAATGCCTTGCTTGGGCCTGCCGGAGCCGATTTTGCGTGACATATCTGCCACAACGTTGCGATGGAACGGATTTTTTTTCCAAAAGCTCTTGGCGTTGGGATCGAAAGCGATTAGGTTCCCGGCTCAAAGATTACCTTTCGCTGCTGATAGAGCATTGCGGGAGCGTCGAGGTTCCCTATCCCCTGCAGAGGATGCCCGAGAGGTAAGGGCGATCCGCAAGGGCCGATGCAACTTCCGCCCCCGCGCGCATAGGTGCTCAGCGTGATCAAGGTGATTGTCCCCAAAGTCTGAGACCCCGTTAAGCTGGGGTCGACAGTCACGCCGCGGTTCTGCCGCGAGCTATTCTTTGTCAGCTGGAGATTTGTCAGCTGGAGATTTGTCAGCTGGAGAACTGACGCTAGCTCGCCCTTCGCCTAAGAGGGCCCAGCAGAAAGTACCGAATTGGCATTTACCGACTTGGCACTGCCGGAAACCGCGGCCACGATGCCACGCAAGGATCATCGATGAGACCAAATCAAAACAAGCGTATGCGCGGCCGCAACACTGGCAATCGCAAGGGCCCGAATCCTTTATCGCGCAGCTATGAATTGAACGGCCCTGACGTCAAAATACGGGGCACTGCGCATCATATCGGCGAAAAATATCTGCAATTGGCGCGCGATGCGCAATCTTCCGGCGATCCGGTGATGGCCGAGAGCTTTCTCCAGCATGCCGAACATTATTTCCGCCTGATCGCCGCAGCGCAGGCGGCGCAACAGGCCTCGCAGGGCTACCAACGCCAGGCCGGCGAAGCCGAGGCCGAGGACCTCGACGACGATGAGGATTTCACCGGCGGGATGGACCGGTTTGCTTCGCCGATCGAGCGTGTCGCTCCGGCGCAGCCTGCCTATCCGCCACAAGCCAATGGCCAGCCGAGCTATCCGGAGCGCGAACGCACCTACACCAATGGCAATGGCGAGCGGCCGCTCTATGAACGGCCCGAGCGCGGCCCGCGCCAGGAGCGCAACTTCCAGGAGCGCAACTCCCAAGACCGCGGCTATCAAGACCGCGGCTATCAGGACCGGTCGCAGGACCGCAACTTCCAAGACCGGCCGGACAGACCGGTTGCCGACCGTCAAGGCGCGCCAAGCCGCGAGATCGAGCCACGCAGCGGCCGGGGTGGCCGGGGCGGCCGCGATTATCGCCTCGACAATGGCTCCCGAGACAATGGCTCCCGAGACCATGGCTCCCGAGAGAATGGCGCGCGCTATGAGCGCGGCGAGCCGCGCGGGCCTGCCGAAGAAATCGACGGCAACAAGGGCCTGCCGGCCTTCATCACATCGCCGGTCCGCCTGCAGCCAGAGCCGCATCTCTCCGACGCTCAGCCCGTCGTCGCCGACATGCTCGACAGATCGGAGGTCGAAACCGAGGCGACCGGCTTCCATTTGCGGCCGCGCCGCCGCCGGCGTGGCAAGGCCGAGCTGGGCGAGGGGCCGGGCGAGATCACATCGGCCAGGGATCCGGTCGGCGACTGATCGCCCTCCCCTATTGTTAAGATTTTGAAGAGCGGAGCCATCCCCCAATGCTCCGCTCTTCTTTTTTGCACCGGTTTGTACCTGTCGTGGCCGGCGCCTCCCTAACATTTTCGCAACACCTCCCCACATGTGACTGCAAAGGCTGCCGCACGCCCGGCCTCTCCTGCCGTCCGACCCATTTCTTCTGACATAAGTCACGGCCGGCCAGGGAAATCCGGGATAGGGACCGTTTTGTCAGAGCCGCGCCAAAGCTGCTTCGGAGGTTGCGCGCGGGCGTGGAGGGTCATTCATGAATTTCGAAAAATATACGGATCGAGCGCGCGGCTTCGTGCAGAGCGCGCAGTCGCTTGCGACCCGCGAAGGGCATCAGCAATTCACGCCCGAACATTTGCTCAAAGTGCTACTCGACGATGAGCAGGGCCTCGCCGCAGGCCTGATCGACCGCGCCGGCGGACGCTCCCGCGACGCCCTCGTCCAGACCGAGCTCGCGCTGTCCAAAATCCCAAAAGTGCAAGGCTCGGGCGCCGGCCAGCTCTATCTCGCGCCGACCACCGCCCGCATCTTCGACAATGCCGAAAAAATCGCCCAGAAGGCCGGCGATTCCTATGTGACCGTCGAGCGGCTGCTCCTCGCTCTGGCGATGGAAAAGAGCGCCGAGGCGGGCAAGATCCTCGAAAAGGCGGGCGTCACGCCGCAGGCCCTCAATGCCGCGATCGAAGATCTGCGCAAGGGCCGCACCGCCGATAATGCGACGGCGGAAAACGCCTATGACGCCTTAAAGAAATATGCCCGCGATCTGACCGAGGCGGCGCGCAACGGCAAGCTCGATCCGGTGATCGGCCGTGACGAAGAAATCCGCCGCACGATCCAGGTTTTGTCGCGCCGGACGAAGAACAATCCCGTCCTCATCGGCGAGCCGGGCGTCGGCAAGACCGCGATCGTCGAAGGTCTCGCTCTGCGCATCGTCAATGGCGATGTGCCCGAAAGCCTGCGCGACAAAAGGCTGCTCGCGCTCGACATGGGCTCGCTCATCGCGGGGGCCAAATATCGCGGCGAATTCGAAGAGCGGCTGAAAGCCATATTGACCGAAGTCACCAGCGCCGAGGGTGGCATCATCCTCTTCATCGACGAGATGCATACGCTCGTCGGTGCCGGCAAGGCCGAAGGGGCGATGGATGCCTCGAACCTTTTGAAGCCGGCGCTGGCGCGCGGCGAATTGCACTGCATCGGCGCGACGACGCTCGACGAATATCGCAAACATGTCGAAAAGGATGCCGCGCTGGCGCGCCGCTTCCAGCCGATTTTCGTGTCCGAGCCGACGGTCGAAGATACGATTTCGATCCTGCGCGGCCTCAAGGAAAAATATGAGCTGCATCACGGCGTGCGGATCACCGATTCGGCGATCGTCGCGGCCGCCACCCTGTCGCATCGCTATATCGCCGACCGTTTCCTCCCCGATAAGGCGATCGACCTCGTCGACGAATCGGCCTCGCGGCTGCGCATGCAGGTCGATTCGAAGCCGGAAGAGCTCGACGAGATCGACCGCCGCATCATCCAGTTGAAGATCGAGCAGGAGGCGTTGAAGAAGGAGACGGATGCCGCCTCCAAGGACCGTCTCGCCAAGCTCGAAGGCGAGCTCGCCGAGGCGGAGGAGAAATCCGCGGCTTTGACGGCGCGCTGGAGGGCGGAGAAGGACAAGCTCGGCCAGGCGCAGAAGATCAAGGAGCAGCTCGAGGCCGCCCGCAACGAGCTGGTGCAGGCGCAGCGCCGGGGCGAATATCAGCGCGCCGGCGAATTGACCTATGGCATCATCCCCGAGCTCGAGCGGAAATTGGCCACGACGGAGGCGCATCGTGCCGATGTCCTCGTCGATGAGGCGGTGACCGCCGATCACATCGCGCAAGTCGTCTCGCGCTGGACCGGCGTGCCGGTCGAGAAAATGCTCGAAGGCGAGCGCGACAAGCTGTTGCGCATGGAGGAGGAACTCGCCAAACGCGTGGTCGGTCAGACCGATGCCGTGCGCGCCGTCGCGACCGCGGTCCGACGGGCCCGCGCCGGTCTGCAGGATCCGCATCGGCCGATCGGCTCCTTCATGTTCCTAGGGCCGACTGGCGTCGGCAAGACCGAGCTCACCAAGGCGCTCGCTTCGTTTCTGTTCGACGACGAGACGGCGATGGTCCGCATCGACATGTCGGAATATATGGAGAAACATTCGGTCGCCCGGCTCATCGGCGCACCGCCCGGCTATGTCGGCTATGAGGAAGGCGGCGCGCTGACCGAAGCGGTGCGGCGGCGGCCCTATCAGGTCGTGCTCTTCGACGAGATCGAGAAGGCGCACCCCGACGTCTTCAATGTGCTCCTGCAGGTGCTCGACGACGGCAGGCTCACCGACGGGCAGGGCCGCACGGTCGATTTCCGCAATGTCCTGATCATCATGACCTCCAATCTCGGCGCCGAATTTTTGGTCACCCAAAAAGAGGGCGAGGAGTCCGCGGCGGTCCAGAACGAAGTCATGCAGATGGTCCGGGCGCAGTTCCGACCGGAATTCTTGAACCGGATCGACGAGATCATCCTGTTCCACCGGCTGCGCCGCGAGGATATGGCCGCGATCGTCGATATTCAGATCGAGCGGCTCGCGAAGCTCCTTGAGGATCGCAAGATCCATCTCGACCTCGTGCCCGAGGCGCGCGCCTGGCTCGCCGACAAGGGCTATGATCCGGCCTATGGCGCGCGGCCGCTGAAGCGGGTGATGCAGAAGGCTCTGCAGGATCAGCTGGCGGAAAAGATCCTCGCCGGCCAGATTCATGACGGCGAGATCGTCGTCATCGGCGCCACTCCGCAGGGTCTCACTTTCCTGACTGGGTCGGAAGCCGAGACCGATGCCGCGGCCCATGAGCAAGGCGGACGCCGCACCACTGTGGTGAACTTCCCGAAGGGGGCGTGAGTGATCTTTCGTCCGGCCGGGCGAGCCCCGGCCGGACGAACGCCAAAACGAGAACGATTTTATCGACGAGTCGGATCTGTGCTATGCTTTGGCTATGAACGGCCAAGACGTCATCGCCACTCTTCGTGAATATGAAAGCAGCTTGCGCGCGCGCGGCGTTCGGCATGCGGCGCTGTTCGGCTCCTTGGCCCGCGGCACCGCGGGGCCGGAGAGCGACATCGACATTATGATCGAGATCGACCCCGAAGCTGTGCAAGACGTCTATGCTTATGTCGGGCTGAAAAACTACATCGCTGGCCTTTTCACGGGACCGGTCGATGTCATCGACCGCGAAGCCCTGAAGCCTTCTGTCCGCCCGCCCGTGGAAGCCGACGCGGTCTATGCCTTCTAGATCATCCGATCCCCAGCGGTGGCTGATCGATATCCGGCACAACATTTACCTCGCCCGCAGCTTTGTCGAAGGTCTTGGCTATGAAGCGTTTCGGGACAATCAGCTCGTCTTCTATGCGGTGACGCGATGCCTCGAAATCATCTCCGAAGCATCATGTCGTCTGCCAGCCGAACTGAAGGCACGGCATCCGGCCGTCCCTTGGGTCGAAATGGCTGGAGCCGGCAATGTCTACCGTCACGACTATGAAGACGTGCTGCATCGTCTTGTGTGGGGAACTGTGCAAATCCAATTGCCCGTGCTGCTTGCGGCCATTGAACAGGAAATTGACGGCTTGCCCAAAGGTGGCGGCGGCAAGCCGAAATAAGGAAAGGGATGGCACCTCGCGTCTTCCGATCCCGGATCAGGTCAACGCGATGCCCACTCTTTCAGCTTGATCCTGCCACGAAGCCTTTATATGAACCGGCGTCCGGTCGTATCCTCCGCCTCCTCCGCCCCTATTCTGACGCAGGGCGGTACGGTCCTTGCTTAGAGCCGGATGCACCCAACTCGCTGGGATGGCCACTGGAAGCCTTTGCGGCTTCGAGCCCCTATGGCGCAGGAGCGTGCTTGCCTAAGCAAAAAAATTGGTGCGTTGACAGCGACATGGTCAATGCCCCTGTCCCGACAGACTGGAGTTCGACATGCAGTTAGCCGAGGCCTTTGCCAGTTCAGATGTCGACGCGATCAAGGTGGCCCTCGAAGGTGCGACCATCCGCGTCTACTCCTGCCCGCAGCCGGAAACTCCGGACAAGCCCGTCATCCGCAATGGTTTTCTTGCGGAATTCACTTTTGCCGCGCCGGCCTTCGTCGGCGACGAGCCGCAATTCGTCGAGCCCAAGGTTCCGGCCAAGAATGTCGGCACGCCGCTTTTCGCCCGCGCCACCAAGGACGGTGGCACGATCGGCGATTTCTCCGCCGGTCCGGGCGATTCCGATGTCAAGCTGGCGGAAGTCTCCTGCTCCAAGGATGCGCCGGTCCGCATCACCAAATTCCGGATCCGTCCGGGCGTGGCGAATGGCGTTCGGCCGGTCAATCCGACCGACATTATGCGCGAGCGGATGGGCACGCATCAGATCTCGCATGAGCAGACCTACGCCTGGAACCAGGATTTCGCCGAGCGCAAGACGAAGTAAGACCAGGCTTCGTGGCATTCCTCTTCAGCACAGCCCGGCCGCCTCGGCCGGGCTTTCGCTTGCCTTTCGCATGACTGATGGTCGGTTGAGGACTGCGTTGCTCGGTCGGCCCGCCGGTCGCAATCACCAAATTCCAAATTCGCCTGGGTGTCGCCAATCCGAGCCGGCCGCTGAGCCCGCGCGACCGTATGCAGAGCGACAATTAACAGTTTTACCTCGGTAAACCGCGGATTGGCGCGACCCGATAAAATATGTCGCGTGATCAGTCGATCGAGGAAATCCGGATCGGCGCGGCGAGATCGGCATAGACGGGCTTTATCCCCGCCTTTTCGACCGCCGCCTCATCCGGATACCAAGTCGATTCATGGTCGAGCCCACCATATTTGTTGAAGACCATGACATATTTCGCCTTGTAATCGACTTCGCAGCGCAGCCCTTTGCCCGGCTGGTCGATCGGCCGCATTTTCCCGTCCCAATCGATGAAATAGCCTACGGGTTGATCAGCCATTGTCGGTTTCCTCTCCATGAAAAGCGGCTTTTGGGCAAGCAGATTTCAAGCCACAGCCGCAGCCCAATCGGGCGCCCGCCCCTAGGGCATTTTCAGCAAAAGTGGACACCGGTTTTGCGTCCGGAAATGCTCTAGCTTCTTGAATGAGAGCGGTTTCGAACCGGTTTGGTGTGGACACCGAACCTGAAACCGCTCTAGAGCGGGATGCGCGATCAAATTCACGCAATCTGCGTAAATCTGATCGCGCCGGAAAACCGATTCCGGCGTTGCCTCATCCCGCTTGAGCGCCAGCGCCCAAAAGCCTGATTGCAGCTCTGGAAAAGCGCCGCAAAACCATGCATTCGGCGTGGTTTCGCACTATATAATCAATATGACAGACGGGGCTTTTCGGCCCCGCTCTACAGCCGCTTGACGAGAGTTCCACAACACATGGCAAACCCCACTTCCGCCACCCCGGATCCTATGCCCGATACTGTGCGAGATCCGATGCTGCTGGAGGACATGGCCTATGGCGCAGACTCGATCAAGGTCCTGCGCGGCCTTGATGCCGTCCGCAAACGGCCCGGCATGTATATCGGCGACACGGATGACGGCTCAGGCCTTCATCATATGGTCTATGAGGTCGTCGACAATGCGATCGACGAAGCGCTGGCGGGCTATGCCACCAAAGTTTCGGTGACCCTGCATCCCGATGGCTCGGTAACGGTGGCCGATGACGGGCGCGGCGTTCCGACAGATATCCATTCCGAAGAAGGCGTGTCGGCCGCCGAAGTGATCATGACGCAGCTCCATGCCGGCGGCAAATTCGATCAGAATTCCTACAAGGTTTCAGGTGGCCTGCATGGCGTCGGCGTCTCGGTCGTCAATGCGCTGTCCACTTGGCTGAAATTGCGCATCTGGCGCGACGGCAAGGAGCATGAGATCAGCTTCGCCCATGGCGATGCGGTGGCGCCCTTGCGCGTGGTCGGGCCGGCGCCGATCGAAAACGGCAAGCCGAAACGCGGCACCGAAGTCACCTTCCTGCCGTCGCCGCAGACTTTTACGGGCGTCGTCGATTTCGATTTTTCCACCATCGAGCATCGCCTGCGCGAGCTGGCCTTTCTGAACTCCGGCGTCAGAATCCTGCTCACCGATGCGCGCAGCCCGGAGATCCGGCAGGAAGAACTGTTCTACGAAGGCGGGCTCGAGGCTTTCGTGCGCTATCTCGACCGGGCAAAGACGCCGCTGATCTCGGCGCCGATCCTCATGAAGGGCGAGCGCGACCATGTATTGGTCGAGGTCGCGCTCTGGTGGAATGATTCCTATCACGAGCATGTCGTCGCCTTCACTAACAACATCCCGCAGCGCGACGGCGGCACGCATCTCGCCGGCTTTCGCGGCGCTCTGACGCGGCAGGTGACGGGCTATGCCGAGCGCTCCGGCCTCAGCAAGCGCGAGAAGGTGGATCTGACCGGCGATGATTGCCGGGAAGGATTGACTTGCGTGCTCTCCGTGAAAGTACCGGACCCGAAATTCTCGTCGCAGACGAAAGACAAGCTCGTCTCCTCGGAAGTGCGGCCGGCGGTCGAAGGCCTCGTCAATGAGATGCTCGACCGCTGGTTCGAGGAACATCCGCATGAGGCGAAGATCGTCGTCGGCAAAGTAGTGGAAGCTGCGCAAGCGCGCGAGGCGGCGCGCAAGGCGCGCGAGCTCACCCGCCGCAAGGGCGCGCTCGATGTCGCCAATCTGCCGGGCAAGCTCGCCGATTGCCAGGAACGCGATCCGGCCAAGGCCGAGCTCTTCCTCGTCGAAGGCGATTCGGCCGGCGGCTCGGCGAAGCAAGGCCGCAATCGCGAATATCAAGCGGTCCTTCCCTTGCGCGGAAAAATCCTCAATGTCGAGCGCGCACGTTTCGACAAAATGCTCTCGAGCCAGGAAATCGGCACGCTCATCACGGCGCTCGGGACCGGCATCGGCCGCGACGATTTCAATCCCGACAAGCTGCGCTATCACAAGATCATCATCATGACCGATGCCGATGTCGACGGCTCGCATATCCGCACCCTGCTCTTGACCTTCTTCTTCCGCCAGATGCGCGAATTGATCGAGCGCGGCCATCTCTTCATCGCCCAGCCGCCGCTTTACAAAGTGAAGCGCGGCAGTTCCGAGCAATATTTGAAAGACGAACGTGCGAAAGAAGATTATCTGATCGGCAATGGACTCGATGGCGCCATCCTGCGGCTCGCTGGCGGCGAGGAACGCGGCGCCGCCGATCTGCGCGCGATCATCGAAGAAGCCCGCGGCATCAGGCAGATCCTCATCGGACTGCATACGCGTTATGACCGCACGATCGTCGAGCAGGCGGCAATCGCCGGTGCCTTGCATCCGATTTCTGCAGCAGCGGAAGAAGAAGCGGAGCGGCTGGCGCAAGAGATCGCCGAGCGCCTCAATCGGCTGGCGGATGAATTGGAACGCAGCTGGCAAGGCCAGGTCGAGGCCGGCGGCTATCTCTTCACGCGGCAATTGCGCGGCGTGCGTCACGCTGCGACGCTCGACGCCGCGCTTCTCGCTTCGGCCGAAGCACGCCGGCTCAACGAACATGCGCGCGCGCTGCATGAGATTTATGCGCGCCCTGCCAGTTTCATCCGCAAGGGCGAGGAAAAGCCGGTCTTCGGACCGCTGCAGCTCATCGAAACCGTGATGGCGGCGGGGCAGAAGGGGATCACCCAGATCCAGCGCTACAAAGGCCTCGGCGAAATGAATCCCGAACAGCTCTGGGAGACGACGCTCGATCGCAATGTGCGCTCGCTCCTGCAGGTGAAGATCAAGGAGGGCGACGAGGCGGACGATATTTTCGTCAAGCTGATGGGCGATGTCGTCGAGCCGCGCCGCGAATTCATTCAGGAAAATGCGCTGAACGTCGCCAATCTCGATGTGTGAGCATGTCTGGGACGAGCATCGTATCTATCGGATGTTTTTTATATTAAAGAGTGAGAGCATTTTTAGGCGGCAAGCCTCTCATCACTTCGCCTGAAAATGCTGTGGGACAATGTCAGGGGAAGCAGGAGGACGAACCGTGTCTCCATTACAGCCATCGGCCAGTTCCGAAATGGCCACCGCTCTCGCCAAATCGATCCACGACCATTGGAAAACCTTTCTGGCGGAGGGGATTATTTTAGTCCTGCTCGGGCTTGCCGCGATCGTCGTTCCACCCATCGCAGGTCTCGCCGCCACCGTCTTTCTGGGATGGCTGTTCCTCCTCGCCGGCATCCTGGGCCTCTTCGCCACATTCCGAGGGCGACAGGCGCCGGGATTTGTATGGTCCCTGCTTTCGGCACTCGCGGCTTTGGTCGCGGGCGGCATATTGCTATGGAATCCGCTCCAGGGTCTGGTCACCCTGACCTATGTTCTGATCATCTTTTTCATTGTCGACGGCATTTTGACCATCATCCTCGCTATCGCCCATCGCGGCGAGCTGTCGGGCAAATGGGAATGGATGATGGTCAACGGCATCATCGATCTGATCCTCGCCGGGATCATCATCTCCGGCCTGCCCGGCACGCTCGTCTGGGCGCTCGGCCTCCTCGTCGGCATCGATATGGTGTTCGGAGGTGCGACGCTCATCGCCATGGCGTTGGAGGCGCGCAAGGCGCCTGCAAATGCCGGTCTCCCTTAAACGCCGGCCGGTCAAGGACCCACGCGACGATACGATGACGGTTTCACGGGGTAGCGCCGGACCATGGACCCGGGGCGCCCGCCGGCGGTGCGGGTTCTTGACCCAACGTCGTGGTCAAAGCCGTTATCCCGGCCAGGCCGCCGAGCTGCATCGTTTCGACCGCCGTGCTCGGCACGATGACGATCTTGGCGTTGCTACTCTTCAATCCTTCGTAGAGCATGTTCATCGCCCGCAAATGAAAAGCGGTCGGATTATTGGCGTAGGTCTTTGCCGCCTCGCCGAACTTCTCTGCGACCTGGCGCTCTGAATTGCCCAGGATGATGCGCGCCTGGCGTTCGCGCTCCGCCTGCGCTTGCATCGACATCGCATCCTCCAAAGCAGAGGGGATCAGCACATCCTTGACCTCCACCGCAATGACATTGATGCCCCAAGGCTCGGTCCGCACATCGATGATCTTCTGCAGCTCGCTGCTGATCTTTTCCCGGCCTTCCAGCATGTCGCACAACATGGTCTTGCCGATGACGTCGCGAAGCGCGGTCTGCGCGGCCCAATTGATGGCGCTGACGTAATCGGCAACGTCGAGCGCCGCCCGCTTCGCATCGACGACCTTCCAGAACAGCACGGCATCGACGTCCACCGGCACCGTGTCCTTGGTGAGGGTCTTTTCCGCGCTGAACGCGTTCGTGATCACACGGGTGTCGATCCAATAGGCGACGGTCTCGATGACCGGAATGATGAAAAACAAGCCCGGCCCCTCAAGGGAACGGAAGCGACCGAGCCGCAGAACGACGACCCGTTCCCATTGATCCGCGACCTTGACGGAGTAGGAGACAATGGAGGCAATGATCACGGAACCGACAGCGATCGACACGCTTTCCTGGTAGCCGCCAAGCACAAAGCTTGAATAGGCGAATGCCAAGCCGATGCCGAGGATGACGACGAAGATCAAGCTTGGCAGAGAGCTGGGTTTCCTCATCTCGATTTCCCCTTTTCATGTCGGTATCGGTTCCAACACATGGCAATCTTCGGCGCATCCTGATCGTCGTCGCGTTGATACAGCGCAATCTCGAACCGAAAGAACGCCGAGATTTCCATGACGGCTTCCAGTCCGGGCGCGCCCTAAAAAACGATAGGGTGTTCGAAAACGGACGGAAGATCCGGAATGTACCGAGAATTTAGCGAGAATCCCCCACTCCCACCCGGATGGGACTCCTGCGTCCAGCGATCGTGGGGTAGAATTACCAAAAAAAGCCGCCCAATCGTCGCCGGCTAAGCGCGGACGCGCTATCATCGCCCATGAAATGCCAAAAAAGATCAGGGCGAGCCGGACGACGTCGCTGCGCGGGCGCCATAGGGCCGTCGCTGAACGGCCCGGACGGTGAAAGGCTGCGCCGCGCAGGCCATCGAGGCGGCGCGGCGCTTATCGCCACGGCGTTGGAGGCGCGCAAGATACCTTCCAATGTTGGTCGCGCTTGAAAGCGGTCACACTCCAATCACCGGAGCCGGCGACCAATTTATGCCGCGTTTGGAAGAGGCTTTGCGCCAGAACAATTGTTGCACTGGATAATTGAAGCATCAGATTGGAGCCTCAGACATGGCTGACAAAGAGTTCGAGGTCACCCGCAGCGACGAAGAATGGCGCAAGCTTTTGACGCAAGAGCAATATGAAATCATGCGCGGCCATGGGACCGAGGCGCCGCACAGCTGCGCGCTCAATCATGAAAAGCGCGCCGGCACTTTCTTTTGCGCCGGCTGCGGCCAGAAGCTCTTCGTGGCGAAGACGAAATTCGAAAGCGGCACCGGCTGGCCGAGCTTCAATGATCCGGTCGAAGGCGCGGTCGAAACCACGGAAGACCGCAGCTATGGCATGCGCCGCACCGAAGTGCATTGCGCGCGCTGCGGCAGCCATCTCGGCCATGTCTTTCCCGACGGCCCGGCGCCGACCCATCAGCGCTATTGCATCAATGGGGTAGCGCTGGATTTCAAGCCGGAGTAAGGGCCGCCGGCTGGCGCAAAGAAAGCCCTACCGCCGGGCATAGATCTCATGTCACAATGACGGGCGTCGCGAACTCGATCCGAGCCATGTCGAAAGAAGAGAAAGCCCGCGCCAAGCTTGCTGCCGATCCGCTGCCGGAGAGCCCCTATCTGCAGGTGAATGAGGATCAGATCCTCATCAAATGCGGATTCAGCGAGCAATTGCTGCAGATTCTGCGCTGGGTTCCGAAGCTCGAATGGCGGCCGGAGCTGCGCTGCTGGAGCGTGCCGATCACCGGTGCCGAGACGCTGCGCAGCGTGCTGCCCGAGGTGCTGCGGCTCGCCGAAGCGACGGAAGAATTGGAAGCGCGCAAGCCCGCCGCGACGGAGCTCGACGCGGCGCTTTCGGGCCTTTCGGCAGAAGAGCTTTTCAAGGCGGCGGCGAGGCTTCTCTTCGGCTCCGATTGGCAGCGCGAGACGGCCCGCGCGCTTGGCCGCGACGAGACGGCGCTCGCCCGTTTCCTGCTTGGCGAGCGCACGCTCGAAGATGCCGAGCTCCTGTACGCCGATATGCTGGCCCTGATGCGGCGGCGCGCCGCCGAAATCGCCGTGGCCGCCGATTGCTTTGCCCTGGCGCTTGCACCGCACAGTGAAGGCCAGGAAGACACGCCTGTTGCCGATCAAGGAATATAAACGGCCTCGATCACTTTGAGATTCTCGCCCATCGGATCGAGCTCCAGGCGCACCACCTCGGCCATCAGCCGGTCGCGGAACTTATAGGCGCGGCGCCAGCCGTCTTCGGTCTTAGGCGGCCAGGGCGTATAGCTTTTCTTGTCGACCATGAGGGCTTCGCATCGCAGGCGGGGGCCGGTGATATTGCGCGCGATAATATACATGGGTGCCCCTTCGAGCCGCCGTAGATCCCTTTTCAAGCCAGCCTTGAACTCTTCTTACTCTATCAACATCCGCAGGCCGCGTTCAAGCGATCGCACAAGCCCTGGGCCGTGCCTTTCGCACGGGCGTCGATGGGTGCTCTAAGTGCGTGCCGTCATGCGGGGCGGCGGAAATAGCCTCTCGGCCATTGCAACTCGCAAGATGTCTCCTATGTTTTCAGTATCGATTTTCGGGCCGACGACGTGGCCCCCGCACCGGCGACGGTGCCTGCTGACGACCTCCCCAAAACATCGATCGACCCGGCCCCGCGATATGGGGGCCTTCCCTCTTTGCATTGGAGAGTTCACATGGCTACCGGAACCGTTAAATGGTTCAATTCCCAAAAGGGCTACGGCTTCATCCAGCCTGACGATGGCAGCAAGGACGTGTTCGTCCACGTCAGTGCCGTCGAGCGCGCCGGTCTAGGCGACCTGCGTGAAGGCCAGAAGATCCGCTACGAGGTGACCCAGGACCGCCGCACCGGCAAGTCCTCGGCAGATCAGCTCAAGGCTGCCTAACGCCTGAGCATGATCCGACCCCATGGGGTCGGATCATGCCCTTTATCTTCGTTTTCGCATCGTCTTTTCGGCGATCCGGTTCCCTTCGCCGGGCGATGCCCTGATGTTTTGCGTCGCTTTCCGGCGCTGCCGACCACGGATGAACTGGCGGCAGCTCAGAGAGCGGCGCATCGAGCCCGCCAAGGCGGATTTGAAGCCGCCGACATTCGTCGGCGGCTTTTTTTTGCGCTTCATCATTGAACCGATTTCCACTTCGCCGGGAAATGTTCCAGCCGTGACCCGCTTCGCCAGAAAATGCAGCCTTGCTGGCGCGACTTGGTCAGTGCGATGATTGAATGCTCTCTATGATCTTCGCTAAAGAAAGCAGCGAAGCGTGAAGCACTGCTGCAGATGAAGGAGGACGCCACATGCCCAGGGATGAAGCGACAATCCTGGCGAAGGCAAGATGGCGTTCAAAACTGAGCGGCCAAGCTCTGGCGGCTGCGGCAATGGGCCTGGGTCTCGCGATCGGGCTTTTTGGGGCGGAAGCCTATGGCGAAAATCGACAGGCTCAGCAGACCAAGATCGCCGTCACCGACTTCGCTTTTTCCGACACATCCGGTGAAGTTCAGGATCAGTCGGCCGTCCATCAAGCACGCTTGCACCACTTCAAAGAAGTGCTCGAAGCTGGCCTCGAAAAAACCGGCCGTTACCACGTCATCGCTCTGGCTTGCCCGACCGACCCTTGCGCCGAGACCCCTGCGGCCGGCGCGAGCCTGCTGGAAGCGGCGCGAAAGTCGGGCGCAGGGCTTCTCGTCGTCGGCGGCATCCATAAGATGAGCAGTTTGGTGATCTTCATGAAAGCCAATGTCTATGATGTTGCCGGCGACCGACCGGTCTTCAGCAAGCTCTTCACTTTCCGTGGCGACAATGACGAGGCCTGGGTCCGTGCGGCCGAGTTTTTGGCCGGAGAGATCAACGCCCGCAATTGAGCTGGGTGCGGATGCGCATCATGCTTTTCGATTGCCATGGGCGGCGGCTTTGTGCAACCGGCGGGTGAGGCGAGCGGCACGACCAAGGAGGCTGGCGAGAAGCGGCTGGCGAGCAAAGGAAAACCCGGCCTATGGGCCGGGTTTCCAATCTCAAACTCTTCAGCTTAGGCTCAGTATCTCGCGACGAACGGGGCCGGAGGAGCGAACATATCGAACTTGTAGCTGAAGCCGGCCTGCACCCTATTGTCGGTCTCATGCTGGTAAGCGCTGTAGGGACCCGTGGGGAATTCCGCTGTCACATCTGTCGAGTTGGTGAGTACGTTGGTAACATGGCCGTAATCGGTGTAGCGATATTCGACGCGGACCGACCAATTGTTGGTGACGGCATATTCGACGCCGCCACCGACCGTCCAGCCGACGAGGCCATTGTTGAACGAGTCGCTGGCGCCGTTATTTTGGTTCGTCGCTGTCAAGTTTTCCGACGCGAAAGCCACACCGCCGGTGCCATAGATCAGGGCGCGTTCAAAGGTGACGCCGAGACGGCCGCGGATCGAGCCTTGGACCGGGAGATGATCCGAAAGCAATACATTCCCGCCGCTGCCGAGGCCGGAGCCTGAATAGGTCGATCCATCGACATCGCCTTCAACACCGGCGACGAACTGGCCTATCTGGTAATTATAGCCGACATGGGCGCCGCCGATGAAGCCGCCCGGCCGGTAGGTCGGCTCGGCAGTGCCAAGTCCAGTGTCATCATAGGCTGTCCACGAGCTCGCACCCCATTCATAGCCCACCTGGCCACCGACATAGAGGCCGGTCCAGGTGAACAGGGGCGGCGGCGGAAGATAGGCCGGCGGCCCCGGGAGGGGCGGAAGATCGGCCGCGAGAGCCGGGCCGGCGATGACCGAGACCGCGATCACGGCTGCGAATAATTTCACTGTGCGCATGCTTTTACCCCCCAACTGGTGCCGTTTGGCCAGGGAACGGTCGCGTCCGCGTCCGCGCTGAAAGGCCGAAACGAAACCTGTTCTGAACTCAGACACTCCGCGATACCGTGATTAAAATCAAATCGACGCGAGCGGACGAGCCCAAATAACAAAGCCATGGCTCTCTTTAGCCCGAATAACCAGAGAGCAGAACACAGGAGAGCTCCCGCAAGGTCATTTCCGGCGAGCTGTGGCCCAAACAGCACGAAAATCGGCGCCTGGCGCGCTCTGTCTGCGGCGACGCAACCGGCCGAGCGCTCCGCGGCAGCCGGCGCAAAAATCCGGCGCAAAGCTTCCGCTTATCGGCGGCATCCACAAGATGAGCACCCTCATCACCTATATGAAAGTCGATGTCTTCCACGTCGCCGATAATAGGCCGATCTTCGATCGCCTCTATACGTTCCGCCGCGACACTGACGAGGCCTGGCTCCGGGCGGAAGAATTTTTGGCCGGACAGATCAACGCCCGCAATTGAGCCGGGTGCGGATGCATCATGCCGTTTCGATTGCCATGGGCGGCGGCATTGCGCGACCGGCGGGTGCGGCGAGCGGCACGACCAAGGAGGCTGGCGAGAAGCGGCTGGCGAGCAAAAGGAAAACCCGGCCTATGGGCCGGGTTTCCAATCTCAAACTGTTCAGCTTACGCTCAGTATTTCGCGACGACCGGCGCCGGAGGAGCGAACAGATCGAACTTGTAGCTGAAGCCGATCTGCACCTTATTGTCGGTCTCATGCTTCCGAAACCAATCATAGCCGGTGGAGTCGATCTGGAGCTCATTGAAGTAGCCGTAATCCGTATAGCGATATTCGCCGCGGACCGACCAATTGTTGTCGAGGGCATATTCGACGCCGCCGCCGACCGTCCAGCCGACCCGAGTTGTCCACACGCTGCGGCTGGCGGTGAAGGTAGGATCAACAGGAAGGGTCTCATAATAGGCGATCGAAAGGTTGTAGGTGTTATTGAACTCGCCGATCGCCAAACCGCCCGTCGCATAGAACAAGGCGTGATCCCAAGCGTAGCCGACGCGGCCGCGGATCGACCCGTCGACAGTCTCACGCGTCGAATAGGTGAAGGAGGCGGTAATGGGGTCCAGTGTATTGCTGCCGTAATAGCTCAAGCCGTTGGCATCGCCTTCGAGACCGAAGACGAACTGGCCCATCTGGTAATTATAGCCGACATGGACGCCGCCGGTGACGCCGTTCGGCTCATAGCCCGGCAGTCCAATGTTAAACAAATCCGGGAACAGGGTGGTGCTCGAGTCGCCCCACTGATAGCCGACCTGGCCGCCGACGTAGACGCCGGTCCAGGTGAACACGGCCGGCGGCGGAAGATAGGCCGGCGGCCCCTTGGTGGTCGGCAGATCGGACGCGAGAGCCGGGCCGGCGATGACCGAGACCGCGATCGCGGCTGCAAATAATTTCATTGTGCGCATGTTTTTACCCCCCCAATTGGTGCCGCTTTGGCCAGGGAGCGGTCGCGTCCGCGTCCGCGCTGAAAGGCCGAAACGAAACCTCTTCTGAACTCAGACACTCAGCGACACCCTGATTAAAATCAAATCGGCGCGAGCGGACGAGCCCAAATAACAAAGCCATGGCTCTCTTTAGCCCCAATAACCAAAGAGATGAACACAGGAGAGCTCCCGCAAGGTCATTTCCGGCGAGCTGTGGCCCAAACGGCACGAAAATAGGCACCTGGCGCTCTGTCTGCGGCGACCGCAATAGCTGACGAATCCATCTTGAGCGCCGCAATGGAGGCCTCCTGCGGGATCTCGACCTTGCCGAACTGGCGCATGCGCTTCTTGCCGGCCTTCTGCTTTTCCAAGAGCTTGCGCTTGCGGGTCGCATCGCCGCCATAGCGTTTCGCGGTCACGTCCTTGCGCAGCGCCCGCACCGTCTCTCTTGCGATGATCTTGCCGCCGATTGCCGCCTGAATCGGGATCTGGAACAGCAGAAAATGCGGGCAAAGACTTAAGTTTGATGCGAAGATGCGACCAATCGTAAGACAGCAATATCGAAGCACGATAGGGGCTGCGGTTGCGCAAATTTTTTGCAGTAGCGATCCTCGCTCCCGCAATGGCGGGAGGGGCGCTTGCCGCCGGCGGCTCGTCGATGAACGGGCCGCCGGTCTTCACTTGGACAGGGTTTTATGGTGGCGAGAGTTCAGCCTATACCTGGACCGGCACCTCGGCTACGCCCGCTCCTGACGGGCTGTGGGCGACGGCCTTCGATGCCGCCAGCAGCGCCTTCACTGCGGCAAGTGGCTCTTCACCTGAGAATCCGCACAGCTTCCTCGGCGGCGGCCAGATCGGCTTCAATTATCAGATCCAGAATATCGTTTTGGGTATTGAGGGCGATCTTTCTTATACCGGTCTCGACACCACAGCGGGCGTCTTCGGACCGCCTCGTGCCACCGAGAGCCTTGCATTCACCCCGGATGTGAATTCGCATTGGTTGTCGACGATGCGGGGCCGGTTCGGCACGGCGATTGATCGCATGCTCGTTTATGCCACCGGCGGCCTTGCCCTCGCCCAGAGGAATTTCAACAACGGCTACACGATCCTGCTGCCGGACGGCCAGGATTTTTCGATCGGGAGTGCCTCCAAAACGGCTGCGGGCTTCGCGTTCGGCGGCGGTCTCGAATATGCCCTCACGAAAAATTGGACGCTGAAGGGCGAGTATCTTTACGCCGAGCTCGGGCCCGGCAGCTCCTTCATGCCCGGCGACTTTCTGATTCCCGTCAACCCGAGCTACCGCCAGGCGGATTTGAGCGAAAAAGTCGCACGCGCTGCGATCAATTATAAATTCGACTGGCTGGCTGCCCCGGGCTCCGCTTCCGCCAAATAGGGACGCGGGCGTCATGCGGGTCCCCGGACTTGATCCGGGGACCCGCATGACGCCAGACCTCAGCTGTCCATCTTCAATGCCGCGATGAAGCCTCACTTCGCTTCAATGACGGCTCGCAAAAGCAATGAGACCGGCAGATGCCGGCCTCAGCTCAAGAAAGCCTATGCGATAGGCTTCAATATTTGGCGACAACAGGCGCCGGCGGTGCAAACCAGTCGAACTTGTAGTTCGCGCCGACGAGAACCGTCTGCAAATTATGCGTGTAAATATACGTGTATGGCGTCGCATAGAGGGGGATGGGAGAGGTGTATGCCAACGTCGTGCTCTGGCTGCCAAAACCCATGTAGTCATACTCGGCGAAGACGGACAAGTTGGGCGTCAATGCGTATTCGGCGCCGCCGCCAATTGTCCATCCGACCCGCGTGGCACTCGCCGACCCCCAATAAGGCGCAGAGGGGTCGACATCCGTATAGCCGATACGCGCCTCGGCTACGCCGCCTTTGAAATACAGCAATGCTTGCGGCAAAACAGTATAGCCAATGCGCCCCGTCTCCGTTGCGAACCAACTCGTACTGAATCCCAATGTTTCGGTCGAACTGCCCGGATACAAATGGCTGCCCTTGACTCCCGCCCCATCGAACCTTCCCTCAATGCCGAAGACAAAGGCTCCCACCTGATAATCGCATCCGAGCTGACCGCCCCCCACGACTCCGTTTCCGGTGTCGCTCCCCGCATCGGCGGAGACTTGGGGGTCGTAGGCATCATTCTTTTGCCATCCGTAACCGACGTTTGCGCCGACGTGGCAGCCTGTCCAAGTCCAAACCGGCGGCGGCGGCACGAAGGTCGGCGGCCCCTTGACGGACGGAAGATCGGCCGCGAGGGCCGGGCCGCCGAAGGCGGAAATCGCGATCGCAGCGGCAAATAATTTCGTCACGCGCATGTTTTCACCCCCCAATTGGTGCGCCTTGGCCCGCGAGCGGTCGCATCCGCGTCCGCGCTAAAAAGCCGATGATTTCAAGCTTCGACTTTCCACACCCTACGCGTCACTCGGCACGCTGTAGCAACCAATGGTTGTAATTTAACTTGAAGGATTCCGGAAGAGAACCCACCACGGGCCTGACATGGCTTTTCTCTCGAACTGTCACCACAAAAGCACAAAATAGAAACTTGGCAGGCAGACGCTCTGTCTGCGGCGACCGCAATAGCTCACGAATCCATTTTCAGTGCCGCGATGAAAGCCTCTTGCGGGATCTCCACCTTGCCGAACTGCCGCATGCGCTTCTTGCCGGCCTTTTGTTTTTCCAGCAATTTACGCTTGCGGGTCGCGTCGCCGCCATAGCATTTCGCCGTCACATCCTTGCGCAGCGCCCGTACCGTCTCTCTTGCGATGATCTTGCCGCCGATCGCCGCCTGGATCGGAATCTGGAACAGATGCGGCGGGATCAGATCTTTCAGCTTTTCGACCATGGCCCGGCCGCGCATTTCGGCACGATCGCGATGCACCAGCATGGACAAAGCGTCGACCGGCTCGGCATTGACGAGGATCGACATTTTCACGAGATCGCCGTCGCGATATTCGGTGATCGCATAATCGAAGCTCGCATAGCCTTTCGAGATCGATTTCAGCCGGTCGTAGAAATCGAACACGACTTCGTTGAGCGGCAGATCATAGATCACCATGGCGCGCTTGCCGACGTAGTTGAGATCGACCTGCACGCCGCGCCGGTCCTGGCAGAGTTTTAGGACTGCGCCGAGATAATCGTCGGGCGTCAATATGGTGGCGCGAATCCAGGGCTCCTTGATCAGCTCGATCCGGGTCAGATCCGGCATATCGACGGGATTGTGCAGTTCGATCTCTTCGCCCGAGCGCAAGAGGATCTTGTAGATGACCGAAGGCGCCGTCGCGATGAGATCGAGATTGAATTCGCGCTCCAGCCGCTCCTGAATGATTTCGAGATGAAGCAGGCCGAGAAAGCCGCAACGGAAGCCGAAGCCGAGCGCCGCCGAGCTTTCCATCTCGAAAGAGAAGCTCGCGTCGTTCAACCGCAGCTTCGCCATGGCCGCGCGCAGATCTTCGAACTGCGCCGCATCGACCGGAAACAGCCCGCAAAAGACGACCGGCTGCGCCGGCTTGAAGCCGGGGAGCGCTTCGACGCAAGGGCGCTTTTCCTCGGTGATCGTATCGCCGACCCGCGTATCCGCGACCTGTTTGATCTGCGCCGTGATGAAGCCGACCTCCCCCGGGCCGAGGACCTCGGCATCGAGCATTTTGGGCCGGAAGACGCCGATCCGGTCGATCTCATAATGCGCGTCCGTCCCCATCATCAGGATCTTCTGATGCTTTTTCAGCGTGCCGTCGATGACGCGCACCAGGACGACGACGCCGAGATAGGCGTCATACCAGCTATCGACGAGCAGCGCCTTCAAAGGCGCCGCCGCATCGCCCTTGGGCGGCGGCAGGCGGGTGACGATGGCTTCAAGCACCTGATCGACACCGAGCCCGGTCTTCGCCGAAATCAGCACCGCATTGGAGGCGTCGAGGCCGATCACATCCTCGATCTGCTCCTTGACGCGCTCCGGTTCGGCCGCCGGCAGATCGATCTTGTTGAGGACGGGCACGATTTCATGCCCGGCATCGAGCGCGTGATAGACATTGGCGAGCGTCTGCGCCTCGACGCCCTGGCTCGCATCGACGACGAGCAGGGAGCCCTCGCAGGCCGCGAGCGATCGCGAGACCTCATAGGCGAAATCGACATGGCCGGGCGTGTCCATCAGGTTCAGAATATAGGTCTTGCCGTCCTGGGCTTTATATTCGAGCCGAACCGTCTGAGCCTTGATGGTAATGCCGCGCTCGCGCTCGATATCCATGGAATCGAGCACCTGCTCGACCATGTCGCGCTCGGCGAGCGCACCGGTCATCTGGATCAGACGGTCGGCAAGCGTCGATTTGCCGTGGTCGATATGGGCAATGATGGAGAAATTGCGGATATTTTCGAGTCTATGGGTGGTCATGCGGGCGGAATAGCAGGGCGGCGGGGTGAAGGAAAGGCGAATACGGCCTTGAGCGGCGCTTTGTCGGCTCTCCGATTTGGACCGGCCGCGGCCAAGCCGGCGGTCATGGCGCGCCAAGGTGAATATATGATCTCAAACACTTAGCTGCGAGCCCGCCGCGTCGTCCCTTTCCACCTCTTCGGCATAGGCTATAAGCAAGCCATGCTGCCGATCATTTCCGTCACCGATCTCTCGAAGACCTATGCTTCAGGTTTTCGTGCGCTCAAGAATATCAACCTCGACATAAGATCGGGCGAAATCCTCGCGCTCTTGGGTCCGAACGGCGCCGGCAAGACGACGCTGATCAGCATCATTTGCGGAATCGTCAATCCATCGGAGGGCAGCGTTTCCGTCGACGGTCACGACATCCTCAAGCACTATCGCCAGACGCGCTCGATGATCGGCCTCGTCCCGCAAGAGCTCACGACCGATGCTTTCGAATCGGTATGGAATAGTGTGACCTTCAGCAGACGCCTGTTCGGCCGCCCCGACGATCCGAAACTCATCGAGAAAATCCTGCGCGATCTGACGCTCTGGGACAGAAGAGGTAGCGAGATCAGGACCCTGTCCGGCGGCATGAAGCGCCGCCTTCTTATCGCCAAGGCGCTCTCGCATGAACCGCGCATTCTCTTCCTCGACGAGCCGACCGCCGGCGTCGATATCGAATTGCGCAAGGACATGTGGCAGATCGTGGCCGCCTTGCGCGCTTCGGGCGTGACCATCATCCTCACCACGCATTATATCGAAGAGGCGGAAGCCATAGCCGACAGGATCGGCATTATCGACAAGGGCGAATTGATTCTCGTCGAAGACAAGAAGTTGCTCATGCAGAGGTGCGGCAAGAAGCAATTGATCGTACATCTGCGCAAGAGGCTCGATGCCGTGCCTGCGAGGCTCGCCGCCTTTGATCTCGCCTTGGCGGCCGACGGCAACACTCTGACCTACACTTATACGACAGCTGGCGACGGGCGTTCCGTGTCGGCTCTGTTCGCCGACCTCGCCGCCGCAGCCATCGAATTCAGCGACATCAGTACGTGCGAAAGCAGCCTGGAAGACATATTCGTTCAACTGGTGAGGCAGAGAAAATGAATTTTCGCGCCGTTCGCGCCATCTATATTTTCGAAATGGCCCGCACCGGCCGCACGCTTTTGCAGAGCATCATCGCTCCGGTGATCTCGACATCGCTCTATTTCGTCGTCTTCGGCGCCGCGATCGGCTCGCGCATCAGCGAAATCGAAGGCGTGAAATATGGCGCCTTCATCGTGCCCGGGCTGATCATGCTGATGCTTTTGACGCAAAGCATTACCAATGCGTCTTTCGGCATTTTCTTTCCGAAATTCACCGGCACGATCTATGAGCTTCTCTCCGCCCCCGTCTCCTTCTTCGAGATCGTTCTCGGCTATGTCGGCGCGGCGGCGACGAAATCGATCATCCTCGGCCTGATCATCCTCGCAACCGCGAGCCTCTTCGTGCCGATTAGGATCGCGCATCCAGCCTTCATGCTGGCCTTTCTCATCCTCACCGCTCTGAGCTTCAGCCTGTTCGGCTTCATCATCGGCATTTGGGCGGATCGTTTCGAAAAGCTGCAGGTCGTGCCGCTTCTCTTGATCACGCCTCTGACTTTCCTCGGCGGCAGTTTCTATTCGATCAATATATTGCCGCCGGTGTGGCGCAACGTGACTCTGTTCAATCCCGTCGTCTATTTGATCAGCGGCTTCCGCTGGAGTTTTTTCGGGACCGCCGATGTCAATGTGGGCCTCAGTCTTGGCGCGACATTCCTTTTCTTGTCCCTTTGCCTCGTCACCATCTGGCGGATTTTCGCGACGGGCTACAGGCTGAAGGTGTAGAGGCGAAGGATGAGACCATGCGTCAAAACAAAGACTTGCCGCATGAAAGACTTGCCGTATGAAAAACTTGGCGGATGCAAGTCTTTAAGCAGCCAAGATTTGGCGCATGATTACAAATCAACCCAATGCCATCATCCTCTAGCGTGGCTATTAACCCGGGCCGATGCGCCCGCATCTTGCGAATAGGATCTGGACCCTCAATCTTATTGGGACCAATGATTTTGAAAGCACCCATGCCGCATCCGCTGCTCAGATCTCTCCTGCGAAAGATCGCCCGGCCCTTCTGGTTCCTGTTCGCAGCCCTGTTCCTCTTCGAGGCTTGGCTGTGGGATGTGCTCGGCCACGCCCTGACGCGACTGGCGGCGCTGATCCCCTTCGAGTCCTTCAAACGGGCGCTCGCGCGCATGGTCGAGCGCCTGCCGGCGCCGGTCGTGCTCCTCGTCTTCCTCATCCCGCTCGGCGTCATCGAGCCGTTCAAATTCCTCGGCCTCTGGCTCATCGGCCATCATCATATCCTCTTCGGCATTCTCGCCTTCGTCGTCGCCAAGGTCGCGGGCCTTGGCGTCATGGCCTTTCTGTTCGACATGACGCGGGAAAAACTGCTCTCCATGGGCTGGTTCGAGCGCTTTTATCTCTGGGTCATGCGGGTGCGCGCCTGGGCGCATGAAATGCTCGAGCCCTATAAGCTGCGCATCCACGAAGCGATCGCGCCTTTCAAAGAGCGGCTGCGCGCGATTCTGGCGTCATTCGAGGGCAATGGTGGAATGGGACGCAGGTTGGTGCTCCTGCGCAACTGGGCGCGGCGCGCGCGCGGGCTTACCTGAGCATGATCCCGAAAAGTTGCAGACTTTTCGGACAAGATCATGCGTTGAAATAAAGATTGAGAGCGCGATCGCGAATCAACTCGACACAATCGAGTTCGAAGAGCCGCAGCCCATCAAGCCGGCGACCTTCGCCTCCATATGCGCGGGCAGAGGCGCTTCGATCTTCAACGGCTCTTTGTTCTTGTAGAGCGGGATCTCGATGGCGCGGGCATGAAGATGCAGCCGCTCGCCGCCGCACGGAGCCGTCCCATAGATAGGATCACCAAAGATCGGAAATCCCATGGCGGCGCAATGGACGCGCAATTGATGGGTGCGGCCGGTCAAAGGGGTCAGCGCGAGAAAGGCGCAGCCTTCGTCGCGCCCCAGCACCTTCCACCGCGTCTGCGCTTTTAGTCCCAAGGGATCGACCTTCATCCACCAGCCGCGCGTCGCATCGAGGCGGGCGAGCGGCAGATCGATCAGGCCTTCCTCCTCCTTCGGGCCTCCCGCGACGACCGCCCAATAGGTCTTGCCGATCTTGCCTTGCTTGAACAGCAGGCCGAGCTGTGTCAGCGCCTTGTGATGGCGGCCGAGGACCAGGCAGCCGGAGGTTTCGCGATCGAGCCTATGGGCGAGCGCAGGACTGCGCGGCAGGCCGAAGCGCAAGGCGGCGAAATGCGCCTCGAGATTGTCGCCGCCCTTGGGACCTTTGTGAACGGCGATGCCCGCCGGCTTGTCGATCACCAGGATCAGGCCGTCGCGATAAAGCAGCCGGGCTTGCAACTCTTCGGGCGTCATGTCTGATATCTTGTCTGGCGCAAATCTTTAAGGTCGAATCATCGGGTCCCGGCAAGCTCTATCTGCCGTCTTGCCCGCAAAAGCCCGCGTCCCGCTCTAGCACGACCAAGCGAGACCTTTCCCGCCGCGACAAAAACGCTTGGCAAAAACGCTTGGAACATATTCTGTTCTTTAGCGTTAACCCCATAATCCTTGGCCGTCCTGGGCGATATCATCCCTGGGCGATATCATCCCTGGGCGATATCATCCCTGGGCGATATCATCGCGATACCTGCCACGACGTGCCCATGTCATGCTTTCTGATGTCATGCTTTCTGATGTCATGCTTTGAATTGCTCTGTCTCGATCCTTCTTTTGGCGTTCGCCAAAGACTACTGGCAACACCGCGTAAAGAAGCTCTGACGAAACACCTCGTTTCGCCAGCGAAACCATTTGAGTGACGTAACCACGGGAAGATCTTCAGTTCAACATTGAGGAGGCGATATGCAGCGCAAAATCCGATCGCGTGCGCAATTGCGCGACATTTGTTTGCAGACTTTGAAGAGCTGCGAGGGTTTCGAGCAGGTCGATGAGATTCTGATTCAGCCACGCGATCCACATGCCGACGGCCCGAATTGGACTTTGGCGGGATTCCGTCCGCGCGTCGCCAATGACGCTTTGCGCGCGGCGCGCGACACAATCTATGAATTGCAGAGATGCTATGAACTCGACGCCGCCGATGCGGCAATCGACAAGGGCTGCGGCGCCAACAGTATGCGGCCACAAGGGTAACAGGTGATCCGAAGGCGCGACAGAACAGTGCAGGCGCCGGGACAGCGTCCACCCAAGGTGTTGCGCGCGGAAATGTGATGAACGCTCTCGCCTGCGCGATCTCATCGGCTGATCACGAGAAGCCGGATCGCATTTACAATTCTTGACTTGTGAAGAGCGTTCAGCTTTATATCCTATCGATCCGTCTTTACAGAGATCTAATCTTTCGGCTGCCGCTGTCGTACGTGCATTCGGGATGAGTTATTGCACGGCGAAGAAGCAGGACGAAGTAGAACGCGATGAGTAAAGCGCGTCAAAAAAGGTGATGAAGTTGACGCAGTCCCAAATATTGGGGACGGGTTCTTATGCTCCGTCGCGCATCCTCACCAATTCCGATCTCGAAAAAATCACCAACACCTCCGACGCCTGGATCGTCGAGCGGACGGGCATCAAGGAGCGTCACATCGCGGCGGATGGCGAGGCGACGTCGGACATGGCCGTCGAGGCCGCCAAAAAGGCGCTCGCAATGGCCGGGACGGATGCCGCCGATCTCGACATGATCATCGTCGGCACGATCTCGCCCGACATGCCGATGCCGTCCTGCGCCGTCCTCGTGCAGGCCAAACTCGGCGCGACGCGGGCCTTCGCTTTCGACATTTCCGCAGCCTGCGCGGGATCGCTTTACGGCCTCAGCATCGCCGACCAATTCATCCGCACCGGCCGGGCAAAACGCGTGCTCGTCATCGGCGCGGAGCTGTTGAGCCGCGTCGTCGATTGGAGCGACCGAAGCAGTTGCGTGCTTTTCGGTGATGCGGCGGGGGCGCTTGTGGTCGGGCCGAGCTGCGATCCGGCGCGCGGCTTGATGTCGGCGCATCTTCATTCCGACGGCACGGCCGCCAATATTCTGGGGATTCTCGGCGGCGGCAGCAGATATCCGCAATCCGAGCAGGTCCTCGCCAAGAAAATGCACAAAGTGGCGATGAACGGGCGGGAGGTCTATAAATTCGCGCTTCGGGTTCTTCCCGAAGCCATTTTAGAGGCGCTTGCAGCACATGGCCTAAAGCCCGGCGCCATCGATCATGTCATCTCCCATCAAGCCAATGTGCGCATCGTCGAGTCGGTGGTGGAGCGGCTCGGCATTCCGCGCGAGAAATGCTGGCTCAACATCGAGCGATATGGCAACACATCGAGCGCGTCGCTGCCGATTTCGCTCGACGAAGCCAATCGGGCCGGGCGATTGAAGCCGGGCGATTTGATTGCGATGATGGCGATCGGCGCCGGCATGGCCTGGGGCAGCGCGCTCATGCGCTGGTGAGGCGCCTGGCCGCGCGCCACCGCCCAACGCCGTCGCCAAAGTGACGGCCCGACAAGTCCCGCCGGCATCTCTCCGCCCTGGAAATAGATCAGCAGGCCGTCGATTAGTCCGATCTATTAATTGCATGCTTTAATTGCATAAATCGGCTGAAATTTCAGATTTGCGTATCGCGAATACAAGGGCGCGCGGCGCGGCGGCTTTGCTCTCGCCTTTCGGAGATGGTGGCTTCTCTTATCGCCGTCTTTGCTGCTAAGCTCATTGTGAGCCGCGTCCCCGATGCGTTTCCCGGTGGACTGTTCGCGTATCGCCGGACGTCTGCGTACCGACAAGGCGCGGGCAAAGACGAAAGCCCTGGTGGCCGAGACCTCATAGTCAGGCGATCTAGCGGATTTCGAATGAGGGATTATGCCATCGACGGAGACCAAAGGGGGAGTCGATCGCGGCGCCCCGCCAAAGCGGAATGACGGGTCAGGCTCGGGCTTGGATGCCAAACCCATCATTCTGACCTTGGGCATATTGATCATTGCGCTGATCTGCATCGGCGTTGCCCTTGCCATTCATGAACTGCGTCTGCGCGATCTGAACGAGGAACGCCGCACGCTGACGGCCATCGATCTTCTCCTCGTCGAAGAGACCGAGCACACGCTGCAAAGCGTCGATCTCGTCCTCGTGAACGTGGCGGAAAAACTGATCGCCGACGATCTCACGACAGCCAAGCAGTTCGCGGCGAGGGAAGCGGATCGCCCCACCTATGAAATGCTGAAGTCGCGCCTCATCGGTATTCCGCAGCTCGATGCGGTGAGCCTGATCAGCGCCAAGGGCCAGCTCGTCAATTTCTCGCGCAGTTTTCCGACGCCGGACGTCAATGTCGCCGACCGCGATTATTTCCAGGCGCTGAAGGACAAGCCGAGCACCAGGCCCTTCATCAGCCAACCTGTCCAGAGTCGCAACACCGGCAGCTGGACCGTCTATCTCGCCCGCCGCGTGACCGGCAGCTCCGGCGAATTTCTCGGCCTGGTCATCGGCGCCATCGATCTCACCTATTTCGAAAATCTCTATAAGACGCTGCAAATCGGCCCTGGCGGCGCGGTCAGCCTGTGGCGGGCGGACGGAACCTTGCTCGCCCGTTATCCCAGCCGGCCGGACATAGGTCACGTCTTCAAGACCGCGCATCTGGCGGAAGTCACTCAGTCCAGCCGGCCGATCGCCTATGAGGTCGACGATTCCTTCGATGGCCCGCAGCGCCTCATCGCCACCATGGCCGCCAAACAATTTCCGATCGTCGTCAATATTTCCAAGTCCACGGGCCAGATCCTGACGGATTGGAACCAGGTCGCGGCGCTCATGGCGGCCGGCACTTTTCTCTGCATCGTCGCGCTCGGCTTCGTCCTTTGGCTGCTCATGCGTCAGTTCAACACCTATAAGGCTCTCGCCCAGGCGCATGAGGAGCGCAGCAAGGCCGTTGCCGAACGCGAGCAAGCGGAGGCGCAATTGCGGCAGGCCCAGAAGCTCGAAGCCATAGGCCAGCTCACCGGCGGCATAGCGCATGACTTCAACAATCTTCTCACCGCCGTCCTCGGCAATCTCGAGCTTTTGAAGAAGCAAACCGAGACCTCGGACGAGCGGCTGCATCGTTGGGCCAGTAATGCTTATGACGCGGCCAATCGCGGCGCTGTCTTGACCCAAAGGCTGCTCGTCTTTTCGCGCCGCCAACCGCTCGACCCGCGCGCAACGGATGTCGTGACGCTATTGGCGTCGATGTCGGATCTTCTGCGCCGCACCCTCGGCGAGAATATCGAGGTCGTGACCGATATCGTGCCGGAATTATGGCCCGCCTTTGCCGATCTCAATCAATTGGACAATGCGATCCTCAATATAGCGATCAATGCGCGCGATGCCATGGAGGGGCGCGGCCATCTCATCATCGCGGCGCGCAATTGCCATATCGAAGAACAGCATGATGGCGACAATCTTGAGATCGAACCCGGCGAATATGTCAGGCTCGCCATAACCGATACCGGCAAGGGCATCGAGCAGGCGGTGCTGGAGCGCGTCTTCGAGCCCTTCTTTTCGACCAAGCCCATCGGGCAAGGAACCGGGCTCGGCCTGAGCCAGGTCTATGGCTTCGTCAAACAGACGGGAGGTCATGTCCAGATCCACAGCGAGCCAGGTCAAGGCACGACCGTCGAACTTTATCTGCCGCGCGCCGCTCACGACGATCTTGCACAGCCCGCATCGGAGCAGATCGAGGACATCGTCCGTACCCCGGGCATGGGCACCATATTGGTTGTCGAAGACGATCCGGGCGTTCGCGCCTATTCAGGCGAAATTTTGCGAGAGCTCGGCTTTTTCGTCCGCGAAGCGCCGAATGCGCGAGCCGCTCTCGATATGCTGCGCAACGATTCCGGCATCGATCTGCTTTTCAGCGATATCGGCCTGCCTGGCATGAACGGCCCGGAGCTCGTCCGCGAGGCCTTGCAGCTGCGCCCGCAGCTCAAAATTCTTCTGACAACGGGCTATGCGCAGGACAAAACCATAGAGCTCTCGCGATCCGAGCCCGGCGTGCTTCTGATCGCCAAACCCTTCGGACGCGCGGAACTTGCCCAGAAGATAAGGACATTGCTCTCGCCATCGTCGCAGCAATGCGCGTGAGGCCCGCTTCCGCCTTTCGCTCAATCGATCGGAAAGCGCATGCGCTCCACAATGCAGGCCGCGATCTTGTCGAACACCGGCTTCCAATCGCCCCGCTCGATCTGGCGGAACAGCCGCAGGGTCGGATACCAGCGCGAGCGCTCGCCATGCATCAGCCAACGCCAGTCAGGCACGCGTTTCAAGGCCAGATAAGCGGGTCGGCCGAGCGCGCCCGCAAGATGTGCGATCGATGTGTCCGACGTGACGATGAGATCGAGATGCGCCATCACCGCCGCCGTATCGATAAAGGCATAGGGCCCCGCGTCCAGCTCCGGACCCAGCGTCTCGATCGGTACGGCTGATGAATTTGCTTCGTGATCCGCATCCTTCATCAGGCTGATCAGCCGCACGCCTTCGATCGCGGCAAGCGGCGCGAATGAGGCCAGAGGAACGCTTCTCTCGAGATTGATCTTTGGATTGCCGCGCCAACAAATGCCGATACGAAAACCGTGGGCGCCGATCCGCGCGGCCCATTGAGCGACGCGCTGCGGCTCGGCATAAAGATAAGGAAGCTGCGCCGGGATCGTCTCGAGTGTCGTGCCGAAGACATGTGGCAGGCTCATCAAAGCGATTTGATAGTCATAGGCATTCTCATCGGCGACACGTTCGATGAAATGCGGCGGGTTGGGAAGCGTGCCGAGCAAGTGGAACGTGGAGCGCCGGCCGAGCAACGTCACTTCGGCGCCGCGGTCGACGAGGGCCGGCAGATAGCGGGAAAATTGGATGAGATCGCCGAGCCCCTGCTCGTCCCAGACCAGAATGCGGCGCCCGTCGAGCGGCTCGCCGCTCCATGTCGGGAGTGTCGAATAAAGCGTCTTGCGCGGCGCATTGCTGCGCTCCCAGCGGCTTTCATAAGCATCAAAACCTTGGGCAAGATCGCCGCCGAGCAACAGAGCGCCGGCCAGATTGTTGCGCGCATCCGGATAGTCGGGCTTCAGCTTCAAAGCTTCGTCGAAGGACGCGATCGCCTCACTGAGATGGCCGAGCTCCTTCAAGGCAACACCCCGGCTCGAAAGAACTTCGGCATAGTTAGGGCGAAGGGCGAGCGCCAGGTCATAGCTTTGCAGCGCATCCGCGAAGCGCCCGAGCTCCTGCAAGACATTGCCGCGGTTCAACCAGGCTTCCGGAAAATCCGGCCGCGCGCGCAAAGCATGATCGAGAGCGCCCAAAGCGGCTTCGAGCCGGCCGAGCCGATGCAGAGCGGCACCGCGCACGCACAGCGCCTGGGCGTGATCCGGTTCGCGCATAAAAATATCGGCGCAGGCATCGATCGCAGCCTCATAGCGCTCCTGCGCGAAAAGGACATTGGCGCGATTGATCTGCGCTTGCGCAAAGTCGGGCCGCAGCCGCAGCGCCGCGTCATAAGACGCGAGCGCCTCGGCGAAGCGCTTGAGTTCGTTGAGGACATTGCCGCGATTGCACAAAGCCTCAGGATAGGCGGGCTTTTGTGCGAGCGCCGCATCGAAGGCCGCCACCGCCTCGCTGAGGCGCCCGAGGCGGTGCAAGGCGATGCCGCGATTATAAAGCGCTTGCGGATAGTGCGACCGCAGCTTCAGCGCGCTGTCATAGCCGGCAAGGGCTTCCTCGAACCGGCTGAGCTTTTGCAGCACATTGCCGCGGTTGAGTTCGACCTCCGGATCCATTGCACCTTGTGCCCGCGCGCCGTCATAGGCCGCCAGCGATGCCTCGAAACGGCCGAGCCTTTGCAGCACGGAGCCACGGTTGAAATGCGCCATCGCATCGTCCGGCCGAAGCGCCAGGACGGAGTCGAAAGATGCCAAAGCCGCTTCGCAGTGCCCAAGCTGCTCCAGCAAGACGCCGCGATTGAGCAAAGCCTCGCAATAATCCGGCTTTTGCATCAATGCACCTTCGTAACGCGCAAGCGCCTCCTGCGGGTGATCGAGGCTCTGGTGAATGACACCGCTCATATACAAGGCTTCGTAGTTGCCCGGATCGATCCGCAGGATCGCTTCGAGCGCCGCGAGCGCGTCCTGCGTATGACCGAGCCTTTGCAGAGCGACCGCGCGGGCCGCGAGCGCATCGGGGAAAGCCGGCTTCAGATAAAGCGCGCGATCGAACCATTCGAGCGCGCGCTGCGTCTCGCCGATGTTGAAATAGAACAGGCCGAAGACATAGCTCGCATTCTCGCGCGCGGCGGCGAGCCCTTCGACGGGCGCGAGATGGGCGAGCGCGCCGGCTCGATCCCCGGCATTCATGCACTCCAAAGCCGCAGTCACGGCGCATTGAAGCTTGAAATCTTCCGCCGAATTGCCGGATGCCGAGCTGCCGGTGTCGTGTTCGGCCGGCTCATTTTCTATCGGGGAGAGAGGCATGGATCAAAGCCCGGAATGAGCCTCTTCTCTTGGTCTGCGGCGGGCTAGCGCCAACCCGCAGATGACCAGAAACGAAGCGCAGGACAAGGGCTTTAAGAAAAGCCCAGCAATCTTTCGCGGGCCTGACGCGCCGGCCGAAAGCAAAGCGCTATACTCCCTGGACTTGCGTCATTTGCCCGCTGCAGCCATTTATAGTCTGCTTGCAGTTGTGCCGCGGCGCCGTCTCGCCGCAGCTTGCCTGGCGCGGCGATGGCCTCAAGCGACCGGATTTCAAAAAAATTCGCCTGATCTTCAGATAGATGAGTGCCCTCATGGATTATCCCAACAAGTCCATACGTATCGATATGAGCGCGCTTGGCATGATGAACGAACGGCCGCGCGAGATTTTCCGGCATATCGTCGAATCCTATCTAGCCTTCGGCGAACCGGTGGGTTCGCGGCATTTGTCGCGCCTTTTGCCCATGGCGCTGTCCCCCGCCTCGGTCCGCAATGTGATGCAGGATCTCGAAGAGCTCGGCCTCATCTATGCTCCGCATACGAGCGCCGGCCGGCTGCCGACCGAGCTCGGCCTGCGCTTCTTCGTCGATGCCATGCTGGAGATCGGCGACATAGGCGCCGAAGAGCGCGCCAAGATCGAGGCGCAGATCAAGGCCTCTTCGCAGGATCAGACGCTCGAAACCATGCTGAGCGATGCGATGACCATGCTGTCCGGCCTGACCCGCAGCGCCGGCGTGGTCGTGACGACAAAGGAGAATGCGCGGCTCAAACATATCGAATTCGTGCGCCTCGATCCCGAGCGCGCGCTCGCGGTTCTCGTTGCCTCCGACGGCTCGGTCGAAAATCGCATCGTGCCATTGCCGCGCGGCCTGCCGGCCTCAGCTTTGGTCGATGCCGGCAATTATCTCAACGCCCGCATTTCCGGCCGCACGATCGGTGAGGCCAAGGCGGCGATCGAGGAGACGCGCCAGAGCGCCGAGGCCGAGCTCGGCGAATTGACCGCGCGTCTCGTCGAGGCGGGGCTCGCGAGCTGGGTCGATGTGGCGGGCCAGGGCCAGCAGCTCATCGTGCGCGGCCAGGCCAATCTTTTGGAAAATCTGACCGCGCTCGATGACCTTGAACGCATCCGGCTTCTTTTGTCCGATCTCGAAACGCAAAAGGATGTCATCGATCTCTTGAGCCGGGCGGAAGGCGGCGAAGGCGTGCGCATCTTCATCGGCTCGGAGAACAATCTCTTCTCGCTCTCCGGCTCATCGATGATCGCGGCGCCTTTCCATGACAGCCAGCACCATATTGTCGGCGTGCTCGGCGTCATCGGCCCGACGCGGCTCAATTATTCGCGCATCGTGCCCATGGTCGATTACACGTCGAGACTTGTGGGCCGCGTGGTGCAGAGAAGGTAGGCGTCGCGGTGGGCGGCCGTCATGCGCGGACTTGATCCGCGCATCCAGGCGCCAAATGGGGTCTTGTCTGGCCATCGCCTCAACTTATTCTGCGCCACAAGGGCGGATTTGTAAGTTTGAAGACCCCGGTCTATGAATGCCTTCGCCAACCGGCGTTCCTGGATGCGCGGATCAAGTCCGCGCATGACGGGCGCCCTGAGCAGCAATGTGACGCCGAATGGCTCCATCGAAAGTCGATGCTTGGCTTTGCACCTTATATCTGCACCAAGAAATCGGCAGTTTTTCAATGAGGTGATTTGGTGCGGGATTTTTGAATTTTGCACAACGATTGCCAAGACGCATAATGAATGATGTCCCGCTGCGCTTTGCTACGACCATACCTCTTTTGGCATGACAATGAGTCCAAGGTGGGCATTCAGGTCATCAAGAAACGCCTTCCAATCCACCTCACTCACTTTACGCCGGCCGGTACTTCGATGTTGCCGTATCGGAAGTTATCGGTGATGACCGTGCCACCGTCGAGATGGACTTCGGATTTCAACACCAAGCCTGTTTTATCCGAAAGCCAGACGCGGGCCTCGGAGGTTTTCCCGTTCGCCTCACTACGCATGATTAACAGAGCCGCCGCCTCACCATTGATCGGCTCGCTTCCGAGCTTCTGGCAGGTAGGTGTCGCCTTCTCGGCGCGCTTTCTCGCTGCATTGAGCCTATCGATCTGTTCCTGCGCCGAAAAGGCCATGGAGAGCCAAGTGCCATTCATCTGCACATAGACTTTGTCGCCCGAAAAGATCATCTCGACACGGGTAGGTGGCTTTCCAGGAACACTCATCACATGCGTGGTGGCGTGTGGCAACTTCGCCTGTGCGATCCAAGCATCCGTGGCCACCAAGGCGCAATCGTCGGCCCGAGCGCTCTGAGTACCGGCGAGGCCGCTGCCAGACAAGCAGACGACGCAGGAGATCGATGCGGCACGCATGATTTTCATCTAAGCCTCCTCTGGGCAGTTCAGAAAGGCAATACTCGATTTCTGCAACAAACACGAGCACGTCGCATAAGCCCCGATATGGAAACGTGGGGGAGGTGAAACCCCTCACCCGCCCCCGGATCAAGTCCCATAAGCGCACCAGATCCCTCACGCTGAGGAGCTTGCGAAGCAAGCGTCTCGAAGTGCGAGGGATCGCTCCTCGGAGATCGGCACTTGACGCCCTCGCCCTTCGAGGCTCGCCATAGCCCGTTGCTTGCGACTGGCGTCGCTTCGCAACGCCCTATGGCTCGCACCTCAGGATGAGGGCTTCGGCAAAAGTTGCTGCTCAAATCCACCTTATCTTAGCTCACGCCGCCTTCGCCACGATCGCCCTTTCTATGCCGGCGAGATCGCGCCTTGTTCCCGTCACAGTGAGCCCTGCCGCTTCGAGTAAGGTGCCGATGCCTTCAGCCTGCCCGATCCCGAGTTCAAACACCGCCACGCCGTCGCGCGCAAGCAGGCGCGGCAGAGCCGGAATGATCGCGCGATAGGCGTCAAAGCCATCGGTGCCGCCGTCGAGCGCGAGGATCGGGTCGTAGTCACGGACCTCCGGCGCCAGCGCCGCAATCTCGGCATGCGCGATATAAGGCGGGTTCGACACGATCACGTCAAAAGAGCCGCGCAAGGCCTTTGTCCAATCGCCACAGACGATTTTTCCGCGCGAGGCAAGGCCAAGTGCTGAGAGATTATTCGCGGCGATCCGGCACGCTGCTTTCGAAACATCGATGCCGATGCCGAAGGCGTTCGGAAAACTCGTGAGCAGCGCGCATAAGAGCGCGCCGGAACCCGTGCCGACATCGAGAATGCGCAAAGGCACATCGCGCCTTGCAGCCATCGCTTCAATCGCCGCCTCGACCACAGTCTCCGTATCCGCGCGCGGATCGAGCACGGCTGGAGAGATGGCGAGATCGAGGCCGAAAAATTCGCGGTGGCCGAGAATGCGCGACACAGGCTCGTGCTTCGCACGACGCGCGGCGAAGGCGGCGAGCTTTGTCGCGACGCCGGCGCCATTTGCGCCGATCGGCCGCTCCGCGTCGCGCAGGAAGGCCGCGTGATCGATGCCGAGCGCCGCGCAGAGCAGCATCCGCGCCTCGACCATCGCCGCATCCGATCCCATGTCCGTGAACAGTGCCGCAAGCTGGCGCTGCACCTGGCTGCGGGGGGACGCCGGATCGATGGTAAGCGCGGAGGCCTCCATCACGCCGCCGGTTCGCGCATTGCCTTGATGAGAACGCGGGTCAGCCGCGCCGCGAATCCGCTCGTGTCCTGCGGCCTTTCGCCATCCATCAGCCGTGCCTCCTCGAAGAGAAGCCAGATGATGTCGTTGAGCGTCGCCTTGTCGGAGTGCGTGACGTGCTCGGCGAGCGCGGCGACGAGCGGATGCGTCGGATTGATTTCGAGCACGGGTTTCGACATCGCGCCCAATTGGCCATGCTCGGCGAGCAGGCGCTCGAGACGGCGGTCGAGCCCATGATCCGGAGCGATGAGACAGGCCGGGCTCTCCGACAGCCGGTCCGAGGCGCGGACATCTTCCACCACCTCGGAAAGCTCCTGCTTCATCAGCGCAAAGAGCGATGCGAGCTGGGCGGAGGGCGGCTCCGCGGCCGACGCTTCCTTGCCCTCTTCAGGCGCGATGGATTTGATGTCGGCTGCGCCTTGCGAGACGGATTTGAACGGCTTGCCGTCGAAGCCGACGGCGGTCGAGACCCAGAAGGCATCGATCGGATCGGACAAAAGCAAGACCTCTATGCCGCGGCTGCGAAAGCCTTCGAGCTGCGGGCTGACGTTCAACCGCTTCACCTCTTCGCCGAGCAGATAATAGATCGCCGTCTGGTTCGGCCGCAGCGCGTCGACATAATCGGCGAGGCTGCGCTTGCCTTCGGGATTTGTGGATGTAGCGAAACGGGCGAGCTTGAGGAGGCCATCGCGCCGCTCCGGGTCCTCATAGAGCCCTTCCTTCATGACGGCGCCGAAATGCGCCCAGACTTGCGCATAGGCTTCCGGATCGGTTTCCGAGAGCTTGGTGAGTTCCTGCACGATGCGATTGGTCACCGCCTTCTTGATCGCCGCATAAACGGGGCTCTCTTGAATCATCTCGCGCGAGACATTGAGCGGCAGATCGGCGGAATCGACGACGAGACGCACGAATCTGAGCCAGCCCGGCAGGATTTCCGCGTCCTGCGCAATCAGGACATGGCGGACATAGAGCTTGCCGCGGCTCTTGCGCGCTGGGTCGAAGAGATCGAAAGGCCGCGAGCCGGGGATGAAGGCGAGCACGGAATATTCGTGACGCCCTTCGGCGCGCCAATGCAGAGTGAGCGCCGGCTTGTCGAACTGGCCGGCGAGATTGCGATAGAATTCCGTATACTCGTCTTCGCTGACCGCGCTTTTTGGCTTCATCCAGAGAGCCGAGCCATCGGTGATCCGCCGCGGCTCCTTTTGTTCCTCTTGCCCCAGTTCGACGAGTTCGACCGGCACGGCGATAGCGCTCGAATAGTCGCGCAGGATCTTCTCGACCCGATAGGGATCGAGATAGTCGTCGCTCGCCTCATTTAGATGAAGAATGACTTTGGTGCCGCGCGCCTGCGCCGCTTCGAGAGGCAGCTGCGCGATGGAAAAGCTGCCCTTGCCATCCGAGCTCCAGCGATAGGCCTCGTTGGTTCCGGCGCGGCGCGAATCGACATCGATATGGCTTGCGACCATGAAGGCCGAATAAAAGCCGATGCCGAACTGGCCGATGAGATCGCTGCCGACCGGCGCATCCTCCTTCGCGTCCGCGCGCAGGCGTTCGAGAAAGGCGCGCGTGCCGGAACGGGCGATCGTGCCGAGCGAGGTCGCAAGCTCCTCTTGCGACATGCCGATGCCATTATCGGCGACGGTCAATATCCGATTGGCTCTATCGAGGCTCACATTGATGAGAAGGCCGGGCTGATCGGCCGTGAGCGACGGATCGGCCAGCGCCTCATGGCGCAGCTTCTCGCAGGCGTCGGCGCCATTGGAGATGAGTTCGCGCAGAAAAATATCGCGTTCGGAATAGACCGAATGCACCATGAGATCGAGAAGCCGCGCCACATCCGCCTGGAATGCATGGGTTTGGCCGTCCATCTCCACCATATCGCGCCCTCCGGAATGATGATTGATTTGCGCGCTCTTGAGCGGCGCGCGAATCCGCATTGCGGTAGCTGTGATATCGCCTTTGCAAAAGCCGGATTCAAGGGAGGCGCCGCCTGCTGGGCAGGACCACCCCGATGCGTGGGACGCAGGGCAACGTCGGCGCGAAAAAAGAGCCGGCTGAAGCAGGGCTCCAAACCGGCTCTAAGAATGCCGCCTTCATAAATCGACGAGAGCCCGGACCTATGATTCCCCCGGGGGCTGGGGGGCTGACGAATCCGAAGGAATCGAACGAGGCCCGAACGGCGACCTTCATAGGCTGGCGCAGCAACGGGGCGTCCGCTGGGCTGCAAAAGGGCGAAACTGTGATTTCGCCACGTCGTCCCGATCTGGAAGCTCCGAGGCTTTATTTTTAGTTTCAATATGTTGTGAGAAAGGCCCCGCAAATTTGCGGCAAGCTGTCTGCTACCAGCCCTCCTTTGGAAGCAAGCTGAGCTTCGTCAAAACGTCACGCGAGGCTTGCCCCGGCCCCTCGTTTCCGCAATCATGGTGGGGGGAGGCGAGCATAAGCATGGAGTCTAGTGAAGATCATCAGCCGGTGGGCCGGGTGGTTCCTCTCGTCGAAGGCAAGAGTTTCAAACCAGCCTGGCCCAGCCCCCTCAGCACCACCGCCGGGAAAGTCGCTTTCGACCGCACCGAGCTGCGGCAGATTTTGGATCTTTACGGCCGCAAGGTCGCCGATGGCGAATGGCGCGACTATGCGATCGAATTCACGAGCCAGAAGGCGGTGTTCTCGATCTATCGGCGGGCCTCGGAATTTCCGCTCTACCGCATCGAGAAGACGCCGCGCCTTGCCCGCAAGCAAGGCGCCTATAGCGTTCTTGCCGCGACCGGCCGGGTGCTGAAAACCAGCCATGATCTGGCGCCCGTCATCACGGCGCTCGACAAGCAGCTCACGCTCGTATCGGGGTGATCGTCATCGCGGCATGAAAAAACGGCGGCACGAAAAAACGCCCCCGCGCCGCAAGCGGAAGGGGGCGTTATTTTCTTGCATCAGCAGCGGTTCGCCGTCAGTCGTTGCGTGACCCGGTGAGATAGAGCAGCGACTGGAAGATGTTGATGAAATCGAGATAGAGCATCAAAGCGCCATTCACCGATTTCTTGGTCGCGACCTCATAATCATCGGACGCGTAATACATCTCCTTGATCGCCTGCGTGTCCCAGGCGGTGAGGCCGGCGAAGATCAGGACGGTCAGGATCGCCAGGCCGAACTGGAAGCCCGAGCTGTGAACGAGGATGACGTTTACGAGGCTCGCTATGATGAGCCCGAAGACACCCATGATCAGGAACGAGCCGATCGGGGAGAGATCGCGTTTCGTTGTATAGCCATAAAGGCTCAAGGCACCGAAGGCCGCGGCCGTCTCGAAGAAGGCGCTCGCAATCGATGTGCCGGTGTAGATCAAAAGCAGCGTCGACAGCGACAGACCCATCGCCGCCGAAAACGCATAGAAAGTATTGCGTGCCGTAGCCGCGCTCATCTGGTTGAGACGGAACGAGAAGAAGAAGACGAAAGCGAGCGGCGCCAGCATCAGCAGCCATCTGAGCGGGCTGAGATAGAGCGCTTGGCCCAAGGGCGTCAGCATCAGATGGCCGACACGGACGACCGCCTGGGCGGGGTCACTCGTGATCGCGAGCATCTTGGTACCGAGCGCCACCAAGCCAGTGATCGCAAGTCCGACCACCATATTATTGTAGACGCCGAGCATATAAGAGCGAAGGCCCTGGTCGATTTCGGCGCGCCCGGCGCGGGCGTAGCCCTGGCCCCAGCGGGCTGCGTTGCGATCGAAGTCGGACATGGTTTCCTCACGGGTTCAGGAGGCTTCACCGCCTCCGCGCGCTTTCCCTGCGCCGAAGCCTCGGCCAGGAAAGCTCCATAGACTAATACAGCGCGCGGTTCGACGCAAAAGCGGCGTCCGCTTTTATTGAACACGCTGCGACCTTCGCATCCTGGACCGCGGAATCGGCCAAAAGATGAGGCGTCGCGCATAATATGGCGCCGGTTGCATGAGGGCACAAGAGCGAGCAATGCCCTCTACCGCGGGCGGAACCTAAAGATTTCGTAAATATTGGGCGGGCTTCCGGCCCAAAATGCGAAAGGTTCCGGCCAGGCCGAGAAAAATCGCCACGGTCAAGGCCCCGAGCGCGGCGGCAAGCGCCTGCGGCCAGAGCCAGACGAAATCGAGCTTCATCACGAAACGCACCACGGCCAGCGCGGCAAGGCTGCCGGCAAAGACGCCGAAAGCCGCCGTCGCTAGGCCGATAAGGCCGAATTCATAGAGGAAGGCGGCAAGCAGCTTCACCCGCGTCGCGCCCAGAACTTTCAGCACCACGCTGTCATAAAGGCGCGTCTCCTGGCCCGCGGCCAGCGCGCCGCCGAGAACGAGAGTGGCCGCGACCAGCGCCACGCTCGCGGCGCCGCGCACGGCGAGGCTCAGCTGATCGACCACATCCTTGATCGCATCGAGCGCATCCTTGACGCGCAAGCTCACTACCGCCGGAAAGGCTGTGGCGACCGCGCGCACCAGCGCCACATCGCGCCCGGCCTTGTCGCCACTCGGGAAAGTCACCGTCGCGAGATCGCTATAGGGCGCGCCGGCAAAAACATTCGGCGAAAAAACAAGCACGAAATTGATGCCGAAATTGCGCCAATCGACATGCCGCAGATTGGCCACGCGTGCGCTGATCGTGCGGCCGAGGACATTGACGGTGACGCTGTCGCCGACGCCGAGCCCGAGCCCATCGGCGACATCGGCTTCGAGAGAAACGAGCGGCGGCCCGGCATAGGCCTTGTCCCACCATTCGCCGGCGACGAGCGTCGAGCCCTGAGGGATCGCTGCGGCGAAAGTGATGCCGCGGTCGCCGAGCAGCGCCCATGCCGCCTTGTCTTTCACTTTCGCCTTTTCGGCGGGAACGCCCTTGAGCGCGACGATCCGTCCGCGCAGCATCGGCACGAGTTCGAGCTGCCCTGTCTTCGCATGCTGGGCGAGAAAGCTGCGGAAATTCTCGGCCTCAACCTGAGGAATGCCGAGAAAGAAAAAGCTCGGCGTTATGCCGGGCCGGGAATGATCGAGTTCGCGGCGCAGATTGGCATCAATCAGAGCGAGACCGACGAGCAAGGTCAGCCCGAGGCCGAGCGACAGCACGATGGACGGTGTCAGCGCGCCAGGCCGATGGAGATTGGCAAGCGCAAGCCGCAACTCGACCCGGCGCATGCGCGGCGCTCTCTTCGCTGCAGCCATGAGCAGCACCGCCGCCGCGCGCAAAAACAGAAAGCCGCCAAAACAAGCGGCAAGATAGGTCAACGCAAGCATCCGATCGGCGGTGAGGCTCAGCACCGCCAGTGCAAGACCCAGAGCGGCCGCAGCAGCCATGGCGCGATAGCGCTTGCGCAGAGGGCTCGCTTGCGGCGCCACCTCATCGCGGAACAGGGCCGACACCGGCACATCATGCGCCCGGCCGAGCGGCGGAAGCGAAAAGGCGAGCGCCGTCAATGTCCCATAAAGAAGGCCAACCGCCATTTCGCTCGGATAGAGCGATGGCGCGAGCGGAAAGGGAATGAGCTTGGCGAAACCGGCGTCGAGAAAGAAAGGCAGCGCCGAGCCCGCCGCTACGCCCGCGGCCATGCCGATCGCCGCCATTAGCATGACCTCGGCGAGCATGATCGCGAAGACGAAGCCGCCGGTGGCGCCGAGCGCCTTCAATGTCGCGATTATGGGCTTCTTGCGTTCGACGAAGACATGCACGGCATTGGCAACGCCCACCCCGCCGATGATGAGCGAGGTTAAGCCGACAAGGGTGAGAAACTGGCTGAATCGCTCAAGCCCGCGTGAAAATTCCGGCGAGACATTTTTGCGCGTGCGCACTTCGAATCCGGCATCGGCCAGCGCTGTGCGCACTGCGGCAGAGACTGAAGCGAGCCTGGCATCGGAGGGCGGCGTCGCGCCCGGCAAGCTCAGCCGATAGAGCCATTTCACGAGCGCACCCGGCATCAAGAGATGGGTGGCGCGCAAACCATCCTGCGCCATCAGCACGCGCGGGCCGAAGCCGACGCCGCCGGCGAGCTTGTCGGGTTCTGAAGTCAGATTAGCGCGCAATTCAAATGTCTCAGCACCGATCGTGAATTGATCGCCAAGCTTCAAGCCGAGCCTCGCGGTAATGGTCGGATCGGCGGCGACGCCGTAGGCGCCGTCGCGCAGTGCAAATACATCGGCGAGCGGCAAAGGCGGATCGAGCAGGACTGCGCCTTGCACCGGATAGGTTTGATCGACCGCTTTGATTTCGACGAGCGCAGATTGACCGTCCGGCGCGCGCGCCATTGCCCGCATCAGCGCGACTTGCGCGAGCTTTCCTTGCGCCGAAAGGACAGCGCGCTCCTGCTCTGTCGCCTCGCGCTGAACGAGCTCGAAAGAAATGTCGCCGCCGAGAATGATTCGGCCCTTTTGCGCAAGCCCATCGGCGAGCGCATGCGCGATCGCGCCGACGCCGGTGATCGCCGCAACGCCCAAGGCGAGACAGGCAAGAAAGATGAAAAAGCCGGACAGACCGCCGCGGAAATCGCGCAGCGCGAGACGAAGGGCGAGGGGAAGGTCTGTGACGCGAGACGCTTTGGACTGCATGGGGCGCTGTCTGAGCCGCGAATGTGGCGAAGCGGGGTCTCTTGCGCGCTTCACCCGCGAATGATTTGCAATATCTGTGGCTCGTCCGCAACGGTCAGGCTTTGTCTTTAGGTCTATCGTTATCGAAATTTTCAAATCGTTCGTATGAGTAGTTGTAGGAGTAAATGATTATGTTTCCGCGGATGTTATGCTGTGGCATCGCATTGAGCGTTTCCGCCTGCTCGACCGTTCCGGCTTTTGATTTGACGGCGAACGGCCCTTCCTCCGCGCCGGCCGGCCCGAAAGTGGCGGCGTTGCTCGCCAATCTGAAATGCGAACTCTTTGAGGCAGCCAACAATCAAGAGATGTTGCCGCGCTATTTCGACGACCCGAGTTTGCCGCAGCACTATGACCCCAACGTGCCGGGGCAAGAAAAGAAAAGGCCCGATCCACTAAGACTTTTCACGCTGGGGAATCTCTTCCAAGAAATCGAATATGTCGGCGAGGCGCAATTCCAACTCGATGTCCAGGAGACAACCGGCATCGCCCCTTCTGCCAACTTTATTCACCCCTATACGGCGGCGACCAATCTCACTTTGTCGGTCGGGGGGAATCTGAGCGAGCAGGCTCATCGATATACCTATCTTTATTTCTCCATCGATTTCGAGCGGCTGGTGAAGTCGCCGCCCTATAAGGATGTGCCGTATGAGGATGTGCCGGACAAAGAAGGTCCGCTGGCGCATTTCGCACCAGCGCCGGGGGCGCCGCAGGGCACTGACCAGCCGTCGGTGCCATGCGGCGGCCGCACTGAACTCGGCGGCAGATTAGGGATTCAGGAGAGCCTATCCTATCACTTCATCACCGGCGATATGAACGACATCGCGGTTTTTGAAACACCTCCGCCACCTCCATCGCCTGGCACGTCAGCCCCATCGTCCAAGCCGCTTAAAATCCCATCGACAGCCGTCCAATATGTTATTGGTCAAATCCAGGCTCAAATGGATTTTACAATAACCTCCGGGGTCAATGGCGGGCCAAACTGGACACTTGCAAACTTCAAAGGCCCCACCGGCAGCTTGCCGTTCCTCAGCTTCTCGCGGATCGTGAAGGACACTTTGCTTTTGACATTCATCCCTGTCTGCATCAGGCAGAAATACAAGCCAAGCAAGGGATCTGCGCCCTTCAAATATAAGCCGGAATTGGTCGAAGGAACGCCTCGTTGGGCGAATTATCTGCCGCCGTGTTCGCGGATCGCCGCGGACAGCAAAATCAACGCGCTCGGCGCCGCACATACTTCCAATGAAATCAATTCCAGAGGCGTGATTCCCTTGCCGCAATAGGCGGTGAGTTTCGATTGCGGTGCGGTTTGTGAGAGAAGCCAGACTCGCGCGAGCAGCACGCGCCAAATTCGCGATCTTCGCTGATTGTCGACGCCAAAGACGAAGCGGCCATTGCCTTCTATCGGCACCATGGATTTCGACGCTTCGCCAGCAAGCCGGCCTCACTGTTCTTGCCGATCGCCACGGCGCTGCAGGCGCTGCAGGCGCTGCAGGCTAAACCGAGGAAATGATGGCGGTTTCGCAACGGATTTATACGTCGAAGAAGTGCGCGTGAAAATCGGCGCCAAACGGACATGCTATTATTACGCCCGATATTGACAACTACGCTGTTTCAGCGTACCAAAAATTGGTCAAATCGCGACTCTGATGCAACCCCAAGGGAGCTGGAGCGGGTCCAAACCGCTCCAGTTTTATCATCTGTTACAGACCTAGTTCACATGACTGATGAACCTCATTTAAAAGAAGGCCTAATCGAGCTTCGCAAAGACCTTGGCCTCACCCAGCAGGAAATGGCCAACAAGCTCGACATGGCTTTACGTTCCTATCAGGCCATTGAGGCCGGTGAGTCGGAATACCGCTTTATTCATCGGCTCGCTGTGGAACGTGTCGCGCTTCAAATTGCTGCCGACAAGAAGGAGCCGATGCTGGCACCCGTTTCCTTACGCAAGGATGCGATTGAACTCGTCCGCGTAGGCCAAGCGATCCGAAATCCAGAATTTCTGAGCAGCAAAAAAGATACGCTAGATCCGCAAGTCGACTCAGTGGCGACCGAACGATTTCGTGCCGCCTATAGCATAGTCGGCGAATTGGTGCTTTTAACGTCTGCTCTGGATCATCAACTCAATCACATTTTGATCCAAGTATTATCCCTCACGGGCTCTCCACTGCTTGAAGCCGTGGTTGCCACGTTAGATATGAGTTGCAAAATTGAGATGTTGAAGGCGCGGTCGAAGTATATCGCTAATTCCGTATCGCAGAAGCCCCTTCAAAACCATCTTGAAGCGTTGGAACAAATTACAAAGTGGAGAAATATCGCCTGTCACAACGTGTTGGTTCCTGACGATAAACATGGCGCCGTATTCGCGCCCGTTGCCGCGGCCAAACTGTTGAAGAATTTGGAGCTTGGAGAAAATCCCGGTGTGAAGAAGGTTCCAATTGGAGACTTAGCTTCAAAAATAAAGTTAGGCGAAGCAGCGCTCGCTGGAGGCGAGGCTCTTATCGAGAATTTTGCAAGGATGAATGTTGAACGTATGAAGCGTTTCCCTCAATCCTCCCCGACCTTAGCCTGATCGTCCGGTCGCATTTGTCCGCGAGCGCATGATCATGCGTGACGAGGACCAAAGTCGCACCTCGCTCGCGCCGCAGCGCAAACATCAGATCGATGACGCTTCTGCCGGTCTCTTCGTCGAGATTGCCGGTCGGCTCATCGGCGATCAGAAGCGAAGGACTGGGCGCGAGCGCGCGGGCGAGCGCGACGCGCTGCTGCTCGCCGCCTGAAAGCTCGGCCGGATAGTGGGTAAGCCTTTCCTTGAGGCCGACGGCAGTGAGTTCCGCCGCGGCGCGGCCGAAGGCATCCGCGACGCCCGAAAGTTCGAGAGGCACGGCGACATTTTCGAGCGCCGTCATGGTCGGGATCAGATGGAAGGATTGGAAAACGATGCCGATCTTTTCCCCGCGAAAGCGGGCGAGCGCATCCTCGCCCATGGTTTCGAGCGCGACCGACTCGATCTTGATGCTGCCGGAATCCGGGCGCTCCAAGCCGGCCATGGCCATCAGCAAGGTCGATTTGCCCGAGCCCGAGGGGCCGAGCAAAGCGACCGTCTCGCCGCGCCCGATCCGCAAAGAAATCTGCTTCAGAATATGGATTCGAGCCGCACCCCGCCCCAGACTGAGATCGACATTGTCAAACAGGACCGCCGCTTCATCCATGCTCACATCCGATATCAGGGCCAAGACTATAAAGGCCAATCCGATCGACCTTTGGTCGTGGCCGCAAGGCCCGCGGCGCCGCTGGACCGGCGCACTGCTTGCCCAAGTTCTTACTGCCTTGGTGATTCCGGCGGTTTTCTGGCTGGCCCCTCTGCCACAAGCCAGCGCCGCGCCGGCCCTCAAACTCGTCGTTTTCGGCGACAGCCTCACGGCCGGCTATCTGCTGCCGGCGGATAAAACCTTTCCCGCCGTGCTCCAGATTGCTTTGCGCAAAGATGGGCTCGCTGTGAGCGTCGTCAATGCCGGCGTTTCGGGAGATACGGCCTCGGACGGCCTCACCCGCCTCGATTGGGCCTTGGCCGATGGCGCCGATGCGGTCATTCTGGAGCTCGGCGCCAATGACATGCTGCGCGGCACGGATCCCGCCGTCACCCGCCAGGCCCTCGAAAAAATCCTCGCCCGGCTCGAAGCGCGCCATATCAAAGTGCTGATCGCCGGCATGCGGGCGACGCCGAGCCTCGGCAAAGACTATACAAAGGCCTTCGACACTATCTATCCGGAGCTTGCGGCAAAATATCGGGCGCCGCTCTATCCTTTCTTTCTCGAGGGCGTCGCGACCCACAAAGACCTCACCCTTGCCGACGGCCTGCATCCGAACGGCGCCGGCGTCGAAAGGATCGTTAACGGAATCTTGCCGGAGGTCGAGGCCATGCTGCGGGCGATCGCCGCCAAGACATAGGCACCAAGACATAGGCGCCAAGATTTGGCCAGACAGATCGCCCAGACAGATGGGTCATGCAGAATTTTGCACTGCGATCTTTCTCGAAACGCCGATTCGGTCCAAAATAGGCGGTGACTCAGACCGCGCTGCCGTAAAGTAAGCTTTACTTCGACCAGCGCCATTCTTCGAGGAGGGACCCATGCCCCGTCTGTTCACGGGCCTCGAGATCCCCTCTGACATTGCTTTGGACCTCGCCAATTTGCGCGGCGGGATCTCCGGCGCGCGCTGGATCGATGTCGAAAATTACCATATGACTTTGCGCTTCATCGGCGACATCGACGATGCCACGGCGCGTGACGTTTTTGCGACGCTCGAACAGATCCGCCGGCCGGCCTTCACCGTGACGCTTGAAATGCTCGATTCCTTCGGCGGCGGGCGGCCGCGGGCAATCGTCGCCAAAGCCAAGCCGGCGCAACCGCTCGTCGAACTCCAGGCCGAGCAGGAGCGTCTGATGCGGCGCATCGGCATTCCGCCGGAGCCGCGAAAATTCACGCCGCATGTCACTCTGGCCCGGCTGCGCGATGCTTCGGCCTCGGCGGTTGCCGCCTATCTTGCCGCGCGCGGGTTTTTCTTCTCGCGCCGGTTCGAGGCGACCCGCTTCGTTCTGTTTTCCGCTCGCGCCTCGACAGGCGGCGGCCCCTATGTGGTCGAAGCGGCCTATCCGCTGGGATAAAGCATGATCCCGAAAAGTTGCAGACTTTTCGGATAAGATCATGCGACAAATAAAATTCTCGGGAGCACTCAGCCTCACTTCTTGATCACGCGATCGAGATGGGCGGCATCGGCAAAGATCTGCGCCTGCGCCGCATCGATCGTGGCGCCTGACACATCGCAGTCCGTCAGAATCGTATTGCCAAAGATGGCGCCGCGAAAATCGGCGCCGCCGGCATCGGCGCCGCTCAAATCGGCATCGATGAAATTGGTGCCGGCGAGTTGCGCGAATTCGAGATCGGTGCGGGCGAGATTGGCGCCCTCGAAATCGGCGCCGCGCAGATCGACGGAACGCAACACCGCCCGCATCAGACCCATGGATTGATTCTTCATATCGGCCGAGAGATCGGCCTTGACGAATTTCGCCTTGCGCATATGCGCGCCGGAAAAATCGCCGGCGACACGCGCATAGGAGAGATCGGCATTGTCGAAATTCGATTTCTGCATCTGGGCCGCAAAGACCGACGCCCTTGTGAGATCGGCGCCGGAAAAATCACCGCCGATCGCCCAGGCCTGATCGAATATGGCGCCTTGCAACCGGGCGCCGGCAAATTTCGTCTTGTTGAGCCGTGCGGCGCGGAAATTGACGCCGGAAAAATCGAGGCCCGAAAGGTCGAGCCCATTGAGGCTCTTATTCGAAAGATCGGGCTTCTTGCCGGCGGCAAGCAGCTTTTCGATTTCGGCGCGGGTCATCTCCGCCGTCGTATATTGCGGCGAATTGAGATCGAGACCGCCCATCATGTCCTGCGCCGCGAGTTTCGGCGCGACGGCGATCACGCCGGCAAGGATGCCGGCACATGCGAAAAGACGGATCTTAGTGGAAATCACATCGGTCCTCCCTGATAGCTACGCCGGCTTTCTCCGCCGCCCGATTCAGCATAGGCTAATGCCCCCCCGCCGTCACGACCTGCTTGGACAATAGTGACTGCGAGGTACCTCATTGGATTGACTTATGGGGCGTCCACCAGGATCTTTCTTTGCCAGTACGGAAAGGCCCGCCCCCATGTCTTATGCTTGCGCCTTGGGCCACACGCATTATGTGTTCGACGATTTGAAGGAGCTGCTTGCACGCGCCTCGCCGCCGCGCGCGGGCGACCGGCTGGCCGGGCTTGCCGCCGCGAGCGCCGAGGAATGTGTCGCCGCGCGCATGGCGCTCGCCGAACTGCCGCTCAAGCGCTTTCTCGAAGAAGCGCTCATCCCTTATGAAACCGATGCGGTGACGCGGCTGATCCTCGATACGCATGATGCATCGGCCTTCGCGCCGGTCGCTGCGCTCACCGTCGGCGGCTTGCGCGACTTTCTCCTCTCCGACGCGGCAACGACCGAAGTGCTCGCCGCGCTGGCGGCAGGGCTGACACCAGAGATGGTTGCCGCCGTCTCGAAGCTGATGCGCAATCAGGATCTCATCGCCGTGGCGCGGAAGATCTCCGTCGTCACGAAATTTCGCACGACGATCGGCCTGCCCGGACGGCTCTCGGTGCGGCTGCAGCCCAATCATCCGAGCGATGATCTCGCCGGCATCGGCGCTGCGATTCTCGACGGGCTGATGTATGGCTGCGGCGATGCCTGTATCGGCATCAATCCCGCGACCGACAGCGCATCGCAGGCGCTGCGCATTCTGGACTCACTCGAGGAGCTGCGGCTGCGCTTCGAGATCCCGGTCCAGAGCTGCGTGCTGGCGCATGTTTCGACCATGCTGCAAGTGATGGAACGTGGCGGCCCGGTCGATCTCGTCTTTCAATCGATCGCAGGCTCGGAAGCCGCCAATAAAGCCTTCGGCGTGAGCCTCGCTTTGCTCGACGAGGCGCGCGCGGCGGCACTGAGTCTCAAGCGCGGCGGCGACAATGTCATGTATTTCGAGACCGGCCAGGGCGCCGCGCTCTCTGCCGAGGCGCATCATGGCGTCGATCAGCAGACGATGGAGGCGCGCGCCTATGCGGTCGCGCGCCGCTATCACCCGCTCCTCGTGAACAGCGTTGTCGGCTTCATCGGTCCCGAATATCTTTATGACGGCAAGGAGATCATTCGCGCCGGGCTGGAGGATCATTTCTGCGGCAAGCTCCTCGGCCTGCCGATGGGCATGGATGTCTGCTACACCAACCATGCCGAGGCCGATCAGGACGATATGGACACTCTCCTCACTTTGCTCGGCGTCGCCGGCTGCACTTATGTGATGGGCGTGCCGGGCGCCGACGACATCATGCTCGGCTATCAATCGACCTCGTTTCACGACGCACTTTATCTGCGCGCCGTGCTCGGCCTCAGGCCGGCGCCGGAATTCGAAGCCTGGCTGCAGAAATTCGGGATCATGGATCAGGCCGCGCGGGTGCGGCCAAAGCTCGATGGCGGCGCGGCCAAATTGCTGGCAGCAAGCGGCGGCTAGGCTATTTTGTGGAGATGAAGCGCGCCAGATAGAGCGCGAACCCTCTCCCACCGAACTCGGGCTTGCCCGAGTTCGGCATTCTAGGATGCGCAAGTCGGCAACAGCCGACTTGCGTTGGGAGAGGGTGGCCGCGGAGCGGCCGGGTGAGGGGTTACGTTGTTGCGACGGCGGCAGGATCGTAACCCCTCATCCGCCTCGCTTCGCTCGGCACCTTCTCCGACTGGGAGAAGGTTTGCGCGCTTCACTCGTTACCATGCGCTTCTTCATTGAGCGTGATCGTGGCCATCTGCGAAAAATCGACGGCGACCGGCTGATTGGCGCGCCGCGCCGCGGTCTGCAAGGTCTTGATCACATGCTCAAGCCGGCGATAGGCCTCCTTATATTCTTCCGCGCTCGCCGAAACATTGAACGGCTTGAGGCAATATTCGATGATTTCACGAGGTCTTTCCAATGTGCTCATTTTCTGCTCCTTGATGCAAAGACCGATGCCGAAAGCCGCATTGGACAGGCCGAGAGCTTGGTTCGGCCCCTCTTGTCTAAACCCTCTTAGACCCCGTCGGGTTCAATGGCCAGCATCGAAACGAAAGACGGTCTCTGTCTTATTGTGCAGATTAGACCCCGCCGCGCATCGGCAGACTTGTGTATCCAATGCCACAGCCGTGAAATCGTCCCGGCGATGGCATTGAAGCGCGCTTTGTGATTTACCATGGATGATTCCCCTTCCGATCTCTGGGCTTTTCTACGGCGCGCGACCTCGGCGCGCATCGCGCTCGGGCGCACCGGCGATGCCTTGCCGACGGCACGCGTGCTCGAATTCGCGCTCGCCCATGCCCGCGCCCGCGATGCCGTGCACACCGCGCTCGATGCGGAGCTTCTATCCGCCGCGCTTGCCGATCTCTCGCCGCTCATGGTCGAGAGCCGCTGCGAGAATCGGGCGATCTATCTGCAACGGCCGGATCTCGGCCGCAGGCTTGCCGAAGAGTCCCGCGCGGCGCTTCGACATGGCAGTTATGATTGTGTCATCGTGCTCGCCGACGGCCTCTCTGCCGCCGCTGTGCAGAGCCAAGGTGCCGAACTCTGCCGCGGGCTCCTGCACGCCTCCGATTGGCGGTTCGCGCCGCCTGTCATTGCGCGCCAGGCGCGGGTCGCGCTCGGCGATGAGATCGCTGAAGCGCTCGGCGCCGAGCTCGTTATTGTTCTCATCGGTGAGAGACCGGGCCTCAGCGCCTTCGATTCGCTCGGCGCCTATATCAGTTTTGCGCCGAAGCCCGGCGAGACGCGCGATGCCGAGCGCAATTGCGTCTCTAATATTCGTCCCGGCGGGCTCGCCCTTCCCGAGGCGGTGCGACGCATAAGCGCCATCACGGCGCTCGCTCGTACCTTGCAGCGCACCGGTACGGAGCTGAAGGAAGATGCGGCGCTAGCTTTGGCGGCACAATGAGACACAGGTGCCCGGCCATGAGATTCCGCCATGAGATTCGGCCATGAGATTCAGCCTAGAAAATTAGCCAGGAGATTTCAGAAAAGCCTGACGAAATATTCTCGCCTAAAGCTATTCTATACAGCCTATTCTCTTTATTAACCGTCCCGATTCGGAAGTAAGGTTGAAATCATCCTTGAATTTTCACGCAGAGTGGCACATATTAGCAAGGTCGATAGACGGCCAGAAGACTTGGCAGTGCGCTGAAGAAATATCGCGCCGGGCCGAAAATCCTCTCTCCCGAAAATGCGAATTCGACGGCCCGCGGCTGCGCGGGTGAGCTAAATCTGTGTCTCTAGAAAGGGTTTCCCATGACCACGGGAACCGTAAAATGGTTCAATGCCCAAAAGGGCTTTGGCTTCATCGCGCCGGATGACGGCGGCACTGATGCCTTCGTCCATATCAGCGCTGTGGAGCGCGCCGGCCTCGGCAATTTGCATGAGGGCCAGAAGGTTCGCTTCGAGCTCGTTTCCGATCGGAAGAGCGGCAAGATGTCGGCCGACAATCTCAAAGTTCTGGCCTGAGTGCAGTATCGGCGGCTCTGAGCCTGCCGACATGCGACATCGCCTCGATGAAGCCGACCACGGATGGACTGGCGGCTTTGTTTGAGGCGGTGCTCGGGGCTAGAGCATGGCCCGGAAAAGTTGACAGACTTTTCCGATAAAGGACATACTTCAGATCTTGGAAATAGAGCCGAGCGGGGCGCTTGGCGCCCATCGCATCTGACGCCCATGGCCCCGCACCTGATGAAGGTCGCGGGGCTTTTTGTTTTCGCACAGCATCGATCGATCCGGTGCAGAGGAGCGCTGTCATGGCAAAAGGACAGAAACGCAGCAATCGGGAAATCAAAAAGCCAAAGAAGACGAAGGAAGCTGCGCCGCCGCCCGTCGGCATGACCAAAGGCATTGTCGCATCGGCCGGCGTTCCGAAAAAGAAGAGTTGAAGAGTAACCGAGCCCAATCTGAATTGCGGGGCTCAAAGGAAGTGAACCATGCGCTATCTCGGCTCCCTCTCGGGAAGCGGCGTTGTCATGTGCGACGGCAAAGCAGTCGCGCGTGCGTCGTATGATTTCGACGGCTTCTTGCAGCCGAAGGCAGGGGTCATGAGTTCCGGCGAGATCCGCCTCTCGGCAAGCGTTCTGAAGGATGTGTTCGGCCGCGGAGATGTTCAGCTGCGCACCGACGACGGCCGTCTTCTCGCGCTCCGGTTTTCCGAAAAGAAGCTGCTTTCGACGGCAGAGAGCGCTCATGTGGATGTCACGGGCGAATTGCCGGTGCCGCAAGATTGGCAGCACTGAGAGCCGCGCGCATTTGGGACCGAAGCACGCTGGCGGAGCGCTCTGAAACAGGTTTCCGGAACGAAAAGGAACCCCTCTTTCCCGAAGCGCGAAAGGGAACTAAGCTGGCCGACCTGCTGGAGGAGGAAACCGATGAAAGAGCCAGGCCTCGACAACCGCCATCGCAGTAAGGATGGTGAGATCAGCCGGAAGCACGGCAACACGCATGTCGGAACTTTGCGCAAGCACTATGGGGCCGGTTTCGCGCCGGGCTTCAAAGACACGGACACGCTGTCGCACGTTCTCGCCGAACTGGATGAGCCGTCGCTCACCAAATTGATGAAAGACCATCACGCCGGGGAATTGGCAGGGCACATCGCCAAACACTCCTGACGCGTGAGGCGGCTCGGCGGCTTGGCCTGTCCGGGCTGCGCGGCGTCATCAGGCGTCATAATCTTCGCGCGCGGCCTATTGTCGACGGCCTCGTCGTTTGTCAGGGCCTTATCCAAGGTCAATTGACGCCGCCAACTCATTCCAGCGCCTCCCGCCGCCCCCCGCGGCACGGATTTCGCCTTCCTCCTCAATATGTTTCCTGATGCCGGAACGGCGCCGTGCCCGCGGCGTTGGCGCGGGCGCCGGCCTTGCGCTAGTGGCTAGGCTTCCGGCATCGGATCGCCTAAATTCGCGACAGGCGATTTGAAAATCCAGGGTGAGCCATGGCGGAAGAGGCAGAGCGCGCGGCCATCATCGGCGTGGTTACCGCCTCCGATCGTGCCTCGGCTGGCGTCTATCAGGACGAGAGCGGCCCCGCCATTGTCGCCTATCTCACAAGGGTTCTGACGACGCCCTTCGAAACCCTGCGCCGCATCATTCCGGACGGTTTCGAATCCGTCCGCGACACGCTAATCGAGCTGGCCGATAAAGAGGGCTGCGATCTGATCCTGACGACCGGCGGCACCGGGCCTGCCCCGCGCGATCTGACGCCAGAGGCGACGCAGGCGGCGGCACCGCGGGTCCTGCCCGGCTTCGGCGAGCTGATGCGGCAGGTGAGCCTGCAGCAGGTTCCGACCGCAATCCTGTCGCGCCAGATCGCGGCGCATCGCGGCTCTTGCCTCATAATCAACCTGCCGGGCAAGCCGGCCTCGATCGAGGTCTGTCTCAATGCCGTTTTCCCGGCGGTGCCCTATTGCCTCGATCTCATCGGCGCGGCGCGGATCGAGACCAATCCGGTTCAACTCAAATCCTTCCGGCCGAAACAATAGGGGTGAGCATGGACAAAGATCAGCCGACAGCAGCAGGCAAAAAGCATTGGTAAAGATGCGCGCGTCGAAATTCCGCTCCCCCGCCGAGATAGCTGCCGAGCGCTTTGCTGCGCTCACGGCAAATTATCGGCCGTTGCCGAATATTCCCGATGAATTCATCGACGGCAACGGGCGGCAGCGGGCGCATTGGGTCCGATTTCTCGAAGCGCTCTGCGGGCTCGATGCGGAAGACATCGACCACCGCTTCGCCACCGCCGACAGACATATCCGCGACGCCGGCGTCTCCTATCGCGCCTATGGCGATACGAGCGAACGCGCTTGGCCGCTCAGCCATCTGCCTTTGCTGATCGAAGCAGCGGAATGGCAGGAGATCGCCACCGGCATCGCGCAACGGGCAAGGCTTCTCGAAGCCGTCCTGTCCGATATTTACGGCGCTGGCGAGCTCATCAAAGGCGGCGATCTGCCGGCCGCGGCCGTGACCGGCTCGCCGGATTTTCTGCATCCGCTCTGCGGGGTCGAGCCGCGCGGCGGCAAACATTTGCTTCTTTACGCGGCGGATCTCGGCCGCGGGCCAGACGGGCGCTGGTGGGTTCTTGGCGACCGCACTCAGGCGCCGTCAGGCGCCGGCTATGCGCTGGCCAATAGGCTCGTCATGTCGCGGGCTTTTCCGGCACTTTATCGCGACATGAATATCGAGCGCCTGGCGCCCTTCTTCCAGGCGTTTCGCCGCGGCCTCACCGCCATGGCCACCCGTTCCGATCCGCGCATCTGCCTGTTGACGCCCGGGCCCTATAATGAAACCTATTTCGAACAGGCCTATCTCGCACGCTATCTCGGTTTTCTCCTTGTCGAAGGCGGCGACCTCACCATGCGCGCCGGCGAGATCCATGTGCGCACCATCGCCGGGCTGAAGCGCGCCGATGTCATTTGGCGGCGCATCGATTCGGATTTCGCCGATCCGCTCGAACTCAACGGCAAGTCGCATCTGGGCGTCCCTGGTCTTGTCGAGGCGCTGCGCAGCGGCGGCGTTGTGCTCGCCAATGCGCTCGGCTCCGGTGTTCTCGAAACGCCGGCGCTTTTGAGTTTTCTGCCGCGGCTCTGCCAGCGCATCCTCGGCGAGGATCTCTATCTGCCCAATGTCGCCACCTGGTGGTGCGGCCAGAAGCATGAGCAGGAGGATGTGATCGCCTATCTCGACGGCATGGCGATCACCGGCGCCTTCGGCAATCCGGTTCTCGACCATAAGCCGAACGAGGCTGTGGTCGGCGCCGCTCTTTCCGCCGCGGAGAAAAAGCGGCTCATCGCCGATATCAGCCGGCGCGGCATTGATTTCGTCGGCCAGGAAGTCGTCAAATTGTCGACGACGCCGGTATGGGACAATGGAAAGCTGACGCCACGGCCCTTCGTTGTGCGCGTGTATGCGGCGCGTACCGAGGAGGGCTGGAGGGTGATGCCCGGCGGTTTTTGCCGGATTTCCGATCGGCTCGACGCCCGCGCCGTCACCATGGGAGTAGGCGTGCGCTCCGCCGATGTCTGGGTTCTCGCCGAAGCGCCGGTCGAACATGTGACCCTCTTGCCCACCGACGAGACGGTCCGCATCCGCAGGCTGATGGGCAATCTGCCGAGCCGCGCCGCCGACAATCTCTTTTGGCTCGGCCGCTATCTCGAACGGGCCGAGGCGACCTTGCGCCTCATCCGCTGTCTTGCAGGCCGCATGATCGACACCGATGCGCAGAACAATCCGCAAAGGGAGGTGGAGCGCATCGCCAGCCTCTTTATTGCCTGGGGCGCCGTGCCAGCGAAGCCTGCTGCCGAGGGCATGCGGCTCGCTGCCATCGCGCTCCATGGCGAGCCGGAATATGGCTCGGCGCTGTCGCTGGTGCGCGATGCGCATCGCGCCGCCTCTTTCATTCGCGAACGGCTTTCGACCGATACCTGGCGGCTGATCGATGAATTGGCGAACGGCCTCAGCCGCGAGGAAGAAAGCCTGCGCACCGAGGCCGAGGCCATCGAGCGCAGCGATGCGGCTCTGCAAACCATCGCCGCCATCGCCGGCCTCGCCCAGGAAAATATGAATCGCGGCGCCGGCTGGCATTTTCTCGAGATCGGCCGAAGGATCGAGCGGGCGATCAACACATGCCGCTTCGCCCGCCATTTCGGCCATGCCGATGCGCCGGCCGAGGATCTCGATCTTCTGCTCGATCTCATCGATTCGCCGATCACCTATCGCTCGCGCTATATGATGGGCGTGGCGCTGGCGCCGGTGCGCGACATGGCGCTGCTCGATCCTTTCAACCCGCGTTCCGTCGCCTTCCAGATCGAACGGCTCGCCGATCATCTTGCCGGCCTGCCGAGCTTGAGCGATGACGGCATGCTGGAGACGCCGCGCCGAATGGCCTTGAAACTTTCCGCCGATGTAGCGACGGCCGTCGCAAGCCAGCTCGACAATGCGAAAATCCTCGCTTTCGAGCAGACGCTGCTGGGCCTCGCCGATGCGATTGCGGCACGCTATTTCCTGCAAGGGCCGAATGCGGCACGCGCCGATAAATCGAGTGGGCTTGCGTGATCTACGACATCCGCCATGTGACCATGTATGAATATGGCTCGGCCGTCACTTTCAGCCATTGCGCGCTGCGGCTTCTGCCGCATGACGAGCCGGGCCAGACAGTGATCGAGACGGAGCTCTCGATCGATCCGCAGCCGCGCGAGATGATAGAGCGGCTCTGCTTCTTCGGCAATCGCGTGACCTCGCTCACCATCGCAACGGCGCATCGGCGCTTGCTCATCGAGGCGAAAGCGAGCGTCGACATTGCACGTGATCCGCCGCCCGAGCCGCAGAAGACGATAGGCTGGGAGGCGGTGCGCGATGACGCCTTCGGCAGCAGCTCGCTCAGCCCCGATTCGCCGGTGCATTTCCTTCATCCGAGCCGCTTCGTGCCGCGCTTTCATCCCGCCGCCGATTATGCAGGGACAAGTTTTTTGCCCGGCCGGCCGGTGCTGGAAGCGGCGATCGATCTCATGCATCGCATGCGCAACGACTTCACCTATGATCGGAAGGCGACAATCGTCTCGACGCCGCTGTCGGAAGCCTTCGAGAAGCGATCCGGCGTCTGCCAGGACTTCGCCCATATCATGATCGCCGGCCTGCGCGGCATCGGCCTGCCCGCCGCCTATGTCAGCGGCTATCTCCGGACGATCCCGCCGGAGGGCAAGGAAAGGCTCGAAGGCGCGGATGCAACCCATGCCTGGGTGGCGCTCTGGTGCGGCGAAGGGACGGGCTTCATCGGGCTTGATCCGACCAATTGCGTGCTTGTCGGCGATGATCACATCAGCCTCGCGCGCGGCCGCGACTATGCCGATATTTCGCCGGTCGCTGGCATTATTCTCGGCGCCGGCGATCAGGAGATCGAGGTGAAGGTCGATGTCGTGCCGCGGCGGTGAGGGCGAGGTGGACTGGGTCTGCGACATGGGTTTTCGGCGTCATGGGCGGGACAAGCGCGGCCGTGCACGTCCGGCATGAAGGAGAACGTCGCTGGAACAAAAGCGACGCCGAAGGCGCATCGAACTCTAGTCGAGCGCCACCGTCAAAGACGCCGTCTGAGCGAAGCCCGCCTCGGTCAGCTTGACGAATTTGTTGTCTTTACCCATCTCGATCCAGCCTTTCTCGACACCATATGGCAGCCCCGCATCGAGATCACTGAGTTGCCAGCCGTCCTGAGAAAAAGGCAATGTGAGGTTGCCCATCAGCACGGTTTGACCGGTCATGCACCTAAGCCGGACGAAGATCGTCAAAATGTAGAGCGCGCTTGCTTCGGCGCTGTGCCCGTCAGCCATCGTAATTCTCCTGTGATTCGAGAGGCTTGTCGTTCTTCCTCAACCAGGCCCCGGGTCCCGACCTTTGTCGGGGATGAACTCTAACTGCTGCTTTTAATGTTCAGGAGCAAGGTTTGCGCCATTCCAAAAGCGCGCGTGAATAGCAGAGCCGACCGACGAACCATCGACGTCCCGGAAGCAATGCCCTGTGCCGGGCGCGCTCCTTCTTCCGAACGAACCTGCCCGAGTTCGGCATTTCAAAACACAAGTCGGGCAAGCCCGACTTGCGTGCGGGAGAAGGGCCGCTACCTCGCGCCACCGTGATGCGCGCCAGTCCGGCAAGAGGCTGCGGGTGATGATTCTCCGGCCAAGAAAATACGCACGGTCCAACTTGCTTTGATCGTGCCATTGGCACAGATCTCGCGGGCCGTCTGTCCGGCCAGCTCCCTCTCGACGTCCTTGGAGAGGCTTAGGTTGCTTGGCGTAGCTGCAATGAGGTCCATCGTCCTGCTGGCCGCATTGATCTCGTAATGCGTGATGACTTTCACGGACTTATAGCCGTCGCCGACATTGCGGAGGGGCTGCATGTCGTCGGCGCGTGCGGCAGAAGCGAAACCGCAGGTCGCGAAAGCTAGAGCAGCTATTGCAACTTTGGCTGACCTCGATGACGCGGCGCATAAACTCGCTATTTGATCTTTCTGCATAAGCCAGCCCCTTATTCATTTTTCCCATGAGGCAAGACCACCTCACAAAAAGGGCATCAATCCGGCAGACACCGCCGGTGCGAGACCTTATAGACCCGGTCGCGGCCTACACACAGGTCAAACGATCTGCCGCGCAACGTTTGGACGGTTCTTGAAAATAATGCTTGATGGCTCTTCATCATTTCTATATTCGTTGAAATATGGAAATATTATCTGCCGTTGCGGCTCTCGCCGCCCTCGCACAAGACAATCGTCTCGCAATATTCCGTCTGCTTGTGCAGGCCGGCCCGGAAGGCCTGCCGGCGGGCAGTGTCGCCGCGGCGCTCGATCTCGCACCGAACACGCTGAGCTTCCATTTCGATCGCCTGCGCCAAGCCGGGCTCGTCACCGTACATCGTGAGGGCCGCTCGATGATTTACGCCGCGCGTTTCGAGACCATGAACGCGCTGCTCGGCTTTCTCACCGAAAACTGCTGTGGCGGCGCGCCGGAGACATGCGCACCGGCCGCGGCGTGCAAGCCCGCACGTGCCAAGCGCGCGAAAGTTCCTGCTTAAAGGAGTTTCCCCATGAAGCGCATGCATGTGCACGTCGCCGTCGAAAATCTTCACGACGCGATCGGCTTCTACTCGGCGCTGTTTGACACGGAGCCGGCCGTCGTCAAGCCCGATTATGCCAAATGGATGCTCGATGATCCGCGCGTGAATTTCGCGATTTCGACGCGCGGCCGCGAGCCAGGCCTCGACCACCTTGGGATACAGGTCGAAGACAGAGACGAGCTGCATGAGGTCTATGCGCGCCTGCACAAAGCCGGCGGCACGGTCGTCGAGCAAGGCGAGACGAGCTGCTGCTACGCGAAATCGGAAAAGTCATGGATTGACGACCCGGCCGGCATCTCTTGGGAAACCTTTCTGACGACCGGCGAGAGCGCGAATTATGGCGATGGCACGGGCGAGCGCGAGGCTCGCCTCGCGCACACTAAAGCGTGCTGTGCGCCAAAACCTGCATCGGATGCAGAAGCGTCCGGATGCTGCACACCATGAGGCGGGTCATGGCCGATCGTCCCTTCAATGTCCTGTTCCTTTGCACCGGCAACTCGGCCCGCTCGATCATGGCCGAGGCCTTGTTGAATGATCGCGGGAAGGGACGCTTCCGAGCGTTTTCTGCGGGCAGCCATCCCAAAGGCGAAGTCCACCCCCTGGCTCTGCGGCTGATAGCGGAAAGTGGTCTTCCGACCGAAGGGCTGCGCTCGAAGAGCTGGGATGAGTTCGCGCAGCCGGGCGCGCCGGTATTGGATTTCGTGTTCACGGTCTGCGACAACGCCGCTGGCGAGACCTGTCCCGTATGGCCGGGCCAGCCGATCACCGCGCATTGGGGAATCGAAGACCCGGTCGCTGCCGAAGGCAGCCCCCTCGAAAAGGAACGGGCATTCGTCATGGCGATGAAGTATCTCGGCAACCGGATCAGCGCTTTCGTCAGCCTTCCGATCAAGGCCCTCGATACGCTGACACTTACCAAGCGACTGGAGGAGATCGGCCACCAGCCTGGCGCAAGCCATCGCCGGCCAGACGTGGCGTGAGGCGCGTCATGGACGTTATCATCTATCACAATCCAGACTGTGGCACCTCGCGCAATACGCTTGGCCTCATTCGCAATGCCGGCGTCGAGCCGCATGTGATCGAATATCTGAAAACCCCGCCAACACGCGCCATGCTGATGCAATTGGTGGCGCGCATGGGTGTGCCGCTGCGCGCCATCCTGCGCGAGAAGGATACACCGTTTCATGAGTTGGGACTGGCCGATCCCACCTTGTCCGACCAAGCCCTGCTCGATGCGATTGCGGCGCATCCGATCCTGATGAACCGGCCGATTGTCGTCACGCCGAAGGGCGTGCGGCTCTGTCGTCCTTCGGAAACCGTGATCGATCTCTTGCCGCCGCAGCGCGGCGAATTCTTCAAGGAAGACGGCGAGCGCGTCGTCGATGCCCACGGCCGCCGCGTCGCAACCGCCTGACGAAAGCACAGAAGCATGTCTCTGTTCGAACGCTATCTGACCCTGTGGGTCGCCTTGTGCATTGTTGCTGGCATTGCCTTGGGCCATGTCGTGCCGGGCGTCTTCCACGCCATAGGCGCGGCCGAGGTCGCGAAGGTGAACCTGCCGGTTGCCGCGCTGATCTGGCTAATGATCGTTCCCATGTTGGTGAAGATCGATTTCGCCGCGCTCGGCCAGGTCCGCGCCCACTGGCGCGGAATCGGCGTCACCCTCTTCATCAATTGGGCGATCAAACCCTTCTCCATGGCAGCACTCGGCTGGCTGTTCATCGGCCACATCTTTCGGCCTTATCTGCCGGCCGATCAGATCACTTCCTATATCGCCGGGCTGATTCTGCTCGCCGCCGCGCCCTGCACGGCCATGGTGTTCGTCTGGTCGAATTTGTGCCGCGGCGAGCCGCATTTCACGCTGTCGCAGGTCGCGCTGAACGACACGATTATGATCTTCGCCTTCGCACCGCTCGTTGGCCTACTGCTCGGCCTCTCGGCGATCACGGTTCCGTGGGACACGCTCGCCTTGTCGGTAGCCCTTTACATTGTCGTGCCGGTGATCGGCGCGCAGCTTCTAAGGCGCGTTTTGCTGGAATCGGGCGGCACGCCGGCGCTCGATCGGTTCCTTGCGCGCCTGCAACCTCTTTCGTTGCTGGCCCTACTCGCAACGCTCGTCCTCCTCTTCGGCTTCCAAGGCGAACAAATCCTCGCCCAGCCCCTCGTGATCGCGCTGCTGGCCGTGCCGATCTTGATTCAAGTCTATTTCAATGCCGGCTTTGCCTATCTTTTGAATCGGCTCGCCGGCGAGCAGCATTGCGTCGCCGGCCCTTCCGCCCTGATCGGCGCGAGCAATTTTTTCGAGTTGGCGGTCGCCGCTGCAATCAGCCTGTTCGGTTTCAACTCAGGCGCAGCGCTCGCAACCGTGGTCGGCGTACTGATCGAAGTGCCAGTGATGCTGACCGTCGTATGGGTCGTCAATCGCTCGCAAGGCTGGTACGAGCGCACTGCCGTGCAGCCCGTCGCCGCGCGGGAGCCCCCTGCTAATCCGGCAGGCAGCGCCGGTACGTTCACGTCTAAAATTAAATTGTAAGCTAAGGATGATCGCTCAATCTAGGAAGAAACGAGCCAACCAAGAAAATAAATATGACCGCACCTACCAATATATAAAACATCCACGCGACGCCACTCGCTCTTCCGCGAGATACGTTTGCGCTGATGTGGGAAGTGATTCCGCCGTTAGTTATTTTTAAGTCGGCGACGATAGCTCTTTCAAGAGTCTCCCCATAATCTACGCTGGCTATAAGCATTTTGTAATAATAGTGGAGGTCCAGAAACCAAAGAGCACCCAAGACCATAAGGCTAATTAGCATCAAAACGCTCGGAAGACCTATAGAATGCAAAAAGCAAAACGGCAGAGAAAATCTGATATTTTCCTTTTCGGAAACTGCCGCGGCCGCTACCAAAGTTGCGACCGCCGTAAGACCGAGCCATCTGGTACGAATGCATAGATCATTGAAATGCATTTGAATCGAAGCAATTTGCTTCCAATATTCAACCCGTCCCCGTAGCTCCTCGCTCGTAAGCTTGTCGTCTGAATCCACGTTGTATTCCCCTTGAACGGCGCGCATGCACTGCTAAGCCACACAAATATCAATCGGGCAGACAGCGCCGGTGTGAAACCTTATAAACCCGATCGCGGCCGAGAACATGGGCATGGATCTGCTCAGAGCGCGCGCCGCGCGCAAAAAGCGCCGCAAAGGCTGCATCGCGCAGATTGAGCCCGCCCGCATAAGCGCCGAGCGCCGGCAGAATGCAGCGCCGCCCGTCGCTGACGAAACAGCGCCGCCGCACCGAACCGGCCGAGCCGACGACGCGCGCGACGGGATGAAGATGGCCGGCGATTTCATGATCTTCGTAATCTGGATCGGCGGCATGGCGAAATTCTATCCCGCCGATCATGATTTCGCTACAGCAGTCGCCGCCGAGATCGGACGGAAGCTCCGGATCATGATTGCCGGAAAGCCAAATCCATTCGCGCCTGCTTTGTAACGCTGCGAGCGCGGCGCGATCCTTCGCGAGGACCCTGTCGCCAGCCTCGCCATCATGAAAAGAATCGCCGAGCGCCAGCACGCGCCGCGGCGCATGTCGCGCGATCAGCGCGGCGAGAGTTGCAAGCGTCGTACTTGTATCGTAAGGCGGCAAAAAGATTTTTCGCGCCGCATAAGCGGAGCCTTTTTCGAGATGCAGATCCGCGACGATGAGCAACCGCTTCTCCGGCCAATAAAGCGCGCCCAATGGATCGACGGTAAAATGCGCCGAGCCGAGGCTGAGGTGGTTGGACGTGGGCTGCACAGACGGTCTCTGGTTTTATAATTCAATGGTGGGCGCGCACCTTCTCCCGCTTGCGGGAGAAGGTGTCATGCGAAGCATGACGGATGAGGGCACTTTCAATTTGCACCATCCCTCATCCGGTCAGCTCTGCCGACCACCTTCTCCCGCAAGCGGGAGAAGGTTTGCGCTGAAACATTCGACATCTCACTCGCCCGTCGCTTCCCTCACAAGCTCTTCCGCCGCCTCGGCGAGGATCGTCTCGCGCGCCTCGCCATAGACGGGCTCACGGCCGATTTCCAAGAGCACCGGCACAGCAAGCGGCGACACGCGGTTGAGCCCCTTATGCATGATTCGGCCCTTGATGCGCGAGAGCATGGCCGCGAGCCGCGGCAGATCGAGAAGGCCATTCGCCGCATCCGCACGCGCCGCGCGCAACAGAATATGATCCGGCTCATGCCGGCGCAAAACGTCATAAATGAGATCGGTCGAGATCGTCACCTGCCTGCCGCTCTTGCGGCGATCGAGAAAATTCCGCTCGATCAGCCCGGAGACGATGGCGCAGGCGCGAAAACTGCGTTTCATCAGAGCCGATTCCTGCAACCAAGCTTCGAGATCATCGCCCAGCATGTCCTCGCTGAAGAGATCTTCGAGTTTCCGGCGCTTCGCCTTGATCTCACGGCCGAGATCGACCATCCCCCAGGTGCCGAGCGCATAATCATTGGCGACGAAACCGAGCGGCTTGAGGCCGGCGCGTTCCATCCGCCGCGTCAGCAGCATGCCGAGCGTCTGGTGCGCGAGCCGCCCTTCAAAAGGATAGGCGACGAGATAGAAGCGCGAGCCATAGGGAAAAGTCTCGACGAGGAGATCGCTCGCCGGCGGCAGGACGGATCTATGTTTCTGCAAAGCGAGCCATTCGACCACGGCCTCCGGCAGACCGGCCCATTCCTTCGGATCGGACAGAAGCTCACGCACGCGCTTGGCGAGATGCGTCGAGAGCGGAAATTTTCCGCCCGCATAAGAAGGGATTTTCGGCGCCTCGACGGAAGCGCGCGAGACCAGCGCCTCATCTTCCACAATGCCGCGCAACGCCAAAATCTCGCCGCCGAAGAGAAAAGTGTCATTCGGTGCCAATGTTTCGAGAAAATATTCCTCGATTTCGCCGAGTACGCGGCCGCTGCGGCGAAGGGGTCCTGTATAGGTCTTGCCCGTCTCGACGCCCTTGCCCTGAACGAGACGAACTTTCAGCATATCGGCCTCGACGATCGTGCCGACATTCATGCGATAGGCTTGCGCCACCTTGCCATTGGCGATACGCCAGCGCCCATCCTTCTGCCGCTTGATCTTGGCGAAGCGCTCGTAAGAGGAAAGCGCATACCCGCCATGTGCGACGAAGGCGATCGCCGCCTCGAAGTCGTCCCGCGCAAGATCGCGATAAGGCTCGGCCGAGATGACCTCCTGGTAAAGATCATCGCCCGCGAAAATTTCCGCGCAGGCCATGCCCAAAATATGCTGGCAGAGAACATCGAGCGCGCCGCGCCGCGCCACGGCCGTGTCCTGCACGCCGGCATAGGCGGCATCGACGGCGGCACGACATTCCAGCACTTCGAAGCGGTTGGACGGAACAAGGATCGCCCGCGACGGCTCGTCGAGCCTATGATTGGCGCGGCCGATGCGTTGCATCAGCCGGCTCGCACCTTTCGGCGCGCCGACATTGATGACGAGATCGACATCGCCCCAATCGACGCCGAGATCGAGCGTCGAGGTGCAGACGACGGCCTTGAGCCTGCCTTCCGCCATGGCCGCCTCGACTTTCCGGCGCTGGCCGACATCGAGCGAGCCATGATGCAAGGCAATTGGCAGCATCTCGTCATTGAGCCGCCAAAGCTCCTGAAAGACGAATTCGGCGAGCGCCCGCGTGTTGACGAAGACGAGGCTCATATGGGCGGCTTTGATCCGCTGATAGATCTCGGCTAACGCATGGCGCGCCGTATGTCCGGCCCAGGGCAAATGCTCCTTTGTATCGAGAATGGAAAGATCGGGCGGCGCACCGGCAGGCGCGGTGACCAGCGCCGATTTCTGCGGCACCTTTGTATTTTGCGCGACGAGCCAGCGGCGCAGTTCGGCAGGATCGCGCACCGTCGCCGAAAGGCCGGTCGCGCGCATCTGCGGCGCGATCGCGCGCAGGCGCGTAAGATCGAGTGCGAGAAGATCGCCGCGCTTCGTGCCCGCCACAGCATGCAATTCATCAATGATGACACGCTTCAAATCCGCGAAAAGAAAACACGCATCGGCGCTGGCGAGAAGAAGTGCCAACTGCTCCGGCGTCGTCAGAAGAATGTCGGGAGGATCGCGGCGCTGGCGCTGGCGCTTTGCTGGCGACGTATCGCCGGTCCGCGTCTCGACGCGGATGCCGAGGCCCATTTCGGCGATCGGGATTTCGAGATTGCGTTCGATATCGACGGCGAGCGCCTTCAAAGGCGAGACGTAAAGCGTGTGCAGACCGCTGTGCGGCGCATTCCTGCCGCGCGGTGGTGCGAGAGCTATGAGGCTCGGCAAAAAGCCGGCGAGAGTCTTGCCGGCGCCGGTCGGCGCGATGAGCAGCACATCTTCTTGCGCTTGCGCTTTCTGCAGCAAGGCAAGCTGATGCGGCCGCGCCGCCCAGCCGCGCTCTGCAAACCAGTCTGTGAAGGGTTGCGGAAGCCGAGCTTCGGCGATGGTAGAGTCCAACTGCACGCGTCAAAATCCAGCTTGGCGTCTCCCTCTCCCGCTTGCGGGAGAGGGTGGCTTGCGGAGCAAGCCGGGTGAGGGTTCGTACCGCTTGCAAGATCCCTCATTTGTCATGCTTCGCATGACACCTTCTTCCGCAAGCGGGAGAAGGATGCGCATCACGAGGAGGTGGGCGACGAAGACCCCGCCTCGCGCCTTCCACGCTCTTCTTCGATGAGCACCTTGCGGTCGATTTTGCCGATGGCCGTCTTCGGCAACGTGGCGCGGATGGCGATGCTTTTCGGCATTTCGATTCGCGACAGATAATCCGCGAGGAAATCTAAAAGCGCCTGCACGGTCACTTCATGATCGGGACGCAGGGTGACGAAGGCGATCGGCACCTGGCCGCGATAAAACTCAGGAACGCCGATCACCGCGGCCTCGGCAATGGCTGGATGCTGATAAAGCGCCTCCTCCACCACCCGCGGATAGATATTATAGCCGCCGCACAGAATGATATCCTTGATACGATCGACCAGAAACAGAAAATTGTCGGCATCGACATAGCCGACATCGCCGGTCCGCAATGCGCCGTCGACAAAAACGGCCGCGGTTTCCTCCGGATTGTTCCAATAGCCGGCCATGATCTGCGGCCCGCGCACGCAGACCTCACCTTTCTCACCTACCGGCATCAGGAGCTTCGGGTTTTCAAGCGACCGGATCTCGACCGTCGTGCCGACAAAGGGCTGCCCGACAGAATTGCCCCTCGGCTCGGCATCGATCGGATTGCAGCTCACGACCGGCGAGGCTTCGGTCAAACCATAGCCCTCGATCAATTTGCAGCCGGACAATTGCTCGAAGCGCAGCCGCACTTCTTGCGGCAGCGGCGCGCCGCCGGAAATGCAATAGCGCACGGAAGAAAGATCATAGCGGCCTACCGCCACTTTCGCATTGAGCGCCGCATAGAGCGTCGGCACACCCGGAAACAACGTCGGTCGCTTCTTGGTCAGGAAAGTCAGCACCTCATGCACATCGAAGCGCGGCAAAAGAACGATCTCGGCGCCAATCGCAATGCAGTAATTCATCCCCGCGGTCATGGCGAAGACATGGAAGAGGGGCAGGAGAAGCAGCGCCCGCTCGCGCCCCGGCGTCACATCATGCATATGGAGCCGGATCTGCGCCACATTGGCTGCCAGATTGGCATGGGTGAGCATGGCACCTTTCGGCACGCCGGTGGTCCCGCCCGTATATTGCAGCACCGCAAGATCGATCCGCGGATCGATCGGCACGGGTTCGAGAGCGCCGCCATCGGCGATCAGCCGCGCGAAGCTCACATGGCGAAGATCATTCGGAACGGCGCAAAATTGCGCCGATTTGAAGAGCCGCAGAAAAACCGCCTTCGCCGTGGGAAATATGCTCTGCATCGGACAGATGACGAGGCGTTCGAGACAGGTCTTGCCGAGCGACGCTGCGACCTTTGGATAGATTTTCGCGACATCGACCGTGACCATGATCGTGGTGCCGGAATCCTCGATCTGATGGGCGATCTCCCGCTCGACATAGAGCGGGTTGAAATTGACGACGATGCCGCCGGCTTTCAAAATAGCGAAATAGCAAATGATGGAATAGGGCGTGTTGGGCAGACAAAGGCCCACACGCGTACCGCGCCGCACGCCGACCAATTGGAAGCCGCGCGCGGCGCGCCCGACGAGCTGGCCCAATTGCTTATAGCTGAGCTTTTTCCCGAAGAAATCCGTCGCCGGCCGATCGCTGAAACGCGCAACGGTCTCCGCAAGCAGATCGAGGAGAGGAATGGGTTCGAGCAGACAGCATTTATCGGTCTTGGGCAACATAGGCCGAAGTCTAGTCCATCTCTGGCCCGCTGTTGAGCCCGGACCGACGACAGAGGGCTATCTGACGATAGTGCTGAGTGGTGGCGCGGGTACACCGTCGCCATAAAGCTTGAATCTAAGCTGTGTCCAGATGCGCCAGCCGTCGGACCCGCCCTGGCCATGGCTGAGCACGGATTGGGTCGCGAGCAGCGCGATTTCACCGCGCCCGAAATCATAGCCGATCTTGCCGCCGACGCCGGCTTTGGCGGCGCGCACGCAGTAATTATAGATGTTTTCCGGCTCCTCCTCGCAGCTGTTCACGAGCCCGCGCGTTGCAAGAAATTGCGTCGGATTGCCGCCGCTGTCGCGCGTCGTCTGAACCGCCACATAAGCGACGGGACCGATCTCGAAAGATGCGAATTTCTTAGTCGCCGTCAGATCGACGTAAAGGGCTTGTCCGTCGGTGACGCCGGAATAGCGATTGGTCGTATAGATGTCGTAAAGGAGGGTCGCGCTGAGATCCCACCCGTCGTGAAGATAGCTGACCGCGAAGGTCGGCTCCAGAGTCCAATAAGGCTGACCCATGCTGTCGAGACCATTGATACCCGTGACCCGCGCGTCGGGCACGGCGACATTGAGCCCGGCACCCACATGCCATCCATTCGGCAAATGCCACGACAGATTGACGGGAGCGATGATCGTGTTGCGCAGCCCGCCGCCCTCGCTCGTCACCCAGCCTGCGCCGGGGACCTCGCCATAGCCCTTGACCTGTGCCACTGGCTGGGCGACGAGCATCGCATAGGTCGCGCCGAAGAGCGTCCATGGGGTTGTCCACAAAAGGGCTGGAATTTCATCAGGTATATCGGCTTTGAGCGATCCGGGGCCAAAGCCGATATTCGGCGAGACGTCGCGCGGCACTGAAACAGTCCCGTAATTTCCAAGACTATAAAAATAGACCCCCGGGGTTCCGGTGTAGGCGAAGGGAATGCCCATCGTCGTTCCGGGCAGAATAGTGAAGGATGCGCCGGGTTCGAAGGCGAAGCCGCGATCGCCTGTCACAAATACGGCCAGAGCACTGAGGATCGCGGCTCGAAACTGGGCGCGCATATTCGTTGGTGGCCTTTCGGGAATGCAAGGCATGTTGTTGCGCCGATAGCCGGCACCTCTCCATCGTCGCGCAAACGGCGTCGCATTTGTTTTAGACTAGCACGAAATCCGCGGCCTTTGGCATGCCGGGCGCTTCAATGGCCTGCCAATGATGGCTTTTGCAGCAAGGGCAATGGCCGCAATGTTTCATACGAAAAACTTACATTTTGACGCCGGGAAATCCTTCACACTCTTGATTGAAGTCAAATGCCGCAAGGTTCTACTGCCTAAATTCAGTAGCAACTAAGGGAGCAGACGCCATGCCAAGAGCCGCGAGATTCCTGTGCATAATTTCAAAGCCTGTCGCAAAGCGCCCTTCCGCTTAAGCATCGTGCCGCATGCCGCACGGCAATCGCAGTGCAGAAATGTCTCCAATCCGACTGGCGTAGATGTTCATTCGAATCCTTGGCTCCTCCGCAGGTGGTGGCTTCCCACAATGGAATTGCAATTGCCGTAATTGCGCTGCGGTTCGCGCCGGCAAACCGGGATTTCGCGCAAGGACACAATCCTCGCTGGCGGTCAGCCGCACCGGCGTGGATTGGCTTTTGCTCAATGCCTCGCCGGATCTGCGCATGCAGATCGAGCAAGCACCGCAACTCGCCGCACGCTCAGAAGGCGCAGCCCGCAACAGCCCGATCAAAGCGGTGGTGGTGACGAATGGCGACGTCGATCACGTCGCCGGTCTTTTGACGTTACGCGAGGCGCAGAGCTTTACGATCTATGGCGCCAAGCGCGTTCTCGATGTTCTCGCCGCCAATTCGCTGTTCAACGTGCTGGCCGCCGATCTCGTCGGACGCAAAGTGCTGCCGATCGGCGTGCCGACGAAGATTTTTGGCGCCGGCCTCGATCTCGGCCTCACCGTCGAGGCCTTTGCCGTGCAAGGCAAGATCGCTCTCTATCTCGAAGATGCTGCGGCGGGCCCGAATTTCGGAACGCAGCAAGGCGACACGCTGGGTCTCAAGATCAGCGACACCGCAACAGGCGAGGCCTTCTTCTATCTCCCGGGCTGCGCCAAGATCGATGCAGAGCTTGCCGAACGGCTGCGCGGCGCAGCGCTCGTCTTCTTCGACGGCACCCTCTGGCACGATGACGAGATGATCGCGCAGGGGCTGCTCGGCAAGACCGGCACGCGCATGGGCCATGTCAATATGTCCGGACCCGATGGCTCGATCGCAGGCTTCGCGCCGCTCGGCGTCGCCCGCAAGGTCTATATCCACATCAACAATTCCAATCCCGTGCTCGACGAAGCCTCGATCGAGCGCAAGACGGCGCAAGCCGCCGGCTGGGAGATCGGCTATGATTGTATGGAGATCACATTATGAATGAGATGACGAGCCCACGACCTTCCGAGCCTATCCTCGCCTCGGAGCTCATGTCGCCGGAGGTTTTCGAAGCGGCAATCCGCGCCGTCGGCGCCGAGCGCTATCACGACAAGCATATCTTCCATAAGCTCCTGCATGGCGGCAAGCTCGACAAGGGCCAGGTGCAGGCCTGGGCGCTCAACCGCTATTGCTATCAGGAGGCCGTGCCGCGCAAGGATGCGGCGTTCATCAGCCGCGTCCATGATCGCGAATTACGGCGCGAATGGATTCGCCGCATCCATGATCACGACGGCTTCGGTGACGAACCGGGCGGCATCGAGCGCTGGCTCGTTCTCACCGATGGCCTCGGGCTCGACCGCGACTATGTGACCTCGTTTGCCGGCGCGCTGCCGGCGACACGGCATATTGTCGAATCCTATGTTTACTTCGTCCGCGAACAACCGCTGACCGTCGCCGTCGCCTCTTCGCTCACCGAACTTTTCGCGCCTTCGATTCATCGCGAGCGCATCGCCGGCATGCTGGAGAATTACAGCTTCATCGAGGATCGCGTGCTCGCCTATTTCAAGCGCCGCCTAACGCAGGCCCCGCGCGATGCAGAGTTCGCCCTCGCCTATGTGAAGACGCATGCGAAGACGCGCGAGGAGCAGGAGGCCTGCGTCGGCGCGGTGCGGTTCAAATGCGATGTGCTCTGGGCGCAGCTCGACGTGCTGCACCATGCCTATGTCGCGCCCGGCCTCGTTCCGCCTGGCGCTTTCCGGCCCGAAGCTGCTGCGCCCTGATCAGCGCGATATTGTTTTAACGCATGATCTCGTCCGAAAAGTCTGCAACTTTTCGGGATCATGCTCTCAAGGCACGAAAGCGAAATCGCGCTGCGCGAGGCCGAATTGCGCGTTGACGTCATCAGGCGTCAGCCCCTCGTGCCGCAAGGTCCGCAATGATTTGGCGCGCCGGCTCTTCGACAATTTGCGGCCGGCCGCATCACGCAGCAGCTCATGATGGTGATAGCAAGGGGCCGGCAGGTCGAGCAAAATCTGCAAGAGGCGATGCAGGCTCGTCGCCATGAAGAGATCCTCGCCGCGCACCACATCGGTCACGCCCTGCAAAGCGTCGTCGACGACGACGGCAATATGATAGCTTGCCGGAATGTCCTTGCGCGAGAGGACGGCATCGCCCCAAAGCGCGGGTTCTGCCTTGACTTCGCGCCCCTGCATGCCGCCGCCATACTCGCGCCAGCCGATCCTTTGGCCCATGCGCTCATTCACCATCGCGAGCGCGGCGTCCATGTCGAGGCGCAGCACCGCCGGCTGGCCGGCAGAAAGACGCGCCAGCCGTTCCCCAGTGGAAAGATGCTTGCAGGCGCCAGGATAGAGCGGCGAGCCATCCGGATCGCGCGGCCAGTCCAGCTGTTTGGTCAAAACGCTCGCCACTTCGCTGCGCGAGCAGAAGCACGGATAGACGAGACCTTGCTCTTCGAGACGCGCCAGCGCCTCGGCATAAGCGTCGAAATGTTCCGACTGCCGGCGCACCGGCTCTTCCCAGGAAAGGCCGAGCCAGCGCAGATCCTCGTAAATTGCCTGCTCGAACTCCGGCCGGCAACGCCCGATGTCGATATCTTCGATCCGGATCAGGAGGGTGCCGCCCACGGCCCGCGCCATCTCATGATTGATCAGGGCGGAATAGGCATGTCCAAGATGCAGATATCCGTTGGGCGAGGGGGCGAAACGGAACACATGCGAAAGATAGGACCTTGTCATTTCTCAGCCTGAACCTGTCAAATCGGACAGCTTGCGAGGACTCGGCCGGAAAACGAGGCGCTTGCCGTCGCGACCTTCGCTCCGGCCTAGAGCCAGCAGCCTCCGAATCAAACAGCCGCTGATTTACACCTGAGTTTGTGGCATACCTATGGCATGTATTTTAGAAAACCGCCACATTCGGCAACTGGCCCCCGCCCGCCTCCGATTCGCGCCTGCCGCCTTTACATAGCCGCAACCGCCGAAAACCGACACTGCGATCTGTTGCCGGACCATTTGTCGCGCGAACACAATCACGGCACCTGCCATAGATGCCACGCCGGCCGCGCAAGGCCGGCGCGGCTCGACACCGGCATTCCCGGGCCGGCTTCGACGAGAGCCGCCCCGCCCGATATCTTATACGGCCTGTCGCAACGCGGCCTGTCGCAGATGAGCAACGGCTATGCCATGGCGTGCGATCCGGCGAGAGCATTTTCAGCAAAAGTGGGAACCGGTTTACCGATCTCGGCTGTTGCCGAGATCGGCTCTTTTGACGATCAAGTCGGGCAAGCCCGACTTGATTCTCCGAAAATGCTCTAACTTCTTGTTTTAGACATCGGATATATCCGATGTCTCAGAAATAAGAGCGGTTTCAGGTTGCGTGTGGACACGCAACCTGAAACCGCTCTTGGCAAGGGCCCGCGCCTCTCGCCCCAGCATAGAGCGGCCGACCTATCTTGACCTTCCGCCGGAAACGGGATTCCTCCCCCCAGCACAGTCGGACCAAGGATTTCAAGCATGGCGTCTCCTCTTGACGGTCCGCGCATCGCGCCGAAGAACCATGTCGCGAAGCAGCTCGTCGTCTTTCTTCATGGCTATGGCGCCGATGGCAACGATCTCATCGCGATCGCCAAACAATGGCAATCCTTGCTGCCGGATGCCGCTTTCGTCTCCCCGCATGCGCCGCACCCTTGCGCGCAGGCACCGACCGGGCGGCAATGGTTTCCGCTGACGATGCGCGACCCTGAGGAGCTCTGGCAAGGTGTCGTCGACGCCCGCCCGGCGCTCGATGCCTTTCTCGACACGGAGCTCGCCCGCCTCAGGCTCGACGACAGCCGGCTGGCGCTTGTGGGGTTCAGCCAGGGCGCGATGATGGCGCTGCATGTGGGGCTTCGGCGCAAGCGGGCGCCGGCCGCCATCCTCGCCTATTCCGGCGTGCTCGTCGGTCCCGAACATCTCGATGAGGCGACGGCGCGCGATGCGCAAGGCCAGCCGCCGCCGATTTTCCTCATCCACGGCAATGAGGATGATCTCATCTCCGTCGAAAGCCTCTTCATCGCCGCCGAAGATCTGAGCAAGGCCAACATCCCCTGCCAATGGCATATGTCTTTGGGGATAGGCCATGGCATTGATACCGGCGGGCTGCTGCATGGCGGGCTTTTTGTCGCCAAATGTTTCGGAGTGAAAGTGCCCGCCGATCTCAAAATCCGCTGACAGCGAAGCAAAGCCGCGCCAAGGCCGAAGGAGATCCGCGCCAAGCCTCCGTGAATTCCAGCTGCGACGGCCTGCGGCCTGCCTCGCCCCTAGAGCATGTCCCGGAAAAGTTGCCAGACTTTTCCGGTAAAGGACATGCTCCAGATTTTTGAAATAGAGCCGATCCCGCTCAGGTGGATCGCAGTTCGTGCACATCGGATATATCCGATGTGCCAAGGATGCGATTCCACCTGATCGGGATGGGCTCTAGCGGGTCGCGTTGACTCGCCTCGGGGGGAAGATTACGACACGCTAGAGCATGTCCCGGAAAAGTTGCCAGACTTTTCCGATAAAGGACATGCTCCAGATCTTTGAAATAGAGCCGATCTGTCCCGATCATGAGGATCGCGAGCGATTCCACCTGATCGGGATCGGCTCTTGTGCCGCGCCAGCCGCTCGGCCGAGTGGAGCCCGTCGATGAAAATCCTCGTGCCCGTCAAGAGGGTAGTCGATTACAACGTCAAGATAAGGGTCAAGGCGGACGGTTCGGGCGTCGAACTCGGCAATATCAAAATGTCGATGAATCCGTTCGACGAGATCGCTGTCGAAGAGGCGCTGCGGCTCAGGGAGGCGGGCAAGGCGACGGAGATCGTGCTGGTCTCCATCGGCACGGCGCAGGCGGCGGAAACGATCCGCGCCGGGCTTTCGCTCGGCGCCGATCGCGGCCTGCTCGTGAAGACGGACCTGAGATTGGAGCCGCTTGCGGTCGCCAAATTATTGAAGGCGGTCGCCGAGGCCGAGCAGCCAAGCCTTATCATTCTCGGCAAGCAGGCGATCGACGATGATTGCAATCAGACGGGCCAAATGCTCGCAGCATTGCTCGGCTGGGGCCAAGGCACTTTCGCCTCGAAAGTCGAGATCGGCGAGGGTTACGTCTTCGTCGGGCGCGAAGTCGACGGCGGCATTGAGACGGTCGAACTGAAATTGCCGGCGGTTGTCACGACCGATCTGCGTCTCAACGAGCCGCGCTATCCGACGCTGCCGAACATAATGAAGGCGAAGAAGAAGGTGATCGAAGAGAAGGATGCGGCAGAGTTCGGTCTCGACATCGCGCCGCGCCTGACCATCTTGAAGACTTTCGAGCCGCCGGTCCGCAAAGCCGGGATCAAGCTTGCCTCCGCGGCTGAGCTCGTCAGCAAGCTCAAGCATGAGGCGAGGGTCATCTGATGCCGGTCTTGCTGCTCGCCGAGATCCAGAACGATCGCCTCAATGAGGCGACGGCAAAGGCACTCGCCGCAGCGGCGGCGCTCGGCGGCCCGGTCCATATCCTTGTCGCGGGACAAGAGGTGACGAAAATCGGCGAGGCGGCAGCGCGTCTTGGCGGCGTCGAGAAAGTTCTGGTCGCCGATGATGCCCTCTATGCGCACCGGCTGGCCGAGCCCCTGGCGGCTTTGCTCGTCGCGCTGGCGCCGGCCTATGATGCCATCGTCGCGGCGGCAACGACGACCGGCAAAAATGTCATGCCGCGGGTTGCCGCTTTGCTCGATGTGATGCAGATTTCCGAGATTACCAAGATTCACGCGCCGGATACATTCGAGCGGCCGATCTACGCCGGCAATGCCATCGAAATGGTTCAATCGCGCGAGGCCAAAAAGGTCGTTACGGTGCGCACCGCGGCCTTTCAACCGGTCGGCGAAGGCGGCTCCGCATTGATCGAAAAAATCTCCGCAGGGGCGGATCCAGCGGTCTCGCGTTTCGCGTATGAGGCGCTCGCCCATTCGGATCGGCCGGAGCTCGGTTCGGCGCGCGTCGTCGTCTCGGGCGGACGGGCCTTGCAGGGCGCCGAGAATTTCGCGGCACTGATCGGACCTCTCGCCGACGAACTGGGTGCTGCCATCGGCGCTTCGCGCGCCGCCGTCGATGCCGGCTACGCCCCGAATGATTGGCAGGTCGGGCAGACCGGCAAAGTGGTCGCGCCCGATCTTTATATCGCGGTCGGTATTTCCGGCGCGATTCAGCATCTAGCCGGAATGAAGAATTCGAAGGTCATCGTCGCCATCAACAAGGATGAAGAAGCACCGATTTTCCAAGTCGCGGATTATGGGATCGTCGGCGATCTCTTCACTATTCTGCCGGCCTTGCAGGAAGAGCTCGCCAAAAGCCGGCGATGACGAAGCAAGGCCGACAGAATAGTGAAGAGATCGCCGATCGAGCGCCGCACGGCGGCACGAAAATCGACCAAACGACAGTAGGAAATGCGCGTTTTTCCTTGCGACTGAAAGCGCGCCAATCCGTTCCCTTTGGATGAGGACCCATTTTGGATGAGGACCCATGACTGAAATTCTTAAAATCGGTGTCATCGGTGCCGGCCAAATGGGTGCCGGCATTGCCCAGGTCTGCGCCCTTGCCGGCCTTGACATATTGCTCAACGACGTGTCCGACGACCGGATCAACGCGGCGCTCGCCCATGTCGACGCCGATATGGGGCGCCTCATCGAGCGCGGGCAAATCGATGGAAAGACCCGGCAGACGGCGTTGGCGCGAATCAAGCCGGCGCTCGATCAGCACGCTTTTGCCGACTGCGATCTCATTGTCGAAGCCGCGGCCGAGAATGAAGAGATCAAACGCAAGATCTTCATGAATGTGTGTCCGATCCTGCGCAAGGACTGCATGCTCGCGACGAACACGTCTTCGATCTCGATCACGCGGCTCGCCTCGGTCACCGACCGGCCGGAGCAGTTCATCGGCATACATTTCATGAATCCGGTGCCGCGCATGCAGCTCGTCGAGCTGATCCGCGGCATAGCGACGGGGGACACGACCTTCGATGCCGCCAAAGAGCTCATCAAGCGGCTCGGCAAGACGGCGATCGTTTCGGAGGATTTTCCCGGCTTCATCGTCAATAGAATTCTTCTGCCGATGATCAATGAGGCCATCTATACGCTTTATGAGGGCGTCGGCACGGTCGACGCGATCGACACCGCCATGCGGCTCGGCGCCAATCATCCGATGGGTCCCTTGCAGCTCGCCGATTTCATCGGCCTCGACACGGTCTTGTCGGTGATGCAAGTCCTGCATGAAGGGCTCGCCGATTCGAAATATCGGCCTTGCCCACTGCTCGTGAAATATGTCGAGGCCGGCTGGCTCGGCCGGAAGACTCAGCGCGGCTTTTATGATTACCGGAGCGGGACGCCGATCCCCACAAGGTAGCGGCCAAGGCGGCCAAGGCGGCCTCTAAATCACGATGACTTTGGAATGAATCAATCCAAAGTCATGGTTGAGACATCGGATATATCCGATGTGTCCAGAAACGTGATTGATTCTAATAATTTAGAGCGGGATGCGGGCGGAAAACCGGTTCCCACTTTTCCTCGTCCGGCTCTAGGAGCGCAAGGGCAAGGTGACGCAGGTTCTTGCCCTTGCCGGCGCGGCGATCTGGCCTTCACATTGCCGTCATCTGATCTATAGAAAGTAGGGGCCGAGGTGATTTGCCTTAGGGATTGAGGCTCTTTAGGATTGGCGGTCATAAAAGGTCGATCCTAGGGGAATAGGACGTGCCCGATTCGGGCGGCCTGTCGGGGCGTTAGCCCTGCGCCGCAACATCGGACGCGAGCGAGGTGCCAGGCTTGACGGTCCACTGCCAACCCATGGTCTCGCCGGAAGCCTGTCCGGCGCTTGTGCTCAACGCCGATTTTCGGCCTTTGAGCTATTATCCACTGTCGCTCTGGTCATGGCAGGATGCGATCAAGGCGGTGTTTCTCGATCGGGTGAACATCGTTTCGCAATATGACAGGACGGTGCGAAGTCCGAGCTTCGAAATGAAGCTTCCTTCGGTCGTCTCGCTCAAGACCTATATCAAGCCTTCCCGCCACCCCGCCTTCACCCGCTTCAACGTCTTCCTGCGCGACCGTTTCACCTGCCAATATTGCGGGACCCGCGAGGAATTGACCTTCGACCATGTGGTTCCGCGTTCGAAGGGTGGCACCACTACGTGGGAAAATGTCGTCGCCGCCTGTTCCTGCTGCAATCTGCGCAAGGGCGACCGCCTTCCCGCCGAAGTCCATATGTTTCCGGCGCGCCATCCCTATCAGCCGACGGTGAACGATCTCCACCACAACGGCCGGCTTTTTCCGCCGAATTATCTGCATGAGAGCTGGATGGATTATCTTTATTGGGATTCGGTGCTGGAGCCGTAGGATTACGGCGTGCCGGTATCGGCAAAATCGCTCTGCGCGAGCAAATACTGCAGCTCCATGAGATCGACGATTCCATGATTGAGCTTGCTGCCTGACAGATGCCTAAACCGCGCGTCTGCCTCCCCAAGATCGCTCAGCACCGCGCTCGCCGCCGAAAAATCATCTGCATCGGTATAAAGGCTCGGCGTCGCGACGACCGTCAGACCCGCCGCACGTGCCGCGCGCACGCCATTTTCCGAATCCTCGAAAGCGATGCAGGCCGAGGCATCGCAGCCGAGCCGGTCCAAAACGAAGCGATAAATGTCGGGCGCCGGCTTTTTCGCCGGCACGACATCGCCCGCGCCGATGACCGAAAACCAGGAAGACGCATCCGGCGCGAAGCTCGCTTTCAGCAGTGCCTCGACATTGGCAGGATCGGTCGTCGTGGCGATGGCGAGTTTTACGTTTTCCGCGCGCGCCGCTTGAATCAGCCGCAAAACACCAGGTCGGGGCGCAAGGGCTCCCGCCGCGACAAATTGCGTATAACGGCGGCTCTTATCCGCATGCAGTTCGGCGAGCTGCGCCACCGCCGTGGCGCCGCCTTGCGGCTGCCAGACCTCGACATAATGACCGATGCGCTCCTTGCCGCCCGTGACCTTCAAGAGATGACGATAGAGGTCGGGCGGCCAGATCCAACCCAATCCGAATGCTGCGAAAGTCTCGTTGAAGGCATGGCGATGCAGCTCCTCCGTCTCGGCCAAAGTACCGTCGACGTCGAAGATCAGAGCCTCAAGCGGCATTGCGCTGCCGGTCGCGCGCTGCGGCGCGGATCGCGGCAATATTGGCGGCATATTTTTCTGGGCCGCCGGCAAAGATTGCGGAGCCCGCGACGAGCGTATCGGCGCCCGCCGCCGCGACTTCGGCGGCGGTCTGCGGATTGATCCCGCCGTCGACTTCGAGCCGGATCGGCCGCGTGCCGATCATCTCCTTGACGCGCGCCACTTTCTCCACTGCCGAGGGGATGAAGGCCTGGCCGCCGAAGCCGGGATTGACCGACATGACGAGCACGAGATCGACGAGATCGAGCACATGTTCGAGGCTGCCGACCGGCGTCGCCGGATTGAGCACCACACCCGCCTGCTTGCCGAGCCCGCGGATCGCCTGCAGCGAGCGATGGAGATGCGGACCCGCCTCGACATGGATCGAGATGAGATCGGCGCCCGCTTCGGCGAAAGCGGCGAGGAAAGGATCGCAAGGCGCGATCATCAGATGCACATCGAAGAAAGCTTTCGTGCGCGGCCGCAGCGCCTTCACCATGCCCGGGCCAATGGTGATATTGGGGACGAAATGCCCGTCCATCACATCGACATGAATCCATTCCGCGCCGGCGGCGACAACGGCCTCGACTTCCGCGCCGAGATTGGCGAAATCGGCGGCAAGGATCGAAGGGGCAATGACGGGAGACATCAGCGGTCATCCTCGGCTTTTGTCGGGCCGGCCGCGAAGACCCGGCTCCCGAGCACATCTTGCGCCTCGATCGTCGACAGATCGTCGAGCGAGACCAGACCCTCACTGTCGAAATGCCGATTGGCATGGCGCAGCCGCATGCGGTCGAGCGCATTGCGAATCGAGCGCGCATTGGCGAAATGCGGCTGCTGGCGCCGCACGGCGATATAATTGCGGAAGGCCTCCGCCCCCGCTTCGCTGAAATGATAATTCTGCGCCCGCATCATGGTCTCGGCGATCTCCATCAATTCGTCATTCGAATAATCCGGAAAATCGATGTGATGCGCAATGCGCGAGCGAAAGCCGGGATTAGAGCGGAAGAAACGCTCCATGCGGTCGGCATAGCCGGCGAGGATCACGACGAGATCGTCGCGCTGGTTTTCCATCACCTGCAGCAAGATCTCGACCGCCTCCTGGCCATAGTCGCGCTCATTCTCCGGCCGGTAGAGATAATAGGCCTCGTCGATGAAGAGGACGCCGCCCATGGCTTTTTTCAGCACCTCTTTCGTCTTGGGCGCGGTATGGCCGATATATTGGCCGACGAGATCGTCGCGCGTCACCGAGACGAGATGGCCCTTCCGAACATAGCCGAGCGCGTGCAGAATCTCCGCCATGCGCTTGGCGACAGTGGTCTTGCCCGTGCCGGGATTGCCGGTGAAGCTCATATGCAAGGTCGGCGTCTCGGAGCTGAGGCCTATGCGGCGGCGGACCCGATCAACGAGCAGAAGCGCGGCAATCTGTCGGATGCGGAGCTTGACCGGCTTGAGGCCGATGAGTTCCGCATCGAGACGATCGAGAACCTCGCCGACATGGGTGTCGGCAAGCTCCCGGCGCAGATCGACATTTTCCGCAAGCGCCGCGGCAACCATGTCGATCTCCGTATCAGTGGACTGCATCATTCCAAACCTAGCGTGCGCACACACTTTTTGTAACAGTGATATCAAGGAGCGACAGCGCCGCGCGTCCTTCTCCCGCAAGCGGGAGAAGGGGCGCGCCGAACCACCTCACCTCGCCTCAAACGCCGTAACGCTCGCCCTCGGGCCGCTCGGTCGCATAGGGCTGCAGCGTATAGCGGATGCTGCGGCCCTCGACCTCCTGCCGCACGATGCGGAAGCCCGGTTCATCCTGCGGCCGCGACGCAATGAAGGAGAGCCGTACGGCTTCCCACCCATGCCCGGAATCGAAGCCGGAGATGCGAATATAGCAGCGCCCGCCATAGGCCTTGCGGCAGGCATCGAACTCCAGCATCACCGCCGCCGCATCCTTGATGTCGAACATCGGCATGCCCCACATCTCCCAAAACGTGTTGCGGGGATGCGGATCGTCGGTGAATTCGATGTTCACCGCCCAGCCTTTGTCGATGCAATATTGCACCTGGATGCGGATGTCGTCATCGGTCAAATCCGGCAGGAACGAAAAACAGCCTTGCGTGATACGCATTCATTTTCTCCTTATTCGGCGGCCGTGGCCGTCGGAACGAAGTCCGGCGTATCCGTCGACGCATAATTGAAGCTCACTTCGCCCCAGGTATCGAGCGCCTGTTTCAGCGGCAGGCACTTTTTCGCCGCCTGCTCAAGGATCTCGGGGCCTTCGTGCAGAATGTCGCGGCCAGCATTGCGGGCGAAGATCATCGCCTCCAACGCGACGCGATTGGCGGTGGCGCCCGCCGCAATCCCCATCGGATGGCCGATCGTGCCGCCGCCGAATTGCAGCACTACATCCTCGCCGAGAAGATCGAGGAGCTGATGCATCTGGCCGGCATGAATGCCGCCCGAGGCAACCGGCATGAGCTTGTTCAAAGACGCCCAATGCTGGTCGAAGAACAGGCCGTGCTCGAGCTGCATCGGATTATAATTCTCGCGGCAGATGTCATAATAGCCGCGCGTCGTATTCGGATCGCCTTCGAGCTTGCCCACCACAGTGCCGGCATGGATGTGATCGACGCCGGCGAGCCGCATCCATTTGGCGATGACGCGGAAGGAGACGCCATGCGTCTTCTGCCGCGTATAGGTCGAATGGCCGGCGCGATGCAGATGCAGGATCATGTCGTTGCGGCGCGCCCATTTCGCCATGGACTGGATCGCCGTATAGCCGATCACCAGATCGATCATGACGACGCAAGAGCCAAGATCCTTGGCGAATTCGGCGCGCTCATACATGTCTTCCATCGTCGCCGCGGTGACATTGAGGTAGGTGCCCTTGACCTCGCCGGTCATCGCCTGCGCCTTGGCAACGGCCTCCATGCAATAGAGGAAGCGCTCGCGCCAATGCATGAAGGGCTGCGAATTGATGTTCTCGTCATCCTTGGTGAAGTCGAGGCCGCCCTTCAGCGCCTCATAGACGACGCGGCCATAGTTGCGGCCGGAAAGACCGAGCTTCGGCTTCACCGTCGCGCCGAGCAGAGGCCTTCCGAATTTGTCGAGCCGCTCGCGCTCGACGACAATGCCTGTCGCCGGCCCCTGGAAGGTCTTCACATAGGCGACTGGTAGCCGCATGTCTTCTAGGCGCAGCGCCTTCAACGGCTTGAAGCCGAAGACGTTGCCGATGATCGAAGCCGACAAGTTTGAGATCGAGCCCGGCTCGAAAAGATCGAGATCATAGGCGATAAAGGCGAAATAGGAGCCGGGCGCATTCGGCACCGGATCGACGCGATAGCATTTGGCGCGATATTTCTCGCAAGCCGTCAGCCGGTCGGTCCAGACGACGGTCCAGGTCGCGGTCGAGGATTCGCCGGCCACCGCCGCTGAAGCTTCGATCGGATCGACGCCCTCCTGAGGCGTGACGCGGAAGCAGGCGATGAGATCCGTATCCTTCGGCTTGTAGTCGGGCTCCCAATAGCCCATCTGCCGATATTCCATCACTCCGGCCGAATAGCGGCTGCGCTTTTCGGCAGGCGCTGCCGGAGCCTTTTTCTGAATGGTGTTCATCTCTTCAACTCCTTTGATCATTCCGCGGCGTTCCTCGTCTCTTTGCGCGGGTCGAGCGCGCCGGACGCGTAGCGCTTGGCCATCGCCGACATGGGCAGCACTTTGATTTTCCCCGCCTGTCCGGCCGTGCCGAATTGCTCGAAGCGCAAGCGGCAGAGATCGCGCATGCGGTCCATCGCCGGCTTCAAGAATTTGCGCGGATCGAATTCATCCGGCTTCGTCGTGGCGATGCGGCGGAATTCGGCCGTCATCGCCAGGCGGCAGTCCGTATCGATGTTGACTTTGCGGACGCCATGTTTGATGCCGCGCACGATCTCCTCGATCGGCACGCCAAAAGTCTGGCGCATCGCGCCGCCATATTTGTTGAAATCGTCCTGCAGCTCCTGCGGCACGGAAGAGGAGCCGTGCATGACGAGATGGATGTTCGGCAGCTTGGTATGGATCGCCTCGATGACGCGCATCGAGAGGATCTCGCCATCCGGCTTGCGGGTGAATTTATAGGCGCCGTGCGACGTGCCCATGGCGATGGCCAGCGCATCGACCTTGGTCCGCATTACGAAATCGACGGCCTGATCGGGATCGGTCAGAAGCTGCTCGCGGGACAATTGCCCTTCCGCGCCATGGCCATCTTCCTTTTCACCGCTGCCATGTTCGAGCGAGCCGAGCACGCCGAGTTCGCCCTCGACCGAGGCGCCGACCGCATGGGCGGCCTCCACCACTTTGCTGGTGATGTCGACATTATATTGGTAGCTCGACGGCGTTTTCGCGTCGGCCTCGAGCGAGCCATCCATCATCACCGAGGTGAAGCCATGCTGGATCGCGGTCAAGCAGGTCGCTTCATTATTGCCGTGGTCCTGATGCAGGCAGATCGGGATCTGCGGATAGGTCTCAACCAGGGCCTCGATCATCTTGGCAAGCATCAGATCGCCGGCATAGGAACGCGCGCCGCGGCTCGCCTGAATGATCACCGGCGCGTCCACCGAAGCTGCCGCTTCGACGATCGCAATGCCCTGTTCCATATTGTTGATGTTGAACGCCGGCACGCCATAATCATGCTCGGCGGCATGATCGAGAAGCTGGCGCAAGGTGATGCGGGCCATCGTTGTCTCCGTCACTGAAGCTTGGTCAACTGGGCGGTTTCGGCCGTGAGCAGCGCATGTGCCTTTGCGACGACAGCATCGACCGTGATCCCGAAAATGCGATAGAGATCGGCGGCCGGCGCGCTGGCGCCGAAGGACTTCATGCCGATGAAGCCGTCCTGCGGCCGCAGCAGGCTTTCAAAGCCCTGACGTAGCCCCGCTTCGACGCCGATGCGCGGCACCTCGCCAAGCACCTGCGCACGATAGTCCGCGCTCTGCTCGGCGAAGAGCTCGAAACAGGGGACCGATACGACGGCGGCCTTGATGCCTTCCGCGGCGAGCCGTTCGGCGGCCTCCACAGCAAGGCCCACTTCCGAGCCTGTCGCGAGAAGCGTCACATCGCGCGGGCCTGCGGTCTCTCTGAGGACATAGGCGCCTTTGGCCGACAGATTCTCGGCCGTATGCGCGCGCCGCACGATCGGCAGATTCTGCCGCGAGAGGCAGAGCGCGGAGGGCGCCGTCTTCGTCTTTAGCGCCAGCTCCCAGGCTTCTGCGGTTTCGACCGCATCGGCGGGGCGGAACACATAGAGATTGGGGATCACCCGCAAAGCGGCGAAATGCTCGACCGGCTGATGCGTCGGACCGTCTTCGCCGAGCCCGATCGAATCATGGGTGAAGACATGAATCGCCCGCTGCCCCATCAGCGCGCCGAGACGGATCGCCGGGCGCGCATAATCGGAGAAGACCAGAAAGGTCCCGCCATAAGGGATGAAGCCGCCATGCAGAGCAATGCCATTGAGCGCCGCCGCCATGCCGAATTCGCGAATGCCGAAATGGATATAGCGCCCGGAGAAATCTTGCGCCGTCACCGGCTTCATCTCGGCGGCCTTGGTGAGGTTCGAATGGGTGAGATCGGCCGAGCCGCCGATGAGATTGTCCTGTGCCTTAGCCAGCACATCGAGCAGCTTCTGCGAGGAGCTGCGCGTCGCCTGTGCCACGCCGCCTTCGCTCGCCGCCTTTTTGAAACCCGCGATCGCCTCATCGACAGCCGGAGTCACGCCGCCGGAAAGATCGGCCTCGAATTGCGTCAGCCGCTCCGCCGGCAAAGCCGCCCAGCGCTCGCGCCAGGCGGCATGGGAGACAGCGGCCTTTTCGCCGATCTCGCGCCAAGCGCTAGCGATCGGTTCGGGAATCTCGAAGGGCGCTGCCGTCCAGCCGAGTTTTTCCCGCGCGGCGGCGATTTCTTTGGCGCCGAGCGGCGCGCCATGCACGCCCGCCGTGCCCGACTTCGTCGGCGCGCCATAGCCGATCAAGGTCTTGCAGGCGATCAATGTGGGACGGTCGGATGTCTGCGCCTGTTCGAGCGCCGCAGCGATGGCATCAACATCATGCCCGTCGACGCTTGCGGTGGCCCAGCCGGCAGCTCTGAATCGCGCCGGCTGATCGACCGAATCGGCAAGTGAAACCGCGCCATCAATGGTGATGCCATTATCGTCCCAGAGCACGATGAGCTTCGAAAGCCGCAAATGGCCGGCGAGCGCGATCGCCTCCTGGCTAATGCCTTCCATGAGGCAGCCGTCGCCGACAATGACATAGGTGCGGTGATCGACGAGTTCGGCGCCATGGCGGGCCGCCATCATGCGTTCGGCGAGCGCCATGCCGACGGCCATGGCGAGGCCTTGGCCCAGTGGTCCCGTTGTCGTCTCGACGCCCGGCGTGTGGCCATATTCCGGATGGCCCGGCGTCTTCGAGCCGAGCTGGCGGAAACGCTGCAGCTCCTCGCGGGTCATCCCCGGATAGCCGAGGAGATGCAGCAAAGCATAGAGCAGCATGGAGCCGTGGCCGGCGGAGAGCACGAAACGATCGCGGTCCGGCCACTTGGGGTCGGCCGGATCGAATTTGAGAAAGCGTGAGAACAGCACGGTCGCGACATCCGCCATGCCCATGGGCATGCCGGGATGGCCGGAATTCGCCTTCTCGACAGCATCCATCGCGAGCGCACGAATGGCATTGGCCATATCGCGCTCGCTCACGCCTTGCTGCACTTTCGCCAGCACGTTCATTAACAGCACTCCTTCAACCGGCCGGTCTCACCCGGCCCGTCTTCATTTGGCGCGTCCTTATTTGGAGCGCCGCGCACGTTCGACGATCTGCAGAATGAACGGCGTCAATATGAGCTGCATTCCGAGATCGAGCTTGCTGCCCGGAATGACGATCGAATTCGCCCGCGACATGAAACTGTCGGAGATCATCGACAACAGATAGGGAAAATCGATTCCCGCCGGCCGACGGAAGCGGATGATCACCATCGATTCATCAGCCGTCGGAATCCATCGGGCGGTGAACGGATTGGAAGTATCGACCGTCGGCACGCGCTGGAAGTTGATATCCGTCTCGACGAATTGCGGGCAGATGTAATGGACATAATCCGGCATGCGCCGCAGGATCGTGTCCATCACCGCTTCCGTCGAATAGCCGCGGGTCGCCCTGTCGCGATGGATCTTCTGGATCCATTCGAGATTGATGATCGGCACGACACCGATCTTGAGATCGGCATAGCGCGCGATATTGATCCCTTCGTTCACCACCGCGCCATGCAGCCCTTCATAGAAGAGGAGCTCGCTGTCCTCGGCGAGCGGCTTCCAGGGCGTGAAAGCGCCCGGCGGCGCGCCATAGAGTGCCGCCTCCTCCGGGTCATGCACATAATGGCGCGTCTTGGCGAGGCCGGTCCCGCTATAGGTGCGAAAGACCGATTCGAGCTCTTCGAGCAGATTGGCGGAGGGGCCGAAATGGCTGAAATGATGGTTGCCGCGCACCGCCTCCTCCTGCATCACGCGGCGCATCTCGTCGCGATCATAGCGATGGAAGGCATCGCCCTCGATATAGGCGGCATTGACGCCCTCGCGGCGAAAGATCTGCTCGAAGGTCTGCTTCACCGAAGTGGTGCCGGCGCCGGACGAGCCGGTCACGGAAATAATCGGATGTTTCTCCGACATCTCTCTCCTCCGCTCACTGGCGCATCAAGCCGCGCCGGCCGAACAAAGGCGAGCGCTCGGCCGAAAACTGCGGATCTGTGTGATAGCGCGTGACGAGATTGACGATATTTGCGGAGCCGAAGACGAGCGGCGTGCGCGCATGAACGTCGGCCGGCATGACCGAGAGAATCGACCGCACGCTGTCGGTCGCCACGCCGCCGGCATATTCGACGATGAGCGCGATGGGGCTTGCTTCGTAAAGCAACCGTATCCGTCCGGCGCTATAGCCGGCGCGCATGTCACCCGGATAGAGAAACACGCCGCCGCGGCTCAGAATGCGATAGGCCTCGGCGACGAGCGAGGCGATCCAGCGCATATTGTGGTTGCGCCGCAAAGGTCCCTCCGTCCCCCTCACGCAATCGTCGATGAAGGCTTGGATGGACGGTCCCCAATGCCGATAATTCGAGGCATTGATCGCATATTCGCTCGAATCCCTCGGGATCTGCGCGTCCTCGATGGCTTCCCGAAAGCGGCTCTTGCGCCGATCGAGGATGAAAATCCGCGTCTTTCCGGCAAAGGCGAGAACAAGCGCCGTCTGCGGGCCATAGATGAAGAATCCCGCCGCCAACTGCGCGCGCCCGGGCTGTAGAAAATGCGCTTTGGGATCAGCCGCGTCCGGCACTGCCGGAAGGATGGAGAAAATCGTGCCGACCGAGACATTGGTGTCGATGTTCGATGAGCCGTCGAGCGGATCGATCGCCACGGCGAGCGGCGCGTCGTCATGGAGCGGCAAAGGCTCATGCAGCTCTTCCGAGAGCACGGCGGCGACGGGTGCGCGGCGCAAGGCGCTCACAAAGAGATCATTGGCCAGCACATCGAGGTTTTTTTGAACGTCGCCGTCCTGATTGAGGCTGCCGACAGCCGCGCCGCCTTCGCCGGCGAGACATCCCAGCGAAATCAGCTCCGCCATTTCGACGGCAGCCGCGGCCATTTCGCGGACGGCCGAAGCGGTCGGAGCAAGGCGCACGTCAGCGCCGACGCTCTCCGCCAGGATATGGTCCAAATCCTTGCTGCGTGCGAGTTCCAGCATATCCGCCCTAGCTTTTCTCGGGTTTATGGGGCCCATGTCACCCGAATGTTTACCAAAGAAAACTGAATAATATTGAGATATGAGTCAAAAAAATCTAAATTCAACCCATGCGCCGTCTCACCCTCAAACAATTGGAAACCATTCGCGCCGTGGCGCAGGCCGGGACAATCGTCTTGGCCTCGGAGAAGCTCAATGTCACGCCGGCGGCGCTGACGTCGCGCATCAAGCTGCTCGAGGAGGACGCCGGCCTCGCCCTATTCGACCGCTGCAGCGGCCGTCTGCGACTTACCGCCGCGGGCGAAGAAGTGGTGAATGCGGCGCGCCGGGTCGATCTCGTTCTGAACGAGCTCGACAGCACCTTCACCGCCATTCGCGGGATGCGGGCGGGACGGATTTCCGTCGGCGTTGTCTCGACCGCGAAATATTTCGCTCCGCGCCTCATCGCAGCCTTCGCACGGGTAAATCCAAGAATTGAGGTCACGATCTCGGTCGGCAATCGCGCTGAAATGGTCACTCAATTACGTGACTATAGCATAGATGTCGGGCTCATGGGACGCCCTCCCATGGATTTTCCGATCGAGAGCGAAGCCTTTGGCCCGCATCCGCAGGTGGTGATCGCGGCGCCCGACCATCCGCTGGCGACGCGCCGCTCAATCGACAAGACCGAGCTGACGAACGAAAGCTTCATCGTCCGCGAGGAAGGCTCTGGCACTCGCTCCATCTTCGAATATTTCTTTTCGAACGTCGTGGTGCGGCAGCCGAGGATCTCGATTGAGATCGGCTCCAATGAAACCATCAAACAGGCGGTGATCGCAGGGCTCGGCATCGCCCTCATTTCCGCCCACACGATCGAGGCCGAGGTCGAAAGCGGCCGTCTCGTCGTGCTCGATGTCAAGGGCCTGCCGATCATTCGGCAATGGTTCATCGTCAGGCGCGCCGACCGCCCCTTCAGCCCGATCGGCCAGGCGATGTGGAACTTCACTCTGGCCGAGGGCCCAAAGCTGTTGCCGAAATTGATTGAGCCTTGGCAGGCAAAGCCGGCCGAAAAACCTCCGGCAGAGCCTTCATCCTAACCGTTCCGCGCAAGCGCTGGAATCCAACGGAAGAAAGGCGCCCTTACCCTCCCCACCCGGGCCGCGCTTGCGCGCGCCCGGGCGCAGGCTCTTGTGGGGAGGGGAACATCGCTCATCCGGCAGAGATCGGCGAGACCCCCTCCGAAACGGCACCCGCATCATCGAACTTCGGTCGCTTCGCCGCACGCAGCGGCTTGAGCACGAAGAACGCGAGCAAGGCCGTGACGATATCGAGCCCGATCACGACGCCAAAGACCGGCAGCCAGCTTTTCGTCGCGTCATGCAGGATAGCGGCGAGCGGACCGCCGAAGATCGAGCCGACGCCTTGCGAAACATAGAGCAGGCCGTAATTGGTCGTCGCGAATTTCGCCCCAAAGGTGTCGGTCAAGGTCGATGGAAAGAGCGAGAAAATCTCGCCCCAGCCGAAGAAGACGAAGCCTGACATCAGGACGAACATGACCGGATCGTGGCGGAAGGAGAGGAGCAGCGCGATCGCGAGCCCTTCCATGCCAAAAGCCAGCGTCATCGTATTTTCGCGGCCGATCCGATCCGACACCCAGCCGAAAAAAGGCCGCGTGAGACCGTTGGTGATGCGGTCGAAGGTCAAGGCAAGCGGCAGCGCGACCATGCCGAGGACGAGCGCGTCGCCGACGCCGAACTCTTTGGCGAAACCGGCGAATTGCGTCACTACCATCAGGCCGCCGGTCGCCATCATCGTCATCATGACGAACATCACCCAGAAAATGGGCGAGCTTAGCATCCGGCTTGGACTGACGCCGGCAAGCGCAGCCATTCCGCCGGCGGGCAATTCCTCCGGCCGCGGGCTACGGAGGAAGAGAGAGGCGAGAACACCGACGCCGCCAAGGATCAGGCCGAAAACGACCAGCGTAGGTTGGTAGCCCGACTTTTTCATCATGTCGGCAATCGGAAAGGTCGTCAGCATCGCCCCGAAGCCATAGCCGGCCGCCACGACACCCGCCGCAAAGCCGCGGCGCTCGGGAAACCAGCGGACCATGAGGCCAACGACGCCGACATAGACGAAGCCCGTGCCGAGCCCACAAAGCAGGCCATAGGTGCCGTAAAGTGCATAAATATTAGTCACATGTGCCGCGGCGACCCAGCCGAGCCCTGACAGGCCTGCGCCCAGGGTAATCAGCAGGCGCGGACCGAAACGGTCGATCAGCCAGCCTTGGAGCGGTGACAGCCAGGTCTGCAGAACGACAAGCAGCGAGAAGGTGACCTGTACCGCGGCGAGATTAGCGCCGGTCGTCGTTTGAAAGGATTTGACGAAGAGCGTCCATACATATTGCGGACTCGAGATCGCCATCATGACGATGAGACCGAGACCGAGCTGGATCCAACGGCGCCGAGCGGCCGCTGGATCGAGAGAGATTGCAACATCTTGCATGGCGTTGGCACCCAGGGAAACTGAAGCGAGCGACGCTGTGGCTTCTTTCAATTGTCTTTGCGCCCGATGTTGGCGTGCAACATCGCTGCCATGCCAACATCACCATTGCCCGCCGCTGTGCGGCCCCGGAAAAGTGGCGCGCGCTTGCCGTCAAGGCGTTGCCCCAGTTTCACGCTCACTCCGCGGCCTGGGTCATCGCCTGATAGCGCGGCTGCGGTGCGCCGACGAAATTGAATGCGCCGATATGCGTCAGCCGGCTCTCGGTATCGAGCCAGATCTTGCCGCCGATATTGCGCCATTTCTGGCAGAAACCGAAATCCTCGCTGATATAGGTCTTGGTTTCCGGATCGATCAGACATTCGAAGAGCGCGTAATATTCGTCTCCCTTGGCATTGCTGAAGGCGTGAACATTTTTGTAGCGGGCCTCTGGATAGGCCGCGATCATCTGTTCGATTGCCTGGCGCTTGATCATGAGAAAGCCGCCGCCGCAATAGATTCCCGTGGCGAAACGGCCATGCCGCTCAAGTTCCCCGTCCGTGCATAACGTTCCGACATAAAGCAGCGGCGCCGTCTGAAACGTCTCGCCGCCGGCGAGCCGCTTCAGCGCCGCATTGTCCCAATTGATCACCTTCAAAGGATAGATGCCGGCGACGACCTCCTGATCGAAGGCCAGCATCTCATGCACCTGCCTCGGATCGAACCTGATGTCGGCATCGATGAAGAGCAGATGCGTCGCCGCGGGCGTGTTGAGAAATTGCGTCACCAGAGTGTTGCGGCTGCGGGTGATGAGCGAATCATGGCCGAGCAGAGCCAACATGGCGTCAAAGCCAGCCTGACCGGCATATTGAATGAGGCTGATGACGGATTGCATATAATGTTGGGAAACGAGACCTCCGAAACAGGGCGTCGCAATAAAGACCATCGGCCGCGTTGGACTTTGCATGACAATCCTTCTGGAGCGCGTTCAGAAAAAGTGGAACCCGGGTTTTCGTCCGAACGCGCTCTCTTATTGAATCGGAGCACTAGAGCATGATTGCATTAGCTTGAATCGCAATCACGCTCTACGTCTTTGTTTTAACGCATGATCTTATCCGAAAAGTCTGCAACTTTTCGGGATCAGTTTTAACGCATGATCTTATCCGAAAAGTCTGCAACTTTTCGGGATCAGTTTTAACGCATGATCTTATCCGAAAAGTCTGCAACTTTTCGGGATCAGTTTTAACGCATGATCTTATCCGAAAAGTCTGCAACTTTTCGGGATCAGTTTTAACGCATGATCTTATCCGAAAAGTCTGCAACTTTTCGGGATCATGCTCTAGGCTGCAAAGCAGACAGAAGCGCGCGTCCGCCCCGCCGTCGGAGAATCACGCGGCGATCCTGTGGGTTTCAGGAAAAAAAGGCAATTGGCGTGGTGCCTCGCCGGGCCGGCGAGGGCAGCTTCGCGACAGTTTCATACCGCGCGCCGCTTCGCATCACGCGCGTCGCGCGCAGTGCCCCTGCGGAATTGGCAATGCCGGCGCCTTTTTCAGGATGTGCTCAGCCCGCGATGCGCAAGGTCGGCGCGGCCGAATCACGGCGCCGCAGATCCGCCTCGCGCGCTGCTATGTAATCGCGCGTCAACGGCACCGCATCGAGCTTCTTCGCAAGCTGAATCTGGAACACGACGGTTTCCTCGAAACGGAAGCTGCATTCGGCACCCGCCAGATAGAATTCCCACATGCGGCAGAAGCGCTCGTCGTAAAGCGCCGCCGCCTCCGCTCGCTTGGCCAGAAATCGCTCGCGCCAATGTTTCAACGTCTCCGCATAATGCAGCCGCAAGACTTCGAGATCGGTCAGCAAGAGACCCGCTCTTTCGATCGCCGGCAAAATGTCCGACAGAGACGGAATGTAGCCGCCGGGGAAAATATATTTTGCCACCCAGGGATTGGTGGGCGCGGGAACGCCGTCGTGACCGATCGTATGGATGAGCGCGACACCTTTGTCGTCGAGCAATCGCGCGACCTGTTGAAAGTAGGAATCGTAAAAGCCGAGGCCGACATGCTCGAACATGCCGACCGAGACGATCCGATCGAAACGCGCGTTGATCTGGCGATAATCCTGCAGGTGGAATTCGGCACGGGCCGTCTGACCGGCATCGCTCAGCCGTTTCTGGGTAACGGCGAGCTGCTCGCTCGACAAAGTTATGCCGGTGACATGCGCGCCGCAAATCTCCGCGAGATAGAGCGCCATGCCGCCCCAGCCGCAACCGATGTCGAGGACGCGGTCGCCCGGCTCGACGAGAAGCTTTGCCGCAATGTGGCGCTTCTTGGCGAGCTGTGCCTCATCGAGCGTCGCCCCCTCATGTTCGAAATAGGCGCAGGAATATTGTTGGTCCTGATCGAGAAAGAGCTGGTAGAGCCGGCCGTCGAGATCGTAATGATGCGCAGTATTGCGGCGTGCGCGTGCGACATGGTTGCGCTGCTCGAACCGGCGCAGCGTACAGCGGAGCCGCTCGACCGCGCGCAGCCAAAAGAACCGGTTGAAACGCGCCATGTTGCGCGAGCCGATGGCAAGCACGTCATAGATCGTGCCATGCGTCACCTTCACCCTTCCGTCCATGAAGAGCTCGCCGAAGTGCAGACCGGGGTTGCGCATGAAGGCTATTTGCGCCGCGGGATCACAAAAATGGACCTCGGCACTGGCTTGTGTCCCATCACCGACGGTGAAGCGCCGCCCCGACGCGGTTTCGACATCCAGTGACCCGACCTTGACCAATGTCGAAAGAAAGATGCGAAAGACCCATTCCATCTCTTCCCCCCCATTTTGCACCGCGAAATGCACCGATTTATGCATTTTGTTCAACCGCCATACCAAGCGCAAGTCTGAATTCCGTCAGCCTTTTGCGTTTCGGCGCCGGCAAGGGTCGCTTGAACCGGCAGCAACCGCAGAAGTTGCGCCCTACCGGCGGCGCGGACAGGAAGGCCTGCGATGAAACAAGAGTCTCATGCGCGGCATAAGCGGCGCGCAACCCTGTGCCGGTCGAAGAATTGAGATAGCGCAAAGACCCGGGCGCCTGCGCGCCGTACATCGACGTGCCGGTACGATCGCAATTGGCCGCGTCGCGGTGTTGCCGTTGGGAGTAACGATCATGCAACGTTTCGGTAAAATCTTGGCAGCCATGGTGTTCGCGAGCGGCCTCGCTTATGGCAATCCTGCTATGGCCCAGGACCCTGGCGCCGGCGGCGCACACGGCGGCGGCATGGGCGGTGGCATGGGCGGCGGCATGGGCGGCGGCGGCATGGGCGGCGGAGGCGGCGGCGCACACGGCGCCGGCATGGGCGCCGGCATGGGCGCCGGACGCTTTGGTGGCCCTGGCCCGTCTGTGACGGGGGCAGGCAGGATGGTCGTACCCAGCGCCCCGGCGGGCAAGACTTACACTTACACCGGGCGGGGCCCCAGCGGCCGCTACCGGCGCCCTTATGTCTACCCCTATTGGGGCTGGGGCTACCCTTATGAGTACGGCTATGAGGAGTGGCCGTACTATTATCCTTATGAGGAGGAACCAGCCGTCGGCCAATATTGCGTGACCCCGCAGCGGAGCTGTGTGCTTTCGAGCCCCGTCTATGTCGGCACGAGCTGCGCTTGTGAAAATCGCCAGGGGCGCGCTTACGGCCACGTCGAGCCATGACCGCCGCGGTGCGGCGCAACCCGCCACGGATCGCGCCCCGCCCGGCGAGTCATGAGACCATCTGCCGCTCGCAGGACGCTTCTTGAATGAGCAAAAAGCGTGTAGAAAAAGCGGCGCCGCCTTGCAAAGACGCAGGTCGGCGCCGCGAAGCTGATCTATGGTTCCCTTCCACGAGCCTCCACAAGGTCTCTTCCATGGGGCCTCCATCGCATTGCCATAATCGATCGCAACGACCGGCGATGGTAATCAAAGAACCAACAATGATCCTGCAATAATCCTTGGCCTAAGCTGGAATTTTTGCTAGCGCATCGTTCGCGCAGGGGAGGCATGATGAATTATCGGGGGATTTTCGCAGAAGCCTTGGAGCGCTTGCGGGCGGAGCGGCGCTACCGCGTCTTCGTCGATCTCGAGCGCGATGTCGAACGCTTCCCTTTCGCGCGGCGCTACCGGCCCGATGGCGCGAGCGAAGATGTCGTGATCTGGTGCTCGAATGATTATCTCTGCATGGGCGCCCATCCGGAGGTGATCGCCGCGATGCAGAAGGCTGCGGCGCGGCATGGCGCCGGCGCCGGCGGCACCCGCAATATTTCCGGCACCAATCATCCGCTCGTGGCGCTCGAAGCCGAGCTTGCCGACCTTCATGCCAAGGATCAGGCGCTCGTCTTCACCTCCGGCTGGATTTCGAACCTCGCCGCGCTCGGCACGATCGGCTCTCTTCTGCCCGACTGCTTGATTCTTTCAGATCAATATAACCATAATTCGATGATCGAGGGCATCAAGCGCTCCGGCGCCAAGCGGCAGATTTTCCGCCACAATGATCTCGCTCATCTCGAAGAGCTTTTGCAGGCCGCCGGCAAAGAGCGGCCGAAGCTCATCGCCTTCGAGAGCCTCTATTCCATGCATGGCGATATTGCGCCGGTTGGCAGAATCGCCGATCTCGCGCATCGCTACAATGCGATGACCTATATGGACGAGGTCCATGCGGTCGGCCTTTATGGTCCGCGCGGCGGCGGCATTGCCGAGCGCGACGGCGTGATGGGCGAGATCGACGTCATCGAGGGCACGCTCGCCAAGGGTTTTGGCACGCTCGGCGGCTATATTGCCGCGGATAGCGCGATCATCGATGCGGTGCGCTCTTATGCGCCCTCCTTCATCTTCACCACCGCTTTGCCGCCGGCCGTCGCCGCCGCGGCGAAGACCGCCGTGCAGCTCTTGAAGAATGGCGCGGTCTGGCGCAATCAGCATCAGCGCCAGGCCATGCTCACCAAACATGCGCTCTCGGCCGCCGGCCTGCCGGTGATGCCCAATCCTTCGCATATCGTGCCGGTCTTCGTCGGCGATGCGGAGCGCTGCAAGGCGGCCTCCGACATGCTGCTCGAACGCCATGGCATCTATATTCAGCCGATCAATTATCCGACCGTCGAGCGCGGCAGCGAAAGGCTGCGCATCACCCCGACGCCGCTCCATACCGACGGCCATGTCGCGCATCTCGTCGAGGCCATGGCCGATGTCTGGCAGGCGCTGAAGCTGCCTTTCGATCATGCGCAGAACATCGTCGAATTCCGCCGCGAAAGCACGAAGGGTCAGTGCAGCTTCTCGGATTTCAAGAAGGCGGCGGAGTAGCTGCCCTTCTTCTTTTGCTGCCTTCCCCAGTTTCCCTTTTACGCCCGCGGAAAACCGACCGTTTGGGCGAAGGTGACGAATTGCTGCTCGGGCAGCTTCAAGGCGCGGTCGAGCGCCGCATAATCGACGGCGCCGCGAAACACCGTTGCGAGTCCCTCGGAGGCGCAGAAGAGATAGACATTCTGGCCGATGAAGCCGGTGTCGACCGACGCATAGAGCCTTCGGTCTTCCGGCGAGACGTCCTTCATGCGCTCGCCATGCGCGACATAGACGAGGTTCACCGGCGCCGTGGCGACGAAATCCTGAAGACCCGTCTTCGCGCGCAGATCCTGCTTCAAATGAAGCTGCAGCACATGCGTCTTCGGCTCATAGATAAAGACGCCGTCGGCCATGGCGACATAAACATCGATCACCATGATGTGGCGCCAATAGGGGGCGGTGCGATCGCCGCTCGGACGATTGATGCCGAAAGCCGCCCACAATAAATCAGACAAGAGCTGCGGCGGCAGCGGCCTCTCGGAATATTCTCGTGTGGAGTGACGCATTTTCAGGGCGCGCATCAAGGGCATCCCGCCGTCGGTGCGCGGTGGTGGCAGAACGATCGGCGCGAGCTGCTGCGCAGCGGCCGCCATCGGGGCGGCAGCCGCGGCAGTCGCGATGAGTCCGACATTGGCTTGGCGTCGCGTCATCATTTTCGTCTAGCCTCGTGAGCGGTGGATCATCGTGCGGCGGCGCCCCAGATCGCACTTGATCGGGCGCGCATCGCGCAGTGTTACGCTCAAAGTCCGGCCTCTAGCGGCCGCAAGCGATGATCCACGTCAAAGTTTCTGAAATGCGGGCGGTGGCCGGAGTCTTCGGGCGCGACACAGAACTCAACAGGCAAAAGCCCCTCATGCTGAGGAGCGACCCGAAAGGGTCGCGTCTCGAAGCATCGAGGGGGGTTATTATGAAGGCAAAACCAGCCAACGATCCCTCGCCCTTTGAGACGCTTGCTGCGCAAGCTCCTCAGGGTGAGGGATCAGGCCGTCGTCATGGCCGGGCTTGTCCCGGCCATCCACGCCGAGACGCGACTTCATCGATCGAATTTTTACAAATGCCGCGGGACTCTTCCGTCGCGGTATTGATGAAGCCATCCTGCATCCAACCAAGTTGAATCGCGTGGATGGCCGGGACAAGCCCGGCCATGACGCGCTGAGGCCGAAAGAAGCGCGAATCCCTCCCCTTCAGGGGAGGGTGGCTTGCGCAGCAAGCCGGGTGGGGTCTGTCGGTCGCCCCATGCTTCTATTTATCCGACCCCATCCGTCACGCTGCGCGTGACACCTTCCCCTTTCAGGGGAAGGATAAAACGCCTCACCTTCGAAGGCCAAAAGCCCCTCATGCTGAGGAGCGACCCGAGAGGGTCGCGTCTCGAAGCATCGAGGGGCTTTTGTTTATGAAAAAGACGACGCCAATCCCTCACCTTCAGGAGGGTGGCCGGCACAGCCGGCCGGGCGAGATTTGCTTTCCGTCAGTCATGCTGAGGAGCCCTTCGCTCCTTCATCTCACTGACACAGATACGACCTAGCGCGTATGACAACCGCGACTACCGCTATGCATCATTAGCTTGGTATTGTTCCGCCAATCGAACAATAATTTGGGCCTTCGTCTCATGTAAGTGGTTGAGATTGAGGCTCACCTTCTCTGGCCTTTTATCCATAGCTGGCAAATAGACCATAGCGATCCTACCATGATCACCGATCGGCAGCGCCTTTCGAACATTTAGAATTTCATGGGCTGCGGGTAATGCCTCCTGAACGCGGATCGCTGTCACATGTTCGACCAAGCGTTTACAAGAGGCGTCCCAATCGTCCAGAATATGAAATAAACTAACAGCCCTATCCTCGAAGGAATCAACAACAAGCTTGTTCTTGAAAGTCTTGTCCTCCATCAACCGATCGACATCGATATCAACTCGAACGCTAAAACCTTCTTCGTCAGCTTTGTCGGTAATCGACAGCGACAGTGGAGGCATGTCGTAATGCTGGATGTAGTTTCGCATGTGGTAAACAATTCTATAGGCCAAAACCGAGTCATATTCCGTCGATAGGCAATTTTTCCAAGACTGATATTGCTCTGAATCAGGCCCATGTCTCTTAAGAAGATATCGATCGAAATGGTCGAGAAGAGAACGAAACAAGCTGCACGTATTCGCAAACCGTCTTGCTAAATCGAAATTTGCCTGCTCCAAAATCTGTTCTACAAGGTGGGGCGTATCGATATATGCCTTAGTCATCGCTACGAGAGCTTTGGCTACATCGTCACGGTTGGCGAACACGCTTTCCACGACATGCCGGGAAGCGAAAAACTCAGTTATAGTTCTGTTTGAGTTTTTGAGCCTTTCAACCTCTTCGTCGTTGATGAGCTCTTTCTGTTCGAGGCGCAGCCCACTTTCTTCCGAATTGTACATATGAAACAAAGCCCAATTGCCCTCTCTGTTAGCTTCGGTTGCCGACATCAGTATGAGCCTCCCCTCTTGCGTCGGAACCGCTCCCGGCTTCGATCTACGAGCCTGACCCTGCTTAACAATCGCTTTCGTCGCATTACCCTCGTTTCTTCCCTTTCCACGCCCGTGTCCCGCCTTTCCCTGCAGAACTCCGCGGCCTTGCCTCCCCGCCGCCGAAATTATGCGGTCCCATTTCCTCATCCGTTGGTCTGTGCGGCCGGTTCGGTGGCAAATTCGCGGCCGATCCATATTTCGGCTTGCCGGAATAGCCGCCGCCCTGCTCGTCGACCTCGCTCTGCCGCGCGAGCGGATCGCCGGCAACGGTCAATTCCACCGCCTGCAAGCGCTTGATCTCGTCGCGCAACCTTGCCGCGGTCTCGAATTCGAGATTGGCGGCGGCCTCGCGCATCTTCTTTTCGAGATCGGCCAAGGTCGCCTTGAAATTATGGCCGATCAATTCCGCCGGCACCGCGAGGCCAGCATCCACCGTCACATGATCCTGCTCATAGACAGAACCCAAAATATCCTGGATCGCGCGCTTGATCGAAGACGGCGTGATGCCGTTCTCGATATTATAGGCCTGCTGTTTTTCGCGCCTTCGACTGGTTTCGGCCATGGCGCGCGCCATCGAGCCCGTGACATGATCGGCATAGAGGATCACTCTGCCGTCGACATTGCGGGCGGCGCGGCCGATCGTTTGAACCAGCGACGTTTCGCTGCGCAAAAAACCTTCCTTGTCGGCATCGAGGATCGCGACGAGCGCGCATTCGGGAATGTCGAGGCCCTCGCGCAGAAGATTGATGCCGATCAGCACGTCGAAGGCGCCGAGCCTCAAATCGCGGATGATCTCGATCCGCTCCAGCGTGTCGATGTCGGAATGCATATAGCGCACGCGCACGCCATGCTCATGCAAATATTCGGTCAGGTCCTCGGCCATGCGCTTAGTGAGCACCGTCACTAAGGAACGATAGCCCTTGAGCGCCACTTCGCGCACCTCGCCCAAGAGATCGTCGACCTGGGCGCGGGCCGGCCGGATCTCGACCGGCGGATCGATGAGGCCGGTCGGGCGGATCACCTGCTCGACGAAGATGCCGCCGGTGCGCTCCATCTCCCAATGGCCGGGCGTCGCCGAGACATGCACGCATTGCGGCCGCATGGCCTCCCATTCCTCGAAGCGCAAGGGCCGATTGTCCATGCAGGAGGGCAGCCGAAAACCATATTCGGCGAGCGTCGCCTTGCGCCGAAAATCGCCGCGATACATGCCGCCGATCTGCGGAATGGTTACGTGTGACTCATCGACAAAGACGAGTGCGTTGTCCGGCAGATATTCGAAGAGCGTCGGCGGCGGCTCACCCGGCTTGCGGCCGGTCAGATAGCGCGAATAATTCTCGATGCCGGCGCAGGAGCCAGTCGCCTCCAGCATTTCGAGGTCGAACATTGTGCGCTGCTCGAGCCTTTGCGCCTCGAGCAGGCGGCCTGAGGCATAAAGCTCATTGAGCCGCTGCTTCATCTCCTCCTTGATGCCCTTGATCGATTGAATGAGCGTCGGGCGCGGCGTCACATAATGCGAATTCGCATAGATCTTGACGAATTCGAGATCGGCCGTCTTCTGCCCGGTCAGAGGATCGAATTCGACGATGGTCTCGATCTCATCGCCGAAGAAATTGATTCGCCAGGCCCGGTCTTCATAATGGGCCGGAAAGAGATCGATCGTATCGCCGCGCACGCGGAAGGCGCCGCGCGAAAAATCCCCGGCCGAGCGCTTGTATTGCAGAGCGACAAGATCGGCGATGAGCTGGCGCTGATTGATCCGCTCGCCAAGCTTCAAGGTGAAGGTCATCGCCGTATAGGTCTCGACCGAGCCGATACCATAGATGCAGGAGACGGAGGCGACGATGATCACATCGTCGCGTTCGAGCAGAGAGCGCGTCGCGGCATGGCGCATGCGGTCGATCTGCTCATTGATCGAGCTTTCCTTCTCGATATAGGTGTCGGTGCGCGGCACATAGGCTTCCGGCTGGTAGTAATCGTAATAAGAGACGAAATATTCGACCGCATTTTCCGGAAAGAAGCTCTTGAACTCGCCATAGAGCTGCGCCGCCAGCGTCTTGTTGGGCGCGAGAATCAGAGCCGGGCGATTGGTGCGGGCGATGACCTGCGCCATGGTGAAAGTCTTGCCGGAGCCGGTGACGCCGAGCAGCACCTGATCGCGCTCGCCGGCGTCGATGCCGGCGACAAGCTCCTCGATCGCGGCGGGCTGATCGCCGCGCGGCGCGTAATCCGAGACCAGACTGAAACTAATGCCGCCTTCGGATTTCTCCGGTCGCATCGGCCGATGCGGCATCCAGGGCTGTTTATCGCGCAGATTAGGATCGCCGCGTTCCAAGAGATCCTTCAGCGAGGCGATGGTCGCCTCGACGCCGCCCATAGCCGCCGGCAGCAGCCTTGTGCCGCCATCCTCGCTGAAGCCGATCCCCTCGAAGGCGCGCTGCGGGGCTTCGGCAAAGCCTTGCTGGCGTTCGTTGAGCGCAGGATTGAGCAGAGCGGCGAGATGTTCGCCGAGCGGCTTCAGCTCGGGTTTCGAAGCCTTGGAGCGGGGGGTCCGATTCGCCGATTTGGGGGCCTTGGGCATGGCCCCAATATGGGGCCAAACCGGCGCTGCGCAAAGTCACGGCCCGGCGGCTCGCCCAAGTGCTCGCTCAACTATACGAAGCAGTCCGCGCAGCCGGCACGAGCCGGCGACAGCAAAATTCAGGCACGCAATATTCAGGCGTCTCGACGCTCCGTACCGGCGAAGAGGCGATAAAATAGGCCCGCGACCATGCCGGAAAAGCACTCCATCCCCAGGCCGCCGGGCCCCGGCGCGCTGCCGAAGGCCTGCATGATGACGGCAAAGACCAGGGCGGCTCCGCCGCCGGCGATGACATAAGAAATTTGAGACGTGCGCCCCATTGCTGTGAGCAGCCGATGTGCCACGAGAAGGCAAAGCGCACTTGTCCGGGCGCCGCTCCAGAGCGCGGCGAGAAGCAGCGCCGTGACGATCGGCACATTCGCCGAACCGAGTGAAAAGACGCCCAATCCTTCGGTGGCCTTGGCGGCAAAAGTTGCATTTGCCGCGGCGTTGAGAATGGCCACGATGCAGCCGGCGAGGATAGCCGCACGAAAGGAACGCGGCACTCTCTCTCCGCTTCGGACCGCGGTCGAAGTTTCCTCCCCCTGCGGATGCACCAGCGCGGCGACAATTTCTGGCGGCACGGCACTGGTTTGTTGCGCAAGCCCCGGCGGCGCAGCGGCTATCCGCGCCGGCCGCGCTGCGAGCGCTGGGGCGCGGCCCCTGCGGCCGAACGGCTGTGTTGATCTCGTGTTCATAAGGTTGAGGGTAACCTGGGCAGGCTACCGAAAGATTGAAGCGAAGCGAGAATTGCGCGGTATTACGGCGCCTCTGCGCGGCCTCATCGCCTGATCAGATCAATACTGGAACAACATAAAAAAGGGGCCGCGCTCTGACGAACGCGGCCCCAATGCACGACTCCCTTACGGGGGGCTGTGGGAGTTGTGAGGCCTGTCGGCGCGACAGAGCAAGGGCGATTTGGCGCTCGCAGCCGTCGCAGCCCAAAAGCAAAAGCCTAGCCTCGCATGCCGCTCATGACATCGGCGAAATGGACTTGATGCACCTTGTTCGGTGCCGGATGCGTGACCGAAGCCGGCTCGTCGAAATGCACCAGCAATCCAAGCGCAAAGGCCGCCAAAGCCAAAATCAGAATGAGCACGAGCGAAACCTGAAACTGGCGCCGCGCGGCCTGCGAATCATACGAACGAACGAAACCTGCGTCCGGCGCATGGTAGAAATGATCGGCGATCGACATACACAACTCCTTCGCGGCATCTTTCCCGGAGACACGCAACGATTAAGGGATCGAGCCCCTTCTGCCTGTGCTTTCCCACACATATTGAAGCCGTTCCTGCGACGCGGCTTTGATCTCTCGCAAACCTTGGGCGGAGGCCGGTAAACATCTGGTTCGTTGTGTAAACGCCACACCACCATAAAAAGTTTCTTTGATGCGTATAATTATCTTGACTGTTGCGAATAAGATACGTGAAGCGGCCGGCGCGCCGCGCCATCCAAGGTATAGCCCGAGGCACGAGGCTCGCAGAATTACCTTTCATGCTGAGGCGATGAAGCGCTCCAGAGGCATAGCAAAATCGGCCTCCACAATAACTTTATAAATAAAATCATGGTTTTACTGCACTATGGCATAGAATTGTCTAGTCAATTAGTGGCGTTCGCCGAAGCAGCGCGCAGCCCCATCGCTTCAATGCAGGCCGCAGCCGAAGGGTTGCGTTAAGATCAATTGCAAATCCTAAATCAAGAAAAAAATTCAGAACCCAGGGTCAAAAATTTCGCAGCTGTTTCATGAAAGGCACGCTGAATTGAATAAGCAACCCAAAGCGCCCGGCAAGAGAGCCGGCCCGGCTCGGACCCGTCGCGCAGGACCCCTCCCACTCTTGTATCAGACGGACGCGCGAACAGATTTTCAGCGGATTTTCGGGTTGCCCTCGGAACGTTGCGAACTTAAGGTCCCGCCGCCGCAGCGCTATTGGCGCGCGGCACTTTCAGGCACCTGGACATGTCCCCGGAAACATGCCGGAGCCGTTCGCACGCGCCGTCTCTCCTGCCCAATCGGAGCCTTCGTCCATGGCCTTCATTTCCGACGCCTTGCTTCGCGTAAAGCCCTCCGCGACCATCGCGGTGACGCAGAAGGCCCGCGATCTGAAAAACGCTGGACGTGACATTATTTCCTTGTCGATCGGCGAGCCCGACTTCGACACGCCGGACAATATTAAAAAGGCGGCGATCGCGGCGATCGAGCGCGGCGAGACGAAATACACGCCGGTCGCCGGCATCCAGCCGTTGCGGGAGGCCATCGCCGCCAAGTTCAAGCGCGAGAACGGGCTCGACTACAAGCCGTCGCAGACGATCGTCGGCACCGGCGGGAAGCATATTCTGTTCAACACCTTCCTTGCGACGGTCAATCCCGGCGACGAGGTGATCATCCCGGCGCCCTATTGGGTGAGCTATCCCGACATGGTCGTGATCGCCGGCGGGACGCCGGTGACGATCGAGACCAGGATGGAGCATGGCTTCAAGCTGCAGCCGGCCGATCTCGACAAGGCCATTACGCCGAAGACCAAATGGCTGTTGCTGAACTCGCCTTCCAACCCCTCCGGCGCCGCCTATACGCGCGCGGAAATGAAGGCGCTTACCGATGTTCTGCTCGCGCATCCGCATGTCTGGGTTCTGAGCGACGACATTTACGAGCATCTGATCTACGGCGATTTCATCTTCGTCACGCCGGCCCAGGTCGAGCCGCGGCTGATGGATCGGACGCTCACCATGAATGGCGTGTCGAAATCCTATGCCATGACCGGCTGGCGCATCGGCTATGCGGCCGGCCCGGACCATCTCATCAAGGCGATGGATATGCTGCAGGGCCAGCAGACCTCCGGCGCCTGTTCGATCGCGCAATGGGCCTCCGTCGAGGCGCTGAACGGGCCGCAGGACTTCATCCCGGAACGGCGCAAGGTTTTCGAGGAGCGGCGCAACCTCGTCGTCTCGATGATCAACCAGGCGAAATATCTGAAATGCCCCTCGCCGGAAGGCGCCTTCTATGTCTATCCGTCCTGCGCCGAAGCTATCGGCCGCAAGACCCCCGAAGGCAAGATCATCGAAACGGATGAGGATTTCGTCTCGGCACTTTTGGAGACGGAAGGCGTGGCCGTCGTGCAAGGCTCGGCCTTCGGGCTCGGACCGAATTTCCGCATCTCTTATGCGACGTCGACGCAAGTGCTCGAAGAGGCTTGCACGAAGATCCAGCGCTTCTGCGCCTCGCTCGTGTGAGGAGAAGGCGCCCGATCTTGGGCGCCACACGGAAAACTGCTCCACAAACGAAAAGCCCGGTTTCATCGATATGAAACCGGGCTTTTGCCTTCCCCTCCGCCTGTTTGCAAATCTGAGCCGTGGCCCCCCGGCCGGCTCTACAGGTCGTCAGCCCTATCTCTATACCAGCCAAGGCCTCCGCCGTCTGTTGCGCACGCGCCACAGAGTGGCTCAAAAACATCGATGATCCGAGCCTTTGCCAGAAAGCCCGCGAGCAAAACCGCTGCTGCGTCCGGCCGCGCCTCATCCAATTTTAACGTTAGGTCAGTATTGCGACGCATCATAACTTTCGGTTCGCCGGTCATCATCCCTCCTGACACATCGCACCAACTTGAATCCATCATTGCCACGCGATGCCATCAATGAGCTTCTGCTCTCAGTGGCACAGCTAGTGGTCTGGCGGACAAAATAATCCTGACGCTCGGCTATGAAGTGTCAGGTTTTATCCACCAGCAGGTTGGGGCCCGCAGCTTACGCGGAGGAAAACTGAGGCGCGGGATGGGCTGAATTTGCAGAGGGCAGTACGTGCAAAGCTATTTTCGCGCTATCCGACTTACCCATTGCTTCGCACTCGTCATCGTCGCTTTTGCTCTGCTCACCAGCGGCAGCGGCGGCATCATCTGGACAAAAATCGTCGATCTGCAAAAGACCGATGCCGATATCATCAATCGCCAATATCCGGCCCGCGTCGCGCTCGGCGAGGCCAAGGCGTCCGAAGGCGTCTTCGGCGTGCTCGCCTATCAGCTCAAAGACGTGAAAGAAGATGATCGGCACGAAATCCGCTATGCGATCAAGGAGGAAACCCGACGCTTCCGCAATTGGCTCGCCACCGTTGGCGGCCTGTGTCCCGAAGCTTCGCACGACATCGCCGCCGTTTCGGAACGCTTCGATCGGCTGCGCAAGTTTTTGGATGATTTTCCTAAGCCGGCCGCGGAGACGCCGGACTTTCAATTGGACTATCGGTTCTCGGCGCTCCGCGACGATCTCGAGGCGAGCCTCACCCATCTTTCCCTCGAACTCGGACGCGAGGCGCAGGATCGGATTGAATATGCGCAGAATGTGAAATCGGCGGGTGTGCGCAACACACTCGAGATTTTTGCCATCGGCTTTGTCGCTTTTTTCATCGGCGCGGTGGTCTGGGCTTCGCTCGCCGTCGCACGGCCGATGCTGCGGCTTGCCGATGCGATGCACCGAATCGCCAGTGGCCATTTCGACACTGCGATCCGCTACACCGGACGCCGCGACGAGATCGGCGAGGTCGCGCGCGCCATACTCGTGTTTCGTGACAAAGGGCTTTCGGTCCAACGGCTCGAACAGGAAACCGCCGCGACCGAGGCGCGCGCCGCCGCGGCATTGGCCAACGAACGCCAGCGCGTGGTCGACGTTTTTCAGCAAGAGGTCATGGAAGCCATTGCCGCGCTGACCTCGGCGACGGCGGAGTTGCAGCGCAATGCCACCGTCATGCGCGATATTGCCGGAGCCACCGATGACCGCACGAAGAAAGTGGTCGCCTTTTCGCAGGATCGGATCGAAACGACCGAAAAACTCTTTGCTTCCTCGTCGGGTCTGACCACGACAATCACCAAGATGAACGAACTCTTCGTTACCGCCGGAGAAATAGCGACGCTCGCGACCGGCGACGGAAGAGCGACCTCCAAACGCGCTAATGAACTCGTCGAAGCGGTCGAGACCATCGGCCAGATCGCCGATTTCATCGGTGGCGTCGCCTATCAGACCAATCTTCTCGCCCTCAATGCGACGATCGAAGCGGCGCGCTGCGGCGAGGCCGGCCGCGGCTTCGCGGTCGTGGCGAGCGAGGTGAAAATGCTGGCACATGAAACCTCGCGTGCCGCCGCCAATATCGCGCAGCGCATCGAAACGGTGAAATCGGCCACCGATCAAGTCGTCGCTGCGATCGGCGTGACCGTCCACCGCATCGGCAGCATCGCGGAAATGTCGAGCCAGCTCGGCGATGCGATGGATCAGAAAGACCGCGCCAGCCGCGACATCGCCCGCTGCGTCGGCGCCGCAGCCGACGAGGCGCAGAATCTTTCGGCAGTCCTCAAGGAAGTCAGCCGCTCGACCAGCGAGACCCAGCGGGTTGCCAGCGAAATCCTCACCGCCACCGACGAAGTCTCGCTGCAGTCGGATCGCCTGTTCCGGCGGTCGCGGGAGTTCTGTCAGCAGATCCGCGTCGACGCAGAGGCGGTAGCCGCTGTTGACGTCCTGCCGCCGACGATCGAACCTGCCATCTTGTCCGCCTAACGCATCTTATTCATACCGACGTCATCCTTGCCCTCTATCAGCTTCGTCGCCTTTCGGCGTGCGTCGGCTGACCTCACCGGCAGCGACACGGCGAGCCGATCTTTCCATAGCAAGGAACATCCAACATATGATGAGCGAGACGACTAGACGCGGCCTCTTTAAGGGGGCCATGACCGCTGCCGCGTTTGCGGCGCTGCCTGCCAGCATCAGGAAGGCGTTTGCAACGAGCGCCGCGGTAAGCACCGGCACCATCAAGGATGTCAAACACATCGTCGTGCTGATGCAGGAAAACCGTGCTTTCGACCACTATTACGGCACGCTGAGGGGGGTTCGCGGCTTCGGCGATCCGTTCCCGCACCCGACCGTGAGCGGTCAGCCGGTGTGGTACCAGAAGAACGGCACCTCGGCCACTGCGGAAACGACCTTGCCGTTCCCTATCCTGCAAACGGAAAACTGGTCGTTCCCACCGGATCTCCCGCACGGCTTCTCCGACCAGCAGGGGGCGTGGGGTCAGGGCCAAGCATCCTTTTGGCCGCAATACAAATCGGCGTCCACCATGGGCTACTACACCCGCGCCGAACTGCCGTTCCAGTTCGCTCTGGCGGAAGCCTTCACCATCGGCGACGATTAGCATTGCGCCATCATCAGCTGCACCGATCCGAACCGCGTCAGCCACGTGTCGGGAAGCAGTTGGGATCCGACCCAGGAAGCCGCAGGTATCCCCTGCACCGATGCCGATGGCGAGCCCAGCAATCTGCGTTGCTGGATTACTGGCACATGGCCCACTCCGGGCTATTCATATAATGCGATCGCGCCCAATCAGCCCTTCTTGTGGCCGAACATCGCAGACGTGCTGACGGAGGCAGGCATTTCCTGGCGGATCTACCAGGACATGAACAACAATTGGACCGGCGCGATGAACGGTTTCCTCGCGTTCGCCTCCTTCCGGGCCGCGCAGCCCGGCTCGACGATCTACGAAAACGGCATGACGACCTGGACGATCGCCGACCTGCAAACTGCTGTGGAGAATAACACGCTGGCCACGGTCAACTGGGTGCTGCCCTCCGCCGCTGAGTCCGAACATCCCGGCGCCCCGTGCAGCCCGACCCACGGTGGCTACTTCGCCGAGACGGTGTTGGAAGCGCTGACGTCCAACCCGGAAGTCTGGTCCAAGACTGTCTTCATCCTTAACTTCGACGAGAATGACGGTTATTTCGACCACGCTCTGAATCCGGCGGTCCCCTCCTACGACGATGCGGGTGTACTGCAAGGCAGTTCCACGATTCCGATACAGGGCTTGTACTTCAACAACGCCACGCGCACCTACTCCTCGGGCTCCTACCTCAGCTCGGCGGACACGATCTCCGGGAATCTTCGTCCCTGGGGCCTGGGCGCCCGGGTTCCGTTCACGGTCGTCTCGCCGTGGAGCAGAGGCGGGTGGGTCAACTCGGCGGTGGCGAGTCATGCCTCGATCGGCCTGTTCCTCGAAAAGTGGTTGGACATCACCGTCCCCGCGATCAGTCCCTGGCATCGCTCGGTGCTCAGCGATCTGACCTCCTTCTTCGATTTTGCCACTCCGAACGACACCTTCCCGACAATGCCGGATCTGAGCGGCTATGCGGCCTCCGACGCGGCATCGAAACTACTGCCGGCCGTCATGCCGCCCACGACTCAGGCATTGCCAACTCAAGAAGCCGGCTTTGCCCCCTCCCGCGCCTTGCCGTACGTGCTGAACACGACCGCCTGGACGAGTGCGTCCGGCATAGTGACCCTCAATTTCATCAACGCCGGCGCGCAGGGTGCGGTCTTCCATGTCTATGACCAGCTGAACCTGAATCGCATTCCCCGCCGCTACACTGTCGAAGCCGGCAAGACGCTGAGTGATGATTTCTGGAACACGTTCTCGACCAATTATGTCGCGGCTCCGAGTGGCTCCTACAACCTTTGGGTCTATGGCCCGAACGGTTTCGTGCGCGTGTTCCAGGGCATTATCAGCTCGCAAAATGCGCAGCCGGAAGTCCAATTCGCCTATGATACCGCGGAGGCCGGCATCCGCATCGGCTTGCGCAACAACTCCAGCAAGACGGTCCAATTCACGGTGACCGACAATGCCTACGGCAGCGGCGCACCGCAAACGATTCCGGTGCAGCCAGGCAAGATAGCCGAGCTATTCTTGTCTGTTCGGACAACTCACAACTGGTATGACGTCAGCGTGACGTCCGAGAACGGGTTCCTACGCCAATTCGCCGGCCGTTTGGAAGACGGGATGCACCACATCACCGATCCGAAGATGGGACGGCCGGTAGCGCCCTATACCAGCCCTGCTTTTCGCCTGTAAAAGCGACACCTCGTACAGCAACAGAACTGACATCTGGTGGGGCGGCGATGCCGTCCCACCGGTACAACCTGAAAGGCACTGAAATCATATCCTGCGGTCACCGATGGCTTCAGCATCGGCTATTATGCCGTTAAATGGATCGCCGCCGACATGGCGAAGCTGAAGCGGGCCCGGCGGGGAGCAGGCGCTTCGAGTGACCTATGAGAGCAAGCAGCGGGTAAGGCCAAATGTCCCGCATGCGATGCACGCAGGCGCCCCCAGCGAAACGACATGCCGGTCTCCGCCGCGCCGACCCATAGCTCCAAGAATTAGCCGAACAGAAAGGACCCGCTCATGCAGTACCTTCTCAACACCGCGCAGTATCCTCGGCAGGAGAAGCCGAGGCCGCCAATTCTCCTCGATGCACCGGACGATGCGGCGATTTTGGCCAAGGCCGACGAGATCGCGCAGCAAATCCGCGATGAAGGTGCAGAAAAGGTGCAGGTTCAAGTGCGCCGAGCTGCCAATCTGGTGCTCGTCGGTCTCGTTGGAGATGAAGCCTGATTCGCTCTTCCTCACTAGGTCAGAAACTCATAAAGGGGATTCCCCTGGCGGGCGAATCCTAATTCAAGCTCCTTGGAGGAGCTTGCATGACGACGCGCCGCTATGAGCTGACGGATTTTGAGTGGGCGATCATCTCGCCCTTGCTGCCCAACAAGCCGCGGGGCGTGCCGCACGCCGATGACCGCAAGGTCTCGAACGGCATCTATTGGCGGCTGCGCACGGGTTGGCTTTGTGCCGACATTCCGGGGCGTTAGGGCCCTCACACGACCTGCTACAACCGCTTCGTCCGGTGGCGCAAGATAGGTGTCTGGGACAAGACTTTCGAGGCCGTTTCCAAGGCTTACGACGGCGATCTGAGCGGCAAGATTCATGCGCTCGTCGAGGAGCGCCATCGCTCGCGCGAGTTCATCGCCTTTTTGCGCCGTCTCGATAAAGCCTATCCGAAAGAAACCGCCATCAAGCGGATCCTCGACAATCATTCCGCGCATATCAGCAAGGAAACCAAGGCCTGGGTCGCGGCCCAAAGGCCCGCCCGCTTCGACTTCGTCTTCACACCCAAGCATGGCTCCTGGCTCAATCTCATCGAAGGCTTCTTTTCCAAGTTCGCGCGTTCGCTCCTTCGCCACATAAGGGTGAAATCAAAGCAGGAACTCAAGCAGCGCATCCTTGCCGCCATCGACGACTTCAACCGGGCGACCCATGAGGGCGGGCTCGAATATTGCGCGTTGGAAGATCTGAAGCGCTACGCCGTCGATCTGTTATAGGCACATGCTAGCTGGGCTCGCTCCTTCTCCCGCTTGCGGGGCAAGGATAAGCAGCTGATCGATCCCGCTGTTCTGAGAGTCTCGTTTCGCATCAAACCAATGCTTCGCGCTCAAACGAAATCGGCGTTGAGCACGACGCGGATGCACCGCTTGCCGGCCCTGGTTCGTGGCGGCGGCTTGCCGCCACGTCAGCCGACGTGCGGTGCGCCGGGACTGCCGAGCACAACGACTTTGGTGCCGGCAGGTGTATTGTTGTAGAGATCGATCACATCCTGATTGATCATCCGAATGCAGCCCGACGACACGCTCTTGCCGATCGTCCAGGGCTCGACGGTGCCGTGAATGCGAAACAGCGTGTCCTTATTGCCCTGCCAGAGATACATGGCGCGCACGCCGAGCGGGTTCCCCGGCCCGCCGGGCATGCCGAGACCGCTCTGCAATTGGCTCATCTTCGCCTTCAATTCGGGCTGGCGTTCGAGCATTTCCTTCGGCGGATACCAGTCCGGCCATTCCTGCTTGCTCTTGATCACCGCGTCGCCCGCCCAGGCGAACCCCTCGCGGCCGACGCCGACGCCATAGCGTGTGGCGCGTCCGTCCTCGAGCACATGGTAGAGATGATGATGGGCCGGATCGACGATGATCGTGCCCGGCGCCTCTGTGGTCTTGTAATCGACGACTTGCCGGAGAAAGGCGGGCTTGATCAGCGACAGTTTGACGGCAGGAATGGGGAAGCGGTCGCCCGTCACCGCCCCGTAGATCGCCGCATAGCGCTCCGCCGAAAGAGGCCCCATCGGCTCCGGACCCGACGCCCCAGGCTGCGGCGGTGACGGAGGCGGCGGGACGGAGGCAGCCACTTGCGGGCTGGAATCAGTGGTGCATGCCGCAAGGCCGAGAGCGGCCACGGCGGCGGAGCCATAAATCAAACTGCGACGGGTCAGATCAGTCATGGGACGTAACATCACGGAAGAAAAAGAAGAAGTCTTGACGTTTCCCATACTGTGCATCGCCCAGAGATAAAAAAATATATGCGCTGGCGCAAAAATTCGCGCCATGGGGCTCTAGGGGCACAATGGGACGCGCAGAGATCACAATATCGTTATCCGCGTACATCGCAAATCGTAAAAAACGCCGTGAAGCACCGCTGCGGGGTGCCATGGCGTACAGCACGGAGGACCGCCGGCGTCGGATGGCGGAAGTCGAGGCGCGCTATGGCGGCAGCCCGCCGCCGCAAATTCTCCGCGCCTACGGAAATCTCAAGACCGCGCTGAAGCTCCGGGTCGGCCGCAGCGGCCTGAACGCCGAAAAAATCGCCCGCATTGCCGAAATTCTCGACGAGGCAGCCAAAGCGGTGGAGGCCAGCTGAGAGCAAGAGGCACTGTCGCGAGATCGACGCAGGATTTGATGAATATCAACGAGCCGGCACCGGCTTCGGGGTCTGTGCCCAGAATCCCCCGACACAGGATCTCCCAAGATATGGCGCGGACAGATTCCAAAACACGGCAGGGGCCGCCGATCTGGCTCACGCAGGGCTTTCGCCCCTTCTTTCTCGCGGCCGCGATCTGGTCGGTGGCGGCCTTGGCATTGTGGATCGGCATGCTGGCCAAGGGCAGCACATTGCCGAGTCGCTTCGATCCTTTGAGCTGGCATATTCATGAAATGCTCTTCGGCTTCGGCATGGCGGCAGCCGCGGGCTTCCTGCTGACGGCGGTGCCAAACTGGACGAAGCGCCTGCCGGTTGCTGGCCTGCCCCTCGCCATGCTGTTCGGCCTGTGGCTCCTCGGCCGTCTCGCTTGCGCGATCTCCGACCTCATGCCGGCCTGGCTTGCGGTCCTGCTCGATCTCGCCTTTCCGCTGGCGCTCATCGTCGTCATCGCGCGCGAGATCGCCGCCGGAAAGAATTGGCGCAATCTCCCCATGACGGCGCCGCTCATGGTGCTTGCGACAGCCAATCTCATGATGCATCTCGAAGCCGTGGGCGTCGCTGTGCCGGCAGGCTTCGGCTGGCGGCTCGGCCTTGCGGCCATGACCATATTGATGACCATCATCGGCGGCCGGATCATCCCGAGCTTTACCCGCAATTGGCTCGCCAAGCGCGGAAACGAGCTGCCGGCACAAAATCCATGGATCACCCGCAGCGCGATGGGCGTCTTGCACGCTGGCCTTTTGGGCTGGACCTTTCTGCCGGACTCTTACTTCTTCGGCGCACTGCTCGTCGCAGGCGGCGCGCTGAACCTCTGGCGGCTCGCGTCATTGCGCGGCCTCGCGACATTCCCCGAGCCGCTGCTCTTCATCCTTCATATTGGCTACGCTTGGGTGGCCGCAGGTGCGATCCTGCTCGGTCTCGCGGTCTTCGACCTGGTCCCGTTGCCCGCCGCGATCCATGCGCTAACTGCAGGCGCAATGGGTACGATGATTCTCGCCGTCATGACTCGTGCGAGCCGCGCCCACAGCGGCGAAGAACTAGCTGCCGATCGCATGACGATCGCAATCTATCTGCTGGTGACCTTCGGCGCCGTGTTCCGCGTCGTGGCGGCTTTCGTGACGCCGGGTCCGAGCCTGCTTCTTTACGTGTCCGCAGGCCTCTGGATCGCCGCCTTTGCCCTGTTCATCCTCGCCTACGGACCCATGCTGTTGTTCAAAAAGAGCAGCGGCTGACCCGGAGACCGAATTTACGCCGCGCTCTCCTTCACGCGCCCCAAACGCTTGCGTTCGTTCGGGTCGAGGATGGATTTGCGCAGCCGGATCGACTTCGGCGTCACTTCGACGAGTTCGTCCTCGTCAATATAGGCGAGCGCACGCTCCAGCGTCATCTGGATCGGCGGCGTGAGGCGCACCGCCTCGTCCTTGGAATGGGTGCGGATATTGGTGAGCTGCTTGCCTTTCAGGACGTTGATCTCGAGGTCATTGTCGCGCGTGTGCTCGCCGACGATCATGCCGCGATAGACCTTCCAGCCCGGCTCGATCATCATCGGGCCGCGGTCTTCGAGCTTCCACATCGCATAGGCGACGGACTCGCCTTGATCATTGGAAATCAGCACGCCGTTGCGGCGGCCGGAGATCTCGCCCTTCCATGGCACATAGGCATGGAAGAGCCGGTTCATCACCGCCGTGCCGCGCGTGTCGGTCATCAGCTCGCCCTGATAGCCGATGAGGCCGCGTGTCGGGGCGTAGAAGACGAGCCGCAGGCGATTGCCGCCGGAGGGCCGCATCTCGATCATATCGGCCTTGCGCTCGGCCATTTTCTGCACGACGACGCCGGCGAATTCCTCGTCGACGTCGATGACCACTTCTTCGACCGGTTCGAGCAGCGCGCCGGTCGCCTCATCCTTGCGGAAGACGACTTTCGGCCGCGACACCCCGAGCTCAAAACCTTCGCGGCGCATGGTCTCGATCAGGATCGCGAGCTGCAATTCGCCGCGCCCCGAAACGATGAAGGATTCGCCGCCCGGCGAATCCTCGACCCGCAGAGCGACATTGCCCTCTGCTTCCTTCATCAGCCGGGCGCGGATCACCCGGCTCGTCACCTTGTCGCCTTCGGTGCCGGCGAGCGGCGAATCATTGACGAGAAAGGTCATCGACAGAGTCGGCGGATCGATCGGCTGCGCCTGCAGAGGTATCGTGACCTCCGGCGCGCAGAGCGTGTCGGCCACGTTGAATTTCTCGAGGCCGGCGATGGCGACGATGTCGCCCGCCTCCGCCTCCTCGATCGGTGTCCGCTCAATGCCGCGGAACGCCAGAATCTTCGAGACGCGCCCCTGTTCGACGACCGCGCCATTGTTGTCGAGGACCTTCACGACCTGGTTCGGCTTGACGCTGCCGGCAAAGACGCGGCCGGTGACGATGCGGCCGAGATAGGGATTGGCTTCGAGCAGCGTGCCGAGCATGCGGAAGCTGCCCTCCTCGATCTTCGGCGGCGGCACATGCCGCAGGACGAGATCGAAGAGCGGCGCCATGCTCTCTTGCGGGCCATCCGGGCTCTCGGCCATCCAGCCCTGCTTGGCGGAGCCGTAGAGGATCGGGAAGTCGAGCTGCTCGTCGGTGGCATCAAGCGCAGCGAAGAGATCGAAGACCTCGTTCACCACTTCCCTCACCCGCGCATCGGGCTTGTCGACCTTGTTGATCGCCACGATCGGCTTAAGGCCGATCTTCAACGCCTTGCTGACCACGAATTTGGTCTGCGGCATCGGCCCTTCGGAGGCATCGACGAGCACGATCGCGCCATCGACCATAGAGAGGATGCGTTCCACCTCGCCGCCGAAATCGGCATGACCGGGCGTATCGACAATATTGATGCGGCCATCCTTCCAGGCGACCGAGGTCGCCTTGGCCATGATGGTGATGCCGCGCTCGCGTTCAAGATCGTTCGAATCCATGACGCGTTCGGCGACGCGCTGATTTTCGCGAAAGGCGCCGGATTGCTGCAGCAGACGGTCGACCAGAGTCGTCTTGCCATGGTCGACATGGGCGATGATGGCGATATTGCGCAAATTCATGAAAATCCCGGATCCGACGTTCGGCGCGCGCCTTGCCCGGCTGCGCAATGGCATGTTTCGGCCATGCCTCTTTGGAGAAGGTCTCTTTGGAGGATGAGCCGCACGAAAACGCCCCTAACGGGCGCCTATGGCAACTATATGGTGTGCCCTCTTCGCAGTTGCAGCACCCCCTATACGAATCCAGATGATTTGGAAACTAGCGGCAGGCGTCCGAATCAGCCACGTTTTGATGAAAATGTTACCATCGGTAGTATTTTGATTTGATGAAGCTTTTCTTTCTTCCCGGCAAATACCGAAAAGATTGTCGCGAGCTACCGCCTCGTGTGGCAGAGCAGGCCGGGCTGGCACGGCGGATGGCACCGGCCTTGCTCACCGCAAGAGGGTGGTGAAATGTCGCAAGGCCGATCCGGCAACCCAAATCGGCCCGGCCTTTCGACGACAAGCTCCGGATTTTCCGGCGCTCAACTTTCGGCCCTTCCGCCGACTGCATCGAGGCGCGATGTGACTCTGCCGCTACTTTCGGATTCTGTCCTCGACGCATATCTCGGCGAGGACGTCGCCTTTCTCGATCTGACGACGCATGTGTTGGCCATTGGCGACAAGCCCGGGCGGATGACCTTCGTCGCCCGCAATGCCATGGTCGCGGCTTGTATCGAGGAGGCCGGCCGGATCATCATGCGCGCCGGCGGCATGGTCGAACTTCATGCGCATTCGGGCGAGATGCAGGCGGCAGGCGCACCGCTTCTTTCCGCGACCGGCTCGGCATCCGCTCTGTTGCGTGCGTGGAAAGTGGCGCAGACTCTCGTCGAGATCGCTTCCGGCATAGCCACGGCGACTGCGGCCATCGTCGCGGCCGCGCGTGCGGTAAATCCCGATATTGCGATCGCCTGCACGCGCAAAACTGCGCCGGGAACCAAACTTCTCGCCTTGAAGGCAATCCTTGCCGGCGGCGCGACGCCGCATCGGCTCGGCCTTTCAGAGTCGATTTTGATCTTCCCCGAGCATCGCAGTTTCCTCGGCGACAGGCCGGCGGAAACGACCATCGCCTTGGTCAAACGCGCCGCGCCGGAAAAGAAGATCGTCGTCGAGGTCGACACAGAGGCGGAAGCGCTCGCATGGGCCGCGGCTGGTGCTGATGTCATCCAGACCGAGAAATTCAAGCCGGAGGCCGTGGCGGCGGTGTGCCAAGCGCTCGCCGGGCAAAAGCGGCGGCCGCTCGTCGCCGCGGTCGGCGGTATAAATGCCGATAATGCTGCCCTTTATGCTGCCGCCGGAGCAGATATTCTCGTAACCTCCGCCCCCTATTGGGGAAAGCCCGCCGACGTCTCGGTCAGAATCGAGGCTTTAGCTTGACTGGCACGACCAGCCTTCACCGGTTGCAATAAATTCATGCAGAAAATTCCGACCAAGCCCATTGCGAATCCGCCGATCGTGCCGCCGGTGCTCGAAGCGACGATCTTCGCGCGCGTGCTGCGGCATGACACGGAGCAGGCGCTGACGACGCTGTTTTTCGGCGATGGCGAATTGCGCGTGCCGCTAATCGATCATCCGGTTGATTCGGCGGTCCAAGTCAGGATCGATGCGCGGGATGTCTCGATCGCGCTGTCGCGGCCGATGGATGTCTCGATCACCAATCGCCTGCCGGGCGAAATCGCGGAGCTGGAATTTCTGGCACCGCCCTATGTGCGGGCGACCTTCGACCTCGGCACGACGCGGATCCATTCGCTCATTACGCGCGAATTGGTGGAGCGACTTGCCCTTGTGCCGGGTCTCAAGGCCTGGGCAATGATCAAAGCGGTGGCAATTTCCGAGCGCGACCTCAAGCCAGATCGCGCTCCGCACCCGCGACCCTGGCCTTCGGATCGAACGCCCAATCGAGGGAAGCCGTAAGTTCTTCGAGCGATTTCTTCGCCGAGGTTCCGGCATGCCGCTCGATCGAGCGATAGAGCGCGACGAGCCTTTCGCCGAAAGGCGTGATTTCGGCGCCGCCGCCGCGCCGGCCCGGAAAGGTCGCGACCACCGGGCTTTCAAAGGTGCGATTCAACGCGTCCACAGTCAGCCAGCATTTGCGATAGGAGAGACCGAGCGCGCGGCTTGCGCCGATGATCGAGCGCATGCTGCGAATCGCATCGATCAGAGCGAGATCTTCCGGCCCGAAGCTGCCGCCGTTCGGCAGGTTGATTTCGATGGCGACATGCGCCGGCTGAGGCTTGTTTTTCACTCCCATATTCTTTGCCCATGTCCTTTGCGGCTTTATCGGCTTATCGGCAAAAGGGTACCAGCCGGCGAAGCTTGGCGGAAACAAAATCGCGATCTTGCCGGCAAATATATGACGTCATATTCGGCTGGTGGCCCAGATTTCAGGCCATAAACGTCAATGGCTGAGCAGGCTCGGCGAAACGCGGGCGAGCGCGCGCTGCTCCGCCGTAAAGCTTTGCATTGCCCTGGCCGTGGCTTCGGCGATCAGGCGCGGACCTTCTTCCATGCCGGTCCATTGGCAAGCCCGGCCACGCGGATCGATCTCGACCAGAATGGCGCCCGCCGGCACCTCCAGCCCATCGCGGGCAATGCCGCGCAAGACACCGTCGATCGAAGCCGGAACGGCGACGCCGCCGACATGGCCGATGATGAAGCCCTTGAACACGCGGGTTCCTATGTCGACAGCAGTCCGCCAGCGCCCGGCGACGCTGGCACAAGCGAAACGTTCGCGCCCGACGCCGCCGAGTTCCGAACCAGCACCATCCGCCGCTTGGGTCGCGCCCTCGCGGAGAATCGCGCCGCTGTGCAAAGGATGAGTCTCGATCGCGAGATCACAATTCTCATGCACGGTGAAGCCCGGCCCAAGGCCGATGGTGATCCGAGCGAGGCCGCGGAAATCCGGCGTCACCGTGCGCTTCTGCAGGCGCGCATCGACGATGACATCAATGCCGCCGAGCACCAAGAGATCAGTGAGCCCGAAATTGGCAATCGCAACCCGATCTTTTTCGGCAAGCACCGAATAGATATCCGCGACGTAATCGATCCGCAGAGCTTCGATCCCGCCGAGGCTCGCGCGATCGCCATAAAGCGCATCATGGAAGGCCATGCCGCGGCGCAGCACCGGCGGCAACGGATCATGCGCCAGCACCACCGCATGGCCGCCGCGATGCAGATAGACGGCCACTGCGGAAGCGACCTCGTTCGTGCCGAGCACGACGGCGAGGGGCCGATCGAGCGCGGAGATCCTGTTGAATGTTCTGGCGCGGCGCATGGCGGTCATTCCTATCGCCGAGCAAGCTCCATGCCAGCCACGCCGATTCGAGTAAGCTATATTGTTATATATACTGCTTTGTAGCAACTGCCCAGCCTAATTTTGCAGAAAATGGATGTCGCCACGCCGCGTGCGCCGCCGCACGCCGACGCCCCGCTGCTTCAGCCATGATGAACGCGATGAAATTGGAGTTCGCAGCATGGCTATCGAAGCGCTTTATCCGAGCCGGCGGCAATCGCAGCGACATAATCCGCTTTTCGCCCGCGAGCGGCAAGCGCGCCGGCTCGGCCTGATCGCCATCCTCGCCTTAAGCCTCCTCGGCCTTTTCGGCTTGCGCAGCGGTCCGGCCGGCGCCGCAGCCGAGGCGAGGACGATCAGCGATCAAGGTGATCGCGGCGCCTTGGCCGCGCCCTTTGCGCCCAGACGGATTTTCATGCGTGAGACGTCGGCGAGCGACGGATCGACACTCCGCACTTCGCGAAAGCCGGTGCGGGTCATTCCCCTCTTTGCCGTGCCTGAAGATGCAGCCGCTGTAGCGCCGCACCAGGGGCAAGACGGCTGAATCAATGAAGGCAGGCGGCCGCGGCACTGTCTGCGCTCGCATGCGCTATGAGCTGTCCGAAATTCGCGCGTGAGTGCACTCGGCCGTTGCAGCCAGCGTAAGCGCGCGGCAGAAAGACATCATGCGCTCTCGCCCCAAAACTGCACCGCTGCGGAGGATCGATCTCGGCCCTCTCGCGATGGAAATCGAGCACCGCCCGGACGGCACGATCCGCGCGCGCACCCCTTTCCCCCTCTCGGCCTATGAGACGAGCGTCACGGCGCGCCTCGATCATTGGGCCGGCGCGGCGCCGCAGCGGATTTTTCTAGCCGAGCGAGACAGAAAAGGCGGCTGGCGGCGTCTCACTTTTGCGCAGGCTCACGCCGGCGCGCGGGCGCTCGGCCAGGCCCTTCTCGACCGCGGCCTTACCGCGCAAAATCCGCTCGTCATCCTCTCCGGCAACAGCATCGCTCATGCGCTTCTTGCACTCGCGGCGCTTTATGTGGGCGTTCCCTATGCGCCGATTTCGCCGGCCTATGCGCTCGTCAGCCAAGATTTCTTGAAGCTGAAACGGATCATCGCTTTGCTCACGCCCGGCCTCGTCTTTGCCGAGGATGGGCAGCGCTTTGGCCCGGCAATCGCAGCAGCCGTGCCGGAGGATGTCGAACTCCTCGTCTCCGATTCACCGCCCGACAAGCGCAAGGCCAGCGATTTTTCGGGCCTTCTCGCCACAGAGCCGAAGCCGGCGCTCGATGCGGCACATGCCAAAGTCGGTGCCGACACGATCGCGAAACTCCTCTTCACCTCCGGCTCTATGGCGGCGCCGAAAGCGGTCATCACCACACATCGCATGCTCTGCGCCAATCAGCTCATGATCGCACATGTGCTGTCTTTTCTCCGCGTAGAACCGCCCGTGCTCGTCGATTGGCTGCCCTGGCATCACAGCTTCGGCGGCAATCATAATTTCGGCATGGCGCTTCACCATGGCGGCACGCTCCATATCGATCAGGGCCGGCCGACGCAGACGGGAATCGCAGAGACGGTGCGGGCGCTGCGGGAGATCTCGCCGACGATCTTCTTCAATGTCCCGAAAGGTTTTGAGATGCTTCTTCCGCATCTCGCCAATGACCGCGCCTTGGCACAAAATTTCTTCCGATCGCTCAAGCTCAATTTCTTTGCCGGCGCATCGCTGTCCGATAGAACGATCGCCGCGCTCGACGAGATTGCGGAGAGAGCCTGCGGCGAGCGCATTGCGATGATCAGCGGCTTTGGTGCAACGGAGACCGCGCCTTCCGTCCTGTTTCGGACGGACATCAGTCCAACCGACCCATCACACCCGCACATCGGCCTGCCCCTGCCCGGCAATGAGCTGAAGCTCGCACCTACGGCCAACAAATATGAAACCCGCGTGAAAGGTCCGAATGTCACGCCCGGCTATTGGCGCGATGAAGAGCTGACGCGCCAAGCCTTTGACGAAGAGGGCTTCTATCGCCTCGGCGACGCCTTGCGTCTCGCGGATGAAGATAGGCCGCAGCAGGGTTTCGTCTTCGAGGGCCGGATTGGCGAGGATTTCAAGCTTTCGACCGGCACTTCCGTCAGCGTCGGCCCTTTGCGCGCGCGCATGCTTGCGGCAGGCATGCCCTATATTCGCGACGTCGTGATGGCCGGCGAAAACCACGACGCCATCGCCGCGCTCATCTTTCCAGATCTCGACGCCTGCCGCAGCCTTACGCGAGACCTCGCGGCCACCGCAGAGCCAAAGGAAATTTTGACCCATCCGGCGGTGCGTGAAAAATTTCGCGGCATACTCACCGGCCTTGCCGCCGGGGCGGGCGGCGCGTCCGAACGCATCGTGCGCGCGGCTCTGCTCGCCGAGCCCGCCGCGATCGATGCCGGCGAAATCACCGACAAAGGTTCGCTCAACCAGCGCGCGGTGCTCGAACGGCGTGCCGATGTGGTCGCGGCGCTTTACGGGGGCGAGGAATTGCCGCTGATCGTCGACGTAGCGGGGACCCGGCAAGCGCTCGCCCGTTAGAGAATGCCTTGTGGCCGCTTATCGAGATCGACCGGTGACCCCGATCCGCCGCGCATGGGCGAAGCATTCACCTTGGATGCGGAAAGCCGTCGCCGGCCCGGCCGCCACTTGCTAAAGAGGTGTGGACATCGCACAGCTCATGCACGGCGCCGGTCGGTCTTGTGCCGCCAGCGCTATCCTCGAGGAAATTCCGTGATCGCTGACGAAGATAGTGCCGCCAAGCTCCGCGCGCTCTGCGCCGCGCTCGCCGCGCATCTGCAATCGGCCGGCTATCATCTCTGTGAGCCGCCGATCTTGCAGAATGCCGCGATCTTCTTCGATTCGGGGGAGGATATCCGCAGCCGGCTCTACCTCACGAGCGATCAATCGGGCGCGGATTACTGCCTGCGGCCGGAATATACGATTCCGGTCTGCCGGCATTATCTCGCCTCTTCGGCGGCCGGAGGCGCTGCGGCCTTCTCTTATTGCGGGCCGGTCTTCCGTTTCCGCACTGACGGGCCGAGCGAATTTTTGCAAGCGGGCCTCGAAAATTTCGGCCGCACCGACTGCGAGGCCGCGGATGCCGAGATTCTCGGCATGGCGCTCGATGCCGTCGCCGCGGTCGGGCAGGGCAATCTCGCGGTGCGCATCGGCGATGCAGGCCTTTTTCGCGCGCTGCTCGAAGCGCTGGATCTGTCGCCGCAATGGCGCCGCCGGATCATTCGCGGCTATGCCCAGGACAAGACGCTCGACGCGATTTTCGCCGCCGGCACCAAGGGAACGGCGCATGACCATACGGGCGTGCTCGCGGCGCTCGAAGGAGTGGATCGGCAAGGCGCCCGAGCGCTCGTTGAAGATCTTCTGGCCATTGCCGGCATTTCCACAGTGGGCGGCCGCACCGCGGGCGAGATTGCCGAGCGCTTCCTCGAACAGGCGGCGCTGAAATCAGGTCCGGATTTTCCGGCCGAGTCGCGCAAGCTGATCGAAGACTTCCTTACGATCGAAGCCGATCCGGATCATGCCTCGACGCAAATGCGTGCCCTTGCGGGTTCGGCCGGCGTCGATCTTGCCGGCGTTCTCGACCGCTTCGATGCGCGCCTCGGCTTCATTGCGGCGCGCGGCCTCGACGTCGGCACTTTCACCTTCGCCAGCCGTTTCGTCCGCAATCTCGATTATTACACCGGCTTCGTTTTCGAGGCGCATGACCAAAGCTCGCCGAATGAAAAGCCAATTGTCGGCGGCGGCCGCTATGACGGGCTCCTGCAATCGCTCGGGGCTGCGGCGCCCATTCCAGCCGTCGGTGCAGCCATCTGGGTCGAACGGCTGCGGCCGTCCATGTTGAAGCCCGCAGAGTGACGGCAATGACAGCTTCTTCCTCACCCCTCGTCATTGCCGTCCCGTCCAAGGGCCGTTTGCAGGAAAATGCTGCTGCCTTCTTCGCCCGTGCCGGCTTGACTCTGGTCCAAGGCCGTGGCGCCCGCGATTATCGTGGCCGGATCGCCGAGCTCGACGGCGTCGAAATCGCCTTCGTCTCGGCGGCCGAAATCGTCAGCCTACTTGCCGGCGGCATGGCCCATATGGGCGTGACGGGTGAAGATCTTTTGCGTGAAAGCATTGCCGATGCCGATACTAAGGTCGAGCTTCTGGCGCCACTCGGCTTCGGCCATGCCAATGTCGTGGTAGCGGTCCCGCAAGCCTGGATCGACGTCAAGACCATGGCCGATCTCGAAGATGTCGCGGCGACCTTCCGCGCCCGCCGCGGCACGCGCATGCGGGTCGCGACCAAATATGTGAATCTGACGCGCCGCTTCTTCGCCGCGCGGCATGTCACCGATTACCGCATCGTCGAGAGCCTCGGCGCGACGGAAGGTGCGCCGGCAGCCGGCGCGGCCGAGCTCATCGTCGACATTACGACGACAGGTACGACGCTTGCCGCCAATGCGCTGAAAGTGCTCGACGACGAACTCATTCTGCGCTCCGAGGCCAATCTCGTGGCCTCGCTCGCAGCGCAGTGGGACGCAGCCGCCCGCGAGACGGCCCGCGTCCTTCTTTCCCGCATCGCCGCCGAGGAAGCGGCGCGCACGACGCGCGAGGTCTCGGCCTGCCCGCCCACGGCCGCCGCAGATTTCTTCGCCAAGGCGGAGGCGAGTTTTACGGCGCGTCGGCGGCGACACACAGCGGACGGCCGGGTCGTGCTGACCTGTCCGACAGGCAAGGTCGCGGCGCTTGCCGATTGGCTCATCGGCCAAGGCGCCGAGGATGTGACCGTTGCCGCCCTCGATTACGTCTTTTCCGCAACCAATCCGCTTTACGAGAGGCTTCTCGCGCGGCTGGCACAGATCACGATGACTTTGGATTGAATCAATCCAAAGTCATGATTGAGACATCGGATATATCCGATGTCTGCAGAAACGTGATCGATTCTAAAAACGTAGAGCGGGAAATGCAGATAAGTCTACGCAATCTGCATAAATTTGATTGCGTCGGAAAACCGGTTCCCACTTTTCCTCGTCGCGCTCTAAGACGCACTATTCGGCGGCCTGCGCCGAGGTATCGAGCGGGGTGAAAGTGCCGGCACCGGCCGGATGCATTTCGAGACGCCGCTTGTGGAACTGCTGCAGCGTGCCGCGATGGCCGATGGAGATGACCGCCGTCTCCGGCAAATGTTCGACGAGCGCCTGATAGATCTTCGCTTCCATCGCCTCATCCATGGCGGTGGTCGCCTCGTCGAGGAAAAGCCAGTCCGGCTTGACAAGAAGCGCCCGGGCGATCGCGAGCCTTTGCTGCTCGCCGCCGGACAGACGCTGCGACCAGATCTCGTCGACGTCGAGCTCGTCGATCAAGCCGGGCAGAAGCGCCGTTTCGAGCGCCCACCGCAGCGTCGCATCGTCGAATTGCTCGGGCGCCGCCGGATAAGTGAGCGCGGCGCGCAAGCTGCCGATCGGAATATAGGGCTTTTGCGGCAGCAGCATCACGCGCGATCCCTCCGGCACTTTGATATGGCCTTGGCCGAAGGGCCAGATCCCGGAAACGGCCCGGAACAAAGTGGATTTGCCGGAGCCCGAGGGGCCGGTCAGCAGCACCGGCTGGTCGGCGGACAATTGCAGATTGACCTCCTTGACGATTTCGCGCCCGTTCGGCAGCCGAACCGTCACGCCGCCGAGGCTCAGAACCGCAGCCGAACCGGCCGTCTCCTGGGCCATGCCCGGCTCGAAGCTGAGCGCGCGCGCCTTCTCCATCGCATTGTCGAAAGAGGTCAGACGATCGAGAACCGCTTTGAATTCGGCAAGCGAGACATAATAGGTCACGAAGAAGGTCAGCGCATCATTCACATTGCCGAAGGCACTTGCCGTCTGCGTCATGATGCCGAGCCCGATCTTGCCGGCGAAATAGAAGGGCGCCGAGACGATGAAGGGAATGAAAGGACTGAGCTGCCCGTAGGAGGCGGTGAAGGCGGTGAGCTTCTTGCGGCAGGCGACGATCTCGAAATAATTCTTGATGATCGAAGAGAAACGATGGCCGAGCGACATTTTTTCGGTCGCCTCGCCGCGCAGCAGCGCGACCTGTTCGCCATATTCGCGCAACCGCGCGAGCGAGAAGCGGAAGTCCGCCTCATAGCGTTGCCGCACGAAGGACAGATTAACGAGCGGACGGCCTATCCAATGGGTGACGAGCGTGCCGATGCCGGCATAGAGAAGTGCGACCCAGAACAGAAAGCCGGGCATGGCGATCGTCGTATAAGGCAAGGTGAAATTGGCCGAGAGAATCCAAAGGATGATCGCGAAGGAGACGAGCGAAGTCAGTTTCGAAATGAGCAGGATGGTGAAGGAATAGATGCCATAGCCGATCTGGCCGCCGTCGATGAAGCGATTGATGTCTTCGGAGATCCGTTGGTCTGGATTGTCGGCGGCATAGCCGATCAGCGACATGCGGTAATGGGTGTGATTGTCGAGCCAGCGTTCGACATAATAGTTGGTGAGCCAGCGCCGCCATCTGATGACGAGCGTCGACTGGACCACGAATTCGACTACCGCAGAGGCGATATAGAAGAAGGCCCAGACGAGGAAGACCGTGAACAGCTGGTACCAGAAGGCCTTTTGATCCTTGGTCTGAATCGCGTTGAACCAGTCGCGCGAAAAGAACGAGAGCCGGACCAGAATGCCGACCTCCGCCTGGTTGATGAGCACCAGGAACACGACCATGGCCGTGGCGACCCGCCGCTCGAGCGCACGAAAGGCGGGAAGCGGCCAGATCCTCGCGGTTGTTCTCTCGCTATTGTCGAAATAGCGGTCGGCGATGCGGGTCATCGTCCGCACGAGAGGTACGAAGGATACGAGATAGACCAGGATGGAGAAGATCGCGACGGTAAGAGGCAGGCTCTCAGGCAGCCGATATTCGGCGAGGTTGGCCGGCCACCAATTCATTCTCGCGACGAGATAGGCGGCGCCGAACACCACCGTCTCGATCGTGAAGATCGCCGCGAATATTTTTAGAAAGCTCGAAATCGCGGAAGAGCGGTAAGTGGTATAGGCGCAGACCAGCGCGGCAGCCGCAAGGAGTGCGACGATCGTATCGCCCTTCATTTGCGCGACGACGGCGGCAACAAGCGACAGAAGAGCGGCAGCGAAAGCGAGGATCTTCATGGAGGCGGTTCGTCTCAATCTGAAAAGTGGCGGTTGAGCTCGTGCGTATCTTTTGAGTAGGCGGCGGTAAGCTGCGGCAATCGACCCCTCCACTCAAGCAAGGGCCGTAGGCTGTGCGGCTCGAACATGGCGCAGATGGCCCACGCAGCCCATGTACTAGAGCATGTCCCGGAAAAGTTGACAGACTTTTCCGATATTTTAGACATCGGATATATCCGATGTCTCATAAAGGACATGCTCCACGTCTTTGAAATAGAGCCGATTTGTCCCGATCAGATGGATCGCGAGCGTTTCCACGTGATCGGGATCGGCTCTAAGGCATGCTTTAACGTATGATCTTACGAAAAGTCGGCAAGTTTTCGAGATTATGCTCTGAGGGACAGGCGTGATGTTCCGCATCGGCGCAAGCGGGCTTGTCGGGAACGCAAATAGTAGCAAAGGCAAAATGCGCCGCATTGAAGGCAGCCGAATGACCTGAGCACCGCAATCTTTGGCGTTGCCGCACCGTGTCAGCTTTTATCCCCGAGTCCCGCCGCGCTCTGTTACGGCAGGCGCAGCACCCCGGCTCAGATCACTCGCAGGTCTCCGGCTCGGCATTCGCCTGCCCCGAATTGACCGAGCCGATGAGCACCGGCGAGGGTTTGAACGTCAGCACACGGCGCGGCTTGATCGGGACCTCGATCCCTGTCCGCGGGTTGCGGCCGATCCGCTCACGCTTGGAACGCACCGCAAAAAGCCCGAACGAACGCAGCTTGACCGTCTCGCCACGCACCAGGGCCTCGGAAATCTCCTCGAGCGCCATCTCGAAAATGTCGCGCGCCTGCGCCCGCGACAGCGTCCGGCAGGATTCATAGATCGCATCCAAAAGGTCGGCCCGCGTCGCAGTCTTTCCGGTTTTTTCCTTCAGCGACACTCGATGCACTTTTTCTCTCCGACGCTCACGCCTCGGACCAACACCGGCTGCGCGCCGTTGATAAAGCGGTGCAAGCAAAGCCGCCGACGCTCATGGTCACGAGTGCATTTTATTTTTAGGCCCTCACCGATTTTGCCACAATCGGAAAATTACGGCCAAGTTGCAAGCAGTCTCCCTCGCGCCGATCAAGTAAAATAGAAGAAGCCCCGGAAAACCGGGGCTTCCCATTGTTCGGACCTGGGGCTGGCGGGATCAGAAATCCATGCCGCCCATGCCGCCCATGCCGCCGCCGGGCATGGCCGGGGCTTCCTTCTTCGGCAGTTCCGTGATGATCGCCTCGGTGGTGACGACAAGACCGGCGATCGAGGCAGCGTCCTCGAGAGCGGTGCGCACGACCTTGGTCGGGTCGATGATGCCGAATTTGACGAGGTCGCCATATTGGCCCGTCTGCGCATCATAGCCATAGGAATAGGAGGCATTCTCCAGCAGCTTGCCGACAATGACGGCGCCGTCGCCGCCCGAATTGTCGATAATCTGCTTGGCCGGCGTCTGGATCGCCTTGCGAACGATTTCGACACCGGTCTTCTGATCGGCATTCTCCGCGGCAAGCCCGTCGAGCGCCTTGATTGCCCGCAGCAGAGCAACGCCACCCCCCGGCGACACGCCTTCCTGTACGGCAGCACGGGTCGCATTGAGCGCGTCGTCGACGCGATCCTTCTTCTCCTTCACCTCGACCTCGGTGGCGCCACCGACGCGGATCACCGCGACGCCGCCGGCGAGCTTGGCGAGACGTTCCTGCAGCTTCTCGCGATCATAATCCGAGGTGGTCTCGGCGATCTGAGCCTTGATCTGGCCGATGCGGCCTTCGATATCGGCCTTGGCGCCGGCGCCATCGATGATCGTCGTCGTCTCCTTGTCGATGCGCACCCGCTTGGCACGGCCGAGCATGGGAAGGGTGACGTTTTCGAGCTTGATGCCGAGATCTTCGGAAATGATCTGACCGGCAGTCAGGATCGCAATGTCCTCGAGCATGGCCTTGCGGCGATCGCCGAAGCCCGGGGCCTTGACTGCCGCCACTTTCAAGCCACCGCGCAGCTTGTTGACGACGAGAGTCGCCAACGCTTCGCCCTCGACATCCTCGGCGACGATGACGAGCGGCTTGCCGGTCTGCACTACGGCTTCGAGAACCGGCAGCAGCGCCTGCAAGGAGGAGAGCTTCTTCTCATGCACGAGAATGAAGGGGTCCTCGAGCTCGGCCACCATCTTCTCGGCATTGGTGATGAAATAGGGCGAGAGATAGCCGCGGTCGAATTGCATGCCCTCGACGACATCGAGCTCGGTCTCGAGGCTCTTCGCCTCTTCCACCGTGATCACGCCCTCATTGCCGACCTTCTGCATGGCGGTCGAGATGATCTCGCCGACCGTCCGGTCGCCATTCGCCGAGATCGTACCGACCTGGGCGATCTCGTCATTCGAAGTGACCTTCTTCGAATTGGCCTTGAGATCGGCGATGACGGCCGCGACGGCGAGATCGATGCCGCGCTTCAGATCCATCGGATTGAGGCCGGCGGCGACCGCCTTGGTGCCTTCGCGAACGATCGAGGCGGCGAGAATGGTCGCCGTCGTCGTGCCGTCGCCGGCGACATCATTCTGCTTGGAAGCGACTTCGCGCACGAGCTGGGCGCCGAGGTTTTCGAACTTGTCGGCGAGCTCGATCTCCTTGGCGACCGTCACGCCGTCCTTGCTGATGCGCGGCGCGCCGAAGGACCTTTCGATGACGACATTGCGACCTTTGGGGCCGAGAGTGACCTTCACCGCATTGTTGAGGATTTCGACACCGCGCAACAGACGGTCGCGGGCATCGGAGGAGAAACGTAGGTCTTTGGCAGCCATGTCCTGAAACTCCTGAAGGGAGGTCTTGATTTACGGATCGCGTGAATGCGGTTTCAGCCGACGACGCCGAGGATGTCGCTCTCCTTCATGATGAGGAGATCCTGACCGTCGATCTTCACCTCAGTGCCCGACCATTTGCCAAACAAAACCCGGTCGCCGGCCTTGACGTCGAGAGGGTTGAGCTTGCCGGTCTCGTCACGACTGCCGGGCCCGACTGCGACAATCTCACCTTCCTGCGGCTTTTCCTTCGCCGTATCGGGAATGATGATTCCACCCTTCGTCTTTTCCTCGCTCTCGAGACGTTTGACGACGACGCGGTCATGCAGAGGACGGAAATTGACACCCATGTCGCTTGCTTTCCTTGACGGTTCGCAAGGCACATCTCTCCCTTTGAGAAACGCCCTTGCAAAGTTTGGGGATTGACGAACGTCCGGTTAGCACTCTTACCGTAAGAGTGCTAACAGTACCCGGACGAAATAGATGCAAGCTTGTCGGCTGTCAAGGGCCGCAAGCGCGTCAAAGTCGCGTGGATCAGCGGCTGCCGGGCCATTGCGGGGGCGCTGCCATAGATCACGATGACTTTGGTTTGAATCAATCCAAAGTCATGACTGAGACATCGGATATATCCGATGTCTTATAAACGTGATCGATTCCAAAAGTTTAGAGCAGGATATGCGATCAAGTTCACGCAATCTGCGTAAACTTGATTGCGCCGGAAAACCGGTTCCCACTTTTCCTCATCCCGCTCTGGGCGTCAGGCGCGTCGCGCCAAGCCGCCAAGCCAAGCCCGCCCATTATGGGAGGGCGACCGCCACGAAGCGCACGTCGCCTTGCGGATTGGCGATGAGCAAAAGCGCCAGCTTCTTGCCATCTTTTTTCAAGGCTTGCAGCTTTTTAGCGACGTCTGCCGGGCTCTTCACCGGATCTTGGTTAACTTCCTCGATCACCTCGCCCGGCTGAATATGCTTGTCGGCGGCCGGCGAATCCGGATCGACATCGATCACGACCACGCCTGAGGTGATGCTCCCCTTGATCGAAAATTTGAGGCGCGACGTCTCATTGAGCTCGGCGAAAGCCATTCCCAGCGCCTTCTGCACCGGCGTCGTCTGCAGATCCTTATCCGGCGTCGCCACGGCCGCTTGGATGGTCTCCTTCTTCTCCCCGTCTTCGAGGCGGCCGAGCTTGACCGTCTTGCTCAATTCCTTGCCCTGCCGGACGACGACCACCGCGACCTCCTTACCGACCTCCGCGGAGGCAACGATCTTCGGCAGCTCATGCGCCTCCTTGATCTCGGTGCCGTCGAATTTCACGATGACATCGCCAGCCTGGATCCCGGCCGCCTTGGCCGGGCCATTGGCATCCGTGCCGGCGACCAAGGCGCCGCGGACCTTGCCGAGATTGAGGCTTTCGGCGATCGCATCATCGACATTTTGAATGCGCACGCCGAGCCAACCGCGCCGCGTCTCGCCATATTTTTCCAATTGCTGGATGATCGGGACGACGGTCGCCGCGGGCGTGGCAAAGCCGATGCCGATCGAGCCCCCCGACGGCGACAGGATCGCCGTATTGATGCCGATGACGTCGCCGTCCATATCGAACAGCGGTCCGCCGGAATTGCCCTTGTTGATCGCAGCATCGGTCTGGAAATAATTGTCATAGGGACCGGAATCGATATTGCGATTGCGGGCCGAGATGATCCCGGCTGAGACGCTGCCGCCGAGGCCAAAAGGATTGCCGACGGCAATCACCCAATCGCCGACACGCACCCTGTCGCTGTCACCGAATTTCACCGCCTTCAACGGCTTGCCCGCCTTCACCCGGAGCACGGCGACATCGACCTTCGAATCCGTGCCGATGACCTGCGCCTTCAATTTCGTGCCATCGTCAAAGATCACCGTCACATCATTGGCGTCGGCGATCACGTGATTATTGGTGATGATGATCCCCGAGGGATCGATGACGAAGCCGGAGCCCAGCGAATTGGTTCGGTGTTCATGCGGACGCGGCAAGGGAGCATCGCCGCCACCCTGGTGGTGACGGCGTAGGAATTCTTCGAACAAATCGTCGAAGGGCGTGCCCTGCTCACCTGGCGGCACGCTCGATGCCTGCTTATCGTCGAAGGTTTGCGTCGCCGAAATATTGACGACCGCATCGCTCACCTGCGCGGCGAGATCGGCGAGCGAATCCGGACCGCGCGCGAGCGCCGCATCTAGGCTGAGCCCCGGCAGCAGCCCGAAGCCGCACATGAGGATCAGCACGGCAAAGCTCTTTCGCACCCCGGCGCTGCCCGAAGTCAGGACCGCCCGGCGAAACCCCACCGACCCCAGAATCGCCGGACGAAAGACTGCCGAACCGAAAGTCGCAAACACACCCATGAAAGATCTCCTGCACGCGGCATTCGCCGGAAAACTGTCGAAAAGCTTTTTTGAAACGCAATCTCGCACTGGTCGACTGAAAAAGCTGTCCGCAGCTCCGATCGCCGACCATGATCGCCGACCATGATCGCCGACCATGTCCAGAGCTATTTGCCGAGACGAGGCCGCAGCGGCGCATGAGAATTATCACTTAAACTTTCAGCTTTGCCAGAAAGTTGCGGCGTTTCGGGACCGCCTGCCTTCAATGAGCGGTGAATTGAGGCGGAAAATCGACGCCGGAAATCGACGCCGGTCGTAGCCAGCCCGTGGGCGCGCTCAACGTGCCGCGGCGGGCGTAGTTCCGGCCGCCCCCTCCGGCGTGCCGGCAGATGTTTTTCCTGGACCTGGCTGGGGCTCCCCGCTCGGCATGTCGAAATAGCGGAAGAAAGATGATTTGGGGGCGAGGACAAAGCGCGTATCGCTCGTCTTGAGCGCCGCCTCATAAGCCTGCATGGAACGATAAAAGCCAAAGAAATCCGGATCTCTGCTATAGGCCTCGGCAAAGATCCGGTTGCGCTCGGCATCGCCCGCGCCGCGCGTTTGATCAGCTTGGCGCTGCGCGTCGGCCAGCAGCACGACGACGTCGCGATCCGCCTTGGCGGTGATCTTCTGCGCCTGTTCAGAGCCTTCAGCGCGGTTCAGGGCCGCTTCGCGCGCCCATTCGCTCTGCATCCGGCTGAAGACCTTGTCGGAGATCTGCTTCGGCAGATCGGCCCGCCTGATCCGCACGTCGACGGCTGCGACGCCGAGCTTTTGGCTCTCGCCATTCACCTGATCGCGGATCGCGGCCATGAGCTTTTCCCGTTGCTCGCCGACAATCTGCGTTAGAGTGGCTTCGCCGAGCACCCGACGGACCGCCGAATTCAGGATGAAGCCGAGCTGCGTCTCCCCCAGCGGGATCGTCCCGACGGATTGGTAGAATTTCAGCGGATTTTCGATCCTGTAGCGCAGGAAGGCATCGACCTCGATCCGCGTATTGTCGGAGGCGAGGACTTCCTGCCGCGGCATTTCGAGATTGAGAATGCGCTTGTCGATCAAGACGACATTCTCGACGAAGGGAATCTTGAAGTGTAGCCCCGGTTCGGTCACGAGGCCGCGGCCTTCGACCGGCTGGCCAAAGCGCAAAACCAGCGCCTGCTCCGTTTGCGTGACGATGAAGGTCGAAGCGCTGGCGACGATGATCGCGAGAATGACCCCGATCAGGATCAGAAAACTCACCGCTCCCTTCATTTCTGCGCTCCGTCGGAATCCTTCGGCCCCAGCTGCGGCAGCGGCAGATAGGGAATGACCCCCGATCCATTGGGCTCGTCGACGACGATTTTGTTCGTCGCACCCAAGACGTGTTCCATGGTTTCGAGATACATGCGCTCGCGCGTCACCGCCGGCGCGTTCTTATACTGCGCGTAGATCTGGTCGAACCGCGACGCCTGGCCGGTCGCCTGGGCCACCGTCTGCAGGCGATAGCCTTCCGCCTCCTGAAGAATTGCCGCGGCCTTGCCGCGCGCGGTGGGGACGACCCTGTTGGCATAGGCCTGCGCTTCATTGCGCATCCGGTCCGCGTCCTGCTGCGCCGCGATCACGTCGCGGAAGGCGGCGATGACCTGCTCGGGCGGCTCCACCGATTGGAGCTGCACCTGCAAAATCAGAATGCCGGCCTTATAGCCATTGAGAATCTTCTGCATGAGGTCTTGTACCGCCGGCTCGATCGTCTTGCGCTCGGCGGTCAGGATTTTCTGGATCTGGCTGCGGCCGATGATTTCGCGCATGGCGCTCTCGCCGACGGCCTTCACGGTCTCCGGCTGATCGGCGAGGTTGAAGGCATAATCCTCCGGGTGGGCCGGATCGATCTGCCAGATCACCACGAATTTGACGTCGGCGATATTCTGGTCGCTCGCCAGCATCAGGCTCTCTTCCGGCAGATCGATCGGCGTCTGGACACCGGGATTGCTCGGATCCGGCCGAAGAATGAAGCCGATATTGGTTGCAATGCGATTGGTCACCTGAAGCTTTTCGACCGAGCCGATCGGAAACGGCAGATTGTAATTGAGGCCGGAGGCGGTCTTGCCCGTATAGCGGCCGAAAATCATGTTGAGGCCGACTTCATTCGGGCCGACCGTGTAATATCCCGACAAGAGCCAGAGGAGAATGCCGACAAGAGCGAGCGCGAGAAGGCTGCGGCCGCCGACGCCGCCGCCCGGCAGCCATTGCTTGAGCTTGTCTTGCGCACTGCGGAGCCATTCCTCGATATCGGGCCGCTGCGGCGGATTGGGCCCCTGCCCCCATGGTCCTTGCCCGCCCGGCTTCCAAGGCCCGCCGCTCTTCCCGCCAGTGCCGCCATTTTTGCCGTCATTGCTCCAGGGCATGCCATCCTCGTGATCGCGGACTTGCCGGCGCGGCCGCTCGAAACGCCGTTCATAGAGCAGATCCCGACAAGCGGGAAGCGCAATCGCTTCGTATCTCCGGCCGATCCGTTCTTCAGCTAATAAAAACGGGTAAGCATATCCCGCATATAGGTTCAAAGATGGCGCCAGATCGGGCCTGCCAGGCAGCGCTGACGCTCAGCTGGCCTGGCTCACGCCCCGCGCCTGATGAAATCGACGAAGGAAAATGCGGCGTCATCGCCCTTTTGCGGCTGATGATCCTCGCGGCGGATTTCCTGCCATTGCGACCAATCGATCGGCGGAAAAAAGGTATCGCCCGCGGGCGATGCGGCGACGAAGGTCGCGTAGATCCGATCGACGCGATCGATAAGCGCCGCGAAAATCTCGCTGCCGCCCGCGAGGATGATCTCATCGGCACCCATGGCTTGCGCGCGAACCGCCGCAAGCTCCAAAGCGGCTTCGATCGTCCCAGCACAATGAACACCGGATGATGGCGTAAAAGCTGCATCGCGCGTGACAACGATCATCTCGCGCCCCGGCAAAACGCGGCCGATCGACTCGAATGTCTTACGGCCCATGAGCAAGGGCTTGCCCATTGTAAGGGCGCGAAATCGCTTGAGATCGCTGGAAATATGCCAGGGCAGGCCGTTGGCTTTCCCGATCACGCCGTTTTCGGCGATGGCGACAATAAGCGCGAGCTTCGGGATCATGGTTGGCACGGCCCGCAGATTGTCATTCATTGGCGAAGGCGCTCAAAGCCGCGCTTTCGAGCCGGCACATCGTCCATTCCCGCATCAGCCTCGCGCCGGCAGATTGATAGAAAGAGATCGCCCTCTCGTTCCAATCGAGCACCGCCCATTCGAGCCGGCCGAGCTTTTCCTCGACGCAGCGGCGCGCCAGAAGGGAAAGCAGCGCCGCCGATCCCTTTGCCGCGAAAGCTCTCGCGCACATAAAGATCCTCGATCCATATGCCATGCCGGCTGCGGAAGGTCGAGAACGTATAGAACCACAGGACGAAGCCGGCCGGCGCGTCGCCATAATCGGCGATCGTACAGAAGGCCCGCGGCTGCGCGCCAAACAAAGCCGCAGCGAGCATGGCTTCATCCGCCTCGACATCCTGCGGCAGCCGCTCATAGGCTGCAAGTTCGCGGACGAGAGCGAAGATCAGCGCCGCATCGCGCGGCACGGCAGGGCGCAGGACAATCGCGGCATCGGCCATTACATGTCATCACTGGCTGCAGCGCGAGAACGAGACCGCGTAAGCGCCGTCTCAGATGTCGATCTCACACGGCGACTTCGGCCTTGATCGCAGGAAGCGGATCATAATCCTCGATCATGATGTCCTCGTAACGAAAGTCGAAGAGCCACATCACCGCAGGATTGAGTTTCAGCCGCGGCAAGGGGCGCGGCGTGCGGGCGAGTTGCAGGCGCGCCTGCTCGATATGATTAAGATAGAGATGCGCATCGCCGAATGTATGGACGAAATCGCCGGGCGCGAGGCCGCAGACATGTGCGACCATTTCGGTCAAAAGCGCATAGCTTGCGATATTGAACGGCACGCCGAGAAACACGTCGGCCGAGCGCTGATAGAGCTGACAGGAGAGTCGGCGCCGGCCGTCGCGCTCTTCCGACACATAGAATTGGAAGAGGCAATGGCAGGGCGCAAGCCGCATGGAAGGGATATCGGCGCAATTCCAGGCGCTGACGATCAGCCGCCGCGAGAAGGGATTGTGCTTGATCTCTTCGATCACCTCGCTGATCTGGTCGATCGTTTGGCCGCCTGGTGCCGGCCAGGCGCGCCATTGCTTGCCGTAGATCGGGCCGAGATCGCCCTTGGCATCGGCCCATTCGTCCCAAATGCTGATGCCATTGGCTTTGAGATAGGCGATATTGGTGTCGCCGCGCAGAAACCAGAGCAGTTCATGGATAATGGATTTGACATGCAGTCGTTTCGTCGTGACCAGCGGAAAGCCGGCGGCGAGGGGAAACCGCATCTGATAGCCGAAGACGGAGAGAGTGCCGGTGCCGGTGCGGTCGGGCTTTTCTTCGCCGTGATCGAGAATATGGGAAAGCAGGTCGAGATAGGCCCGCATGGCGAAAGTCCCTCCCTATGTTTCAGCCGCCGTTGAGCGCGGAAAGGCAAAAGGCCGCGAAATTATTGATGGCATGAAAGAGGATCGAAGCCTTGACACTGCCGGTCCGCTCGCGGATGGCGCCAAGCGCGAGCCCGACCGGAAACACCGCCAATGCATAAAAATGCGTATCCTCATAATGGGCGAAGGCGAAGAGCGCCGATGTCGTCAAAAGCGCCGGCCATAGACCCCAATGAAACCGCAGACCCGTATAGATCCAGCCGCGAAACAAGAGTTCCTCTGTGACCGGCGCAAAGATCACAGCAAGCGCCAAGAACGCCACGGAGGCGGCCGGATCGGCGGGAATTGTAAACTGCCCCGGCGGATGCGGCAGAAAATGGTCCATCGCGCCATTGACGGCCGCGCTATAGATCAACGCTCCCGCCATGATCGCCCAGATGAGCCTATCTGACAGCCGGAACGGTTGCCAGCCGATGAGCTCGCGCCATTTGCTCCCGCCGCGCCATTTGGCCGCCACGAGAATAGCAATGGCAAGGCCGAGGTGAAATGCGAGGATGACGGCGAAGACCGCCCGCATGGCCACATCTTCTTCGTCCCTGTGAGCGAGCGCCTGGTGCATGGCATCGATCAGGCCATGCCAGCCCATCACCACGCCGGCAATGGCGGCCATGACGACACCGATGAGAGCGGTGGCTACAAGGCCAAGAGCGGCAAGCCCGATCAGGCTGAGGCAGAGTCCGACAAAGCCGAAAGGTTTCACCACTCGGCTTTCGTCAGCCGCAGCATCCATTTTGGGCTCCCTGATGTTGGTGCTTCGATGCCGATGCTCGGTCGTGCTCGCGCGGATCGCCTCAGGCGGCGAAAGCGCCAACAGCCGAAGGCCAATGACCAAAAATCTGCGCAAAGTCTTGTGCATTATTCCGCAACGCCACGAAACCACCCTATGTACAAGCGACAATCGCCCTTTCTAAACCCCTTCGCTTTGCCTATATTCATTATGCCGCCTTGTGCGGCTATGGCGATAAACGACGCCGAAATAAGCTCTTCGGACCCGGGGGCGGTACCCGGCGCCTCCACCCAAGTCCGCCAGCGATCGGCTGGTGACGATGCGCGGATTTGGGTGGGGGCGAAATAGGTTCGACGGGGAGTGTAAAGGGTGATCTTTTGCTCGGCATGGTTCCGCCGTCATCGGGCCAAATCTATAGTTGCCAACGACAACTATGCTCCGGTGGCCCTTGCCGCGTAATGCGGTAATGGTACCGATTCAAAGCCCTTGGGGGTAGCACTTCAAGGCGGGGTTCGGAGGCACCTGGCAACAGAAGCCTCCACTTTGCGCGCGCATCATCCCGAAAACGTGCAGACTTTTCGGAAACGATCATGTGTCAGGCCCGAATAATACGCGCCTCGGAAGATTAAGAATGGCGACCGATCTCATCCGCTACGACCTTCTGGTACAAGATGCGCTCCGTAGTGTGGTTCGGCGCGTCTTGGCGGAGTCAGCACGCGACGGCCTGCCGGGCGACCATCATTTCTTCGTCAGTTTCCGAACCCATGCGCCGGGCGTCCGGCTCTCGAACCGCATGCGCGAACAATATCCCCAGGAAATGACGATCGTGCTCCAGCATCAATTCTGGGATCTGGTCGTCGGCGATCTCGGTTTCGAGGTCGGCCTGTCGTTCCATGGCAAATCCGAGACTTTGGCCATTCCTTTCACGGCCCTGACGGGCTTTTTCGACCCATCGGTCGATTTTGGTCTGAAATTCGAATTCGACACCGAGGCCGCGGCGGCGGAACCATCTTCATCTTCTGCCCCCGCCTTGCAAGCGGTGCCGCCGGCTCAAAAACCGGCTGCGCTCGCCGATTCGGCAGCCGCGCCGCGGCTTGCGGCAGCTGATAAGGCCAAGCCGCGCGGCAGCGGCAGCGAGCCCGCCGAAGTGGGCCCCACGCGGGCGGCCGGCGAAGCAGCCAAGGAGCCTGCTCCCGCGGCGGAGGCCATGACGGCGGTTCGGCCGGCGAATGAACCCAATGTCGTGTCGATCGACGCGTTTCGGAAAAAGCCGTGAGCGGCGAGATCGTCAATCTGCGCCGGCTGCGCAAGACGAAGCAGCGCGCCGCGGAGGCTGATACGGCGGCGCAGAACCGCCTCCGTTTCGGCAGAAGCAAGGCGCAACGCGCCTTCGAGACCAAAATAGAGACGCTGGAGCAGCGCCAATTCGAGGCGCATCGCCGCACCGTCGGAGGCAACCAAAACAGCGCTGCCGAAAACATCCCGGCCGACAATAATTCGGTCGAGGACGCGCCGGATGGTGGCTGAGGCTCGCATGCCGAAAGCAGCGTCGGCCGCGATCTCCAAACGCTCGCTCGCCATCGCCGGACATCGCACGAGCATTTCCCTTGAAGAGGCGTTTTGGCAGGGCCTGAGGCAACTCGCCCAACATCGCAATCTCTCGATTGCGGCGCTGGTCGCCGAGATCGACGCCGCCCGCGGCGAGGCCAATCTCTCTTCCGCGATCCGCGTCTTCGTTCTCACATCGCTGACGCGGGAACCGCTCGCCGGCCCATAGAGACGACAGCGTCGGGCAGACCCGCGCGCCCAAACGCTAAAAACGGCCCGCGGCCAGCGGATCGACGGGAACCGTCCATGGGAAGACGGGGGTCTGCGCGGGGCGCTGCACCGGCCGCCTGACGATCGGCAGCGGCGCGGCGCGCGCCCGGTGTGGCGCCGGGCGTAGCAGCAGCGGCCTGGCGACAGGCAAGGGCACCGATGGCGCACTGGCGCGCGTAGCCTCTTCGGCCTTGCGTTGCTGCTCCTCGACCTTCATGCGCCCGGCCTTCGCGGCTTCGTCTTTGGCCTTGGCCGTCCGCTTGGCATCTTGTTCCGCCTTCGGCCGTTCCTGCTCGCGCCGGCGTTCCGATTTGAGCCGGTTGTAGAAAAACGCCTGCTCGTGAACATCGAATTCCTGCGCTTGGATGCGGGCGCTTTCGCGCGCAATCGCCCGGCCCGCAAGCGCGTTGACAAAGGCGGCGGATTCGATCGTCCGAACCGGATTGGTGAGAGGACCCGTCGAAATCAAGCTGATCTGCGGCACCGGCCCGCTCCAATTCTTCGGCAAAGTGACGAGGCTGAGGCGCGATCTCTGGTCAAGCGTCAGACTGCCGAGATCGAGGCTCGCCTGCAAAGCTTCGGTGACGCCGGGCTCGAGCCTTTTGGCCTCTGTCTCTTTCGCGGTCAGATGCAAAAGCCCCGCAGCCAATCCCGCATCGAAGGTCTCAGTCCCCAAATGCGCCGCGCCTTTGTCGAATTCGGCGGCGAGCGCCCGATCAATCTCGCTCGCATCAAGGTTCAGCGTGTCATCCTCCACCGCTTTGACCACGCGCAGCATGCCGCCGGGATCGGTGCGCGGCAAAACGAGATCGGCGAATGTGAGCGTGCCGGAGCCGGCGAGACCGGCAATGACGGCTGCGGCGCTGTCGCCGGTTCCAGCAAGATCGAGATCGGCACCGAGGCTCCCGCGCAGGCTCGGCAAGACAAGATCATAATCGGCGAGTTTGAGATGGCCGGAGGCGGCGGCGCTCGCGCCATCCCGGCGCAGAGTGAGTTCCGCCGCGATTCTGCCGGCCCCGAGCTTCATCGCCACATGATGCAGCGCCAGCTTGAGGCCGGCCCGGCCGCCTGAAACTTCGAGACCGAACTGCGCCTCGCGGCCGGACATTTGCGGCCATAGATCGAAGCTCTTTGCGCTCAAAGCGAGATCCATCGGTGGCGGATCGAGCATCGCCGCCGTGAATTCGGCACTCGGCCAGAGCGTGCCCGCTTTCGGTGGCGACATCGGCCCAAAGGCCCATTCGAAAATCGTTGCGAGCGATAGCCTATCGGTGTCGAGGCCGCCGGTCAGACGGTTTTTCGCCACGTCATAACCGAGATGGCCGGCAATTTCGGCGCCGGCGAAACGGCCCGAGAGATTGGAGAGCGAGACATTCGCCGGGCGCGCATCGATGTCGGCCTTGAGATTGGCGGCAAGGCGCATGGTGGGATCTGGAAAAGCAAGCCCTGTCGCTTCGAGGAGCGAGGTGAGATCGGCGCTGTCCAATTGCACCGCGCCCATGGCATGCGGCGCCGCAAGATCTTCTTGGACACTGCCCTCAAACGCGACATGCGTGCCCGCCAGCGATGCGGTCAGCTTCGCCGCAAAAACCTTGTCGAGACTGCCGCTTGCCGCGATATCCACTTGCCCTGCACCGAGATCCCGCAAGGGCAGCGACGGAAGACCGAGCTGGCGGATCAGGACGAGCGCATCCGGCGCGTTGAATTGGGCGGAAAGAATGAGACCAGCCGGATTCTGCGGATCGGTCGCAATCTTAGTGGCAATCTTCGTTCCGCCGGCCGTTCCCGTAAGATCGAAACCCGCAAGCGCGATCGCGCCATGCGGCCCCGCCACACCATGCGCGGAAAGCCTAAGATGGGTCGGCGAAAGATCCGCGGCGCGGGCCTGGAGCATATCGGTCATTAGGCTCGGCGCCAGGCGATGCAGAAGCGCCGTCACCGCGTCCAATTTTTCGCTGTCGACCGTGCCGGTGATGTCGCCTGCCTGTCCATCCCATTGGCCATGCGCATGGATATCGGCGCCGCCCACTCCCGTCACGGTAAGCTCATCGAGCTTGGCGAGGCTTCCCGTCTTCTCCAATTTCAATTGGATGTGGCCTGTGTCGAGGCCGGGTTGGCCGAGACTATCTTGGCCGAGACTGCCGATTTTCACCGCGCGTGCATCGAAACGCAGCGACAGATCCATGGCTTTCGCCCAGCCGGCGAGGCTCGAAAGATCCGGCACGCTGCCGAGGTCGAGCCGCGTGGCGGAAAGATCGGCGAAAAGCCGCGCCGGCTCGCCGCCGATGGATTGCGTATAGGCCAAAGTGCCCGACAGCATCGACTGGTCGAGCCGCAGCGACAGATCCTGCCCGACAAAGCCGACTCCGGAGAGATTGGCTAGGCCGGAGACATCGAAGGACTTGTGCGGCAGCGCGGCGAAGAGAGGCGCGCTTTGCGGAAGATTTGCGCCGAGCCATTGGCCGAGCCGCGCGGCATCGCCGGCACTTGCTGCCATATGCCCTTTGAAACCGGCGGCACTGCCCGTCTCGGCATCGCCATCAAGGCGCAGATGCGAACGGCCAGGCCCGCTCGCTTCGAAACGCAGCCGTAGAGCCTTCTTTGCAGAAACCGAAAACCCGCCGGAAAGATCACTCAATGTTTCACCGCCGAGGACTGCCGTATCGGCCGACCATTCGAGCGTGAACGGCATGCCGGAGACCAAGGGATCGTCCGACTTCGCGAGAGCGGCCAAAGCATGGGCCAATCTCTGCATGGCAGGCGGTGAACCCTGCTCCGTGAGCAGCCGGTCGAGATCGATCTGACTTGCTTTGAGCGTGGCATTGGCGCGCGGCACCGCCCCGAAATCGAATTGCGCGGCGCCATTGAAGCTCATGCCATGATCGTCATCGCCGAGCCGCAGATCGAGATCATCGATCACGGCTTTGTGGAGTTCCGCCCGCGCCGCGCCCGAGAGCTGCCAGGGCAGCATGATTTCGCCATTGAGATGGCCGGAGAGCTTGATTTGGCCTTCGACGGAGGGAAGAACGAAACCCGCCGCGGATTTGGCAAAGATCAGATCAGCCTCGACATCGGCGCGCGGATGTTGCTTGTTTTCGTCGACGATGAGCTTGAAATGCAGCCGATCGCCGTTGCGACCGCCGGTGTCCAAGCGGAAATCTGTCGGCTGGCCGGCAAAGGCGAACCGGCCCGCGGCCTTGAAAGGACCGGCGAGAGAGACCGCCTCGGCACTGAGCGAGATATTTTTGAAAGCGTAGCTCCGGCCGGTCGCCGGATCGCCCAAGCTCAGCGCGCCATCCTCGACCGATATGCGGTCGAACCGCATTGGACCCAAAAAACGCTGGATCGCCGGAACGGGCGGCAAAGCGCCATCCTTGATCGTGAGCGCGAGTTGCGGCCGTACGAGTTTCGCCTCGACGAAATCGACTTCGCCGTGCAGCAGCGCCGTCAAGGCGATTTCGAGCTGGATCTCATCGATCTTGATCTCCGGTTCCGCCGCCGGAGTGCCCACCTGGACATTGGCGAGCCTCAAATAGGGTGTCGGCAACAATTTGAGATCGATGGCGCCGCGGATCTTCACCGGCCGCCCGAGCACTTCGGAAAGCTGCGCTTCGACGAGGCCGCGCTCGGCGTTCCAATCGATGAAATAGGGCACGACCAGAGCGGCGCTCAAAATGAGGATCAAAAGGCCGGCAAGGACGGTCAGACTTTCGCGCAAGATGTTCGGGCCGGTTTGGGAAACTGGATGCACCACAGTTTAGATGGAGTCCCGCCCTCTTTCACGCAATGAAAGCGCATGCGAGCGACATTTACATGGCAAAACCGCCGGCATCGAGAAACGCCTGCTCTTCCGCCGTCGCGGTCAGCCCGAGCGCGGCATTGCGATGCGGGAAGCGGCCGAAGCGCGCGACAATGTCGAGATGTTCGAGGCTCGCCCGATAGGCGCCTTCATCCCCGCCGCAGGGCAAAGATCGAGACAGCGCCTCTGATAGCAGGCTTTGCCGGATCGGCGAAGACATGGTTGCAAGCGGCAGCGTGGCGATTTAAGCCATTTGGCTGCCAGCGGGGAACAGTCTTTCGTCCGCGCCCGCCTGTTCCCGCCGCTTTCGAGGGCAAGACGTGTATTCAGCCGAAGACCTGCTTCTGCGCGACTGTGAAGAAGACGATATTCCCTCGATCACGGCGATTTACGGCCGTGCCGTCCTAACCAGCTTCGGAACGTTCGAGATCGAGCCGCCGAGCGAAGCCGAAATGAAGATCAGATGGCGCCGCGCGCTCATCGATCATTATCCTTTCGTCGTCGCCGAGGACAATCGCAAGATCCTCGGCTTTGCCTATGCGAGCGCCTATCGCGTCAGGCCCGCCTATGACAATACGGTCGAGAATTCCGTCTATGTCCGCGACGGTTTTCAGGGGCGCGGGATCGGCACAAGACTGCTCAGCCGGCTTGTCGCCGAAGCGGCAGGTCTCGATTATCGGCAAATGGTCGCGGTGATCGGCGACAGCAACAACAAGGGCTCGATAAGGCTGCATGAAAAGCTTGGCTTCACGCTGATCGGCACATTGCCTTCCGTCGGCTGGAAGCACGGGCGCTGGCTCGACACTGTGCTGATGCAGCGCCCGCTCGGCCCGGGCGATACGACGCCGGCGTGAACTTCACGCACTCACTTTGTCGAGACGGTCGAGCGCCGCGGCATCGAGCGTAACGTCCGTCGCACCCAAAATCTCCTCGAGCTGGGCGAGGCTCGTCGCGCTGACGATGGGCGCGGTGATGCCCGGCTGGGAGAGAACCCAAGCGAGCGCGATCTGCGCCACTGTTGCATGATTGCGCGCGGCGATCTTGTCCATTTCAGAGAGAATATCGAGCCCGCGCGGATCGAGAAAATGCGCGACCGTGCCGGCGCGGGCACGGCCTTCGATATCGGAGGCATGGCGATATTTGCCGGTGAGGAAGCCAGCAGCCAGAGCATAATAAGAAATGACCCCGAGATTTTCTGCGATGCAAAGCTGCTGCAGAGCGCCTTCATAGAGCGAGCGATTGACGAGACTATAATTCGGCTGCAACGAGACGAAGCAGGGCAGGCCCTTCACCTTCCCTATAGCCAGCGCGTCGGCAAGCCGCGGCGCGGTGTAATTGGAAGCGCCGATGGCGCGCACCTTGCCCTCCGCGATGAGCTCTGCAAAAGCTTCGAGCGTCTCGTCGAGCGGCGTTCCCGGATCATCGATATGGGCCTGATAGAGATCGATGTAATCGGTGTTGAGCCGCCGCAAGGATTCTTCGGCCGAGGCGAGAATATGCGACCTTGAAAGCCCTTTGCCTTCGGGCATGGGCATGCCGACCTTGGTCGCGATGAGGATTTTTTGGCGGGCGCCGCCGCGTTTGAGCCATTTGCCGATCATCTGTTCGGATTCGCCGCCCCGATGGCCCGGCACCCAGGTCGAATAGACATCCGCCGTGTCGATGCAGGCAAAGCCGCGTTCGACGAAAGCATCGATGAGCGACAGTGATGTCGCTTCATCCGCGGTCCAGCCAAAAACATTGCCGCCGAGGACGATGGGCGCGAAGCTAAGGCCCGAATTGCCGAGAGCGCGATGCTGCATGGGGGAGCCTTGGCGCGGAGAGAAGGAAGATGGCCGACAGACATCGGGCGAAGACGCGCTGCCGTCAAGGCGCATCAGGCGGAGATCGTCAATTCCTGGTGTTCCGTGCCTTTGACGAACGCGTGATCACGACCGCTCGTACCGACCAGCGCAGAGGCGAGACTCATGACGCTCGGTCCCCGTCATGGCCCGGTCTGCCCGGCCATCCAGGCGGCTCGGGATGGCCATTGGATTCTGCGCCACCGCATTAGAGATTTCAGCCTGGATGCCCGGCTCAAGAGCCTGTGCTCGGGCCGCCAAAGGCGGACCCGAGTGCCGGGCATGACGTGCCACCTACCGCTGCCTGGCCTTGGTCTCGCTCCTCCCCTTTCCCCTCCCCTCTCCCCCTCGCGGGTCGACAGGGGCCATCAAAAGCCCCACATTGGCTTTAATGATTCGTCTTTCGTTCCGTTTGGAGGCTTTGCGCCTTGAGTGATCCTTCCTCTGGGCTCGAGGAATGGGCCGGCCGTTTCGAGGCGCCGGAGATCCGTCCGGGTGGCATCGCGGCACGGGCGCGCGCCTCCTTACGCTATCTCGACGGGCTCAATGGCGAGCAGCGCGAAGCCGTCGAAGCGCTCGATGGGCCGGTTCTCGTGCTCGCTGGTGCCGGCACCGGCAAGACCCGCGTGCTGACGACCCGCATCGCCCATATTCTTGGCACCGCCCGCGCCTATCCGAGCCAGATCCTCGCCGTCACCTTCACCAATAAGGCGGCGCGCGAGATGAAGGAGCGCATTGCTCTCCTTGCCGGACCGAGCGGCGAAGGCATGCCTTGGCTCGGCACTTTTCATGCGATCTCGACAAAAATCCTGCGCCGCCATGCCGAGCTCGTCGGCCTCAAATCCTCCTTCACCATTCTCGACACGGACGATCAGATCCGCCTGTTGAAACAGGTGATCGCGGTCGAAAATGTCGACGAGAAACGCTGGCCGGCGCGCAGCCTCGCCTATCAGATCGATGCCTGGAAGAATCGCGGGCTCGATCCCGCCCATGTGCCGGCGGGCGAGGCCGCCGCCTTCGCCAATGGCAAGGGGCAAAGGCTCTATCAGCTCTATCAGGAGCGGCTGAAAATTCTGAACGCCGCCGATTTCGGCGATCTTCTGCTCGAAGGCTTAAGGCTCTTTCGCGAAAACCCGGATGTGCTCAAAGACTATCAAGAGCGCTTCCGCTTCATGCTCGTCGATGAATATCAGGACACCAATACGGTCCAATATCTCTGGCTGAAGCTGCTCGCGCAGGGCCGGCACAATGTCTGCTGCGTCGGCGACGATGATCAATCGATCTATGGCTGGCGCGGCGCCGATGTCGACAACATCCTGCGCTTCGAGCAGGATTTTCCCGGCGCGAAAATCATCCGGCTTGAGCGCAATTACCGTTCGACCGGGCATATTCTCAGCGTCGCCGCCGGCCTCATCGCGCATAACGAGGGCCGGCTCGGCAAGACGCTCTTCACCGATGGCGAAGCGGGTGAAAAGCCTGGCGTCACCGGCGTCTGGGATTCCCAAGACGAGGCCCGCGTGATCGGCGAGGAAATCGAAAGCTTGCAGCGCGAGGGCCATGATCTCGACGAGATCGCCATTCTGGTCCGCGCCTCCTTTCAGATGCGCGAATTCGAAGAGAGATTCATTACGCTCGGCCTGCCCTATCGGGTGATCGGCGGCCCGCGCTTTTATGAGCGCGCCGAAATCCGCGATGCGCTCGCCTATCTGCGCTCGACCGCGCAGCCGAACGATGATCTCGCCTTCGAGCGCATCTTCAACGTGCCGAAGCGCGGGCTGGGCGAAGCCACTCTGCAGCTGCTTCACGATCATGCGCGGCGCGAACGCATCAGCCTGATGCAATCGGCGCAGATCATGATCGAGACGGAGGAATTGAAGCCGAAGCCGCGGCAAATGCTGCGCGATCTTCTTTCCTCCTTCGGCCGCTGGTCGGCCTTGATCGACGCCAAGCCACAAGGCGAGCTCGCCGAAATGATTTTGGAGGAATCCGGCTATACGGACATGTGGCAGAAGGACCGCACGGCAGAAGCGGCGGGCCGGCTCGAAAATTTGAAGGAACTCGTCCGCTCGATGGAAGAGTTCCCCAGTCTCTTCGCCTTTCTCGAACATGTCTCGCTCGTCATGGATGCCGAGGCCAAGGATGCGCAAGAGCGCGTCTCGATCATGACCTTGCATGCGGCGAAAGGGCTCGAATTCGAGAGCGTGTTTCTGCCCGGCTGGGAGGAAGGCCTGTTTCCGCATCAGCGCTCGCTCGATGAATCGGGCCGCGCCGGGCTCGAAGAGGAACGGCGGCTCGCTTATGTCGGCATTACCCGCGCGAAGCGGCGGGTGAAGATTTATTTCGCCACCAACCGGCGCATCCGCGGCCTGTGGCAAACGACCATCCCGTCGCGCTTTCTCGATGAATTGCCGGAGGCGCATGTGGACGTGATCGAGGCGGCCTCGGGCACGGCCTATGGCGGCTATGCGCAATCGCGCTTCGCCAATATGGACAGCTATCAATCCTCTTATCAGACGCCCGGCTGGCAGCGGGCGCAGCGGCGCACTGCCGAAGAGCAGCGTAATGGCGCCAGCATGCGCGGTGGCTTCGGCGAAAGCGCGGCGCGGCGCGGGCCATTGACGATCGACGGCGAATTGATCGCGAAATCTTCCGCCGGCTCATCCTTCGAAAAAGGCGCGCGCGTGTTTCACATCAAATTCGGCAATGGCACGGTCGCCGGTGTCGACGGCAACAAGCTGACGGTCGATTTCGACAAGGCCGGACGGAAGATGGTGTTGGAGAGTTTTGTGCAGGCGGCGTGATAGGCGGAATCTTAAAGAGTCCGATAAGCCCTCACGAGATATTTTAATCCGCGCGCCTGATTTCAAATGGCTTAGAGCCTGGGGCCGACTATGAATCAATGCCCTGTCTGCCAGGAAATCTCCTTTACCTCGCAACCTTTTCCCGGTCTTCCTGGCGTCGAATACGACTGTGCCAGATGTGGCCGATTTGTGCTTTGTGGTCGATTAGGCCACGGGTTCTCTGAAGATTTTTTTAATGCTCATCAGCGCGCTGTCTTCAGCCATCGTCTCCGCTCCATGCAGGGCGATAAGACCGTAGTGCTTTTCGAAAAGGAATTAACGACCTTTGGACTCAATGATCCACTGCCAACCCCTGCCGAACAAGCTGACCGTCTTATTCTTTGGATAGGTGATCATCAGCCTTCGCCGGGCGAATATGCAATCAGTTCGACTTCAGCTGTCTCTGCTTGGATTGGTACAGTGATCACATCGCCCCAACTGCGGGCTGGTATTTCGTGGCTGCTGACGCAACGAGAAATGAAGGAGCTATTTGATTACGACGGTTTTCGGAATGAAAATTTCCTTGCACGGCTCACTATGGCTGGCTGGCAGCGCTACGAAGCGATCAAACGTGCCAAGATCGACAGTCGTATTGCTTTCATGGCAATGAAATTTGGCGATCCAGAGCTTGATGCCATCGTCGAAAGCCACTTTAAGCCGGCCGTCGCTCGTGCGGACTTCGAATTGCGCCTTTTATCAGACGGTCAGCCCGCGGGCCTTATTGATGACCAGCTTCGCGTGAGGTTACGTACCTCGCGCTTTACGATCGCCGATCTCACGCACGCCAACAACGGGGCCTATTGGGAGGCTGGTTTCGCCGAAGGATTAGGCCGGCCCGTCATCTACACCTGCCGCAGAAAGGAATGGGACCTAGTGGATGAGAATGGCAGACGCAAAGTCCATTTCGACACTAACCATTTGGCGACTGTTATATGGGACCCGGCAAATCCCGACGAAGCCGCACAACGATTGACCGCTATGATCCGCGCAACCTTGCCTGCCGAAGCGAAGATGACGAACTGAATCTTTCCAGTTTAGCGCGCCTTCCCCGGACGAGGCCGCGAAGCGGGCGATGATCCGGGGTCCAGGGGCAAATGCTCGAACCGCGCCAGTCTAAGATCTGGATCCCAGCTCGAAGCTTCGCTTCGGCCGGGAAAGTGCCCAACCGACAACGTCGCATCTTTACGATTATGCCGGCTCACGCCACCGCAATCACCAAAGCCGCATCGGCAAAGCTTTCTGCCCATTCCGGATCGCTCTTTAATTCCGAAAGATCGCGCGGCGCAGGAATTGTCTGATGATCCGCGAGCATCGCCTCCGTCCAAAGCGCAAGGGCCTCAGCCGCATTGGCGAAGAGATCATCCATCTCGTCGGCCGCAGAAAAACATCCCGGCGCATCGGGAAAGGTCAGACCATAAGCGCTGTCGGGATCTTTATGGACGATGGCGATATAGGGTTTCATGGGTCTTTGACGATCAAAGGAACTTTTTGTCTTTTATACCCAAGCGCCGCGGTCATAAAGACCCTCGTTTCGGCCCGACCTGGCTATCGCAGCTTGGCAAGCGCCGCTTTGACTTGCTGATTGAGCTCTGAAGCTTTCGCAATGAGCGTCTCATTGGAGCGCAAGGCGCTTTCTATTTCGCTCGTCGTCCCGAATTCCAACGTTTTTGGCGTGATGTATTTCGGAAGAATATTCTTCCAGTCTATGGCTGCTTCTGTCCCTCTTTTCGGGATGCTGATTTCCGCCGACAGCATGGTTCCGAATTCGTCCGGCATTTTCTGCAAAGCCGCAATGCTTTCGTTCATCTTTTTCAGGCTGTCATTGATCGTTTTGATTGCCTTGCCCTGTTGCTCGACCGCTTCAGACAATTTGCTTGTGGTCTCGATCTCGAATCCCGAAGGACCAAATTTTATTTTGGCAATGACCGGCGCCGCGATCAATGCCGCGCCGAAGGCAGCAAGTGACGCGTCAATGACCGAAAAATCATACCCGAATCGCCACCCCAAAGTGGCGAGTACAATCATGACGATCCCGGCGGCCACCGGCAAAACATACATAAAACGAGAGTTCATGAAATATCTCCATTTTGCAAATGACCGCAAAGCCGCAATAGCCGCGCGACGGCTCCCCGTCCCGCGTGAGGCAAATCCCCAATTAGGCGCCAGCGCGGCGCAATATTAAAATCTAAGCGTGGTCCATTATGCCGTCTTCGTAACGAAGGGCAAGGCCGTCGACAGCCGCTTTCCGATTTGCCCTTCCCGATTTGCGCCCGCATCGCCGCCATGATACCCGCGGCCATGCTCGAAGGACTGCCGCCGAACAATGCCGCTTATGTGATGCGTCTTTCCTGCGACGAAGCCACGGCGCGGTGCATCGCCGATATTATCGTCGAGACCTTCGACCCGGCCGAAACCGCGGCCGCGGCTTTTGAAGAAGACGACACTCCCCGCAAGGATTGGACGCCCGGGCACTGGATCGTCGAGGCCTATTTCGGCCATGCGCCGGACGAGGCCCAGGTTCGCGAGCTCGTCGCCTGCGCCGCGGGCGAGGCGGCGGCACAAGCGGTTCGTTTCGAACGCGTCGAGACGCGCGACTGGGTCGCCTCTTCGCTTGCCGGCTTGCAATGCGTCCGCGCCGGCCGATTCCTTCTGCATGGCGCGCATGACCGCGCCGCCGTGCGGGCGAATGACATAGCGATCGAGATCGAGGCGGCGCTGGCTTTCGGCACCGGCCATCATGGTTCGACGCGCGGCTGCCTTCTCATGCTCGACCGCCTCGCGAAACGGCGCCGTCCAAAGGCGGTGCTCGACATCGGGACCGGCAGCGGCGTGCTCGCCATTGCCGCGGCGAAATTATTCCGCGGGCAAGTGCAAGCGAGCGATATCGATCCCCTCGCCGTCTCGGCAGCGCGCGCCAATGCGCGATTGAATGGTGTCGCGAGCCTCGTGCGGCCGGTTCCCGCGGCCGGCCTGCGCCATCGCGCTCTGCAAAAGGCCGCACCCTATGATCTCGTCTTCGCCAATATTTTGGCGCGGCCTTTGCGCCAGCTCGCTCCGGCGATCAAAAATGTCCTCAAGCCCGGCGGTGAAATCATTCTGTCGGGGCTTCTTCCCTGCGATGTCGCCGGCGTCGTCAGCGCCTATCGCTGCCAGGGATTGGCGCTCGTCCAGCGCCGCGATCTCGACGGCTGGGCCACGCTCCTGATGCGGCGCGACAGGCCACCAGGGCGGAGCGGGCGGTGGCAAGAGACTTTCACGCTTCCACCGCGCCGCGATCTGTTTTAGGTGATGCGCTGCAGCCGACTCGGCAGGCGAACTCGGCGCGACAAGGAAGCCGCGCCTATTCTGCCGACAAAAGGCTGCACGACATGAATGAAGATGAAGCCCAGAAGATGTGCAAAAGCGCGGACGATCGCATGAACGGATGATCGTCGCCGGAGGAGCGCCAAATGAGTGAAGACAAAGGGGTCGTCATTGTCGGTGCGGGGCATGGCGGGGTGCAGCTCGCAGCCTCCTTGCGTGAAGAAGGCTATCAGGACAAGATCATCCTTCTCGGCGATGAAAAAGATCCGCCCTATCAAAGGCCGCCTTTGTCCAAGGCCTTTATGAAACATGAGACGCCGGAGGATGGCGTTCTCCTGCGCGGGCCGGATTTCTATCCGCAGCAAAGAATTGAACTCGTGCTCGGCGAAAGAGCGGTAGAGATCGACCGCGCCGCGCGAAAGCTGCGGCTGGCTTCGGGATCGGTGCTTGAATTTTCCAAGCTCGCGCTGGCGACCGGCGGCATCCAGCGGCAATTGCGCCTCGAAGGTGCCGATCTTTCCGGCGTCTTCTCGCTCAGGACACTGGCCGAAGCGCGGGTGCTTCGTGATTGGCTCGATGTCGCGCAAAATGTCGTCATCATCGGCGCCGGCTTCATCGGCCTCGAATTCGCCGCGACCGCCGCCGCCAAAGGCTGCAAGGTCGATGTCATCGAACTTGCGACGCGCCCCATGGCGCGCGCGGTGACCGAGCAGACCTCCGCTTTCTTCACCGCCGCTCACAAGGCTTTGGGCGTGACCTTGAATTTCGCAACGAGCGTCACCGCGATCAAGGGCGAAGGCGGCAAAGTGAAGGAGGCAGTGCTGACCGACGGCCGCATCCTGCCCGCCGATCTCGTGCTGATCGGCATCGGTCTCGTGCCGAGCGATGAGCTCGCTTCTGCCGCCGGCCTCGAATGTCCGAATGGGATCAAGGTCGATGACAAACAGGGCACGGGCGATGAAAATATTTTCGCGATCGGCGACTCGGCCTATCATTTCAACCCGTTCGGCAAGCGCTGGATGCGGCTCGAATCGGTGCAGAACGCGACCGATCAGGCGCGCACCCTCGCCAAATATCTGACCGGCAAGCCGGCGCATTATGAATCCGTGCCGTGGTTCTGGAGCGATCAGGCGGATCTCAAGCTGCAGATCGTCGGCTTCCTCGATGCCTGCGACAAGATCATTCTGCGCGGCTCTTATGAGGAGCGCGCCTATTCGCTCTTCGGCTTCAGAGACGGAAAGCTCACCGGCGTCGAATTGGTCAATAAGGCGGGCGATCATATGCTGGCGCGACGGCTGCTCGGCGAAAATATCCCGATCTCGGCGGAGATCGTCGCCGACCCCAATTCCGATCTCAAATCGCTGCTGCGCGGCGTGCGGAGATAAGCCCCTCTCCCCGCACGCAAGTCGGCTGTTGCCGACTTGCGCATCTAAAATGTCCAACTCGGGCAAGCCCGAGTTGGATGGGGAGAGGAGTGGCTGGCGTCGGTGCTAAACGATCAAGCCACCGAGCTTCTCACCCATGCCGTGCCAAAACCTCTTTCACGGCTTTGACGAGATCGCCTTCCGGCACGGAAAATTGCGCCTTGGCGCGCAGCTCGAGATAATCGGCGCGATCTTTTGTCGAAGCGGCAAGCTCAGCGCCGAGCACGAGATCGCGGATCGCGATCTCGCCCTTCGCGCGCTCGTTCGAGCCCTGGATCACGGCGCAGATCGAAGAGCGTCTATCGGCATATTTGAGCTGCGCATTCATGCCGGACGAGCCGAGATAAAGTTCTGCGGAAATATTTTCCGCGCGCAGCGCGGAGACGAATTTTTGATAGCGCGCCATCTCGTCTCTATCGAGGACGAGCACGACGACGGGACCGCGCTGCGCCGCGCCGGTGACGATCGGTGATTGAATTGCTTTCAAGGCCGCATAGAGCCGCGAGACGCCGATCGAGAATCCCGTCGCGGGTACCGGCTCGCCGCGAAAGCGCGCGACGAGGCCGTCATAGCGCCCGCCGCCGCCGACTGAGCCGAAGCGCACCGGCTTTCCATCTTCCTCCGCAATCTCGAAAGTGAGGTCGGCTTCGAAGACGGGACCGGTGTAATATTCGAGTCCACGGACGACGGAGGGATCGACGCGGATGCGGCCATCATCATAGCCGGCGGCTGCGATAAGCTTCCTGATCTCTTCGAGTTCGGTCCGGCCTTGCCGACCGATTTCGCTTTGGACCAATCCGCTATCCATCGAAGCTTTGTGATCGTCCCAAGACTTATTTGGGTCGATCAAGCCAAGAATGAATTCCGTCGCGGCTGCATCGAGGCCTGCGCCTTTCGTGAAGTCGCCGCTTTCGTCTTTGCGGCCAGGCCCGAGAAGTTGCTTGACGCCATCGAACCCGAGTCGGTCGAATTTGTCGATCGCACGTAGAACTGTCAGACGCCGCCCGAAATTCGCATCGCCGCCGAGATCAATGGCCTCCAAGGCACCATCAAGCACCTTGCGATTATTCACCTTGATGACATAGTCGCCGCGCTTCACCCCGAGCGCTTCCAGCGTATCGGCCGCCATCATGCACATTTCGGCATCGGCGGCGGGCGAAGCGGCGCCGACCGTATCGGCATCGAACTGCATGAACTGCCGAAACCGCCCCGGCCCCGGCTTCTCATTGCGGAAGACATAGCCGGCGCGATAGCTGCGATAGGGTTTTGGCAGCTTGTCGAAATTTTCCGCCACATAGCGGGCGAGCGGCGCGGTTAAGTCATAGCGCAGCGACAGCCATTGCTCGTCTTCGTCCTGGAAGGAGAAGACGCCCTCATTCGGGCGGTCCTGATCGGGCAAAAATTTGCCGAGCGCATCGGTATATTCGATGAAGGGCGTCTCGACCGCCTCGAAGCCGTAAAGCTCATAGGATTTGCGGATCGCGGCGAGCATTTTTTCGGTCGCCGCGAGATCGGCGGGGCCGCGGTCGCCAAAACCGCGCGGCAGTCTGGCGGCGGTCCGCGCCGCCTGTTTTTTCACGTCATTCATGTCCAAAAGCCTTGCCGTCGCCGGGCGCAACGCCCAGCCGACGGCAGTCATAGGTTCATTTCCCTCCGGCAGCTTCTACGGGTGCAGCCGGGACGGAGCAAGGGAAAGTCCCAGCGCAAGCGTCTGGTGCGCTTGCGCATGGCCGCCTCCCTTGGAGGAGCCACATTCGCCTCCCATATGAGGGGCGCGGACGCAGATCCGCGCAACCCCACGGGAGAAGACAATGTCACCCGAAGAACGCCAGTTGCTCACCGGTCTCTTCGACCGCATCCGCGGCGCGGCCGGCACGCCCCGCGATCCGGAAGCCGAGGCGTTGATCTCAGATACCGTCAGGAACATGCCTTATGCGCCTTATTTGCTGGCGCAGGCCGTCATCGTTCAGGACCAGGCGCTGCGCGCCGCCAATGACAAGCTCCAGCAACTCGAAGCCCAGCTGCGCGACATGGAACAGCAGCAGCCGCGCCAAGCGACCGGCACTGGCGGCTTTCTGGGCGGTCTCGGCTCGATTTTCGGCGCCGGCAATCCACCGGCGGGCCCGGCGCCGCAGCCAGGGCCACAGCCCGGTCCTTGGGGCCAGCAACCGCCGCAACCCTCCTATCAGCAGCCTTACGCGCCTCCGCCGCCACCTCCGTCAGGCGGACCTTGGGGTGGCGGTCCAGGAATGGGCGCAGGAATGGGCGGCGGAATGATGGGCGCCCCGATGGGTGGTGGCGGCGGCTTTCTGCAGGGCGCGCTCGGCGCCGCTGCAGGTGTCGCGGGCGGCGTGCTGCTGGCCGATTCGATCCGCGGCCTCTTCGGCGCGCATAACAATCCGCTCGGCATCGGCACCGGCTTCGGTGGTTTGGGCACGGGAACGGGCGGCGGCGAAACGATCGTCAACAATTATTATGAGAGTCCCGACTCGACAGCTGCCGATGCCAGCAATGCGGATTATTCCGACAATACGCAGGACGCGTCCTATGACGACTCCGGCAATGATTCCGGCTCCGATTCCGGCTCGGGCGACGGCGGAAGCTTCGACGTCTGAGCCCGCAGTTCGAATGCCGGCGTGAAGAACATGCGGCCCAACGATAGGCAAGCCCGCCGCTTCACATGACCTGTGGCGGCGGGTCTACAATGTTTTTGCACGCCCTCAGCACGCGCTATTCGAGACCTCGCGATAAAAACTCCCACGGTCGCAAATGATGACGTTTTTATCCGGCAGAAACAGCTGACACCTGCATCATCATCAGATGCGGGCCGCCTGGATTTTGCCCTGCGCGCGTCAATGTCTCACCGTTTTTACCTTACCATTTTGCGAGCTGAACCGGAACCATCAACGCTCAAGCTCGTTATCGCTGCAATATGGCTGCTGTATCGCGCTGTCCAAACCCGCTCGACCGGTGCGCATACACGGTCGTGGTTGCCCAAAATTTTCATCTCATAAGCCTTGGCCCGATAAGTTTTGGCCGATAAGCCTTGGTCAAAGAGCCTTGGCAAAGCACAAGGAGGAATGGCCTTTCCCGCACAACGGGACCACCCACCATCGGAGAGTTCGAGACTTATGGTCGACAGAGCTTTTGCGCCACGCCTTCATGTCGCTGCTTTTCCGCCCGCTCCGATGCGCGATTGGGCGTTATTTCTCGACCTTGACGGAACTCTGCTCGACATCGCGTCGACGCCTGATGCCGTCACCGTGCCGCCTGATCTCGTCAAGGATCTCGCTTCGGTGTCGAAGGCGCTCGGTGGCGCGCTCGCGATCGTCAGCGGCCGCGTGCTCGACGATATCGATAGGCTGCTGACGCCGTTGCAGCTTCCGGTCGGCAGCGAGCATGGCGCCGTCGTGCGGCTGCCCAATGGCTTTTATGACGAGGTCGAATTGAAGGTTCCGGAGGATTGGGTGACCGCCTTGCGCGATCTTGCCGCGAGATGTCCCGGCGTTCTCGCCGAAGCCAAACGCCATAATGTCGTCGCGCATTATCGCAATGCGCCTTCTCATGAAGACGAGGTGCGGCGGATCGTCAACACGCTCGTGGCCTGCGATCCGGCGAATTTCGAATTGCTCGAGGCCAAGATGGCGTTCGAGATCCGGCCGCGGGAGGTGACCAAGGCGCGCGCCGTCCATACACTGATGAATGTCGACCCCTTTCGTGGTCGCATCCCCGTCTTCGTCGGCGATGATATGACTGATGAGGACGGGTTCACCGCGGCGATCGAGCTTGGCGGCATCGCACTCGATGTCGCCTCGGCTTTTGCCGGGCGCCCGTGCGACGTGCGCAATTGGCTCAAGCGCTTCGCTGACCTATGAGGCGGGACTTCCCATGAGCACGCTCGATCTCGCCGCCATCGGCAACTGCGCCATTGCGAGCCTCATCGACCGCAATGGGCGCCACCTTTGGTTCTGCTTTCCACGGCTCGATGCCGATCCGGTCTTTTCTGCGCTGCTCGGCGGCGCGGCTCCCGCGCAGGGCTTCATGGATGTGGTCGTCCGCGACGCCGTTGAAACAAGCCAGCGCTATCTCGCCAACACGGCGGTTCTGGAGACGGTGATCACCGACCGGCATGGCGGCAAGGTCCGAATCATCGATTTCGCGCCACGTTTCGAACGTTTCGGACGCCGCTTTCGCCCGCCGATGATCGTGCGGCGGTTGGAGCCCTTGGCCAAGCGGACGCGTCTTGCCGTGCGCATCCGCCCGCTTTTCAATTACGGCGCCGACAAGCCTTCGGTCAGCGTCGGCAGCAATCATGTGCGCTTCACCGGGACGAATGCCACGCTGCGCGTCACCAGCGACATGGCGACCTCCTATATTCTCGAGGAGGCCGAATTCGCGCTCGACCGGCCGATCAATCTGTTCATCGGCGCCGATGAATCGATCCCCGAGACTCCGGATTCCCTCGCCCGGAGTTTTCTGACCAATACGATCAATGATTGGCGCGCCTGGGTCCGCGGCCTTTCCATCCCCTTCGAATGGCAGGAAGAGGTCATTCGTTCGGCGATCACCCTCAAACTCTGCAGTTGCGAGGATACGGGCGCCATTGTCGCGGCGCTGACGACATCGATCCCCGAGGCGCCGCATTCCGCGCGCAATTGGGACTATCGCTTCTGCTGGCTGCGCGATGCCTTCTTCACGGTCGGCGCGCTCAATCGTCTCGGCGCCACGCAGACGATGGAACGCTTCATCCGTTTCGTGATCGATGCCGTCCTGCGCGAAGATGATATTTCGATCGCGCCGCTCTATCCGGTCTCGCCTGCGGTAAGCTCGACCGAGCGCATCGCGCCGGCGCTGATGGGCTATCAAGGCATGGGGCCGGTGCGCATCGGCAATGCGGCCGTATCGCAGATTCAAAACGACGTCTATGGCTCGCTCATTCTGACCGCCGCGCAAATGTTCTGGGACGAGCGCCTCGCGCTCTCGGACAATCTCAGCCTCTATCATGAATTGCGCAATATGGGCCGGCTCGCCGCGCGCTATGCCGTCACGCCCGATTCCGGGCCCTGGGAATATCGCGGCCGCGTCACCGTCAACACCTATTCGGCGGCGATGTGCTGGGCCGCGCTGCACCGCTTGGCGCTGATCGCCGAACGCGTCGGCGAAACCGCCGAGGCCGTCGAATGGGAGGCGGCGTCACGCAAATTGCGCAGCGAGATTCTGGCGCGGGCGACGACGCCGGATGGCTGGCTGTCGGGCGTGCTCGACAAATCCGTCGCCGATGCCACTTCTCTGCTGCTGCCGGAGATCGGCCTCCTGCCGGCAGCCGATCCGCGCGTCGCCAAGACGCTCGAAGTGACCGCCCAGCGCCTCATGCGCGACGGTTTCGTCATGCGTTATGACGAAGCCGACGATTTCGGCCATCCCGAAACAGCCTTCCTCGTCTGCACCTTTTGGTATGCCGATGCCCTGGCGCTTGCCGGCCGGCGCGACGAAGCACGCGAGATCTTCACTAATGTGCTTTCCGTGCGTAACGCTGCCGGTCTCCTCTCGGAAGACGTCGCACCCAAAACACGCCTGCTGTGGGGGAATTTTCCGCAAGCCTATTCGCATGTCGGCCTCATTCATTCGGCCACGCGCTTGTCGCGCGGATGGGAGGAATCCTTATGGCGCGCATCGTGATCGTGTCGAACCGCGTCCCATCGGCGGCGGCAAACGGACCGCAGGCCGGCGGCTTGGCGGTCGTCCTCAAGGATTGCTTGAAGGATGGTGGGCTCTGGCTCGGCTGGAGCGGCGAGATCGCCGCGAAAACCTGCACGGATGTCAAGATCGGACGATTCGGCAAGATAGATTTCGCAACCTTCGATCTGTCGCGCGAAGACTATCGGCAATTCTATGTCGGCTATGCCAATTCGACGCTCTGGCCGCTCTTGCATTTCCAGCCGGGCCTCGTCGAATTCGATCGCGCGCATTTCGAGACCTATCTCTCCGTCAACCGCACTTATGCGCGCGCGCTCGCCGCGCTGATCGAACCCACCGATCTCATCTGGGCGCATGATTATCATCTGATCCCGCTCGCATCCTCCTTGCGCGCCCTCGGCGTCGAAAATCGGATCGGCTTCTTTCTGCATGTCCCCTTCGTTCCGGCCAGCCTCTTGAACGTCCTGCCGCGGGCGGAAAAACTGCTGCGGATGCTCTGCGACTATGATGTGGTCGGATTTCAAACGCACGAGCATCTGCGTGATTTCGAAGATTGCGTGCGCAACTTCCTGAACGTGGCGAGCGACGCGGGCTCCCGGATCGTCATCGACAATCATTCGGTCCTGCCGATCGCAACCCCGGTCGGCATCGACGCGCGGGCCTTCGCCCGTCAGGCCAAACGCTCCACGCAGAGCCGCGTGGCGAAACGGCTCGACGAAAGCATGCAGGGCCGCGCCCTGATCATCGGTGTCGACCGGCTGGATTATTCGAAGGGTCTGCCCAATCGTTTCGAGGCCTTCGGACGTCTCCTCGACCGCTTTTCAGAGCATCGTCTCAAAGTGAGCTATCTTCAGGTGGCGGCACGCTCGCGCGAGGATGTCGCCGAATATCAGCGGCTCAAGCGCGAACTCGATCGGCGCGCCGGCGACGTCAATGGCCGCCATGCGGAATTCGATTGGGTGCCGCTGCGCTACATCACGCGGGCCATTTCACGCGCAACGCTGGCCGGATTCTATCGCAAGGCTCGTGTCGGCCTCGTCACACCGCTGCGCGACGGCATGAATCTCGTCGCCAAGGAATATGTCGCAGCCCAAGACCCGGAAGATCCGGGCGTTCTCGTGCTGTCGCGCTTTGCCGGCGCCGCCGAGGAACTGACCGAGGCGCTCATCGTCAATCCGCTCGATCCCGACGAGATCGCTGAGGCCTTGCATCAAGCGCTGACCATGCCGCGGGCCGAACGCAAGGCTCGGTATGAAAAGCTCTTCGAAAAAATCTGTCAGACGACCGCCGCCACCTATTGTCACGATTTTCTCAGCGCATTGATGGGCGGCTCTTGCAGTGCTGTCACATGACGACGACTTTGGTGCCGACGCCGACCCGATCATAAAGATCCTCGACGTCCTTATTCATCATCCTGATGCATCCCGACGAGACATTGGTGCCGATCGTATAAGGCTCATTGGTGCCATGGATGCGGTAGAGCGAGGAGCCGAGATAGAGCGCGCGGGCACCAAGCGGGTTTTCCGGTCCGCCGTCCATATGCGTCGGCAGATCGGGCCGGCGCTTCAACATATCCTCCGGCGGCGTCCAAGCCGGCCACTCCGCCTTGCGGCTGATCGCTTTGACGCCGGACCACATGAACCCGGGCCGCCCGACGCCAATGCCATAGCGCAGCGCTTTGCCGCCTTTTTCAACGAGGAAAAGAAATTTGTTCGGCGTATCGATCACGATCGTGCCGGGCTTCTGCGGGCCCGGGTAATCGACTTCCTGGCGCTGATAGATGGGATCGATGCTCCGCTGCGGGTTGCGCGGGTCCGCAACAGCAGCCGAAGACGGCATCGGTCCATAGGCGAGCGCCGACATCTCATGGCCGGGCTGAAGGGCTGGCGCCGCCGAGGGCGCATGGCCGGTCAAGAGCAATTCGAGAAAGCCGCCGCCATAAGGGGCCGCCGGCGTCGCGGCAGGCGCGGCATAGGCTGAAGGGACAGGGGCCGAGGGGGCCGGCTGGGGCGCCACATCGGGCGCATTATAGGTCTGGCCGCCAGTCGCGTAGACGCCCCTGATCACCATGGGCTCCGCCAGAAGCGGCAAAGGAAGAGCGAAGAAAAGCGCGCCGAAAACGCAGACGGAAGCAAGCCGATAATTTGACATTGTCGCCGCTCGAACTCATCAACAAGAACTTGGTAAATCATAACCGAAAGACGACACGCGATCTCGGGCCTCGTCTCCTTGTGGTTAGCAGAGCGCTAACGAAGCGCTCCGTGTAAACGAAACGCAAAGCATCTCGCTTAACGTTAGAATAATCTCTTGCAGCGGTCGTAGGATGAAACTGCCTAGAGCATGATGCATTCAAGTCGAATCGGGCATCATGCTCTAGGGTTTTGAAACCGCATCGTTTGTTGCGAAAAACCGGTGCCCACTTTTTCGCACGATGCTCTATGTCTGCCAAAACGGCGCGACGATCGACTCGGCGCGGGAAAACAGCTCATGCGGCACGCGCTTTGATGCAGCAGCGGCGTTTTCGATCACTTGCGCCGGGCGGCTCGCGCCGATGATCGCGGAAGAGACATTCGCCTGGCGCAGCACCCAGGCGAGCGCGAATTGCGGCAGGCTCAGGCCCGCCTCCTGCGCCAGCGGCACGAGCCGTTGGACCGCGGCCAGCAATTGCGGTTCGAGCCAGCGCTTCGGAAAGATCTCGCCCATGGCTTTGTCATTCGCGCGCGAATCCGCCGGCAGCGCCGCCGCCGGTCTGTATTTGCCGGTGAGCACGCCTTGCGCCAGCGGCGACCAGACGATCTGGGTGATTCCATAATCGGCGCAGAGCGGAAAAAGCTCTCCCTGAGGATAAGGCCAGAGCAGGGAATATTGCGGCTGGCTCGACACGAAAGGCACCATGCCTTTGAGATTGGCGGCGGCCTCGATCTTGTCGATCGGCCATTCGCTGAAGCCGATGGTGCGCACCTTGCCTTGCCGCACGACCTCGGACAAAGCCTCCATCGTTTCTTCGAGCGGCGTCTCCGTGTCATAGCGATGGCATTGGTAGAGATCGACGTAATCGGTCTTCAGACGCAGCAGGGATTGATCGAGCTGTTTGAAGATCTGCGCCCGCGAGAGACCTTGGTCGGTCTCGCTCATCCTTCCATAGACTTTCGTCGCGAGTATGTAGGATGTGCGGCCGACGCCTTGCAGCGCCTCGCCGAGCAATGTCTCGGCGGCGCCGCGGCCATAGACATTCGCAGTATCGAAAAAGTTGATCCCCAAATCGAGCGCCGTGCGGATGCAGGCGATGGCCTGGCTTTTTTCGATGCCCCCGGAATAGGTCAGCCAGGAGCCGAGCGAGATTTCGGAAATTTGCAGGTCACTGTCGCCGAGCTGACGTGTCTTCAAGACAGACTCCTTACCAAACGACAGAGCGTGTAGAGGAAATGAAGCAGGAAGAGTGCCAGGCTGCGCCCGGGCAAAATGCCGGCGTGGCGGCCGCAGACGAGAAAATCCACAAGCGGCTGCTCGGAAGTAAGGTCCGATAGGTGGCCGATAGGCTTTCTAGCCCGATGGCGCAGACTCATACGCGATTATAGGCATCCTCGATGCGGACGATGTCGTCTTCGCCGAGATAGGAGCCGGTCTGCACTTCGATCAGCTCGAGATCGATCTTGCCCGGATTGGCCATGCGATGGATTGCACCGATCGGCAGATAGATCGATTCATTCTCGTGAACGAGAACGACTTCATTGTTGCGCGTGACTTCCGCCGTTCCGCGCACGACGATCCAATGTTCGGCGCGATGAAAATGTTTCTGCAGCGATAGCCGCGCGCCGGGCTTCACCACGATCCGCTTGACCTGATAGCGCTCGCCCTGATCGACCGATTGATAATAGCCCCAGGGCCGATAGGAGCGCTTGTGCTCCAGCGCCTCGCGGCGGTTTTGAGTCTTCAACAGATCGACGAGCTCTTTGACCTTGTCGCAATGCGCCCGGTCGAGCACGAGCACGGCATCCTGCGTCGTGACGACGACCACATTGTCGACGCCGACGACGGTCGTCAAATGCTCGTCCGACCTTATATGGACATTCGACGCATTCATGATGATGCCATGGCCGCGGATCGAATTGCCGTCGGTGTCGCGCTGCGACAAATCATAGACGGCCGCCCAGGTGCCGACATCCGACCAGCCGATATCGGCCGGCACGACAGCCGCCTTGTCGGTCAATTCCATGACCGCATAATCGATGGACTTCTTTGGCGCCTGCGCCAGAGACTCCTTATCAAGCAGGAGGAATTCGAAATCCTTGCGTGCCCGCAGCACGGCATTGGCGGCGGCCTCGAGGATCAGTGGCGCGTGCTGGCGCATTTCCTCCTGCATCACATCGGCGCGGAAGAAAAAATTGCCGGCATTCCAGAGATAGTCTTCCGCGACATAGCGCGCCGCGGTCGCAGCATCCGGCTTTTCGACGAAAGCCTCCACCTTCAGCACGGTGCCGGTCTCGACCACCGCCTTGCCGGTCTTGATATAGCCATAGGCCGTCGCCGGCTCGGTCGGCTTGATCCCGAGGGTGACAATATAGCCCGCGGCTGCGCCAAGCGCCGCCTGGCGGCATGACTCGATAAACCCTGCCGGGTCACGCACGATGTGATCGGCGGCAAGAATGACGACAATGGTGTCGGGCGAAATCTGCGCGGCGAGCTCTGCGCCGACGGCGACCGCCGGCCCCGAATCTCGCCGCACCGGCTCAAGCACGATGCGTGCGGCGCCGCCGATCTCCTTCAACTGCTCGAAGACGAGAAAGCGATAATCCTGATTGGAAATGACGATCGGCGTCTCGAATAATTCGTGGCTAAGATTTTCGATCGTCATTTGAAACGTCGAGCGGGGGCCGATCAAGGGAATGAATTGCTTCGGCAGACTTTCGCGCGACTCAGGCCAAACCCTGGTGCCCGAGCCGCCGCACATGATGATAGGAAGGATCTTCAAATGCCTGTCCCCGTCGCAATGGCACCGTGGGCACCCTGGGCGCCGCCTCTTCCCGTGTCCAAATCCTACGCCCCAAATGCCCGCCTCAAATCCCCGCCCAAAGACGAGGTCTCACGGCCGAGACGCGCGGCTGAGTTTCATCTTGCCGCTGAGCGCCTTACCCGAGCCCGTCGGCCGCGATGCCGACCATCGGCGCGCCGGCGAGCCCTCAGAATTTCATTTTGCCGCTAACTTTATCTCTAAAAGCCTTCACCGGCGCACGAAACACGAAAACTTTCAAATTTTGTTTCGCTACATTTCGAGAAGCGGAGGGGAGCCGCTGGCGGCATTGGCATATTTGGATGGGCCAATTGCGGTCAGGCGCCGATCGCACGGACTTGTTTTTTAAAATCTCTGCCCAAAAGCGTGGTCAATGAATTTAGCCAAGCTTGGCCCAAAATGGCTTGACCTTAACGAAGGCTTGGCAGGCCTCGGCGCTTTTTTCGCTGAATTCTGCTTCCGAAATCGATTCGATGCGCTGGCCCAGCGCCTCTGCTGTGGCGGCAAGGGACGAACGGCGCTTCGCAGTCGTCGCCGTTTGGACGTCGCCCTCGACCTCTCCCTCGACCTCTCCCTTGGCCTCTGCCTTGGCCTCCGCAGCAAATGAGATGAAAAACTGGCGGGCCATCACGATATCGTTCCAGTTGCCCAAGACCGTCTGCAAGTTTTTCATGGCTTCGATGAAGGCACGCAACCGCTTGTCAGCCGTTTTGCCGCGCGCCAGGGTTTCCAGGAACTCCGCATCATAACGCACATTCTTGGCGCGGATGCGGGTGCGATGGCGCTCCTCCTCGCTCGCTTCCGCAAGTTCAGCGCAGCGCAGCATGAATTTATGATTCAATGTCGCAAATTTCCGTCGCGCATATCTGACGATCGGCATGCAGCGCCGCCGCTGGCTTTCTGAATCTGCAGAAGACGTCCAATCGCCGATCTGTAGCCAGATGGCGAAACGCAAGAAAAGCGCGGCGGAAGAGGGGGCGCAAAGCATAGCGGCAAGATCGGCATAGGCATGTTCACGCCGCGCCTCGATTTCATTCATCAGCGCTTTCGCGCCAGAAGGCGGATCCACGGCAAGCGCCGGCGCGATCACATCGGCAATCAGGACATCGAGGTCGCGCGCCTTGCGCAAATGTGCGCCAAGCTCTTTGAAGTCGCGCCAAATAGCTTCGTAATCAGGGCCGCTGACGAAGGCCGAGAAGAAACGCAGGCAAGCGGACAAGCGCCGCAACGCGACGCGGCATTGATGCACGGCCTCGCGATCGCCTGTCGCACGGATCGCAGCTTCATTGAGCAGGAACTGATCGAAGCAAGCGGCGGCGACGGCTCGAAAACCCGCTGCCGCATCCATATCGGCATCGAGTTCGGGTGCAAAAGCCGCCACATAGGGCGGGAGAGGACCTTTACAGAGGCGATAGATTCGCAACAAATCCGACTCGGCGGTCAACCGCAGCCTGTCCGGGTCGCAGGCGGCCGTGACGAAATGAAAGAAATCGGCATTTGGGGCATCGCTTGCGAAACTGGCAGAGGCGACCGCAACTTCCTTGCCGTTCATCAGCGCCGTCGAGCGATCGAGGCGCACCTCGGCCTGGCAGTCACCCCAGCGCAGCAGCCACAGGCGGCGCTGCGTCTCGATACGTGCCACGACAGAGATCCCGGTAGCGCGACGAAGACAGTGACCGAGCTCGCGCCGGGCAGTTTTCGGCGTCGCCGCCGAAAGCGGCGCGACAAATCTCTTCCAGCCGGCGCGTTTGCCAGAGCCGCGGCGCCTGATGCCGAAACCAAGGCCCAGCCCGGCGATCGCGTAATCCGGCGTGTCGAGATAGACGACGCGAAACACCATATTCGCGGCGGCGACGCCGCTCAGCCGATCGAGCCGCTCCGCAAAATAATCCACATCCTCAACTGCGAGCGCGAAGCTAAGCGATACGGCATGGCTTAGTGACGGACGCGCATTCTCGGACGGCTCCGGCGCCTCTGCCTCAGCCGGTCCAGCAGCCATGATCGAATGATCCGTGAGCGGCCTGGTCATGCAATGAATCTTGCGCCTTTATTTTTGCATATTCGTGATATTTGCATATCCGCACCAATTGCACCGCCCGTGCTGGTCAGGTCATGCCTGAAAGCATCGGGCGAAGATGACATCTCGATGACCCTCTGCGCGGCGAACGATCAAACCGCAAGCCGCGTCCCGGCTCAATAGAAGCAAGGCCGCGCCGCGTCCTTGTTCGAGATCAAATCCCGGCCATCCGCCACCCGTCCGTCACGGTATTTTGCTGATCCTGCGCCTCGGCAACCGACAGTGCCGTCATATTGACGATGCCGCGCGCCGTGACTGAGGGGGTCAATATATGCGCCGGCTTGGCGCTGCCCATCAGGATCGGCCCGACCAGCAAGGCATCAGCAACGATCTTCGTCATCTGATAGGCCACATTGGCGGCATCGAGATTGGGGAAGACGAGGACATTCGCGTCCCCCTTCAGCCGCGAGGCGGGCAGGACGAGATCGCGCATCGCCTGCGCGAGCGCCGAATCCGCCTGCATTTCCCCATCCATTTCGAGATCAGGCGCGAGCTTGCGCAAGATCTCGACGGCGGCACGCATCTTCATCGAGGACGGCGTGTCGTCGGAACCGAAATCGGAATGGGAGACGAGCGCGATCTTCGGCTCGACCCCGAAACGGCGGACTTGGGCAGCACACATCAATGCGATTTCCGCCACTTCCTCGGCGGTAGGATCCTGCCGGACATGCGTATCGGCCAAAAAGAAGAATGAACCCTTGCTGGCCAGCATCAAAGAGATGGTTGCGAAATCGCGGACGCCTTCGGCGAGCCCGATGACATCGCGAATATGGCGCAGCCGCGAGTTGAAGCGGCCTTCGAGCCCGCACAGCATGGCATCGGCATCGCCGCGCTTCACTGCAATCGCGGCGATGACGGTCGAGCTCGTGCGCACCATGCTGCGCGCCGCATCGGGCGTGATGCCGCGCCGGCCGGCCGCCTCGAGATAGGTCGCGACATAATCCCGGTAGCGCGGATCGTCTTGCGGATTGATGAGCTCGAAATCCTGTCCCGGCTTGATCGAGAGCCCATAGCGCTTCAAGCGCGTCTCGACCACTTGCGGACGGCCGACGAGGATCGGCTTGGCGATGCCTTCCTCGACGACGGTCTGCACCGCCCGCAACACGCGTTCATCCTCGCCTTCGGCATAGATCACCCGTTTGGGGTCGGCCTTCGCCGCCTGAAGCAAAGGCTTCATGACGAGGCGGGAACGAAAAACGAAGCGCGACAGGCTCTCTTCATAGGCAGCGAAATCGCCGATCGGCTTCTGCGCCACGCCAGTCTCCATGGCGGCGCGCGCCACGGCCGGCGCGATCCGCAGGATCAGGCGCGGATCGAAAGGCGAGGGAATGAGATTGTCCTTGCCGTAAAGCCGCGCCTCGCCGCCATAGGCCTTGGCGACCACATCCGAGGGGCTTTCATGCGCCAATTGGGCGATGGCGCGAACCGCGGCAAGCTTCATCGCCTCATTGATGGTCGAGGCCGCGACATCGAGCGCGCCGCGGAAAATATAAGGAAAGCAAAGGACATTGTTGACCTGGTTCGGATAATCCGAGCGCCCGGTGCACAGCATCGCATCGGGACGCACAGCCAAAGCGACGTCCGGCTCGATCTCTGGATCGGGATTGGCGAGCGCCATGATCAAAGGCCGCTCGCCCATCTCCTTCACCATTTCGGGTTTCAGAACCCCGCCGGCGGAAAGGCCGAGAAACACATCGGCGCCACCGATCACATCGGCGAGCGTGCGCGCATTGGTGTCCTTGGCATAGGGCTCCTTCCATTGATCCATCAGCTCGGTGCGGCCCTTATAGACGACGCCCATTATGTCAGTGACGAAGATGTTTTCCCGCTTGGCACCGAGGGCGACGAGCTGATTGAGGCAGGCGAGCGCCGCAGCACCAGCGCCGGAGGTGACGATCTTCGCGTTGGCGATCGATTTGCCGGCGAGTTCGAGACCGTTCAAGACAGCCGCTGCGGCGATGATCGCCGTGCCATGCTGATCGTCATGGAAGACGGGAATCGCCATGCGCTCCTTGAGCTTGCGCTCGATCTCGAAACATTCCGGCGCTTTGATATCTTCGAGATTAATGCCGCCGAAGGTCGGCTCGAGCGCGGCGACGACATCGACGAAACGGTCGACGTCGGTTTCCGCCACCTCGATGTCAAAGACATCGATGCCGGCGAATTTCTTGAAGAGCACGGCCTTGCCTTCCATGACCGGCTTGGCGGCGAGCGGTCCGATGGTGCCAAGGCCGAGCACGGCCGTGCCATTGGTGACGACGCCGACGAGATTTTGTCGGATCGTCAGCTCGCCCGCTTCCGTCGGATTTTCGGCAATGGCAAGGCACGCGGCGGCGACGCCCGGGGAATAAGCGAGCGCCAGATCGCGCTGATTGGCGAGCGGCTTCGTTGCCTGGATCTCGAGCTTGCCCGGGCGCGGCGCGCGATGATAGGCGAGCGCGCCAGATTTCAGATCCGATGACAGAGGCATGGGCATGGGCGAAAAGCTCGGCGTTCGAGAGCGGCGGGCGCGCGCAAACCTTCTCCCCGTGGGAGAAGGTGCCCCGCGAAGCGGGGCGGATGAGGGGTTACGATCGGCCCGAATGGGAGCACCGTAACCCCTCACCCGGGTTGCTCCGCAAGCCACCCTCTCCCACAGGAAGAGGGTTCGCGTCATCGATTAGCGCACCTTAAAGCCCCCGGTCCATAGGGCGGAAAGAGGGAAGCGCTCAGTTCTTCTCTTTGTCGACGAGCTTATTGGCGCCGATCCAGGGCATCATGGCGCGCAATTTGGCGCCGACCTCCTCGATCGGATGCGACGCGGATTTGGCCCGCATGGCCTTGAAAGAGGTCTGATTGACCCGATTCTCCAGCATCCAGTCCCGGGTGAAGCGGCCGGACTGGATATCGTCCAGCACGCGCTTCATCTCAGCTCTAGTCTCAGGCGTGACAATCCGCGGCCCGCTGACATATTCGCCATATTCGGCCGTGTTGGAGATCGAATAATTCATATTGGCGATGCCGCCCTCATAGATGAGGTCGACGATCAGCTTCACTTCATGCAGGCATTCGAAATAGGCCATTTCCGGCGCGTAGCCGGCCTCGACCAGAGTCTCGAAGCCGTTGCGGATCAATTCGACGAGACCGCCACAGAGCACGACCTGCTCGCCAAAAAGATCCGTCTCGCATTCCTCGCGAAAAGTGGTCTCGATAATGCCGGCACGGCCGCCGCCAATGGCGGAGGCGTAGGAGATGCCGAGATCATGCGCATTGCCCGAGGCATCCTGCGCCACCGCCATGAGGCAGGGCACGCCGCCGCCACGCTTATATTCGGAGCGCACCGTATGGCCGGGCCCTTTCGGCGCCACCATCAGAACATCGATATCGGGGCGCGGCTCGATCAAATTGAAATGAATATTGAGCCCATGCGCGAACATCAGTGCCGCGCCCTGCTTGAGATTGCCGGCGAGATGGGTGCGATAGATGTCGCCCTGCAATTCATCCGGCGTCAGCATCATCACGACATCGGCCCAGCTCGCTGCCGCCGGCACGGATTTGACGTCGATCCCTTCGGCCGCAGCCTTTTTCGCTGAAGCGGAGTCTTCGCGCAACGCGACGCAGACCTCCTTCACGCCCGAATCGCGCAGATTGAGCACATGCGCATGCCCCTGGCTGCCATAGCCGATCACGGCAACCTTCTTGCCTTTGACGAGATTGATATCGGCATCCCGATCATAATAGACGCGCATGTGTTTGAGCTTCCTGTCCTGTGCGGCGGCGCCGCTGTTTTATGAACCCTGAATAGCTGCGTTCTAAACGGCCCGATTGCCATCGTCAAAAGCATCGGGATAGAATGTTCGGCACCGTCAGCCGCCAATCGGATCTTTGCCGCGCGACATGGCGGCAACCCCGGTGCGCGACACTTCGACAAGGCCGAGGGGCCGCATCAGCTCGACGAATTGATCGATCTTGCCGACATTGCCGGTGAGCTCGAAGACGAAGCTCTCGATCGAAGCGTCGATCACCCGGGCGCGAAAGGCTTCGGCGAGCCGCAAGGCTTCGACCCTGTTGTCGCCGCGGCCGGCGACCTTGATCATGGCCAGCTCGCGCTCGACCGCATTGCCGCGCAAAGTGAGATCGGTGACTTTGCGGACTGGCACCAGGCGCTCCAATTGATGACCGATCTGCTCGATCGCCTCCGGCGTGCCGGAGGTCACGATGGTAATGCGCGAAAAATGCTCGGCGTGGGCGACTTCGGCCACCGTCAAGCTCTCGATATTATAGCCGCGGCCGGAAAAGAGCCCGACGACGCGCGCGAGCACGCCAGGCTCATTGTCGACGAGCACGGAAAGCGTATGCGATTCGATGTTCGATTTGCCGATCGCCGATGAATAGGGCGAAAGCGGAGCTGCAGGCGCATTCATGTCGAAATCCTCTTAGGACTCTTGCCCTCACACCAGCATCTTGCCGGCAGAATCGATCGCCTGTTCGAGATCTTCCTCGGTATCGGGGAGGATCATCTCATTATGCGCCTTGCCGGACGGGATCATCGGCAGGCAGTTTTCCGTCTTGTCGACGATGCAGTCGAGGACCACCGTCTTCGGCGTCTCGATCATTTCTGCGATCGCGGCGTCGAGATCGGCCGGGTCGGAGCAGCGGATTCCATGCGCGCCATAGGCCTCGGCGAGCTTGACGAAATCGGGCAGCGCCGCGGCATAGCTTTCCGAATAGCGGCCGCCATGCAGAAGCTCCTGCCATTGCCGCACCATGCCGAGATATTCATTGTTGATGATGAAGATCTTCACCGGCAGCCGATATTGCGCGGCGGTCGAGAGCTCCTGAATGTTCATCAGGATCGAGCTTTCGCCGGCGATATCGATGACGAGCGCATGCGGATGCGCCATTTGCGCGCCGATCGCCGCCGGCAGGCCATAGCCCATGGTGCCGAGGCCGCCGCTCGTCATCAGCCGGTTCGGCTCTTCGAAATGGTAATGTTGCGCGGCCCACATCTGATGCTGGCCGACTTCCGTCGTGATGTAAGTGTCGCGGTCCTTGGTCGCCGCATAAAGCCGCTCGATCGCCCATTGCGGCTTGATGATCTTGTCGGAGAATTTGTAAGAGAGCGATCGGCGCCCCCGCCAGACGGCAATCTGATCCCACCATTTCTGCAAAGCCGCCGCATCCGACTTCAGTTTGCGCTCACGCCAAACGCTCAGCATGTCGGCGAGCACATTGGCGCAATCGCCGACGATGCCGAGATCGATCTTCACATTCTTGTTGATCGAGGACGGATCGATGTCGATATGGATCTTGGTCGAGCCGGGCGAGAAGGCATCGAGCCTGCCGGTGATGCGGTCATCGAAACGCGAACCGATTGCGATCATCAGATCGCAATCATGCATCGCATTATTGGCTTCGAACGTCCCGTGCATGCCGAGCATGCCGAGCCAATTGGGTCCGGCGGCCGGATAGGCGCCAAGCCCCATCAGAGTCGAGGTGATGGGAAAGCCCGTGGCGGCGACGAGTTCGCGCAGCAGGCGCGAGGCCTCGGGCCCGGAATTGATGATGCCGCCGCCGGTATAGAAGACCGGCTTCTTCGCCGCGGCCATCAGCATCACCGCCCGCTCGATCTTGTCGGGCGCGCCCTTGACCTGCGGGTGATAGCTCTTGTGACCGATCTCCGGCGGCCCGCTGTAGACGCCGCGAGCGAATTGCACATCCTTCGGAATATCGATGACAACGGGGCCCGGCCGCCCATGCTGGGCGACATAAAAGGCCTCGTGCAGGACGCGCGGCAGATCCTCCACCGAACGGACGAGATAATTATGCTTGGTGCAATGGCGGGTGATGCCGACCGTATCGCATTCCTGAAAAGCGTCGGAGCCGATCAGATGCGTCGGCACCTGGCCGGTGATGCAGACGATCGGGATCGAATCCATCAAGGCATCGGTGAGGCCGGTGATCGCATTGGTCGCCCCGGGGCCGGAGGTCACGAGCAGCACGCCGACCTTGCCGCTCGATCGCGCATAGCCTTCGGCGGCATGGGCGGCGCCTTGCTCATGCCGCACCAGAACATGCTGCACCGCATTTTGCTGATAGAGCGCATCATAGATCGGCAGGACGGCGCCGCCCGGATAGCCGAAGAGCGTCTCGACGCCCTGATCCTTTAGGGCCTCGATGACCATGTCTGCGCCGGTCATCACATCCGCCATAGTGTCCTCCGTTGGGCCTTTTAGAGCATGATCCCGAAAAGTTGCAGACTTTTCGGACGAGATCATGCGCCAAAACAAAGATCTAATGCGTGCCCGATCCAACTCCTTCAATGCTCTAAAGGCCGTTTGGAAATTCGGGCAATAAAAAAGGCCCGTGAGGGCCTGGGTAAGCGCCGATTATGGGAAAAGCGGAGCTATCTCCGTCCCATCTCCGGCGCCAAGCTTACGATAAGGAGTTCAGTCAAGGGAATTGCCCTGGAATTCTATGGTTTTTGATACATAGCGGATGCGGATCTAAGGGTCAACTAGGATGTTTGGCGACGATGGCAGCCGCCAGTAAGACGTTCGCTGATTTTCAGAAGGCTCGCATGAAATGTCGAATGACACCGCCAACGCTGCGCCTGCGAACATGTGTTTGCCTGCCGCTTGGCTGATCGGGCTGGCTCGTTAGCTGCGGACCGATCGCATCGAACTTCGCCTTCTGCTCGTCGTTCAGCGTTCCATAGAAGTCGTCGAGCGCCGAACTCACCGTCTTGACCGCTTGCAGCATGGCATCGAGGCGTTTTCCGACCGCTGCGAGCCGCGCCGGCGGAGTGAGCGGAGTATCGGCCGGGCACGCGGCCTTGAGGATATCCGCCGCCTTGGCGGTGGCGTTCTGGAGTGCGGTAAGACTTACGCGTTGCGCATCGGTCGGGTGCACCGTCTGGTCGATCTCGGCGGTCGGCCAAGCAGTCACGTCGGATTGCGCAGCACCGCAGCTCTGGACGAGCGAGCCGGCGGTCTTCGCCGCCGCGCGTTTCTTCTTGCGCTGATCCTCGCCGAGCGCGGTAAGCCGCGCCTTCTGCTCGTCGCTCAGAAGGCCGAAGAATTTCTCCAGCGGCGGCTGCACGATCTCTACCGCTGCGATCATCGCCTCGATGCGCTTTTGCATGGCCACGAAGCGACTTGGGGCGGTCAGCGCGATATCCGTCGGGCAGGCGGCCTTGATGTCCTGCGCCGCCTTGAGCGAGGCCTTGGCGAGATCGTCGAGCGCGGCGCGTTGTGCTTCGTTCGGCTGAATCGCCTGCTGGTACTTATCGATCGGCAGGCCGGCGATGTCGCCGCTGTCGTTGCCGCACATTTGGGCCAGCTGGCTGGTCTCGGCGGTCGGCGTTGCGGCGGCGGAAGAGGCTTGCGGCAGGTAGCCGGTGAGGTCGTCGTAGCCGTAGGGCGTAAACATGCCGGCGTAGATGTCGTCGTAGCCGTAGCCCCAGAACGAGTCGTCGTAGTCGTCGCCCCACAGCGCGTAGTCATACATGTCGTAATAGGCGAACGGCCAGAACAGCGGGCCGACCCATCCGTATCCGCCGTTAGTGTGTCGCCACCAGCCAGCTCGTCCGTGGTGCCATCCCGCCGTCGCCGCGCGTGCGGTGATGAGGGCACGGCTGTGTGGGCTGTGTAACGCGCTCGTATTGCGCAATGCGCGGGTGAACGAGCGGGAGTTCAACGCTTTGCGCACGGCGTTGGAAGTCACACTTGCGTGCAGCTTCGCGGTTGGCGGCGCTCTGTGGCCACGCGATATCGTCGGTCTGGCCCTGACGTGATGCCCGCCAGCGGCGTGAGATCTACCACGGTGCCCACCGGCGTGAGATCTACCCGCGTGGCCACCGGCGTGAGATCTACCCGCGTGGCCAGCGGCGTGAGATCCACCACCGTGGCTACCGCCGTGAGATGCACCACGACCGCGATTTGCTGCGCTCGCGGGCAGCGCTAGTGCGATCACAGCTACCGCCACCATCGCCAAAATGCGAATGCCAATCTTCCGCATAATACGTTCCTTCGGCGCCGAGTCGCATCGGCGTTTTCTGATGTCGTTCAAATTCATCCGATCACTGCCTTAAGTACGGCAAGTGTCGTCCGGATCAGTGCTTGAATACCTTAACGACAAAAATTTATGGCGGAGACAAATAAGCCACGTTGATTTAGATCAGTTATGTCAAATAGCAGACGTTGCCCTTACTGCTCCATTCGATTTTGAAGCTTCGTCTCCTGGAAACAGAAAACCGTCCACGTCGGGTAAGCACGGCAGCGCGGGTGATATCTGGACCCGGACCACGGTCGACGAAACCATGCCGAACGGAATCTGGCGCCCGGCCGCCGCAGCGCATGCAAAACAGACACTCAAACTGAGGCAGGACCGACCCTTGCCGCCCTTTCCTGCCCTCAAAGCTCTCTTCTTCGATGTCTTTGGCACGCTGGTCGATTGGCGCGGCGGCGTCGCGCGCGAGGCCGAGCGCCTGCTCGCGCCGCAAGGCGTCGATCTCGATTGGCTCTCTTTCGCCGATGCCTGGCGCGGCGAATATCAGGCCGGGATGGAAGAGGTGCGGTCTGGCACAATTCCCTTTTCGCGGCTCGATGTTCTGCATCGTCGCAATCTCGACCGCATCCTCCCGCGCTTCGGTCTCGGCCATCTCGACGAAGAGATGCGCGAAAAACTCAATCTCGCCTGGCATAGGCTCGATGCCTGGCCGGGTGTGCCGGTGGCGCTCGCGCGTCTGCGCGCAAAATTTCTCATTGCGCCGGTCTCGAACGGCAATATCGCGCTGCAGGTCGATCTCGCGCGCCGCAATGGATTTCTCTGGGATGCTGTTCTGGGCGCCGAGATCGCCGGCGATTACAAGCCGAAGCCGCGCGTCTATCTGGCCGCCGCCGAGGCTCTGGCGCTGCCGCCCGAAGCCTGCATGATGGTCGCGGCGCATACATCCGATCTCGTGGCCGCAGCTGCCTGCGGGCTACGCACCGGCCATGTCGCGCGGCCGGACGAATGCGGCCACGGTCGCGGCGAAAGTGCACCGAGCGTTGAGGTCGACATTGCCGCAGCGGATTTTTCCGCCTTTGCCGAAGCGCTCGGCGTCTGATTCCGCTGCACATCGCTTTGACGCATGATCTTATCCGAAAAGTCTGCAACTTTTCGGGATCATGCTCTATCCGCGCCCGGGCATCATCCGGCGCAGCACATTGTCATGCCGGACATAGTGATGAAAGAGCGCCGCCGCGGCATGCAGGCCAGCGACGATCAAAATCGCATTGGCGAGAAGCCCATGCAGCTCCGCCACATTATGCCGCAAGATTTTATTGCCTGCATCGAAGGCCGGCACGCTGAAGAGGCCGAAATAGCTGTCGCCACGCACGAAGACGAGAAACATGCCGACCGGGATGATCGCGACAAGCAAAGCATAGAGGACCCAATGCGTCGCTGCGGCGATGACCTGCAGAAAACCCTGCTCGGCGGGCGGCAGTTTGCGGCCGCGCGTCGCCCGCCACAAAATACGCGCGATGAGAATGATCCCCAGGGTAAGTCCAAGTGAAATATGGACCGAACGCGCGGCGACGCGCGGCGCTCCATTGGCGAAATCATCGATCACTTGCGCGCCGACCCATTGCTCGACGACGAGAGCCGCGGTCAGCCAATGCAGGCAGAGGGTGACGCGGTCATAGCGGGCAGGCGTGATGTCGATCTTCATGTCAAGCATCCTAGATATCGATGAGAGCCGATTTATGCCAGCATGGCAGCCAGCGCCAATTGATCCAGAGCATGATAGGATGAAACGCGAATGGCTTCGATCGATTTGCGAGATCATGAAACCGCTCTGCTTTCGGCCAGCGCCGCCATCACTTCTGTCTCGGCGGCCTCCGGCGCGACCCATCGGAATGTCGGCAATTGATGCCGTGCAAAAGTGAATTGGCGCTTGGCATAATGGCGCGTGTCGCTTTTGCCGAGACGCGCCGCGGCGTCGAGATCGAGCTCGCCTTCAAGATGGCGCAAGAGATGCGGCACGCCATGGGCGCGCATGACCGGCAGCGCTGGATCAAGCCTGCGACGGCGCAGAGCGTCGACCTCCGCGAGCGCGCCTTCTGCAAGCATGGTATCGAACCTCTGATCGATGGCGCCGCGCAAATCCGCACGCTCCGGCGCCAGAAAGATGGCAAGACAATGATTGGCATCGAGCAGTGGGGTCTGTTTCGATCTTTGAAAAGCGGCGAGACTTCGGCCGGTCGCCGTAAAAACTTCGAGAGCGCGAAGAATCCGTTGCGGATCGCTGGGCCGCAGCCGTTCCGCCGTCGCCGGATCGCGGGCGGCAAGCTCGGCATGAAGAGCTTCCGTCGGCCGGCCCTCCGCCCATGCGCGGACTTCAGTCCTGATCGCCTCGGGCACTTTCGGAATATCGGAGAGGCCTTGCGTCAGCGCCTTGAAATAGAGGCCCGTGCCGCCGACGAAAATCGGCAGCAGCCCTTGTTCCCGAAGGTGCCCCAATAGCGCCTCCGCATCTTCGAGATAGCGGCCGACGGAATAATTCACCGCGCCGTCGACATGGCCGAAGAGAAAATGCGGCGCCAGCGCCAGCTCCTCCGCCTTCGGCCGCGCGGTGAGAATGGCTAGATCGCGATAGACCTGCATGGAATTGGCATTGACGACGGCGCCGCCGAGACGCGCAGCAAGACGCGCGGCGAGCCCGGATTTGCCGCTCGCCGTCGGGCCTGCAATGAGAATGGCGGAGATCTTAGTCATCACTCGAAATCTTGGCGCCGATCGAGACAATCCTCACCGACCGCAGCAATTCGATGCCTAGAGCATGATGCATTCAAGTCGAATCGGGCATCATGCTCTAGGTTTTGAAAACGCATCGTTTGTTGCGAAAAACCGGTGCCCACTTTTTCGCACGATGCTCTAACAGGCGCGTGCGAAAATCATCGACACGAACCGAACGCTAATCGAATTCGCCCGGCTCGAATTCGCGATAGGTGGAGCAGAATTCGCAGGTCACGCCGATCTTGCCATTGTCGCCGACCATGTCCTTGCGTTCGTCGGGCGTAAAACTCTTCAGCATATTGGCGATGCGCTCGCGCGAGCAACGGCAGGTGGCGCGGACATTCTGCGTCTCGAAGACCTTGACGCCGCGCTCGTGGAACAGCCGATAGAGCAGGCGTTCGCTCGACAGAGTCGGATCGACAAGCTCGTGATCCTCGATCGTGGCGGCGAGCGCCTTGGCCTCGACCCAGGCATCGTCTTCCTTCATTTCCGGCACGATCGTACCTTCCGGCGCATCGCCCGGCGGCAAATCGGGCATGGTTTGCCGAGCCCGCGAGGCGGGCAGGAATTGCACCAGCAAACCGCCAGCCCGCCATTGCATGCCGGCTCCGGTCAGATTTTCAGCCACGGCGAGGCGCACAAAGGTCGGAATTTGCTCAGACTGGCGGAAATATTGATGCGCCGCCGCTTCGAGCCCCTGGCCTTCGAGCGCGACAATACCCTGATAGCGCGACATGTCGCTGCCATGCTCGATCGTCAGAGCGAGATGGCCGTGGCCGAGCAGTTCCGCCCCGGGGCCGATCTCGGCGAGCCGTTCGGCATCGAAACGGGCGAAGGCGCGCAAACCATCGGGCGAATCGAAATCGACGACCAGCATATTGACCAAGCCATCGCTGCGGGTCTGCAACTGCAGCCGGCCGTCGAATTTGAGCGCGGAGCCGAGCAGTACGGTCAGCACCGCCGCCTCGCCAAGCAGACGCGCGACGGGCGCCGGATAATCATGCTGACCGAGAATCCGGTCGATCGAACTGCCCAGACGCACGACGCGACCGCGCAGATCGAGCGGCTCGACCGCAAACGGCAGAATCTGATCATCCCGGCCTTCATCCGAGACCGGCCGCGAGACACTCGCCGCCTGCGGGTGAGAATCCGTCATTCTTCGAGCACCCCGAAGCACCAGGAGAGAATGCCCTTTTGCGCATGCAGACGATTCTCGGCCTCGTCGAAAACGACCGATTGCGGACCGTCGATCACCTCGTCCGTGACCTCCTCGCCGCGATGCGCCGGCAGGCAATGCATGAAGATCGCATCCTTCGCCGCAACCGACATCAGCTTGGCATTCACCTGATAAGGTCCCAGGAGATTATGGCGGAAGCTTTCATCCTCATCGCCCATCGACACCCAACAGTCCGAGATGACGGCATCGGCGCCGCGCGCGGCCTCGTAAGGATCGCGCGTCAGGGTGAGACGCGTCTTGGTGCCGCGCGCCCAGGTGACGAGCTCCGGCGCAAGATCGAGCTCGGCCGGGGTCGCGACATTGATCGAAAAATCGAATTTTTGCGCCGCATGAATCCAGCTCGCGAGCACATTATTGGAGTTGCCGCTCCAGGCGATCGTGCGGCCTTTGATGGAGCCGCGATGCTCCTCGAAGGTCATGACATCCGCCAGCACCTGGCAGGGATGCGACTTCTTGGTCAGGCCATTGATGACCGGCACATCGGCATGCGCGGCGAGCTCGGTGAGCTGGGCGACGTCGAGAACCCGAATGACGATCGCATCGACGAAACGGGAGAGGACGCGCGCCGTATCGGCAATCGTCTCGCCGCGGCCGAGCTGCATCTCCTGGCCCGTCAGCATGATGGTCTCGCCGCCCAATTCCCGCATCGCGACATCGAAGGAGACGCGGGTGCGGGTCGAAGGCTTGTCGAAGATCATCGCCAGCACCTTGCCGATCAGCGGCCGCTGCGCGGCGAGCTCGCCCTTGCGGCGGCGGCGCTTGATGGCGAGAGCGGTTTCAAGAATGCGCCGCAGATCGACGGCGGACATTTCCGAAAGATCGAGAAAATGCCGCAAGGAGGCGCAATCGGTTCCGTTTGTCGCACCGTTGATCATCCGGCCGCTCCTCTCAACGGCATGTCCTTTTGCGAATCTTGCATGAAATGCGATGTGGCGGCTTCGAGCCGGCGCAGGCCTTCGGCGATCTCCATCTCGCTGACGATGAGCGGAGGCAAAACGCGTGCAACATTATCGGCCGCCCCGATGACGATGATTTTTTCCTTGAGCGCGGCGGCGACGAAATCGGCGATCGGCACATGGGTCTTGAGCCCGAGCAGCAGGCCTTCGCCGCGAACTTCGGCGATGACGCTGCGGTACTTGCCCTGCAATTCGGCGAGTTTCTCCTTCAAGAGCGCGCCCATGCGGGCGGAGCGCGTGAGGAAACCCTCCGCGAGCACAATATCGAGCACGGCATTGCCGATCGCGGTCGCGAGCGGATTGCCGCCATAGGTCGTGCCATGGCTGCCGAGCGTCATGCCTTTGCCGGCCTGGCGCGTGACGAGAAAGGCGCCGAGCGGAAAGCCGCCGCCAATGCCCTTGGCGATCATCATAATGTCCGGCGTGACGCCGACCCGCTGATAGGCGAAGAGCGGACCGGTGCGCCCGACGCCGGTCTGCACCTCGTCGAAGATCAACAAGAGACCATGGTCATCGCAAAGGCGGCGTATGGCATCGAGAAAGCTCTGCGGCAGCACGCGCACGCCGCCTTCGCCCTGGATCGGCTCGACCAGGATAGCGCCCGTGCGCGGCCCGATCGCCGCCTTCACCGCATCGAGATCACCGAAGGGCACTTGATCGAAGCCGTCGAGCCGGGGCTCGAAGCCTTCGAGATATTTCGGATTGCCGCCGGCTGCCAACGCCGCCAGGCTGCGGCCGTGAAAGGCGCCTTCCAGCGTGATGATGCGAACCTTCTCGGGATGGCCGCTGACATAATGATATTTGCGCGCCGTCTTCACCGCGCCCTCGAGCGCTTCTGTGCCCGAATTGGTGAAGAAGACGAAATCGGCGAACGTCGCCTCGACGAGGCGGCGCGCCAGCTCTTCGGCCTGCGGAATCTGGAAGAGATTGGACGTATGCCAGAGCCGCTGCCCCTGGGCGATGAGAGTCTCGACGAGATGCGGATGCGCATGGCCGAGGCCGGTCACCGCAATGCCGCAGCCGAAATCCAGAAAACGCTCCCCCTTTGTCGAGATGAGCCAAGCGCCTTCGCCGCGCTCGAAGGCAAGATCGGCGCGTGCATAGGTGGGAAGCAAGGAGGAGGTCACTCGAGCACTCCGTAAAACATTTTTCTTGGCGGTTTTCTTAGCGATATTTTTCTCGCAAACAGGTTTTCCGGCGACATGTTTTTGCTGCGGTTTGCCAAGGGTGGCAGGAGATCGTCGGGCTCCTATCGCGCATCTCTTGGTCTCAATGCGCTCCCAAGGCAGTGGCAAAGGCAAGTCTTTCCCTCGCCCGCGCAACTGGTTCAGCGACTGCCGGATCGCGGCGGCCTCGCCGGAATATCGGCCGCAGCCGGCCCGCGACGGCGGTCCATGGAGCGCCGCGCCGTGGGTGTGACGGCGCATTTCGAATGCCGCATTTGACCGCCTGCCCGCCGCGCAAAGCCCAAAATCAAAGTGCCGCCCGTTGGGGCGGCAGCTCAAAGCGCAGTTTAGGGACTTCATCGCGAGCGGTCAAATATTAACGGACCGGCCCCGCTCGCCTGCGATGGCCGCCGGCGGGTCACGACGGGGCGCAATACCTTGCCAAAGAAGCTGCTGTTGAAAACAGTCGGCGGCCCTTCCGGACTCTTGCGCGAGATTCAAGCAGTAGTGTAACTTCCTCGATGTCGACTACGACATCTCGTGCGGCGGACTCATCTTGATGCGTACAGCGTTGAACGACGCCGGTTTTCCGGTCGAGCGAGGATTCGTGATTCAAGCGGTGCGGCGGAGGATTGCGGCATCGGCCTTTGGCAAAAGTGTTCAAGATCACTTCAGAACCCAGATCGAGGAGGACTTGAATGTCCTGGACCGATGAAAGAGTGGAACTCCTGCGCAAGCTCTGGCTCGAAGGGTTGAGCGCCAGCCAGATCGCCAATGCCCTGTCGAATGGCATTACCCGCAATGCGGTCATCGGCAAGGTGCATCGGCTCGGCCTCTCGGGCCGAGTCAAGACATCGGCGCCGACTGCGCCACGGCCGCGCGTGAAGCCGCTGCGGCCGTCAACGCCCCGGCCCAGCGCCCCGGCCGTCCGCGGCAACACGGCGCTTGCCATTAAGTCATTTCCTTTGGAAGCCCAAGAGCCGCGGCCTCTCGAAGACGTGGTCGTCCCGATCTCGGAGCGGGTGACGATCATGGAATTGAAGGAGGCCATGTGCCGTTGGCCCTTGGGCGATCCGACGACCGCCGAATTCCGCTTTTGCGGCGCCAAAAAGCCGACGGAGGCCGCAGGCCCCTATTGCGCCTATCACAGCCGCATCGCCTATCAGCCGGTCCAAGAGCGTCGGCGCGATAGGGATCGCGAGCGGCGCGCGCAAAGATCGGCCTGAACCTGAGGCAGGCACGCCCGCGCGCCCGCCTGCCTCATTCGCTCTTGCCGAAAGTCTCGTCGAAGGAATAGCCGGCCCCGCGAATGGTGCGGATCGGGTCGCGCTCGCCGCCCAGCGACAGGGCCTTGCGCAGGCGCCCGACATGGACATCGACGGTGCGCTCATCGATATCGGCGGAAAGTCCCCAGACCGCATCGAGCAATTGCGATCGCGAGAACACCCGGCCGGGCTTTGCCATGAGATATTCGAGAAGCCGAAACTCGGTCGGCCCGAGATGGACGTCGCGGCCCGACCGATTGACCCGCCAATTTTCGCGATCGAGCCCGAGATCGCCGGCCGCCAACATTGAGGAGACCCGGTCCGGCCGCGAGCGGCGCAGCAGCGCGCGCACCCGCGCCCTGAGTTCGGGCACCGAGAAAGGCTTGACGATATAATCGTCGGCGCCGATCGTCAGACCGCGGACCCGTTCGCTCTCATCGCCGCGCGCCGTCAGCATGATGACGGGCAGAGTACGGGTTGCCTCCCGCGCCCGCATCCGTCGGCAGATTTCGAGGCCGGATACGCCCGGCAGCATCCAATCCAGGATCACGAGGTCGGGCGGCGATTCGACGAGGCGCAATTCGGCCTCGTCGCCACGTTCCACTCGCTCGACGACAAAGCCTTCCGCCTCGAGATTATAGGAAAGGAGAAGGCTCAAAGCGGCCTCATCCTCAACCACAAGAATTCGTGGTGCGCCGACAGCCGTCGACCCTGGACGCGCCGACGGTGCCGGGCGTGCTTCGGCAGGAGGTTGAGTGACTCCGTTCATTTGCTAGGTCTCTCGGCTCACATCGCCACCTGCGGCGCATTAGAGAACTGCGACGGTCCCTTCGGCCGATCCGTTGGCAAAGGCTCGCCCGTCACGAGGTAAACGATGGTTTCGGCAATATTAGTCGCATGATCGCCAATCCGTTCGATATTCTTCGAGCAAAACAGCAGATGTGCACAAAAGGAAATGTTCCGCGGATCTTCCATCATGAAAGTCAAGAGATCGCGGAACACGGAGTCTTCGAGCGCATCGAGCTCCACATCATTCGACCACACATTGCGGGCGCGTTCCGCATCGCGCAGCGCATAGGCGTCGAGCGCGTCCTTGAGCAGCATGGCCGCCGCCTCATGCATGGATTTGAGGCCGATGAGAGCGCGCGGGAAGCGCGGCTCCGTCGATAGTTTGATCGAGCGCTTGGCAATGTTCTTGGCAAGATCGCCGACCCGCTCGAGATCGCCCGAGATCCGGATCGCGGCAATGATCTCGCGCAGATCGAGTGCCATCGGCTGCCGCCGCGCGATGGTCATGACGGCCTGCTCTTCGATGTCGCGTTGCAACAAATCCAGCCGCATATCGGCAGCAATCGTCGTATGGGCGAGATCTGTGTCGAGATTGGCGAGCGCATCCATCGCGTCGCTCAACATCTTCTCGGCAATCCCGCCCATCTCGGCAATCTTGCGGCCGAGATCCTCAAGTTCCTTGTCATAGGATCTGACTGTATGGTCTGACATAATTTCACCTCGCAACTGACCGATCAGCCGAAACGGCCAGTGATGTAATTCTGGGTCTGAGGCTGTTCCGGCGATGTGAATATATGCGACGTGCCACCGAATTCGACGAGCTCGCCGAGATACATGAAGGCGGTAAACTCGGAGACCCGCGCCGCCTGCTGCATGTTGTGGGTCACGATCGCGATCGTGTAGTTGTCCTTCAATTCATCGATCAGCTCCTCGACCTTGGCCGTCGAGATCGGATCGAGCGCCGAACAGGGTTCGTCGAAAAGAATGACTTCCGGCTGGATCGCCACCGTGCGGGCGATGCACAGCCGCTGCTGCTGGCCGCCGGAAAGGGAAAGGCCGCTGGCATTGAGCTTGTTGCGCACCTCGTCCCACAAGGCCGCGCCCTTGAGCGCAGTTTCCACCCGCCCGTCGAGCTCGCTTTTCGGCAGCTTTTCATAGAGCCTGATCCCAAAAGCGATGTTTTCATAAATCGACATCGGGAAGGGCGTCGGCTTTTGAAACACCATGCCGACGCGTGCCCGCAGCAGATTGAGATCCTGCTTGGCATCGAGAATGTTCTCGCCGTCGAGCAGAACCTCGCCTTCGGCGTGCTGGCGCGGATAAAGATCATACATCCGATTGAGAACGCGTAGCAGCGTGGATTTACCACAACCCGAAGGTCCGATCAGCGCCGTCACCTTGTTCGAGTAGAGCGGCATGTTGACGTTCTTCAGGGCCAGATTGTCGCCGTAGAAGAACTGCAGGTTCTTGACCGAGATCTTAATCCGAAGGTCGGGCTTAACCGAATTCGCATATGTCATTACGCGGCCTTTCGCGAACCAAGCATACGCGCCGAGATCGACAGAGCAAGCACGGCGAAAGTGATGAGAAGGGCTCCGGCCCAGGCGAGCTTCTGCCAGTCTGGATAGGGACTAAGGGCGAACTGGAAGATCACAACCGGCAGGCTCGGCATGGGTTCGTTGAGATTGGCGTCGAAGAACTGATTATTCAGGGCCGTGAAGAGAAGCGGCGCGGTCTCGCCGCTGACGCGCGCGATGGCAAGTAGCATGCCGGTGATGAGACCGGCCTTCGCCGCCCGATAGGCGACGCGCCTGATGACGAGGACGCGCGGCATGCCGAGCGCCGTGCCGGCTTCGCGCAAAGAGCCCGGAACGAGCAGGAGCATGTCTTCGGTCGTGCGCACCACGACCGGCACGACGATGATGGCAAGCGCGACTGCGCCGGAGATGCCGGAAAAATGACCCATCGGCGCAACCATGATCTCATAGACGAACAGGCCGATGACGATCGAAGGCGCGCTCAGCAGAATGTCATTGATGAAGCGCACCGTCGAGGCGAGCACCGTGCCGTGTCCATATTCGGCAAGGTAAGTGCCAGCCAAAAGCCCGATCGGCCCGCCGAAGAGGACGCCAAGGACAGTCATGATCAGACTACCGACGATGGCATTGAGCAGGCCGCCGGCGCTGCCCGGCGGCGGCGTATTCTGCGTGAAGACGGAGAGCGAAAGACCGCCGATTCCTTCGCGCAGCAAAGCGAACAGGATGAGGACGAGCCAGGCGATGCCGAAAATGGCCGCGCTGTAATAGAGGACCACCGAAACGCCGTTGCGACGGCGGCGCGCTTGGTAGATCTTCATGCCGCGCATGGTTTACACCCGCCCTTTGCGTTCGATCCGCATCAGCATGTATCGCGCTATCGCCAGCACGAAGAAAGTGATGACGAAGAGGATGAGGCCGAGCTCGATGAGCGACGAGGTGTAGAGATCGCCGATAGCCTCGGTGAATTCATTGGCGATGGTTGCCGAAATCGTGGTGCCGGGCGCCAGCAGCGAGCCGGAGATCCGGTGCGCATTGCCGATGACGAAAGTGACGGCCATTGTCTCGCCGAGCGCGCGGCCGAGCGCCAGCATCGCGCCGCCGATAACACCCGCCCGCGTATAGGGAATGACCACTTTGCCGACGACCTCCGAAGTAGTGCAGCCGACACCATAGGCCGCCTCTTTCAGCACCGGCGGGACGGTCTCGAAAACATCGCGCGAGATCGAGGAAATATAGGGCAGGACCATGATGGCGAGAACGATGCCGGCGGTGAGGATGCCGATGCCGTAGGGCGGCCCGGCGAAGAACGTGGACAGGCCGGGGATCGGCCCAACGACTGCAATCAGAGGCGGCTCGATATATTGCTGCAGGAATGGCGCGAAAACGAACAGGCCCCAGATGCCGTAGATGATCGAGGGAATACCGGCCAGAAGCTCGACCGCGATGCCGATCGGGCGCTTCAGGCTTTGCGGGCACAACTCCGTCAGGAAAATCGCAATGCCGAGCCCGATCGGAACCGCAAACAGCATGGCAATGGCGGATGTGATGAGCGTGCCATAGACCGCCGCCGAGCCGCCGAATTGGTCCGTCACCGGGTTCCACACCTCAGTGTAGAGAAAGCCGAAACCGAAGGCCTTGATTGCCGGCAAAGAACCCTGAATCAGCGAAATGATGACGCCGCCGAGAAGGATGAGGACGCCGATCGCCGCCGCCAGCGTCATCCCATGGAAGGAGGCATCGCGAAACTTGAACGAACGCAACACCTGCGTTCGCTGGCCGGCACCCTTGTAAGCCACTCGGCCGCTCTCCACCACCACGTCCGCCAAGGTCGTCTACTCCGAATCTCATTCTAGACACGAGGGACGCCGCCGCGGCAAGCCAGGCTTTGGCACGGCAAGGCGACGTCGCCGGAGCGTGATTGCATGAGATGCAATCGTGACTACGCTCTCAGGCTTTCGTGACTACGCTCTCAGGCTTTGTCTTAACGCATGATCTTATCCGAAAAGTCTGCAACTTTTCGGATAAGATCATGCTCGAGGACGGGAAGGGCCGGGGTCGGCCCTCCCCGCAAGAGCATGATCAGTTGAGCAGCGCCTTGGTATCGATGCCCGAGATCTTCTCGGCCCACATTTTTTTGATCTCGGCTTTGACATTCGCCGGCAGCGGAACATAGACGAGATCTTCGGCCATCTTGTCGCCCTTGGCATAGGCCCAGGCGAAGAATTTCAGCGCCGCGGTGACAGCAGCAGGATCCTGCGGCTTCTTATGCACGAGAATGAAGGTCGCGCCCGCGACCGGCCAAGAGTTCGGGGCCGGGCTGGTTGGTCAGGATCACATAATAGCTGTCCGCATGCGCCCAATCCGCATGGCCGGCCGCGGCCTGGAAGGTTGCGGCGCTCGGTGCAACAGCCTTGCCGTCCTTGTTGATGACCTTGATGTAGGTCATCTTGTTCTGCAGGACATAGGCATATTCGATGTAGCCGATGGCGCCCTTGGTCTGGATAACGCTGCTGGCGACGCCTTCATTGCCCTTGCCGCCGATGCCGACCGGCCAGTCGACCGCGGTGCTGTTGCCGACCTTTGTCTTCCAGTTGGCGCTCACCTTGGAAAGATAGTTCGTCCAGATGAAGGTCGTTCCCGACCCGTCGGAGCGGTGCACGACGGCGATGGCCAGCGATGGCAGCTTGACAGTCGGGTTGAGCTTCTTGATTGCCGGATCGTCCCAGCTCTTGATCTCGCCGAGATAGATCTTGGCAAGCGTCGGGCCGTCGAGCACCAATTCGCCAGGCGCAATGCCAGGGAGGTTGGCCGTCGGCACGGCGCCGCCGATCACCGTCGGGAACTGAACGAGGCCAGCCTTCTCGAGCACCTTGGGCTCCAGCGGCATGTCGGAGGCGCCAAAGGTGACCGTATTCGCCTCGATCTGCTTAATACCGCCACCGGAACCGATGGACTGATAGTTGAGGCCGATACCGGTTTCTTTCTTATAGGCATCCGCCCATTTGGCATAGATCGGGTAGGGGAAGGTGGCGCCTGCACCCGAAATATCTGCCGCCTTGGCGCCTACAATCGAGAAAGTCGCCACGGCCGCAATCAGCGCCGTACGCACGAGGGTGTTGAACATTGTCTTATGCCTCTCGAGGCTGAAGTGAACAGCGACGCAACGGGCCGAGCTTCGCCGAGAGCTGGCGCTCTCAATCCAAAGGGCCGGAGCATTTTCCGACAGCGAACTCCTACTGACTTGGCCTGAAAACGCCCTTCGCGGCCGTGCGTCGGCAGGACCCTAGGGTCACCCAGAGAAGCAAGAACGACAGTTTCATGACATCTGCATGACACACGACCGCCGATGGGTTAGCCTTGGGCTCCGAACAGCGGCAGAAAGACGCTGAAGCTCGCGCCTTCCCCCAACTTCGACTCTATGTTCAGGCGGCCGCGGTGGCGTGCGACGATGTGCTTCACGATCGCGAGGCCGAGACCTGTCCCACCTTTGGCGCGGCTCTCGCCGGCATCGACACGATAGAATCGCTCGGTGAGGCGCGGCAGATGTTCGAGCGCGATGCCCGGCCCATAATCGCGAACCGTCAACACCGCCTGCTGGCCTTGGATCGCAATGAAGATATCCACAGCCTTGTTTTGGGTGGCAACATCGGCAGCGCCATATTTGATGGCGTTTTCGATCAAATTTTCCGCCACTCTGAGGAGTTCGTCGCGATCGCCTGCAACGACGGCTTCGGGCGGCGCTGTAATCTTCAATTCGACCTGCTTGTCATGCGCCATGGGCGACAGGGTATCGGCAATATGGCGCAAGATGCCGACGAGATCGACCGGCGTGTCGGGACGGACGTGAAGATGCTGCTCGATCCGCGACAGCGAGAGCAGATCGTCGACAAGGCGCGACATTCTTTGCGCCTGCTCGCGCATGATGATGAGAAATTTGGTGCGGGCCGCCGCGTCGTCGCGGGCCGGTCCTTGCAAGGTCTCGACAAAGCCGAGCAGCGAAGCGAGCGGCGTGCGCAGCTCATGGCTCGCATTGGCGACGAAATCAACGCGCATGCGTTCGAGCCGGCGCGCCTCCGTCAGATCGTGCAAGGACAGGATCAAGGCCGGTTCAAAGGCATCGCCGCCGAAAGGCGCGATGCTGACTTCGAAGGAGCGTTCGACCGGCACCTTTTCGAGCCAGATCACGCGTTCGCCGCGGCCGGCGGCACGCACCCGCGCGACTGAATCGAGTACGTCGGGCGAGCGCAAGCTGCGGGCCAAAAGCTCATCCCGCCGCAGGCTCGGTAAGAGCGCTCGCGCCGCGGCATTGGTGGCAATCACCCGGTCATCTTCGCCAATGACCAAAGTCGCCTCCGGCAGAGCCTCAAGCAATTCGCGGATGAGCGAAAAGTCCCGCTGTCTAATGTCCTCGCTTATATGCATCGCCAGACCCAGCCTCGCAGGGCCGCGGCCGTGCGGCGCCTGCGCGAGGGTCACCACCCTCGCCCTTTCGCTTTAAGCGCGTTGCGTGAGATTGCAAGCGAGGCGATGCGCCCGCATGAGGCGAGGCAGGGTTCAGCTCTCGCCGCCGGGCTCCCAGAGCGTCTCAACGCCGGCGTGGCGATTGATGTGGCGGGCCGCGACGAAGAGGAAATCCGACAGCCGGTTGATATATTTGAGGGCCGGCTCGCCAACCTTTTCACTGGGCGCGGCGGCGAGTGCCACCATCAACCGTTCGGCGCGCCGCACCACGGCACGCGCGACATGCAGCGCGGCGCCCGCCTGCGAACCACCCGGCAAGATAAAGGTGGTGAGCGGTGGCAGCTCGGCGTTCAGCGCGTCGATCTCGTGTTCCAACCGGTCAACTTGCGATTGGCGCACGCGCAGCTTCTGCGTTTCGCCCTCCGTCTCCGGCACGCAGAGATCGGCGCCGAGATCGAGCAGATCATTTTGGATCGCAACCAAAGTCTCCGCGAGCCCAACCCCCGCCGCCAGATCAGAAAGCGCAGCGCGCGCAACGCCAATGAAGCTGTTCGCCTCATCGACCGTGCCATAGGTTTCGATCCGCAAATCATCCTTGCGGCGACGCTCCCCGGAGCCGAGCGCCGTCGTCCCTGCATCACCGCTACGCGTATAGATTTTGTTGAGTTTCACCATGGCGCACCTTCTGGGTTCAGCTTCTGGGCTCAACTGCGGAAATACAAGACGTCCATGATGAGAAGGATCGTCCGGAACTGCAGGCCGCCGCGCCAGGGCGTGAGTTTTTGCGAAAGATTCGGGCTGCCGCCGCGCAGCATGTTCGCAAGGCCCATGAACAAGACGAAAGTGACAGCAAGGATCGCCACAGCGACGAGAAAATTCGACAATGTATGCATGAGGTTTCCACCTTGAGTGCGATGCCATCACATCGCACGCGCCTATTTATTTCAACGCACGATCTGATCGGAAAAGTCTGTCAACTTTTCTGCAACATGCTCTAGATCACGATGACTTTGGATTGAACCAATCCAAAGTCATGAACGTGATCGATTCCAAAAGTGTAGAGCGGGATGCGGGCGGAAAACCGGTTCCCACTTTTCCTCATCCCGCTCTAGCGCAAAGCCGGTCGACTTGCCCTATCCTGCGCGCCTTGAAGCCCAAGTCAATGCGACGCACGGCCTTGCGAACGGGCGACGGCCGAAATCATTCCCCGCGCGGATCGACGCCCGCGGGCTCAATAGCGCCGCAGCAAACGCTCAAGATAGTCCATTTCTTCGCGCGGGCGGGAGGGATCGCTCAGCCGCCGGCGCAATTCTTCGAGAACGCGCTGGGCCCGCTGCGCCGCCGGCATGCCCATCGGATCGTAGCGCGAATTCGGATTGAAGGGGGACCCGCCGCCCATCGGCCGGCCGAGGGGGTCGGTGCCGCCCTCTTGTTCGGCTTGCGGCGAGGCGTCATCGCCCTCACCCTCGCCTTGCCCTTGCATCTGCTGGGCAAGTTGCTCGGCGCCCTTACGCAGCGCCTCCAGGGCCCGGCCTTGCGCATCGACAGCGGCGTCATTGCCCATTTCGCCACCCTGCGCCAGGCCCTGTTCGGCCTCCTGCATGGCGCGGCGCGCGTCGTCGAGACCTTGCTCGCTTTGGCCCGTCTGGCGCAGCTGCTTTTGCAATTGCTCGAGGCGATTGCGGAGCGCCTGCTGCTTCTGGCGCAGAGCCTCGCTGGCATCTTGGCCTTGCTCTTGGCCTTGCTCTTGTCCCCGCCCTTGCCTGCCGCCCTGTTGGCCTTGCCCTTGTTGGCCTTGGCCTTCTTGACTTTGGCCTTGGCGATGCGTCTCGTCGCGCAAATTCTGCTGCTCGCGCATCATTCGATCGAGCTCGTTCAGCGCACGGCTCATTTCGCGCTGGGCAGGATTGGCCTGACGGTGCTGCGCCATCGCCAAATTGTCGAGCGTGTTCTGCAATTGCTCCAGCATCCGTTGCGCAGTGGCGCGGTCGCCGGCGCGTGCCATCTGCTGCATCCGGTCGAGCATCGCCTGCAGATCCTTGCGCGAAATCGATTTCGCCCCGTTCGGTCCGGGCGTGGATTGATCCTGGCCATTGCGCTCGCGCTGCTGCTGGTCGGCGAACTCGTTCAAAAACTTATCCATCGCCGCGCGCAAATTCTCGGTCAATTTGCGGATCTCTTCATCCGGCGCATTGCGTTGCAATGCCTCGCGCAATTGCTGTTCGGCCGCGCGCAGGTCGCGCTCGGCATCGGAAAGATCGCCATTTTCGATCTGCAGCGCCATGTTCCAGAGAAAATCCGCAACAGCGAGAAGATCGGCATCGCTCTTGGCCTGCCGCAGCATATGCGTGGCGACATCGAGGCCGAGATAGGCGGAAGTGCTCGTCGCGAAGACGTCGGGCGCGATCATCAGCGCTTCCAGCGCCGTCTCGACCCGATCCTTTTCATCGGGAAACAGGACGAGATCGCGTCTTTGCTCCGCAAGCGCAAGCGCGAGCGGCTTGACGAAATGCTTTTGCGGCAAAGTGATCTCGATCGGATCGCTCTTGCCGTCATTGCCTCCTTCATCGCCCGCCGTCAGCGTCATCTTGACCCGCGCCCCGGCCCAGGGATGATCGGAGAGATCCGTGGTCATTTCCGTCTCGCCCAATCCGCCGGGACCCGGCGGCAAGACAAGAGCGATGCGCGGCGGCGCGACGAGGGAGCGCAGCCGGCCCTTCGCGCCTTCGACATGCGGATCGGCAAAATCCGCCCCTGCGGCGATGACGCCATAATCGTCCTCGATCTTATAGGAGAGGGTGAGGCTACCGCGTAGATTCGCCCGCGGTGCGTCGGTCAGTTCGATTCGCGGCGGCTTGTCGGGAATGACGATAAGATCGAAGAGGCCGAGCGAAGTGCCGGAATACCTTATGGCGAGCCGCGCGTCGCCACGCAGAACGAGACGATGCTCATGATCGTCCGGCACTGGCTGCGCAGTTTTGGCCAGAGCTGTCTTGGCTGGAGGTATCTTGGCAGGCGGTTTGCCGGCTTCTTTGGCGGCGGCCTTCGCCGCCTCTTGCAACCCGCCGGCGGTTTCGAGACGCAAATCGCCGCCGGAGGTGCGGACAATGACGGTCGAGCCGGTCGGCACGGTGATCTTTTCGGAACGATCCGTGCTGGCGCCCTCGGCGGCGAGCTTCAAGAGCACCGGCGGCTTGCCAGTATAAAGCGGCGGATCAATCCAGGCATCCACCCGATAGCCGCCGTCTTGGCCGGCGGCGGCGCGCCAGTCGAAGGCGCTGGCGACGCGCGCATATTTCTCCGGACCGGCGACGAAGGCGCTGGCAATCAGAGCCACGAGCACGCCGGCGCGCAGCGCATAACGGTCGAAATCGACCATGCGCGGCGACGGAAGACCCGCCCGCAAACCCGCGACATTGCGCGCCATCCGCTGGCGATGAATTGTCCAGAGCGCCCGCGTTGCCGGATCCTCCCCGGCATTGGCAAGCGCATCGTCGAGGCTCGATGCCGGCCGGTGCGCAAGGCCCGAGTCGCGGTCGATGCGGTTCAGCGCCTCCCTGCGAGACGGTTGGCCCAGCCTGAACAAAGGCAGAAGCGCGGCGGCAAAGGCGAGCGCAAAGAGCACCACCCCCGCAATACGCCAGACCCGTGTCACCTCGAGCCAGAGCCCGGCAAAGGACAAAGCAACGAAGAGGCCGGCGATCAGCAGAGGCGGCATTATGGCGCGCCACAGCTTCTCCCAAATGAGCGCGGCGCGGGCCAAATCGACCAGCCGGTCGAGGCGACGCGAAAACCCGCTGTCGGCCGGCGGCGCCGCGACGCGCTTTGGCTCTCTTTTGCTTCTCTTGCTCAATCAAAGCTCCACGCCGTGGCTCCTCGCCGCTCGACACCGATGCTTCTCATAGACGGACAATGGTCCTAACCCAGGCATCATGATGGCTGCGGCATCCAGCGCCGACCCGCGGCGCCGGCAACGTGGCTGCACGCCGGCCCCTTTTGCGAGATAAGCAGCTGGATCGGTCCTGCCGTTCCAAGCCTGGCGTTCCGTCCTGGCCTTGCCAAACGAGCGAGCTTGCCAATGCAACGGCTAAGCTTCTCAAAGGTCGATATTTTAAAGTAGCACTGCTGCCGGCCGCCGCCAGATCAAGCACCACCATTCATGCCAACCAAGCCGGAATTTTGTCGAGACCAATCAAATCAGCGTAAGTCCCGCGCGGGCGGATCACGGCATGATCGCTGCCCTTGACCAGAACCTCCGGCACGAGCAAGCGGGAATTATAGGTGCCGGCCTGGACCGCGCCATAGGCGCCAGCCGACATGATCGCCAAGAGATCGCCTTCGTGCGGCTCCGCCAGCTCGCGGGCAAGCGCGAGATAATCGCCCGTCTCGCAGACCGGGCCGACGACATCGGCGATGATCTTCGGCCGGTCCGGCGCCGGCGCGCGGACGGGCAAGATCTCATGATACGCCTCGTAAAGCGTCGGGCGGACGAGATCATTCATCGCCGCATCGACGATCACGAAACGCTTGGCCTCGCCGGTTTTCACATAGAGCACGCGGGTGACCAATATTCCGGCATTGCCGACGATCAGCCGGCCGGGCTCGAAGATCAGCCGGCAGCCGAGATTGCCGAGCCGGCGCTTGACCACTTCGGCATAGCGCAGCGGATGAAATGTCTCGGGATCATCGCCCTCTTGATAGGGGATGCCGAGGCCGCCGCCGAGATCGATATGCTCGATCCTATGGCCGTCCTCCCGCAAGGTGGGGAGAAAATCGGCGACGAGCGCGAAGGCATTGTCGAAAGGTTCGAGCGTCGTGATCTGCGAGCCGATATGCATATCGAGGCCGGCGACTTCGAGGCCCGGGAGCGCCGCCGCCTCGCGATAGACATCGCGCGCCGAAGAAATCGGAATGCCGAATTTGTTTTCCGATTTGCCGGTCGCGATCTTGGCATGCGTCTTGGCATCGATATCGGGATTGACCCGCAAGGCGATGCGCGCCGTCTGGCCGCGCGAGATCGCGAGAGCCGACAGCGCCCGCAGCTCCGGCTCCGATTCGACATTGAAGCAGAGGATGCCTTCATCGAGCGCATAGGCCATCTCCTCCTTTGTCTTGCCGACGCCGGAAAAAGTGATCCTGTCGGCGGTGACGCCGGCGGCGCGGGCGCGGCGCAACTCCCCTTCGGAGACGACATCCATCCCGGCGCCGAGCCGCGCGAGGCTCGTCAGAACCGCCTGGTTGGAATTGGCCTTCACCGCATAGCAGACGAGCGTCGCAAGCCCCTCGAACGCGGCTTTGAAGACCTCGTAGTGGCGCGTCAAGGTCGCCCAGGAATAGCAATAGAAGGGGGTACCGACTGCAGCCGCAAGCCGGATAAGATCGACGTCCTCGGCATGCATCACGCCATTCTTCATGCCGAAATGATGCATCGACGGGTCAATTTATCAAGGAATCGAGAAAGAAGGATTTGTAGACCGGCGTCACCGCCGCGGGCTTCGTCGGCTGTGCCGGAACCGCGTTGGGAACCTGATTTGCAGAGGCATCAAGGGATGCCGCGGGCAGGCTCGCCGATGGCGGCGGCGGGGAACTCGTCTGGCCCGCTGGCGCGGAACTCGCCTGGCTGTCCGGCGTCGTCGCCTCCGGCGCCTCGAGTGGCCCGCGGCGGCCGCAACCGGCAAGCGCCAGAACCAGCAGCGCCAAGACGGCGGCTCCTCCGAGCTTACGAAGTAAGGGATGAATCACGCAAAGGCTCCGGCAAGGCGCCCCCTATATAGACGAAGCGTCGCGGCGGCGAAAGCCGGGTAGCCATTTTCCGTGCAAAAGGCCAACAGCGGGGGCTCATATGTCTTGCAAACTATGCCGTCGTGTAGCCGTTTTATTTTCGCGGCACGCAGCCCCCCGCATTAGCGCCCGCGCCTATCGCAATACTTGATTGATCAGCACAGGCCCCGGCACCGATTGCAGTACCGCCTTGGTTGATGATGGTATTTCCCCGCGAGTCTGTCGGACCAACGATAGTATTGCCGCTGCCCATGCTGGCTGGCGGCCGGATACCGACTATGGTGTTGTTACTGCCCATGCTAGACGGAGGTATCGGCCTCATTGGGACCTCCGCTGGTGGATTCGACGTATTAGGGGCAGAAAACCCTAAGTCTGTGCGCAAGGTTGCAAAGTTGTGAACGACGGTGAACACAATACCGCACATTATCGCAATGACGCTCACAGCGAACACAGGCCGCCAAATCCCTAGTCCCCACCTCGGGCCAAATGCTTTTTCAAACAGCTCTGGTCCCAACGGTAAATTATCCATATCCATGGCTCCGGTTGCAATATCTGGGGCCTAGTTGGCAAAATATATGGTCATCCGGCCATTTGGCGAGAGCAAACTGCTCACCCATCCCTCCCCAAAAGCGTCAGCCAGCGCCGCGCCTGGGCCTCGACATTTTCAGGCGCCGTGCCGCCATAGCTCGTCCGGCTTTTGACCGAATTCTCGACGCCGAGCACGGCAAACACGTCCTTGCTGATGCGCGGCTCTTCCGCCTGCATTTCGGCGAGGCTCAGCTCTTCGAGCCCGACGCCTTTTTCCGCCGCCAGCGCCACCAGCCGGCCGGTCACATGATGCGCCTCGCGGAAGGGCATGCCGAGTATCCGCACCAGCCAATCAGCGAGATCGGTCGCCGTCGAAAAGCCGGCGCCCGCCGCCGCCTTCATGCGGGCGAGATCGGGCGCGCAATCGCGCACCATGCCGGTCATGGCAGCAAGGCAGAGGGAGAGGCTTTCGAGCGCATCGAAAGTGCCTTCCTTATCCTCCTGCATATCCTTGGAATAGGCGAGCGGCAGGCCCTTCATGACGATCAGGAGCCCGGCGAGCGCGCCGATGATGCGGCCCGATTTGCCGCGCACCAGTTCGGCTGCATCGGGGTTGCGCTTCTGCGGCATGATCGAAGAGCCGGTCGAAAACCGGTCCGACAGGCGCAGAAAGCCGAATTGCGGCGTCGCCCAAATGACGATCTCCTCGGCGAAACGCGACAGATGCATGGCGCAGATCGCGGCCGCGGCGAGGGCCTCGATGACGAAGTCGCGATCCGACACGCTGTCGAGCGAATTGGCGGTCGGCCGATCGAAGCCGAGTGCCGCCGCTGTCATGGCGCGATCGATCGGAAAGGAAGTGCCGGCGAGTGCCGCGGCGCCGAGCGGGCATTCATTGAGCCGCATCCTTGCATCCTTGAAACGCGAGCGGTCGCGGCCGAACATTTCGACATAGGCGAGGAGATGATGGCCGAAAGTGACGGGCTGAGCCGGCTGCATATGGGTCAAGCCCGGCATCACTGCACCGGCATAAACGAGGGCCTTTTCGGCGAGCGCGATCTGCAGGGCCTCGATTTGGCTGTCGAGCGTATCGATGGTGGCGCGAATATAGAGGCGGAAATCCACCGCCACTTGATCATTGCGCGAGCGCGCCGTATGCAGCCGCCCCGCGGCCGGCCCGACCAGAACCGCGAGCCGCGCTTCGATATTCATATGAATATCTTCCAGGGCGCGCGAAAACTCGAAATTTCGGGTCTCGATTTCGCCACGGACTTCGATTAGAGCCTCGCTGATCGCCAGGGCGTCGGCCTCGGCGATGATCCCGGTCTTTGCCAGCATGGCGACATGGGCGAGCGAGCCGGAGATGTCATAATCGGCGAGCTTGCGATCGAAGTCGATCGAGGCATTGATCTCCTCCATGACCTCGTCGGGGCCGCTTTCGAAGCGCCCGCCCCACATTTTGTTGCTCATGATCTCAAGCTCTCACAGTCTCGCGCTCTCTGATATGGTCAAGCCGGAATGACAGAAGAAGATGCACGTTCGGGCGAAACGTCGGCCCGAATTCGCTTCCTTGCTCCCCTCACCGCCGTCGCCGCGGTCGCCGCAGCCTTGGCCTTTCTATACGCGACGAAGGCGTTTCATCGCAATGAAGCGGCTGCCGAGGCCAAGGCCTGCCCGGCGAGCCAGGCGGTTGTGGCGCGTCTGAAGCCGCTGGTGCATGGCGAAGTCGCGGCTTTGGCGCTGGCCAGTTCGCCGCGGCCGATGCCGGAGGTCACATTCGCGGGTCCGGACGGCAAAGAGGTTAAGCTCTCGGATTTCCGCGGCCGCGATCTTCTCCTGAACCTCTGGGCGACCTGGTGCATCCCCTGCCGGCGCGAAATGCCGGCGCTCGACCGGCTCCAAGCAAAGCGCGGCGGACCCGATTTCCAGGTCGTCGCGATCAATATCGATACGGCACGGCTCGACCGGCCGAAAGCCTTTCTGAACGAGATCGGGGTGAAAAGCCTTACCTTTTATGCGGACACCAAGGCCAATGTCTTCGAGACTTTGAAACAGGACGGCAAAGTTCTGGGCCTGCCGACGACCATATTGGTCGGCAAGGACGGCTGTGCGATCGGCACGATGGCCGGGCCGGCGCAATGGGATTCCAACGAGGCGCTGGCGCTCATCAACGCCGAAAAGGGATAGCGGCAGAGATCTTGCGTTGGTCGGCGCGAACGACGCCCTCGCCCTTCGAGACGGCCGCTCCGATCTCGGCTGTTGCCGAAACCTATGATCTGGCAAGCCGGCAGCGCATCGGTCCTTTCCCCGATGCCGGGGCCCATGTCGCGCTCGTCAATGCCGCCTACGCGCTGACGCGCGCGCAGCCGGCGCAAGACCTTCGGCTTTAGATTCCCCACGGCCCCTTGGGCGCAGCATTCGCGCCTCCCGGCAAAAATTCCGGAACCGCGTGCGGCGTTTCGAGAACCGGCGGCGGCACATCATGCCCGCCGGCATAGCGCACCAGCGCCTCGATCCGGCTCTCGATCGAAGGATGCGTCGAGAACCAGCTTCTCTCCCGCACCATTGCCGGATTTTCGATGAACAAGGCCGACATATGCGTGGAAGCCTGCGGGACTTGCGGGGCCAGCTCGATCTTGCGCAGCGCGGAAATCAAGGCATCGGGATTTTTAGTGAGCTCGACCGAGCCGGAATCGGCGAGATATTCGCGCCGCCGCGACAGGGCAAAGCGGATAAGGACGGCAAGCCCCCAGGAGATCGCAATGATGACAATAGCGATGACGATCGCAATCGCAGCACCGCCACCCGAGGATTTGCGGTCGGAATCGCGATCCGAGGAGCGCCGGCCCGAACCGAAGCCCAGCGGCAAATTCCAATTGTTGAAGATGAGCTGGCCGACGAAGGAAAAAATGCCGGCGAAGATCAAAGCGACGACGAGAAGCTGCGTGTCGCGATTGCGGATATGGGTCAGCTCATGGCCGAGAACCGCTTCGAGCTCGGCATCGTCGAGCCGCTCAACAAGGCCGCGCGTGACCGCGATCGAATAATTGCTGTCACGCAAACCCGCGGCGAAGGCGTTCAGCCCGTCCGTCTCGATGATCTTCAAAGCAGGCGTGGGCAGACCGCGCGAGATGCAGAGATTTTCAAGGCAATTATAAAGCTTCGGCGCATTCTGGCGCGTCACCTCCGTGGCGCCCGTCGCCTGATCGATCAAATTTTGATGAAAGGCGAAGGCGATCGCAAACCACAGCGCCGCACCGGCCATGGCGAAGGGCCAGAGATGCGCATAATCATGCAGGGCTCTCGTCATGATCTGTGCCAGCGAGCCGCCGCGGCCCGCCGCACCAAAGAGCGCGAAAGCATAGACGAGGGCTTGCAAAAGGAGGACGAAGCCCAAGAGCAGGAGGGCAGAGTAGACCCGGTTCTGCCTGATCTGCGTATAGAGACCATAGGCCTTGAACATGGCCGGCAATCCTTCGCAAATCCGCTTCTCGAAGCAGCGCTTCGAAACCGCTCAGAACTTCACTTTCAGAATTTCACTTTCAGAATTCCGCCTTCAGAATTTTACTTGCGGAGCTTGCTCGATCGCCTGCTTTTCGGCGGCATCGACATTGAAGAATTCTTGCGGCGCAAATCCGAGCGAAGCGGCAAAGAGCGCCGCCGGCATGGATTCGCGTGTGGCGTTATATTCGGCCGCGGCATTGTTGTAGAAGCGCCGTGCCGCAGCGATCTTGTTTTCGAGGTCGGAGAGATCGCTCTGCAATTGCAGAAAGTTTTGATTGGCCTTGAGATCGGGATAGGCCTCGGCGAGCGCGAAGAGCCGCCCGAGCGCATTCGACAAAGCACCTTCGGCAGCAGCCTGTGCGGCGGGTCCATGCGCCGTGGTGGCCGCATTGCGCGCCTTCACCACCTCTTCGAGCGTGCCCCGCTCATGCGCGGCATAGCCTTGCACTGTCGCCACGAGATTGGGGATGAGATCATGCCGCTGCTTCAATTGCACGTCGATATCGGAAAAGGCCTGCCGGCAGCGCTGCCGCAACGACACAAGGCCGTTGTAGGCGAGAATCAGCCAGATCCCCAGAAGAATGAGGATGCCCAAAAAGATCCAACCTGCCATCATCGCCTCCTAAAGCCAGCTACTCATCGCACGCCGCCGGGATCGGCGTAGGTGCGGTTCGGCACAGACCGCGACGAATTTATGGGCCGAGCGCATTACCATCATAAGACGGGATGCCCGAAACAAGAAAGCCGCGGCCCCTCGTCAGGACCGCGGCTTTGCAAATGACTTCGGTTTGGCTCAGGCCTGCTGGATGGCCGAAAGCATCCAGCCTCCCGGTCCGGACCCGGCCGGACGCACGAAGGTCCAAACCTCGCTCACCTCCTCCGGCTGATTGGGATTGCCGGAGACGATGCGCCCGCTCGCCCGATCGACCAGCGTGTCGACGAGCGAAAAATGCATGGCGACAGTGGCATATTCGGCGCCGCCCTCGCGCCAGGCTTCGGCGAGATCGCCCTTGAGGAGCTTAACCCCCGACATGCGGTTGACGGTGCCGCGGCGCGCATTGCCGGCAAGCTCCTCACTGAAATAGCCGACCATTTCGGGTGTCGCGAGCCGGCGCAAATGGTCGAGATCCTCGTCGCTGAAGGCGCTTTGGACCTCGCCGAGCCGGCGCTCGAAAGCATTATAGTCTTGGGCATCGATCGGCAGCGGCGCACCGCCGCCCATCCCGCCATAGCCGCCGGGCTGCGGGCCGGCGCCGACATAGGACGACCCCTGCGGTCCGCCGGAGAAGGCCGGCTGGCGATTGCGGAAATAATTCATGGCGAAGCGCACCAGGAGATAGATCAGGCCGATCTGCAGCAAAAGCCCGAGGAAGGACGAGCCGCCACTGAAGCCGCCGAACAAGCCATGGCCGAACAACAGGCCAAAAAGGCCGGCGCCGAGGAAGCCGCCGAGCAAGCCGCCGAAGAGGCCATGCCCGAAACTGCCGCCAAAGAGGCCCGGCGAGCGCATCCCGTTATTTTGCTGGAAGAAGCCCGGATTGGGTGTCGTCGAGCGCTGAATCGGCGCCGCCGACGTCATCGGCGGCGAGCTGAAAGTGTGGCTGCCGCGGCTGCCCATGGAAAAGCCGCTCCCGGCCCGCGCAAAGGCGTCGCCTGCTGCGCCGAGGCTGAGCAGAGCGGCCAGCATCAGAATGAAAGCTTTCGAACGAAACGACAAACGAAACGACATGAGAAGATCCTGCTGAACCGGGCCAGTTTCGCCCAGCCGCCTCAATATGGGAAGCCAGGCGCCAATCTGCAAAGAGGCAACCTGCAACAGGAATGTCCAAAGCGAGAAAGAGGCGGCACGACAATCACTCCGCCCAGCGCGGCTGCGCGCTTGCGGCATGGTAAGAAGAGGCCGGAAAGATTAAAACGGCTCCATGATTCATAAACATCCGTTTTTCGGCCAGGCTCCGTTCAGCCAAACCCGCCGCGGCTATCACCATGGACGGCTGAAGGACGCGCTGATCGAAGCGGCGCGCGCCCTCATCGCCGAACATGGTCCGGCGGGCTTCACCCTCGCCGAGGCGGCAAAGCGCGTCGGCGTCACCGGGGCGGCACCGTATCGGCATTTTGCCGACCGCAATGAGCTGATCGGCGAATTGGCGCGGCGCGGGTTCGAGCTCTTCGGCGAGCGGCTCGCCGGTGCCTGGGACGAGGGACGCCCCGATGCGCGTGCCGCGCTCAAACGCATGGGCCGCGCCTATCTCGGCTTCGCCACTGCCGAGCCCGGGCTTTATTCCGCTATGTTCAATGAGGTGAGGCATTTGCGCCAGCCGCTCTCCAGCGCCGCGGCCGGCAAGGCTTTCGAAGGTCTGGGACGCGCCGCCGCAGCGGTGCTGGCGGACGCCAATGTGAGCCCCGCCGAAGTGCGGCGCCTGGCTTTCGAGATCTGGGCGCTGTCGCATGGTACCGCCATGCTGGCGCTCGCCGGCCATCTCGATCCGGCACGCGGCGATGATGCGGCGGCCATTCTCGAACAGGGCGCGGAAGCCTTGATCGACGGAGCGCTCAAGCGCGCCAGAGCGTAACGCCAAAAAGGCCAGCTTTTCGCGGAAGCCGCGCCGGCTCACCCTCGACAATTGGCCAATGTTAATGTAACATACTTTTACATTGCGGCCTCGAACGGCTGCCATGGAGGAGAAAAATGGGCGTCTATTCAGACACGTACGGGCAGCGCTCGAACCCCGACGGACAATCGGACCGGCATGCGAGCTGCGGCTTTGGCTGGAAGCCGATCGAGCTCGTCGCGATGATTCTCGGCTTCATCATCTTCTGGCCCATCGGCCTCGCGATCCTCTTGGCCAAGATCTGGCAGAAGAGGAGCGCCTATGCCGGCGACCTTCCGAGTTTCGTCGAAGCGAAGTTCCGCGAGAAATGGCAAGAAAAGTGGGAGGAGAAGATGGGGCGTCATTGGGCCTGCCGCAGCAGAGGCGATTTTGCGGGAAGGCGTTGGGAGTTTCGCAGCATGCGCTCGTCTGGCAATGTCGCTTTCGACGAATGGCGCGAAACAGAGCTCGCCCGCCTCGAAGAGGAGCGGCAAAAGCTTCTCGCCGCCGAGCGCGAGTTCGTCGAATTCATGGAAAATCTGCGCCGCGCCAAGGACCGCGAGGAATTCGACCGCTTCATGGCCGCGCGCCGCAACCGGGGACCCGAAGGCGGCGAAACCGCGCATCCTTCCGCGTGACGATCCGAGGCTCTTACGCCTGTTTTCATTGAGCATGTCCTGAACACAGGACATGCTCTTTTTGTTTGATGCCGAGCCGATCGAGTCTCTTCCGACGCCAATGGCAAAGATCCCCCTCGTTCTTTCGTCCAAAGCGCGAAATTTCGTTTGTCCGCAAGGCCGCCTGCGGGTGGCGCGTGCTATAATATTATTGTAGGTTGTTGATTCGGCTTAGTCGAACAGAGATCTCGTGTCGTCTGCGCGTCAACGAGTTGAACTAGGAGGAGCAAGCTCGCGGCGAAGCGGGCGAGAGGAGATTGATGTGACCAGATTGAATTCAAACGCGCCCGCGCCTTTGCGTCTGGTAAGCGGCGTGGCAGAGCTCGATACCGCCGGCTACGACGATCTCACCGCCCGGCAGGTTCGGTTGGCGGAAGCGATGTGCGAAATTTTCTTTCGGCAACTGAAATTGATCAATGCGGCGATGATCGAACTTCCGCTCGGGTGGCTGCGTGCCGAAACTGAGCAAACTTGCGAGCAAGCCGTTTTACCGCCTGTGCCGCCCGCGGCCGTCGACATCGCAATGCTCGCTGAAGCCTTGGCGACCCAGATCGCGGATACAGAGATTCTTCCAGCGACCCGCAAGCCGAAAAAGGCCAGCTTGAGTCGCAAAAAGACGGCGACCAAGCCGAAATGCTAAAAAATTATTCCGGCCGCGCTACTCGACCGGCCCGGTGCGCAGGCGCTTTGTTTCGCCGCGTTTGACCTTGGTGTCGACGCGGCGTTTCTTCGAGGCGAGCGTCGGCCTTGTCGCGATGCGCCGCTTCGGCCGCTCCGCCGATTTGATGACGAGCTGGCGCAATCTTTCCAAAGCATCCGCGCGATTGCGCTCCTGCGAGCGGAACCGCTGCGCTGTCAGCACCAGCACACCTTCCTGCGTCAAGCGACTGCCGGCGAGCTTTTCGAGGCGGCGCTTCACATAATCGTCGAGCGACGGCGAATGGCGCACATCGAAGCGCAATTGCACCGCCGTCTCGACCTTATTCACATTCTGCCCGCCCGGGCCTGAAGCGCGCAGAAAGGCGAAGGCGATTTCGGACTCGTCGATCGCGAGGCCCGGCGCTATCACAAAATTCGGCATCGGCGCCTCACTTCAAACTGCCAACCGGAGCAGAACTGCGCTCGGCAGGCGAAACGTTAACCTCGTTATTTTAACGGCACTTAAGAAATTTCGCACAGTTTTAGTAAATGGCGCTTCGCGTTCTGCCATTCGTCGCTTTCGCGGCCGTTCTTCTTCTGCTCGCCGGCTGCTCCGATTATGGGCGGGCGCGGCGGCCGGCTTGGCGGACCCAGGCCGAGAACGCCTGCCTCGCGCAACATCTGATTCATCTCTCCACCTATGTCGAGCCCGAGCGCGAGATCGACGGTCCCGGCATCTGCGGCCTGACCCAGCCCTTCAAGGTCACGGCGCTTCTCGATGGCGAAGTCACTTTCAACGGCGCCTATACGCTCGATTGCCCGATGATCGCGGCGCTGAACAATTGGCTGCGCGACGTGGTCGAGCCGGAAGCGCAGGCCAGGTTCAACGCGCGCGTCGTCGAAATCATGAGCATGGGCTCCTATAGCTGCCGCGGCATCAATGGCATGGCGGGAGCGCGTCTCTCCGAACATGCGTTCGGCAATGCGATTGACATCGGCGGCTTTCGCCTCGCCGACGGCCGCGTCATCTCGATCGTCCACGACTGGACTCGCGGCGATGAAGCATCACAAGCCTTTCTGCGCAATATCCATGGCGGCGCCTGCGGCTATTTCACCACGGTGCTCGGACCCGGCTACAATATTTTCCATTACAATCATTTTCACGTCGATCTCGCGATGCACGGCAATACATCGACCGGCCCTCGCCGCGTCTGCCGGCCGACACCGCAGCTGGCGCCGCCGGCCTCGGCACCGGATGGCTTGCCGGACCCGCCGCCGCTCGACGAGGATCTCGATATTGCGCAGGCCGGCGCGGCCAACGTCCAGGCGCTGGCGCTGCATGGGCCGGGCGCCGCGCTCGACGCTTCCGTGCCGCCGCCTGTTCCGGTCGGCAGCTATAGCCCCGCGCCGCAGCGCGGAAGGCTGCGCGAGGACGGCGTCTTCGTTCCCGAAGGCAGGCCCGCCGATTGGGATGTGACGTCGTCGGATTTGAGGTAGAGGGACAGGTCGTACAGGCGCGTCATGCGCGGACTTGATCCGCGCATCCACGAACGCAGTGGGTGAACGAGACGCGAATATCGACACTCGGGGCAAGGTCGATCAAGTGCGCTTGGATGCGCGGATCAAGTCCGCGCATGACGCGCCGAAGCCGCAATCCTTATCCCTCGGCCTCCTGCCTCTCGGCCTTTTCCTTGGCTTCGAGATCTTCGCCCGTCGTCTGATCGACGACGCGCATCGAGAGCCGCACCTTGCCGCGCTCGTCGAAGCCCAGAAGCTTCACTTTGACCTTGTCGCCTTCCTTCACCACATCGCTCGTCTTGGCGACCCGGCCCTTGGAGAGCTGGGAGATGTGGACGAGTCCATCTTTCGAACCGAAGAAGTTCACGAAGGCACCGAAGTCGACGACCTTCACCACCGTGCCATCATAGATCTGGCCGATCTCCGGCTCGCTGGCGATGGATTTGATCCAATTAATGGCCGCCTTGATCGAATTAGCGTCGGCGGAGGCGATCTTCACCGTCCCGTCGTCTTCAATATTGATCTTCGCGCCGGTCTTTTCGACGATCTCGCGGATCACCTTGCCGCCGGTGCCGATCACTTCGCGGATCTTGTCGGTCGGGATCTTCATCGTCTCGATGCGCGGCGCGAATTCGCCGAGCTCGGCCCGCGCGCTCGTCAAGGCCTTCGCCATCTCGCCCAGAATATGCAGCCGGCCCTCCTTGGCTTGGTGGAGCGCGACGCGCATGATTTCTTCATTGATGCCGCTGATCTTAATGTCCATCTGCAGCGAGGTGACGCCCTCTTCGGTGCCGGCGACCTTGAAATCCATATCGCCGAGATGGTCCTCATCGCCGAGAATGTCGGAGAGCACGGCAAAGCGCTCGCCTTCGAGGATCAGGCCCATGGCAATGCCCGCAGTCGGCCGCTTCAACGGCACGCCGGCATCCATCAGAGCGAGCGAAGAGCCGCAGACCGTCGCCATGGAGGAGGAACCGTTCGATTCGGTGATCTCCGAGACGACGCGGATCGTATAGGGAAATTCGGCGGCGGTCGGCATCATCGGATGGATGGCGCGCCAGGCCAGCTTGCCATGGCCGATCTCGCGCCGCCCAGGCGAGCCCATGCGCCCCGTCTCGCCGACGGAATAGGGCGGGAAGTTATAATGGAGCAGGAAGCGCTCCTTATAAGTCCCTTCAAGACTGTCGACATATTGCTCGTCTTCGGCCGTGCCGAGCGTCGCCACGACCAGCGCCTGGGTTTCGCCGCGGGTGAAGAGCGCCGAGCCATGGGTGCGTGGCAGCACGCCCGCTTGCGCGAGGATCGGCCGCACTTTCTTCTCATCGCGGCCGTCGATCCTTATCCCCGTATCGAGAATGTTCCAGCGCACCACTTTCGCTTGCAGATCATGGAAGACGCTGGCGACAAGCTCGCGCGAGAAGCGCGGCTCCGTTCCTTCCGGAAACAGCGCCGCCATGACTTTCACGCGGACGGCGTCGACCGCCGCATAGCGCTGCGCCTTGGCGGTGATCTTATAAGCGTCGCGTAGTTCTGCCTCGGCGATCTCGCGAACCGCCGCCTCGACCTCGCTCAGATCGTGGCTGGCAAGCTCGCGCGGCTCCTTCGCCGCCCGTTCGGCGAGCCTGATGATCGCATCGATCACCGGCTGGAAGCCGCGATGGCCGGTCATCACGGCTTCGAGCATGGTCTCTTCGGACAGCTCCTTGGCTTCCGATTCCACCATGAGCACGGCATCGCCCGTCCCGGCGACCACGAGATCGAGGGCCGACTCCTTCATCTCCCCGAGCGTCGGATTGAACTTCAGCGCGCCATTGATATAGCCGACGCGGGCGGCAGCGACGGGGCCCATGAAGGGAATGCCGGACAGAGTCAGCGCCGCCGAGCTCGCGACCATGGCGACGATGTCGGAATCATTCTCGAGATCATAGGAGAGCACGGTGGCGATGACTTGCGTGTCATTGCGATAGCCCTCCGGGAAAAGCGGGCGGATCGGCCGGTCGATCAGGCGGGAGATCAGAAGTCTCGCGCTCGGTCGGACGGCCTTCGCGCTTGAAATAGCCGCCGGGGATGCGGCCTGCGGCGAAGGCCTTTTCCTGATAATTCACGGTGAGCGGAAAGAAATCGACGCCGGGCTTCGCCACTTTCGCCGAAACCACCGTGGCGAGCACTGTCGTCTCGCCATAGGTCGCGAGCACGGCGCCATCGGCCTGGCGCGCCATGCGGCCGGTTTCGAGCACGAGCTTGCGCCCGGCCCAGTCGAGTTCTTCACGATGGATTTCAAACATCAAGCCTGGTCTTTCTCTGGAAGACGGCAAAGTTTTGGGGCCATGAGCAAGACGGCGAGAGGCTGGCCGACGGCTTTAGAGCATGTCCCGGAAAAGTTGTTAGACTTTTCCGATGAAGGACATGCTCCATCTTTTTAAAATAGAGCCGATTTTTCCCGATGATGTGGAATCGCTCGCGATTCCACATCATCGGGATCGGCTCTAAAGCCATGGTGGCAGCACGTCGCGGCAGCATCTGGCGATCCTGCCATGGCTGGCTTTGCCGGGGCGCGGTCGAAGGCCCATGCCGTCGCACCGCAAACGGAAGCACAAAAGGCTCCCGGATTGGATATTAGAGCGCGTTTTCGCGCCGGAGGAAATCACTCATCCTCTCATTTCCCAGGATGCGGCAGGTTTCAAGCGGAAATCCGGGCCGCAGCCGGGGCGACTGTCCAAAGAAAGGGCTCATAAAGACCCTCGGGGACGCCTTTGGACAGATTTTCCGACGGCTAAGCTTTGCCAGCTCACGCCAGATCGGGCGCGGACAGGGAAATAGCCGCGGCCGCGCCTTGCCCTGCGCTGGTTCAGCGGCGGATGCCGAGCCGCTCGATCAAAGTTCTGTAGCGCGGCTCGTCCTTGCGCTTCACATAATCGAGCAATTGCCGGCGCTGCGAGACGAGTTTTAGAAGCCCGCGGCGCGAATGATTGTCTTTGATATGGGTCTTGAAATGCTCGGTCAGATTGGCGATCCGCTCGGTCAGGATCGCAACCTGGACCTCGGGCGAGCCCGTATCATTGGGCTCATTCGCATAGTCTTTGATGAGCGCCTGTTTGCGCTCCGCCGTGATCGACATCGATGGTCCTTTCGAAATTTTGAGAAATCTCCGCCTTCGGCCAAGCCGGGATGTCGTCCAGCAGGGTTTTGGGAGGAGCGTGCCGCCAATTTTGGGGCGCGAAGCGGGTCTTATACAGGAAATTTCTGAACGCGAAAGAGGGGCCGGACATTCCCCCCTCAAAACGGCAGGTTGAACACGCGGCACCAATTCGCCACGCTCGATGGCGCCGATGGCCACGACCACGCCACGAATGTGGCATTCGTGCCTGTAACCGGCCGTTTGCCGCTCAGCCTGAGCATGATCCCAATGGGCGCATCGACGTGGTTATCAGCTCTTGTTGCCGGCCTCGCTCTTGCCGCCGCGGCGGCCTATCTCGCCTATCGGCGCGACATGGCGCGCATAAGAACCCATCTCGCCGCCGACAGCCGCATTGCCGAAACTTCGATGGGCCCGATCGAATACGCGTGCGCCGGCCATGGGCCGCCCATCCTCGTCATCCATGGCGCGAGCGGCGGCTATGATCAGGGGCTCTTGATCGCCCGCGAGAATTTCCGCGCGGGATTCGAAATCATCGCCCCCTCGCGCTTCGGCTATCTGCGCACACCCTTCCCGCGCGATGCCTCGCCGGCGGCGCAGGCCGACGCCCATGCCGCCCTGCTCGACGCCTTGGGTCTCGATCGTGTCATTGTGCTGGGATTTTCTGCTGGCGGCCGCAGCGCCATCCAGCTTGCATTGCGCCACCCAAAAAAGGTCCGAGCCTTGATGCTCGAAAGCGTGGTGCTGGCAGCGCCCTTCCGCCTGCCCGATTTCAACCGCTTCGGCATGGGCCGCATGCTGCTCAAGATCGTCAAGGCGGGCGTGGATTTTCCCTATTGGCTGGCGATCCGGGTCGCGCCAGGCGTTATGATCCGCTTCTGTGGGGCGCGCATGAGGATCTATGCCGCGGCGTCGAGATCCGAGCGCGACTTTCTCATGGCAGTGATGTGGGGCATGCTGCCGCTCTCGATACGGCTCACAGGGCTCGCCAATGACGCGGTGAACGTGTCAGCATCCTGGGCTTTGGACAAGATCACCGCGCCCACTTTGATCGTTGCCACGGGCGATGATCTGTTTCGCACCTTGCCGACGGCACGTCTCATGGCCGCGCGCATCCAAGGAGCGAAACTCGTCACCTTTGAGACCGGAAGCCATATGCTTGTCGGTCATCACGAAGAAATCCGCGCCGAAGTCGCCAATTTTCTGGCGTCGCTCAAAATGGCAGGTTGAACACAAGCCCCGGCACCAATTCGCTATGTTCGACGGCGACGACCGCGACGACCGCGCCGCACCAGCGCGGTCGACGCCACGTCTCTTTTCGCTCCGCGGGCCTATTCGTCCAAAAACTTGATCGCGGCGGAAAATTCTTCCGCGGGAATAGGGTCGCAGAACTTGACCGCAAAGCCAATTTCGAAAGCGCGCGTGACCTCTGCTGCGTAGCGACGCGGACCGCTGAAAACGATATGGGCGCCGACGGGTGGAACGATCGGCGCTTTGATCAGCGCGTCGATCTGAGACACGTTGATGACCCAGCCCTTTCGTAATGTTCCTGTGTGATCGGTGAAGCGGCAGCTTTTGCTGTCCGGTTCGAGTCTCGTGACGCTCGGTTTCGCGGCCACGGAAGCATCATCGAGGCTGGTGCCGCGGATCGCGGCGGCCAAAAGAGCGAGCCTGTTGCTCAGCATGTCCTTGCAATCGCCATCGACGGCGATTTTAAAGCCTGCCGAATTTTGCGAGGTCAGAGCGCCATGGAATTCGCCGAGCCGATCGAGATCGAGATGCATGGGCGAACCTGCCGGCATCTCATCCGGCAATTTGAACCGATAGCCGCCGTTTGCAAGGTCATAGATGAAATCGGCCGATTCCGAGCTGATTTTCTTGGTCTTGCAGGCGGTCGATCGGCCGTTGGGCAAGGTGCAAAGGCCCCGCAATTCAATCTCGATCGGAAGCCCATAGTGATAGAGCGAGCTCGCTGGATCGTCGATTTCGCTGAGCGACCGAGCCGGATTGCCAAAGCCTTCCTGCCGCTTTTTCCGTTCAGGATGGTCTCGGCGCGCCGGCCCCGGTTCCAGTTTTTCCAGGTCAGCCTGGCCCGGCTTGGCGAGGGCCCAAATTTGGTAACGACGCGTGGGGTCGTTGTTCATCAGAGCTCTCTTAAGCAAGATCGATTAGCTGATCATTGCGGCACTTCGATCGCGCCGGAAGCTCCAGTTCCGCGGAGTTGTTCCGAGAGCATATTTGCAAAAAGTTGGCGATATTATACTTGACAAACCCATTTCAGATATATACGGTTGATTCATAAACAGGAATCAGCCGTTATGTCTAAATCAATCATCGAGTCCAAAGCCCTTCAGAACGAAGCCACTGCCTATGCATGGGTTGAGGCCCGCGTTTGGCCGAACGGCCCAGTCTGCCCACATTGCGGCGGGGTTGAGCGCATCTCCAAAATGCAGGGCAAAGCGACCCGGATCGGACTCTACAAGTGCTATCAATGCCGGAAACAGTTCACCGTGAAGGTCGGAACCGTCTTCGAAGACAGCCACGTTCCCATGAACTTGTGGCTTCAGGCTATGTACCTACTCTGCTCGTCGAAAAAGGGTATTTCGAGCAATCAGCTTGCCCGGACCTTGGGCGTCACCCTCAAGACCGCTTGGTTCATGTCGCATCGTATCCGCGAGGCTATGCGGGTGACTGGCGTCGGTCCGATGGGCGGTGAGGGCGCGACTGTCGAAGTTGACGAAACCTATATCGGCCGGGTCGAAGGCGTTCCGAAGCCCCGTGGCGGCTCATCGCATAAGAACGTGGTCTTGACCTTGGTTGAGCGCGACGGCGAAGCCCGTAGCTTCCATGTGGACAGCGTTTCGATTGCAGACTTGAAGCCGATCATTCACGCCAACATTGCGCGTGAAACCGCAATGATGACCGATCAAGCTGCGGCCTATCCTGAGATCGGCGCGCATTTCGCGAGCCATGAAACCGTGAACCATGCGAAAGAGGAATACGTTCGCGGTCACGTCCACACCAATACGGTCGAAGGCTACTACTCAATCTTCAAGCGCGGCATGAAAGGCGTCTACCAGCACTGCGCAGAGAAGCATTTGCACCGCTATCTGAGCGAATTTGACTTCCGCTATTCCAATCGCGTCCGGCTCGGCATAGATGATGTGGAGCGCACCGAACGCGCCGTGAAGGGCATCGTCGGGAAACGCCTCACTTATCGAACGACGGATTGCTGAGCGGCCACCCTATGGCAAAAGCCGAAAAGCCAAAGCCGGCGCCAAAGCCGAAGACTAAGAAAGAGCAGTACGAGCGGTTCAAAGAAACCGCTCGTGAGCTAGGCGTGGATGATGCGCAGAGCGCGGAGGAATTCGAGGCAGCTTTCGCCAAGATCGTTCCGCCGAAGCAGAAGGAATAAGTCCTTCATGTGGAGGATTGCTCAATCCGCTTTGCTAGTTCCTGCATAAATTCGCGAACATGCTCGAAGATGGATTTGGCGACATGTTCGTCGTACCAGGATCGGGCATGGGCAGTGTGATTTCGCCATGCGTCTTTGAAATAACGAAATTGCACGGCAGCAGCACTAAAATGCCTAAGCGCTTCTGTCTTTTGGGATGATTTAGGCTGCTTTTCCAAGTCTCTAATTTTACTTTCGATTTGGTCGATTATATTTTTCCAGTTTTCGAGAACAAAATTCTTTATGCCTACTTCGTCCGCTAGAGCTTTTAGACCATACTCTAAGACGCGCATGGAATGAAATACGCTAGCAGTGCCTTCACCAAGGGCAAGGCACCGGGCCGCGGCTCGGATGTCATCTGCGCAATCTGGAAACGCCTTATCTACATTGTCGCCGAAAACCTTAGCGTCCTTTTTAAAATATTGTTTGTTTGTGGCGTCTATCTGAAGATATTGGTGCTCCCCAAATTCAGTAAAAACATTGTTATACAAGGCTTGGCATTGACCAATTAACACCTGCCCTGGGAGTGTATCCATCACCTTTAGCAGGCGCTTCGCTTGTGCCTGAACAACTGTTGACGCTTTGCATTCGCGCATATGCAACTCAACTCCTTCTAAGGCAGTCTTGAGTTCTCTTCGTGTCTCAACGTCATCCTCGAAGGAAAGAACAGTAATGGCCCTCATTAGATGAGACATTGTCAAGCCAAAGATGCCCACACAAAATCTAATCAAGGCGGCCAGGCTCCAAAGCCTGCCAGTCGCGAAAATTGATTCGCGTCTTTCAGCGGCGGTTTCTTCTTTAAGCTCCGCTAATGGGTTTGTGAAGTACAACATCACCAAAAAGTTGATAGAACATTCTAGAAATGGCTCCGAAACTCGGCACACGGCTTTTTTTCAAGGCGTTGGCCAGATTCCTCTACGCCCGCCAATCAAACTGCCCGGGTCTCCGCCCTGTTCGGCGATCCCGCTCAAAACGGCAGGTTGAACACGCGTCCCGGCACCAATTCGCCATGTTCGATGGCGCCGACCGCGACGACCACGCCGCCGCAGGAGGCGAAGGCCGCGCCTGCCATCGGCGTATCGCGGCCGCGCAGGAGTACGGACTGGCCGCGCCGCAGCCGCGCCGCAGATTCGCGATCGACAATGATCTGCGGGATTTCCATCAGGCCGGCCTCGACCCGGCGCAGAGCGTCGGGCGGCAGGTCCTCGGCCAATTGTGCCAGCGACACAGCATCCGCCTCGCTGAAAGGCCCGACGCGCGTGCGCCGCAGCGCCGAAACATGGCCGTAGCAGCCGAGCGCCCGGCCGAGATCGCGCGCTACCGCCCGCACATAAGTGCCCTTGCCGCAGCGCGCTTCGAAAGTCGCCTGGTCGCGCTCGGCCGCGATAAGCGCGAGGGAATGGATCGTCACCGGGCGCGGCGCGAGGTCAGGCGGCTCGCCGTCTCTGGCGAGATCATAGGCGCGCTCGCCACCGATCTTGATCGCCGAAAAGGACGGCGGGCGCTGCATGATCGTGCCCATGAATTGCGGCAGCGCCGCGCAAATCTCTTCCCGCTCCGGGCGCAGATCGGAGCGCTGCGTGATCGTTCCATCCGCATCGTCGGAATCGGACTCCGCGCCCCAGGCAATAGTGAAGCGATAGGCCTTCTCGCCCTCCTGGACGAAGGGCACGGTCTTGGTCGCTTCGCCGAAAGCAACCGGCAGAATGCCCGAGGCGAGCGGATCGAGCGTGCCGGCGTGGCCTGCCTTTTTGGCATTGAAGAGGCGTTTCAGCCGCGCGACGGCATGGGTCGAGGTCATCCCGACCGGCTTATCGAGCACGACCCAACCACTGATGTCCGCGCGCGTCGAACGAGGCGCGTTCATCGAGCCTTATCCATATCCGACAAGTTCATATCCTGCAGAAGATCGCGCTTCACCTCGGGCTTCTCGAACAGAGCATCGATCTTGGCGCCGTAGTCGAAGCTGCGGTCCGGCTTGAACCGCAGCTCCGGCGCGAATTTGAGATTGACGCGATGCGCAATCTCGCCGCGGATGAATTTTCTGTGCCGATCGAGCGCTTCGATCACCTCCTTCACATCCTTGCCGCCGAGCGGCATGACGAAGACGGTGGCGAGCTTCAGATCGGGGCTCATGCGCACATCCGGCACGGTGACGACATGGCCTTGCAGCACCGGATCGTCGATCTCCCGGCGCGTCAAAAGATCGGACAGAGTGTGGCGGATGAGTTCGCCGACGCGCAACATGCGTTGCGAGGGCTCGCCGCCTTGCTGATGGGTTCTAGACATGGGATTTCCGGGTGGTTCAGCCTTCGCCTTGCGAAGGCCGGTCGTCGCAGTAGCGCGCGCGTATTTGCTCGACCCCTCGGGCGGCTTGGCCAACGCACATAATAGCGCGCTGGCGCACTGTCGTTTTGATCTGCGTCATAATCGCTTTCATCGCCCTTCGCCCCGTCGCCTTGCGGCCGAAGCTTCCGAGCGAATGAAGCACCTGCTGCTTTCGACTTGGCATCACAGCGAGCGCTTGATCTCCTGCACATTATAGCATTCGATGACATCGCCGACGCGCATGTCCTGATAATTCTCGAAGGCCATGCCGCATTCCTGGCCGGCGACGACCTCTTTCACCTCATCCTTGAAGCGCTTGAGCGTCGAAAGCTTGCCTTCATGCACGACGACATTGTCGCGGATCAAGCGGACATTGGCGCCGCGCTGGACCATGCCGTCGGTCACGCGGCAGCCCGCAACCTTGCCGACCTTGGAAATGTTGAACACTTCCAGGATCTGCGCATTGCCGAGCATTTCTTCGCGCAAGGTCGGCGGCAGCAATCCGGACATGGCCGCCTTCACGTCATCGACGAGATTATAGATCACGTTGTAGTAACGGATCTCCGTCCCGCTTTGTTCGGCGAGGAGCCGAGCTTCTTTATGCGCACGCACGTTGAAGCCCATGACAGCTGCATGCGAAGCAGCAGCCAAAGTAATATCGGATTCAGTGATTCCACCGACGCCAGCGTGCAGCACGCGTGCCGCCACCTCGTCCGTATTCAGCTTTTCGAGCGTCGCCACGATCGCTTCAAGCGAACCCTGCACATCGGCCTTGATGACGAGCGGGAATTCCTTGCGGCCCGCCGTCTTGAGCTGGCTCATCATATCGGCGAGCGAGCCGCGCGCTACACTGCCGCGGACCGCAGCCTGATCGCGTTTCTGCCGCTCGCGGTATTCGGTGATTTCGCGCGCGCGCGCCTCGGACTCAACGACGGCAACGCGATCGCCGGCCTCAGGCGAACCGGAGAAACCAAGAACCTCGACCGGCATGGAGGGGCTGGCCTCCTGCCGTTGTGCGCCCGTATCATCTAGCAGCGCCCGCACGCGGCCCCATTGCGATCCGGCAACGATGAGGTCGCCGACATGCAAAGTCCCGCGCTGGACGAGGACGGTCGCGACGGGACCACGGCCGCGGTCGAGGCGCGCCTCGATCACTGTGCCTTCGGCCGAGCGCGAGGGATTGGCGCGCAGATCGAGAATTTCCGCCTGCAGCGCGATCATATCGAGCAATTTGTCGAGGTTGATCCCCTTCGTGGCGGATACTTCCACCTCGAGCGTATCGCCGCCGAGCGATTCCACTTGGATGTTATATTGCAGCAATTCGCTGCGGACGCGTTCCGGCTTCGCATCCGGCTTGTCGATCTTGTTGATCGCGACAATGATCGGCACATGCGCGGCCCTTGCATGCGCGATCGCTTCCACCGTTTGCGGCATCACGCCATCGTCTGCAGCGACGACCAGCACGACAATGTCCGTGACCTTGGCGCCACGCGCGCGCATGGCGGTGAAGGCGGCGTGGCCAGGCGTATCGATGAAAGTGATCGGCAAACCGCTTGGTGCGGTGATCTGATAGGCGCCGATGTGCTGGGTGATGCCACCCGCTTCGCCGGCCACCACATTGGCATGGCGGATCGCATCGAGCAGCGACGTCTTGCCGTGATCGACATGACCCATGATGGTAACCACCGGCGGCCGCGGCACGAGATGTTCACCGACATCCGGCGTGCCGAAGAGACCTTCCTCGACATCGGATTCGGCGACACGCTTCACCGTATGGCCTAGCTCCTCGGCGATGAGCTGGGCGGTGTCGGCATCGATCACATCGGTGATCTTCGCCATCTGGCCTTGCTTCATCAGAAGCTTGATGACGTCGACCCCGCGCTCCGACATGCGGTTGGCGAGTTCCTGAATGGTGATCGTCTCGGGCAAGATCACTTCGCGGACGATCTTTTCCTTCTGCTCGGCGACATGGCCCTTGAGCCGCTGGACACGCCGGCGGAATGAAGCGACCGAGCGCGTGCGCTCGTCTTGCTCCCCCGTCGCGCTCGAGACGGTGAGACGGCCGCGGCTCTTCGGCTCGGCGCCGCGGGTCGGCCGCGGCACGACCACTTTGGTCGCCACACCGGGCCGACGGATAATGCGCTTGGCCTCTTCCTCTTCGGTGACGGCGGGACGCAGCGCCGTGGGTGCTGCAGAGGCCGTGAGGGGTTTGCGCGCTGCAGGGGCAGCAGCCGCAGCGGGCGCGGGTGCTGGCGCGCCGCCTTCGAGCCGGCGCTTCGCCTCCACCTCCGAGCGCCGTTTCGCGTCGGCCTCTTGGGCGCGGCGTATCTCTTCCTCACGCTTGCGCTCGGCCGCGGCGGCACGTTCTTCCCGTTCGCGCGCGTCGCGCTCCTCTTTGACCCGTGCCTCAGCCAAAGCAACGCGACGTTCTTCCTCTTCGCGCTCGCGTGCACCGGAAAGCGCGCGGGTGCGCGCCTCACGCTCTTCTTCGGTCAATGAACGCAATACGACGCCGGCGGCCGGCCGCGGCGCGGAAGGCTTCTGCGGTGCTTCGCTGCGGGGGCGCTCCGGCGCGGCGGGGCGCGGCGCGGCGGCCGGCGGCGGCGCCGGCACAGCCGGCGTCTCGCGCGGCGGATGCGCCTCACCTGGCCCCATCGCCCGGCGCTTCACCTTTTCGACGACGACCGCCTTGGAGCGGCCATGCGAAAAGCTCTGGCGCACAATGCCAGACTCGACCGGCCGTTTCAGCGACAGGGTCTTCGTCGGCGCGACGCTCAGAGTATTGTCGCCGGAATTTTTCGATTCGCTCATTCGTTCCCAATCCTAGGGCCTTGCCCGTTCTATCCCGCATGTCGGAGAAAAACCCCGACCTTAATGACCCAGCTTGCTCCGACGCGCTAGCCTTCGCATCGAAACGAGCCGAACCCAATTCCCTTGACTTATGCCGCTCAGCCTCGGCCGGCGACGCCACCCTCAGACAAATTCCGGCGCTGCTTCCTCACCCGTCGCATCACCCGCGCTGGACGGAGCAGAGCGATAAAGATCCAATTTCCGACACTGCGAAAGAAAGGCGTCGGCCGCCGCTCCCTCGACGAGCGCTGCATGTATCACATTTGCGAGCCCAAGTGCCAAACTCAATTGCAGCGAAGTAAAGAGTTTCACGCGCGGCTTCATCGCCGCGGGCCCGAAACGCCGGTGCAGAGCCTGCCCCAGCTTGCGGCTGCCATCGGCGCCGGCATCCTGAGCTTCGACGAGGCCTGCTATGGCGCTTTTCGCGATCGCCGCCTCGACCTTAGCAAATCCGGTGACGACTTGGCCGGCCTTATTGGCGAGCGAGAGTGCCTGAAGACAATCTTTGGTCAATAGTTCCTCGATCTCGGCCGGCAAAGTGGCGGAAACGACAACCTCGGCTTTGAATCCGCGCACAAAGGCTTTTCGCTTGACGGCCTCGGCAATTTTGTCGGCCCGCGCCGTGACCCAAACGCCACGCCCCGGCAGCTTGTGCCGCAAATCCGGCACGACGCGCGCGTCCGGACCGACGACGAAGCGGATCATTTGGTCCGGTTCGCCCTTCGCCCGCGTGACGATGCAGGTCCTCTCAGAGCCCGTATTCACTTGGACGGCTTTGCTCAACCAAGACCCCCGCCAGCTCTACCCGCTTGTTCAGACGGGGTCACACTTAGATATATGACGTATCTGCAAAACAACTAGAGCATGATGCATTCAAACCGAATCAGGCATCATGCTCTAGGTTTTTGAAAAGGCATCGTTTGTTGCAAAAAACCGGGGCCCACTTTTTCGCACGATGCTCTACCCGCGGCGCCGACAGCAATTGGCGGCGCCTGGTTCAGACCAAATGGCAGGCTCGCGTCGAAAAACTGCGAAAATGCCGGGATTTGGACCGATCACCCCTGTGCCGCCGCCGATTCCTCCGCGGCCGGCGCCTCCGCCTCGATCCAGCCGGCCTTGACGCGGGCTGCCATGATCATCGCCTCCGCCTCGTCGCGCGAAACATCGAGACCGTCGAGAAAACCGGCATGTTTGATCGTCTCGCCGTCCTTGCGCTCGCTCCAGCCGGTGAGATCGTCGGTCGCGCAGCCGGCGAGATCCTCGACCGTCTTGACGTCATTCTCGCCGAATTTCACCAGCATGGGCGTCGTTACGCCCTCCACCTCGCGCAGTTCGTCGGCAACGCCGAGCTCCCGGCGCTTCTGATCCTGCTCGGCCTCGATCTTGGCGAGATATTCATGCGCCCGCGCCTGGATCTCCGCCGCCATATTGGCGTCGAACCCTTCGATCCCGGCGACTTCCGAGGGCTCGACGAAGGCCAGCTCCTCGACCGACCGAAAACCTTCCGAGGCGAGCAATTGGCCGACGACCTCATCGACATCGAGCGCCTTCATGAAGATATTGGTGCGCTCCAGAAATTCCTTCTGGCGGCGTTCCGATTCCTCGGCCTCGGTCAAAATATCGATGTCCCAGCCGGTCAATTGCGAGGCGAGACGGACATTCTGGCCGCGGCGGCCGATGGCGAGCGACAATTGATCGTCCGGCACGACGACTTCGATGCGCGCCGTATCTTCGTCGAGTACGACCTTGACCACTTCCGCCGGCTGCAAGGCATTGACGATGAAGGTCGCGGCATCCTGAGACCAGGGGATGATGTCGATCTTCTCGCCCTGCAATTCGTTAACGACGGCCTGCACGCGCGAGCCGCGCATGCCGACACAGGCGCCGACCGGGTCGATCGATGAATCGCGCGAGATCACCGCAATCTTGGCGCGTGAGCCGGGGTCGCGGGCAACCGCCTTCACCTCGATCACGCCGTCATAGATTTCCGGCACTTCCTGCCGGAAGAGCTTGGCCATGAATTGCGGATGCGTCCGCGACAGGAAGATCTGCGGGCCGCGCTGCTCGCGGCGCACGTCATAAACATAGGCGCGCACGCGATCGCCGGGGCGGAAGACCTCGCGCGGGATCATCTCATCGCGCCTGATCGTCGCCTCGCCGCGGCCGAGGTCGATGATCACATTGCCATATTCGACGCGCTTGACGAGGCCATTGACGATCTCGCCGATACGGTCCTTGTATTCCTGATATTGGCGGTCGCGCTCGGCCTCGCGGACCTTCTGCACAATCACCTGTTTCGCCGACTGTGCGGCAATGCGGCCGAAATCGAAGGGCGGCAGACTCTCGGCGATCCAATCGCCAACCTGGGCGGCCGGATTTTTCTTGCGCGCCTCGGCAAGCAAAATCTGGGTCGCATCATTTTCGACCTGATCGACGACGAGCAGCAGGCGCGAGAAACGGACCTCGCCCGTCTTTGGATTGATCTCGGCCCGCACTTCGGTCTCCTGGCCATAGCGGGACCTCGCCGCCTTCTGCATCGCATCTTCCATCGATGCGAGCACGATCTGCCGATCAATCGATTTCTCCCGCGCGACCGCATCGGCGATCTGCAGAAGTTCGAGCCTATTGGCGCTGACGGCCATGGCATTTCTCCTTTTGTGACCCGAAGCGCTTGGCGCGATTGCACCAAGCTTCGGAAGACGAACGCATGCTCACCTGTTCGCTATTCTCTGTCTTGTTTCTGTCTTGCAGCTATTTGCTCGGCGGCTTTTCATTCGCCGCAAAAGATCGCGCCGCTCGCGCGGGCTTGCCCTTCTTGAATTCAGATCGCACGCCGGCCGGCAGAAGCGGTTTCGGCTTAGCCGCTTTGGGGCCTGCGAACCGTCCCGGCCCACGCCGCGGCGCAGCGCCAGCCAATCTTTCCCCGCCTTCCTGATTGGCCGCCTGATCCGGCTCTTCTGCCTGATCCGCCGCTACGGCATTTTTCTCTGCCATTTTGGCGGCACGCAAAGCTTCGCGGATCAAATCTTCCGTCAAGACGAGTTTGGCCTCCTCAATCTCGGCGACGGCGAGCCAAACTTCGCCAGGCTCATCCGGCTTGGCATCGAAACGCTGGAGCTTGAGCCGGGCCTCCCGCCCCTCGCCTTCGAGCGCCTCGATCCGGCCGCGAAAGCGCTTGCGGCCGTCGCCCCCCTGCCCGACCGCCATTTCGATCCGCGCCTCATGGCCGAGCGCCCGGGCAATGTCGGAAGCCCGCACCAGCGGCCGATCGATCCCCGGTGAGGAAATCTCGAGGCGATAGGCGCCTTTGACCGGATCTTCGACGTCCAGAACCGGCGAGAGAGCCTGGCTGACCGCCTCGCAATCTTCAATCGACATGCTGCCGTCCGGCCGCTCCGCCATGATCTGAACGGTCGCGCCGGCCTGCGCCGAAAGCTTCACCCGCACGAGGCGAAAGCCGAGATCGGCGAGAACCGGCACGGCAAGCGCGGCAATGCGGGCGGCGACGCCCGCCTCGGTGACGAAACGCGGCTCGGCCAGGCCGAATTCATCGGATGCTGTGCGTAAATCGAGCCCCACGGGCCTTTTGTTTCCTTTACGCGGACGATGGCGAGCGGCAATAAAAAAGAGCGGGTCCGCGAGGGCCCACTCTCAAACACCAACCATCGTGAGATGATCGTTATGAGAAAGATAGATGAACATCTATATGCATCTTTTCAGCGATTCTGCAAGGCGGCGGCGGGCTTTCCAAATCGAAATCTGCATTTCCGTAAAGAATCCGCGCGGCACCCGCGCAGTGACCCACTCATGCCGAAAAGAGCGGCGGGAGCGCGGCGGTTAGCACAATAGTCTGCAAAATAAATAAGGCTGCGTCACTATCGATCAATATTTGGGCCGATATTCTGCGCACGACGTGACCGATAAGCGCGTATTGACTTGAATCAATGTCTGCACTCTTCCAGCGATATTCATTTTGCGTCCGCCAGCTGACCGTGGAGGACCCAATGCGCATCGTACCGATCTTATTTACGTGCGCGGCAATGGCCCTGTGCCAGGCCGCCGTATCGCCTGCGTTCGCTGCCGAAACCGACCCGCTTTTCGTCAACGCTACCACAGACCAGCCGCACCGCGCCGAGATGGAGCTTGTCTTTTCAAAGCACCAGCTCGATCGAAAGCATCCGGTTACGATTTTCCTCAGTGACAGAGGTGTTCTGATCGCGTCGAAAGCGAACCAAGGGAAGTTCAAAGAGCAGCAGGAACTACTCGGCAAACTTATCGCCGCGGGAGCGACCGTGATGGCCTGCTCGATGTGCATGGAACATTACGGCGTCAAGGAGGCGGATCTGCTTGCCGGCATCAAGATCGCCAATGCGCAATTGATAGAAGGAACGCTTTTCAAGGATAATACCAAGACTTTGAGTTGGTAGGATATTGTGGCGGAAGCGGCCGAGCGGAATTGCTCAATCGATGGAAGAACGCCACAGGTGGAAGCCCGTGGCGTTTCTTTTTGGCGGTATCGACAAGATATATTGTGCCGGAGCTGCGCCACACCGCTCCCATCGGCGCCCATCAGTTCCTACGGAATTTCCGCCGTTTCCTCTTGCCAAAAGGACGGAATTTCCGTATATAGGCCCATGCATGTCGTCATTGAGACGCCGACCTATCAGAAATCCGCCGAGCGTGCAGGCCTCACCGATGATGAGCGTACTGCCATCGTCACGCTTGTCGCAGCGGACCCCATGGCCGGCGACCTCATGGAGGGGACCGGCGGTGCCCGCAAACTGCGGGTCGCCGGGCGCGGTAAAGGCAAGAGCGGCGGCTATCGGGTCATCACCTTCTATGCCGGCGAAGACGTGCCGATCTTCCTTCTTGATTTGTTTGGGAAGGGAGAGAAAGCCAATTTAACCAAGGCCGAACGGAACGCCTTGCACGCTATTCTCTCGACGCTGGCCGATGAGTATCGGAAAAGCGTTGCCCGGAAGGTGGTGGCGCTTCGGATGAGCCGCAAGATTGATTGAAAGGATCTGCCATGACCAAGGCTGGAGAGCGCTTGATCGAATCCGCCAAGGAGGCGCTGGCGTTCGCCCGCGGCGAAGCCGATGAGAATGAGTATCGCATCCATGTCCCGAGCGATATCGATGTGAAGGCACTGCGTAAGAAGCTGAAACTCTCGCAAGCGGATTTCGCCTCACGTTACGGCTTCGGGCTGGCTCGTCTCAAGGATTGGGAGCAAGGACGTTCGCGCCCGGACGGCGCGATACGCGCCTATCTGCTCGTGATTGCCCGCGAACCGGAAGCGGTGAAGCGCGCGCTCGAGGCGGCGTGAGACTAAGCGGTCTCAAAATCATAGACCTCATATATTCCAAGCAGGCGGTAACCCCGGCCGACTGAAGTCCTCGGGTCAAGCCCGAGGATAAACTCTGCGCAAGGAGGGCCGGGGTCCAGGCGTCATCGCGAGCGAAGCGAAGCGATCCAGACTGGATTGCTTCGTCGGCTGCGCCGCCTCGCAATGACGCGCACCTTCCACCTTTCGTTGCGGGGCTCCCGGGGAAAGCCCCGCTTGCACGGCCAAGTTCGGCCTCTATAGTCCCGCCACCTGAAACCGCCCTGCCGAAGAAATCCTAAGAGCGCAAAATGCCCGAGAACAAACAGATCAAACGCGTCGTCCTTGCCTATTCCGGCGGCCTCGACACGTCGATCATCCTGAAATGGCTGCAAATGACCTATGGCTGCGAGGTCGTGACCTTCACCGCCGATCTCGGCCAGGGCGAGGAACTCGAGCCGGCGCGGCAGAAGGCCCTTCTCCTCGGCATCAAGCCGGAACATATCTTCATCGAGGATCTGCGCGAAGACTTCGTGCGCGACTATGTCTTCCCCATGTTCCGCGCCAATGCGCAATATGAGGGGCTCTATCTTCTCGGCACCTCGATCGCCCGGCCGCTGATCGCCAAGAAGCAGATCGAGATCGCCCGCAAGGTCGGCGCCGATGCCGTCGCCCATGGCGCGACCGGCAAGGGCAACGACCAGGTGCGGTTCGAGCTCTCCTATTATGCGCTGGAGCCTGACATCAAAGTCATCGCCCCCTGGCGGGAATGGGATCTCGCCTCGCGCACGGCGCTCATCGCCTTCGCCGAGCAAAATCAGATCCCGATCGCCAAGGACAAAAGAGGCGAAGCGCCGTTTTCCGTCGACGCCAATCTTTTGCATGTCTCTTCCGAAGGCAAGGTTCTGGAAGATCCGGCCGAGGCGGTGCCGGACTATGTCTATTCGCGCACCGTCAATCCGGAAGATGCGCCGGACAAGCCGACCATCATCGAGATCGCTTTCGAGAAGGGCGATCCCGTCGCCGTCGACGGGACGAAAATGTCGCCGGCCACCCTTCTCGCCCATCTGAACGAGCTCGGCCGCGTCAATGGCATCGGCCGGCTCGATCTCGTCGAGAACCGCTTCGTCGGCATGAAGTCGCGTGGCATGTATGAAACGCCGGGCGGCACCATTCTCCATGCTGCCCATCGCGGCATCGAGCAGCTCGCCCTCGATCGCGGCGCGGCGCATCTCAAGGATGAGCTGATGCCGAAATATGCCGAGCTCATCTATAATGGCTTTTGGTTCTCGCCCGAACGTGAGATGCTGCAGGTGCTGATCGACCACAGCCAGCAATTCGTCACCGGCAATGTGAAGGTGAAGCTCTATAAGGGCTCCGCCGCGGTTATCGGCCGCACGAGCCCCTATTCGCTTTATGATCAGGACCTCGTGACCTTTGAAGAAGGCGCGGTCGCCTATGACCATCGCGATGCGGCTGGATTCATCAAGCTCAACGCTTTGCGGCTGCGGACACTTGCCCGCCGCGCGCAGAAATCCGGCGCCTGAGCAGGATTGCAGATGCTATGCAAAATTTGCATAGCTAAGCGCTGAGAGCCTGGAGATTGACAAAGCTCGCGCCATGCTGCCATTGCAACCGGGCAATGACTGGCGGTTCCGGCCGCGGGCGCGGCGAATTTGCCTGGTATAAATCAACTTTACGCAGCAAATGCACTTGCAGCACGTTTCCGATCGCAGTGATTTTGGTTAGTAGGATTCGGTAACCCGCGAGATTCGCGTAGACTCGATCGGAGGGACAAGAATGACGACCGCACCGAAGAAACCGGCCAGCCCCAGCAAAGGCGAGTCCGCGGCCGCGAAGAAGGCTCCCGCAAAGATACCGAGCGCTTTCAGCAAGCCGCTGACGCCGTCGCAAGAGCTTGCCGCCATCGTCGGCGCCGCGCCGCTGCCGCGCACCGAAGTGGTGAGCAAAGTCTGGGACTATATTCGCAAGAACAAATTGCAGAACCCGGAAAACAAGCGCGAGATCATCGCCGATGCGAAACTCGCCGCCGTCTTCGGCCAGCCGAAGGCGACGATGTTCGAAATGAACAAATTCCTCGCCAAACATTTGAAATAGCCAAAGCGGCCTGCTCGCCTCTGCGCCTTTTTGCAGTTGGCGGGCACTAGAGATCGCCTTCGCTATGGATCGCCGCCGCGCGGGACGGCGATTGGTCTACGAATCCCTCCCCTTCAGGGGAGGGTGGGCGGCCATAGGGCGCGCTTCGCGCGCCCGTCGCAAAGAAGAGCGCCTTGCGAAGGGCAGGGCTATGGCCGGCCGGGTGGGGTTTCTATACGTAATAGCGACCCCGTCCGTCAGCGTCGCTTCGCCATAGGGCGCCCGAAGGGACGCCCGTCGTAAACGACAGGCTATGGCTGCCACCTTCCCCCGAAGGGGAAGGATAAGCAGCTTCATCGCCCGTACCGTTCTGAATCACCCCTTCTTCAATTTCCTGATCTGCGCGACGAGCCCCGCAGTCGAGGCATCGAGCCCATCGAGCGATGCCTTGCCATCGGCAATGATCGGTGCGAGCCGCAGCGCGAGCTCCTTGCCGAGTTCGACGCCCCATTGATCGAAGGGGTCGATGTCCCAGATCAAAGATTGCGCGAAGACCTTATGCTCATAAAGCGCGATCAGCTGGCCCAGCACCCGCGGCGATAGCTTTTTATAGAGAAAAGTGCTCGACGGCCGATTGCCGGCAAAGACCTTGTGCGGCGCCAATCTCGCGATCTCATCCTCATCGAGGCCGCGCGCGCGCAGAGTCTGTTCGACTTCTGCCAGCGAGCGGCCGCGCATGAGAGCCTCGCTTTGCGCCAGACAATTGGCAATGAGGAGCTGATGCTGCTGCGGATCGGCAGAAAAAGGCTGCGACGCGACGAGGAAATCGACCGGCACGATCTCAGTGCCTTGATGAAAGAGCTGGAAAAAGGCGTGCTGGCCATTGGTGCCCGGCTCGCCGAAGACGACCGGCGCCGTCATGCCTTCGATCGGCGTGCCGTCAAGGGTGACGGATTTGCCGTTCGATTCCATTTCGAGCTGCTGGAGATAGGCGGGAAAGCGTGCGAGCCTTTGATCATAGGGAATAATTGCTTGGGCGGCGTAGCCCCAGAAATTGCGGGACCAGATAGAGATCAGCGCCATCAGCACCGGCACATTTTTTTCAAGCGGCGCGGCGCAAAAATGCTTGTCGATATCCTGGCCGCCCAAAAGAAATTTCTCGAATTTCTCGGCGCCAATGCCGATCGCGAGCGACAGGCCGATGGAAGACCAGATCGAAAAACGGCCGCCGACCCAATCCCAAAAGCCGAAGATGCGGTCCGCCGCGATACCGAAGCGCGCGACCTCGTCCAGCGCCGTCGAGACGGCGCAAAATTGTGCCGGCACCGCAGCTTCGCCAAGCCTTGCGACGAGATCTTTCCGCGCAGCCGCGGCATTGGTGAGCGTTTCGAGCGTCGTAAAACTCTTCGAGCAGACGATGAAAAGCGTCGTCTCGAGCCGCAGTTTCGGCAGAAGGTCACCGAGATCGCTGCCGTCGACATTGGCGACGAAATGCAGATTGAGATGCACGGCGATGAAAGGCGTCATAGCCTTGGCCGCCATGGCTGGGCCGAGATCCGAGCCGCCAATGCCGATATTGACGATATCGGTGAAGGCTTCGCCATTCGCGCTCTTGATCACGCCATTGCGGACGTCTTCGGCAAAGCGCAGCATCTTCTGGCGTTCGGCGACGACCTCCGGCATGACGTTATGGCCTTGGGCGAACATCGGCGTGGCCCCGAGATTGCGCAGCGCCATATGAAGCGCCGGGCGGCCTTCGGTCGGATTGACGATCTCGCCGGCAAAAAGCGCGGCGCGGCGCTCCTCCACTCTGGCGGCGCGGGCGAGATCGACGAGCAGCGCAAGCGTCTCCCGGCCGATTCTCTGTTTCGAAAAATCGAAGAGGATGTCGTCAAGCTCGACATGGAAATCGTCGAACCTTTTGGGGTCTTCGGCAAAGAGATCGGCGATCGTGACAAACCGGCCGTCCTCGCGATGGGCTTCGAGCGCGTAATAGGCTGCAGCCAGATCAGTGGGGTCCATGTTCTATCCGAAGAAGGAGGGGATCAGAGGTCTTCGCGGAGCTTAGCATGCAACGCGAGATGAGGCCTGCTGGCGCACGCGCTCCGGCCGGAACCCGAGCCCGATGAGTTGGGCCGGCCAGCGCCGCAGCCACGGAATGGTGATGAAAAGACGCATGAACCAAGGCGGCGCGAGCGAAAAACGCGAATGGCCGGTCGGGGCAAGCCCGAACCGGCCATGAAAACTGAAGCGCAGCTGCCGCCTTACGGCACGGCGATCACCGGTGTTCCCACGCTGACGCGCTCATAGAGGTCGAGCACATCCTCATTATACATGCGGATGCAGCCATAAGAGGCCGCCGTGCCAATCGATTTGCGCATATGCGCATTGGTGCCGTGAATGGCGACTTCATCCTTCTGCAGCGTGATCGCAGCAGCACCCATCGGATTGTGCGGCGAGCCGCCGGGGATGAGCGACGGCAGCTCCGGATGATCGCGATGGACGATGGCCGGCGGCGACCAGTCCGGATGGATGAACTTGCCCTCGACATGGGTTTCACCGAGCCAGGCCTTGCCCGGCATGCCGACTGCGATCGGATAGCGGATCGCGCGGCCGTTGCCTTCCGTCAAATAGAGCTTGCGCTGATGTTGGCTGATGACGATGACGCCGGCCGGATAGTCGCCCGCAAAGGCGACCATCTCATGCGCCTGCACCTCATTGCTCGTCGAAGTGCCGGCGATGATCGCGACACTCCAGCCGATAGCGGAAAAAATTGCCGGGACCAGCAGGCCCCGTTCTCTCGAATTCCCCATCGTGCCCCCGCATAGGAAAAGCAGCAAACGAAGCTCTCGCGCGTGCCATGCCTTGCGGGAGGAAACCCGCAAAGTAAGCACACGCCTCCCCCCGAACTCGGGCTCGCCCGAGTTCGGCTTTAGGAATGCACAAGTCGGGCAAGCCCGACTTGTGGAGCGCGTTCGAGCTCACTCCAACAGCCATTCCCTACGACAATATCAATTGCCACGCCGGGATGGACTTCATTTCATCGCGTGGGGTTAAAATACCCTTTATGTGTGGCATCGGCGCCGCAGTACGGCGCCGAGCCTCGCGCGCTTTTGAAGGCGCCGCTTCACTTGGTCCGTCGCTTGGCCCGTCACTTGGCGCGATTGCGGATTAGATCCTCGACGACCGTCGGATCGGCCAGAGTCGATGTATCGCCGAGCGCATGGAATTCGTTTTCCGCGATCTTGCGCAGGATGCGGCGCATGATCTTGCCCGACCGCGTCTTCGGCAGGCCGGGCGCGAATTGCACGATATCGGGCGAGGCGATGGCGCCGATTTCCTGACGCACCCAGGCAATGAGTTCCTTGCGCAGATCCTCGGTCGCGGCAAAGCCCTCGATCAGAGTCACATAGGCATAGATGCCCTGGCCCTTGATGTCATGCGGATAGCCGACGACGGCGGCTTCCGCCACCACAAGATGCGCGACCAAGGCGCTTTCGACTTCCGCCGTGCCGAGGCGATGGCCGGAGACATTGATGACGTCGTCGACCCGGCCGGTGATCCAATAATAGCCATCGGCATCCCGGCGGCTGCCGTCGCCGGTGAAATATTTGCCTGGAAAGGCCGAAAAATAGGTCTGCACGAAACGCTCATGATCGCCGAACACGGTGCGCATCTGGCCAGGCCAGGAATTGGCGATGACGAGATTGCCTTCGCAAGGCCCTTCGAGCACGGTGCCTGCGGCGTCGACAATCTCCGGCCTGACGCCGAAGAAAGGCGTCGTCGCCGAGCCCGGCTTCAAAGGCGTGGCGCCCGGCAGCGGCGTGATCATATGGCCGCCGGTCTCGGTCTGCCACCAGGTGTCGACGATCGGGCAGCGGCTGTCGCCGACGACGTGATAATACCATTCCCAGGCTTCCGGATTGATCGGCTCGCCGACCGTGCCGAGCAGGCGCAGCGAGGCACGGCTCGTTGCCTTCACGGGAGCGTCGCCGGCCCCCATCAGCGAGCGGATCGCCGTCGGCGCCGTGTAGAAAATATTGACCTTATGCTTATCGACGACCTCCCAGAAACGAGAGACCGACGGATAAGTCGGCACGCCCTCAAACATCAGGCTCGTCGCGCCATTGGCGAGGGGTCCGTAGAGGATGTAGCTATGCCCGGTCACCCAGCCGATATCGGCGGTGCACCAGTAAATATCGTCTTCGTGATAATCGAAGACATATTGATGCGTCATCGAGACAAAGACGAGATAGCCCGCCGTGGTGTGGACGACGCCTTTCGGTGTTCCGGTCGAGCCGGAGGTATAGAGGATGAAGAGCGGGTCTTCGGCACCCATCTCCGTCACCGGACATTCGGCCGATGCGGCAGCGGCGGCCTCTTCGTACCAGATGTCGCGACCCTCGTGCCAATCGATCGCCCCGCCCGTGCGCTTGACGACGATCACCTTCTCGACAATGCCCTCGGCCTTTTTGATTGCCACATCGACATTGGCCTTGAGCGCGATCTTGCGGCCGCCGCGCAAACCTTCATCCGCCGTGATCAAAAGCTTCGAGCTGCAATCCTTGATGCGGCCAGCGAGCGAGTTGGGCGAAAAGCCGCCGAAGACGACGGAATGGACGGCGCCGATACGCGCGCAGGCGAGCATGGCATAGGCTGCCTCCGGGATCATCGGCATATAGATCGTGACCGTATCGCCCTTTTTTATGCCCTGCGCCTTCAGCACATTGGCGAAACGGCAGACATTTTCGTGCAATTCACGGTAGCTGATGTGGCGCGACTGGGCCGGGTCGTCGCCCTCCCAGATGATCGCCGTCTTGTCGCCGCGGGTGGCCAGATGACGGTCGGTGCAATTCATCGCCACATTGGTGACGCCATCCTCGAACCATTTGATCGACACGGCGCCGGGCGCGAAGGACGTGTTCTTCACCTTGGTGAAAGGCTTGATCCAATCGATGCGGGCCCGGGCGTCCTCGCCCCAAAAGCCATCGGGATCGCTGATCGAGCGGGCATAGAGTTCGGCATATTTGGCCGCGTCGATATAGGCACGCTTCGCCCACTCGGCACTGACGGGATAGGTCTTTTCCGACATTGGTTTCCTCCCGTGATTACGCGTCGCCGGGATTGACCCGTCGCTCCTTTAATGGATTTTATTATGCGATGGCAGTTTCACCCGAAACAAGCCAGGGCATATAGCAATATAGTCGCAAAACAAAGAATTGCCCGCGGGCTCCGGCTCGGCCGTTTGGCACGGCCGCCCGCTCGCCTTCGCGGGCCTAGGATCGCCGGTCCATGATCGCCGGTCCATGATCGCCCGCCGTCAGTCTCCGGCCGGCGCAGAGCGCGTGCGGTTTTTGACGGACGCCGAAGCGCCGCCTGTCAGCGGCATTCCTTCTGGACGCGATCGAGCGCTTGGGAGAGGCCACTCAGCGAATAGCTGTCGGTCGTCACATTTCCCCGCGCCGAAGCTGCTTTGACGATGAGCTTTGCGCCTTTCTTCATGGCACCGATCAGTTCGGCCTCTTTGGCGGGGTTCTTCACCCAGGCATTGGTGCCTTTCGAAATAAGCTCGAAACTCGCAGAGCCGACTTCGGCCTGCGCATCGCCGCCGTCCTTCATCGGAAAGCCCATGATGATCGAAACTTCATTGCGGATATTTTCGCCGGGCCGGCTGGAGATGAAGACATAGGCGGGATCACGCTTGAGTTTGGCCGGCTCGCGATCCTTCGGCTGCGCCAAGGCATAGCAGGTCTTTTCCTTGCCGGCCTCGGCGAGAAAAGCGCCCCAATCCCCGTAAGTCGCAATCTGCACCGGCTTGGCCTTCTGATCTTCGGCCTGCGCCTCGGTTTTCTTCGCGCTGGATTTATGGGGCGTCGCGGCCGTGGCGGGCGCGAGCACGCCAATGCCGCAGGCAAAGGCCAGAAGAATTGGCAGAATGCAGAGAACCAAGCGAATCATTACCGCAACATATCCTTTTTCAGCCTGCCCGATCACGTTCATGCCTTTGGATTGATTCAATCCAAAGGCATGATTGAGACATCGGATATATCCGATGTCTTAGAAACGTGATCGATTCTCATAATTTAGAGCGGGATATGCAGATAAGCTTGCGCAATCTGCATAAACTTGATTGCGCCCGGAAAACCGGTTCCCACTTTTCCTCATCCCGCTCCACCATGAGCCGGCAGTCGCCCGCTTCGATATCTGAGACTAAAGCGGTGGATCGGGGCGAAATTCGGACTTCCCCTAGAGCCGATCCCGATCACGTGGGTTCGCATCTTTGGCACATCGGATATATCCGATGTGCTTGAACTGCGATCCACATGATCGGGACAAATCGGCCCTACATCAAAGAAGTAGAGCATGTCCATGATGAGACATCGGGTATACCCGATGTCTAAAAGGTGTCGGAAAAGTCTGTCAACTTTTCCGCGACATGCTCTAGGCTGCGAGCCGGCTCCCGCGATTGATGGTCCGCCCCCGCCGGCGTCCCGGGATGGCAAGACGCCGGTTCACAAGACGCCGGTTCAAAATCCGACACTTTTGGCGGCAGCGAGAATAGCGCCGGGTCTGTCCTCGGGACCTTTTTGAAGAAGGACGACATAGCCCTCGTCATCGCCCTTGAGCTTGGTCAGCTCATAGCTTCGCGCAACACCATTCCATTCGCCGATCTTGTGAATGGCCCGCACCACATTGGTGTAGGTGACACTGCGCCCCGAATTCTCGCCGCGGCCGATCACAACGGTCTGCGATCTGATGACGCGCAACACATAGACGCCGGCCGAGGCTCCCGGGCCGGCGCCTATGTCGATATGCAGCACGTCGCGCGATTCAGCCAAATGGATCGGAACGGTCAAGGCGCCTTCGCGGCCTCTATTCATCTTGATGGCCCGCTCGATCTGCGCCTTATCGCTGCCGACGGCATCGACAAGCCCGTCGATCACAGCCTGAGGCGTATAGATGCGGCCGTCGCCGCGCGCCGTGGCATAGGCCTTCTGCCGAGCCGTGAAGACGGGCGAGGCGAACGTGTCTCGCCATCCGATAAAGTCCCAGTAGTCGATTGGGAAACTCAGCGCGACCACATCGGGCTCGCGCGCCAGCGCCGACAAGAGATGATCGGCGGGCGGGCAGGACGAACAGCCCTGCGAGGTGAATAATTCAACGACGGAAGCGACATGGGTCGTGGCGACAGGAGTGGCGCGAGGACCTTGAACGAAGCCGACTTCGCACGCCGTCACGGCGATCAAAAGCCAGCCGCGGCGAATCAGCTGACCAAGCGAAAACGGCATAGAACTCATGATATTTTCCCGATCGCTCACCATGAGAAAAATGCGCCGGCGATGCGAGTCAATTCCGAGTGAGCTATCGTCAAATCGCTTTGCAGTACCGGCGGTTTCGGATCGCTTGTTGTCAGCGATTCCGCAATGCTGCCAGGACCGATGCGCAGGCGCGTCCGCTCGGCGTCAATCCGACGCGGGTCTGAAAATCAGCGATCGCGGCGCGCGTCTTCCCGCCCAAGACCCCATCGACCTTGCCGTCGAGATCATAGCCATGGCGGATCAAAAGCGCCTGCACTTCACGCCGGCCGGCACGCGACAGGCCGGGGTCGTTCGTTGGCCAGGGCGTGGCAAGCGGTCGGCCGCCGCGCAGCCGATCGGCGAGAAGCGCGATCGCCAGCGCATAGGAATCTGCCGCGTTGTAGGAATAAATCACATCGAAGTTATGGGTGACGAGAAAGGCCGGACCTTGCGGCCCTGCCGGCAGAAACAGGCCGAGATAGCCTTCGCCGTGCAAAGGCGAACCGTCGACATGGGTCATGCCGCGCGCCTTCCAGAAATCGACCGGCCGCTTGTCTCTGCGACCGGAAGGACCCGAATATTGGCTTGGCAGGCGAACTTCGAAGCCCCAGGGCTCGCCCGGGATGAAGCCGTGCTTGTGCAGATAATTGGCCGTCGAGCCCAACGCATCGGGCACGGAGCCGATGAGATCGCGGCGGCCATCCCCGTCGAGATCGACCGCCATGCGCAGAAAGGTCGAGGGCATGAATTGCGTATGGCCGAAGGCGCCGGCCCAGGATCCGTCGAAATGCGTCGGATCGATATCGCCGGCATCGATGATCTTCAGCGCCGCGACAAACTCAGTGCGGAAATAGGGCTCCCGCCCGCCGGCACAGGCAAGGCTCGCCAGTGATTGCACGACCGGATGGGTGCCGAAGCCTTTGCCGAAATTCGATTCGACGCCCCATATCGCCGTGATGATCGCCGCATCGACGCCATATCTTTGTTGCGCGACGGCGAGCCAATGGCCCCAGCGCCGCATCGCCGCCCGCCCGTCGGCGATCCGCTCATCATCGACGAGGCCGGCGATATAGTCCCAGATCGGCGTCGAGAATTCGGGCTGCGTATGCTCGGCCGTGATGAGATCTTGATCGAAGGCGAGATTACGCGTGGCGGTCTCGATCGTCGCCGCCGACACGCCTTTTTCATGCGCCAGTGCCGCAAGTCCGCGCAGGCAAGATCGGAAATCCGCACGCGCAGGCTGCGCGAGGAGGATCAAGGCGATGCTAATGGCGAGGGCGCATCGTTTCATAGGCCAAGGTTAACGCAAGCGCGGGGCATGTCCAGCGGCCTGCTGCTCAAGACAGCCAAATCCTCCCACAGGCCAGTTACCTTAACGTTACCTTAAAGTACGCCGCAAAATCGACGACATGACAAGACGGCGCGCCAAAATGCGAAAGCCTCGGCACGCCGAGGCTGTGTTGAAAAATGCGAAAGTCCCGGCGTGCCGGGGCTTTCCTGATGGGAGTTTTGCTCATTCGGCGCGAACCGTGACGCTCACGGCGCGCCAGGCAATGTCTGCGCGGCCGCAGGCTTCAGCCGCAGCGGATGCATCCGGCGGTGATTTCCAGCAGCTCCGCGATGAGACATTGAGACACTGGATCACCTCCTTTCGATTGTTGACGATGCGGGGCTTTTATAGGGATTCGCCCACAAGACCAAGTCGGATCTCGTGCTTCATCCCAATTTTCGCAAATGCCGGAAGACGATGACGCGCGACACGATGCCTGTCGTCACGGCGATGGCGCCGGCGATGACGGCGATCGCCACATAGCCTTTGGGGCTCAGTTCGAAACTCCCGAACATGATTTCCGCCTGGGTGCCGCCGGCCGTCCCCCGCAGCCAAGCCGATAAAGTGCTGGAAAGGAAGAAAACCAAAATGGCGAGACCGCCGCCCAAAATGCCGCCGCGCAGCCCGAGCCGGAAGAAATGGCTCTGGAACTGCCGCGAAATATAGCTGTCGGCAGCGCCGACGAAATGCAGCACTTCGATGATCTCGCGATTGCCCGCCATCGCCCCGCGCGTCGCAAAACCGACGGCGAGCACCATGGCGATCATCACCAGAATAAAGATGACCCCTGCGACGACGACGACGGTGCCCGCCATAATGGCGAGACGCTGCAGCCAGAAGTGATGATCATCGAGGCTCGCGCCGACAACCTTGTCGCCGAGCGCTTGCCGCAAAGCCGCCGTATCAACCGGCGCGCCACGTTCGAGCTTGAGGACGATGAGTCGCGGCACCGGCAATTCGGAAAGATCGAGGCCGCTGCCGAGCCAGGGCTGGAGAAGCGCTTCCGATTGCGCCTTGGTGAAGGGCCTGACCTCGGCGATGCCGGGGATGCCGCGCGCTACTTCCGCAGCCTTGACCGTCTCGGCCTCGAGATCATGGCCGGCGATGGGGCGCACTTGAATGGTCATCTCCCGCGCGATCGATTGATTCCATCCCTGCGCGGCATCGCCGATGAACATGGCCGTGCAAGCTGTCAGCGCCGCGAGAAAGGTCATGATCGCGATGACAGTCACAAGCGCGCGCCCGGCGATGGAAGCGGCGGGCACGAGCGGCACCTCCTGGCGGCGAATCAGCCGGCCATCGGCCAGTTCCCATCGCGTTCTATCGTGCCGTTCCGATTGCATGAGGGTCATCGGAAGCTCACTCGTAAATATGCAGGCGGGAATCGCCGAGAACGAGGCGACGGGCGTTTTCGAACTGGTCCATCAAAGCAAGATCATGGGTCGCAATGACGACCGCGGTTCCGGATTTGTGCAATTCGGCGAAGAGCCGCATGAGGCGGCGCGCCAAAGTGGGATCGACATTGCCGGTCGGCTCGTCGGCAAGCAGCAGCTCGGGCCTCGCGATCAGCGCCCGCGCTATGGCAGCGCGCTGCTTTTCGCCGCCCGAAAGGACCGGCGGCAGCACATTCATCCGCTCGCCCAAGCCGACCCAGCGGAGCAGCTCGACGACCTCGGCCCGATAGGCGAATTCGTCGCGGCCCTGCACGCGCAGCGGCAGAGCGACATTCTGATAGGTCGTCAGATGGTCGAGCAGGCGAAAATCCTGGAAGACGACGCCGATGCGGCGGCGCAAATCGGTGATCGCGTCCTTGCTGAGGCTCGCCGCATCGCGGTCGAAGAGCGAGATCAGGCCGCGCGTCGGCTTCAGCGAGAGCAGGATGAGACGCAGCAAAGTCGTCTTGCCGGCGCCCGACGGACCGGTGAGAAATTGGAACGATTGCGGCCCGATATCGAAACTGATGTCCCGCAGGATCTCAGCTCCCATTCCATATCTCAGGCCGACATTTTCGAATCGGACCAAGCGAGACCTCGCTTCCAAGAGCATCCCGCTTTCAAGTGGAACACTTGAAAGCGGATAAGATGATCGAGATTCAAAAAAGTAGAGCATCGGATGATCCCAAAACCGGTTCCCACTTTTGGGTCCGATGCTCTAGACGCGCGAATCACGCATTTAACGGCACGTTAACCATAGCAGCGGAGGATTGCGGCCGGCCATGGCGGGACAAGCCTTCGTCCCGCTTTCCACGAGTAGAGCGGATGCGCGCCGATCCATGCTGATCGATTGTCCCGACTGCGGAAAATCCTACCATATCGTCAAAGCCGTGCTTGGTTCGAGCGGGCGCCGCGTCGCCTGCCCGCGCTGCGATGCCATCTGGTTTGTGGCCGGGGACGGCAGTGCCGGCACGCCGCCCCCTGACCTTGCCGAAGACTTGTCCGCGCCGGCCGAGATTTCCGTTACAGCAGCCGACGATGTCCATCGCGACGAACCCGCCGGCCGCGTCTTTGCGCCTGCCAAGGTCAAAAAGCCGCATGCGCTCTCCGAGCTCCTCGTCGGCTTTGCTTTTATTGCCCTCGTCATGGCTCTCATCGGCTTTCGCACGGAGGTGGTGCGGCTGTGGCCGCGCGCCGCCACCGGCTATGCGGCTTTTGGCCTGCCAGTCAATCTGCGCGGGCTCGCGTTCGAAAATTTTCGCACAATCACGATCAATGACGGATTTCAGACTGTTCTCGGCGTCGAAGGCGAGATCACAAATCTGCACGCGCAGGCGACGAAACTCCCCTCTATCCGCCTCGCCATCCAAGACGCGCATGGCCGAAGCCTCTACAGCTGGGTCGTAACGGCGCAGAAGCCACGGCTCGCGGCAGGCGAAACGATCGTCTTTCGCGCCCGGCTTGCAGCACCACCCGCGGCCGGGCGGGAGGTGCTCGTGGATTTCATCCCCGCGCCCGCCACGAGTCTCGCCTCGGTTTGGCGAAGGGCTTGGCGCTTTTGAAGGCAATCCGCGCCGCCGGGCATCGATCTCGCTCGGCAATCTGTCGCATTTGCGACGCAGGGTGTCAGCATCGCAGCGATGCAGCACTATTAGCCGTTTTCCCCGGCCCAATTCGAGAATAGAATAAATCCAGGCTAGTTGTGGCGAACCGCAGGCGGCGCCGTTCGCCGACGTGATCGACCGCCGCAGCTTGGACTTCAGCTTGCATGGCGGCCGCTGATAAGTATGGATTTTGGGGGTTCCAATGGCTCAAATACCCGAAAAACTCAACGAAATAATCGAGAAACCCACTAAAATACTCGAAGAGCTCTACTATGCGATTGGCTCAGGCGCTGTCTTGGTGCTGATTGTTCTTGTCGTCTTCCATCATTCACAGCTGACCGTTGTAGCCGATTATATCGGCCCCTTCGTCACCTTTTTGCATGTCTTGTCGGGCATCACCTGGATCGGGCTCCTCTATTATTTCAACCTGGTGCAGATCCCGACCATGCCGAAGATTCCGGCCGAACTGAAGCCGGCGATCGGCAAATTCATTGCGCCCGAGGCCTTGTTCTGGTTCCGCTGGGCGGCCCTCTCGACAGTGGTGACCGGCCTCATCGTCATTTCGACCAGCACCGCAATCAAAAACACGACGATCTATACCGGCATGGTCCTCGGGTTGATCATGGCCTTCAACGTATGGTTCATCATTTGGCCGAATCAGAAGAAGGCGCTCGGCATTGTGCCGGCCGAGGATGCCGAGAAGGCCAAAGCGGCGCGTGTCGCGATGTTGACCTCGCGCATCAATACTGTCCTGTCGCTGCCCATGCTCTATTGCATGGTCACTGCACGCCTGGTCGGCTGAGTACGCCAAGGCCTCGCCTGATTTGTGTAAACGCCGCAAGAAATTGCGGCGTTTTCGTTTGTTTGGGCGCCATCTGGACGGCGCCTCTCTTGAAAAGCCGGTTTGCCCGCGCGACATGAGGCGGTATCGATCAGATCACGTCTCCTCTGAGACTGTAAGGCCTGCCCGTGAGCAATGACCAAGACCAAAAACCGGGCAAATCTGAAGACACAAAGCCCAAAGCGGGTCGATTGAAGCGGTTCTTCGGCCGCCGGGCCGAGCCGGCAACGCCCGATCTCCAGCGCGAAAGTGACGTTCAAGATCATGTTGGCTTTGGATTGAGTCAATCCAAAGCCATGGTTGAGACATCGGATATATCCGATGTCTCCAGAAACGTGATCGATTCTAATAATTCAGAGCGGGATGCGGGCGGAAAATCGGTTCCCACTTTGCCTCATCCCGCTCTGCCGCAGGCGGCCCGAAGCGCGCCGCCAGAGGCCGACGCGGTCGCGAAAAAAAGCTGGTGGGCGCGCCTCAGCCAGGGCCTGTCGCGCTCCTCGCAGTCGATCGGCAGCGGCCTTGCCGAGATCTTTACCAAACGCAAGCTCGATGCCGCCACCCTCGATGATCTCGAGGACATGCTGATCCGTGCCGATCTCGGGGTTGCGGCGGCAACGCGCATTCGCGACGAGGTCGGCAAAACCCGCTACGACAAGGATGTCGATGTCGAGACGGTGAAGACCATTCTCGCAACCGAAGTCGAGCGCGTGCTGGCGCCGCTCGCCAAGCCGATCGAGATCGAGGCGGCGCACAAGCCTTTCGTCATTCTGGTCGTCGGGGTGAACGGCTCCGGCAAGACGACGACGATCGGCAAGCTCGCGGCCAAATTCAGCCGCGAGGGCCGCAAAGTTCTGCTCGTCGCCGGCGACACCTTCCGCGCCGCCGCGATCGAGCAATTGCGGATCTGGGGCGACGCGCTCGGCGCGCCGGTCATCGCCCGCGAGGCCGGTGGCGACGCCGCCGGTCTCGCCTTCGATGCCATCAAATCGGCGCAAGAGAGCGGCACCGATATCCTCATCATGGATACGGCCGGCCGGCTGCAGAACAAAACCGAATTGATGGCGGAGCTCGAAAAGATCATAAGGGTGATGAAGAAGCTCGACCCCGAGGCACCGCATGCCGTACTTTTGGTGCTTGATGCGACAGTCGGCCAGAATGCGATGAGTCAGGTGGAGATTTTTGGCCGCATCGCTGGCGTCACCGGCCTGGTGATGACAAAGCTCGACGGGACCGCGCGCGGCGGTATCCTTGTCGCCGTCGCGGAGAAATATAATCTGCCTATCCATTTCATTGGCGTCGGCGAGACCGCCGATGATCTGCAATCATTCGCCGCCGGCGATTTCGCCCGCGCCATCGCCGGACTCGACGCATGAGCCGGAGATGTTTCAGGCGATGTTTCGAGCGATGTTTCCCCTGCCACAGGACAATCAGCCGATCATGACCGAGACCGTCGATCCGACCGATATCGCCAAACAGCCTGCGAAGGCCGCACCATCGCCTGTTCTGAAGCTCAGCCTCGAACTCGGGCCTCTCCTGCTCTTCTTCTTCGCCAATGCACGGCCAAAACTCTTTGCCCCTTTTGTCGGATTGGTTCTCCCGGCGCATCTTCTGGCGGGCGAAAATGCCGGCCTCTTCACCGCAACGGCGGTGCTGATTGCGGCGGTCCTCGTAGCCCTCGTCATCTCTTATCTGCGCACCAAACATCTGCCCATCATGCCGCTGATGACGGCTGTCCTCGTCGTCATCTTCGGCGCGCTGACGCTTTATCTGCAAGACCCGCGCTTCATCAAAATGAAGCCGACGATTCTTTATGCCGCTTTCGGCATTGCGCTCTTCGGCGGTCTTCTCTTCAACAAGCCGCTGCTGCCGATTGTGCTCGACAACGCACTCTCGCTCAGCGAACGCGGCTGGCGGATCCTTACCCTGCGCTGGGCGGTCTTCTTCTTTGTTCTTGCCCTTGCCAATGAGATCGTCTGGCGCACCCAATCCTCGGACATTTGGGTCTTCTTCAAATTCCCCGGCACCGTCGTGATCATCTTTCTCTTCACAATGGCGCAGGTGCCGCTGATGCTGCGGCACGAGCTGAAAGAGCAAGCTCCGGCGGAGTAGGAGGTCCGGCAGATGACCAGGGGAGCCTGGATCTGATGACAGAAGGATCTGGTTGGTATAATTCATGCTTCAACGGCTGAGGAGATCCGGCGGCCCAAGCGCGGCACGCTTGCTGCGGCTGGCCCGTAGCGGATCTCCAACCCGAAGATCTCGATTGTGTTTTGGTCACGGGCGGTGACGCAGGTGCGCAGCCGGCGGAGAGACCGGCCGGTGACCAGGTTCAGGGCATGAACGAGGACAAAATGGCAGATCAGAGCGATCCGAATGATGGCGAGGCCAAAGAGATCGGCGGATGCGCCGGCGCGCACAAGGCCTGGCTCGAAGGAAAAGCCGGCACGTTCCATATGAAGGCACAGCCGGTGCCGAAGATCGAGCCGCCGCCGCCGATACCCGCGAAGCCATTGCCGCCCACCAAAGAGCTTTATGTCATTTGTGGCAAAAAAGACATCGGCGACCGAAGAGGCAAGAGCTTCCCCCTGATGCGCCGCTGGGATGACGGCAAGCTGCGGCCTTGGGATATTTTCATCACCCGTTTCGGCAAGCAATATTTCGCCTATGAAAACGCCTGTCCGCATTCGGGCCAGCGTCTGGATTGGGAGAAGAACAACTTCTACGAACCGAACTATATGAAAGTGCTGATGTGTGGCAAGCACGGCGCACAGTTCGATGTCGAGACAGGCGTGTGCATCTCAGGGCCCTGCGAAGGCCAAAGGCTGACGAGCATCCTCTGCATCGTCGACGACGAGGGCGATGTCTGTCTAACTGGCATAAACGTCGATTTGGACGCGGAAGTGGAACCGGCGGTCGCGCTCGATCCGAATTCGGACGAAGTGCTCGAGAACAATGGCTTCAAGCTGCAAGCGACGAAGCGCGAGTTCTTCAAGTAAGATGCCTCGTTCCTTCTCCTGCTTGCGGGAGAAGGGACGCGCGCAATGACTATCCGCTCGCTTCCTTCGCATGCAGGCCGATGGGCATGACCCTGATCGACGCGAGCCGGTTGCGCGTCTTGCGCAGCACTTCGAAGCGGAAATCATAAAAAGTGAAGACTTGGCCGGTCTCCGGAATGGCGCGCGCCTCGTGAATGACGAGGCCGGCGATGGTCGTCGCCTCTTCATCCGGCAGGTCCCACCCCATCACGCGATTGAGGTCACGAATGGGGACCGAACCGTCGACCGTGACCGAGCCGTCGGGATTGGTCCGCACCCCTTGCACCACAAGGTCATGTTCGTCGGTGATGTCGCCGACGATCTCCTCAAGAATGTCTTCGAGCGTGACGAGACCCATGACGACGCCATATTCGTCGACGACGAGGGCGAAATGGGTCTTGCGCTTGAGGAAGGCCTGGAGCTGGTTCTGCACGCTCGTGGTGTTCGGCACAAACCAGGCTTCGAAGGCCAGACCTTCGACCTTCAAAAGCGCTATGTCGCCGCCAGATTCCTCGATCCCGCGCAACAGATCCTTCACATGCAGAACGCCGATAATATTGTCTGGCTCGCCACGCCAGATCGGCACCCGCGTGTAGGGCGACGCGACCACCTGACGCACGAATTCGCGCGGCGGCAGATCGGCGTTGATCGTCACCATCTTCGTGCGGTGGACCATCACATCTTCAACGACGAGCTCGTGCAATTCGATAATGCCGCCGAACATGTCGCGCTCGACGCGCGGCACGCCGCCTTCGAGATGCATGAGGTGGAGCGTGCTCTTCAGCTCTTCATGGCCGGTGAGGAGCCGGTGCTTGGCGCGTAAATTGACCCCGAGGAGCCGCAGCAGAACATGCACCAGCACTTCCACACCGGCCAGGATCGGCCCGAACACGGCAACGAAGAAAGATATGAACTCTTGCGACCGCGAGCGCGCCGCGGTCGGGAAAATTGATCGCCAGCGTCTTCGGCAGAACTTCCGCGAAAACGAGAAGAAGGACCGTCATAAGCCCGGTGGCGTAAATGACGCCCTTATAGCCGACGAGCGCCTCGAGAACGCTGGTGAGCAAGGCCGAAGAGCCAATGCTCGCGATCGTATTGCCGAGCAATATCGCGCCGATCAGCCGGTCGCGGTTGCCGAGCAGGCGATTGACGATCGACGCGCGCCGGTCGCCACTTGCTTCGAGCGCATGCATGCGGGCTCGCGAAGCGGCTGTGAGCGCCGTCTCGGAGCCGGAAAAAAACGCCGACATGGCAATGCAAAAGATGACGATCGCGCCGGCAACCCAAAGATTGACGGCGAAGGGGTCGGCATGCGCGCCGTGCATGTTCGTAGGTCCCGTGTTCAGGGCGAGCGATTTGCCTCGCCCAATTCATCCTGCAAAAAGGCGTGGACGTCGCCCGCGTCGACATTTTTGGCAATGAAGCAATGACCGATCCCCTGTGCGAGGATGAAGGTCAAAGCGCCGCGCTCTACTTTCTTGTCCTGATACATGGCCTCGAGAACGGACGCCGCATCGCCTTGCCAGCCGGCAATATCACCAATATGAACGGGCAAGCCCGCGCTCTGCAAATGGGCTTCGACACGCAAGGCGAGCCCCGGCTCGCACAGGCCGAGGCGGACGGAGAAGCGCGATGCACAGGCCATTCCAATGGCAACTGCCTCGCCATGGACGAGACGCTGGCCGTCATAGCCCACGAGCCGCTCCAGCGCATGGCCGAAAGTATGGCCGAAATTCAATAAGGCCCGATCGCCCGCCTCATATTCATCACCGGCAACGATCTCGGCTTTGGTGGCGCAGCTCTTGGCGATCGCTCGGATGCGCGCCGGCCCGCCGGCGAAGACATCGCGCCAATTGGCTTCCAGCCATTCGAAGAAGACCTGATCGCGGATCAGCCCATATTTGACGATTTCCGCATAGCCGGCGCGAAATTCGCGGGCTGGCAGAGTGGCAAGGCAGCCGGTGTCGGCCAGCACGAGCGAGGGCTGGTGGAAGGCGCCGATCAAATTCTTGCCTTGCGGGGAATTAATGCCCGTCTTGCCGCCTACGGAGGAATTGACCTGCGCCAGAAGCGATGTCGGAATTTGCACGAAGCGCATGCCGCGGCGCACGCTCGCTGCGGCAAAGCCGGCAAGATCGCCGACTACGCCGCCACCCAAAGCGATGACGATATCGCCGCGCTCGAAACGCCCTTCGATAATGGCCTCGCAGACGGTCTCGAAGCCGGCGAAGGATTTCGACTCTTCGCCGGGCGCAACAATGATATTGGCAAAGCGAATGCCCGCTGCGGCGAGGCTCTCTTCGAGCGGCCGCAAATGCAGGCGCGCGACATTGGTATCGGTGACGATGGCGGCCGAGGCGCCCGGCGCAATCCGCGCAATATGGGCGCCGGCCTGCGCAAGGAGGCCGTCGCCGATCCAAATGTCATAGCTGCGCGCGCCGAGATCGACCGCAACCCGCTCGAAGAAAGCGGCCGGCGCACCGGCGTTTGGCTGCAAAGTAAAGGACAAATGCCGCTCGAGGCCGGCAACCGCCTCCTCCACCACCGCCTCATGCGGCCCTTCCTGGGAGATCACTGTCACATCCGCCTTCGCATAGATCGGATAGCGCTGATCCATGAGCTTTTTCAGCGTCGCCTCCGGATTGGGATTTTGCAGGAGCGGCCGATGCGTTCTTTTGCGCACGCGGCGCCAGAGCACGTCGAGATCGCCCTTGAGCCAGAGCGAAACGCCCGACTCTGCGATCCTGGCGCGCGTCTCGGCATTCATGAAGGCGCCGCCGCCGGTCGCAATGACGCGCGGGCCATCCGCCAGCAGCCGGGCCATCACCCGCCGCTCCCCGTCGCGAAAATAGGGTTCGCCATAGCGCGAGAAAATCTCTGGAATGGTCATTCCGGCGGCCCATTCGATTTCCGCGTCGGAATCGACGAATTCCAATCCCAGCCGCTGCGCCAGCCGCCGGCCGATCGCTGTCTTGCCCGAACCCATGAGGCCGACAAGAACAATCGAGCGGCCCTCGAGCGCCGCGACGAGCGCGGCGGCCCGCGCATCGCGCGCTGGGGCCCCGGCTCCTGCTTCCACCTCTATTATTCCGCTGCTCATTATGCTGCTGTAACACGCCGCAGGATGAGATTTAAGCCATCTCATAGGCATGGCGGCGCTTCCCTGCCTTAGGCGCCGGTATTTTGTTCCCTATAATGCTACCGATTCGGGGGGAGACCGGCGTGCCGAGCCTTTTTCGCTTTCTGTTTATCATCGGCGCCCTTGCCGGCCTCGTCTATCTCGGCATGCTCGCGCTCGTGACCTTTGTCGCACCGCAACCGCATCAGATCGTTGAAACGATCCCCCTGTCGCGGCTCAATAAATAGGGATTTTCCGGCTTGCCTGCAAAGGATTGGCCCGCCAAGGATTGCGGCATCGAAGCCTTTCTTGAGATGATGGCGGCGGAGCGCGGCGCCGCGGCCAACACGCTCGAAGCCTATCGCCGCGACCTCGCCGATTATGGCACCGCCCTCGGCGCGGCGGGAAAGACCGTGCGCAACGTCGAAACCGACGACATCAGGACCTATCTCTCCGGCCTGAAAACCCGCGGCTTTGCGGCAACGACGAGCGCAAGGCGGCTTTCCGCCATCCGCCAGTTCCACGGATTTCTCTGCACCGAAGGCCGCCGTAAGGACGATCCGGCGGCCATTTTGGAAGCGCCGCGGCAAGGCCTGCGATTGCCAAAAATACTTTCCGTAAGGGAGGTTGAGCGTCTGTTGAACGCCGCCAAGGCAACGCTCGAAGCAGCCACGGATGATAAGCGCGCCTGTCTCCACGCGGCCCGGAGCGCTTGTCTCCTCGAACTCCTCTATGCGACGGGCTTGCGCGTCTCGGAACTCGTGAGCCTCCCGAAAGCTGCCGCACGCCGCCGCGAGCCCTTGATCCTCATCCGCGGCAAGGGCGGCCGCGAGAGGCTGGTGCCGCTCTCGGAACCGGCGCGCCAGGCGATGGCACTCTATCGCAGCCTGCTCGAAAAGGCCGATCCGCATGCCGCCGCAAGCCCCTGGCTCTTCCCGGCGGAAAGCAAGAGCGGCCATCTGAGCCGCCAATTGTTTGCCCGCGACATCAAGAGCATTGCCGCGGCGGCGGGCATCGCGGCGGCGCGAGTAAGCCCGCATGTGCTGCGGCATGCCTTCGCCAGCCATCTCTTGCAGAATGGTGCCGATCTGCGCATCGTCCAGGAATTGCTCGGCCATGCCGATATTTCGACGACGCAGATCTATACGCATGTGCTCGACGAAAGGATGAAGGCCATGGTCCGCGACCTGCACCCGCTGAATGACGAGTGAGGGGATGGGCGTTAGCGCCCCTCTCCCCGTGAGCCTATGCGAAACGGGGAGAGGCTGGGTGAGGGGCGAGGAGATCGGCCGAGATGTTGAAGCTAATCCCCCGGCCCCTCACCTTACCTCTCCCCGCTTGCGGGGAGAGGAGCGGCTGGCGTCGGGGCAAAACGATCAGCTTCCTCAATTCTGCTCGCCCGTCGCCCCTTCGATCCACTTCTCCAGAAACGCATCCGTCCAGCGGGCGACGGCGGCATCATGGCGATACCAGCCTTCGAGATGGAGATGGCGCGGCTGCGCGCCGGGCATGGCCATCCTCTCGGCACCGTGGGTGGTCCAGCGGCACATCATGGCGTAAGTGACTTCGGGGTGGAATTGGAAGCCATAGGCGCAAGGCCCATAACGGAAGGCCTGCGCCTCGAAATCCTCGCCGGTCGCGAGCAGGGTCGCACCACAGGGCAGATCGAAACCCTCTTGGTGCCATTGATAGACTTTTTCGGGAAACGGGCGGGCGCAGAGGCCTTGGCCCGCCCGCGTCGGCGCGATCGGATAATAGCCGACCTCCACCCTGCCTTCCGGATGTTGATAGACACGACGGCCGAGATGACGCGCCAGCATTTGCGCGCCGAGGCAGATGCCGAGCAAGGGCTTTTCCTCTTTGAGCGGCAGTTTGATCCAGTCGATCTCGCGGCGCAGCCAATCGTCTTCGTCATTGGCGCTCATCGGGCCGCCGAAGATGATCGCGCCGGCATGGTCGGCAAGGCTCAAAGGCAGAGGATCGCCATAGCGCGGCCGGCGGATGTCGAGATCGAACCCTTGTGCGCCCAGGAGGCGGCCGAGACGGCCGGGCGTGGAATGTTCCTGATGCAGGATGATAGCGACCCTGCGCGTCTCGAATTGCTCGCAAATACATTCAGACGGTCAAGACTTGCAAACGATCAAGACTTGCCGGCTTTGCCCTTTTGCATGAACGCAATCGCCGGCAAGAGTATGGCAGTCGGCAGCAAACGCGGAAAGAAACACAGCAATTTGTTGCCAAGGCCGGGGACGACGACGCGGCGGCCGCGCCGGGGCTCATTCATCCCTCGCCCTCCGCGAGCTTCCGCGACCATGGCCCTTCGAAAGCTGGTTCGCGCGCCCTTTCGGCCGCAGCCATATGGCGCAGCCTCACCCGATCATGCGGCGAGACGCCCATGAGCTCGGCGATCCGCGCCACGATATTCTCCTCGAGCTCGTGGACGGCGCCGTCGGCGAAGGCGATCTCCCACATCATCGCAATGATCTTCTGACGTCCATCCGCGTCAAGCGCGCGCTTGAGCGTATTGGTGAAATGATAGAAATCGACCGCCTCGCGGTCGCTCGCTTCGGCTGATTTGATGAGACGCGTCGTCGCCTGGGCATCGAGCCCGAAATTCTGCGCGATGATTTCGCGCAACCCCCGGCACTCGGCCGCATCGATCACCCCATCAGCACCGGCGAGATGAACGAGGAGCGAGACGGCGGCGAGACGATAGTCATCCTCGCCGAACTCGCGCCGCGCCGGCTCGCCGGCGAGATCCGCCATGAAAGTCCTGAGCCTGTCGAACATCATACCTTCCTTGCGCCAAGGGCATGGGCGGCACCCTGTCCTTGCCATCCATTGTCTATGTTATGCGCTAACGAAATTTGACGGCCAGCCGAAGCTCGCCATGAGGCGGCTCTTGGAAAGGCCTTTCCGAAAGGGGCGGGCGAGAGTTGGTCTCATCTTGAGATAGGCACGCGCAGCCGTTCCTGCCAGCGCTGCCGTCGCGAAGCGACTTAGCCCTGCCCCGCAGTAAGCGCGGCGTCAGCCCGCCGCAGGCCCGCTAAGGTTCAGCGCAGGCGCAGGCAGGTCCAATGTCCCTCGACCCGATGGAACAGCCGATGTTGCGCCCTCTGCCAAGCCATGCATTCCCGCCGCGATGGAAAACATAGCTTCTGATCATGCCAGACGAGCTTAACCTCAGCATCACCGCGTGGATAATAAGCGAGGCCGCCGGAGAAATGCCCGAACCAGACGGAGCGCCAAGGCAAAAGGCTGGCATCGCAAGCGATGCCGTCGCTGAAAAGCCAGGGCTTGCCGATCGACGTGCCCATCGCATGGCTCCTATCGGCGAAGCCGACGAGGGCCAGAAAGATCAGGACAGGCAGGACCATCGGCCTCGTCAATGAGTTTGCAATCCGCATCTGGATCCTCCGGAGAAGCCACACCCTTTCCTATGCTAGAACGCGGCGGAGGGCCAGGTCACCCCACAAGGTCGAGATCGCCTTCAAGCCGGCTTTCCGCTTTGGGCCAGAGCGGATTCAGGTTGCGTGTCCACACACAACCGTTTCGAAACCGCTCTCATTATGAGATGTCGGATATATCCGACATCTAAAACCTGAGACATCGGATATATCCGATGTCTAAAACAAGAAGTTACAGCATTTCCGGAGAATCAAGTCGGGCTTGCCCGACTTGATCATCAAAGGAGCCGATCTCGGCAACAGCCGAGATCGGTAAACCGGTATCCACTTTTGCTGAAAATGCTCTAGCCGCTCACGGCCCCGGCTTCGGGTAGCAGGAGGCCTCGCATTCCACCCATGGATGATATTGAAACATCCAGGTCTCGCTCAAAATCTTATTGCCGGTCCGCAGAAACAGCCGCATTTCGACCGGATCGGCGCCGGTGACCGTCAGATCGAACTGCGCCCGCCAATGGCCCGGCACGCCGTCCGGCACCGCTTCCGTATAAATATAAGAGAAAGTGCCGCGCGCGGCCCAGAGCACCGGCTCCGGCTTCACCCCATAAGGCAGATCGGTGAGCGGGCCGCCTAAAAATTCGACCATGAATTTGCGCACGCCGTGCGGCCGCGGCTGGCCCGGCTGGCCGCCATTGCCGAGCCGCGTCGCGACGCAGCGCGCCATCTCGCTCGGATGCGGCTCGTCGGCAAGCCAATAGAGGCAATAGGCGATCTCCATCTCCATGCCCGCCGTTGCCGGCTTCTCCGGCACCCACATGGCGACGATATTGTCGTGGATCTCGTCATCGGTCGGAATCTCGACGAGCTGGATCGAGCCCTTGCCCCATTCACCTTTGGGCTCGACCCAAAGGCTCGGCCGCCGGTCGTAAAAGACGCCGTCCAGATAATGATCGAAATTGCGATCGCGCTGCATCATGCCGAAGCCGCGCGGACTGTCGTCGAGAAAGGCCGAGGCCATGATATGAGGCGGATTGTTGAGCGGCCGCCAGAGCCGCTCGCCGCGGCCGGTCCACATGGCGAGGCCATCCGAATCATGCACCTCCGGCCGCCAGTCGACCGCCGTCGGCTTGATGGTCTCCGAAAACCAATACATGGAGGTCAGAGGCGCAATGCCGAAACGCGCAATGTCGCGCCGCAGACAGAGCATCTGCTCGATGTCCATAATCACGCCCTTGTCGCGGATCGCCACCATCTTGCAGGCGCCGACGATGGACGGGCCTTCGAGCAGAGCATAGAGCGTGAGGCCGTCCTCGGGTCCCAATTCGTCGATGTAGATATTGGTGAAGTCGGGAAACTCCTCGGCTTTGTCGGCAACCGCCACATTGAGCGCGATGCTGCGGCAGGACATGCCATATTGATGCAATTCGCCGATGGCGCGGAAATAATCCGCGCCGAGAAAGGCGAGCCAATCATTCTTGTGCCAGTCGAACACCTTGCTGTCGCGCGCCTCCTGCACGCGAAGGCCGGCAAAGCCGGCACCCCTCGGCAATTGCCGGGCCGGTGAATCCTCCGGCATCGTGAAATAGCGCGAATTATAGATGATCTCGCGCGCCTGCCCGGCCTCGACCACATGCATGGCGACGGCCTTCGGAAAGAACATGCCGAGATGGAAGAAGCTCACCGGAAAACGGCCGGGCCCTCTCGCATAGAGCGCCTGGTTGATGTCGAATTTGATCTTGCCCCAGGCCTCGTAATCGATTTTGGACACGATCGCAGGCGCTGGATGCGGCGGCCCGACATAGGGCTCTTGCACCATTTTCCGCACCTTCGCTTTCAGGAGATCGAAGGAAAAGGGGCTTGCGGGACCGAATTCCAGGCCTTTCGCCGGCTGGGCGCTCACCACCCCGCCATCGACCAGGCCAAGTGCCGCAGCCGCAGCCGCGGATTTCAACAAGCTTCGCCGATCCGTTTCGCTCATTTGCCTTGCCTGCAAATCGCGGCCGGCGCGCGGCGCCGCCAAGCCTGACCCAAATCTGGAGATTGATTGCGGATGGCTTGCGGCGGGATGCCGCGCCAAGACCCGCTCAAAGGCCCGTTCAATTGCGGATGGATTCGTGTTTGACGGCGATACGCATGAAATAAAACAGAACGACGAAGCCGCAGAGGGCAAAAGCCGCTTCGAGAATGCGACTGACCATAGGCGGGAGTTGCAACAGGCCGCCGAGCGCCCAGCCGGCCGCCCAAGAGGCGCCGACCATTTCAGTGCCAACCAGAATTGCGACCGCGATCAGGGTCGACAAATGGAGATAATTGATTTTCTTAGCTGCAGACACGGTCAAACCTTGCGGGCTAGAGATGAGGGTCCTTTGGGATCTTCCAGCGACGAACCCGAAGCGTGAGCTTCGAGATCCGCGGCACCTCGCGTCACCAATTGGGCGCCAACTGGGGCACCATTCGAACGCCACCAGGATTTGCGCCACTATACTAAGGTGTGCGAGAGGGCAAGTCTGGAGCACGGACGGTCACACCAGACCTCTATGCCGGCCGCCGCGCCAGCTACCAGCCATTGGACCAAGGCATGAACGAGACACGGATCTTTCCCAAGGCGGCCGTCGCCGCGCCGCATCATCTCGCCGCCGAGACGGGGCGCGCGCTTCTCGCCGAAGGCGCGAATGCGATCGAAGCCATGCTCGGCATGGCAGCGACGATCGCCGTCGTCTATCCGCATATGAATTCGATCGGCGGCGACGCTTTCTGGCTGATCCGCGAGCCAGACGGCAAGGTGCTCTATATCGAGGCTTGCGGCTATGCTGGGAGCAAGGCGACGATCGCCGCCTATCGGGCCTTGGGCTATGACGCCATTCCACCGCGTGGCCCGCATGCGGCCGTCACCATTCCCGGAACCGTCGGGGGCTACGCTCTGGCGCATGAGATCGCTGCCGCCGCGGGTGGGCGCCTGCCGCGCGCCGATCTATTGAACGACGCAGTGCGGCTCGCCCGCGACGGCTATCCGCAATCGCGTGCGGAAGCCCGTGCCGAGCCTTTCGAATTCGACGCCTTGCGCGCGGCACCGGGCTTTGCGAAAAATTTTCTCGTCGAAGGGAAGATCCCTTCGGCCGGCACATTGCGCAAAAATCCCGCGCTCGCCGATACGCTCGAACATTTGAGCCGCGCCGGCTTCGAAGATTTCTACCGCGGCGAGATCGGCCGCGAAATCGCCGCCGATATGGAGAGGCTCGGCGTGCCTTCCACGCGCGGCGATCTCGAAGCCTATCGCGCCGTCCGGCGCGAGCCACTCTCCCTCAAGCTTGCGGGCCGCACTCATTATAATTCGCCGCCGCCGACGCAAGGCATAGTTTCGCTCTTCATGCTCGGCCTGTTCGAACGGTTGGGCATCACGCACGCGGAAAGCTTTGAGCATATCCATGGCCTCGTCGAAGCGGCCAAACGCGGCCTCGCCCTGCGCGACCGGATCTGCACCGATTTCGCCCATCTGCCGCGCGATCCGGCGGAATTTCTGACCGCCGAAGTGCTCGCGCGCGAAGCCGCGATGATCCGCATGGACCGCGCCGCGCCAATTCCGGTGCCCGCCGCACCGGGCGACACGGTCTGGATGGGCGCCATCGACGCGGACGGGCGTGCCGTCTCCTTCATCCAATCGATCTATTGGGAATATGGCTCGGGCTGCGTGCTGCCAACCACCGGCATTTTGCTGCAGAATCGCGGCTTCTCCTTTTCGCTGGACGCGAAGGCCTTCAATCCGCTGACGCCCGGAAGGCGGCCCTTCCACACGCTGAATCCGGCGCTCGCGGTTTTCGACGACGGCCGAATCATGCCTTATGGATCCATGGGCGGTGATGGCCAGCCGCAATTTCAGGCGCAGATTTTCACCCGCAGCCTCTTCGGCATCCCGCTTGCCGAGGCGATCGATCGACCGCGCTTCCTCTACGGCAAGCTATGGGCTGCCGAAACGCCGACATTGAAGCTCGAACCGCGTTTCGACGACAGCCTGATCCGCAATCTCAAAGCGGCGGGGCATGATGTCGAAATCGCCGCCGAGCCCTATGTGAGCCAGTTCGGCCATGCCGGCGCTCTGATCTGGCATAAGGACGGCCACATCGAAGCGACGCACGACCCGCGTTCCGACGGCGGTGCGGCCGGAATTTAACCAATTCGCCAAACGGCTATGGCCGAGGAGGAGGCTCGGGAACCCTCGCTGTGCTCATGGGTTAGTGGGCATGAAGGTAGAGGAGGACTGCATGCAAAGAGAAATGAAACTCGCCGGGTCGAACCGCGGATTTGCATCTATGGATGCGGAAAAGCAGCGCGAAATCGCGCGCAAAGGCGGCCGCAGCGTTCCCAATGAGAAGCGCAGCTTCTCGCAAAATCATCAGCTCGCGTCGGAAGCCGGACGCAAGGGCGGGCAATCGTCCCACATCAATCGACCGGCGGCGGGAGCGGAAGAGGCCTGAGGAGGGGCCTAGGGAAGGGACTGGAGGCGCAGCGGCCAAAAGCCGGCGCGGCGAGAGGCCGATGGCGCCCGCCCTCCATCGCTGGATGAGCGCCCGCCTCTCCGCCATATTGCCTGCGGTTCGCGCGCGGCGACGACCTACGCTGGGTCAATCTCCAACACGTCGCTTGGGCATTTATGCGCCTTCACTCGGCGCCGCGAGCCCGAGCGGTTTTCGGCCCGCCATGCGATGCATGGCCGCCTTTGCGGCCAGCCTCGGAAGCGAGCTTATGGTCCTGAGAAAAACTGCGTTTGCTCGGGCTGACGCTCTGGCCACCCTTGCGGCCAGCTTCCGCCGCAAGAGCCGGGTTTTGCGAAAAGCTACGCTTTTCGTGCGGCACGCTCTCGCCGCCTTTGCGGGCGATCGCCCGCTGCTTCTCAGGATCCATCGACGCAAAGCCGCGGGTCGATGTCTTGTGGGGAAGTTCAGTGGTACCGGTCATACGTTGTCTCTCGCAATCTATGTCCATGCCCTGAGGCTATGTCGATTAACGCGATGCCGCGATGAAGGTTCCGCGAGCGCCTGCGGGTGTGCTTGCCAGTGCAGGCCATATCGATGTGGGAGGCGGACTTTTTACGACATAGTCCCGCGCAACATTGCGAGAGATCAATGCGTTGACCGGCAGCGAAGGGGAAATAAGCCGTCGCGAAGAGAGGTTCTGTACATCCAATCAGCGCCGTTCCACCATTTTCTTGCCACGAGACCGACGCGCGTTGGCTGCAATTCCAGTCAGCCACAATTGAATCAAGTTAGCCACGATTGAAATGGAGATGACAATGACAGATCCCGAAACCCAGGAGAGCAAGGCCGTCCAGGATCTGGCGGCCGATCTCGCGGCTTTGCGCGAAGATTTTTTGAAGCTCTCGAGCTCGATGCGCGAGTTCCTGCAGACGCAGGCGACATCGACGACGCGCCGCATGATCGATGCGGTCGACGATGCACGCCACAAATTGGCAGATGATATGGTCGACGCCAAAGACCATCTCGAAAGTCATCTCGGCACGGTGAGTGCGGATCTCGAAAGCACGATCGAACGCAGCCCCCTGCTCGCCGTATTGGTTGGGGCGGCTGTCGGCTTCGTGATCGGGCTCGTGAGCCGGCCGCACAAATGACCGATTTTTTTACGCGTCAGGCGCGCAACATCATCAGTGGGGCGCTGGCCCCGGTCGAGGCCGCGGGGGCGCGCTTCATCGGCATGTTCGTCAGCATGGCGGGGATTGCCGGCGTGGCGACCGCCTGCCTGATCGCGGCTCTCATCTTCCTGTCGATCGCGCTCGACTTATGGCTCGCTCAATTTGCCGGCCCGGTCGTAGCCGCGCTCGGCGCGGCCGGGCTCTATCTCCTTGTGGCCGTGCTATGCCTCTTGCTGCTGCGGGCGCGCGGCGCAAAGACGAAGCAGACGGCGCTGCCGCAGCATCCCGTCGAAGCGGCGGGAAAGACCAGCAGACCCGATCTTTCGGCCAATATAGAAGAAACCGTCGCCCCTTTCGTCGCCATCTTGCAACAGACGGGACTGAAGCGCGAGGAGATCGCCGTCCGCCTCGCTGCGGAAGCGACCAAACAGCTCGGGCCGCTGACCCTCGTCGCCCTCGCCCTTGCCGTGGGTTTTCTCGTCGAACGCTCGTTCAACAATGCCAAAACGCCGCAATGACCCATCCGATCATCAGACGAGCGCGCCGCTGCTTTCAGGCTCATCTTTGCGATGCGATTTGCGATCGAAAAAGAGCGCCTGGCTGACCACGGCCTTGAGGCTGTCGACACCGAAGGGCTTGGTGATCAGAAACGCCGGTTCCGGCGGCGTGCCGGTCAAGAAACGTTCCGGATAGGCGGTGATGAAAATGACCGGAACCGATAGGTTGTCGAGAATTTGATTGACCGCCTCGAGCCCGGAACTGCCGTCGGCCAATTGAATATCGGCGAGGATGAGACCGGGCTTGGCGCTCCGTGCCGCGGCAACGGCCTCATGATGCGTACGGGCGACATGAATGACGCGGTGACCGAGCTCTTCGACAAGCATCTGGATGTCGATCGCGATCAGCGGCTCGTCCTCGATGATCAGGACATCGGTGCGGATCTGATTGGAAATCTCCTTGCCCGCCACATCGATGAGTTGCGTGGCCTCGTCCAGCGAGCAGTCCATCGCGCGCGCCACGTCCGACGTCTCGAATCCTTCGAGTGAAGTCAACAGAAACGCCACGCGCGGCCGCAACGGGATGGCCTCGAGATTGCGTTGCGCGCCTCTTTCATCGGGGGAAAAGACGATCTGGTCGACATGGCCGTTGACAGGCATGGAGCCCCAGAGCTTGAGAAACAGCCGGTAGAGCGCGATTTTGAGATCGGCATTCTCCGCAAATTCCGTCGGATCTGCGACAACCGCTTCGAGCGTGGCGAGCACATAGGCGTCGCCCCCCGCCTGACTGCCGGTCAAGGCACGCGAGAACCGGCGCAGATAGGGGATATGGCTGGAAATGGCTTGCGAAATGCTCATCAGCAGTTTCCTCGGCAGCCCGATCCGGACTCACGGCTCAGCTTTCTAATTCACCAAGCCAAAATTGGTTCCAGACCAGGGAACTTTCGTGAAAACATCGCGTTAACCCCTGCCGTTCATGCGGACCATAACGACACCCGCGGAAAACCGAATGTCTCATTGGCTCCGGCAAGGCCCTTGCGCGTCTTGCGGCAAGAGGGCGGTGTCGGCTTCATGCGCCATTTTCAACAAACTAAGGGCGAGACTGTGACAAAGCCAATCGAGCTGGGGGTCAAGAAAACCGACCTGCCCAAGAAAACCGACCTGCTAATGCAGGCGAAAATTGAAAAACTGGAACCGACCAAAGGTCGAAAACAGGCCGCCACGGCAGCGGACGAGCGTTCCGAGGCAGCGACCATGGCTCTTGCTCCGCCGCGCGCCCGCAAGATCAGCGCAAAGCCCGAAATCATCGATCGGATTGGGGAGCATCTGGGCGATATCTACAATAGTGTCCTGAAACAGCCCGTGCCCGCCCGTTTCCTCGATCTCTTGCAGGCGCTCGAAGCGGGCACGCCGGCGAAGCCACACTGCGAAGCTCAAACGCCAAGCAAATCCGACACGCATATTACGCCGAAGGCCCGCACCGCTGGTGGGAGGAAAAAGGACCTAAAGTGACAGGTTTGCGGAAAGACGACATGCAGGAGGGGTCGCAAGTGAGCGCCGAGATCAAAGCGGATCTCATCGCCGTCATTCCGAATTTGCGCGCCTTCGCGGTGTCCCTCTGCGGCAATCCCGATCGGGCCGACGATCTCGTGCAAGAGACCCTCGTCAAGGCCTGGAGCAATCTCGATTCTTTCGTTCCGGGCACCAATCTGCCGGCATGGCTCTTCACCATTCTGCGCAATATTTATTACTCGGAATATCGCAAAAGGCGGCGCGAGGTCGCCGATTCCGATGGCGCCATTGCCGCGCGGCTGGCGACGGCCCCGTCGCAAAACAGCCATATGGACCTGCTCGATTTCCATGCCGCGCTGCAACATCTCCCGAACGACCAGCGCGAAGCGCTCATACTAATCGGCGCCTCGGGCCTTTCCTATGAGGAGGCAGCCGGCATTTGCGGCTGTGCCGTCGGGACAATGAAAAGCCGGGTCAACCGCGCCCGCAATCGCCTGGCCGAGATCTTGTCGATCCATTCGAGCCGCGAATTCGGCCAGAGCGAAGATTGGGAGGCGGTCGACCCCGCCTCGGTCGGCCAGCGCTATTCGCGGACCGGCAGCGACTGATACGCCGCTAGAGCCGATCCCGATCACGTGGAATCGCATCATGCGCGCAAACCGCGCTCGTCGCCGCTTCTTCGATTTCGCTTCCTCCAAAGCGACTTTTGGGACTTTTGCCATTGAGCGGTTCGCCAAATTCTTGACCAATGAGGGATTTTTTCCTGCTATGTGGGTCGCAAACCGGTTTCGAAGCGAAGGAATTGGCTTGAGGTCGCATTGGGTTTGAGCGCGCCCAAGAGCGGGCCGAGAGTCCACTGCGCCTCAATCTTCTCCGCTATGGGCGGCGCATTGTGAAGAAACTCCTGCGCAGGATGATCGTCATATTGGGCGTTACCGCGGTCAGTGGCTTGGCCATCTGGAGTTTTCTCCAGGCCCGCGGCGAAGCGAAACTCGATGACGATACGGAGAAGCCGCTCAAAGTCGCGCCCCGCGTCAGCAATGCCGACGGCACGCCGACGATCACCCTCGACGAAGACGCGCTCAGCCGAAGCGAGATCGAAACCATCCCGCTCAAGAACGCCCTGCATACGCAGACGCTGCGCGCCTATGGCAGTGTGCTCAATCTCCAGTCCTTGACCGATCTCGCCAACAAATATGAGACCGCCAAAGCCGATAGGGAAACGCAACAGGCCAAGCTGGATTTGTCGCAAGCAAATGTCACGCGGGGGCGCGCGCTCTATAATCAAGGCCCGCAGGCGATTTCAAAGGCGCAACTTGAGGCGGCCGAGGAGACATTCCGTATCGACGCAGCGAGCCTGGCCGCCGCCAATTCGCAACTTGCAACTCTGGCGCATACGGCGGAGCAGGCATGGGGCGAGGTGCTGGGCCAAGCGGTCACCCGGGCATCGCCGCTTTTGATGCGCCTCGTCGAAAGGCGCGATGTGCTGATCCAAGTGACCTTGCGGGCTGATGAAACGGTGGCGAGAGCGCCTGAAAATGCCTTTGTGCAGACGCAAACCGGCCACCGCATCGGGCTTCGTTTCGTCTCGCCGGCACCGGCCACGGATCCGCATATCCAGGGCCAGAGTTTCTACTATACGGCAGCGGCCGAAAGCGGCCTGCTTCCCGGCATGAATGTCATGGCCTTCGTGCCGACCGGGCAGGCTGTCGCGCGCGCGAAAGTGCCGGCGAGCGCGATCGTCTGGTTGCAGGGCCGCGCCTGGGCCTATTTCCGCACCGGCCGGAAAACTGTCGTGCGGCGCGAGATCGCAACCGATTCGCCGGCGCCGGACGGCAGCTATTTGGTGAAAGACGTGGCTGACGGAACGCAGGTCGTCAGCCGCGGCGCCCAGGTGCTGCTCTCGGAGGAATTCCGCGCGCAGATACAAAGCGAAGAGTAATAGCGCCCGATGAGTTTTGGCACCCCATCGGGCACCCAAATGCCTCAAGGGCCGCAAGCGGCGCTGCTGCGTTTCTCGATCCGGTTTCGCGGCATTGTCGTCGCCCTCGCCTGCATCATTCTCGGCTATGGGATCTATAGTCTCCAGCAGGCGAAATCCGACGTCTTTCCGGAATTCGCCCCGCCGCAGGCCGATGTTCAGACCGAAGCGCCTGGCCTTTCGCCCGAACAGGTGGAAGTCCTCGTCACCCAAGCCCTCGAGAACAACCTCAACGGCCTGCCGGGCTTGCGGATGCTGCAATCGGCTTCGGCTCAAGGCCTCTCCGTCATCACCGTTACTTTCGATCCGGCGAGCGATGTCTATCGCGACCGCCAGCTCGTGGCGGAACGCCTTGCCGCCGCAGCCGGCGAATTGCCGGCCGGCGTCCAGCCGCCGCTGATCACGCCGCTCACCTCCTCGACCAGCATCGTTCTCGTCGCCGGCCTCACCTCGAAGACGCATTCCTTGATGGATCTGCATACGGTTGCGCAATGGACGATCACGCCGCGCCTCCTTGCCGTGCCGGGCGTCGCCAAGGTCGCCGTCTTCGGCGGCGAGACGAAATCGATTCAGATCCAGGTCCATCCCGATGCGCTCAAGCGGTTCGGCCTCGGCCTCGAAGATGTCGTGGCCGCCGCCCGCCATGCGACGGGCGTGCGCGGCGCCGGCGTCATCGACACGGCCAATCAACGCATCGTGCTCGAGACGCAGGGCCAGTCTCTGACGCCGGCTGAGATCGCCCGCACCGTGGTGACGGCCGGCACGGCGGCGAGCGTCACGCTCGGCAATGTCGCTACGATCGTCGCCGCGCCGGAACCGCCGGTCGGCGCCGGCGCGATCGACGGAGTGCCCGGCGTCGTTCTCACCATTTCCGAGCAATATGAGGCGAATACGCCGGAGGTCACGCGCCGGCTCGAGGCGGCCTTTGCCGAGCTGGAGCCGACCCTTGCGAAGGACGGCATAGAGCTGCGCACAGATCTCTTCCGGCCGGCCAATTTCATCGCGGTGGCGACCGGCAATGTGCGCAATTCGCTGCTGCTCGGCGGCGCGCTTGTGGTGGTCGTCCTCTTTCTCTTCCTTTTCGATTGGCGCACCGCGGCGATTTCCGGCATTGCCATTCCCTTGTCGCTGCTGCCCGCGGTGAGCGTGCTGCATCTCCTCGACATCACCCTCAACACGATGACTTTGGGCGGCCTCGCCATTGCGATCGGCATTGTCGTCGACGATGCGGTGGTCGACATCGAGAACATCGTCCGGCGGCTGCGGGAAAATTCTCGGCTCGCCGTGCCGCGGCCGGCGGCGCGGGTGATACTCGATGCCTGCTATGAAGTCCGCAGCTCGGTCGTCTATGCGACGGTCGCCGTGGTGCTCGTCGCAGTTCCCGTACTGGCGCTGCCCGGCATTGCCGGTCGCCTCTTCGCGCCTCTCGCCATTTCTTATGGGCTTGCCACTTTGGCCTCGCTCATCGTCGCTTTAACGGTGACACCGGCCTTCGCCATGGTCTTGTTCGGCCGCGCCAATGCCAGTCCGAAGGACCCGCCGCTGCTAGCCTGGTCGCGCTGGCGCTACGAGGCCCTGCTGCGCCGCATGGCCCGGCATCCGGCGGCCATTCTTCTCGCAACGATCGTCGCGGTCGCCGGCGGCTGCGCCGCCCTGCCGTCTTTCGGCGGCACCTTCCTGCCCGAACTGAAGGAAGGCCATTACACGGTTCATATGACCGCCGTGCCGGGAACTTCGATCGCCGAATCGCTGCGCCTCGGCGAGATCGCGGCGAAAGTGATGCTCGGCCTTCCGGAGGTGCGCTCCGTGGCGCAGCGCGTCGGCCGTGCCGAGCTCGCCGACGACACCAATGGCACGCATCACAGCGAATTCGAGGTCGATCTCAAACCGCTCAGTGCCGAAGAGGCCGAGGCGGCACCGGCCGAGATCCGCAAGGCGCTCGCGACCATTCCGGGCGCCAATTTCGCCATCAATACCTTCCTCACCGAACGCATTGAGGAGACGCTGTCGGGCTATACCTCGCCCGTCGTCGTCAATATCTTCGGCAATGATCTCGACCTCCTCGACCGCAAGGCGCAGGAGGTCGCGCATGTGCTGGAAAAAGTCCGCGGCGCCGCCGACGTCCAGCTGCAATCGCCGCCCGGCATGCCGCAGCTCACCATCAAACTGCGCCACGAGGATCTGGAGCGCTGGGGCCTCACCGCCGTCGAAGTGCTCGATGCTATAAGGACCGCCTATCAAGGCGACCAGGTCGGCCAGATCTACGACGGCAATCGCGTCTTTCCCGTCCTTGTGATCCTCGATCAACTGAGCCGATCGAGCGTGTCGGATGTCGCCGATCTGCCTTTGCGCTCGGCCAAGGGCGTCTATCTGCACTTGAGCCAAGTGGCCGATGTCTACGAAAGCTCCGGCCGCTATCGCATTCAGCACCAGGGCGCGCGCCGGCTGCAGACGGTGACGGCCAATGTCAGCGGCCGCGATATCGCCTCCTTCGTCCAAGCCGCGAAGACGGAGATCGCCGCCAATGTATCCTTCCCTTCTGGCACCTATGTCGAATTCCGCGGCACGGCGGAAGAGCAATCGCGCTCGCAGCGCGCGCTTCTGCTCAATTCTCTGATCGCCGGGATCGGCATCGTCCTTCTGCTCGCGGTCATTACCCAGAACGGCCGCAATCTGCTGCTCGTTCTCGCCAATCTGCCCTTCGCCTTTGTCGGCGGCGTCGCCGCCGTTTTCGCCTCGGGGGGTCTTCTGTCGCTTGGCTCGATGGTCGGCTTCGTCACGCTCTTCGGCGTCACTTTGCGCAATTCGATCCTGATGATCGCGCATTATCGCGATCTCGTCGAAATCGACGGGCTGGCTTGGACACTCGACACCGCGGTGCGCGGCGCAGCCGACAGGCTCGCAGCGATCGTCATGACCTCGCTTGTCACCGCGCTCGGCGTCCTGCCTCTTGCGATCGGCATGAACGAGCCGGGCCGCGAAATCGAAGGGCCGATGGCAGTGGTGATCCTTGGCGGCCTCATCACCTCCATGGCGCTCAATCTGCTCGTCCTGCCGACATTGGCGCTGCGCTATGGGGATTTCCGGCGGGATAAGGAAGACGATGGGCTGAGCGAGGAGACAAGAAGCCATGCGGATGCAGGGGTGATGTGAGAGACAAAAATCTTTGGCGCCAAGACCTTCTCCCTGTGGGAGAAGGTGGCTTGCGAAGCAAGCCGGATGAGGGGTTACAATGCCTACAAAGCAGCTTCGTAACCCCTCACCCGGCCGCTCCGCGGCCACCCTCTCCCTGTGGGAGAGGGTTCGCGCAGCCGGCGGCCCACATTAACCTTCCTTATGTCGCCGCAAAAGGCTTCAGCACAATGCCGGCCGCCTCCAACCGCTGGCGCACCGCCTGCGCCATGGCGACCGCATTCGGCGTATCGCCATGCAGGCAGATGGAGTGGATGGGCACCGGAATGCGTTGGCCGGAGATGGCGATCAAGGCGCCTTCCGTGACCATGGCGAGGACGCGGCCAGCAACTTCTTCGGGATCACGCAGCACAGCGCCATCCTGCGTGCGCGGCAGCAAAAGGCCGCGTTCCGTATAGGCGCGATCGGCAAAGATCTCGGAAATGACGCTCAGGTGCTCGGCTATGCCCGCCTGTTCGAGGGCGCTGCGAGCGACGACGAGAAAAGCAAGATTTTGATCGACCGCCCGCACCGCCCGCGCAATGGCGCGCGCGACATCGCGATCCTCCATCGCAACATTGCTCAAGGCGCCATGCGGCTTCACATGGGTGATTCTGTGCCCCGCATAAGCAGCGAGCGCCTGCGCCGCGCCGATCTGATAAGCGACGAGGCGCTCGATCTCGCCCGTCGAGAACGGCAGGCGGCGGCGCCCAAAACCCCAAAGATCCGGAAAGCCGGGATGGGCGCCGACCGCGACGCCATTCTCCTTGGCGATACGAAAGGTCGTCGCCATCACTTCCGGATCGCCGGCGTGAAAGCCGCAGGCGACATTGGCGCTGGTGACGATGCCGAGCATGGCCGCATCATCGCCCATCACATAGACGCCAAAACTCTCGCCGCAATCGCAATTGAGATCGACGCTCTGCATGCATCAAGCATCGCATGCCGGAGCGTGTCGGGACAAGCCTGCGAATTATACGTCATGGCCGGGCTTGTCCCGGCCATGACGGCTGTTCGTCCATGACTCAGCGCCCGGCTTCGATCTCTTTGCGGCGGCGATCGAGCAGCATATTGGCGAGCTGCATGCGGCCATTGGCCGTCGCGCGCAGCGCCGGATGGAAGCGATCCGGATGATTGCGTAGGGCGAAGGCGCGCCGCGCCCGCGCCAGATCCGCAAGTGTCGCCGCCGAACCGAGATCGAGCTCGGCCGCGATCTGGTCCTCTTGCGCCATTTCGAGGATCGGCTCGACATCCTCGCCAGCCTCTTCCCTATAGAAGGCAGCTGCGCCTCCCACATCCGGCAAGGCGACGGTCTCGGCATCTTGAGCAAAGAGAGAAAACAACCAGTCCTGCCCCGAAGCGCCCGAGAAGCTCCGGCCCGGCGATGCTGCATCCGTTCCATTCCCGCTTTGCGCCACGAGATCGTCGAGGATCTCGGCAAAGCTCCCGGTCCGGATCATGGTGCTGATCATGCTCTGCGCTCAATCGGCGCCGCAGGAAAATTGGGGCTTCATGCCCTGCTGTGCGGTGCTTCATGAGACGCGGAAGTGCTTAACAGCGTGTTAAGCGCCCCTCTTTTGCGTCCGCAGTGACGCCAGCACCGGCAATCGGGCCGCCTTCCCGCAGGCCTTGTAACGCTCCATCAAAGCTTTTCATCCAAGAGGAAGGTCTGCCTGCGAGGCCGCGGTCCCTTATCCGCGCCGCGTTTTTGCGCGAAAGGATCTTCCTTGACGAATCTCACCGTCGACGCTGCGAAACGGCAGACCCAATCGCGCCAAGACACCGTCCGGGCGGCGTCACGCCCTGCACCGCTCTGGTTCCTGATCGGCATCGCTTTGGGGCTTGGGCTCATCCTCTCCTACACGCGTGTGCTCGAAGTCTGGCACAAAGGTACTTTTTTCGATTCCGATGATGCGATGCGCCTCGTTCAAGTGCGCAATCTCCTCAACGGCCAGGCCTGGTTCGACATGACGGCCTATCGACTCGATCCGCCGCACGGCGTTTTCATGCACTGGTCGCGCATCGTCGATCTGCCGCTGGCTGTTTTGATCAAACTCTTCAGCTTGATTTTGCCGCAAGATCTCGCCGAGCGGGCGACCCGCCTCGCCTTTCCTTTGGCGTTGCAGGCGCTTCTTTATCTCGGCATGGCACGGCTCGCGAAGGCTTTGATCGGACCGGCTGCCATCCTGCCCGCGCTGATCCTCACGCTGTTGAGCGGCATGGAGGTCGGGCAGTTCCAGCCCGGCCGCATCCATCATTCTGCGCCGCAAATCATGCTCACGATCTTCATGCTCGCAAGCCTTGTGGAGGCCGTCGATCCCAGGAAGGCGCGCAGCGCTGCGATCGCCGGAGCCCTCGCCGCTCTGTCGCTCGCGATCGGGCTCGAGACCTTGCCCTTCATCGTCGTTCTCGCCGGCCTTGCCGTTGCGCTTTGGATCTTCCGCGGCATGGAGATGCGCCGGACCTTGGCCTATTTCAGCCTCGGCCTCGGCCTCGCACTGCCGCTGACCTTCCTTGCCACGATCGGCCGCGCGCATTGGTTCGATACTGTCTGCGATGCCTATTCGCCGGTCTATTTCGTGCCGGGATTCGTCGGCGCCATCGCCCTTGCGGGGCTTGCCGTGGCATCGCCGCGGCTTCCCGGCCTATTGGGTCGTCTCGGAGCCGCGGCTTGTGCCGCCGGCATCATTGTCGCCGCGGCCTTGGCGATCAAGCCGATCTGCTTCATCGATCCCTATCATGGGATTGATCCGCTCGTGCGCGAGATCTGGCTGAAAAATGTCGTCGAAGGATTTTCGCTGCGCCGTCTCTTCTTGCAGGATGCCGGCGCCGCAATGATGCTGATGCTGCCGGTCTGCCTCGGCCTCTGCGCTTCTCTTTTCGCTCTCGCGCGTGAACCGGGCATGGCACGGCGGCGCTGGCTCGTCGTCACAATCATGAGTCTCACCGCCGCGGCGCTGTCAGTTTGGATGATCAGGATGACGAGCTTTGCCGTCCTGATTTCGCTCGTGGGCGGCGTCTGGTGCATCATCGCATTGCGCGACGCATTGGCACGCACGAAATGGCGCGAAGCGGCCATGCTCTCCTTCTGCCTCGTGCTGCCCTTTTCAACGATCGGCTGGGCCTTGGTGATCCCGACCAAGTCGGATGGCGCCGATTGGCGTGAAGGCAGCGGCTGCCTCACCTCTGCTGCTTTCGTGCCGCTCGCTCATCTGCCACCCGGCATAGTGGCGGGCCCAATCGATGCCGGCTCGCATATGCTCGCCTTCACGCCACATAGCGTTCTCGCCGCACCTTATCATCGCGACAATATCGGCAATCGTGCCATGCTCGAAGCTATGCTCGCATCGCCCAGGGAAGCACGCGAGATCCTCATGGCGCATCATGTCACTTATGTGATGACATGCGCCGGTTTGAAGGAGACCGATGTTTTCGCCGCGCGCGCACCGCATGGTCTCGCTGCGGCTTTGATTTCCGGTCATGTGCCAGATTGGCTGAAGCCATTGCCGAATGCCGGGCCTTATCACACCCTCGTGATTCGCCGCTAGCTGTCACAAGGTTTTGAACGCATATTCATGAAGATTGCGAAACCTTCATTTGATGTCGCAAGCGGCAATGTCAAATTGGACGCGATCAATTTGATCAAGGGAGATGATTATGACTCCACGTTTGCGTATCGCCATTGCCGTCATCAGCCTCGTCGGCACCGGCTTTCTCTCAACAACATTCACCGCAAAAGCCCAGGAGACGCCGCCAGAAGCGGACGGCGCTGCGGCAGGTGAGCACCATCACTTCAAGCTGTCTCCCGAGGATCGCGCCGCTTTCCTCACTGCGCGCATCGCGGCGCTGCATGCCGGCCTCGAGCTGACGCCGGATCAGGATAAGCTGTGGCCGCCGGTCGAGACGGCCTTGCGCGATTTCAGCAAGCTCGTCGCGGCGGAGCGCGAGAAATTCCACGATGAAAAGCATCCGCGCGATCCTGTCGCCCGCGTGCGGCTTCGTGGCGACAATTTGATCGCGCGCGGCCAAGCCCTAAAGAAGATCGCAGATGCAGCGGCACCGCTCTATGCGGCTTTGACGGATGCGCAGAAGCACCGGCTGCCGATCCTTCTGCATGCCATTTATCATCCCTTCATGCACCACCACTTCATGATGGGCCACGGTATGATGGGCCATGGCATGATGGACCACGGTATGATGGGCCGCGATGATCAGGACGGCGGCGCCGACTCGGAAGGGCAAGACAAGGACTGATATCTTAACCCATGATCTTATCGGAAAGGTCCGTAACTTTTCGGGTTCATTCAAGAGCAGAGCATCCCTCGCCCTAAACGGCGGGGGATGCGGTTAAGGCATTTGCTCATGAGCAAATGCTCCAACGTTTTGATGTGGCGCTCAGCCGATGGGAATCGCCACGAAGATCGTCGTGTCGTCTCGCTTAATGCGCAACAAGATCGCCCGCTTCGATTGGCTGTGCGCTTCGGCCACGAGCTTGTTGACATCATCCACTGTCTCAACCGGATGGCCGCCGACACTCAAAATGAGATCGCCGACTTGTACCCCGGAGTTGGCCGCAGGTCCGCGGGGGTTGACGCCGATGACCAGCAGGCCATGCTCTCCGGCACCGGCGATCGTGCCTGCCGGCACCAGCGTGAGGCCGATGCTCGATTGTTCCCGCGGCGCCTCTGGCTTCTGCGGCGCAGGCTTCTCGACCGAAGGAGGAAGCTGACCTAAGATCACCGCAAGGGACTTTTCCTGCCCGTTGCGGAAGACGCCAAACGTCACCGAGGTGCCGGGCGCGATCGCAGCGATCTTGCGGGCGAGGTCGCCGGGATCCTCGACTGGCTGGCTGTTGAGCGCGGTGATGACGTCGCCGGCCTCCACACCGGCCTTTGATGCTGGGCTCTCCTTGTTGACTTTTGTGACGAGCGCGCCCGCCGCTTTCTTCAGGCCGATCGCCTCGGCGATCGTCGGAGTGACCTTCTGAATTTCGACGCCGATCCAGCCGCGTGTGACATGCCCTTTTTCTTTGAGCTGTTGCGCGACGAGCTTCACAGTCGCGGCAGGAATATCGAAAGCGACGCCAACGAAACCACCTGACGGCGAATAGATCGCGGTGTTGACGCCGATCACTTCTCCCTTAACATTGAAAGTCGGCCCGCCGGAATTGCCCTTGTTGACCGGCGCGTCGATCTGGATGAACTCTTCATAGGGTCCCTCACCGATATTGCGTCCGCGCGCAGAAACAATGCCAGCGGTCACCGTGCCGCCGAGACCGAAGGGATTGCCGACCGCGAGAACCCAATCGCCGATGCGTGGTTCCGTTTCGGCAAATTTCACATAGGGGAAATCGCGAGAGGCGGCCACTTTTATCAGCGCCACATCTGTCAGCGGGTCGGTACCAATGACCTTGGCCGGATAGGTCTTGCCGTCATCTGTTATCACTTCAAAGCTCTTGCCGTGCGCGACGACATGATTGTTAGTGACGATATAGCCGTCGCCGGAAATGAAGAAGCCAGATCCCAGCGCGGTCTCGAACTTCGGCGAGGGAGTTTGCGGCAAAGGAATCCCGAAGCGACGAAAAAACTCGCCGAATGGCGTTCCCGGTTTGACCGGCAGTTCCTGTCGGTCGGCGTTGCCTGCCCCCTGCTCTTCGACCTTCACACGAACACCGACAACTGTCGCTTTGACCTTTTCGATGATATCGGCAAAGCTCACAGGCGCAGGGGCCCCCACCGCGTCCACCTGAGCGGCGGCAGCTTGAAACGCGGCCGCCGGCGCTATGATCGCAAGCCACGCAGCGATCATTGAGGCGGTCACAGTGGAAATGATCGAAGTTTTTCGTGAAGCGCAGATGCGCGCCCCAGCTGCGGGCACGAACCCACCATGGCGCATTTGAGCGACTCCTTCCAGAAAAACCCCGTTCTCCGACCGAAATCTCTGCCGCGAGGCGAACAACTGAACAACCGTTGGCCAGATCACCGCGCCTGTCATTGATCCAGATTAAGGACGGACTGCGCCCGACACCCCGGCCGCCGGGTCTCGGTCGCGCCTTGGCCAGCGGCGCACTGGCAAGCCCCGATTGCCGCATGTTCGCGCGCGAGACGCTGTTGCTGCGCTGCAATCGGGATGCGTCGGATAGCCTTGCGGCTTCGAGCTTATTGCGCCTTCGAGATGATGGCGCGAGCCGATGCAAAGCTGCTAAGGTCGGCTTTCCATTGGGAGTTTTCGAATGTGCACATGATCCCAGGCTGGCTCGCTATTCTGACGACGCTCGCCTATCTCGTCGGGCTCTTCGCCGTCGCGCGCTACGGCGATACTTCGGGCCGCCGTTTCGTCGGCGAACGGGCCCGCAGCGCCATCTATGTGCTGAGCCTCGGCGTCTATTGCACCTCCTGGACGTTTTTCGGCTCGGTCGGCATCGCCTCGTTTCATGGCGTGGAATTTCTGGCAATCTATATCGGGCCGATCATCGTCTTCGGTCTCTTTCACCCGTTTTTATTGCGCATCGTGCGGCTCGCCAAGGCGCAAAACATTACCTCGATCGCCGATTTCGTCGCGGCACGCTACGGCAAATCGGGATCGGTGGCAGCGCTTGTGGCGTTTATTGCCGTGATCGGCGTCGTGCCTTATGTCGCGCTGCAACTCAAGGCCATATCCGCCTCTCTGACGACCGTCCTCAATGGGACCAAAGGCGAAGCAGCGACCGCGGCGCTCGCGCCCGGCACGCTTTCAGCCCTCGTCGCCGCCGTGCTCGCCGGCTTCGGCATCGCCTTCGGTACAAGGCGCATCGATGCCACCGAGCATCAGGACGGATTGATGCTCGCGATCGCGACAGAGTTGATCATCAAGCTCGTGGCCTTTCTCTGCGTCGGCATCTATGTGACCTGGGGCATGTTCGACGGCTTGGGCGATCTCACCCATCGGCTGACGCAAAGTGCCTCGCTTTCGGCCCGGATCGCCACCACGCCCGATTTGTCGACGACATTTGTGATGACCCTGCTCGCCGGCATGGCGATTGTCTTCCTGCCGCGGCAGTTTCATGTCACCATCGTCGAAAATCGCAAGGAGGACGACGTCCGCAAGGCGGCCTGGCTGTTTCCGCTCTATCTCGTCGCGATCAATCTCTTCGTCGTCCCGCTTGCCATCGCCGGGCTGTTGATCTTTCCAGACGGAACGATCGACCGCGACATGACCGTCCTCTCCTTGCCGATCGTAGCGAAGGCCGGACCGATCGTGCTCGTCACTCTGGTCGGCGGCCTTTCGGCGGCAACCGCAATGGCCGTGGTCGGCTCGGTTGCCGTGGCCATCATGGTCTCGAACGATCTTGTGATGCCCCTCCTCCTGCGACTGCCGCAGATGCGGCGGCCGATCGAAGCAAGCGACATTGGCGCGGTGGTCCTCGCCGTGCGCCGGCTCGCGATCCTCATGCTGATGGCCTTGTCCTATCTTTATTTCCGCCATGCGAGCGAGGCCGGGCTCGCCGCCATCGGGCTCTTGTCCTTCGCCTGTGTCGCGCAGATCGCTCCGGCTTTCCTCGGCGGGCTTATATGGCGGCGCGCCAATGCGCGCGGCGCCATCGCCGGGCTGGCGACGGGGGTCCTTTTCTGGGCCTATACGCTGCTCTTGCCGTCGTTCGACCCGACGTTTCATTTGCTCGGCGATCTCGCGACCCACGGGCCGCTCGGCATTGCGCTGTTGCGGCCGACGGGGCTGTTCGGCACGCAAATGAGCCCGTTGGTGCATGGCGTCGTCTTCAGCCTCGGCGCCAATGTTTTGGCCTTCATCGGCTTTTCGCTGACCCGTCAGACAAGGCCGATGGAGCGGCTGCAGGCCAATGTCTTCATCGGCGCCAAAGCGGCGCCCATGGCACAATCGTTTCGGCCCTCACGCACGCGTGTGACGATCGAGGAGCTCGAGGCGGCCGTAGCACGTTGCCTCGGTGCCGATCGCGCCCGCCGCTCCTTCGCGCAATTTCTGACGGCGCGGGGCGTCGATCTTTCGCCCGCCGCGGAAGCCGACATTCATCTCTTGCGCTTTGCCGAACATCTAATGGCCTCGACCATAGGTTCGGCCTCATCACGTCTCGTCCTGTCGCTGCTCTTCGCGCAGCGTGGCATGAGCCGCGACGCGACGCTCGACTTCGTCGACGAGATCTCCGCCGAAATCCAGCACAACCGCGACCTTCTGCAACATGCGATCGATGTCGCCAAACAGGGAATCACCGTCTTCGACCACGATCTGCGCCTCGTCTGCTGGAACCGCGAATTTCGCGATCTCTTCGGTCTGCCAAGCGACATGCTGCACGCCGGCATCGGCCTCGACGAGATCATCCGCTTCAATGCCGAACGCGGCGTCTATGGCCCTGGCCCTTCGGACGAACATCTCGCCGCGCGGCTCGAAACTCTGGTCGGCGGCGGCGAGCCTTTGCGCCTCGGCCTCTCCTCGGGCCGCATCGTCGAAGTGCGCTCGGCACGCATGCCGGATGGCGGTCTTGTCGCCACCTATATCGATGCGACGGCACAGGCGGAATCCGAACAAGAGCTCGAATTTGCCAATGAAGCGCTCGAACGGCGTGTCCACGAACGCACCGAAGAACTCGTGCGGCTCAATGCCGAGCTAGTGCGCGCCAAGGCCGAGGCCGAGGAAGCCAATCTCTCGAAGACGCGCTTTCTCGCTGCCGCAAGCCATGATCTCTTGCAGCCGCTGAGCGCAGCACGGCTTTATGCCAGTTCGCTCGCCAATAAGATGCGCGGCGCCGCCGACGATGAAATGCATCTTGCCCGGCATGTCGATGCCTCGCTCGAAGCGGTTCAGGAAATCCTCACGGCGCTTCTCGACATTTCGCGGCTCGACGCCAAGGCCATGCGGCCGGAGATCACCCAATTCCGGATCGACGAGATCCTCAATCAATTGCGCCTCGAATTTGGCCCCGTCGCGCAGGAAAATGGCTTGAAACTCGTTTTTGTCCCTTGTTCTTTGACGGTGTGCTCGGATCGCCTCCTTCTCCGCCGGCTGGTGCAAAATCTGATCTCCAATGCGATCAAATATACACAGGAGGGGCGCATCCTCGTCGGCATCAGGCGCAAAGCTAATCTGTTGCGTCTGCAGGTCTATGATACGGGCATCGGCATTCCGCAGGACAAGCTGCGCGACATATTTCGCGAATTCGAACGCTTGGCCCCGGCGGTCAAGACGGCGCGCGGCGTCGGACTCGGCCTCTCGATCGTCGAACGTCTGAGCCGGGTTCTCGGCCATTCCGTGGCCTTGCAATCGAGCCTCGGCAAGGGTTCTGTCTTTACCGTCGAGATCGCACGCGGCACGGACGCGGCGCCAGCCCAAGAGCCGAGGAGCCGGCCCAACCCTATGTCGCCGGCATGGCTCGGCGGCATGACGGTCGCGGTGATCGACAACGAACCGGAGGTCTTGCGCGGCATGACACTCCTTCTCGAAGACTGGGGCTGCCTATGCTTCGCCGGCGCGGATCTTGAGCAAGTTCTGAGAAGGCTCGAAGACTGCCCGGCAGCACCAGGAGCTGTCATCGCCGATTATCATCTCGACACGAGCGACGGAGTCTCGGCCATCACCTGCCTGCGCGAAAAATTCGGCGCGCATCTGCCGGCCATATTGGTGACGGCCGACCACAGCCGCGATCTCAAGGACAGAGCGGCAAAGCTCGACATTCGCGTGCTCAATAAGCCTTTGAAGCCGGCGACGCTGCGCGCACTGCTCTCGCAATGGCGGGTGCTTGAGGGCGCAGCCTCTTAGAGAATTGTGCTGCTACCAAAAGCGATGGAAATGATTGAGCGGTCCGGGCCCCTCTCCGACATTGAGCGCGTCCGCGCTTTCGAGCGCGCGCTGGAGATAGAGCTTCGCGGCTTCGACGGCTTGGGCGAGATCGAGCCCTAGTGCGACATAGGCTGCGATCGCCGCCGATAGAGTGCAGCCCGTCCCATGCGTGTGACGCGTCGTGACCCGTGGCATCGAAAAAACGCGAAAGGATGCGCCATCGAACAAGACGTCATCGCAGCTCATGGCCTCGCGATGACCGCCTTTGACGAGGACCGCCACAAAACCCCGCTCATGCAGACGTTTGGCGATCTCCTGCATATCGGCGAGGCTTTCCGGCACCGGTGCTTTGGCGAGCTGCGCCGCCTCCATAAGGTTCGGCGTGACCAAAGTCACGCGCGGCGCGAGATGCGTCACAAGGCTTTCAGCGATGTCGCCGGTCGCCAGCGCGGCGCCGGTCGACGCTGCGAGCACAGGATCGAGCACGATTGCCGGCGGCCGATAGCGGGCGAGCCTTTCGGCAACAATTTCGACGATGTCGAGAGAAGCCAGCATGCCGATCTTCACGGCCTTGATGTCGCTGTCGGCGAAGAGCGCATCGATCTGCGCCGCAACGAACTCCGCCGCCACGACAGAGAGGCCGTAGACGCCTCGCGTGTTCTGCACCGTCAGCGCGGTGACGACCGAGAGCCCATAGCAGCGCAAGGCCGCAAAGGTCTTGAGATCGGCTTGGAGTCCGGCGCCGCCGCAAGGGTCTGACCCGGCAATCGAAAGCACATTGGGAATCATCTCAAGAGAGGCCACCCATAGTCCATTGGACATTGATCTTTGCAAGGCCAGAGCGGGATGAGGAAAAGTGGGAACCGGTTTTCCGACGCAATCAAGTTTACGCAGATTGCGCAAGCTTATCTGCATATCCCGCTCTAGATTATTAGAATTGATCACGTTTACAAGACATCGGATATATCCGATGTCTCAAGCATGATTTTGGATTGATTCAATCCAAAATCATCGTGATCTAGTGTAAGGCCGGCGCGCCGCCGCGAGAAGCGGCGTCTCAACGGATTCAGTTCAGTCGCCGGCGCTCGTCGCGGATCAGCCGATTATCAGCAGGCAACCTGCCGGGTGGAACGATTTCAACCACGCCCTTAATCTGTGCGACGGCAAAGAGGGTTTCGCCGAGCTTTTCGCGCAACGCCGCATTGTCGGCTTCAGCTTCGACTTGCAATGTCGGCAAGTCATGATCGCGGATGATCAGGCGCAGGCGGCCGAGCCCGGCATGTCTCTTCTTAATTTCCGCCACATGCGCCGGCGCGATGATACGTCCGGCGATCTCGACACTCTCCGCACTGCGGCCCATCGGATGCCGGATGCGCATATTGGTGCGGCCGCAAGGCGATTGGCCCGCCACGATGACCGACAAATCGCCGGTGCCGAAACGCAGCAATGGATAATCCGCACTGAGCCGCGTGACCACGATCTCACCGATCTGCCCCGCCGGCAGGGGCTCATTGGTTCCGGGCCGCACGATTTCGACGATCAGCCCTTCATTGACGATCAGCGCGTCCCGCGCATCGCTTTCATAAGCAACAATGCCGAGATCCGCCGTCACATAGGCCTCGTAAGGAGCGATGTCACGCGCCGCAAAATCCGCTTTCATATCCGATGATGTCAGAGTGGCGCCAAGAAAGGCACGTTTGATCGTGGTGATCTGATGTCTGCTTTTGATACCCTTATCGAGCAGCGTTTTCAGATAGTCGGCCGGGCCGCAATAAGCGACAGGTCTATAGTGATCGATGACGGCCATGGTCGCCTCGACATCGTCGCTGCCAGCAGGGATGACGGGACAGCCAAGCGCCCGCGAGCCACAATCGATCATATGGCCATCAGGCGTGAAGTGATAAGAGAAGCAATTGAGAACTATATCGCCCTTGCGAATCCCGGCGGCGAACAAAGCGCGCGCACAATTCCACCAATCCTTCGCATGCCCCTCGGGTTGAAAAGTGTGCCCAGACGACATCAATAAATGTTGGAGAGCGCCGGGACGCGTGGCGCAGGCGCCGCCGAAAGGCGGCATCTCCTTTTGCCGCACCGTAAGGTCGGCCTTCCGCAACACCGGGATTTGCGCGAGATCGGCACGCGTTTTGAGCGAATCGATCTCTATGCCCTTAAGTTGAAGGCGCAAACCCGCAGCACGCGGTTTCGCTACACCCAGAATGCCGCGGAGATCCCGTAGCAGAGCCGCGTCGCGTGATCGCGGCGCTCGTCTCTCATAGCGGTCGTAATAATCGGTCATAGAAATCGCTGACGCCATGAACGAGGCAATAGGCGGATCGAATTTTTAGCTCAATTCACGACAGCAAGCGAGTTGCGCGTCGGAGACACGCACCTGACGACCACCATTCATGCCACACCATCATCGGTGTGGCAGTGCCAAGGTGATGTGCCAATCGTCGCAACGCGGCGACACATTGGAGGGGATCGCCGTCAACTTACCCTGCCCACAAGCGCTAACATCCCGGTAGGTCAGATAGGCGTCAATAGGAGGATTTCGATCCTGCCGGCGCAAGGGCCGTTGCCCCTGCCTTTCTTGCCTCGAAGGGCAAAATATTATTTCCCTATCCTGGCAAATCATCAATAATGTTGAGTAAATTTCTAGCCTCAACAGACCGGACAGGTGCCGCTCAGGCATGCGCTGTTGGTGCATCGGCAGACACGGGCGGACGCCGCTTAAAAATTTTATGTCGGTAGCGGATCGGCAGTCCGAGAAGATAGATCAGCCCGCCGCCGATGAAGAATCCGATGAGCCCGGCGACGAACCCTTCACCCGTCGTCGGCACGGCCGGCTGGTAAGTCTCAAAGGCGCGCGCGGCGACGCTGGGATCGAAGGTCGTCGCGAGCGTCCACCATTTCTCTGGCAAGTTTCGGTCGTTGAAGGCCGCATCGGCCCGCTTCAGCCGTCCAAGACGCTCGATAATATGCCGCATCTGGACGCCGCGTGCCCTCACGAGAGCGTCCGGACTCTCCTCCAAATGCGCAACGCCCGCCGCCTGCGTCAGGCCTTGGGCGGCATTATCGGCATCGAACTGCGCCACGATCGCGTTCAATTCGTCGATGGCGCCTTCAAGCCGCTGGCGATATTGCTGCCAATATTCCGGCATCTGCGTCGTCATGATGCCGCACAGCATGGCAAAGAACAAAGCGAGCCGGCGAATGATCATGAGATCCCCAGACGGTTTCGCCGGTGGAGGACGAACGCCGAAACGTCAATAGCAATAAGTTCAAGGGAAATTCAGCACCAAGCCGGTTTTCTTGCCAAGTCGGTTTTCTATATGCCATCTCGTGGCCCGAAGCACTGTCTTATTCTGACGGTCTTTGCTGCGTCATGGACCGATCAGGCAAGACAGGCAGGAGCGGCCGCAACTACATCGGCATGTCGAGAATGCCGGCCTTACCCTCAGTGGTCCCAAACAAAAGCCTGGCGCCGGAATCATCCCATGCGAGCGCGGAGACGGGGTCCTGTCCCTCCCGCTCCGGCCGGCGGACCAGAATTTCCGCGCCATCGGTCAGCCGGCAGAGCAAAACCCAGCCGTCGTCATAGCCGATCGCGATCACCAGCGCCCGCGGATGGAAGGCGACGCGAGAAACTTTTGCCTGCCGCACGCCGCATTCCCGTGGCGCCTTGTTCATCGGCCCGTCCTTGTCCTTGAACGGCCAGACGATGCAGGCATCGGCGCCGGAGGTCGCCAGCCAATGGCCATCGGCCGACCAGGAGAGCGACCGCGTCTTGGCCGGATAGCCGCTCATGCGCATGTCGCGTTTGTCGGCGAGCCGCCAGCCATGCAGCGTATTCTCCTGCATCGAGGTGACGAGGAAACGCCCATCGGGCGAGAAACTCACCTCGAGATGCGCGCCCTTCCATTCCAGCTGCTCGGTCGGCGCCGCGGTATTGGGGAACCAGAGGGTTGCGCCATTGTAATGCGCAATGGCGAGCCGATAGCCCTTCGGCGCATAGGCGAGGCCGCGGACCGAGGAGGGCGCGGTAAAGTTTTTCACTACCCCCTTCGGATCGCGGGCGCGGACCTGCCGGCCGGTCGACCAGGCGATCGAAAAATCATCCCGGCCGACGAGGGCATCGATCCATTTGCCTTTTTCATCGGCCAGCTCCTCTCGCACGCCATCCGCGTCGATCGCATAGACCCGGCCGTCGCCGCCGCCCGTGACCAGTTTCTTGCCGGCCCGCGCCGCGACGAGAATGGCGCCATCGTCGTGCACGGCGACACGCCTATCGCCCTGCGCATCGATGAGGACCGCAGTCCCATCGCCGAGCGCGAGGACCGGTGTCGGTCCGAGAAAGGCCGCGGCGGTGACATGCGCGCCGGCTTCGATCGGCCTGACATCGGCGGTAAGAGAGGTTACGGGATCGACCATGAACGCCTTGACTCTGGCTCATTGAGCATTTTCAGCAAAAGTGGATACCGGTTTTGTGTCTGAAAATGCTCTAACTCTTGGTTTTAGACATCGGCTATATCCGATGTCTCAGGAATGAGAGCACGGGCGATGCCCGAGGGCCGGAACGCCAGCGCCGCCCCACCCCTTGTTTGAACAGCCGGATATTTCCGATATGTGACAGTCGGGAGGCAAATTGCCGGCCAAAGCGGGCCGCCGCCGGCAGAAGTCACGCCGCGCAGGCGAGAAATCCCTGGCGGATCTCATGTTCCTTCAGATTCCGTCCGATGAATATAAGCCGGCTCTGCCGCTTCTCGCCCGGCTTCCAATCGCGCTGCAGATCCCCGTCGAGGATCATATGGACGCCTTGGAAGACGAAGCGCTTCGGCTCGTTCTTGAAGGCGAGTATGCCTTTCGAGCGCAGGATCGAGGCGCCTTCCCGCTGGACATACTCATTGAGCCAGGGCAGGAACTTTTCCGGATCGACCTCGCCGTCGATCGCAACGGCGACGGATTGCATCTCCTCGTCATGATAATGTTTGAGCCCGTGCTGCGCATGCTCATGGTGATGATGGCCATGATGGTGATCATGCTCATGATGATCGTGATCGTGCCCATGATCATCGTCTTCCGCCACGCTCAAAAACTCCGGCTCGATATCGAGAATCCGGTCGAGGTCGAAAGCATTGCGGCCAAGCACCGCGTCGAGCGCGACGGCGCAATGCCGGGTGTAATGCAGTTTCGCATAAGGGTTGATGCCGCGGATGCGCGCCTCGACCTCGTTGAGCTCGGCCGCGCTGACGAGATCGGTCTTGTTGAGCAAAATGACGTCGGCGAACGCGACTTGGTTCTTCGCCTCGGGCGCGTCCTTCAGACGTTCGGCGAGCCATTTCGCATCGGCGACCGTGACCACGGCGTCGAGCCGCGCCGCCGCCTGCACATCGGCGTCGACGAAGAAGGTCTGCGCCACCGGCGCAGGATCGGCAAGCCCCGTCGTTTCGACGATGATCGCATCGAACTTGCCCTTGCGCTTCATCAGCCCTTCGATGATGCGAATGAGATCGCCGCGCACGGTGCAGCAGATGCAGCCATTGTTCATCTCGAAGATTTCTTCATCGGCGCCGACGACGAGATCGTTGTCGATGCCGATTTCGCCGAACTCATTGACGATGACGGCGAATTTCTTGCCGTGCGGCTCACTTAGAATGCGGTTCAAAAGCGTTGTCTTGCCCGCGCCCAGATAGCCCGTGAGCACGGTGACGGGGATTTTTTCAGCCATTCCAAACTCCGATCTCGCGTGATGGCCCGGACGCTCGCAGCGGCCTGTCATGCAGGCAATGACCCTCTTCCCGCGGCGCCAGACCTCTCGGCATCATTTTTTCTTCAAGCGCCTTTCGAATCCCTACCTTGGCGATGAAAGGCGGCGATTTTCGGGACTAGGCAGCCGAGAGCCGAGCGAAGTTGGAGATTGCAGTGGATCGCGCGAAGACGAGCGGCGCCGACAGCTTCTATATCGTGCGGCGCCGTCGCAATATAAGGGCCGCCGCGAGCCGAGCGAAATGAAGGCCGGACTGCCGATATCAGATGAACTGCCGGCTCTGGAGCTGCCGAAAAGCGACGGCGAGAAGATAGGCGGCGACACTCAGCGTCGTGATCCAAAAGCTGCTCGGCCAATCGGTATAGAAGGCCAGCGTGATGCCGAGCCAGGCTTCGCCGAGCGCCAGCAGAGCTGCGACGAGCACGCCCCATGCCATGCTGCGGGTCAGGCGCTGGGCTGCCGCGGCAGGACCGACCATGAGCGCAAACACGAGCAAGACACCGACGATCTGCGCGCATTCCGCCGTGGTCAGAGCGACGATGATCAGAAACAGCACGCCATAGAGGCGCAGGGAGACGCCCTTGGCCTCTGCGAGCTCGGGCTGCAGGCTCGCGAAAAGCAAAGGGCGGGAGATGATGGCGAGCGTCGCCAAAGTCGCTGCGGCAAGGGCCAGCAGCGTCCAGACGGTCGGGACATCGACGGCCAAGACATTGCCGAACAGCAAGGTCGTCGCCTGCGTCGCATAAGCGGTGAAGAAATGCAAAAACAGGAGGCCGAGAGCCAGCGCAAAGGCGAGCACGAGGCCGACCGCCACATCCCGCTCGGCCAATTTTTCGCCCATGAAGCCCATCCCGACTCCTGCGGCGACCGTCATCAGCACCAGGCCCCAGAGCGGCGGAATGCCGACGAGAACGGCGCCCGTCGCGCCGGTGAAGCCGACATGGGCGAGAGCATGACCGGCAAAAGTCTGGTTCCGCAACACCAGGAAATAGCCGACCGTGCCGGCAACCACGGCGACAATTGTCGCCGCGGCAAAAGCGGTACGCATGAAATCATAATCAAACATGGTCGGCATGGGTCTAATGCGCCTCATGCCCATGCCCAGAGGCGTGATCGTGCCCATAATCATGTCTATGCGCGTCGCGTTCCATGTCATAACTGCCGGACATCACGAAGATCCGCCCCTTCAAGCGCACCACATCGATGTCCGAGCCATAGAGCCGCGAGAGAACCGGCCCGGTGATCACCGCGTCGACGGTGCCGAGCGCCGCTTGGCCGCGCCCGAGATAGAGCACCTGATCGATGGCATTGAGCAGAGGGTTCAGCTCATGCGCGCTGAACAGCACTGTGATGCTGAGTTCGCGCTGGAGCGATTTGATGAGGCTGACCACCTCCTGTTGATGGTGCGGATCGAGGCTGATCAAGGGTTCGTCGAGCAAAAGCAATCGCGGTTGGCCGATGAGCGTCTGTGCGAGCAGGAGGCGCTGCCGTTCGCCCCCTGACATTTCGCCGAGCGGGCGGCGGGCGAGATCACGCGCGCCGACTAGATCGAGGGCGCGATCAATGTCGGCCCGCTCGGCTTTGCCCGGAATCGGCAGGCCGAGGCGATGCCCATTCGCGCCACTCGCGACGAAATCCCAACCGCTCAACCAAAGGCCCGGGCTCGCGCCATGGACTTGCGGCATATAGCCGATGGTGGAATTGCCGCGCGTCGCGGCCCGGCCGAAGACGCGGATGCTGCCGCCGGTCGGCGGCAGCAGACCGAGAATGGCGCGCATCAGCGTCGTCTTGCCGGAGCCATTCGGCCCCAGCACGCCGACAAATGCGCCGAACGGAATGTCTAGGCTGATATTGGCGAGGACAGTGCGGCCACCGAGAGTCAAGGAGACGTTACGAAGCTCGATTGCGTTCATCGCACCCTTGCATTCATTGCTTTCATGGGTCCTCACTTCGGCAGCGCTTGATCGACGGCATCGAGCTCGCTTGCCATCCATGTCTGATAGTTTTTTCCCGGCGGCTCCGTCTCCGTCGCGCCCACTACCGGAATATGCAACTCCTTGGCGAGTTTCAGCATGCGCTCGGCGATCGGGTCGGACGCTTGGCTGTTGTAGATGAGCAGTCTCACCCGATGATTTTTGAGATCATTCTCGAAACCCGCGACATCGGAGGCGGCGGGCTCGGTGTTGTTCATCACCGCGAGCTGAAATTTCTGGTTGCGGCTCACCATTCCAAGCGCGTCGAGCATATAGCCGAACACCGGCTCGGTCGCGGTCACTGGCGTGCCGGCCAGGCGCGCATGCAGCTCAGTGATCTTTGCCTTGATCGGCTGCAACGACTGCTGAAATTGCACGAGCCGGCTTTGATAATCAGCCTTATGCGCGGGATCGGCGCTGGCGAGATCATCGGTCAGTGCCTTCGCGAACGCTTGCATCGCCGATAGGTCGTACCAGATATGCGGATTGTCGCCGACCTTCTTTCCAATAAGGTCCGCCACGATAATGGTCTTGCGATCGGAACTTTTTGCAGAACCGAGCAGCTTCTCCATCCAAGGATCGTAATCGATCCCGCTATAGACGACGATCCGTGCGCCCGAGATGGCACGCGCGACGGAAGCGCTCGCCTCGAAGAGATGCGGATCCTGATCGGGATTGCTGAGAATGCTCGTCACCTTCACGTCGGGCCCGCCGATTTGGCTCGCCACATCGCCATAGAAATTCTCAGCGGCGACGATCGTTATAGGCTCTGCTGCTTGGGCCTTATCCAGGCCGGCGAGCAGGGGCGCGATAGCAACCAAGATGGAAGCAACCAAGATGGAGAGCTGTTTCATTCCAAGTCCCGCGACAAAGAGTTACGAACAAACGCGCTCCATCAGGCAAACGATATAACGTGGCATTTCGACCGTCCAGTAACAACGTTATAACGTCAGCGCTGCAGCGCCCGGGTCCAGGCAAAGCGAAACGGGCGAGGATCAATGCCTCGATCGAGCAATTCATCCCCATGACCCACGGCGATAACGTTATAATGTTACATTCAGCTGAGCAAGCGTAACTTCATTTCGGACTTTCTCTCGCCGGCATTTTTCGCTATCACCCGCAGATGAAGGCAGCATCCCGGCGTTTCCCGCTCGTCGCAGTTTTGGCTTTCGCCCTTCTCGGCTTGGGCTTGGGCTTGGGCGTGGCCACGGTCATGACTCTGCCCGGCCGGCCGACGACGCAGGCCTCTCTCATCGGCGGGCCTTTCACTCTGACTGCGGATGACGGCCGCACCGTCACCGATGCCGATTTCAAAGGCCATCCGTTCCTGGTCTTCTTCGGCTATACGCATTGCCCGGACGTCTGCCCGACATCGCTTTACGAAATATCGCAAGTGCTCAAGGCGATGGGCCCCGACACCAAGGTCAAGGTTCTCTTCGTGACCGTCGATCCGGCGCGCGACACGCCGAAGGAGATGAAGGAATATCTCTCCAGTTTTGATCCGCACATCATTGGACTTTCCGGCAATGAAAGCCAAACGAAAGCGATCGAACACGCCTATCGCGTCTATGCCAAGAAAGTGCCCGGCCAAAACGGCGAATACACGATGGATCATACGGCGATTTTCTATTTGATGGACAAAGAGGGCCGCTTCGTCTCCGCCTTCAATCTGGACCGTCCCGCCAAAGTGGCGGCCGCAGAACTTGAAAAATATCTTTGAATTCGAAAATTTTCGGCAAGTACAGCCGCAGCAGCGCCGGTTCAATAAAATCCGATCGGAAAATATTTGAGATAGAGATCGGTGTAGATACCTTTTGCGGACAACAGCGCCAGCGCATAATCGAGCGCCTCGCGCAGCTGGCTATTGTCTTTCTTCACCGCTATTCCGACACCCTCTCCGAAAAACCTGCTCTCGGTGTAGGGCCCGCCCAGAAAGACGCAGCACCCATGCGAATCGGTGCCGGCGAGCCAAAAGCTCGAGCTGATGGCATCGTCGAACAGCGCATCGATCTCGCCCTTGCGCAAAGCCGCGCGCAGAGCCATGCGCGTATCGAAGCTCTTGCGCTCGACCTTGGCGAAAAATGTCTCGAGATAGGCTTCATGCGCGGTCCTTGCGATGACACCGACGCGCTTGCCGGCAAGTCCTTCCGGGGTCGCGACGAGCTTGCTGTTGGCGAGGGTCACGAAACGGGCGGGCGTCGCATAATAAGCTGCGGTGAAATCGAATCTCTTCCGGCTCTCCGCATCGATCCGCAGCGAGGCGAGCAGCGCATCCGCCTCATTCGAGGCCAAAGCGCCGGCGAGGAGATCGAAGCGGCGCACCTGAATCGTGCAGGCAATCTTCAGCTCTTCGCAAATCGCACGGGCAAGATCGACATCGAATCCGCCAAGCGAGCCGTCGGGCAAAGCGAAATGGAAGGGCGGATAATCATCTTCTGTCACAAATCTGATACGGTTCAGCCCGGCCATCTCCGGCTTGGTCAGCCGATGCTGCGGATCGAAAAAACTCGGGACGAAAACGGCGCTGCGGTCTTCACTGCGCACGGCTGCCGGCACAAGCAAAAGGAGCGCAAAAAAACACAGTTGCAACAGCCGCATCAGCTCATTTCCGAATTGCCGCGCTAAAGATATTTGCATAAGCTCTACCATGTCCGGCCCGTGTCCGCCGGCAAGTGTTCAGCGTCTGCGTTGCGTCCATGTCTGACCAGGGTGATCCGCCAAGAGCGCGAGCCATAGGCGCGAATGTAGCGCGTCTTGATGCTGGCGCGAATAGGGACGTTGCCCGCACCGCGGGGCGCGACCCTTCCGGTCTGGGGCGCAGCCCGCGCATCGACCCAGTCCTCAAACTGCGGCAGCCAGCCCCTTATCCTTGGATCGCGCCCAGCCCATCCTCGCACCGCTCGCCGCATGGCTGGCCGACGGAAATCGCCTTTCTCACGCATTACGGTGTCGCGCCTGGCGTGCTCAGCGCCGCCGTCGCTGCGGCAAAGCGGCAAGGCGTGAGCGCGGAAGAGGCGCTGCTCGCTTGTGGCGCCGTATCAGAAACGCATTTCTACCAGTCTCTCGCCCGCCACCTCCGCCTCCCCTTCATCGACTGGCATGCGGCAATTGCAGCCTCAGCACGCTATCCGCGAGCGGTCCATGCCGGGCTGGCGCCGCTAGCGGAAGGCGAGGGCCCCGCTTTTCTCATCGCCCCGCGCGGGGCCGCGATCGCCTATCTGATCTTGGCCGCCTATCGGGGCGAGCTTCACGGCCGCCTCGCCATTGCCACCCCGACGCATTTCTCTGGATTGTTACGCACGGCATTCCGCGCGCAAATCCTGCATGATGCGAGCTTCGCGCTGCCTTGCCTCGATCCCGCCCTTTGCGCCCGGAGGAAGGCGTGGCGGCACAAGCGTTTCGCGATCGCCGGCGTTTCCTTGCTGGCGCTTTTTACAATATTGACGGTGGCTGGCTCCACAGCGCTCGGCGCGCTGCCTTTGGGCATAGTCTTTTTGGCCGTGGTGCTCTTGCGCGGTATTATGGCGCAAACGCCACCGGGGCTCCGCAATGAGCGAGCCGGCCGGTATTCCCCAAGAAAATTCAAAAAGGAGTCGCCAAACCAATCTTGGGAAGCCTAGCATCCACGAAACAACTAGGAGTTCGGTTTCGTGGATTGGAGTTGGCTGGTCGGCGGAGTGGCCTACGACATTGTTAAATCGTTGGCGGGAGCGCTCGTCGTGACGATCGCAGCGACCGCCGTCGCACGACGAGCACTCGGACTTCTTCAGGAAAGAAAGCAGGAATTCACATTCGCTGCGGGGATATTTGTTCTAACTTGCATACTCTTCATTTTTCTCAGCCCGCCAAGACCGCGCCCGAATATAGAAGCAGATATACAACAAACAGTTGGTGCCGCCTCTACTAAAACAAGAGATTATATTGTTGTTTTCTCTATTAATATAATAAATAGCGGTCAAATGCCTTCAATTATAAAGAATTGGCGGGTGACGGCGACAGTTAGCGGGACAACATACGAAGCTATGTTCCCGCCTGTCCCCGAAAATTATACATTACAGACACCGCCTGGCTCCAATCCCGATCAACCATTATCAATTACATATCACAAACAAGACAATATAGTTGTCAAAGGATTGACCCCGATTCAGGTAGGTTCCATGCTGACCGGAATTCTGTTTGTCGATTTTCACAATATTGATCCGGAAATTTTCAGAGGAATAGTTGATTATAGTGTTACATTTACGGATGTGCTATCAAAGCAATATTCGTTAACTGCGAAGTCAACTGGTAGAATCGATGGAATCGGGGCTATTCCAGGGTTACATACGGATATGGTCTGTCGAATTCAAAAAACCACATCAGAACCGGCTGCATCAGCGCCAGATACCACGGCGTCAACTCCACCAAGTCCTTTTAGTCCGTCCAAACGGACAATCACACCTTATTAAATATCCTCCAATCTTATTCCCTGTATTTCGAGCGCGGCAAGACAAGCCAAAAAGAAAGCTGCGGAGACGGTTGCTCTGGCGAGTTTATTAGCAATGCTCGCCTTGGTCTCATTGAATCCATGCGCCTTAAGACGTTCCGCCAGTTCTTCATAGGTCACATCGGCGCGTTTCAGCTCGACCTTCAAATGCCTGGCCGCACGCTCTGCCCATTCCTGTTCCGTCTTGGCGAGTGTCATCATACGAAAATTCCCAAATCTGATTTTTCGTTATCATATCTGATATTTTCATATTGACAATGATATTATATGCGATATGATGTTCTCACATTCGAGAACATACCAATGTCGCAGCATTTCCTTCTCACCCGCCAAGCCAAGACCCTGAGCCTCGCTCAGGTTCTCCGCATCTCGGATGAAGAGGCCGAGACGGCATTTCGCAAGGTCCGCTGGCCTGAGACTGACGGCGCTCCGGTTTGCCCAGCTTGCGGCGGTCTTGATGCATACGATTGCCGGCGGCCGAACGGCGCCCTGCGTTTTCGTTGCCGCGCATGCAAAAAGGATTTCAGCATCACCTCTGGAACGCTCTTCGCTTCCCATAAGCTGCCCTTGCGCGGCTACCTGGCGGCCATCGCGATCTTCTGCAATGAGGTGAAGGGCAAAAGCGCCTTGGCCCTCTCGCGCGATCTTGGCGTGTCCTACAAGGCCGCATTCGTTCTCGCCCATAAGCTTCGCGAAGCGATGGCCGAAGAAATGAAGGGCCGCGTTGTCGGCGGCGATGGCAAGATTGCGGAGGTCGATGGCGGGTATTTTGGCGGCTATGTAAAGCCGGCCAATTTCCGCGAAGATCGCAAAGACCGCCGCCTTGGGATCAATCAAAGCGGCAAACGCAAATGTGTTGTCGTGATCCGTGAGCGCAACGGCCATTCGGTCCCGGCCGTGTTCCGCACCGAAGGGCAAGCTCTTTCCTTCATCAAGGCGCGCGTCGCCAAAGGAACCGTGCTCAATGCCGACGAGGCGCCGTCCTGGGATAGCTTGCATGCGCATTTCGAAATGAAGCGCATCAATCATCAGGAAGCGTACAGCCTCGACGGCGCATGTACCAATTGGGCAGAGGAATATTTCAGCCGACTTCGCCGTGCCGAGGCCGGCCACCATCATCATATCGCGGGCGACTATTTGCTCCGCTATGCCCAAGAGGCGAGCTGGCGAGAGGATCACCGCCGCATGTCAAATGGAGATCAAACTTTCCGCGTGGCTGGGCTGGCGATGCACAAGAGAACGAGCCCGGATTTCGTCGGCTATTGGCAGAGGACAAAATCTTAAAAAAAGATGGGTAAAAAGACTTGTGGTTAATGCCTCTTTAATCAGCGCCTTACTGGACTGTGATAAAAACGATTCGACTCAGCAAAACGCCCCGCTCTTGTGGGGCGGGGCGCTGGGTTGCGAATTGGTTACGTCGGTTCGCTATGATGGGCTCACGTAGCTCAACTGGATAGAGCGCTCGCCTGCTAAGTGAGAGGTTGCCCGTCCGAATCGGGTCGGGAGCACCATCAATCGAGACCCTAGGCCCCCTCACGGGGGCCTTTTCTTTTGTACCGAATCAATGTGCCACGAGTTGAATCGCCATTCAAGGATAATAATGCCATTATAACCGGGTTATTATCCGCGTTTAGGTGCAAAGATGGGGCGTCCGCTCAACCGATCAAAAGGCGAGCCGATTACAATTACGCTCCCGCGCGAAACATATAACTACTTGATTTTGCTGGCGTCACGAGGAAAGTTAGGCGTCTCAGAACACGAGGTTGCAACACATATTTTGGTCCGAGAAGTCGACTTGATGATCGCTATGGATTTTCACGAAAAAAGGTTGCCTCAGAGCTGAGGCGCTGACATTTCCCCGCTATCTACTAGAGCCCAAGTCGCGCCATATCGTTCGCCGATCTTCGTTATCCAGCCGCGATCTCTGACAAGATAATTCAGGTTCGACCGCACGCGGTTTGCCATGCCTTTTGCGGCCTCGGGACCATGCCCGAGCTGTTCCACTACGTCTGCGACCACTTCGGCCGTTGTAAGCGGCCTCTCGGCTCGCCTGAGCGCGTTCAAGATGAGCCGGTTTAGTTCGCCAGCCTTGAAGAGCTTCACGCGCCTATACGGCTTCTTTTCGGGAATCTTGCTCGGGTCATCTTCGGTAAAGAGCCGGAGCGTTCCGTCCACATGCTCGATCAATTGGCGGAGATAGCGGAGGCGAGATTCAAGCGACGTGATCTCGCCAGCAATCGCGGCGCGGCGCTCTTTGAGAGTGGCGAGTGCGTATTGGTTTGAGAGATTGAGATTTGGCATCCCCAAAATTTAGGCGGGGACGGGATTCATTTCTTGTGGCGTTTGCGCCATAATACCGCTTCCCCAATTATTCGCCATCGAATATGCGGCCCTGTTCGATGTGATCAATGTCGGCCTCGCGGATTTGGGTCTCGCCTTTCCGCTCGGCGGCAGCTCCAATCATTTCCGCACCGCCGTTCTGCGCAAGCTCGGCGGCTGGGACGCCTGGAATGTCACAGAAGATGCCGACATCGGCCTCAGACTGGCACGTTTCGGCTATCGCGCCGAGACGTTCAACGCGACGACCTATGAAGAGGCGCCGGTGAATTTGAAGGCCTTCTTCGGACAAAGGCAACGCTGGTGCAAAGGCTGGTATCAGACTCTCTTCATTCTCTGCCGCAATCCCCGCCGCCTGCTGCGCGAGGTCGGCCCTTTGCGCGGCGCGGCCATGGTCGTGACCTTGCTCTCGAGCGTGCTCGCGCCGCTCGGCGGTCCGCTCTGCGTCATTCTGCTTCTGCGCACTCTCGTCCAAGGCGGCCCTTTTTGGCCCTCGAATGGCTTTGAGATCGGCGTCGCGACCCTATGGACCTCCGTCTTCCTCGGCGGCACGGCGGCAGTTCTCGGGCCGATCTTGCTCGGCATGAAGCGGCGCGGCCTCCTCTGGCTTTGGCCAAAGCTGCTTCTCTTGCCTGCCTATTATTCGATCATTTCCTTTGCCGCATGGACGAGCCTTTATGATCTGATGGTGCGGCCCTATCATTGGTGCAAGACCGAGCATGGGCTGACGCGAACTTGGCGCCGGCGCAGCAAGTTTTCGCCGATCGGCCGCAAGACCGCGCCGAATCCCAGCCTGTCGCATTGACGGGCCCGAGCGAGTTTCCTAGAGCATGCGCCAGAGTCGCAAGATCTGGCCATATTTTGCGCCGAATGAGATCAGGATTTGACCGCGCTCGCGCGACTCGGATCGCGAAGCCGCAATGCGCATGCTCTGCCTCAACGGCAAGGATGCTGCGGGCTCAATCGCGCCGGATCGGGGCCGGCCGAGCTGCAAATGAGTTCAGGAATAGATCATGCCATCCGCCGCAAAGCCGGCCAGCCCGCTCTCGCTCCTCGACGCCGCCCGCGCTTCCAGCGCTTGGCCCTTCGAAGAAGCACGGAAAATCGTCCAAAGGATCAAGAAAACCGGCAAGACCGAAGTGCTGTTCGAGACCGGCTACGGGCCCTCGGGCCTGCCGCATATCGGCACTTTCGGCGAAGTCGCGCGCACCAGCATGGTCCGGCACGCCTTCCGAGTCCTCACTGGGGATGAGGTGAAGACGCGCCTCATCGCCTTTTCCGACGATATGGACGGGCTGCGCAAGGTCCCCGACAATATTCCGAACCGCGAGCTCGTTGCCGCCCATCTCGGCAAGCCTTTGACGCAAGTGCCCGATCCTTTCGGCACCCATCCGAGCTTCGGCGCCCATAATAATGCGCGGCTACGCGCCTTTCTCGACGCTTTCGGCTTCGAGTATGAATTCGCCTCGGCGACGGATTATTACACCTCTGGCCGTTTCGATGCGGCGCTTTTGCGCCTGCTCGCCCGCTATGACGCCGTGATGGCGATCATGCTGCCGAGCTTTCGGCAGGAGCGTGCGGCGAGCTATTCGCCCTTTCTGCCGATCCATCCGAAGACCGGCATCGTCATGCAAGTGCCGATCGATGCTGTCGACCCGCAAGCCGGCACGATCACATGGCATGATCCCGACACCGGCGAAAGCTTCGTCACCCCTGTCACCGGCGGCAGATGCAAATTGCAATGGAAGCCGGATTGGGCGATGCGCTGGTATGCGCTCGGCGTCGATTATGAAATGGCCGGCAAGGATTTGATCGAATTGGTCAAGCTCTCGGGCGAGATTGTTCGCGCGCTCGGCGGATCGCCACCCGAAGGCTTCAATTATGAATTGTTCCTCGACGAGAAGGGCCAAAAAATCTCGAAATCAAAGGGCAATGGCCTGACGATCGAGGAATGGCTGACCTATGCGAGCCCAGAAAGCCTGTCGCTCTTCATGTATCAGAAGCCTTCGGCTGCGAAGCGGCTCTATTTCGACGTGATCCCGCGCACTGTCGATGATTATCTCAGTTTTCTCGAAGCCTATCCGCGCCAGGATCAAAAGGAGCAGCTCGGCAATCCCGTCTGGCACATTCATGCAGGCGAACCGCCGGCGCCGGAACTTTTGCGCCACGAAGGCTCAGGCACGACGATCTCCTTCGCCATGCTGCTCAATCTCGCCGCCGTCGCCAACAGCGAAGACCCGCAAGTGCTCTGGGGATTTCTGCGCCGCTATGCGCCCGAGGTCTCGCCGCAGAGCCATCCGCGGCTCGATCGGCTCGTCACTTATGCGGTGCGCTATTTCCGCGATTTCGTCCGGCCCAACAAGAGCTATCGGGCGCCCGACGAGGTCGAGCGCGCGGCGCTCATGCAATTATCCGACATGCTCGCTCATCTTCCGGATCATGCGAGCGCCGAAACGATCCAGACCGCGCTTTACGACATCGCCCGGCCGATCCCGCGCTATCAGGATCTGAAGGCCAAAGGCGCGACGCCGGAACGTCCAGGCGTCTCCAATGAATGGTTCAACATGCTCTATCAAGTGCTGCTCGGCGAAAATCGCGGGCCGCGCTTCGGCTCCTTCGTCGCGCTTTACGGCGTTGCGGAGACTCGCCAGCTGATCGATGAGGCTTTGGGCGGCGCGCTTTTGCGCAAGCATGCAGCATTCTTAGAGCAGCGAGGCGGCACGCCAAAAGCCTGAGCGAGACGCTGGCGCGTCGAGGACGAAAAGCAGCTTCATTGATGCGCCAACAACCAAGCTGAGATGGTCTGCCAGGCGTTCCAAATGCCGATCGCCAGCAAAGCGAAGAGCAGGGTGGAGCCGAGAACCTCGATCAGGAAAGTGAAGCCGCGCGACAGAAGCCTCAGGGCAGGCGCCGGTGGCTGACCCTTCTTTGCCTGCTGCAGCTTGGTTTTCGGCGTGGGCTTGCCTTCTTCCATATAGGCGCGAGCGGCATGCTCGAGAGTCGTATCGGCGGCGAGCGCCTTCTCCCGCTCGATCAGCCGGCGCGCGACATAATCGACGACGGCGCTGACGATCGGATCCATCCGCTCGCTTTCAGCGATGACGACCCGCCCGTAGCGTGTCGCCTGAACGAAGCGATACGTGCGCCGGTCGCGGCCCATTTCGACAAAGCCGATCATGTCGATGAAGAGGCGCGGCCTTTGGCCGGGCATGAAACCCATGTCGAACATGTCGACATCTTGCGGAATATCGGCAAGGACGGGCCGCAATTCTTCTTCCAGCATTTCGAGCCGGGCGGTCTCTGCGCCGCGCAGTTCGGCGATCACTTCCGAGCGCTCCGCTTCGTCGACTCGCGCTTTGCGGATGGCGAGCTTCAGGCGCGACGCCGTGTGTGCGCCCTCCGCCCCATTGGCGTGCGCGGCGGCGCCGGAGTTTGGCGGCGGCGGCTCATGCGGCAACGGGTCCACGCAGCTGCTCCATGGTTAATTTCCGCTTAATGTAAAGGAGTTGCGCTGCGAAGCAAGAAACGCGCGCGAGACACTAGGGGAGAGATGCGGAAATGAGGCTAGATCGCGGAAGGCCTATAGTCACGCTTTAGCTAGGCAACCGGCGGAGGACGCGGACCCTCTCCCATTGGGAGAGGGTGGCTGCGAAGCAGCCGGGTGAGGGGTTAGGAGCGTCCAGTTACAGCCGTGTAACCCCTCATCCGCCCCGCTCCGCGGGGCACCTTCCCCACACGCAAGTCGGGCTTGCCCGACTTGCGCAGTTTAAATGCCGAACTCGGGCAAGCCCGAATTCGGTGGAGAAGGATAGGCGCCTGAGAGTCATGCGCTCACGCCGGCACAAAAATCTCGCCTTTGCCCAGCGCGGCCATATCGCCGCAAAAACGCCGCAGCGGCGCTTTGAAGAGTCTTGCAGCGCCGCGGCTTTCCGGCTCCAGCAGGCGCGAAAAAACAGCGGGAAAGCTCGAGACGAAGCGACCCGAATCGACGAAAGTGGCGCCGAGCACCGGCGGCTTGGCGAGCGCGATCGTGCCGCGCTTCATCAAATAGCCCGGATGCGCGCCGCAGCGGCCGAGCACCACCAAAGTCCCGGCGATCATGCGGCTGCCCGGACAATCGCCCGTATGGCCTTCGATCAAGATCGTGCCGCGGCGCAGCCGGTCGCCCGGCCGTTGGCCGGTGCTGCCCCGCACGACGAGCATGCCGCCCGACATGCCGAGCATCTCACCCTCGCGGGGCCCGGCCAGAAAATCGCCCGCATTGCCACCGATCTCGATCCGGCCGCCGCTCATGCCGGAGCCGGCAAAGGGCCCGGCATGGCCTATTATTGTGAGTTCGCCGCCCGACATGGCGCGGCCGGCTTCGATCCCCACATCGCCATTGACGCTGATGCGGCCGCTCTGCATGCCGCGGCCGATCCCGTCGAAGCGCTCGGATCCGCCCTCGAAGCGAATCTCCTCCGTCGCGCCGGCGCGGATCGTGAAGACATCGCCGACGCTGATCTTTTCGCGCGTCGTCGCAAGGTCTATCGCGGCGATCTCGTCGACGCTCTTGCCGGCGAGAAGATGCGGCAGCAGGGCAGAAAGATCGAGCCTCTGGGCGGGGCTGGCTTTGAGGACGAGGGTGAGCGGTTTCACGGCAGAAGATCTTTCAGATGATAATGGAAGGGTCCGAGCTTGCCGCCGTAATTGCCGGCGCCGATGCGGCGGGCGCCGGCACGCGGCCCGAGCTTGACGATGGCGGCAATGCCAGCGCGCATGGCGTCGGCAACGGAAGCCTCGGTCAAGCCGTCGATGACGATTTCGAGGACACAGCCGATGTCGTCATCCAACGCGGTTGCCACCGAGCCTCGGAGAGCTGGGCAATAGGCATCATTGGTGGATGCGAACATGGCCTTATATTTCGAGCCGACCTTCGAGCCCGAGCGGACGATACCGCCCGGAAATGGCAGCACCACATCGCGCACGCCATTCATCGCTTCGACCGCGGCTTCGGCCGCGCGCAAGGTCTTGTCGTAATCGGCGCCCATGATGAGAAGATTGCCGCCGCCGACGGCATCCTTGGTGACGCCGGCCGCAGCCTCGCACAGGAACTCGCCATCCATGACCGGCACGCGCCAAAAATGCCTTGTGCCGAATTTCTTCGAGATCTGCCAGCCATCGCCGAAATAGCGCAGCGAATCGCCGACCTTCAGCTCTTCTTCTGCCTGAAGATCGGAAAAGCAGGCCGAGCCCGGCGAGGTCAGGACGCATTGGCCGACTCTGTTGACGAGCTGCTTTTGCAGATCATTAGTCGACATGGCGAAGACCAGGACGCGGACACCCGGCCGGCCGTCCGGCGTCTCGCGCGCATCGACCTCGCAATCGATTCCGGCCTCGGCGCCGCAACCGATGACCGAAGTGGCAAAGCCGGTCATGGTCACCGCCGCCTGCTGCGCCCAGCGCCGGTTCGGCCCGGTGATGAGAAGCGCCGTGCCGCGCATCGGAAAAGCTTCCGCGAAGCTTTGGTCGATGCGCACCCCATTCTTGATCATTGGCCGCATGCGACCTCTCCGAATGCATTGTCGCGCCCGAGCGCCGCCGGCGGCACTTTGAACATGTCGGGCGATATCCCATAAAGGTCGTCATAATAGCGCGCGAGCCGGCGATCTATGCCCGAATCATAGGTCGGGCTCACCTTCAGCGCACGGCCAAAACGATAATGGGTGACCCGCCCGTCGCGAATGACGAGATCGCCATCCTTGAAGACGAGATGGGCGAAGCGGAACATTGCGGCCCGATCCGGATCGTCATGATAGACGGCCACATCGGCGAGCGCGCCGGTGCCGAGATGACCGCGATCCCTGAGACCCAAGAGCTTCGCCGGCGCGACCCGCGTCATCATCGCTATGTCATAAAAGGAATATTCGCGCGTGATCGACGGCAGAGTGGTCATCTCGACCGCCGCCTGCGGCAGATCGGCGAGCCAACGCGTTCGCATTTCATGGCTCATGATCAGCGCGAAAAGGTCGGGATAGGTCGTATAGGGCGCGCCATTCGGATGATCCGTCGAGAAGAAGACGCGCATCGGATCATTGATCAGCAGGAAGAGTTCGAGCCCGCTCGCCCATTGCACGGCATTGTAGAAATTATTCGAGCGGTAATTGAAGGGGACGATGCCGGCGCCATTCGTATCACCGTCCCAGATGACCGATTTCTTCGGACTTGCGGTATCCATCGCATTATATTGCCGCAAGACGTCGAGCGAGATCGTCACCGTCTGCCGGAACATCACCTGGCCGACATCGACCGTCACATTGGGATGGGCATTGACGGCCTCGGCCAGTTCCGCCGCCGCGGAGGAGAAGCCGCGCTTGCCCTCCTTACCATAGGAATAAAACTGGAGATGGGCGAGATGCAGCGGTTTTCCGCGCGCTGCTGCAATCGTGGCGATCGCCGTCTCGACATTGCCGGCAATGCCGAGATTATTGGTGTGAAGATGCAGCGGATGCGGGATGCCGAGATCGATGACCGCCTGCTGCAAGGCCTCGACAATGGTGCGCGAGCTCACATTATAGGCCGGCACGACATCATCAAGATTGAAGGAGTGCACATTGTGCTTGAAGGCCATAGCCGCGCCGGCATTGATGCATTTGACGCCGATGCCCTTCGTGGCGTTGAGCGTCGTTGCGACATAATCGGCGATCGCCGCCTGGCCGGCGCCGTCGCGAATCAACGACAGGAGGAAGTCGTCATTGCCGAGCACTGACAAACTGGCCTTGTCGATGATCGGAATATCGGCGAGCTCGAGATGCGCATGCAAGGCATGATGCGGCATCACCGCCGGCTCGACGACGGTGGTGAACCCCATCGCGGCATAACGGCAGCCGGTCTCGAACGTCGACCAACCGGCGGTCGACAAAGGTGTCGCGGCGGGGCGCGGCGTATGGGCGCGATGATTCTCCGGCAGCAGCAGGCGGGCCGTGTTCACATTGCCGCCGGCGATGTGGGAATGGATGTCGATGGCGCCCGCCATCACGATCTTGCCGGTGACATCATGAACCATATCCGGGGTTTCCCCCGCCGCCGCTTCGACGATTCGATCGTCTCTGATCCAAATGTCGCCGATGCCGTCTCGCCCGTTCGCGGGATCGATGACGCGACCGCCCGAAAGGCGTATCAGCATGCCCCCACTCCTTTCGTCAAATCTTCGTCCAAATGTTTCTCGATGAGGCGGATGACTGCTGCCACTTGCGGTGCATCGCTCGCCTTTTGCGCATCGGTGACGGCGAACGTCCCCAGATTTTGGGCATATTCGACGGCGTCATGATCGATGCCCGGCGTGCCGACATCGATCCGCACCCGCGGCGGATAGGCAAAACGCGTGGCCGGCGTGGTGATCGCAACGAAGGGGATCTGCCGCTTCCAGCGCGGCACCTCATTGCCATAGGCGGAGATCCACAAAGCAGCATCCGCTTCGCCCGATTCGACCATGCGATTGGCCTCGAACCGCCATGTGTCATGTTCTGGATAGCCGCGTCCGAAACCGGTGCGCATGGGAAATCCCGTCATCCAGCCGGAGGTCTGCGCGACGCCCATCGCATTGCCGCCCGGCCCCACCGGCAGACCGGTAAAACGCGTCACTTTATTGAGATCGAGGAGAAGCCCGTGGATCATCTCGATCGTCAGCCGGCCGACCAATTCGCCAGACCAGATGAAGAGGCCGAAGCGCGCTTCCTTCAATTGCGCTGCGACATCGGCGAGTTTGCGATCGATCTTCGCATCGGGCCGCGTCTTGTGTCCGACCACACCGGCGCGCAAGGCAGCGATGAGGGTCGGCAGCTCGGAGGAGGCCGCTGCGATTTCGACGGCACCCGCTTCCGCGGCCTCGCCGCGGCCGGGACCGAGCCAGAAGATCTTGCGCGGCTTATGCTCGTCGTCGAACCGAGCCGGTGAGGAAAGGTCGAGCCGCGCCAGCATGTCGGGCCAGGCCGCCTTCAATTTGGCACCAACCAAGACGACACAATCGGCGCGGACTCTCGCCTCATTCGCCGTCGTGACGAATTGCCCGGCCTGACGCATGACATCGAGATCGCGCAGCAGGAATTCGCTCTGCATATGGTCATAGGCGCCGCGCAGCTTCTCGGCGAGAGCGATGGCGGCACGCGTGCCTTCGACATCGGTTGCGAGGCCGGCGACCAAGGGAAGCCTCGCTTGTTCAAGCAAACGCGCAGCAGCAGCAGCGGCCGCTTCGAGCGGGGCCGCTGCTCCGTCGACAAGAACTTTCATCTGAACCCTCTTCGGAGTGCTGCGCGCGAGGACAAGCTTGTGCGGTGGGGAGTCATTGCACGCGCAGGTCTATTTGTCATATTTGATATAGGCGAAGCGCTGATCGTCTTGCGGCGTCCCCTCGAGGGCACCGCCTTCCGTGCCGGGCTGCCACATCACGACCTCTTCGATCTTCTTGGCGAGTTGAAAATCCTTGTCGGTGATCCCTTTTGCGGTATGGGTTTGCAGGCGAACTTCAACCCAGGCATAAGAGGCTGTCAAATCCGGATGGTGCCAGGCTGCTTCGGCGAGATGGCCGATCGTGTTGATCACCATGAGCGTGCCTTTCCATCCTTGCGTCCGATAGGTTCGCCGTATCCACCCGCCCTCTAGGCGCCAATGCGGCAATTCGTCCGCGAGCCGCCTATGGATCTCGGCATCTGCAAAAGCATGCTCTGCAGCCTTACTCATCTCTGAGTCCCTTTCTCTCAACCGCGTCACAGGCCCGCCTTCACATCGCCTTCGGCGATTCCGTCGCAAAGCTTACGCAGGTTGGTGGTGCGAAAAGTTTCGGTCCAGTCTAGACAGGTGGGAAGCCGATGCAAGACCGCGCACCCCATTGCTCCGGCCCGGCTGCCCAAGCGGTCATCCTATGCAATCGCAAGAGACGGGGTCATCGCAGGATGGAGCGACTTTCGCTTTTTTCGCGTTTCCTGAGCTATGACTTTGAAAACCCCGCCTGAAGCTTTTATCGAGGGTTCATGCCAAGCAGCGTCAAGGTAGAGACATCGGCGCGTCTCCACCTCGGTTTTCTCGATCTCAACGGCGCAGCCGGGCGCAAGTTCGGCAGTCTTGGTCTTGCCCTCGACAAACCGGTCACAAGCCTGACGATCCGGCGTAGTGACATGCTTAAGATCGAGGGGCCGGAGAGCGATCGGGTCGCCGCCCATCTCCCTGCGCTGCGCGATCGGCTCGGCCTGACGAATACCTATAGCGTCGCGATCGAGGCGGCGATTCCCGCCCATGCCGGTCTCGGTTCCGGTACGCAACTCGCGCTCGCGCTGGCGGCAGCGCTGCGCCGCCTCGAATCCATGCCGCCCGATATGGGAGGCGATGCCTTGCTTCTGCGGCGCGGCGCGCGATCGGGCATTGGGGCGGCTTTGTTTTCGCACGGCGGCGTCGTCGTCGACGGCGGCCATGGCGCCGGAAAGACCCTGCCGCCGATCATCTGCCAGCTGCCGTTCCCCGAGGAATGGCGGATCATTCTCGTCATGGACAATGAGGTCACCGGCGTGCATGGCGATGCGGAACGTGAAGCTTTTGCGAAACTGCCGGCATTTCCGGAATCGGAAGCAGCAAAGATCTGCCATGTCGTGTTGATGCAGGCCCTGCCGGCGCTCGTCGAGCGCGATCTTGCCGCATTCGGCAGTGCAATCAGCCATATTCAAATGAGCCTCGGGGATTATTTCGCTCCCGCCCAGGGTGGCGCCCGCTATACCAGCGCAAAGGTCGCGGCCGTGATGGACGCGCTCGCACACTATGGCGCCAAGGGGATCGGCCAAAGTTCCTGGGGACCGACGGGCTTCGCTTTTGCCGAAAGCGACGATGAAGCGCAACGTCTTGTGAATCTCGTCCGGGAAAATAGCGCACAAGGAAATCCGGTCATGCTAATCTGCAAGGGGATTAATCACGGTGCCCGGATCGAGACGATCCAAGGCCCATAAGACAAAGGACAGGGACCTATCTGATGGCGAAACTCATATTGCATATGTTGAGCCCGCTGAAGCACATGAGCCCTTTCGATGTGAACATGGCGCTCGATGCCGGCTATGATGCCGTGATCCCCTATATCAACGTCGCGCTCGACGAGGTCATGCCCCTCGTGCAGGACGCCATGTTTTCGCGGCCACCGCGCGATGCCGTGCGCACGGCCGTCTTCATCGGTGGCAAGGACGCGATCCTCGCGCTCGACATGATCGACAAGGCGCGGGACGCGCTCTTGAAACCTTTCGAGATCTCGATCTTCGCCGATCCGGCCGGCTCCTTCACCACCGCTGCCGCCATGGTCGCCTGCGTCGAAAAGATCCTGAAAGAGAAGAAGAACCGCAGCCTTGCCGGCACAAAAGTGATCATCCTCGGCGCGACCGGCGTAGTCGGCTTCTGCTCCGGCGTCATTGCCGCGCTCGAAGGCGCAAAAGTCGTTCTCGCCGGCCATGACGGGCCGGCGCGCGTGGAGAAGAGTGCCGGAGAAATCAAGAAGCGCTTCGGTGTCGATGTCGGCTTCATCGATGCCAGCACGCCGGAGAAGAAGCTCGCGGGCCTCGTCGAATTGGAAGTGCTGCTCTGCGCTGGCCGGGCCGGCGTCCAGATCTTTTCCGCCGAAGAGATCAAGAAGGCGCCGGGCCTGCTGGTCTCGGCCGATGTCAATGCCGTGCCGCCTTACGGAATCGAAGGCCTCGATCTGCAGGACAATGGCAAGGAACTGCCCGGCGGTAGCCTCGGCATTGGCGCGCTCGCGATCGGCAATGTGAAATATCAGACGGAATCGAAACTCTTCCAAAAAATGGCCGTCTCGGAAGAAGCTCTGTGCCTCGATTTCCGCGACGCCTTCAAGCTGGCGCGTGAACTCGTCTAGAGCGCGTTCCGATCGGATGAGTCCATCCGATCGATAAGAACGCGCTCAAAATCGACTTGATGGAGCATGTCCTTGTCGAAAAAGTCGATCAACTTTTTCGGGACATGCTCCAGCGCGCCTGCCGTTCTGATTGTCGCCCCTTCCGGCCGGGCGCTCGCCGCGGCGGCGCGGCGGGCGGGCTTTCGTCCGCTCGTCGCGGATTTTTTCGACGATCTCGATACGCGCGCGCTTGCGGCGGCCAATATTTTGGTCGCCGCGACGGAACGCGGTTTCGAGGCGGCGGATCTCATCGATCAGCTGCAGCGACTGGCGACCGGGCGCGATCCTATCGGACTCGTCTATGGCGGCGGTTTCGAAGACCGGCCGCAGCTGATTGCCGAACTCGCCCGGCATTTTCCGCTTTACGGCAATGCCGCCGAAGTGGTGGCGCATGTCAAAGATCCAAGACTGCTCGCCGATCTCTGCCGGCGGCTTGCGATCCCGCATCCCGAAATTCGTTTCGAGCTGCCGCCGGACCCCGCCCATTGGCTCATCAAGCGGGCCGGCGGCGGCGGCGGGCTCCATATTGCGCCTGCGCTCAGCAAGAGCGCAGAAGCTGGCGATTATTACCAGCGCCGGCTCAAGGGGCAGCCGGTGGCGGCTCTGCTGCTCGGCACCGGCCGCAAGGCCCATGTCCTCGGTCTCAGCGAGCAATGGACGGCGGCCAGCTTCGACAAGCCGTTTCGATTCGGCGGCGCGGCGCGCCCGGCTCAGCTTGCGGCCTCGCTCGCCGCACAAATCAGCGCGGCGGCCGAGACGATCGCCGCGGCAGCCAAGCTCGTCGGCTTGAACAGCATCGATTTTCTGGTGGGCGACGACGGCTTTCACCTTCTCGAAATCAATCCGCGTCCGGGCGCGACGCTCGATATTTTCGCCGATTCCGACGGGCGGCTCTTCGCCGCACATCTCGACGCCTGCAAAGGCCGATTGCCGCAAAAGCCCCTTCTCTTTCCGGCGGCCGGCGCGACGGCGATATTTTACACGCCCCTTGATCTTGCACCTATGCCGGTGCTCGATTGGCCCGACTGGTGCCACGACCGGCAAAGGCCAGGAACATGCTTGCACAAAGGCGATCCTGTCTGCACAGTTTCGGCTAAGGCCGAGACCCCCATGGCCGCGCGGGCGCTCATCGACGAGCGCCTCGCTCTTTTTCTGAAATATCTGACCGACAGCGCCAGCAAGGAAGCCGCGGCATGAGCAAGCCACAGAGAATCAGTGTCAATTCACGCGCAGGAGCCCTCGTCGATCGGCTCATCGACGAGTGCGACCGCCTGCGTGTCATTCCAACCAAGGGCTCGCGCGGCGAAACTTTGATCGATGCCGGTGCTGAGGCCAAAGGCGGCCTCGACGCCGGTCTCCTGATTGCCGAGATCTGTCTCGGCGGCCTCGGCAGCGTGAGCCTCACACCCTTTCTGGGCATGCCCAAATGGCCGTTCCATCTGACCGTGCGAACCAGCGATCCCGTGATCGCCTGTCTCGGCAGCCAATATGCGGGATGGTCTCTGGCGCATGGCGATTTCTTCGCTCTTGGTTCTGGTCCTGGACGTGCGCTGGCATGCAAAGAACCATTATTCCAAGATCTCGGCTATAAGGATCAAGCGGATCGTGCGACGCTCGTGCTCGAAGGCGATCGGCCGCCGCCGGTCGAAATTGTCGACAAGGTCGCGCAGGATTGCGGCGTGCCGCCGGAACGCCTCGCCTTTATTTACGCGCCGACCCGCAGCCTCGCCGGCAATGTGCAGGTCGTCGCGCGCGTTCTCGAAGTCGCCTTGCACAAAGTGCATGAGTTGAAATTTCCGCTAGCCCATGTCCTCGATGGTGTCGCGAGCGCACCGATGTCGCCGCCGCATCCGGATTTCATCACGGCCATGGGGCGGACCAATGATGCGATCATCTATGGCGGGTTCGCGCATCTCTTTGTGACGGGCCCGGCCTCGGAGGCGCGCGATCTCGCCAAGGCTCTGCCGAGCATGAATTCGCGCGATTATGGCCGGCCCTTTGCCGAAATCTTCAAGGCTTTCAATTTCGACTTCTATAAAATCGATCCGATGCTGTTCAGCCCGGCGGTTGCCATGGTGACGGCGGTCGAGAGCGGCGAGACCTTCCGCGCCGGCCAAGTTTCGCAGGATCTGCTCGATGCCTCTTTCGGGTAAGGCCAACCTCGCCTTTGTGCCGAAATCGGCCGGCAGCGGGCCGCAGATCGCGCTCTTCATCGACCGTTTCGAATGGCACGCGCGCGAAATGCTGCGGGCCTTCAACCGGCTTGGCGTGCGTTGCGTGCCCATGCGTCTTTCGGCCTGCAGTTTCGACACCCGTCGGCCGAGTGGCCTCGTCATCCCAGGCTTCGGGCCGCATCTGCCCGATCTCGTGCTGGTGCGGGCGATCGGCCTCGGTAGTTTCGAATCCATCACTTTGCGGCTCGGGCTTCTGCACGCGCTGATGGAGCAAGGCATTCCGCTCACCAATTCGGCGCGCGCGATCGAGCGCTGCGTCGACAAGGCGGCAACGAGCTTTCTGTTGCATAAAGAGAGCATTCCGACGCCGCCGACCTTTGCGCTGCAGAGCCCGCGGGCAACCCGCGCCTTGGTGCGGCGCGAATGTCTCAACGGGCCTTTGGTCCTAAAACCCCTCTTCGGTGCGCAGGGCCGGGGCCTAAAACTTATCCGGCATGAATCCGATCTGCCGGAGATCGATGCCATGGCCGGGGTCTATTACCTGCAGCGCTTCGTCGGCCATCAACAAATCGGCCATGAACAAAATGGCTATAGCGATATCCGCGTGCTCGTATCGCAGGGCCGGGTCGTTGCGGCAATGACGCGGCGCGCCGAACATTGGATCACCAATATCAAGCTCGGCGCCAGGCCCGAGCCTTTGGTTCTCGATATGGAAATGAAGGATCTTGCACTCAAAGCCGCCGCCGTCGTCGGCGCTGATTTCGCCGGCGTCGATCTGCTGCGCGCCGCCGACGGAGAGCTCCTGGTGATCGAGGTCAACAGCATGCCCGGCTGGCAGGGACTGCAAAGCGTGACCGATTTTTCGATCGCCGAAGTCCTTGCCGGCGATCTCCTGACGCGCCACGGCTTTGCTCCGGTCATGCCTGCGGAGATGGCGTCTTGATCGATGCCGCCGAAGTGGAGGCAGCCTTTCTCGCCGCGTGCCGCGACGAGATCGAGGCGCCAAAGCCCGGAAATGTGCATATTTTCGGCTCTGGCCATGGCATGACCGCGGAACACTTTCTCGTGAGCGCCGCGGCTTCGGCGAAAGTGCTCTGCACGCCAGGCAAGCCGGTCGGCCAAAGAATCCATGACGCCGTCGCGGCAAGCTTCGCCGCGGTCGGCATGAATACAAATCTCGGCATCGTGCTGCTCTGCGCGCCGCTCGCCGCGGCAGCCGAGCGCACCGAATTGGACGCGGCGCTGCAAACGGCATTGGCAAAAGTGCTCGTCGCGCTCGATAAAAAGGACACGCAGCACGTATTTGCGGCTATTCGCCTCGCGAACCCGGGCGGGCTCGGCACGGCAGCGCGCTATGACGTGCATGGCGCCGCTGACGTTACGCTTCTGTTGGCGATGGGAGAGGCGGCCGAACGCGACCGGATCGCGGCGCAATATATTTCCAATTTCCATGATGTTTTCGTGACGGGCCTTACCACCCTCGATCGAGCGCATGGCTGTGGCCTTAAGCCGCCATGGTCGACAATCGCCGTTTATCTGACATTTCTCGCGGCTTTTCCGGATTCGCATATCTCGCGCAAGCACGGCTCTGCCACAGCCCTTGAAGTCCAGCGCGAAGCCTCGGAGATGCTTTCACTTTTTCAAACAAAAGGGGAAAAGTGTTTGAGCGATCTTCTGGCTTTCGACGAAGGCTTGAAATCGCGTCGGCGCAACCCGGGCACCAGCGCAGACCTGACGGTGGCCACGCTTTTTGCCGATCGGTTGCGCAACATCTTGCTCAAGCATCGCAATGATGGTTGAGTTAGGCGGTGCGGAATAATCCGCCGCTATCTGGCCAACCGGCCCGTCCGATCGGCGCATATCGCGCGCGATGGGCGCTGACAACAAGGATAGGTCTTGTATCTGTCGACAGTTTCGGCAGGTTTTTATAGTTTTCCTACCGGAGGGAGATGATCATGGCCAAGATAACAAAACTTCTCGTCGGCGAATTGCTCGTCGGCGACGGCAATGAGATTGCGCATATCGATCTCATTATGGGTCCGCGCGGCAGCACCGCCGAATCGGCCTTCGCCAATGCGCTCGTCAACAATAAGGACGGCTTCACCACTCTTCTCGCGGTGGTCGCTCCGAACCTTCTCTGCAAGCCCAACACGATTCTGTTCAACAAGGTGACGATCAAGGGCGCCAAGCAGGCGGTGCAAATGTTCGGACCGGCGCAGCATGCCGTCGCCAAGGCAGTTGCCGACAGCGTCGCGGAAGGTGTGATCCCGGCCGACGAAGCCGACGACCTCTTCATCTGCGTCGGCGTGTTCATCCATTGGGAAGCCGAAGACGACAAGAAGATCCATGACTTCAACTATACGGCTACGAAGGAAGCGATCGCCCGCGCCGTCGCCGGCGAGCCGAAGGCAACCGAAGTCGTCGCCAAGCGCAACACAGCCAAGCATCCTTTCTCACCGGAATGATCGGCCGGCGCATAGCGCCATGGTCTCGATCCTTCATCATGGCCGGGTCTCACCCGGCCATTTACTATCGAGACCATCGGGACGTGCTCTAGAGGTAATTGATTGCAAAGGGGAGCTCATCGAGCTCCCCTTTTTATGTGTTGGCCTGGCGTAGCAGGAGTTGGCACCCTCTCCCATTGGGAGAGGGCGGCTGCGGAGCAGCCGGGTGAGGGGTTACGGCGTTCCAATCGAAGGATTGTAACCCCTCATCCGCCTCGCTGCGCTCGGCACCTTCTCCCACAGGGAGAAGGTTGGTGCGTCAACCATTCCTGTTCTCTTTCGCACCGATGCTGTCATACGTGAAATTGCTTCAGCGTCTTGGCATCGAGGCGCCCATCATGAAGCGCTGAAGCGATAAGAACACCGTGCACGCCAGCCTCGGCCAATGAAATCAGATCTTCTGCGCCACGCACACCACCAGCCGCATAGACGGCATGATGGTCGCTTGCTTTGGCTACGACTTCCCGCAAGCGGTCGAGATCAGGACCCGCGTTGGCGCCGACCCTCGCCAAAGTCATGACGATGAGGCGTGTGGGCCAAAGCTCCTCCTCCTCGCGCAGCCGCGCAGGGCCCTGATAGGCCTCATCGCGAAAATCGAGCGACAGCAAAATGCGCGCCTCCTTGCAAAGCCCTGCTAGGGAAGCTGCATCGCGCAGGCTTTCGCTGCCGAGAACGAGATCGCTGCGATGGCGCCCGAGAAAGCCGCGCGCCTCCTTCTCGTCGCCGACCCCGGCATCGACCCAGAAACTGACGGATGGAAATTCCGCTTCGAGCTGAGTGATCACAGCGGCATGATTGCCTCTGCCTTCGATCGCATCGAGATCGGCGATATAGATGTTGCGAAATTCATACAGTGCAAGAAAGCCTGCGACGACATCCGCCGGTCGGCTCGTCGGGGACAGCGGCGTCTCGATCGGCGCATAGAGATGACGCATGCCGCGCTGCGCCCGCACCACTTCGCCGCCCTTGAGATCGATCACGGGGATAATGTCCATCAGGCGCTCCGGCACATCAAAGCTGCATTTCTCGCACGACGAATCGCGCCGCGCGAAGAAAATGCGCTAAAGAGAAGTGGAGACATCGCATGCGAGGTCGGACATGCAAAGCATCATCGGCTGGGATATCGGCGGCGCGCATTTGAAGGCCGCGCGGTTGGAAGGCGGCCGCATCGTCAATGTCGTGCAGATTGCTTCTCCTTTATGGCAAGGCACGCAAGAATTGCATCGCGCTTTCACTGAGGCCAAGGCCACGCTCGGGCCCGCCGATCTCAATGCCGCGACCATGACGGCCGAGCTCTGCGACGCTTTTTCGGACAGAGGAGAAGGCGTTAGCCGAGTGGCCGAGATTGCAGAGAGCGAGCTCGCGCCGCATCGCCTCCTCTTCTATGCAGGGCCGGCCGGATTCATCGGTCCCGAATCCGTCGCCGACAAGGCACAGGCCGTCGCCTCCGCCAATTGGCATGCGAGCGCCGCATTGGTCGCGCGGCATTTTTCAGAAGGTGTCTTCGCCGATATGGGCTCGACGACCACCGATCTCATTCCGATCAAAGGCGCGCAAGTGGCGGCGCGCGGCTATAGCGATGCCGAGCGGATGGCGCATGGCGAATTGGTCTATGCCGGCGTGGTGCGCAGCTTTCTTATGGCCGGCCTCACGCTCGTGCCCTTCGCCGGCCGCTGGGTGCCTTTGATGAATGAATGGTTCGCTAATGCGAGCGACGTCTATCGCATTCTCGGCACCTTGCCGGATGGCGCCGATGTCATGCAGACCGCCGACGGACGGGAAAAGACGGTTGCGGCCTCGCAGGCGCGGCTCGCCCGGCAGATCGGCCTCGATGCGAAGGATGCGAGCCCCTGGGCGCTCGCGCTTTTGGCGCGCTATTTCGCCGAGGCGCAGTTGCGCATGCTGACTGATGGCGCGCATCTCGTTCTGTCGCATGCGAATTTCGGAGCGGAGACGCCGATCGTCGGCGCCGGCGTCGGACGCTTTGTGGTGAAGCGGCTCGCTGAGCGGCTCGGCTGCACCTATGTCGATTTCAGCGATCTGATCGCGGCCGTGCCGGAAATGCGCCACAAGGCAGGCGATTGTGCGCCGGCTTCAGCCGTGGCGCTTCTGGCGGCATAGAGCGCTTAAGTGACACGCAAGAAAAAGCGAATCGATCGCACGCCATGGCCGGGCTTGACCCGGCGATCCACTGTCAGAACATTCGCATGGCACGAGCCTTAAGTGGTTAGGTCGCAAGTGAGTATCAGCTATTTCCGCGAACCCGCTCACTAAGTTTGGTGCTGAGGCGTTTCAGTGCCGGGGAGTGGTCGTCGCGGTCGAGCATGACCTGGATAATCGACCAGCTGGAATTATTGGCGCGGGCCTTGACCAGCGCTGCCTCCATCTCCCGCTCGGTCGTCACTTTGACGCCTAGTCCGCTTCCGATTACGCGCGTGATCTCGGCATACTCCCAGCGAAGAACATCGTTGAAGGCGCCGTCAAGCATGGCCCGCTCGGTGCCGTAACCGTCATTATCCAAGACGATGATAATCGGGTTCATGCCATAGCGGGCCGCTGTCGCGATCTCCATCCCTGTCATCTGGAAGGCTCCATCGCCGACCAGCACCAGCGGCCGGAGTTTTGGCGCCGCCGCCTTGACACCAAGCGCCGCCGGCACGGCGAAGCCGAGCGAACAGTAGTAGGCCGGCGCGAGGAAATGGGCCCCGTCTTTGATAAAGAGGTCGGAGGCGCCGAAGAGCGCGTCGCCCGGATCGGCGATCACGATCATGTCGTCCTCGACGAAGGCGTTGATCTGGCGGAATAATGCCTCGACGGTCATCTTGTCGTCGGTTGCCTTGAAGGGACCAGGATGCTCGGGATGCTGATACGGCTCAACCGTGCGAATCTCCCACCGATACGCCGAGAGCGCAGTGATAAAGTCCTCCATGCGCACGTCGTCATAGGCGTGCAGCCCGACAGCTACGCGGTCCTTGGCGGCGTAGATGGCATAGCGACGCTTGATATTCGCTGTATAAATGCCGAGGTTAAGATCGGTCATCATCGCGCCGAGCAAAATCACACAGTCGCTTTTTTCGACATATTCGCGCACTCCCTCGCGGCCCATCGCGCCCTCATAGACGCCGATGTAGGCGGCGTGGAACTCGGGAAAAACGGACTTGCCCATGATGGTGGTGGCAACGGGAATTCCCGTGCGCTCGACAAGCTTCGTGAGCGGCCGCTGCAGGCGGAACCGGTGCAGTTCCTCGCCCGCGAGAATGACCGGATGCCTCGAAGCCGAAATGCGCTCTACCGCTTCCGCCACAGCAGTAGCGAGGGCTTCGGAGTCGCTTGCCTCGGCCGGCAGGGCGCGGGAGGTTGCGGGGCTGATTTCAGCCAGAGCCATGTCGCGCGGCAGCTCGATGTAAACCGGACGGCTGTGGCGTTTGGCCAGTGCGAACATGCGCTCGATCTCGCTCGCGGCAGTGAGCGGGTCATCGAGCACCGCGGTGCCGACGGTGATCTCGGTAAAGACTCGGAGCTGGGTGTCAAAATCGCGGACCCTGTGATGGAGAAGCGGGTTACGCTGCTGCTCGCGTATGCCAGGAGCACCGCTGATAACGACCACCGGCGAGCGCTCGGCATAGGCCTGCGCCACAGCATTGGTGACCTTCAGTCCACCGACGCAATAGGTGATTACACATACCCCTATGCCTTTAATGCGGGCATAGGCATCGGCCGCAAAGCCGGCACCCTGCTCGTCACAGGTATTGACTATCGTAATCGGGCTTTTCTCGAGCAGAGAGAAGAATGTAAGGCAATAGTCGCCGGGGACGCCAAATACGTGGTCGACCCCTTCCTCGCCGAGTCGTCTAACGAGATGCGCGCCGATACTTTCCGTCATGTCTTCTCCGTTCGATATACTCCGTTCACGCATAATTTCGGCGATGTCCGAAGCAGCACATGAGGGCGCGCTTCCGGCGCAGAAGCAATTCTAAAGTTTATCAGAAAGTGGGAGGATTACGAACTTTTCACGGCGCAGATTTGCGACGCATTGGAGATCGTAAGCGCCGAGTTTGTCGAAGAGAAAGAGAGGCGCGTAAATTCGACCGTTGAAGACCGCTGAGGCCTCGTCTCGGCGTGGATGGCCGGGCCACCCCCGGACTTTGATCCGGGGGCAGCCATGACGGCTGTGGGAAGTGGCCGCAAACGGGTGCACTTAATCTTGCGTGTCGCCTTAGCGCGCGGTCTTGCTCGTCGCCGGTGTCTCGGCCGTATCGGCATAATAATCCGCGACCTTCTGCATGAGCCAGCCCCAGGCTTCCTGCTCCTCGGGGCCGGCGGTCTTGTCGATGGCAACCTTAAGATAATCGATCTCGCGCTCGATTTTTTCGCGCGGCAGAAAATCGAGCCGGCTGACGAGGATCGACAATTCCAGCACCGCCGCCTTGGCGCGATTGAAGCCGAGGAATGGCGCATGCTGCTCGATCCTTAGCACGCGGCAGAAAAAGCGCGGCCGTTCCGGATGGTCCTCTATTCCGTCGACGGAAAGCTCGGCATGGGCAAGCGCCGCCACAAGCCGCGGAACCGGGAAATTGGCGAGCGGCGTCACCGGCCAATGGCGGCGCCCCGTGAGGCAGCCGGCGAAGATACGGACATCATCGGTGTAATTGACGACGGCGCAGGGCACCTCCATCAGATTGTCGAGCGTCTTCGAGGGGCGAAAGGGTGCGATGACCCAATATTGCCCCTCTTCGATGAGGCCGAAGGGCGCGATATGCACCTCCCCGGCCGCATCGATTGTGGTGACCACGGCTTCACGAATCATCGGCATGCGTCATCGTTCCGACTTGCGGGCGCGTAGCGTATGGCCGACCTCGCGCAGCTTCGACACATCTTCCTCGGCCCGCTCGGTCGCGCAGCCGAAATCGAGCGGCTCGTCTTGCACATAGCGCTTGCCGAGCGAGAAGGCGATCTCCGCTTTGGCAAGTTCGGTGCCGAGGTAAAAGGCATGCGCTCCGTCTGCCGTAACATCGAGAAAACGATAAAGCGCCAAGGCGTCGCGCGCCACTCGATGCATGTCGCGATTATAGAGATGGATGCCGTCCTCGGCCGTCTCGATCCGGTAATTCCTGTCGCGAACCTCGGCCGCACGCTCGGCGATTTCTGCCGAGCTGGAAGGAAAAGGTTTCAGATCATGAAGCTGCAAAAGACCGGCGCCATAGCCCTTGGGCAGCGCCTCATCTTCGCGCGCAGCGAACATGAGCCTTCGTGCGGCATCATGTTCGGGGAGCGTGCGGCTTGTATGCGGGCTCACTTGCACGACGAGCACATTGCGGATGAACAGCTCCGAGCAGAGCCCGAGCAACAGCGCCGTGACGCCGCTCGAATCCGCCTCGGTCAGCTCAGTGAGATTGCCCGTGCCCATCATGATCTCGGCCTCCGGCAGGCGCCGCCGCGTCTCGATATAACGAGACAGCGATGCGGCAAAGCCGAAATGGATGGGGTCGAGGATCGGATCGACGATGAAGGGGATCTTTGCCGCCGTCGCGGCCTCTGCGGCACGCACGAGCGAAGCAAGATCGCCATGCGGCTTCGGAATCAGAATGGGGGTCACCGGAAATCTTCGGGCGATGTCCAAGCTTTCTTCGGTAAGGCTCAAGAGATAATCGGCGCCGGCGGCAGCACCGCGCTCGAGTTCGCTTCGGTCGGCCGAATCGACGCTGACGCGATGACCCGCCGATTTGAGCGCGCGCACACAATCTTCGAGATGCGGGAAGGGCGTGTCGGGCAGGCAGCCGAGATCGATGACTTCGGCGCCGGCGCGGCGCATCTTTTCCGCGCCGGCAAGGATTGTCTCGATCGACAGCGCTGAGGCATCGACGATTTCGCTGAAAATGCGGATGTCATGGCGCGAGAGATCCGGCACCTGGCCGCCGCGGCCAAGAAAGGCCGGCAGATCGATCAATTCATCCGGCCCACGCACGAAGGGGACACCAAGCTCTCGCGCCAGCCGGTCGAGATCGGCTCGGCACCGCCCCGGCAGGATGATGCGATCGGCTTCGAGAGGCCGCGGCAGCCGCCGCAGAATGATCGCCTCCGTCATCAGTGCCGCGACCTGGACCCCGATATCGAGCACCGCCCATTGGAAGGGCACGTTGCCGAGGCCGGTCATCAGTCTGACCAGCCGAGAATGGGCGAGATGTCCGCTCAGAAGCAGAAGACGTTCAGCCATGTCTATCGATCTGCATGAGCATTGGCCGGTTTGGCGATATTGGCACGCCGATCAATTGGCGTGTGTCTTGAGCTCTTTGACGGCATTGAGGTCTGCGTCCGCGCGCTGGACATCGCCCTTGGCGCGCCAAGCGGCGCCGCGGCGGGCATAGGCCTCCGCGTTCTTTGGATCAAGACGCAGCGCCTCGGTATAGTTGGCGATGGCGCGGTCAATATTCCCTTTCCGAAACCAGGCATGACCGCGATTGATATAAATCACGGGGTTCGTTTGATTGAGCCTTATCGCCGCATCATAGTCGGCGATGGCACGATCAAAGTCACCCTTTTGCGCCCAAACGCTGCCACAATTGGCAAAGGCGATAAAATTATTGGGATCGAGACGAAGGGCTTCTGCGCAATCCGCAAGCGCGTCGTCGAGATTGCCCTTGGCCAACCAAGCTCCGGCACGATCCGCATAGGCCCCTGCATTTCTCGGATCAAGGCGAATGAGCGCAGCATAATCGGCGATCGCGCCTTCGAGTTCATGAGCCTCCGCCAAAGCATGGGCGCGAGCGCTATAGGCCTTCATATCTTTTGGATCGAGACGAATGGCTTCGTCATAATCGGCAATGGCATGCTTGTCATCGCCCTTGGCGCGCCAGGCGATGCCGCGCATGCGATAGGCGTCGGCGGCCTTGGGATCGAGACGAACGGCCGCGGTGAAATCGGCGATGGCGCGATCATTGTCGCCTTGATCTTGCCAAACGAGGCCGCGGTTGAAATAGGCATCGGCGTCATTGGGATTGAGACGCAGGGCTTCGCTATAGTCGGCAATGGCGCGGGCTCCGTCACCTTTGTCATGCCAGTCCACGCCACGGCTGCCATAGGCAGCGGCAAATTTCCCATCGAGGCGAATGCCTTCGGTAAAATCGGTGATGGCGCGATCATGGTCGCCTTGGTTGTGCCAGGCCAGGCCACGGTTGAAATGGATGTTTGCATTGTCGGGATCGAGATCGAGCGCTTGGTCGTAATCGGAGATAGCGCCATCATGGTCGCCCCCGTAGTCGCGGATATTGCCGAGCAGCATCAGGGCCCAAGCACGGCTGTGTGCACTCTCGGTCTTGTCTGCGATGATCCGCAAACATGCAGTGATGGCATTGTCGTCTTGCTGCCGGCATATCGCATGATCCGCCGGATCGGCCTGCGCCATCCATGCGATCAGCAACAACACTGTCGCTGCCGCGGCGATCGAGCGCATCGATCCCCTCCGCCATTGTCCTAGTATCTGATAGCGTAGGAGAGCGGCACGACATCGTGCCGCGAAACGTAGCGTCAATCAGATACTTATAAACATTACGACATACTAACTTTCAAAGAAAGTTGGTACGAGCTCGGGCACGCGCCGCTCATGCGCCTCCTTCGGTGCCTGTTGCGCGATCTTATGCGATATTTCCGACGCGGCACAACGAGACAGCTCTTCATCCCAAGCGGATTTTATGGCCCGGCGCGGCGCCTTGCGCCAGCAGAGCGGCGGCACCAGCGAGTGATGCCGGCCCGGCGATAGTGACGGCGGCCCCGCTCGCCGCCGCGTAATGCGGGAACAGAGGGTCGACAAGTCCCGCCGCCGCGAGATCGGCCACCGTCTCGGCTGCGCTTGGCGCATCGACGCTCTTGATCAGGATGAGCCTGTCGGCGTTGAGCTCGGCCGCGAGCCAGGCCGCGAGCGTGTCCGAAGTTATATCCCAGCATTTCCGCAAAGGCGCCGCGAGCGCCATGCCCGCCGGGCTCCAGCAGGGCACTTGCCCGAGGCGCAAGGCACGGCGGATCGCGGCGGGCGTCGCAGCGCAAGAGAGGCGGGGCCAAAGGGCGGAAAGCGCGATGCCATATTGCTGCATGGCGACGAGCGCCATGTGATGCGCCGTCTCGTCATCGAACCCCATTTTGGCCTGCATGGCCCGCACGGCATCGGCGAAAGCGCCACCCCCAGGAACAATGACGAGCGGCAGGCTGCAGGACTCGAGCGCAGCGAGCCAGGCCGGCAGATCCGGCGAGCCGGCAAGGCTGCCCCCGAGCTTGACGATGACCGGCAGTGGATTTTTCGGCGGCGGCACGCAATTCAGCCGTTGGTCTTGGTCGCGGCGAAATCCGAGAGCCCGGCGAAAAGCTGATGCAGCTTGCCGGACTCTGCGGCGCGCTCCCGCGTGATTTCGATGCCGACCCGGCCTTCGATCACATCGAGCTTTTCGACACGAGCGGTGACGCGGCAGACGCGCGGATAGGATAAGAGCGCATCGGCGATGCGCTCCGCCAAAGTCTCGACGAGATCGACATGGCCGCGGCTCAGAATCAAGCGGATCGCATCCACGACGACATCATAGGAAAAGACATCGCGCATGTCTTCCGCATGATAGGTGCTTCGCCGAATATCGACATCGATGCAAAACCGCACGCGCTGCGTCTTGCCGCGCTCGAAATCATAGGCTCCGATGAAGACCGGCAAAATAAGATCATGCACGAAGACGCGATCCGTCTCGGCTTTGCTCGGCGTCTCGACCGAATAGCCGCGCGCAGCAAGGAGGCGCAAATCCACCTTGAATTCCTCGCCGCCCTCTTTCGCGACCCGTTCGCGCGGAATAAGGTCGCGCACCAATTTCACATGGTCGGCATCGAGCCGCGCCGTGCGGTCACGCCCGGCGCATAAAGCGCCACGGAAGCCGAGAAAGCCAGGCTCGAGCAGAAGCAGGCGGGCGATGTCCGGCGGTTCGAGCGAACCGGCAAGCCCCGCCATGAGCTTCGACTCGCGGCAGGCGTCGACGAAGCGTTTCAGCGCGGCAATGTCCATGTGATCGATGAGGCGGCCTTTGCCCTTCACCGCCGTATCGAGCATAACCCCGGCGAATTGGGCGGATGCGAAGTGCGGCAGAAGCGACAGATCACAAGCAAGATCGGCAAAAACGACGGCGATGAGACGCACACGGCCGGCCACGGAGCGCAAGGCGTCGATGCAGGCGACAGCGTCTTCGCTCGGAAAGAACCCGATCTTGACATAATCGACGCCGGTTGCAGCGAGACTTTCGGCGGCCTCGCGCAGGAGATCGGGAACCATTTCCAAATTGCCTGCGACGGCGCTCACGCAGCGGCGGCCGGCAGTCGCAGCCACTATGGATCGAATTGTCGCAATGGGGAGAGCGCCGAGCGGCCCTTGCTCCGGGTCTTTGAGATCGACGATATCGGCGCCTTCGACGATCGCGATTTCGGCTTCCGCGACATCGGTGACGCTTGCGAGCATCAGGGTCATTGCACACCAAAGAGTTTTTCAGCGAGCGGTCGGAGAGCTGAGCGCCCGCGCACGCGGAGACCGCACGCAAGGACGAATAAATCAGCAAGGGCTGGAAGGAACCGCTTCATCTCACGATTATAAGAACTGGTCTTCAAAGGGCAATGGCGACGGCTTGGCGCTGGCGCTGAAAGCGAGCCGCTAAAATGAGCCCGTTTCAGCGGATCAAATGTCAGCCTTTTGTCATGCCGGGCCAGGGCGCGACCGTGACGCAGGGATCATGAACGGCGCGCGCTGGGCGAAGACGGGATCGGGCCTTGCCGCTTTCGCAGGCGACCGTCATTATAGGGACGAACACCGAGGAGAAGAAAATGAAACATGCGGTCATCGTCACCGGCCTGGCTTTGCTCGCGGTCGCCGTGTCGAGCGAATTGGCCTTCGGCCTCTACACACGCGCGAGCAAGAGCAATTCGGATTGGCCGTGCCAACAGATTCTGGTGAGCCATCTCTCGCCGGCAGCGATGTGGACCGGCCCTTCGGTCCAAGGGCTGGACAAGACTTCCGATCCGCAGATTGACGAGCTTGCCGCAAACCTGGCCCAGCGGCGTCTGCCAATCGATCAAGCCAAAGCCCAGATCGACGAATTCGCAAAATCCGCCGGGCCCGACCGCAAGCAGAAATTGACGCTTCTCTTCGCTCTGCTGTTCGACAAGCTCGATGGCGAGCGCGCGCAAGTGATCGGCGGGCTCGAACGATTTGGCCGTAGGCAGAAGGAGATGGCTAATAAGATCCGAGCCGAAAACGAAAAGCTGCATGAGGAAGAGGACAAATCCGTCTCGCCGGAACAGGCCAATGATCCGACGAGCCCAGTGTCCGTCGCCGCCAAGCAATTGCAATGGGATATGCGGATCTTCCAGGATCAACACAAGACATTGGCCTATGTCTGCGAGGTGCCCGTGCTCATCGAGCAGAGGCTTTTCGCACTCGCGCGCGAGATCCAAAGCAATATCGATTAGAGCTCAGCCAGAGCGGGATAGGCTCACTCGCGCGGGAGCGGCTGGCGCGCCGCTTTGAGCGGAAAACCGGCCTCTCCCCAGGCGTCCGCCCCGTCGGGATGCCAGAGCGCATGCGAGGCCGCGACTGCGGAACGCGGATTATCAGATTGCGTCCGTCGCAAGCCGGTCAACGTGTGATCGGCGCGTCATGCTCGTCAAGCAGCGGGATCCCGTAGCTTCTCATGATGTCATTGATCTCGGATGCATTGGCGGCGATCAACTTGTTCAGCGTCCGCTTCCATTCCTGATCGGTGTGGCGTACGCCCATGCTGATGCGATAGACCATCTGAGGCCCATTCGTGTCCTTGATCAGCGGCACGACATTCATCGGCACTGGTGAATTTTTCGCGAGATAGCCGCCAAGCGGACCCCAAAGGATCGCGGCGTCGATCGTGCCGCTGCGGAGATCGTTCATCATATCTTCGGACGGCGCGGAAAAGCGCGTGTCGATGACGAGCGAATAGGACTTCGCCTTGTCGATCAGTCCGTTGGTCACGAGATAGTTCGCCGGAGGCGTGCCAGCGATGATGCCGAGACGCTTGCCTTTGAGTTTCGGATCGGCGAGCGACTCGACACCCGAAAGATCGGAGTCCTTCTTCGTCACCAGCACATAGCCGGTGCGATAATAAGGATTGGTCGTCTGAACGATGCCGACACCTTGCACAATGCCGATGACGACGTCGCAGCGCAGGGCGTTCAATGTGTTGCGGATGAAGCCGGTGGTATCGGGATAATAGGTGTAAGCTAAGCCCTTGCCGAGCTTCTTCGCGAAGAGTTCGGCGATCTTATTCTCGAAGCCTTCGCCGGCCTTGTTCGAAAACGGCAGATGGTGCGGATCGGCACAGACGCGCAACACTTTTGGATCGACGAGCTCGATCGCGCCATTTTCGTCGCCGCCGGTCTGAGCCCGGGCGATAGTGCCCTGCCAGAGCGCGATGGCGGCGAAAAGCGCGGCCGAGACCACACCAACAACCGCAAAGTGCCGACGTTCCATTCCGATCTCGCGCATTGTGTCCCCTCTCAGTTCTTTTGATTGAGGCAAGCTTCTTCTGCTTTTATCGTCACATCTTCCTTGTCTTCGTGCTTTGGTGGACGCCCGCGGCCGAGCGCGCCGTCAGCGCGCGCCCGCAGATAAGTAAAGATATCGTCCAGATAGCACATGACATTCTTATTGTCGGCGAAGGCCGGCATCACCTTTTCCTGACCGGCGCCGAGATCCCGCTTGCCTCCGACGACAATGCCATAGACCTCGGCATAGCTGAGCTGCGTGAGCGAGTCCTTCAACACCGGAGCGTAAGAAGAGCCTTCGGCATCAGGACCATGGCAAACGTGACATTCGGAATGATAACGGCGGAAACCGGAATAGGTTGCCCAATCGACCGTTCCATCCGCCTGAACCTTGAATGTCGGATTGCCGGCCTTGTCGTAATATCTGCCGTTTTCGTGCTTGACGGGCGTCGGATCGCCGGAAGGATCGGCGAGACCAGCACCGCCCGATAGTATGAGAGCAGCGAGGGTCAGAGCCCCTACAAAGGTGCTGTTCTTCACGAGATTGTCCTTGTCGATTTTGAAGGCGATTTTGAAGGCAGTCAAAAAGACGCCCGGCGCACCATTGAAGGATACGCCGGGCGCTTTTATTCAGCCGTTCTTATTCATTGGGCGAGCGTGAAAACCGTGAGCGTGCCGCCCAGCGCCGTATAGTTCGACAGAGCCGCATAGCCGCCGACCGCGCCGAGACCTTCGGTGGGCTTGGTCAGACCGGCCGCGAGGCCGATGCCGGCCCAGCCGCCGACGCCCGAGAGGATGGCGACATATTCTTTGCCATCGTGCTCATAGGCATTGACGTTGCCGATGATGCCGGACGGAGTCTTGAACTTCCAGAGCTCCTTGCCGGTCTTTGCGTCGACGGCCTTCAGATAGCCTTCGAGCGTGCCGTAGAAGACGACACCCGAAGCCGTGCTGAGGGCTCCCGACCACACCGAGAACATCTCCGGATCGGACCAGACGATCTTGCCGGTTTTGCCGTCCCAAGCGATGAAATTGCCCATGTTGCTGTCGCCCTTCGGCGGATACATGGACAGAGTCGCGCCGACATAGGGCTGGCCGGCGGTATAGGTCACCTGGAAGGGCTCATAATCCATGCAAACGTGGTTCGTCGGCACGTAGAACAATTGCGTGACAGGCGAGTAGGACGAAGGCTGCTCGTCCTTCGAACCGAGAGCCGCCGGGCAGATGCCGGTGTAATTCACGTCCGTCCCTTTGGAGCCCGGCGCATATTTGGCGACAACCATCGGCCGGCCATAGGTCTTCGAGGACTTGTCCATGTCGACCTTGGTCGCCCAATTCACCTTGGGATCATATTTCTCGGCGACGAGCAATTCACCGGTCACACGATCGAGCGTATAGCCGAAGCCATTACGATCGAAGTGCGTGAGAAGCTTGCGCTCTTTGCCGCCGATCTTCTGCTCGCTGAGGACCATCTCATTGATGCCGTCATAGTCCCACTGGTCGTGGGGCGTCATCTGATAGACCCATTTGGCCATGCCGGTGTCGGCATCGCGCGCCCAAATGGTCATCGACCATTTGTTGTCGCCCGGACGCTGCACCGGGTTCCAGGTCGAGGGGTTGCCCGAACCATAGTAAACGAGGTTCAGCGCCGGATCATAAGAGATCCAGCCCCAAGTCGCGCCGCCGCCTATCTTCCATTGATCGCCTTCCCAGGTCTTTTCCGACGAATTCTCGCCGACCGGCTTGCCGAGCGACGTCGTCTTTTCCGGGCTGATCAGAGTGTCCGCATCCGGACCCATCGAATAGCCGCGCCAAGCGAGCTTGCCGTCCTTGATGTCATAGGCGGATACATAGCCGCGCACGCCGAACTCGCCGCCGGAAACGCCGATCAGGACCTTGTCCTTGATCACGAAAGGCGCAGAGGTGCCCGTCATGCCAGTCGACGGCGTGCCGTCCTTGACCGACCAAACCACAGCGCCGGTCTTGGCATCGAGGGCGACGAGAGTCGTGTCGGCCTGATGCAGGAAGATCTTGCCGTCGCCATAAGAGACGCCGCGATTGACCGTGTCGCAGCACATCACCGGAATGACGGAGGGATCCTGCTTGGGCTCATATTTCCAAAGGATCTTCCCATCATGATTGAGATCGAGCGCATAGACGATATTGGGGAACGGCGTGCTGAAATACATCACGTCGCCGATGACGAGCGGGCCACCTTCATGGCCGCGCAGAACGCCCGTCGAAAACGTCCATGCTGGCACCAAGTGCTTCACGTTCGACGGCGTGATTTGCTTGAGTTCAGTGAAACGCTGGGAACTGTAGTTACCGGCCGGCATCACCCAATCTTTTGGGTTCTTCGACATTTTGATGAGTTCCTCATTGGCGAAGGCTGCGCCATTCACCATCAGAGCACCCATGCCTACACAGGATAACAGTAGTAATTTACGCATCAGATTTCCTCCCGACGTTGTCGTCGTGGACGTACCGATGCGCCCCGAAGGAATGCACATCGGTAACGACCATTGATAGTGGGAAATCGTTCCGGCAGCGTGTCACGATAGAAGCGAGACGTTGGACCATTTGTTGATTGGCATCGTCGACACTTCGCCAAGCAAAATGGCCCGCCACCCTAGACCTTCGATGAAGCACCAGCGTTCCCGTCCGCTGGGTTCTTGAAGCCGGAAACGGTGCGCAGTCTATGATGAGGTTTGGGACTATGCAATAGGGAGATTGCATCAAAGCTAAGATCGCATCGGCATTTAGGAAGCGTCGTCGTGTTCCGATTGATTCGCGCATGCTGCAATTTTTTTGTCATGGTCTTATTGGTCATTGTCGCGGTGACGGCGGGAGCGACGTTCGGTAATGTTGCGGTGCAAGATAGTCAGCCCCTCGATGTGCGCGAGATCGCTCCCGGCGTTTATGCGCATCAAGCCCCCATCGCCCGCATGGATGCAGCCAGCCTCGGCGACCTTGCGAATGTGGGTTTCATCGTTGGCGACCAAGCAGTTGCGGTCATAGACGCAGGTGGCAGCGTCGGCATCGGGCGGCGCCTTTCGAAGGCCATCAAAGCCGTCACCGACAAGCCCGTGCGCTATGTGATCAATACGCATGAAGATCCCGTTCATTTTTTTTTGGCAATGCAGCATTCGCGGCGCCCGGCGTCATTTTCGTTAACCATAAAAACTTGCCTCGCGCGCTGGCGGACCGTGGTCCGCATTATATCGAAGCATTGCGCCAGACGATGGGCGATGCGCTGCTCAAGGACCTGCGCCTCGTTGCACCGACGCTGCTGGTCGACCACGAAATGCGTCTCGATCTCGGCCATCGCATTCTTGTGCTGCATGCATGGCCACCTATGCATACGGACTGCGATCCCACCGTCTCTGACGAAACCACGAGTACGCTTTTCACCGGCGATCTCCTTTTTCTGCAGCATGTGCCGGTGATCGACGGCTGGCTTGTGGGATCAACGCGCTGGCCGCGGAAAAGGCTTATTTCTTGAAACTCACGCCGGATTTCGCGCGGGATTTAGGAAAAACGGGAACCCGTTTTCCGGCGCGATCGAGTTTACACAAATTGCGGAAACTCGATCGTGCATCCCGTTTCAAAAGCAACGCACTTCCGCCTCCGCCTGCGCGCGGCGCAGATCGATGAGCTGCTGCTTCGCTAGAAGGGTCGCGCGGAACATATTGCCGATTTGCCCTACCGCCTGATCCATGCTGGCGACGGTTTCGCCTGAAACATATTTGTCATAAGGCAGAAGCGTGGCAATGACATCGATCGAGCAGGAGCAACGCTGGAGACTGTCCTGTGTCTCGCCGTTCACCTTCATGCAGGCAAAGACATAATCGGCGCGCGCGCTCGTCGGATAATCATTGAGATCGGCAGCCGCAAAAGCACTGGGCATCGATGCAAGGCCGAGACAGGCGGCAGCAAAGGTTGCGATCAGCTTCTTCATCGTCTTCCTCCTCTGATTTGAACCCATTGCAAGATCACAATGGCTTTGGATTAAGTCAATCCAAAGCCATCATTGAGACATCGGATATATCCGATGTCTTTTGAACGTGATCGAACCGTGCGCCACGACGCGCGCAGCCGCCGGCTGCGGCAGAACTTCGGCACGGAAACGCGCGATGGTCTCGGCGCGAAGCTGCGGATCGATACAGGAAAATTTCAAAACGAGGCTGGTGATCGGGATGGCTTCGGCGAGTTCTGCGAAAGGCGTCGCGGCTTGCTTCGCCACCATGTTCAAAATTCAAAAAGATGCCGAGGCGCATAGAGGTTGAGCCTGCCGATAGGGTCAGGCAAGCATGCGCGGCCGGTCGCCGCTCGTCAAATCGGCGCGCGGCTCAACTTTTCCCGCATCCTCATTCCGCCGCCATGGCCGGCGCCTTGGCGAGGAGCAGCGCATTGACCGACAGGCAGAACTCCTTCCAGGCCGCGGCAATGTCGAGCATGATCGCCTGAAAATAATCCTTCGACAATTTGTCTTCGCCAGGGAAGTTCGAGAGAGCGCAAGAGGTCCGATTATATTCGACGACGGAATCGATCAGCGTTTTCAGGAATTTGTTGAAGGCGTTCAAAAGCTCCGGCGTCAGCGCCGAGCGGCCGTTCTCGACCGGCACCTTAGTCATGTCGAAAGGCAGCTCTTCGAGCTTCAAAAGCGCGCTGCTGAACACTTGCTCGGCGGTCATCACCATCGCGCGCTGTGTCACCCATTCCTTGTCCGGACTGGCGAGCAGCTTGTTGAGATGGCGCTTATAGAGATCGAGAACCTCGGCTTGCCTGCCGGCGACCCATTGCGAAAATTCCGCGACGCTCGCGGCATTGGAGACCGCCGGCGCCGTGCCGGCCGCAGGCACCGCAGCGACCACGGGCGAAAAAAGCGCCATGTCGCGGGCGAGCCGCCGCGCCGCATCGAGCGCGCCTTCCATATAGCCGCCGGCATAGCTCGCCGTCTCCGAGCCGCCGAAGAACAGCCGGCCCTCCCACAAAGGCTGGCGGAGGTATGGATTGCCATAATGCGGATGTTCGTCGGGCGGGATGAGATCGCGCCGCGAGCAGGTGAATTCCTCGGCCGCCCAATCTTTATAATGCTGTTCGCCGTGCTCGAGCTCGGGCCCGAAGACCTGGCCGATCTGATTGCCCATCAGCATGGGCAGACCGGCCTTGAAGGATTGGCGCAGGGAGGGCGCAAGCGCCAGGAAGCCGCCGAGCGCGGCGCGCGTGCCGGTCGCATCGCAGGCATCGAAGATTTCGCCGAGCACCGCCTGCTCATGCAGGACGAAAGCATTGCCGGAGCGGCCCTGATCGCGCCAAAGGGCTTTGTCATAAGCGATGACAGCCTTGGCCTCGCCGGCCATCCACGTATAGGTCTCCTGCATCGCCTCGCGCAGGCGGGCGTCGAGATCCGGCTCGAAACGGACATGCTCGTCGACGATCCGCGGCGGCATAGTGAGAACCACCCGGCGCGCTTCGATGATGACGGTCTGGCCGTCATGGCGGAAATGCAGATCGACATGATCGCCACGGTCGATGATGGTCGTCAACGCATAGCCGAGATGAACCGCCTCGGCGGGCACATTCTGTGCCAGCGCCTCGATGACGCTCAGCATGCCGCCGACGACACGGCGCGCCCCGGCATGCACGCTCTCGCTCGCGCTCACATCGGGCCGCTTGTCGTGATCATGCAGGCGCAGCACCGCGCCCTCATCATATTGGGCGAAGCTGACGAGGCCGAGATCGGCGACGAGACGCACCATGCCCGGCTGCGTATCCGGCCAATACCAGGTCGGACCGAGATCGATCCGCATATCGGCCTTGGCGCTTGGTTCGGAGAGAACCCGGCCGCCGAGCCGCGGGCGGGCCTCATAAAGCGCGAAAGGTCGCTCTTGCGCGGCGAGGCTCGCAGCGAGCGCCAATCCGCACAAACCACCGCCGATGATCGCAGTTTCCAGCATGGCCATTCCCCAGAGCTTCGAATGCGGCCGGCTGCGGCGGCCTTGAATATGTAGCGTCTGGCCCGGCTTGCCCGCCAGGCGCGGGCGGCTGCCGGCTCAGCGCTGCGGAATGATGATCAGCCGCTCAACCGGCTTGCCCTCGACGAAATGCGATTGGACGATCTCGTCGATGTCCTCACTGGTCTCGGGCCGGTACCAAATGCCCTCCGGATAAACGACCATGAGCGGGCCGGCGCGGCAAAAGCTCAGGCAGCCGGACGCGCTCATATTGACGTCGGGAAGCTGCTTTGCCTCAAGCTTTTGCTGCAGCCGGTCCCACAGAGGCTGGGCGTTTTTCTCCATGCAGCTGCCGCGTGGATGCCCGGCCGGCCGCTTCGTGAAACAGGCGAAGACATGGTATTTGAATACCATGGGCAGTTCGAGGTCCATACCGCATTCCCGATTTGAAAAGTCTCTGCCTTAGAAACATTCAAATCTCGTGCCGCGAGCCAAAGCGGCGCAACAGAAGGTAAAGCTGGGCGGGGAAGACAGCTCGGCGATCGCGCGCTGCGCGACCGACCCGTGGCGAGCGGCGACGCCGGCGGGATGGCAGGGAATCGACAAAAGGGATCATGCCGCGAAGGCTTATACCGGACGGCGGGCTGCAAACCGCCGGTTTCGCGCCTCAAAAGATCGTGCGCCGAGCTTTTAGAAGAAATCGCAATCGCCCGACGGATGGTCAGGCGCATAAACACTATCGGCCGCGAAACCGAGCCGCGACGCTAGGGCCGACAAAGTGATCACCTGCGAGGCCGTCGACGGATCGAGGACCCACTGCTGCGGCAGGATCAGGGAGAGGGCGGCCAGAAATTCGGCGAGATTGCCGACCCTCTGATAGATGTGGTCGATGTCCTGCAATTCTTGCAGATGCGCCGGATTGCGCAGCGCCGCCTCATTCAACAAGGGGCTGATCAGAACCTGCAGCCGATGGATCGCCACGGCAAGTTCGGCCAATTCATTGCCAATACGATCGGCGACGTCGCTCATCGCCACCGTTGAAGGACCAACGGACTCGCAATCGGGTGCAGGGATGGGCATTGTCGACACTCGTTGGCAATTGGAAAATTCGCGATCAGAAAAACTCGACCTCGCCGCCATCGTCTTGCCTCGGCACGGTCGGCACCAGCACCGGCGGAAGGTTTTTGTCGGCGGACATGACCGCTTGCCGCGCCCGCCCGGAGACTGGCCAGAACTGCAGTCTTCGTCCACTTTCGCCGCCGAGGCTGCCGCCAACGACGCTGATATCTTCGTTATGCAGGAATTTTTCGGCGAAGGCCACATTGCGCGCGCCTATGTCGGATAGCCCTTCAATGGTTCGCGCGCCACCGAAAAGCTTGGCCTCGAGGCGATCCCTGCGTGCGCCCCGCTGCAGCAGGCCGTTCACCAAGAGCTCCATCAAATGGACACCATAGCGCTCTGCTTCATTGTCCTTTATGCGGATCTCGAGACCCGGCAGAAGAAAGTGATTCATGCCGCCGACCCGCGCAACCGGATCACGGATGCAGGCCGCGACGCAGGAGCCGAGCAGAGTCGTGACCACGACGTTCGGATCGTCGGTCACGAAATATTCGCCCTGGACGATGTTCACCCTTTGATGCCGCACCTCCGGCAAGCCAGTATCGCGAGGCGCTTTTGATAGCTCATGCTTCACTTCAGACGTCCTAGAACGGCTTCTATCGCGCCCTTCAGCGTCGGCATGGTAAAGGGCTTGACGAGATAATTGTTCACGCCGCATTTCACCGCCCTTTCGATCAACTCGCGGTCGCCGCGTCCGGTCAGCATGATAAAGGCGGCGTTCTTCGTCGGTGGATTGGCGCGAACCGCACGCAGAAACCCGAGACCGTCGAGCTTCGGCATGTTCAGATCCGAGATGATGAGATGCGCCGGCTTTTGCATCATGACTTTGAGCCCTTGCTCTCCATCCGCCGCCATCTCGATATCCTCAAATCCAAGTTGCTGCAGGCCGTCGCGGATCAGCGCGCGGCTCGTGAGCTGATCGTCGACGATCAGCGCCCTTATGGCAGACGCGAACGGCATGGCCGGCTCCCTTCTTCTTTCATGGTCGTGAGATTGAGGATCTCGTCTCCAATTTCATTAAGCGGTAATTGCTTTTCGACGGCACCGCGATCAAAGGCGACCTTCGGCATCCCGTAAACGAGGCTCGTCGCCTGGTTCTGACCGATCGTATTGGCGCCGGCCTCGCGCATGGCGCGAAGTCCTTCGGCGCCGTCGCGGCCCATTCCGGTCAAGATCACGCCGACGGCTCCGGGGCCTACCGCCGTGGCGACGGAATAGAACAGCACATCGACCGAAGGCCGATGCCCATTGACCAGATCTGTCGCAGCGAGAGCGCAGGTCAATCCGGCCTTTCCGGCGATGACTTCGAGATGGGTGGTGCTTCCCGGCGCGAGATAGATCTGGCCTTGCATCAGCGGCGCGCCATGCGTGGCCTCGGCGACCCGCGGCTCGCAGACCCGATCGAGCCTTTCCGCAAAGCTCTTGGTGAAAGTTGCCGGCATATGCTGGGTGATGACCGTCGGCGGGCAATTTTTCGGGAACCGCGAAAGCACGGCGAGCAAGGCTTCGACGCCGCCGGTCGAGGCACCGATGGCGACGATCCTGCCGTCGGCAACATAATTTTGGGAGATCTTGGCCCCGGCCTCTGAATTGCGGATCTTGCCGGCGACGAGACGCAACCTTGCGCGCGCCGCAGTCTTCACCTTCAACGGCAGATCGGCGAAGATTTCCTGTTCGCCCGGTACCGGCTTGGCGATGCAATCGAAGGCGCCGATTTCCAGCGCCCTGATCGTCGCTTCCGTGCCTTGGCTCGTCAGATTTGAGACCATGATCACCGGTGTCGGCCGCAGCCGCATGATCTTCTCGAGGAATTCGATGCCATTCATGTTCGGCATCTCGACATCGAGCGTCACGACATCCGGGTCGAGCACCTTCATCGCCTCGCGCGCCTCGAAAGGATCTGCCGCCTGGCCGACCACTTCGATCTCGGGATCGCGCTGCAGGGCCATGCAGATCAAACTGCGCATCGTGCGCGAATCATCGACGACGAGGACACGGATCTTCTTCATTTCTTCGGAGCTCCTTCCTTCAGGCGATAGGTCGTGATGGCTTCGCTCTCGAACATAGGCGCAGCAGGGCCTGACAGCCGTTCCGAATGCCCGATATAGAGCCGGCCGCCAGGCGCAAGGTGAGGCACGAATCGACTCCAGAGCTTGGCCTGGGTTTCATCCTCAAAATAGATAACCACGTTGCGGCAGAAGATGGCGTCGAACTTGCCGCGCATCGGCCATGAGCCGATGAGATTGAGCTCACGAAAAGCAACGAGCGACCGCAGGGCCTCCCCGGCCTGCCAGGTCTTGCCGTCGTCGCCGCGAGTCGGCGTGAAATAGCGCAGGCGAAGATCGGCCGGCACCGGATGCAAGGCGGCATCATTGTAGATGCCGGCGCTCCCCTCGGCGACCATATTGGCGTCGATGTCCGTCGCCAGAATCTTGAAATCGTAGGAGAGGGCGGAGGGCAGCACCGACAGAACGGTGAGTGCGATCGAATAAGGCTCGGCGCCGTTTGAACAGGCGGCAGACCAAAACCGGACGCGGCCGCCGCGCTTGGCGACCTCGACGAGCGGCGGCAGGACCTTCTTGCGCAAATGCTCGAAATGATGCGGCTCGCGGAAAAATCGCGTGACATTGGTCGTCAGCGCCGCCAACATCTGTTGGCGCTCGTCGGCACCGCCATGCTCGCAGACCAGGGCGCAGTAGTCACGGAAGTTGCTGAGCCCGAGCGCACGCAGGCGCTTGGCGAGGCGCGAATAGACCAGCGTTGCCTTCGATTCGGGAAGATGAATGCCGGCGTCGGCATGCAGCATGGCCGCGATCTGATGAAAATCCGACGACGTCATAAGGAATTCGCCGGCGGCAAGGCCGGGAATTCCATTGATCTCCATTTCGGTGTTCCGGACGAGATTCATGCCGCCTCGCTTTCGATCACCGGCAGGACATTGTCGAGAGCGATGAAGCTGATCATGCGGCCGTCGATGGCGAGCACGCCGCGCACGAAACTCTTCGCCATTTCGGACGCGACATCGGGTGTCGGCTGCACCGCTGCGCCCGCCACGGTCAGAATATCCGACACCGCATCGACGAGCAGGCCGACCGCCTGATGGCCGATCTGCACCACCATGATGACATGGCGCTCCGTCGGCTGCGACGGACCAAAGCCCAACCGCGCCGAAAGATCGATGATCGGCAGCACCGCGCCGCGCAGATTGATCACCCCGCGCACGAAGCAAGGCGATTGCGGCAACGGCGTCGCCGGGGTGAAGCCGCGGATCTCCCGCACTGCCATGATATCGACGCAGAACTCTTGCGCGCCGATGCGGAAAGCCATCAATTCGCGTCCATCCATCGCGTCGGTCTTGAACTCGTTCATCGCGATTACCCCACTGCTGCAAGGGCGTTGTCGTAAAAGGCCGGTTCGGCGCGCGACGTTGCGACCACGGCATCAACGTCGAGGATGAGCGCGACGCGCCCATCGCCCAGGATCGTCGCCGCCGCAATGCCCGGCACATGACGGTAATTGGCTTCAAGGCTCTTGATGACGACTTGGCGCTGGCCCTGGATGGCGTCGACCAGCAAAGCGCTGCGGCCGCCGCCTTCGGTCTCGACCAGAAGGGCGACGCTTGCGAGCGGATCGGCAGCGCTGCTGCGATAAGAGAGCTCGCGCCCGACATCGATCAGCGGCGTGAATTTATTGCGGATCGAGATGACCCGCGCATTGCCGCCCATGCCGTGAACATCCGTGGCCTTGGGCTGCAAGGTCTCGACGATGGCGGTGAGCGGCACGACCAGCGTCTGCTGCGCAACCGTCACCACCATTCCGTCGAGGACGGCCAAGGTCAAAGGCAGGCTCATCGTGAATGTCGAGCCATGGCCGGGCCGCGAAGCGATCGATATGCGTCCGCCCAAAGCCTGGATCGAACGCTTGACGACATCCATGCCGACGCCGCGCCCGGAGATATCCGAGACCGTCGCGGCGGTCGAAAAGCCCGGCAGAAAGATCAGATTGTCGACCTCGTCATCCGACAATATGGCGTCGGCGGCGATCAGCCCCTTTTCGACCGCGATCGCCTTGACGCGCGACCGGTCGATGCCGGCGCCATCGTCGGACACTTCGATGACGATCCGGCCGGAGCGATGCAAGGCAGAGAGGCGGACGAGACCTTCCTCCGGCTTGCCGGCGGCAAGCCGCACTTCCGGAGTCTCGAGGCCATGATCAATGGCATTGCGAATCATATGAGTCAGCGGATCGGTGAGCCGCTCGATCACCGTCTTGTCGACTTCCGTAGCCTCGCCTTCCGTCGCGAGACGCACCGATTTGCCGGTCATGGCGGCGATCTCGCGGACGAGCCGCGGCATGCGCTGAAATACGGATTTCACCGGCTGGGCGCGGATCGCCATGACGCTGTCCTGGATCTCCCGGGTCAATTGCTCCAATTCATCGAGACCCATGGCGACGGCCGAGGCGCGTGCCAGCCCCGCCTCCAGGACCCGCTGCGACAGCATCGCCTGATTGATGACGAGCTCGCCGACGAGATTGATCAGCCGATCGACACGGTCGAGATCGACGCGGATCGTCGGCGACGCCGATTTGAGATCTGCCTCGGCCGCGGCTTTGCTGGAATTCTGCTTCGCCGGAAGAGGTAGGGTCTGCGCAGTGGCGCGCGGCGGCTGATCGGCCGCGTCGGTCGCGTCGGCGGACAGTGACGCAGCCGGGACCTCGGCCTCGGCTTCGCCATCGGTCGAGGCGCGAACAAGCGCCAAAAGCGCCGCGATCTCGGCATCGCTATCCACCGGCGGTGCGACATCGCTCGCAGCAGGCGCATCGGGGCCTTCAATCTCGAGATCGCAGTCCCAAGCGACGAAATCGAAGACCTCGCGGATCGCCGCCTCATCCTTGTCGGTCGCGAGCTCGATATGCCAGCTGAGATAAGCGCCCTCGGGATCGAGTTCGGTCAAGAGCGGCAAATCCGACGCATCGCATTTCACCCGCATGTCGCCGAGCTCTTTGAGCTCGCGCAGCAGAAGCGCCGTTTCATTGGCTTTGGCATAGAGACTGGGCTTCGGCTTGAACTTGATGTTGAAGACACGGCGTGGATTGGCCGCCGGGGCCGTGTCGTCGTCGTCGAGGCCGTCGAAATGCACGAGCACAGGCTGGAAGTTCAGATCAGAAAGATCGTCTTCTTCCTCGACGCCGCCGTTCGGGTCGAGGGCGCGCAACTCATCCGCCAGGTTACGGCAGCGCGCTTCATCGACTTCGGTTCCGTCGCGGGCTGCACGCACCAGATCGGCTAAGACATCGGCCGCGCGCAATTTGATCTTCAAGACCTCCGGCGTCGCCGCCAAGCGCCCGGCGCGCACATGGTCGAGCGCCGTCTCGAACACATGCGCGAAACGCACGAGATCATCGAGACTGAAGGCGCCGGCACCGCCTTTGATCGAGTGAACGGCCCGAAAGACGGCATTGACCGTCTCGGGGTCGGAATCGCCCGCCTCGATTGCGAGAAGCCCCGATTCCAATTCGGCGAGCTGTTCTTCGCATTCCTGGAAAAACGTCTGCCTTATGGCCGCCATAGGATCCACGGGCTTGCCTCCTCACGAGAATGTCAGGCCGCGACGCGGCGGATTGCAGCGATGAGCTTGGCTGGATCGAAGGGTTTGACAATCCAACCCGTGGCGCCTGCACGGCGCGCCCGATCCTTCTTTTCGGCGTCGCTCTCGGTCGTCAGCACGAGGATCGGCACTGCACGATGTTTGGAGTCGCGGCGAACCCCCTCGATGAAGCCGAAGCCGTCAAGCCGAGGCATGTTGATATCGGTGACGATAACGTCAGGCACTTCCTGTTGCAGAACCTCGAGGCCGTGCACGCCGTCTTGCGCTTGGACGACGCGATAGCCAGCATCCGAGAGCGCGAGGAGAAGCATGTCGCGCATCGTGCGCGAGTCATCGACTGTTAATATCGTCTTGCTCATTGAGAGAGTTCCCTATCCAGAAAGTACTGGGGGCGGATTCCCAGGAGTTCGAGGCCTGCGACGAGGTCCAAGGACAGATTGGTGAATTCGAGCGCGGCGCCATCGGCTTTCCAGGTGGTGACGGCGGCGAGCAGGATCTGGAGACAAAGTCCGCCGATCCGCTCGACCCGCGACCCGTCGATGACGATGTCGGTGCCGACGTGAGAGGAAAGCACCTCGAAGAGGGGCGCAGCCGCAACGGCATCGAGATCCGCCGGGAGGAGCAGAGTTTTGGTGCGCGTCATATTGGTGCGCTCATGGCGGCGGCCCGCATTCGTCTCGGCCCTCAGAATTCTTCCCATTCATCCTGTTGGTGCCGGGCTTGCGGTTTGGGGGCGGCGCCGCCGCGCTGGGCGACGGTCTTCAAGGCCGGGCGGGCGGCAGATTTGGCCGGGCCGCGCGGCATCGGGACCACTTGCTCCTCGCCTTGTGTTCCGACTTGGAAACGGCCGACGAGCCTTGTCAGCTCCTCGGTCTCCTGCGACAGAGTGTGGCTCGCTGCCGTCGATTCCTCGACCATGGCGGCATTCTGCTGGGTTACCTGATCCATCTGAGTGACCGCCGTATTGACTTCCTGCAGTCCGGTGGCCTGATCCTGTGCCGAGGTCGCGATCTCCGACACGATCGTGTCGATCTCGGCGACCTGGGCGAAGATCCGCTCCAAAGCCTTGCCCGTCTCGGCGACGAGATCGACGCCTTGCTCCACCTGCGCGGTCGAAGCCGAGATCAGCCCCTTGATCTCCTTCGCCGCCTCGGCCGAGCGCTGCGCCAAGGCCCGCACTTCGGAAGCCACCACCGCGAAGCCGCGGCCGGCATCCCCCGCGCGGGCCGCCTCCACACCGGCGTTCAAGGCGAGCAGATTGGTCTGGAAGGCGATCTCGTCGATGACGCCGATGATCTGGCCGATCTGCTGCGAGGATTTCTCGATCCCGCTCATCGCACTGATCGCCTGGCGCACGACGCCGCTACCTTTTTCGGCATCCGATCTCGCCGTCGAGACGACCTGGCGGGCATGGGTCGCGCCTTGCGCCGTCTTGCGCACGGTGGTGGTGATCTCGCCGAGCGCCGCGGCAGTCTCCTCAAGGCTCGCCGCCTGCTGCTCGGTGCGCCGCGACAGATCATCGGCGGCGACCGCGATCTCCTTGGTGCCGGAGCGGATCGCCTGCGTATTGGCCGAGACGCTCAGCATCACCTGCTGCAGCTTCTCGGCCGAGACGTTGAAGTCTCCGCGGATCTTTTCATATTCCTCGCTGAAGGCCTGGGTCAGCCGGCAGGTGAGATCGCCTTCCGACAGACGCTCCAGAGCATCGGTAATCGAAGCGACGAAGCGATTATGCGCCTCGACATATTTTTGCGTCTCGATCTCCTGCCGCAGCCGCTCTTCTTCCGCCAGCCGCCGATTCTCTGCCGCTTCCGCTTCGAGACGCATCTTCTCGACGGCATTGGTCTTGAAGGTCTGGATCGTCTGCGCCATGTCGCCGATCTCATCACCCTCGCCCATAGAGGGAACCTCAACCCGCGTGTCGCCCTGCGCCAAAGTCTTCATGCAGCCGTTCAGAATGCGGATCGGCACGGCGATCCGTCGCGACAGCATATAGCCGGCAAGAACCGCAACCATCAGCGCCAAGAGGCTGCCAATGATCTCCGAGAGCTGCATGAACCACATGGTTCGCGCTTCCGTCGCATGAGCGGTGGCGGCCCAGGCGCCGAATTTGGCGCCGGCATCGAGCGCGACAGCGCGAAACGCCTTCATCATCTCGGTGCTCTGCGCCGATTTGGCGATCTCGATCGCCTGCGGCATGGTCTGCGGATTGTGCCCGAGATTGACTTCCTGATCGCCGATGTCATGCCGCCAGGCGATATTGGCGGCTTCGACCTTGTCGAGCTCGGCGAGCATTTCTGGCTGGCCCGCGGCATGCGTGCGTGCGATCGCCAATTCGGTGTCGAACTCCTTCACCGCATTTTCGTAAAGCATGGCATGGCGTTGGACGCCATTGGTGATGAGATAGCCGCGTGCGGCATGCGCCTGATCGAACTGAGCCGTGATGGCGCGTTCGAGATCGGCGATGAGAAGATTCGCCTTGCCGTAGGCTTCTGCCGAACTCTCCGCACTGCGGACCGCGGCAAAGACGAACAAGCTCGTTGTCGCGACCACGAACAGCATACAACCAAACGCAACAGCCAGCTTTTTTGCGATCTTTATATTTAGCGAGCGCATCTTCCCCCTCCGAGTTTTGCTCTCGTCCTTTGCCTTTCGCGCAAACCTTGGCGACATCGCCGTCGCTCGATGCCCCGAACGAAAGGCCCAGTGATAATGCCCGTGGCGCGCGACGATTCCTTTTTGGTATCCCGCGCCCCTAGAGCATGCCCCGTTCTGCCCAGCCGCATGTCCTAGGTGAAAAGGATGAATAAAACTGCAGCGAATAGAATGAATGAAACGTCAATCGGCGAGATATTTGCCTGGCAATCGTCCAATTCTGCCGCAGAGGAAATGCAGCAAACGCTTGGACCGACGCCGGCTTCTATATTGTCTGGATCGCTGGACGAATCCGCCCAAGGCATCTGCCTCTGCGTCCGGCGGGCAGCTATTGGCGAAAGATGCCTTCCGGATGGGCGTCCAGGAAGGCGATGATCTCGCTAGAGCCGATCCCGATCACGTGGAATTGGAGTTCAAGCACATCGGGTATACCCGATGTGCCAAAATGCGATCCACGTGACGGGACAAATCGGCTCTACATCAAAGAAGTAGAGCATGTCCTTCGTCGCGCCGGAATGGCTTTGACCTTCACGCCCGCGCAGCGATTGCCTCGAGATGTTCTTGGTAGGCGGGATCGAGCTCGATATCGACGGCGGCAGCCGCAGCGAGAAGAAGGCTCGCGACAAAGGCCTGATCGTTGAGATTGATTTCGAGCGCCGCCTCGATCGGCGGCACCGACGCGCGCGGATAAGAGAGATTGAAGCGCTGCTCCTTGAGGATCTGCGTCCATTGCTGCCGCAGCCATTTCGCGAGCATCACGCTAAGTTCCTGCACGAAATTGGATTTACGGATTTTTTCGAGAAGCCGCAGGCCGGCGTTCCAGACATCCTTGGCATCGAAGGCCTGGCCGTCGAGGCGCGCCTGGATGATGCGCCCGACCGCATCATCGAGCGCATTCCCCGTCTCGCGTCCATACCGGCAGAGAGCCAGCGCCCGCGCGCCCGGAAAATCGAGCCCGTAATGGTCCTTCAGCTCGGATTCGAGCTTGCCGATCGAATCAGAATTGTCATGGAGAATGGCGGCAATGCAGAAGGCAAAGACCGTGTCGTCGGCGACCGAGCCGATTTGGGCGTCGCGCAGTTCGGCGGTCGAGAGCCGCGGAATGGCCTGTTGGGCAGCTTCGCCGCGCGTGCCGACGGGCCGCGACTGCAGATGCGCCACCAATTCGAGCCATGCCGGCAAATGCGTGGCAAACAACGCCGGATCGAGGCGGTTGATCGCCGAATTGATCCATTCCTTGCGCAGCTTCACGTCATCCATCGCCGTACCCTGCTTTGCCGCAGCAACCGCACGAGAAGCTCTTGCTTGAGATTTGGCGAGGCGCCGCGACGCCCGATTAGGCCCCTGCGGCTCGCTCGTCATGGACATGCCTCCACTGGATCAAACCTCTCGCGGGGCACCATCATCTGCCCAACCTTCGAAACAAGCGCAATGCAAGACCGCGACCAATTGCGCCTCACTGGCAAGCTGAGGGGCGAAAGGTAACCTTGCTCCTACGAGTGGATCGGCCCTTCTGGGTCGACACATTTCCGGGATCGGCTAGATCGGGGCGCCCCTTTTGCCCAAAGGGCTTGATCATATTGCCTCAAGGTCACTTTGAACTCGTTCGCCCAGCAAGCGCAAAAGGAGGAATACTGAAAATATTCTCCCTCTGGGATACGATCTCGAAACGTCGCACCCAGCGCTCTGTATGCACGTCGGTCTATCACCGTGAACTGGTCGGGATGCATTGAAGCGAGAATAGCGGACGCAACCGGGATGCCCACTCCAGGCAAACAATCGAGCGTCTTGAGCGCATCAATAACTGAATTAGGCATGTCGCGTGTAGCAAGCCTTGCCGTCGCAATTGCCTCTTCAATCTGATGGTCGCTAAGCTGAGCGAGGAACCCACTTAACCGCCGAAAAAGCCACTTAAAAAACGATTGAAGTTTCCATCTATAAATCTCGTAAAAATTGTGACGCAGATCAATGCCATTTAAAAGCTTCTGCCCCGCAGAAAGAAACTTTTCCTCTTCTCCGTTATCACAGCGGAAATAGATTTCCACCCATGCGAGAACGTCAGCCCGATCAACGAAAGGATTTTTGAATTCTGTCATTTCAAAAATCCGTGCGGCTGCGGATTGCGGCAGCCAAAGTCCCCTCATCGAGATAGTCGAGCTCGCCGCCGACCGGCACGCCGTGCGCCAAGCGGGTGATCCGCACCGGCAGATGGCTGAGAAGCTCGGTGATGAAATGCGCCGTGGTTTGGCCGTCGACGGTCGCATTGACGGCCAGGATCACCTCTTCGAACGCTTCGGCCGCGACGCGATCCGGCAGGCTCGCCAGATTGAGATCCTTCGGGCCGATGCCGTCGAGCGGCGACAGCGTGCCGCCGAGCACATGATAGCGCGCCGACACCGCCTTGGCGCGTTCCAGCGCCCAGAGATCGGCGACCGTCTCGACGATGACGAGCAGCCTGTGGTCGCGGCGTTCGTCGCGGCAGACGGTGCAGGGGTCGCAGCTGTCGACATTGCCGCAGATCGAACAGACGATGATTTTTTCATGTGCCGTCTGCAAGGCATCGGCCAAGGGCGCCAGCAGCTCCTCCCGCTTGCGGATGAGATGCAGAGCCGCACGCCTGGCCGAGCGCGGCCCGAGCCCCGGCAGACGCGCCAGCAATTGGATGAGCCTTTCGATCTCCGGCCCGGCAATACGCTCCGCCATCAGCCTAAGCCGCGCGCGTCAAAACAGCTTCATGCCGGGCGGCAGCGGCAGGCCGGCTGTCACCACCTTCATCTTCTCTTCCATCAGCCGTTCCGCCTTCTTGCGCGCATCCTCATGCGCCGCGAGGATCAGATCCTCGAGAATCTCTTTATCGTTCGGCACCAGGAGCGAGGGGTCGATGGAGAGTCCTTTCATCTGCCCCTTGGCCGTCAAGGTCACGCGGACGACACCGCCGCCGGATTGACCTTCGACCTCGAGGTGCTCCAGCTCGGCCTGCATTTCCTGCATTTTCGCCTGCATGGCCTGCGCCTGTTTCATCAAGCCCGTCATATCGCGCATGACGCTTCCTTTCGCATGTTCCTTAGATCACGATGACTTTGGATTGAACAAATCCAAAGTCATGATTGAGACATCTGATATATCCGATGTCTTTAGAAACGTGATCGATTCCTAAAGTGTAGAGCGGGATATGCGATCAAGTTCACGCAATCTGCGTAAACTTGACTGCATCGGAAAACCGGTTCCCACTTTTCCTCATCCCGCTCTGAGCTGAGATGGCTCAAAGATCGTCTTCCGTATAGGCCTGATCGGTATAGGCCACATCATCATCGGCCGCATCGGCAATATGCGCATCGGACGCAACAGACGGCTCCGCATTGCGCACCGCAATGATTTCCGCGCCGGGAAAATGATCGAGCACTTTGCCCACGAGAGGCAGCGCCCGCACGCCCTGCAGGGCGGCTGCGGCTTCGGCTTCGCGCTTTTCCGTCAAGCTCGGGGCGCCCGCTTCATTCGAGATCGCCACCATCCAGCGTGTGCCGGTCCATTCCTGCAGCCGGCGCATGAGCGTTTGCGCAAGCTGCGGCGAGGCGCCAGGGCCAGGCGAAAATTCAATCGAGCCCGCCTCGAAACGAACGATCCGCACATCCCTCTCCAGCGCCATTTTCAATTGGATGTCGCGATGTTTGGCGGCGAGCGCGACGACGTCGGCGAATGAGGTGAGGCGGGCTTCAGGCGCCAGTGCCGGCGATGTGGCGGAAGGCGCAGGCGCGGCGACAGAGGCGACGCTGCGCGCATCGCCCGATCTGGCCATTGCGAGCCGCGTGGCGCCGGCGGGCGGACGGCTCACCGGTGCCGGCCCGGCGCCTTGCGAGCCGGCGCCGGCCGCAAAGCCGGCAAGGCGGCGCAAGGCTTCGTCGGGCGTCGGCAGATCCGCCGCGTAGGCGAGCCGGACAAGCACCATATCGGCAGCGGCAAGCGGCCGCGGCGATTCCTTCACCTCCTGCAAGCCTTTCAAGAGCAATTGCCAGGCGCGCGTGAGCACCGGCATCGACAGGCTTTGCGCAAATTCAGCCCCGCGGCGGCGCTCCTCTTCCGTCACCGTCAAATCATCGCCGGACTGCGGAACGAGCTTGAGCCGCGTGACGAAATGGATGAATTCGGCAAGCTCCATGAGGATCTGGCCCGGATCGGCGCCGGCGTCGTAAAGCGCCTTCAAATTCACGAGCGCCGCCGCAACATCGCCGGCCATGAGCTCGGCAAAGAGGTCGATGATGCGGGCGCGATCGGCAAGCCCCAGCATGAGGCGCATGTCGCGCGCCATGATGGTCGTGCCCGCTATGCCGGTCGCATAAGCGATCGCCTGATCGAGCAGGGAGAGCGCGTCGCGCACCGAACCTTCCGCCGCCCGGGCGATCAATGCGAGCGCCTCCGGCTCGATCGCGACTTCTTCCTTGGCGCAAATCGAGGAAAGATGCGCGACGAGCACCTCGGCTTCGATGCGGCGCAGATCGAATCTCTGGCAGCGCGAGCGCACGGTGACCGGCACTTTCTCGATCTCGGTCGTCGCGAAGACGAATTTCGCATGTTCCGGCGGCTCTTCGAGCGTCTTCAACAGGCCGTTGAAAGCCTGTTTCGAAAGCATATGAACTTCGTCGATGATATAGACCTTGGTGCGGGCGAGAACCGGCCGATAGCGAATGCTGTCGATGATCTCGCGCACATCGTCGATGCCGGTGTGGGACGCCGCGTCCATTTCGATCACGTCGACATGGCGCGATTCGATGATCGCCTGGCAATGCACGCCGAGCTCCGGCATATGGATCGTCGGCCGCGTGACCGCCGGCCGGCCGCCCTCTGCCGGCAATTCATAATTGAAGGCACGGGCGAGAATTCGCGCCGTGGTGGTCTTGCCGACACCGCGCACGCCAGTCAGCATATAGGCTTGGTGAATGCGCCCCAGCTCGAAGGCGTTCGACAGAGTCTTCACCATGGCCGCCTGGCCGATGAGATCGTCGAAGCTTGAGGGACGGTATTTGCGCGCCAATACGCGATAGGATGCCGACGGCGCCGGCCGATCCAAATTGAACGTCGGCGCGGCGGTTGATGCGTCGCGATCCTCGGCCATCGCTTCGGCCTCCTTGCCGGACGTGGAACCTTGGGCCATGCGAGACCGGCTTACGGTGCTCTTTAGATCACGATGACTTTGGATTGATTCAATCCAAAGTCATGATGGAGACATCGGATAAATCCGATATCTCAAAAAACGTGATCTTGGCTCCGAGCATGACGTCACCGGCGTTGCTCGGGCGGCGGCAGCTATTGCACCATTTGGTCGTGATCGAGAAGTGGGAGGCTGGACAGAGACCCGCCCGGTCTCGTTAGGGCTGCTTCCTTCCGGACCTGACCCGGTTGGCGAGTGGTGCGTCCACCGCCAACCTCCCGCTCCTAATTTGGACTATCGACAGGCAATTCGCAATAGATCAGGAAAGAGCAGATCCCCGCCGGCGGGCAAATGTCCGCAGGAAGGAACAATGCAGGGACCAAGATAATGACGACTGCGCTGGTGCTCTTGTCCGGCGGCCAGGATTCGACGACCTGCCTCGCCTGGGCGCTCGCCCGCTTCGACCATGTCGAAACGATCGGTTTCGACTATCGCCAGAGGCACGCCGTCGAGCTCGACCAGCGTGGCGAGATCCGCCGCGAGATCGTCAAGATCGACCCGGCCTGGGCGCTCCGCCTCGGCCAAGACCATTGCCTCGATCTCGGCGTGCTGGGCGAGATCTCGGCGAGCGCCATGACGCGCGACATCTCCATCATCTGCGACGAGAAAGGCCTGCCCAATACTTTCGTGCCAGGCCGCAATCTCATGTTTTTCACGCTTGCCGCGGCAATTGCCTCTCGGCGCGGGCTGCGCCATCTCGTCGGCGGCATGTGCGAGACGGATTATTCCGGCTATCCCGATTGCCGCGACGACACATTGAAAGCGATGCAGGTCGCCTTGAATCTCGGCATGGAGAAGAATTTCATCATCGACACGCCGCTGATGTGGCTCGACAAGGGCGAGACATGGCGGCTTGCCGAAACGCTCGGCGGGAAAACCCTCGTCGATCTCATCGTTGAGACGACGCATAGCTGCTATCTCGGCGAACGCCAACGCAAATGGGAATGGGGCTATGGCTGTGGCGACTGCCCGGCCTGCCGCCTGCGCGCCGAAGGCTGGCAAAAATATCGCGCTGGATCATGAAACTTTGTTTGCCACAGATCTCATTCCGAAAAGTCTGCAACTTTTCGGGATCAGATTTTTTATTTTGTTTGACGCATGATCTCATTCCGAAAAGTCTGCAACTTTTCGGGATCATGCTTTTAATGATCGCCGGCGGAGAAGGCGGAGAAGCCTTGGGGAAGTAGGGACATGTCGCCTGGAAGCGGCTTTGCATAGGCCGCCTTGGCCTCATCCGCGCTCGCCTGAGCCGAAGCGGGCTGAGCCGTTTGGCTCTGGACGGGCTTCGCCGGATCGGTCTTAGCGCTTGTTTGCGCGGCACCTGTTTGCGGCATAATCACCCGGGCCTCCATGCGCCGCGGCGGCAGCGGGACATCGTGCGGCTCTTGGGCCTTATCCGCCGCTGGCGGTGGGGCGGGCTGCGCCGGCGCTTGCGCAGTCCAGAGCCGACCGAGTCCCGCCATGCTGAAGCCGAGCGGCGCGGTTGGGGAAGCCACTTGCGGCGGCGCTGCAGCCTGATTGGAGCCGGGCGTGGTCTGCGGCGCCGCCTGTGGCACCGGCTGTGTCGGATCGGCATAAGCAAAGGCACGCGCTGCTTCGGCCTTTCTTTCGGCATTGGTCGCCGCGGTCTCGGCCCTGAGTTTCGCCGCTTCCAATTGCGCGAGCGTCGGCGGCCTATATTTGCGGCTCTGGTCGAGCGGCACATCGACAGGCCCGGCGGCGAGCGCCTCCGGGCGGCTCACATCGGCCCGGAACGAAGCAAACCGCGGATTTTGCCCACCGTCGGCATAGACGGTATGCACCGGCCGCGCCCCTGCTGCCACGAGCGCGGCAACCTTCGCCTCATCGCTCGCCTGCTTTGCGGCGACTTCGAGGGCGACCGCTTCGTCGCGCTTCAGCGGCGGACAAGGGCCGGTGGGATCGAAGCTGCTGCCGTCCTTCGGCTTGGCATTGAAGACATAATGGTCGTTGCAGACGCCGACCGCGACCTCTTGCCCGGTGACTTCGAAATTGTCGTTGCCGAGCTTCAGCTCTTTCCAAAAGCCGATATTCGGATCGAGCCTATATTTGGCGAGATTTTCGGCCGTCATATGGAAGGGAAAGGATTCCATCTGGATCGCTGATTGGCCTCCGGCGAAGGCTTCGCGCGCAATTGCGTAGATCTCGGCGATCTGCTGATCCGTCATCGAGAAACAGCCGGCCGAGGAGCATACGCCGTGGACCATGATCTCGCCGCCGCTATAGCCATGGGCGCGGTCATAGGTATTCGGATAGCCGACGTTGAAGGAGAGATAGTAATTGGAACGCGGGTTCATCTGCGCCGGCGTGATCGTATAAAAGCCTTCCGGCACCTGACGATCGCCCTCGCGCGTCTTCGGGCCGAGCTGGCCCGACCAACGGCAGATCGGATAGGACTTGAGCAAAGTGTAATGCCCATCCGCCTTCATTTTCCAGATTTGGACCTCGGCCTCCTTCTTGAAGGCGCGAATGAGCACCGGCGCCTCCTTGGTGGTGCCCTTTTCCTGCATCAGAGCGAGCATTTGCGGCGAGAGCGGGTGATAAGCGCGCTCACCGAAGTCGCCGGGGGTCTCGCCGCAGCCGGCAAGCAGGGCCGCGAACAGAATGGCTGCCGCGAGCGCACCATATTGGCGCATGCGGCCTGCGCCGGAGGCTTTCGACACTGCCCCCTGCCCGCCCGCATGAAGGCCAGATTGGAAACGCATCGACATCGCTCGTAACCTCGATCCCGCGGCAAAGGCCCGGACCGCCTTATAAGCGTTATCCTTATCCGACTGTCACTTCAACCCTAGAGCGGGATGAGGAAAACTCGGAACCGGTTTCCTCATCCCGCTCTAATTATTGGAATCGATCAGGTTTATGACTTTGGATTGATTCAATCCAAAGTCATCGTGATCTAGCCGTTCCCGCTCTATGGTCAATAAATCCTTGCGGCGCCGCGGTTTGGCCTCATTCACCCCTTTCCCGGCGGCGGCCACGCTCACCACCACCACCAGGGCCGATTGGGCGGCGGCGGCGGCGGGAGGCTATCGGCATAAAGGCCGCGCGAGACGCAGACCCAGCTCCGCCGAAACTGCACGACCTCGCCGGCGAGATTGGCCTGCGGCTGCGGCACGAGCCGGCAGGGGCTTTCGACAATCGCCGGCGGCGGCGCGGCGCGGCGGGTGAGATCGGCCGCGCCGGCGAATGTGCCGGCGAAACCGCAGCAAGACACGCAGAAGGAAACAATTCCGGCCAAGACAAATATTTGGACGAGTGTCTGGACGAATGTCATACGCCTGATCGCCCTGCGCTCTTGTTGTCCGCCGCCGCGCATCGCTGTCTCCCGGGTGCCGGATCGAGACCACGACAGAATCCGGAACTGTCCTGAAAATCAGCTATCCGATGGGAACCTTGCGACAGACTTGCGCCACTTCGCTGCGGCGAACCCCGCCAAGGCTATTCTTTGAGGCTATTCCTTGACCTTGAGATCTTTGAGTTTGGAAAACACGGAATCGACGCTGAACTCGGCCTGATGATCGGCCGGCATCGGCCGCGATTCTCCGAAGACATGCTCTTCGTCTTCAACATTGTCAGGCGCCGCCGTCGTCACTTCCGCCGGTACGAGGGTCTGGCTACGGTCCTCCTCGACTGGCATCCGTTCTTTCGCCGCGCGATTGACCTCGAAATCGAGATCCATCTGCGAGCAGAGCCCGAGCGTCACCGGGTCCATCGGCGTCAGAGCGGCAGAATTCCAATGGGTGCGGTTGCGGATTGCCTGCAAGGTCGTCTTGGTCGTGCCGACGAGCCGCATGATCTGCGCATCCTTCAGCTCGGGATGGTTGCGCAGCAGCCAGAGAATGGCATTCGGCCGGTCCTGCCGACGCGACAGCGGCGTATAGCGCGGACCGCGCGGCCGCTTGATCTCCGGCAGCCGGACTTTCGGGATCGCAAGCTGGAGCTGGTGCTCCGGATCCTTCTCGCCAGCGGCAATCTCCTCCCGCGTCAACTGGCTGGAAGTGATCGGATCATGCCCTTTGATGCCGGCGGCGACTTCGCCATCGGCAATGCCCTTCACTTCGAGCGGATGCAGTTTACAGAAATTGGCGATCTGATCGAAGCTGAGCGATGTGTTCTCGACCAACCACACGGCCGTTGCCTTAGGCATCAGCGGGGCATTGCTCATATTATCCTCCTTTGCCGCGATGGCAGAAACACGGGTGCCGCAGCGGCCGGTGCCGCAGGGCATGGCCCGCCGCAAAGCACGGGACCAGATCAGCTGCATGACGGGGAAAAGAATATCTTATAGGGACCGATGATTTTCCACACAAGTTCAAATCGGCACATATGGAAAAAGCGACATGCGCCTCGAGATAGGGGCATGGCGGGGACAAATCCAAGCCGGCAATCCCAAGCCGCCGGCGCGCAAGACACGACCTTGGCGGGAAAATTTTCGGCTTTTTGCGCGGCAAGCGGGTTTTGGCGCCCACCCAGCCCGTGATTTCGCGGCAAGATTGGTATAAATTCCGGTTTTTCAGTGTCTAAAGCGGGATGCGGAAAAGTGGGAACCGGTTTTCCGCCCACATCCCGCTCTAAATGATAAGAATTGATAAGGTTCCTGCAGGAACCTGATCTAGGAGGCCCGTCATGATCGTGGACGAAGAAGGCCTTGCCCTGGTGCGCCGGACGGCGGCGCAGGCGCATGAAATCGGCCAGGCGATTGAGGATCTTTCACTCGAAGAGATTGCTCTGCGCATTGACGTTCTGCGCGCCGAAATCGAGCGGCTCGAACAAGCGCGGCAAAGCAAGGAAGCAAGCCGGGCGGGCGCCGAAGCCCTCTTCAAGTTCTGACGGCCGGCGCCGACAGAAAATGGGACACTGGCAATAAAAGACGGTTGCTCGATGCGGGACAGACCGCCGCGACAAAATCCGATCAATAGGCTTGCAGGCGACCGCTCATCTTTTGTTAAGATATACGGATTATTAAAGAATGGTGTCGCTCAGGGCGCCCCGTTCTTCGTGCGTGGTTCCTCCCGAGTTTCTCATCCCCCAATTGAACTTCGAGAGCCGCCCCTGTGCGGCTCTTTTTTTGCCCGCTCTTTATTGCAGCGCCCTCCCAGCTTAAGCGCGACCTTTTCTCATAATGAAGAGCAGGTTTCGAGCGTAGCTGGGCCATTAACCTTAGCAAAAGTTTAACGCCCGCCAAAACCCCTTTGGCCCTAGTATTGCTGCGCTCTGGGGCACGGTTTGGCCCTGTGCCAAATCAATTCATCTTCAGTTCCTTCAAAGGCGCACCATGGTCCAAGTGTTGAGTTTCGAGGAAGGTAGTGCGGTTTCCTTTGCCGCAAAGCTGGCGACGTCAGAATCCTTCAAATCGCTGTTTCGCGAGGGCATGAATCTCGTGGAGGACACTGCCGCTTACCTCGACGGCAGCGGACGTGAGGAAGCAAAAGGCTTGCCGCGCCTCCCGGCGCTCGCCTTTGCCACCGAAAGCATGCGGCTCACCACGCGCCTGATGCAGCTCGCTTCCTGGCTCTTGCTGCAGCGCGCGGTCAATGAAGGGGAATTGACGCAGGCGGAAGCGGCCAGCGAAAAACGTAAAGTCAAGCTCAGCGAGCAGCAGGTTGCGACGAGCCCCGATGTGTTCGCGCAACTGCCGCCGCGCCTCATCGAGATCGTCGACAAATCTCTACGGCTGCAAAGCCGCATCCTGCATCTCGATCGGGCGATCTATCAGGCGCATGACGGAGAGGCACGTCCTCGCCGTATGGCCAAGCCGCTTGAATTGCAGCGTGAATTGCTCCGCGCGGCCTTTGCCGTCGCCGATTAAAGCATGATCCCGAAAAGTTGCAGACTTTTCGGATAAGATCATGCGGCAAATGAGACGAGCCCAGCAAAATTGCCTTTTAATGCAGTCAAACGCAGAAAGCCCGGCACATTGCGCCGGGCTTTTCTTTCCGCCAAAGCAGCCAAAGCACCAATGCGGCGGTTTATTGCTTTTTGCCGAAGGTCATATTGCCGAACCGCGAATTGAAGCGCGACAGGCGCCCGCCACGATCGAGCAATTGCTGCGAGCCGCCGGTCCATGCCGGATGCGTCTTCGGATCGATGTCGAGGTGCAAGGTCGCGCCATCCTCGCCATAGCTCGAGCGGGTGAAAAATTCCGTGCCGTCGGTCATGACGACCTTGATCATATGGTAGGACGGATGGATATCCGGTTTCATCGGTGAAAACCCCAAATCTTGAAATCGCCTGCAAGCGGCCATCTTTTTTAGATGTCGGATATATCCGACATCTCATAAAGCCGCCAAAGCGCAAAAGCCGCATGTCGGAGAAACCATACGCCGCAAGGGCTTTAAGGCACTCAAGGGCATGACCGGTGAGCCTATAAACCGTTCTGGCGTGCCTCACAAGCGCAGCGGCGCGTAAAACCGACCGGCCACCGCGCCTTAGATCACGATGATTTTGGATTAAATCAATCCAAAATCATGATTGAGACATCGGATATATCCGATGTCTCCAGAAACGTGATCGATTCTCATAACTTAGAGCGGGATGTGCAGATAAGTATACGCAATCTGCGTAAACTTGATTGCGCCGGAAAACCGGTTCCCACTTTTCCTCATCCCGCTCTAGCGCGCCGCGGCAGCCTTGCGGAGATTTTCCGCCATGGTCTTGCCGAGCGACCAGACCGCGCCCGGCACCTGGTGGCTGTCGGCGATGACCCTATCGAAGGCGCATTCGATCCACTTGCAATCCGCTTCGGTGATGACGAGCGCCGGCAGAAGCTTCACCACATGATTGCCATTGCCGGCCACCTGGACGAGGATCTTGTGCTCCTTGAAGAGCGGGATGGTGATGAGCTGGCAGAACAGCCCGGATTTGACCGTCTCCAGCAGGGCCCAGGCGGCTTTCAGCTTGAGCGAGCGCGGCGGCCCGAATTCAATGCCGATCATGAGCCCTTTGCCGCGCACCGATTTGACGAGATCATAGCGCTCCGCCAGACGTTCCAGGCTGGCGATGAGCCGCGCGCCCAAACGCGCAGCATTCTGCACCAGCCGCTCGGACTCGATCACTTGCAGTGTCGCGAGCCCCGCCGCCATGGCAAGATCATTCTTGGCGAAGGTCGAGCCATGCACCACGGCGCGATCCATGCGGCTGAAGACTTTTTCGAAAATCGGCTTGCGCATGAGCGCCGCGCCGATCGGCACATGGCCGCCGGAAAGCGCCTTGGCGACCAGCACCATGTCGGGCTCGACGCCATAATGTTCGATGGCGAAGAATTTGCCGGTGCGGCCGAGGCCCGTCTGAATCTCATCGGCGACGAAGAGCGTGCCATATTTGCGGCAGAGCGCTTGAGCGCCGCGCAAATAAAGATCATCGGCCACTTCGACGGTCTTGCCTTGGATCGGCTCGACGATAAACGCGGCGACCTCGCGGCCAGACAGCGCCTGCTCGAGCGCCGCGAGATCATTGAAGGGCACTTCGGCGCAGCCGGGCAGCAGCGGGCCGAAACCGTCACGGAAAGTCGCGTCGCCATTCAGCGACAAAGAGCCGTAGCTGAGCCCGTGGAAGGCATGGTCGCAATAGACGATCCCTGGCCGGCCTGTCGCACAGCGGGCGAATTTGATCGCCGCCTCGACCGCCTCAGTGCCCGAATTGGCGAAAAACACTTTGTCGAGATAAGGCACGAAAGACAGGAGCCGCTCCGCCAGCAGGCCCGCCAGAACCGAAACATCCATTTGGACGAGATTGGGCAGATCGGCCGCGAGCACGCTCTTCAAAGCATCGCGCAACACGGGATGATTGCGGCCGATGCCAAAGACGCCCCAGCCGCTCAACAAATCAAGATAGCGGTCGCCCTTGCGATCAAAGAGATATTGGCCGTGCCCGGCGCGAAAGCCGACGTCGAAGCCGATCGTCTGCAGAACCCGCACCATCATTTCATTCAGGTGGAGACCATAGAGGTCGTAGCGGTCTGCCTCGCGCGCCGCGAGCAAGCGGCTAAGATCGAATCTCTTTTGCTCGTTTTCGCCTGCAACCTTCTGGTGGACCGCTATCTCTTGGACCGACATATTCTTCACCCGCGACGCTCCGCTCGATGATCTGCAGTTTGACTATCTCGAAAGGAGGGGGAGAAATCGCCCGCCAAAGGATCAGGATCGCCGCGGTAATAGCGCCGGGCCAGAGCCTGTCCTCGGCCGATGGCGTGGCTTCGATCTCGACAAAGGCCTTCGACCCGAGCCGGGCTCTTGAACCCCTTTGGACCTATTTACCCCCGTTGATCGCCCGGCGCCGAGGCGGAACCGATCGGCTCACCATCAAAGATTTGCAGCATGTCCGAAAGATCGATCAATTTTTCAACTGATCATCTTTTTCAATGACATCGCCGCGCAAATCCTCCGAATTCGTCGGCCCGGTGCCGGCGCGCGGCTCGCTCTCCCCAGGCCACTCTCGCCTAGTCAGCATAAAAGATCGGTAGCAGCAAGGCTGGGCGGGTTTGGCCGATCAAAGAAAGCCGGCGCGATGCAGGCGGGGCACGCCATTGTACGAGATCACGATGACTTTGGATCGAATCAATCCAAAGTCATAAACCTGATCGATCCGAAATGTTTAGAGCGGGGTGGGGCGAAAAACCGGTGCCCGGTTTTCCTCGTCGCTCTCTAACCAAGCTTCGCACCAAAAAGCAAAATGCCCGGTCAGGGACCGGGCATCCTTGATTGGCGCGGCAAAACGCGCCGACGAAGATCAGTCAGCCACCGATCCGACTTCATGCCGGATCGGTGGCCGCGCGTTCATTCCGCAGCGGCAGCCCGCAGCTTGCCCTTGTGGAACTGCGCCGCTTCGGTCGATTCCCGCAAGGCGATGGTCGAAGCCTTGCCGCCGGAGACCGCCTCGGCGACGGCATCGAAATAGCCGGTGCCGACCTCGCGCTGATGCCGCGTTGCGGTATAGCCATGTTTCTCGGCCGCGAATTCCGCCTCCTGCAGCTCCGAATAGGCGGCCATGCCGCGGTCGCGATAGCCCGCCGCAAGATCGAACATCGACAGATTGAGCGAATGGAAGCCGGCGAGCGTCACGAACTGATATTTATAGCCCATGGCGCCGAGCTCGCGCTGATATTTCTCGATCGTCGCGACATCGAGCTTGGCCCGCCAGTTGAACGAGGGCGAGCAATTATAGGCGAGCAGCTTGCCCGGGAAGCGGGAGTGGAGCGCCTCGGCGAAGATGCGCGCCTCTTCGAGATCCGGATGCGAGGTCTCCCACCAAAGCATATCGGCGACCTCCGCATAAGCGAGGCCGCGGGCGATGCAATGATCGAGGCCGGTGCCGTCCTTGAGGCGGAAGAAGCCTTCCGGCGTGCGGCTGTCCGGCTCGATGAAGCGGCGGTCGCGCTCGTCGACATCCGAGGTGATGAGCTTCGCTGATTCCGCATCGGTGCGGGCGATGACCAAGGTCGGCACGCCGCAGACATCGGCGGCGAGACGCGCGGCGGTGAGGCTGCGCTCATGCTGCGCCGTCGGGATCAGAACCTTGCCGCCGAGATGGCCGCATTTCTTTTCCGACGCGAGCTGATCCTCGAAATGGACGCCCGCCGCGCCGGCGTCGATATAGGCCTTCATGATCTCGAAGACATTGAGCGCGCCGCCGAAGCCGGCCTCGGCATCGGCAATGATCGGGGCGAACCAATCGCGCGTCACATTGCCTTCGGCGTGCTCGATCTCGTCCGAACGCTTGAAGGCATTATTGATGCGCCGCGCCAGCTCCGGGCCGGAATTGGCCGGATAAAGCGACTGATCCGGATACATGGCACCGGCGACATTGGCATCGGCTGCGACCTGCCAGCCGGAGAGATAGATGGCCTCAAGCCCGGCGCGCACCTGCTGCACCGCCTGATTGCCGGTCAAGGCGCCGAGCGAGGGAACAAAGGGGCGCTCCTTCAGAAGCTGCCAAAGCCGGTTGGCGCCGCGCTCGGCGAGCGTATGGGCAATCGGGAAGGAACCGCGCAGGCGTAAAACATCGGCCGGCGTATAGGGCCGCCTGATGCCATCGAACCGGCCCTTGGGCGCGGAGGGCACGAGCTCGTCGAAGCTCGGAACTTTGGTCATGAAGCTTTCTCCGGCATTGACATGAAAGACATCGGATATATCCGATGTCTCAATAATGGCTTTGACAGGGATTGACAAAAGGCCGGTCTGCCATCCGTCAGATGTCACTCCACTAATTAGGAAACCGCTCAGGATGGCAAGATAGCAAAAAGGCGAGGCTCGGCGAAAATAGGTCAGGCTGTGAAGTCCACACTGTGTAAATATGTCATTGTGTAAATTTATTCACCGATGTATATAAATTTACACTATGGCCGTCGCATCATCGAGTGCCCGTAAAATCTTTGCCGGGCCGCGCCTCAAAAGGCTGCGGCGCGAGCGCCAGATCACCCAGGCCCGCATGGCCGAGGAGCTCGACGTCTCGGCGAGCTATCTCAATCTCATGGAGCGCAATCAGCGGCCGATCACCGTCCAGGTGCTGATTCGTCTGGCCGATGTCTATGGCATCGATCCGCGCGAATTCATGGAGGGCGAGGCGGAGCAAGTGGTCGGCGAGATCGAGCAGCTGCTCGCCGATCCGTTTCTGCGCGAGGTCGGCGTGCCGCGCTCCGAACTGCAGGATGCCGCCGAACATTCGCCGACGCTTCTTTCCGCAATGCAGAAGCTTTATCGCGCCTATCTCGCGGCGCGCGAGGCGAGCGAAGCGGGACTGCCGCAGCGCGCCGACCCAGACCGCACCGAAGCGATCATGCGGGAGAGCCCGGTCGACCGCATCCGCGCCATTCTGCATGCCCAGCGCAATTATTTCGGCGAGCTGGACCAGGCGGCCGAGACCTTCGCCTCCGATCTCGCTTTGACCGGCCACGAGCTTTTCTTCGCGCTCTGCGAACATTTGCGGGCGCGCCATGGCATCAGAGTCCGCGTCCTGCCGCTCGAAGTGATGGGCGAGCGGCTGCGCTGGTACGATCATCATCGCCGCCAATTGATGATCTGCGAAGTGATGGATATCCCGGGGCGCACTTTTCAGGCCGCCTATCAGCTGGCCTTCACCGATTGCGACAGCCTTCTCAATGAGATTGCCGGCAAATTCGATCCCGGCGAGGAGCCGGCGCGCCGGCTGCTGCGCGTGACGCTCGCCAATTATTTCGCCGGCGCATTGATGATGCCTTATGGCAAGTTCCATGAAGCAGCGGAACTCGTCGGCTATGATGTCGAGGTTTTGGCCGCCCGTTTCGGCGCGAGCTATGAGCAGGTGGCGCATCGGCTGACCACGCTCTCCAAGCCCACGGCGCGCGGCATTCCATTCTTTCTCGTGCGCGTCGACAGCGCCGGCAATGTCTCGAAGCGCTTCTCCTCGGGCCGTTTTCCCTTCGCCCATTTCGGCGGCACCTGCCCCTTATGGAATGTCCATGCGGCCTTCACCGAGCCGGGGCATATCTTGACGCAAGTGGTAGAGCTGACCGACGGCTCTCGTTGGTTCTCGATCGCCCGCACCGTGCGCCGCGCGATCACGCCCTATGGCGCGATCGAGCCGCGCTTTGCGATCGGGCTCGGTTGCGAGATGAAATATGCGAGCCGGCTGATCTATGCGAAGCGGCTCGACCTCAACGCGGTCGAAGCGGTGCCGATCGGCGTCAACTGCCGGCTTTGCGAAAGGCCTGCCTGCCCGCAGCGCGCCGCGCCGCCCGTGCTGCGCCCGCTGCATGTAGACGAGCAAACGCGCAGCGTGTCGCCGTTTACGTTTAAGGATTTGTGAGGCGGGGTCGCGCCCGGCGCGGCGCGCCCCTCTCCCCCTGAGCGAAGCGAAACGGGGAGAGGCTGGGTGAGGGGCAGGGTGATTGGCTGCGATCTCGATTAATTAGATTAGTGCAGCTTTCTGTCGTCCCTCAATTGCCCAAGGATTGCTTGCACTTCAATGAAGTTCATCGCTGTCAAACTCCAGCTTTCCCCCTTGAATTGGTCTTCCAATATTTCTCGGTGATTGCGACCACTGAATACCGTGCGCCGTCGATAGCAACTAATCGGCCGATCCAAAGAAGGAAGCGTGATCGCTATAAACCCCTCTTCGATGCAATAGTTGGGAAAGACACCAGTACCGGATACGCCGACTCTTATCGTGGCTTCATCACGATTAAATTTACGGGCGAGAAAGATTGCTAAAATTCCGCGAACGTATTCTTCAGGATCCGACAAGGTGTGAAGAACATCCTTAATGTGAGAATCCGGCCTCATGTTGGACCTCCCGTGCCTTTCGCCAAGCATAGCATGGAGATTGACTTGGCACGAGCGCGCGTCAAGAGGCTCAAATTTCAAGCTGAGACATTGCCGAGATTTGCGGCAAATCTCCAGGCCCCTCACCTTACCTCTCCCCGCAAGCGGGAGAGGAGCGGCAGGCGTGGAGCGAGACGATCGGCTTGGGAGATTGATGGCGATAAACCTCACAAACATTAGGCGCAAATCTTGCCGTCGCGCGCCCTCTCCCCGCTTGCGGGGAGAGGCTGGGTGAGGGGCTTGGGGGATTGGCCGCAGTGGCTAATCAAAGTGCCTTCTGCAACTCTGCCAAAATGACTTGCAAAACGCCATCTGCGCTTTCAAAAACAGCTTCATTGGTGAAACGTACGACGCGAAAGCCGAGCTCATTGAGAAACTGCGTTCGACGCTTGTCTGCCGCAATCTCTTCATCGGCAGAATGGGTGGCGCCATCTATCTCGATGACAAGCTTCGTTTCGCGGCACGCAAAGTCAGCTATATAGGGACCAATCGGTAGCTGGCGGACGAATTTGAACCCGGCAAGGTTTCGGCCTTTCAAGCGCTGCCAAAGGATACCCTCAGCGCTCGTCGCTTCACGGCGCAGGCTGCGGGCTCGACGCGTTTCTATGAAGCGGATGCCGCGCATGCGCTGAGGCCATTCGATCGGAGCTATTCAACCCCTATTCTATTCACCTTCTGAAACAACGCGGCAACTCCCCTGGCCCCTCACCTTACCTCTCCCCCCAAGCGGGGAGAGGAGCGGCACGCGTCCTTGCGAAGCGATCAGCCGGCGCGCGCCTCAAATATGGATCGCCCTTTTCTCCACCGCGAGCGCGGCTTCGCGCACTGCCTCCGACAGAGTCGGATGCGCATGGCAGGTGCGGGCGAGATCTTCCGACGAGCCGGAAAATTCCATCAGCACCGCGGCCTCGGCGATGAGCTCGCCAGCGTATGGCCCGATAATATGCACGCCGAGCACCCGATCGGTGACGGCGTCAGCCAGAAACTTTACGAAGCCTTCGGTTGCGCGCATGGCGCGCGCGCGGCCATTCGCGCTGAACGGAAGCTTGCCCACCTTGTACGTGACGCCCTTCGCCTGCAGCTCTTCCTCCGTCGCACCGACAGACGCGATCTCGGGGCTCGTATAGATGACGCTCGGAATCACATTGTAATTCACATGGCCATGCTGACCGGCGAGGATTTCGGCGATCGCGATCCCTTCGTCTTCCGCCTTATGGGCGAGCATCGGCCCGCGCACGACATCGCCGATCGCATAAATGCCGGAAACATTGGTCGCGAAATGCTCGTCGATGACGACGCGCCCGCGCTCCAGCGCGACGCCCGCTGCCTCCAGCCCCAGGCCATAGGTGTAAGGCCGCCGGCCGATCGCGACGAGCACGACATCGGCATCGAGCATCGTTGCCTCGCCGCCGGGCGAAGGCTCTATGGTGACTTTGAGCCCAGACTTTGATTTGTCGACCTTGGCGACCTTATGCGCGAGCAGGAATTTCAGCCCCTGCTTTTCGAGCATGCGCTGCGCCTGTTTGCCGACTTCACTGTCCATGCCCGGCAAAATGCGGTCCAAAAATTCGACCACGGTGACGTCCGAGCCGAGGCGGCACCAGACCGAGCCGAGTTCGAGGCCGATGACGCCCGCGCCCACGATGAGAAGTCTGCCCGGCACTTTGTCGAGTTCGAGCGCGCCGGTCGAAGAGACGATCTGCTTCTCATCGATCGTAACGCCTTGAAGCGGCGCGACATCGGAGCCGGTGGCGATGACGATCGCTTGCGTCTCGATCGTCTGCTTCGCCCCGTCTTCCGCCTTCACCTCGACTTTTCCCGGCGCAATGATTGTACCCTGCCCGATGAAAGCATCGATCTTGTTCTTCTTGAGCAAGAAGGCGACGCCATTGACATTTGCCGCCACCGTATCGCTCTTGTGCTTCATCATGGCTGTGAGATCGAGCTGCGGCTTGCCGGTGATGATGCCGAACGCGGGAAGATCATGCGTGGCCTCGGCGAATTTCTCGGACGCATAGAGCAGCGCCTTCGACGGGATGCAGCCGATGTTGAGGCAGGTGCCGCCAAAAGTCTTGCGCTTTTCGACGACGGCGACTTTGAGGCCCAATTGCGCGGCGCGGATGGCGCAGACATAGCCGCCGGGGCCGGTGCCGATAACTGTGAGATCGTAGGACATGGCCATCTCTCAAACGTTAGCCGACAAGTCGAAGGATTTCGGCTTCGCCTTCGATTAAAGATCCAGCACCAGCCGCGCCGGATCTTCGAGCGTTTCCTTCACCCGCACCAGGAAAGTCACTGCCTCTTTGCCGTCGACGATGCGGTGATCATAGGTCAGCGCGAGATACATCATTGGCCGCGCCTCGATCTTGCCGGCAACGACGATCGGCCGCTCCTGGATCTTATGCAGGCCGAGAATGCCGGACTGCGGCGCATTGAGGATCGGCGTCGACATCAGCGAGCCATAGATGCCGCCATTGGTGATGGTGAATGTGCCGCCCTGCATCTCGTCGATGGTGAGCGCTCCGTCGCGCGCGCGCCGGCCGAGATCGGCAATCTTCTTCTCGATCCCGGCAAGACCGAGCCGGTCGCAGTCGCGCACCACCGGCACGACGAGGCCTTTGTCGGTGCCGACCGCAATGCCGAGATGATAATAATTCTTATAGACGAGATCGGTGCCGTCGATCTCCGCATTGACCGCCGGGATCTCCTTCAAGGCGCCGACGCAGGCCTTCACGAAAAAGCCCATGAAGCCGAGCTTGATCCCGTATTTCTTCTCGAAGATATCCTTATAGCGCGCGCGCAGCGCCATGACCTCACTCATGTCGACCTCGTTGAAGGTCGTCAGCATGGCGGCCGCCGCCTGCGCATCCTTCAAGCGCCGGGCAATCGTCTGGCGCAATTTCGTCATCCGCACGCGCTCTTCGCGGCTGGCATCGGCGGCGGGCGAAGGCGCGCGGAGTTCTACCAGCGGGGGTGCCGCCGATGAGGTGGGCGAAGGCGCCGCCTGGCCCGCAACAAAGGCCAAGACATCGCCCTTCAAAACCTGGCCCTCTTTGCCGGAGCCCGCAATCGCACCCGTGTCGACACCTTGATCGGCAGCGATTTTGGCAGCGGCGGGAGACGGCGGACGCGATGTCGCTTTTTCCGGCGCGGCGGCAGGGGCCGCTGGAGCAGGGGCGGCAGCCGCGCTCTTTGCCGACCGCAGCGGCGCGGCACCTTCGGTGATCGCACCGAGCAGCGCGCCAGGTGCGACCGTCTCGCCATCCTTCACCGTAATTTCGCTCAGCACGCCCGCGGCCGGCGCATTGACTTCGAGCGTCACCTTGTCGGTTTCGAGCTCCACAATGGGCTCATCGAGCGCGACCGTATCGCCAGCCTGCTTAAACCATCGCCCGATCGTCGCCTCGCTCACCGATTCACCGAGCGTCGGGACACGAATTTCAACCGTCATGAGAATTCCCCTCGGGCGTTCCGCCCTGACGAAAACGAATCATCCGCGCGCAAACCTTTCTGTTAGGCGGCGAAGGCTTCGTCGAGCAGGGCTTTGAGTTGCGCCAAATGCTTCGGCATGAGCCCGGTCGCCGTCGCAGCAGAAGCCGGCCGGCCGACATAGCGGGGCCGCTTCGTCTTGCTGGCGATCTGGCTCAAGACCCATTCGAGATAAGGCTCGGCGAAGCTCCAGGCGCCCATATTCTTCGGCTCCTCCTGGCACCACACGACATCGGCTTTTTTGAATCGCGACAGGGTCGCAACCAATGCCTTCAGCGGGAAAGGATAAAGCTGCTCGATGCGCAAAAGATAAATGTCGTCGCTGCCGCGTTTCTCGCGCTCTTCGACGAGATCGTAATAGACCCTGCCGGAACAGAGGATCACGCGGCGGATCTTGTCGTCCTTGACGAGCTTGATCGTGTCGCCTGTCGCAGCTTCGGCATCATCATAGAGGATGCGGTGGAAGGTCGTGTCGACCGCCATATCGGCGAGGCGCGACACCACGCGCTTGTGGCGCAGCAGCGATTTCGGCGTCATGAGAATGAGCGGCTTGCGGATATCGCGTTTCAATTGCCGCCGTAGAATATGGAAATAATTCGCCGGCGTCGTGCAATTGGCGACCTGCATATTGTCCTCAGCGCAAAGCTGCAGATAGCGCTCGAGCCTGGCCGAGGAATGTTCCGGCCCCTGGCCTTCATAGCCGTGCGGCAAGAGACAGACGAGGGCCGACATGCGCAGCCATTTGCGCTCGCCCGACGAGATGAATTGATCGAAGATGACCTGCGCACCATTGGCGAAATCGCCGAATTGCGCCTCCCAGACGACAAGCGCATTGGGCTCGGCCAGCGAATAGCCATATTCGAAGCCGAGCACCGCCGCTTCCGACAGCATCGAATTGATGACTTCATAGCGCGCCTGGCCGTCATTGATGTGATTGAGCGGCGCATAGCGCGCCTCCGTCTCTTGATCGATCAGCACGCTATGGCGTTGCGAGAAAGTGCCGCGCTCGCTGTCCTGGCCGGAGAGCCGGACGGGATGGCCTTCATCGACGAGGCTCGCAAAGGCGAGCGCTTCGGCCATCGCCCAATCGATACCCTCACCCGATTCGATCATCGCCCGCCGATTGTCGAGAAGGCGCTGAATGGTGCGGTGAAGATGGAAGCCCTCCGGCACGGTGCACAGGCGGGTGCCGAGGGCCGTGAGCCTTCCGACATCGACGCCGGTGCGGCCGCGCCGGGCATCATCGATGCCATCGGCCGGGCGCAGGCCGGCCCAGCGGCCATCCAGCCAATCGGCCTTGTTCGGCTTATAAGAAAGGCTCGCCTCATATTCCGCGTCGAGCCGCTGTCGCCAATCGCCTGTCAGTTTTTCGACTTCGCCGGCCGTCACCACGCCTTCGCTGATCAGCTTTTTCGTATAGATCTCCAGCGTCGTCGGATGCGCCCTGATCTTCTTATACATCAGCGGCTGGGTGAAGGCCGGCTCATCGCCCTCATTATGGCCGAAGCGACGGTAGCAGAACATGTCGATGACGACCGGCTTATGGAACATTTGCCGGAACTCGACGGCGATCTTCGCCGCATAGACGACGGCCTCCGGATCATCGCCATTCACATGGATGATCGGCGCCTCGATCATCTTCGCCGTGTCCGACGGATAGGGCGAAGAACGCGAATAGCGCGGATAGGTGGTGAAGCCGATCTGATTATTGATGATGAAATGGATCGAACCGCCGGTGCGATGGCCCTTGAGGCCGGAGAGGCCAAAACATTCGGCAATGACGCCTTGGCCGGCGAAGGCCGCATCGCCATGGATGAGAAGCGGCAGAACCTGGGCCCGGTCGACGATGTCGTTTCTTTGATCCTGCTTGGCCCGCACCTTGCCGAGCACGACCGGATCGACGATCTCGAGATGCGACGGATTGGCCGTGAGCGAGAGATGCACCTGATTATTGTCGAAGTCGCGATCCGACGAGGCGCCGAGATGATATTTGACGTCGCCCGAGCCTTCGACATCGTCTGGCGTGAAGGAGCCGCCCTTGAATTCATGAAAGACGGCACGATGCGGCTTGCCCATCACCTGGCTCAGCACATTGAGCCTGCCGCGATGCGCCATGCCGAGCACGATCTCTTTCACGCCCAAGGCGCCGCCGCGCTTGATGATCTGTTCGAGCGCCGGCACCATGGATTCGCCGCCGTCGAGGCCGAAGCGCTTGGTGCCCGTGTAGCGCAGATCGAGGAATTTCTCGAAGCCTTCCGCCTCGACGAGCTTGTTCAGAATCGCGCGCTTGCCTTCGCGGGTGAAGCTGATCTCCTTGCCCGGCCCTTCGATGCGCGCCTGGAACCAGGATTTTTCGCTTGGGTCGGAGATATGCATGAATTCAAAGCCGATGCTGCCGCAGTAGGTGCGGCGCAGGATCGACAGCATCTCGCGGATGGTCGCGAATTCGAGACCGAGAACCCTGTCGATGAAGATCTTGCGATCGTAATCGGCTTCGGTGAATCCGTAATTCGACGGATGCAGCTCTTCATGATCCTTCGGTGGCTCGAGGCCGAGCGGATCGAGATTGGCATGCAGATGGCCGCGCATGCGATAGGCGCGGATCATCATGATCGCGCGCACCGAATCCCGCGTCGCACGCTGCAGATCCGCGGCGGAGATGCTGCTGCCCTTCTCGGCGGCCTTGGCTTTTAATTTGTCGCCGACGGTTTTTTCGACGCTGCTCCAATCGCCGTCGAGGGCCGCGACGAGTTCGCCATTCGCGACGACCGGCCAATGCGCCGGCTTCCACGCCGGACCCTGGGCATTTTTTTCAATGGCCGCGGGGTCGTCATTCAAGCCAGCGAAGAAATCGCGCCATTCGGCATCGACCGCGGCCGGATCTTGCAAATAGCGGTCATAGAGCTGTTCGACATAATGGGCATTGCCGCCATAGAGAAAAGAGGTCGTCTCAAAGGCATTATTCGCGGCCGAGCGCGAGGCCATCGTGCCTGAACCATTGGCTCCATTATTCGCATCCTGGCGTGCCATCATCATCCTCCGAGCCTTCGCTCGCATCAGCTTCGAGCCTGTCGCGGAAAAGTCGACGGAGCTTTCCGATAGCGACACGCTCTCCTCATGTCATATCGAGCCAATGTCCCGTCCGCGCCGAGCGCTCGGATCTTGTTTGCGCGCGCCATCTGAAAGCGGTCCATCTGGAAACCGTTTCCGGTGAGGGCGCTCCATGCCGTCAAGATCGGCTCCAATCAGCCAATCATTTAAGCATTGAAGGTGGGTATTTTCAGGCGAAGCGTGTTCGTCTGAAAAGGCTTGCGTCAGCTTCGCCTCCGCTCATGCGCAATCTGCCCCTTATCCGCCTCTCACCCGTTAAGCAGTTCGACGAGGGTTTTGCCCAATCTTGCGGGGGAGGGGGAGACTTTGATTCCGGCTTCCTCCATGGCGGCGATTTTTTCTTCGGCGCCGCCTTTGCCGCCGGCGATGATGGCGCCGGCATGGCCCATCCTTCGGCCCGGCGGCGCAGTGCGCCCGGCGATGAAGCCGACCATCGGTTTTTTGCGCCCGCGTTTCGCTTCATCGCGCAGAAACTCTGCCGCCTCTTCCTCGGCGCCGCCGCCGATCTCGCCGATCATAATGATCGATTGCGTCTTAGGATCGGCCAGAAACAGCTCCAGCATGTCGATGAATTCCGTGCCCTTCACCGGATCGCCGCCGATGCCGACCGCCGTCGTCTGGCCGAGCCCTTCGCGGCTCGTCTGGAACACCGCTTCGTAAGTCAAAGTGCCCGAGCGCGAGACGATGCCGACCGTGCCGGGCGTGAAGATGTTGGCCGGCATGATGCCGATCTTGCATTGGCCCGCCGTCACCACGCCCGGGCAGTTTGGCCCAATGAGGCGGGATTTCGAACCCGACAAGGCTCGCTTCACCCGCACCATGTCGAGCACGGGAATGCCCTCGGTGATGCAGACGATGAGAGAGATCTCGGCATCGATGGCCTCGCAGATCGCATCGGCCGCGCCGGGCGGCGGCACATAGACGACGCTGGCTTTTGCGCCGGTGGCCTCGCGCGCCTCGCGCACCGTGTCGAAGACCGGCAGGTTGAGATGCACAGATCCGCCTTTGCCGGGCGAGACGCCGCCGACCATTTTGGTGCCATAGGCCAGCGCCTGTTCGGAATGGAATGTGCCGTTCTTGCCGGTAAAGCCCTGGCACAAAACCCTGGTCTCTTTGTCGATGAGGATCGCCATGCCGCTCAGCCTTTCTTCACTGCGGCGACGATCTTTTGCGCGGCATCGTCGAGATCGTCGGCGGCGATCATTGCGAGGCCGGATTTGGCGATGATCGCCTTGCCGAGATCGACATTGGTGCCTTCGAGCCGCACCACGAGCGGCACCTCGAGGCCGACCTCCTTCACCGCCGCGATGACGCCCTCGGCGATCACGTCGCATTTCATGATGCCGCCGAAGATGTTGACGAGAATGCCTTTCACATTCTTGTCGGCGGTGATGATCTTGAACGCCGCCGCGACTTTCTCCTTGGTCGCGCCGCCGCCGACATCGAGGAAATTCGCCGGCTCGCCGCCATAGAGCTTGATAATGTCCATCGTCGCCATGGCGAGGCCGGCGCCATTCACCATGCAGCCGATATTGCCGGTAAGCGCGATATAGGAGAGATCATGTTTCGAGGCCTCGATCTCCTTTTCATCTTCTTCCGCCTCGTCGCGCAGCGCGACGATCTCGGGATGTTTGAAGAGCGCATTGGCATCGAAAGTCACCTTCGCGTCGAGGCAGCGCAAATGCCCGTCCTTCGAGAGGATCAAGGGATTGATCTCGAGCATCGCCATATCCTTGGCAGTAAAGGCGGCATAGAGCCCGGCGACAAGCTTTTCCGCCTGTTTGACGAGATCGCCCGAAAGTCCCAGAGCCTTGGCGAGCCTGCGGCCATGATGCGGCATGATGCCCGTCGCCGGGTCGACCGAGAAAGTCACGATCTTTTCGGGGTTCTTATGCGCCACCTCTTCGATCTCGACACCGCCCTCGGCCGAGACGACGAAGGCCACGCGGCCGGTTCCTCGATCGACGAGAAGCGAGAGATAGAACTCCTTCTCGATCGCCGAGCCGTCTTCGATATAGAGCCGATTGACCACCTTGCCCGACGGCCCGGTCTGCACCGTCACCAAGGTCTTGCCGAGCATCTGCTCGGCATAAAGGACGACCTCCGCGGCCGAACGGGCGAGCCGCACGCCGCCGCCAGAGCCCGCCTCCGCCTCCTTGAATGTGCCCTTGCCACGCCCGCCCGCATGAATCTGCGATTTCACAACATAAAGGGGGCCTTCGAGCTGCGCGACGGCAGCCGAGGCCGCGGCGCCCTCGACAATCGGAACCCCAGGCGAAACCGGAGCCCCAAATTCTTTGAGGATCGCTTTGGCCTGATATTCATGGATATTCATTGCTCTCTCTCATTGCGGCCCAGGCTCATTGCGATCTTGGCGCAGCGGCGCACTGCGCCGCCGCCCGCTCTCGGTCAATTGGCAAAAGCAGGGTTGATGGTCTTGCAGGCTTCGACGAGGCTCTGCACCGAAGCAACGGATTTTTCGAACATCCGCTTTTCCTCCGGCTCGAGGGCGATCTCGACGATCTTTTCAACGCCATTCGCACCGAGCACGACAGGAACCCCGACATAAAGGCCGTTGACGCCATATTGGCCATCGAGCTGCGCGGCACAGGGGAGGACTCGGCGCTTGTCGTGGAGATAGGATTCGGCCATAGCGATCGCCGATGCCGCCGGCGCATAAAACGCCGAACCGGTTTTCAAGAGATTGATGATCTCGCCACCGCCCTTGCGGGTGCGATCGACGATGGCGTCGAGCCGTTCCTGCGTCGTCCACCGCATTTTGACGAGATCCGGCAGAGGGATGCCGGCGACGGTCGAATAGCGCAGCAAGGGCACCATGTCGTCGCCATGGCCGCCGAGGACGAAAGCGCTCACATCTTCGATCGCGACTTTGAATTCCTCGGCGAGAAAATAAGAAAAACGGGCCGAGTTGAGAACCCCGGCCATGCCGACGATCTTATTGGCCGGCAGACTTGTGGCCCGCTGCAGCGCCCAGACCATGGCATCGAGCGGGTTGGTGATGCAGATCACAAAGGCATCCGCCGCATATTGCTTGATGCCCTTGCCGACCGCCTCCATCACTTTGAGATTGATGTCGAGAAGATCGTCGCGGCTCATGCCCGGCTTGCGCGGCACGCCGGCGGTGACGATCACCACATCGGCGCCGGCGATCGCCGCATAATCATTGGTCCCGGCGAGACGGCTGTGAAAGCCGTGCAGCGCGCCGGCCTCGGCAAGGTCCAGCGCCTTGCCCTGCGGCGTGCCTTCGGCAATGTCGAACAAGACGATGTCGCCCAGCCCTTTGAGCGCGGCGAGATGGGCGAGCGTTCCGCCGATCTGGCCGGCACCGATCAGTCCAATCTTGTGGCGTGCCATTTTTTCATCCTGGTTCCGGCTTTGTGGTTCCGGATTGGCGCCGATAATTTTGCCCTGCGCGAGGCGGGCCGGGAAAAGTTGGCAGAGTTTTTCGACATCTTAGGCACCGAATATATCCGATGCCTCAACATTCTAGACATCGGGCCCATCCCGCCGAGACGAAAGCACCCTGATTCGCGCCTGTGGAATCGGCTCTAACCGACCGGCACTGGTTCTGCCCAACTCGCCTGGCTTATGCAAGGGCGATCGGGATTCGGATGACCTAGACAAAGGGCGGAAGTTAGCCGCAGCGTCGCGGCGCGAAATTTGAAAGCATTGAATTTCAATCGACTAGGAGGTCAGATTGAGTTGAAAAAGCGAATATCTGACCGCCGCAGAAGAGTATCACATTACATATTCTGTAATTTGAAATCATTCAGTCCGTTCGTCAGGCCAAGCCGCAGCAGATCCAGCGCCCGGCCCACCCGCTCCTCCAATTCGAGCCGCGCCTGATCGATGTCCCGCGCCACGGCGGCAGGATCGATGAAACGGTGCAGCGCGTCGAGAACGAGCAGCAGACATGCTTTGGCGTCTTTGAGTTCAATGAGGCCGCTGCCGGTTCCTTCATCGAGAATGCGATGGAGTTCGATTTCGATGCGGCCACGATGCCGGCGTGCAACCGGAGCAGCTTTGTCCGCCGCATCGACGAAGAGGCGGAAGATCTTCGGATCGATCTCGAGCTTTTGCCGATACGTGCGATGAATTGCGAAAACCATGCGTTCGAGCTTGTCGAAAGCCGGATCTTGCGCGTCGGCGATGATTCTTAAGCCCGCTTCGAGCGACTTCAGCCAGCCGGCGGTGATCTCGTCAAAGAGCGCCGTCTTCGAAGGATAATAGCGATAGACATTGGCGTGCGACATGCCGGCCGCCTCGGCAATGCGGGTCACACTCGTCCGTTCGACCCCGAAGCGGCGGATATGTTCGGCCGCGAATTCGAGGATGCGCGCATCGGTCGGCGTCTCCGGTGGGGCGGGGAGGCTGCGCAGCGCCATGATGGTTCAAGTCTCGACGAGGCCGGTGGTGGCGCCCGAGCCCAGCGAAGCGATCGAGCCATGCGGCAGCCCGAGATAGGCCGCCGAGCGCATCTCCACGAGGCGCGAGGCGGTGCGGGCGAATTCAAAGGCCTCGCGGCCGCTCGTGCCGAGATAAAGCGCATCCGGCTCCGCCGCTGCCGAGGCGATGAGCTTGACGTGCTGATCATAGAGGGAATTGATCAGCAGAATGAATTGCTTCGCAATATCCGCCTCGTCGGCGCGAATGACCGGAATGGCGTCGACGAGGACTGTGTGAAAATTCTCGGCGATCGCCAGAAAATCGCGCGGTCCGAGCGGCGCGGCGCAAAGGTCCTTAAAGCCGAAGCGTGCGACACGGGCCTTGGCTTGCGGCACGAGAATGCTGCGGCCGAGCACATCGAGCGTCATCGACGGGGCTTCCGCCACGCCCGTCAGAGCGGCGAAAGCGCTCGTCAGCGCCGCGTGCGCCTTGAAATCGGCAGGCATGTGATAGACGGTCTCGCCGATGAGTTTCTCAAGCCGAAAGTCCGTCCGCGCGGCAAGCTGCAGAACCTGCACCTTCTGCCGCAACAAAGCGATGAAGGGCAGAAACAGCGCCCGGTTGAGCCCATCCTTATAGAGCGCCGCCGGCTCGACATTGGAGGTTGCGACGATGATCACCCCGCGCTGGAACAGGTGTTGGAAAAGCCGCCCGAGAATCATTGCATCGGCAATGTCGGTCACGCTGAATTCGTCGAGGCAAATCAGCCAGGCTTCGTCCGCGATCGCCTCGGCGACCGGAGCGATGGGATCATCGCCCTTCACCAAGCCCTTTTTCATCTGCTGACGAATGGCGAAAATGCGCGCATGAACATCGGCCATGAAGGCATTAAAATGCAGCCTTCTTTTGTGCGGCTGCCGCGTCTCCTCGAAAAACAGATCCATCAGCATGGTCTTGCCGCGCCCGACTGAGCCCCAAATATAGATGCCTTGGGGCGGCGCAGCGCTGGCCCGCGCGCCGAATAGCCAGCCGAGCGCAGCGGCTTTGCGCGCCGGGCGATAAGATGCAAGCGCCGCACTCAAACGATCGAGCGCCTGCAACGCCTGCTCCTGCGCCGGATCGTGCTCGATCTGCCCGCGCCCGATGCGTTCAAAATAACGTTCGCGAAGCGCCTCTGGCACACAAACCTCTAGGTCGACAACATCTCGATGGACAAGCGCGAGCCGCGAGGCAAACCATGAAGCCGGCGCGCGCGCTCCCTCATTCTTGCCTTCGATCTCTCGCTTGCTCTTTTCTTGGCTCTTGCCGTGATCCTGCGCAAGATCAAAGCGTGGCGCGCGCAAAGCCCCGACATGACGCAGAGCGCCATCTTCAGGCGAAGCCAAACCCGACATCTGCTTCATCTTCATGCGCATTGTTCGCATTTCTCGCTTCGGATTTAGTCATCGGGACCGAGTGTTTTCGCCTGAGCGCGCAAGATTTTTTCAGCTCGAATTTTTCGGCTGCCGAAAGGCATGAGCCAATGCCTATATCAGCGCTTCAGTTCCGAGACGCGGCCCGCCGGATGCGCGCGAGCCTTGCAAATGACAGCAAATCACGATCGTCTCAGCGCTCTCGCCGCACGCCGCGGCATCAAAGCTTGGCGACTTGCAAAACGGCTTCACTCAAAACAGACACGCAAAGCATGCCACAGATGACTTTGGCGCGGACGACTTCGGCGCGGATGGCTGCGCCGCAATCGCGTGCTAACGCTTCCTATCCCAAGCCTTGCCATCCGAAGGCTTGCCATCCCGAGCAGCGACATTAGGCGAGCGCAGCGCGATCCTGGCCGACGCCGAAACATTGCATGAAAGCGGTGATGGCCTGCGTGCGCCGGTCGCAGCCGAGCTTGTCGAGAATGGCAGAGACATGGCTCTTAACCGTTCCTTCGGTGAGGCCGAGCTCCCAAGCGATCTGCTTGTTGAGAAGACCGCGGGTCATGAGTTCGAGAATCTCGAACTGCCGGCTCGACAAGCGCGACAGCCGGGCCGGAACGCCGGGCGGCAGAGCGACCTCCGGAAAATGGGTGCGGCCGGCAGCAAGGTCCTCGGCGAGCGCGATGACCGTCTCGACCTCGGCATCGGGCGCGAGAAGGCCGGCGATGCCGCGGCCCGACAAAAGCTTGGCGGCATCACGCCCGGCCGAGGCAATGAGCCCGACCGTTACACCGCGCGCCTTCAGCGCTTGCAGTTGCGGTGCGCCGCCTGGCCCCTCGAGCCCGCCCCAGGCGCTGGTGTCGAGAATGACGACATCGCCTGGTCCGGCCGCCGCGAGCATCCCCTCAGCTTCGCTCAAATTTGCAAATGCGAGAACTTTGCTTTTCAGGAAGCAAGGCGACAAGCGCAAAGCCTCGGCGAGGCCGAGGCGCATCAGCGGCACGGAATGGACGATGGCGATCATCCCGCGAAGCGCGGAAGCGTCCCGCAACACTTGTAGTTTGAGCGGGGTCACTTGAGTCATTTGGCTGTACCTTTCCCGACCGGAACCTTGTTGTCGGGGCAGGAGTAACGAAATCTGATTTTTGAATCTCCCGAAAACGGGATCATTTGCAAATTGTTTGCATTTTGCAATTGCAATGTTACAAAATTCCATGCGCCAAAAATTCTTTGCCGGAACGCAGATCCGCAGGCTGCGTGAGAGCCAGGCCCTGACCCAGGCCTCCTTTGCCGAACGGCTCGCGATTTCGGCGAGCTATCTCAATCAGATCGAAAACAATCAGCGCCCGGTGACAGCGCCCGTTCTACTCGCTTTGGCACAAGCCTTTTCGATCGATCTCGCCGAATTCACGCGAGAAGACACGGAACATCTGCTGCATGATCTGAAAGAGGCCCTGGCCGATCCGATCTTTGCCAGCGTGACCCCGAACATTCAGGATCTGAAGGCAATCGCCGCCAATATGCCTTGGTTTGCACATGCCTTTTTGAACCTGCATCTCTCCTTTCGCCGCACCAACGAACGGACACAGCTTCTCAATGAGGCGGTCTCGACTGGCCGCGTCGGCTCCGAGCAGGAGCCGGCGGTGCTTTTGCCTTATGAGGAGGTGCGCGATTTCTTCCATTACCGCGCCAATTATTTCGACGGGCTCGATCGTGCTGCCGAAGCGCGCGCCGAAGAGCTCATCGTCGCGCAAAACGCGCCGGGCGTAAAACTCGCCGATTATCTTCTCGACAAACATGCCGTGCGGGTCGAAACCGAGCGGGTCGAGCCGGCGTCGCGTTTCATGCGCCGCTTCGACCGGATCGGCCGCGTGCTCTGGATGCGCGAGGGACTCGATCCCGCGACCCGCAGCTTTCTGATTGCCTATCAGATCGGCCTTCTGGAGCAGGAAGGGGAAATCGAATCGATCGTGAATGGCGCCGCCTTCCGCTCGAGCAGCGCGGCGACGATCACCAGGATCGGGCTTGCCAATTATTTCGCCGCCGCCCTCTTGATGCCCTATGAGCGCTTCCTCGCCGCAGCGCGGACGATGCGCTATGACGCCGAACGGCTCGCCAATATGTTCGGCACCAGTTTCGAGCAGGTCGGCCACAGGCTGTCGACCTTGCAAAGACCCAATGCGCGCGGCGTACCCTTCTATTTCGTCCGCATCGATCGCGCCGGCAATATCATCAAGCGGCATTCCTCGACAAGGTTCCAATTCGCCCGTTTCGGCGGCACTTGCCCCTTGTGGAATGTCCATGAGGCCTTCGAGATCGGCGATCGCACCTCGGTGCAAATCGCCGAAATGCCGGACGGCATCCGCTATATTTGCGTCGCTCGCCAGGCGAGCAAGGCGGTCAGCAGCCATTTGGCGCCGCCGCGCCATTATGCGCTGGGCATTGGCTGCGAGATCGCCTATGCGCAGGATGTCGTCTATGCCGACGGGCTCGATTTGCGCAATGGCCCGGTCACCCAGATCGGCGTCAATTGCCGGCTGTGCGAAAGAAGCGATTGCCTGCAACGCGCCGCGCCGCCGATCGACCGCCCGCTCGTCGTCGATCCCGAACGGCGCGATTTCGTGCCGTTCCGGTTTCGGTGAGGGTGATATTGTACTTTACAAACCCAACTCCCTGGCTTCTTACATGATTTGCTGGATTTCCTGGAAATCGATCCACTGCGAGGATCCATCGTCCAGGGTTAATTCGATCGCGCCATAATAGGCGGTCGGGGGCGATCCTGTTGGCACCTGGCCAAAATTGTTGCCAGCCTTGAAGCTGAAAATTCGACCGCTCAGCGAGGTGCCATTCTGCAAGAGGACTATTACGCCTGGCTGAAACAGCCGGTCCCCAACAGCATTCGAAATCCGCACGTGGTGGAGGATCTCGACAGGAGTGGTCGCCCAAATCAGCTGCTTGGTCACTTGGTCATCCTTATATCTTGAGGGTCATGGGGCGCGGCGGAAACTGCGGCGTGATGCTGCTCAGCGAAATCTTTGTTAAAGCGATGGCTTCCGTCCGACGCGGATCCTGCGCAGTTCCTTGTCGTTGAGATAGGGCTCTATTGAATTTGAATTTGCGTTCAACACAGCTCGCAAATCGAAGGCTAGCGGAAACCCCACTTAATCCGTTGATGAGTGTGATCCATTTTTGCTGCAAGGCGCTCCATAAATGCGTGAACTTTCGTAAGAGCGCTGACGGCTTGGTGCTCGTCATATGTTGCCCGAGCGTGCATTACTAAATTGCGATATTCATCTTTAAAGCCATTCAAATCCGCTCGTGCGCCACTATAGAATTCCAATGCAAGGTCTTTTGGGGCTCCTGCCTTTTTGCGGCCAATGACTGCAATTTCATCGTCCAAGGCTTTGATTATGTCCTGCCATGTAGCCCATTCGAGCGGCTTATTCTTAGGCAATGTTAATCGGCGTTCCTTTGCCAAAGCTCGCAAGCCATGCTCTGCAACCCTCATGGAATGAAAGACAGACGCTGTGTTCTGTCCCAGCGCATAACAATCTGTCGCGTTGAAGGCTTCTTCATTCACTTCAGGGAAAGCCTTGATGATTGCTGTCCAATCATCCGCCCTTAAGTTTCTGCCCACGGTTTTTTGGATATTGATAATACAGATATTCCTTAAGTTCGATTTCGATTGCATCCCGCAGCGCACGAGATCGGGTATTCAACTCCGACCAGATATGAGGTTTTTGCTCCCGCCAACGCACGAGATTTCTAAGTGCACTATCAATATGTTCGCACTTGAGAGGACCGAAAACTCCTTCTGATACTTGTTCTATATATGCAATAGCAATAACTGCCTGACGAATTGCTTCCTCTTCTTCCGAGTACTGAGCAACTTTAGCCAAATTACCTATAGCTTCGACGTATTTCATGTTTTTGCTACTGCATGTGATCAAAATTCGCAGTTCTGCCAAAACGCTATTCACAGTCGAAAAAAAGAAATTATTGGCCATCTCCCACAGGCTCCCACAGCCTGCCGGGCGCGAAGCATTCGCGTCTTTCAGCGGCATGAAAGTTCATATTCTCCGCCCTTGGGTTTGCGAAGTGTAATTTCACCCAATGATGGGATCATTCAACGCGCATCTCAACCCCATCCGTCAGTGGCGCTGCGCGCCACTGCCACCTTCCCCTTTCAGGGGAAGGATCACCGTCCCGTCTTCACCCGCGTCCATTCCCGCGTCACATATTTCTGCACTGACTGATCATAGGTCGTGACGGTGAAGAGCCGCCGCATCGCCTCGGCGTCTGGATAGATCGCTCTATTGCCGAGAATATCCGGCGCCACAAAGGGTTGCGACGCGAAAACGCCATTGGCGAAATTGGTCGCATTGGTGTTTCTTGCAGCGATCTGCGGCCGCAGCAAAAAATCGATGAAGGCATAGGCCTCCTCGACATGCGGCGCATCCTTGGGGATGGCGAAGCTGTCGAGCGACATCAGCGTGCCTTCCTTTGGGATCACATAATCGATGTCGATCCCATTGTCTGCTTCTTTGGCGCGCGCACGCGCCTGAAAGGCATCGCCCGCCCAGGCAACCGCAAGACAGATGTCGCCATTGGCCAGCGCATTGATATATTCGGAAGAATGAAATTTCTTCACATGCGGCCGCAGCGCGGCGAGCAGCAGGGCGGCGCGGTGCAGATCGGCGATCTTCTTCGAATTCGGATTGAGTTTTAGATAGTTCAAGGCGATGCTGAAGAGGTCTTCCGGACTGTCGAGCACATAGATTCCGCAATCGGCGAATTTCTTCAAAAACTCCGGCTTGAAGAGAATGTCCCAAGAATTGAGCGGCACATTGCCGAGACGCTGGCGGGCTTTTTCGACATTGAAGGCGAGCCCAGTGGTAAACCACATGTAATCGACGGCATATTGATTGCCGGGATCGTGAACCGCGAGACGCGCCATCACCTCGGGCCAAAGCCCGCTTAAATGCGGCAGTTTGCTTTTATCGAGCTTTTGATAAAGCCCGGCCGTGATCTGCCGCTCAAGAAAGCTGCCGGACGGCACGACGACGTCATAGCCCGTGTGGCCGGCGAGCAGGCGCGTCTCCAATGTCTCGTTTGAATCATAAGTGTCGTAGACGACCTTGATGCCGGTCTCCTTGGTGAATTCCTCGAGCACTTTTGGGGCGATATAATCGCTCCAATTATAGACATTGACGACGCGCTCCTGCGCCATCGGCCGGCCCGTACCGACGAGGGTAAGTGCGAGCAGGAGGGTAAGAATTAGGACGAAGGGTCTCATGTTTGGGAACCTGTGTTTGCACGAGAATACGAGACCAGTCCCGTATCGGAGCTTGCGCGACAGCAGTTCTTGCAGGTTTTGCTAAAGAAGCCTATCTTAGCTTGTGGTGATTCTGGGCGAGCGCGCTGCGAGCTGCACCACACCCCCACGTCCCGTGCACCAAACGCTTTGGTAGTGACGAGACACGATGATGCGCGATCTGTGCATTGTTCGATGTCCGCTGCCACGTGCACACCGTCGACCGGTCCTGATCCTCATCGTCCTCTGTTAGCTCGACCTCGCGTGACGAGGTACTCATGAGGTAAAACGATGATCAATGAGAATTTTCGACGTTTGCGTGATGAACTCAATGCGGCGCGACAGGATGTGAAAGATTTCACGTCACGAGAATACGACGCGGCAAAAGCGCTCGAGCTCCGGAATGTGGCCCACAAAAATTGGCAAATCTTGACAACAGCAGTCAGAGATTACGGTCACCCGGTTTTTTTGACACGCAAATTAAGAGGTGACGAAGCCTGGTACGTGCACGTGCTTTGGCCAGACGGTAGCGAGGAACACATTTCCAGCTTTCAGAGCGAGTCCGAGGTCTTGTCGTGGATCAGCACGAATTCACCTGAATGGTCCAAGCGGGCATCAAAAATCGCATAAAGGATTGCGCCTGTTGGAGGCGGCAGTGATCGCCGCCTCCTAAATCGTGCGCGAACATGTCGGTGTGGCGCCGGCACGAATTGCCGTACTTGACGCTCCGCATATGCAGATTGCGAGCGCCGGAACCTTCATGACCAATGATCCCGCCCCGCCCTTATTCCGCAGCCTCCTCATCCTCGGCGGCGCGCGCTCCGGCGAGAGCGGGTCGGGCCGCTCCTCTGTTCGGCGTCTGTTATTGGGCGGCACATTCGTGCCCCCTCAGAACAACCAGCTCAGATTGCCTTTCACCGAATTGTCCTGAACGCGGTTCGCGAGGTTGCCGAAATAGGCAACCCCGAACGTGGCCTGCTGGTTGAGATGCAGATCGAAGCCAGCCTGGACGAGCGCGGCGTCGCGCGCCAGCGGCACGCCGGAGGCTGTGAAGGGCGCACCGTTGGTCGCGAAGGCAAGCGCCGCCGTGGGCGTGACGGCGCCGACGGCATGCTGCCAGGCGGCCGAGCCGCGCAGGGTGAGAACCATGCCGTTCGCCAGCGCATAATTGGTGGCGGCGCGCGCGCCGAGCGTGGAATAGCCGATGTTGTCACTGTTGCCCGAGGCGCTGAGCGCTGCGACGCCGGTGCCTCCGCTTTCGACAAAGCCGTCGGTATTCAGATGCACGAATGCCATCCCCGCGAACGGCTCCGCGGCGATCTGACCCAACGTAATTGCATAGCCCAGTTCGCCGAAGACTTGCGTGGTCGTCGCGTGATAGCGGGCGGCCTCGGAGTTGACGAAGCCGGGGAAGCTGATGTCCCGGTTGGTGCCGAGCGTGCTGAAGCTCGCCGCTGCGGCGCCGCTGAGGTTCCACGGACCGAGGTTGGCCCCGACATAACCGGCGACATGCGCAGTATCGATACCGGCGGAACTCGCCCGGTCGGCGATGCTGACGGAAGAGTTCGTATAGCCGCTGGCGATGCCAGCGAGCCAATTGGACCCGAAGCGACGGTCGACGCCGGCGAAGAAGCCGGCGAGATCGCGGCTCACGCCGGCGGCATTGGCGTTGCCGCCAAGCTGACCCCAGGCGCCGGTGCCCTGCGCCCAGACCACCGTCTCAGGCGCTGGCGCGGGCGGAACGCCGATCATCACCGGAAATGCGGGCGCGCGCCTGTCAGCATAGGCGAGGGCACCGCCCCAAGCGGATTGCGAGGGCGAAGAACCGGACCCGTCGGCGCTTGCCAATGTGGGTCCGCCGAATCCGAGCGCCGCCATTGGGCCGATGCTGGCTGTAAAGAAAGCTTGGCGCATTCGCCCGAGCACAGCCTCACGCAGGTAGAGACTGTCGTCGAGCATCACCGTCTGCGCGCTCGCGTAGACCTCGCCATCGAGCTGCACGAGCGCTGCGCGCAGCGGCGCCGGATCCCCGAAATTGAGCAGATCGAGAACTCTTATACATGAGGTCCATGCCGGTGAACGGCGCCGGATAAGGCCCCCGATCGAGCGCACCAGCAACGGCTCCGGCGTTGCCGCCGCCGGCGCGCGGCCCATAGAGGAGCGCCGCGGCGCCGATGGGCTGTAGGTTGACGTAATCCGACAGCGGCAGATATTGCAGGCCGGAGCAGTTCGGACCGCTGGGGGTGCCGGCCGCCCACTCCTGAGCCGGGCCGCCGCTTCCGCCGAAGGCCGGACCTCCCTGCGCGACCAGCACACAGCTGCCGGCCGGGGCCAGCACGATTGCCATCATCGTCGGCACGGCCGGCAAGGCCAGCACATTCTGGATCTCCTGGGGCGTCAGGCCGCGCACGGTGCTCGGATCCGCCATAAAGGGACGATTGGGGGCGCTCGGGGGCGTGCAGGTAGGACAGTAAAAGCGGACGTACTGGGTGGGCGCGCTGGTCACCACCATCGCGGCCGGCGCATTGGGCACGAACGATGGGACTGCGCTGCAGGAGGCAGGGAGAATATAGAGGTTGGCGTCCGCGCCGGTGGTGATCGAAGGGACAGAAGGAGGCGGACACTCGAACGGCGGCTTGAAGACTTGCCCGATGACGATCTGGCCCGGCGGCAAGGGAAGGCTGGAGACGGTTTGGGACCAAGCCTCTCCCGCGTTGCCGCTCGCCAGAGCAACGGCGGCGGCCAACACAATGGCGAGCCTTGCGTGCAGCCCTAACATTCGCAACAAAGCCCTTAGCTAAGCTGTTGCAGAACGAGCTAATTATCTAGGAAGCTACGCGCGCGACTGGCTTTTGCATAGGCACCGACTCGCCGCTTTTGAGCGTTTTCCACAGTTCTGCTACCGTTGGTTGTATCCGGCAATGACTGCCTGTGGGTCAGCTCCCGCCATAGCGTACTCGGCGCTGGATACCCGCTTTAGTCACAAGCGGAAATTCAAACCGAGCCGCGACCTCGGCGCCAGCCATTGACAAGAGATCATCCACTATGGGCCATGACATAAGCGATGCGCATGTCACGGCATCGACCTGAACCGCCGTCATGAATGATGAATCCATCCCGCGCACAAAAACCCTCCTCATCCTCGGCGGCGCCCGCTCCGGAAAGAGCCGCTACGCCCAAAAACTCGCCGAAGCCTCCGGCAAATCCCCGGTGCTGATCGCCACCGCTTCGGTGGGCGATGCCGAAATGGCAAAGCGGATCGGAAAGCACCAAGCCGATCGCGGGACCCATTGGCGGCTCATCGAAGAAGAAATCGATGTGGCTGGCGCCCTCTCCCGCGAGGCCGCAGCGGACAAAGTGATCGTCGTTGATTGCCTGACGCTCTGGCTCAGCAATCTCATGCTCGGTTCTTATGATGTCGAAAACCATTGCGACGCCCTGGCGCGGAGCGTGGCTTCCCTTGCCGGGCCGGCGATTTTCGTTTCGAATGAAGTCGGATTCGGGATCGTGCCGGAGAGCGCGCTCGGCCGCGCCTTTCGCGATGCGCAGGGCAGGCTCAACCAGGCGCTGGCGTCCGTCTGCGACGCGGTCGTGCTCGTCGTCGCGGGCCTGCCGCTTCAGCTCAAGCCGGGCGCTGTAACGCTGCGGCTCTAAGGCGCTGTGCCACGGCGGCTTTTCGATTGCACCGCCAGCCTGCAGGGATTAAGCAACCGCAGGATATACGTGAAATAGCATAATATACGAGAGATTTTAGTGAAAAGCGCGCTGCCACCCCATCTGCACCGCCTCGAAGCCGAAGCGATCGGCATCATCCGCGAAGTGGTGGCGGAATTCGAGCGCCCGGTGATGCTCTATTCGATCGGCAAGGATTCGAGCGCGCTGCTACATGTCGCGCTGAAAGCCTTCTATCCGTCGAAACTGCCGTTTCCTCTGCTGCATGTCGACACGACATGGAAATTCCAGGAAATGATCCGTTTCCGCGACGAGACGGTGGCGCGTCTCGGACTCGAGCTTCTCGTCCATGTCAATCAGGAGGGCATCGCGCGCGGCATCTCGCCGACTGCTTCCGGTTCGGCGCTGCATACGCAAGTGATGAAGACCGAGGGGCTGCGGCAAGCGCTCGACAAAGGCCAATTCGATGCGGCCTTCGGCGGCGCCCGCCGCGATGAAGAAAAAAGCCGTGCCAAGGAGCGCATCTTTTCGCATCGTTCGGCAAGCCATGTCTGGGACCCGCGCAACCAGCGCCCGGAACTCTGGCGGCTGTTCAACACGCGGATTGCCAAAGGCGAATCGATGCGCGTCTTCCCGCTCTCCAATTGGACGGAACTCGACGTCTGGGATTATATCGCCGCCGAAAACATCCCCGTCGTGCCGCTTTATTTCGCCAAGGAGCGACCGGTCGTCGAGCGCGATGGCACGCTCATCATGGTCGATGACGAACGCCTGCCGATTGAGCCCGGCGAGACGCCGCGGCTCGAAAGAATCCGGTTCCGCACTCTGGGCTGCTATCCGCTTTCCGGCGCGATCCGCTCCGACGCCGATACTCTGGCCGACATCATCGCCGAGATGCGCGCCTCCACCACTTCGGAACGGCAAGGCCGGCTGATCGATCATGACGAATCCGTCTCGATGGAGAAGAAGAAGCGCGAGGGCTATTTCTGATGGACCAATTTTGATGGACAAAGCCGTCGAGATCGAGGTTTTGGCGGAAAGCGCGCCGGCTGAGCAGGCCGAGGGCGTCGCGCGTCCGACCCTGCGTTTTCTCACCTGCGGCTCTGTCGATGACGGCAAATCGACGCTGATCGGGCGGCTGCTTTATGAGCAGCAGCTGATCTTCGACGATCAGCTTGCCGCGCTTGAACGCGATTCGAAAAAGCACGGCACCGTCGGCGCCGAGATCGATTTCGCCCTTCTCGTCGACGGGCTGGAAGCCGAACGCGAGCAGGGCATCACCATCGATGTCGCCTATCGCTATTTCTCGACGCAGAACCGCGCCTTCATCGTCGCCGATACGCCCGGCCATGAGCAATATACGCGCAATATGGCGACCGGCGCCTCCAATTCCGATCTCGCCATTCTGCTCGTCGATGCGCGCAAAGGCCTGCTCACCCAGACGCATCGGCATGCGGCGATCGTCTGGCTGCTCGGCATCAAACATGTCGTGCTGGCCGTGAACAAGATCGATCTCGTCGATTACGACGAGCGAGTGTTCGACGCCATCGTCAAGAGTTTTAAGGATTTCGCGGCGCCACTCGGTTTCAAGACGCTCGCTGCCATTCCGCTTTCGGCGCGGTTCGGCGAGAATATTTCGACGAAGAGCGAAAAGACGCCCTGGTATCGCGGCGCGCCGCTCATCTCCTATCTGGAGACGCTAGATGTCGAAGACCATCGCGCGGCGCTGCCCTTCCGCATGCCGGTGCAATGGGTGAACCGGCCGCATCTCGATTTTCGCGGCTTTTCCGGCACGATCGCGAGCGGCATCATCAGGCCGGGCGATGAAGTCGTCGTCGCCGGCTCGGGCAAATTATCGAAGATCGCCCACATCGTGACCGCCGACGGCGATCTTGATTCGGCGAGCGCCGGCGATGCCGTGACTCTGACCTTGGCCGATGAGGTCGACATCAGCCGCGGCGATCTTCTCGCCACACCGCAGGCGCGCCCCGCCGTCGCCGATCAATTCGGCGCCCATCTCATCTGGATGAGCGAACAGGAGCTTCTGCCCGGCCGCGCCTATCTCATGAAGATCGGCACCCGCACTCTGCAGGTCACGGTGACGGAGCTCAAACACAGGCTCGATGTCGACACGCTCGCCCAGCATGCGGCGAAGACATTGGCGCTGAACGAAGTCGGCTATTGCAATCTCGCCACCCATGTGCCGATCGCCTTCGATCCCTATACGACAAATCCCATCACCGGCGCCTTCATCCTCATCGACCGCTACAGCAATGCGACGGTGGCGGCGGGCCTCATCGCCTTCGCCTTGCGCCGCGCCACCAATGTCCATCTTCAGGATCTGACCGTCAGCAAGGAAGCGCGGGTGCAGCTGAAGCACCACCGGCCTTGCGTGCTCTGGTTCACCGGCCTCTCGGGTGCCGGCAAATCGACGATCGCCAATCTCGTCGAAGCGCGTCTCAACACCTTCGGCATGCACACGATCCTGCTCGACGGCGACAATGTCCGCCATGGCCTGAACAAAGACCTCGGCTTTGCCGCCGCCGACCGCGTCGAAAACATCCGCCGTGTCGGCGAAGTCGCGAAATTGATGACGGATGCCGGCCTCATCGTGCTCTGCTCCTTCATCTCGCCCTTCCGGGCCGAACGCCAGCTCGTGCGAGAGACATTGACGGAAGGCGAATTCATCGAGATCTTCGTCGACACGCCGCGCGAAACCTGCATCGCCCGCGATCCCAAGGGCCTCTATAAGAAGGCGCTCGCCGGCGAAATCAAGAATTTCACCGGCGTCGATCAGGCTTATGAGACGCCGGAGGCGGCCGCACTCATCCTCGGCCGCGATGGGGAACAACCCGAGCAAGCCAGCGCGAAAGTGCTCGCCTATCTCGCCCAACGCGGCCTCATCCCGCATTTCGACGAATTCGGCGATTGGACGATTTGAAGAGGCGCTCCTCATCCCGCGTTATGTGCTGACGGATGCGATCATGGCGCATTGCGGCGCGTCAGGCTCAAGGTGTCGAGGACGAATTTGACGGCATGCTCGAAGCCATAGGGCTTTGGGAGGAAATGGCCGAGCCCCTCCATGGTGATGAATTGGAAACTGCCGGACGTCAGGATGACATTCAAATTGGGATAATGCGCTTTGACGCGGCGGGCGAACTCGAGACCATCCATCGAGCCCGGCACGCATATGTCGGAGAAAACGAGATCCGCCTGCCCCCCCGCCTGGAGATAGGACCAAGCCTCGTCGGCACTGATACTCTCGACGACATTGAGACCGGCGGCCCGCAATTCCTCGGCGAGTGCAACGCGGATCAGCATTTCATCCTCTATGACCAGGACGCGCAGCGCTCCCAACTGCGGCCTAGTTTGAGGTATCATTTTCAAATCACTCCGAATTCCGTCGTTCGGCAACGCGCCAAGCCGGGCTGGGTTCCGGGCCGGGGAATGATCAGCCGAACTTATCCACGATGACCACAAGGCGGAGCATTTCGCCTCACACCGGCACGCGCACGCTGGCGCGCAGGCCGCCAAGCGGGCTGTCTGCCAAAGAAATATCGCCGCCATGCGAGCGGGCGATATCGCGCGCAATAGCGAGCCCGAGGCCAGTGCCGGCCTTGCTCTCATCTTGGGTGCGTGCCGGATCGATGCGGAAGAAGGGCCGAAACACGTCATCGCGAAGCTCGGCCGGAATCCCCGGCCCGTCGTCATCGACATTGACGGTGAGAAAACGCTGATCCCGCACAGCCTCTATATGGATCGTCTTGGCATGGTTTTGCGCATTGGCGACGAGATTGACGAGACAGCGCCTGAAGGCATCCGGCCGCACGGTAACGAAATCATCGCCCGCATAGGAGATCCGGGCGACGCAGCCGTGCCGCTCGGCATCGCAGCGCAGCGCCTCGAGAAACTCGCGCATATTGATCTGCGCCGCCACTTCGCCCGCATCGCCGCGCGCGAAGGCGAGATAGGCCTCTAGCATGCGCTGCATTTCGGCGACATCCTTCTGCATGTCCTCCGTCTCCGGCTCATTGTCCATCAAGGCCAGGGACAGTTTGAACCGCGTGAGGATCGTGCGCAGATCATGGCTAACTCCGTTGAGCATGGCGGTGCGCTGTTCGATCGAGCGTTCGATGCGTCGCTTCATCTCGATGAAGGCTTGACCGGCCTGCCGCACCTCGCGCGCCCCGCGCGGCCGCAACGCGGCATCACGTCCCTTGCCGAAGGCTTCCGCCGCCGTCGCCAAGCGCAGGATGGGCTTGATCTGATTGCGCAGAAAGCCGATGGCGACGAGGATCAGCACGAAGGAGGTGCCGAGCATCCATAGAAGGAAAATATAGGAGTTCGACGCATAGGCGGCGCTGCGATAGGCGACGACGCGCAGGATCGCATGGTCGAGCAAGATGCGGATTTCGATGAGATTGGAGCGCCCCACCGTATCGAGCCAGAAAGGCCGGCCGATCTGCCGGCGAATCTGATTCGAGAGCGCAACATCGACGATCGAAAAGAATGGCTTCGGCAAAGGCGGCGGCAGCGCACCCTTGGGCATGAATTCGATATCGATATGCATGCGCTCCTGCGCGATCCGCGTCAGCTTCTCATCGTTCTTGTCCTGCGGATAGGAATTATAAATATCGATGATCGCGGCAATGTCCTGGGTGAGCGCATCGGAGAGCTGATTGGTGACCAGCTGCCAATGCCGTTCCAGAAAGACGTAAGTGACGACGGTCTGCAAGATCACCATCGGCAGGATGACGATGAGCAGCGAGCGGGCGTAAAGCCCCTTCGGCATCATCGAGGCGATCTTGCGCGTGAAGCTGCGCCAGAGCGAACGCGGTTGGGCGAGATAGGCGGGAAGGGTGAGGCTCATGCGCAAGCCCTCGCGTCAGCCATCGAGGAGGAGCCGATAGCCGGCGCCACGCACCGTCTGCAGATGCAGCGGATTGGCCGGATCGCGCTCGATCTTGCGGCGCAGCCGATTGACCTGCACGTCGACTGTGCGCTCATTGCCGGCGCCGCCCGGCCCCGCCAAAGCCTCGCGCGTCACCGTATCGCCGCCATATTCGGCCAAGAGACGCAACATCTCGCGCTCGCGCTCGGTCAGCCTGATGAGTTCGTCGCCGCGCTTCAGCTCGCCGCGGGCAAGATCGAAGCTGAAGGCGCCGAAACGCACATGCGTCACTTGCGTCGCGGCGGGATGCGGCCGCGCCCGCCGCAAGATGGATGCGATCCGCAAAGCGAGCTCGCGTGGCTCGAACGGCTTGCCGAGAAAATCATCGACGCCATTCTCAAAGCCGCGAATCCGATCGTCCGTCTCCGTCCGCGCGGTGAGCATCAGGATCGGCACCTGCGCAAGATCGCTGCAATCGGCACGCAGCCGGGCCGCGAAATCGAAGCCGTTCTGGCCCGGCATCATCACGTCGAGAATGATGAGATCGAAGGAAAAATTCTTCAGGCAGGCGAGCGCCTCTTCAGCGCTGCCGGCGAGCGTGACACGATAGCCCTGCTGGGCGAGATAACGCTGCAAGAGGACGCGGATGCGGCGATCATCGTCGACGATGAGGAGATGTGCTGCATCATCTGCCGGGATCGGCGCCTCCGGGACCGCAGGGGCCTCGCTCACGACAATTCATCCAAGGATTTGTCCAAACTGTCATCCGATGCGTTATCCAGCACTTGGGACGGGAAGCGAGCACTGGAAGCGACAAGCGCGGCAACCTTGTTTCTTTCCGGCGGATCGATCATCGACAGGAGAAAGGCGATGGCGTCCCGCCGCGCATTCTCGGGCGATGCCGAAAACACGCGGCGGAATCGTTGCGATTGCAGCCGTGCGATGTCAAGCGCCAGAGTGGTGCCCGTCTGGGTCGGAAAGAGCTGGCGCTGGCGACGGTCGTTCATGCCGGCACGGGCCTCGACATAGCCCTTGTCGAGAAGTTCCTTGAGCACGCGATTGAGGCTCTGCTTGGTGATCTTCAATATGTCGAGCAATTCGGCAATGGCGAGGCCGGGCCGACGGGTGACGAAATGCAAGACCCTGTGATGAGCACGCCCAAAACCATAAGTCTCAAGCAGGCGGTCGGCATCGCCGACAAAATCACGATAGGCGAAAAACAAGAGCTCGATGAGATCGAATAGCGGCTCCGGTTCAGCTCTCGACGGCGCGCCCGCGGCCGCAGCAGGGCCTTCCGGGCAGCCTGCGCGATCAGCGCCCTTCAGTCGCGGCTCTGATTCCATGACTTGCCCTTCTTCCACAATCGCTCGCTCATTGCTGTGCAAGCACACCACGCCGAAGCACCGGCTGTCCGCGATAACGCAAGGATCGATTTAAGTCAGCGATATTGACATATTTCAGCAAGATTGCTACCCGTCAAGATAATCTCGGCGCGTGATCGCAGGGATATAATGCAGGTGCTTCGGCGTGCTGAGCGTGCACCTGAACGAATCGCAGCGCGCGACTCGCAATGCGCGGGCGCAAGGTCTTTGAAGCCTTGTCATCCCCGGGGCGATCCCAGAGGAGTATGATTTGATGCCTGTTGTGCCATTCGACCAGCGCGAAGGCTTCATCTGGATGAACGGCAAGCTCGTCGACTGGCAGGATGCCAAGCTGCATGTCTTGTCGCATGGGCTGCATTATGCCTCCTGCGTCTTCGAAGGCGAGCGCGCCTATGGCGGACAGATCTTCAAATCGACCGAACATTCCGAACGATTCAAGCGCTCCGCCAATCTCCTCGATTTCGAAATTCCTTTCTCCGTTGCCGAGCTCGATGCCGCCAAGCAGCTCGTTGTCGACAAGAATAATCTTTCCAATTGCTATGTGCGGCCGGTCGCCTGGCGCGGCAGCGAGATGATGGCCGTCGCGGCGCAGAATTCGAGCATCCATGTCGCCATTGCCGTGTGGCCATGGCCGAGCATGTTCGACGTCAATGAAAAAATGAAGGGCATAAGGCTCGACATTGCCGACTATCGCCGGCCTGATCCGCTGACCGCGCCGAGCGGTGCCAAGGCGGCGGGCCTCTATATGATCTGCACGATCTCGAAACATCGCGCCGAGCGGCGCGGCTATGCCGATGCGATGATGCTCGATTGGCAGGGCCGCGTCGCCGAATGCACCGGCGCCAATATTTTCTTCATTGCCGACGGCGCTCTTCACACGCCGATCGCCGATTGTTTTCTCGACGGCATAACCCGCCGCACGGTGATCGATCTCGCGCGCCGGCGCGGCGTCGAAGTCGTCGAGCGCCGGATCATGCCGGAGGAGCTTGCAAACTTCCAGGAATGTTTCATCTGCGGGACCGGCGCCGAGGTGACGCCCGTCTCCGAGATCGGACCTTATAAATTCACGCCGGGCGCCTTGTCGCGCAGCTTCGTCGAGGATTATTCGGCCGAGGTGAAGCCGAAGCAAAAGGCGGCGTGAGCCGTCCGGCCCCCGTGCGGCGGATCACCGTGGGAGCTCGGCGGCCAACTCGAAAGAGACGATGGCATAAGTCCGTGCGACGAGATCGAGGAGATCGAGCGGCGGCCCGGCGATTTCCGGCTGCTTCCAGCTGATTTCAAAAAACAGCTGTGCCTGCGCGCCTGCCTCCTTGCGGCTCTCACGATAGAATTGGGCGGCGTAGCCGAGCGGGGCGATGAGATCGGCGAGGCTTTGGATGGAGGCCGTTGTCGGCACGGATTCGACGACCAGAATAGCCCGTTGCTTGCGCGGCATCCGAATATCGAGCCATCTCAGCCCAGAAAGCGTGAAGACGCTGAGCAGCGTGGCGCCCGTGCCAAGCGCCAGCTGACCGCCACCGAAGCAGAGCCCGATCACCGTGACCACCCACAGCGTCGCCGCTGTCGTGATCCCAGTGACAAGATCGCCACGTCGCAGAATCGTGCCGGCGCCGATGAACCCGACGCCAGTCAGTATGCCCAAAGGCAGCCGCATCAGATCCATGACGCCGAAGGAATCCGCTGTCTTGCCAGAGACGGGAAGCAGCAGATTGGCTTGGATCATCGCGACCGAAGCCGCGAGGGTGACCAGGATCGTCGTTCTCAGACCGGCTGCATGGCCTCGAATGCCGCGATTGGCCCCGATGAGGGCGCCGGCGATAATCGTGAGAAAGAGGCGAAGCGCGATATCTTCCCAGCTTGGATGAAGTGGCATTGTCAGCCCCGGTCCGCTGCGGCTTTACAGAACACGCTGCATCGCGTGAGAGCAAGCTTGCCGGATTGATGCATCGGCAAGACCGCTCCCGGCACGGGTCTGCGCAACCAAGCGAATCGCGGCGAAAATCTAATGCGCCACACGTTACAGCGGCCGGTGCTCTTCCTTCTCCTCCTCCCAACGCTCTCGCGGAGAGCTGCGCGTGCCCCGCTTTCTTTCGAGCAAGGCGCGGGCGATCGACACCAGCGGCGAGGTCAGCCGGCTCAAATCTTCCGCGCGCTCCACGAGTTTTCCTCCCCGTGTCAATTCGCGATCGAGGGCGGCCATGGTCGCGGCAAGCCCCGGATCATCATCCGAAAACCAGGTCTGCATCACGCGCCGCCAGGCCATGACAAGGCCTTGGAGCTTCAAGGCGCCGACGGGACCTTCCGAATCGATGCCTGCCGCTTCGAGCATGAAGCGCATGGAATTGACCATCAGTTGGTTGATCGCAACCGCGGCCAGGGGATCGCGCGCCGTCCATTCGAAAATGCCTTCGAGGCCCTGCCGATAGGGCGCGAGGACATCGAGCCGGCGCATCAGAACGTCGAAAAGCCTTTCCTTCGGCGGCTCATCGGCGAGCTCGTCGCCAATGCCGTCGAGGACTTGCTTGTCGATCTGGCGCACGAAGGCGGCGAGGACGGCGCCTTTCGACGGAAAGAACTCGCGGAAGGTCGCAAGCGACACATGCGCCCGCACCGCGATCTCGGTGAGCGAAATATCTTCCCAATTGCGCTCGCCTGCGAGTTCGAGCAAGGCCGCGACGATCGCCTCTTTCGGAGGCGCGTGGGGAGCGGCAGCGGGCGTTTCGGCTCCTTGTCCGGCTCCTGCACCGTCATTTCCGGTGCCATTGATCTCTTGCGTCATGAATGCCTCCCGGATGGCGCGCCCCCGATTGGCTCGACCTTATCGCTCCAAGCGCCACATTCCAAGGCGGCGGCTGTCATTTGCCCCGCGAGCTTAGCCTGACAGAGCCTCGGCGCGTCTTTTGGCGGCAAGAACCGCTTTTTCGATCAGCGCCCTCAGCCCATCCTCGCCCATCAGCACATCGAGTGCCGCTGCGGTGGTGCCGGCCGGCGAGGTGACGCTTTCGCGCAGCTCTGCCGGCGATTGATCCGTCATACGCGCCAAAAGCGCGCCGGCCCCTTCGACGGTCGCGCGCGCCAATCGATCCGCGGTGGCCGGCGGCAGGCCGGCAGAACGCCCAGCCTCGGCCAGACATTCGGCAAGATAAAAGACATAGGCGGGGCCGGAACCGGATACGGCAGTCATGGCGTCGATCAGCGCCTCATCGGCGAGCCATTCGACGGCCCCCACCGCCGAGAGAAGCGCGTCGGCGCTCTGCCGCTGCACGGGTGTGACGGCGCTATTGGCGACGGCGCCGGTGATGCCGCATCCGATCGCCGCCGGCAGATTGGGCATGGCGCGGACGATGGCGCGGGCTTGCGGCAGCCGGTCAAGGACATTCGTCATCGTCTTGCCGGCGAGGATGGAGATCACCAGCGTCGTCTCGCTCGCCAAAACCACGAGCGACTGCGCCGCGGCGTCCAGCATCTGCGGCTTGACGGCGAGAACGAGCACCTCCGGCGGTGCCGCTGGCGGTGCGATCGCGACGCCGCGCTCTTCACAAAGCGCGCGGATTTTTGGCGCTGGCTCGGGTTCGATCACTCGGATCCGCGCCGCCTCGAGGCCGAGATCGAGCCAGCCTTGCAACAGAGCACCGCCCATCTTGCCGGCGCCGACGAGAACCAAGGAAGCGGGAAAAGACGCCCCGCCGGATGGATTCATATCAGGCTTCGCCTTTCGTTTCGATCATCGCCGTGTCGAGCGCTTCGCGGCTCGTCTTGCCGGCCCAGATCACGAATTGAAAGGCCTGATAATAGCGTTCGCAAGCGAAGACCGCATTGGTCAATGCCGATTCGCATTGCATCGTGTTGAGGGTGGCGCCGCCGGCAAGCAGCAGCGCATGGCGGAACATGATCACGCCGTCTTGCGGCCAAATGTCGAAATGACCGATCCAAAGCTGCTCATTGATCATCGAGATCAAGGCCAAGGATTTGTTGCGGCGCGCAAGCGGCACTTTGAGATCGAAGGCACAAGCGAGATGCAAAGCTTCGATCTCGGGAAGCCAAGTGAAGGCTATATTGTAATCGCTCCAGCCTCCCGTCACCACAATCGATATTTCATCCTCCTCTTCGCGATCAAAAGACCATTGCTTGTGGACAGCGAGCCTTTCGACCAGATCTACGGGATTTTCAGTCTGCGCGAATTCGATTTGCGAAAGCGACATGCCAAAGTCCTGAGACGGAGTTTGCGACAACGGTCGCGGGAGGAATACTGAAACGTACTATTGCACCACACGGCTTACGCTTGGCGCACGATCACATGACACGCCATCGCTATTTCGAAAAACTGGGGCTTTTTCAGCATCATGCGCTGCGCTTCCGGATGATCGACACGCGATTCCCGCCGCGGCCGCATCGGGCGGCGCGCACGACTCAACACCAATCACAGGAAGGACAGAATCACATCGTGCCGTCACCATGCAACAGCTCCACGACAGTGCGATTGCGAAGCTGAGATATGTCCGGTGGAAAAAGGAGCCTGCCTTCCCGAACATGCGTCGCGGTCTTGAAAGGAGAGACGATTGTTTTTGCACGTTCGGTGCCCGAGCGACGCAGAAAGAATCATGTTTACGGTCAAGGATCGGGAATGATTCGTCCATGGTGCGGGAGCGCTTTCCCACAGCCACGAAGCGGCGGCTGCGATGACGCGCAACTTGGATTGGCGCGCAGCTTGGATTGGCGCGCATCATGGGTGCGGGCCAAGCCTCGGTAGAATTGTTGTGGGAGAGGCCAAAGAGCGAATCGCGGCGATGCCGAAGGCGCGGCACCGGTGCGGGTACTACGTGCCGGTGACGGGTCCGAGCCGGTAGACGCCCTTCAACGTCTCGGGATCGGCCGCAACGCCTTTGCGGTAGACAAGGATCTTGCCCTCTTTCGCAAGCTTTACCGCATTGTCCTTGACTGCCAGCAGATAGCCTTCCCAGGTCACCACATTCGGATTGGCCGAGACTTTGGCGAAGGCCTTGGCGACGTCCTCGGGATCGATCGTCTCCGAGGGCGCGGCGTTTTGGCAGAGGTCGAGGATGAAATCCGCCAGCTTCGGGGCGGGAGAGGTGGTCATGGCTTCGCTCCGGAATTGTCTCCGGAGCGCTATCACAAATCGGGCCAGAGGTGGCCCACCCCGGCCTTGGTAGTGGGCCAGTTTGATTGTGGCGGTGATTGGCGACCGGGGTGGAAAACGATAGGCAGTCGTGCCATATTCTGCGGTATGAATAAACCCGAGAAGAATCCGGAAATGCGCCCACGCGAGCTGAAAGATGGCTCAGGGTGGTATGTGCTCGTCGAATGGGGCAAGCGCCCATCTCAACAAGTTGGTGGGTTCCGATCGGAAGAGGAAGCCCAGCAATGGATAACCCAAGACGCCGCCAACTGGCTGAGGGCGCGATTTGAGGGGTTTCCTATTGGCTAAACAGCCCTCACGCCCCCGCGATCTCAACCAATGGGCGAAGCGCATGGTCGATATCGCCACGGGCGAAGCCAGCGATCGCGTGCCAACGCCAGAGGAACAGGGCAAAGACGCGGCCGCCGTGAGCCTGGGTCGGCGTGGCGGCTTGAAGGGTGGCAAAGCGCGAGCGGAAAGCATGACGCCGGAGCGAAGGGCAGAGATCGCCAAAATGGCGGCAGCGAAACGATGGTCTAAGTAAGAGCTTTTCCTTTTCCTCCGATCAAATGCATTTCGATTGTTTCGCCGAACTTTGGATACGCCCTGTCTAGCCCCCTTTTAAATGAAGGCCAATCGTCTGCTGCGCGTAAAAGAGCAATCACGCCAGAGATATGCTCTTTAAGTTTTGGATGCCCTCGATCCGTATTGAACCATTGATGATGTTTGTGAGACCTTCTTCCAGTCTCAACTATAGGATTTTTATTTCTTAGTTCTTCCGTTAAACCTGGCGCAACGCGGTCATAAACGAAATCGTCGGTCCACGATGCGATAACACTCGGCCGCTTTGTGTTCCATGGTTCAAATTTCCAACCCCTAAGACGGTAGATTTCTTTGTAGAAATCTAAGGGGAATGTCAGCGTCCATTTTTGCCGTTCTTGGGAAAGGAAAGTAGTAAATATCTTTGCAAGAGCATCTCGGGCCCGGTCATCCTGATAGCCTGTCGCTTCGTCGATCAATGCGACGATGCCTGACTCTGCTAAAGCTAGAGTAAGAGATTCAGCTTGTTGCGCTTTTGCGAGCTGCTGTTTTTGTAATTTCCCATTCTCGCGCGCTTTGAGCCAAACGCTGCATACTGCAACCAAGATGGAAGCATCGTAACCGCGCACTATGCGCCCACCATCTATGTAGTCTATTGGCTTAAGGGGCCCATCAATTAAGTCATTGGTAATAAACTCATTTAGCTGGCTTGGCGCTACAAAAAGGGGCAACAGGGCACCGTCATCAAGGGCCGCCCTTTTCAGCCGTTTCGAAGCCCCGCTTCTCGTCCCAAGTATCGCTTGCGTGATGCCTGTCTCACTCAGGACCCGCTGTATGCCATTGGGCCCCTCAATGACGGCGCAAGGCAGTTTCGTCCCCGCCAGATCAAGGATGTTTGAATAGCCTTCCAATACCTTAGGCATTTCAGGATTTGGAGCGGGCCCTTTATCCCATCTTGCTGCCGCTGCCCTGCGGCCGATTTCCTTTCGCTTCTCAGCGGAAAGAACCTGCGCTCGCGCAAAACCACCCTTGGCTTTCCCGGTAGCTTCCTGATCGTCGACCATGCTTGCATCCTATAGAATCAAGATGCTTGCATAATGGCGTGAATGGAAGAAAATGCAAGCATCGAATCGCAATTTTGGTGCAAGCATCTTGACAAAGCATAAGCGCTCAAGCATAATGGCCAGCATGAACAAGCTGACCAAAACCCAACGCGCCCGTGCTCTTCACCTCCTCTGTGAGGGCATGTCGATCCGCGCCGTGACCCGGCTTACGGGTATCAGCAAGACGACTGTTACAAAACTCGTCGTCGACGCTGGGGCGGCGGCGGCCTGGTATCAGGACCGCGTTTTTCAAAACCTCGGCTGCAAAAAATTACAGATTGACGAGGTTTGGGGATTTGTCGGCTCGAAAGAGAAGAACGCGCCTGCGGAAGCTAAGGCTGCCGGCATAGCTGGCGATGCGTGGCTTTGGATGGCCACAGATGCAGATACGAAGCTCGTTCCATGCTGGCATGTCGGAAGGCGCAATGTGGATGCTGCGAACGAATTTATTGACGATCTAGCGTCACGTCTTGCCAAGCGGGTGCAAATTTCAACTGATGGCTTGCGAGTATACGTCGGGGCCATCGATAGGGCCTTTGGCGGCAAAGTCGACTATGCCATGCTTGTGAAGATCTATGGACCAGCGCCAGAAGGCCAGCGGCGCTATAGTCCGGCTGAATGCATTGGCACTATTAAGACGCCGATACAGGGCAACCCCGATCCTGCTCACGTCAGCACGTCCTACGCTGAGAGAAACAATCTCAATGTGCGGATGCACTCGCGCCGCATGACGAGATTGACGAATGCATTTTCGAAGAAGATGGAAAACCATGCACACGCGATGGCGCTGCATTTTTTCTATTACAATTTCGTCCGCATCCATAAGACGCTGAAGGTTACACCTGCAATGGCCGCAGGCGTGACCGACAGGCTTTGGGAAATCAGCGATATTGTAAGCGTGCTAGAGGCGTTTGAAGCCGCCCGCTAGATCGTTTTGATGAATGCCTCAACGGCATTTCTATAACGTTCCAATGGTTCAGCGTTTACCTGCGGTTCTGTGTCATGAACTTCATATCTTCCCGGCTTCAACGCGTAGAGTGGCATACCTTGATGCGAACACACGATAGCTACCGAATGGCTATCAGGAACATCTTCGTAATGAGGTCCATCTTTGACAAAACTATTCGGTGCCACTTTTTGTAAGTCGTCAACTCGCCTTTTAATCTCATCGAACATTGCCCCAAACGCCTTGCTTGCCTTCTTATTGTATTGAGTTGAGCGATTCAGAACGACGGAATGGATTTCAGGTAATTTTATCCCGAATGTTTTGGCCCGAGCTGGAAAATTGGCCGCGCCATAGTCTGCACCCTTCATCACGCCATAAAGTAAGGAGCCAACGTTATCGATAGCTCTCGCCGACGAGCCATCGCTTGAACACGGGACGATCAAAGCATCCGCCGCTATCATTGATAGTTCGGTATAAGCTGAGAAGCTCGGGTTACAATCGACAAAAACCATCGTCTCGGGTCCAAGTTTCTTTACGCATTCATCGATCAAGTCAGCGACCCACCTGTGAACGTTTTTCCAAGATTCGACAGGAAGAGACTGACTGCTAATTTGATTGATAACTTGCGCTTGCAATTCAAGGCTTGGATCGCCCGCAATGAGATAGACGCCCTTCGGCAAGTTATCGTTCACTAGCCGAGCATCGATGAGAAATTCTACCTCTTTGCTAGTCCGTGAGTGGGGAGAATTGATACGGGAGTTGAAATAGCCGCCGATCGTCTTACGCTGTTGAATTAGCTTATCCAGCCTGTCTGAGCCGATCCCGTTCCCACCAAGTACAATCTCAGATAGATTTGCCTGCGGACACATATCAACCAAAACAACTGGAATATTCCTAATATTGGCAATTTCTGTCGCTAAAACAAACGACAAGAACGATTTGCCAACACCGCCCTTATTGTTCCAAACAGCGTAGCGCATAAATTTAACTCCCCGGCGCGAAAACGGGAACATGCTATCCCTGTTTTCAACCCCGGACGAGTTGAGAAAAACTCGCGAAATTTGATCCGCAGATCGCCCGCTCCGGGCTGCCTTATTCAAACTGGCCCACTACCCGGCCTTACGGGTGTTTAGGCCGCGGCATGGCGCTCCGCGCTCTTCCGGCTGAAGGCTTCGATCATCTTGGCGCAGAACTGCGGTAGATCGGCGGGCTTGCGCGAGGTGACGAGGCCGCGATCGACGATGACGGGCGCATCGCTCCATTCGGCGCCGGCATTGCGCAAATCGATCTCGATCGATGGCCAGGAGGTCATCTTGTGGCCACGCACGCCGCCGGCATTGATCAACGTCCAGGGACCATGGCAGATCGCCGCGATCGGCTTCTCGGCTTGGACGAAATGCCGGACGAAGGCGACTGCCTCCGGGATCAGCCGAAGCTTGTCGGCATTTTGGACGCCGCCCGGCAGGACGAGCGCATCGAAATTCTCCGGCCGCGCCTGAGCAAGCGGGATATCGACAAGAATGGCGTCGCCTTTCTCGCCGTGCTTGCAGCCTTGCAGCTTGTTCGCCGCGGGCGAAACCACTCTGACCTCTGCCCCGGCGGCTTCCAACGCCTTCTTCGGCTCCGTTAGCTCGATCTGTTCGACACCATCAGTGGCCAGGATCGCGACGCGTCGGCCTTTGAGTCCATTCGGCATCTCAGCTTCCTTTCGATCCTTGGATGCTTCAAGAACGGATGGCGCTTGCATCGAGTTCCAGTGACCGATCCGGAATCTTTGCTTGGTGTAGCTGCGGCTCAGCCGATGGGCGGATAGAGCAGGCGTGGGCGCATGATCGCAGCTCATCCTCTTCTGCCACCGCAACAAAACGAAAAACCCGCCGACAAGGGTCAGCGGGTGCGAAGCCGAGGCGAAGATTGGTTGCGGGGACAGGATTTGAACCTGTGA